>NZ_CP136624.1:0-2784166 GCF_032917945.1 Bradyrhizobium sp. sBnM-33
ATGACAAATACGGAACAGGATCGCTGGTCGCGCGTGAAGGGGCGGTTGCGGACGAGTGTTGGCGAGGACGTCTATACGAGCTGGTTTGCGCGCATGGACCTCGAAGCCGTGCAGGACGAAAGCGTCCACCTGTCGGTCCCAACCCGGTTCCTCAAGAGCTGGATCCAGGCGCATTACGCCGACCGTGTCCTGACCTGCTGGCAGGCCGAGATGCCGGAAGTACACCGGATCGACCTCACCGTGCGCACGGCGATGCGATCCGCCGCGCCCGCCAAGGAACCGACGGCGCCTACCGATCAACGCCGTATCGAGCACGCCAATGGCCGGCCCGCGCCCGAATTGCGCGCGACCGCCACTGCGCCGGTGTCCGCCAGCCATGATGCGCTCGGCGGCTCGCCGCTCGACCCGCGCCTGACCTTTGCAAGTTTTGTAATCGGTCGCTCGAATACCCTCGCCCATGCGGCGGCGCGCCAGGTTGCAGAAGGCCGCCGCGGCGATCCCGTGATGTTCAACCCGCTCTACATTCACGCTGGCGTTGGGCTCGGCAAAACCCATCTGCTGCAGGCCGTGACGTGGGCCGGCAATTCGGGGAACGAGCGCAAGGTGCTCTATCTCACCGCTGAAAAATTCATGTACGGCTTTGTCGCTGCGCTGAAGACGCAGACGGCGCTGGCGTTCAAGGAGGCGCTGCGCGGCATCGACGTGCTCGTGATAGACGACCTGCAGTTCCTGCAGGGCAAGTCGACCCAGGCCGAGTTCTGCCACACGCTGAACGCGCTGATCGATGCCGGACGTCAGGTGGTGATCGCTGCCGACCGCCCGCCGTCCGATCTCGAGAGCCTCGACGACCGCGTTCGCTCGCGGCTGGCTGGCGGGCTTGTTGTCGAGATGGGCTCGCTTGGCGAAGAGCTGCGGCTCGGCATCCTGAAATCGCGCGTCGCGGCTGCGCGCGCGCATCATGCGAGCTTCGATGTGCCGGAGGCAGTGCTGGATTATCTGGCGCGCACCATCACCCATAACGGCCGCGACCTCGAAGGCGCCATCAATCGCCTGCTCGCCCATTCCAAGCTCAACGCCCAGCCGGTGACGCTGGAAATGGCCGAGCGCGAGGTGCGCGACCTGATCCGTCCGCAGGAGCCGAAGCGGATCAAGATCGAGGACATCCAGCGGGTTGTCGCCCGGCAATACAATGTCAGCCGTTCGGATCTCTTGTCGTCGCGGCGGACCGCGAACGTGGTTCGTCCGCGCCAGGTCGCGATGTATCTGGCAAAGACGCTGACACTGCGCTCGTTGCCCGAGATCGGTCGCCGGTTCGGCGGACGCGACCACACCACGGTGCTGCACGCCGTGCGCAAGATAGAGGCACTGGTGGCCCGGGATATCGCGCTGTCCGAAGAGGTCGAGTCTCTGAAGCGGCAATTGCAGGAATAGCAGCGGCAGGAACAGGATCTGGCTCCTCCCCAGCCTCTCCCGCCCTGATCCAGGGCGGGAGAATTTTTTTCTGCTGCCCTTTTCGCCGTAAAAGTGGGAAACGGCGGCCTGCCTCCCTTGCACCGGCGCCCCATCCGCGCCACCTTGCGGTCCCCCCGGGGGTTTGATCAAATCCGATCCTGATCCGGCTTTTCGGGTTTCCAATGCCGCGGCGCTGCCTTGACGGGCCGCCCGGCTTTTCCATCTCTGGCGGATATTGCAATGAAGGTCACCGTCGAACGCGCGCAACTGCTGAAATCGCTGGGTCACGTCCATCGCGTGGTCGAGCGCCGCAACACCATCCCGATCCTCGGCAATGTGCTGGTCCGCGCCGAAAACGCCAGGCTGTCGCTGAAGGCGACCGACCTCGATCTCGAGGTGACCGAAACGCTGCCGGCGGAGACCGGAACCGCCGGCTCCACCACTGTGCCGGCGCATATGTTCTACGACATCGTCCGGAAGCTGCCCGATGGTGCGCAGATCGTGCTGGAAGCCGACGGCGACCGCTCGGTGATGGCTATCCGCGCCGGCCGCTCGCGCTTCACGCTGCAGACCCTGCCTGAAAGCGACTTCCCCGACCTCGCCGCCGGCGACATGACGCACTCGTTCTCGCTTGCGGCTGCCGACGTCAAGCGCCTGATCGACCGTACGCAGTTTGCGATCTCGACCGAAGAGACCCGCTATTACCTCAACGGCATCTACCTGCACACGGCCGGCAGCGCCAAGGCCACGACCTTGCGCGGGGTGGCGACCGACGGTCATCGCCTGGCGCAGATCGATCTCGCGCTGCCCTCCGGCGCCACCGGCATGCCCGGCGTGATCGTGCCGCGCAAGACAGTGGGCGAGGTGCTGCGGCTGATCGAGGACAATGAAGCCGAAGTCAAAATCGAACTGTCGCAGGGCAAGATCCGCTTCACGCTCGGCAATGTCGTGCTGACCTCAAAGCTGATCGATGGAACCTTCCCGGATTATGGCCGCGTCATTCCGCAGAACAACGACAAGGAACTGATCGTCGACAAGAAGGATTTCGAGGCGGCAGTAGACCGCGTCTCGACCATTTCCAGCGAGCGCGGCCGTGCCGTAAAGCTGGCGTTGTCCGCCGGGAAGCTCGTTCTGTCGGTGACCAATCCGGATTCCGGCAGCGCCACCGAAGAGCTCGAAGTCGAATACGCCTCCGACGCGCTCGATATCGGCTTCAACTCGCGCTACCTGCTCGACATCGCCGCCCAGATCGAAGGCGAAGTCGCCGTGCTCCGCCTCGCCGACCCCGGCTCGCCGACCCTGGTGCAGGACAAGGACAACAAGGGCGCGCTCTACGTGCTGATGCCGATGCGCGTGTGACTGCTTCGTCCAAAACGAACGCGGACCTCCTCCCCTCTCCCCTTGTGGGAGAGGGTGGCGCCGAACGAAGTTCGGCGACGGGTGAGGGGTTCGCGCCGCATACACCAAATCATAGGCCGGTTGCCAAGCGCATCCGCAGCTTCGCCAAGAAGCAGCTTCGCCAAGAAGATGCGTCACGAGCCCACCGATGCGGAATTGGCGATGTGGCGACTGCTTCGCGACCGACGCCTCGCGCGTTTCAAATTTCGACGGCAAGTTCCGTTTCGAAATTTTATTCTCGATTTTGTCTGCTTCGAGAAGCGGCTGATCATTGAAATCGATGGAGGTCAGCACGCATCATCGACACGCGACGAAGCGAGGGAAGCGGTGATGATCGCCGAAGGATTTCGAATTGCGCGGTACTGGAACAATGACGTGCTGCAACAACCCTTTGCCGTGCTGGAGGACATTTTCGTAAAACTCGCCGAGCGGTAAGAACCCCTCACCCGTCGCCTCACTTCGTGAGGCGCCACCCTCTCCCACAAGGGGAGAGGGGAAGAAAGGCCGACGATTTATTCGCCATGACCCCTTCCCGCATCCATCGCCTTTCGCTGACGCACTTCCGCAACTACCGCGCGGCGAGCGTGCAGGTGCGCGGCGATATGGTGGTGCTGGTAGGGCCGAACGGCGCCGGCAAGACCAATTGCCTCGAGGCGATCTCGTTTCTCTCGCCGGGACGCGGCTTGCGGCGCGCGACGCTGGAGGATGTTGCCGACAATCAGGGCGACGGCTCCTGGGCGGTGTCTGCCGAGGTCGAGGGCGCGCTGGGGCTGGCCACGCTTGGCACCGGCATCAATGCGCCGGCTGCGGAGGGCGCCTCCACCACCCGACGGTGCCGGATCGACCGCGAACCGGTGAGCTCGGCAACCGCGTTCGGCGATCATTTGCGCATGGTGTGGCTGACGCCGGCGATGGACGGCCTGTTCCTTGGCGCAGCTTCCGAGCGGCGGCGCTTCTTCGACCGCCTGGTGCTGGCGATCGACAGTGAGCATTCCAGCCGCGTTTCCGCGCTGGATCGCTCGCTGCGTTCGCGCAACCGCCTGCTCGAAGTGCGCAATTATGACGACCATTGGTGTGACGCGATCGAGCGCGAAACTGCCGAATTGGCAGTTGCGGTTGCCGCAACGCGCGGCCAGACGGTGACGAGACTGGCGGCGATGCTGCGTGAACGTGGCGCGGCTTCGGCCTTTCCGTCCGCGCAGATCATGCTCGACGGCTGGATGGAGAATGCGCTGGTCAATGAATCCGCCACCGCCGTGGAGGATCGCTACCGCGAGATCCTGCGCGCCAGCCGCGCCCGCGACGCCGCGGCCGGCCGCACGCTGGACGGCCCCCATCTCACGGATTTGCAGGTGATCTACGCACCAAAAAACATGCCGGCCCGCGACGCCTCCACCGGTGAGCAGAAGGCGCTGCTGATCGGGCTGGTGCTGGCCCATGCCACGCTGGTTGCCGAGATGACTGGGATCGTGCCGCTGCTGCTGCTCGACGAAGTCGTCGCCCATCTTGATCCCGTCAGGCGCAAGGCGCTGTTCGATGAACTCGCAAAGCTCGGCGCGCAGGTCTGGATGACCGGCGCTGATCCGGCCCCATTCGGTGACATCGGCGCTGGCGGCGAGATTTTCGATGTGGAGTCCGGCCGGGTGAGCCGTCGCGGCTGACCTCGAACAGATCCGGTTTGAACCTGATCCTGCGCTGGCAGTATGCGCTGAAAATCGCCGGCGGACAGGCGCGCAACAACCAGATCGAGGGCCTTCGAGGCCCAAAAAGCGGGCCCTCGCGGGCGCAGAGTCAGCCCCCGAATCGCGCTTTTCGGGGCCTCCAGAATCGGGCGTTGGAGACCTTGAAAAAGAGTAAAAAACCACCATTTATTCAACGACTTGCATACAGAGAGATTGCGCTAGGCGCGGTGCCTGTTTCATGGCACAAATAGATCAATCAGCGCCTCATATTGCGCAGCTGATTCGGGACATCCTCGAAGGCTTCACATGACAGAACCTGCCCGGCAGACCCCTGCCGAAACTGAGCATCCCATTCCCGTCGAATATGGTGCGGAATCGATCCGGGTGCTGAAGGGCCTTGATGCCGTGCGCAAGCGGCCGGGCATGTATATCGGCGATACCGATGATGGTTCCGGCCTGCACCACATGGTCTACGAGGTCGTCGACAACGCGATCGACGAGGCGCTCGCGGGCCACGCCACGCGCGTCGAAGTGATCCTGAACGCGGACAATTCCGTTACCGTGCGCGACGACGGCCGCGGCATTCCCGTCGACATCCACAAGGGCGAAGGCATTTCCGCCGCCGAGGTCATCATGACCCAGCTGCACGCCGGCGGTAAGTTCGACCAGAATTCCTACAAGGTTTCCGGCGGCCTGCACGGCGTCGGCGTCTCCGTCGTCAACGCGCTGTCGAGCTCGCTGAAGCTCAGGGTGTGGCGCGACGACAAGGAGCATTTCGTCGAGTTCGCCCATGGCGACTCGCTGGCGCCTTTGAAGGTGATCGGCGAGGCCAAGGGCAAGCGCGGCACCGAGGTAACCTTCCTCGCCTCGGGCGAGACCTTCAAGAACATCGAGTATGATTTCGCGACGCTGGAGCACCGGCTGCGCGAGCTCGCCTTTCTCAATTCCGGCGTTCACATCATCCTCTCCGACATGCGTCACGCGGTCGAGAAGCGCGAGGAGATGTATTACAGCGGCGGCGTCGAGGAGTTCGTCAAATATCTCGACCGCAACAAGAAGGCGATCGTCCCCGCCCCGATCATGGTGCGGTCGGAATCCAACGGCATCGGCGTCGAGGCGGCGCTGTGGTGGAACGACAGTTACCATGAGAACGTGCTGTGCTTCACCAACAACATCCCGCAGCGTGACGGTGGCACACATCTCGCCGGTTTCCGCGGCGCACTGACCCGCCAGGTCAACGGCTATGCCGACGCTAACGCGAAGAAGGAGAAGATCGCGCTCACCGGCGACGATTGTCGCGAAGGCCTCACCGCCGTGCTGTCGGTGAAGGTGCCGGACCCGAAATTTTCGTCGCAGACCAAGGACAAGCTGGTGTCCTCGGAAGTGCGCCCGGTGGTCGAGAACATCATCAACGAGGCGCTGGCGGCGTGGTTCGAGGAGCACCCGGCTGAGGCCAAGGTCATCGTCGGCAAAGTGATCCAGGCGGCGGCCGCGCGCGAAGCCGCCCGCAAGGCGCGCGAACTGACGCGCAAGAGCCCGCTCAGCGTTTCCTCGCTGCCCGGCAAGCTCGCCGACTGCCAGGAGAAGGATCCGGCCAAGTCCGAACTGTTCATCGTCGAGGGCGACTCGGCAGGCGGCAGCGCCAAGCAGGGCCGCAACCGCGAATTCCAGGCGGTGCTGCCGCTACGCGGCAAGATCCTCAATGTCGAGCGCGTCCGCACCGACAAGATGCTGTCGTCAGAGCAGATCGGCACCCTGATCACCGCGCTCGGCACCGGCATCAGCGACGATTTCTCCGTCGACAAGCTGCGCTACCACAAGATCATCGTGATGACGGACGCCGACGTCGACGGCGCCCATATCCGCACGCTGCTCTTGACCTTCTTCTACCGGCAGATGCGCGAATTGATCGACCGCGGCCACCTCTATATCGCGCAGCCACCGCTCTACAAGGTGACGCGCGGCAAGTCCGAACAGTACCTGAAAGACGAGCGCGCGCTGGAAGATTACCTGATTGCGACCGGCCTCGATGACTGCGTGTTCAAGCCGGCGTCGGGTTCGGAACGCGGCGGCCGCGACCTGCTGTCGCTGGTCGAGGACGCGCGCGTCATCCGCGGCATCCTGAACAATTTGCACAGCCGCTATAACCGCAAGGTGGTCGAGCAGGCCGCGATCGCGGGCGTGCTCAATCCGAGGATCACCGGCGACATCGCCACCGCCAATGCCGCCGCCGACTACATAGCCAGGCGTCTCGATGCGCTGGCCGACGAGGTCGAGCGCGGCTGGACCGGCCGCTTCACCGAAGGCGAGGGCTTCTTCTTCGAGCGCACCATCCGCGGCGTCAAGGATGTCGCCATCATCGACGACGCCCTGCTCGGCTCCGCCGACGCCCGCAAGCTCGACGACTATGCCGTGAGACTTCAGGAGGCCTATCCGAACCCGACCGGGGTGTTGCGCCGTAAGGATACGGAAACTGCCGTCTATGGACCGGTCAGCCTGTTCGAGGCGATAACCGACGCCGGCCGCAAGGGCGTGGCGTTGCAGCGTTACAAAGGCCTCGGCGAGATGAACCCCGATCAGCTCTGGCACACCACGCTCGATACCAACGGGCGTTCGCTGCTGCAGGTGAAGATCAAGGAGGTCGACGAGGCCGACGACATCTTCACCAAGCTGATGGGTGACGTGGTCGAGCCGCGCCGCGAATTCATCCAGGATAATTCGCTCAGCGCCAATGTCGACGTGTGAGGCAGGACGCACCCGTGCCTCCCATTCAGTACATCGTTGAAGGCGGCCACCGGCTTTCGGGAACGATCGAGCCGTCCGGCAACAAGAATTCTGCGCTGCCGATCATCGCCGCCGCTCTGCTCACCGAGCATCCGGTCACGCTGGACAACGTGCCGCGCATCCGCGACACCGAGACGCTGGTCGAACTGATCCGCTCGGTTGGCGCTTCCGCCGAATGGGAGGGGCGCAATCGGCTTGCGATCCATGCCAAGGAGGTCCGCGCCGCCGATCTCGATCCTGAACTGTGCGCGCGGATCCGCGCCTCGATCCTGCTGGCGGGACCGCTATTGGCCCGCTGCGGCGAGGTAGCGTTGCCGCCGCCCGGCGGCGACGTCATCGGACGCCGTCGTCTCGATACGCATTTCCTCGCCTTCGAGCAGTTAGGCGCCACCGTCACGGCCACCCACCGGCTGGAATTCCGCGCCGCCAGCCTGAAGGGCGCCGACGTCTTTCTCGACGAGCCGAGCGTCACCGCCACCGAAAACGCGTTGGTCGCAGCGGTTGCCGCCCACGGCACCACCTATTTGCGCAACGCGGCCTCCGAGCCGCACGTGCAGGACCTGGCGCATTTCCTGGTCGCGCTCGGCGCCAAGATCGAGGGCATCGGCACCAACACCATCATCGTGCACGGCCCGGCGACGCTTGGCGGCGCAAGCTATTCGATCCAGCCCGACCATATCGAAGTCGGCTCGCTGATTGGGCTCGCCGCGGTGACGCGCTCGCCGCTGCGCATCGCCAAGGCCGGCGTCGAGCATCTGCGCTCCATCCGGATGGGATTTGAACGGCTCGGCATCGTCTGCGGCGTCGAGGGCGACGATCTCGTGGTGCCCTCAGGGCAGACCATGAAGATCCACGACGATTTCGGTGGTCATGTACCGAAGCTCGAGGATCAGCCGTGGCCGGCCTTTCCGGCCGACCTGATGTCGATTGCGATCGTGACCGCGACGCAATGCGACGGCGTGATCCTGATGTTCGAAAAAATGTTCGAGTCGCGAATGTTCTTCGTCGACAAGCTGATCTCGATGGGCGCCCGCATTGTACTGTGCGACCCGCATCGCGCGATCGTGGCCGGCCCGAGCCGGCTGCGCGGCGCACCGATGACTTCGCCCGACATCCGCGCCGGCATGGCGATGCTGCTGGCGGCGGTCGCTGCCGAAGGCACCTCAACGATCAACAACGCCGACCAGATCGAGCGCGGCTATGAGCGCATCGAGGAGCGGCTCAACGCGCTGGGCGCGCGAATCACCCGAGTTCCGGCACGCGACGGCCACTAGGCTGCGGACGCCGGCGTCACTTTTTCGTCCTTCGCCGGTATTAGTCTGTTGCAATGACCTCGCTCGAAAAAATCGAACGCGCATCGATCGCGCCGCCGGCTTCTGCGGCCGTGTCCGGCCGTCATCTCGCGATTGAGCTTGCCGAGACGCTAAAACTCGCGGTGCCGCTCGCACTGACCCAGCTCGGACAGATCGCGATGATGACGACCGATCTGGCGTTCATCGGTCGGCTCGGCAGCGAAACGGTAGCTGCGGCAGCCCTCGCCCACACGGTGTTCTTCGTCACCTTCACTTTCGGCATGGGCCTGGTATCGGCGGTCGCGCCGCTAGCGGCGCAGGCTTTCGGTGCTCGCGATCCGCGGATGGTACGGCGCGCGCTGCGCGTCGGCTTATGGGCGGCGCTGTTGATCGCGCTGCCGCTGATGGCACTGCCATTCCGCGGTGAGGCGATCCTGATTGCACTTGGCCAGGCGCCGACCGCCGCCGGGCCCGCGCAGCAATACCTGTTCGGCCTTGCCTGGGGCATCCTGCCGGCGCTGTGGTTTATCGGGATCCGCGGCTTCATGAGCGCGGTGAACCGGCCCGAGCCGGTGCTGTGGATCACGCTGGCCGCGATCCCGGCGAATGCGTTGCTGGTCTATCTGCTGCTCTATGGGAAATGGGGCCTGCCTGAACTCGGGCTGTTCGGCGCGGGCCTTGCGACCAGCATGGTCAATCTCGGCACGTTTCTCGCCGGACTGTGGTTCACCGCGCTGCGCCAGCCGTTTCGAAAGTACCACGTGCTCGGTAACATCTGGCGTATCGACTGGCCGTTGATGGCGAAGCTCGTGATCGTCGGCGCGCCGATCTCGATGGCGTTTCTGCTGGAATACGGGTTGTTCGGCGCTGCCGGCCTGCTGATGGGTCTGATCAGCACCACAGCACTCGCAGCGCACCAGATTGCCTTACAAATCGCAGCCATCCTGTTCATGGTACCGTTCGGAATCAGTATGGCAGCGACGGTCCGGGTCGGTCATGCGGTCGGGCGCCGCGACAGCAACGCCGTCAGGCGCGCAGGCTACGTGGCGATACTGCTCGGCGCGGCGTTCATGGCCACGATGACACTCGCCGTGATCCTTGGACGGTTCCTGATTGCCGAGATATTCCTCGGCGAAGCCGTCGACGCGACGGCGACGCTGACGGCAACGCTGCTGCTGATCGGTTCCACTTTCTTTGTCGCGGACGGTATCCAAACCATCGCCGCCGGTGCGCTGCGCGGAATGAATGACACGCGCGTGCCGCTGCTATTTGCCACCTTCAGCTACTGGCTGATCGGCTTTACTTTTGCCTGCGCACTCGGGTTCTGGACATCGCTTGGCGCCAGCGGAGTCTGGATCGGATTGTCGATCGGTACCGTTGTCTTCGCCAGTCTGCTCGTCTTGCGATTCCGGCTGCTGGCGAGCAGACTGGTGTCTCCATGAACGTCCGCGAAATCACGCCTGCCGTCGATGCCGATGCGCTGCTGGCCGGCGCTCAGTTCGCAGACGCCTTCTGTATTGAAATCAGCGACCGCGATCTCGACCCCCGCCGTGCAGCAGATCGGATGATGGCGCGTCAGCCCCGATGGGCCGAGGCGCTGTTATCGCTGCGCAATTTTTTGGTCGCGCCACTCGGGCTGAAGACGTCGGGTGACGATCCGAGCGCACCCCGCGACATGGTCGGAATCTTTCCGGTCGTCAGCGAAACGCCGGATCGCCTGATCGCCGGCTTCAACGATCGTCATCTCGACTTTCGCGTGGTGGTGGACGTAACGCCTCCCGGCGCCGTCAGGCAGGTCACCGCGACGACGCTGGTCAAGACGCACAACTGGCTCGGCCGGACTTATCTCGCGATCATCATGCCGTTTCACCGGCTGATCGTGCCCGCCCTGCTGCGCCAGGTTGCTGCCTGAGGCCGGCATCACCACCCATCGATTAACGCTTGGCTCCAGCGAGCGCCAATTGCGTCTTCCGCCCGGAGCGCTCCAAGCATGCGTTTTGCGAAGGCCATCATGCGCCGCGCTACGGAATCTGCACACCGCGCCTGTGCTAGACGACACCAGGCATCGCTGATGCCCGCGACGGGAGGCGGCTTGAAAGGTCAAGTCGGCCCGCCTACCCTGCCCGGCAAAACGAGGAAACACGATGGCCCACGAAACCGCAACGCTCGCTGCCTATGTCGCCGACCTGAAATTTGCAGACATTCCGCCAGAGGTGCTGGAGCGCGCCAAGGTGCTGACGCTCGATTTCCTCGGTAGTGCGATCCGGGCGCGGCGCGATGCGGAATCCACGCCCTCGCTGCTCAGGATGTTGGAAGCGCTGGCGCTGGACGGCAAGGGCGAGGCGACCGTGTTCGGCGATTCGAAGACCTGGACGCCCGCAGTGGCCGCGCTGCTCAACGGCGCGCTCGGCCATTCGCTTGATTTCGATGACACGCATGCCGACTCCTCGCTGCATCCGAGCGCGCCCGTGGTGCCGGCGGCGTTTGCGGTCGGCGAAATGGTCGGCGCATCCGGGCGCGACGTACTGACCGCGATCGTGGCCGGCTATGAAGTGTGCTGCCGGCTCGGCAACGCGCTCGATCCGACCTCGCATTATGCGCGCGGCTTTCATCCGACCGCGACGGCGGGAACCTATGGTGCTGCGGCCGCGGCGGGGAAGTTGTTCGGCCTCTCGAAGGACCAGATCATCTCGGCCTTCGGCGTTTCCGGCAGCCAGGCCGCGGGCTCGCTGCAGTTCCTCGTCAACGGTGCCTGGAACAAGCGCTACCAGGTCGGCGCCGCCGCGATGAACGGCGTGATTGCCGCGACGCTGGCGCGCAACAATTTTATCGGATCGACCGAGTCGGTCGAGGGCAAGCACGGCCTCCTCGTGGGCTACAGCGACGATGCTCATCCAGACAAGGCTGTCGCAGGCCTCGGCAAGACCTACGAGACGCTCAAGATTGGCGTGAAGCCTTACCCGAGCTGCCGCTACACCCATGCCGCGCTGGATGCGCTGATCGCGATGCGCCGGGAACACAATCTGACGCCGGATCAGATCAAGCGCGTCGAGATCGGTCTTCATCGCAACGGCATCACGCTGACCGGCGATGCCGCCACCAAGCGCCATCCGACCTCGATCGTCGGCGGACAGTTCTCGATGTTCTTCACCGGCGCGCTGGCGCTCGACCAGGGCCGTTTCGGCTGGGACGATTACGCCCGGCTCGGTGATGCCGCCGTCAATGCGCTCGCCGACAAGTTCGACGTGGTGCAGGACGATCGACTGGAGATCGGCCGCACCCACCCCTTCGGCGCGCGCGTCTCGATCACCACCGACAATGGCGTGCATGAGCGGCTCTATGCCGACCCCTCCGGCGAGCCGGATACGTTTCCCGACGCGCAGGCGATGCAGCAAAAATTTCTCACGCTCGCCCGCCCCGTGCTGAACGGCCGCGCCGATCAGCTCGCCGATGCGATCCTGTCGCTCGAGAGATTCGATCGCGTTGAGAAAGCCACGCAGTTAGGACGGCAGTAGCTGCCAGCCTCAGTACGTAGCCCGGATGGAGCGAAGCGCAATCCGGGATCAGACCATCCGTTGGCAGTCCCCGGATTTCGCTTCGCTCCATCCGGGCTACGCGTCTAGCTTCAACATCGGCGGTGTACCCCTCTCCTCTTGTGGGAGAGGGTGGATCAATCGTGCGAAGCACGATTGAGACGGGTGAGGGGTTCTCTCCGCGAGTGAACCTCTCGCATTAGCATTCGTGGAGAGAACCCCTCATCCGGCGCTGCGCGCCACCTTCTCCCACAAGAGGAGAAGGAAGATTTGACGTAGGTCATTCAATTCGCGCCCGCCAGCTTTCCCTTGCTGTCGGTTGCCCCGACCACGTCGCGCACGAGCTCGAACACGCCGTCGGCTTCGGGCGGCCAGTTCGGCGAGCGCCCGAACCGGACGATCACCAGCCGTTCAGAGGGCACGCCGATCACATATTGCCCGAGCGTGCCCTTGGCGAAGATGGCATCGCGTGGCCAGCCGCGCTCGGTGCGGTAGGTAGCGCCAAAACTGTCGCCGTGATTGGTCCAGAAGCCGGCGCCCTGGCCGATCCACGCGTTCGGCGTCGGCGTCGCCGCATATTTCGCCCAGCCTTCGGGGAGGATGCGTTTTCCGCCCGTCATGCCGTCATTGAGATAGAGCCGACCGAAGCGCGCCCAGTCGCGCGCACTCGCCAGCAACTGGCTCGATCCTTCCGCATTGCCCGAGGCGTCGAATTCGAGCGTCACATTGCGCATGCCGAGCGGCTCGAACAGTTCCTGCCGTGCGAAGGCAATCATATGAGCCGCGCTGCCGCCGGTGGCCTGGCGGATCAGATGCGCGAGGATCACGGTGTTGCCGTCATGGTAGTTCCACGCCGCGCCCGGCACCGACTCCGCCGGCATGCTCACAGCATACGCGGCCATGTCAGGCTCCATGAACTTCATGCGATTGACCGGCTCGAGCGCAGACGCCAGCGAGGCCTGCAGCGAACTGCCAAGCTTTAGTCCCGCGGTGTGCCGGAGCAGATGATCGAGCGTGATGGCGCGCCTTGGATCGCCGGGCTGATGCCACGCCGCGATCGGCACCGGTTCATGCAGCCTCAGCGCACCCTTGCGCACGAGGATGCCGGCCAGCGCCGAGACGACCGATTTGGTGGCGGAGAATCCGAGCAGCGGCGTGTCGACGCCGATGCCCTCGGCATAGCGTTCGGCAATGATGCGCCCGTCCTTCAGGATCACCACGGCGCGCGTGTTGCGCGGCGTCGATCTGTCCGGCTCGGCGAAGGCGCGGTCGAGTGCCACTGCGAGTTGCGGCGTCTGCGGTTCGACAATGGCGCGGCCGGCGATGTCAGGCAGCAATGCCGGCCTGGCCTCCGACTGCGGCAACACAATCGCCGTCACGGCACCACCAAGATCGAGATAACAGCCGAGCCCATCGCCGCGATAGACGGCATAGCTGCGGCCGAAGCCGAACAGCGTCACCGTGACGCCCTTGCGCGCGCGATCGACGCGATAGTCGAGCAACCATGCGATCAGGCCGGCGCCCGGCATCGCGGACGTGGTCTCGGCAAACACCCGCGCCGGGTCGAGGCCAGAGACGAAGGTCTCGGTGCAGAGCACGCCGGCGACGAAGCCGGTCGCGACCTTCGGCACGTCGCGGGCGCGGGCGGCCGAGAGCGCGAGCGCGCTGAGCGCCGTGGTGGCGGCGAGGATGAGGATGAGATTTCGTCTGGTCACGGAGCCTCCGGCATGACGCATCAGCGCGTGCCGGGGATGTTCACGAAGCGGCTTGTGGCCGCTCGCCGGATTTGGAATGCGCGCTGGTCGAATGCTCAACGCGCCTCGCCGATTCCAAAATTAGACAGCAACAGCAAGATGATACAAGCTAGGCCGCGATCGCCTTGAGCCGGCGGTATTCGGTCGGCGTGACGCCGGTGATAGCCTTGAAGGCGCGGTTGAAGGGCCCAAGCGATTGGAAGCCGGCATCCATCGCGATGGTAATCACGGGGACTTCGGCCTGGCTCGGATCGGCCAGCGCGGCCTTGGCTTCGGCGATCCGGTGCTCGTTGAGGAACACATTGAAGTTGCGGTAGCCGAGCCGCTGGTTGATCAGCCGCCGCAGCCGGTATTCGGGAATGGCGAGTTTGGCTGCGAGCGTGCCGATGGTGATGTTGTCGTGGCGATAGATGCGCTCGTCGGCCATCAGCCGCATCAGTGCATCGATGAGTTTTTGATCGGCGGCGCTGGCTTCGACGGCGGCTGCCGCCTCGATTGGGTCGGTCCGGACGACTGCTGCGGCCGGGAATAGATCGGCGCCATCGAAACGCATCAACGCAATCGCGATTGCCGCGACCACGGCGGCGAGCAGCGCCGAATTCAGCGTGTTGGCAATCTCCGCGGCACCGCTGCCAGAGAGCGATATCTGCAGCACCGCATTCAGCCCGCCGTACAGTGCCGCCGCGCTGACAATGAAGACGCGGATGCGGCGCCGGCCCTCGACCAGATCAGCCGGCCAGGACGCGATGGTCTGCACGACGGCCAGCACGATGAAGCCGAGCGCGAGCAGATTGACCGCAATGATGTAAAGCCGCACGCCGGATGCGGGCGCCAGCCACATGCAATTGACGAAACTGAAAGCCGCGATCGCTGCCCAGGTCAACGCGTGCCACCAGCGCAGTTTGAACGTCTCCTCGAACAGCGCGCGCGTAAACAGCCAAAACACCACGGCATTGCCGGTCGACAGCGCGATCACGGGCGCAAGCGCCGGAGGCACCTTCGATGTCACACCGATCGAAGAGATCACGGCATGCGCAGCCGACCCCACTGCAAATGCCGCCGCGAGCCGTCCGGCAAGCACCGCTCCGAAACCGCGAAACAGTGATGCTGCCAAGACCAAGAGCAGCGCCACGGTGGCGCCGCGCAAGGCGATCTCGAAGGTGGAAAGCAGCATCGGATGGTCCGTTCGCGCGGATCATCCGCGACGCAAACAATCTAGTATGAATCGTACTGTGGTTCAATTTCTGCCGATCAGCCCCTCCAGCGATCGCGCGACGTCACCCAGCGCTCATTGGTCTTGCCGGATAGATCAACTTCGCCATCCCTCCTCGCCCCCAACCGACGCGCGACCGCTTGCGACGGTGCGTTAGAGAAGTCGATGCAATGGATGATCTCGCCGATTTCGAAGGTCGCGAACACCCAGTCGATCGACGCCCGTGCCGCTTCCACTGCATAACCTTGCCGCGGTATTGGCGGTCGATGCCCCAGCCGACCTCAAAGCCCGGCCAGCCCGGCGGGCACCACGGCCCGACGCGGCCGATATAGCGGCGGCTAGATTTTTCCTCGACGGCGAACATGCCGAAGCCGTGCAGCGCCCAATGCCCTGAGATCACGGCAGCGTTGCGCCATCCGCCGATCTCGGTGGTGATCGCCTTGCCGTCGGGCGTGATGAAGCGCGCGGTGTCGGGATCGGACGGCATCGCCGTATTCGCGGCAATGTCATCGCTGCGCCATGGCCGCAGGACCAGGCGCGCGGTCTCGATGATGGGACCGTCGACCTTCAGCAATTTTGCGTCGGGTTTGAGCGGAGGGATCATTGGTTTCCAGCCTCCATTCTTCTGCAATTGTTATCTGCATGGTTGCTTACCGCCGTCATTGCGAGGAGCGCAAGCGACGAAAGCAATCCATACTTGCTTCGTTGCGAGATGGATTGCTTCGCTTCGCTCGCAATGACGGGGAGAGGTCATCGCCCGTGGTCCATCGCGCAATTCCTGCTATAATCGCCGCAAACCCGAAGGAGTCCACATGAGCTGGCAACCGTCCAACGATCCCGTGCTCGGCGATCCCAAGACCTGCGACGCGCTCGACCTCATCATCGTGCCGCGCACCCGCGATCTCGGCGACGGGTTTGCGGTGCGGCGCGCGCTGCCGCATGGCAAGCGGCAGATGGTCGGGCCGTTCATCTTCTTCGATCATTTCGGCCCCGTTCAGTTTATGGCGGGCCGTGGCATGGACGTGCGGCCGCATCCGCATATCGGGCTTGCCACCGTCACCTATCTGTTCGACGGCTCGATCATGCACCGCGACAGCGAGGGCAACATCCAGGAGATCCAGCCCGGCGCCATGAATCTGATGACGGCCGGGCGCGGCATTGCGCATTCCGAGCGCACGCCCGACGTGCAGCGCCGCGACGGCCAGAAGATGCTCGGCCTGCAAAGCTGGATCGCACTGCCGGCGGGCTCTGAAGAAATCGCGCCGTCGTTCCAGCACTACGCGGCCGAAGCCCTCCCGACCGTGAAGGAGAGCGGATTTACTGCGCGCATTATCGCAGGCCACGGCTTTGGCGTGACATCGCCGGTCAGCATGGTCTCGCCGTGGTTCTACGCTGAAGTGACGGCGCAGGCCGGGACCAGCGTGCCGCTCGACCCTGACCATGAAGAGCGCGCGATCTACCTCGTCGACGGCGAGGTCGAGATCGCGAATGAACGCTACGAAGGACCGCGGCTCCTGATCTTTCGGCCCGGCGACCGCATCACGGTGAAGGCGGTCACGCCGGTGCGGATGATGTTTCTCGGCGGCGACGCGCTGGAAGGCCCGCGGCATATCTGGTGGAATTTCGTTTCCTCCAGCAAGGAGCGGATCGAGCAGGCCAAACAGGACTGGAAAACCGGCCGGTTTGCCGCCGTTCCGCAGGAACATGAGTTCATTCCGCTGCCGGAGTGAGCTATTGCTCCGCTTTCTCATTTGCTGCCACGCTCTTGCACGAGGCCGCCTGTTCGAAAGCCTGACCAGATGAACGCAATGCTCGCCAGCGATTTGCCCCTGCCCCGGATCGGCCGCGGCAAGGTGCGCGATATCTACGCCGTCGGCAGCGACTGCGTGCTGCTGCTCACCACCGACCGCATCAGCGCCTTTGACGTGGTGATGGCGGAAACCATCCCGATGAAGGGCGCGGTGCTGACGCAGATCAGCGCGTGGTGGTTCCGCCAGCTCGAAGGCGTGGTGCCGCATCACATGATAAGCGCCGACGCCGACGAGATCATCCGCAAGGTGCCCGCGTTGAAGAATCATCGTGCCGACATTTTGGGCCGCGCGATGCTGTGCCGGCGCACCACCGTGTTTCCGGTCGAATGCGTGATCCGCGGCTATATCTCCGGCTCCGCCTGGAAGGAGTATGCGGCCTCCGGCACGCTTGCGGGCGAGGATCTGGCGGAAGGGCTGCTCGAAAGCGGAAAGCTCGAGCCGCCGATCTTCAGCCCGGCAACCAAGGCCGAGACCGGCCATGACGAGAACATCACGGTCGCGCGCATGCGCGAGATCGTCGGGAGCGACGTTGCCGAAAAGCTCGAGCGGATGGCGCGCACGGTCTATAATTTCGGCGAGCGCATCGCCCGTCACCATGGCATCATCATCGCCGACACCAAGTTCGAGTTCGGCCGCGCAGCCGACGACCGCATCATCCTGATCGACGAGGTGATGACGCCGGACAGTTCGCGATTCTGGTCCGCCGACGTCTACAAGCCCGGCCGGCCGCAGCCCTCCTTCGACAAGCAACCGCTGCGCGACTATCTCGACGCCGAGCGCCGCGCCGGCCGCTGGAACGGCGACGCCCCGCCGCCGCCGCTGCCGGACAGCGTGGTGGAGGAGACCAGCACGCGCTATCTCGAAGCGTACCGGCGCGTGACGGGGGAAGAGTTGACGCTATAACCCGTCATTGCGAGCCACCCGGTCGGCGCGAAGCGCCGCCGGATGACAGGCTCCGTGAAGCAATCCACGTCTCTGCTCGGGGATAGATGGATTGCTTCGTCGCTGTCGCTCCTCGCAATGACGCGCGGATACGGGATTGCCCGTAAGACCCATCTGGTGCGAAGCTCGTTCCCTGAAGAATTCAGAGGGAACGCCCCATGACCGAAGTCGACTCCGTGCTCGTCGAACGCGACGGTCCCGTGACCATCGTTTCCATCAACCGTCCGCATTGCCGCAACGCCGTCGACGGTGCGACCGCGCGAAAACTCTACGATGCGTTTCTTGCTTTCGATGCCGACGAGAGCGCGTCGGTTGCGGTGTTCACCGGCACCGGCGGCTATTTCTGCGCCGGCGCCGATCTGAAGGCGGTGGCGGCGGGCGATCCGAACAAGAAGCGCGAGCTCGGCGGCCATGATTCGATCGCGCCGATGGGACCGAGCCGGCTGCGGCTGTCGAAGCCCGTGATAGCCGCGGTCGAAGGCTTTGCGGTGGCCGGCGGCATGGAGCTGGCGCTATGGGCGGACATGCGCGTCGTCGCGGAAGACGCGACCTTCGGCATCTTCTGCCGCCGCTTCGGCGTGCCATTGATTGATCTCGGCACCATCCGGCTGCCGCGGCTGATCGGCCATTCGCAGGCGATCGACCTGATTCTCACCGGACGGCCGGTCGGCGCGGAGGAAGCGCTGCGAATGGGCTTGGCCAATCGCGTCGTCGGCCGCGGCGAGGCGGCCGCACAGGCGATTGCGCTGGCGCGGGAGATCGCGCGCTTCCCGCAAAAATGCCTGCGCGCCGATCGGCTGTCGGCGCTGCGGCAATGGGATCTTTCGGAGGAAGAAGCGATCGCCAACGAAATGCGCGGCGGGCTTGAAGTGATCGCCTCGGGCGAAACGCTGTCGGGCGCAACGCGTTTCGCCTCCGGCGTCGGCCGGCATGGCGCGTTCGGTGGCGCGGTGGGAACCGACTGACGCCGCGCAGCCATGTGCCTCCACGAGAGCCCAGTTGTCATAAAATTGTTGTTGTCGTCCCAGGCCGCCCTCGTCTACGACTAACGTGCTGAATTTTGGGGCTTTTTTTGCGTGATTAATCAATCAATTTATTTCGGCCCGCGGGCAAGGCGGGCCGTCAATGATGTTCTTGGCGGGAGCGCGGCGAGCATCCTCGGCATTACATTCGGTCTGTCCTATGCGTTGCTGATCTTCGCGGGGCCGCTGTCGCCTTATTTGTCCTACGGTATCGCGGCAACCTTCATCAGCTCGGCCGTGATTGCGGCCACCATCGCGCTTGGCAGCTCCCTGTCATTTGCGGTCGCCGGCCCCGACAGCTCCACCGCGGCAGTGACTGGAATCCTGGCCGCATCGCTGGTCGAGCGCATCATCGCAGCCGATCCGTCGGCGCCGCTGCTCACGCCTGTTCTGATCACGGTCGGCCTCTCGACCATCGTCACCGGCATGGCGCTGTGCGGCCTCGGCCTGACCCGGATGGGCCGCGCCATCCGCTACGTGCCCTATCCTGTCATCGGCGGTTTCCTGGGCGCGACCGGGCTTCTGATCATGTTGGGTGCGATCCGCGTTATTACCGATCGTCCGGTACAATTCAGCTCGCTACCTCAGTTCGCCAATATCGTCACGATATCGGAACTGGCCGCAGCCTGCGCGATGGCGCTGGTGCTGTATTTGACCTGGCACCGTTCGCGCGGCCCGTTCGGCTTGCCGATCATCCTGATCGGCGGCGTGATCGCGGCGCATCTGGCCTTCTGGATCATCGGCATCTCGCCGGAACAGGCCCGCGCGACCGGCTGGACCTTCGGGCCTCCGCCGCCCTCGGCGTTCATGCTGCCTTGGCACGCGGACGCGCTTGCCCAGTATCCCTGGACCGCGGTGCCGGACCTGCTCGGCAATCTGATTGCAGTGGTCTTCGTTACGGCGGCCAGCACGCTGTTCAACACCACCGGCATCGAGCTCGCGGCGCATCGCGAAGCCAATCTGGAACGCGAACTCAACGTCACCGGCTTTGGCAATATCCTGGCCGGGGCGCTGGCCGGCTATACCGGCTGCGTCTCGGTAAGCCGCACCATCCTGAATTTCAGCAGCGGCGGCAGGGGCCGGCTGTCCGGCCTGACGGCCGCGGCCGTCTCGCTGCTGATGCTGGCGATTGCGCCCGAGCTGCTCGGCTACATGCCGAAATTCGTGCTTGGCGGGCTCTTGCTCTATCTGGGCGCGGACCAACTGCACAAATGGATTATCGAGTCGCGCAAGCGCCTGACCAGGACCGAATACGCGTCGCTGCTGGTGATCATCGTTATCATCGTCCAGTGGGGCTTCGTGCCGGGCATTCTGATCGGGATCATTATCGGCTGTGCGACCTTTGCTTTCAGCGCGGCACGGATCGAGGCGATCAAGTTCAGCTTTGACGGATCGGAATATCGCAGCTCGCTGGATCGTTCGCGCGACGACCAGGAAGTGCTACTGGCCCATGGCGGCAAGATCCAGGGGCTGAACCTGCAGAGCTACCTGTTCTTCGGTTCCGCCAACCGGCTCTATCAGCATGTCAAGGCGCTGCTGCAAGAACAGCCGGAGTGCCGCTATCTACTGTTCGACTTCAAGCTCGTCACTGGCATCGATTCGTCGGCAGCGTACAGTTTTGCCCAGATCAAACGCAGCGCGCATGATCTCGGCGTCCATCTGGTGCTGGTGCATCTGTCCGCTAGCACAGCGAAGGTGCTGCGCTTGAGCGACTTCATCACCGATGGCGTCACCACGATCGACGAACTCGACCATGCGCTGGAATGGTGCGAGAACGAGATCATCATGCAGCATCAGGGACTCGCGCAGGAAGCGGCCAATCTGCGCGACTGGTTCACCAAGATATTCGACAGCGAGGACGACGCGGATGAGCTTATCCGCCGCTGCCAGCGCATAGAGGTCGACACCGCCGAGATCATCGTGCGCGCCGGCGATGCCGCCGATTCCATGCATTTCATCCTCGACGGACGCGTCGGCATCATGGTGCCGGCAGATGACGGCCGTATCACGCGGGTGCGCGGCCTCGGCCGCTACACCACGATCGGCGAGATGGGCCTCGTCTCGCACGCGCCGCGCAGCGCGACGATCCAGGCCGAGATCGCCAGCGTGCTGTACGTGCTGAACAAGCACCAGTTCGAGGCGATCAAGGCCGACGCCCCCGAGCTCGGCCAGAAGCTGTTGACCTATTTCGTCTCGGTCATGGCGGAGCGGCTTTCCTTCGCCAATCGCACGATCGCGGTGTTGCGAAGGTAGCAAGCCCGGGACTACACCCCTGCCATCATCACATATTTGATCTCGACATATTCTTCCATGCCGTGATGCGAGCCTTCGCGCCCCAAGCCTGACTCCTTGACGCCGCCGAACGGCGCCACTTCCGTGGTGATCAGGCCGGTGTTGACGCCGACCATGCCTGACTCCAGCGCTTCGGCGACGCGCCAGACGCGGCCGAGATCGCGGGAATAGAAGTAAGAGGCGAGGCCGAACGGCGAGGCGTTGCACATCGCGATCACGTCGGCTTCGTCCTTGAAGCGGAACACCGGCGCCAAAGGCCCAAACGTTTCTTCATGCGCCACCAGCGCATCCGGCTTCACATTCGAGAGCACCGTCGGCTCGAAAAAGCTGCCGCCGAGCGCATGGCGCTTTCCGCCGGTGACGATCTTCGCGCCGCCCTTCACGGCATTCTCAATGTGCTTCTCGACCTTGAGCACCGCGTCCATGTTGATCAGCGGGCCCTGTGTCACGCCCTGTTCAGTGCCGTCGCCGATCTTCATCGCCGCGACTTTCTTGGACAGCTTTTCGACGAACGCGTCGTAGATCTTGTCCTGGGCGTAGATGCGGTTGGCGCAGACGCAGGTCTGGCCCATGTTACGGTATTTCGAGATCATCGCGCCCTCGACGGCGGCATCGATATCGGCATCATCGAACACCACGAACGGCGCGTTGCCGCCCAGTTCGAGGCCGAGCTTCTTCACACCCACGGAAGCCTGCTGATAGAGGATCTTTCCGACTTCGGTCGACCCGGTGAAACCAATGAAGCGCACCGCCGGATGCTCGCACAGCACCTTGCCGATTGCGGACGAATTGCCGGTGAGGATGTTGAACACGCCCTTCGGCACGCCAGCCTTCTCGGCGAGCGCGACCAGCGCCAGCGCGGTCAGCGGCGTTTCATTGGCGGGCTTGAGCACCACGGTGCAGCCCGCGGCCAGCGCCGGCGAGACTTTTCGCGTGATCATCGAGCACGGGAAATTCCACGGCGTGATGGCGCCGCAGACGCCGATCGGCTGCTTGATCGCCAAGAGCCGCGCATCCGGCCGCTGGGTCGGGATGGTCTCGCCGTAGACGCGGCGGGCTTCCTCGGCGAAAAATTCGACATAGGCGCCGCCGATATCGACTTCGCCGAGCGCTTCCGCCAGCGGCTTGCCTTGTTCCGACGTGAGGATCAGCGCGAGATCCTCGCGGTTCGCCGCGATCAGATCGAACCATTTGCGCAAGATGTTTGAGCGCTGTTTGGCGGTGAGCTTGGCCCAGGCGGGGAATGCACGCTCGGCGGCTTCGACGGCTTGGGTTGCTTCGGCCGTGCTGAACGCCGGGACTTTTGCAAGCTCCACGCCATTGACCGGATTGGTGACCGGGCGCGACGGCGTGCCGACCCAGGCGCCGTCGATGTAACAGCGGTCACGCAGCAGCGAGGGATCTTTCAGGCGGTCATGCAGCGAGGACTGGGAGGATTGGGCGCGAGCGGCGACGGGCGGGTTCATGGCGTACTCCTCGGATTTTCTTGAGAGATTGGTCCGAGTATAGGCCCATATCAGCGGCAATGCATCGCCTGCTGAGGCAGCCATGCTTCAACGAATGTTGAGGGCAGCCCCCTCACGCCGCCCCGCTCATATACGTCTCACGGCGGCCGATCATGCGCTGCGCGGCCGACTTGGCGTCGGCTTTCGAGGAGGTCGCGCAGGTGCGGTACTCAAGGTCGGGCAGATTGGCGGTGTCGCGGCGGCCGAACCAGGATTTGGAGCCGACCACAAGCTGCGCCAGGGCCTGGGCGACGTTGTCGACCGCCTCGAAGGAGTGCAGCGCGCCGGTGCCGGCATAGCGGACTTCATAGAGCCCGGGCGTGATCGGCGCCTCGATGTTCTCGCCCCGCCCGGGACGGGGATACCGCTTCCATTCACTCCAGGTCGAGATCATCGCGCCTCGCAATTCGTATTACAACGATTTTCATCAAATCAATGCTGCAACCAGCATCGTTTGTGCTGGAATCTGAACGCTTTACTGCAGAAAATCGGCGCCGGGAATCGCCGCAGAATCACGTTATCGTGGCTGCCCAATCCGGTCACCCGCCGAGCCCTCATCCATCGCGGATTGTGGCGAGGTGTTGCAGTTTGGTGCCGAACCTGCGCACCCGCGGCCCACGCCCTTTGCCCATCACGAGATCGCGACATCAGAGGCCGCGCTCGCCGAGCGCTTGCGGGATCACGCGGCCGGGAGGAAGATCGTTCCACTTCCATAAAAATCAAAGCGGGAGGAGACCCATGCAAAGCAAGGCTGAGATCGACCAGATTCTGCGGCAGAAATGCGAGGCGAAGGAGATTCCCGGCGTGGTCGCGATGGCGGCTACCGGCAGTGAGGTGATCTATCAGGGCGCGTTCGGCAAGCGCGATCTTTCGAAGGACGATGACATGACCGCCGACAGCGTGTTCTGGATCGCCTCGATGACCAAGGCGATTACGACCGCGGCCGGGATGCAGCTCGTGGAGCAGGGAAAACTCTCGCTCGACGAGCCGATCGGAAACGTGCTGCCCGATCTCGCTTCGCCACAGGTGCTGGAAGGTTTCGACGCCAATGGCGAGCTGCGTCCCGCGACGAAGGCGATCACGCTGCGCCATCTGATGACCCACACTGCGGGCTTCGCCTACAACATGTGGAACGGCGACTGCGCGCAATATCTGGAGAAGACCGGAACCCCGGCGATCACCACCTGCCAGAACGCCGCGCTGAAGACGCCGATCATGTCCGAGCCCGGCACGCGCTGGGAGTACGGCACCAACATCGACTTCGTCGGCAAGGCGGTGGAGGCCGTGACCGGCACCCGGCTCGACGCTTATTTGCGCGATAACATGTTCACGCCGCTCGGCATGAACGACACCGCTTTCAAGATCACCGATTCCATGCGCCAGCGGCTGGTCGGCATGCATGCCCGCGGCGAGGACGGATCGCTGGCGCCGATCCCGTTCGAGCTCGAACAGGAGCCGGAATTCCACATGGGCGGCGGCGGCCTTTACGGCACCGCGGCCGACTACATCAAGTTCACCCAGATGATCCTCAACAAGGGCCGCGGCAACGGCAACCAGGTTCTGAAGCCCGAGACCATCGCGCTGATGAGCCAGAACCAGATCGGCGACCTCACGATGGGCAAGATGGTGACGGTGGCGCCGATCTACACCAACGACGTCGATCTCTATCCCGACATCGTCAAGAAGTGGGGGCTCTCGTTCCTCATCACCACCGCACAGACGGCCGAGGGGCGCAGCGCCGGCAGCCTGGCCTGGGCCGGCCTCGCCAACACCTATTTCTGGATCGACCCAGCGCGCGACGTCGCCGGCGTCATCCTGATGCAGCTGTTGCCGTTCGCCGATGCCAAGTGCCTGGAGGCCTTTGCGGGATTTGAGCGCGGGGTTTATGCCGGGCTGGATGCCGGCAGCGGCCAACGCGCGGCGTGAAAAACAAGGAGGGCGGCTACGCTTCGTCGCGTGGTACGCCCTCACCTCATCCACACGTGTCATGCCCCGCGCAGGCGGGGCATCCAGTACGCCGCGGCTTCTCGGCTCAATCATTGCTTCCTCCGCGACGTCATTGCGAGGAGCGCAAGCGACGAAGCAATCCATCTCTCCGCATATGCGGCGCAATGGATTGCTTCGCTTCGCTCGCAATGACGGGGAGGGATTGGCACACATCCAATTACTGACATACTTTCACGATCTCGCGGCGCATTCCGCCCGAGCTTTGCCTTATCTTTCGCGCCCCAGAAGACAGAGGGCGCAGGGAAGACCGGGTGCGCGCTGCACCCGCGGTCTCGTGTGCAATTGCGCAAAAAGAACGCGCACACGAGCATACAGGTCCAGCGGAGAGCATCCGGCCTTCCCTGCGCAATGGTTTTACGGCGTACTTCGCGCTCTCCCTGGTGTGCGAATTCCTTTAGCCACCATCATCCGCGGATTGATGGATGGCGCTGGCCCGGTCGGGCCGGCACATCCTCCGCGGACTTGACACCAGCCACGGGTGCCAGGACCACACGACTTGGCCGTACGCGACACGCTCTTGCCAGAGGTCTCGACGGGCTTGGTACCCATCCGCCGAAGTCCGGCAAGAGGCGCTTTAGCATCGGTCGTCTGCGTGCCGTCCCTTCGCTCACGGGCTCGAGAAGAGCCCGCCCTGCGACGACGTTTGCGCGCCCGACGCTGCCGCGTCCACCGCACCCCGCCCCGCGTTTAGTGACGATCGCGAAACGCCCCTCTGTGTGGGACGGGATAGCGGAGTTGTAGAAGTGATTTGGGTCAATCGTGAAGCGAATTATTTTTGCGGGAGAGCGGTTTTTGATTTGCGTTGTCGGGCAAATCAATGCTGGGGCAACATAGGAAACTTCAGTTCGTCAGCGATCTCACAATTGAGCATCAGTACAGTCGCCCCTTCCAGAGCACCGAAATTGTTTCGAACGACGACGCGTAACGCGCCTTTATTTGTGAAATGGCTGCTTCCGTTTCCTTCTGACGAATGCCGTATTCGCTTATGTTGAGATAGACCACAAGCCAACAGGGCGCTCCGTATCGCTTCCCACTCTTGGCGGCGACAGCTTCGTCAAGAAACTTTGGAATAGAATCGCCGCGCGCGATCCAATCTTCTCCTGGGTCTATCGTGAGGGCTTTGACCTCTCGATTTTCCTTACCGAGCTTCCGGCCCCCATGCGTGCTGGTTATCTCGATGTTGTGGACTTTGCCTGCAGCCCGCACGAAACCGTCCGGCCATTGCTCAAAAGGCTCCGCCAGACGGACATCGTCCACGCACTGGCATCGCGCGAAACGAGCGAGCACAAAGGCATCGTGTAGGAATTTGAGTTGCGGGCGATTGAACCAATCATTCGACGTACACCGCGCGCAAAAGCCATCTACAGCGGTTCCAAACGTGTCGGGGCTTCGCCATCGTGCGAGAGCTACACGCGCAGCCTCAATTTCCTAGGAGTTAACGGAGTTCCCGAAGCCTCGTCTAGTTTATCGAACTCTGGTTTGATCGGGTTGATTTCGATCTCCTCATCATTCCGATCGTCGTCGATCAGTTCGATATTGCTTCAGCAGCGTGTTCACCAGCGAACTGAACGAGACTACCTGCGCCGCGGCCCGCTCGGAGATATAGTCAAGCACCTCGGGGTCCAAATGGATCGGCGGCACTAGGCGTGCAGCCTCCCGAAAGAACTTGCCGCGTTCGGCGATCGAGAAGTCATATTCGTCTTTCATCAGATCATTCGTCGAAGAAGATGCGCGGGTCCGGTTCAGCTGGCGGTTCGTCGGGGATACCGTTCGGCAAGAAATCGCGTCCACCAAGTTCATCGACACGCGCAAACCACGCTTCCGCATCGAACGGCGGCTTCTTCAGCGCCTCGGGGATCGCTTTCTGGACCTTGCTGACTGGCCTTGTGCTCCGGATGGAAAGAGGATTCGTTCAACTTCTAGGCGAAATTGCTCCTGATCGGAAGCCCCGTAGATCCGCTCGACGGAGCACTAGGAAAGACCTGGATGCCCGGGTCAAGCCCGGGCATGACGGCTGGATACAATTGAGAGGTCGCGCCCTCTACCTAAGGCTACACCCCCAATCCATTCTGCCCCGCCAGCTCCTTCAGCGACACCTGCGGCCGCGCGCCGATGTGCTGGATCACCTCGGCCGCCGCCAGCGCGCCCAGCCGGCCGCACGTCTCGTGGCTCGCGTTGCGCACAAGCCCGAACAGGAAGCCGGCGGCGAACAGGTCGCCGGCGCCGGTGGTGTCGACGAGCTTTTCGATCGGGAACGCAGGCGCCGCGACAACACCATCGGACGACACCACCACGCAGCCCTTCTCGCTGCGGGTGACGACGGCGAGTTTGGCGTCGGTGCGGAGCTGCTTCAGCGCGCCCTCGAAATCCGAGGTCTGGTACAGCGAATGCAGCTCGGCCTCGTTGGCGAACACGAGATCGACCGTGCGCTTGCGCATCAGGTCGAGAAACTCGTCGCGGTAGCGATCGACGCAGAATGAGTCCGACAGCGTCAGCGCCACCTGTCGGCCGGCCGCGTGCGCTATATGAGCGGCCTTGACGAAGGCTTCCTTGGCGTTTTTGGGATCCCAGAGATAGCCTTCGAGATAGACGATGCGGGAGGCAGCGATCTGCGCTTCATCGATGTCGGACGGATTAAGGTCCTGCGCGGCGCCGAGATAGGTGTTCATGGTGCGCTCGCCATCCGGCGTCACCAGGATGTAGGAGCAGCCGGTGGCGGGGCCCGCCTCGGCCGCCCTGGTTTCGAAGGCGACGCCGGCGGCACGGATGTCGTGCGTGTAGAGGCCGCCGATCTGGTCGCTCTTGACCTTGCCGACATAGGCGGCACGGGCGCCGAAATTGGCGATACCGACAATGGTGTTGGCGGCCGATCCGCCCGACACCTCCGTCGCCGGGCCCATGTCCCGGTAGATCGACGCCGCGCGGGCCTCGTCGATCAGCGCCATGCCGCCTTTGGTCATGCCGTGATCGGCCAGGAATTTCTCATCGGTTTGCGCGAAGACGTCGAAGATCGCATTGCCGATAGCGAGAACGTCGTATTTTGCGTCAGTCATTCATCCGTCCTGGTACGGCGTTGCGAGAGGTTGCGGCCTACCAGATCGGCCCTCTTACAGCAAGGGAAGCGGCACGGGTCAACCTCGCCCCGCTTGCGGGGAGAGGTCGGAATTCAAGCGCAGCTTGAATTCCGAGTGAGGGGGTACAGGTCCATCGATAGAGCTCAATCGCGGATAGAGCCCCTCACCCCAACCCTCTCCCCGTGAAGGACGGGGGAGAGGGAGAAGAGGCGCCGGTGCGCGGGGCTGGTGGTGTTTCTTTGGGTCTCGCTGCTATACACAGCCCATCCATGATCCGCTCTTTTCTCACGGTATCTTCGGGAACGCTGGCGTCGCGGCTATTAGGCTTCGCGCGCGATTCTGTGCTGGCGGCGCTGCTCGGCGCGGGCGCGGTGGCGGATGCGTTTCTGGCGGCGTTTCAACTGGTCAATGTTGTCAGGCGGCTGCTGACCGAGGGCGGGCTCAACGCCGCGCTGGTGCCTTCATGGCTGCGCGTCCGAGAGACCGGCGGCGTGGCGGCTGCGGCGGCGTTTGCGGGGCGCGTGCTCGGCACGATCACGTTTGCCTTGATTGCAGCCACCGCGCTGATCGCGCTCGCTATGCCGCTTGTCATCACCGTGCTGGCGCCGGGATTTGCCGGCGGCGAGACGCTGCAGTTCGCGGTCGACAATGCGAGGCTGATGTTGCCGTATCTCGCTTTGGCCGGGCCGGCGACCGTGATGATGGCACTGCTGAACGCACAGGGGCGATTTGCGCTGACGGCGTTCTCACCGCTGTTGTTCAACATCGCGCTGATCGCGGTGATGGCCACGCTGCTGATGATGCAACCATCCGCGGTGCAATCAGCGCAGATCATCGCCGCAACTGTCGGCATCGCCGGGCTGTTGCAGCTCTCCGTGCTGGTGCTGCGCCGTGGTGAGAACATCGCGACACCCTTGCGCGTCTCGTTCGACAAGGAGATCCGCGGCTTTCTCGGCAAGGCTGCGCCCGGCATGATGGCGTCGAGCGCGCCGCAATTGCTTGTCGTGGCCGGCGCGATCGTCGCGTCCTCATCGCCGTCGGCGGTGTCGTGGCTCTATTTCGCCAATCGCCTGGTCGAACTGCCGCTCGGCATTGTCGGCGTCGCCATGGGCACGGTATTGATCCCGGAACTGACGCGCGCGGTGCGGGCGGAGGATCGCGCCGCCGTTGCTCACGCGGAATCGCGCGCGCTCGAACTCGCGGTTGGCCTCGCACTGCCCGCAACACTCGGCCTGATCGTGTTAGCTGCGCCGATCGTGCGGCTGTTGTTCGAGCATGGCGCCTTCACCGCGGATGACACCAAAGCCACCGCCCGCGCGCTGATGTGGCTGACGCTGGCGTTGCCGGCGCATGTGCTGGTGAAGGCGCTGTCGCCGGCGTTCTTTGCACGCGAGGATACGATGACGCCGCTGGTCGCCGCGCTGACGGGCGTGGTGCTGGCGATCGCTTCTGCCTTCCTGCTCAGCCATTGGTACGGCGCCGACGGCATCGCGGTGGCCATTGCCGTTGGCGCCTGGGGCATGGCGTTCAGCCTGATCCGCCGCGGCGCGAAAACTTTCGGGTTTTCGATCGACACGGAAGCAAAACGACGACTGCCGCGCATCGCGCTATCCGCGCTCGCCATGGGCGCGTTGCTGTGGCTTGCGGCGCGCTCGCTGCCTTCCCTCATCTCGGGCGCACACGGCCTCGTGCAGGCCGTTATGCTGCTGGTCGTGATCGCGGCGGGAATCGCAACATACGGCCTGTTTCTGCGGGCTTTCGGCGTCATCGGCTGGCGCGACGCGGTTAACGCCGTCAGGCAAACCGGGGGCTAGACCGTGACGACTTTTGGCTAAATCCGTCATCCTGAGGTGCGCGCTCTTGCGCGCCTCGAAGGATGTACGGCCCGTGGCCCATCCTTCGAGGCTCGCTGCGCTCGCGCCTCAGGATGACGGCGGAGAGCGTATCTGGCGGCTTGCGCCAACAGCCCCTGCGTGGCAAACGACGGCGCGAAACAGGCATCCGAAACAGGATCCTTGGGGAAGCTGACAATGGCTTTTGTTGAACGGGTTTTTTCCGGCGTCCAGCCGACGGGTAATCTGCATCTCGGCAATTACCTCGGCGCGATCGTCAACTTCGTGAAGATGCAGGAAACCCATAACTGCATCTATTGCGTCGTCGACATGCACGCGATCACGATGGGCATGGACGTCTGGGGCGGCCCGGCGGAGCTGGCGCGCAACACCCGCGAAGTCACCGCGGCCTTCATCGCTGCCGGCATAGATCCGAACAAGCACATCGTGTTCAACCAGAGCCAGGTCGCCGGCCACGCCGAGCTGACCTGGATCTTCAATTGCGTGGCGCGCATCGGCTGGCTCAGCCGCATGACGCAATTCAAGGAGAAGGCCGGCAAGGATCGCGAGAACGCGTCCGTCGGGCTCTACGATTATCCGGTGCTGATGGCGGCGGACATTCTGCTGTACCGCGCCACCCATGTGCCGGTCGGCGAGGACCAGAAGCAGCATCTGGAGCTCTCGCGGGACATCGCGCAGAAATTCAACAACGATTTCGGCGATTCTATACGCGGCCACGGTTTCAACGACGGCCAGTTCTTTCCGCTGCCGGAGCCGTTCATCACCGGCCCGGCGACGCGGGTGATGTCGCTTCGCGACGGCACCAAGAAGATGTCGAAGTCGGACGCCTCTGATAATTCGCGGATCAACCTGACCGACGATGCGGATCTGATCGCGCAAAAGATCCGGAAAGCCAAGACCGATCCGGAACCGTTGCCGTCGGAGGAAAAGGGGCTGGAGAACCGGCCCGAGGCCGACAACCTGGTCGGCATCTATGCGGCGCTGGCCGACCGCAGCAAAGCCGACGTGCTCCGCGAATTCGGCGGCGGGCAGTTCTCCAGCTTCAAAAATGCGCTGGTGGAACTTTGCGTGGCGAAACTCGCGCCGATCGCCTCCGAGATGAAGCGGCTGGTGGCCGATCCCGGCCATGTCGACAAAATCCTGGTCGACGGCGCCGACCGCGCGCGCGTCCTCGCCGACGAAACCATGCGGGCGACACGGGACATCGTCGGTTTCATCCGCAAGAGCTAGCTCTCGCCACTGCGTTGCAACAGCCTCGCCGCTTGTCGAAGGCGGCTGCGCCGTGGCAGCATGCGGCGGTTTGGCGCAGCACCGGGACATGCATGACCACCCAGCGACGAAGCTACGAGACGGGTCACAAGCCAAAATGCCTCGTCATTGTTGACGACACCGCCGAATGGGACCGCGCGGTGTATTACGCCAGCCGCTGGGCGGTGCGCGTCGGCGGCGGCGTGGTGATGCTGCGAATCATCGCGATCGAAGACCAGAACCAGCAATGGCTTGGAGTCGCCGACCTGATGCGCGCCGAGGCCGAGGACGCCGCCAATGAGGCGCTCGACCGCGCCTCCGGCCGCGCCAACGGCATCGCGGCGATCACGCCCGAGCGGGTGATTCGCGAGGGCGATCCGACCACCCAGATCCTCGACGTGATCGACCAGGACGTCGATATTTCGATGCTGGTGCTGGCCGCCAATCCCGGTCCCGAAGGGCCGGGGCCGCTGATCAGCATGATGGCCCAGGCTGCCGGCTCGTTCCCGATTCCCGTCGTCATCGTCCCCGGCGATCTCAGCGATGCCGAGATCGACGGGCTGTCTTAGGGATTGATCTGGTTAGAGAATTTCTGATTTCCCCCTTGACCGTGCGCCGGCGGTCGCCATCTGCTATGGGACACCCCACGCGCCGGCCTTGAACCGGCGACGCCGGAGAAAACCAATGTTCATTCAGACTGAAGCCACGCCCAATCCCGCCACCCTGAAATTCATACCTGGCCGCACCGTGCTCGACACCGGCACGATGGAATTCGCCAATCGCGAAGCCGCCGCCCGATCGCCGCTCGCCGAGCGACTGTTCGCCGTGCCCGGCGTCTCCGGCGTGTTCTACGGCTACGATTTCGTCACAGTGACCAAGGCGGACGGCGACTGGCAGCATCTGAAGCCCGCGATCCTCGGCGCCATCATGGAGCATTACATGTCCGGCGCGCCGCTCCTGGCGGACGGCACCGTCGGCAATGACGAAGCGGCGGACGAGCAAGGCGAGTTCTTCAACGAGGCTGACGCGGACACGGTCGCCACCATCAAGGACCTGATCGAGACGCGGGTACGACCCGCGGTCGCCAATGACGGCGGCGACATCACCTTCCGCGGCTTCAAGGACGGCGTCGTCTATCTCAACATGAAGGGCTCCTGCGCCGGCTGCCCGTCCTCGACGGCGACGCTGCAGCACGGCATCCAGAATCTGTTGAGGCATTTCGTGCCCGACGTGGTCGAAGTCCGGCCGGTGTGATCGGCTGATCGGCCGCATCCTATGTAATGAAATTAAGGATTTCGTCATGGCCGGGCTTGTCCCGGCCATCCACGTCTTGTCTTGTGATAAGCAAAAGACGTGGATGCCCGCGACAAGCCCGGGCATGACGAGAATATAGTCCATGCTGATCCTCGCCATCGATACCGCGCTCGATGCCTGCGCCGCGGCCGTGCTCGACACCAGCGCGGGCGGTGTGATTGCCCGGGAATCGCAGGCGATGAAGCGCGGTCATGCCGAGGCCCTGATGCCGCTGATTGCGCGCGTCATGAAGGCGTCCGGCGTTGCCTTTGCCGCGCTCGACCGCGTTGCTGCGACGACCGGCCCCGGCAGCTTTACCGGATTGCGCGTCGGCCTATCCGCCGCCCGCGGTATTGCGCTCGCCGCCGACAAGCCTGTGGTGGGCGTGACGACACTGACCGTGTTTGCCGCCCCCATCGTCAGCGAGAGCAGCGAACATCCCGTCATCGCCGCGATTGATGCGCGGCATGATCACGTCTATTTCCAGGTGCTGGGCGGCGACGGCAGTTCGTTGATCAAGCCGAAGGTGGCGCCGATCGCGGAAGCGCTCGACGCGGCGCGTTTCGGCGCGCCGCATCTGGTCGGCAATGCGGCGAAAATGATGGCCGAGCGCTGGCCGGCCGATGCGCCGCCGCCGTTCAAAATCGATCAGCAGGCCGCACCCGACATCGCCTGGGTGGCGTGGCTGGGCGCCGCGGTCAGTCCCGAGAGCTCACCGGCACGGCCCTATTATCTGCGCGCCCCCGACGCCAAGCCGCCGAAGAGTCCGTTATCCGACACACCGCAGCCGCCGGCATCATGATGACATGGCTCTCCGAATGGTGGGGCGGCGGCACTTCGGTGATCGAACCGGCCACTCCGCGCGATGCGTCACGTTTGGCGCAACTGCACGGCGCATCGTTTCATCGCGGCTGGGGCGAAGGCGAATTCGAGGTGATGCTGAGCGAGCGCAACACGCTCGTTCACCGTCTCAGGCTCGGGCGCAAGATCATCGGCTTTGCGGTGTCGCGCATGGCGGCCGATGAAGCGGAGCTATTGTCGATCGCCATCGACGCGACGCAGCGCGGCCGCGGCCTGTCGCGCAACCTGTTGCTGACGCATCTCGGCCATCTCGCCGGCCGCGGCGTGCGCAAGGTGTTCCTCGAGGTTGAAGAAAATAATCAGCCGGCGCGGCGGCTATACGAATGGGCCGGCTTCGAGGTCGTTGGCCGCCGGGAACGCTACTATCAGCAGCCCGGCGGGGAGCAATTGAATGCGCTTCTGATGCGACGTGACTTGTCGTAATATGCGCAGGGTGGCACAACAGCCCCGACGTTTTCTTCAAGGCCCCAAGGTCATGCCCGTACTGAAATCCCCGTCTGCGCAAAAAAATACCGGCATCGAGGCTCGCTGCGCCGCCACCGGCATGCGCATGACCGAGCAGCGCCGGGTGATTGCGCGCGTGCTGGCGGAATCGGCCGATCATCCGGATGTCGAGGAGCTTTACCGGCGCTGTGTCGCAGTCGACGACAAGATCTCGATCTCGACGGTATATCGCACCGTCAAGCTGTTCGAGGATGCCGGCATCATCGAGCGGCACGATTTCCGCGAGGGCCGCGCGCGCTACGAGCAGATGCCCGACAGTCACCACGACCATCTGATCAATCTGCGCGACGGCAAGGTGATCGAGTTCACCTCCGAGGAGATCGAGAAATTGCAGGCCGAGATCGCCCGCAAGCTCGGCTACAAACTGGTCGATCACCGGCTGGAGCTTTATTGCGTGCCGCTCGATGACGACAAATCCTGATCGCGTGCCAACTTGAACCCGAACTTCGATCTGGTCATCTTCGACTGCGACGGCGTGCTGGTCGACAGCGAGGTCATTTCATGCCGCGCGCATGCGGAAACACTGACGCGCCACGGCTATCCGATCACGGCAGAACAGGTGCTCGAACGGTTTCTCGGCGTGTCGGACCGCGAGGCGCGCCAAACCATCGAACGCGAGATCGACCGAAGACTGCCCGATGATTTCGAACAACAGGTGAAGGCAGCGACGCTGAGATTCTACGCGGGCGATTTGCAGGCGATCGCGCATGTTGGCGAGGCGATTGGCGCGATCGGCCTGCCCAAATGCGTGGCTTCGAGCGGAACGCCGGAAAAGATCCGCCACGGCCTCACCTGCGCCGGCCTTTATGACCAGCTCGCTCCGCATATTTTCTCCGCTACGCAGGTCAGCCGCGGCAAGCCTGCGCCCGACCTATTTCTGTTTGCTGCCAAGCAGATGAATACGTCACCGGAACGCTGCATCGTGATCGAGGATAGCGTTCCCGGCGTCACCGGCGGCCGCGCCGCCGGGATGACGGTGCTTGGCTTTCAAGGCGGCAGCCATTGCCGCCCCCGCTATGGGGACAGGCTGCACGATGCCGGAGCCGTCGCTGTTTTCGACGATATGCGGCAATTGCCCGCGCTCATCAGGAAGATTGGGGTTGAGGCGGCACCGAACCAGACTGCGTACTGAGGATCGGTCGACGTCCGCTTTGTTTCATAAAACCAGAATCTTCACCGACGCTTTCGGTATGTCCGCTGAAGAGATTAGCAGCACCCGTTGGATGGAGAGCATTGCAATCAGATCGTCGCCAGATTGGAAGGAACCACTGAATATCGGTGGACGTTTTCCTGTATCCTTGATCTCGAGCGAGAAACAACCTCAAGCAGGAGGTTCAGATGTCTACACGCATAGTGACCGCAGCAGCATTCGCCCTTATCCTCGCCTCGCCAGCGTTTGCTGATTGTAACCAGGAACTGAAGGCGCTCGAACCGAATGTCGTTGCCGCGGGGACGGGCGCGACCACGAGCGAATCGGGAATGCCCGCGACCAAGCACCAAGAGGAGATTCTGGCCAGTAAGCAAGAAAGCGCTGAGCCTCAGACCACCGGATCAACGGCAGCGGCCGTGGAGCCCACTTCACCGCATCAGGAACAAGTCGTTAGCAAACGCAGCACCCAGAGCGCGGAACATGCCAACCAATTGATGGCCGATGCCCGCAAGATGTCTGCGGCTGGCGACGAACAAGGGTGCATGAAGAAAGCGGCAGAACTCAAGGACGCCCTGGGAATCAAGTGAGCGTCAGTTTGCGGGTGCGCAAAACTGGCAATGGCCATGGCAGGCAACTGCACGACACCGGTGCCGCCGTAATCTTTGGCGATTTGCGAAGACTGCCCGATCTGATCGCGCGCGTTGGTCGAGAGGTCGGCTAGAAGCAACGCTCTCGATCAGCGTTCCCCGGATGCTGCGCACCAGGCCGCGCTTGCGGCGTGGTGCAGCTGATCCGGGGTCCACATGTTGCGACGATGGGTCCCGGCTCTGCGGTGCGTCGCTTCGCGCCGCACAGCGCTGCCTGCAATATCCGGCTATCGGGTAATTTCAGAATGCGCCGCTCCCCTCGCGCGAGCTGCTTCTGAGTCTATCATCCGCGGCATCGGCGCCCAGTTAACTCGCGGCAAGGTATTCTGTCCCGGACGCGGCCGCTATCGCTCATCGTAGCGCTGGCTGCGCTTGCGCGAACCTGGCAGCTTTCGCAGAACGATTTTGGAAGACAATATTACGCCGCAAGCGTGCGCAGCATGCTGGATAGCTGGCACAATTTCATCTTCAACGCGTTCGACCCTGCCGGCTTTGTCTCTATCGACAAGCCGCCCGTGGCGATCTGGCTGCAAGTCGCCAGCGCCAAAATGTTTGGCTTTGGTGCGCTTTCGATTCTGCTCGCGCAAGTGATGGCGGGCTTGGCCGCGATCCTTTTCGTTTACGTTCTGGTGCAGAAATATTGGGGCAGGATGGCCGGAGCTGTGGCCGCGCTGGCGCTCGCGCTCAGCCCGGTCAATGTTGCCGTCGACCGCTCCAACAATACCGAGAGCTGTCTCATCCTGGTGCTGCTGGCCGGTGCATGGCTTGCAATACGGGCCGCCGAAACCGGCCGGCTCGCGATGCTCTGCGCCGCAATGGCTGCGATCGGCATAGGCTTCAACGTGAAGATGGGCGCGGCGCTGGTGCTGGCGCCAGTCGTGGCCCTGACGTTCAGCCTCGCCCGGCCGGCCGCGCCGATCACCTGGCATATCGGGCGACAGGCCATCGCGGGCGTCGTCCTTGTTGCCGTCTCGCTGTCTTGGGCGATCTTCTTTGATCTCGTGCCGGCCCGGGACCGGCCCTATGCGGGCAGCACCAAGCACAATTCGATGCTGGAGCTTGCCTTGGTGCATAATGGCGCGGCCCGCTTCCTCGCCACGAGTTCGGCAAACCCCTCCCCCGCCGTCTCGGGCGAGACGGCACCTGCAGGCGCGGAAGTCCGCTCGCAACCCGTTATGACGGATGACTCGCCAACCGGTCCACTCCGCCTGTTCCGGCCGAGGGCCGCAACACAGTTCGCCTGGCTGCTTCCGCTTGCGCTCGCAGGCCTCGTTTTCGCCTGGTCGGATGCATCGGCTCCGGCCACGCCGGCGTCACGCCGCATCGCCGCCGCCGTCTGGACCGGCTGGCTCGGGATGTACTGGATCGTGCTCAGCTTTGCGGGCGGACTGATCCACACCTACTACGTAGCCGTCCTCGGTCCACCGCTCGCCGTGTTTTCCGGCATCGCGGTCGCCGGGCTTTGGTCGAGGTGGCGGACGGGCAAGTCAGGGCAGATATACCTGCCGCTGATCATCGTAGTCACGGCGGCGTGGCAAGTTTATCTCTGCATCACGCAGTCAGAGACAATCGGATCTGACTGGCTCAGCCTGACATGGCTGACATCGATCGGGATCGCCACGATTTGCGCGGCCGTTCTCTATGTATTTCCGCTGCAGAACACATTATCGAAACTCTTCGCGGTCACAGCAATTGGCGCGCTGCTCGTTCCGCCCGCATTGACCTCCGCGAGCGTGGTTCTGCGGCGCCCGAACATAGCGGCGCCGGTTGCCAACATGAGCGCGCTGCTCGCACCGCCAGAGACTGAACGTGGGGCATTGCGGACATCGCGGCTGGAAGCCTTCCGCCAGAAACTCACCGGCTACCTGATCGCCAATCGCGAGGCCGCAAACTTTCTGGTCGCGGTTCCCAACGCGAACGTCGCCGCGCCGCTCATTATCTCGACCGGCCTGCCTGTCATGGCAATGGGCGGATATCTCGGCGACGATCCGATCCTGAAACCTTCCGACATCGAACGGCTGGCCTCGGATAGGAAACTGCGCTTCGTGATGCTTGGCGGATTTACCCTGGCGCCCGCGAAGCAGGCGGCGGCGCTCGAGCCGATCGCTCGATGGGTGCGTGCCAACGGTCGCCCCGTCGATCCAAAGTTGTGGCGCCTGTCGGGCCTTCGAGCAGCGCGCCCTACCGCATCAATCTCGGCAACGAGTGGGTAGAGGTTCCGCCGCCCGAACTGTTCGATCTCTGGGGTGCTGCGAACTGAGCCTACCCCATCATGTGTCAGCCTCGAAACCCGGAATCTCGAGATTCTCAGATGCGCAACTGCGCATCATAGTTTGCTTACGCGCCCCAGAATGACGGGGCCAAACACTGGCTTTTTGGCCATTTAGGCTATATCTGAGCCCCAGCCGCCGCCAGGGCGCCATTTCCACCAGCACTCAAGGTTCCATGAAGCCGCCGCGCAAGCTGCACATCAAGTCCTATGGCTGCCAGATGAACGTCTACGATGCGCAACGCATGGTGGATACGCTGGGGCCGGAAGGCTTTGTCGAGACTGAAAGCGCTGACGATGCGGATCTGGTGATCCTCAACACCTGCCATATCCGGGAAAAGGCGTCCGAAAAGGTCTACTCCGAACTCGGCCGGCTGCGCGTCGCCAAGGACGAGGCGGCACGCAACGGGCGCGAGATGCGCATTGCGGTTGCCGGCTGCGTCGCGCAAGCCGAGGGCGAAGAGATCATCCGCCGCGCGCCGACGGTGGACGTCGTGGTCGGGCCGCAGAGCTATCATCATCTGCCGCAACTCCTCGCGCGCGCGAGGAGCGAAGGCCGCGCGCTGGAAACCGAATTCCCGATCGAGGACAAGTTCGGCTTCCTCCCCGCTCCCAAGCCGGATGCAATCCGAGCGCGCGGCATCTCCGCTTTCGTCACTGTGCAGGAAGGCTGCGACAAGTTCTGCACCTTCTGCGTGGTGCCCTATACGCGCGGCGCGGAAGTCTCGCGCCCGGTCGCAAAGATCGTCGACGACGTGAAGCGGCTCGCCGACAATGGCGTGCGCGAGATCACCCTGATCGGGCAGAACGTCAACGCCTATCACGGCGAGGGCCCCGACGGACGGAGCTGGCCGCTTGGCAAGCTGTTGCACCGGCTCGCCGAAATCGAGGGCATCGCGCGGCTGCGCTATTCGACCAGCCATCCCCGCGACGTCGAGGACTCGCTGATTGCAGCGCATCGCGACCTCGCAGGCCTGATGCCGTTCGTCCATCTTCCGGTGCAGTCCGGCTCCGACCGGATTCTGGCGGCCATGAACCGCAAGCATACCGCCGATGACTATCGCCGCATCATCGACCGTTTCCGTACCGCCCGCCAAGATATTGCGTTTTCATCGGATTTTATCGTCGGTTTTCCGGGCGAAACTGAGGGAGAATTTGAAGCCACCCTCGCGCTTGTCATGCAAATCGGATACGCTGCGGCTTATTCGTTCAAATATTCGCCGCGGCCCGGCACGCCGGCGGCGGACATGCAGGAGACGGTGTCAGCGGCTGAAATGGACGAGCGATTGGTGCGGCTCCAGGAATTGATCGACAGTCAGCAATCGGCCTTCAACAGGGCCATGATTGGCAACACCGTCGATGTGCTGTTCGAACGCGCGGCCCGCAATCCCGGCCAGATCGTCGGCCGCACCGCTTATCTTCAGCCTGCGCACGTGTTTGCCTCGTCAGATATTATCGGACAGGTGCTGCCGGTCAGGATCGAGAGCCTTGAGCGTTACAGCCTGCTCGGCGAACTCGCTGATACCTCTGCGCGCGCCATCCGATCACCTGTTTCACACGTGACCGATTCTTCTCAATTGACCAATTCTTCTCAAAAAATCATGGGAGCCTGAACCCTTGCCAAAAAGCGCATCGGATTCTTCTTCGCTCGCTCCCAGCCGCAAATTTGACCGCGACATGCAACTTCCGCCCGAGACCCAGGTCGTCATCGATTTCGACGACAACCGCGCCGCTTCCGCCCTCGTCGGCCCTTACGGCCAGAACCTGGCGCTGATCGAACGGCGGCTCAGCGTTGTGGTCGATTCCCGCGGCAACCACATCACCATCGCCGGCTCGCGTGACGGCTGCGACGCCGCGCGGCGCGTGCTGGAGACGCTCTATGCACAGGCCGTGCAAGGCCACGACCTCTCGCAGGGCGAGGTCGAAGGCGCGATCCGCGCCGTCCTTGCGCAGGGCTCTCTGTTCGAATTCGACGCCAAGACCGCAAAACCCTCGTTCGAGACTATCAATCTGCGCAAGCGTCCGGTGCGCGCCCGCACCGCGGCGCAGGATTCCTACATCCGCGCGCTGAAACGCCACGAGCTGGTGTTCGGCGTCGGCCCGGCCGGCACCGGCAAGACCTGGCTTGCGGTGGCGCATGCCGCGCAATTGTTCGAACGCAAGGAAGTCGATCGCATCATCCTGTCGCGGCCCGCGGTCGAGGCCGGCGAGCGGCTCGGCTTCCTGCCGGGCGACTTGCGCGAAAAGGTCGATCCTTACTTGAGGCCGATCTACGACGCGCTGTACGACCTGATGGACGCGCGAGTGGTGGAACGTGCATTGCAGGGCGGAGAAATCGAGATCGCGCCGCTGGCCTTCATGCGCGGCCGCACTCTGACCAATGCCGTGATCATCCTCGACGAAGCGCAGAACACCACGTCGATGCAGATGAAGATGTTCTTGACCCGGCTCGGCGAGAACAGCCGCATGATCGTCACCGGCGATCCGTCGCAGGTCGACCTGCCGCACGGACAGGCTTCGGGACTTGCCGAAGCCTGCAAGCTGCTCGACAACGTCGACGGCATTGCGCAGGTGAAATTCACCGCGGAAGACGTTATCCGCCATGAGCTGGTGGCGCGGATCGTCGCCGCCTATGAGGGATTGCCGCAGAAACCGGCAACCGGAAAATCTTGACCGCAAACTCTTCGCGCCCGGACCTGCCGCCGGCAGGCCGGGGCCGCAACCCCAACATTGCAATGCAAACCGCTGGAACGCTTGTGTCCGTCCTTCCCCTCACCGAAGTTCTCGTCGTCGCCGCTTGCTGGCAGACCGAGCCGGAGGCCGAGGCGGTGATCCATCGCGCCATCAATGCGGCGGCCGAAATCGCCGATGCCGACGTCGGCGACACGGAACTTGCGGTCATGCTGACCGACGATGCCGGAATCCGCACGCTGAACAGCAACTGGCGCGGCATCGACAAGGCCACCAACGTGCTGTCGTTTCCGGCGCTGCAGCCGGCCGCGGGCGCGCCTGCGGACGCGCCGCGTATGCTCGGCGATATCGCCATCGCCTATGAGACCGCCCGGAAAGAGGCCGATGAGGAAGAAAAACCGTTCGATCATCATCTCAGCCATCTTGCGGTCCACGGGTTCCTGCATTTGATCGGGTACGACCACGAGAATGACGACGATGCCGAAGCCATGGAAGGTCTCGAACGGGAGATTCTCGCGCAGCTCGGCATTCCCGATCCGTATGCGGACCGGGAGCGGACGGACTGAAATGCCGGACTCCGACCCGATACAGGACAACCCGCGCGACACGCGCAACTTGCCCGTGGTGGTACAGGAAGGCGAGGTGCTGCGTCCGGCCGCCGCTGACAATTGGCTGATGCGGGCGATCCGCACCCTGTTCGGCTGGAGGGCTGGATCGGTGCGCGCCGATCTTCAGGTCGTGCTCGATGCTTCCACGCCCGATGATGTCGGCTTTTCCGCTATCGAGCGCACCATGCTGCGCAACATCCTCGGTCTCAACGAGCGGCGGATCGCCGACGTGATGGTGCATCGCGCCGACATCGTCGCGGTCAAGCGAGATATTCCGCTCGGCGAACTGATGAGCCTGTTCGAGAGCGCGGCGCATTCGCGGCTCGTGGTCTACAACGAAACCCTCGACGACCCCGAAGGCATCGTTCACATCCGTGACCTGCTGGCGTTCATGACCGCGAAGGCGCGCGTCGGCGATACCACCAGGCCCAAGCGCAAGAAGCCGTTCCCGGCGGGGCTCGACCTGCGCGCGGTCGACCTCGCAATGCCGCTGGCGGAGGCCAACATCATCCGCAAGCTCCTGTACGTGCCGCCGTCGATGCGGGCGATCGATTTGCTGGCGCAGATGCAGGCCTCGCGCATCCACCTGGCGCTGGTGGTGGACGAATATGGCGGCACCGACGGGCTGGTCTCGATCGAGGACATCGTCGAGCAGATCGTCGGCGAAATCGACGACGAGCACGACAGCGACGAGCCGCCGTCGATCGTCCGTCAGGGAGATAACGCCTTCATCGCGGATGCCCGCGCCAGCCTCGAGGATGCGCGCAAGATGATCGGCGAGGAATTCGTGACCGGCGAGGCGAGCGAGGAAGTCGCCACCCTCGGCGGCTATCTGGTGTCCCAGGTCGGCCGGCTGCCGGTGCGCGGCGAGGTCATTGCCGGTCCGGGCAATTTCGAGATCGAGGTGCTCGATGCCGATCCGCGGCGGGTCAAGCGGCTGCGGATCGGGATTCGGAAAGAACGCCCCGCGGCGCGCGCGACGCGCGAGCGAAGCCGCCGCGAGGCCACGCCCGACACCAGTGCGCCGCCGACTAACGACAATACGCCGCCGGCCTCCGGCGATGGAGCCGGCTCGCAGTGATCTCAACCAGCAAATTCCGCGCCGCGGGACTTTCGATCATCCTGGCCTGGGGCTGGAAGCGCGCAGCGATCGCGCTCGTTGCCGGCGCCATGTCGGCACTTGCGATGGCGCCGTTCAACGCCTGGCCGGTGCTGTTTGTGACGTTTCCGGTCGCGGTTTGGCTGATCGACGGCGCCGCGGCCGGAAAATGGCGCGGCCTGCCGGCGGCGGCGATAGCGGGCTTCTGGTTCGGGCTCGGCTATTTCGTGCCGGGGCTCTACTGGATCGGCAACGCCTTCCTGGTCGACGCGCCGACCTTTGCCTGGCTGATGCCGTTCGCGGTGCTCGGCCTGCCGGCCTATCTCGCCTTGTTTCCGGCGCTCGGCTTCGCACTGGCGCGGCTGATCTGGACGCGGGATGCGTCGCGGGTTCTCGCACTCGCGATCGGACTCACGGTCAGCGAATGGCTGCGCGGCTATATGCTATCGGGATTTCCCTGGAATGCCTTCGGCTACGCGCTATCGGAGCCCTTGGCACTGGCGCAGGCGGCGTCGCTGATCGGGCTGTGGGGCATGACCTTCCTTAGCGTTGCGATCTTTGCCAGCCCGGCGGCGCTGATCGACGGTTCATCGCGCGGCCGCAAGCCCTGGATCGCGCCGGTGGCGGCGCTCTTGCTGCTCGCGGCGATGGGAATTTACGGCGCCGTGCGGCTCTCGCTGCAGCCGACAGCCCTGACCAAGGTCAAGCTACGTATCATGCAGCCGAACCTGCAGCAGGACGTCAAATTCAACTATGGCGCCAAAGCGGAGGTGATGCAGAAATACCTTGCTCTGTCCGACCGCGCTTCAGGCCCGCAGTCCACTGGCGTGCGCGACGTGCAAATCCTGATCTGGCCGGAATCGGCTTTCCCGTTTTTTCTGACGCGCGAAGCCGACGCGATGGCACAGATCGCCGAGCTCCTGCCCAAGGGCACAGTGCTGATGACCGGCTCGGTGCGCGCTCCCGACGGCCCGCCCGGCGCCCGCGTCTCCCGCGCCTACAATTCGATCTATGTGATCGACCATGACGGCGGCGTGCTGTCGGTCTACGACAAGCTGCATCTGGTGCCGTTCGGCGAGTACCTGCCATTTCAGGAATGGATGGAAAAGCTCGGATTCGTGCAGCTTACAAAAGTCCACGGCGGCTTCATTCCGGGCACGCGGCAGCGCGCGATGGAGATCCCGAATGCGCCGCGCGCGCTACCGTTGATTTGTTACGAGGCGATTTTTCCCGGAACTGTTGCAGCGCGTGACGATCGCCCCGGCTGGATCGTCAACCTGACCAATGACGGCTGGTTTGGAAATTCGACAGGCCCGTACCAGCACCTGCAGCAGGCGCGGCTGCGAGCGATCGAGGAAGGTCTGCCGATGGTGCGCGCCGCCAACACCGGCATCTCGGCGGTGATCGATCCCTCTGGACGAATTGTGGCACAGCTCAACCTCGGCCTTGAAGGCGTGCTGGATGCCAGCCTGCCGACAGCGCTGTCGCCGACGGTTTATGCTCGCCTTGGAGATATCCCGGCGGCCGTGATTGTGGCCGCAGCCTTGTTGGTCGTCGTCAGGCGCCGCGTTGCGAAGCACGCTGCCTGAGATTTGCACATGACCGGTTGTCACTATTTACTAAAAACGCGACGCGCGCGGTTCCACCAGTTGACAGACGGCCTGCGATTCGCTTTCTGCGGTTGCAAGCCAAAAACAACAACCAGTCACCTCCGTTGCTCAGATCGTCCGCAATTCTACCCGATCCTCCGAGCAGGATATGACGGTACCGGCGCGCCTGAGGCATAGCATTTCCACTGCCTCATTCCCGGCGCGCAATCCTAGGAGTGATGCAGATGTCCACCAAAGCGCCCAATCCGGTCGACAAATATGTCGGCAGCCGCGTCCGGATGCGCCGCATCATGCTGGGCATGAGTCAGGAAAAGCTCGGCGAAGCGCTCGGCCTCACGTTTCAGCAGGTTCAGAAATACGAAAAAGGCACCAACCGGGTCGGCGCCAGCCGCCTGCAGCAGATCTCCGAGATTTTGCAGGTGCCGGTATCGTTTCTGTTTGATGGCGGGCCGAGCGGCATAGCGAATGCGGACGGGTTTGGCGACGGTGGCTCTCCGGCCTACGTGTCCGATTTCCTCGCGACGTCAGAGGGTCTGGCGCTGACACGCGCGTTCACGCGCATCACCGATTCCAAAATGCGCCGCTCCATCGTCGAATTGGTCGAGCAGATCGCGTCGCGCGACGGCCCGGACCCGCGTTGATTTCATCCCGCGCTGGTTTTGAGAATTTCGTATTCTGGAATATGCCGTCATTTCGCGCACGCATCGGCGCGGGCCCCACGATGTGCGATTGCGCATCGGGGCATGACGCCGTATCGGATACGACATGACGACAACCAATCCGTTCGATTCCGCGCCGATCCTCGAGGGCATTCGCCGCTGGGTCGAAATCGAGAGCCCGACCGAAGCGCCCGAGCAGGTCAACAAGCTCGCCGACCTCGTCGCTGAAGGCTATCGCGGCCTGCCCGCGACGGTGGAGCGGATCGCCGGGCACTCCGGCTGCGGCGATCACCTGGTGGCGCGCTCGGCATGGGGGCAGGGTGAACCGGGCATCCTGGTGCTGAGCCATCTCGATACCGTGCATCCGCTCGGATTCATCGAGCGGCTGCCATTCCGGATCGAAGGCGACAGCGCATTCGGCCCGGGCATCTACGACATGAAGGGCGGCGCCTATCTCGCCTATCATGCGTTTCGGCAAGTCAGCGCCAACAGTTCGAGGCCGCCACTCGGCATCACCCAGCTCTATGTCTCCGATGAAGAGATCGGCAGTCCGACCTCGCGCGCGCTGATCGAGGCCGAGGGCCGCAAGGCGAAATATGTGCTGGTCACCGAACCGGCGCGCGACGGCGGCAAGATCGTCACTGGACGCAAGGGCGTTGGCCGCTTCGAGGTGTTCATCAAGGGCGTGCCCTCGCATGCCGGCACGCGGCCTGAGGACGGCCGCAGCGCCATCCGCGAACTCGGCAACGTCATTCAAACGCTAGAGGCGATGAACGACCTGGTGCGCGGCATCACCGTCAATGTCGGCGTCGTCAGAGGCGGCACCAAGCCGAACGTGATCGCGGAAGAAGCCTATGCCGAGGTCGATTTGCGCGTGCCGACGATGGCCGATTCCGACGAGCTCGTTGCCAAAATCCTCAACCTGGAATCGCGCACCGAAGGCGTCACGGTCAAGGTGCTCGGCGAGTTGAACCGCCCTCCTTACGAAAAGAGCAATGCCGGCGCCGCACTCTACGAGCATGCCAAAACGCTGGCGGCCGAGATCGGCTTCGATCTGGTCGACACCTCAACCGGCGGCGGCTCCGACGGCAATTTCACCGCGCCGCATACCGCGACCCTCGACGGCCTTGGCGTTGACGGCCGGGGTGCGCATACCCATTACGAGCAGATGTACGTCTCCTCGATCGAGCCGAGAGCGCGGCTGCTGTTCCGGCTCTACCAGACGCTGCGATGATATCCGCCCCGAACGATACGGAAGATCGCGGCACCGCGCCCGATGACGGCGTGGCTACGCATACGCGCGGCTCGTTCTTCGGGCGCCGCAAGGGCCACAAGCTCCGCATCCACCAGGCCGACCTGATCGATAAACTGCTGCCGCATCTCGCGCTCGACATTGCGATGCCGGCGCCGGAGCGGCTTACCGATCTGTTCGATGGCGAGATCGGCGATGTCAGATTCGAAATCGGGTTCGGCGGCGGCGAACATCTGATCGCGGAAGCGCAAGCCTATCCGAACATCGGTTTCATCGGCTGCGAGCCGTATGTAAACGGCATGGCAAAAATCCTGACGCAGATCGAGGCGCACAATCTCCGCAATATCAGGCTCTATGCCGGCGACGCCGCGGAATTGCTGGCCTGGCTGCCGCCGCGTTCGCTGACGCGGATCGATCTGATCCATCCCGATCCCTGGCCGAAGCGGCGGCATTGGAAGCGGCGCTTCGTGCAGGACGCAACGGTGAAGGCGATGGCGCGCATCCTCAAGGGCGGCGGCGAATTCCGTTTCGTCAGCGACATCGACGATTACTGCGCCTGGACGCTGGCGCATCTGATGCGTTCGCCGGATTTTGTCTGGACCGCCGAGCGCGCCGCCGACTGGCAAAAGCCCTGGGAGGGCTACACCATGACGCGCTACGGCCGCAAAGCCGAGCGTGAGGGAAGAGTGGCGGCGTATCTGCGGTTTCGGCGGGTGAGCTAGATATGTCGTTCCGGGGCGATGCGCAGCATCGGACTATGGTGCGCAATTGCGCACCTGAGAACCTCGAGATTCCGGGTTCGCTTTGCGCCCCGGAATGAGGGAGGAAGCGTTAGATCGCTATCGCGTCTTCCAGAACTCGACGACGCGCTGGGCGGTCATGGGCATCAGGCGCACGTAGTTCACACGCGCACTTTCGATGTCGGCAGGCGATGCCGTTCGGTTCGGACCGAGCCTAAGGATGATCAGCGCGCGCACCGTCGCCCATTCGAGATCGATGGCTTTGCCGGCGATCAGGATCGGATCGTAGCGTTCGCCGCTGATCAGGCGGTCGAGGGTTTCAATCTTGACGCCGGTCATCGCCGACAGCGCGGCGATCGACTCCTCGTATTTGAAGGCCCTGGCAAAGTTGAGCAATGCGCCTTCGCCCAGCGCGCCTTCGCGATGGAGTTTCAGCACCGTGCGCTGCGCCGGCACGAAGTCGCGTCGCTCCTCGCGTTCGGACAGGCCGGTGATGGCGCTCATCGCCTGCTTGATGTCAGCCTGCCGCTCGGGCTTGACGACCTGGAACAGGCGGCGACGGATAATGTCGATGGAGCCGGAGAGCAACTCCTTCAATTGCTCCGAAGACAGATCGTCGCGCTGGCCGAGCCTGATCGTCAGCACGCCGTCCTGGCCGGCACGCTTGATCAGCGTCGAATAGCCGTTCGACGAAAAGGCCGCGCCCGCATTGCCGGCGGCGCGCCTGACCACCGCGCGGTCGCCGCGGGCGATCATGACGTCGGTGAGATGGGCCGAAAGCGTAGGCCGCTCCGCCATCGCCAGCAGATGACCCTGGCCCTTCATGGACGCAATTTCGAGCAGCATTTTTTCGTCGATAACCGGCGAGCGGCGCAGCAACGGACCCGCGATGGCGATCTCATCTTCATGGGCGAGTTGGCCAACCAGCCCACGCGGCGCATTCGCAAGCGTCGACAAGCGCTCGGCCAACTCGGCGCGCGCCTCGATCTCGGCATGAGGGACAAGACTGGTCAGAACGCCGTCGAACAGATCGACGTGATCGGGGCGGAAGCTTGCCGCACCCTGCAGGAAAAGCTCGCTAATACGGCGCGCGGCATCGGCGCGGCGCTTGGGGTCGCCACGACTGACGATGTCGTCGAGTTCCGGGATCAGCGATGGTGAAGCAATCATAAACCCACCCAAACCGGCCGAAATTGGCTGGTTTTCGGGAAATCTAGGCAGCGTTCATGAATGAAGGGTTAGACTTTACCCCGCTCTCAAAGCTTGGCAAAATCGGACTTAACGGGATTGCGGGCCTTGTCGGATTGCGGAAAAACCGCTATATCCGCGGCAACTTATGGTTCTCATACGATCGCGTATTGAGAGTGGGCCCCCCGGGACCCGCTCTTTTTTATTACCTGAACCTGCCTTGCCCAGAACGGGCCTCAAGGGCGGTTCGGGGAACCGGCCGGACCTCCGGTTAGGCCCGGCCTAAACCCATGCAAGTAAGACGCTTTTGACCCTGGACATGACCGATCCAAATGCTATTCCCGAGGATGCCGACCTCTTGGCCGAGCCCCGTCTCGTCGTCGAGCCGGGCGTGGCGGCGCGGGTATCGGCCGTTGCGGGGCCGGTCTTGCAGGGAATGGGCTACCGGCTGGTCCGGATCAAGATATCCGGCGACGCCGGCTGCACCGTCCAGATCATGGCCGAGCGGCCCGACGGCTCGATGCAGATCGAGGATTGCGAGGCGATCTCGCGGGCGCTGTCGCCAGTGCTTGACGTCGCCGATCCTATCGACCGCGCCTATCGGCTGGAGATATCATCGCCGGGCATCGACCGACCGCTGGTGCGCCGCTCCGATTTCGAGCGCTACGCCGGTCATCTCGTGAAGATCGAAATGGCGGTCGCCCATCAGGGCCGTAAGCGTTTCCGTGGTACGCTCGCCGGCGTCGAAGGCGATACCGTGCGGCTACATCGGGATGACACACGCGCGGACGAAGATGCCGACGTACTCTTGGTGATGGAAGACATTTCCGATGCGCGGTTGGTTCTGACCGACGAGTTGATTGCTGAATCGATGCGGCGCGGCAAGCAAGCCGAGCGCGAGTTGAAGCAGAATCTCGGGTTGGCGCCGCCGCCTCCGCCGCACGCGAAAAAGAGCGATCCGGCGAAGAGCAAGAAACCGAAGACCGGCAAAAAGCCGGAGCCCAAAAAACCTGAGCCGACCAATACAAAGAAACACCGCCTCGCTGCAGAAAGACTCCGCAGGGGCGAGATCGATCCTACCGAAGGAGACTAGACCATGGCAGTCAGTGCCAACAAACTCGAGCTGCTGCAGATCGCAGACGCGGTCGCCCGCGAAAAGTCGATCGACCGCGGCATCGTGATCGCCGCGATGGAAGATGCCATCGCCAAGGCGGCACGCGCCCGTTACGGCAGCGAGACCGACGTTCACGCCGAGATCGACGCCAAGAAGGGCGAACTCCGGCTGTCGCGCCACATGCTGGTGGTCGATCACGTCGAGAACTCGGCGAACCAGATTTCGCTGGCGGACGCGCAGCGCGCCAATCCGGGCGCCCAGGTCGGCGACACCATCGCCGACACCCTGCCGCCGCTGGAATATGGCCGCATCGCCGCGCAATCCGCCAAGCAGGTGATCGTGCAGAAGGTGCGCGAGGCCGAACGCGACCGGCAATACCAGGAATTCAAGGACCGCATCGGCGACATCGTCAACGGCGTCGTCAAGCGCGTCGAATATGGCAGCGTGATCGTCGATCTCGGCCGCGGTGAAGCCATCATCCGCCGCGACGAAATGCTGCCGCGCGAGGTATTCCGCAACGGCGATCGCGTCCGCGCCTATATCTTCGATGTCCGCCGCGAAACCCGCGGACCGCAGATCTTCCTCTCCCGCACCCATCCGCAGTTCATGGCGAAGCTGTTCGCGCAGGAAGTGCCGGAAATCTACGACGGCATCGTTGAGATCAAGGCGGTGGCCCGCGATCCCGGCTCGCGCGCGAAAATCGGCGTGATTTCCAGGGACTCCTCCGTAGATCCGGTCGGCGCATGCGTCGGCATGCGCGGCTCGCGCGTTCAGGCGGTGGTGAACGAACTGCAGGGCGAAAAGATCGACATCATTCCGTGGTCGCCCGACATCGCGACCTTCGTCGTCAACGCGCTGGCTCCTGCCGAGGTTGCCAAAGTCGTGATCGATGAGGACCGCGAGCGGATCGAGGTCGTGGTTCCCGACACCAACAACCAGCTCTCGCTGGCGATCGGCCGGCGCGGCCAGAACGTGCGCCTCGCTTCGCAGCTCACCGGCTGGGATATCGACATCCTCACCGAGCAGGAAGAATCCGAGCGCCGTCAGGCCGATTTCGAGAACTCGACCCGCGTTTTCATGGAAGCGCTGAATGTCGACGAAGTGGTCGGCCAGTTGCTGGCATCCGAAGGCTTCACGTCGGTGGAGGAACTGGCGCTGGTTGATGCCAAGGAATTAGCCGGCATCGAGGGTTTCGACGAGGAAACCGCCAACGAGCTGCAGAGCCGGGCGAAAGAATATCTGGAGCAGCTCGAAACCGAGCTGGAAAACAAGCGCAAGGAACTCGCCGTGGAAGATGCAATGAAGAAGGTCCCCGGCGTGACCTCGAAAATGCTGGTGAAGTTCGGCGAAAACGACATCAAGACCGTCGAGGATCTGGCGGGCTGCGCCACCGACGATCTGGTCGGCTGGACCGAGCGCAAGGAGGGCGGGGAGCCGACCAAGCATCCCGGCATTCTCGACGCCAACGAGATCTCGCGCGACGAGGCCGAACGCATGATCATGCAGGCGCGCGTCATTGCCGGCTGGATCACCGAGGCCGAGCTCGCCAAACAATCCGAGACGGCTGGGGCCACCGAAGACCAGACGGCGTAATGCGGGTGTTCCGCAAAACCGAATATCTTTTCTGCGCGCAGACCGTGCGCAGATGACTGGAGCGATCAAACAGGCATGCTTGCTTTGGCTGACCCCGATCTCGACCATGGGCCGCGGACCGACAAGTCCGCGACCATGCGGATGTGCGCGGTCAGTCGCGAGGTCCGCCCGATCGACGAGTTGATCCGGTTCGTTGTCGCCCCCTCGGGCGAGGTAATCCCCGATTTGAAACGCAAGCTGCCCGGCCGCGGCCTCTGGGTATCGGCCTCCCGCCGGATGGTTGCGGAAGCGGTGCGGCGTCACCAATTTAGCAGAGGGTTCAAGCGCGACGTCCGGGTCGCGGCGACCCTTCCCGCCGATACCGAGGCCCTGCTGGAGCGAAGCTGCACCGAGGCACTGGCCATGGCGGCCAAGGCCGGTCAGGTGATTTCCGGCTTTGCCAAGGTGGAGGGCCTGCTCGAACAGGGCAGGGCCGAAGTCCTGATCCACGCTTCCGACGGCGCGGCCGACGGAATCCGCAAATTGGACGCGATCGCCGGGCAAAGGGGCCGAAATATCGGTGAATCGCGGGATTTGCCGATCGTTACCGCTTTAACCTCGGCACAATTGGATTTGGCACTGGGCCGGTCAAATGTGATACATGCTGCGCTGCTCGCGGGCCCGGCGAGCAAAACGTTCCTGTCGCGCTGCCAGATCCTGGTTCGATACCGGACGGACGACGACGACAAGACCGGGATGGCGGCCAGAAATTCTGACTGACGAAGATTGGTTCCGAAGACCTGCTTCAATGATGGTGCGGAAAACGCACAACGCTAACGAGATTAGGACTGCTGAATGGTTGATACCAAAACGCCTGGCGACAAGACTTTGAGTGTTCCGACCAAGACCTTGACGCTGAAGCCGCGGGTCGAGACGGGCACCGTACGCCAGAGCTTCAGCCATGGCCGGACCAAGCAGGTCGTGGTCGAAAAGCGTGGCAAGCGCCGCGTCGGCGGCGACGCGCCCGCCACTGAGACGCATGCGCCCGAGCCGGCCGCCACCAAGGCGGCGCCCGCTGCAAAGGCTCCCCTCTCGCGCCCTGCGGCAACGCCGGGTGGCGCGCCGCGCAGCGGTTCGGGCGTGGTGCTGCGAACGCTGACGGAAGACGAGCGTTCCGCCCGCGCCAGCGCGCTGGCCGACGCCAAGATGCGCGAAATCGAAGAACGCCGTTTGGCCGAGGAAGAGGCCAAGCGCCGCGCCAGCCGTGAAGGCATCGAACAGGCCGAACGCGAGGCCGCCGAAGCCCGCCGCAAGGCCGAGGAAGAACGGCACCGCCTCGAAGAGGAAGCCAAGCGCAAGGCCGAAGTCGAGGCCAAGAAGCGATTTGGCGAGACCGAGGCCAAGCCCGCGGCGACGCCGGCACCCGCCACCGCGCGACCCGCCGCAGCCCGCCCGGCCGGCGCCCGTCCGGCGGCAGTGCCGCCCCCGCGCGCCCCGGGCGTTGCCGCCGACGGTTCCGACGAAGACGAAGGTCCGCGTCAGGTTCGGCGCGGCCCCGGCGGCGCCATTCGCCCCGTGGCCGCTCCCAAGACCACCCACAAGCCCGGCCCACAAAAAGAGCGCGGCCGCCTGACGGTGGTCACCGCGCTCAATGATGACGTGCGCGAGCGTTCGATTGCCTCATTCCGCCGCCGCACCCAGCGCCTGAAGGGCCATGCCTCCAACGAACCGAAGGAAAAGCTGGTCCGCGAGGTCACGATCCCGGAAGCGATCACCATCCAGGAACTCGCCAACCGCATGTCGGAGCGCGCGGTCGACGTCATCCGCCTGCTGATGAAGCAGGGCGCGATGCACAAGATCACCGACGTGATCGATGCCGATACCGCGCAACTGATCACCGAGGAAATGGGCCACACCGTCAAGCGCGTCGCCGCGTCCGACGTTGAAGAAGGCCTGTTCGACGTCGTCGACGATTCCACCGATACCGAGCCGCGCTCGCCGGTGGTCACCGTGATGGGCCATGTCGACCACGGCAAGACCTCGCTGCTCGACGCGCTGCGCCACGCCAACGTGGTGTCCGGCGAAGCCGGCGGCATCACCCAGCATATTGGCGCCTATCAGGTGACCTCACCGGAAAGCGGCAAGAAGATCACCTTCATCGATACGCCCGGCCACGCCGCGTTCACCGCGATGCGTGCGCGCGGCGCCAAGGTCACCGATATCGTGATCCTGGTGGTGGCGGCCGACGACGGCGTCATGCCGCAGACGGTGGAGGCGATCAACCACGCCAAGGCGGCGAAGGTGCCGATGATCGTGGCGATCAACAAGATCGACAAGCCCGACGCCAAGCCGGAACGCGTGCGCACCGAACTCCTGCAGCACGAGGTTCAGGTCGAATCGTTCGGCGGTGAAGTCGTCGACGTCGAGGTGTCCGCCAAGAACAAGACCAATCTCGACAAGCTGCTCGAGATGATCGCGCTGCAGGCCGAGCTTCTCGACCTCAAGACCAATTCGGAACGGCCTGCCGAAGGCACCGTGATCGAAGCCAAGCTCGATCGCGGCCGCGGTCCGGTTGCGACCGTGCTGGTGCAGCGCGGCACGCTCAGGGTCGGTGACATCATCGTGGCTGGCGCCGAAATGGGCCGCGTCCGCGCGCTGATCTCCGATCAGGGCGAGAACCTCGACGAGGCCGGACCTTCGGTGCCGGTCGAGGTGCTCGGCTTCAACGGCCCGCCGGAAGCCGGCGACCGCCTCGCGGTGGTCGAGAACGAAGCCCGCGCCCGCCAAGTGACGAGCTATCGCGCCCACCAGAAGCGCGAGAACGCGGCTGCCTCGATTTCCGGCATGCGCGGCTCGCTCGAACAGATGATGTCGCAGCTCAAGACCGCGGGCCGCAAGGAATTCCCGCTGATCGTGAAAGCCGACGTGCAGGGTTCGCTCGAAGCCATTTTGGGTTCGCTGGAAAAACTCGGCACCGAGGAAGTTGCCGCGCGCATCCTGCATGCGGGCGTCGGCGGTATCTCGGAATCCGACGTCACGCTGGCGGAAGGCTTCAATGCCGCGATCATCGGCTTCTCGGTGCGAGCCAACAAGGAGGCCGCGGCCGCCGCCAAGCGCAACGGCATCGAGATCCGCTACTACAACATCATCTACGATCTCGTCGACGACATCAAAAAGGCGATGTCCGGCCTGCTCGCGCCGACGCTGCGCGAAACCATGCTGGGCAATGCGCAGATCCTGGAAGTGTTCAACATTTCCAAGGTCGGCAAGGTCGCCGGCTGCCGCGTCACCGACGGCACCGTGGAGCGCGGCGCCAATGTTCGCCTGATCCGCGACAACGTCGTCGTGCATGAGGGCAAGCTTTCGACGCTGAAGCGCTTCAAGGATGAAGTGAAGGAAGTGCAGTCCGGCCAGGAATGCGGCATGGCGTTCGAGAATTACGGCGACATGCGCGTCGGCGACGTGATCGAGTGTTATCGCGTGGAGACGATCCAGCGCAGCCTGTAAGTCTGAACCTTACGGCTTCGTTAGAAGGATATTGAACTAGTTCGGCGTCATGCCCGGCCAAAAGCGCGAAGCGCGTCTTCGCATCGATGTGCCGGGCATCCACGTCCCAGGATTCAGCAGCAAAGAAGACGTAGATGGCCGGGACAAGCCCGGCCATGACGATTTGTTTTCGAGGACGACAAATGCCCCGCCACCACAGCAAGGGTTCCGCACCCGGCGGCTCGCAACGACAATTGCGCGTCGGCGAGACCGTGCGCCATGCGGTCGCCGATATTCTATCGCACGGTAACGTGCACGACCCCGACCTCGAAGGCCACATCATCACCGTTCCCGAGGTGCGAATGTCGCCGGACCTGAAACTCGCGACGATTTACGTGATGCCGCTCGGTGGACGTGACACCGACGTCGTGATTGCGGCGCTCGAACGCAACAAGAAGTTCCTGCGCGGCGAGATCGCGCATCGCGTTAACTTAAAATTTGCTCCCGACCTTCGCTTTCGCGTCGACGAACGATTCGACGAAGCGGAACGGATCGAGAAGTTACTGCGAACACCTGCGGTGCAAAGAGACCTCGCACCCGATTCGGACGACAAGTGATGACGATGCCCACCGCCGACCGCGTGATCGCGCAGCAAACTGCCGATCCGCACGACGCTGAAAAAAATAATTTTTCCGATTCGCGCAACGATGGTGAACGACGCGTCGACAACGGCGAGCGCCGCACCAACAACGATCCGCGTCACACCAAACAGCCGCGCCAAAACAACCAGCCGCGACGCGACAAGCGCGACGTTCATGGCTGGGTGATTCTCGACAAGCCGATCGGCATGACCTCGACTCACGCGGTTGCCATTCTCAAGCGCCTGTTCCAGGCCAAGCGCGCGGGCCACGCCGGCACGCTCGATCCGCTGGCATCGGGCGGCCTGCCGATCGCGCTCGGCGAGGCCACCAAGACGGTTCCGTTCGTGATGGACGGCCGCAAGCGTTACCGCTTCACGGTCGCCTGGGGCGAGGAGCGCGACACCGACGATACCGAGGGTCGGGTGACCCGTAGCAGCGAACTCCGCCCGTCAGCGGACGCGATCCGGGCCCTGCTGCCCCAGTTCACAGGGCCGATCGAGCAGATCCCGCCGCAATATTCAGCAATCAAGGTCCAGGGCGAGCGCGCCTACGACTTGGCTCGGGACGGCGAAACCGTCGAATTGAAGCCCCGGCCGGTCGAGATTCACGAATTAACCCTTGTAGAACATGGAGATAACGGCCAGTCCGCGTTCGAGGCGGAGTGCGGTAAGGGCACCTATGTCCGGGCGCTGGCCCGCGATATCGGTCGGATTCTGGGCTGTTTCGGCCATATCTGCGCGTTGCGGCGGACTTTGGTGGGCCCATTCCGCGAGACGGACATGATTCCGCTGGAAGAGTTGGAGGCTTTATGCAATAGAGCCGCGTCTGGCGAGGGAAGCCTCGCCGACGCGCTTTTGCCCGTTGAGACCGCGCTGGACGACATCCCGGCACTGGCCGTCACACGGGCGGATGCGGCAAGGCTCCACCGGGGTCAGGCCGTTTTGTTGCGCGGACGGGATGCGCCCAATAGTAGCGGCACAGTCTATGTCACGGTGGCAGGCCGCCTGTTGGCGCTTGCTGAAATTGGCAATGGCGAACTCATCCCCAAGCGCGTGTTCAACCTGACCGGGCTGACTGCCAGTCCCGGTCGCAGCAATGAGAGAGTTTGACGATGTCGATTACCGCCGAACGCAAAGCGGAAGTCATCAAGACGAATGCCACCAAAGCCGGCGACACCGGCTCGCCCGAGGTCCAGGTCGCGATCCTGTCGGAACGCATCAACAATCTCACGGGCCACTTCAAGACCCACGTGAAGGACAATCATTCACGCCGCGGCCTCCTGAAGCTCGTGTCGACGCGCCGCTCGCTTCTCGACTACATCAAGAAGAAGGACGAGGCGCGTTACAAGGCGTTGCTCGAAAAGCATAACATTCGTCGTTGATTTGAGTGTACGCGCGCGCACTTTGCGCGCGTTTTCGCATGATTTTCCGAAGAAACGGACTCCAGTTTTTGGAGACGATCATGCGCAAGGAGCATCATCCGACAAGGATCGTGCTCGACAAACGTCCAGCAGCAATCCGGCCGCTGGACAGGGCAAGGTGCCCATGACTGCCGAGGGGATGGACGCCATCCGAAAGATGAAGACCATGGCAGGATCGCCGGATGCTGATCTCATGTTGCGATCAGCGTCCCGCCATCTTGCGCATGGTCTTTGTGTTTTTGGGCTCCGCGCTCTCGTGAACCCATGAAAGAAGACCACTATGTTTAATAAGCATTCCGTCGAGATCGACTGGGGTGGACGTCCCCTCAAGCTGGAAACCGGCAAGATCGCCCGTCAGGCCGACGGCGCCGTGCTCGCCACCTATGGCGAGACCGTCGTGCTCGCCACCGTCGTCGCTGCGAAAGCGCCGCGCGAGGGCGTCGACTTCCTGCCGCTGACCGTCGACTACCAGGAAAAGACCTACGCCGCGGGCCGCATTCCCGGCGGCTATTTCAAGCGCGAGGGCCGCCCGACCGAAAAGGAGACGCTGGTCTCCCGGCTGATCGACCGCCCGATCCGTCCGCTGTTCGCCGACGGCTGGCGCAACGAGACGCAGGTCATCGTTACCGTGCTCTCACACGACATGGAGAACGATCCCGACGTGGTGGCGATGGTCGCCGCCTCCGCAGCGCTGACGCTGTCGGGCGTGCCGTTCAAGGGGCCGATCGGCGCCGCGCGCGTTGCCTTCAGCAATGACGAATACATCCTCAACCCGACGCTCGATGAAATGACCGACACGCAGCTCGACCTCGTCGTCGCCGGCACGTCGGACGCGGTGCTGATGGTCGAATCCGAAGCCAAGGAGCTCTCGGAAGAGATCATGCTCGGCGCCGTCATGTTCGGTCATCGCCACTTCCAGCCGGTGATCAAGGCGATCATCGAGTTGGCCGAGAAGGCCGCCAAGGACCCGCGCGAAGTCACCACCATCGACAACAGCGAGATCGAGAAGGAAATGCTCGGTCTGGTCGAGCAGGACCTGCGCTCGGCCTACGCGATTCCGATCAAGCAGGAGCGCTATGCGGCGGTCGGCAAGGCCAAGGAAAAGGTGATCGCGCACTATTTCCCGGAAGGCCAGGAGCCGAAATATGACAAGCTGCGCATCGCCGGCGTGTTCAAGGAGCTCGAGGCCAAGATCGTTCGTTGGAACATCCTCGATACCGGCAAGCGCATCGACGGCCGCGACAGCAAGACGGTGCGCAACATCATCGCCGAAGTCGGCGTCCTGCCGCGCGCCCATGGTTCGGCGCTGTTCACCCGCGGCGAGACCCAGGCGATGGTCGTGACCACGCTGGGCACCGGCGAGGATGAGCAGTATATCGACGCGCTGTCGGGGACGTATAAAGAGACGTTCCTGCTGCATTACAACTTCCCGCCCTACTCGGTCGGTGAAACCGGCCGCCTCGGCGGCACCAAGCGCCGCGAGATCGGCCACGGCAAGCTCGCCTGGCGCGCGATCCATCCGGTACTGCCGCCGCACCACGAATTCCCTTACACGGTTCGCGTGGTCTCCGAGATCACCGAATCCAACGGCTCCTCGTCGATGGCCTCGGTGTGCGGCGCCTCGCTGGCGCTGATGGATGCGGGCGTTCCCTTGAAGCGGCCGACCGCGGGCATCGCGATGGGCCTGATCCTGGAAGGCTCCCGTTTTGCGGTCCTGTCCGACATTCTCGGCGACGAGGATCATCTCGGCGACATGGACTTCAAGGTGGCCGGCACCGACCAGGGCATCACCTCGCTGCAGATGGACATCAAGATCGAGGGCATCACCGAGGAGATCATGAAGGTGGCACTCGGCCAGGCCAGGGAAGGGCGTGTCCACATCCTCGGCGAAATGGCCAAGGCGCTGACCAACGCTCGCGCCGAGCTCGGCGAATACGCCCCGCGCATCGAGACCTTCAAGATCGCGACCGACAAGATCCGTGAAGTGATCGGCACCGGCGGCAAGGTGATCCGCGAGATCGTTGAGAAGACCGGCGCCAAGGTCAACATCGAGGACGACGGCACCGTCAAGGTCGCTTCCAACGACGGCGAGGCGATGAAGGCCGCGATCAAGTGGATCAAGTCGATCGCCTCCGATCCGGAGATCGGCCAGATCTATGAGGGTACCGTGGTCAAGGTGATGGAGTTCGGCGCGTTCGTGAACTTCTTCGGCGCCAAGGACGGCCTGGTCCACATCAGCCAGCTCGCCGCCAACCGCGTGCAGAAGACCTCCGATGTCGTCAAGGAAGGCGACAAGGTCAAGGTGAAGCTGCTCGGCTTCGACGACCGCGGCAAGACCCGGCTGTCGATGAAGGTGGTCGATCAGGTCACCGGCGAGGACCTCGAGGCCAAACAGAAGGCGGAAGGCCAGGCGCCGCGTGAAGCCGCCGGCGAGTAAGGCATCGCTAAAATGTGAACAAGAGGGCGGCCGAACGGCCGCCCTTTTTTGTGGGCCGCCCGAGTTACATTGCCAGGACCGCGGCACCTGTGCGATTCCGTCGCAGGGTTGAGGAAAGAAAACGAAACCCGATCCCGCTCCTCGCCCGTAACTTGCCGCGCGCAGCGGCCTACGGCGCACACAGTCACCAAGCTCACCTACAATTAAGGAGAAGTCGATGTCATCCATATCCCGGCGCCAACTGATGTTTGCTGCAACCGGTATCGCGGCCGTGGCTGCAGCCCCACGTCTCGTTTTCGCGCAGGCCGCGGCTCCCGCCCCGGCCGCCGACCCAACCGGGCCGTTCACGCTGCCGCCGCTGACCTATCCGACCAATGCGTTCGAGCCGCATATCGACGCGAGGACGATGGAAATCCATCATGGCAAGCATCACGCCGCCTATGTCGCCAACCTCAACAACGTCGCCAAGACCAATCCGCAATTGGGCACGGCGAAGATCGAGAACGTGCTCGGCAACCTGAATGCGCTCGACGACAGCATCAAGTTCACGGTGCGCAACAATCTCGGCGGTCATGCCAACCACACCATGTTCTGGGAGATCATGGGCCCGAACGGCGGCAAGCCCGAGGGCGAGGTGCTGGCTGCGATCGATCGCGATCTCGGCGGCATGGAAAAATTCCAGAACGATTTTAATGCCGCCGGCGGACGCCAGTTCGGCTCGGGCTGGGTATTCGTGACGGTGAGCAAGGACGGCAAGCTTGCGATCGAGACCCGGCCGAACCAGGATACCCCGATGATGGACGGCAAGCGCGCCCTGATGGGCAACGACGTCTGGGAGCACGCCTATTATCTCAACTACCAGAACCGCCGCGCGGATTATCTGAGGGCGTGGTGGAATACGGTGAACTGGGCCAAAATCGCCGAGCGTTATGCGGCGGCGAAGGCCGGCACGCTCGGCGTTTGAGCGCATTCAATGTGAAAAGGGCGGCCTCTCGGCCGCCCTTTTTGCTTTTGCAGTTGGCTCTTGCCAGGATCAGGTGATGTCGAATCGATCGAGGTTCATCACCTTGTCCCACGCCGCCACGAAATCCTTCGCAAACTTCTCCTTCGAGTCGGTGCACGCATAGACTTCCGCGAAGGCGCGGAGCTGCGAGTGCGAACCGAAGATCAGGTCGACGCGGGTGCCGGTCCATTTGACCGCATTCGTCTTCCGGTCGCGGCTCTCGTATACGCCGTCAGAGCCGGCGGGCTGCCATTGCGTGCCCATGTCGAGCAGGTTGACGAAAAAGTCGTTCGTCAGCGTGCCAGGCTTTTGGGTGAACACGCCGTGCTTCGACCCGCCGAAATTGGCGCCGAGGACACGCAGGCCGCCGAGCAGAACCGTCATCTCGGGTCCCGTCAGCCGCAGCAATTGTGCCCGGTCCACCAATGCCTCTTCAGGCTTCATGAACTGGTGCCTCTTGCTGTTGATATAGTTGCGGAAGCCGTCGGCACGCGGTTCCAGCGGGGCGAAGGATTCGACGTCGGTCTGGTCCTGCGACGCGTCCATGCGACCCGGCGTGAACGGCACCTTGACGTCTAGCCCGGCGTCCTTTGCGGCTTTTTCGACCGCCGCGCAGCCGCCGAGAACGATCAGGTCGGCAAGCGAAACCTTCTTGCCGAACTCCTTCTGGATCGCTTCGAGCTTCTGCAGCACGGTCTTGAGCTCGGCCGGCTGATTGACCTCCCAGTCCTTCTGCGGGCTGAGACGTATCCGCGCGCCGTTGGCGCCACCGCGCTTGTCGGAGCCGCGGAACGTCGAGGCCGACGCCCATGCGGTCGAGACGAGCTGCGACACCGACAGGCCGGAGGCGAGAATCTTCGCCTTCAGCGCGGCGATGTCCTGCTCGCCGATCAGCGGATGATCGACCGCCGGAATCGGGTCCTGCCAGATCAACGTTTCCTTCGGCACCAGCGGGCCGAGGTAACGCGCGATCGGGCCCATGTCGCGGTGCGTGAGCTTGAACCAGGCACGCGCGAACGCATCGGCGAACTGGTCCGGATGCTCGTAGAAGCGCCGCGAGATCTTCTCGTAGGCCGGGTCGAGGCGCAGCGACAGGTCGGTGGTCAGCATGGTCGGCACATGCTTCTTCGACTTGTCGTAGGCGTCCGGGATGGTGGCTTCCGACCCTTTTGCCTTCCACTGCTTCGCCCCGGCCGGGCTCTGCGTCAGTTCCCATTCGTTTTCGAACAGGTTCTTGAAGAACAGATTGCTCCACTTGGTCGGCGTCTGCGTCCACGTGACTTCCGGGCCGCCGGTGATGGCGTCGGCGCCGACGCCCGTGCCATGCTTGCTCTTCCAGCCAAGGCCCTGATCCTCCAGCGCACCGCTTTCCGGGTCCGGGCCGACCAGCGACGGGTCACCGGCGCCGTGGGTCTTGCCGAAGGAGTGGCCGCCCGCAATCAGGGCGACGGTTTCCTCGTCGTTCATCGCCATGCGGAAGAACGTCTCGCGGATGTCCTTGGCCGCTGCGATCGGGTCCGGATTGCCGTTCGGCCCTTCCGGATTGACGTAGATCAGGCCCATCTGCACGGCGCCGAGCGGCTCCGCGAGCTGGCGTTCGCCGCTGTAGCGTTCGTCGCCGAGCCACGTGCCCTCCGGTCCCCAGAACAGCTCTTCAGGCTCCCAGACGTCGGCGCGGCCGCCGGCGAAGCCGAACGTCTTGAAGCCCATCGATTCTAGCGCGACGTTGCCGGCGAGAATCATCAGGTCGGCCCACGAGATCTTCCGGCCGTATTTCTGCTTGATCGGCCACAGCAACCGGCGCGCCTTGTCGAGATTGGCGTTGTCAGGCCAGCTATTCAACGGCGCGAAGCGCTGCTGACCGGCGCCAGCGCCGCCACGGCCATCCGTGATGCGGTAGGTGCCTGCGCTGTGCCAGGCCATGCGGATCATCAGACCGCCATAGTGACCGAAATCGGCCGGCCACCATTCCTGCGAATCCGTCATCAAGGCATGCAGGTCCTTGATCACGGCGTCGAGATCGAGCGTCTTGAATTCCTTGGCGTAGTCGAACGCCTCCCCCATCGGATCGGAGAGCGTGGAATTGCGGTGAAGAACCGAAACGTCCAGCGCGTCCGGCCACCAGTCGCGGTTCGTGCGTGCACGATTGCCGCCCGAGAACGGGCATTTTGTCTTGTCATCCATGATTGTCTCCTGAGGGTCGCTTCCTGTTCGGATTGGAAGCACTCTAAGCAGCGCCTTCCATCAGGTGAAGTTGATTTTAATGATCGGTCTGATAAGATATTCTGATGATCCAGATGACGCTCCGACAGCTGCGCTATTTCGACGCGCTGGCACGTCACGGCCATTTCGGACGCGCGGCAGAGGCATGTTCGATCTCGCAGCCGGCGCTCTCGATGCAGATCAAGGAAATGGAGGAAGTTTTGGGCGGCGTGCTGCTGGAGCGCAGCGCGCGGCAGGTCACGCTGACCAAATTCGGCGAAGAGATCGTCCAGCGCGTCCGCGACATCCTGCGATCGGTCGACGAACTCGGCGATTTCGCGCGCGCCTCACGCGACCGGCTCGCGGGGCGCTTACGCATCGGCATGATTCCGACGATCGCGCCCTACCTGCTGCCCAAGGTGATCGAGCATCTCGCGCGCCTGCATCCCGAGCTCGACATTCACGTGCGCGAGACGCTGACGCCAAAGCTGATCAAGGAGGTCACGGAGGGCCGACTCGATACCGCGATCGTTGCGCTGCCGGTGTCGGAGTCTTCGCTGACCGAGGTCACGTGTTTTTCTGAGAACTTCCTGCTGGTGCGGCCGGGCGAGGATGAGGGCACGCCGGTGCCGAGTCATGAAACGCTGCGTGAAATGCGGCTGCTGCTGCTCGAGGAGGGACACTGCTTTCGCGAGCAGGCGCTGTCGTTCTGCAACATGCAGTCCTCGCCGCCGCGGGAAGTCCTGGACGCGAGCTCGCTGTCGACGCTCGTGCAAATGGTCGGCGCCGGTATCGGCGTCACCCTGATTCCGGAAATGGCGGTCGCGGTGGAAACCCGCTCAGCGCCGGTCTCCGTCGCCCGCTTCAGGAATCCGCAGCCGTCGCGAACCATCGGCATGGTCTGGCGCAAGACAAGCCCGCTCGCCGGACAGCTCCAGCAGATATCCGAGGTGGTCTGCCTCGCCGCCGACGCATTGCGCGAACAGCGCAAGACGGCATCGTCATCACGGAAATCGCGGACCTGACGGGTCAGGCCGCCTCGGGGATATCTCAGCCTTGTTACAAACGATCATCCGCCTCGCACGACCAGACGAGTATGACAGGATCGCCCAGGCCTGGATGGACAGTTGGGCCTCGACCGGATTGGAAGACGCCAGCGATGCCCTGTTGGCGAAATTGCGCGCGCGCATCCCAATGGAGGTGGAGAGGGGCTGGAGCCTTTATGTCGTCGACGATAACGGGAATTTGGCAGCGATGCTCGCGTTGCATCTTCCCGATCGCTATCTCGACCAGCTGTTCGTCACGCCGGAATATCAGGGCAACAGCGTCGGACACCAACTGCTCGCCTTTACGCGCAAGCATCTGCCGGATGAAATCTGGCTGCGCTGCGTGCGAGAGAACGAAAAAGCCTGGCACTGGTACGAGCGCGAAGGCTTTGTGTTGGAAAAGGAGCAGGTCGAGCCGATGACGGGATTCATGATGAAATATTATCGCTGGCGGAAATCGGCGTGAAAGCCGTCGCTCGACTTGCGGGCGGCGCCTGCACCCTCTAGTTTGCCTGCTCCGTGTCATCAACTCTCGTTTTCAGACCATGTTCCGTAGCTTCACTGCCGTCATCCTCCTGTCATGCTTCGCGGTAGATGGATGGGCCCAATCTCCTCCAACAACGAACACTCCGGCGGCATCGACACCCGCGAAAGCCGTCACAAAGAAAGCGGCGCCCAAAGCCAAGGCGGCCGCGAAGCAACCGGTTGCTGCGGAAACGGGTCCTTGCCGACTTGGCATCATTTCGGCGCTCGGGGACCGCTTTGCTGTACAAAAATTTGGCCTCACGATATTTGAGACCGAGGAGAGCGCGGTCGCGGTCGAGGGATGGGGATTCGATGATCTCGTAGTCGCGCGGGTACGCGCGGCGACCGGCACTGATCCGGCAGTGCGGAGGATCACCTATCCGAAGGGCGCGTTTGAGCCCTTCTATAACCCGACGTCACGGTTCTTGCCCGACCCCCGCGAGGGCCTGCCGGCGATCGTCAGGAGTATCACGCCGGCTGCGAACTGCGAACGCTACCTTGTTGTAACCCGATTCAAAGGGCAGGTGCCGGGCACCAATCTGATGCTTGACGGCATCGGTGCATACAGTCGCGGACTAGGATCAGTCATCAGGCACTCGCACCTGTTCGCTAATGTTGGGGTGACTCTGCTCGACGGCGGCAACTACGAGACTATTAGCCGTCCATTCGCTGGTCTAGGCACGCGACTGGCCGACGGCTTGCGACTGACCGAAGATCCGCTCACCAAACTCGACAACTCGCTGTTTCCCGAACCGGCAACAGCCGTTCCGGGTAATGCGATGCTTCGCGAAAGAACCGGTGCGCTGGTTGCGGCAAGGCTCGATCAAACGCTGCCTGACTATCTCAAGAACGATTAGGCACTCCTGTATAGCGGGGCCACAGTGGTTCGAGTCTGGAATCGCCAGCCGACCTGCTGCACGAAATAAAGTTGACCAACATATCGTTGGAGCACGGCTTGTTGGTTCCAGGCGTAGTGCATTGCCAATTCGCGGTAGACGCGCAATGAACAAGCGCTGTTCGTCCAAGCCGAAGAAAGGTTCGTCCTATGATCCAACTCTACTGGTCGCCGCGGTCCCGCTCCTTCTCCGCGATCTGGCTGCTGGAAGAAGCCGGGCTGCCTTATGAGCGCGTGCTCACCGACATCACGACTGGCGCGCAGAAGGCGCCGGAATATCTCGCGATCAATCCGATGGGCAAGGTGCCAGGGCTGAAGGACGGCGACTCGGCGCTCGGAGAAGCGGCGGCGATCTGCGCTTACATCGCCGACCGATATCCCGAAACCAACCTTGCGCCGGCCGTCACCGATCCGCTGCGGGCAAGATACCTGCAGTGGCTGTTCTTTTCACCGAGCTGCATCGAGCCGGCGCTGATCCAGCTCTTCACGAAACTGGAGGTGCCGGCGAGCACCGCGGCGTGGGGCAGTGCCACCCAGACGTTCGACGTGCTCGACGCCGCCCTGCAAAAGGGTCCATGGATTCTCGGCGAGAAGTTTTCGGCCGCCGACATCATGCTCGGCTCGGGGCTGAATTTTGCGGTGCGGCTGTTCAAGATGGTGCCGCCGCGGCCGTCGTTCGACGTCTATATCGACCGCTGCGCGGCGCGCCCGGCCTTTCAGCGCGCGGAGAAGATCGCGGCGGGGTGAAGTAGACGTAGTAAGCGTAGCCCGGATGGAGCGAAGCGCAATCCGGGAGCAATGCGCCTCGTGCGAGAGTCCCCGGATTTCGCTTCGCTCCATCCGGGCTACGAAAGCTTACTCCGCCTTCAGCTCTTCGGGCCGCGGCATCGCGATCACGTTGTAGCCGGAATCGACGTAGTGGATTTCCCCCGTGACGCCACCCGACAGGTCCGACAGCAGATAGAGTGCGGAGCCGCCGAGTTCTTCCAGCGTCACGCCGCGGCCGAGCGGCGAATGTTTCTGCTGGAAGGCGAACATCGCGCGCGCATCGCCGATGCCGGAACCTGCCAGCGTGCGAACCGGGCCTGCCGAGATCGAATTGATGCGTATCTTGCGCGGGCCGAAGTCGGCGGCGAGATAGCGTACCGACGCTTCCAGCGCCGCTTTCGCCACACCCATTACATTGTAATTCGGCATCACGCGCACCGATCCGCCGAAGGTCAGCGTGATCATGGAGCCACCGGTCTCGGGCATCAGGTCGGCGGCACGTTTGGCGATTTCGGTGAACGAAAAGCAGGAGATCAGCATGGTGCGCGAAAAGTTCTCGCGCGTGGTATCGGCATAGCGCCCCTTCAACTCGTTCTTGTCGGAGAACGCAACCGCGTGGACGAGAAAGTCGAGCCCGCCCCATTTGGCCTTCAGTGTCGCGAAAACGGAATCGACGCTGGCAAGGTCTTCGACGTCGCACGACAGCACCGTATCGGCGCCGAGCGATTGCGCCAGCGGCTTGACGCGCTTGCCGAGCGCGTCGCCCTGATAGGTGAAAGCGAGCTCGGCGCCGTGCGCGTGAAGCGTCTTGGCGATGCCCCAGGCGATCGAATGATCATTGGCGACGCCCATGATCAAGCCGCGCTTGCCTTTCATCAGGTCCTGCATTCGCCTACGCTCCACTTATTTCGTTGATGTCATCACCCGCCACCCGGTCCGGCCTTCGGCCCGCCGGATGACAGGCTCCCGGGGGTGATACAGTATTCCAGAGACGTTTGTGATAGGCCGCGAGGTCGCGGCTGACTTCCCGCCCCGCCGGAGCCTGTCATCGGGCTCGCCGAAGGCGAGACCCGGTGGCGGGGCATGACAGCCGATTGAAAACTACGCATCCAGCCGCTTGAACACCAGCGTGGCGTTGGTGCCGCCGAAGCCGAAGGAGTTCGACAGAACGGTGCCGAGCTTGGCGTTATCGATGCGCTTGCGCACGATCGGCATGTCGGCAAACACCGGATCGAGTTCGGTGATATGGGCGCTCTCGCAGACGAAGCCGTTGTTCAGCATCAGAAGCGAATAGATCGCCTCCTGCACGCCGGTAGCGCCGAGCGAATGGCCGGTCAGCGCCTTGGTCGCCGAGATCGGCGGGCACTTGTCGCCGGTGCCGAACACCTTTCGGATCGCCTCGATTTCCGGCGGATCGCCGGCTGGCGTCGAGGTGGCGTGCGGATTGATGTAGTCGATCGGCGTCTTTACCGTCGAAATCGCCATGCGCATGCAGCGCTCGGCGCCTTCGCCCGACGGCGCCACCATGTCGTAACCGTCCGACGTCGCGCCATAGCCGACCAGTTCGCCGTAAATGCGCGCGCCCCGCGCCTTGGCACGTTCGAGCTCTTCCAGCACCACCACGCCGGCGCCACCAGCAATGACAAAACCATCGCGGCTGATGTCGTAGGGACGCGAGGCCGTCGCCGGCGTGTCGTTGTATTTGGACGACATTGCGCCCATGGCGTCGAACAGCACCGACAGGGTCCAGTCGAGCTCCTCGCAACCGCCGGCGAAGATCACGTCCTGCTTGCCGATCTGGATCGTCTCATAGGCGTTGCCGATGCAATGGTTGGAGGTCGCGCAGGCCGAAGAAATCGAATAGTTCACGCCCTTGATCTTGAACCAGGTCGCCAACGTCGCCGAGGCCGTTGATGACATGCCCTTCGGCACCGCGAACGGGCCGACCCGCTTCGGACCCTTGGTGCGCGCGATGTCTGCCGCTTCCACCAGCGTCCGCGTCGACGGTCCGCCCGACCCCATGATGATGCCGGTACGCTCATTGGAGACTTCGTTGGCTTCAAGACCGGAATCGCGGATCGCCTGTTCCATCGCGACGTGATTCCAAGCCGCGCCTTCGGCGAGGAATCGCATGGCGCGACGATCGATGACGTCAGCGGGATTGAGCGTTGGCGCGCCCTGCACCTGCGAGCGAAAACCGAGCTCGGCGTACTTTTCCGCGCGCGTGATGCCGGATTTTGCCTCGCGAAGGCTCGCAAGCACTTCCTGGGTGTTGTTTCCGATGGATGAGACGATACCCATCCCCGTGATGACAACCCGCCTCATGATCGCCTCGCCTCGCCGTTTACGTTGTTCTGTGAAGGTGTGTTGCTGCTGATCGCGTTGCTCAGCCGCCCGGCGCGGAGCCCTGCTTGAACAGCCCGACCTTCAGATCCTTGGCGCGATAGATAATCTCGCCATCCATGGAAAGCCAGCCGTCGCCAACGCCGAGCACCAGCTTTGAACGCATCACGCGTTTCATGTCGATGTTGTACACAACCTTGCGGGCGTTCGGCAGCACCTGGCCGGAGAACTTCAATTCCCCGAGCCCCAGCGCCCGGCCCCGTCCCTCGCCGCCGATCCAGCCGAGGTAGAATCCGACCATCTGCCACATCGCGTCCAGGCCAAGGCACCCCGGCATGACCGGGTCATTCTTGAAGTGACAGCCGAAAAACCACAGGTCCGGCTTCACATCGAGTTCGGCGCGGATCAGGCCCTTGCCGAACTCACCGCCCTTTTCGGTGATCTCGGTGATGCGGTCGAACATCAGCATCGGCGGCAGCGGTAGCTGCGCATTTCCGGGGCCGAACATCTCACCGCGGCCGCAGGCGAGCAAATCCTCGTATTCATAACCGCTGCGCCGATCCAGCATCGTAGTCAGCCTCACCTTAGATGTCCCGATGGAGCGCTTTGAGCGAACCGGACCCGTTTCCCTACGGGAGAACACTTGTTTCCCCGCAATCTGGCGCTACTTAGGGTGCTATCGGCACTAGCCTCTGCCGAAATCGCATATGTGGTCCGCGCGCTCTGTAACATAGGCATTAGCGCGCGGCAAAGCACTGGAACGGGCTAAAACGCCCCGTCGTTACGCTTGTTCCTCTTAACCTTGGGCCAGTTCTAGTTGCGAAAAACTTGCATCTACCTGATTTCCTTTTATATTGGGCAAGAATATTGCCCAAGTTAGCGCGTGTGGTACCCGAAGTGGACATGAACGACCAAGCCTCGCCCCTGAACGACGACGGTATCGATCCGGCTGCCCGCGCCGCTGGACACCAGCCGGCGTTGACTGGCTGTCCGTGGCACGACGTCAATGAAATGCTGCAGGCCGCTGGCCTCAGGCCCACCCGGCAGCGCATGGCGCTGGGCTGGCTGCTGTTCGGCAAGGGCGCCCGCCATCTGACCGCGGAAATGCTGTATGAGGAGGCGACGCTCGCCAAGGTTCCGGTGTCGCTGGCCACCGTCTACAACACGCTCAATCAGCTCACGGACGCCGGTCTGTTGCGCCAGGTCTCGGTCGACGGCACCAAGACTTATTTCGACACCAACGTCACCGCGCATCACCACTTCTATCTCGAGAACAATCACGAGCTGGTCGACATCCCCGATCCGCACCTGGTGTTGTCGAAGATGCCCGACGTGCCCGAGGGCTATGAGATCGCCCGCGTCGACATGGTCGTGCGGCTGCGCAAGAAGCGCTGACGCGCCTCTCTCCACACGTCGTCCCCGCGAACGCGGGGACCCACAACCACTAATCTTTGTTGTTAAGGAAGGCGTCTACCCGCTCGCCTCATCGACAGGCCGCGGCGTATGGGTCCCTGCTTTTCGCAGGGACGACGGAGAACCTCAATCCACCCTTTCGTCCGCATACACGCCCCACAGGCGCTGCTGCTCGATCCAGCCGTCAAAGCCGTTGCCGACGACGCGGCACCAGCCATTGGCGCATTTCTTGACTTGCGCGACGACGCCGGCCTGCAGGCGGGCCGCAACCGCGCTCGTCGGATCGGGACGATCATAGAGCGATGCAAGCTCATCCTTGCTCTTCATGGTGACGACCGCAGTGCGGCGGCCGGACAACAGCGAATGATAGACCCAGCCCTCGGCGCCTTCGGAATCGCGCACGCGCCGCCAGTTCTCGAACTCGGCGGTGATTTCGACCGGCAGGCCCGAACGGGTATAGATCCAGGCGACGTCGTTGTCCTTGGTCGGACCGGCCCGCACATTCACATGATCGGATTTGAGGCTGACATATCGCGGCACCGGCAGGCCGCTCGTGGTGGTGGCCGAATCCTTGGCCGAAAACCCTGCACTGACCGATGCGACAAGCCAGCACGCCGCCAGCACCGCCACCGAACAGAAACGCCCCAACGCCATCAACCCGTCTCCTGCCGAGCTACCCCAACTCGAATTCTCCGAGTTGAGACCGCCCGCTAACGCCCGAAAAACCCAAATCCCCGTGCCCCGCTTTGGCCGCACCCGACTTGCAACGTCCGAGGGGTTCTTGTCTTGGCCCGGCCTTCTGATAGAGAGGACGGAACGCCTAGAACCAGAACGCCCGGATTTTCCGTCGAGAATCCGAGGCAAGTATTGGGAACCCAAGGGACTTACCTCAGCAAACAGCCGGATACCGGGACCGCGTGGCCATCGCAGTGTCGAACAACCGGGTTAATGAGGTCTGAACGGCGCGCCTCTGCGCACCCTCCCTCATGAGAGCAGGACATGTCGGTTAAGAAAAAACCTCTCGTCGTCGTCACTCGCAAATTGCCTGACTCGATCGAGACCCGGATGCGCGAGCTGTTCGACGCAAGGTTGAATCTCGACGATACGCCGATGACGCCGGAGCAGATCGCGGATGCGGTCCGCACTGCTGACGTGCTGGTGCCGACCGTCACCGACATGGTCCGCGAGGAAATGCTCAACGATCCCGACTGCAAGCTGCGCATGATCGCCAATTTCGGCAACGGCGTCGACAATATCGACGTCGCGGCGGCGCATGCGCGCGGCATCACGGTGACCAATACGCCGAAAGTACTGACCGAAGACACCGCCGACATGACGATGGCGCTGATTCTCGCCGTACCGCGGCGCCTGATCGAGGGCGCCTCGATTCTCACCGACGGCAAGAACTGGGCTGGCTGGTCGCCGACCTGGATGCTCGGCCATCGCATCGGGGGAAAACGCCTCGGCATCATCGGCATGGGCCGCATCGGTCAGGCGGTTGCCCGCCGCGCGCGCGCCTTCGGCCTGCAGATCCACTATCACAACCGCCGCCCGGTGGCGCCTGTTATCGCCGATGAACTCGGCGCGACCTACTGGGAAAGCCTCGACCAGATGCTGGCGCGGATGGACATCATCTCGGTGAACTGTCCGCATACGCCTGCGACCTATCACCTCTTGTCGGCCAGGCGGCTGAAGCTGATCCGCAAAGACGCCTACATCGTCAACACCGCGCGCGGCGGGGTGATCGACGAGGACACGCTGATCAAGCTGCTCGAAGCCGGTGACATCGGCGGCGCCGGCCTCGACGTCTACGAGCATGAGCCCGCGGTCAATCCGAAACTGGTGCGGCTGGCGAAAGCCGGCAAGGTGACGCTACTGCCGCATATGGGCTCGGCTACCATCGAAGGCCGCGTCGAGATGGGCGAGAAGGTGATCATCAATATCAGAACCTTCCTCGACAACCACAAGCCGCCCGATCGCGTGCTGCCCAGCATGCTGTGAGTCTATTAGCCACGTGTAGCCCGGATGGAGCGCAGTGCAATCCGAGGGCGGTACACGCCGGATGAACTGATCCCGGATTGCGCGGAGCCTGTCATCGGGCGCGCATTCGCGCGACCCGTTGGCTCCATCCGGGCTACACGAACGCGCTACAGCGACTTATTCCGCCGCCGCTCCATCCGGGCTACCACATCATTTGCTCTTCCGCCGCTCTCGTTTCCGCCACTCCGCGACAAACGAGACGAACGCGGCAAGCGCCGGCGGCGGCTGGCGACGGCTCGGATAGTACAAAAACGGCCCCGGAAACGGCGGGCACCAGTCGTCGAGCACGCTGACCAGCGCGCCCGACTTGATGCCGTAGCGTACATAACCTTCGAACGTCAGCCAGAAGCCCACCCCGTCATGGACGGCGCGCAATGCCAGCCCCAGATAGGTCGCGACCAGCTTGGCCGGCGGGGAAACCTTTACGACACGGCCCGCTTTCTCAAACTCCCAATCCAGCATCGCGCCGCTGCCGAAGCGGGTGCGGATACAGGCATGGTCGAGCAGATCCTTCGGCGCTTCCGGTCGACCATGTCGAGCAACATACTCCTTGGACGCCACCACGGCGTAACGCTGCGGCGCTCCGAGCGAGACCGCGATCATGTCCTGCGCCAGATGTTCGCCATAGCGCACGCCGGCGTCGAATCCGCCGGCAACGATATCGATAAACGAACTCTCGCCGACGATCTCCAACTCGATTTTGGGATGCTTCTCAAGAAACGGCGCGACCATCGGCGCCAACACGAGGTCGATTGCCGGCGGCGGCGCATTGATGCGTAGACGCCCCGACGGCACGGCCCGCAGGCCGCGCACCTGATCGAGCGCCGCACCGACATCCGATAGCGCCGGGCCGACGCGCCCCAGCAACAACTCGCCGGCTTCGGTGAGGGCTACGCTGCGCGTGGTGCGATTCATCAGGCGGACGCCGAGCCGCTCCTCCATGTCGCGCAGCCGCTGGCTGAGGCTTGAGACAGAGACGCCCTGTTCTGTCGCGGCACGGCGGAAATTCCGGGTGCGCGCCACGGCGACGAACGCGTCGAGGTCGCGGAGGTCGAAATCCTTCATTGTTCGATATACTGAACAAGCTATTTCGTATTGTCCAGCTTATCGATTCAGTCGAGACGGTCCATATCGGTCTCGTCGCCACCGATCTTTTGAGGAGGACCATCATGGAAAAGCGCAAACTCGGCACGACGGGCCCAACCGTCTCCGCCATCGGCCTCGGCTGCATGGGCATGTCAGACTTCTACGGGCCGGCCGACCGCAGCGAGAGCATTGCCACCATCCACGCCGCGCTCGACGCCGGCATCACCCTGCTCGACACCGGCGATTTCTACGGCATGGGTCACAATGAAATGCTGATCGGCGAAGCGCTTGCCGCGCGCGGCCGCGACAACGTCCGGATCAGCGTCAAGTTCGGCGCGCTGCGCGACCCCGCAAAGAACTGGTCCGGCTACGACAGCCGCCCGGCGGCGATCAAGAATTTCCTCGCTTATTCGCTGCAGCGACTGCGCGTCGATACAATCGATATCTACCGGCCGGCACGGCTCGACCCGGACGTGCCGATCGAGGAGACGGTCGGTGCGATGGCAGACATGGTGAAGGCCGGCTGGATCAGGCATATCGGCCTGTCGGAAGTCGGCGCGGAGACCGTCCGCCGCGCCCATGCGGTGCACCCGATCAGCGACCTGCAGATCGAATACTCATTGATCTCGCGCGGCATCGAGGACAACATCCTGCCGACCTGCCGCGAACTCGGCATCGGCATCACGGCCTATGGCGTGCTGTCACGCGGGTTGATCAGCGGGCACTGGACGGCCGATCGCGGGACCAAGGATTTTCGCGCCATGAGCCCGCGTTTCCAGGGAAGCAATCTCGACGCCAATCTGGCGCTGGTGGACTCATTGCGTGCGATTGCAAGCGAGCTCGGCGCCTCCCCCGCACAGGTCGCGATTGCGTGGGTCGCGGCGCAGGGCAACGACATCGTGCCGCTGGTCGGCGCCCGCCGTCGTGACCGTCTCTCCGAAGCGCTCGGCGCGCTCGACGTGAAGCTGACCGAGAAGCATCTCGCCGCGCTCGCCAAGGCGTTTCCGCCAGGCGCTGCGGCCGGCGCGCGGTATCCGGAGTCGCAGCTCGCGCATATGGACAGCGAGAGGGCCGCGAAGCAGTGAGAACGCCAAGCGTCATCGGCGCCGGTGTATGCGGCGGCACCCCCGACCATAGCCGATGCTCCGCATCGGCGTGTTTGTTAAGGACGGCGGCCGGAGGCCGCCTATGCCTCCCCCGCAAGCGGGAGAGGGAGCGGATAGCGTACGTCGTGGGGCCGCCAGTTCTTGATCTTACAGATGGGGTTTGTTGAGCGCGCATCTCACGAAGCGGCGCGCTCGTGGCCCTCTCCCGCTCTTGCGGGGGAGGGCCGGGGTGGGGGCAGCCACTCCGGGATTCTAGGCCGCGTAGCCGCTCAAATCAGTGATCGTGGGCGTATCGCCATTGAGCGGGTTGGCCGGGTCGCGCGTGTAGCGCAGGGTTTCGAACCGCATCGCGCGCGCGTCCACCATCACCAGCCGCCCTACCAGGCTCTCGCCGAAGCCGACGATCTCACGGATCGCCTCCAGCGCCATCATCGAGCCCAGCATGCCCGCCAGCGCGCCCATGACGCCGGCCTCGGCGCAGGCCGGTATGGTGCCAGGCGGCGGCGGTTCGGGAAACAGGCAGCGATAGGTCGGATTGAAGTGGCCGTCACCGTCCCGTTCATGCGCCCGGATCGTGGTCAGCGATCCGTCGAACATCCCCAGCGCCGCCGTGATCAGCGGCTTGCCGGCGAAGAAGCAGGCATCGGAAACCAGGTAGCGGGTTTCGAAATTGTCGGAGCCGTCGAGCACGAGATCGTAGCCGTCGATCAGCGACATCACGTTCCCCGCATCGAGGCGCACCGCATGCGCCTCGAACTGGACATGGGGGTTGAGCGCGTGAACCGTATCCGCGGCGCTGTCGACCTTGCGCCGCCCGATGTCGGGCGTGGCGTGGATGATCTGCCGCTGCAGATTGGACAGCGAGACAACGTCGTCATCAACAGCACCGAGCCTGCCGACACCGGCCGCCGCCAGATACATCAGGACGGGCGCGCCGAGGCCGCCGGCGCCGATCACCAGCGCGGATGCCGCTTTCAAGGCGGCCTGCCCGGGACCGCCGACTTCGCGCAGCACGATATGGCGGGCGTAGCGTTCGAGTTCGTCGGCGCTCAGCATGGTCGTGTGCTGTCCTTCCTTCGCTGGCAAACCCTCATGGTGAGGAGCGCGGAACGCGCGTTCACCGGACGATGCTTCGCATCGTCTGGACACCATGAGGCCCGGCTGGTGGCCTCGTCCTTCGAGACGCCGCTTCGCGGCTCCTCAGGATGAGGGGAAAACTGAACCGGGGTGCGGTTGTTGCCGACTAAGCAGATGTGCTTAATTGGTCGGACGTCAATGATTGCACTCTCCTTATTTTCTGCCGGGATTTGTCGGGATTTGTCATGAGATTGGTGCTTTCAGCAACATTGATGATCGCTGCGTCGATTTTTGTGATCTCAGGGGCCGCCGCGCAGGCGCAAATGACGCCACCTTCGACGGCGGGCGCCAAGCCGAAGCAAGTCACGACGGTGCCGATCCGTCCCGCGCTGCAGAGGCCGGAGGACACGGCGAAGGCCTTAAACCAGGCCGAGCGGCTGGCGCTGCAGTCGGACCTCGCCTGGGTCGGGCAATATAACGGCGCCATCACCGGTGACGTCAGAGAGCGCATGGTCAATGCGATCAAGGAATTCCAGAAGTCGCGCGGGGCCAAGCCAACCGGCGTGCTCAATCCGCAGGAGCGCGGCACGCTCGCCGATACCGCCCGAAAAAAGCAGGAAAACGTTGGCTGGAAGATCACCGTCGATCCCCGCACCGGTGCGCGGCTCGGCATTCCCACCAAGCTGGTGCCGCAGCAGGCCAGCGATGCCAATGGCACCAAATGGACCTCTCCGAACGGCACGATCCAGATCCAGCTTTCGCGGCGCAAGGAAGCCAATCCGACCACGACAAAACTCGCCGAACGCGAGAAGAAAGAGCCGGGCCGCACCATCGATTACACCGTGGTCAAGCCGGATTTCTTCGTGCTGTCCGGCCTCCAGGGCCTGAAGAAGTTTTATATGCGCGGCACCTTCAAAGGCGATGAGGTCCGCATCCTCACCATCATGTACGACCAGGCAACCGAGAACACCGTCGAGCCGGTCGTGATCGCGATGTCGAGCGCGTTCAATGCGTTTCCGGCTGCCGCGCAAACGGCAGGGCCTCCCCCGCGCAGGAGCGTGGAATATGGCACCGGCCTCGTCGTCGGCGACGATGGCGCGATTCTGGCCGACCGCCAGATCACCGATGGTTGCCTCACGGTCGCGATCGCAGGCTTCGGCAATGCCGATCGCGTCGCCGAAGACAAAGAGCACGATCTGGCGCTCTTGCGCATCTATGGCGCGCGCGGGCTGAAGGCGCTCAATCTCGCCAATGCCGCCACCAAGGCGGCGCTCGACCTCACCGGCATTGCCGATCCGCAGAACCAGGGCGGCGGCGCGGCGGTGACCAGCGCCAAGGCATCGGTGGCCCAGCTTGGTGGCGGCAGCGACATCGCGCTGACGCCCGCGCCGGTACTCGGCTTTTCCGGCGCGCCCGCGCAGGACGGCGACGGCAGCTTCGCCGGCATCGCGCTGTTGAAGCCGGTTCAGGTGGCGGGACCTACCAATGGCGTACCGGCGGCGCAGGCTGTGCTGGTGGCAGCCGATACCGTGCGCGGTTTCCTCAAGGCCAACGGCGTCAACGCGGCCGGCGGATCGAGCGATGCGAAGCCGTCGGTCGTCCGCGTGATCTGCGTGCGGAAATAGCGCTCGCTCGTGTCCCGGACGCGGTGCAGCGTGTAACGCTGCTCCGCAGAGCCGGGACCTATCTGTGCCGCGGAGCGATGGGCCCCGGCTCAGCAGCGCATCACTGCGTGCTGCGCTGCGTCCGGGGCACGAGATGACCTGCTCCGTGGATTATGCAGACGCGCGCGGAGCGGGGACGCGCGATGCGATCACGCGCTTCTTGTTGTCATTCATCGAGGCAAATCGGCCCGCTGCAGCATGCACAGCCGTATTCACCCGTTATTGCCACAATTCCATAATTCGGCATCATTGCAAGCTGACTGATTCGGACAACCGCGATTCGAGAAGACCTTTGGATCGGGCTGGGTACGTCTGAGGAGCGAAAGCTCGGCACCGCAGAATGCGGTGCTCCTCGTGTGGCGTAACCCCTCTGAAGCCATCCAAAGGATCTAGAATGCAGACGATCGTATTGGCCACCCAAAAGGGCGGCTCCGGCAAAAGCACGCTGGCCATCGGCCTCGCGCTTGCAGCCATCCAGGCCGGGCACACCGTCCGCCTGATCGAGACGGACACCCTTTCGAACTGGCAGCGCCGGCGCCCCTTTGCCGAGCCCATCGTCGAGCCGGTCTACGTGGCCAGCGACGTCGAACAACGACTACAATCGCTCGATCGTGACGGCGTGACGATGACGATCATCGATACCGCCGGTGGCGTCAGTGCATCGACCAATTCAGCCATTCGTTATGCCGATCTGTGCCTGATTCCGACGCGCCCGAGCGTCGCCGACATCGAAGCGACTGCCGCGACGCTGAGCGTCATCAGGGCCTGGCACAAGCCGTTCGCCTACGTCCTGAACCAGACCCCGATCCGCGGCGCGCGCCTTAGCAACGCCGAGGCTGCGCTCAGCGAGGAGGCCGCACGCGATATCGCCGACATCGTCGCAAGGCCCTTCATCGTGATGCGCAACGATCACCAGGACGCGCTGAGCTCGGGTCTTGCGGTCAGCGAATATGCACCAAGCGGCAAATCCGCCGAGGAGATCCGCGGCCTCTGGCAATGGATCGAAGCCCGGCTGGACGATACGGCGGCCGCCGACGAACGGATCGCGGAGGCATTCGTGGGAGCGCCGGAGATCCTTCCGGCAATGGCTGCGCTCGCGCCAATCGAAAACGACAGCGCTCTCTTCCTGAGAGCGCCGGCTCGAAGCTGACACCCCGCTCCCCGCAACGCCGTTGCCTGCGACAAATGCGAAGCGTTTGCGCAAGGGAGCATCGCGACGACTTGTCCGCCAAAGCTCGGCGGGCGAAGACGGAAGCAATCCGGCCCACCAGCCCCGCCGGATTGCTTCGCTCCGCTATCTGTTCCGGCGCAGCCATTGTTCCCGCGTCACACGCCATCGTTCGGCTAGCGTCTGACCGTTGTGATGGGCAAGCTCGACGTAGCCGACCAATTCGGCGCCGGTCTTTTGCTTGACCCGGCGCGATGCCTCATTGGTAACCGCGTTACAAGCGTAGAAGACCTCGAGACCCAGTACGCCGAAGACGAAACTGTTCACCTCCGCGACGGCTTCGCTCATCAGGCCTTGATTCCAATAGCGTTCCGCGAGCCAGAAGCCCCGGTTGCCCTTCGCATTGTCCGATCTCGGGCGGAAGCGAATATTCCCGATCGCCTCGCCATCACCGCCGCGCAGCACCAGCATCCAGTTATAGATCTCTTCCCCCGCGGCGACCCTCTCCAGCTCCCTCGTGATGAAAGTCGTCGCGCCGTCCTCCGGATATGGCCAGGGGACAACCGATGCGAGATGCTGGATGATATTCCAGTTGTTGAAATGCCGTTGGATCGCCGGCGCATCGGATAGCGCGAGCGGCCGCAAGATCAGTCGCTTGGTTTCGAGCGTCGGCGTGATGGTCATTTCTGACATTTCGGACACCAGAAGGTCGAACGGCCGTTCTGAACGAAGCGCCGCACGATACCTACGCAGCCTTTGGTTTGGCACTTCTCGCCCTCTCGATCATAGACCTGGAACGAGTGCTGGAAATAGCCGAGCTCGCCCGAGGTCAGCCGATGATCGCTGATCGAGGAACCGCCGGCTTTAATGGCCTGATTGAGCACTGTGTGAATTGCATCCACCAGCCGCCCTGCATGGTCGGTCGGCTCACCCTTCGTCGTTGCCAGTGTCGCCGCCAGCCGCCGCGGCGAGAGATGCGACCGGTACAGCGCCTCACAGACATAGATATTGCCGAGGCCGGCGACCACGCGCTGGTCGAGCAGCGCGGCCTTCAGGCTGGTCTTCTTGTTGAAGCAGGAGCGCGCCAGCATCGCGGCGTCGAATTCGTTGCCGAGCGGCTCGGGCCCGAGGTCCTTCAATAGCGGTTCGTGCTCCAGCACGTTACGGGCAATAATCTTCATGTAACCGAAACGGCGCGGATCATTGAACACGACGGATCTGCCCGACGACATGTGAAACACCACGTGATCATGAGCGCGGTCCTCGCTGCGCGGATGGTGGAATTGGCCGGGCGTATTGCTAGTGCCGCCATCGAGCACCCGGAACGAGCCGGACATGCCCAGATGCATCAGCAGCACGTCGCCGGAGGTAAGGTCCGCCATCAGGTATTTGGCGCGGCGGCCAAGGCCAGTCACGGTCTGACCCTCCAGCCGGGCGATAAAGTCTTTTTGAAAGGGAAACCGCAAATCCTTGCGGCGGGCTTCCGCTTTGAGGATTTTTGACCCCTCCATGGCGGGCTGCAGGCCGCGGCGGACGGTCTCAACTTCAGGCAATTCAGGCATGCAGGCATTCACCTTGTGAAGGCGACGTGATAGCGCCATTGCGGCGGGCGCGCTATGGTCCGGTAATGGAGTAAGCTAATGGATCGGCCGGATCAAACCACTCATTTTGGCTTCAGGGATGTGCCTCTGGGGGACAAGCAGACGCTGGTGAACAGCGTGTTTCACAGCGTGGCGTCCCGCTACGACCTGATGAACGATCTGATGTCGGCAGGCCTGCACCGGGTCTGGAAAGACATCATGATCACGGCGCTCAACCCGCCGAAAAATGATGCGCCGTTCGCGCTGCTCGACGTCGCCGGCGGCACCGGTGATATCGCCTTCCGTGCGGCCAAGACTGCAGGCGCGGGCTTCCACGCCACCGTCTGCGACATCAATGCCGATATGCTCGAGGTGGGCCGCAATCGCGCCATGGCGCGCCATCTCGATCAGCAGGTGTTGTTTGTCGAAGGCAATGCCGAGGCGTTGACTTTCGCGGATCGTTCCTTTGATGCCTACACCATCGCCTTCGGCATTCGCAACGTGCCGCGGATCGATGTCGCGCTGCGCGAGGCCTATCGCGTGCTGCGGCCGGGCAGCCGATTCCTGTGTCTGGAGTTCTCCACCGTCGACGTTCCCGGACTGGACTGGCTGTACGACCAGTTCTCGTTCAAGCTGATCCCGCCGCTCGGCCGCGCCGTGACCGGCGATGCAGAGTCCTATCAGTATCTGGTCGAATCGATCCGGAAATTCCCCCGACCCAATGTGTTTGCCGAGATGATTCGCGCCGCCGGCTTTTCGCGGGTGAGGTGGGAAAGCCTTTCCGGCGGGATCGTGGCGCTGCATTCGGGCTGGCGCTTGTGATTTCTGCGGCGACCCACATCGCGCGGCTTGTCCGCGCCGCTTACGTGTTCGCGCGCGAGGGCGTGTTCGGCGTCGTCGATCCGAGCCTGGTGCCGGCGCCCGGGCAGCTCGCGCTGCGGCTGGCGCGATTGATCGAGCGGCCCGGTGCCAAAACCGGCCCGCAGCTATCCCGCGCGCTGACGCGGCTGGGGCCCGCGTACCTCAAGCTCGGTCAGTTTCTGGCGACCCGCCCCGATGTGGTCGGGGTTGCGATGGCGCGCGACCTGGAAAGCCTGCAGGACCGGCTGCCGCCGTTTCCGCAAAGTGAATCGGAAGCGGTGATCGCACTGTCGCTGGAACGATCTGTGGCTAAGGCCTTTGTCAGCCTCGGCCCGGCGGTCGCCGCCGCGTCCATCGCGCAGGTGCATCGCGGCGAGATCGAGCGCGATGGCGTGCGCCAGCCGGTCGCCGTAAAGGTTCTCCGGCCCAACGTCGCCTCGCGCTTTCGCCGCGACCTCTCCGACTTCTTCTTTGTCGCGCACAACGCGGAAGCGCATTCGGCCGAAGCGCGGCGGCTGCGGCTGATCGAGGTCATCAACACGATGTCACGCTCGGTCGCGATGGAGATGGACCTGCGGCTTGAGGCTGCCGCCCTGTCCGAGATGGCGGAGAACACCCGCGACGATCCGGATTTCCGCGTGCCGGCCGTCGACTGGGACCGCACCACGCATAACGTGCTGACGATGGAGTGGATCGACGGCATCGCACTGAACGACCATGCGCGCCTCGAAGCATCGCAGGTCGATTTGCCCGACCTCGGCCGCAAGGTGATTCAGAGCTTCCTGCGCCACGCGCTGCGCGACGGCTTCTTTCATGCCGACATGCATCCCGGCAATCTGTTTCTCGACGAGGCCGGCCGGCTGGTGGCGGTCGATTTCGGCATCATGGGCCGGCTCGGTGTGAAGGAGCGGCGCTTCCTCGCTGAAATTCTTTTGGGCTTCATCACGCGCGACTACCGCCGCGTCGCCGAGGTGCATTTCGAGGCCGGCTACGTGCCGGGGCATCATTCGGTGGAAAATTTCGCGCAGGCCATCCGCGCCATCGGCGAGCCGATCCACAATCGCACCGCCGAAGAAATCTCGATGGCGAAGCTGTTGACCCTGCTGCTCGAGGTCACCGGCCTGTTCGACATGCAGACCCGGCCTGAACTGATCCTCCTGCAAAAGACCATGGTCGTCGTCGAAGGCGTCGCGCGTGGCTTCGATCCTAAGCTCGATATCTGGAAGGTGGCCGATCCCGTGGTGCGCGAATGGATCGAGCGCAATCTCGGTCCGCTCGGGCGGGTTCAGGGGGCCATGACTGGCGCTGGCGAACTCGGGCGCGTGATGACGGGTCTGCCGGCGATCGCTTCGCGGGCGGTTGCCGTGATCGAGAACATGGAAAAGATGACGCGGGAGGGCCTGACGCTGTCGCCAGAGACCATTGCGGCGCTCGGCCGGGCCGAAGGCCGCAAGAGCCGCTGGCGCACGGTGGCGCTCTGGATCATTGCGGCGACCTTTATCGGAATTCTCGTCGCTATCCGGCAGTTGTGATTGCAATGCTAGCAACATGTGCTAGCATTGATTGCATACCTTCGCTCGGAGGCCGCCTATGGCCAGCCTGACCATCCGAAAACTCGACGAAACCGTCAAAGCCTATCTGCGGCTCCGATCGGCCGGAAACGGCCGCTCCGTCGAGGAGGAAGTCCGGGTCATCCTGGGAGAACTCATCCAAGGGCGAGAACTATCAGGCGCCACCACGTCACTACCCTCCGCAGAGGCCGGCGCACACGCAGCGCCATCGGTCAGCGCTTCCAGCGAACGGAGTGTCACGCTGATCATCGGCGGCGGCATCGCCGCTTTTAAGTCGCTGGAGCTGATCCGGCGGCTGAAGGAGCGACACATTCACGTCCGCTGCGTGCTGACCAAGGCCGCCCAGCAATTCGTCACGCCGCTTTCGGCCAGCGCGCTGTCGCATGAGCGCGTCTATACCGACCTGTTCGATGCCGAGAGCGAATTCGACGCCGGCCATATCCGGCTGGCGCGCGAATGCGACCTGATCATTGTGGCGCCGGCGACTGCCGATCTGATGGCGAAGATGGCGCATGGCCATGCCGACGATCTCGCCAGCGCGATCCTGCTCGCGGCCAACCGCCCGATCCTGCTGGCGCCCGCCATGAACCCCCTGATGTGGAACAACGCCGCCACCCGCCGCAACGTGATGCAGCTTCGCCGCGACGGCGTTCACATGATCGGCCCCAGCGCCGGTGAGATGGCTGAGGCCAATGAGGCCGGCATCGGGCGGATGTCGGAGGCCGTCGAAATCGCTGCCGCCGCCGTAGATATCCTGCGTCCGCCGCAACCGCGCCCGCTCGCGGGCAAGCGCGTGCTGATCACGGCCGGCCCGACGCATGAGGCGATCGATCCCGTGCGCTATATCGCCAACCGCTCCTCCGGCAAGCAGGGTTTTGCCATCGCCGCTGCCGCCCAGGCCGCAGGCGCGGACGTCACGCTGGTGTCCGGTCCGGTTGATTTGCGCGATCCCCCCGGCGTCACGGTGATCCGGGTCGAATCGGCGCGTGACATGCTGCATCGGGTGGAAGCCGCCTTGCCGGCCGACATTGCGATCTTCGCCGCCGCGGTCGCCGACTGGCGCGTTGCCAATGAAGGCGAGCAGAAACTGAAAAAGACGTCCGGTGGCATGCCGCCGCTCCAACTGGTGGAAAATCCCGACATTCTGGCGACGATCTCGAAACTGAAGGAGAAGCGTCCGCCGCTGGTGATCGGCTTTGCTGCCGAGACCGAACATCTGATCGACAACGCAAAAGCCAAGATCGCGCGCAAGGGCTGCGACTGGATCGTCGCTAATGACGTTTCGCCTGCCACCGGCGTAATGGGCGGCGACCGCAACACCGTTCACCTGCTGACGCGCGATGGCGAGGAGATCAACGTCAATAGCATTAAGGTGGAGCCTTGGCCGGTGATGACCAAGGAGCAGGTCGCAGCCGAACTGGTGGCGAAGATTGCGAAGGCCGTGGAGAAGAATTCGTGAGCATGACTGTGAAGGTCGACGTCTGCCAATTACCACATGGCGAAGGCCTCGCCCTGCCGGCCTATCAGAGCGTCGATGCCGCCGGGCTCGACCTGCTCGCGGCGGTGCCGGCGGATACGCCGCTGATCCTCCCGCCCGGAAAATTCGCGATGGTGCCGACCGCGCTTACGATCGCGCTGCCTTCCGGATATGAGGCGCAGGTGCGGCCGCGCTCCGGGCTTGCCGCGAAACACGGCGTCACGGTGCTGAACTCGCCCGGCACGGTGGATGCGGATTACCGCGGCGAGATCAACGTGCTCCTGATCAACCATGGCGATACGCCCTTTCCCATCAAGCGCGGCGAGCGCATCGCGCAGATGGTGATCGCGCCCCTAGTGCAAGCGGAACTGGTTCTCGTCGACTCGTTGACGGCAACCGGCCGTGGCAGTGGCGGCTTTGGCTCGACCGGCAGCTGAATCGTTTCAATTTGAACGGTTCGGAACGGCGCCGCCTTGATTTTTTCACAGGCAGTTTTGCGTTCACGGTCTGGACTCTTACCGGTCGACTTCCGAAGGGGATACTCTCGACCCGATTCGTGTAGAGCGCGACCAGCAAAAGTGGGGTCCGGTTTTGTGTCCGGGCGCGCTCAATCCTTAGTCGGCGCATAATCTCAACGCAAACCGCCCACATTTTGGCGGATTATGCGCTGGGGGGTGGTGCCTGCAGTCATGCGTTCTTGGGGCAAATAATGTCGGGCGTAGCCGCTGCGATGCGTCGAACCCTGCTGTCGTGCACCTCACTGGCGCGCCACGGCGTGATTGCGCTTGCCACCGCCCTCTCCGCGCTGCCGGAGCCCGCGTTGGCCGACGATTTGACCATCACGCAGGCGATTTCCGCCTTGTTCGACCTCAATCACCAGGAATTCGCGGCGCTGACGACGGCGCTATCGCTGCTCGGCTTTACCGTAGTGGCGGCGATCCTGCTGATGCGCACGCGGATTCGGGCCACCCGGCTGGAACTCGACCTGCGCTCCGATATCGCCGACCTGCAGGTACAAGCCGATCGGCTGCGCGCGCTCTTGTTCGCCGAGCCCCAGATCCTGATCGCTTGGGCCGCGGGGGATAACCGGCCCCAGATCAGCGGCGACACCTCGCTTCTGATCTCGCAGGACGCACTGTCGAATTCACCGCAACGCATCCTCGCCTTTGGAACCTGGCTGCCGCCGGAGCCGGCCCTGCAGATGGACCATGCGGTCGACGCGCTGCGCGAGGCCGGCGAAGGCTTTCTGCTCAACCTCTCCACCTCGAACGGCCGCGCCATCGAAGCAATGGGCCGCGCCATTGGGGGGCAAGCCATTGTGCGGATTCGCGAACTCGGCGGCTTGCGCCGTGAGCTCGCCGAATCCAATCTCCGCTACAGGACGCTTTTGGAGGAGACCGAGTTGTTGCGCGACTTCGCCGCCGCGGCGCCCTGGCCGATCTGGGCCAAGAGCGCCGAGGGCAATCTGCGTTACGCGAACACGGCCTATGTGCGGGCCACCGAAGGCGCAAGCCTCGCGGACACGATCCACCGTAACCTCGAGCTCCTCGAGAACGACCAGCGTTCCGAGATGGGCCGGGTGCTGAACGACAATTCCACCTACACCGCGCGGCTGCCGATCGTGGTCGGCGGCGAGCGGCGCATCTATGATGTTCAGGCGCTCAAGCTCGGCGGCGGCAGCGCCGGCATCGCCATCGACGCCAGCGAGGCGACCCAGTTGCGCGACGCCATGGAGCGGATGTCCGAAGCCCATCGCCGCACCCTCGACCAGTTGTCGTCAGGGGTTGCCGTGTTCGATGGCCACCGGCGGCTTGCCTTCTACAACGAATCCTACCGGCGGCTGTGGGGTCTCGATCAGGCCTTCCTTGATTCCAACCCCGATGATTCGAGCGTGCTCGACCGGCTGCGCGCAGCGCGCAAACTGCCCGAACAGCCCGATTTCCGCGCCTGGAAGGCCAAGCTCCACGAAGCCTACCGCGCCGTCGAGCCGGAGAACTACACCTGGTTTCTGCCCGATGGCCGCGCCGTCAGCGTCGTCACCACGCCGAACCTCGAAGGCGGCGTCACCTATCTGTTCGACAATGTCACCGAGAGCCTCGATCTCGCACGCCGCTATGACCGGCTGACCCGGGTCCAGCATGAAACGCTCGACAATCTGGCTGAAGCGGTCGCGGTGTTCGGCAGCAACGGCCGTGTGGAACTGTTCAATCCCGCTTTCCTGAAAATGTGGAAGCTCTCGGCGGAATCCCTCAAAGAACAGCCCCACATCGAAACCGTGGAAGCGTGGTGCAAGCCGCTGTTCGACGACGCGCTGACCTGGCGGGCGCTGCGCGAGGCCATCACCGCGATCGAGAACCGGGCGCAAGTAGCGCTGAAGCTCGAACGCAAGGACGGCAGCGTGCTGGATTGCATGACCATGCCGCTGCCCGACGGCGCAACCCTTTTGACATTCCAGGACATCACCGATACCGAAAACGTCGAGCGCGCGTTGCGCGAGCGCAACGAGGCGCTGGAAGCCGCCGACCAGATGAAGGTGGATTTCGTCCACCACGTGTCCTACGAGCTGCGCGCACCGCTGACCACCATCATCGGCTTCGCACATTTCCTCAGCGATCCCTCGACCGGCCCGCTGACGCCAAAGCAGGCCGAGTATCTCGACTACGTTACCAAGTCGACCAACGCGCTGCTCGCGCTTACCAACAACATCCTCGATCTCGCCACCATCGATGCCGGCGCGATGAAGCTCGAGCTCGGCCCAGTCAATATTGAAAAAGCCATTCAGGCCGCCGCCGAAGGCATCCAGGACCGGCTGGCAACCGATCGCATCGAGCTCAAGGTCGATATCGATCCTGACATCGGCAACTTCATCGGCGACGAGCGGCGCGTGGTGCAGGTGCTCTATAACCTGCTTGCCAACGCCGTCGGGTTCTCGCCGCACGATGCCGCGGTCACGATCAGCGCGCGGCGAACCAAGCATCGCGTGATCTTCACCGTCTCCGATTCCGGCCCCGGCATTCCCGCCGAGGTAAAAGACAAGGTATTCGACTGGTTTGAGAGCCACTCCCACGGCTCGCGCCACCGCGGCGCCGGCCTTGGCCTGTCGCTGGTACGCTCGTTCGTCGAACTGCATGGCGGCAAGGTGCGCGTCGACTCGGTCGTCGGCAGAGGCACGACCGTCACCTGCGATTTCCCGATCGACCAGAACGCCCACCGTAACGCCGCCGAATGACCGCGCCTGCGACATTTACAGTGGCGTTGGCGAACGAGGCGGCAACGGCGCATCTGATGGCCGACCTCGCGCTGCTGGTCCGCCCCGGCGACGTCATTACGCTGTCGGGCGATCTCGGCGCGGGAAAGACCGCGGCGGCGCGCGCTATGATCCGCTACCTCGCCGACGATCCCACGCTCGAAGTGCCGAGCCCGACATTCACGCTGGCGCAGAGCTACGAGTTGCCGTTTCCGATTGTCCACGCCGATCTCTACCGCATCAACGATTCGAGCGAGCTGGAGGAAATCGGGTTGTCGCCACTGCCCGAGGGCACGCTGGCGCTGATCGAATGGCCGGAGCGCGCACCCGACGCACTGCCCGAAGACCGCATCGATATCGCCTTCAGCCATCGTCCCGCGCTCGGATCGAGCGCGCGGGCCGCCGAAATCACCGGCTATGGCAAGTCGGCGGCGCAGGTGGCGCGACTAAGCAGCTTACGCAAATTTCTCACTGAGGCCGGCTTTCTGGATGCAGCGCGCGAGCGCATGCCCGGCGACGCGTCGACGCGCTCCTATGCGCGCCTGATCGGCGACGACGGCACATCCATCCTGATGAATTCGCCGCGCCGTCCGGATGGACCGGCGATCTATGACGGAAAATCCTATAGCGCAGCCGTTCATCTTGCCGAGGACGTCAAGCCGTTCGTCGCCATCGACAATGGCCTGCGCGCACACGGCTTCTCGGCGCCCGCGATCCGCCACGCCGATCTCGATTCCGGTTTCCTGATCACCGAGGATTTCGGCAGTGTCGGCATCGTAGAAGGCGACCCGCCGCGGCCGATCGCCGAGCGCTATGAGGCGGCAACCGACATGCTCGCGGCGTTACACCGCGAAACCTTGCCCGAAACGGTGCCGCTGGGGCCGCAGGGCTCCTACCAAATTCCGCTCTACGATATCGACGCATGGCTGGTCGAGATCGGGCTGATGCTCGAATGGTATCTGCCGGTTCGCGGCGCTGAAGTCAGTCCGCAACAACGCGACGAATTCGTCGCGATGTGGCGAACCCTGCTGGAAAAGCCGGCGGCTGCGCCGCGAACCTGGGTGCTGCGTGATTTTCATTCGCCCAACATCATCTGGCTCGACGACCGCACCGGGATTTTACGTGTCGGCATTATCGACTTCCAGGACGCCGCGTTGGGCCCTGCCGCCTACGACCTGGTATCCTTGCTGCAGGACGCACGGATCGACGTCCCCGAACCACTCGAGTTGTCGCTCTTGACCCGCTACATCAAGGCGCGCCGCGCGGCAGATGGCCAGTTCGACCCGGCCAGCTTCGCCGAGCTCTACGCCATCATGTCGGCGCAGCGAAATACGCGCCTGCTCGGTACCTTCGCCCGGCTCAACGGACGCGACGGCAAGCCGCAATATCTGCGCCACCAGCCCCGGATCTGGACCTACCTGAACCGCTCGCTGGCGCATCCGGCATTGGCAGCATTTCGCGAATGGTATGCCGCCAACGTGCCGCCGCCGCTGCCCTGATTTACCTCCTGTTAGCCACCCCGCATTTAATCTGGAACCGGCACGCTGCGCAGGCGTGGACCAGCATTTTGAAACGGAAACACGGCCATGGCGGCGGCGGAACGGCGCAAGGGAGATCGAGTCGTATTCGAGCGCGGCTTTGCGGCGCACATGATGGGGATCGACGGCACCTGGCGGCGCGATTGCGTAATGGAAGACGTCTCCGAGACCGGCGCCAAGCTGACGGTCGAAGGCTCAGTCGAGGGCCTGCATCTCAAGGAATTCTTCCTGCTGCTGTCGTCGACGGGACTGGCCTATCGGCGCTGCGAGCTGGCCTGGGTCAATGGCGATCAGATCGGCGTCAATTTCCTGAAGCAGGGCGACAAGAAGAAGAAAATGGCCAAGCGCGGGGCCGAGGACGCCGAAGCCTGAAGTTGGCTGCGCCGGCGGCCGTCGTACGGCCGTCATGTGCGGCCACTAAGGCCTCATGGCTGCTGGGTTCAAGCGAATCGCCGTGGTATGATCCGCGGCGCGATTTGATGGTTCGAGAAACTCCAAAAATGTCCGTTACGCCCACCAAAGCCATGGTCCTTGCCGCCGGTCTCGGTTTGCGCATGCGCCCGTTGACCGACCACATGCCAAAGCCGCTGGTGAGCGTGGCCGGCCAACCGCTGCTCGATCACGTGCTGGACAAACTCGCCGACGCCGGCGTCAGCGAGGCCGTGGTCAACGTGCATTACCTGCCTGACCAGATCATCCGGCACACCGCGAACCGTACCCAGCCCCGCATCATCATTTCCGACGAACGCCACCAGGTGCTCGGCACCGGCGGCGCGGTGGTGAAGGCGCTGCCGCTGCTCGGCAAGGAGCCGTTCTTCCACGTCAACGCCGATACGATGTGGATCGACGGCGTGCAACCCAATCTGACGCGGCTCGCCGAAACCTTCGATCCGGATCGCATGGACATCCTGCTCTTGATGGCGCCGACCACGAACAGCATCGGCTATGCCGGCCGCGGCGACTACGCCATGCTGCCGGATGGCGCGCTGCGCAAGCGGCGTGAACACCAGGTGGTGCCGTTCGTCTATGCCGGGGCCGCAATCATGTCGCCGTCGCTCTTTGCCGACGCGCCGGCAGGCGAGTTTTCGCTGACCAAAATGTTCGACCGTGCCAACGAGCAGGAACGATTGTTTGGCCTCAGGCTCGACGGCATCTGGATGCATGTCGGAACCCCCGATGCGGTACAGGCCGCGGAAGACGCGTTTCTGGAAAGCGTAGCGTAGCCCGGCCACAGCCGTCATGCCCCGCCAACGGGTCGCGCGAATGCGCGCCCGATGACAGGCTCCGGCGGGGCATCCAGTACGCCGCGGCCATCGTTTCTATTCCGACTGTCTCTGGAATACTCGGTCACCCGCTTTCGCGGATGACGACAGTGAGTAGCGGGGGTTACGCGCGCCGACCCATGACCTTCCCCCCTTACCTCTCTATATTGCCCCTGATCTCGAATCAGGAAGCCCATGCGCGTTTTCAGCGTTCCCGTCTCCGCACCGTTCCTGCGCACCGTCATCGCGGCGCTGGTCGACGGCCGGCTGGTCGAGGGATTCGACGCGCGCAAGGATCCGCTGAATCTCGCAACGGCAACGCTCTACCTGCCGACCCGGCGCGCCGGGCGGCTGGCGCGGGAAATCTTTCTCGATGAGCTGAAGACCGATGCCGCGATCTTGCCGCGCATCGTGGCGCTCGGCGACATTGACGAAGACGAGCTGGCGTTTGCGGAAGGCTCCGAACAATTCAGCGCCGGCGCGCCGCTCGACATTCCACCAAAACTTGGCGAACTGGAGCGCCGCCTGACACTGGCGCATCTGGTGGCGGCATGGGCAAAAAGCCCGGTGTCGGCGCCGCTCGTGGTCGGCGGCCCGGCCTCGACGCTGGCGCTGGCCGGCGATCTGGCGCGCCTGATGGACGACATGGTGACGCGCGGCGTCGCCTGGGAAGCGCTCGACAGGCTGGTGCCCGACCAGTTCGACAAATACTGGCAGCACTCGCTGGAATTCCTGCGCATCGCGCGCAAGGCGTGGCCGGAGCACTTAAAGGAAATCGGAAGGATCGAGCCCGCCGAACGGCGCGATCGCCTGATCGAGGCGGAAGCCGCGCGGCTCACCGCACATCATGAGGGGCCGGTGGTCGCGGCAGGTTCGACCGGCTCGATGCCGGCGACCGCGAAATTCCTCAATGCCGTCGCCCACCTGAAGCAGGGCGCGGTGGTGCTGCCGGGGCTCGACACCGATCTCGACGAGGAAGCCTGGCAGACGATTGGCGGCGTCAGGGACGCGCAGGGCAAATTCACTACGCAGCCCTCCTCCAACCACCCGCAATTTGCGATGCAGGGATTGCTGGATCGCTTTGGCATCAAGCGAAGCGACGTCGAAATTCTCGGCACGTCGGCGCCGCTGGGCCGAGAAGTGCTGGTATCGGAGACGATGCGGCCGTCGACGGCGACCGAGCAATGGCACGACCGGCTGGCGCAGCCGGAAGTATCTGCAGGGATTGCTGCCGGCATGACGAAGCTTGCCGTCGTCGAAGCACCCAACTCAGAGATGGAGGCGCTCGCGATCGCGGTGGCGATGCGCGAGGCGCGGCACCTCGGTAAGTCAGCCGCGCTGGTAACGCCGGATCCTGCGCTGGCGCGGCGGGTGATGGCGGCGCTGAGGCGCTGGAATCTCGAATTCGACGATTCCGGCGGCGACGCGCTGATGGACACGCCAAGCGGCATTTTTGCCCGTCTCGCTGCGGAAGCCGCCGCGAAGGGGCTGGAGCCCCCGACGCTGCTGGCGCTACTGAAGCATTCGCTGTTTCGGCTCGGCGGCGCATCCGGCGCGTTCAAGCATGCCATCGAGACTCTCGAACTGGCGTTGCTGCGTGGCACCCGGCCGCAGGCGGGAACGGCCGGTTTGGCGCGCGATTTCGATCGCTTCCGCGTCGAACTCGGAAAGCTCCGGCGCAAGGAATCCTCCTCGCTTCACGCCTCGGAGCCCCGCGCGAAATTGCGGGATCACGAGCTCGACGAGGCCCAGGCGCTGATCGCAGCGTTGCAGAAGGCGCTGTCGCCGCTGGAAATCATCGGCTCATCAAAGCCGTACGATTTCGCCGAACTGGCGCTGCGCCATCGCGAAATGCTGATCGCGCTGTCCTCGAATCAAGACGGCGTTGCGGTTGTCTTCGAGGAGGCGCAAGGCGCTGGCCTGTCAGCGGCGTTCGACGACCTGCTTGCCGAGCAAAAGCCGAGCGGCCTGATGGTCCAGCTCGGCGATTACCCCGATGTGTTCCAGACCGCCTATGCCGATCGCATGGTGCGGCGGCCGGAATCCGCCAACGCGCAGCTCCAGATCTACGGCCAGCTCGAAGCGCGGCTGACGGAATCCGACCGTGTCATTCTCGGCGGGCTGGTCGAAGGCGTGTGGCCGCCGGCGCCGCGCGTGGATCCGTGGCTGAGCCGGCCGATGCGCCATGAGCTCGGCCTCGATCTGCCGGAGCGGCGCATCGGCCTCTCCGCGCACGACTTCGCGCAATTGCTGGGCACGCCGGATGTGATTCTCACCCATTCGGCAAAAGTCGGCGGCGCGCCGGCGGTCGCCTCGCGCTTCTTGCACCGCCTGGAGGCGGTGGCCGGCGAAGCGCGCTGGGAGGAAGCCAAACGTGCCGGAGAAAATTACGTCCGCTTCGCCGCCGAACTGGATCAGCCCGACGAGGTCAAGCCGATCGAGCAGCCCGCGCCGGGGCCGCCCGTCGCGACGCGGCCGCTTAAACTGTCGGTCACCGCGATCGAGGACTGGCTGCGCGATCCCTATACGATCTACGCGAAATATATCCTGCGACTCGATCCGCTCGATCCCGTCGACATGCCGCTGTCGGCCGCCGACCGCGGCTCGGCGATCCATGACGCGCTCGGCGAGTTCACGCAGAAATTCGCCGACGCGCTTCCGCCAGAGCCCGCGCTGGCGCTGCGCGGCATCGGCGAGAAATATTTCGCGCCGCTGATGGAGCGGCCGGAGGCACGCGCCCTGTGGTGGCCGCGGTTTCAGCGCATCGCCGCCTGGTTTGCGGATTGGGAAAAGGCGCGGCGCGACCACATTGTGAAGATTGCCGCCGAGATCAGGGGCGAGATCAAGATCCCGCTCGACAATGAGCGCACCTTCACGCTGTCCGCGCGTGCCGACCGGATCGAGCAGCGCCATGACGGCAGTTTTGCGATCCTCGATTACAAGACCGGACAGCCGCCGACTGGCAAGCAGGTGCGCATGGGCCTGTCGCCGCAATTGACGCTGGAGGCCGCGATCCTGCGCGAGGGCGGCTTTGAGAATATCCGCGCCGGCTCATCCGTCGGCGAGCTCGTCTATGTCAGGCTCAGCGGCAACAATCCGCCCGGCGAGCAGCGCTCGCTGGAGCTGAAGATCAGGAACAACGACACACCGCAGCCGCCGGACGAGGCCGCCGACTACGCCCGCGAACAGCTCGAAGCGCTGATCCGCAAATTCGAGAACGAAGAGACCGCGTACACTTCCCTGAACCTTTCCATGTGGTCGAACCGCTACGGCGCCTATGACGATCTCGCCCGCATCAAGGAATGGTCGGCAGCCGGCGGCCTGGGAATCGAGGAATGGTGAAGGCGCGACGCATCATTCCCGACGCCGTCCGCGCAACGCAGGCGCGCGCGTCCGATCCGGCCGCGTCCGCCTTCGTTTCGGCGAATGCCGGCTCGGGCAAGACGCATGTGCTGGTGCAGCGGGTGATCCGGCTCTTGCTCGACGGCGTGGCGCCGGAAAAGATTCTCTGCATCACCTTCACCAAAGCCGCCGCCGCCAACATGGCGGAGCGCGTGTTCACCACGCTGGGCCATTGGGTGACGCTCGACGACGACGCTCTGGATGCGGCGATCCGCGAGGCCGGCATTCCCCATCCCAGCACACGCCTGCGCAAGTCGGCGCGCAAACTGTTCGCCTGCGCGCTGGAGACGCCGGGCGGGCTAAAGGTGCAGACCATCCACGCGCTGTGCACGCGACTGCTGCAGCAATTCCCGTTCGAAGCCAATGTGCCGGCGCGGTTTGCCGTGCTCGACGAGCGCGACCAGAACGAGATGATGGAGCGAGCCAATCTCGCCGTTTTCCTCGAGGCGTCGCGCAACCCTGACAGCGCGACCGGGCGCGCGCTGATGACGGCGATGGCCAGCGCCGCCGACGTCACCTTCAAGGACGTGGTGCGCGAGGCCTGTCTCAGCCGCGATCATTTCATGGCCTGGACGGACGCCGCCGGAAGCGCGCAGGCGGCCGCAGCGCAGATTTCAGCCGCACTCGGTGTTGATCCCAATGATCGCATCGAAGATGTCGAGCGTGAGATCATTGAAGGACCCAACCTGCCGCGATCGCAATGGCAGGAAATTGCCAGAGTTCTCGATACTAGCGGTAAGGCCGACCAGAAACAGGCCGACCGACTTCGAGAGGCGCTGGCATTTACCGGGGCTGCCCAAGTTGACGCGTATCTCGGGTTATTTCTCACAGATGAACGCACGCCAAGGGCCACGGTCGTCACCAACGGCTTTGTCAAAAAGAATCCTGCGGTTGGTCGATTGTTCGATTCGGAAGTCGGCCGCGTCCTCCCCCTGATCGAACGCCGGCGCGCGTTGGTGGCGCGCGACCGTACCGAGGCGCTGCTATATATCGCAACCGCTGCGGCGGCGAACTACCGCCGCGAGAAGCAGGAACGCGGCCTGCTCGACTATGACGACCTGATCGACAAGACGCTGGAAATGCTCGACCGCGTTTCCTCGGGCTGGGTGCATTACAAGCTCGACCGCGGCGTCGACCATGTGCTGATCGACGAGGCGCAGGACACCAGCCCCCGCCAATGGGACATCGTCGCACACATCATCTCCGAATTTACTTCGGGTGCCGGCGCGCGCGACGGCGTGGTGCGAACGGTGTTCGCGGTCGGCGACGAGAAACAGTCGATCTTTTCGTTCCAGGGCGCGGCCCCGCGCGAATTCGACCTGCGCCGACGCGCATTGCAGCGGAAGTTCGAGGGCGCCGGACTAAAATTCGATCCGGTGTCCTTCACCTATTCGTTCCGCTCGGGGCCGGCGATCCTGCACGCGGTCGATCAGGTGTTTCGCGAGCAGGATATTTTTCGCAGCATTCATGCGGTCGATATCGGCAACCCGATCCATCACGCGCTGGCCGACGCTGGTCCGAGCCAGATCGATCTCTGGGAGCTGGCGGAAGCCGACGACCGGCAGGATATCGAGGGCTGGCGCGCGCCATTCGACGGCGTCTCCGCGACCAGCCCTGAAGTGAAGCTGGCGCGGCGCATCCAGGCCGAGATCAAGGCGCTGGTCGGCAGTGGTGCGATGACCGGCAGCAAGAACGACCGCCGTAGGCTGCGCTATGGCGACATGCTGGTCTTGGTGCGGCGGCGCGGCAACGCGTTCGACGCCGTGATCCAGGCGTTGAAGCACGCCGGCATTCCGGTCGCGGGCGCCGATCGCCTCAAGCTGACCGAGCACATCGCGATCATCGACCTGATGAACCTCGCCGACGCGCTGCTGCTGCCGCAGGACGATCTGGCACTGGCGGTGGCGCTCAAGAGCCCGCTGTTCGGGCTCGACGACGACGATCTCTTCAAGATCGCCTGGCAGCGCAAGGGATCGTTACGCGCCGCACTGACCGCGCGTGCCCCAACCGACGGGCGGTTGCGGGATGCGCTGTGGCGGCTCGAGCAATGTGAGCGCCGCTTTGCCAGCGAAACGCCGTTTTCGTTCTATGCCTGGCTGCTCGGCGGCGACGGCGGCCGCGCGCGTATCCTGCGGCGGCTTGGGCACGAGGCGAACGATGCGCTGGATGAATTTCTGGAGCTGGCGCTGAGCTACGAACGCAAAGCGCCGGCCTCGCTGCAGGGCTTTATGGCGTGGCTGCGCACGGCCGATCTCGAAGTGAAGCGCGACATGGAGATCTCGCGGGACGAAGTCCGCGTCATGACGGTGCACGGCGCCAAGGGCCTGGAGGCTTCCGTCGTGTTCCTGGTGGACACCACGACCTCGCCCTCGGATACGCAGCGGCTGAAGCTCATCAACCTGCCGCTGGGCAATGCAGATCCGCATGCGCCCGGTGTCGTGGTGTGGGCCGGCCGCAAGGCGGAGGACCCCCCGGCTGTCGCCACCGCCCGCGCCGCGATGATCGACGATACCGAGGATGAATACCGCCGCCTGCTCTATGTTGCGATGACGCGTGCGGCAGACCGCCTGATCGTCGGCGGCTGCTTGCCCGGCAATATGAAGAGCGTCCGGCCGCTGTCCTGGTACGATCTGATCACCAAGGGGCTCGCCGGCTCCGGATTGCAGCTTCAGGAGATCGAGACCGCCATAGGCCGGGTGAAGCGCTATACGCGGCCTGAAGAAGCAGCGCCCTCGGCCGCTCCGCCTGCTGCGTCATCCCCGGCAGCGCCGATCGTGCTGCCCACCTGGCTGCTGACGCCAGCACAGCCCGAAATTTCGCCAGAAGGTCTGTTGCGGCCTTCGGACCCGGCAGACAGCGAGCACCCGGTACGGACGGCCGAATCTCTTGTGCAGCGTGCCCGCGCCCTGCAGCGCGGCACGCTGGTACACCGGCTGCTGCAGTCGCTGCCCGACGTCGCCGCCGCGCGCCGCCGCGAGGCCGCGCTGGCCTATCTGGCCCGCAACGCCGATGGCTGGACGGAGGAAGAACGGCAAATGCTGGCCGAAAGCACGCTCGCCTTGATCGCCGATGCGCGGTTTGCGCACGCTTTCGCCCCCGGCAGCCGCGCCGAAGTCCCGATCGTCGGACGGCTGGAGCGGCCGGGCGGCCGGCCGGCGCTGGTATCTGGGCAGATCGACCGCCTCGTGGTGACCGAGCGCGAAGTCCTGATCGTCGATTTCAAGACCAACCACGCCCCGCCGGGCCGGCCCGAGGAGGCGCCGAGAGGCTATGTCCGCCAGCTTGCGCTGTACCGGGCGGTGCTCGGCAAGCTTTATCCCCAGCTCCCCGTCCGGGCCGCGCTGCTTTGGACCGAATCCGCTGAATTAATGGAGATTTCCGCCCCCGCGCTGGAGGCCGAGCTGGCATCCATCATCTCGGCGTGACCGCGCTTGACCCGGCAGGGTCGCGTTCATAGGTTTGCCACTATCATCCTTGGGCGCGATTCTTGACCGCGCCCCATAATTTCTAACCGAACGAGGTAATTCCGATGGCCGTTGGCAAGGTTTCTGACGCCGATTTCGAAGCCGAAGTGCTCAAGGCGACCGGGCCGGTGGTCGTCGATTTCTGGGCCGAATGGTGCGGGCCCTGCCGCATGATCGCGCCTGCGCTCGACGAGATTTCCGGCGCGATGGGCGACAAGGTCAAGATCGTGAAGCTGAACGTCGACGAGAGCCCGAAGACGGCCTCGAAATACGGCGTGATGTCGATCCCGACCCTGATGATTTTCAAGGGCGGCGAGATGGCCTCCCGTCAGGTCGGCGCCGCGCCGAAGGCGAAGCTGCAGCAGTGGATCACCGCTGCGGTCTGATCGCCGTCTTGAGACAATAAATTTTTAACAACGGCCGGCGAATAGCTGGCCGTTGCGTTGAGACGGTATGTCTCGCGTTGAAGAGTTATCGAGCCTGCCATCCGGAAAGGCGCGTCGGCGCCGCGCCCCGCTTGCGGCCATGGAGGCGCGCTCGGTCGATGCCATCCCGCGCGGTGCGGAATGGCAGTACGAGCCCAAATGGGACGGCTTCCGCTGCCTGCTGTCCCGCCACGGCGAGACCGTCGATCTCCGCTCCAAGTCCGGCGAGGATCTCGCCCGCTATTTTCCCGAACTGGTCCGCGCCGCGCTGGCATTGAAAGCGAGCGAATTCGTGCTCGACGGCGAAATCGTCGTGCCGCATGGCAAGGCGTTTTCGTTCGACGATCTGCTGCAGCGGATTCATCCCGCCGCAAGCCGGGTCAAGAAGCTGTCGCAGGAGACGCCGGCGCTGTTTCTCGCGTTCGACCTGCTGAAGACCGCCGCGGACAAGAAGCTCGCCGCATCGCCCCTGCGCGAGCGCCGCCCCGCGCTTGACGCCTTTGCGAAAGCGCAGTTCAAATCCAATCCGACGTTTCGCTTGTCTCCGGTCACCACGAACTACACCACCGCCCAGAAATGGCTGAAGCAGGCCGGCGGCGGTTCGGATGGCGTGATCGCCAAGCGCGTCGACCTGCCCTATCAGGCCGGCAACCGCGACGGCATGCAGAAGATCAAGAAATTCCGCAGCGCCGATTGCGTCGTCGGCGGCTTCCGTTACGCGACGAACAAAATTGCAAACCGGAAAGTCGTCGGCTCGCTGCTGCTCGGCCTCTATGACGATAAAGGTCTCCTGCATCATGTCGGCTTCACCTCCGCGATCAAGCAGGCGGACAAGCCGGCGCTGACATATCGGCTCGAACCGCTGATTGCGCCGCCCGGCTTCACCGGCAACGCGCCGGGCGGGCCAAGCCGGTGGTCGACCGAGCGATCCGCAAAGTGGTGTCCCTTGAAGCCAAAGCTCGTGATCGAGGTTTGCTACGACCATTTCAGCGGCGAGCGCTTCCGCCACGGCACCTCCATCCTGCGCTGGCGACCCGACAAGGCGCCGCGGCAGTGCACCTTCGATCAACTCAAGCAGAAGGCTGCCGATCCGATGAAGCTGCTGAAGTAGGGGTGGCCGTAGCCCGGGTGAAGCGAAAGCGTAACCCGGGAGCGCTCGTACAATTATTCAAACTTATCCCGGATTGCGGTGCGCTCCATCCGGGCTACAGCTAAATTACCGAAATTATTGCGGCGCAAACGAGCACCTAATCCGCAAATTGCCAGGAACTGGCCCGGCAACAGGCAGTTGACCGCGAAACTGCCACTTGAGGAGGGACGCATGACAAACCCCAGATCGACCGCGCAAATTGCCGGACACCCGATCCATCCCATGCTCATTCCATTTCCGGTCGCCTGCTTCGTCCTCGCATTCGTCTCAGACGTGGCGTTCTGGCGAACCTCGAACGAATTCTGGGCCAGCGCGTCGCTCTGGCTGCTGGGAATAGGCCTGATCATGGCTGCGCTCGCGGCGATCGTGGGCGTGATCGACCTGATGGGAGACGATCGCATCCGCAATCTCAATGACGCTTGGCTGCATGCCGGCGGCAATGTCGTTGCGGTCTTGATCGAGCTCTACAACTGGTACTCGCGCTACGCTGAGGGAACCTCGGCCATCGTCCCCACGGGACTGATCCTATCGCTCATCGTGGTACTCATCCTGCTCTTCACCGGCTGGAAAGGCTGGGAGATGGTTTATCGCGACCACGTCGGCGTCTCCGACGTCGCCGATCAGGCGCGCTGATTAAGGCGGGCTGTAGCCCGGGTGAAGCGAAAGCGTAACCCGGGGTCCTTGTTTGCGGCGCGAACCCGGATTTCGCTTCGCTCCATCCGGGCTTCTGTAACGGGCCTTGGTTTGTCAATCCCTCTTGCTTGGTCCACTTGCCGGGCACTTGCTTCTGTACGGGATCGGCGCTGAGGCCGTCACCTTCTGGGGTGCATGAGGAATCGGCCGGCCAATCTACGGGGTGCGTGGTTGTGAGCCGACTTCCCGGATGGCGGCCTGACCGGATCCATCGTCCCGGCGAGGGACTTCGCTCGGGGAGAGCCTGGTGTCTTGGCCCGCCCGGAATCGATCGATACTCCTTGCTTAGGTTGCGGTGGCCTTGGCCATCGGGTTGAACGGTTTGGCGTCGGCAAGCATGCGGTGCAGGATGACGGCAAGCTTGCGCGCCAGCGCCACCTTGGCCTTGCGCATGCCCGCGCGTTTGGCGATCCGCATCGCCCAGCTCTTCAGCGCCGAGCAGCCCTTGATCGGTTTGGTCAGCATGACGTGAGCGGCCTGGTGGAGTGCCTCCCGCACCGAGGCATCGCCAATCTTGCTGATGCGGCCGGTGTAGTCTTTTTGCCCCGACTGATGTTTCTTCGGGGTCAGTCCGAAGTGCGCGCCTGTGGCCTTGGATGCGCGGAATCGCTTCGGATCATCGATCGCAGCGGCATAGGTGAGAGCGACGATCGGACCGACTGACGGCGTTGTCATCAGAAGCCTGGCCGGCGGATGCGATCGGGCGAGCTTCTGGGTTCGCTTGTCCAGGCTGCTGAACTCGCGCCGCAGCACGGCATGGGCTTCGAGCAGCGCCTTTGCCACCAGCTCCAGTCCAGGATGGCCGGCGACCAGCTCCCGGATACGGCTGGCGAACGTGCATTCGGTGGTCTTGCCGACCTTCAGGCCAAAGCCCCGGAGCACGCCACGCAGACTGTTCTCGACGTCGCGCAGCTTCGACTGCAGCAGTTTGCGCGCCGTCAGAACCGCACGCGTCTCCTGCGCTTCGATCGACTTGCAGTGCACCGGGCGGAACCAGCCCAGCCGCATCAGTTGCGCGATCCCGCGGGCATCGTTGCGGTCCGACTTCACCGGCATCGATTTGAAGGCATCGCGGACGTGCCGCGTCTCCAAAAGCTCGACCGCAAACTTCGCTTCGCGCAGCGCCGCGTAAAGCCATTGCGACAGAGGACCTGCCTCCAGGCCGATCCGCTCGAGCGAAAGCCCCAACGACCGAAACCAGGCGATCAGGGCCTCCGGCTCGCTCGCCACCTTCGCCTCCCGCAAAATCTTGCCCGCGCCATCGACCACGCAAATGGTCGAGCTTTTCAAAGACACGTCGATTCCGGCATAGTGGTACATGGTCGTCCCTCGATGATGCTTGGAGCGGGCTCGCCCGACTCCGGTTATTGACACCATCAGTCTGAGGGACGACCGCCTCCCGGCAAAGCCGCACGCGAGCGCGCTTCCAAATCGCGCCGTAGCGAGCGTGCGGCTGGTTCGGCCGGCCCGTTACCCCATCTACAGGTATCGGCTACCCGATCCATCCTGTCGCCAGCGCGCTCGCGAGTTCTGCCTGACCGTTCTGTCGCGCGAGCGCGGCCATCGCGCCGTGATCATACGGCACATGCCGAAACGTGACGCGCCAGGCGCCATCAGCAAGTTCGAGGATCGCGTAACGCGCATCCGGCGTGCCGGCTTCGACGACATGCGGAAAGGGATGCACGTCGCGATAGCCGGGCGAGCCGACGCTCCCGGGGTTGACGACCAAGCGGCCATCGCGAAGCCTTACCGCGCGGGCGAGATGGGTGTGGGCGCAGAGGATCAGGGATTGCGCGATGCCTCGCGCGTGCTCCTCGATCGCATCGAGCGATGACATTCGCACGGTGCCGTCGGGCAACACCGTCTCCAGCCAATAGAGTTCGTCGTATTCAGGCGTGGCGTGACACAGAAAGACCTGATCGCGAAACACCGCCGTCTTCGGCACCGCGCGCAGCCAATCGAGATGATGCTTTTCAAGCTGCGCGTGCGCCGGCCGATCCCACGATCCCATCTGCTCCGGCGGCCGGTCGATCAGATAGCGATCGTGATTGCCGAGGATGTGAACGGCGTTGAGCGCCATCAGCGCATCCATCGTGCGTCGCGCGTCGAGCGGACCGCTCGCCATGTCGCCGAGATTGACGATTTCGCCAATGCCACGCGCGCGGATGTCGGCCAGCACGGCTTCCAGCGCGAGATAATTTCCGTGCACGTCGGCAATGGCGGCAAAACGCATGGAGTTTCCAGCTTTGATGATTGTGGTACGGCCTGCAAGAACGATGCTGCGCCATCTACCTCATTTGGGTGAAGCCAGCCTGCAACATTATCCTTACTTCCTATTGCGGAACGAAGGTTCCGACTCGCAGCTTTGAGGCGTCTTGGCTAGAGTTTACAAAGACCGGGGCTGGCGAATTCATAAGCAATCGATATTTTTTTCCCGGGCGGCCGCTGGAAGCGATTCCAGCGGTCATTTAATTTTAGGGAATACTATGCCGGCGGTGTGCCGTTGATATCGAGCACATGGCCGGCGAGATAAAGCGAGCCGGTAACCAGAATCCGCGGCGGCACTTCGTAAGCGAGACGCGACAGCGCGTGCAGCGCGGCTTCGACGCTTGCGGCATTTTCCACGCGCATGCCGAGCGCGCGCGCCGCATCCGCCAGCCGGTCCGGCGGCATCGCATTGTCGCGCCCGGGAATCGGCACCGCCACGATGTGCCGCGTCAGTCCTGCGAAATTGGCGAGAAACGCGTCCGCGTCCTTGTTCGCCATCATGCCCGCGATCACCACCAAGGGCCGCGACACCCGCTCTTCGAGATCGCCAAGCGCCGCCGCCGCAACACGCCCGCCTTCCGCATTGTGTCCGCCATCGAGCCAGATCTCGCACCCCTTCGGCCCCTGATCGACCAAAACCCCCGCAACCAGCCGCTGCATCCGAGCCGGCCATTCGGCGCCAATGATGCCGGCCTCGAAAGCCGGCATTCCGATCCTGAACGCCTCGATCGCGCGCAGCGTCGCGATGGCAAGGCCGGAATTATCAAATTGATGCCGGCCGAACAGCTTGGGCGCTGCAAGATCCATCAGGCCGCGCTCGTCCTGATAAACCAGCCGCCCGCGCTCGACGCCGACATGCCAGTGTTGTCCGGCCGCATGCAGCGGCGCGCGCATGCGGTTGGCCTGCGCCTCGATCACCGACATCGCCTCCGGTGCCTGCTCCGCGCAGATCACCGGCGCACCGCGCTTGATGACGGCGGCCTTCTCGCCGGCGATCGCGGTGAGCGAGCTGCCGAGAAACTCGGTGTGGTCCATGCTGACCGGCGTGAGCACGGTCGCGATCGGCCGATCGATGACGTTGGTGGCATCTAATCGTCCGCCGAGGCCGGTTTCCAGCAGCACCACGTCGGCGTCATGCTCCGCGAACAGGCAAAACGCCGCCGCGGTCTCCATCTCGAAAATCGTGATCGGATCGCCCGCGTTGACCTGCTCGCAATGCTCCAGCACCCGACGCAATTCGGCATCATCAGCCAGCCGTCCGCCGCCCTTCTCGCCCAGGCGGAAGCATTCATTGATCCTGACCAGATAGGGCGAGGTGTAGACGTGCACGCGCAAGCCTGCGGCCTCCAGGATCGCGCGCAGGTAAGCGATGGTGGAGCCCTTGCCATTGGTGCCGGCGACGTGGATCACCGGCGGCAACAGCCGCTCCGGATGATCGAGCCGCGCCAGCAGGCGGTGCATCCGATCAAGGCTGAGATCGATGCGCTTTGGATGCAAGGCAGACAGCCGCGCGATCAATTCATCGAGCGGTTGGGGTCTGGCGGCAGGCAGGTTCACGCGTGGGGCGCAGCCGGCACGGCTTCCGGCGCCGAGACGATCTGGGCCGGGTCCGTCACCTGCGGCAAAGGCTTTGAGGCCGCTTCGAGCGGCGGCGATTTGGTCAACAGCCGGCACAGCCGCGCCAGTGTCGAACGCATCTCGTGGCGATGCACCACCATGTCGATCATGCCGTGGTCGAGCAGATATTCGGCGCGCTGGAATCCTTCCGGCAATTTCTCGCGGATAGTCTGCTCGATCACACGCGCGCCGGCAAAGCCGATCAGCGCGCCGGGCTCGGCGATCTGCACGTCGCCCAGCATGGCGTAGGACGCGGTGACGCCGCCGGTGGTCGGATTGGTCAGCACCACGATGTAGGGCAGCTTCGCCTCCCGCAGCATCTGCACACCGACGGTGGTGCGCGGCATCTGCATCAGCGACAGGATGCCCTCCTGCATCCGCGCGCCGCCGGAGGCCGCGAACACGATGAAGGGCGACTTCTTTTCAACCGCAAGCTCGAGCCCGCGCACGATCGCCTCGCCCGCGGCCATGCCGAGCGAGCCGCCCATGAAATCGAAATCCTGCACTGCGATGACAACGCCGGCGCCCTCCAGCTTGCCGTAGCCGACCTTGATGGCGTCATTCAGCCCGGTCTTGGCACGCGCGTCCTTGATGCGATCGGCATACTTGCGTTCGTCGCGGAATTTCAGCGGATCCGGCGTCACCTCAGGCAACGCGATGTCGTACCAGGTCTCGTTGTCGAAGATCGACTTCAGCCGCGCCACCGCGCCCATGCGCATGTGGTAGTTCGAGCCGGGAATGACGAACTGGTTGGCCTCGACGTCCTTGTAAAACACGAGCTGCCCGGAATCCGGGCACTTGATCCACAAATTCTCCGGCGTCTCGCGGCGCAGGATGTTGCGGATTTTCGGCCGGACGACATTGGTGAGCCAATTCATGGTTCGCTCCGAAATGCGGTTGAACGCATCAGATGAGATATATGGCCGTCCGCCCGAGGGCCGGCAAGCCGCCGTTAACGCCTATTTCCACGCAAATTGTGGCTTATTCCGCGGCCTGCTTCGCGCCCCGGACGCCCTGCGCCAGCGACGCCACGACATCGGCCACCGCGGCCACCGTCTTGGTGGTCGCCTGCCCCTGGGCGTCGAGGCTGTCGCGCAACACATCGACTAAGACGGTGCCGACCACGGCGCCATTGGCCTTCTCGGCAATTGCGCGCGCCGCCTGCGGGGTGCGGATGCCGAAGCCGACGCACACCGGAAGCTTGGTGTGGCGCTTGATACGGGCCACCGCATCGCCGACGACTTTCAAATCGGCCGCCGCAGCACCGGTGATGCCGGTGATCGAGACGTAGTAGACGAAGCCGGAGGTGTTCGCGAGCACCGCGGGCAGGCGTTTGTCGTCGGTCGTAGGTGTCGCCAGGCGGATGAAGTTGAGCCCGGCCTTCAGGGCGGGAATGCAGAGCTCCTCGTCCTCCTCCGGCGGCAGGTCGACGATGATCAGGCCATCGACGCCGGCGGTCCTGGCGTCGGCGAGGAACTTGTCGACCCCGTAAATATAGATCGGATTGTAATAGCCCATCAGCACCAGCGGCGTGGTGTCGTCCTCCTTGCGGAAGCCGTGCACCATCTCGAGCGTCTTCCTCAGGGTCATGCCGCCCTTGAGCGCGCGCAAGCCCGCGGCCTGGATCGACGGTCCGTCCGCCATCGGATCGGTAAAGGGCATGCCGATCTCGATGATATCGGCGCCCGCCTTGGGCAGCGCCTTGACGATGTTGAGCGAAGTTAAGGGATCGGGATCGCCGGCCATCAGGAAGGTCACCAGCGCCGAGCGGCCTTCTTTTGCGAGCTCGGCAAAGCGTGCATCGATGCGGGTGGTCACTGCTTCTTGCCTTTCAATATCTCCGTGATCTGCGGAATGTCCTTGTCGCCACGGCCGGAAAGATTGACCACCATCAGATGCTCCTTCGGCCGCTTCGGCGCGAGCTCCGTGACCTTGGCGATCGCGTGCGCAGATTCCAGCGCGGGTGGAATGCCTTCCAGTCGCGACAGCAGCATGAAGGCGGCGAGCGCTTCGTCGTCGGTCGCGGAAAGGTAAGTGACGCGGCTGGTCTCATGCAGCCAGGAATGCTCCGGGCCGATACCGGGATAGTCGAGACCCGCCGAGATCGAATGCGCATCCTGGATCTGGCCGTCATCGTCCATCAAGAGATAGGTGCGGTTGCCATGGAGAACGCCGGGCCGGCCGCCGGCGATCGAGGCGGCATGCAGTTGCGTCAGTCCATGGCCGGCCGCTTCGACACCGAAAATTTCGACCGAGCGGTCGTCGAGGAAGGGATGAAACAGGCCCATCGCGTTGGAGCCGCCGCCGATGCAGGCGATCAGTGAGTCCGGCAGCCGGCCTTCGGCCTCCTGCATCTGCTTGCGCGTTTCCTCGCCGATCACCGACTGGAAGTCGCGCACCATCATCGGATAGGGATGCGGCCCCGCCACCGTGCCGATGCAGTAGAAGGTGTTGTGCACGTTGGTGACCCAGTCGCGCAGCGCCTCGTTCATCGCGTCCTTCAGCGTGCGCGTGCCCGACTGCACCGGCACGACCTTGGCACCCAACATCTCCATGCGGAACACGTTCGGCGCCTGGCGGGCGACGTCCACCGCGCCCATATAGACCACGCATTCGAGACCAAAACGCGCGCACAGCGTCGCGGTGGCGACGCCGTGCTGGCCGGCGCCGGTCTCGGCGATGATGCGCTTCTTGCCCATGCGCCGCGCGACCATGATCTGGCCGAGCACGTTGTTCACCTTGTGGGAGCCGGTATGGTTCAGCTCTTCGCGCTTGAGATAGATCTTGGCGCCACCGAGATGCTCGGTGAGCCGCTCGGCGAAATAAAGCGGTGATGGCCGGCCGACATAATCTTTGAGATAGCCGGTCATCTCGGCCTGGAACAGCGGATCGGCCTTGGCCGCCGCATAGGCTTTTTCCAGGTCGAGGATCAGCGGCATCAGCGTTTCCGCTACGAAGCGGCCGCCGAAATTGCCAAAATGCCCGCGCTCGTCGGGACCGGTACGGTAAGAGTTCGGAAGGCTTGAATTCATCGGACCATCAATTCTTCGGTGGCGCGCGCGGCGCGAATGAAATTGCGGATCAGCTCGGGGTCCTTGATGCCGGGCGAACTTTCGACGCCGGAGGACACATCGACGCCGCCGGCACGGCTGACACGGAGCGCCTCAGCGACATTGCCGGCGCTGAGCCCGCCCGAGACCATGAAGGGCAGCTTGAGATCGAGCTTTTCCAGAACGTGCCAGTCGAACACGGCTCCTAATCCGCCGGGACGAGTGGCGCCCTTGGGCGCACGGGCGTCGAACAGCATGCGATCAGCTACGCTCGCATAGCCCGGCAGCGCGGCGAGATCGGCTGAGGTCTCGACCGCGATCACCTTCATGACTGGTAGCGCGAACTTCGCCTTGATGTCGCGCACGCGCGCGATGGTTTCCTTGCCGTGCAATTGCAGCAGGTCCGGCCGCAGTGTCTCGACGATATTTTCAAGCGTCGCGTCGTCGGCATCGACAGTCAATGCCACCTTGGCGGCCCGGCCCTTGACTTCCCGGCCGAGCTCGCGCGCGGTCTCGAGGCTGAGATGACGCGGCGACGGCGGAAAGAATACGAACCCCACCATGTCGGCACCCGCCTCGAGCGCTACATCGAGCGTCTCGCGCGTGGACAGGCCGCAAATTTTGACGAGCAGGGACATGGTCTCTCAGGAGGCGGGTCTACGGCCGCCAAGGCCGATTGGAACAAGTTGACGGGGCGGGTTCTACAACGTCGCGCCCTGCTTGTCTCGCCCGGCGGCCCCGTAGAAGCCGTACTGGGACGGCGCCGGAAGCCGCTGCTGATCGGCCCGGGAAACCGCCGCCGCGGCCCGTAAATCGGCAGCTTCCGCCCTGGCCCGGCGAGCATCGGCCTCGTGGTGGCGCGCCGCCCGGCGCCAGTGGCGCTGGCGGAACCAGGTCGCCATGCCGCCCGCCGCCACCCCCAGAATGGCCACCGTGATGATCACGGCGAACAGCGGCAGCGACACTGCAATCGCCGGATTGGTCGCATTGAACGGATCGAACGACACCGTCACGAAATGGCGGTTGGCGACCGCAAAGACAATGAAGATCAGGCCCAGGGGAATGACGACCAGCGCCGTGAAGAACTTTCGCATGACCATCTCTCGTCGTGATGGAGAAAGGCGGGCACGAGCCCCGCAACACGGCTACATCTAATTAAAGCCCGAAACAATGCTTATGCGCCGGCCTCGGGGGAGCCGTTGTCGCGGTTCAGCCGCTCACGCATTTCCTTGCCCGTCTTGAAGAACGGGACGCTCTTCTGGTCGACCGGCACATGGGCGCCAGTGCGCGGATTGCGCCCCGCCCGAGCCGGGCGATGCTTGACCGAGAAGGCGCCGAAGCCGCGCAGCTCGACACGGTCGCCGCGCGCCAAGGCCGCGACGATCTCATCGAGGATCGCGTTCACAATGTTCTCCACATCCCGCTGATAGAGGTGCGGGTTGTGCTCGGCGATGCGCTGAACAAGTTCGGATTTGATCATCGAAGTTGGGATCCGGGATCGTGCGGATATCCATTTCCGTGAAAATGCCTTGCACTGTCAAGACGCTAAATCACTTTTGGGCAGCGAGAAATGGCGCGACAAACCGCCCGGAAGCGGTTTGTGACAATACCCGCAATGCGGGAGAACGCAGCGAAGGGCAGCCGCAGCGGCTCAATTGGAGGCTGCGGGGCGCCACAATGCCAGCATGCCGTCGAGCGAGAGCTGATCGACCGCCTGTGCGACCCCGGCCTGCTCGATCTGACGCGCGATGGAACTCAACCCGAGCGCATCGAACGCGATGGAAGCCGCCGTGCGCAGAAATGTCAGGTCACCAAACTGCGGATTCAGCTTGTAATCGCGCACCGGCAGATCACTCTTGATCTTCTTCTCGGCGACCAGCCACGCGACGGCTGCTTTTTCATCGCCGAGCTGATCGACCAGTTTCAGTTCGACCGCCTGACGGCCGGTGAAGACGCGACCATCCGCAACTTTTTCGAGTAGCGCGTCATCCATGCCGCGCCGCTCCTTCACCAGGCCACGGAACCAGGCATAGGAATCCTTCACCAGCGCATCCAGCGCAGCACGCGCTTCCGGGCTGGTCGGCTCGAACCCATTGGGCGCAGCCTTCAACGGCGAGGATTTCACCTCCTCGACCTTGACGCCCACGGTCTTCATCAGCTCGCTGAAATTCGGAAATTGAAACAGCACGCCGATGGAGCCGACCAGCGAGCTCTGCCGGGCGACGATGTGATCGGCGGCCATTGCCGCGATGTAACCGCCCGAAGCGGCCAGCCCCTCGACCACCACCACCAGCGGCTTTTTGGCTTTAAGCCGGATCAGCGCCTCATGGAGCTGCTCGGAGCCGGCCGTGGTGCCGCCCGGCGAGTTGATGTGCACGATAACCGCAGCATGGCTCGATTTCTCCAGCCGCTCCAGCGCCTCGACGCGCTGCTGGTCGCTGCGGATCAGCCCTTCGATATTGACGCGCGCGATCGATCCCGATGGCGTCAGCGCGGCCGGCCCGCGCGTTGTCGCGATTGCGCCAAAGGTGACGATCGCCGCGATCGTGACAAGGCCAGCCATGATACGCCAGAACGTCAGCTTGCGGCGGATCCTGCGGCGATCGACGATCACGTCCGAATCGAGCGACATCGAAATTCTCCTGAAACAATCATCGCGCTTTTTGCACTCGCAGCGTCAGCGAAGCGTCACCTGATTACATCAATTGCGACGCAATATGAAGAAAACAAGGACCCTGTTTCCCTTCTCCCCTTGTGGGAGAAGGTGGCGCGGACGAAGTCTGTGACGGATGAGGGGTCTGTCTCCGCGGAGAGAACCCCTCATCCGCCTTCGGCAAGGCACCTTCTCCCACAAGGAGAGAAGGAAGAACGAAAAAGGCCCCGGTCGAAACCGAGGCCTGATGTCGCAGCCGATAAGCGGGCGCTTACTTCTCGCGGTTCTTGAGCGCGGTGCCGAGAATATCGCCCAGCGTCGCTCCCGAATCGGAGGAGCCGTATTGCGCGATGGCTTCCTTCTCTTCGGCAACTTCCAGCGCCTTGATCGAGACCTGCACCTTGCGGGCCTTCTTGTCGAACTGGATCACGCGGGCATCGACCTTCTCGCCGACGGCGAAGCGTTCGGCGCGCTGATCGTTGCGGTCACGGGCCAGTTCGGAGCGCTTGATGAAGGTGGTGAAGTCGGTGCCCGAGATCTTCACCTCGATGCCGGCTTCCTTCACTTCGAGCACTTCGCAGGTCACGACCGCGCCCTTCTTGACGTCGCCGGGTTCTGCGAAGGGGTCGCCTTCGAGCTGCTTGACGCCAAGCGAGATGCGTTCCTTCTCGACATCGACGTCGAGCACCACGGCCTTGACCATGTCGCCCTTCTTGAAGTTGTCGATGACCTGCTCGCCCGGAAGCTTCCAGTCGAGGTCGGACAGGTGGACCATGCCGTCGACGTCCCCGTCGAGGCCGAGGAACAGACCGAACTCGGTCTTGTTCTTGACCTCGCCTTCGACCACCGAACCGACCGGGAACTTCTCGACGAAGACTTCCCAGGGGTTGCGCATGGTCTGCTTGAGGCCGAGCGAGATGCGGCGCTTGACGGAATCAACTTCGAGCACCTGCACTTCGACTTCCTGCGAGGTCGAAACGATCTTGCCGGGGTGCATGTTCTTTTTGGTCCACGACATTTCCGAGACGTGGATCAGGCCTTCGATGCCCGGCTCCAGTTCGACGAACGCGCCGTAGTCGGTGATGTTGGTGACGCGGCCGGTGAAGCGCGCGTTCAGCGGGTACTTCGCCTCGATGCCCTGCCACGGATCGTCCAGCAACTGCTTCATGCCGAGCGAAATGCGGTGGGTCTCGTGGTTGATCTTGATGATCTTGACCTTCACGGTCTGGCCGATGGTCAGCACTTCCGTCGGGTGATTGACCCGGCGCCAGGCGATATCGGTGACGTGGAGCAGGCCGTCGATGCCGCCGAGATCAACGAACGCACCGTAATCGGTGATGTTCTTGACCACGCCGTCGATCACCTGGCCTTCTTCGAGGTTCTGCACCAGCTCCTGGCGCTGCTCGGCGCGGGTCTCTTCGAGAACCGTGCGGCGCGACACCACGATGTTGCCGCGGCGGCGATCCATCTTGAGGATCTGGAACGGCTGCGAGTTGTTCATCAAGGGAGCTACGTCGCGGATCGGGCGGATATCGACCTGCGAGCGCGGCAGGAAGGCGACAGCGCCGTCGAGGTCGACGGTGAAGCCGCCCTTGACCTGGTTGAAGATGACGCCGTGAACCTTCTCGTTGTTGTTGAAGGCCTTCTCGAGCTTGCCCCAGCTTTCCTCGCGGCGCGCCTTGTCGCGCGACAGCACGGCTTCGCCGAGCGCATTCTCGATTCTGTCGAGGAACACCTCAACCTCGTCGCCAACCTTGAGATCGCTTTCACGGCCGGGTCCGGCGAATTCGCGCAGCGCCACACGGCCCTCGGTCTTCAGGCCGACGTCGATGACGGCCATGTCCTTTTCAATTGCAACCACCTTGCCCTTGATGACGGAGCTTTCCTGCAGATTGCCGCCGGCAAAGGACTCGTCCAGCATCGCAGCGAAATCGTCGCGGGTCGGATTATAAGAAGCAGCAGTAGTCGAAGCCATTTGTTCTCCAATGCGGGATCTTGCCGGCCGTTCGGGTTAAAGGGCGCATCGCGCGTGAAGTGTCAGGGGTCCGCAAACCCTGACGACCGCATTTGCGGAGGGCGCAAAAGCGGGCCGGCAGCATGCCTGCACGTTCGATACGTTGATTGTCTATCCGGAGCCTGAAACGAGCGTATCGACTTCAGGAGCCTGGAGCGGGCTTTCCTCCAATGACGGCGGGGGTTCAAACCTCCGGCCGGCCCGCTCGGACAGCCCTGATCTCATCGATGGCGGCCCGGATGGGCGTGGATATAGCCCCACGAGCCATTTTCGGCAAGCCGGAAATGCCCAATTTACGGGCGTTTGGGGCGGCCCTGAGAGGCCAAATCCTGCTTATTTTCGCTGGGCGCGGACGGCCTCGACGATGGCAATCGCGGCGCGGACGCCGGCCTCGATGTCGAGATTGGAATTATCCAGGATATGCGCGTCGTCGGCCGCTTTCAGCGGCGCGGCGGCTCGATTGCGGTCCCGCTCATCGCGCTTGAGGATGTCGGCCAGCACCGCCGCCTCGTCAGCTTCCTCGCCCCGCGCGCGGGCTTCCAGCGTCCGGCGGTGGGCCCGCACCTGCGCATCGGCGACCACGAAAATCTTCACATCGGCATTCGGGCAGATCACGGTTCCGATGTCGCGCCCGTCGAGCACGGCGCCCGGCGGATCGGCCGCGAACTGGCGCTGAAAATTGACCAGCGCCTCGCGCACGCTGGGGATCGCCGACACCACCGAGGCGGCATCGCCGATCCGCTGCGTCTTCAGCTCGGGATGCCCAAACTTCTCGGGATCGAGCTCCATCGCGACCGCCACTGCCCGCGCTTCGTCGGTGAGATCAAAGCCCTCGTCCAGCAACGCCTTCGCCACCGCGCGATAGATCACGCCGGTGTCGAGATGGCGGTAGCCGTAATGATGGGCGAGACGTTTGCCGAGCGTGCCCTTGCCGGAAGCTGCCGGCCCGTCGATGGCGATGATCATGAAAACTCCGCTCCGAGCGAGCGCATCATCGGGATGAAATCCGGAAAGCTGGTGGCGATGAAGGCGGTGTCGTCGACCTTGACCGGCTTGTCGGCCGCAAGCCCCATCACCAGCGCCGACATCGCAATACGGTGATCCATGTGAGTGGCGACGAGACCGCCGCCGGGCACGTGGCCGCGGCCCTCGACGATTAAATCATCGCCCGCGATCTCGACCCTGACGCCGTTGACGCGCAGCATGGCGGCGGTTGCCTCGAGCCGGTCGGACTCTTTGACGCGTAGTTCCTGCAGGCCGCGCATGATGGTGGTGCCTTCGGCGAAGGAGGCTGCGACCGCGAGCACCAGATATTCGTCGATCATCGACGGCGCGCGCTCCGGCGGCACCTCGACGCCGCGCAGTTTTGAGGCGCGCACGCGCAAGCGGGCCATCGGCTCGCCAGCGTCGCCGCGGACCTCGCTTTCCTCGATGGCGGCGCCCATCTCGCGCAGCGTCGTGAGCAAGCCGGTGCGCAACGGGTTGGTCATCACGTCGGAGAAGGTCACGTCGGAGCCGTCGACAATCAGCGCCGCGACGATCGGGAATGCCGCCGAGGATGGATCGGCAGGCACCACCACGTCAGCGCCGTGCAGTTCGGGCTGGCCGGTGAGCGCGATCTTGCGGCCGTGGCTTCCTTCCGTGACTGAGACGATATCTGCGCCGAAATGTTTCAGCATCAGCTCGGTGTGGTCGCGGCTGGCTTCCTGCTCGATGACGGTCGTAACGCCGGGCGCGGCAAGTCCCGCCAGCAGCACCGCCGATTTGATCTGAGCCGAGGCCACCGGCGTGCGATACAGGATCGGCACGGGATCGCGGGCGCCATGCAGCGTCAGCGGCAGGCGGCCGCCTTCCTTGATCTCCCCGGCTTTGGCCCCCATCAATTCCAGGGGATCGAGGATCCGGCGCATCGGGCGAGAGCGCAGCGAGGCATCGCCGTCGAACACGGCCGTGATCGGGCAGCCGGCCACAGCCCCCATCACCAGCCGGCACCCGGTACCGGAATTGCCGAAATCGAGCGGAGAAGCCGGCTGGGCGAAGCCTGCCACGCCCACGCCCCTGACCTGCCAGGCAAATGGCCCTGTTCGCTCGACCTGGGCGCCCAGCGCCTGCATCGATTTGGCGGTGTTGAGGACGTCCTCGCCCTCGAGCAGGCCCGAGATCCTGGTTTCGCCGACCGAAAGTGCCCCCAGGATGAGTGCGCGGTGCGAAATCGACTTGTCGCCGGGAACGCGGACTTTCCCGGCCAAGGGACCGCTGGCACGGGATTCCAGCGGGGTCTGGGTGGTTGAATGGGTCAAGATGGTGGTCCTCTGCGGGGGCGGCAGTATCACATGGACCACACGGCGTCACGCGGCCCTCAAAAGCTTCAAAGCGCTATTGACACCGGCCCCTCAACTAGCCAAGTGAAGCACCGTTTTTCAGAATTTCCCAGGATCTACACGTGGCCAAATCCGATCTCGGAACCAAGCGTATTTGCCCGACGACGGGTAAGAAGTTCTATGACCTGAACAAGAGCCCGGTGATTTCGCCCTACACCGGCGAGGTCGTTCCGATTGCCCCGATCGCGCCGCCGCGGGCTGCCCGTGGCGATGCCGCGCGCGCTGCTGCTGCCGCTTCGGCCACTGCCGCTGCCGACATGCCGGAGGCCGCCGAGGCCGAAGAGTTGGTCTCGCTTGAGGAGGCTGACGCCGAGGAGAACACCGGCAAGGTGAAGGCCGTGGTTCCCGAATCGGAAGACGATATCGAGATCGACGAGACCATCGAGGACGATGACGACGACGATTCCACCTTCATTCCGGACGAGGAAGAGGGCGATGAGGACGTCACCGACATCATCGGCGACGTCGGAGGCGACGAAGAGACTTGAGATCGGCCCAGAACTATGTTCTGGGTCTCCCCCGCGAGTCGCCCAAGGCTCGCGGGAGCATGGTCGGAAAGACCGTGCCTTGACTGTGACGGGGCCATAGCTCAGCTGGGAGAGCGCTTGCATGGCATGCAAGAGGTCGGCGGTTCGATCCCGCCTGGCTCCACCAGCCTTCGCTCGCTTCGCGAGCTTCGGCTGGGCAAGCCCCTGGAAGTCCCTCGTAGCGAAGTGAGAAGGCTGCCACGCCATAGCCCGAAGGGCGACGGCGGGCCTCGGCAAGCCCTCGTGCAAGCAATCCCGTGCGGCCTCGCGAATGCGGTATCCTGCGATCTGTTCTTCAACGCGGGCGGGTCGCATGAAATACGTCTACATCCCCGAAAGTTTCGACTCCGAGCATTTCTACGTCGGCATCACCGAAGAGCTACGTGCTCGCTTGGCAAAGCATAATGCTGGGGAAGTGCCTCATACCTCCAAGTACGGGCCTTGGCGGCCCAGAACCTACATCGCGTTTAGCGATGAGCAGTGCGCCCGCGCGTTCGAGAAGTATCTGAAGTCAGGCTCCGGCAGGGCATTTGCAAAGAAGCACTTCTGACCGTATCTGCGCGGCAAGCCCTTACTCCCCTGCCACCGCATTCAATCGATCGCGCAGCGCGACGATCTCGTTCTTCATCGCTACGAGTTCGCCGACCGAGCAGGCTGACGCCGCCAGGATCGCCTGTGGCACAGCTCTCGCTTTCTCCCGCAGCGCTTCGCCCTTTGGTGTCAGGGCGATCAGCACCTGCCGCTCGTCCTCGGTGCTGCGTGTCCGCTTGATCAGTTCGGCCGCCTCCAACCGCTTGAGCAGCGGCGTCAGCGTGCCGGAATCCAGGTGCAGCCGCTCACCGATATCTTTCACCGGTACGCCGTCGCGCTCCCACAGCACCAGCATGACCAGGTATTGCGGGTAGGTCAGGCCGAGCCGGTCGAGCAGCGGCTTGTAGACGCGGTTGAACGCGTGCGCGGTGGAATACACCGCAAAGCAGAGCTGATTGTCGAGTTTCAGCGGCAGGTCGGCCGCGTGTTTTCTGGCCATCACAACCTCGTCAATGGGTGGCGCCCTGCCCCGATTCGGAGCCGCAAGCTCTTGATTTCAATTGCATACAATTAAATTGCGACCTCTGCAATAATTTATATTCGCACGATCTAATTGTGTGCAATACACCGTTCATCGAAACGGCAAACCCAAGGGGAGACCGACATGTCCGTGAACGTGCTCTACAGGACCAGCGCCAAGGCCACCGGCGGCCGCGATGGCCACGCCGCCACCCTCGACGGCGCACTCGACGTCAAGCTCGCCACCCCGAAAGAGCTCGGCGGCGGCGGTGGCGCCGGCAACAATCCCGAACAGTTGTTCGCGGCCGGCTATGCCGCCTGCTTCATCGGCGCGATGAAATTCGTAGCTTCCCAGGGCGGCCCGAAGGTGCCGGCGGACGCCTCGGTGACCTCCACCGTCGGCATCGGCCCGCGCTCGGCCGGCGGCTTTGGCCTCGACGTCGAACTCGCCGTCTCCCTGCCCGGCGTTCCCAAGGCTGAAGCGGAAGCTCTCGTCGCCAAGGCCCACCAGGTGTGCCCCTATTCCAACGCCACCCGCGGCAATGTCGACGTGCGCCTGACCGTCGTCTGACGACGATGCAGGATGGCCCGCCGCCGATATAGGCGGGCCATTCGTCCCGCGGAATTTTCACCTCGTGCTACGGCTGTCCCGTCATGCGCCTGTGCGCGAGACGCCATTGCGGCCGCGCCTGAAGACCGCTAGCTCAAAGCCTCCATTTCTCATCCTGAGCGAAGGTTTTCTCCATGAGTTCTCCCGGCGCAATGACCGGCCTGCGCGTGATCGATCTGACGCGCGTGCTCGGCGGCCCCTATTGCACGCAAATCCTCGCTGACCACGGCGCTGACGTGATCAAGGTCGAGCCGCCGGCCGGCGACGAGGTGCGCGACTGGGGTCCTCCGTTCCACGAGGAGGACGCGGCCTATTTCGTCGGGATCAACCGCAACAAGCGCTCGATCGGCCTCGACCTCGCGTCCGAAGACGGGCGCGCGGTGCTGATGAAGCTACTGGAGACGGCCGACGTCCTGATCGAGAATTTCAAGCCGGGCACGCTCGACAAATGGGGCATTGGCAACGACGTCTTGCGCGCGAAGTTTCCAAAGCTGGTGCACTGCCGGATTTCCGGCTTCGGCGCCGATGGCCCGCGCGGCGGCAATCCCGGCTATGACGCAATCATCCAGGCAATGACCGGCATGATCGCGGCCACCGGCTCGCCCGAAAGCGGCCCGATGCGGATCGGCGTTCCCCTGGTCGACATCACCACCGGGCTTTACGCGGCGATCGGTATCCTGATGGCGCTGTCGGAGCGGCAGCGTTCGGGTCTCGGCCAGTTTCTCGAAACCACGCTGTATGAAACCGGGCTTGCGATCATGCATCCGCACACCGCGAACTATTTCATGCATGGCAAGCCGCCGTCGCTCACCGGAAACGAGCACCCGAATCTCGTTCCTTACGCGATCTTTCCGACCAAGACCGATGATATCTTCATCGGTGTCGGCAATGACGGCACCTTCCGCAAGCTCGCCAAGGAAATCGGCAAGCCCGAACTCGGCACCGATCCGCGCTTTGCCCGCAACAAGGACCGTATCGCCAACCGCGAGGCGCTGCGCGCCGAGCTTGCCGCCGTGTTCAGCCAGCACGAGGCCGAGCCGCTGTGCAATCGGCTGCTGGCAGCCGGCCTGCCGGCGGGTCCGGTGCAGAAGATCGACCAGGCGCTGACCAATCCGCATACGCTGCATCGCGGCGATATCATCGAAAAGGACTGGTACAAGGGCGTCGCCTCTCCGATTCGGCTGGAGCGGACCAAGCCCAGCCTGCGCCGCACGCCGCCGAAATTCAGCCAGCACACATCGGAGGTGCTGGGCGAGTTCGGCTACTCGAAGGGCGAGATCGAGGCGCTGGTCGCCAACGGCGCGGTCTGCGGCTCCGAACGCAAGCGCTGAGGCTTTCGTGTCGCGGACGCGGTGCAGCGTGCAACGCTGCTCCGCAGCGCCGGGACCTACCGCCGATATGTAATCTGAATGGCGCTCGCTAGGCCCCGGCTCTGCGATGCATCACTTCGTGCTGCGCCGCGTCCGGGGCACGCCGTCACCGCATGCCTTCGCCTATTTTCCGGCTTCCCCAGCCGTAAGCTTTCCCACTAGCATCCTTTCGCTTATAGGGTCATTTGCACGTCATCCGGCGCTGCTATCGCGCGAAACGAAGGTGACGACCCCAACCTGGAGGAATTACATGGCATTTCGACAATTTGGCCCAGCCGCGGCAGTTACTGTCGCGCTGGCGTTCGCAACACCTGCCCACGCTGTGACGGAGATCCAGTGGTGGCACGCCATGACCGGCGGCAACAACGACATCGTCAACAAGCTTGCCGAGGAATTCAACGCCAGCCAGTCCGACTACAAGGTCGTGCCGTCCTACAAGGGCAGCTATCCCGACACCATGAACGCCGGCATCGCCGCCTTCCGCGCCGGCAACGCGCCGCACATCATGCAGGTGTTCGAGGTCGGCACCGCCACCATGATGAGCGCTACCGGCGCCATCAAGCCGGTTTACCAGCTCATGAAGGATGCCGGCGAGCCGTTCGATCCCAAGGCGTACCTGCCGACCATCACCGGCTACTACTCGACCTCCAAAGGCGAGATGCTGTCGTTCCCCTTCAACTCGTCTTCCATGGTGATGTGGATCAACAAGGACGAATTGAAAAAGGCCGGGGTCACCGAAATCCCGAAGACGTGGCCGGAAGTGTTTGACGCCGCCAAGAAGCTGAAGGCGGCGGGGCATGCGACCTGCGGCTTCTCCAACGCCTGGGCAAGCTGGGCGCATATCGAGCAGTTCTCGGCTTGGCACAACGTGCCGATCGGCACCAAGGCCAACGGCCTCGATGGTTTCGATACCGAGCTGAAGTTCAACTCGCCGCTGCACGTGAGGCACCTGCAGAACCTGGTCGATCTGCAGAAGGACAAGACCTACGACTATGGCGGCCGCACCAGCACCAACGAAGCCCGCTTCGGCTCCGGCGAATGCGCGATCTTCCTGACCTCGTCGGGCTACTACGCCACCGCCAAGGGCACGGCCAAGTTCGACTTCACCTCGGCGCCGATGCCCTACTACCCTGATGTCCCCGGCGCCCCGCAGAACTCGATCATCGGCGGCGCATCGCTCTGGGTGATGGGCGGCAAGAAGCCGGAAGAATACAAGGGCGTCGCAAAGTTCTTCACTTTCCTGTCGGATACCAACCGCCAGGCCAAGCTGCATCAGGAGTCCGGCTATCTGCCGATCACCAAGGCGGCCTACGAGAAGTCGATCAAGGACGGCTTCTACGAGAAGAACCCGACCTTGCAGACTCCCTTGAAGGAACTCACCAACAAGGAGCCGACCGAGAATTCGCGCGGTCTGCGCTTCGGCAACATGGTGCAGATGCGCGACCTCTGGTCTGAGGAGATCGAGGCGGCGCTGGCCGGCAAGAAGTCCGCGAAGGAAGCCCTCGATGCCGCCGTCGCCCGCGGCAATGCGATGTTGCGCGCCTTCGAGAAGACTGCAAAGTAAGACGGCCGAGGGGGCGTCATTGCGAGCGAAGCGAAGCAATCCATAGTACCGCATAACGGACTAATGGATTGCTTCGTCGCTTACGCTCCTCGCAATGACGAAAGTGCTGAATGGAAAAGTCCACCGTCTTCAACAACCGACTGCTGCCTTATCTACTGCTGCTGCCGCAGCTCGTCATCACGGTTGTCTTCTTCTATTGGCCGGCAAGCCAGGCGATCTGGCAGTCCTTCCTGCGCGAGGACGCGTTCGGTCTCGTCTCCGAATATGTCGGGCTGGAAAATTATCAGGCGCTGTTCGCTCAGCCGGAATATTACCGCTCGATGCTGACGACGGTGGTCTTCTCGACGCTGGTTGCGGCGCTGTCGCTCTCGATCGCGCTGTTGTTCGCAACTCAGGCCGACAAGAACCTGAAGGCCGCGCCCGCTTACAAGACGCTGATGATCTGGCCCTATGCGGTGGCGCCCGCGGTAGCCGGCGTGCTCTGGTTCTTCATGTTCCAGCCCTCGCTCGGCATGCTGGCGCGTCCGCTGCGCGGCATGGGCCTCGACTGGAATCCGCTGCTTAACGAGAACCACGCCATGATGCTGGTGGTGATGGCGTCGGTGTGGAAACAGATCTCCTACAATTTCCTGTTCTTCCTCGCCGGCCTGCAATCGATCCCGAGGAGCGTGATCGAGGCCGGCGCCATCGACGGCGCCGGGCCGTTGCGCCGCTTCTGGACCATCATCTTTCCGCTGCTATCGCCGACGACGTTCTTCCTGCTGGTGGTCAATGTCGTCTACGTCTTCTTCGACACGTTTGGCATTATCGACGCCGTTACCGGCGGCGGACCCGCCGGCGCCACCACCACCATGGTCTACAAGGTCTATGCCGACGGCCGTCTCGGCGGCGACCTCGGCGGCTCGGCTGCGCAGTCGGTCGTACTGATGGTCATCGTGATCGCGCTGACCGCGATCCAGTTCCGCTACGTCGAACGCAAGGTGCAGTACTGATGGTCGAGCACCGCCCGCTCACCGATTTCATCGCCTACGCCATCCTGACGCTTGGCGTGTTCATTGTCGCTTTTCCGGTTTATCTCGCGCTGATCGCCTCGACCCATGACGCGGCGACCGTGGTCGGCGGCCACATGCCGGCAACACCCGGCAGCCGCACGCTGGAGAATTATTATCGCGCCATTTTCGTCGGCGGCGCGCGCACCAGCCGCGAGCCTGTGGCCAACATGCTGATCAACTCCTTCGTCTCGGCGATCGGCATTGCGGTGGGCAAGATCTTCATCTCGATCCTGTCCGCTTACGCAGTGGTCTATTTCCGCTTTGCCTTCCGCAAGACTGCGTTCTGGATCATCTTCATCACGCTGATGCTGCCGGTCGAAGTGCGCATCTACCCGACCTACAAGGTCGTTGCCGACCTGCGCATGCTCGACACCTATGCCGGGCTCATCCTACCGCTGATTGCATCCGCGACCGGCACGCTGCTGTTCCGGCAATTCTTCATGACGGTGCCGGATGAACTGCTGGAAGCCTCGCGCATCGACGGCGCCGGACCTTTCCGCTTCTTTTGGGATACGCTCTTGCCGCTGTCGGTGACGACCATGGCGGCGCTATTCGTGATCCAGTTCATCTATGGCTGGAATCAATATCTCTGGCCGCTTTTGATCACGACGCAGGATTCGATGCAGACCATCGTGATTGGCATCAAGAAGATGCTGGTGACGACCGACGAGCTCGCCGAATGGCAGCTCGCGATGGCGACCGCGGTCCTCGCCATGCTGCCGCCGGTCGCGGTCGTCATATTCATGCAGCGGCTGTTCGTGCGCGGCCTGGTCCAGACGGAAAAATGAAATGGCCAACGTAACCCTCCGCAACGTTCGCAAAACGTATCTTGGCGGCTTCGAGGCCATCAAGGGCATCGACTTTGAGGTCAGCGACGGCCAGTTCTGCGTGCTGGTCGGCCCGTCCGGCTGCGGCAAGTCCACGCTGCTGCGCATGGTCGCGGGGCTGGAAACCATCACCGGCGGCGAGATTGACATCGGCGGGCGCATCGTCAACCAGATCGAGCCGGCCGAGCGCGACATTGCGATGGTATTCCAGAACTACGCGCTTTACCCCCACATGACCGTCTACAACAACATGGCATACGGTCTGCGCAATCGCCGCATGGCCGAGGGCGAGATCAAGACGCGCGTCCAGGAAGCCGCGCGCATTCTCGAGCTCGGCGCAATGCTCGACCGCAAGCCGCGGCAATTATCGGGCGGCCAGCGCCAGCGCGTGGCGATGGGCCGTGCCATCGTGCGGCAGCCAAAAGTCTTTCTGTTCGACGAACCGCTGTCGAACCTCGATGCGAAGCTGCGCATCGCCATGCGCGTCGAAATCCGCAAATTGCAGCGTCGGCTGTCCACGACGTCGATCTACGTCACCCATGACCAACTCGAGGCAATGACGCTGGCCGACATTCTCGTCGTGATGAACGGCGGCCAGGTCGAGCAGATCGGCAATCCGCTGGACATCTACCAGAAGCCCGCCACCACCTTCGTTGCCTCCTTCATTGGCGCTCCGCCGATGAATCTGATGCCGCTGCGCTCCGAATTGAAATCGCAACTGGCCGACGATGCCCGCGCCGCCGAAGCCGGCATCATCGGCATCCGGCCTGAGGATTTTGTCATCTCGAACCAAACGGTGTCCGGTGGCGTGGCGCTCGGCCTCACCGTGGAAGCGATCGAGCGCGTTGGCGCCGAGACCTTCGTCTACGGGACGCGGCAGCAGGAGATGCAGGGGGTCGCCGCCACCCCGGGCGAACTGCCGCCGGGGGAAATCATCGTGCGCATTCCCGGCGCTGTCGGCCCCGCCATCGGCGAGCGAATCAGGGCCGTCGCCGCGCCCGACAAGCTGCATCTGTTTACCGCCGATGGAAGGAAGCGCATTTGAGACGTCATTCCAGGCTGGTCCGAAGGACCAGACCTCAGATGCGCAATTGCGCATCGGGAATCTCGAGATTCCGGGTTAGCTTCGCGCCCCGGAATGACAGGCGATAAACCACCGCCGCAGCGATTTACACAGGTTTCAGAGGTGCTTGAACCCTCCCCAAATCACCCCCATATTCCCTCCTGACCGGACGGCAAGTCGGCCGGCCGGTTGAATGGGGCGCCGCAAGGGCCCCTCAAAGTCGCTTCGAGAGGACTTTGTGATGTCTCGTGTTCCTTCGTTATCAAGTCCGTTCCTGCTTGGGTTCGACGAAATCGAGCGTGCGCTCGATCGCGTCGTCAAAGGCGCCGACGGCTATCCTCCCTACAACATCGAGCGGTGTGACCGCGCCAACGGCCAACCCGAACGGTTGCGCATCACGCTGGCGGTGGCGGGTTTTACCCGTGACCAACTCGATGTGACCATTGAGGAAAACCAGCTCGTGATCCGGGGCCGCCAGCAGGACGATAAGGCCCGGCAATATATCCATCGCGGCATCGCCGCCCGCCATTTCCAGCGCACATTCGTGCTGGCGGAGGGGATGCAGGTGCTGGGCGCGGATTTGAAAAACGGGCTGTTGTCGATCGACCTTGCCAGGCCGGAACCTGAAAGGGTCGTTAAGACAATCGCTATCAATGAGCACGAATAATAGTGGAACAAGGAGCGGACTCGACCGCTTAGTCTCCAGAGGAGTCGAGACCATGAGTGACGTGAGTGTGACCTTCGAACCCGAAAAAGTTTCCGTTGAGGCACTGGCCCATCTTGGTGAAGGCCATATCGCCTACGTGAAACAAGTCCGTTCCGAGGATGTGCCGGGACTGTTTCCGCAGGCGCCGAAAATCGCGCCGGGGCTGAAACTGTTCGCGCTGCATGCCGCCGACGGCACCCCGATCATGCTGACCGACAGCCGCGAAGCGGCGATCGCCAACGCATGGAGCAACGAGCTTCAGGCCGTCAGCGTGCACTGACGCAGCGCTTGCTGCTGTCACTGACGAAGCTTCGCCGGCATCGGCTGATCTGATGCCGAGTGTGCGAGAAGAGGGTTTCGGATACGCGGGCATTGCCCGCGTATCTTCGTTAATGCAAATCCAATCCGCCTAAGCAGCGCGCACGGTCGAGAGGAATTTCTCCACCTCGCCCTTGAGATGATTGCTCTGTCCCAGTAGCGAGCGCGCCAGACCGTGCACGTGCGTCGATGCCGCGCCGGTATCGGTCGCGCCGCGGTTGACGTCTGTGATGCTGCCCGCGACCTGCGTGGCGCCCTGCGCCGCCTGCTGCACATTGCGCGAAATCTCCTGGGTTGTGGCGCCCTGCTCTTCCACGGCCGCCGCGATTGCCTGCGAGATTTCCGCGATGCGGCCGATCGTGCCGCCGATTTCCTGGATCGCCGACACCGACTGATTGGTCGCCGATTGCATCTGGCCGATCTGCTCGCTGATCTCCTCGGTCGCTTTCGCGGTCTGCGCGGCGAGCGCTTTGACCTCGGAGGCGACGACCGCAAATCCGCGTCCCGCCTCGCCGGCGCGCGCCGCTTCGATCGTGGCGTTCAGCGCCAGCAAATTGGTCTGCTCGGCGACCGCGCTGATCATCTTGACGACTTCGCCGATCCGGCTAGCGGACTGCGCGAGATCGGCGATTCGCGCATTGGTCTGCTCGACCTGGCTCACCGCCTCGCGCGATATCTTGTGCGAATCCTGAACCTGCCGGCTGATCTCAGAGACCGACGAGGCCATTTCTTCCGCGGCCGCTGCAGCGGACTGCGCGTTGGTCGAGGATTGTTCCGATGCGGAGGCAACGGTTGCCGAGAGCATCTGGGTCACTTCGGCGGTCTTGGTCAGCTTCCCGGCCGATGATTCGAGTTCGGATGAGGCGGTCGACACGGTCTGAATGATCTTTCCAATCGCCGCATCGAAGCCGTCGGCCATCTGCTGCATCGCGGTCTTGCGGTCGTCTTCCGCTTTCAGCTTCAGGCTGGCCTGCTCCGACTCCATCGATTGCACGCGCAGCGCGTTGTCCTTGAACACCTGAACCGCGCGCGCCATGGCGCCGACTTCGTCGTCGCGGCTGAGGGCCGGGACCGAGACAGTGAGATCGCCGCCGGCAAGGCCCTTCATCACGTCGGTCATTTCGGCGATGGGGCGTATGACACCGAATGCCACACCGAAAATGCCGGCGCCGATGACCAGAAACACCGCGGCCGAAACGCCCCACAGCACCCATGTGAACGTGCTCACGCGCCCCGTCGCCGCCACTTCCGTCGCCGCGTTCCGGTCGTTGGTCTGCTTGACAATGTCGTCGATAATGGCGCGGTGCGCGGTATAGCGTGCGGTGATCTCGGCATAGGATTTCGCCGCCGCCGCGCCGTCGCCCTTGGCGAGCGCGGGCAGCAGGCCGTCCTGGATCGCGGTCCAGAAGCGGCGCACCTCGCTGTCGGATTTCTCGACCAGCTTCGTCTTCAGCACCGGGTCGAGATCGGATTTGACCCAGAAGTCGCGTCGCTCGTCATATTCCTTCTTGAGCTGCGCAATCCGGTCACGATGCGCCGAAAGCTTAGCCGGATCGTGCAGCACGAGGGTGGCTTCGAGATAGGCCTCGATGACATATTCCGGCGGCGGCAGGATGTCGGCAATGAGGTCGTTGCCGAGCTTGATCTGGTTATAGAGTGGGCCGCCGACCTTGAGCTGCGACAGACCGTAAACACTGGTGGCAATCACGGCACCAAGGCCCAATGCAGTAACCAATCCAAAAATCAATATCGCGCGCGAAATCGTCAGCCGCAGCGTCATGGCAATGTTCTCCGGGTGAGTAAAAAATCCCAGCGGACGAAATAACTGCCATTTAGCTTAAAATTGCGTTTAACCGAGGTGCTACCGCGCAGAGAATCGGTGTTCCGCTTGCCGGAGCTACGCTGCGCTGGCCGGCGGCAGCGCCAGCACCGAATAGATCGCCTGGGCGTCGCGGGAGGCGCGGAGCTTCTTGGCGACATCCTGGTCGCGCAACAGGCGCGCGATCCGCGCCAGTGCCTTCAAATGGTCGGCGCCGGCGCCTTCCGGGGCCAGCAGCAGGAAGATCAGGTCGACCGGCTGGCCGTCCATCGCCTCGAAATCGATCGGACGTTCCAGCCGGGCGAACAGCCCGAACAGCTTTTCCAGCTTCGGCAGTTTGCCGTGCGGAATAGCGACGCCATAGCCCACGGCAGTGGTGCCCAGTTTCTCCCGCTGCAGCAGCACCTCGAATACCGAGCGTTCGTTCTGGCCGGTAAGGGCGGACGCGCGCGCGGCCAACTCCTGCAGCGCCTGCTTCTTGCTGATGACCTTCAAAGCGGGGAGAATCGCCTCGGGTGCGACCAGATCGGTAATCGTCATGGGGCGTTCCGAGGTGAATTAAACCGTCAGGTTGCGAGATAGGCTTTAGAACCGGGGCGTCAAGAAGATGAGACGGGAGGCGGGGTTAAGCCCGGGTCCCGATTTGCACGGCTTCTACTCCAACGCACGCGCGGTGCCAACTCCCGAAGGGCCAGTTCCTGCAACCTGTGCTGAAGAGCGGCGGACCATAGGGAGGGCCAATGGGGGCGTCAATGCCATCGGGCATAGATCTCAGGGCGTAACCGAGGGAGGATCGATCCAGCCGACATTGCCGTCCGGCCGGCGGTAAATGATGTTCACCCGGCCGCTGGACCCGTGCTGAAACACGATGCAGGCGGCCCCCGTCAGATCTAGTTCCATGACCGCCTCGCTGACCGAAAGCCGCTTCAGCGACGTGGTCGCCTCCGCGATGATGACGGGGCTATAGGATGTGACCTCCTCGTCGCCTTCCGTCGGCGCCTCAATCACATAGCTCGGCGCGTCGAGCGCGGGGCCGTCGATCTCCGCCAGCGCCGCGGAGGCCGCATAGGCCTTGCGGGCCGAGCGATCCTTCAGCCGGCTCTTGTAGCGGCGCAGGCGCTTCTCGATCATCAAGAGCGCCTGGTCGGCGCTGGCATAGGCGTCCGGAGCGTTGGAATCGGCCTCCAGCGTAATTCCGGAGTCCAGATGCAGCGCACAATCGGTGCGGAAACCGAAGCCGTCCTTGCTCAGCGTGATGTGGCCGGAATAATTGCCGTCGAAATATTTTCTTAAGACCTCATCGGTGCGCTCGCTGACGCGCGAACGAAGCGCCTCGCCGACACTGATGCTTTTCCCGGAGATTCGAAGGGTCATTTGATGCCTCGCTTGATGCCTCGACTACTCTGGTGTTGCCGGAGCATGGCCCATTCGGAAAGCGGGTGTCGCTTTCCGGGCCGCGCTCTGTCGGGGACCTGACACTATCGCGATCTGACGCGAACGCAATCAGGCCGGCGCCGCATCGCGGGACCGGTCGGAGGAGGAAGTGGCGGGAGCGGAAAGGGCGTTACCGAGCATGCTCTGTTTGTCGCGGCGGCGCTGGACCGAAGAAGGAATGCGCATGGCTTCGCGGTACTTCGCGACCGTGCGGCGGGCAATATCAATGCCCGATTCACGCAATCGTTCCACGATGGTATCGTCGGAGAGGATCGCACTCGGCGCTTCCGCATCGATCAATTGCTTGATGTGGTGGCGGACCGCTTCCGCCGAATGCGCCTCGCCGCCGTCGGCTGAAGCAATCGAGGCGGTAAAGAAATATTTCAGCTCGAAACTGCCGCGATTGGTCGCCATGTATTTGTTGGCGGTGACCCGCGACACCGTGGATTCATGCATCTGGATCGCGTCCGCCACCGCTTTCAAATTCAGCGGCCGCAGATGCGCGACGCCATGAGTGAAAAATCCGTCCTGCTGGCGGACGATTTCGGTGGCGACCTTCAGAATGGTGCGGGCGCGCTGATCGAGTGCGCGCACCAGCCAGGTCGCGTTCTGCAGACAGTCGCTGAAATAGGATTTGTCGCCGTCCTTGCGGATCGTCTTCGACAGCTCGGTGTAATAGACCTGATTGACCAGCACGCGCGGCAAGGTGTCGCTGTTGAGTTCGACGTGCCATCCGCCGTCCGGGCCGGGCCGTACATAGACGTCAGGTACCATGGTCTGCGTACGAGCCGAGCCGAACTTGAGGCCGGGCTTCGGGTCGAGACGCCGGATCTCGCCGATCATGTCGGTGATGTCTTCGTCGTCCACGCCACACAGTTTGCGTAAAGACGCAATGTCGCGCCGCGCCAGCAGATCGAGATTTTCCACCAGCGCCTGCATGGCGGGGTCGTAGCGGTTGAGTTCGCGGAGCTGGATCGCGAGGCATTCGCTCAGGTTCCGCGCACAGATGCCGGGCGGATCGAACGTCTGCAGCACCGCGAGCACGGCATCGACGTCCGCCTGCGAGGCGCCCAGGCGCTCGGCAGCCTGCCCCAGATCCGGCGGCAGATAGCCGGCATCGTCGACCAGATCGATCAGGTACTGCCCGATCATGCGCTGCGCCGGCGCGCTGAAGGCGACCGCGAGCTGTTCGGCGAGGTGGCCCCCAAGCGTCACCTCGGCGGCAACGAAGGCTTCCAGATTGTATTCGTCGTCGTTGGAGGCGCCACCGCCCCACTCGGTGTAGGCGGTCGGCGCCGCGTCCTGTGCGGCGCGCGCGGCGGCTTCGGCGGGCTCTTCGGAAAAGACGTTGTCGAGCGGAGTGTCGAGCGTCTGCTCGATCTCGGTCCGGCTGCTGAGGTCGCGGTTCAGCCAGTCCTCCTGGCCGGGCTCGAAGGTCTCGCTCCCGGGGCCAGTGCTCATATCGGAGGCATCGCCGCCGCCATCCTCGCCATAGCTGCCGGAATCGGAGAAGTCGGCGCGCTCGGATACCGGTTCGCCTGCAACCGGGGGTTCGGGGCCGTCACTGGCCCGCTCCAGCAGCGGATTGCGCTCTAATTCCTCCTCGACGAAGGCCGACAGGTCGAGATTCGACAGTTGCAGCAGCTTGATCGCCTGCATCAATTGCGGCGTCATCACCAGCGACTGCGACTGCCGGAACTCTAATCTCTGCGTCAGCGCCATGAGGTCAAGAACCGATCCACTAAAAGTTGGTCCGATTCTTGCTTATATTAGTCCAAAGCCCTTGTACACGCCTTGACGAACGCGAAAATTGGGCTATGGCGCGATCAGCGACAATGGGAAGCCGAGCCGCTCCCAGGCGCGCTAGAAATCCCGAATGAGTGCAGTACCTTACAACCAACCCGCCGATACTTTGGCGGGTTGTGCGCTATAATCGGAATTCCTCGCCAAGGTAAAGACGGCGTACATCCGGATCGTTGACGATCTCTTCCGGACTGCCCTCGGTCAGGATCTGCCCGGCATAGACGATGTAGGCGCGGTCGGTGAGGCCGAGCGTTTCCCGCACATTGTGGTCGGTGATCAGGACACCGATACCGCGATTGGTGAGATGGCGGACCAGGTCCTGAATGTCGCCAACCGCGATCGGATCGATGCCGGCAAAGGGCTCGTCGAGCAGCATGTAGTTCGGACGCGTCGCCAGCGCGCGCGCAATTTCGACGCGGCGGCGCTCGCCGCCGGAGAGCGCGATCGAAGGCGATTTGCGCAAGCGCGTGATGTTGAATTCATCGAGCAGCGAATTGAGCTCGGCTTCGCGTTTCCTGCGGTTGGGCTCGACGACTTCGAGCACGGCGCGAATATTCTGCTCGACGGTGAGGCCGCGAAAGATCGAGGCTTCCTGCGGCAGATAGCCAATGCCGAGCCGCGCGCGCTGATACATCGGCAGCTTCGTCACGTCATGACCGTCGAGTTCGATGGCGCCGCGATCTGCCTTGATCAGCCCGGTGATCATGTAGAACACGGTGGTCTTGCCGGCGCCGTTCGGGCCGAGCAGGCCGACCGCCTCGCCGCGGCGAACATAGATGCTGACGCCGCGCACCACTTGCCGCGTGCCAAAGCTTTTTTCCACGCTGTGCACAGCGAGAAAGCCGGGCCGCTTGATCAGGCGCGGCGCTTCGCCGCCATTGGACTTGGCGCGAGGCGCCTGGGCCCGTGAACGCGCTCTGTCCTGGCGCGGCGGTTCGACGTGGGGCTCGGGCTGCGGCAATTCCAACCCGGGCAGCGAAGCCGAACGCGCCATTGGCGGCGCATCGCGCACCGGGCTCGCCAGCATGTCGCCGAAGGAATCGCCGAGCGCGGTGATGTCCTCGCGCGAACGCGCAAAGCCCACAGGGCCGCGTTTCGCGGGGCGTCGACGGAACATGCCGAATAAATCCACCATCCCGCTTCGCTTAAGCCTTTCACGGTGATTCCGCGATGCGCCCGCCGGCGAATCGCTTCGCTGGCGAACCATGAATGAATGGATGTCCCCTGCCCAGCGAAACACCCCGCCGTGCGCCTGCCCAGTAGATACAGGCTCGCGCTACCGGCTTCAACCGTGACCGCTCCAAATAATCTTTAAGGCACTGATCTGGCTTATTTTTTACCGGGGATCAGCGAGGGTATCTGGACCGGAGCGGACTTCGCCCCGCCCGATCCCGACCCGCAATTCTCTCCCTGGATGAACATGCCCTGCACCTTGCCGCTGTCGGATTCGACACGCGACACGCCGGTCGTCATGTCGACCTTGAGGCGATCGCCCTTGAGCACGTTCTTGCACTGGGTGAGCACGACCCCACCCACCATCGTAATGAGGTTGGCGCGCGTGTCGAAGATCGCGGTCTCGCCGGTCACGACCTGGTCCTTTTGCGTGACCACGACGGAGCCCTTGGCTTCCAGCCGTCGGATCGACGAGCTGCCGCCGGGCCCGGGGGTCGCGGACTGCATCGATCCGGATTTCGATCCCTTGGGTGCGGCGGGCGGCGCGTCCGATGCCGGACCGGAGTCGTAAAACACCACCAGCGACTTCGAGGTCATGGTGGTGTCGCCCTGCACGACCTTCACGTTTCCGGCGAAGGTCGCTTCCTTCTTCTTGTCGCGCATTTCGAGCGACGCCGCCTCGATTTGAATCGGCTGATCGCGGTTTTGCGAAAAGCCCTGCATCGCATTCGGCACGCCCGACATGGCGCCTTGCGCGAAGGCGCCATCGGAGGCGCTCAACGCGAGGACAAGCGCTGCGGCCGCAAACCTGCGCGAGAACAACTGCATCATAGCGATCATTTCGTGTTGGCGGACTTGCCGCTGATGGACCGCGTCTTCGGCGCTGGCTGCGGCTCAGGCTCAGGAGCAGGCGCCGGAGGGCTTTCCATGACCAGGTTCATCACGACATTGCCTTCGAAGCGCACGACCTCGCCGCTGTTGATGATCCTGAGCCGGTCGGCGGTGAGTGTACCGTTCAGCAATTTGACGTCGACATGCTCGTCCGACGTCACTGTTCCCTTGTTGATGTCGACATAGGCCTGCGACAGTTTCGCCTCGTAGCCGGTGGAGGATTGCAGGAAGATATCCTTGCGCAGGTCGAGCATCTGCTGCTTGCTGTCGAAAAACCCCGTGCGGGCATCCATCGTCACGGTGCTCTTGTCCTCCATCACGACCTTGGCCCGCAGCGTCTGCAGTTCGACGTGATCGGGATTGGTCAGATCCTGGATCGCCGCCTTGGCCCACAAATCGTATGGGCGCTGGTCGGTGGAGAAGCCGGCAAGGTGCGGCGTTTCCATGGTGATCTTGGTGCCTGACACTACGAGATTGCCGATGTCGACCGGCAGCTTCGAGAGCCCTGTGATGCGGAACGGGTTGAAGATCGAGATCGCGACGATACCGGCCATGGCCAGCAGCACCGCCGCCGGGACCGCGACCCGCAGTACCCGCACCATCCGGCTGTGACGGGCGGCCGCAGCGAAGCGGGCCTCCATGCCGGTGGCAAAGGCTGGGTTCTGTATCGAGTTCACCGCGGCTCCAAAGACGCCAAAGAGAGCGTCATCCTACCCGCAATCGCGGGATTATGCAGCCCGGACACTCGCGATGAGTGTGACCGAAACGGGGCGGAAGCCGGCAACCCGGCGCTTCAATTAGTCCCGGTCACGAATGCGCGAAGATATCCTCGGCCTCCCAGCCGCCAAGATCGAGCTTGGCCCGGGTCGGCAGGAATTCGAAACAGGCCTGCGCCATCGCCGTCCGCCCCTCGCGCGCCAGCATGGCATCGAGCCGCTCGCGAAGACCATGCAGATGCAGCACGTCGGAGGCGGCATAGGCGAGCTGTGCCTCGCTCAGACTCTCTGATCCCCAGTCGCTCGACTGCTGCTGCTTCGACAGATCGATGTTGAGCACCTCGCGCACCAGGTCCTTCAGGCCGTGGCGGTCGGTATAGGTGCGACTCAGCCGCGAGGCGATCTTGGTGCAATAGACCGGCTGCGGCATCACGCCGAACGTGTTGTAGAGCACGGCGACATCGAAGCGGGCGAAGTGGAAGATCTTCGTGATGGCCGGATTGGCGAGCAGCGCCTTCAGGTTCGGCGCGTCGGTGTGGCCCTTCGGGATCTGGATGACATCGGCCGTGCCGTCGCCATTCGACATCTGCACTACGCAGAGCCGGTCGCGATGCGGATTGAGCCCCATGGTCTCAGTATCGATCGCCACCGAATCCTTGTAGCGGGACAGATCGGGCAGGTCGCCGCGATGCAGGCGGATGGTCATGAAGGAAAGCCTCGTGTCTCAGGTCGATTCGACCGAAACACTAGCGCCCGGAGCCGCCGGAGGCGAGCGGCTGGACAAGGCTTATAGGGCGAGAATTGCGGGTTCGGCGTGCTTGTCCGCCATCAGTCATCGCCCGCTTCGCGCGAGGCGGAGCATTACCGCCCTGCAGCTTGCTGCCGGAAGGCAAGGCTGGTCAGGCCGTCTTCGCATCGGGTGATTTCGGGGGCTGAAGCCCCGGACTGTTGGCCCAGCGGTCGAGATTTTCGATAACGTGCGCATGGCTCGGCCGGCGAGGCGGCGGCTGTTCCCGTTCTTCGGACAGCTTGCGTGGCAGCTTGATGTTCTCGGTCATGGCCGTACTCCATGCCCGAGATTATGCGCTCGCGCAGATCCTAAATCAACCGTTAACACACTGTTTTTACTGATGTATTTAGCTAACTTGGCGTCAGAGTCGCGTTTGAGGGAACCAGCACCAAGAACGAATGTTGAGTAAATTGCTCAACCACCTCAGTTTGGGTTGTTCCGACAATCTGGATCATTCCGATGTCCGAGATGCGCGATGAACGATTACAGGTGATGCTGTCGCCCGAGGAGCTGACGGCAATCGACGATTTCCGCTTCAAGCACCGGATGCCGACCCGGGCCGCGGCCGTGCGCGAGCTGCTGAAGCTGGGGTTGACGGCCGTTGCGACCGATGGCGGCGGCCGGATGAAATCCAGCAATTACGGCGTGTTCAGGCGTGGTCCGGACGGCCATGTGTCTGGCTCCGATCCGGATCCGGCGGCATAGCCCGACATTCCGCGCGACGCATCGCGCCGGCGGCATCTCAACGCATCGGTCATTGGGCAAGGGCAATGGTGCCCAGGAAAGGACTCGAACCTTCACGGCCGTGAAGCCACTGGCACCTGAAGCCAGCGCGTCTACCAATTCCGCCACCTGGGCCCGGGCGGGTTAGTAAGGATCGGTCACGCGCTTGTCAAATCGCTTCAATGCCATCCGAAATCCGCTGTACAGCAGAGCCGTGTTGGCGTATCGCGAATCCGCTAAATCCCACCGATATCTTCGAATTTGACCGGCAGGAATTGACCCCGATGGCATTGCACGCGGCATCGAACCTGGAAACGCTCATCACCGTGTTTGGCGGATCGGGCTTTCTGGGGCGAAACGTGGTCCGGGCGCTAGCCAAGCGCGGCTATCGGATTCGGGTGGCGGTGCGGCGGCCCGAACTGGCGGGGCACCTGCAACCGCTCGGCCGCGTTGGCCAGATCCACGCCGTGCAGGCCAATCTGCGCTACCCGGCCTCGGTAGAGGCGGTGATGCGCGGTTCCGAAACCGTGGTCAACCTGGTCGGAACCCTGGCCGAGAGCGGCGCGCAGACGTTCGACGCGGTGCAGACCAAAGGCGCCGAAACCATCGCCAAGGCCGCCGCCGCCATCGGCGCGCAGATGGTGCATGTATCGGCGATCGGCGCCGACGAGAATTCGCCGTCGGCCTACTTCCGCTCCAAGGCGGCTGGCGAGAAGGCCGTGCTGACGGCAGCACCATCGGCCACGATCATGCGGCCGTCGCTGCTGTTCGGGCCCGAGGATCAATTCACCAACCGCTTTGCCGCGCTCGCCCGGATATCGCCCTTCCTGCCGCTGATCGGCGGCGGCGTGACGCGGGTGCAGCCGGCCTATGTCGCCGACGTCGCCAACGCGGTCGCCGACGCCGTCGATGACAAGACCAAGCCGGGCGCGACGTATGAGCTCGGCGGGCCTGATGTGCTGACCATGCGCGAGATCATGGAAATCATTCTCAAGATCACCAAGCGCAAGCGCATGCTGGTGTCGCTGCCGTGGGGATTGGCGAAGCTAAAGGCGCACTTCCTGCAATTCGCGCCGGGTCCGTTCAAGCTGACGCCGGACCAGGTGGCGATGCTGCAAGTCGACAATGTCGTGTCGGACGAAGCGAAGGCAGCCGGTCTGACGCTGCAAGGCCTCGGCATTACGCCAGAAGCGATGGAAGCGATCGCCCCGCAATATCTCTGGCGCTTCCGCGCCGCCGGGCAGTTTCAGCGCAAGAACGCTTAGAGGTTTCGTAGGGTGGGCAAAGGCGCACTTGCGCCGTGCCCACTATCCAACACCGCGCTAGTGATGGTGGGCACGCGAGCCTGTCATCGGGCGCGCGTTCGCGCGACCCGGTGGCTTTGCCCATCCTACAAATTTGCGGGGACTACTTCCCCAGCGCCAGCGCGATCAGGCCGAGCGTGCCGATGGCGACGCGCCACCACGCAAAAAACGTGAATCCGTGGCGCGTGACATAGGTGAGGAACGTCTTCACCACGATCGCCGCGGTGATGAACGAGACCACGAAGCCGATCGCGATGATGCCGATATGATCGGTCGTCATCTCGGCGCGGTTCTTGTAGAAATCATAGCCGAACGCGCCGACCATGGTCGGGATCGCCAGAAAGAACGAAAACTCCGCGGCCGATCGCTTGTCACCGCCGAGCAGCATCGCCGCCACGATGCTGGCGCCGGAGCGCGACACGCCCGGGATCATCGCCACGCATTGCGCGATGCCGATCCACAGATACATCATTAGCGGATAGCGCGTGGCGTCATGCTGTGTCGGTTTGAGATAGAGCTGATCGACCCACAACAGAATTGCGCCGCCGACGATCAAGGTGAAGCACACCACCCAGGGATTGAAGAGAAACTCCTTGATGTACTTGCCGGCAACCAGGCCGATGACCACCGCAGGCAGAAACGCCAGCAATACGCCGATCACGAAACGCTGGTCATCGGGGTTGGTGAACATGCCGAGCGCGACGCGCCACAATTTGATGAAATAGAGCATGACGATGGCGAGGATGGCGCCGAGCTGAATCAGCACGACAAAGCTTTGCCAGAACGCGCCCTCGCCAAGCCCGAAGAATCGTTGCGCGACCAGCATATGGCCGGTCGACGAAACCGGCAGGAATTCCGTGACGCCCTCGATGATGCCGAGAATCACCGCCTTCACTACATCCGACATCATGATGTGGGTCCGTTTTGGCTGGAAAATCGCGCCCTTCTCGCTTATTCATCCCGATGCCGCAATCGCAAAAAAACGCCAAAGACAGGTTGCCTCTTGCGCCGGCTTGACTATAGCGTTTTCGAGCGAACTGAATCCCGGTTCGCGCGAACAAAACACGTCAAAACGAAGGCTAGAGCCTATGCGGTTCTGATTTAAGGCAGAACCGAATAGGCTGCAGTGTCGCGATTCGCATGACGCGGCTTGGCCGCTCGGGTTCCTTGAGCGTCGCCGCGAATTGTTCAAGGATTTCATGTACACGCTCTATCATCATCCGTTCTGTCCGCATTCGCGCTTCATTCGCCTGGTGCTGGGCGAACACGGCCTCGACCTGCGCCTGGTGGAAGAGCGAGCCTGGGAGCGGCGTGAAGGGTTTCTCGTGCTCAATCCCGCCGGCACCACGCCGGTGTTGATGGCTGACGGCTTTCCGCCGATCCCCGGCGCGGGCGTCATCGCCGAATATCTCGACGAGACACACGGCCTGGAAGCGGGCGAGCGGCGGCTGTTACCGGCCTCGATGGCCGAGCGTGTGGAGGTGCGCCGGCTGATGGCCTGGTTCAACGAAAAATTCTTCGAGGAGGCATCGAACCCGCTGGTGACCGAGCGCATCTATAAGCGTTTCATGAGCGAGGAGAATGGCGGCGGCGCGCCGGCGGCCGACGTAATCCGCGCAGCCAAGGCCAATGTGCGCTATCATCTGGCCTATATCGGCTGGCTGGCGCAAACGCGGAATTTCCTCGCCGGCGACCGGCTGACCTACGCGGATCTCGCCGCCGCGGCGCACCTTTCGGCGATCGATTATCTGGGCGATGTGCCATGGAGCGAGGACGAAGCAGCAAAGATGTGGTACGCGCGGGTGAAATCCCGCCCGTCGTTCCGCCCGCTCTTGAGCGAATGGCTGGCGGGCGTGCCGGCGTCGCGGACCTACGTGGACCTCGACTTCTGAGCCAGGGCGTCAAGCTCTCCGCCAGCGATCTGAAGTCCGCGCTCGTGCGCGAAGCCGCGACGCTCGGTTTCGATTGCATCGGCGTCACCGATCCCGGCGAGCTCGGCAATGCCGGAAAATATTTTCGCGAGTTCCTCGATGCCGGTGCGCATGGCGACATGGACTGGCTCGCCGCTCAGCCCGAGCGGCGGATGGATCCGCGCGTGCTGTGGCCGGGCGTGCGATCGATCATCATGCTCGGCTTCAATTACGGACCCGACGACAATCCGCTCGCGCTTCTCGAAAAGCGTACACGCGGCGCAATCTCCGCCTACGCCCAGGGCGACGACTATCACGACGTGATCAAGAAGCGCCTGAAGACGCTGGCGCGGTGGCTGGTCGCGGCATCAGGCGAGGAAGTAAAAGTGTTCATCGATACTGCAGCGGTGATGGAAAAGCCGCTGGCGCAGGCGGCAGGACTAGGCTGGCAAGGCAAACACACCAATCTCGTCTCGCGCGAATTCGGCTCCTGGCTGTTCCTCGGCGCGATCTTCACCGCCGCCGAGCTGCCGCGCGACACCGCCGACACCGACCATTGCGGCTCCTGCAACGCCTGCCAGGAGATCTGCCCGACTGCTGCGTTCCCCGCACCTTACAAGCTCGATGCAAGACGCTGCATTTCCTACCTGACGATCGAGAACAAAGGTCAGATCCCGCGTGAATTCCGCAAAAGCATCGGCAACCGCATCTATGGATGCGACGATTGCCTCGCCGTGTGCCCGTGGAACAAATTCGCGCAAAAAGGCCGAGAGACCAAACTCGCCGCGCGCGCGGAATTGCGTGCGCCTTCGCTGGGAGAATTGGCGCGGCTCGACGACGCCACATTTCGCGCCCTGTTTTCGAAATCGCCGGTCAAGCGCATCGGCCGCGACCGCTTTGTCCGCAATGTGCTGATCGCGATCGGCAATGCGGAGGATTCGTCACTGGCAGCAGAGGCCGAACGCTTGCTCGATGATGCGAGCCCGCTCGTTCGCGGTGCGGCGGTATGGGCGTTATCGCAGTTGGTGGATCGGAAGAGGTTTGATGCGCTGGCTGCCAAGGTGATCGACGCCGAGACAGATGAAGAAGTGCTCGAGGAGTGGAGACTCAGCAGCACCGCTGCCAGACCCTCATCCTGAGGAGCGCGAAGCGCGTCTCGAAGGACGAGGCCAATAGCCGGGCCACATGGTTCGAGACGGCGCAAGAGCGCCTCCTCACCATGAGGGTCACCCTTGATTTCACGCGAAGAAATCCGCCATGGTCGCCCGCCATGACAAAAAACCAGCCCTTCTTCACGCATAATCGCGATAACGACACCTTCATGCCCACGCCCGTGTCAAACGGCCCGTGGGACCCCAATTCTCTGCACGGCCGCGTCGTGATCGGCCTGCTGGCGCATGTAATCGAGCAGCGCCACGGCGCCAGCGAGTTCGTGCCGGCGCGGTTTACCGTCGACATGTTTCGCCTACCGAACGTCACGACGCCGATCGAGGTCACAACCAAACTGGTCCGCGACGGCATCCGCATCAAGGTGGTGGAGGCCGAGTTCTTTTCCGGCGGCACCAGCATGGCGCGCGCCTCGTGCCAATTACTCCGCAAGACGGAAAACGCGCCGGGCAATGTCTGGTCGCCGCCGAACTGGGATGCGCCAAACCCCGCCGACATTCTAAAGCCCACCGATTCCCGGCTCGGCATGAACGGCAAATGGACCACACGACCGATCGTCGGCCAGATGGGTTCGCTCGGGCCGCGGCGGCTGTGGATGAGCGAGGTGCGCGAACTCGTCGAGGGCGTGCCGATGTCGCCGTTCGTGCATGTCGCCACAGGTGCCGATTTCGCCAGCCCGTTCGCCAATGCCGGCGATCAGGGGCTGGGTTACATCAACAGCGACGTCACGCTGTATCTGCACCGTCTCCCCGTCACGCCATGGATCGGCTTCGACGTGGTGAACCATCACGCCACCGACGGCATCGCGATCGGCGAATGCTGGCTCTATGACGAACAGGGACCGATCGGGACGTCGACGGTCGCGGCGCTGGCGCAGCGCAAGCCGATGACAACCGTGCCGCCGCCGTAGCCTAAACCGTCATGCCCCGCGAAGGCGGGGCATCCAGTATTCCAGAGAGCGCGTAATAGAATCGCGAAGCCGCGGCGTACTGGATCGTCCGCCCCTGTGCGCAATTGCGCACAAGGCGGACGATGACAGGCGGAGGACAACAGATCACTCCATCAAATGCCGCTTCATCTCCGGCCGCGCCTTCAGCGCCGCACCCTGTTTTGCAACAATCTTGGCAATTCGCTCCGGTGCAAATTTAAGATCGACGAACGCCGGGGCGGTGTTGGCGACCTCGTGGTACTCAGCGATTCTGCCGTCGCGCAGCCGCATGATCGCGACGCCCTCGAACATCGCGCGCGCCCCTTTTGCTTCCGGGAGCGTCGAGCGATAGCTGAACGTGTAACGCGCATAGAGCATCTCGCCCTCACTGACCGGATCGTGCATGTCCCAGCGAAAATCGGTCGCAGTGCGATAGAACCAGTCATCGATCATGTCAGCGATTTTCGCGCGGCCCTCGAACGCGCCATAGAACACGTCGTGATAGAGGCCGTCCTCGGTAAACAGTTCCGCGAACGCCTTGCCGTTGCGCTGCTCGACCGCGTCGCAGAAGGCGCGGAGCATGGTGGATGGGTTCATGGTATTGTCTCCCGCTCGTCATGCCCGCGAAGGCGGGGCATCCAGTATTCCAGAGCGCGCAAGATAAATCGATGGGCCGCGGCGTACTGGATCGTCCGCTGGAGCCTGTCATCGGGCGCGCATTCGCGCGACCCGGTGCCGGACGATGACACCGTGGTTGCGGTGAGAACTCACCCCATCTCCGCCACCGCCGCGAGAATCCGCGCGATGTCCTGCGGGCGCGACAGACGGTGGTCGCCGTCCTGGATCATGGTCAGCACCACGTCCTCAGCCGGCAACCGGTGCGCCAGCGCGAAAGCGTGCTGCCAGGGCACGTCGGGATCCTGCGCACCCTGCAGGATGCGCACGGGGCATCCGACCTCGATGGCGCTGCCAAGCAGGAGATGGTTGCGGCCCTCCTCGATCAGTGCGCGCGTGATCGGATAGGGTGCGCCGTCGCCATATTCCGACGGCCGCATCCACACGCCCTTGGTCCTGATCTCCTCGCGGACCTCGTCGGAGAAGCTGTTCCACATCAATTGCTCGGTGAAATCAGGCGCCGGTGCGATCAGCACCAGGCCTGCAAGCGTCGCACCCGCTGCCTCACGGTTGGCAATGGCGCGCGCCAGCAAGAGCGCGAGCCAACCACCCATCGATGAGCCGATCACGACCTGCGGGCCCCGGCAGAATTGCTCGAATACCGCAACGCTCTCTTCCAACCAGCGTCCGATGGTGCCATCGATGAAAGCGCCGCCCGATTCGCCGTGGCCGGAATAATCGAATCTAATACAGGCGCGGCCGTGTTCCCCAGCCCAGGCGTCCAGCGCGAGCGCCTTGGTGCCCCGCATGTCGGAATTGAAGCCACCGAGCCAGAATAGCCCGGGTCCGCTGCCGGCGCGGGCGCGCACGGCGATCCGGCGGCGGCCATCGCCCTCTCCCACCTCGATAAAGGCCGGTTCCTGGTCGATTGGTGCTGAATTGGTCGCTGAATTAGTCATGGATCTGTCACTCTCGCCCTGCCGCCTTGTCCGCGAGCGCACTTCATCGGTCAAGCGCGACCGCCCCGCGCTTGCGGATCAGGTCGCCGCGCTATATTTGCCGGACGTGACCGAAATGCCTCGCATTTGACGGTTTTCGGGCGCAGACCGCGAGTTCGCTTGCTGTCTTGAGCGTATTGCTTCAAACTACAGCCCTTCTTTCACAACTTTGGAGAGTTACCCATTCGCCGTCCCAACAGAGCCCCGCCCGCTGCAACCAAAGACGGGCCGCGCACCAATGATGATATCCGCAACGCGCAGATCCAGCTGATCGATCAGAACGGCACCAACCACGGAACGGTCGAGACCGTGGTCGCCATCAAGATGGCCCTCGAGGCGGGCATGGATCTTGTCGAGATTTCGCCGAACAACAATCCTCCCGTTTGTAAAATCATGGACTACGGGAAGTTCAAGTATTCGGCGCAGAAGAAAGCCGCCGAGGCGCGCAAGAAGCAGAAGGTCGTCGAGATCAAGGAGATCAAGCTGCGGCCGATGATCGACGATCACGATTACGACGTGAAGATGCGCGCCATGCAGCGGTTCTTCGAGGAAGGCGACAAGGTCAAGATCACCTTGCGCTACCGTGGCCGCGAAATGGCGCACCAGGAAATCGGCACCAAACTTTTGGACAAGGTGAAGGCGGACGTCGCCGAATTCGCCAAGGTCGAGCAGGACGCCAGGTTCGAGGGACGTCAGGTCGTGATGGTGCTGGCGCCGCGCTGATGTGAACTCGGTTTAGATGCGAAGCGGCCCGTCAATGATCTGGCGGGCCGTTTTCGTTCTTTTGTAGCCCGGATGGAGCCAACGGGTCGCGCGAATGCGCGCCCGATGACAGGCTCCGCGCAATCCGGGACAGGTCGATCGACGTATGCAGAGCCCCCGGATTGCGCTGCGCTTCATCCGGACTACGAACTACCGAGCTAGCTCCGCGTGGCCTGCCAGGTGCCGCTGCAGTAGTCGCCGGTGATAATGCCGCGCCACGAGCCCGCGCCGTAGCTGCCCACAAGCCGGCCGCCGCCGCTGGCGCGGGATGCGCCGACCGAAACCCTGACTGCAACAACACCCGCGCGACTGACTGATCCGGAAACCCTGCCGCCGCCGGCCGATGAAACCCGGCCGCCGATAACGGTGAAGGGAACGCTGTAGCCTGAACTGCAACTGCCCCGCGTGGTGGCGAAGACCACGTTCCAAGTCCCGTCATAGGCTCGGATTGCCTTGGCTCCCCTCGGCGCGGCTTCGGCGGTGACCGCGGCCGCAATGACGGCCAGCGCGGCGAAAACGGGAAGCCAGCGCGCGGTGCGAAGGCCGGGAGAAAAATCGGTCATTGTTCCTGCTCCGGACGGGATATTAATGACGTCAGCGATAGGTAGCGACGTCGGGCGCCGCGGTTCATCATTGCCAATTCGCGCGTGCTCTGCCATAAGCCCGACCTTCATCGCCCGGCTGATCAAGGGCTGCCGTGTCGATGACCGTGCGGGTTGTCTCGCTTTCTGGGAAAAACCTGAGCACTTTCAACGCTCTAACGAGCATTTTAAGCCGCAAAAGCGTCCCTCGGGCGCGTTTTTCTGCGGCCACAGGAGAGCCAAATGCCCAAGCTGAAGACCAAGTCAGGCGCTAAAAAGCGCTTCAAGGTGACTGCCACCGGCAAAGTGATGCACGCCCAGCGCGGCAAGCGCCACGGCATGATCAAGCGGACGAAGAAGCAGATTCGTCAGCTCCGCGGCACCCGGGTGCTGTTCAAGACCGACGGCGATAACGTCAAGAAGTACTTCTTGCCGAACGCCTGATCGCGTTCACGCCGTCACAGCCGAGCCGCGCCCGCGCGGCGATCCCGTCATCTTATTTCTGATCAAGGATACCAGTCATGTCTCGCGTCAAACGCGGTGTGACCTCTCACGCCAAGCACAAGAAAGTCTACAAGGCCGCCAAGGGTTTCTACGGCCGCCGCAAGAACACCATCCGCGCCGCCAAGGCCGCGGTCGAAAAGGCCGGGCAATATGCCTTCCGCGACCGCAAGCGCAAGAAACGCACCTTCCGCGCGCTCTGGATCCAGCGCATCAACGCCGCGGTTCGTCCCTACGGCATGACCTACAGCGTCTTCATCAACGGCCTTTCGAAGTCGGGCATCACGGTGGACCGCAAGGTGCTGTCGGATCTCGCCATCGCCGAGCCGGCGGCGTTCCAGGCGATCGCCGAGAAGGCCAAGGCCGCGCTGGCGGCGTAAGCCGTCGCCCCCACTCGGTTCTTCTGCGATGTTTTTGAGGTCGTCATGGCCGGACTTGTTCCGGCCATCCACGCCTCCTTCTCGCAAACGCTGTAAGACGTGGATGCCCGGGACAAGCCCGGGCATGACGGGCTAGGAGCATCGGCTTTAGCATCCTAGTCAAAAGGATTGCCATGACCGATCTCGCTCAACTCGAATCCCAAATTCTCAGCCAGATCGCTGCCGCCGGCGACGAGGCCGCGCTCGAAGCCGTGCGTGTCGCGGCGCTCGGCAAGAAAGGCTCGATCTCCGCGCTGCTCGCTACGCTGGGCAAGATGTCGCCGGACGAGCGCAAGACGCAGGGCGCTGCGATCAATCTTGCCAAGGACAAGGTTACACAGGCGCTTTCAGCGCGCCGCGACGTCCTGAAATCGGCCGCGCTCGATGCCCGTTTGGCGTCAGAGACCATCGATGTCACGCTGCCGCTCCGCGAGGCCGTGGCCGAACAGGGCCGCATCCATCCGCTGAGCCAAGTGATGGATGAGCTGACGACCATCTTCGCCGACATGGGATTTGCGATCGCCGAAGGTCCTGATATCGAGACCGACGATTACAATTTCACAAAACTGAACTTCCCCGAGGGCCATCCGGCACGGGAGATGCACGACACGTTCTTCTTCAATCCGAAGGAAGACGGTTCGCGCATGCTGCTGCGGACCCACACCTCGCCGGTGCAGGTGCGCACGATGTTGTCGCAGAAGCCGCCGATCCGCGTGGTTTGCCCGGGCCGCACCTATCGTATCGATTCGGATGCGACCCATACGCCGCAATTCCACCAGGTCGAAGGCCTCATCATCGACAAGGGCTCGCATCTCGGCCACCTCAAATGGATTTTGCACGAGTTCTGCAAGGCGTTCTTCGAGGTCGACCATATTAACATGCGGTTCCGCCCGTCGTTCTTCCCGTTCACCGAACCATCGCTCGAGGTCGACATCCAGTGCCGGCGCGATAAGGGCGAGATCCGTTTCGGCGAGGGCGAGGACTGGCTCGAGATTCTTGGCTGCGGCATGGTGCATCCGAACGTGCTGCGCGCCTGCGGCATTGACCCTGATGTCTACCAGGGCTTTGCCTGGGGCATGGGCATCGACCGAATCGCGATGCTGAAATACGGCATGTCCGATCTCCGGCAATTGTTCGAGAGCGACGTGCGCTGGCTTTCGCATTACGGCTTCAAGCCGCTCGACGTCCCGACGCTCGCGGGGGGATTGAGCACGTGATTTCGGTTCCTGCGCAATATCAGGGTTTGCGTTCGTTCGCGTTCGGCGACGGGCCGAAGCTTGCCGACGAATTGCTCGACCTCGTGATCAAGGGCGTGAAGACCGCGACCTGCTCGACCGAGGACGAGCCGAACACGTCGACGCCCGGCGAGCAATGGATCGTGCTCGACGGGCGCGGCGAGCCGCGTTGTGTGATTGAGACCATCGAAGTCACCTACCGCCGCTTCCCCGAAGTGGACGCCGCCTTTGCCTATGAAGAAGGCGAAGGCGACCGCAGCCTCGATTATTGGCGACGGGCCCACCGCACTTATTTCGGCCGCCTGGGCCGGTTCAGTGAAGACATGATGCTGATGTGCGAGCGCTTTCGTCTGGTTGAGGTGTTTGGCGATCACACGACGGCTCTCTCCGTTCCCTCCCCCCTTGTGGGGGAGGGTCAGGGAGGGGGGTAGCCGCGAATGCCGCACGCGGTCGTCAGCGAACGCCAGCGCAACCGGGCGAAGCAGCTTCGCCAGACGATGACACGCGCCGAAACGCTGCTGTGGCGCCACCTCAAGGCCGGTCGGATGGACGGGATCGGCTTTCGTCGCCAGACGCCAATCGGAAATTACGTCGTCGACTTCGTCTGCTTCGCGGCGAAGCTCGTCATCGAGCTTGACGGGGAATCGCACGATTTCGACGAGCGTCAGCAAGCTGACCAGCGGCGTGACGCATTCCTTGCTGCCGAAGGCTTTCGCGTTCTGCGCTTCACGAATGAGCAGGTGATGTCGAATCTGGAAGGTGTCGTAGAGATCATTCGCCAGGCGACATCGGTCGGAGCAAGCGGCTCATCCCCCTCCCTGACCCTCCCCCACAAGGGGGGAGGGAACGGTGAGGACGGCGCAAGTATCACTGAAATAACCAGCAATATTCGAGGCTCACAGCCATGAAATTCACGCTCTCCTGGCTGAAGGAACATCTCGACACCGACGAGCCGCTGGAAAAGCTCGCCGACAAGCTCACCATGATCGGGCTCGAGGTCGAGAGCATCGAGGACAAGGCGAAGGCGCTCGCGCCATTCTCCATCGCGCGGGTGATCTCGGCCGAGCAGCATCCGAATGCCGACCGCCTGCGCGTCTGCTTGGTCGATACCGGCAGTGGTGCTGCGCCGGTGCAGGTGGTCTGTGGAGCACCGAATGCGCGCGCCGGACTCGTAAGCGTGTTCTCGCCGCCCGGCACGTTCATCCCCGGCAAGAACATCACCCTTGGCGTCGGCACCATCAGAGGCGTCGAGAGCCGCGGCATGCTGTGCTCGGCAGCCGAGCTGCAGCTTTCTGAGGACCATGACGGCATCATGGAACTGCCGACCGATGCGCCGATCGGCAAGGGCTATGCCGAATGGGCCGGGCTTGGCGATCCCGTGCTCGAAATCAATTTGACGCCGAACCGCCAGGACTGCACCGGCGTGCATGGCATCGCGCGCGACCTTTCCGCGGCCGATATGGGCAAGTTCATCGATCCCGGAATTAGGCCGGTCAAAGGCGAATTCCCTTGCCCGGTGAAAGTGACGGTGGAAGATGCAACGCTGTGTCCTGGCTTTGCGCTGCGGCTGGTGCGCGGCGTCAAGAACGGTCCTTCGCCGGAATGGCTGCAGAAGCGCCTGACCTCGATCGGCTTGCGGCCGATCAATGCGCTGGTCGACATCACCAACTTCATGACCTACGACCGCGCCCGGCCGCTGCATGTGTTCGACGCCACGAAAGTGACGGGCAATCTTACTGTGCGCCGCGCCAAAGAAGGCGAGAGCCTGCTGGCGCTCGACGGCCGCACCTACACGCTCGATCCCTCGATCTGCGTGATATCGGATGAGCATGGCGTCGAATCGCTCGCCGGCATCATGGGCGGCGAGACTTCCGGCTGCGATGAGAATACCGTTGACGTGCTGATCGAATCGGCGCTGTGGAACGAGATCAACATCGCGCAAACCGGGCGCAAGTGCGGCATCAATTCGGATGCACGCTACCGCTTCGAGCGCGGCGTCGATCCGGCCTTCATGGTGCCGGGGCTCGAGCTTGCGACCAAAATGGTAATGGAGCTCTGCGGCGGCACGCCGTCGGAGACCGTGGTCGTCGGCAATGCCTTCGGCGACGACCGCATTATTGATTTCCCGCTGAGCGAGGTCAAACGTCTGGCGGGAATCGAGGTGCCGCTGGTCGAGATGCGGCGCATCCTCGGCCATCTCGGCTTCATGGTCGCCGGCAGCGGCCCAGTGGTGAAGGTCGCTGTTCCCTCCTGGCGCACGGATGTTCACGGCAAGGCCGACATCGTCGAGGAAATCGTTCGCATCGTCGGCGTCGACAAGGTGCCGATGACGCCGTTCGAGCGCGGCGAAGACGCGCGCAAGCCGGTACTGACCACGATCCAGCTCCGCACCCGCCGCGCCAAGCGCGCACTCGCCGCGCGCGGCATGGTGGAAGCCGTGACGTGGTCGTTCATCTCGAAGCCGCATGCTGAGATGTTCGGCGGCGGCCAGGCCGAGCTCGTGCTTGCCAACCCGATCGCTTCCGACCTCTCTGACATGCGACCGAGCCTTTTGCCGGGTCTCGTCGCCGCGGCGCAAGCCAACGCCAATCGCGGTTGCTCCGACGTCGCGCTGTTCGAGGTGGGACAGGTGTTCAAGGGCGACAAGCCGGAGGACCAGTTCGTCGCAGCCTCAGGTGTGCGCCACGGCTTTGCGTCCTCGAAAGGCATGGGGCGGCATTGGTCCGGCTCTGCCCAAACCGACGCGCTCGACGCCAAGGCCGATGCGTTCGCGGTGCTCGCGGCGGCCGGCGCGCTGATGCAGGCGCTGCAGATAGTGCCAGGCGGTGCAAGTTGGCTGCATCCGGGGCGCTCCGGCACCATCCAGATCGGACCGCAGAACGTGCTGGGTTATTTCGGCGAACTGCACCCGCGGACGCTGGAGGCGCTCGGCGCCGACGGCCCGATGGTCGCGTTCGAAGTCATCCTTGACCGCATTCCCGATGCCAAGAAGAAGCCGACCCGCGCCAAGCCGTTGCTCGAACTCTCCGCGTTCCAGCCGGTATCGCGCGATTTTGCGTTCATCGTCGATCGCGCGGTCAAGGCCGGCGACATCGTGCGCGCGGCGCAAGGCGCGGACAAGAAGCTGATCACGGACGTCACCGTATTCGACGTCTATGAAGGCAAGGGCATCGATCCGGCCAAAAAGTCGATCGCGATCGCCGTGACGATCCAGCCGCGTGAGAAGACTCTGACGGATCAGGAGATCGACGCGGTGGCGGCGAAGATCGTGGCCGAGGTGATAAAGAAGACCGGCGGCACGTTGCGGGGATGAGCCCTCTCGGTCTCATCCCTTCCGACGTCAGCCTCAACGCCGCCCTCGCGATTTGCGCAGTCGCCTTCGTCTCGGGAACGGCGCGGGGATTTTCCGGGTTCGGCTCGGCGCTGATCTTCATGCCGCTGGCCAGTTCGATCGCCGACCCGCGATTGGTGGCCGCGCTGCTGCTGATCATCGATTTCGTCGCCGCCGCGCCGCTGCTGCCGAACGCGTGGCAGAAAGCCGACCGCAAGGCGACCGCGATCATGGTAACCGGCGCGCTGATCGGCGTGCCGATCGGCACTTATTTTTTGAGCCGGTTGGAGCCGGTGACGACGCGCTGGATCATTTCCGTTTTCGTCTTTGCGTTGTTGTTGCTGCTGCTCTCGGGTTGGCGCTACCGCGGCAAAGATCACGCGGCAGTTTCGATCGGCATCGGCGGCTTATCAGGCTTTTGCAGCGGGCTGGCCCAGACCGGCGGGCCGCCGATCGTCGGCTACTGGCTTGGCCGCCCGCTCCCTTCCGTCATCGCGCGCGCCAACATCGTGCTGTTCTTTGGCGCTTCGGATCTCTTCTCGGCCGTCAGCTATGCCGCGACCGGACTGATTACATTCGACGCCATCAAGTTTGCGCTGGTGGTCGGCCCGCTCTATGGCGCTGGCGTTTGGTTCGGCGCCTCGCTGTTCGGTAAAGCCAGCGAAACCGTATTCCGCTCGATGTGCTACGCACTGATCGCAGCGGCGGTGATCTTCGGCCTGCCGGTTCTGGATGGTATTTTGCGGTGATGTAGGTTCGTAGGCTGGGCAAAGGCGCTTCGCGCCGTGCCCACCGCAGCATGCACCGCTCGTGGACGGTGGGCACGCTTCGCTTTGCCCACCCTACGATTCCTGCGCTAGCCCATCACCAGATCGCAATACGCATAGCCGTCGCGCGCGACGCACTCGCCGGTCATGACCGCAAGTCGCCCTGAAAACATCGGCCCCGCCACGACGCAGGTGTGAAACTCGCCGTTCTCACCGCAGGGGTCGATACCCTCGGGCAGATCAGCGAGCAGCGTTGCGTCGAATTTGCGACCGGCGAATTCCGCCGGCAGCTTCTTCAGATCGACTGTCGCGATATGGGCTTCGAGCCCGCTTGCGATCATTGCTCGCGCGAGTTCCGGCGTTGGCCGCTCCCAGAGCGGAAATACCGGCGTAATTCCGGTGCCCGCGAGCTTCTGTTCGCGATAGGCGCGGATGTCGGCCAGGAACAGATCGCCGAAGATCATATGCGTGACCCCATCGGCAACCGCTTGCGCGACTGCTTCGCCCATCCGCGCCTCGTAAATCTCGTTCGGACAGGGATAGGGAATTGCCACGATCCGCTGCGGCAGGCCGGCGGCCTCGCATTGCGCCTGCAATATCTCCTGCCGCACGCCGTGAATCGAGACGCGGCCGAACGTCTCGGTTACCGTGGTCAGCGCGCCGATCACCTCGAATGCGCCCGCGCGCATCACTTCATGCAGCGCAAACGCGGAGTCCTTGCCGCTCGACCAGGAGATCAGTGCCTTGGGACGGGCCATCAGTTGATCGGAGACGGTGCACGCCGCCGCTGCTTCGTCGGCCGCGCCTCCGGCTCGGGATCCTTCAATGCGCCGATCCGCCGCAATACCGCCTCTGCCGCGCGCTCGCCACTCTCCCAGGCGCCGTCGATCGTTCCCCACAGCGTTTCGTGGGTGGCTTCGCCGGCGAGATACATGCAGCCGATCGGTTCGGTCAGAACCTTTCGCGACGACTGCCCGCCGGGACCAGCCGCCGACATCGCGCCGAGCGTGAACGGCGCAGCGTTCCAGCGCGTCGCGCTCGACTTCGTCACCTTGGCGGCCGCCTCGCTGCCATACAGCTTCGTCAGCCATTCCACCGCAAACGCCACCATGGCCTTCTCGCCCTGCGCCGAAAGATCGCGGCCGAAGGAGCCGCCGACATCGAGGGTGCAGAGCGAGGAGCCGCCGACATTGGCGAACAACAACGCCGTCTTGGTCGAATTGCTCTGCTCGATGACGACGTCGTCACGGGCGAGGCCGAGCGGATTGCCCGCTATCTGCAGCGCGATCCGGTCGTAGCTGCCGAGACTGAGTTTCGAAGCCGCCTCCAGCATGCGCTTCGGGATGTCGGGCGCGAATTTGATATTGCCGGCCGTCAGCACGTTGCTCGACACTGTGACGACGGCAGCGCGGGCGACGATCTTTCCGGCTGGCGTTTCCACCATGACGTCGCGGTTGCTCCAGGAAATCCGGTTGGCCGGCGTCGACAGCGCCACCGGCACCTGCTCGCCGAGTTTTGCGATCAGTGTGCCCAGTCCCTGGCGGCAGCCGATCGCGATGTTGCGATCCTGCGCGCGCGACTTGTCGCCGACCGAAACGTCCTTCAGATCCTTGCCGGAGAAGCTGGCCCCGAGCACGAATTCCGCCGTGCCCGCCCAGTCGCCGAGATCCTTCGGCAGCACGGAAGCGCAGGAAACATCGAACCGTCGCGCGGCGTCGTCGATGGCGCGGTTGGCGCGCACCAGCGCTGCCAGAAACTGTTCGGTCTCGCCGGCGCGGGCATTGCGGCGGCCGATACGGATCTTCTGGCCCGATGGCGCGGTCGTGATCTCGAGGCCGGCGGCGCGCGCCAGCTTGATCATCGGATTGGTCTCGGGGTTGTGCATCCAGCGTGCGCCGCGATCGAAAGGTACGTCGAACGTCGAGCCGTCGGTCTGGCAGCGGCCGCCGATCTGGTTCGCCGCCTCCACCACGATCACCCTGCGGTTCGTCGCCATGATCCGCCGCGCCGCAGCAATGCCGGCCGCGCCCGCGCCGATCACCACGATGTCGGCGTCCCGCGGCAAGGGCGCGGCCCTCGCATACCCACCAGACAAACCGGGAACCGCCGTCAAGCCTGCGGCCGCCGACAGGAAGGTGCGGCGGGTCATTGTCATGTCATGGTTTCCGGGACCTGAAGGACGCGAGAACAGCTAGCGAACTGTGCAGCATCTCACGTGACGCAGCAACACTCATGGTAAATCAATCATGATTGATCCGCCTCCCGCATGAACTAAATTGAAACGGCTTGCGACCATGATAAGGAAACAAAAAAAGCGGAAGAAAAGCCGCTCTGGGGGAGTTTCATGGGCGTAATGCTCGATACTATTGGCCAGTTGATCGCGGGCTACCTGCAGAAGGAAGTCCCGGGCTATGAGCCGTTCACGCCCAGCGACCCTGAACATCTGCGCGGCGTCATCGAGCCCGGCGATGTGCTGCTGGTCGAGGGCAACAACCGGATCTCCGGCATCATCAAATACCTCACGCAGTCCACCTGGTCACATGGCGCGCTCTATGTCGGCCCGGTTGACGGCGCCACCGAGCCCGACGGCGAGCCGCATGTGCTGATCGAGGCCAATATCGGCGAGGGCGTCACCTCGGCGCCGCTGTCGAAATATTTTCCCTATCACACCCGCATCTGTCGGCCGATCGGTCTGTCCTACGAGGACCGGACCACGGTGTGCCGCTACGCCATCAACCGGATCGGCTTCGGCTACGACACCAAGAACATTGTCGATTTGATGCGCTATCTGATTCCCTTGCCTATACCGCAGCGCTGGCGGCGGCGCATGATCGCGTTCGGCTCCGGCGATCCCACCAAGATCATCTGCTCGGCGCTGATCGCGCAGGCATTCGACGCCGTGCGCTACCCGATCCTGCCGAAGATTACCCGCGCCGCCTCGCGAAAGGCCCGGCGCGAAATCCTACATATCCGTGATTCCTCGCTGTACATGCCGCGCGATTTCGACATCTCGCCCTATTTCGAAGTCGTCAAACCCACCATCGTGCACGGCTTCGACTACACCGCCCTGCACTGGGCCGACAAGCAGAAGCCGCTCCCGGAGGTAGCGGGCCAATTCGGTGTGTTTCCAGAGGTCAAGTCGCCGCCGCTTGTTCCTGAAGAGATTGACGAAGAGACGCCGCTTCCGGCTGCGGCTGAAGAAGTGACCGTCGTTCCGATGATGGTCAAACGTGTCACCGTGTCGGAACATTATCTCGCCGTCGAATATGTCCCGGTCCGCCCGCCCGAGCGCCGCATGAAGCCACGCGCGCGCCGGAGATGATCGCCTGAGACGAGTAGCCCGGATGTAGCGCAGCGTAATCCGGGGCAAGTTGCCGAGCGGATCGAGCCGCCCCGGATTACGCTTCGCTCCATCCGGGCTACAAGATTCCTAAAATCTCCCCGCCAGCGTCAGTCTCACCGCGAGCGGCTCGGCAGGATGGACATGCCGGTCAGCCACGCCGCCGATCGGCTCGCCTGGCAATCGCGACAGGTAGTAGTACTCGATCTGGTTAGTCTTCGCATTGAAGAGATTAAGCAAGTCGAGCTGCAGCCGCAGGCCATTGTCGAATTTGTAGCCCGCGCGTGCATTGAAGATCAGCGATGATTGCGAGCGGACGCTGTCGTCCTCGATCAGGGGACGCGGGCCGAAATAGCGTCCCCGCAGCGCGCCGAACCAGCCGGCCTCGCCGCCGAACGTTACGCCGCCGCCTGCGACCCATGCCGGCGCGCCCGGGATGAAGTTGCCGGCGGAATCGACATCGGTGAAGCGGGCGCAGGTGTAAGCGACATCGAAGTCGAGCCGCATCCACGGCAGCATTTGGTACTGGTTGGTCCATTCCACGCCGACGCGTCGGCTCGGCCGGCTGGCTTCGGTGGTGCCGGCGTCGCCGACGAACAGCAACTCGGAATCGAAATCCAGCATGAACACCGCAAGCGAGCTGGTAAGGCCTTCAATCGCTTTGGTGCGGATGCCGATTTCACCACCCTTCGACCGCACCAGCAACGGCACGCGATCCTGCGGCGTCACCTTGTCGATCGGATCGACGGTGATGGTCGCACCTCTGATATCGTTGGAGTGCAGGCCGTAGCCGGCATTGCCGTAGAACTCGGTCCGGTGCCACGGCCCCAACACAATGCCTGCTTTAGGACTCGTCATTGACGCCTGTGCGTTGCCGGAATTTTGCGCCGTATCGCTCAGCACCCTCCCCGCAAAATAATCCTCGCGGATGCCGACCGTGGTGCGCAGCCAGTCGGTCCAGCGCGCCGTCGTGTCGGCCCATAGGCCAACGTTACCTTCCCTCACGCTGTCTTCGCGAACGGTCGAAAGCATCTCGCGCTGCAACGTCTTGAACAGGCCGACACGAATATCGTCGCCGCGCGTCTGCAATCCGGCGCGGGTCTGCGTTTCGATGCCGCCCACGCGTACATCGAAGGCGTGGCTGGCGTTAAGACCATAGACCGTGCGCCGGTCCATCTGGCTGAACTGATCGCCATTGACGGGATCGTCGAGAAAATAGGTGAAGTTGTTGTAGAGCCGCAGCGACGAGTTGATCGCATAGGCGTTGATCTTGCTCTGCCCGTATTCGCTCGATTGCGCCCAATTGCTCGACAGCGAGAACCGGCTTGAGATGCCGCCATCGGTCGGATCGAGCGTCCCGAACCGCCCGATCACGCCCTGATAGATCGCGCGCTGCGCCACCTGGTCGGTCGAATTCCAGCTGTTGGAATAGGCCATGGCCGACAACGTAAAGCCGTCGGTCGCGGTGCCCTGGCTGTAGCGCAGCACGCCGTTGAGCTTGCGCACATTGTCGGGCACGTCCCATGGACCATTATTCGCGACACCCTCGAAGGCGGCGAGCAAGGCGCCCGCGCCGACCGCTGTCGATCCCGCCGCCAGTGCGCGGCGATAACCAAAACTGCCGAACGTCAATTCGGCGATGTTCTTCGGCAGCCTGTTGACATAGTCGATGGCGACAGCGCCCGCGGACGCGAAGTCGCCTTGGTCGGCGAAGTAAGGTCCCTTGCGGACACTGACCGACCGCACCAGCTCCGGAATCAGGAAGTTGATGTCGGCATAGCCCTGGCCGTGGCCATGGCTCGGCATGTTGACCGGCATGCCGTCGACACTGATAGCGAGATCGGTGCCGTGATCGAGATTGAAGCCGCGCAGAAAATACTGGTTGGCTTTGCCCTCGCCGGAATGCTGGGTCACGATCAGCCCCGGCACCACCTCCAATGCTTCGCCGACGCGCGAAAAAGGCCGGGCGTTCACCTCCGTGCCGCTGATTGTCGTGGCGCTGGCTGCGGTCGGTTCCAAGTATGCCGGCCCCGCCGTCGCGGAGCCGGACGTCACGCCGCCGCTGACGGGCGGCAGAACAGGTGCGTCCGGTTGAACGGCGGAGGAATTTCGGACGGCTTGGTGAGAGCGCGGCGGCTTGGCCCGGATGCGCGGCCGCGCTTCGGGAGGATTGATGGTCACAGCGGGAAGCCAGTCTGCCCCTGGGGCAGCGACGCTCTGCGCGTCCGCCGGCGACACCGCCGCGAGCACTGATGCGGCGGCGCAAAATGGCCCCCAAGCAGATCGACGCAACGCTCATGCCCCTGCATGATAACTGCTACAATCGGCGCGCGACCGCATCAGTTCGACTTAACCCGGCGCGTCACGCTAGCAAGCGCAGTATGACGATACAACAGGAATATCATACTGCAGGTCAGAACGGAATTTTCCATGCAACGGATTACGATCACGATCGAAGACGAGCTGCTCGCCGAGATCGATGCGGCGGCGGAAGCCCGCGGCTATCAGAACCGCTCCGAGATCATCCGCGATCTCGCCCGGGCTGGCCTGCAGCAAAGCGCCGAGGACGCAACACCCTCCGGCCAATGCGTCGCCGCACTGGTCTACGTCTACGATCATGCCGCGCGCGACCTCTCAAAGCGGCTGGTGCAGAATTTCCACGGCCACCACGATCTGTCGCTGGCGACGCTGCATGTGCATCTCGATGAAGATTCTTGTATGGAGGTGACGGCGCTGAAAGGCGCGAGCGGCGAGGTCCGGCACTTGGCCGATCACATCATCGCCGAGCGCGGCGTGCGCTATGGCCGCGTGGTGATGATCCCGACGGCGGCGGATAAGAAGCTAAAGGCGCGCAAGCACGGCCATCGCCACGACTAGGGCGTAGCCCGGATGGAGCGAAGCGCAGTCCGGGATCAGCGGATCCTCGGAGAATAGTCCCGGATTTCGCTTCGCTCCATCCGGGCTACGAATACGCGCTACCTGTCGGAACGGCTGATCACGTCCATCAGTTCGGCGATCTTTTCGCGCTGGTCGGCCTTGTTGCCGCTGGTGATGGCGTGTTCAACGCAGTGCGACACGTGATCCCGCAACACCTCCTCCTCGACGCGCCGCAGCGCGGCCCGGACGGCGGAGATCTGGGTGACGATGTCGATGCAGTAACGGTCTTCATCAACCATTCGTGACAGGCCGCGCACCTGGCCCTCGATCCGGCTGAGACGTTTCTGACAGGATGCCTTGATGTCTTTTCGCATGCGGCCTATATACCCCTACAGGGTATAGGTTTCAAGGGCATAGGTTTCAAGGGCCGAAGATGATGAAGAACAAGAATGGAAACGCTGATCGAAACGGCGCTTCGAACGGCGCATGCTGTGGCGGGCATGGCCACGCCAGCCACAGCCACCACGGCCATCAAGCCGCCGGTTCGGCGACCGTGCGCGATCCCGTCTGCGGCATGAGCGTCGACCCCGCGACCAGCAAGCACCGCTTCGACTATCACGGCGAGACCTTTCATTTCTGCTCAGCCGGCTGCCGGACCAAATTCTCCGCCGATCCCGCCGCTTATCTCGAGAAGAACAAGGCACCGAAGGCAGCCGTGCCGGAGGGCACGATCTACACCTGCCCGATGCACCCGGAGATCCGCCAGGTCGGTCCCGGAAGCTGCCCGATCTGCGGCATGGCGCTGGAGCCGGAGGTGGCAAGCCTCGATGCGCCGCCCAATCCGGAGCTCGCGGACATGACGCGCCGCTTCTGGATCGGCCTCGTGCTTGCGCTGCCGGCCGTCGTCCTGGAAATGGGCGGCCATCTCGTCGGCGGCCATGGCTGGGTCGACCAGACGCTGTCGAACTGGATTCAGTTCGCCTTCGCCACGCCGGTCGTGCTCTGGGCCGGCTGGCCGTTCTTCGTGCGCGGCTGGCAGTCGCTGGTGACGCGCAATCTCAACATGTTCACGCTGATCGCGATGGGCACGGGTGTAGCTTATGTCTACAGCGTGATCGGCACCGTTGCGCCCGGCATGTTCCCGGCTACCTTCCGCGGCCATGGCGGTGCGGTCGCAGTCTATTTCGAAGCGGCGGCGGTTATCACCGTGCTCGTGCTGCTCGGCCAGGTGCTCGAACTCCGTGCCCGCGAGGCGACATCAGGCGCAATCAAGGCGCTGCTGCAGCTTGCGCCGAAGACGGCGCGCCGGATCGGCGACGACGGCGCCGATCATGAGGTCGAGATTGATGCGTTGGCGGTGGGGGACAAATTGCGGGTCCGGCCCGGCGAAAAGGTGCCGGTCGACGGCGTCATCCTCGAGGGCCGCTCCTCGCTCGATGAGTCGCTGGTAACGGGCGAATCCATGCCGGTGACCAAGGAACTTGGCAGCAAGGTTATCGCAGGCACGCTCAACCAGTCCGGCGGCTTCATCATGCGCGCGGACAAGGTCGGGCGGGACACGCTGCTGTCGCAGATCGTCAAGATGGTGGCGGACGCGCAGCGATCCCGCGCGCCGATCCAGCGGCTGGCCGATCAGGTTTCCGGCTGGTTCGTGCCTGTCGTCATCGTCGTGGCGCTGATCGCCTTCGGCGCTTGGGCCTGGTTCGGACCGGAGCCGCGCATGACATTTGGCCTTGTCGCCGCCGTCAGCGTTCTCATCATCGCCTGCCCCTGCGCGCTCGGCCTCGCCACGCCGATGTCAATCATGGTCGGCGTCGGCCACGGCGCCCAGGCCGGCGTTCTGATCAAGAACGCCGAAGCGCTCGAGCGCATGGAAAAGGTCGACACGCTGGTGGTCGACAAGACGGGCACGCTGACCGAGGGCAAGCCGAAGGTGGTCACCGTCGTAACGGCAGCGGGATTTAGCGAGACCGATATCCTGCGGCTGGCGGCGAGCGTCGAGCGGGCCAGCGAACATCCGCTCGCCGACGCCATCGTGCGGGCGGCGAGGGAACGCAATCTGGATCTCGGCAAGATCGAAGCGTTCGACTCGCCGACCGGTAAGGGAGCCACTGGCAAGGTCGACGGCAAGATCATCGTGCTCGGCAACGCGAACTTCCTGCAGTCCCTCGGCATCGATGCCAGCGCGTTGAACGATCAGGGCGAACGTCTGCGCGGCGACGGCGCGACCGTGATCAACATGGCGGTTGACGGCAACCTCGCGGGATTGTTCGCGATCGCCGACCCGGTGAAGGCATCGACACCTGACGCGCTGAAGGCACTGGCGGCCGAGGGCATCAAGGTCATCATGCTGACGGGCGACAACAAAACCACTGCGAACGCCGTCGCACGCGGCCTCGGTATCGCCGAGGTCGAAGCGGAAGTGCTGCCCGATCAAAAGAGCGCGGTGGTCGCAAAACTGCAGAAGGCGGGCAAGATCGTTGCGATGGCCGGCGACGGCGTCAACGACGCGCCGGCGCTCGCCGCAGCCGAAGTCGGCATTGCGATGGGCACGGGAACGGATGTTGCAATGGAAAGCGCCGGCGTCACGTTGCTGAAGGGAGACCTCGGCGGCATTGTCCGCGCCCGCCGGCTGTCGCAGGCGACCATGCGCAATATCAGGCAGAACCTGTTCTTCGCCTTCATCTATAACGCCGCCGGCATCCCGATCGCCGCCGGCATTCTCTATCCCGCGTTCGGCCTGTTGCTGTCACCGATCATCGCGGCGGCTGCGATGGCGCTATCGTCGGTCAGCGTTGTCGGCAACGCGCTGCGATTGCGGATGACGCGGCTGTAGTGCGCGGTCTCAGCGGCATTACGTTCTTAGCGGCATTGCGTAAAGTGCGACACTTTCGCCGCACGGGCGGTGAGCTCTCTCCCCCCTTGCGGCGGGTTGGGGAGAGGGGTTCTCTCCACGCGCACCGACCGAAGAGATTGTCGATCTTCCCAGCACGATTCTGGTTGAACGTTGAGCGCCGCCGATGCGGCCACCCCTCTCCCTAACCCTCCCCCGCAAGGGGGGAGGGAACATACCTCCCGTGTAGAAGCGTCGTTGCAAACCCACTCAGTCGACGCCCATCACGCCGCCCTTGCCCTCCCGCGCGGCAATCCGGCCCGCGCCAGCCCGCCATACAGCGTCTCGTCAGGCATTTCCGATTTCAGGATTCCGCGCACGGCGATCAGCTTCTCGATATCGATGCCGGTGTTAAATCCCTTGCTCTCGCACAGAAACACCAGATCCTCGAACACCACGTTGCCGGTCGCGCCCGGCGCGAACGGGCAGCCGCCGAGGCCACCGAGCGACCCATCGAGCACGCGCGCGCCGGCATCGAGCGCGGCGGAGGCGTTGGCGATTCCCATGCCGCGCGTGTCGTGCAGGTGAATGCAGATCGGCTTTGCACCGGCGATCTTCACTGCGCCGGCGACCAGTTCGCCGACCTGTTTCGGCCCGGCATAGCCGACGGTGTCGGCGATCGCGACCATGTCGACGCCGACCTCGAACAATTTCTCCGTCAGCCGTAGCACTTCCGCAGGGTCTACCGGCCCGACGATCGAACAGCCCAGCGCCATCGAAATCGCGGCGTTCACCACCGGTCTGTGCGCGCTGGCGTCGCGCAATTCGCAGAGCCGCCTGACGTTGGCGACAGCTGACGCGCGCGACCGGTTGGCGTTGGCCTGGCTGTGTTCCTCGGTTGCCGAGACCACGGTTGCCACTTCGGCCACGCCAGACGCCAGCGCCTCGTTGACGCCACGCTCGTTCAGCGTCAGCGCGATGCCGTAGGCGCCAGGCAGCGACGCCACGGTCCCGATGATGTCGCGCACATCGGCAAATTGCGGAAACGTCTTTTGCGGCAGAAACGAGCCAACCTCGAAATGGCGCACACCCGCGGCATACTCCTCACGCATCCAGCGCTGCTTGGCGGAGGTGGACGGAAACGTCTTCACGAGCTGCAGCCCATCGCGCAGGCCCACCTCGCGCAGCACGATCTTGTTGTCGGGATAAATCTCCTCAACACGGGTCATGGCAGCCTCATGCGGCGTTGTTTTTGACGGTAGTCTCGCCTCCCGGGAGCCGGCAGGCTCTTGCCGAAGCCGTTGCGGCTATCTACCTCTCGCGAGGGCTTTTTCACAAGAGGCAGAACCGCCATGTTGGATGCCGCCGTCAAGGCGCTTTCGCAGATCCTCTCGCCGCCGATGCGCACCATCCTGTGGCGCTCGATCGGGCTGGCGCTGGTGCTGATCACGGTGCTGGCCGTCGGCTTGCAGCGCGCATTGAGCTGGTTCGCTGAGTACGGCGAAGTCTGGGCCGAGGCGATGCTCGGCCCGGGCTTCCACACGTCGCTCAATATCCTTTCCTGGATCATCTCGATCGCGGCCGGACTTGGCGTCGTGCTCGGCGGGATCTTCTTGATGCCGGCGGTCACCTCGCTGGTTGCGAGCGTGTTTGTCGATGACGTCGCCGAGCATGTCGAGCGCGAGCATTATCCAGCCGAGCGTTCCGGCGACGCGCTGCCGCTCGGCATCGCGATTCCCGAGGGCATCAAGACCGCGCTGCTCACCATTCTGGTCTATCTGATCGCCCTGCCCTTCGTGCTGTTCGCAGGCGCGGGCTTCCTGATCTTCTTCATCGCTACGGCGTGGCTGCTGGGCCGCGAATATTTCGAACTCGCCGCCATGCGCTTTCGCCCGCCGGCGGAAGCCAAGGCGATGCGCAAGGATCATGCGGCGACCGTGTTTACCGCGGGCCTGTTCATCGCCGCCTTCGTGTCGATCCCGATCATCAATCTGGCGACGCCGCTGTTCGGCATGGCCTTCATGGTCCACATGCACAAACGCCTGTCCGGCCCGCGGCCAGAGTTGATCGAACCGGCGCGCAAGCCAGGCATGCCGGTGATCTAGCCCCTCATGGTGAGGAGCGCGTTTTCGCGCGTCTCGAACCATGAGGCCCGCGGGCCATCCTTCGAGACGCGGCCTAACGCGGCTCCTCATGATGAGGGTGGAGCAAGTGCCTCAAACTCGTCATTGCGAGCCAACGGGTCGCGCGAATGCGCGCCCCATGACAGGCTCCGCGAAGCAATCCACCTCTCCGCCCGGGGATAGATGGATTGCTTCGTCGCCTTGCTCCTCGCAATGACGCCCCACCTCACACCGTCTTTTCCGGCCACCGACACAGATCGTTGATCAAGCAGACCTCGCAGCGCGGCTTGCGGGCGAGGCAGGTATAGCGCCCGTGCAGGATCAGCCAGTGATGGGCGTGCCGCATGAATTCCGGCGGAATCACCTTTTCCAGCCCGAGCTCGACTTCGAGCGGCGTGTTGCCGGACGCGAGCCCGGTACGATTGCCGACGCGGAACACATGCGTATCGACCGCCATGGTGTGTTCGCCATAGGCCATGTTGAGCACGACGTTGGCGGTCTTACGCCCGGCGCCGGGCAGCGATTCGATCTCAGCGCGGGTGCGCGGCACCTGGCCGCCGAATTCATCGATCAGCTTTTGCGATAGTGCGATGACGTTTTTCGCCTTGTTGCGATAGAGCCCGATGGTCCTGATGTAGTCGCGCACCTTGTTTTCGCCGAGCGCCAGCATCTTCTCCGGCGTATCGGCCACTGCAAACAGCGCGCGCGTCGCCTTGTTGACGCCGGCGTCGGTCGCCTGCGCCGATAGCACCACCGCCACCAGCAGCGTGTAGGGGTTGAGATGTTCGAGCTCGCCCTTCGGCTCCGGATTGGCCTTGCGAAATCGGCTGAAGGCTTCGTGGATCTCGGCCGGCGTCCAGGGTTTCGGCTTCCGCGATTTCTTCGCCTTGGACACCGCCTTGGCGACCTTCTTTGCCGGCTTCTTTGGCACGGACGGAACACTGGTCTTGGCGCCGGAAGCGCGGATGATTTTGGCCATGATCGGGGATATACTGATACGCGATGACCGCAGGCAACGACTTTGATCCGGCGCTTGACCAGCCGACACTGTTTTCGGCGCGGGTGACGCCGCATCGCTCGCTGAACCGCACCGGGTTTTTGGTACTGATGATTTTCATCAGCGTCGTGAGCTTTGTCGCCGGCATCGCATTCTTGCTGATGGGCGCCTGGCCAGTGGTCGGTTTTTTCGGCCTTGATTTGCTGGTGATCTACTGGGCGTTCCGGATCAATTTTCGCAGCGCTGATGCCACCGAGGACATCATGGTGACGCCAACGGAGTTGCGCGTCCGGCGGGTCAGCCATCGCGGCCATCTGATGGAATGGTCGTGCAATCCGCTTTGGGTGCAGTTAGAGCAGACCGGCGACCCGGAATTCGGCATCGAGCGGCTTTACCTGGTCTCCCGCGGCCGCCGGATGTCGATCGGCCAAGTTCTGGGACCCGACGAAAAAGCTAGCTTTGCCAAAGCCTTATTGGCCGCGCTACAGGTCGCCAAGCGCGGGCCGACCTATAATCCGGTGGCTTGAGGTGCTTGTCGGAAATCGGGTGGTTTGGAGGCCGCATGCGCCCTAAATCAGACCCCATGATGATATCAGCCATACATGACCAGCGCCTGGCCAAGCCGGGCCACCAGAGCGCCGCGCTGCGCGATTACGATTCGGTGCGCCGCGCCATCGCGTTCATTTCGGAGCATTGGCGCACGCAGCCGACCATTGAGGCGATGGCGGATGCCGCCGCCGTGACGCCGGACGAACTGCACCATCTATTCCGCCGCTGGGCCGGACTGACGCCGAAGGCGTTTATGCAGGCGCTTACTCTGGACCATGCGAAGGGCTTGTTGCGCGATTCCGCGAGCGTGCTTGATGCCGCGCTCGACTCGGGGCTGTCTGGCCCGGGGCGGCTGCATGATCTCTTCGTCACCCATGAAGCGATGTCGCCGGGCGAGTGGAAGAATGGCGGCGCCGGCATGACGCTGAGTTACGGGTTCCATGCTTCACCATTCGGCACGGCCATCGTGATCGCGAGCGAGCGAGGCCTTGCGGGGCTTGCCTTCGCCGATCCCGGCGACGAGCCGACGGCGTTCGCCGACATGAAGCGGCGCTGGCCAAATGCGACCTATGTCGAGGACCATGACGGCACCGTCGGCCTCGCGCAACGTATTTTCGATACGCGGCTGTGGCGAGCGGATCAGCCGCTGCGCGTGGTGCTGATCGGCACCGACTTCGAGGTGCGGGTGTGGGAGACGCTATTGAAGATCCCGATGGGCCGCGCGGTCTGTTATTCCGACATCGCCACCAAGATCAAAAGCCCGAAAGCCTCGCGCGCGGTCGGCGCCGCGGTCGGCCGCAACCCGGTATCGTTCGTGGTGCCCTGCCATCGCGCCCTCGGCAAAGGCGGCGCGCTCACCGGGTATCACTGGGGCATCACGCGCAAGCAGGCGATGCTCGGCTGGGAAGCGGGGCAGGTTGGGATGCACTAGCGATCAAGGCGCACCCAAGCCAATTCCCGTCACCCTGAGGAGGCCGCAAGGCGGCGTCTCGAAGGGCGACGGGCCCGGCCGCTCATCCTTCGAGGCTCGCAAGTGCTCGCACCTCAGGATGACGGGTCGAAGTGTGCTCACGCCGCCAGATCGAGCTTCGACGCGACCGTCGAATCGGCATTGAGCCGGTAGATCACCGGCGCGCCGGTTGCGAGTTCGCGCTTCAAGATCTGCTCGGGCGTCAACTTCTCCAGCACCATGATCAGCGCGCGCAGCGAGTTGCCGTGGGCGGCGACCAGCGTGCGCTCGCCTCGCAGCACGCCAGGCAGAATCTCCTGCACGTAATACGGCAGCGCGCGCGCCAGCGTGTCCTTGAGGCTTTCGCCGCCGGGCGGCGGCACGTCATAGGAGCGGCGCCAGATCAAGACCTGCTCCTCACCCCATTTCTTGCGGGCGTCATCCTTGTTGAGTCCCGAGAGGTCGCCGTAATCGCGTTCGTTGAGCGCCAGATCGCATTTGGTCGGCAATCCGGTCTGGCCGATCTCGGCCAGCGCCAGGTCGAGCGTGCGCTGCGCCCGCTTCAGCACCGAGGTAAAGGCGACATCGAACGTCAGTCCCTGCGCCTTCAGCTTGCGGCCAGCCTCTTTTGCCTCGGAGACACCGAGTTCGGAGAGATCAGGATCCTTCCAGCCGGTGAACAGGTTCTTCAAATTCCAGTCGCTCTGGCCGTGCCGCACGAGCACGAGAAGACGATCGCTCATTCCAGATTTCCGTTTTTCGATGGTTAGAAGTCGGCCAACCCGAGCACGTCGGCCATCGTGTAGAAGCCGGGCCCCTTGCCCCGCGCCCACAGCGCCGCCTTGACGGCGCCCTGCGCAAACATGGTCCGGTCCTCGGCGCGGTGGGTCAGTTCGATCCGCTCCATGGGCCCTGCGAAGATCACAGAATGATCGCCGGTGACGGTGCCGCCGCGCAGCGACGCGAAGCCGATGTCGCCCGGCCGCCGCGCGCCGGTATGCCCGTCGCGGCCGCGCGCGGAGCGGGCGTGCAGATCGACGCCGCGGCCGGCGGCGGCGGCTTCACCGAGCAGGAAGGCCGTGCCCGATGGCGCGTCGATCTTCGCCTTGTGGTGCATCTCGACGATTTCGATATCAAAACTTTCGTCCAACGACTGCGCGACACGCTTGACCAGCGCGGCGAGCAGATTGATGCCGAGGCTCATATTACCGGACTGCACCACCACCGCACGCGAGGTGACGCTCTTGATGACCGCCATGTCTGATGCCGACAGGCCGGTGGTTCCGACGATGTGCACCAGGCCGCGTTCGGCGGCGATCGCGACATTGGCGATGGTGGCGGCGGGCACGGTGAAATCCAGAATGCCGTCGGCACTGGCGGACAATTTCCAGAGGTCCGCCGACAACTCGACGCCATTAGCTGGCAGGCCGGCGAGCACGCCGGCATCCTTGCCCAGAAGTTCCGAGCCCGGCGCTTCCAGCGCCCCGACCAGGACCGCACCCGGCGTTTCCGAAATGACGCGCACCAGCGCACGGCCCATCCGGCCGCCGGCCCCCGCAACGATCAATCGCATATCGGCCATGGCTTTTACCTCTGCACGCCCTATAGCGGGACGAGGCCGTTCCGGCAACCAATCAGAGCCCCATCGGCCGTCGTGGCCGGGTCAATCCAGCCATGACCGAGAAAGATGCTTCCCCGCCGCGCTCAGGGCTGCGGGCCGTCATAGCCCTCGATGACGATGAGGTCCGCAATCGAGTGCGGCTGCCGCACCTTGATGTTGGCCTGGTATTCCGGCGAATTGTAGCAGGCCAGCGCCTTCTCATAGCTGTCGAATTCGATCACGACATTGCGCGAGCGGCATTGGCCTTCGACCGCGGTGAACTTGCCGCCGCGCACGATGAAGCGCCCGCCGAATTTCTGGAAGATGGCCGGGTTGGCCGCCATGTAGGGTTTGTAGCCCTCATCATTGTGAACGTCGACGCGTCCGATCCAGTATCCTTTGGCCATCTCAATCTCCTTATTTGTTGTTACGTGATCGCCTGTTTGATTTCCGCCTGAATGGCATCCGCAGCAAGCCTGGGATCGGCGGCTTCCGTGATCGGCCGTCCGACCACCAGATAGTCTGCACCCGCGGCAATCGCCCTGGCCGGCGCCATGATGCGCTTCTGGTCGCCGGTCGCAGCGCCCGCCGGGCGGATACCCGGCGTCACCAGATGCATCTGGTGACCGACGATCTTGCGCAACGCGGCTGCCTCCTCCGGCGAACTCACGAGGCCGTCGACGCCGAGCACCTGCGCCTGCTGGGCACGCGCTTCCACCAGGTCGGAAACGTTAAGACGATAGCCGGCGGCATGCAGGTCGCCGTCGTCATAAGAGGTCAGCACGGTGACGGCGAGAATTTTCAAGCCTGATCCCGCGCGCGCCTCGACCGCGGCCCTCATGGTCTGCGGATAGGCGTGCACGGTGAGGAACGTCGCGCCCAATTTTGCCACGCTCTCCACGCCGCGCGCCACCGTATTGCCGATGTCGTGCAGCTTGAGATCGATAAAAACCTTCTTGCCTGACTTTGCCAGTTGCTGCGCCAGCGGCAATCCGCCGGCATAGGCAAGCTGATAGCCGATCTTGTAGAAACTCACGCTGTCGCCGAGCCGCGCGATCAACGCTTCCGCTTCAGTCACCCCGGGCAGGTCGAGCGCGACGATCAGCCGATCCTTCGGCGCGATACTGGCTGGCTGCATGTCACCTCACATCATGCGTTGGGAAATGTCGATCAACTGCCGCACCAGCGCTTTCAGCCCCTCGGCATCAGCAGCATTCTTCAGGCGGTCCATCTCGTCATAGGCATCGTCGGCGAACGCCAGCGCAAGCTGGTTCGGTATTACGGTTGCATGACACGCCGACAGGATCAGCCGCAGCGCGGCCAGCGCGCGGGCGCCGCCGAGCCGGTTGCCGGAGGCCGACGCAATCGCAAACACCCGATCGCGAAACACCTGGCCGCGGGTCTCGTGTGCGTCCTGCACCCGGCTTACCCAGTCGATGGTGTTTTTCACCAATGCCGGCACCGAGGAATTGTATTCCGGCGTGACGATCAGCACGCCATGATGGCCTGCCATCATTCGCTTCAGGTTGACCGCGTGTTTCGGCACGCCCGATTTCGCCTGCAGGTCGCCGTCATAGATCGGCAGCGGAAAGTCGGCGAGCGAGATCCGCGTTACGTCGGCGCCGGCCAGCGCCAGTTCATGCGCGGCGACGGCCGCCAGCCTCGCATTGAGCGAGCCTGACCGTAGCGATCCCGGGATCACGAGGATTTTCAGCGCGGACATATCTTAGAAATCGCACTCGGGTCTAACCGGCCGCGCGAGAGCAGGCGGCTTAGCCCTTGCGATACACCCAGACCCGGGCGGGCGGAAGGTTCATCCAGATCCGCTCGGAAGCTTCTGTGGACACGCCCGGCAGCGATTTCGGGATCGGCGGCGCGACCGAATAGGTGAACTGCACGAAGGGTGCGCCGGGCGCGAGCGCCATGAACGCGTCGCGGATCAGTTTCAGGCGCGTCAGCATCGGTTTGGTCACAAGCGGCAGGCCCGAAATGACGGCGGAGGCCGGCGCGTCCAGCACGCCCTCAAGCGAGGTGCGCAGCGCATACGCATCGCCCTGCACCACCTTGGCCTGGGGATAACGGTCACGCAGCAGCGCGCAGAAGCCGGGATTGTATTCGACCAGCACGAGCCGCCTCTGATCGACACCATGTTCGATCAGCGCATTGGTGATCGCGCCGGTCCCGGGTCCAAGTTCGATGACCGGTCCTTCGGACAAGACGTCGACATATTGCGCCATGGTCCGGGCGAGCATCTTGCTCGACGGCATCACCGCGCCCATGTGCAGCGGCTTTTCGATCCATGAACGGAGGAAGCGAACCTCATCGTCGAGACGGAGAGGCTTCTTCAACGCACGCACGGACGATTGCAAAGGCATGTCGCTACCAGGCGGGACCCCGCTGACGCGCGGGATGTCAGAAAACAGTCACAAACACGTATAGGTCGACGGGGGTATGGTCAAGCCAAACGGTGATGCGCCAGACGCGCCAAAGTGCCCGCGACCCGGCGATAACACCCTGTGCAAGCTGAATGAATCATGACTGCCGGACGAGACCTGCACTCGCCCGGGCGACGTGCATGCGGTTCAGGAGCCAACGCGGTTGCCGAAGAAGTCCTTGACCTTGGTGAAGAAGCCCACCGCCTCCGGCTGGGTTGCCCCGGAGGACAACTTTTCGAACTCGGCGAGCAGTTCCTGCTGCTTCTTGGTCAGATTTTGCGGCGTTTCGACCATGACCTGGACATACATGTCGCCGGTCTGGCGCGAGCGGAGCACCGGCATGCCCTTTGATGCAATGCGGAAACGGCGGCCGGACTGCGTTCCCGCCGGCACCTTCACCTTGGTCTTGCCCTTGTCGATGGTGGGCACCTCGAATTCGCCGCCGAGTGCGGCTGCGACCATCGAGATCGGAACCCGACAGTGCAAATCGGCGCCGTCGCGTTGGAAGAATTCGTGGGTGGCCAGCGACAAGAAAATATAGAGGTCGCCGGGCGGGCCGCCGCGGACGCCAGCCTCGCCTTCGCCGGCCAGCCGGATACGCGTGCCGTCCTCGACGCCCGGCGGAATGTTGACCGACAACGTCCGGTCGCGCGTCACCCGTCCCGTGCCTGAGCAATTCGGGCAGGCGTCCTCGATCATCTGGCCGCGGCCCTGACAGCCAGGGCAGGTCCGCTCCAGCGTGAAGAAGCCCTGAGCCTGACGCACGCGGCCGGCGCCGCCGCACATCGCGCAGGTCTTCGGTTTGGTGCCGGCCTTCGCGCCGGTGCCCGAACAAGGCTCGCAGGTGACCGAGACCGGAATTTCGATCTGCGCGGTCTTGCCGAGGTAGGCTTCCTCCAGCGTGATTTCCATGTTGTAGCGCAGGTCGGCACCGCGCTCGCGTCCGCCGCCGCGTCCGCGCTGCCCGGCCATGCCGAACAGGTCCTCGAAAATATCTGAAAACGACGAGGCGAAGCCGGCGCCGAAGCCAGGACCGCCGCCGCCCATGCCCTGCTCGAACGCGGCGTGGCCGTAGCGGTCATAGGCGGCGCGCTTGTCGCCGTCTTTGAGGACTTCGTAGGCCTCGTTGATTTCCTTGAACTTCATCTCGCTGGTGGCATCGCCTGGATTCCTGTCCGGATGCCATTTCATCGCCAGCTTGCGGAATGCCGCCTTCAGCTTGGACTCGTCCGCGTTCCGATCGACTTCCAGGGTCTCGTAATAGCAGCGCTTGGTGGACATCAGTCAAACCCGCCCGAATTCGTCTTCATGCCGAAGGCACCCTCGATCGAAAAAAGATGCAGCCATCGGCTTAAAGAAAAATGACCCTCACCCATCGAACGCAGCGCTCGCGCTCTTTGGAGGAGGGTCATGATCGAAAGCCCGTTTTAAGCCGACTTCTTGTTGTTCTTGTCGTCGTCGACCTCGGTGAACTCCGCGTCGACCACGTCATCCTTGGCGGCATCCCGCTTGGCATCCGCCTCGGCCTGCTGCTTGTACATGGCCTCGCCGAGCTTCATCGAAGCCTGCGCCAGCGTGTTGGTCTTGGCCTTGATGGCCTCGGCGTCGTCGCCCTTCAGCGCTTCCTTCAAATCGCTGACGGCGTCCTCGATGGCGCGGCGCTCTGAGTCTTCCACCTTCGAACCGTGTTCGGCCAGCGCCTTCTCGGTGGAATGCACCAGCGCGTCGGCATGGTTCTTGGCGTCGACCGCCTCGCGTCGCTTCTTGTCCTCGGCCGCGTTTGCCTCGGCGTCCTTGACCATCTTCTGGATGTCGGCTTCGGAGAGGCCGCCGGATGCCTGAATCCGGATCTGCTGCTCCTTGCCGGTCGCCTTGTCCCTGGCCGAGACGTTGACGATGCCGTTGGCGTCGATGTCGAAGGTGACCTCGATCTGCGGCATGCCGCGCGGCGCCGGCGGAATGCCCATCAGGTCGAACTGACCGAGCACCTTGTTGTCGGCCGCCATTTCACGCTCGCCCTGGAAGACGCGGATGGTGACCGCATTCTGGTTGTCCTCGGCGGTCGAGAACACCTGGCTCTTCTTGGTCGGGATCGTGGTGTTGCGGTCGATGATGCGGGTGAACACGCCACCCAGCGTCTCGATGCCGAGCGACAGCGGCGTCACGTCGAGCAGCAGCACGTCCTTGACGTCGCCCTGCAGCACGCCCGCTTGAATGGCCGCACCGATGGCGACGACTTCGTCCGGATTGACGCCCTTGTGCGGCTCCTTGCCGAACAACTGCTTCACGACCTCCTGGACCTTCGGCATGCGGGTCATGCCGCCGACCAGCACCACTTCACCGATTTCGGCCGCGGTCAGGCCTGCGTCCTTTAGCGCCTTGCGGCAGGGCTCAATGGTCTTCTGAACGAGATCGTCGACCAGCGCCTCGAACTTGGCGCGGGTCAATTTCATCGTCAGATGCTTCGGCCCGGTCTGGTCCGCCGTGATGAACGGCAGGTTGATTTCGGTCTGCGTCGTCGAAGACAGCTCGATCTTGGCCTTTTCGGCGGCCTCTTTCAGGCGCTGCAAGGCAAGCTTGTCGCTACGCAGGTTGATGCCCTGCTCCTTCTGGAATTCGTCGGCGAGATAACCGACCAGGCGCATGTCGAAATCTTCACCGCCGAGGAAGGTGTCGCCGTTGGTGGACTTCACTTCGAACACGCCGTCGCCGATCTCGAGAATCGAGATATCGAAGGTGCCGCCGCCGAGGTCGTACACGGCGATGGTGCCCGCCTTCGTCTTGTCGAGACCGTAGGCCAGCGCTGCCGCTGTCGGCTCATTGATGATGCGCAGCACTTCGAGACCGGCGATCTTGCCGGCATCCTTGGTGGCTTGGCGCTGCGCGTCGTTGAAGTAGGCGGGAACGGTGATGACGGCCTGCTCGACTTTTTGGCCGAGATGGGCTTCCGCGGTCTCCTTCATCTTCTGCAGGATGAAGGCCGAGACCTGCGAGGGCGAGTAGGTCTTGCCGTCGGCTTCGACCCAGGCGTCGCCGTTCGATGCCTTGACGATCTTGTAGGGGACGAGCTTCTTGTCCTTCTCGACCATCGGATCGTCGTAGCGGCGGCCGATCAGGCGCTTCACCGCAAAGAACGTCCGCTCGGGATTGGTCACCGCCTGGCGCTTTGCGGGCTGGCCGACGAGGCGCTCGCCGTCATCGGTGACGGCAACGATCGAAGGCGTGGTGCGCATGCCCTCCGCGTTCTCGATGACTCTTGCAGTCTTGCCATCCATTACGGCGACACACGAATTCGTGGTGCCGAGATCGATCCCAATGACCTTTCCCATGGTCCTCATATCCTTCTTTTTGCGGCAGGTTGGCTGGGCCCTGGACGGCGCACCTAACCGAACCCCCAACGTTCAAATACTCGCGATATTGCGACGGTGAGCCTCATATAGGAGGGGGGGTTGTGCCTGCAAGGACCGAGCGCAAGCTTAGGGCCTGAAAAGGCTGGCGTTTGAAAGATTGTGCCGCCTAGGGCCGGGCCCCGCGCCGCGACCGGCGTTAAGAAATTGGCAACCCGTTCATCGGTGACGCCCCGAAGCGTTGCACAGCGATACCGCAGCATCCTCACGGCGTGGACCGGCCGCCGTGAGAGGGGACGCGGTATTTGGCCGCTGGAAGCGCCCAAAAAAGAGCTCGGAGACCGGGCAGAATGCCGCGAAAGGCCGACATATAGGAGCGTGACGGGGGAACGGACGCCCGCCCTGCCCTGTTGCAGGGACATCAAAACCGCTAAAAGCAGGCCGAACGGAACGACCCAGTCGCGCCCCGAGGCCCAGATTCCATCAGCTCCACCGTCCGATCACTGAACGGCCCCATGCAAACCGGTAGACCTCCATGAAGCTGCTTCGATATTTTGCTGCGGTTGCCCTCCTCGTTGCCGCCACCTCCTCCGCGTTCGCTGCGGACCCGGTTTTCCCGCCGGGCGCCAGGGTCGGCATGACGCCGTTGGTCGGCCTCAACAAGGCCAGGGCGTTCACGGGATTCGAGACCGAAGACCAGGGCGTCAAGGTCCTGGTCGCCGACCTGCCCGCCGAGGCCTATGGCGAGGTCGCCAATGCCTTCAAGGCCAATCCCGGCGGCACTGGCGGCATCAAGCCGGAGAGCATCGAGACCAAGGCGGGGCTCGCCTACTACACCGTCGAGAACGCCAAGGACGGCGCCACCAACGTGCGCCGCTATTCCATGATCCTGCCCGGCCCCACCTTCTCCGGCTACGTCGCCGTGCAGGTGCCGGAGAACGCCTCGAAGATCTATACCGACGATGCCGTGCGCCAGATGTTCGCGTCGGCGGTAATCCGCAACGAAGTTCCTGTCGAGGAACAGCTCGGGATGATGCCGTTCAAGATCAGCGAGCTATCGAACTTCAAGAACGTCCGTACGCTGGCGCCGGGCGCTGCCCTCATTCTCTCCGACAGCGACGAAAAGAAAGGCTTCGAGGTCGCGCCCTTCATGATCATCGGCCTGATCGGCTCGACGGCGGCATCGCCTGACGATCGCGGCCGCTTTGCCCAGCAGATCGCGACCACCATTCCCGGCGTACGCGACGGCAGGATCACGATGTCGGAGCCGGTCCGCATCGATGGCCAGCCCGGCTACGAGACACGGATCGACGCCGTGAGCGGCAAGGACAACACGCCCGTTACGATCGTCCAATGGCTGCGGTTCGGCTCCCAGACCTCGATGCGCATCATCGGCTCTACGCCGCGCGACGAATGGACCAAGGCATTTCCGCGCTTCCGCGCCGTGCGCGACGGTATTCATCCACGGACCTGATCGCGAAATTCGGAAAAGCGCGCGCGCTGATATCAGGGCGCGCCGAAATTCGGGCTTTCGCTCGTACACCAATGGAACTAGCCTTCCCCTGTCGCTTCACGACAAGGGAGACGCGCTATGCTTTCTCGCAGGCTGGTTCTGACAGGCTTTGGCGCGGCATCCGTCGTCGCCCTCGTTCCACCGGCGCTGTGGGCGGCGCCGATAAAGCCAGACGACGCTTCCGCGCTGCTCGTCATCGACGTGCAAAACTGTTTCCTGCCGGGCGGCAGCCTCGCCGTGAAAGACGGCGAGCTGGTGGTGCCCATCATCAACCGCATCGCCAAGGGCTTTGCCAATGTGGTGATGACGCAGGACTGGCACACCGCGGGCCACGTCTCGTTCGCCTCTACCCATTCCGGCAAGAAGCCGTTCGAAACGGTGAACCTTCCCTATGGTAGGCAGGTGCTGTGGCCCGATCATTGCGTGCAGGGCACCGAGGGCGCCTCGCTGTCAAAAGACCTCGCGATCCCGCATGCCGGCCTCATCATCCGCAAGGGTTTTCACAAGGACGTCGACAGCTATTCGGCCTTCACCGAGGCCGACGGCAAGACCACAACGGGGCTCGCTGCGTACCTGAAGGCGCGCAAGGTGAAGCGGGTTTTCCTCGCCGGCCTCGCGACCGATTTCTGCGTGGCATGGAGCGCGCTGGATGCGCGCAAGGCGGGCTTTGAGACCTATGTGATCGAGGACGCCTGCCGCGGCATCGACACCCAGGGCTCTCTCGCCAAGGCTTGGGCCGACATGACCAAGGCCGGCGTCAAGCGCATTCAGTCGAGCGATATCGCGGCTTAACGCCCGTCCTCTTCGGAGGCCAATTGGAGAGCGAGGATGTCCTATCCACCGGCTCCGTTTGCGTTCGAACTGGCCCGTCGTGCGCCGTCAGAGCGCACGGCTGGTCTCATTTCCAGGATAACGGGTTATCGCGAAACGGCGCGCGGCCGGTTTTTCCAGCGTGAAGTCGCCGGCCTGGTGGTGCCGCTGATCATCAGCTTCGGCACACCGTTCCTGATTGCGCTTGGGCGCGAGCCTGGCACCGCCGACCGGCAGCCGAGCTTCGCCGCCGGGCTTTATGCCGGCCCGGTTCATATCGAATCCGATGGCGGCGCTGAATGCGTGCAGGTGGACTTCACGCCACTCGGCGCCTATCGCTTCTTTGGCGGCGCTGTCGTCGATCTCGCCGCGCGCATGGTCGACATCGGCGACGTGCTGCGGCCCGAGGGACGGCACCTGCGCGATCGGCTCGGTGCTATATCCCGCTGGCAGGATCGTTTCGATCTGGTCGAGGATTTTGTTGCAGGCCGTGCCAGCCATCGGCCTTCGCCCGAGATCACATTTGCCTATAGACGGCTGGCACGCAGCGCGGGCGGCGTGCGCATCACTGCGCTTGCAAGAGAGATCGGCTGGAGCCGCAAGCATTTGGTCGATCGCTTCCGAGCGGAAATTGGTCTCGCGCCGAAGCCGGTCGCCCGCATCATGCGCTTCCATCAAACCTGCCGGCTCGCGCAGACGGGAGCGGCAAGCGGCTGGGCAGGGATTGCGGCCGAAAGCGGCTATGCCGACCAGGCGCATCTCGTCCGCGAATTTTCAGCCCTTGCTGGCGAACCGCCAACAGCCTGGGCCCACCGGCTGGCGCTGGCTGATAGCCGCCTGCTGCGCCCGCTGGACGCGCTGGACGCGTAGCCAGTCAGGTAACAAATCTTCAAGCCGACGCACCTCACCTCGCGATATTGGCGAGGTAACGCAATGCAGGGAGTTGCCCGTGACCAGTCCAAGCAAAAGCGAAGCGCCGCGCCTTTATCCGACGATGCGCTGCCGGGATGCCGAAGCGATGATCCGCTGGCTCAAGGAAGTTGTTGGTTTCACCGAACGCGCCGTCTACCGGAACGGCGGCACGATTCATCACGCCGAGCTTGCCTTTGGGCCCTCGATCCTGATGCTCGGCCAAAGCAGGGAGGACGAATACGGCAAGCTCGTCGGCGATATCGGCGGCCGTCGCACGGACGCGCTGTATGTCGCAGTCGACGATCCCGACGCCCTGCATGCGAAGGTCAAAGCCTCCGGCGCCATCATCGAAATGGACCTGCGCGACACCGATTATGGTAGCCGCGACTTCGCCTGCCGGGATCCGGAAGGCAATCTCTGGAGTTTTGGGACCTACCGGCCGAAGGCGGACGAGAGGCCGCTGCGAGCATAGGCCCGCGTCAACCGCCTTCGGTGATACTCCGTAGACCCCTCATCCCTGCGCGAGCGCAATTGCGCTCGTCGCTGGAGGAGCGCGCCTGCGCGCGTCATCGAAGGATGAAGGCCGAGATTCCGCAGCGGGGCCTTCATGGTTCTCCCGGCGATGCGAAGCATCGTCCGGAGACGGCACTTGCGCGCCTCCTCACCATGAGGGTCTATTTACGCCGCGCTGTTCGGCTCATTGTTGGCCGCCGGCGCGGCCTTGGCGCCGCCCTTCGAGACGCCGACGAGTGCCGGGCGCAGCACGCGCTCGCCGATCATGAAGCCGGCCTGTACGACCTGAACCACCGTACCTGCGGGAACGGACGGATCGGGCACTTCGTACATCGCCTGCTGGAAATTCGGATCGAACTTCTCGCCCGACGGATCGAACTTCTTGACGCCGTTCTTCTCCAGCGTGTTGAGCAGCGAGCGCTCGGTCAGCTCGACGCCTTCGATGAAAGCCTTCAGCGCCGGATCGGCGCTGGCCTTGGTCTCGGCCGGCATGGCATCAAGCGCGCGCTGCAGATTGTCGGCGATCTCCAGAATGTCGCGGGCGAAGCCGGTAATGCCGTAGGCGCGCGCGTCGGCGACTTCCTTGGCGGTGCGCTTGCGCAGGTTTTCCATCTCCGCCAGCGTGCGCAGCATCTTGTCGCGCGCTTCCGCCGCTTCCTTCGTCAACGCCTCGACCGATCCTTCCTCGGGATCGTCGGGCATGATGTAGGGTTTTGAGACCACGGGCTCGCCGGTCTGGTTGGCGGGTTGTGCCCCGTCGTCACTCGGCCGGTTGGGATCGGTCATAAGACTGCCTTCTCAAAAACGATTCTGGTTCGATGGGGATTTGCTGAGCGGGATATCGTGCTTTAGGGGCCGAAAATCAAGCGCTCCATAGCGTTTTCGAGCGAAGTGGGCACCGGTTCGCATAGCAATCAAGCTTGCGCAGATTGCGTAGACTTATCTGCGGTAGAAAACGCGTCAAAACGACAAAGCCAGGATTGGGGTCGATTCGTGGCGGATCAGCCGCCCAGCATCCGGCTGACAATGCGGGCGGCATAATCCACGGTCGGAATTACCCGCGCATAGTTCAGCCGGGTCGGCCCGATCACGCCGAGAACGCCGACAATGCGGCGCGAAGCGTCGCTATAGGGTGCGATGATGGTCGAGGAACCGGACAGCGAGAACAGCTTGTTCTCCGATCCGATGAAGATCCGCACGCCTTCGGCGCGCTCGGCCCGGCCCAACAGGTCGATCACGCCGCGCTTGGTCTCGAGATCGTCGAACAGCGACTTGACGCGTTCGAGATCTTCCAGCGCGTGCAAATCTTCCAGCAGGTTGGCATGCCCGCGCACGATCAACTGCCGGTCTTCGTTTTCGCCGCCCGACCAGCTCGCAATCCCCGCCTCGATCACCTTCTGCGTCAATTGATCGAGCTCGATGCGGCTCTGCGCCATCGCGGTTTCGAGTTCGAGCCGCGCTTCAGCGAGCGTTCGGCCGCGAATTCGCGCATTGAGAAAATTGCTCGCCTCCGTCAGGGCCGAGGAAGGCACGCCGGGCGGCAGCGTCAGCACGCGGTTTTCGACCTGACCGTCTTCGCCAACCAGCACGACCAGCGCGCGCTCCGGCTCCAGCCGGACGAATTCGATGTGTTTCAGCCGTGAATTAGATTTGGCGGTCAGCACCACCGCGGCCGCACGGGTCAGGCCGGACAGCCGCGTCAGCGCCTCGCCGAGCGCCGCCTCGACCGACTGCGCCCGCCCGACGGAGGCAAGCTGGCTCTGGATCGATTCCCGTTCAGGTTCGGTGAGGTCGCCGACCTGCATCAAGGCGTCGACGAAGAAGCGCAGGCCGAGTTCGGTGGGCAGGCGGCCGGCCGAGGTATGCGGCGCGTAGATCAGGCCGAGCGCTTCGAGGTCCGACATCACATTGCGTACGGACGCCGGCGACAGCGGCACCGCGATCAGGCGCGAAATGTTGCGCGAACCGACGGGTTCGCCGGTCGCAAGATAGCTCTCGACGATTTGACGAAAAATGTCGCGCGAGCGCTCGTTGAGCTGGGCGAGCCCCGCATGCGGCGCGATCAGGCCAATCGGATCGTGGTGGGCCACTGTTAACTCCCTGATCCCCCTAATTTGTCGATCTCGCGCGCCGATGACAAGCGTCCGCTTCGCATAGCGTTTTCGAGCGAAGTGGCCGCCGGTTCGCGTAGAGAAACGCGTCAAAACAACAAGGTAGAGGTTCGGTTTTGATCGATCAGAACCGAACCTCTACCCCGAAACAAGGCAAAAACCCTTGCCGCTGCCCGTTCCCCCTCCTACAAGCACCGCGAACGAATTTTCGCTCGATTTTGGAAGGATTCCCCATGCGGCCGAGCCGCCGTGCGCCCGATCAGTTGCGCCCCGTGTCGCTGGAACGCGGCGTGGTCAAATATGCCGAAGGTTCCTGCATGGTGAAGTTTGGCGACACCCATGTGCTGGTCACGGCCACCCTGGAAGAACGGCTGCCGCCCTGGTTGAAGGGCCAGGGCCGCGGCTGGGTCACCGCCGAATACGGCATGCTGCCGCGCGCCACATTGGAGCGTACCCGCCGCGAGGCCGCCGCCGGCAAGCAGGGCGGCCGCACCGTCGAGATCCAGCGGCTGATCGGCCGCTCCCTGCGTGCAGCTGTCGACCTCGAAGCGCTCGGCGAGCGTCAGATTACGGTCGATTGCGACGTGATCCAGGCCGATGGCGGCACCCGCACGGCCTCGATCACCGGCGCCTGGGTGGCGTTGGCCGACTGCATCGGTTGGATGAAGAACCGCAGCATGCTGAAAGCCGATGTGCTGCGCGACAATGTCGCCGCGATCTCCTGCGGCATCTATCAGGGCACGCCGGTGCTCGACCTCGACTATGCCGAGGATTCTGAGGCCGAGACCGATGCCAATTTCGTCATGACCGGCGACGGCCGCATCATCGAGGTGCAGGGCACCGCCGAGAAGACGCCGTTCTCTCAAGACGAGTTCCTCGCGCTGATGGAACTGGCGCGCAAGGGTGTCGCGCGTCTGGTGGACTTGCAGAAGCTGGCCGTCGCGTAGTCTGATCGCACATGCACCGTCGAATCACCGGCCGGCTCGTGATCGCGACCCACAATCCCGGCAAGCTTGCCGAGATGCGGGAATTGCTGGCGCCGCATGGCGTCGAGGCAATCTCCGCGGGTGAGCTGGGCCTGAGTGAACCGGAAGAGACCGGCAAGACGTTTCGGGCTAACGCCGCGATCAAGGCGATCGCGGCGGCGAAAGCAGCGCAATTGCCGGCCTTTGCCGATGATTCCGGCCTCGTGGTCGATGCGCTCGATGGCGCGCCCGGAATCTATTCGGCGCGCTGGGCCGGCGAGGGCAAGGATTTTATGGCGGCGATGACAAGGATCGAGCGCCTGTTGCAGGAGCGCGGCGCGACCACGCCCGAAAAGCGCAAGGCGCATTTCGTCTCGGCCCTGTGCGTCGCCTGGCCCGATGGGCATCTCGAAGAAGTCGAGGCCCGCACCGACGGAACCCTGGTCTGGCCGCCGCGCGGCACCGCCGGTTTCGGCTATGATCCGGCATTCCTGCCCGACGGGCACACGCGGACCTTTGGCGAGATGACTTCCATCGAAAAGCACGGCCTGCCGCCGTTCGGACTTGGCCTGTCGCACCGGGCACGGGCCTTCGTCAAACTGGCGGAGATCTGCCTTGGCTAGTCGCGCGCGACCCCGCCCCAAAAATGCCTTCGGCGTCTACGTGCACTGGCCGTTCTGCCTGTCGAAATGCCCCTATTGCGATTTCAACAGCCACGTCCGCCACGCACCGATCGACGAACAACGCTTTGCACGCGCGTTTGCGCGCGAGATCGAAACCACGGCGGCGCGCGCACCGGGGCGGACCGTCACATCGATCTTTCTCGGCGGCGGCACGCCTTCCTTGATGCAGCCGCAGACTGTCGGCGCGATTTTGGATGCGATCGGAAGGCACTGGCGCGTCGCCGGCAATGTCGAGGTCACGCTCGAAGCCAACCCGACCAGCGTGGAAGCGACGCGGTTTCGCGGCTATCGCGCGGCCGGCGTCAACCGGGTTTCCCTTGGCGTGCAGGCGCTCGACGACGCCTCGCTCAAAGCGCTCGGACGGCTGCATACCGCACGCGAGGCGCTCGATGCGGTCGCGATCGCGCGCACCGCGTTCGACCGCTATTCATTCGACCTGATCTACGCCCGCCCCGACCAGACGCCGCGGATGTGGGCGGATGAACTGAAGCTCGCGATTTCCGAAGCCGCCGAGCATCTCTCGCTCTACCAGCTTACGATCGAGGAAGGCACGCCGTTCTTCGGCCTGCATGCGGCGGGCAAACTCAAGACACCGGACGAGGCGGTGGCGCGTGCGCTGTACGACGTGACGCAGGAAGTCTGCGCGCATCATGGCTTGCCAGCCTACGAGATTTCCAATCACGCCCGCGAAGGCGCGGAATGCCAGCACAATCTCGTCTACTGGCGTGGCGAGGAATATGCCGGCATCGGGCCGGGCGCGCATGGTCGCCTCGACATCGACGGCGCACGACACGCGACCGCGACCGAGAAGCGCCCGGAGGCCTGGCTGATGCGCGTCGAGGCCAACGGCCACGGCGTCGTCACCGATGACCACCTCAACAGCGAAGAACGCGCCGACGAATTCTTGCTGATGGGCTTGCGGCTCGCCGAAGGCATCGATCCCGAACGTTATGCGGCACTGTCAGGCCGCGCGCTCGATCCGAGCCGCATCGCCATCCTGCGTGCGGAAGGCGCGATCTCCGTCGACGCCGACGGCAGGCTGCGCGTGACGAAAGACGGCTTCCCGGTGCTTGATGCGGTCGTGGCGGATTTGGCGGCGTAGCGGGAAGCTGTAGCCCGGATGGAGCGCAGCGCAATCCGGGATCATCGCGTGAGCCGGTAGACCTAACCCCGGATTTCGCTTCGCTCCATCCGGGCTACGGTTCGCGACAATAGCTACGCCCCAAAAGTCTTCGGCGATCCGGCGACCGGCGTGCTGCCGCCGCTGGCGACTTTCATCACCGCAAGGCCGCGCTCGTTGGTGCCGTCGGAGCGGAATCGAAACAGCCCGTCGATGCCGGCGAAACCGGACGGGTTGGTCAGCGTCTCCGGCGCAAAGCGCTGGCCGCCCTGCTGCTTCGACAACGCAGCAACCAGCGCGACAGCATCATAAGCTAGCGTTGCGGTGCGCACGGGGTCCGTGCCGTATTTGGCGCGGTAGCGCTCCGAAAAGGCGCGGAAGCCCGACGGATCCGGCGCGGCATAGAGCCCACCCTGCAGCGTCGCGCTCGCATAGACGCGCGGATTGTCCCAGAGGCCTGTGCCGAGCAACTGGATGTTGCGCAAATTCGCGCCCGCCGCGGTCAGGGCCTCCGCCGACGCCACGACGGATTCGCCGTCGTCAGCGATGAACAGCGCGTCCGCCGAGCCGAGTGACTGCGCCACCGTCCGCGCCGCTCCGGCGCGATCGGCGGTGTATTTTTCGAAGGCGACCATGCGCCCCTTGCGGCCGACCGCCTGCTTGAACGCCGCTTCCACCACATTGCCATAGGCGTTGTCGGGCAACAGCGCCGCAAATGATCGCTTTCCGATGCTGGCGGAATAATCCACGATCCGGTTGACGTCGGATTCGGGCAGGAAGCTCAGCAGATAAACGCCGCGTCCGGCGACGCTGGAATCGGTTGAGAACGCGATCACTGGAATGCTCCGCGCGCGCGTCAGTTGCGCGGTCGCCGGCACCGAGGCCGCAAACAGCGGGCCCAGAACGATTTCCACGCCCTCGCCGAGCGCCTGCTGGGTGACCTGCTGGGCGCCCTGCGGACTGCCGCCGTCGTCCTTGATCAGAAGCTGGATGTTCGGATTCTGGAATTCCGCCAGCGCCATCTCGGCTGCGTTCTTCATCGACTGCGCGGCAACGCCGGCATTGCCGGCGGCCGAAAGCGGCAGGATGAGGCCGACCTTGACCTGCCCGGTGCCGACCGCAAGCGGCTGTTGCTGCGTGCCTGGGGGGCCCTCGGGCGCCGACGGGCCGAACGGGTTCGAAATCTGGCCGCCGCTGCAAGCAGCGAGCAATGGCGCGCCGAGAATGAGTCCGACCGCCGTCCGCCGGGTCGGTCCTGACGGCCGAGGATCCGACGATCCAGGCTTACGATTGAGCGGGCCTACCATCTTGTCTCTTCTCTTGACCGACCGCCGTCGGCCAGGATTCCGGCTTTCTGGGCCGAGGCACCTGAACCGCTACTGAACCTGAATGCGGGATTCTGCAATATTGTCGAGGATTAGTTAACCAAAACAAAAGCATTACGGGCCCGCCGGACATTGCAGGCCGCCGGGAACTTCCGCCCTGTCTCCCATCCCGCCGGATATAGCGCTTGCACCAAGACCCCTTTAGATTGCCATTATGCGCGCAAAGCCCAGCTCCAACTACGGGTCTGATACCGAACCGGGTTCGGGCAACAGAACATTTTCGATTGGCGGCCACATTCTGAATGTACCGAAACCGCGTCCTGGCCTCTATCTGGTGGCAACCCCGATCGGCAATCTCGGCGACATTACCTTGCGCGCGCTGGAGACTTTGGCCGGCGTCGACATCATCGCCTGCGAGGACACCCGCATCACCCGCCGCCTGATCGAACGCTACGCAATTTCGGCAGAACTCAAACCGTATCACGAGCACAACGCGGCGATGGCACGGCCGAAAATCCTGGAGCGGCTGGCGCAGGGCGCTTCCATCGCGCTGGTGTCGGACGCCGGCACGCCCCTGATATCCGACCCCGGCTTCAAGCTGGTGCGTGAGGTCTCTGCCGCCGGCCATGCCGTGATCCCGGTGCCCGGTGCGTCCTCGGTGCTGACGGCGCTTTCGGTCGCGGCACTCCCGACCGACCGATTTTATTTCGAGGGATTTTTGCCGGCCCGACACGTCTCGCGGCGGACGCGGCTGGCCGAATTGGCAAGAATCGATGCCACGCTGGTGATGTTCGAATCCGGCAACCGCGTGCAGGAAACGCTCGCCGACCTCGCCGAGATCATGCCCGGGCGCGACGCCGCGATCTGCCGCGAACTCACAAAGCTGCACGAGGACATCAAGCGCGCGCCCATCGCCGAACTGGCAAGGACGGCCGACACGCTGGAAACCCGCGGCGAGTTCGTGCTCGTGATCGGCCAGCCGCACAAGGACGCCGACGTCATGACGCAGCACGACCTCGACGACCTGCTGCGATCGTCGCTGGCGCGCGAAAGCGTCAAGGATAGCGTCGCGCATGCGGTCGAGCTTTCGGGGCGCCCGCGGCGCGAGGTCTATGCCCGCGCGCTGGAGCTTGCGAAAGAGGTAAGAGGCGGCGATGGCGAAGACTGACGGCACTACGCCGCCCGACGTCGGGCCAAAGCTCGCCGCGCCCGAGCGGGTCGCTGCCTTTCGCACCGGGCTTTCCGCCGAAAGCCGCGCCGCCGCCTACCTGATGGCCAAGGGCTACCGCATTCTCGCAAAGCGCTTCCGCACGCCCTATGGCGAGATCGACCTGGTGGCGAGGAAGCGCAATCTCGTGGCTTTCGTCGAGGTCAAGGCCAGAGCCAGCCTTGATGATGCCGCCTATGCCGTGACGCCGCGCCAGCAGGCCCGCATCATCGACGCCGCCCAAGCCTGGTTGATGGCGCATCCCGAGCATGCCGAATTCGAGCTCCGTTTTGACGCCGTCCTGATTGCGCCGCGGCATCTGCCACGCCATCTGTTAGCGGCATTCGACGCCAGCGCTTAAGATTCCCTCCAGAGACCCGGACCTCACTCATGAAACTGAATGTCGCCGTCCAGATGGACCCCATCGCGCGTATCAACATCCGCGGCGATTCAACCTTTGCGCTGCTGCTGGAAGCGCAAAAGCGCGGCCACAGCATTTCATACTATACCCCGGACAAGCTCTCGCTGCGCGGCGAGGAGCTGGCGGCGCCGGTGCAGCACCTCACCGTGCGCGACGAGATCGGCGACCATTTCACGCTCGGCGAGCCCAAGCGCGAGCCGCTCGAAGCCTTCGACGTCATCCTGCTGCGGCAGGACCCGCCCTTCGACCTGGCCTACATCACCTCGACGCATTTCCTCGAGCGCATTCACCCCAAGACGCTGGTGGTGAACAATCCGGCTTCCGTGCGCAACGCGCCGGAAAAGCTGTTCGTGATGAACTTTCCGCAGCTAATGCCGCCGACGCTGATCTCGCGCGACCTCGACGAGATCAATTCGTTCCGCGACCAGCACGGCGCCGTGGTGATGAAGCCGCTGCACGGTCATGGCGGCGCCGCCGTGTTTCGCGTCATGCCGCAGGACATGAATTTCGGCTCGCTGTTCGACATCTTCTCGGTCACCTTCCGCGAGCCCTGGGTGATCCAGCGCTTCCTCCCTGAGGTGAAGCACGGCGATAAGCGCATCATCCTGGTCGACGGCGAATTCGCCGGCGCCGTCAACCGCGTCCCCGCCCCCGACGACCTCCGCTCCAACATGGTGCGCGGCGGCGCCGCGCAGGCGACCGAGCTTTCCCCGCGCGAGCGCGAGATTTGCGACACGCTGGGACCTGCGCTGCGCGAGCTCGGGCTATTGTTCGTCGGCATCGACGTGATCGACGGCAACCTCACCGAGATCAACGTGACGTCGCCGACCGGCATCCGCGCCATCCAGCGTCTCAACGGCCCGGATGTCGCTGCAAAGATCTGGGATACCATCGAGAAGAAGCGCGCCGGGAAATAACTTCCCCTCGCGACCTGTCCAGCGACTCATGCGCAGCGCGCTCATACGCGACCGGACTAAGGCCGGATGAGTTGCGTGCGCCTCCTGCCGGCCGGTTGGAACCGAGGAGGAGAGCCGCGGCGCCGTTCTGCTGCGCCGGGAGCGGTCCCGCTGGATTGCAGGACGCTATCGCCTTGTGATTCCATATTCTACCATCATGCGGCCATTCTTTGGGCAAGACTGCACGGAGCGCTGCCGGATGCTCGACCGGCCACCTTCGGATGACATTGGACGGAAAGGAAACGCCAATGAACTCCACACCTACACCGAAAGAAACAGGACCCCACGATGCCCTGGTCACGGGCGCCGATGAGCGGCTCGCGCACGCCCACGAACAGATCAAGAGCGCGGATGAGCAACTCGCGCGTCTAACTGAACAGCTTGCAAAAATGGAGCGCGAGGCCTCGCATTCGCCTTCGGCCGGACCTGGCCCGCAATCGCCCTCGGCCGAACCTGGCCCGCAATCACCGCCAGGAAGGCTGGCGCTCCGAACCCTCGTCGCCTTGCCCGTGGCGGCGTGCATCATTGTGTCCGCCCTGGTTTTGCAGGCGTCCTATGGCGACGGAGCCAAGCTGGTTGTCGCCCGTTGGGCGCCGCAGCTCGTTTCAGCGCCATCATCGCCGCCGGAAGACCCGCCATCTCCCGCACAGCCCGCGCCGTCTACCGTTCAACTGGCCGCGACGGAGGCAGCACCACCGCAAGCATCACCACCGCAAACAATAACCTTGGCTCAGGCCGCACCACCGCAAGACGCGCCGCCGCCAACTACCGCGCCGCCTCCTGATCAGACTCAGTTGCTGCAAACGATCGCGCGCGACCTCGCGAATCTGGAGCGAACCATCGAACAGCTCAAGGCGAACCAGCAACAAATGGTCAGCGACAATTCAAAAGCCATTGGGGAGCTGAAGGCGAGTCAGGAAGAGATGAAACGTGCGCTCGCGAAGGTATCCGAGCAGAACCCGCCGAAAACGTCAGCGCCCCCGACGCAGCCGGCTCCGACCTTGCGCAAACCAGAGCGGTCGCCGCCACAAGCGAGAGCGCGGCCTCGATACCCAAGGGAGTGGATGTACGACTACTACGATTGGTAGCTGTCGATGCGGTAATCATCGAAATCCTCTCCTGCAACAACGGCTCTACGCGATACGGCGCACCGCGGGCCTGCGCGATGTCATCGTCGCTGTAGCTACGCAGTCTGTGTTGCCGGAAAAATCTGGGATACCATCGAGAACAAGCGCGGCCACCAAATAACGCCGCATCGCGTCATCGCATTTTCACATCCCTGTTGTGCCGTCTCCGCCCACTTGCCAATTTCAGCGAGCGGGCGCAGCCTGCGCCTGCGGATGAATCCGTCCGGGCACGTACTGCAATCAGTAAATTAGTGGAGGAAGACGCATGACGACGAATTTTTCGCGACGGTCTTTGCTTGCGCTCGGCGCAGGACTCGGAATGGGTCTTGGCGCTTCAACGATGCTCGGCGGCAGCGCGCTGGCCAAGGCGCCGAAGCTCGGCACGCAGGCGCCCTACTGGCACCGCTTCATCCTCGGCGACGCCGAAGTGACCGTCGTCTCCGATGGCCCGCTTCCGCTCGGCGATCCCTCCGGCACGTTTACCGGCGTGCCGAAAGAGGAAGTGAAGAAGATGCTGTCCGACAACTTCCTCAATCCGGACAACGTCGTGCTCGAGCAGAATTCGCCGATCGTGAATACCGGCGACAGACTGATCCTGTTCGATACCGGCATGGGCACGTTAAAAGCATTTGGCCCGACCACCGGCCAGCAGCAGAAAAACATGATGGCGGCCGGCATCAAGCCGAGCGATATCGACGCCGTGGTGTGCTCGCACGCGCATATCGATCACATCGGCGGCCTGGTCGGCGCCGACGACAAGCCGCTATTCCCGAACGCGCAGGTCTACATCGCCCAGAGCGATTTCGATTTCTGGACCGATGAAGGCAAGCTCGGCAGTCCTTTAAAGGATTTTGTGATCCACGCCCGCAAGAATCTGCTGCCGGTACGCGACCGCATCGTCTTCATCAAGGACAACCAGGAATTCTTGCCCGGCATCACCGCGCTCGCAGCGCCCGGCCACACCGTCGGCCACACCATCTACATGGTGAGCTCGAAGGGCAAATCGTTCTGCTTCCTCGGCGACCTCTCGCATCACGCGGTGCTCTTGCTGGAGAAACCGCGGATGGAATTCGCCTACGACACCGACCCGAAGCAAGCGGCCGCCTCGCGGGTGAAGATGCTGGACATGCTGGCCGCCCAGAAGATCCCGGTCATGTCCTATCACTTCGCCTGGCCCGGCTACGGCCACGTCGCCAAGAATGGCGACGGTTTCAGGTATTATCCCGAGCCGATGAACATGCAGCTTTGAACGGCTCAGTCTTCCGGGGCGGCTGGTCCGCCCCGGACGTCGCCCGGCCAGCACGCAGCGCTAGGGATACGCCTTCGTTTGCGTAAGCCTTGATCAGCGAATCACGACGTAACGATCACGGAGTCTCCCATTGGCCGAACAACCGCCCGCCAAACCCGATCTCATCTATGAGGACACTGGAGCCATGGCTCCGGTGGTCTATTTCGACATCGTCGGTGCCTACGGCACCATGAACGGCGCGATCGAGGTCGAACTCGCGACTCGCATCCTGGTGCCGAAGCCGGATGGTTCGACCGAAGTGAAATTCATCTCCTCCGGCCGCATCCGCTGCAGCGCCAACGCGGCCGCCAATTTGCGCAACGGGCTGGATGCAGCGCTGAAGATGCTGGAGCAGCCGCAGGGTAGTGCGGCGGCGATTGCGGCGGGGAAGCTGAATTGAGCTCCCCAACCATGTCTTAGGAACCATCGCGCTTCGCCGAAATTGGTCTTTCCTCAGGGAGCAAAGCACCATGAAGCGGATCGCGATCATCCTGAGCGCACTGCTTGGCAGTTATGCGTTCGCCTTGGCACAAGGTTCCCCCAGCGGGCGAGGATCCACGACCGGCGATCCCGCCGCCAGTTCGGCAAACCCCCCGCGCTGCGCCAAACGCAACCACCGGCTCGAGTACATCCAATCCCGGCGGTAGCGGAACGTCTACCTTAGGCAGGAGAGACGACAATGAGGATCAGGGCCGGGACAAGATGCCCGAGAGCGACATGAGCGTCCGGCCACAGGACCAGCAGCCCAATCCGAAATAATATCTCGGCCGATTGGCACCCAGTTTGGAGGCCCGGCAGATGACCAAAGACATGGTAGCGATCGGCGCCGGAATGCTCGTCGTCTGGCTCGCCGTGTGGAGCGTCCGGGGAAATCCCGAGAATGAGAACCCTGCAAAGTCAGAGGCAGTACGCGTTCTCGCCGACGATCCTGCGCTGAAGCTTGTTTCCGAGCAGAGCCCATACATGCGAACGGAGCGCTAGCTGATAGGCCCCCAACGCGCATAATGTTCTCTCAATGTTCTTGACTTGCCCTCCGGTTCCCCGCTACCTTCGATTGCGTGGCGGGGGGGCAGCATGGTTGCGCGGGTATCTACCGTAGCTTTTGAGGGGATCGAGGCCCGCGCGGTCGACGTCCAGGTGCAGGTCGCGCCTGGACTACCGGCGTTTGCAATTGTGGGTCTGCCCGACAAGGCGGTGTCGGAGGCGCGCGAGCGGGTGCGCTCGGCGCTGATCGCCTCGGGGCTGGCCCTGCCGGCGCGGCGGATCATCGTCAATCTGGCGCCGGCCGATCTGCCGAAGGAAGGCAGCCATTACGATCTGCCGATCGCGCTCGGCCTGATGGCTGCGATCGGCGCGATCCCGCCGGATGCGCTCAACGGCTTTACCGTGCTAGGCGAACTCGGGCTCGACGGCTCGATCGCGCCCGTTGCGGGCGTGTTGCCCGCGGCAATCGGCGCGAATGCGCGCGAGGAGGGGCTGATCTGTCCCGCGGCATGCGGAACGGAAGCGGCCTGGGCGAGCCCGGACATCCAGATCATCGCGGCCAAGTCGCTGGTCCAGATCGCCAACCATTTTAAAGGCACGCAGGTGCTGTCGCGGCCGCAGCCGAAGGTGCACGAGCCGGAAGCGACCCATCTGGACTTGCGCGATATCAAGGGCCAGGAAAGCGCCAAGCGTGCGCTGGAGATCGCGGCGGCCGGCGGACACCATTTACTGATGATCGGCTCGCCCGGTGCGGGCAAGTCGATGCTGGCGGCGCGGCTGCCTTCGATCCTGCCGCCACTGTCGCCATCTGAACTTCTGGAAGTGTCGATGATCGCCTCCGTCGCCGGTGAAATCCGCGACGGCGCGCTGACCGCGCGGCGGCCGTTCCGCGCACCGCATCATTCCGCGAGCATGGCTGCGCTGACCGGCGGCGGCCTGCGTGCAAAACCCGGCGAGATTTCGCTGGCGCATCAGGGCGTGTTGTTTCTCGACGAACTGCCGGAGTTCGATCCGCGCGTCCTGGACTCGCTACGCCAGCCGCTGGAGAACGGCGAGGTCTCGGTCTCCCGCGCCAACCACCGCGTTACCTATCCGGCCCGCTTCATGCTGGTCACGGCCATGAACCCGTGCCGCTGCGGCCAAGCCTACGATCCCGGCTATTCCTGCAGGCGCGCACCGGTCGACCGCTGCACCGCGGACTACCAGATGCGCATCTCCGGCCCGCTGATGGACCGCATCGACCTGCGCATCGAGGTACCGGCGGTCACCGCCGCCGACCTGATCCTGCCGCGCCTTCCGAAGGCTCGGCGGAAGTCGCAGCCCGCGTCGCCGCCGCGCGCGACATCCAGCTCGCGCGCTATGCGGCGGCGGGCATGCCGCATATCCGCACCAATGCCGAAGCCCCGGCCTCGCTTTTGGAAACGATCGCGCAGCCAGATGCGCAGGGCCAAAAATTTTTGCGCGACGCCGCCGAAACCATGAAGCTGACTGCGCGCGGCTATCACCGCGTGCTGCGCGTCGCCCGCACCCTCGCCGATCTCGACCGTGCGGAAAAGATCGGCCGGCTGCATCTGGCGGAGGCGCTTTCGTATCGTGCGCTGGCGGAGGATTTGCGGCGCGCGGCGGAGGTCCGCGGCCGCCGGCCGGCCAAGCGACGTCGAATCTCTCGCCTCACTCGCGACCAGGATGCCGCCGCCACAAAAAACAACTCGCGTCAACCCGGCGGTAACTAGTTTCCTTTACCCTCTGCCAACCATAAGTCCCATGTCGCGGGCTTATGGTGAGCGAGTAGCGTGTCATGTTGCGTTTGAATATCCTGGCCTCGGTGATTCCGCTGACAATCGTCGCCCTGTTCGCGCGCGGCGAATTTTTGGCCGGTCCGCGGCCCTGCATCGAAACATCAGGCACTTCCGTCCAGATCGCCACCCTCTCCTGGCAGGCGCACCGGCACGTCAGTTTCACCGGCGATCCAGGCCGCGCGACGGTGCGGGTGCAGATTACCGACAACGCGGAAGCGGCCGACCTCACGGTGATCGACGATATCGAAACGGCCGAAGCCGGCGCCTGCGAGAGCAATGCGCCGCCGCTTCTGGTCGCCATCTCCCGCCATCCATCAGGCTCCGATCCCGTGATCTATCTTTCCAGGGATGGACCGGCCGACTACCGCATCTTCGTGTCATCGAAGAGCTTTTCGCTGCTCGATGCCGCCGCCCTGATCGTCGGCGCTCGCGGCGAGCGCCACCGCATCGAAGCGGCGTCGCTGTAGGTTTGGAGCATGGTCTTTTCGGAAAACCGGTTCCCACTTTTCCGGACCATGCTCGGTTAACCTTTCATTCACCCTGTTCTCATCGCGGCCCGTCATGCGCTGGGAGCCTCAAGCACTTTGCAACATCGGCGACGCATCGTCTGCCCGAGAGAGGCGGCGAACCAGGCCGGTTCAATTCAAGCAGCAAGCTTAGGGTTATTGGCGATGGGGCGGACTTTCCGGATCAAACTTCGCTTTCGCCGCTTCGGCCGCCGTCATCCCTGGCTTACCTTCGCGCTGCGCTCCTTCATGATCTTCTCGGTCGTGTTCGGCGGTGCCTTTGGCTTCATCGCCGGAGCCAAGACAGAAAATTCCGGCTATGATCCGCACTCTTTCGCGATCGGCGTCGCCTTCCTGTTTGCGATCGCCTGCGTCGCGCTCGCCACCTTCAGCGTCCGGCTCCGCCTGTTGCGCAAGAAGATGCGCAAGGTCGCGCTGCATAACGAAGCGTTGGCCGACCGGAACTGGGAATTGCAGGAAGCCGAGCAGCGTACCCGGCGGCTATTCGAATCGCAGGGCGATCTGATCGTTCTGCGCGACGGCGAGGGCCGCATCACCTACGCCAATGATGCCTATTGCGAGCTGGCGCAAATGCCGCGCGACGCGCTGATCGGCAGCCGCTTCAGGCTTACCGTTCTCGAACAGGGCGATACTGCGCTCGAACCGAACGGCACCCGCGTTCACGACCAGCGGATCGAGGGACCGCTCGGCCCGCGCTGGATCGCGTGGCGCGAAGGGCTCGTTCGCAACGACGCCGGAGAGCGAGCGGAAATGCAAAGCGTCGGCCGCGACGTTACCGACCGCACCGAGAGCGAACGCGCGCTGACCGAGGCCCGCGACCAGGCGGACGCGGCAAGCCGCGCCAAGTTGCGCTTCCTCGCGATGGCGAGCCACGAGATCCGCACGCCGCTCAACGGCATCATCGGCATGAGCGGCCTGTTGATGGATACGCCGCTGACGCCGGAACAGGCGACCTACGTCAAGGCGGTGAAGACCTCCGGCGACGCGCTGCTCTCGCTGATTGAGGAACTGCTGGATTATTCCAAGATCGAGGCCGGCAAGATCGATCTAGAACATCGCCCGTTCGCATTGTCGGGTCTAATTGAGGACATCACCGAGTTGCTGGCGCCGCGTGCGGAAGCCAAGAAGATCGAGGTGGCCGCCTATGTCGACGAGCGGCTGCCGACGCACGTGATCGGCGACGCGGCGCGCTTGAGGCAGGTACTGCTCAACCTCGCCGGCAACGCGATCAAGTTCACCTCGACCGGCGGTGTCGCCCTGATCGTCGAGCCCGGTATCTGGCCCAATGAAATCAGCTTCCTGGTGCGCGACACCGGTATCGGCATCGCTCCCGAAGCGCGCGAGCGGATCTTTCGCGAGTTCGAGCAGGCCGACGAAAAGATCGCTCGCAGCTACGGCGGCACCGGTCTCGGCTTGAGCATCTCTGACCGCATCGTCAAGCGCATGGGCGGCCGCATCACGCTGGAGAGCACGCCGGGCATCGGCTCGACATTCGAAGTGTCGCTTCCCCTTGCCGCCGCGGGCGGCGAACAAATCTCATTTGCGGCGCCGGATCTTTCCGGCCACTCGATCATGCTGGTCTCGCCCGCGAGCATCGAGGCCTCGCTGACCGCGCGACGGCTGCAGCGCTGGGGCGGGCAGACCTGCATGGTATCAGACATCAACGTCGCAGAGGCCCTGCTGCCCGAGCGCGCCTGGCACGCGGTGCTGATCGATCACGCGCTGGGGCTGGCCGAAATCGAACGGCTTGGCGATGCCGCCCGCCTTCATGCCACCCAGCGCATCGTGATGTTCACGCCGGCGACGCGGCACGAAATGCAACCGTCCGCCACTTCCGCCCTCACCGGCTATCTGGTCAAGCCGCTGCGCGCGGCCTCGCTCGCGGCCCGCCTGACGGCTGCGCCTGAAGTGGCCGCGCCCAGTCTGGATCCGGCCATCGACCCGAGCGAGACGCCGGCCGCGCCGTCGGCCAAGGGCCTGTCGATCCTGGTTGCCGAGGACAACCAGATCAATGCGCTGTTGATCCGATCGCTGCTCGGCCGGCTCGGCCATCACGCCGTCATCACCACCGACGGCGCCGAGGCGCTGGAGTCCTGGCTCTCGGCGAAATCCGCCGGCAGCCCCTACGATCTCGTCCTGATGGACATCCAGATGCCGCAGCTCAACGGCATCGAAACCACCAAGCGGATTCGTACCCTTGAATCCGGCGAGCCGGGCAGCCGGACGCCGATCCTTGCGCTCACCGCCAACACGCTGGTGGAAGATCGCTACGCCTGCTTCGAAGCCGGCATGGACGGATTCTTGATCAAGCCGCTCGACCGCGAAAAACTCGCCGAGGCGCTTGCCGGGCTCATCGCGTCACGGCACATGGCGGCGTGAGGCATTGAAGGATTTGTAGGGTGGGCAAAGCGACCCCGTCCGCCGTAGCTCAACGAGCGAAGGCGGAAGCGTGCCCACCATGTCAGCCACCGATCGGATAGATGGTGGGCACGGCGCAAGGGCGCATTTGCCCACCCTACGACACTACAGCCGCCGCAGCGCCACCGTCTCGACGAGGTGATCGGCGCGCTTTTTCAGGATCAGCGTCGCGCGCGGCCGGGTCGGCAAAATATTGTCCTCGAGATTGGCGAGGTTGGTGCGTTCCCAGATCGCGATCGCGGTCGCGGTGGCTTCCTCGTCGGAGAGCACCGCGTAGCGATGGAAGTAGGATTTGGGATCGTGGAACGCGGTGTCCCTGAGCGCAAGGAAACGGCGCACATACCATTCGCGCAGCACCGGCTCTTCGGCATCAATATAGACGGAGAAGTCGAAGAAGTCGGACACCACGGGCACCGCCTTGCCGTCGCGCGGCAGTCGGCCGGTCTGCAGCACGTTGACGCCCTCGACGATCAGGATGTCCGGGCGATCGACCTCGATCCACTCGTTCGGCACGATATCGTAGACCAGATGCGAATAGACCGGCGCGCGCACCGGCCGGCGGCCGGCCTTGATATCGGAAAGAAACGCCAGCAGCATCGGCAGGTCGTAGCTCTCGGGAAAGCCCTTCTTCTGCATCAACCCCTGCCGCTCGAGCACAGCATTGGGATACAGGAAGCCGTCTGTTGTCACTAGGTCGACCCTGGGCCGGGGCGACCAGCGCGCCAGCAGCGCCTGCAGCACGCGCGCGGTGGTCGATTTGCCGACCGCGACCGAACCAGCGACGCCGATGATGTAGGGCACCTTGCGGTCGCGGATGCCGAGGAACTGGCGCTGCGCCTGGTAGAGCCGGTGGGTCGCATCGACGTAGATCGACAACAGGCGCGACAGCGGCAGGTAGATGTCCTCGACCTCCTGCAGGTCGAGGCGATCGTGCATCGAGCGCAGCCGCTCGAATTCGCCCGGCTCCAGCGTCATCGGCGTGTCGTCGCGCAACCGCGCCCACTGCTCGCGCGTGAAGATGCGGTAGGGATTGTATTGTTGGTCGGGAGCCCGGATATCCATGCGCCGTCCTCTCGGTCAATCGCGCTTGCGCGATGCCTTCTCCTCAAGCCCGGACATCGACGTCCGCTGCGCCAGCGCGGCTTCGACCTCTTCGAGCTTCACGCCCCGCGACTTCAACAACACCAGCAAATGAAACAGCAGGTCGGCGCTTTCGGCAATCAGGTGGCTACGGTCGTTCTCGATCGCTGCGATCACGGTCTCGACCGCTTCCTCGCCCAGCTTCTTGGCGCAGTGCTCGGCGCCCCTGTCGAGCAATTTGCGGGTGTAGGACGCCTCTCCTCCCGATGCGGCCCGTGCATCGATGGTGGCGGCCAAATCGTGGATCGTGAAACGCGACATCAACCGAACTCAACACTCGCGCCCGACCAAAGTCCGGGTCGCCGTCCCGGACAAGGACTTAGCACTTTTGTGACATGGAGTCGTCAGGGATCGAGCCGCATCGGCAGCCCGGCGCGCACCATATGCTCCTTGGCTTGGCGTATGGTAAATTCGCCGAAGTGGAATATCGAGGCCGCCAGCACCGCGGTGGCGTGGCCCTGGCGGATGCCGTCGACGAGGTGGTCGAGATTGCCGACGCCGCCGGAGGCGATAACCGGTACGGGAACACTGTCGGCGACGGCCTGCGTCAGTGGCAGGTCGAAGCCTTGCCGCGTGCCGTCGCGGTCCATCGAGGTCAACAGGATCTCGCCGGCGCCGAGCGACACCACTTCCTGCGCGTATTCGATCGCGTCGATCCCGGTGGAGTTGCGCCCGCCATGGGTAAAAATCTCCCAGCGGTCCGAGCCGCCGCCGCGCTTGACCCGCTTGGCGTCGATCGCGACCACGATGCACTGCTCGCCGAATTTTTCCGCCGCCTGCTTGACGAATTCACGGTTAGAGACGGCGGCCGAGTTGATCGAGACCTTGTCGGCGCCGAAGCGCAGCAGCGTCTTGATATCCTCGATGGTGCGCACCCCGCCGCCGACCGTCAGCGGCATGAAACAGGCTTCCGCCGTGCGCCGCACCACATCCAGCATGGTGCCGCGGTTTTCGTGGGTGGCGGTGATGTCGAGGAAGCACAATTCGTCGGCGCCGGCGGCGTCATATGCAATCGCCGCCTCGACGGGATCGCCGGCGTCGCGCAGATCGACGAAATTGACGCCCTTGACCACCCGGCCGTCCTTGACGTCGAGACAGGGGATGACGCGGACCTTGAACATGCGAAATCTCCTAGGCCGCCGCGGCGCGCGCGTTGCGGATCAGCGTCAGGGCTGCGGCAGGATCGAGCCGGCCGTCATAGAGCGCGCGGCCGGCAATGGCGCCGCCGAGCTTTTTGGCGCGCGGCTCGAGCAGCGCCTTGACGTCCTCGATCGAAGCGAAACCGCCGGACGCAATCACGGGAATGGAAATGCGTTCTGCGAGCGCAATCGTGGCATCGAGGTTGAGGCCCTTCAACAAGCCGTCGCGCGCGATATCGGTGAAGATGATGGCCGCGACGCCGGCATCCTCGAACCGCTGCGCGATTTCCAGCGCGGTCACCTGCGAGGTCTCGGCCCAGCCTTCCACTGCAACCTTGCCGTCGCGCGCGTCGAGTCCGACCGCGACGCGGCCGGGAAATTTTTTCGCCGCACCCTTCACCAGTTCCGGATCGCGCACCGCCGCCGTGCCGATGATCACGCGCGCAATGCCCTTGTCGAGCCAGGCATCCACAGTCTTGAGATCACGGATGCCGCCGCCAAGCTGCACCGGCATGGTGACCGCCTTGAGCATCGCCTCGACCGCCCGCGCGTTCATCGGCTTGCCGGCAAAGGCACCGTCGAGATCGACGACGTGGAGATATTCAAACCCTTGCTCGGCAAAAGCGCGCGCCTGCGCCGCGGGATCGAGGTTGAACACGGTCGCGCGCGCCATGTCTCCCTGCTCGAGGCGCACGCATTGGCCGTTTTTCAGGTCGACGGCAGGAAAGAGGATCACGGCTTCCACTTCAAAAAGTTCGAGATCAGGGCCAGACCAAAACGCTGGCTCTTCTCGGGGTGAAACTGCGTGCCGACGGCGGTGTCCTTGCCGACGATCGCGGTCACCGGCCCGCCGTAATCGGCGCGTGCCAGCACGTCCGCTTCGTTCGACGCGTTGAGATGATACGAATGCACGAAATAGGCATGGCGGCCCTTCGGTCCGAGCGGCAGGCGCTCCAGCACCGGGTGCTCACGGATAGGGTCGAGCGTGTTCCAGCCCATGTGGGGAATCTTCAGATTTTCCTCGCGCGGGGAAATCTTCTCGACGTCGCCCTCGATCCAGTTGAAACCGTTGGTCGTGACGTGCTCCTTGCCGCGCGTCGCCATCAACTGCATGCCGACGCAGATCCCGAAGAAAGGCCGCGCCTTGACGCGAACCGCTTCGGTCATGGCTTCCAGCATACCATCCACGGCGTCGAGACCGCGGCGGCAATCGGCGAAGGCGCCGACGCCGGGCAGCACGATGCGATCGGCGCGGTACACGATATCAGGATCGCGCGTCACCATGACCTTCTGCGGCTCTTCCATGCCCCGCGAGGCGCGCTCGAAGGCCTTTGCCGCCGAGTGAAGATTGCCGGAGCCGTAATCGATGATCGCAACGGTCATCGTGGCCCTCCCGGCTCCGGAAACAAACCGATGATTCCGCCTTGCGGCAACGGCGGCGGCGGTTTGGAGAACGACTGGCCCGGAATGTTGCGGGTTGGCGGCGGTGCGCCGCGATCAATCGCGTACTGGTCATTGGTGAAGCCACGCTGCCTAGCAGCCCAGCGCTCGAAGAAGCGGCGCTCAGCCGCTTCCTGGTCGTCGGCGACGACGACGTCTAGCTGGCGCCATTTGCGCCGAGATAGTGTCCAGCGCCGCAGGCTCGCCGCTTCGAGCCCCATCAGAATGGCGATCAGGACGTCAACGATGAAGATCGTGCCGCGGCTGGCGCCGAGCGCCGACATCCCGAGGTGGATCGCAACTATCAGAATGATCCAGCCGATCAATGCCAGCCAAAGCCGATGCCAGAGCAGCCAAATCACGCTCGCAACCGCAGCCCAGAAATGGAAGCCGTCGCGAACGAAGACGAATTTATCGGCTGCCGCCAAGTCGGCGCCGTCACCCACGGGGGCATGCACTGTATAAACCCGCATCGTAGCTCTCCGGCCGCGAGACGCGAACGAGAATCAGCCGCCGAGCTGACCCTTGGTGGAAGGCACTTCGCCCGCCGCGCGCGGATCGATCGCAACAGCGGCACGGAGCGCCCTCGCCAGACCCTTGAAACAGGATTCGGCGATATGATGGCTGTTCTCGCCATATAGGGTCTCGACGTGCAAAGTCACGCCGGCGTTGATGGTGAAGGCGTTGAACCATTCGCGCACCAGCTCGGTGTCGAACTGACCGACCTTGTCGCGCGGAAAATCGACCTTGAACACCAGCACCGGCCGGCCCGAAATATCGATCACGACGCGCGACAGCGTCTCATCCATCGGCATGTGGATCGAGGCATAGCGGGTGATGCCGGCCATCGTGCCGAGCGCCTGCTTGACGGCTTGGCCCAGCGCGATGCCGACGTCCTCGGTGGTGTGGTGGTGGTCGACATGGAGGTCGCCATCCGCCTTCACCGTGATATCGATGCGGGAATGCCGGGCCAGGAGATCGAGCATATGATCGAAAAAGCCGATGCCGGTCGAAACCTCGGACACGCCCGTGCCGTCGAGGTTTACCGCGACCTCGATGTCGGTTTCCTTGGTCTTGCGCTTGATGGACGCTGTGCGCATGAAAACTGCTTCCCTTGGGCCGCTTGGGGCCGAAAACGCGGCTCTTTTAACAGGCGGATATCACCTTCGCTACTGCGGGATGACGTTTGAAGGGCTGAACTTCGGCCCATGGTGACCGGATTCGGGGTGAAACGGCGCGATTGTAACCCCTCCCCTCAACCCCTAAATCTGACGGGAACGAGGACAATTCATGCAAGCATCTGAAAACAACCTGCCGATCTGGCACGGCACCACGATTTTGACGGTCCGCAAGGGCGGCAAGGTGGTAATCGGCGGCGACGGCCAGGTCTCGATCGGCCAGACCGTCATCAAGGCCAACGCCAAAAAGGTCCGGAAAATCGGCAAGGGCGACGTGATCGGCGGCTTCGCCGGTGCCACCGCCGACGCCTTTACCCTGTTCGAGCGGCTGGAGGGCAAGCTTGAGCAATACCCCGGGCAATTGACCCGCGCGGCGGTCGAACTGGCCAAGGACTGGCGAACCGACCGCTATCTGCGCCGGCTGGAAGCGATGATGATCGTCGCCGACAAGGACGTCTCGCTGGTGCTGACTGGCACCGGCGACGTGCTGGAGCCGGAAGCGGGTGTGATGGCGATCGGCTCCGGCGGCAACTATGCCCTGGCGGCCGCCCGCGCGCTTGTCGACACCGAAAAGGACGCCGAAACCATCGTGCGCCGCGCGCTCGATATCGCCGCCGACATCTGCGTCTACACCAACCGGAACGTCACGATCGAAACGCTCTGAGGGGAGCCGCCGGTCCATGGCGCCGGAATATGTCTTCCGCCCGATGATTGTGGCCGACCTGCCGTTGATCCGGCAGTGGCTCGCGCGGCCGCATGTGCGCGAATGGTGGGGCGATCCCTCTGAACAATATGAACTGGTCAGCGGCGATCTCGATGAACCGGCGATGGATCAGTTCATCGTCTCGGCGGGAAGTAACGATTTCGGCTACCTGCAGTGCTATGAGCTGACGGCGTGGAATTCGGGCTTTGGCGAACATCCGCGCGGCACCCGCGGCATCGACCTTTTCATCGGCGAGCCGGGCATGATCGGGCGTGGCCATGGTTCGGCGTTCATCCGGGCCTTCGTCGAGGACCGGTTGAGGCGCGGCGCGCCACGCATCGTCACTGATCCCGATCCGGACAACGCCCGGGCTGTACGTGCCTATGCGAAGGCGGGCTTTGAAAAAGCTGGTATGGTCGATACTCCTGATGGTCCCGCCTTATTGATGGTCCGCAACGTATGACCTCCACCAGCAGTCTCGACAACGCTCCGGTCATCCGTGTGCTTTCGCCGTGGCATTGGACGTTGATCGCAGCCGGCATCCTCGCAGCGCAAGCTGCCATCCTGTACGGGATGGGGCGCCTGCCGATCTGTGCCTGCGGTTACGTCAAGCTCTGGCATGGCGTCGTGCTGAGTTCGGAGAACTCCCAGCACATCGCCGACTGGTATTCGCTATCGCATATCCTGCACGGCTTCCTGTTCTACGGCGCGGCCGTCGTCGCGTTCCCGCGCTTGGCCTGGCAGGGCCGCCTGATGCTCGCCATCTTGGTCGAAGGCGGCTGGGAACTGGTCGAGAATTCCGACTGGATCATCAACCGCTACCGCGCCGGGACGATCTCGCTGGATTACTTTGGCGATACCATCATCAATTCGATTTCCGATATGCTCTTCATGATCGGTGGCTTTCTGCTGGCGAGGAAACTTCCCGTGGCAGTCACCGTCGCTCTTGCGATGTTGTTCGAGCTGGTGATGACGCTCCATATTCGCGACAATCTGACGCTCAACATTATCATGCTGATTCACCCCTTCGAGACGATCAAGCTGTGGCAGGGTGGCCCGCCGATCATTTAGCAGCCTCGCGTACCCGCTTGCTCTCGCAACATTGGACACCTACCTAGGGACCTATGACCGACTTTTCTCCCCGTGAAATCGTCTCCGAACTCGACCGCTTCATCGTCGGCCAAGCCGACGCCAAGCGCGCGGTATCGATTGCGCTGCGCAATCGCTGGCGACGGCTGAAGCTCACCGGCAACTTGCGCGAAGAAGTGCTGCCGAAAAACATCCTGATGATCGGGCCGACCGGCGTCGGCAAGACCGAGATTGCGCGACGGCTGGCGAAATTGGCCGGCGCGCCTTTCATCAAAGTCGAAGCTACGAAATTCACCGAAGTCGGTTATGTCGGCCGCGACGTCGAGCAGATCATCCGCGACCTCGTCGAGGTCGCAATCGTGCAGGTGCGCGAGCGCAAGCGCAAGGATGTGCAGGCCCGCGCGCAACTGGCCGCCGAGGAACGCGTGCTGGACGCGCTGGTCGGACCGGCCTCCAGCCCGGCAACCCGCGATTCCTTCCGCAAGAAACTGCGCGCCGGCGAGCTCAATGACAAGGAAATCGAGATCGAGACTCAATCCTCGGGCGGCATGCCGATGTTTGAGATTCCGGGGATGCCGGGCGCGCAGATGGGCGCGATCTCGATCGGCGACATTTTTGGCAAACTTGGTGGGCGAACCAAGACCCGCCGGCTGACGGTTGAAGGCTCGCACGAGATTCTCGTCAACGAAGAGTCCGACAAGCTGCTCGATAATGATCAGCTCGTGCTGGAAGCGATCGCGGCGGTCGAGAACAACGGCATCGTGTTCCTCGACGAGATCGACAAGATCTGCGTGCGCGAAAACCGTCTTGGCGGCGACGTCTCGCGCGAAGGCGTGCAGCGTGACCTGCTGCCGCTGATCGAAGGAACGACCGTCACGACCAAGCACGGCGCGGTCAAGACCGACCACATCCTGTTCATCGCCTCGGGCGCGTTTCATATCGCCAAGCCCTCGGATCTGTTGCCGGAATTGCAGGGCCGCCTGCCGATCCGCGTCGAACTGGAAGCACTGACCCGCGACGACATGCGCCGCATCCTGACCGAGCCGGAAGCGTCGCTGATCAAGCAATATGTCGCACTGATGCAGACAGAGGGCGTGACGCTCGATATCACCGATGGCGCGATCGATGCGCTGGCAGATATCGCCGTCGCCGTCAATTCGACGGTCGAAAACATCGGCGCGCGGCGGCTGCAGACAGTGATGGAACGCGTGCTCGACGAGATTTCATTCGCCGCGCCGGACCGCCATGGCGAGACCATCAAGGTCGATGCCGACTATGTGCAGAAGCATATCGGCGACCTCGCCAAGAACTCGGATCTGAGCCGGTTTATTTTGTAGCCGGCAACGTCCGCCGTTCGGGGCAAGCTTTCGCTGCAAAACGCTCAAGCGAGATTAGAAACGCGCCCGTCGCACCCGCACATACAGGGCACCCTCGCCACCATGGCCGATATGAGCTTCCTCGAAACCGACCACCAGCGCGCGGAATTCCGGTAGTCCAAGCCATTGCGGCACCTGACGGCGCAGCACACCGCGCTCGGAGTCAGCACCCACCTTGCCCTTGCCGGTGATGACGAGCACGAAGCTCAGCCCGTCATGATGGGCGCGCTGCAGGAAGCCGAACAGCGCGCGATGCGCGCGTGTCTGCGTCATGCCGTGCAGGTCGAGCCTTGCATCGATCTCCTTGCGACCACGCGACAGATGCGACCGCTCGCGACGGCCGATCGGCGCCAGCGGCGGGGGTTCTGGCTTTGAAGGCGCAACCATTCGCGACGGCGCCACATGCCTCGGTGAAGCGGCGGGTTTCTGAGCGATTTTGTGCTCGGCTTCCGCTGGAGCAGCCGACGGCTTCGAGACGCGGTGCCGCTTGCGCAACGGCTTGACCTGCTTGGCGACGCTCTCCCACAGCGCGCGCTCCTCTTCACTCAGGCCGCGCTTGCGGCGCGGCGGCTCCGGCAGGTCGGGAATCAAACTCGGCGACCGGCGTTTCATCGATGATGGCGATATCGGCGCAGATGACGCGGCTGTGGCTTTGCCGAAACCGCTTCAACGTTCGGCCGCGGTTCTGGAAGCGGTACTGGCTCTGCTACGGCAGCCTGGACGGCTGGGGCTGGCGAGGGCCCGGCTGCAGACGATGTCGTCGCCTGCATCGCGGGCCTGGCGTTGGTCGCCGCCGTAACATCGGACGGCTTTCCGGCATTCTTCGGATCCTTGGACGCATCCTTCAACGGATCGGTTTGCGGGAACAGTTTTGCGATCATCGCCGACGGCCGCTCGTCCGGCACCGGCATCTTGCGGCCACGCGCCACCGGATCAAGGCTCTTCGGCACCAGGATCACGAAGCGGGCATTGTGGCGGAGGCGGCCGGACACCTTGCCGGCGTCGAGGCCGGCGCCGAAGTAGAGATCGGCACGCGCGGGGCCGACGATGGCGGAGCCGGTGTCCTGCGCAATCATCAGGCGGCGAAACGATGTCTTCGATCGCTCTGATTCGATCGGCAGTTCGCCCTCGATGAAAAAAGGCGTGCCATAGACATGCAGTGACTTGTCGACCGCGATTGACCGGCCCGGCGTCAACGGCACGCCCTGGGCGCCGACCGCCTCGTCCTTATCGGAAAGCTGCACCTCGCGGAAGAAGACGTAGGACTTGTTCTGCCGCCGCAGCTCGTCGGCCTCGTTGGGATTCTGCTCCATCCAGTCCCGGATCTTCTGCATCGACATCTGATCCTTGGGGATGATGTTGCGCTCAATCAGGATGCGGCCGACCGGCGTATAGGGGAAGCCGTTGTGCGCATCGTAATTGATGCGAAGGGTGGAGCCGTCGTCGAGGCTGACCCGCGCCGAGCCCTGGATCTGCGAGAACAGCAGGTCGGTCTGGTCCTTCAGCCAGCAGATTTCGAGGCCGCGGCCGGCAATCGCGCCATCCTCGATTTCGGCGCGATCGTAGTAAGGCACCAGCTTGCGGCGGCCGATCTTGCGAAACACCTGGCCCTTGTTCGGCAGGCCGGCCGAGCTCTGTGTGGTGCCACGGACGAACAGGTTCGACGGCCGGCGATAGACCGGCACTTTGTAGACCTCGTTCTCGGTCCGTGAGCCGTCGACGATTGGTTCGTAATAGCCGGTAACAAAGCCCTCGCCTTCGCCAAGCCGCGAAATGCGCAAGGGAAGAAAGTGCGCCTCGAAGAAGGCCCTCGCCTTCACGCCATCGGATAGTTCGAGGCCTCTGGCGATGCGGCAAGGATCGCGGAGCGACGTGCCGAGTGCCTTTGGATCGGCCGGCGGCTTTTGCTGCGCCGCTATCGGCTTGCAACTCGTGCGAAATGCCTTGTAGGCGGCGAGATGATCGTCCTCGCTCCAACCCGCGATCTCGGTCCAGGCGACGGGCGCATACTGGCCCCCGTTTATCTGAAACGGCAGTTCGAGCTGTGGATATGGCAGGTGACGGACGGGCGGCAGATGGGAAGGCTTTTGCGAAGGTGAATGGCGCACTGCTGCGGCATCCGATGGTGCGATCGAGCACGCCAAAGCGAGCACGCCCAGCGCAAGCCCCGTAAGGCTCCGCGTCTTAGCCCGCGCTTCCAGTGCCAACCAGCTTCCAGTTCGGATCGCGAGAACTCGTATCGCGGGCGAAAGTCCAGACATCGGTGATATCGGCGACCTTATCGGGGTTGCCATCGACAATGGCGCCGGTCTTGTCGCGTGTGACCGAAATCATCTGCGACACGAAGCGAACCGTCAGTTGCGCCGCGCGGTCGCGGGCTTCCGCACTCACCAGCTCGGCCTTGTCGATCGAAACAAACCGCGTTTCGGTTTTCTGCTCGTGCTTCTCGCGATCCTTTATCACGGCCTCGAAGCTCTCATAGACTTCGCTCGACAAGAGATCCTTCAGCGCTCGGCGGTCGCCATTGGCGAAGGCCAGCACGATCATCTCGTAGGCGCTGCGAGCGCCGGAGAGAAAGTGTCGGGGATCGAATGAGGAGTCCTGGGCGGTAATGGCGTCAAGGCCTGCGGCGAGCGGCGTGCCCGGCTCGGCAATGCCTTTCCAGCGATCGGCCGGCGCAATATCGGCATTCGGCGCCAGCGGCGCCTGATCAATGACGGTACCCGGCATGGGAACGACGTTGTTGTCCTGCGTACGCTGGACGACGTTGGGAGCGGCGCGATCATAGGGCGGCCGTTCGCTCCCGGTGCGCTGTCCGAGGACGCTGCGCAGGCGCAGGAAGATGAAGACCGCCAGCGCCAGGAAGATGATGGTGTAAATATCCACGTCGTATTCGCTTTCTGGTTCCAACGCCGGCAACGGGCCCGGCGGTCGAGCGTTCCCTGGTGAGAAGCTCTCTTATGAGATTTCCCTGAGAACGGCAGAGATTACATCACCGATCGAGACTGCAGCATGTAGGCATGAAACTGCGCCCGGCCAATGGCGCGTTTTGGCGCGGGCTAATTGTAGCGCGTTTTGGTGGCGAGGGGAAACCCGATCGTGGCCGGAAATCACGCGCATTCAATTATTTAGGGCACATTTCGCGCGGCTGGCGGGGCGGTATTAGGCATATCCGCCACAATTGGCGGCCGCGCAGGTCTGCCGCCGAGCCGTCGTCCTTGTGGAATGAGCCGGGGCTATGATAGCCACTCGCCCGGAAAACGCATTCTCAGACGAACCCGGGCCGCGCTCGCGAGCGCTTCAGGAGAGATTTCATGACCAACGGCAACGGCGCGCCTCCCGAACAGGCCCCTCCCCAGCTCAACGTGCTGGCCCAGTACACCAAGGACCTGTCGTTCGAGAATCCGAACGCGCCCTCCTCGCTGCAGCCGCAACAGCAGCAGCCGGCAATCAACATTCAGATTAATGTTTCGGCGAATAATCTCGCGCAAAACGAGTTCGAAGTGACGCTTTCGATCGAGGGCAAGGCTGAAAATGCCGGCAAGGTGATGTTCAGCTTCGAACTCGCCTATGCGGGCGTGTTCCGCATCGTCAACGTGCCGCAGGAACAGCTTCATCCGCTGGTCATGATCGAATGCCCACGGCTGTTGTTCCCGTTCGCGCGCGAGATCATCGCAACCGCGGTGCGCGACGGTGGCTTCCCGCCCTTGATGCTCGATCCCGTCGATTTCGTCGGCCTGTACCGCCAGAATATGGAGCGGCAGGCTGCGGCGCAGGCCGCTGCCGGCGCGAAGCCGAGCTAAAACAAGCGGCGGCTCGTCCGCCGCTAGACCGCTGCCGGTAGAAAATCGTTCCAGATCGGCTTGTCGCCCAATGTAGCGATAAAGGCGCGATGGGCCTCGCGCTCTTCGTCGGTGATTCGCGGCGCCAGCGGTATTTCGCGCTGCCGGCGTGGCGTATCGCCGATTCCGCTGGTTACCGTGATGCGGGTTTCCGACGCCAGAATCAGTTGCGACTGCCGCGCGCCGATCAGGTCGATATAGACCTCGGCCAAGAGTTCGGCGTCGAGCAGCGCGCCGTGCTTGGTGCGGCGGGAATTGTCGATCGCATAGCGCGAGCAGAGATCGTCCAGCCGGTTCGACACGCCGGGATGCTTGCGGCGCGCCAATAGCAGCGTGTCCACCAACCGATCGCGCAAGATCGGCTGCCGCTTGATGCGGTCAAGCTCGGCATTGATGAAGCTGATGTCGAACGAGGCGTTGTGGATCACCAGCGGCGCGTCGCCGATGAACTCCAGGAACTCCTCGACCACTTCGGTGAACAGCGGCTTGCTCGCAAGGAACTCGGTCGACAGGCCGTGCACAGCAAAGGCTTCGGCCGGCATGTCGCGCTCGGGATTGATGTAGCGGTGAAACGTCTGTCCCGTCGGCATGCGGTTGAAAATCTCGATGCAGCCGATTTCGACCAGCCGATCGCCGCGCAGCGGATCGAGGCCTGTGGTTTCGGTATCGAGAACGATTTCGCGCATGGATGTGAGAGACCGAAAGCTTCGGCGAATCAGGTTCGCCGTTGCGGCATCTTAACCACCTCGGCCAGAATGTCGCGGATCCGTGCGCGCACCGGGTCCAGCCCATGCGATGTATCCACCACGAAATCCGCGCGCTTGCGCTTTTCGGCATCGGGCAACTGCCGCGCCAGAATGGCGTCGAGCGCCTGCGATGTCATGGTGCCGCGCGCCAAAATTCGCTCGCGTTGGGTTGTCGGATCGGTCGTGACCACGACCACCGCATCGACGCGTTTCTCGCCGCCGGTTTCGAACAACAGCGGGATGTCCATCACGACAACCGGCGCGCCGGACCGCTCGGCCTCATCGAGGAATTTCTGGCGGGACGCGCCGAGCATTGGGTGAACGATCTGCTCGAGCCGCTTGATGGCAGCAGGGTCATGCACCACCTTGGCGGACAATTTGGCGCGATCGACCTTGCCCTCCACCGTCGTGCCGGGAAACGCGGCTTCGATCGCGGGCGCCGCCTCGCCTTCATAAATTTTGTGAACGGCTGCGTCGGCGTCGTAAACCGGCACGCCCGCCTCGGTGAACAGTTTTGCGGTGGTGGATTTCCCCATCCCGATCGAGCCGGTGAGTCCCAGAATCCGCATCAGGTCGCCGTTACCAAAGTAATGATTCTACACATTGAGCAAACCCTCGCCGCGCAGGAACGCCAGTAGCGGCAACAGCGGCAGGCCGAGAATGGTGAAATGGTCCCCTTCGATCCGTTCGAATAGATGCACCCCTAGCCCTTCAAGCTGATAAGCGCCTACGCTGGTGGTGACCGCCTGCCCGGCCTGATCCAGATAGGCTTCGATCTCGCTCTCGCCCAAGCGCCGCATCGTCATTCTGGCAATGCTCACGTCGGAAAACACTAGCTTGCCGTCACGGGCAACCGCAACGGCGGAGTGCAGCTCGTGCGTCTGGCCGGCAAGCAGCCGCAATTGATCTGCGGCCTGTGCGCGGCCAGCCGGCTTGCTGAACAGCCGGTTTCCCAAAGCCAGCGTCTGATCGGCTCCGACGACGTAACGTCCCGGATTTTTCGACGATACGAACCACGCCTTCTCGCGCGCCAAGAGGCCCGCGATTTCACCGGGTGCGGAAAGGCCTGAGTTCTTCTGCACGGATCGTTCGTCGATATCGGCAGGAACAGCGTCGAACGAAATGCCGGCATTGGCAAGCAGCATCTGCCGCGCGCGGCTTTGCGAGGCGAGAATCAGCGGATATTGTCCACGCCATATGGTCATCTCGGCTGCGTCACTCGGCAAGCCGCTGCCGCTGGCGATCGGTGAACAATTTTAGCACCGCCGCGGCGGTTTCCTCGATCGAACGCCGTGTCACGTCGAGCTGCGCCCAACTGAATCTGGCGCTCAGCTTTCGCGCATAGGCTACTTCATCGGCCACCGCCTGACGATCGATGTAATCATCGTTGGGGGTATCGGCGCCCATGCTCAGCAAGCGATTTTGCCGGACCTGGATCAACCGTTCCGGCGTCGCATGAAGGCTGACGACCAACGGCTTTTTCAGTGTCTCCAGTTGGTGCGGCAGCGGAATGCCCGGGACCAGCGGCACGTTCGCGGTACGGACGCCGCGGTTGGCGAGATAGATCGACGTCGGCGTCTTCGAGGTGCGTGATACGCCGACGAGTACGACATCCGCCTCTTCCAGGCCTTCGACGTGCTGCCCGTCGTCATGCATCATAGTGTAGTTCAGGGCATCGATGCGCTTGAAATATTCCGCGTTCAGAACGTGCTGGGCGCCTACCCTGCCCGTCGTCGCCGCGCCCAGATAGGCCTCAAACAACTGCATCACCGGCCCAATGATGGAGAGGCTCGGTATGTTGATGTTTCTGCACTTGGCTTCCAGCCGGGCGACCAGATCCTTTTCCAGCAATGTGAAAAGCACGATGCCCGGTGCTTCCTCGATCTCGTCGAGTACGCGGTCGAGCTGCTTCTGGCTGCGCACCAGCGGATAGACATGTTCGACCGCCGTCACGTTGGCGTACTGCGCGGCGACCGCGCGCGCCACCGTGATCAGCGTCTCGCCAGTCGAGTCCGAGACCAGATGAAGATGAAAATAGTTGCCGGTAGTGGGCACCAGAACCCCTGTGTATTCCTGTGAATCCTGTGGAGCATAACCGAGATGGCGAGCCCTGGATCGTCGCCTTCGGGAAAACCCTTGGTTTCTTCACAGGGCCTCACGCGAGGACAAGTCCACCGCCTCGCGACCATGATAGTGAGAAGATGTGGATTTGTCTCTTGATAAGCTGACCACAAAACATCGCAAGCGACTGATGCACGTGGTGTTATCAGGACGATCCGGTATTTGGCCCGAATTGGTGATGGATGTGAACAAGCCTCGCAAAGTGGCTGGACGGTTTTGTATGAGTCCTAATCACCGTCACTTAGACTCAAACCTAAGATTCTAAAATTATTAGTTTAGGGAAGCGGTGCTTTGCGGATATGTCTTGCGTCCCATGCTGGCGGAGTTTCTTCGCAACGCTGGAGAAGATCGAAACGTTCCGGGGATCAGGGCGGCTCCAATGTACGAGTGGATCACGATCACGGCCTATCCGTGGATCAAGGCGCTGCATGTGATCGCCGTCATCTCGTGGATGGCCGGCATGCTCTATCTGCCGCGGCTGTTCGTCTATCATTGCGAAGCCGAGGTCGGATCGAAGCAGTCCGAAACCTTCAAAGCGATGGAATGGCGCCTGCTGAAGGTGATCATCAACCCCGCGATGATCATCGCTTGGCTAGCCGGGCTCTATATGGCCTGGAGCGGACATTGGTACACGTCCGGCTGGTTTCACGCCAAGCTGACGCTGGTGGTCATCCTGTCGGGTCTCCACGGCTTTTTTTCCCGCTGGGTTAGGGATTTCGCCGCCGACCGGAATACCAGAAGTCAGAAATTCTATCGTATTATCAATGAGGTACCAACCGCCCTGATGATTTTTATTGTCATCCTGGTGATCGTGAAGCCGTTCTAGGGCGCCTTTTCATGCGTCGGTAGGTTTCTCACCTGCTTGCGAAGCGGCAGCCGATTTTCTATATTGTCGAAATCCCACCCCACGCAGGCGGATGTGGCTGCGTTCCGGCTCCTTCAACGGACCGGCCGCCGCATCAGGTTTGAAGCCTCACCGGCGCTTTCCTTGCTTAGACCTGCGGACCTTCCATTTTTCGTGTCCGGCTTTTCCCAAAGCCAGCTTCGCACCCTTCTTAAAATACACTCCACAGGACCACCCCAATGCGGGAAATGAAACTCCAAGACCTCAAATCGAAAACGCCGGCCGAGCTCGTTACGTTCGCCGAAGAGAGCGGGGTCGAGAACGCCAGCACCATGCGCAAGCAGGAGCTGATGTTCGCCATTCTCAAGCAGCTCGCGATTCAGGAAATCGACATTATCGGCGAAGGCGTCGTCGAGGTTCTCTCCGACGGCTTCGGCTTCCTGCGCTCGCCCGACGCTAACTACCTGCCCGGCCCCGACGATATCTACGTCTCGCCCTCGCAGATCCGCCGCTTCGGCCTTCGCACCGGTGACACCATCGAAGGCCATATTCGCAGCCCGAAAGAAGGCGAACGCTATTTCGCGCTGTTGAAAGTCAACACGCTCAATTTCGAAGATCCGGAAAAGTCCAAGCACAAGGTCAATTTCGACAATTTGACGCCGCTGTTTCCGGATCAGCGCTTCCGTCTCGAGCTCGAAGACCCGACGCGAAAAGACCTTTCCGCAAGGGTGATCGATATCGTCGCCCCGATCGGCAAGGGCCAGCGCGCCCTGATCGTGGCGCCGCCGCGCACCGGCAAAACCGTGCTGATGCAGAACATCGCGCACTCCATCACCGCCAATCATCCAGAGTGCTATCTGATCGTGCTTCTGATCGACGAGCGTCCGGAAGAAGTCACGGACATGCAGCGCTCGGTGAAGGGCGAGGTAGTGTCGTCGACGTTCGACGAGCCGGCGGTGCGCCACGTCCAGGTCGCCGAGATGGTGATCGAGAAAGCCAAGCGCCTGGTCGAGCACGGCCGCGACGTCGTGATCCTTCTCGACTCGATCACGCGTCTGGGCCGCGCCTACAACACCGTGGTGCCGTCATCCGGCAAGGTGCTGACCGGCGGTGTCGATGCCAACGCATTGCAGCGGCCGAAGCGATTCTTCGGCGCAGCGCGCAACATCGAGGAGGGCGGTTCGCTCACGATCATTGCGACCGCACTGGTCGACACCGGCAGCCGCATGGACGAAGTCATCTTCGAAGAATTCAAGGGCACCGGTAACTCCGAACTGATTCTCGACCGCAAGGTCTCGGACAAGCGGACCTTCCCGGCGATCGACATCTCGCGCTCCGGCACCCGCAAGGAAGAGCTGATCACCGATCCGCAGCTCCTGAAGAAGATGTACGTGCTGCGCCGGATCCTCAATCCGATGGGCACCATGGACGCGATCGACTTCCTGCTCGACAAGCTTCGCAACACCAAGAACAACGCCGAGTTCTTTGACTCCATGAATACCTGAGCCATCAATCAGGCCAAGGGAAGGGCGCCTCGCACCGTGGGGCGCCCTTTTTTGTTGCGGTCGTTGCTGCGGTGCGAATGCAGCATGGGAAATCGGTCTTAGCGGTTGGTTAACCATTTAAAGCATTGAATTTTATATAGTTTATATAGGTCCGGCGCTTGGGTGAGGGCGCCTCGCCAGATGTTGCAGCATTCCTGCCGCATCCGTTCGCAGCAGGCGAGCGGTATGGCTCGCGCGCTCAAGCCCCAAATTGAATGGCGTTGCCTTTTCAAAGCCACCCGCACAAATAGGCCATGCATCCGCGGGATCAGACCATTTTTGCACTGTCGTCGGGCCGGCCACCGAGCGCGATTGCCTTGGTACGCGTTTCGGGTCCGCAGGCCGGGAAGGTCGTGACGGCACTGGTCGGCAAATTGCCGGCGCCGCGAATGGCCACGCGAGCGCTCCTCCATGATGTCAGCCAGCGGCCGATCGACGATGCGGTGGTGTTGTGGTTTCCGGGTCCCGCCAGTGCGACCGGAGAAGACGTCGCGGAATTTCACGTCCATGGCGGGCGCGCGGTGCTGGCTGCTTTGTTTGCGGCGCTGTCCGCATTCGAAAACGTTCGACCGGCCGAGCCCGGCGAATTTACCCGGCGTGCTTTCGAGAACGGCAAGCTCGATCTGACTGAGGCGGAAGGCCTAGACGATCTCATCCATGCCGATACCGATCGGCAGCGGCGCCAGGCGCTGCGCCAATTGAAGGGATTGCTCGGCGACAGAGCACGCGACTGGCGCGCACGGATCATCGAAGCGTCTGCGTTGATCGAGGCCGGGATCGATTTCTCGGACGAGGGCGACATACCGGCAGAATTGATCGCGCCGGCGTTGGCGAAGGTCGAAGCGCTGTTGGCCGAGATCGAGGAAGTCTTGGCGGGGCAGGGGCGGAGTGAGCGGCTTCGCGATGGGCTCGTCGTGGCAATCGCCGGACCGCCGAATGTCGGCAAGTCGACGCTGATGAATCAGCTCGCGCGCCGGGAGGTCGCGATCGTCTCGCCGCACGCCGGCACCACGCGCGATATCATTGAGGTGCAGCTCGATCTCGATGGCTATCCGGTAACCGTGATCGATACCGCCGGGATTCGAGAGACGGACGATCCGGTCGAGCAGGAGGGGGTTCGTCGCGCCCGGGCCCGCGCTGCGGATGCGGATCTTGTGCTGTGGCTTGCCGACTCGCCGAGGGCAGCGATCGACCACGATTGGGATGCGCCAGTTTGGCGCGTGCGAAACAAAGTCGATCTCGAAGATGCGACTCGGCCATTGGCCGAGGCCGAGAAACCAGGCCAACGAAGTTTCCAGATTTCGGCGAGCCGGGGCGACGGGCTGCCGGAGTTGATTGGCGCTCTGATCGGTTTCGCCCAAAGTTACTTTGGCAGCAGCGAGGCGGGCCTGATCGGACGGACGCGGCAGCGGAAGTTATTGGAAGATGCCGTAGTGGCGTTGCGTCGTTCCTTGGCGGTAGTTGGGCAGGGTGAGGAACTGGCGGCTGAAGAATTGCGCATTGCAGCCCATTCGTTGGGACGGCTGTTGGGGCGTGTGGATGTCGAAGACATTCTCGACGTCATTTTTCGAGAGTTCTGTGTAGGCAAGTAACCCATCTCTGCCCCTTTGTTTCACGTGAAACGGTTCCCCGGTTCCGGTATGTTTCACGTGAAACATCGCACCCTAGTCGATCGAGCAATTCTTTCTTCCGAGTTTTCCAACTCCGCGATAGAAGTCGCGGCATGATTTTCCAAGCAGAGTCCTTCGACGTCATTGTTATTGGCGGCGGCCATGCCGGCTGCGAGGCCGCGAGCGCGGCCGCGCGGATGGGTGCGAAGACTGCTTTGGTGACCCATCGTTTTGCGACCATCGGGGCGATGTCCTGCAACCCCGCGATCGGCGGCCTCGGCAAGGGCCATCTGGTGCGCGAAGTCGATGCTCTCGACGGCCTGATGGGCCGGGTGGCCGACGCTGGCGGGATCCAGTTTCGGATGCTGAATCGCCGCAAGGGTCCGGCCGTCCGCGGACCCCGCGCCCAAGCAGATCGCAAGCTTTATGCTGCGGCCATGCAGTTCGCGATCCGTGAGACCGCCAATCTCAGCGTGATCGAGGGCGAGGCGGACGAGTTGATCGTCTCGAGCGGCCGGGTCACCGGAATTCGCTTGGTCGAAGGAAGGCAGCTTTCGGCAGGCGCTGTGGTTATCACGACCGGGACCTTTTTGCGCGGGCTCATCCATCTCGGCGAAAAGAATTGGCCGGCGGGTAGGGTCGGGGAGGCGCCTGCGATGGGGCTGTCGGCCTCGTTCGAGCGCGCTGGCTTTACACTTGGGCGGTTGAAGACCGGCACGCCGCCGCGGCTCGATGGCACGACGATCGACTGGTCAGCGGTTGAAATGCAGCCCGGCGACGATCCGCCGGAGCCATTCTCCGTCATGACCGATCGGATCACGACGCCGCAGATCCAGTGCGGGATCACCCGGACGACCCAGGCCACCCATGAGGTGATCCGGGCCAATGTGCATCGCTCGCCGATGTATTCCGGGCAGATCAAGAGCAGCGGCCCGCGCTATTGTCCCTCGATCGAGGACAAGATCGTCCGGTTCGGCGACCGCGACGGGCACCAGATCTTCCTGGAGCCGGAGGGGCTCGACGACTCCACGGTCTACCCCAACGGCATCTCGACCTCGCTGCCGGAAGAAGTCCAGCTCGCGATCCTCGCGACCATTCCCGGGCTTGAACGGGTGAAGATGGTCCGGCCGGGTTACGCCATCGAGTACGACCACGTCGATCCGCGCGAGCTGGAGCCGACGCTGCAGACCAAGCGCCTGCCGGGTCTTTTCCTGGCCGGGCAGATCAACGGGACGACCGGTTACGAAGAGGCTGCGGCCCAGGGAATCGTTGCCGGTCTGAACGCTGCGCTGATGGCGGGCGGCGCCGGTCCGATCGTGTTCGATCGCGCTGACGGTTATCTCGGGGTGATGATTGATGACCTCGTGACCCGCGGCATCACCGAGCCATATCGGATGTTTACCTCGCGCGCCGAATACCGCCTGACGCTCCGAGCCGACAATGCGGACCAGCGTCTGACGGACAAGGGTATTGCCTTGGGCTGCGTAGGGCAGGCGCGTTCGGAGCACCATCGCGACAAGATGGCAGCGCTGGATGCCGCCAAGGCTTTGGCCAAGTCACTGACGATCACTCCGAACGAAGCGGCTAGGCATGGCCTTGCGCTCAACCGGGATGGCCATCGCCGCTCGGCTTTCGAGTTGCTGGCCTACCCTGAGATCGAATGGACGACCGTGCGCGCTATCTGGCCGGAGCTCTCGGGTATTGATCCTTCTATCGCCGGGCACCTTGAGATCGACGCCAAATACGATGTCTATCTCAAGCGCCAGACCGCCGACGTCGATGCCTTCCGGAGAGACGAGGGGTTGGTCTTGACCGGCATCGATTATGCGAACGTGCCCGGGCTTTCCAATGAAGCGCGCTCCAAGCTCAAGGCGGCGCGGCCGCGGACGGTGGGGCAGGCGGGTCGGCTGGATGGTCTGACGCCGGCGGCCCTGGGTATCTTGGCGGCCTATCTGCGTCGCGAGGCGCGGCGGAAGAGTGCGAAGGCGATAGCGTAAAGAATCTGTTTCACGTGAAACGTCGATGTAGGATGGGTGGAGCGGAGCGATACCCATCGCCGGATGCTCCGGCAATTGATGAGTATCACTACGCTCTATCCACCCCGCGATTGCCGCGCTCAGCGAGACCATGATGGCGAAGGCCGCCGCTCCCAGCTTCTCTCAAGCCCTGCCCTCCGATAAGGCCGCAGCCCTGGCCCTCACCCCCGTTTCACGTGAAACAGAGGTACGGCTGAATCACTACGTCGAGCTTCTCATCGAATGGCAGACCAAAACAAATCTCGTGGCGCCGTCGACGCTTCCGAATCTCTGGACGCGGCACATCTCCGATTCGCTGCAACTCCTCGATCTGGCGCCGTCTGCAAAAATCTGGGTCGATCTCGGCAGCGGTGGAGGCTTTCCCGGCGTGGTGCTTGCTTGCGCATTGGCCGAGACTCCGAGCGCTAATGTCCATTTGGTAGAGCGCAACGCCAAAAAGGCGGCCTTCCTGCGCGAGGCAGTCCGCGTGACATCCGCTGCTGCGACCGTGCATTTGGCGGGAATCGGGGATATTGTGGATAGAATCGGTGGCCGCGTCGATTGCGTCACCGCGCGGGCGCTGGCTCCATTACATCAGCTTGTCGGTTTCGCGGAGCCGTTTGTGACAGAAGGCGCAAAAGCTTTGTTTCTCAAGGGTCAAGATGTAGAGGCCGAATTGACCGAGACCACCAAATATTGGAATATTGAACCGCGATTCCATTCCAGCCGAACGGGCGGGCACGGCTGGATCGTCGAACTCGATCGCATCGAGCGGCGCAACCCCTCCGCGATCACACATGGCGATCGGGCATGACCGAATTAGATGAATTATATCAAGAGGATAGGGAACCAACTCCGCCGCCTCATCCACGCATCCTGTCGCTCGCCAACCAGAAGGGCGGCGTCGGGAAGACTACCACAGCGATCAACCTAGGCACTGCACTCGCCGCGATTGGCGAGCGTGTGCTGATCGTCGATCTCGATCCGCAGGGCAACGCCTCGACGGGCCTCGGCATCGATCGCCGCAACCGCAACTGCTCGACCTACGACGTGCTGATCGGTGAAGCGCCGTTGCGCGATGCCGTGGTTGCCACCGCGGTGCCGCGACTGCACATCGCCTCCTCGACCATGGATCTGTCGGGCCTCGAGCTCGAACTCGGCGCCACGCCGGGCCGCGCGTTCCGCCTGCGCGACGCGATCGCGGCGCTGAACAAGAACGCGGCGCCGGACACCGACTACACCTATGTGCTGATCGATTGCCCGCCGTCGCTCAATCTTCTCACCGTCAACGCGATGGCGGCGTCGGACGCGATCCTGGTGCCGCTGCAGTGTGAGTTCTTCGCGCTGGAAGGTCTGTCGCAATTGCTGCAGACGGTGGAGCAGGTGCGCTCGACGCTCAATCCAAACCTGTCAATCCACGGCATTGTGCTGACAATGTTCGACTCGCGCAACAACCTGTCGAACCAGGTGGTCGCCGACGTCAGGCAGTTCATGGGCTCCAAGGTCTACGACACCATGATCCCGCGCAACGTCCGCATCTCCGAGGCGCCGTCCTACGGCAAGCCGGTCCTGGTCTACGACCTTAAATGCGTCGGCAGCGAAGCGTATCTCAAGCTTGCAACGGAAGTGATCCAGCGCGAGCGCGAGCTGAGGACGCATTAGTGTGAACGACGTCATTCCGGACAATTCGCGCGAGCGGATTGATCCGGAATTTCGAAGTGACAAAGCAACGTCGAGATTCCGGGTTCGCGTCTGACGACGCGCCCGGAATGACAGCAAGATCAACCAACTTTGTTCCGGAGTACTGAAGTGAATCCTAGGGAGTTGGCGGCGATGGCCGACGAAACGCGTTCGCGACTGGGTCGTGGTCTCGCAAGTCTGATCGGGGATGTCGGCGGCGAGGCCGCGCATGTCGAACGGCCGCGCAATCAGCGCAAGGTCCCGATCGAATTCTTGAAACCAAATCCGCGCAACCCGCGCCGGACGTTTTCCGATGCCGAACTCGGCGAGCTCGCTTCCTCCGTCAAGCAGCACGGCGTAATCCAGCCGATCGTGGTGCGGCCGGTGAAGGGGGCGCAGGACCGCTACGAGATCATCGCCGGCGAACGCCGCTGGCGCGCCGCGCAACTCGCCAGCCTGCATGAGGTGCCGATCGTCCCCATCGACGTCAGCGACAGCGACGCGCTCGAGATCATGATCATCGAGAACGTGCAGCGCGAAGACCTCAATGCGATGGAAGAGGCGCAAGGCTATCACGCGCTGGCCGACGAATTCAAACGCAGCCAGGAAGACATCGCCAAGGAAGTCGGCAAGAGCCGCAGCCACGTCGCCAACATGATGCGGCTGACGAAACTGCCGACGGAAGTGCAGGTCCTTATCGCGAGCGGCGAATTGTCGGCCGGTCACGCCCGCGCGCTGATCAGCGTGCCCGATCCGCTGACGGCCGCCAAGCGCATCGTCGCCGAAGGCCTCAACGTGCGTCAGACCGAGGCGCTCGCCCATGAAGAGGGCGTGCCGGAGCGCAAGCCGCAGAAGGCGAGGGGCGGCGGCAAGACCAAGGATCCCGACACCATCGCATTGGAGAAGCGCGTCAGCGACGCGCTCGGGCTCACCGTGACCGTCAACCACCGCGACCCCGGCGGCTCCGTCCAGATCAGCTACCGCAACCTCGAGCAACTCGACGAGGTGATGCGAAGACTGGAGAGGGGCGGCTGATAGGGTCCCTCTACGTCATGTATGGACGGCCCCCTCTCGGCAAGGGCTTTTTGGTGCTTCGGCAATGGATCGGGGAGCGGTCATGTATACGGCCTCGAGAAGCGGCCATTGACCGCGGGCCCTGATGGAGATCGCGGATCGAATTCCAATCATTGCGGCGCGCTGTGACGCGCGATGACGTGTCGGAGTGTTTCGATCCTGGTTTCCTGACCATTTGCCATCACACCTTAATTGCCCTTCCGATAGGGATGAGCGCGAGCGCGGCGGCTGTCGCCCTTCAACTAGGCAGCAGCCGGCGCGCTCGCGCGGTCTCGGTAAACTTCTCCTTTGCTCAGCATGGCCCAGAGGATGCGCGCGGCTTTAGCGGCGAACGCCACCATGGCGACCTTGTAAGGCCGCCGCGCCAAAAGATCGCGCAGCCACGGGTCGCTGACGCCGCGCCTCTTTTGCTGCCGCAGATGGGCGCTGGCTCCGCTGATCAGCAGCGCGCGCAACATACGATCTCCCTGTTTGGAGATACGCCCTGGGCGATGCTTGCCGCCAGTACCGTGGTCCTTGCCGGTGAGCCCGATCCAGGCGGCGAAGTCCCGACCGGAGCGAAACACCTTCGCATCGGGCACTTTGGCCAACACCGTACTGGCGATGATCGGGCCGACGCCTGGGACTTCCATCAGCCGGCGCGCGTCCCGATCGCATCTGGCAGCCTTCGCGATCTGCCGTTCAAGCACGCGTTCATCGGCATTGAGCGCCTGCCAGTGCTGCGCCAGCATCAACAGAGCACATCGCATCATCTCCGGAATCTCTTCGCTCGGCTCCTCAAGCTTGGCCATCAGCTCACACAGCCCCTGATGTCCTTGCGCGGCCACGATCCCGAGCTCGCTCAGCGCTGCCCGCAAGGCGTTTGCCACCATCGTCCGCTGGCGAACCAGCAAGGCACGTGTGCCATGAACCGCCAGCGTGGCCTGTTGCTCGACGCTCTTCACCGGAACAAAGCGCATCGTCGGCCGGCCCACTGCCTCGCAGACACCTTCCGCATCCCGGCCGTCGTTCTTGTTGCGCTTGACGTAGGGCTTCACATAGGCCGGCGGCATCAGTCGCACCTCATGGCCATAGCGCCTGATCACCCGGGCCCAATGATGTGCGCTCCCGCAAGCCTCCATGCCAACCAGGCACGGTGGCAACCCCGCAAAGAACTTCTCTACGGCAGCCCGCCTGAGCTGCCGCCTCAGCACAACCCTTCCCGATGCATCAATCCCGTGAACCTGAAACACGTTCTTAGCCAGATCCAACCCAATCGTGCTAATCTTCGTCATGGACGGTCCCCTTGTCTGGTTCGACTCAGCATCGCCAGTCTGGCACATCGATGCCGTTCGGGGGCCGTCCACCCCATCATTGCGAGGAGCGACAGCGACGAAGCAATCCATTCCTCCACTTGCAGCGCTATGGATTGCTTCGCTTCGCTCGCAATGACGATCTGAGACACCTTCCTCACCCCCTTCGCTTGGCATTCGCCGCGATCGAGAGCAGCGTGCGCAGCGCGATCGCTGACGCGAGTGAGGCCTGCTTGCGCATGTCGAGCGCGGCGGTTCCGAGCTGATCGATAATGGGGGCCAGCCGCGCCGCGCTGAAATTGCGCAGTGCGATTTCGACGGCGCCCTTCCGGGAAAAGTGCAGGCGCGGATAGCCGCTTTCGAGCAAGGTCGACACGGGCGTTCCCTCAGCAACCGCGAGCGCCGATTTGTGCAGCCATGCTGCCTGGCGCTGCGCGGCCGAGATGATCACGCCGGGATAGGTGCCGGCGACCATCGCCTTGGCGAATTCGCTTTCGACCAAATCCGGCTTGCCGGCAAAGGCGCCATCCACGATCGGGTCGAGTTTTAGCTCGGACGCATCGGACACCACGGTCATGACGTCGTCGAGCGCAATCTCGCCTTTGCCGTGGGAATAGAGCGCGAGCTTGCGGAGCTCGTTGCGCGAGGCCTGGCGGTCGCCGCCGAGCAATGACATCAGCACCGCGCGAGCATCCGCAGCGATGCGCAAATTCGAAGTCCGCAATTCCTCTTCGATCAGCCTGGCAAGGTCGCGCTCGGTGTCGGGATAGCAGGCGATGGCGACTGCGGTCTTGGCGCGCTCGCAGGCTTTGCGCAGCGGCGATTCGGGGCGCAGCTCGCCGGCCTCGATGACAATGCGGCAATCCTTAATCGGCGAATCGGCCAGCGTATCGACGCCACTGGCGAAACTGCGGGATCCGGCACGCACGCGAATCGCGCGCCGGCCGCCGAACATCGGGATCGTCATGGCCTCGTCGACCAGCCGCGACGGCTCGGCGGCCAGCTCATCGCCGTCCAGCCGCACCAGCGAAAACGGGTCGTTGGGGTCGTCGACCGCCGACGCGATCAGCGCATCGGCGCGCTCGCGCACGAGGCCGGCATCGGGGCCGTACAGCAGGATGATGGGGCGGCCGGCATCAGGCCGGGCGAGAAAAGCGTCGATGTCTTTTCCGCGGAGCGCGACCACGACGGACCTTTCTTGGCGTCATTCCCGGGCATGCGTCTTCGCCTGGGCCCGGAATCCAGAGATTGCTGTGCGAGATTCCAGGTTCGTGCTTCGCACGGCCCCGGAATGACGGAACATCAGGTGCCGGCGTAGAAATAGGACGCGAGCCGGGTCTGGATGTTTTCCGCGATCTCGTTGGCGGCGCGGTCCTCGGCGTCGCGGAAGGCGCGGGCGCGGGCGAAGCGCTGCAACTGGCCGGGGACGTCATAGGACACGCGGGAGAAAGTCGTGCCCGTCATGACCGACTTGTTGGTGGCGAGGTCGATCAGATTGTACTGTGCGTCGATGCCGACATTTTCGCTCGATGGCAGCGCGGTGGCTGGATCGAGCATCAGCGAGGACCGCGAGGTGTTAAAGCGCAGTACCAGCCGGTGCGTCGGCGGCATGCCGGTGGCGTTGCCGTAGAGCTTGAACGCCAGGGCATTGCGGATCTCAACCTGAATTCGGGCTTCCCGCGAGGCGTTATTCTTCTCGACCGGTGGGATTTCCACGCCCATCAGCTTTTCGCGCAAGCCGGGCTTGCCGTCGGTACGTTCGGCATACATCGGCTGGAAACAGCCGGCCGTAACCGCCGCCAGAGCGGCGACGGCGATGAGCCGAACGGCGATCCGGGTCCTAGCCAACGACATTCACGATCCTCATGGGAACTACGATTACCTTGCGGACGGTCTTGCCGCCGAGGGCGAGTTTTACCGCATCGAGCGCCAAAACGGCAGCCTCAATTTCCGGATTTTGGGCGACCCGTGGCACGGTAACATCACCCCGCTTCTTACCGTTGACCTGGACCACCAGCGTCACGGTGTCTTCAACCAGCAAATCGCGTTCGATTTGGGGCCAGTTGGCCTCCGAAATCAGCCCGGACTGCCCCAGCACCTGCCAGCACTCCTCGGCCAGATGCGGCATCATCGGCGCGAACAATTGAACCAGGATGATTGCGGCCTCGCGGACGGACCAGGCCAGGTCCGGCGCCGGCTTACCCTCACGGCCCAGCACCTCGGCCAGCGCATTGGTGAATTCCCGGATATGGGCGAGGCAGACATTGAAATGCAGCCGCTCGATCCCGGCTGACACCTTGTCGAGCGCGCCATGGGCCGCCTTGCGCAAGCCAAGCGCATCCGCCCCGAACGAGGCCGGCCGCGCGGCCGGGGCTATCTTGGCGATTTCGGCCGATTCATTCACCAGCCGCCACAGCCGCTGCACGAAGCGTGAGGCACCCTGCACGCGTTCGTCGCTCCAGATCACGTCCCGATCCGGCGGCGAGTCCGACAGCATGAACCAGCGCGCCACGTCGGCGCCATAGGTCGCGATGATGTCGTCGGGATCGACCGTGTTCTTTTTCGATTTCGACATCTTTTCGATCGCGCCGATAGTGACCTGCTCGCCGCTGTCGAGCAGCGTGGCACGGCGGCCATTACCGCCGGTCTCGACCTTCACCTCGGCCGGCGTAACATAGGTACCATCGGCCTTCTGGTAGGTCTCGTGCACCACCATGCCTTGCGTGAACATGCCGGCGAACGGCTCGTCCATGCTGATGTGGCCGGTCGCCTTCATCGCGCGGGTGAAGAAGCGGCTGTACAAGAGATGCAGGATCGCGTGCTCGACCCCGCCGATATACTGGTCGACCGGCATCATCCGGTTGGCGACATCAGGTGTGGTCGGCGCCTTCTCATTCCAGGGATCGGTGAACCGCGCAAAATACCAGGACGAATCCACGAAGGTGTCCATGGTGTCGGTCTCACGCTGCGCCTTGCCGCCGCATTTGGGGCAGGTGACGTGCTTCCAGGTCGGATGATGGTCGAGCGCATTGCCCGGCTTGTCGAAGGTCGCGTCCTCCGGCAGCGTCACCGGCAACTGGTCGTCGGGGACCGGCACCACGTCGCATCTCGGGCAATGGATCACCGGGATCGGACAGCCCCAATAGCGCTGGCGCGAAATGCCCCAGTCGCGCAGGCGGAAATTCACCTGCCGCTCGCCGACGGCCTCCATCCTTCCCTCCCCCGCTTGCGGGGGAGGGTTAGGGAGGGGGCGCATTTCCTTTTCCAGCCGCTTGGCAACCTCTTCCTTGGCCTCGTCGGTAGTCATCCCATCGAGGAAGCGGGAATTGATCATGCGGCCGTCGCCGTCATAGGCGGTGTCGGTGATCACGAAACTTTTCGGGTCCTGGCCTTCCGGGCAGACGACCGGCGTATTGCCGAGATTGTACTTGTTGACGAAATCGAGGTCGCGCTGGTCGTGCGCGGGGCAGCCGAAGATGGCGCCGGTGCCATATTCCATCAGCACGAAGTTCGCGACATAGATCGGCAGTTTCCAGTTCGGGTCGAACGGGTGCACGGCCTTGATGCCGGTGTCAAAGCCCTGCTTCTCCGCGGTGTCGATGATCTCCTGCGCGGTACCGATTCGCTTCACCTCGGCGATGAACTCGGCGAGCTTTGGGTTCTTCGTGGCCGCCGCCTGCGCCAGCGGATGATCGGCCGAGATCGCCATGAACTTTGCGCCGAACAGCGTGTCGGGGCGCGTGGTGAAGATCTTCAGCTCCGTCTCGCCGGCCGGCGTCGTGGCGGGGTCCAGCGCGAAGCGGATCAGCAGGCCTTCGGAGCGGCCGATCCAGTTGCGCTGCATCAGGCGTACCTTGTCGGGCCAGCGGTCCAGGCTATCAAGCGCGTCCAGCAGTTCCTGCGAGTATTTCGTGATCTTGAAGACCCACTGATTCATCTCGCGCTGCTCGACGACAGCGCCCGAGCGCCAGCCGCGGCCGTCGATCACCTGCTCGTTGGCGAGCACGGTCATGTCGACCGGGTCCCAGTTGATCTTGCGCTTCTCGCGTTCGGCCAGCCCCGCGCGCAAAAAGTCCAGGAACATCTTCTGCTGATGCTTGTAATAGGCGGGATCGCAGGTCGCGAACTCGCGTGACCAGTCGAGCGACAGCCCGATCGACCGCAACTGCTTCTTCATCGCGGCGATGTTGTCGTAGGTCCACGCCTTTGGCGCGACCTTGCGCTCGATCGCGGCGTTCTCGGCCGGCAGCCCGAACGCGTCCCAGCCCATCGGGTGCAGCACGTTGAAACCCTTGGCGCGCATGAAGCGGGCCAGCACGTCGCCCAGCGTGTAGTTCCGGACATGCCCGATATGGATGCGCCCGGACGGGTAGGGGAACATCTCGAGCACGTAGTATTTCGGCCGCGGATCGTCGTTTTTCGAGGCGAAAATCGCCTTTTCGTCCCACTGGCGTTGCCAGCGCGGCTCGGAATCACGGGCGTTGTAACGTTCGGAAGTCATGGAATCGCAGGGCTTTTTGTGGATTCGGGTCCCGTCCAGAGGACGGCGGACTAGGCCACAAAAGCGGCTGCGGGGTCAACGGGTTGGGACAGTGGGATGGGGCGTTTTGGCCGACGGCATGGAGCGTCCGCTCACCCGGCCATCGCGATCCCCGCCTCGTCCACCAGCTTGGCAAATCCGTGCTCGACCACGGTGTTGCGGCCGCGGTGCTTGGCGGCATAGAGGGCGGCGTCCGCCGCCTCGATCAGGTCGCCGGGGGTTTGAGCCTCATTCGGAAGCGTCGCGGCCACGCCGACGCTGACGGTGACGGTGCGGTGGCTGGAGGTGATATGCGGCAGGCCGAGGCCTTGAACGGTGGCACGCACGGTTTCGCCGACCTCCAACGCTTTTTGCGGGCTGGTGTTCGGCAGCAGCAAGCAGAACTCTTCGCCGCCATAGCGGCCGGCAAAGCCCAGATTGTCGGCGGCGATGCCGGCCAGCGCTTCGCCGATCCGGGTGAGGCAGGCGTCGCCTTCCGGGTGCCCATAGGTGTCGTTGTAGAGCTTGAAGTGATCGACATCGATCATCAGCAGCGACAGCTCGCTATGATACTGCTGCGCCTTCATCCATTCGAAATCGAGCCGGCTCTGGAAGCCGCGACGGTTGGCGAGGCCGGAGAGCATGTCGATCGACGCCATCACGGTGAGCCGGTCGTTGGTGGCAACGAGCTCGCGCTCGCGCTGGCTGAGTTGCGTCGCCATGGCGTTGAAGGCGCGGGCCAGCGGCATGAACTCCGACGGCAGGCGGCTGCGCGAGACGCGGGCCGACCAGTCGCCTTCGCCGAACCGCCTGGCCATGCCGGTCATGACTTCGATCGGGTTGATGATGAGCTTTTCCGCGCCGATCAGCGCGCCGAGCAGCACGAACAGGCAGACCAGTCCGAGCTGCAGATAGGCGGTGCGGATATCGCGGTTGATCGCCGCCGTGATTTTGGCCTCGTCGATGCTGACGATCAGGCGTGATTGCGTTCCGGGTATGCGCGCGAAACTGATCGCGCGTTGCGAGCCGTCGGCTGCGGTAAAGGATAGCGAACCCGTCGGGGTGTCGGAAACGAGCGCCTTGTGCGCGATAGCCGTCAGCAGTGGCACGTTGTTGAGCGGCTTGCCGATCATACTGGCCCCGTCAGCCGGCGCGGCCAGCACGACACCGGCGCCATCGACCAGCAGCGCCGAAATACCCGGCCGTCCGCCGAGCTTGGCCATGATCTTCGACATCCAGTCGAGATTGATGCCGGCGACTACCACCGCGTCTTCTTCCGGATTGATCGCGGCCACCGGATAGGCTGCCATCAGGATCGGTTTGTTCGTCATTCTGGCGAACAGATAGTCGCTGAAAACGAAGCCGCGGGTTTGCTGCGCCTTCCTGAAATATTCGCGATCGCCGATGTCGAGCCCGACCAGCATGTTCAGTGTCGAACACTGCACCACGCCTTCCCTGCTGACGATCATGATGCTGCGAATCCAGGGCAGGTTGGTCGGCAGGCTGGCGCGCAGGATTTCGCAACTGCGTCCGATGCCGCTGGAGGCGCGGATATAGGCGGCCGATTTCAGCATCGTTTCAACCGACGAGACGATCTGGCGCTGGGTCTCCGCAGTGTGCAGCGTGATGTTGGCGTATTCCTCCGAAGCCATCGCGATCTGCTTGGCGCGCGCGTCTTCGAGCGAACGGACCCGTTCCAGCATCAAGGGCGCCACCAGCATCAAGGCGAGCAGCGCAAGTCGCGCCCGGATTCCGAGAAGCTTCTTGAGTTTGACGCGATTGCGGTTGAAACTGACGCCAGACATCATGCCCCCGACACGGCATGGTAGTGCGAAGGGTTCAAAAAGCCTTTCTCGAACTTGGTAAAATTCGAGGAAATGCCGTAAAATTTCCGATCGAAATCAGGACATGACGCGAGAGAGATGGCGACACCGCTAACCAAGTCTTTACCAAATGGCCTGACTCAGGTGGAGCAAGACATCGCGCGGGCGTGCAAGGAAGCGCGCCGCGAGCGCACATCGGTGACGCTGATCGCGGTATCGAAGACGTTTGATGCAACGGCGATTGCGCCGGTTATCGATGCCGGACAGCGCGTGTTCGGCGAAAACCGCGTACAGGAAGCCAAAGCGAAATGGCCGCCGCTGGTATCTGCCCACCCCGGGATTGCGCTGCATCTGATCGGGCCGCTGCAATCCAACAAGGTGCGGGAAGCCGTGGCGCTATTCGACGCCATCCATTCGGTCGACCGTCCCAGCATCTGCGAAGCGCTCGCCAAGGAAATCAACTCGCAGAACAAGCGTCCGGAATTGTTCGTTCAGATCAACACCGGCGAGGAACCGCAGAAGGCCGGCATCGCGCCCGGCGAGGCAGATGCCTTCATCGCGAGCTGCCGCGACAAATACGGTCTGGTCATTTCCGGCTTGATGTGCATTCCGCCGGTCAACGAGGCGCCGGCACCGCATTTCGCGTTGACCGCCAAGATCGCTGCGCGCAACGGGCTGAAAAATCTGTCGATGGGCATGAGCGCCGATTTTGCAGTCGCGATCCAGATGGGCGCGACGCATGTGCGTGTCGGCTCCGCGATTTTTGGCGCGCGGTAATTTCGTCATTGCGAGCCAACGAGTCGCGCGAATGCGCGCCCGATGACAGGCTCCGCGAAGCAATCCATTCTTTCAATCTGCGGACGGATGGATTGCTTCGTCGCTGTCGCTCCTCGCAATGACGTCGAGAAAGCTACTTGAATCCCACCGACACTTTTCCGAGCGATCCGAAATCGACCGCGCAGAAATCTCCTGATTGAATCGGCAGCGGTGCATGACAGGTCCCGGTGGTGACTATCCGGCCTGCCTTCAGCGTCACGCCAAGCTGGCGCAGTTCGTTGGCGAGCCAGGTCAGCGCAATGCGCGGATCGCCCAACACGTTCTTGCCGTGGCCAACGAATTGCTGGCCGCGCATCGTGATGACCGGCCGTTCCTCGACGAGGTCCCTTGAACGCCAATCGGCTGTTGCGGCAGGCCCGAGCACGAACAGATGTGCGCAGGCATTGTCGGCGATGATCTGTTCGGCACCGGCGCTGACGAAATCCTGAAACCGCGAATCCGGAATTTCGATGGCCGGATGCAGAGTGTCGATCGCATCGAGCACCTGCTGCGTCGTATAGGGCGTGGAGCGCGCCGGCAGATCCACGCGCATGCGAAAGGCGAATTCGGGTTCGGCGACGCGCATTTCGTTGCCTGCGATCGAAGCCATTCCGCCGTCGGGGACGACGGTCTCGGCCAGAATGCGCCCGGCCATCGGGCCGTCGACGTTGATGTGCTTTTGTCCGGCCTCGCTGGTCGCCGCGATCTTCGAGCCGAACAAAATATCGGACGAGTATTTTTCGATTCCCGCCTGGATCGCGTAGGCCTCAATGCGGTCGCGCGGTCGCAGCGATTCGTCGAGGCCGGATAATTTGGTGCCGGCGCGCCAGTGGTCGTGCAGGGTCTTTGATGCGGCCGTTATTGCGTGCCTGTCGAGCATTGTTTGATTCCCCATCAGCCGATCATGATTTTCGTCTGCGGTCCCATCCGCCGCAACAGCCGCAGCATGGCGGATTTCGTCATCGAGATGCATCCCGCCGTCGGCGAGAAATTGGTCCGCGCCAGATGCAGGAACACGGCGCTGCCACGGCCGGCAATTCGCGGCGCGCTGTTGTGATCGATTTCGACGATGAAGTCGTAGAGGTGATCCTCGCGCGTCAGCCGGTCACCAGCCTGGTCCCGGACCAGACGGATTGGCTGGTTATAACGGCGGTCCTGCGGGTCCTCGCACCAGGCGTCTTCGGGCCGGATCGGCCGGACCGGCAGATAGGTCCGCGGCCGGGGATGGCGGTCGACACGCCACCACAATTGCAGCGGATGATAGATGCCTCGGGGAGTGCCGCCGTCGCCCTCCCGTTTGTTGGCGAGGATGCCGCCGCGGCCAAGTGCCACCGGTACGGTCCAGCCGTCCGCCGTTAGCCAGCCCCGGCAGGGGTCGCCGGCAGCCCTGCGGACCCGGGCTGCCGCCAGCGGCCGATCACGCGCATCTGTCTCATAAGTGCTTGAAATAGCGTTACTTTTCATGCCAATGCCCGAATCTTGGGGTTGCTTGCCCCCTCAGCTGCTCTAATTGGCGGCATTACAGGACATTCATCCAAACGCGGCTCAAATCTGGGATAGACTGCGGTTCGGCTTGTGAAACTGTAACAATCTCCTACCTCAATGCGAATCAGTGCCTGATGACCCGACTTGCTTGTGAAGTCTGCCCGCGAATCAGGTTGTTATCGACCAAGACCCGGCTTGAGACACTCTCGCTTGTGTCCCGCCGCCTGCCTCAAGAGGATCGTATCCTATGCCCAATGCCCGCAAGATCCTGATCGTGGATGACGACACCGATCTGCGCGATACGTTGGTGGAGCAATTGTCGCTGCATGAGGAATTCGAAGCCTCCGCAGTCGATACCGGCGCCAAGGGCGCCAGCGCCGCCAAAGCCAATTCCCCCGACCTGGTGCTGATGGATGTCGGCTTGCCCGATACTGACGGACGTGAAGTCGTACGCAGCCTGCGCAAAGGCGGCTTCAAGGCGCCGATCATCATGCTGACCGGCCACGATACCGATTCGGACACTATTTTGGGGCTCGAATCAGGGGCCAATGATTACGTCGCAAAACCGTTCCGGTTCGCCGTGCTGCTCGCCCGAATCAGGGCGCAGCTCCGCCAGCACGAGGCCAGCGAGGACGCGGTATTCTCCGTCGGCCCCTACAGTTTCCGGCCCGGCTCCAAGATGCTGACTGCCGCCAATGCCAGAAAGGTGCGGCTTACCGAGAAGGAAACCGCGATCCTGCGCTTCCTGTATCGCGCCGGCCAGTTGCCGGTGTCGCGCGAGACGCTGCTGCAGGAAGTCTGGGGCTACAATTCGGGCGTTACCACGCACACGCTGGAAACGCATATCTACCGTCTCAGGCAGAAGATCGAGAAAGATGCGGCCAATCCGGAAATCCTGGTGACGGAAGCCGGTGGCTACAAACTGGTGCCGTGATACGATTCGCAGCCACGATTCGTAATTCTCGCGCATCCCGGTCAACGGTCCATGTCGATCGACGATGATGTAGCCCTGCTTGAGCGGGTCCCGACACTGCGCCTGTTGGGGACGGCGGCGCTACGCATGCTGGCGATCGGCTCGGAGCAGCGCGATTTCTCACCCGGCGATTATCTGTTCAATGCCGGCGACGACGCGGATGCAGGCTATATCGTGCAGCGCGGATCGTTCCGTGTCGAAGACGGCGGCGCTGAAGTCGTTGCGGGACCCGGGGCCCTGATCGGCGAATTGGCGCTGATCGTGGCCATGAAACGGCCGTCCAGCGCGGTCGCGCTTGATCATTCCTCGGTCATCCGGGTATCACGCAGCCTGTTTCAGCGCGTGCTCGAAAGCGACCCTGCCGCGGCGCGCCGCCTGCGCGACGAACTCGCCACCCGGACCAGCCAGCTCGCCAGCGATATTCTGATGGCAGGCGCCAAGCTGAGTATTTGATCGCTACACCTCCAGCGTCACCGTGACCGGCACGTGGTCCGATGGACGCTCCCAGCCGCGCGCATCGCGGGTAATCTTGAAATCGCTGACAGCGTCCTTCAGTGCGCGCGAGACCCAGATGTGGTCCAGCCGACGGCCACGATCGCCGACGGTCCAATCGGCAGCGCGGTAGCTCCACCACGTATAGACTTTTTCGGAAAGCGGGATCCGCTCGCGAGCGACGTCGAACCATTCGCCATGGGCCTGCGCGGCCAGGAGCTTTTCGCATTCGATCGGCGTGTGCGAGACGACCTTTAGAAGCTGCTTGTGCGACCACACGTCGTTTTCATGTGGTGCAACGTTGAGATCGCCGACCAGGATATGCCGGTCGTCACCGCGCGGATGCAGCGGTTCGCAGGCCTTCATCTCGTCGAGAAATTTCAGCTTGTGATCGAATTTCGGATTGAGAACGGGATCGGGAATGTCGCCGCCGGCTGGAACGTAGAAATTGTGCAGCACCAGCGGCTTTGTAAGCTGGGCCTTCTCGCCGAACGCCACCGAGATGTGACGCGAATCGATCTTTTCGCAGAAGGTTCTGATGTCGGTGGTGTCGAAGGGCAGTTTCGAGACGATGGCGACGCCGTGATAGCCCTTCTGCCCGTTCAGCGCGACATGCTCGTAGCCAAGACGCTTGAACCGCTTCAGCGGAAAAGCATCGTCGATACATTTGGTTTCCTGCAGGCACAGCACATCCGGTCGCGCCGATTTGAGGAATTTGGCGACGATATCGATGCGCAGGCGCACCGAATTGATATTCCACGTCGTCAGGGAAAAACGCATGAGAGCCGTGTCTTACCACGGTTCATGACGACGTCGCGCGCTTTGTCCACAGGTGGAATTTCGTAGGATGGACAAAGGCGCATTTGCGCCGTGCCCACCCATGCATCCTAATGAAAGAATGAGAGCGCGCCGCTCAGTTCGCCGGAGTGGTGTAGTTGGTGAAGTCGATTTTGAACAGGCCGGGATCGACCTTCTTGGACGAGTCCAGATTATAGACCGCAACCGTGGTGTCGTAGCCCTGCGGATCGGTTACCGTCCATTGCTTGAGCTGGCCGTCCTTGACCCCAACCATCAGCATCAGCCGGCTGGTGCCGATCAGGGCCTGCTTCTCCTCGATGGTGACGCTGATGTAAACGTCATCCGCCGTGACGTTGACGACATTGGTGTCCTTCAACAGATCGATCCGGTCCGACAGCAGGAAACGCAGCGGCGTTTGCGACAGCGGGTAGATGTCCTGGGTCGCGAGCCTGCGATCGCGCACGGCCAGCGACGAGCCATCGGCGATAATCGCGATGGGACTCGGGTCGTCATATTCGAAACGTACCTTGCCCGGCTTCTGGATGTAGAAATCGCCCTTGGTCCTGCTGCCGTCAGGACCGACTTGGACGAAATTTCCGACCAGCGTCTGCAGCGACGATAGATATGAACTCACCCGCGCAGCCTGCGCCTTCTGGTTGGCATCGAAGGTTGCAAAAACATTGGCCGGGACATTGCGGCGCGGGTCCGGAAGCACCGGATTCGGCGGCGCCTGGGTCGCGCCGGTGGTCATCGGCGCTTTTTCCTGTGCGCTCATCTGCACATTGCCGTCGCGGGCCTTGGGCGCGGGCTTTGGAACCGGCACAGTCTGCGAGAGAGCCGATGTCGCGAAGCCGGCGATGGATGTGGCGATCAAAAGGGCCAGTCCGGAGCGCAGCCCGCGATGGGTGGGTTGTTGTGTCATCAGATATTTCGGATCTCTATTCGACGAGGCATCCCGCTGCCGGCCAGTTTATCGCGCTTTCGACCAAAGGAGATATCGTTTTTCCGTGAAATCGTTGCGCCGAATCCATCTTCATCGCTTTAGAATCCGCCCTCTTCCTCCTCGACCAGAATTTCGCGTTTGCCGGCGTGATTCGCTTGGCCAACGATGCCTTCCTGTTCCATTCGTTCCATCAGCGAGGCGGCGCGGTTGTAGCCGATTTGCAGCCGGCGCTGAATATAGGACGTGGAGGCCTTGCGGTCGCGCTTGACGATCGCTACCGCCTGCGCGAACAGGTCGCCGCCACCATCGCCGCCCATACCGGTGGAATCGAATACCGCGCCGTCTTCCTCGCTCGGCTCCTCCGCAGTCACCGCTTCCAGATACTCGGGCGCGCCTTGCGTCTTGAGGTGACGCACGACCTTCTCGACTTCTTCGTCTGAAGCGAATGGTCCATGCACGCGGCTGATGCGACCGCCGCCGGCCATATAGAGCATGTCGCCCTGACCGAGCAGTTGCTCGGCGCCCATCTCGCCGAGAATAGTGCGGCTGTCGATCTTCGACGTGACCTGGAATGCGATGCGGGTCGGGAAGTTAGCCTTGATGGTGCCGGTAATGACGTCGACCGATGGACGCTGCGTCGCGAGAATGACGTGCAGGCCGGCGGCGCGCGCCATCTGCGCCAGGCGCTGCACCGCGCCTTCGATGTCCTTGCCGGCCACCATCATCAGGTCGGCCATTTCGTCGACGATGATGACGATATAGGGCAGCGGCTCAAGTTCGAGCTTTTCTTCCTCGTAGATTGCCTTGCCGGTTTCCTTGTCGAAGCCGGTATGCACCGTGCGCGTCAGCTCCTCGCCCTTGGCCTTGGCTTCCACAAGGCGCTGGTTATAGCCGTCAATGTTACGCACACCGAGTTTGGCCATTTTCTTGTAGCGCTCCTCCATCTCGCGCACCGCCCATTTTAGCGCCACCACCGCCTTCTTCGGATCGGTCACGACCGGCGTCAGCAAATGCGGGATGCCGTCATAGACGGAGAGCTCGAGCATCTTGGGATCGACCATGATCAGGCGGCACTGATCCGGCCTCAGGCGATAGACCAGGCTCAGAATCATGGTGTTGATGGCGACTGATTTGCCGGAGCCGGTGGTGCCCGCGATCAGCATATGCGGCGTACGCGCCAGATCGATGATGATGGATTCGCCGCCGATGTTTTTTCCGAGACAGAGCGGCAACTTCACCGTCGACTCGTTGCTGTCCTTTGTGGTCAGCAATTCGCGCAGATAAACTTTTTCACGATGCGCATTCGGCAGCTCGATGCCGATGGCATTGCGGCCGGCAACCACGGCGACGCGCGCCGAGAGCGCACTCATCGAGCGGGCGATGTCGTCGGCAAGACCGATGACGCGCGAGGATTTGATGCCGGGCGCCGGTTCGAGTTCGTACAGCGTCACGACCGGGCCGGGATTGGCCTTCACGATCTCGCCGCGGACGCCGAAATCGCCGAGCACGCCTTCCAGCGCGCGCGAATTGGCCTCCAGTTCGGCCTTGCTGAGCGGCTGCCGGTCCGACGCCTTCGGCGCCGTCAGCATCGAGACTGAAGGGAGTTCGAACTTGTCGGATTTCTTCGCCGCTGCGCGCGGTGCCGGCTTCTTGCGCGGAGCGCGCGCGGCCGGCACTTCCTCGTCCTCCTCTTCCTCTTCTTCCTCGAATTCCTCTTGCTGCGGGGCCAATGCCGGTGCGGCACGGCCGCCGAGGCTCGGTTCCTGACGTTCGAAGGAGGACTTGCGAGGCGGCGGCGAACTCGACACCAGCGACCGGTAGGCCGTGCCCATCAGCCATACGAGCCGAGCCTTTGCGCTCATCAGGGCATGGTACACCCATCCGAGCGATACCGAACTGCGATCCTCTTCTTCAACAAAGGGCGCGTCGTCGTCCTCGATCGGCGTCAGCTCTTCCTCTTTCGGGCGCGAGCCCCAGCCGCTGGCAAACAGAAAGGCCGCAGCCATCGCCGCAAACAGGATGATGCCGAGCACAAGACGATAGGTGAAGCCGGCCGGGCCGAACACGACGGCGGGCGCACGCACCAGCGCGTCGCCGACGACGCCGCCAAGGCCGGTCGGCAGCGCCCACGCCCCGCCATGCGGCCAGCAACTTGCAAAGCCTGCCGCGATCACCGTGCAGAGAATCCAGCACCCAAGGCGCAACGCTTCGCGGTCGAAGGTGCGGTGCGTCAGCATGCGCCAGCCCCACACTGCGACGGGGAGGATCAGCATGATCGCGCCGAGCCCGAGAATCTGCATCAACAGATCGGCGCCGATCGCGCCGGGATAACCGAGAACATTGCGGATCGGACGCGACGTCGCGTGGCTCAGGCTCGGGTCCTGCACCGACCACGTCATCAGCGCGGCTGCCGCCACGCCGGACAGCGCGATCAGGCTGAGGCCGGCAAGCTCGCGCAGCCGCCGCGCCAAGGCCTCGCGGATCGAGACCGGCAGATGACCGACCAGGGGAATGACACGTTCGATCGCTGGCATGCTCATTAAGGCCCTGCGATTAATCCAGAGTTTCGACCAGCCGGTGCAATGCCTCGGCCGTTGATTCACTATCGGAGACCAGCGCCAGGCGGATGTAGCCCGCGCCGGGATTGAAGCCGTCATTCTGCAGACGCGACAAATAACTTCCGGGGATCACACGGACACCCGCATCCCGATAGAGTTTCACCGCCGCCGCCTCATCGCCACCGCGTTCGGATACATCGAGCCAGACGCAGAATCCGCCGGCCGGCCGGACATAGCCGTAGCGGCTGCCGAGAATCTGGTCGGCAAGATCGAATTTGATGCGATACAGGCGACGATTTTCTTCGACATGCGTCTCGTCGCTATAGGCGGCGACCGCGACGTGTTGCAGCGGCACCGGCACTTGCGGCGCCGCGACGTTGCGAAACTCATGGAAGGCGGCGAGGAACTTGTTATCCCCGGCGGCAAAGCCGACGCGCATGCCGGGAAGATTGGAGCGCTTCGACAGCGACTGGAACACAACGACATTGGCAAAGTCGGGCCCGGCGCATTCGAGTGCGCTGCCCGGCGCCTGCCTGGTGTAGATTTCCGAATAGCACTCGTCGCTCAGGATCATGAAGCCGTAGGCATCGGCAAGCTTCTTCAGCCGCGTGAAGTAGTCGCGCGAAGCGACCGCGCCTTGCGGGTTGGCGGGCGAGGCAATGAACATCGCAACGGTTCGGGCCAGTGTCGCCTCGTCGAGCGTGTCGAGATCCGGCAGGAATCCGTTGGCGAGCGTGGTCGGAAGGTAGACCAATTCGCAGCCTGCGGCGCGGGCGCCTGCGCCATAGGCCGGATAGAACGGGTTGGGCATCAGGATCGCGGGCCTGCCCTTGCGCGGGCCAACATAACGGGCGGCCGTGATCGCCGCGAAAAACAGCCCCTCCCGGCTGCCGTTCAGCACCAGGATTTCACTCTCGGGGTCGATCGGGCGAGGGAGTTGGAACCGGGTCGAAAGCCAGTTGGCGGCGGCGCGCCGGAACGGCTCGATGCCCTTAGCCAATGGATAGCGGCCGAACTCTGCAATGTGTTTCGCCAGCACCGGCCCGACGAAGTCCGGAACCGGGTGCTGCGGCTCGCCTAATGAGAGCGTGATCAATGGCTTGGCCGGCTGGTAAGGCGCCAGCAGCTCGGTTGTGCGCAAAAACGGCGAGCGTTCGGCCTGACCGGCAGGAGTTGCACTGCCGGCGCCTTGCGCCACGCCGGAAGAGGCGGTCATTGCCATGTCTGAAACGCCAGCACTTTCAAAACGGTCAAAGGGACTCAAGCGAGCCCCGGAAACCCATCAAACCACCATAGATACGGCGAGGTTAAGACGCGATTAACCATCGGCTGGTCTGGACAATTTGCGGAGTATTACCATATTTTCACTAGGTATTACCAAGGCCAGAGGAGGTTCCCATGGCAACGACGGTTACGAGCAAGGGCCAAGTGACGATTCCGAAACGAGTCCGCGACTATTTGGGCATTCAGCCCGGCAGTCAGATCGATTTCCGTCGTAGTGCCGATGGCGGCGTGGTGATCGAGAAAGCCGATGGGCCTCGGCCGCCCAGCAGGTTTGCCAAGGCGCGCGGGTCGGCTGGGCCGGGCATGACGACCGATGAGTTGATGGCTCTCTTGCGTGGCGAACCGGAATGACGCTCGTCGATTCGAATGTCCTCCTGGATGTCATCACCGACGGTGAGGTATGGGCGGACTGGGCGCAAGAACAGCTCGAACAAGCAGCTTCCTCCGGGCCGCTTGTCATCAATGACGTCATCTATTCCGAGATATCGACACGGTACGCGACGGTCGAAGGCGTGGACGCGATGCTCCGCAATTTGGACATCGACTTGGCGACGATCCCGCGCGCCGCTCTCTTTCTCGCTGGCAAAGCTTACCTGCGGTACCGCAGCGCCGGGGGGCTTCGTACTGGCGTGCTGGCGGATTTCTTCATTGGCGCTCACGCCGCTGTCGAACAGCTACCGCTTCTGACACGCGATGCAAAGCGCTACCGAACCTATTTCCCCACGCTCGAGCTGATCACACCAGAACGCGAACAATAGCCCCAGCGTCCGACCGCCCCCGGGCAGCAAGCACTTTTCGGGCGAGGCGAGCACAAAAAGAAAGGGGCTCCAACTTGCGCTGGAGCCCCTCAACGGTCAGGGCATTGCCGGGTATGTGCCCGAACCGGAGTTGTGGATGCGACCCTGGAAGGATCGCACCCCGGGAGAACTTACATGTTGTAGGCGCGCTCGGTGTGCTCGGTGACGTCGAGGCCTTCACGCTCGGTCTCGACGTTGACGCGCAGCCCGACGATCACATCGACGACCTTGAACAGGATTGCCGAGCCGATGCCCGACCACACCAGCGTGGTGCAGACGCCCCACAGCTGCGAGGTCATCTGGGCGACGAAGTCGTAGTCGGCGATCTTGCCGGCGACGTAATCCATGACGCCGGTGCCGCCAAGCGCCGGATTCACCAGGATGCCGGTGCCGAGCGCGCCGACGATGCCACCGACGCAGTGGACCCCGAACACGTCGAGCGAGTCGTCATAGCCGAGCGAGTTCTTCACCACCGTGCAGAAGAACAGGCAGACGACGCCGACCACGAGACCGAGCACGATCGCGCCCATCGGACCAGCAAAGCCGGCCGCAGGCGTGACCGCCACGAGACCCGCCACCGCGCCCGACAACGCGCCGAGCACGGAAGGGTGGCCTTTGACGATCCATTCCGCGAACATCCAGGCCATCGCCGCCGCTGCGGTCGCAACGAAGGAGTTGGTCATGGCAAGTGCGGCGCCGCCAGAGGCTTCGAGGTTCGATCCGGCGTTAAAGCCGAACCAGCCGACCCAGAGCAGCGAAGCGCCGATCATGGTCATGGTCAGCGAGTGCGGAGCCATCAGCTCCTTGCCGTAGCCGACGCGCTTGCCGATCAGGAGCGCACCGACCAGACCGGCGATACCGGCATTGATGTGCACCACGGTGCCACCGGCAAAGTCGATCGCGCCCTTCTTGAAGATCCAGCCGGCATCGGCGTTGATCTCGTCGAGCTTGGCCTGCGCCGCGGTCTTCGCCGCACCGTCAGTCGCTGCGGCAAGCGCCTTGGCTGCGTCCGTGATCAAGTCCGGTCCCGGCCAATACCAAACCATGTGTGCGATCGGGAGGTAGATCAGTGTGACCCAGAGCGGAACAAACAGGGCAATCGCGGCGAACTTCATGCGTTCGGCGAAGGCGCCGACGATGAGGGCGGGGGTGATTGCCGCGAACGTCATCTGGAAGCAGATATAGATAAGCTCGGAGATGTTGGCGTCGACACTGAAGGTCGCCGCTTTCGAATCGGTCGTCACGCCCATCAGGAAGGCCTTCGAGAAGCCGCCGATGAAGTCGGAACCGCCGGTGAAGGCGAGGCTGTAGCCGTAGAGCGCCCAGAGCAGGACGACGATGCAGACGGTATAGAAAACCTGCATCAGTACCGAGAGCATGTTCTTGGAACGGACGAGACCGCCGTAGAACAGAGCGAGGCCGGGGATCGTCATCAACAGCACCAGCACTGTCGACGTCAGCATCCAGGCGTTGTCACCCTTGTTGACGGTTGGCTCGGCGTAAGCAGCGGTCGCGGCGAACAGGCCGACTGCGAGGGCCGCCAGTCCCGCGCCATGGGGACGTTTGAACGTCATTTGAATTTACTCCTAAGTGGTAAGGTTTGTGCGCGAAATCAGAGGGCCGCGGCATCTGCCTCGCCGGTGCGGATGCGGACCGCGTGGTCGAGGTTGATGACGAAGATCTTGCCGTCGCCGATCTGTCCGGTTTTGGCGGCCGATGTGATGGCGTCGATGGTTTTGTCGACCTGGTCCGAAGCGACCGCGACCTCGATCTTGATCTTGGGCAGGAAGCTCACGGCGTATTCGGCGCCACGATAGATTTCCGTATGGCCCTTCTGGCGGCCATAACCTTTGACTTCCGTCACCGTGAGACCGTGAACGCCAATGGCGGTCAGGGCGTCCCGGACTTCTTCGAGTTTGAATGGCTTGATGATCGCCATAACAATTTTCATGGGTCTTGGTCCCCGCTTGGGCCCGGGTCAGCGGACCGGGCGTTCTCGACTGAGGTTCACCACGCGGAGATGTTCACTACGCGGGCACAGCCGGGACCAATAGAATCAAATGCCGTGCCAGATCGCGATCGTGCCCTAACAGATTATGAATCCGGACCTTTTCGCCGTTTGCGGGAATTGCACCTTCCTGCGCCATTCCGTCGCGCCCAAAGCTTAGTCAGGCCTGCTCAAATCATGAGCAGGGCCCGACTGCCGGCGCAATCGTGCTCAGTAGCAGGGCAAGAAAACGGTAATAAGGTGGGTGGCCTATTGCAGGGCTTCGCCGTGCTGCGAGATGTCGAGGCCTTCCAGCTCCTGCTGCAACGATACCCGCAGGGGCGCGAACACGCCCACTAGCTTGAGCAGGAGAAAGGTAATGCCGCCAGACCAGACGAGGGTAACCGCGACGCCATAAAGCTGGGTCAGTACCTGCTGAGCATTGCCCTCGATCAGGCCGGCAGTGCCCCCGATCGCGTTCACCGCGAAGACCCCGGCGAGCAATGTGCCGGTCAATCCGCCAATGCCGTGAACGCCGAACACGTCGAGCGAGTCGTCATACTTGAGGCGCTGCTTGAGCCACGTGCAGGCCCAGAAGCAGAGGGTTCCCGCGACGACGCCGATCAAGACGCCATGCCACGGCGCAACGAATCCGGAGGCTGGCGTGATTGTGCCGAGGCCCGCAATCGCGCCCGATATCATGCCGAGTACCGACGGTTTGCGCCGCGTCGCCCATTCGATCGCTCCCCATGTCAGCGCGCCGGCACAGGCGGCCAGATGGGTCGCGGTGATCGCCATGACCGCACGCGAATTCGCGGCCAGCGCCGAGCCGCCGTTGAAGCCGAACCAGCCAACCCACAACAATCCGGTGCCGATCACGGCCAGCGACAGATCAAACGGCGCGAGATTCTCGCTGCCATAGCCGTGACGCCGGCCAATTACCGTCGCGGCAACCAGTCCGCCAACACCGGCGGAAAGATGCACGACGAGGCCGCCGGCGAAATCCAGCACGCCCATGGTGGCAAGGAAACCGCCGCCCCATACCCAGTGCGCAAGCGGCACATAGACGAACATGAACCAGCCGACAGAGAACAGGAGATAGGCCGAGAAACGCATCCGGTCGGCCACCGCGCCCGCCACCAGCGCCACCGTGATGATCGCAAACGTCATCTGGTACAGCATGAAAAGCGCTTCCGGAATCGTCTTCGCCGCCGGATTGACGCTTTCCATCGTCATGCCGATCAGAAACCAGCGATCGAGCGTGCCGATCCAGGCGCCGTCGCCGACGAAGGCGAGCGAGTAGCCGAAGGCCACCCAGAGAATCGAGATGATCGCGACGGCGGCGAGGCTCTGCGCCATGGTCGCCAGCACGTTCTTCTTGCGCACCATGCCGGAATAGAACAGCGCCAGGCCCGGTATCGTCATCATCAGCACCAGCGCGGTGGCGACGATCATCCACGCGGTGTCGGCGGCACTGATGCTGGACGTCTCGGCTTGCGCCGGCGTGATGACTGCGAAGCTCGCCGCAAGAGTAATGAGCGCAGCATTGCCTGCTGCACGATACGATGCTGCCCCCATAAAATTCCCCCGGCCTGTTGTCGTTTCGTTGCCGTTTCTTGGCTTCGCGCGTTCAGCTTCGTTGCTGCCGCGCCTTCAATTCCGTGATGTCTCAGAGCGCGTCGCTATCGGTCTCGCCGGTGCGGATTCTCAGCGCATGATCGATCGGCGTGACGAAGATCTTGCCGTCGCCGATCTGCCCGGTACGCGCGTTCGCGGTAATGACCTCGACCGCCTTCTCCGCAACATCCGAGGCGACCGCGATTTCAATTCGGAGCTTGGGCAGGAAGTTCACGACATATTCGGCGCCGCGATAGATTTCGGTGTGGCCCTTCTGGCGGCCGTAGCCCTTGACCTCCGTCACCGTCATGCCGTGGACGCCGATGGCCGTCAGCGCCTGACGTACCTCGTCAAGCTTGAAAGGTTTGATGATCGCGACGACGAGCTTCATGGTCAGGCCTTCATTTCTCTGGGGTATTTTCTTGAGCACGCGACAGGCTGTGTGCCCCGACGGCGGACCGCCGACGCAAATCTGGCATCTTTCTGGGCAAATGGCACAAAAAAGTTGCAGGTAGAAGGGGAAAACATTTCGAGCTGGTGACCTCGATCACTGTACAGGCACCTGTACCGTCCGCCAAAATGCGGTTTCACCCCCAGCCGCCCGCCGGCTACCTCCATTTTCCACGGCTCAAGGAAATAAAATGTCGAACCGATCGTGGTTTTATGCAGCCAACGGCCAGCAACAGGGCCCTTATCCGGAGGGCCAGCTTCGTGACCTCATTACCCGCGGCATGGTCGGGGCGGATACGCTGGTCTGGACCGAGGGAATGTCGGGCTGGCAGCGGGCAGGAGAAATTCCGGGGATGATCCCCGGCGGATCAGGCCCGCCCTCTTTCGCGCAACCCGGTGGCCCAGCTAAGGCTGCAGGTGGAGGTTACGGCGGCGGTGCGCTGTCGATCGATGTCGGCCTGTGGGAGCTCCTCGGGCGCAGCCTTGTGTTCATCATCGGCATGGTGCTGGTGATTCCGGCGCCTTGGGTTGCGACATGGTTCTATCGCTGGATCTTTTCCCGGCTTTACGTGCCGGGCCGACCAAACGTCGCCTTCGACGGCCAGCCGCTCGACATCTGGTACGTCTTCATTGCGATCGGCATTCTGACCTATGTGGGCTCGGCCGACCTCTATTACCTGCAATACCTCTCGATTCCGATACAGGCCGTGCTGTCCTGGATGGTCATTCGCTGGGTTGCTTCGAATCTGAGCTCCAACGGCCAGCCACTTCCGATCGCCTTCAACGGCAGCGCGTTGGGCTATGTCGGCTGGCATGTCCTGTTGTATGTGTCCTTCATTACCATCGTCGGCTGGGCCTGGGTGGTCACGGCTTGGATGCGCTGGATCGGCCGCAACATCGACGGCACGCATCGCGAGGTCATCTTCACCGCGTCCGGACTGGAAGTGTTGTGGCGAACCCTCGTGTTTGTGATCGCCTGCATCTTTATCATTCCGATCCCGTGGATGTTGGCCTGGTACGCGCGCTGGTACGCGTCGCAATTCGCGCTGGCCGAGCGCGGAACGCTGGCGAACGCCTAACGCGCCCGCCCCCTCACTTGCGCTGGCGCACCGAGCCTTCCTGGGCGACCGACGCCACCAGTGTGCCGTCCGGCTTGAAGATCAGGCCGCGGGTCAATCCGCGGCCGTCCTGCGCGCTCGGCGAATCCTGCGCGTAGAGCAACCATTCGTCGGCGCGGAACGGCCGGTGAAACCACATCGCGTGGTCGAGGCTCGCCGGCATCATGCGCTTGTCAAACAGCGTACGGCCGTAGCGCGCCATCACTGCGTCGAGCAGCGAGAAGTCCGATGCATAGGCCAGTGCGCACATGTGCAGAGCCGGATCGTCGGGCAACTTGGCCGCGGTGCGGATCCAGACATGGATGCGCCCGTCGTCGATCTTCTGGCCGAAATAGCGGCCGAGCTCGACCGGACGCAGTTCGATCGGCCGGTCGGATTCGTAATAGCGGCGGATGAATTCCGGCATCTCCCGGAACATCGGCTGTTTTGCCACTTCCTCCGCCGTGAGTTTCTCCGGGGGCGGCACATCAGGCATCTTGTCCTGATGATTGAACTCACCTTCCTCCTCGGCATGAAAAGAAACCATGATGGAAAAGATCGCATTGCCGTGCTGGATCGCGGTGACGCGCCTTGTCGAGTAGCTCTTGCCGTCGCGCAGCCGCTCGACCTCGTAGATGATCGGAATCTGCGGATCGCCGGGCAGGATGAAATAGCAATGGATGGAATGCGGCAGGCGGCCTTCGACAGTGCGACATGCCGCGACCATGGCCTGCCCGATCACCTGTCCGCCGAACACCCGCTGCCAGCTGGTCTTCGGGCTGTTGCCGCGGAACAGGTTCACCTCGAGCGGCTCCAGATCGAGAATGGAAATCAGGTCAATCAGGCCTTTGGACATGGTGGTGCTTTCAATTCGTGGAGGCGCCGTCATTCCGGGGCGCCTCGAAGAGGCGAACCCGGAATCCCGTGCCAAACCTCTGGATTCCGGGTTCGCGCTAGCGCGCGTCCCGGAATGACGGTCTGGTTAAGGACCTTGTTTCTCGGCCCTGTTTCGCCCAGCTATTATCAGGTAGCAAGTCTGGTCTGAGGGCGTAACCAGGTACGGATCGCATGGCGACACAGCGAAGTATTGTCATCTGCGGCGGCGCCTTTGCAGGGCTGGCGCTGGCGCTGGCGCTCCGCCAGGGCCTTGGCGCGGAGATTCCCGTCGTCGTCGCCGATCCCGCACTCGGGGTGCGGCCGAGCCGCGATCCACGCGCGACCGCCATTGTGGCCGCCTGCCGGCGGCTTTTCGAGACGCTCGGCGTCTGGAATCAGGTGTCGGATTCGCAAGCCATCCTCGACATGGTCGTCACCGATTCCAGGTTGGATGACGCGACGCGCCCGGTGTTCCTGACGTTTGCCGGAGATGTCGAGCCCGGCGAGCCGTTTGCCCACATGGTCGACAATCGCCGGCTGATCGATGCGCTGGTAGAGCGCGCCGAGGCCGAAGGCATCGATCTCCAGGCTACCGCCGTTTCGACCTACGATTCACGTTCCGATGGCGTCACGGTGACGCTCGCCGACGGCGCTGTCATCGAGGCAAGCCTGCTGGTCGCCGCCGACGGCGCGCGCTCAAGACTGCGCGAGCGCGCCGGCATTGCCACCCATGGCTGGGACTACGATCAATCCGGCATCGTCGTCACTGTCGGCCATGAGCGGGATCATCACGGCCGCGCCGAAGAGCATTTTCTTCCGGCGGGTCCGTTCGCGATCCTGCCGCTGAGCGGAAAGCGCTCGTCGCTGGTGTGGACCGAGACCCGAAGCGAAGCCACGCGCATCACCGCGCTTGGCGAAGCCGAATTCCACGATGAGCTCGAGAAGCGCTTCGGGTTGCATCTCGGCGAGATCAAGGCGCTCGACAAGCCGCGCGCGTTTCCGCTCGGCTATTTCGTCGCGCGCTCATTCGTCGCCGAGCGGCTAGCGCTGGTCGGCGACGCCGCGCATGTGATTCATCCGATCGCGGGGCAGGGGCTCAACATGGGCCTGAAGGACGTCGCGGCGCTGGCCGAAGTCGTGGTCGACGCGGCGCGGCTCGGCATTGATCCCGGGCAGGCCGATGTCCTCGACCGCTACCAGCGCTGGCGGCGGTTCGACACCATGGCGATGGGAGTTGCGACCAACTCGCTGAATTTTCTGTTCTCGAACGAATCGACGCTGTTGCGCACCGTGCGCGATATCGGCCTCGGCCTCGTCGATCGCGCGCCGCCGCTGAAGAATTTGTTCATCCGCCAGGCGGCGGGATTGTCGGGCGAGGTGCCGCGGCTGTTGAAGGGCGAGGCGCTGTAGTTTCTCTTGTCGTAGCCCGCATGCAGCGAAGCGAAATCCGGGAACGCGCGAGTTGAAAGACCCCGGATTGCGCTACGCTCCATCCGGGCTACGGAGACGTCTGCTATCACTCGATCTTCCGCGCCTCTTCCGGCAGCATGATCGGGATGCCGTCGCGGATCGGATAGGCGAGCTTGGCGGAACGCGAAATCAATTCCTGCCGGCTCGAATCGAATTCGAGCGGACCCTTGGTCACCGGACAGACCAGGATCTCCAGCAACTTTGGATCGACGGTGCCGTCGAGGCGTTCGGGCGGGGCTGTCATTTGCTGTCTCCAGATAGGCGTAGTCCTTAGCATACCAAATCGCGAGGTGTCATGACGCTGACATCCGTACCAATTCGTCGACCACGGCCTGTTGTCGTGCCTTCGGCAATGGCTGATCCGACAGCGCAAAGCCGAGAAATGCCCAATACAGGATTTGCGCCCGGGCGCGGGCCACATCCGTCGACAATCCGGATTGCATCAGAAGACCTTCGACATAGCCGAGCCGGCGCCGGTCGATCGCCTGCACGGCGGCGCGGGCGGCGGGATCGACGCTCGCCCAGGTGCGGACCGCCCGTTCCAGCATCAGCCGTTCGCCGAACACGCGGCGCAGCAGCAGCGCGAGCGGGTTCTCGTCCTTCGAGGTCGCCTCGACATCGGCGATGATCTGCTCGGCCGCGACCTCATGCCAACGCGCCAGGACGGCGGCATGGAACGCGCCGATATCGGCGAAATGCCAATAGAAGCTGCCGCGCGACACTCCCATCGTCTTGGCCAAAGGTTCCGCTTTCAGCGCCGTGAAGCCATGGGTCGCCAACGTCTTCAGGCCCTGATCGAGCCAGTCGTTTGCCGATAGTTGATCGCTCATGCCGGGTTCCGCGAACACCATACACCACTGTATTGACAAGCACCAGAATGCGCCGCATAACCATACAGTGCTGTATGGAGACGTTATCGATGCGCGATCTCATTCTGCAATGCGCCGGCGTTGCCGGCATAGCGGTGGCCTTGATTCACGGCGTGCTCGGGGAAACCAAGGTGTTCGCCAGGGCGACCATTCAGCCCGAAAGCCTGCGCACCCTCATCCGCCTGGTATGGCAGGCGGGTACGGTGGCCTGGATCGGCGGCGGCGTACTGCTGATTGCCGCGCCCTCGTTTGGATCGGAGAGCGCGCGGCATTGGATCGTCGCAACGATCGTCGCGGTCTACGCTTTTGCCGCCGCCGCCAATGCGTGGTGGTCGCGCGGCCGCGGCTTCGGCTGGAAAGCCCTTGGCGCCGTCGTCGTGCTCGCGGTGGCGGGGTACTAGAGGGTTACTGCAGCCCTGTGTCGCCGCTGGTGCGCTTCTTGGCGAGGTCCATTTCGGTCACCGCGATCAGGATCTCGGCGCGGGTTTTCAGGTCGGGCGCCTCCAGCATCGCCTGCTTCTCCGCCGGACCATAGGGCGACATCATCGCGAGCGCGTTGACCAGCGCCTCGTTCGGCGCGCTCTCGATACCTTCCCAATCCACCTTCAGATTGTTGGCCGTGAGAAAATCGTTCAGCACGTCGAGCAGCGCCGTGCGGTCGACTTCCTCCTCGCCTTTGCGCGCGACGAAATCGTCAGCATAGGGGAAGAAATCCACCTTGCATTGCCGGTACGAAGTCAGTGCTGCGATTTCCTCGACTACCTTGAAGCGGGCGACCCCGGTCAATTCAAGGATGTAACGGCCGTCGCCGGATTCGGCGAGCTGGGTAATGCGGCCGACGCAACCGACTTGGAACAGCGCCGGCCTGGCCTCGTCTATGGTGTGGGAAATGTCCGGCTGGATCATCCCGATCAGCCGGTAGCCGTCGCGTAGCGCGTCATCCACCATCGCCAGATAGCGTGGCTCGAAAATATTGAGCGGCATCTGGCCGCGCGGCAGCAACAGCGCGCCCGGCAACGGAAACACCGGAATGATTTCGGGAAGCTCGCCGGGTCCGCGGTATTCGGCATTGATCGGCATCTGCAGTCCCGGTCAGTTCGTTGGCTTGGCGTGTGTTCTCTTCACAAAACCATGGTCCACGCGTGTGGAGTAGCCCTACGAGAAAAGGATCGTCGACAACCGCTTGCGTCCCTCGACAGTTGCTTCGTCAGCGCCGCCCCACGCCTCGAAGAACTGCACGAGCTGCTTGCGCGCGCCGTCGTCGTTCCACTTGCGGTCGCGCTTGACGATTTCCAGCAACTGGTTGGTTGCCTCCGTGCGCTTGCCGAGCGCATTGAGCGCGGTCGCCAGGTCGAATCGCGCCTGATGGTCGAGCGGGTTTGCGGCGACCTTTTGTTCGAGCTCGGTCACCGGGCCGACCGACCGCGCCTGCTCGGCAAGGTCGATCGAGGCCTGCACCGCCTTGACGGCGGCATCATTGCGCTTCGATTCCGGCACCATCGCAAGGGTCTGCTTGGCCTGTTCGACCGCACCCGTCGTCACGTAGCACTTCGCCAGTCCCGCGAGCGCCGCGATATTGGTGGCATCGAAGCCGAGCACCTCGGCATAGATCTGGGCTGCGGCGGCAGGGTCGCCTTCCGCCAGCACAGCCTCGGCCTCTTGCAGGATTTCCGCGATGTTGGGTTCGCCCGGCGCCGTCATACCCTTGGTGAGTTTGTCGATGAAGGCGTTGACCTGGCTCTCCGGCACGGCGCCCATGAAACCATCGGCGGGTTGGCCGCCCACGAAAGCGATCACCGCCGGGATCGACTGAATGCCCATCTGGCCCGGAATGGCCGGATGCTCGTCGATATTCATCTTGACCAGTTTGACCTTACCCTTGGCGGCCCGAACCGCCTTTTCCAGCACCGGTGTGAGCTGACGGCAGGGACCGCACCAAGGCGCCCAGAAGTCGATCAGCACCGGCTGCCGCTTCGATTCCTCGATGACATCCTTCACGAAGGTCTGGGTGGTCGTCTCCTTGATCAGATCGGGTGCTGCCTGCGGCGCCGGGCCGCCGCCCTGCTCAACTATCGTCACGGTATCCTCGCCTGGTGTCTCGAAAAGGAACGCAGAATATCGGCTGCGGGTCCGGCTGGTTTCTAGCACGGTCCGGACCCAAGTTCTCGTTCGCTAGATGGCGGCTTGGCCGCAAAAATCAATTGGTTCCGACTTTGCCGCTCTCTGCCAACTATGCCGACCGTGGAACATGTAGGAATGAAGGGGTGCGTCCGCTCCGGCCGGCGTTCTGAAACGGCTGGTCGGGCGGAGGGCCAGCCGCCGCGAACCGGGCGATCGCGCGCCGACAGATGATTTCTGGTTCCCGGCGATGGCCCGAAGGCCGACAAATTCCATTTTGGCGTTGTTTCGGACGGATTCGAGCCTATTGTTAAAGAAATCGGATTATCCGGAAAAGCTTCGGACCGTGTGCGGACTGTTGCATTCGCAGCCCGCATTTGGCATAGGTCTGCCGTTGACGGCGAGCGATCGCCGCCATCTCGGATGCGGGTGTAGCTCAGTGGTAGAGCACGACCTTGCCAAGGTCGGGGTCGAGGGTTCGAGCCCCTTCGCCCGCTCCAGATTTCTAAAATCGGCAAACACTGGATCCCAACGACAGCCGCCATTTGGCGGCCGTTCGTTTGCGGTGCGGGGCAAACCGGATGCGCCCTCGGCAGGCTCACCTCGGAATGCGGTAGACCCAGATCCTGGCCTTGCCTGAGTTCACCCCGCCAAACAGGCCTGGGAAGATGCCGCTGACCGGCTGGTTCAGATAGACGAACAATTGCCCGTCCCGGGTCGCCCTGAATTTCTCTTCGATACGGCCGTTCGTCGGCTCGCCATCGATGAAGTTCTCCTCATTGCCGGTCTCGCCGTAGCGCAGGATAACGTGGCCAAAGGGCCGGTCGAGCGTTCGCTTGAGCGGATAAGCTGCCGCCAGTAAAGCGAATCGGCCCAGTGGAACGGTCGGATCGGTCACACCGTCCTTCTTCCAGTTGGGAAGGAATGCGCGCAGCGGCATTCCACCCGGGCCCGAAGGCGTGCCGAGAAACGACCAGTCGCCATCTTTCTCCAGGATGAACTGATAATGTCCGCGTCTCTCGAGCATGACGCCCGCGGGCGTGCAGAGGTTGGCGGTATTGAATGCGGCGAGATCGATCCCGCGGCACGCCGCCGACGTGCAGGTGCTAGGGAAGCTTCCGTCAGACGCCCGCTTGCACAGCTTCATATCGTCGGGGTCGCACACCTCTAGCGTGATTGGCTTTTCCGCTGGCTGGCAGACGTGGCCAAGGCTGTCGCGGATGTTGAAAAGATAGTGGCTGGCGAAAGCCATGCCGCCGACCAGGAAGAAAACCGCAAAGAATGCTGGCGCGACCTTGAGTTTGATGTTGGTGAGCAGTCGCCGGTAGGCGTCCTTCAGTCTGAAGCGCGCGATTGTCCTGTCGCGGAGCAACATGGTGACCAGGATGGCAACGGCGAAGAACTGGAAATAGGGATGGGTTATCCGGTCGATGAAGGTCTGCGGCGAGGCAGACAGCTTTGGCAAGCTGTAGCCGGTCCAGCCCGGTAGCGGATAGAGCGCGACAACAAGCAGGCCAGCCAGCACGACCATTTGCGATGTGCTCAGGCCGAACCTGGGTTTGGATTCGCCGCGGTGCAGGTCGACTTTTGCAAGGCTCACCCGCCACGCGCGGCGCATCTGGTCGGTGATGCGGTCCTTAAGGCTGGCGCTCAACCATAGCAGCAGTGCGACAAGGCTGGCGCACAGCACAAACCAGAGCGGCTCCCTCGCATAGGCATTGATCCAGCGTGAGGCCGCGCCCGGCAAGGCGAGCCCGACCATCCGAATGAGGTCGGAGAGCGGCCGCAACGGCGTGGTGAATTCGGCGGCGGCCGGCGCGGTGGATGTAAGCGGATAGGTCAGCAAATAGAGCGACGCGATGACGGTCAGGAAATAGATGATGCGTCGCCGCCAGATCGAACTTCCGACGACGTGCTCCTGGGTCAACTCACGCTGACGAGCGGTGGCCAGGCTCTCATATTTCGGTCTGCCCGACGGAACGGTCAGCTTGTCGGGGGCGACGATCCTCTCGTCGTAAGTCAATATTTCATAGACCGGCGGCAGTGAGACCGGTGCATAGAGATGCGCATCGACGGAGATCCGGTCGAATACGCTTTCATGGATCTTCGGCATTGCGATCTTCACGCAATCGCGCTTGTCGTCTGAGAATTTCGTATCCGACAGCGCGGCTACGCTCCGTGGCCCGTAGCGGTAGTAACCTCCGAGCCCGTTGCGGGAATCGTAGATGCGGCCGTCCTTGTCCTGGGTCGACCGCACCCGCGTAAAGGCGTCGGGGTCGGCTCCCGGCGCTGCCTTCAAGGTCAGCCCGCGGCTGCGCGCCTCTGATAACATCCAGGTCAGCGACACATGGGCGAGCGAGTCGTCCGGATATCCGCCACCGACATTGGAATGCACGCCGGCGAACCAGACCTGCGTGATCCGTTCCGAACTGGTCTTCCGGGTGCCGGTGACAACGGTCTCCGGACTCTCGTCCCACAGCAGCGGATGAAACGTGGTGCGCTCATCGTCGAGCGAAAGCGCGTGACACGCCTTTCGCACCAACGGATGAAGCTGCCGGTCCGGCAGTTCGAGCGGCCAGAGATAGCGGCTGACGCCGCGGGTCATTTCGTCGATGGGCAGGCCGTAGGCGGCGACAGTATCCCAAAGCCCGAGAAAGCCGATGTGATCGACCGGGCGCTCGTTCTTGTCGTGCTTGGCTGATACGAACAGGTTGCGCAGCTTTCGAAATGCCCATTCGACCTGAAACTGCGACTTGAACGTCTCTGCCCGGTGCGCCCGGTAGGCCGCGGCGGCCTTTCGATCAAGCTCTTCTTCGGTCTGGTACTTCACCAGGCCCTGTTCGCAAATTAGTCCGTTGACTACGCGGATGGTGAAGGCGCCCCGGCTGAATCCAAATGCAAAGATGTCGTCGCTCTGCCAGGGGCCGTATCTCTCCTCGCGATCCTCGGCCTTCGCAGCGGCAGCCTCAAGCGCCAGATAGTCCAGATGCGAGCGGTAGTTGCGGCAGGCAAATTTGTAGATGTCGAGCACGTTCCGCTTCAGCCCGAAACCGAAGGCGCCGCCCAGGATCGCAAACGGCTTGAAGGAGGAGGTGCCGACCCCGTCGTCGTAGAACGCAATCTGTTGCGAACTCGTCAGGTCCAGCGATTCGAAAACGCGCCAGACATTGGTGCGCCAGACCTTGCCGGCGGAATTGCCGGTGCCGTCCGAGAGCAGGATGATCCGCTTGTTGGCCATACGGACGCTCGCTCAAACCCGGCGGAGGGGGAGACAGACATTTTGTCAGGACGGGATTCTCTCACGGATTCATCCACTCCCGTATGAAATGGGCCACAATTGCGTTGTTCGTTTATCACTCGAGGTCACTTGGGCCGACATGCACGCGATTACTTGATGTGGAACGCCGCCCACTCGTGCGTCTTGCAGCAGAGAGGCGCGTAAGCTCAATACGAATATTGCGATGCAGCGCGCGCAAAAGCGGATTGAACGCGCGGCTTGGCAATCCGTCTCACAATTTGCCTTGGTCGGACAGAGCCGCGCCGCACGCGCTTCTCTCGGGCAGCGGATGTGCTACCATTTTTCAGTCTGTCCTACTTCACCAGACCAAATTCGCCTCTCGAACTTTGAAAATAGTAACAGGCGCAGCCGCCAGGCTGCATAGGGGAGCGACGTGATGAAATCGGCTTTCAATCGATCTATTCTTGCGCTCGCAGCCATCCTCGTTGTCGCGGGGATCAGCCAGGCCAGCGCGCAACAGAAGGTCCTGAAGAAATACGAGTCCGGCACCAAGGATTTCTGGACTAACCCGCCACCGGACTGGTTCCTCGGTGATGAGACCGAGGAGCAAAAGGGTCTCGCTCCGCCGTCGGGGCCGCCGACCGGCGCCTCGGACGCGGAATTGGCGGCCATGATGAAGAAGATCAAGCTGCCGGACGGCTTCAAGATCGAAGTCTATGCATCAAATGTATTGTCAGCGCGGCAGATGGCCTGGGGCGACAAGGGCACGCTGTTCGTCGGCTCGTTCGACCTCGGCAATGTCTATGCGATCAAGGACAATGGCGGCAAGAAAGAGGTCAAGACCATTCTCAAGGGCCTCAAGATGCCGACCGGCCTCGCCTTTCTCGACGGCGCGCTCTACGTCATCGCGGTCGACAAGCTGATCAAATATGAAAATGCCGAGGCCAATCTCGACAACCTCGGCGCCGGCAAGGTGGTGTATGACGACATGCCGTCCTACATCGCCCACGGTTGGAAATACATCACCGTCGACAAGGATGGCTGGTTCTATCTGCCGTTCGGACCTCCCTTCAACATCGGCATTCCGCCGACCAGCCTTTCGCAGATCCGCCGCGTCGATCCCAAGACCGGCAATGCCGAGATCTGGGCGCTCGGCGTCCGGAACAGCGTCGGCGGCGACATCGATCCACGCAGCGGGCGATACTGGTTTACGGAGAACGCCCGTGACTGGATCAGTGACGACATGCCGAGCGACAAGCTCAACATGATCTCCAGGATCGGCGAGCATTTCGGCTATCCCTATTGCCACCAGGGTGATATGCCGGACCCGAAATTCGCGATGGGTCACAAGTGTTCGGAATTCACGCCGCCCGTGGTAAATCTGGGTGCGCACGTCGCGCCGCTCGGCATGAAGTTCTATACCGGCGATCAATTCCCGGCCGAGTACAAGAACAATATTCTGATCGCCGAACACGGCTCCTGGAATCGGCATAAGTATCAGGGCGCACGGATCAAGCGCGTCATCGTCGATGCCGACGGCAAGAACGCCAAGCAGGAACTCTTTGCCTCCGGTTGGCTCGAAGGCGACCAGGGCTATCTCGGCCGTCCGAACGATATCTTGCTGGACAAGGACGGCTCGATCCTGGTGTCCGACGATTGGGCCGGTGCGATCTATCGCATCAGCTACACCAAGAAGTAGGATTTGACGTGGCCGAGGCTGCGGTTTGCCCGGGGAACGGGTGGCCGCAGCCTTTGTTGTTTGATGCACAGGGCGGAGAGTAGTTGAAAATGCGAAGTGCATTGATGGGGTCGCTGCTGGCGCTCATGATTTGCGTGCCGCTCGCCCACGCCGCCGATATCGCCGCCGGCAAGGCGAAAGCCGAGCTGTGCGTCGGCTGTCATGGCGAGGGCGGCATTTCGCAGATCGAGAACATTCCCTCGCTGGCGGCGCAGCCTGATCAATTCATCCAGTGGCAGCTCGTGTTCTTTCGTGCCGGCACTCGCAAGAACGAGCAGATGCAGCCGATCGTCGAACAGCTCAGCAATGAGGATATTCGCAACCTCGGCGCCTACTACGCTTCGCTCGAACCCCCGAAAGCGCCCAAGCCTGACGAAAACCCCGATCTCTCCAAAAAGGGCGCGCAGGCGGCCGCCGGCCGGCGCTGCGCCTCGTGCCACACCGATAGCTACGCCGGCACCAAGGGGGTCGCCCGCGTCGCCGGCCAGCGCGAGGAATATCTGGTAAAGGCGCTTCGCGAGTACAAATCAGGAGAGCGATCCGGCGGCGCGATGGCTGCGATGACGGATGTCGCCTATTCCCTCAGCGAGGAAGAGATCGAGGCGCTCGCGCACTATCTCGCGTATCTCTGACGCGGCGTAGCCCGGGTGGAGCCAACGGGTCGCGCGAATGCGCGCCCGATGACAGGCTCCGCGCAACCCGGGTTAACTCGAACAACGCGAACGAACGTCCCCGGATTACGCTGCGCTTCATCCGGGCTACGGGTCCAACTAGCCCCGCTGCTTCTCATATGCCTTCAGATGCGTATAGGCGATGCGCAGCTTCGGCACCGGGATCTTCGCCGCGTCGGCGCGCGCGACGAGATCGCCGATCACATGATCGGCCTCCACCGGCAGTCCCGCCTTGATGTCGCGGAACATCGAGGCGGTCATCGGCGAGCCCTCGGTGGTCAACAAGCCGCTGGTGCGCTGGAAGAATGGTCCGCTCGGCTCGTAGCCCGACGCCTTTGCAATCGCGCTGCATTCATCGAGCATGCCGAGCAGAAAATCCTTGCCGCCGGCGACCGCCAGGATGTTGCCGACCGAGGCGCGCATCAGGCAGGTCGAGGCCGCCAGCGAAGCGAGGAAAACCCACTTCTCCCACATGTCCTGCATGATGTGTTCGCTGGCCACGGCACCGAATTTGCCGCTTTCGAACACTTTTGCAATCGCACGCACCCGCTCGGACATCGAGCCGTCGCGCTCGCCGAAATTGAGCGACTGCAGCGGCGCGAGCTGGACCACTTCGCGGGCCTCGTTGAGCGTCACCGCGATCGCGCAGAGACCGCCGAGCACGCGGTCGGCGCCGAATTTCTTGTCCAGCACCTTGAGGTGCAGCATGCCGTTGAGCAGCGGGATGATTGCGGTTTGCGGCCCGACCGCAGGAGCAAAAGACTTGATCGCATCTTCCAGGTCGAAGGCCTTGCAGCTCAACAGCACAACCTCGAATGCCTCGGTGAGCTTGTCGGCCTGCACGGTCGGCGGGCTGTTGAGCGTCACGTCGCCGGCGGGACTCCTGATGACAAGACCTGCGCTTGCGAGCTCGGAAGCGCGCTTCGGCCGCACCAGGAACGTCACGTCGTTTCCTGCCTGAAGCAGCCTGCCGCCGAAATAGCCGCCGATGGCGCCGGCGCCGACCACGAGAATACGCATGGATCAACTTTCCTTTTTTGATTTTGGAATGGGCAAATTGCGAGTAGCCAACGGCGAGTAGGAAGATGCCGGCTGCAATCTACTCCCAACTATTCGCTATTCGCCACTCACCATTCGCCTACCATGTGGTCTGATCGGGGCGGCTATTTACCCGAAATCATTTCCTCGACTTCGCGAAGCTGCTCCTTGCCGAAGAAGATTTCCTTGCCGACGAAGAACGTCGGCGAGCCGAACGCGCCACGCTCGACCGCGTCTTGCGTATTCTCGATCAGTTTGGCCTTTACATCCGCATCCTGCGATCGCGCCAGCAGCCTGGCGGCATCGAGCCCGGACGAGGCCAGCGCCTTGGCCGCGACCTCGGGGTCATCCATCTTCTTTGGCTCGACCCACATGTGGTGGAAGGCAGCATCTACATATTTCTCGAACACGCCCTCGAACTGGGCCGCCACCGCCGCGCGCATCAGGTTCAGCGTATTGACCGGGAAGAACGGGTTCCAGACGTAGGGCTTGACCCCAAAGCGCTTCACGAAGCGCTCGGTTTCCAGCGCGTGGAATTCGCGCTTGTTCTTGATGCCGGCGAGCGTTTCGGCGGGCGACTTGTTGTTGGTGGCCTTGAAGATGCCGCCGAGCAGGATCGGGACGTATTCGAACTTCACGCCGGTGCGCTTTTCGATCGCCGGGATCGCTTCATGGGCGAGGAAGGCGTTAGGGCTGCCGAAATCGAACAGGAATTGCGGATTTGAGCTCACGGCGTCTCCTTGGATGTTTTGGCGCATTGTGGCGCAAGGCAGTCGGCGCGTCCACAGTATCATGATGATCGTAATATTCTGGAAGGCGGGGCAGGCGAGAGGTGTTGGAAGTTTCGGCTGAAGGCCGATCGCGCCTATGGCTCGGCGCGATCGCTGAAGGCGAGCTTGACGACGTGGTCGCGGATATCGTCGGGCCAGCCGGCGACGAGAGCGACGAAGCGCCGCCGGTCGTCGGCGAACAACGCCCGCGAGGCTTCCTCGAAGCCGGCGAGATTGCCGGCCATCACGGACATGAAGCGATCGGCGGCGTCCCTTGCCGCGCGGGCGCGATCCGCATCGCCATTGGCGCGGCGCGCCTCGTCGACGAGCTTGCGCAGCGCGACCGACGCTCCGCCGGGCTGCGCCCCGAGCCATTCCCAATGGCGCGGCAACAGCGTCACCTCGCGCGCGACCACGCCGAGCTTGGGCCGCCCCCGTCCGCGCGGCTCAGTCGCCGCAGCCTCATCGGCTTCGACATCCGGAGGCGAGGCCGGTTGCGGCAGGCGGGCAATAACGTCGCCCTCGGTCCCGCGAAGGTCGAGATCGATCGGCTGGCCAGTCGCGTCGCTGAATATGATGATCGGCAGCACCGCAGGCCTGCGGGAAGCCTGCATGACCGCCAGCGCGACTTCGGCGAGCGGGCCGGCTGCCAGGCGTTGCGGGCCGATGAAGGCTGTGAACAGGGGGCGGGACGTGTCGGCCATTCGAGGTACTCTGGATTTTCTACGGCATATTTACCCGGGTAGATTAACCGTGTCAATATCGCCCGGGTAAATATGGAGACTTGGCTCAAGCCCATCTCGACTTTCCATTCCCCGGCTGGCACCAACGCCACGCCAACCTTGGGGGGACGCCATGCTGACGGTTCATCATCTCAACAACTCGCGCTCCCAGCGCGTGCTCTGGCTTCTCGAAGAGCTCGGCGTCGCTTACGAGATCGTCCGGTATCAGCGCCAGCCGGACATGCGCGCGCCGAAGGAACTGCGCGCCATTCACCCGCTCGGCAAATCGCCCGTTATTACCGACAAGGGCAATACGATCGCCGAATCCGGCGCGATCTGCGAATACATCGTCGGCACCTATGGCAACGGCCGGCTGATCCCGCCGCCGAACACGCCGGAGCGGCTGCGCTACACCTATTGGCTGCACTATGCGGAAGGCTCCGCGATGTCGCCGCTGCTTCTGAAGCTGCTGTTCACGCTGATGCCGAAGCGCGCGCCCGCGCTGCTGCGGCCGCTGGTGCGCAAGGTCTCCAATACGGCGCTGACCACCCTGGTCAATCCGCAACTCAAGCAGCACATGGATTATTGGGAGAGCGAGCTCGGTAAGAGCGAATGGTTCGCGGGTAACGAATTCACCGCCGCCGATATCCAGATGAGCTTTCCCCTGGAAGCCGCCGCGGCGCGCGGCGGGCTGGAGCAGGGCCATCCCAAAGCGATGGCGTTTCTCGAACGCATCCACGCGCGGCCGGCCTATGCGCGCGCCCTCGAGAAGGGCGGGCCGTATGTGGTTGGGCGCTGACCGCTTCACGGCTGCTCCTCCAGGCGCCTATCGCGACGTCTGCGCCGCCCCAACCGAGGGCAGCGCCTGCACGGTGACGCCGGGCGGCGGCACGTCGTCGTCGGGAACGAAGAAATCCGACATCAGCGCCACGGACCGGTCGACGCGGTAGTGCTCGAAATCCCTGACGCCGGAGGCGTACAGCACCTTGTCGTCGATGCAGAACTGCCCGGTGAATTCCCGCGCCGGCCTGGTCAGGATCGCGTGCGCGGCATCGCCCATAATCTCGGGCGTGCGGCTGGCGCGCATCATCGCTTCGCCGCCGAGCAGGTTGCCGACCGCGGCGGTGGCGATGGTGGTGCGCGGCCATAGCGCGTTGACGGCGACGCCGGCGGATTTCAACTCGCCTGACAGGCCCAGCACGCACATGCTCATGCCGAATTTTGCCATCGTATAGGCGGTCGAATGCTCGAACCATTTCGTCTTCATGTCGAGCGGCGGCGACAGCATCAAGATGTGCGGGTTTTCCGCCTTCTTCAGGTGCGGAATGCAGTATTTCGACACCATGAACGTGCCGCGGGTATTGATCCCCATCATCAGGTCGAACCGCTTCATGTCGGTTGCTTGCGAGTTGGTCAGGCTGATGGCGCTGGCGTTGTTGACGCAGATATCGATGCCGCCGAATTCGGCGACGGTCTGCTCGATCGCCGCGATCACCTGCGCCTCGTCGCGGATGTCGCACAGCACCGGCAACGCCTTGCCGCCGGCGGCGCGAATTTCTTCCGCCGCGGTGTAGATCGTGCCCTTGAGTTTCGGATGCGGCTCAGCGGTCTTCGCCGCAATCGCGACATTGGCGCCATCACGCGCGGCGCGAAGCGCAATCGCCAGCCCAATGCCGCGGCTGGCGCCCGAGATGAACAACGTCTTGCCTTTGAGGGATGTCATGACGAGAGCCTCCAGTTATGGACGCACGAACGAACGGCTCCCTCCCCCCTTGCGGGGGAGGGTTGGGGAGAGGGGTAGCCACACACTCGGACGGCAGACACGACGCGACCCTGTATCAATAACGTCGCGAAGCGATCGGCGAAGCCGAGAGCCTTGTCCATGCTATGCGTCGAGCAGCGGAGCAAGTGGTACCCCTCTCCCTAACCCTCCCCCGCAAGGGGGGAGGGAACCCTTCTACTCGTGCGTCCCTTACAATCTACGTCCCTCACGAGTGTGCCTCATTATCCCAACGCTTACTGCCCCACCGCCGCCGCGCCTCTCGTCCGCGGATCGGGGGCGCCGAGCAGGCCGCTGGGCGTGACGGCGATCGAATTGGCCGAGGTCTGGCCGAGCGGCTCGATCACTTGATGGCCCTTCTCCTTTAGCGCATCCAGCGTTTCCTGCGGGAAGCCGCGCTCCACGCGCACCACATCCGGCATCCATTGATGGTGCAGCCGGGGTGCAGCCACGGCGGCGGCGACGTCCATCTTGTAATCGAGCACGTCGACCACGACCTGCAGCACGGCTGAAATGATGCGGCTGCCGCCCGGCGAACCCGTCACCAGCACCGGCTTGCCGTCCTTCAGCACGATGGTTGGCGACATCGACGACAGCGGCCTTTTGCCGGGGCCCGGCAAATTTGCTTCGAAGCCGACCAGGCCGAATGCGTTCGCCGCGCCGGGTGCTGCGGTGAAGTCGTCGAGTTCGTTGTTGAGCAGCACGCCGGTGCCATCGGCGACGAGGCCGACGCCATAGGAAAAATTCAGCGTATAGGTGTTGCTGACGGCATTGCCGCCGGAGTCGACGACGGAATAATGAGTGGTGTTGCTGCCCTCGCGCGGCGGGCTCACGGACAACGCGTCAGCGGGCGTAGCGCGCGCAAGGTCGATGCTGGCGCGTTGCTTTGCCGCGTGGTCCTTCGCGATCAGGAGATTCGCCGGCGCGTTGACGAAGGCGGGATCGCCGAGATACCGCGCCCGGTCGGCGTAAGCGCGCTTCATGGCCTCGATCATGAGATGCAGCGAAGGTGCGGAGCCTTGCTTCATGTCCGCCATCGGAAACCCTTCGAGAATGTTCAGCGCCTCCAGTAGCACCGTGCCACCGGACGAGGGCAGCGGCATCGACACGATATCGTAGCCGTGATAGTTTCCGCGCACGGGCTTGCGGATCACGGCCTCGTAGGATTTGAGATCATCTGCCGTCATGATGCCGCCGGCATCGCGCACGGCTTTTGCCAGCCGTTCGGCGACCGGCCCCGCATAAAATCCGCGCGGTCCCTGCTCGGCAATCGCCGACAGCGTTGCCGCGAGATCGGCCTGAACCAGGCGGTCGCCCTCTCGCAGCGCCGTGCCATCGTCGCGGGAGAACGCCTTGGCCGAGTTCGGCCAGCGCGCCATCCGGCGATACATGTCCGGCAGCGTGTCGGCGGTGTCGTCGGCGATCACGAAACCGTCTCGTGCGAGCTCGATGGCGGGCTTGAGGATTTGCGCGAGCGTGAAGCGGCCGGAGCCGTACTTCTCCAGCGCCAGCGCCAATCCGGCCACCGTGCCGGGCACGCCGATACCGAGCGCGGAATTGCGCGACTTGTCGGTATCGGGCTTGCCATCCGGTCCCAGAAACATATCGCGCGTGGTTGCGGCCGGTGCGGTCTCGCGATAGTCGATGGCGACGTCCTCATTGCGCTCGGCCGAATGGATCACCATGAAGCCGCCGCCGCCGATGTTTCCGGCGCGCGGATACGTGACGGCAAGCGCAAAGCCGGTGGCGACCGCGGCATCAACCGCATTGCCGCCCCGCCGGAGAATGTCGGCGCCGACTTCTGCCGCGATCCTTTCCTGGGCGACCACCATGCCGTGCTCGGCTGGAATGGAGCGAACGGCGGAGAGGTCCGAGGGCGAATAAGAGCGGCGTTCCTGCGCAAAGGCGGTCGCGCCGAAGGCAAATATCAGCGCGATTGCGGCAATCGCCTTGCGCCGGCTGATTGGAAAGATCGTCATCGAAAATCCGCCGCAGTTTGAGCCTGTGTGGCGCGTGGGCAACAGCGCCAGCGTTGGTGACGCATGCTATATGGGTTTGAATTCGGCACGCAAAACGCTTCGCGAGAGTTTTGAAGGAAATATCCGACATGGCGGTGATCGCTTCCGAGGCAGTTGGCGCCGAGATTCCGCAGGCGTATCCGCGCCGCGCCGCGGTCGTGAGCTGGATCTTCTTCGATTGGGCCGCGCAGCCTTATTTCACGCTGATCACCACGTTTGTCTTCGCGCCGTATTTCGCGGGCTTCGTCGCGCCGGATCCTGCGAGCGGGCAGGCGCTGTGGGGATTCGCCACCGCCGCCGCCGGTCTGATGATCGCGCTGCTGTCGCCGGTGCTGGGGGCCATCGCCGACGCCAGCGGCCGCCGCAAGCCGTGGATCGCCGGCTTCGGGTCGCTTTTGGTGATCGGCTCTTGCCTGATGTGGTTCGGAAAGCCGGGTGACCCCAGCGTCATCCCGCCGCTGTTGTTGGCCTATGCGATTGCGAGCATCGGTGTCGAATTCGCCACCGTCTTCAACAACGCGATGATGCCGACGCTGGTGCCGCCGGACAGAATCGGGCGGCTGTCCGGCACCGGGTGGGCGACCGGTTATATCGGCGGTATCCTCAGCCTCATCCTGGTGCTCGGCTTTCTGGCGGCCAGTCCCGAGACCGGGCGTACACTGTTCGGCCTGGCGCCGTTGTTCGGTCTCGATCCGGCCACGCATCAGGGTGATCGCATCGCCGGTCCCTTGACCGGCATCTGGTTCATCATTTTCGTGACGCCGATGTTCCTGTTCACACCGGATTATCCGGCCAAGCGCCCGATCCGCCAGGCGTTGCGCGAAGGATTGAGCGGGCTCAGGCGAACGCTCGGCGAATTGCCGAAGCAGAAATCGATGGCGACGTTTCTGCTCGCCAACATGATCTATACCGACGGGCTGGTGTCGCTGTTTGCGTTCGGCGGCATCTATGCCGCCGGCACGTTCGGTTGGCACACCATCCAGATCGGGACGTTCGGAATTCTGCTGGCAATCGCGGGCACCTTTGGCGCCTGGCTCGGCGGCAAGCTCGACGACAGGCTGGGACCCAAGCGCGTCATCGCCGGCAGTCTCTCGATCCTGCTGGTTGCGCTCGCCGCGATCTTGCTGGTCGACAAGGATTCGATCCTGTTCGTGCAGGTCGTCCCACCAGCTCCGGGCGGCGCACTGTTTTCCGGCGCCGCCGAGCGCGCCTATCTCGTACTCGGATGCCTGATCGGCGCGGCCGGCGGCCCGCTGCAGGCGGCGTCGCGCACGCTTCTGATCCGCCTCGCGCCGAAGGATCGCATCGCGCAATATTTTGGTTTGTTTGCGCTGACCGGGAAGGTGACCTCGTTCATCGGCCCGCTTCTGATCGGCACGGTCACGGCCGTCACCGCAAGCCAGAAGGCCGGCATGGCGCTGCTGGTGGTGTTTTTCGTTGCGGGCCTCGCGCTGCTGGCGCGGGTGAGGGAGTGAGGGCGAGCGATTGGATCGGCTCGTCGTCCCCCGCGCGGGCGGGGGATCCAGTACGCCGCGGCTTATCAGTTCAATCACGAACGTCTCTGGAATACTGGATCACCCGCTTTCACGGGTGATGACGACTGAATATGAGTTCGCGATCTCGCGACACACTGTGCCCGAGTTTTTCTCTCAACTTCCCGCCCTCTCATTCAGAGGGCGCAGGGAAGACCGGGTGCGCGCCGCACCCGCGGTCTCGTGTGCAACGTGCGCAAAAGAACACGCACACGAGCATACAGGTACAGCGGGAGCATCCCGGCCTTCCCTGCGCAATGGCTTTACGGCTTACTTCGTGCTCTCCCCGGCGAACGGCTCTTTTGCCACCGTCGCCCCCGAGAAGCTTCGCTTCTCCTGGGACTTAATGCCAGCACCGCGACATCAGGACCACACGACTTCACCGTACGCGTCGGGCGCCTACGTCTTGTGCGCCATTCGCGTCCATCGCATCTCACCGCACGTTCGTGACGATCGCGAGCGCCCCTCAATGGGTGAGACGGCGGAGTTATGCGACTGATTTGCCTCGCACGTTAAGCGAAATATTTTTGATTCCTGGGCTTGACACGATTTCGGAAAATCAGAAGTGATTTGCCCGACACCTGGATTTGTCGCCGTCGCTGCGCCACATCGTCATTGCGAGCCACCGGGTCGCGCGAATGCGAGCCCGGAGCGAGCCCGGAACGACTGGTGGAGCGTGTTCGTCGCTCAGTGCCTGAAATGCCTGACGCCGGTGAACACCATGGCGATGCCGTGGTCGTCGGCGGCCTTGATGACTTCTTCATCGCGCATCGAACCGCCGGGCTGGATCACCGCCGTTGCGCCGGCTTCGATGCATGCCAGCATGCCGTCGGCGAAGGGGAAGAACGCATCGGATGCGACAACGGAGCCTTTGGTCAGCGGTTCGGCAAGCTTCATTTCGGCCGCAGCATCCTGCGCTTTGCGGGCGGCGATGCGCGCGGAATCGACCCGGCTCATCTGGCCGGCGCCGATGCCCACAGTGGCGAGATCCTTGGCGTAAATGATGGTGTTCGACTTGACGTGCTTGGCGACGCGGAAGGCGAATTTGAGATCGCGCAGTTCGGCGTCGGTCGGTGCACGCTTGGTCGCGACCTTGATGTCCATGTCTTCGACCACGGCATTGTCGCGGCTTTGCACAAGCAAGCCGCCGGCGACCGTCTTGGCGGTCAGGCCGACCGTGCGCGGGTCGGGCAGACCGCCCGCGAGCAATAGGCGCAAACTGCGCCTGCCGCCGATGATTGAGATCGCCTCTTCAGTGGCGTCGGGCGCGATGATAACTTCGGTGAAGATGCCGATGATAGCGCGCGCGGCCTCCGCATCCAGCGTGCGGTTGACTGCGATGATGCCGCCATAGGCCGACGTCGAGTCGCAGGCCAGCGCGCGGCGATAGGCGGTGACGAGATCGGGTCCCTCCGCAACGCCGCAGGGATTGGCGTGCTTGACGATCACGCAGGCCGCCGTGCGCTTCGGATCGAACTCCCCGACGCATTCGTAGGCCGCATCGGTATCATTGATGTTGTTGTAGGACAGTTCCTTGCCCTGCAACTGGCGCGCGGTGGAGACGCCGGGCCGCTTGTCGGGTGTCGCATAGAACGCCGCGGTCTGGTGCGGGTTCTCGCCATAGCGCAAGGACTGGAGCAGCCGGCCGCCGAAGGCGCGGAAATCCGGCGCGTTGTCCTTGAGCTGAGTAGCAAACCAGTTCGAGATCGCAGCATCGTAGGCGGCAGTGCGCGCATAGGCTTTTGCGGCGAGGCGGCGGCGTAACGCGAGTGTCGTTGCGCCCTTGTTAGCGGCGAGTTCGTCGAGCACGGCCTGATAGTCCTGCGCCTCGACGACGACGGCGACGTCGTCATGGTTTTTGGCTGCCGCCCGGATCATCGCCGGCCCGCCGATGTCGATATTCTCGATGCAGTCGGCGTAACTGGCGCTTTTGTCGACGGTCGCCTCGAACGGATAGAGGTTGACGACGAGCAGATCGATCGGCGCGATGCCGTGCGCCTTCATGGCGTCGGCGTGCTCCTTGTTGTCGCGGACCGCGAGCAGACCGCCATGCACCTTCGGATGCAGCGTCTTGACCCGGCCGTCCATCATTTCCGGAAAGCCCGTCAGCTCCGAGACGTCCTTGACCTGCAGTCCGGCCGCCGCGATTGCCTTCGCGGTGCCGCCGGTGGAGACGAGCTCGACACCATGTCCGGCCAATGCCTTGGCAAATTCGATCAGGCCGGTCTTGTCGGAAACGGACAACAGGGCGCGGGTCACACGGCGCGGATGGTCGGTCATGGCTGGATTCCTGGCTGTTAAGGCCAGCCCGGTAGCATGGTTTGGCCGGCCATGAAACCGCCAGAAGGCGCCAAATCCGGGTGTGGAGATCTGGCCGGGAAGGGGCTCAGAGCGGCAATTCCGGCTCGCGCCGCGCATGACGCCGGGCGGCGGTCGCGCCCGCCGACGTGCTCGATCGGACAAAGCTCCAGCGGACCGAGGAGGCGTGGCGGGAATCCTGGCGGATCACGATCTGGGCGGTGCGGCGCGGGCCGTCATTGCCGGCCAGAAACACGCTGTCCTCGAGATCGACCTTGTCGTCGAGCGCCTCGAAGGTCCAGACGTCGCGGCTGGGCAATACCAGCATGACGCCGCGCGCATCGCTGAGGCGGCTGGCCTTCACCGCGGGATGCAGGTGAAACCGCAGGGCAAAATCGGTATCGCCGCCCTTGATGCGCGTCCCCGGCGCCGGCGAAACGGTGTCCTCGCCGTCGAGTCTTGCGCCGTCATGGGAGATCATCAGCACCCGGCGATGCACGACGCCGAAGCGGGCGAGATAGCCGTCATGCGAGGTGGTCAGGAGATCGCCGTCGGCCACCGACTCGCGGTAGCTTTCCACGTTGGCCGGACCGCTGACGACCGGCGCGCCCTGCAGCAGGCGCTTCATCGCCGACAATTCAACGAACTGGCACGAGGACGTGTCGTGATAGGTCAGGGTCGAATGCGCTGCGGTGCTGCGCGCAAACGTGCGCCAATTATCCCGGCCGGTCGAGGGCATCCCGCAATTGACCACGATCCGGCTCGGCCCGGAAGACAGCTCGAACGAGAGACATCCGGCGTGCGCTTCCTGGCTGACATTCGGCGGAGGCGGTGGGCCGGTATCGATGATCACAGTCGTGGTGCCGGCGTCGAGCCGCTGGAAGCCGGTATGCGGCATGTTCGCCATCGGCACGCCGTGCGTGTCGTCATAGGCGAGCAGCGTCGCCACCAGGTCCGAGGGCGCGCTGCTCATGCCGTTGAACAGTGCAAAGCTGCCGTCGCCATGACGGAAAAAGCGCAGCATCGGCATCATGCGGTCGATCGCATTCAACAGCGCGGGCGGCGGCGCGATGTTGCGGGCGGCAAAGGTTTGGCGCAGGGGCAGGAGATCGCTGAGCAGTTCGACCAGCGCGCCGGGGTTGCGCGAAATGTGCCCGCCATCGGGCTGGATCTGGCGCTGCAACTCGTCGGAAAGCCGCCGCGTGGCGGAGCGGATGTGTCGCGCCTGATTGGCCAGGCACAGCGAGGCGTAGCACAACGCGATCAGGACCTGCAGCCGCGGCACACCGTCGGCGATGTCGAGCATCGTGTAGCGAAGATATCGAATTTCGCGGGTCAGCCCACGCAGATATTTGCGATAGAATTTTCCGTCGGTGTCGCTGAGCACCAGCGGCGCCTGCGACAACAGCGAGATCACGCGGCGGGCCAGCACGTCGGGGCGGCGTTCGAGCGGCCGCTTGCGCGCCGGATTTGAGATCCAGTCATCGACCAGCGAGCGGGCATTGGCGCGGGTCAGCGCGGTGTCGGCGGCGCGCAGGTGCCGCAGCCAGCCGAAGCCGAGCAGCGCGACTTCCCAATCTTCCGACGGCGGCTCGAGATCGAAGACCGAGCGGCCATGGCAGGTAACGATTTTGCCGGCGAACACGAAGCGGCCGGCATAGATTTCCGCGGCGCGGGTGGCGTCGGCGGTGCGCAGGTCATGCGGGGCGATGATCAGCCGGTCGGCGCGGCCGGGCCACAGCCGCGATACCGCCACCGTTGCGCCGGTCGCGCGCGCGATCACGGTCCGCGCCGAGCGGCTCATGATAAGCGTCGAGATGCGTCTGCGTTGAGCGACCGACACGCCGTGCCTTGGCTTTAAGGAGGGAGGGGTATTCTGACGAATCCTTTTAATCCGGAAACGCCGGTAAGGCACCATCTTGAAGAGGGACGAATCACTCGAAGGCGGGAAGATTCCGGTCTAAAATCAGGTTTTTACCAGTCGCGCCGCGTAAAATCCATCCAGCCCGCCGAGTCGGGGGTCGGCATGGGGCAAATGACAGGGCAGGGTCCGCAAATCGCCGCTTGCGGTCACGATTTCGCTGAGGCCCGCAACTTCGTCCACCTCGATCGGGGCGCGACGCACGCCCGATTCGGTAGCGAGCAGGGACGCGACCGCCTGCTCACCTTCCTCGGGCTCCAACGAACAGGTGCAATAGACCAGCGTCCCGCCCGGCTTGAGCAGCGCGACCGCCTTTTGCAGCAACCGTTTCTGTAGCGCGGATAGCGCCGCAATGTCGGCTTCCTGACGCAGCCAAGCGACATCGGGGTGACGGCGGATGGTGCCGGTGGAGGTGCATGGTGCATCCACCAGCACGCCGTCGTAACCGCCATTGCCTTGCCATTCGACCGCATCGGTCACCACGTCATCGGCCTGGAGCGAAAGCCGAGCCAGGTTGTCGCGCAGCCGTGCCATGCGCCCCGGCGAGCGATCGACCGCGGTGACGCGCGCGCCGGCGTGCGCGAGCTGCGCGGTCTTGCCGCCGGGCGCGGCGCAGAGGTCGACGATGCTCTTGCCGGCGACATCGCCGAACAACCGCGCCGGCAGCGCGGCGGCGGCGTCCTGTACCCACCACTGTCCCTCGGAGAAACCGGGCAGCATGGTCACCGAACCCTGCAGCAGCGTGCGCACGGTTCCAGTCGGCAAGGCTTCGCCATGCAGGCGGCTCGCCCATTGCGCTGCGTCCGCCTTCACAGTGATGTCAAGCGACGGCTCGTGGCCGATGGCGCGCGCCATCTCCCGCGCGGTGGTCTCGCCATAGGCGCCGATCCAGCGCGCGAGCAGCCATGGCGGAACATCAAGCGTCTGCGACTTGATTTCCTCGATCAGCGGTTGTCCCTCACGGGCGCAACGGCGCAGCACGGCGTTGACGAGGCCGGCATACTTTGCGGCGCGGCGGTCCGATTGCACCAGCCGTACCGAGAGATCGACGGCGGCATGATCGGGCACGTCCATCCAGAGAATCTGCGCCGCGCCGATCAGAAGCGCGCTCTGTGCCCGCGGCGCATCGGTCGGAATGCCGCGATCGAGCAGGCGCGACAGCACATGGCCGAGCGTGCCGAGCCGCCGCAGGATCGTCGCCACCAGCCGCCGCATCAACGCGCGGTCGCGATCGGCGAGCGTTTTCAGTCCGGGATGAGCGCCCGTGCCGTCGAGTTGATCGTCGAGGGTGCGATGCTTGTGCAGCACGCCGTCGAGAATGTCAGCCGCGATCCGCCGCGCCGCGAGGCCGGGCACTTCTGAAGGTACTGCGAATCTTGAAGGGGGCATGAAGCAGCAATGTCTCGGAAGGCGGAAAGGTTTCGGCTCATGCCAAGGAAATGAAACGCTCATTTGGCATGCGAATATGCCAAATGTAAGAATCGCCACAGACAATTTCTCGATTGTGATGTCATCTGTGCGCCCATCCCGTGCTATGGGAGAAGTTGCGATGACAGACAATTCTTCATCCCCCGCGCCGGTTGCGGAACGCAAGAAGCTGACGCCCGCGGCCGAGCGCGCGCTCGCCGAGGCCGAAGCGCGCCGCAAGGCCGCCGCGGCCAGCGCCACGCCGCAGCAGAAGGAATTCCAGGGTCCGAAGGGACCGGAACCGACCCGCTACGGCGATTGGGAGCGCAAAGGAATCGCGTCGGATTTTTGAGGGCCAAGAATAGGCACTGGGCCTTTGCCGGACGACCCGACTCAGCTCTTAGTCGGGAACATGCCCCCATACGAGAGAACGAATGCATACCGGACCCCGCGCCGGGGTCTTTTTCGCCGCTGGTTTTCGGCAGCGCTGCCGTGGGTATTCGTGCTTTGCGTGGCGTCGGCGACGACGCTGCCGGTGCGGGACTGGGTGCGGCGGTTGTTGCCGAGTTCAGCCGACAGCCAGGCGGCGCGCGATGCCGAGATGGTGTGGAAACGCGCCGGAAATTCCAACCAGCGCTATTCCGTCGATGTGATCCGCACAATCGATGGCGACACCTTCGAGGCGCGCGTTCATTTGGAAACGGGTCTCGAGCCCACCACGCGCATTCGCCTGCGCGGCATCGATGCGCCCGAGTTGCAGGCATCCTGTCCACAGGAACTGCAGATGGCAGAGGCTGCGACGGGCGCGTTGCGCAGATTGCTCGGCGACGGCGGAGTCACCATTTCGAATATCGGGCCGGACAAATATTCCGGCCGGGTTGTCGCCGACGCAGCGACGAGGCACACCGCAAATATTTCGAGCACGATGCTGGCGGCAGGTCACGCGCGCCCTTATGGCGGCGGTCATCGCAACGGCTGGTGTGCGAACGCAAGCCAACCCTTATCCAAATGAAATGAAAAAGCCGCGCGACCGCGCGGCTCTTACGATTCAATCGTTCAGCCGATCAGCGCGTGACGGTCACGGTGGTTCCGATTGGCACGCGCTGGTAGAGATCAGCGATGTCGTCGTTGAGCATGCGGATACAACCGTAGGATACGAAGCCCCCGACCGAGCCCGGCACGTTGGTGCCGTGAATGGCATACTCCCCGCCGGCCAGCGTCATCGCCGCGACGCCCATCGGGTTGCGCGGCGAGCCGCCGGGAATCACGTCGGGCATGTCAGGCTTGTCGCGTTTGACTTCACTCGGCGGCGACCATGCCGGGTTGAGATACTTGCCGTCGATCTTTGTGGTGCCCGACCACTGCTTGCCGGCCTTGCCGACCCCGACCGGGTAGCGCATGGCGCGTCCGGACTCGAGAATGAGGTAGAGACGTCGCTCATGGGTCTTCACCACGATGGTGCCCGGCGCGTAATCGCCGCTGACATCGACCAGTTCCGGCCGCGCCTGCGCCGCCGAGGACATCACAATGCTCGCACCGATGGTGGCAGCCAGCGCCACCGCAATCCTCTTCGACATTCCCCAGCTCCACTTTGCCCGCCCCTCTCGGGGGCCTTCAAGTGTCCTTTCAAGCCTTGGCGTTCGAAAACCTTGGCGGTCGAAGCCGTGGCGTTCGCAGCCTTGGCGTCTCGCGGTCTCGCCGACGATTGTTAGTCGCGCGAACTCACCGACCGGTTTCACCGTCGGCCCTTGAGACTGGTTTCGAGGGCGGAACAAAGAAAATGTTCGAAATAAAGTAAATGACCGGAAAACAACACATGGCGGCGAAATGCCCGCGGAGGCGGGCCCGCCACTGACAAGCGCGTGAGCACGGCGGGTTGTCGCGGGTCCTGCTGCTTCAGTCTTCCCTGATAGGCCCACAAACTCATCATGCCCGGGCTTGTCCCGGGCATCCACGTCTTGCTCTCCGCACCAAAACGTGGATGGGCGGGACGAGCCCGGCCATGACGACGTGGGAGCTTGGGCGTCTCCGATGCCAAAGCTAGAGACGTGAGGTGCGCCAGCCTTACGCCGGCGCCGATTTCTTGTTCTGCCGGTTCTTGACGAGGTCGTCGACCACGGCAGGGTCGGCGAGCGTCGAGGTGTCGCCGAGGCTGGAGGGCTCATCCTCAGCGATCTTCCGCAGGATGCGGCGCATGATCTTGCCGGAGCGGGTTTTCGGCAGGCCCGGCGCGAACTGGATCTGGTCGGGGGACGCGATCGGGCCGATGTCCTTGCGCACCCAGGCGACCAGCTCTTTCCGCAGCTCCTCGGTCGGCTCGGTGCCGGCCATCAACGTCACATAGGCGTAGATGCCCTGACCCTTGATGTCATGGGGATAGCCGACCACGGCCGCTTCCGACACCTTGGCGTGCGCCACCAGCGAGCTCTCGACTTCGGCCGTGCCCATGCGATGGCCGGATACGTTGATGACGTCGTCGACGCGGCCGGTGATCCAGTAATAGCCGTCGGCATCCCGGCGGCAGCCGTCGCCGGTGAAATACTTGCCTTTGTAAGTCGAGAAATAGGTCTGCTCGAAACGCGCATGGTCGCCATAGACCGTGCGCATCTGCCCCGGCCAGGATTTGGCCAGGCAGAGATTGCCGGTGCATTCGCCCTCGAGCACCTTGCCGTCGGCATCGACAATTTCGGGCACCACGCCGAAGAATGGCCGCGTTGCAGAGCCTGGCTTCAGCTTGGTCGCACCCGGCAGCGGCGTGATCAAAATGCCGCCAGTCTCGGTCTGCCACCAGGTGTCGACGATCGGGCAGCGGCCGTCGCCGACCACGCGGTGATACCATTCCCATGCTTCCGGATTGATCGGCTCGCCGACTGAGCCGAGCAGACGCAGGCTCTTGCGCGAGGTCTTCTGCACGGGACCGTCGCCGGCCTGCATCAGCGCGCGGATCGCGGTCGGCGCGGTGTAGAAGATGTTGACGTTGTGCTTGTCGATGACATTCCAGAACCGCGAATTGTCCGGATAGTTCGGAACGCCCTCGAACATCAGCGTGGTGGCGCCGTTCGCCAGTGGCCCATAGAGAATGTAGCTGTGGCCGGTGACCCAGCCGACGTCGGCGGTGCACCAGTAGATGTCGCCATCGTGGTAGTCGAACACGTATTGATGCGTCATCGACGCGAACACGAGATAGCCGCCCGTGGTATGCAGCACGCCCTTCGGCTGACCGGTGGAGCCCGACGTATAGAGAATGAACAGCGGGTCTTCTGCGTGCATGTGCTCGCACGGACATTCCGTCGTCACCAGCTTGGCCACTTCGTGGTGCCAGAAATCGCGCGTTGGATTCATGTCGACGGCAGCGCCGGTGTGCTTGACGACGACGACCCAATCGACGCCACCCGCTTTCTCGATCGCGGCGTCGACATTGGCCTTCAGCGGCACCTTCTTGCCGCCGCGCAATCCTTCGTCGGCGGTGATGATCACCTTGGATTGGCAATCGGTGATGCGCTGGGCGAGACTGTCGGGCGAAAAGCCGGCGAACACCACGGAATGGATGGCGCCGATCCGCGCGCAGGCCAGTATCGCGTAGGCCGCTTCCGGGATCATCGGCAGGTAGATGGTGACGCGATCGCCCTTCTTGACGTTCCGCGTGCGCAGGATGTTGGCCATCTTGCAGACTTCGTCATGCAGCTGGCGGTAGGTGATGTGCTTGGACTGCGAGGGGTCGTCACCTTCCCAGATGATCGCGGTTTGGTTGGCGCGCTTGTCGAGATGGCGGTCGATGCAGTTCCAGGCGGCGTTCAGGACCCCGTCCTCAAACCATTTAATCGAGATGTTGCCGGGGGCGAAGGAGACGTTTTCGATCTTGTGGGGCGGCTTCATCCAGTCGATGCGCTTGGCCTGTTCGGCCCAGAAGCCGTTGGGGTCCGAGACCGAGCGGGCATACATTTCGCGGTACTTGGCGTCATCGATGTAGGCACGTTTAGCCCAATCGGCGGATACGTCGTAAATCTTCTCGGACATCTTTTCCTCCCACTCATTGCGGCCGGATGCTCGGCGGCCACAAGTCGTCCCTGATTGTTGCAGCGATTATGCGTCGCGGGATGATGCCCGGACAAGGCGGAACGTCTGCGACCTTGGTCGGCCAGCCGGTTCCCGGCCTTGTCGCGGATCAAGGTCAGACCATTTTCGCAGGTCTGCTCAGGGCGAAATCAACGTTATCGACGGAATGGCTCCCATGAACGGTATCTTATAACCGTAAATGACGGAATAGGGACTCGCAAAGTGGTCCGTTACCCCCTAAATGGCCACCCCGGGGCCGACGGCCTCCCGGAACAAGCCACAACAAACGGCATTACCGGCGAAACAGGCGGAGTAAGGCGACAACGGACATGATGGATCAGCAGAATTTCGAGGCTACGCGGCCCGCTTCCGCCGATCCCGCCGTTGCATTGGCCGAAGCGCTTGGGCAACTGCCGAAGGAACTGCCCAAGTCATCCGCGGCAAAGCCGCACATCATCGCCTCCGTCGAAGCGCTGGCACAGGAACTTGGCCTCAAACTCGGCGGTCAAAACAGCCTGACCATCCGCCGTATCAAGCGCGGGAAAAGTTACTCATTTATTCGCGCCAATGGCACGCAGATCCGCCACGCCGGGACGATCCGACGCCTTCATTCGATGGCGGTGCCACCGGCCTATCGCGAAGTGCGCTATTCGGCCGACCCGAATTCGCACCTGCAGGCGGTTGGCATCGATGCCGCGGGCCGGCTGCAATACCGCTACCATGCCGATTGGGAAAAGGTCCGCGAGCACCGCAAGGCCCATCGCCTGGCGCGGCTGGTGGCGGCCTTGCCGAAGATCCGTCGGAAAGTTTCGGCCTATCTTTCCGGCGACGAGCCGACGCGCGAGTTCGCGCTCTCGGCCGTGATCGAGTTGATCGCGCGCACAGCGATCCGTCCGGGCAATGAATCCTATGCCCGCCTCAACGGCACCCGCGGTGCCACCACGCTATTGAAGTCGAACGTCGTGCTGGAAGACGACACCCTGGTCCTCACCTTCAAGGCCAAGGGCGGCAAGGCCGTCCGCAAGGAGTGCGATGCGGCCAAGCTGGTGCGCGCCATCGGCATCCTGCGCACCGTGCCGGGCAAGCGCATGTTCCAGTACCGCGACAATTCCGGCACGGTTCGCGCGGTCTCGACCACCACGGTGAATGCGTTCCTGCGCGAGATCGCCGGCATCAAGATTTCGCTGAAGGATTTCCGCACGCTGATGGCATCGGCCGTGGTGCTGGAATCGTTGTCGCGGATTTCACCGGCAGCGAGCGCCCGCGGCCGCAAGAAGCAGGTGCTCGAAGCCGTGCGCGCCGCGGCCGACGAACTGTCGAACACGCCGGCGATCTGCCGCAAGAGCTATGTCCACGACACCATTGTCACCGCGTTCGAAGACGGCATCCTGGAGCGCTTTGCCGCGACGATGAAAGGCTATCGCACGCAAGCCAAGCGCGAGGCGCTGCTGGCGCAGGTGGTGGTGGCCGCGGCGGTGGCGTAACGCGCCTCGTCATGCGCGGGCTTGACCCGCGCATCCATCAAAAAGGATTCTTCTGAGACGATGGATTGCCGGGTCAAGCCCGGCAATGACAACCTCGTGCATCCGCCCCGGTTCTTCCTTCTCCCCTTATGGGAGAAGGTGGCGCGAAGCGCCGGATGGGGTTCTTTCCGCGGAGACAGACCCCTCACCCGTCTCGAATGAGCTGACGCTCATTCGATCCACCCTCTCCCACAAGGGGAGAGGGGAAGTAAGAGCGCGCTACAGCCCGCCCATCTTGCAGACCAGCTTCCACTCTTCGGCCGTGACCGGCTGCACCGACAGTCGCGAATACTTCACTAGCGCCATGTCGGCGAGCCTCTTGTCGGCCTTGATCGCGGCCATTGTCACCGGCGTCTTCAACGGCTTGTCGGCCTTGATGTCGACGCAGACGAATTTGCCGGTCTTGTCGGTCGGATCGGGATAGGCCTCCTTGATGACCTCGGCGATGCCGACGATCTCCTTGCCCTCGTTGGAGTGATAGAAGAAGGCCTTGTCGCCCTTCTTCATGTTCACCAGATTCTGCCGCGCGGTGAAATTGCGCACGCCGGTCCAGGCTTCACCCTTGGCGCCCTTCGCGACCTGCTGGTCCCATGACCAGCTCGAGGGTTCGGATTTCACCAACCAGTAATTCATGACGCCCACCATCTCTCGTCATGGCCGGGCTTGTCCCGGCCATCTACGTCTTCCTTCCGAGGCCATTATCCAAGACGTGGATGCCCGCGGCAAGCGCGGGCATGACCAGGAGAAATCATTCCTCCGCCTTGAACGGCCGCGTCAGCAGGCCTTCGATCGCCGCGTCGATCGTCACCTTGCCGCTCAGGATCGCCGCGACCGCATTTGATACCGGCATATCGACGTTCTGCGAAGCTGCCAGTTCGATCAGGACCGGCGCGGTGAATTCGCCTTCGGCGAGCTTGTCGCGGTTCGGCGGCTCGCCGCGCCCAAGCGCGATACCGAATGCCAGATTGCGAGACTGCGGACTGGAGCAGCTCAGGATCAGATCGCCGAGCCCCGACAGGCCCGCCAGCGTTTCGCCGCGCGCGCCGCAGGCGCGGCCGAGGCGCGCGAGCTCGCTGAAGCCGCGCGTGGTCAGCGCGGCCAGCGCCGAGGCGCCGAGCTGCCGGCCGACCACGATGCCGGCTGCGATCGCCAGCACGTTCTTGGCCGCCCCACCAATCTCGACGCCGCGGACATCGGAGGTGTGATAGGGCCGGAAGGTCGACGAGCCCAGCGCCTGCACCAGAAAGCTCGCCAGCTTTTCATCTCTTGCGGCAAGCGTCACGGCAGTTGGAAGGCCTAGCGCCACATCATCGGCGAAGTTCGGTCCCGACAGGATTGCAGGGATTGCATCCGGTATGGTCTCGGCGATGATCTCGGTCATGAACCTGTGGGTGCCGCGCTCGATTCCCTTGGCACAGGCGACGACGGGTGTCTTCGGTTCGACGTGCGGCGCAAGTGTTGTAGCGGCTTCGCGCAAACTTTGCGCAGGTGTCGCAAGCAGGACGATGTCCGCGCGCGCCGCGGCCGCGATATCGGCCGTGACGCCGATAGTGCTGTCGAGGCTCACGCCGGATAATTTTGGATTCTTTCGCGTCGTCTGCATCTGCGCGGCGCTTTCGGCGCTTCGCGCATAGAGCACGACTTTGCGGCCGGCGCGCACCGCGGCGCAGGCGAGCGCGGTGCCATAGGCACCGGCGCCGATCACCGCGACGGAATTGAAGGACGTCATGTCAGAATCCTGCGCGCGTGTTGGCGAAGCCGGCCGGCGCGGTTGCGTTGGCGTCGAGCAGCCAGCGCGCGCGCGGCGGCGCATCCATCGTATCGGTCAATCCCAGCGCCATCCGCTCCGCGCCGGCCCAGGCGATCATGGCGCCGTTGTCGGTGCAGAGCGCAGGCGGCGGAATGATCAGCGTGGTCTGCGCCTTCGAGGCGACATCCTGCAGCGCGCCGCGAATGGCGTGGTTGGCCGCGACGCCGCCGGCGGCGACCAGCGCGCGGGGCGGGCCGAATTGCTCGTGAAACAGTCTCAAGCCGACGCTCAGCCGATCTGCGGTCGATTCCAGCACCGCGGCCTGAAAACTGGCACAGAGGTCGCTGACATCCTGCGGCTCCAGCGGCATCAAGCGGTTGGCCTCATTGCGAACCGCCGTCTTCAATCCCGACAGCGAGAAATTCGCATCCGGCCGGCCGAGCATCGGCCGCGGAAAGGCGAAACGTTTGGCGTCGCCGCTTCCCGCCGCGCGCTCGACCTCCGGCCCGCCCGGATAGGGCAGCGACAACATCTTCGCGACCTTGTCGAAAGCCTCCCCCATCGCGTCGTCGACGGTGGTGCCGAGCCGCACATATTTGCCGACGCCGACCACGGCGACGATCTGGGTGTGACCGCCGGAGGCGAGAAACAGACAATAGGGAAAGGCGAGCGCGCAAGTGAGCCGCGGTGTCAGCGCGTGCGCTTCGAGATGATTGACCGCAATCAGCGGGGTGTCATGCACCATCGCGATGGCCTTGGCGGTGGTGAGGCCGACAATCACGCCGCCGATCAGGCCGGGACCTGCGGCGGCCGCGACCGCTGACAATTGCGCGAAGCCGACATTGGCATCTTTCATGGCCTGGCTGACGATCCCGTCGAGCAGGTCGACATGGGCGCGCGCCGCTATCTCCGGCACCACGCCGCCGAACCGAGCGTGTTCCGAGGTTTGCGAGCGCACGATATTGGATAGAATCCTTCCGCTTCCATCGCGCTGGCGCTCGACCACGGCGGCTGCGGTTTCATCGCAGGTGGTCTCGATACCCAGCACCAGCATCGGCTTGTCGTTGTCCAATTTGAACCCTTGCGCTATCGCCAAAAACAACGCTTCCGTAACCGGGTAGCACTACGAGGTCGCAACGTGCAATCGCCTGGGCGTGCCCGAAACCGGTTTGGCGGAGATCTGAAATATGGCCGTTCTCGTGACGCGACCAAGTCCGGATGATGAGATGACGGAGAAGTCCCTCCGCGCGCGAGGGGTCGACGTGCTGCGCGCGCCGATGCTGCGGTTCGAGCCGGTGCCGTTCCAGGACGATGCGGACGCGACCTATGGCGCCGTCATCGCCACCAGCGCCAACGCGCTGCGCGCCATCGTGCCCCATCTTGCCGACAGCCGGCTTCTCAAACTGCCGCTGTTCGCGGTCGGAGAAAATACCGCGGCGGCGGCCCGCGATGCGGGGTTCGGCGAAGTGATCGCCTCAAAGGGCGACGCCGGCGCGTTGCGCGATCTGGTGCTGGCGAGCGCGAAATCGAAGCAACTGAAGAAGGCGAGCCCGATACTGTACCTTGCCGGCGCCGATCTCGCGCGCGACCTTGCCGGTGAACTCGGCGAAAAGGGTTTTACGGTGGTGACGCATACCACCTACCGGATGGTGCCCGTGCCCAGCCTGCCGCCCGAAGTATGTGACGCTTTCGTGGCGCATGAGGTCGAAGCCGTGCTGCATTACTCGCGGCGCAGCGCGCGTGCGTTTCTGGAGGCGGCGCGCTTCGGCGGTGTCGAAATCTCGGCATTGGCGCTGCCGCAGTGCTGCATTTCGGCAGGCGTCGCCGCGGTGTTGCGGGATGCCGGCGCGACCCAGGTCACGACTGCGGTTTCGCCGGATGAAAACGCCCTGTTCGAGGCGCTGGACCGGGCGTTGCAGGCTCGATCGGGTCCTAATCTTTAAGTCTGATCATGGTCTAATCGGAAAACCGGTGCCGCCACGGCCGGATCATGCTCTAAGACGTCTCGATTCTACTAAGTTCCGGCATCTAACTACCTCAAGGGAACCGCTGTGATGGTCGATAACAGGCCCGAAGACACTGGATCGTTGCCCGAATCGGGTCGGCCGAAGCGTGAGCCGCCGACCATCGATCTCGATGCCTCCGAAGTATCGAGCGAAACCAGGAATTCTGGCGAGGCGCCATCCGAACCTGTGGCTGAACCCGCGCCCGAGATCGCCGAAGCGCCGGTTGGGGAGCCTCCAGTTGAGGAGTCCCGGGTGGCGGAGCCGCCGTCCCGGCCTGTCTCACCCTGGGTCATCGCGCCGGTTTCCGGCGCGGCCGCGGCAGCGCTGGTGATCGGCGTCGGCTGGATGCTAGGCTGGCCCGCGATTCAGCCAGCCTCCGTATCGCAGACCGCGCAGCTCAACGCCGCCGCCATCAACGGTTTGACCGCGCGCATCGCCGGCCTCGAATCCAAGGTGGGCAAACCCGTAGCTGATCCCGCCGCTGCCGCGCGCACTGAGGCACTTGAAAAATCCGTCGCGACGCTGCGCGGTGAAGTCGCGGCGGTACGCGCGCAAGGCGAGAAGCTGGCATCTGCCATCAACGAGGTGAAGTCGGCGCCGCGTGGCGACGGCACCGTGTCGCCTGATCTCAGCGCGTTTGCCGAACGCATCGCCAAGATCGAGAGCCAGATGCGGGCGCAGAGCGCCGAGATCGCGCAACAAGGCAGCAAGCTTGCCGACACGACGGCCGACGCCAAACCTGCGGATGATATGCCGCTGCGCCGTGTGGTATCGGCAGCGCTGCTCGATGTGCTGGTCCGGATCGGCGATCCCTATCCGACGGCGCTCGCCGCAGCCAAGGCGCTGGCGCCCAATCCCGAAGCGTTAAGGCCGCTCGATCAATTTGCGGAGAACGGCGTGCCGAACGCCGGCAAGCTGAGCACGGAACTGCTGGCGCTGATGCCAAAACTGTTGCCGGCCCAACAGAGCGCCGCCACCACCGGCACCGGCATCGTCGACCGTCTGCAGGCGGGCGCCGCCAAGCTGGTCAAGATCGAACGCACCGATACCGCCGGCACGGACCGCGGCGCCGTGGTGGCGCGGATTACGGCGGCTGCGCTGCGCAATGATTTCAACGAGGCGCGGCGGGAATTGAAGACGCTGGAGCCGGCCGATCGCGCCGCGGCGCAAGAGTGGCTCGAACGGGCCGATGCGCGCAACGCTGCGCTGGCCGCATCCCGTCAATTTGCAGCCGATGCCATGGCTGTGCTCGCCAAACCGGCGCAATAAGGATTTCGATGATCCGGATCATTCTGTTCCTGGTGTTGATCGCGCTCGGTGCAGCGGGCGCGGCCTGGATTGCCGAGCAGAGCGGCGATGTCGTGCTGTCATGGGGCGGCTATCGCGTGCAGACCACGCTGCCGGTGTTCGTGCTGGGGCTCGGCATTGTCGTCGTCGCGGCAATGATGCTGTGGGCGATCCTGCGCGGCCTGTGGCGCACGCCGCAACGTATCCGCCGCAACCGGCGCGAACGTCGTCAGGCCCGCGGCCGGCATGCGATCACGCAAGGCCTGCTCGCGATCGGCCATGGCGATTCCGCGGCTGCCCGCATTCACGCGGATGCCGCGCGAAAGCACGCGGCGCATGATCCGCTGGCCCTGCTGCTGCATGCGCAATCGGCGCAGCTCGACGGCGACCGCGAGGGCGCGCAGCGCGCCTTCCGCACCATGGCCGAGCGTGAAGACACGCGGCTGTTGGGTCTGCGCGGCCTGTTCATCGAGGCGCAGCGCGCCGACGATCCCGTCGCCGCGGTCATGCTCGCCGAGGAGGCGCTAAAGCTGTCGCCATCGTCGTCATGGGCCTCGCACGCCGTGCTCGGCTTCTGCTGCGCCAAGGGCGACTGGGCCGGCGCGCTAAAGATCCTCGACAACAATCAGTCGGCCGGGCTGATCGACAAGGCGACCTATCGCCGGCAGCGCGGCGTGCTGCTCACTGCACGCGCGCTCGAGCTCGAAAAGGTCGATCGCGATCTGGCGCGCGAGAGCGTGATGGAAGCGGTCAAGCTGGCGCCGACTCTGGTGCCCGCCGCGGTGCTGGCGAGCAAGTTCGAGAGCGAAGCGCACCAGGTGCGGCGTTCGATGCGTCTCGTCGAGACGGCGTGGCTGGCGCAACCGCATCCGGATCTGGCCGATGCCTATGCCCATGTGAAGTTGGGGGATTCCGCACGCCAACGGCTGGTGCGGGTCGAGACGCTGGCGGCGAAAACACCGGGCCATATCGAGGGCGCGCTGGCGATTGCGCGCGCCGCGATCGACGCCTCCGAATTTACCAAAGCGCGCGAGGCGCTGGCGCCCTTCATCGCTCAGCCGACACAGCGCGTCGCGCTGTTGATGGCCGAGATCGAGCGCACCGAGCATGGCGATAGCGGCCGCGCGCGCGCTTGGACCTTGCGCGCGGTGCGCGCGCTGCACGATCCGGCCTGGACCGCCGACGGTTATGTCAGCGACCGGTGGCGGCCGGTTTCCCCCGTCACCGGGCGGCTCGATGCCTTTCAATGGCAGACGCCTGTCGCGGCGCTGCCGTCTGACAAGGGCGCCGCGATTGAATCCTCCCCGTTCGAAGAAGCCATGCTGGCGACGCCGCGCCGCGCCGTCGTGATTGCGCCGCCTGGGGCCGTGGACGAGCAGCCCGCCGAGCCCACTGCTCCCGTCACGCCCGAACCGCCCGCCGCGCAGGACAATGTGCCGCCGGCGGCTGCTGGCATGGAAGCGGCTCCGGCCGAGGCCACCCGCCCGGAAGCGGTCACCGCTCCGACGCCCGAGCCAGCCCCGCCGGAGCCAGCCCCGCCGAAGCCGGCCGAGCCGGCACCAAGCCAACCGGCGCCGCTGTTCCGTTCCCGCCAGGATATTCCAAAGACGGTTCCAACCCCGATTCCCGCCGTGATCCCCCTCATTCGAGCCCCCGACGATCCTGGCATCGACGAGGACGGCCCAGCGGACGAATTCGCGGAACAAATCGCCCCGCCCAAGGCCCAGGCCGGCGGCTGGCGGGGATTTTTGTCACGATGGGGCGGCAGCTAGGCCCGTTTTTCTTGCCAATCGGGGCGCTGCCCGATATCAGGTGCGGGCGTTCGCGGCTCACCCCGGAACGCCGCTTCGGTCCGCCGCAATAGCTCAGTTGGTAGAGCACGTCATTCGTAATGACGGGGTCACAGGTTCGAGTCCTGTTTGCGGCACCACGCTTTTTCAGAAAATTTCCTGAACGATGGGCGCTCGTTGGCGGATGCGTTTGCGTGACCTGTCTCACATAAAGGACCGCGTGCCTGGCCTAGTCTCTGCCTCGACCTCAAGGGGAGACACCAACATGCGTAAACTCATTCTCATCGCAGGATTCGTTCTGGCATCCGCCGCGGCTCAGGCTGGGGATCGGAGCTTGTCGCTGGGTGGCATCGAGCAGGCGCCCGCGAAGGCCGTCGATGCGCCGAAAACCGCTGAAGCCCCGCAGCCGCCGGAACCGCCGAAATATGTTGAGCGGCCGGCGATCGAGCACAAGGCTGAGACACCGAAGGCTGAGACACTCAGGACTGACACGAACAAGACGGCCACGCCCAAGGCGGCCAGGGTATATCGGCCCGCCGCGGCTGCGTCCGTGAACGCGGCGCCCGCGAGGCCCGCGTTCCGGAGAACGGCCTCAATGTCCAGGAGTATGAAGCCGCGCCGCAAGCACCACTGGATCGAAGCGCGCATCGTCCGCGAGCTGCATCGCCACGGGATCTATTGGTAAAAATGCCAAAGCAAAACGCGCCCTCGGGACTATTCCGAGGGCGCGCTTTTGTTGAATGATGCCTGAGCCTGTCGGCTTACTGCGAAACCGTCTGCACCACGCTGCTGATCGGGCGGCTGGCGACCGCCGGCATTTTCTGGTCCTTGACCAGCATCGCGTCATATTCGGGCAGGGTTTCGAGCTGCTCCTTGGCCTTCATCTGCACGACCTTGTAGCCGCCGGCTTTGAGGCGGCGCAGCAGCGTCGGCAAGGCCTGCGCCGTGCTCTTCTGCAGATCGTGCATCAGGATGACGCCCTTGCCCTGCTTGTCGAGCTTGGTCATGACGTTCTGGATCACCTGGTCGGGACCGGAAGACTTGAAGTCGTTGGAATCGACATCGACTGAAAACATCGCGATGTTGCGCGTGCCGAGATAGCCGAGCGCGGCCTGCGTGTGCGCGAGCCCCGGGAAGCGGAAGAACGGCGCGGGAGCCGTGCCCAGCGCCATCTTCACGGCGCTAAAACCCTTCTCGATCTCTTCTCTCATCTGCTGCTCGGTCAGCTTTTTGCCGTCGAGATGTGTGTGCGACCAGGTGTGCGAGCCGATGGTGTGGCCGGCGGCCGCGACCTGCTTGAGAATCTCCGGATGATATGTCGTGTGCTTGCCGACCGGAAAGAACACGGCCTTGGTGCATTCATCCGATAGCGCCTTGAGCACGGCGGGCGTGGTCGGCCACGGGCCGTCGTCGAAGGTCAGCACGACCTCTTTGTCGGTCAGGAAGTCGAACTGCTTGTATTGCAGGAAGCCGAAGCCGGGGCCGCCGGTGGTGTCGATCACGACGGTACGGCTGACGCCGAGTGCGTCGGGATTGGCGCAGGCCGATCGCGCCGGCTGGGCTGCGGGAATCGGCACGGGGGCAGGGGCCGGCTTCGAGAGAGAGGCCGTGGTCTCGACGTCGTCCCGCAGTGCGGGCCTGGCTGCGGCGGGTGCCGGCTCGGCCGCACGGGCGGCGACGGTTTGGGGTGCAGCCGCATCGGCTCGCGGCGAGGAGGTCCAGAACCAAACGCCGGTGATCACCAGCGCCGTCACTACACTGGCCAGCATCAGGCCCAACGCATTACGCATCGCTACTCTTTCCACATACTCGGGGTACACACACGCAACGGGCCATTAATGCCAACAATGTCTTAACGTCTCGCGAACAAGCGCCGGTTAGAGCGTTTTTCAGCGAAGTGGACACCGGTTCGCGTCAAGAAAACGCGTCAAAACAAGAATCTAGAGCCCGGTTCTGATTCAATCAGAACCGAAAAGGCTCTAGACGAAGGAGATGAGCGCCTTATGCGCGAGTGAGGTCAGTCACAGTCGGCCCGCAGTTCCCGGCGCATGCTCCTGACATCAACAACGGGCTCGCTTGCCGAGCCAACAGGAGCCGACAATGACCGCAGTGTTCTTCAATGCCGTTCGCAAGGTCAGTCTAGTGCTGGCCTTGACCACCTCTTTCGCCGCCGCTTCCTCGACCGTGAGCTTTGCCTTCAGCTCTGAAGCGCAGCAGATGTGCACCGGCGACGCATTCCGCCTCTGCAGCTCGGAAATCCCGAATATTCCGAAGATCACCGCTTGCATGATCAAGCATCGCGCCGACCTGAGCGCGGGCTGCCGCACCGTCATGGATCGCGATCTCGGGGCGAAGAAGGGCAAGCTCGCCGCGCAGTAACCCCTGGTCTTCGGCGGCTCCGAAAACGCTTGCGTCGATGCGACGCAGGCGTTTTTCGTTTCGCGGCGTTCACAACGCGAACGGTTGGGCCATTTGAGCGTTCACAAATGCGTGCGGCTTGGATTTTGGCGGACTGGATTCCTGTTTTGATGCGTTTTCTTGACGCGAACCGGTTCCAACCTCGCTCGAAAACGCTATAGAACGCCCTGATTGCGTTTCTCTGGTGTGAAGGCATAGCAAATGACCAAGATCCTTTTCGTCATTCCCCTGATCCTGATGGCCTCAAGCGCGTCGGCGCAAACACAAAAAAAAGAGGGGCATGACGAGTGCGCGCGGGACGTCTCGCGGTATTGCCGGGCGCAGATGCAGGCTGGCGATCAGGTCATTCTCGCCTGCCTGAAGCAGAACCGCTCACGGATCAGCAAGGCCTGCCAGCAGAAGCTGACGAGCGCCGGGCAGTAGAGCCCGCAGTCGCGGCTTAGCCCGTGCCGTTCCCGTTGGTGCGGAGCGATTGGTAGAAATCGTAACTCAGTAGTGCCATCACCAACACGCAGATGACGATCAGCGGCACCGCCTTGATCCACCAGAGCATGATGCCGAGAAACGCGCAGACGCCGGCAACGCCGATCAGTCCGGTGATGAAATTCGTCATCGGCCGCTCCTTGTTTTCGCGCGACGCGCATTGGTCTTGGCACTGGTCTTGGCAGGCGCGGCTGTGCCGCGGCCGCGTTTTCCGAGAGTATTGATTAGCCAGTTGGCCGTCCGCAGGAGCCGCGCATCGTTGCCGCGGCGCCCGACCAACTGCACGCCAATGGGCAGGCCGCTTTCCGATTGCAGCAGCGGCAGCGTCACCGCCGGCGTCCCGAGATAAGTCCACATTGAGCAGAACACGGGGTTGCCGGTACTGTCGAGGCCGCGCGGCGCCGGGCCCGGTGCAGACGGAGTCAGAATCGCGTCGTATTCGTCAAACACGCCGTCGAGCGCCGCGTTGAGCGGCGCGCTGCCGGCCAAGGCGCGGGTGTAGTCGACGGCCAAAACCTGGCGCCCGCGCTCGATCAGCGCGCGCAGCATCTTGCTCAGGGACTTGCCCCCCTGCTCGAAATCGCGATGCAGGTTGTGCGCCATCTCCACTTCCATGACAGTGCGGTGCATCTCGATGGCGCGGTCGAAGCTCGGGCCGACCTCGACTTCGGAAACGTGCTCGCCCAGCGCCTCCACCAGTTCGGCAAACGCCTCCGTCGTCACCTGCTCGACGTGCTTCCACGCGGGCGAGCGCACGAAAGCGAACCGCGGCGGCAATGGCGGCTCGCTTGCCGCCAAGTCGACAAAGCGGGGAGGGGCAAGGGGGCGCGTATCCGGATCTTCCTCGTCGAAACCCGCAAGCGTCTGCGCCAGCAGTGCTGCGTCGTCGACCGAGCGCGCAAACACGCCGACATGATCGAGTGCCCGCGATAGCAGTAGCGCGCCGCTCCGTGGAATGAGACCGTGTGTCGGCTTGAAGCCAACCACCCCGCAGAAGGCGGCGGGGCGGATCACGGACCCGTTGGTCTGCGAGCCGATGGCGCCCGGCACCATCAGCGCCGCAACCGCCGCGGCGGAGCCCGATGACGATCCGCCCGGCGTGTGATCCGGGTTATGCGGATTTCGGGTTTTGCCCGGATTGAAATAGGCATACTCGGTCGTCACCGTCTTGCCGAGGATCACGGCTCCTGCCGCCCGCAGCCGCGCCACGGCCACTGCATCGCGGCGCGGCGTGCGTCCCGCCCACAGGCTTGATCCGAACTCCGTCGGCATGTCGCCGGTATCGAAAATGTCCTTGATGCCCAACGGCACGCCATGCAGCGGGCCTGTGGCCTTGCCTTGCTTGCGGCGGTCGTCGGCAGCCTCGGCCTGCCGCATCGCGTAGTCGCGATCGAGGAATGCCCACGCCTCGATGTCGCGATCGGCCTCGTCGATGCGTTTCAAGCAGTCGGCGACGAGCTCCACTGAGCTGAGCCGACCGTCGCGGATGCCGGCCGCCGCTTCCGCAAGCCCGAGCGCATTGAGACTCATGCGCACCCTTTCAGCGCTTTACCGGACTGGCTCACCGCGATCCGTAGAGATAGCTGGGCAACCACAACGCAATTTCCGGGAAGATGTAGACCAGTGCCATGGTCAAGAAGACCAGGCCGACAAAGGGAAGCGCGCCGGAGAAGATGTCGGTGAGCTTCACCTCGGGCGGTGCCACGCCTTTCAGGTAGAAGGCGGCCATCGCAACCGGTGGCGTATTGAACGCGGTCTGCGTGTTCAGTGCGACCAGGATGCCGAAGAAGATCGGATCGATGCCGTAGTTGGGAAGCAGCGGCAGGAAGATCGGCACGAAGATGATGATGATCTCGGTCCATTCCAGCGGCCAGCCGAGCAGAAAGATGATCACCTGAGTCAACAGCAGGAACTGGATCGGCGACAGGTTCATCGAGGCGAAGAACTGTTCGACCACCGTCTGTCCGCCAAGGACGGCAAACACCGCGGAAAACGTCCATGAGCCGATGAAGAGGTAGCAGACCATCGCGGTCGCGCGCACGGTCAGATATACCGATTCGCGCATCATCGTATAGTTGAGCGAACGATAGGCGGCCGCCAGAACGATGCTCATGAGGGCGCCTACGGCAGCCGCCTCGGACGGCGTCGCCAGCCCGAACAGGATCGCGCCGAGCACGGCGACGATGAGGAGCGCGAGCGGCAGGAATGATGTGGCAAGCGCCCAGATCACCGTGGAGATCGGCACGTTGGTCTGCTCGGGCGGCAGCTTCGGTGCGAGCGCGGGATTGATGATCGCGCGCGCCATCGCATAAAGGATGTAGAGCAGAGCCAGCAGGAACCCCGGAAAGAACGCGGCCGCATAAAGCTTGACCGCCGAAACGCCGGCGGTGGCCGCATAGACGATCAGGAGAATGCTCGGCGGAATCAGGATGCCGAGGCAGCCGCCGGCGCAGACCACGCCTGCCGACAGCTTGGTGTCGTAGCCGGCTCGCAGCATGGCGGGCAAAGCCAGCAGCCCCATCAGCGTGACAACGGCGCCGACGATGCCGGTGGCGGTGGCGAACATCGCGCAAGTGATCAGCGTGGCCACCGCCAGAGCGCCCGGCACGTTCTTCATCGACAGTTGCAGCGAGTAGAACAGGCGGTCGAGAATATTGGCGCGCTCGACCAGATAGCCCATGAAGAGGAACAAGGGCACCGCGACCAGCACGTCGCTGGACGTGACCTCGAACGTCTTCTGCACCAGCAGCGTGAAGATGCGGTTCTGGAAGAACTCCTGACCGGGAGTGTAGTAGGCATAGTAGCCAAACGAGACGCCCATCGCCATCAGCGTGAAGGCGATCGGGAAGCCGAGCATGATGATGAAGATGAAAAGCCCCAGCATCAGCATGCCGAGTTGAGGGTCGGTCATGCGCCAGCTCCCTTCTCACTCGGCTCCACCGCAGCCTGCTGCTGCTGATGCTCGCGGATGATCAGGCTCTCGGTTTCCTCAACGTCGTGCAGGCGTTGTGGCCATTGGCCGGTGCGGATGCACAGCACACAGCGAATGATTTCAGCGAAGCCTTGCAGAAGCAGGAGCAGGCCCGTGATCGGGATCAGCGCCTTCAGCGGAAATACTGGCACGCCAGCCGGACTGAAGATGCTGACTTCGCGGAAGCGAACCGACATATCGGCATAATTCCAGCCCGAATACATCAGCGCTGCGATCGCCGGCAGGAAAAACAGAATGTAGAGAACGAGGTCCATCGTCGCCTGGGTGCGCGGTGACCAGAGGCGGTAGACCACGTCGGCACGCACATGGCCGTTGCGCGAGAGCGTATAGGCGCCGGCCATCAGGAACATCGCGCCATAGGTGATGTAGCTGATGTCGAACGCCCAGGTGGTCGGCGCACGCAGCACGTAGCGCATGAACACCTCGTAGCTGACTCCGAGCGTGAGGACGAGAATCAGCCAGGCGAACGCCTTGCCGACCCAGGTGCTGAGTTCATCGATGAAAAACAGAAACTTCCTCATGCGAGTTGAACTCGCTGTAAATCGCACATCCGGATGTCCCCCAGTTGCTGGCTGAGCGGCGCGTCAACCGCGCCGCCCATTATTCGTACCGCCGATCAAGCGCCGCGAGCTCGTCAAACCTTGAGCACACCCGGGAAGTGATGCTCGAAGGCGCCACGGTAATCAGTTGCGTTGGTCATGTTGTAGTAAACCACGCGGCGCACCCATGCCTTCTGCGAATCCATCACCTTCTTCATGAATGGATCCGACCCGAGCTGGGCGATCAAGCCGTCCCATGCCTTGATCTGCGCATCGAACACGGACTTGGGCGTCCGCTGAACGTTGACCTTGTCCTTGTTGATCAGTTCCTGCAGGTCCTTGGAGTAGTAGTCCATCCCCTTCCATTCGTTGGCGGAAGAGACTGCCTCTGCAGCATACTGCAGGATCGCCTTTTGCTCGGCCGCCAACGCATTGTATTTCGTGCGGTTGAACATGATCTCGAAGTATTCCGTCGCCTGATGGTGGCTGCCCAACATGTAGTTCTTGGCGACGTCCTGCGCGCCGAAGCGCCGGTCCGATGTCGGGTTGTTGAACTCGAATCCATCGATCACGCCGCGCTCCATGGCCGGCACGATTTCGCCGCCCGGAAGCTGCGCGACAGAGGCGCCCATCACCTGGAACAGGTCGGCGGCCAGACCCACGGTGCGGTACTTGAGCCCCTTCAGGTCGGCATCGCTGGTGATCGGCTTCTTGAACCAGCCGAGCGGCTGGGTCGGCATCGGCATTGCGAAGAAGCTCTTGATGTTGACCTTCATGATCTGGGTCTGGAGTTCTTCGAACAGCTCCTTGCCACCGCCGTTGTGAATCCAGCCAAGACCTTCGTTGGCATTGAAGCCGAACACCGGCCCGGTGCCGAACAGCGATGCGGCCTTGTGCTTGCCGTACCAGTAAACTGTCACCGTATGTGCCGCGTCGATCTGGCCGCCATGCACGCCGTCGAATACCTGGAACGGGTGCACGACCGAGCCGCCCACCAGATAGTCGATGCGCAACCGGCCGCCCGCCATCTCGTTGACGCGCTTCACATAATCTTCGGCCATCTCGTTGAAGACGTCGGCCTTGCCCCACGAGCCCTGCATCCTCAGGGTCGCCGTCTGCGCCCGGCTGACTTGTGGCATCGCAATCGCCGCACCGCCGGCGGCCGCTGCCGTCAGGAAACGGCGCCGCGTCGTTTTTGTATCGCTACGCTTGCTCATGAGTTCCTCCCGGTTGAGATGTCGCCCGCTGTCGCCGCAGGCTTGTTTGTCTCAACGACAAGTCAAAGGCTTGCGCGGCATTTTGGCAAGCGGGAAGTGCGCGTGCTCCTTATGAATCGCTCAAGTGGCAGGGCAACGTTGCCATTTCGCAGGCGCGAAGCAGGACCTGTCGCGTTCGGCGGGGCGAATGCGCGCCGGCGTCTTGCACTTTAGTCGCAGGAAATTGGTGGCGCGGTGTCGGCAATACGCTGAATCAAGTTGGGCTGATTTATTCCCGCGCCATTCTGCGCCCAATAGCCGCGCCGCGTCGCCCTTACCGATTGATCAGGTGCTGCTGCCTGCTGCGGTTGCGACTACCGGCAAGACCTCGTTGGCGGCGCGGTCGGGGGTATCTTCCTTCCAGCGGACCGAGCCGAACGGCCGCTCCAGCATGCGGCGGACGCGGATCGGCTCCGGCCCGAGATGAAAGTCGATCGCGCGCTGGTGCAGGGCGCGCTCCGACTGCGTTGCACGGTTACGCTGGCGCAGATAATCGAGCCAGGTCGGGCAATGGTAGCGCTCGGTCCATAATTCGGGGTCGCCGATGTCACGCGCGATCGACCAGCCATAGGCGCCGTTGCGCTGGCGGCTGAGCTGCACTTCCTGCATCACATTGTGAAACGCGCGCGCGTTATCCTGCGCGACGCGATACTCGATTTCGACCACCAGCGGTCCGCTGCGCCCCGTGAGCGACAGCCGCACTTCGGGATCGGCAAGCAGTTCGGTGGCATCCTCGTTGCGCGCGCCGACCGGCGGCATGCGCAGCCAGATGCCAAGCAGGGGTGAGATCAGCATCAGCCCGGCCGAAACCAGGAGCGCGATCTCCACGCCGGCAAGGTCGGTGAGATGTCCCCAGCCCCAGCTTCCGACCGCAATGCCGCCAGCGATCGACGCCTGGAAAGCCGCCAGCGAGCGGCCCGCAACCCAGCGCGGCGCTGAAAGCTGCACGCCGATATTGAACAGAGCGACCGCCAGCATCCACACCGCGCCGGCGAGCACGAGCGCAATCGCCGTCAGGACCGCGTTGGTGCTCAGGGCGACCGCCGCGATCGCGCCGGCCATCGATATCGCGCAGGCGCGCACCGCGGCCTCGCCGCTCATGCGCCGGCGGACCTCGCCGATATTCAGCGCGCCGAACACGGCGCCCATGCCGAAGGCGCCAAGCATGATGCCGTAGGTTTGCGCGCCGCCATGCAGGAGATCGCGGGCGACCAGCGGCATCAGCGCCGAGACCGAGCCGCCAATGATGCCGGTGACCAGCGTGCGCGTCAGCACGATCCTGATCGATGGCGAATTGGTGATGTAACGCACGCCGGAGACCATGGCGCGGTTGAGCCGTTCGCGCGGCAGGCGCGACGGCTCGTTGGCGCGATTCCACAGAAACAGGACCACCATCAGCGGCAGATACAGCACCGCATTGACGGCAAACGCGGCCACGGCGCCCGATGTGGCGACCACGATGCCGCCGATCGCCGGACCGAAGCTGCGCGCAATGTTGTAGCTGATGCCGTTGAGTGCGACCGCCGCCGGCAGTGTCTCCGCCGGTACCTGCTCGCTCACCGAGGCCTGCCAGGCCGGCCCGAACAGCGCCATGCCGCTGCCGACGACAAAGCACAGCGCCAAGAGGATGTTCGGCGTAACGAGGCCGAGCCACGCCAGCACCGTGAGCGCGGTTGCACCGACAAGAGCAATGCCGAGCGAGACCAGCGCGACGATGCGGCGGTCGTGCATGTCGGCGATAGCGCCGGCGGGCATCGAGATCAGCATGACCGGCAGCATCAGCGCGGTCTGCACCAGCGCGACCTTGTCGGCCGAAGAAGTCATCTGCGTCATCGCCCAGGCCGCGCCGACGCCCTGGATCAAAATTCCCAGATTGGAAACGAGGCTGGCGAGCCAGATCCGCCGGAACACCGCGTGCCGCAACGGCGCTGCGATCCCGTCAGTCGCAAGACGCGAACGTTTCGGCTGGTCGGTCATGATCGGTTCCGTTGGCGTTTTGTCACCGGCTTGATTCCGTTCGAATGTAAGGTGATGCCTGCGAAAGCCCCGGCCTGTCCAGTCGAAGCAGCACTATCGGGGGTGCTATCGCACAGCTAAGGTATTGAAAAGCAACGGGAGGTTTCGGAATGCGGCTGTCGCGGCGGTTGATCCTCAAGAGTGCCGGAGCGTTGCCCTTGCTGGCGGGCGGTCTTCCGCTCCTCGGTCTGCAGGCGCGGGCGCAGACCGCGCCTGCAGCCGTTCCGCCGATCCTGTTTGTGCATGGCAATGGCGACCATGCGGCGCTCTGGATCACGACGCTGTGGCGAATGGAATCGAATGGCGTGCCGCGCGAGCGAGTGCTGGCGATCAATTTCACCGACCCGCTGGCGCGGAGTGACGACAAAGTGGAGCAACCGAACCGTTCCTCGACCGAAGACCAGCGCCGCGAGCTCGGCGAGGCCGTCAAGGAACTGCAGCGTCGTACCGGCGCCGCGCGCATCGCCCTGGTCGGTAATTCGCGCGGCGGCTATTCGATCCGCAATTACATCAGAAATGGCGGCGGAGCTGATGTGAGCCATGCCGTGCTGTGCGGCGTTCCCAATCACGGCATCTATGATTGGGGTGACGGCATCAATAACGAGTTCAACGGCCGCGGCCCATTTTTGCGTGGCCTGAATGAAGGCGACAGCGAGGCGACGCCGGGCACGGCGTTTCTCACTTTGCGCAGCGACGGCAACGATAAATATGCGCAACCCGACGGACGCTTCGTCGGCAAGCCGGGCACGCCGACCGGCGTGACATCAGATGGTCCTGCGCTGAAGGGCGCGACCAATCTGGTGCTCGGCGCGCTTGATCACCGCGAAGTCGCCTTTCATCCGCGCGCGTTTCGCGAGATCTATAAATTTATCGCTGGCGTAGAGCCGTCACGCATCGAGATCGTGCCGGAAGCTGACGTCAAACTGAGCGGACTTGTGACGGGCTCGCCGGGGGGCGTCGTCACCAACCGCCCTGTGGCTGGCGCAATGGTCGAAATCTATCGCGTCTCTGCCGAGACCGGTGAACGGCTCGGCGGCCTGATCCACTCTTCGCAGACCGGCGCCGATGGCCGCTGGGGTCCGGCGCAGGTCGAGCCGACCTGGTATCTGGAAATCGTGCTGACATCGGCCGGTTCGACCACGACGCACATCTATCGCTCGCCGTTTCCGCGTTCTTCCGAGATTGTGCATCTGCGCGCCGCACGCCCGCTCGGAACGGCCGATGCCGGTGCGGGGGCGGTGGTCCTGATGTCGCGCCCGCGGGGCTATTTCGGCTTGCCACGCGATGTGGTGCTGATCGACGGCAAGGAGCCAAAGGACGTGAAATCAGGCGTGCCAGCCGATTCGGTCACCACCTTGCGGCTTCCGGCGTCGGAGGTCGGCAGGCCCGTCGTGACCATCTTCAACACCGAGCGGATCGTGGCACGGGCTTGGCCGGCCTCCGAGAACCGGATTGCGGTTGCCGAATTGACTTATTAGCTGTTTCCTGACGGGTGCGCCTTTGTGGCGCCCGGATCGAATACATAGTTGGAGCCGTAGCCCGCATGAGCGAAGCGATATGCGGGGGCGTTGGTCCCGGATATCGTGGAGCCTGTCATCGGGCGCGCATTTCGCGCGACCCGTTGGCTCATCCGGGCTACGAGAGTGGCGCCGATGAGCATAGCCGAGACCTACGACATGACGGTTGCGCGAGCTCCATTGGTGCCGCCGAGCCCGCCGCGGGCGCCCGACGACATGACCGTGTTCGGGCGGATGAAGGCGATCCGCGAAAGCCCGATCGGTAGCTGGGGCCAGCGGGCCTATGAGGAAGATATCGTCCAGGGCCGGTTCTTCGGACGCAGCACGTTCATTCTCAACGCGCCGGATGCGATCAAGCATGTGCTGGTCGACAATTACGAGAATTATACGCGCACGCCAGCCGGCATCCGGGTGCTGCGTCCAATCCTCGGCGAAGGCCTGCTGATTGCCGAAGGACGCGCGTGGAAGCATCAGCGCCGCACGCTGGCGCCGGCGTTCACGCCGCGCGCGGTAATGCCGCTCGTTCCGCACATGCTGGCGGCGATCGACGAAACGGTCGCCAAGCTCAGAGCCGCCAGCAATGGGCACGTCGACCTGCGTGAGGCGATGCAACGGATGGCGCTCGAGATCGCCGGACGCACCATGTTCTCGTTCGGGATGGATCGCCATGGCGCCGCCTTGCGCGATTTCGTGATGGAATATGGCGAGCGGCTGGCGCGCCCGCATTTCCTCGATCTGCTGCTGCCGTTGAGCTGGCCAAGCCCGCAGGACATTGCACGCAGCCGCTTCCGCAAGCGATGGACCGCGTTTGTCGGCATGCTGATGGCCGAACGCCGCGCCGCCGGCAAGCAACAGGGCGGGCCGGCGTGCGACCTGTTCGACCTGATGGGCGACGCGCGCGATCCGGAAACCGGCGAGGCCTTCACCGACGAACAACTCGGCGATCAGGTCGCGACCATGATTCTCGCCGGCCATGATACGACGGCGACCGCATTGTTCTGGGCGCTCTATCTCCTGGCGCTCGATCCTGCCACGCAGGAGCAGGTGGCGAGCGAAGTGCAGGGCGCGACGATCAATGACGCGTTCGATATCGAGCGGCTGAAATTTACCCGCGCGGTGATCGATGAGACCATGCGGCTCTATCCGCCGGCGTTCCTGATCGCACGCGCGGCGATTGGGCCGGATAAGATCGCCGGCCTGCCGGTCAAGAAGAAGGACATTGTCCTGATCGCGCCGTGGCTGTTGCATCGGCACGAGAAACTCTGGCGCGATCCGAGCGCGTTCATCCCGTCCCGCTTCATGACGGGAACGCCGCCCGATCGTTTCGCCTATCTGCCGTTCGGCGTCGGCGCCCGCGTTTGCATCGGCGCGCATTTTGCGCTGGTTGAAGCCACGCTGGCGCTGGCGAAGATGATCGGCGCGTTTCGCGTCACGCTGTTCGACAAGGAGCCGGTGATGCCGATCGGCGTGGTGACGACGCAGCCCGACCGTTCGCCGATATTTGTCATCACGCCCCGGTAGTCTTTTTTTGATCCGGGATTGCCGGAGAGCGCGAAGAAAATGCGTCAGAGAAGGAAACGCACCTTGCGCAGTCGCCGCGGGAGCGTCATCTAGGTTGTCAGCATGAGCGATACCCAGGCCCAGTTCGCAGTCTTGAAGCAGACCGCCGATCCGGCGGTGGTCGACGCCATCTCGCAACTGATCGCCAAGGGCGAGGACCGCGAGCTCAACCGGATCAACCTGTTGGATTTTGCCGCGCGCTACGGGCTCGACGAGGAAAAGGTCATCTCGGCCTTCCTGCATTCGGCGCGGCTCGGGCTGTTCGATCTCACCTGGAATGTGCTGTGCCCCGGCTGCGGTGGCGTGCTCGGTGCGCACAATACCCTGAAATCCCTCCGCCACGACGATTATAATTGCGCGCTGTGCGCCCAGGGTTACGAAGCATCAGTCGACGACCGCGTCGAGGTCGCTTTCACGGTCAGCCCGCGCGTCAGGCGCATTGCCGCACACGATCCCAACACGCTGCCGATCTGGGAATATAACCGCCAGATGTTCTGGAGCTCGGGGATGGACCTGAGCGAGGAATCGATCAAGCGACTGATCGACGAGGTTTCGCTCGAAGCGATCGAACTGCCGGCGGGCGAAAAGGCGGTGCTGTCGCTGCAATTGCCCAACCAATTCGTGATCGTGTTCGAGCCGGTAACGCATTCGGCGCATTTCTTCGATGTACAGGGCGAGCCGACCCGCGAGCGGCAACAGTTTTCGATCGTCTTCAACAAGCTGCAGGCGCCCACGGGCTCGACGGTGATGCGGCCGGGACCGCTACGGCTGTCGCTCGAAAACCAGACCGACCACCGAGTGCTGCCCGCGGTCTGGGTCGCCAACGACACGCTCCATGAGCTGCTCGGCAAGCGCAAGCCGATCCTGACCGCCAAGCGGATGCTGTCCAACCAGACTTTTCGCGACGTCTTCAAGGCGGATAATCTCAACGTCGATCAGCGCCTCAAGATCACCTCGCTGACCTTCCTGTTCACGGACCTCAAGGGCTCCACCGCGCTCTATGAGCGGGTCGGCGATCTCGCCGCCTTCGACCTGGTGCGGGCGCATTTCCACGCGCTGCTCGAAATCATCGCTTCAGAAAAGGGCGCGGTCGTGAAGACGATCGGCGATGCGGTGATGGCGACCTTCATCAGGCCGGAACATGCGATCGTCGCGGGCCTGCGCATGCGGGCGGCAATGGCGACGCTGAATGCCGAGCGCGGCCGGGAGGACCTGATCGTCAAGATCGGCATTCACGAAGGCCCCTGCCTGGCGGTGATGCTGAACGAACGGCAGGATTATTTCGGCCAGACCGTCAACATCGCTTCACGGGTGCAAAGCCTGTCGACCTCGCGGGAGATCCACATCACCGGGCCTGTGATCGAATCGCCCGCTGTGGCCACGATCCTGGCGAAGGAGGCGATCCGGCCGATCCAGAAGGAAGCGGCACTGCGCGGCATCGCCGACAAGATGGTGGTGTACGAGATACCCTAAACGGCGCTACTCGATCACGATCTCGCCGGTCATGCCGAGTTCGGCGTGGGTCTTGCCGTCGCTGGTCTTGATGTCGCAGCGCAGGTCGCTGGCACGGCCGGCTGCGATCGGCACCAGCCACCATTCGGCGGATTGTCCCGGATAGACCTCGATCTCGCGGATCGCGCCCTTGAATTCGGCGAGCGTAACGGTCTTGCCGTTCTGCTGCTGCGTCACCTGCGCCTTGCGCGTGAACACCATCTGCGAGAACGCGTGCGAGGTGAAGTAGTGCGGATCGTTGCTCGAATTGCGCAGGATCAGCTTGTAGAGCTTGCCGGTTTCAAACTTGAGTTGCTTTGGCGCGAATTCGTGTTTGCCGGGCGCGCCGAGATCGACCGTCACCTCGATCGGCGTCTGTCGCGACAGGTCACCTGCCGCAAGCGCAGCTCCCGAAGCGATTCCGAGCACAACGGCAGCACCAAGTGCGAAGCGGAAGGAGGCCATGATCGTTTCCTCGAGAATCGCTTGTTGGAACAGCGAGCTCTTCTCTAATGCAAATGCGAATTACTTGCAATTAGATTATCGACCTCGCAGCCTGCGGCGAATCGCGCGAGTCGGACTTTGGCCGATTGGAATGTCGTTCCGAAGCAGCAAGGTCGTGCTTGAACCCTCGACCGCGGGCCCGATTCAGATTCAACAGGAAGCGAAGGCCGCTCGCTGTGGCGGTTCTGAGCCCTGCCCAAGTTTAAACGCAGGAATTTCCGTCACGTTCAACGTGACGCCGATTTAATCTGCGTGCCTTGTCAGCCACCCATTGCGCGGATTGCGAAGGCCAAGTCTTCGACCCATATTCGCTCAACAGCTTCTTCGAATTTGCAGGTAGATTGATGCTCGACGGACTGCGCCAATTCATTGCCGACATCGTTGCACCCAGCGCGGATTCAGATCTCGCGTTCGATGATACCGGCTATCTTCTCGCGGCGACTGCACTACTGGTTCACGTCGTCTCGCTCGACGGCGAGCCGAGCGCGATCGAGAAACGCAAATTGCACAGTTTGATCGAGAGCCGCTTCAAGCTCGATCCCGGGACGGCGGATCATTTGATCGCGTCGGCGACGCGGGCCGAAGGCGAGGCGGTCGATCTCTATCGTTTCACCAGCGTCATCATGCGTTCGGTGAACGAGGAGGGCCGGCTTCGCATCATCGAGATGATGTGGGAACTGGTATACGCGGATGGCGAGGTCAGCGAGTTCGAGGATAACGTCGTCTGGCGCGCGGCCGACCTGCTTGGCATTTCCTCGCGCGACCGGATCGACCTCAAGCATCGGGTGGCTGAGCGGCAGCCGGCCTCGTCCGCAGGTGCGCCGAACGCCGAAGACGCAGCAATGTGACGGTGAGTGATGAAGCCGTGCTTCATTGCAGATGACGAAACTTTAATGTGCGACGCGGTCGGCCGCGGCCACGCGCGATAAGCCTGAAAACATAGGAACTTCAGCGCGTGGGGCCATACAGGCCCGCATGGCGCCATATTTGGGGGATGGCTTGCGTCACACCGCGCGCCTATGCTCTCGTTCCCGTGCTGGCGGCATAACCCTGACTTGATATTAAGAGCATTCAACCGTGACCGAGCGTGTGACGCTGATTACCGGTGCATCGGCGGGCATAGGCACCGAGCTAGCACGCGTTTTTGCATCGAAGGGCCATCGCGTAGCGCTGGTGGCGCGGCGCGCTGATCGCCTGGAAGCGTTGGCGGCGGAAATCAAGGCGGCCGGCGGCGCGGCACCGATCGTCATTCCCTGCGACCTCGCGCAGCCCGATTGCGGCGACAGGATTGCCGAGGCCTTGACCACTTCCGGCGTAGAGGTCGAATATCTCGTCAACAACGCTGGATTTGGCGTGTTCGGCAGAGCGATCCAGCGCGATCGCTCCAACCAGCTCGAGATTATCGCCGTCAACATCCGCGCGCTGACCGACCTGTCGCTGCGGTTTTCCGATCACCTGATCCGCAATCGCGGCGGGCTTCTCAACGTCGGCTCGATCGCGGGTTTCCTGCCGGGGCCGGGAATGGCGGTCTATTACGCGTCCAAGGCCTATGTGCTGTCGTTCACCGAGGCCATGCGCGCAGAACTGGCGCCACATGGCGTGCGGGTGACGGTGTTGTGTCCGGGGCCCGTGCCCACGGAATTTCAGGCGCGCGCCGGATTTAATCCCGGTTATGATTCGGCGGTCCTCAACGTCTCACCGGCCGATGTCGCTCAGCAGGCCTATAGCGGATTGATGGCCAACAAACGGGCAGTGTTGCCGGGTCTCGGCATCAAGATTGTGCCATTCATGCTCCGGCTGTTTCCGCGCTCCTTTATCCTCGGGGCGATCGGTCGCTTCCAGCTCCGCCAGCGCTGAAGAAATCTCCGGGTTTTCGGTGTTCTTGCCCGTTCGCACCGCGGGTCGCGCGCGCTGACCGCATCTGGCCCGCGGTTTGCTTACATTTTTGGATGTGTGCGTGAACTCACCCGAAATTAAGATTCACTTAGGTATGGTTTCGGTCTGAGACACCTGAGCAACGTCGATGTCGTTCCGGTCGAGCAAAAATGGTGACAACATCGTGCCCTTTCCGGGCCGAAAGGCGCTGTTTGCGCCTGACGCCGCATCCCTGCCACCCGTTCTGATCGTCCTTCACCAGGAAAGCTCGACACCCGGCCGGGTCGGCAACGCGCTGCGTGCGCTCGGCTATCCCCTCGATGTCAGGCGTCCGCGGTCGGGCGACCCCTTGCCGGAAACGCTGGACCAGCATGCCGGCGCGGTCATCTTCGGCGGCCCGATGAGCGCCAACGACTCCGACGACTATATCCGCCGCGAGATTGACTGGATCGAAGTTCCCCTGCGCGAGCGGCGGCCGTTTCTCGGCATCTGCCTGGGCGCCCAGATGCTTGCCAAACAATTGGGCGCGCAGGTCGCACCGCATCATGAAGGCCGGGTCGAGGTCGGTTACTATCCGATCCGCCCAACCGCTGCCGGTCATGCGCTCTGTTCGGACTGGCCGGAGCGCGTCTATCATTGGCACGGCGAAGGATTTCAACTGCCGGATGGCGCCGAACTGCTTGCCGAAGGCGATGACTTTCCGGTGCAGGCGTTTCGGCACGGTCACGCGTTCGGTTTCCAGTTTCATCCCGACGTCACCTACGCCATGATGCATCGCTGGACCACGCGCGGGTGCGTGCGGATGGATTCGCCGGGCGCGCAGCCGCGTCACCTTCACTTCGAAGGCCGCGCCGTGCACGACCTCGTCGAACGGGCGTGGCTGAAGAACTTCATTGCGGGCTGGATCGCGCGGGCGCCGCACGCGGTTCTGCTGGAAGCAGCCGAATAGCGCCACGCGGAATTTGCCCGCGCGTCCGAACGCCTTTCAAAAACCGCCGATGTGATAGTGTCGCGCTCCTGAGCCCGCAGGTTCCGAACGGGCGAAAGGGAGGCGAGGTACGGCGCGCGCTTCGCCAGTTATTTCACCGAAGACGCCGTCTATCACGTCTACATCTGGCGCGGCCGAAGGGCTCGCGCGCCCAAATGGCAATGACAAGAACGACAGGGAGACCCGCGGTGACCTACCAGCATATTCTCTACGAGGTGAGCGACAAGATCGCGACCATCACGCTCAACCGCCCCGACCGCATGAACGCGTGGACCGCGACCATGGAGCGCGATGTGCGTCACGCGATGGAGGCCGCCAGCGCCGACGACGATGTCCGCGTCATCGTGCTCACCGGCGCCGGCCGCGCCTTCTGCGCAGGTGCCGACATGGAGGCGTTGCAGGCCATCAATCCCAGCGAGATCCGGCGCGGCGAGAACATCCCGCCCTTCGACATGAACCGCCGGGCAGACTGGCAGACGCGCTACGCCTATTATCCGGCGATCCCGAAACCCGTGATCGGCATGCTGAACGGCGCCACCGCCGGCATCGGCCTGGTCCACGCGCTGTATTGCGACCTGCGCTTTGCGGCCGACAATACCGTCTTCACCACGTCGTTTGCACGCCGCGGGCTGATCGCCGAGCACGGCATTAGCTGGATGCTGCCGCGCATCGTCGGCCACGCCAATGCGCTGGATTTGCTGATGTCGGCGCGGCGGGTCTCAAGCGAGGAAGCGCTGCGGATCGGGCTGGTCAACCGGATCTATCCGCCGGATCAGTTGCGCGAGCAGACCTATGCCTATGCGCGCGATCTCGCCGATTTCGTCTCGCCCAGCGCGGTTTCGGTAATCAAGCGCCAGCTCTATGACGTGCCGTTCCAGACGCTCGCGGAAGCCACCATCGACGCCAACCGCGAAATGCAGATCGCGCTGAAGGGGAGCGATTTCCGGGAGGGCGTGGCGAGTTTTGTGGAGAAGCGGCCGCCGCGGTTTACGGGGAAGTGAGGGGGCGGGGTCGGGTCTGCCGGCCCGCCGTCGCCCTTCGGGCTATGGCGTGGCAGCCTTCGCTCACTTCGCTACGATAGGGCACGGTGTGGCCTGCCGAGCCGCAGCTCGTGAAAGAGTAGTTGCGGATGAAGCCCGTCTCCGCCCTTCGGGCTACGCCGAGGCAGCCTTCGCTACGATAGGGAACGGTGTGGCTTGCCTAGCCGAAGCTGCCGAAGCCAGCGAAGGCTGGTGGAGCCAGGCGGGATCGAACCGCCGACCTCGTCATTGCGAACGACGCGCTCTCCCAGCTGAGCTATGGCCCCGTCGCGACCGCCTCGACATCGTCCGAAGCAGCCGACAATCGGCGCCATTTACAGTCCGGCCCGAGGTCAAGTCAAGAACGGTGAAAGTACCGATTTTGGCGTGATTTTGCCGGGAACTTCCCTTGTTTGCGCGGGGATGAACCGATATCTAGCTGAGTATCCCTCCTGCGAGCTCCCCCTCACATGCGCGCTATCCTCGACATCATCATCATTGTCCTTGACCTATACGTCTGGCTTTTGATCGCCGCGGCCATCCTGTCCTGGCTGATCGCCTTCAATGTCGTGAACACGCGCAACGGGTTCGTCGCGACGGCGGCGGAATTCCTGTACCGGATCACCGAGCCGGCGCTGGCGCCGATCCGCCGGTTCATGCCCAACCTGGGTGGCCTCGACATCTCGCCGATCATCCTGATCCTGATCATTATGCTCATCCAGCGGGTAATCCTCTACTACATCTATCCAAACGTCATCTGACCGCGGGCGCCGCTAGCTGATGGATCCTTGGCGTTACTCCACCGAGGGCATCAGTGTCGCACTGCGAGTGACGCCACGTGGAGGGCGCGATGACATCGACGGCGTTGAAACGCTCGCCAACGGCCGTTCCGTGGTGAAGGTTCGCGTCCGCGCCATCGCTGATGGCGGCGAGGCCAACCGTGCGGTCACGGAACTGCTGGCGAAGGTGCTCGGTGTTCCGAAGGCGAGGGTGAAAATCCTGTCTGGCATGACCTCGCGCATCAAGCAGGTCGCCGTTGACGGCGATCCCAAAATTCTCGGCGAAACGCTGCGAAAGGTAGCCGCCGACAAAGCATGATCCGGAAAAGTGGGAACCGGTTTTCCGAAAAGATCATGCGGAAAAGCGAAGACGAAGGACTGAGATGACGGCACGCATTATCGACGGAAAGGTCATTGCGGCGGAGCTTCGCGTCCGTGTCGCCGAAGAGGTCGCGCGGGTCAAACGCGAGCATCAGGTCACACCGGGTCTCGCGGTGGTACTGGTCGGCAACGACCCCGCCAGCGAGGTCTATGTCCGCAGCAAGCACAGCCAGACCCAGGCCGCCGGCATGGCCTCGTTCGAGCACAAGCTGCCCGCCGACGTCGCTCAGGACGATCTCTTGGCGCTGATCGCAAAGCTCAACCGCGATCCTGCCGTGCACGGCATTCTCGTGCAATTGCCGCTGCCGAAATCGCTTCACGCCGAAACCATCATCAACGCGATTGATCCCGCCAAGGATGTCGACGGGTTGCATCCTAACAATGCCGGCCGGCTGGCCGGCGGCTTTGCCGCGCTGTCGCCGTGTACGCCACTCGGTTGCATCATCCTGACCAAGAGCGTGCATGCCTCGCTGGAAGGCATGAACGCGATCGTCATCGGCCGCTCCAATCTGGTTGGCCGGCCGCTGGTGCAATTGCTGCTGAATGAAAATGCGACGGTGACGATCGCGCATTCGCGCTCAAAGGAGCTGCCGCAGCTCTGCGCGCGCGCCGATCTGGTCTATGCCGCGGTCGGCAAACCCGAAATGGTGCGCGCCGGCTGGATCAAACCGGGCGCTACCGTGATCGATGTCGGTATCAACCGCCTGCCTTTGGCCGACGGCAAGACGCGGCTGGTCGGCGATGTCGCCTTCAAGGAAGTCGCCGAGGTCGCCGGTGCAATTACGCCGGTGCCGGGCGGCGTCGGCCAGATGACGGTGGCGTGCCTGCTGGTGAATACGCTACGCGCGGCCTGTGCGATTCACGGCCTGCCTAAGCCGGCGGTGTGAGCTTATCGTCGTTCCGGGGCGGGCGCGAAGCGAGCGAACCATAGTTCGATGCTGGCGCATCGCCCCGGAATGACGGCTTCGTCGTTACCAGGCTGCGTCCGGGACACGAGGCCTACTTCTTATTGGCGCGCTCGATGCCTTCCAGGATCAGGCGGTGGGCGTCCTCAGCGCCCAACCAGCGCAGCACCTTCACCCATTTGCCTTTCTCGAGATCCTTGTAGTGCTCGAAGAAGTGCTGGATCTGCTGCAGCGTGATGTCGGGCAGGTCGTTGTAGTTCCGGACCTTGTCGTAGCGCTGGGTCAGTTTTGAGGATGGCACGGCGATGATCTTCTCGTCGCCGCCGGCCTCGTCTTCCATCAGCAAGACGCCGACCGGCCGCACGCTCATCACGGCGCCCGGCACGATCGCGCGGGTATTGGCAATCAGCACGTCGCAGGGATCGCCGTCGCCGGACAGCGTGTGCGGGATGAAGCCGTAATTGCCGGGATAGCGCATCGCTGTATAGAGGAAGCGATCGACCACCAGCGTGCCGGCTTCCTTGTCCATCTCATATTTGATCGGCTCGCCGCCAACCGGCACCTCGATGATGACGTTGACGTCGTGTGGCGGATTTACTCCGATCGAGATGGCGTCAATACGCATAAGGGACTCCGTGGTGCTGGGCAGGTGTGCCGACAGGCATAATCGTCATACGCGGGCCTGACCCGCGTATCCATCGTACTTTCAACGGCGCTTTAGGAACGATGGATTGCCGGGTCAAGCCCGGCAATGACGGCCGGAGGTTCAGTTGGTCCAGGCGAAAGCGACTTTATCGAGCGATTTGGCCCCGAACTTCTCCGAGGAGCGCGCCACCATGCGACCGCCGAGCGCGCGGTAGAATTCCGTCGCCGGATCGTTGTCGGACAGCGCCCAGATCACCATGCTCTTCAGCCCGCTCTGCATCAGATCGCGCCGGGCGGCGGTGAACAGGCGGCGGCCGAAGCCGAGACCCTGGAATTCCGGCCGCAGGTAGAGCTCGTAAATCTCGCCTTCGAAATGCAGGCTGCGGGCGCGGTTGCGGCCGTAATTGGCGTAGCCCGCGATCTTGTCGCCAAACACCAGCACGCTGACGCGGCTGCCCTTGCGGATCGCGCTGTCCCACCATTGCGGGCCGCGACGGTTAATAAGCTTTTCGAGCTCGGCGCCGGGAATGATGCCCTGATAGGCGGAGCGCCAGGCTTCATCATGGGTAGAGGCCACCGCGGCTGCGTCTGCAGCCTTGGCCGGTCGAACCTCGATCAGGGTTGTGCTCATATCCTGATCAAAGCAAGTCGGCGGGCCGGCTTCAAGGTCCATCGTTAATTATCGGTTAACCTGTGGATTTTCTGCATCAGTTCTTCACGCTTCTGTGCCGAAAGAGGACAGGGTGTTGCTTCGATTTGCGTTTTGCCGGGGTAACGAAGGGGAAAACTATTCTCTGAGTGATCCGTCGAATGCCTTCCGCAAATCCGTTCACGGAAAAATGCGCTGGAGTTGATTCGGCGGCGGTATTCTGTTGGTTACTCGCAACACTCCTCCCAGCTGTGTCAGGCCAATCCATGCATCCGCCCAGACTGCTTTTTGCAGTGGCCATCCTTGCTGCGCTCGGCGCGCGGGTGTCGATGGCGCAGCCCAGCCTTGGCGAGCAAGGCCCGGAAGGCGAGCCTCACCGGCGGCAGCAATGGCTGATACCTTCTCCCGATCCTGCAACCGCCGCGCATGCGGTGCTGTTCAGGCCGCGCGGCGAAGGTCCGTTTCCGCTTGCCGTGATCGCGCACGCCTCCACCCAGAACGCGTTGCGGCGGGCGCAGATGCCGCAACCGGAATACCGCGCGCTCGCCGCATGGCTCGTGACGCGCGGCTTTGCCGTGCTGGTTCCTGAACGTCTGGGCCATGGCGCGACGGGCGGAAAATACCTCGAGGATCAGGGCGATTGCGACGAGGCTGATTACGCGAGGTCTGGCCGGGTTGTGGCGGATGCGATCGCCGCTGCCACCGGCTTCATACGCAAGCAGCCCTTCATCCGCGCCGAAGGCATGGTCGTGATCGTCATTCGGCCGGCGCCTGGGGTGCACTGGCGCTGGCCGGCGAAGATCCGAAGAACGTTGCCGCCATCATCGCGTTCGCGCCGGGGCGCGGCGGGCATGCCAATGATTCTCTCGACCGCGTCTGCGCGCCGCACATGCTGATGGCTGCCGCCGGCGAATTCGGCAAGGCCGCACGCGTGATGGTGACCTGGCTGGTGGCTGCCAATGACAGCTACTTTTCGCCCGCATTGTCGCGTCAACTGGCCGATGCGTATCGCGCCGCCGGCGGCAAGGCCGATTTTCGCGTGCTGCCGGCCCATGGCAGTGAAGGCCACTGGCTGGTCGAAACGGGCGGCGGTGTAAACCTTGCCGGACTTGAACTCGATCGTGCCTTGAAGGCGCGGTCCCGTACCCCGGCGGCCAAGCGATGACGCTGTATCTCCTGCAGATCGAAATGCGCGATCTCGCGCGCAAGGCGGCGGAGCAAAACCGAGGATTGCCGTCGCGCTATTTTGCACTTTTCCACCGCTGGTTTCTGTTTGGGATTCCCGGGTTTGGCCGGTCATGGCTATTCTCTGGCTGATGATCGCCAAACCGCTCTAGGCAGCATGACCGCCGACATCCGAAAAATCCTCGTGCTCGGCGCCTCCGGCCTGATCGGCCGCTTCGTGACTGACGATCTGCGCGGGAGGGGATTTCGCGTGGTCGGCGTCGCCCGCAAATTATCCGCCTCGCAGAAGAACGGCGCGGTCGATCTCGAACTGCCTCTGATGTCGATGGATGCGGCGGCGATGGCGCGCCTGCTGCGCGATCACGGTATCTGCCTCGTCATCAATTGCCTCGGCGTGCTGCAGGACGGCCCCGGCAGCGACACCGCCGCCGTGCATCGCGAATTCGTTGCGCGGCTGTTGCAGGCGATCCGCGAAAGCCGCCTCGCGATCCGGCTGGTGCATATCTCGATTCCCGGCTCCGCCGAGACCGACGCCACCGCCTTCAGCACCACCAAGCGCGAGGCCGAACGGCTGATCGCAGGTTCCGGCGTCCCGTACACGATCCTGCGGCCGGGTTTCGTGGTGGCATTGGCCGCCTATGGCGGCAGCGCCATGCTGCGCTCGGTTGCGGCGCTTCCGATCGATCTTTCGCCTGCCGAACGGCTCACGCCATTCCAGCCCGTCGCCATGGAGGATATCGCCGCGACCATCGCCTGGCTTGCCGCGCGCGATCCGGGCGAGGCGAACGCCGTGACGTGGGACCTGATGCAGGAGCAGCCGGTCACGCTCGGCGACGTCATCGATCAATTTCGCGAGGTGTTCGGCACCGGCAAATGGTGGCGCATTGCGATGCCGGCGTTCCTGCTCGATCTCGGCGCCAGGCTCGGCGACCTCACGAGCTTGCTCGGCTGGACGCCGCCGATGCGGACGACGGCGATTGCGGAACTGCGGCGCGGCGTCAGCGGCAGCCCTGCCGGCTGGATGGCCGCCACCGGCATCATACCGAAGACGATCGGGCAAATGGCGGGAAAACGCGTAGCGACCATCCAGGACAAATGGTTCGCCCGGCTGTTTCCGATCAAGGCCTTGATGATCGCAAGCCTCGTGCTGTTCTGGGTCGCCTCCGGCTTCATTGCACTGGTGATTTCCTATGACGCGGCGGCCGGAATCCTGCGCAGCCACGGCTTTCCGCCGGCGCTCGTCGCCCCCATTACCGTGGGCACCAGCCTGATGGATATGACCATCGGCGCGCTGATAGCGTTCCGCCGCACCTCGGCATTTGGCCTTATTGCAGGTATTGTTGCATCGCTCGGCTATATGGCCGGCGCCACAATCCTGACGCCGGACCTCTGGATCGAGCCGCTCGGTGCGCTGGTGAAGACGGGACCCGCGATCGTGCTGATGCTGGTGGCGCTGCTGACGTTGGATAACCGATGAGCCCAAACCTGTGACCCAATGGCCCGATGATGACGTGATCCTCTATGACGGCGTCTGCGTCTTCTGCTCCCGCTGGGTCCGCTTCGTCGCAAGACGCGACATCGAGCGGAGGTTTCGTTTCACCGCGATCCAGTCGGCGTATGGCACACGACTGGCGCAGGCATTTGGCATCGATCCCAACGATCCTGACACCAATGCTGTGGTGCATGGAGGCGTCGCGTATCTCAAATCGGACGCCGCTTTGACAGTACTCAGCATGCTGCCGGGCTGGCGATGGACGCGGGCGCTGTTTGCCGTGCCGAAGCCGCTGCGCGACGCTGTCTACAGCCTCGTGGCGAAAAACCGCTATCGGATATTCGGGAAGTACGAGGAATGCTTTGTGCCGGATGCAGAGATGCGGGCGAGGGTGATGGAGTAGGAAAGAACGTCGCCTCAACCGTCATTGCGAGGAGCAAAGCGACGAAGCAATCCATCGGCCCGTTATGCTGCGCGATGGATTGCTTCGCTTCGCTCGCAATGACGGCGTAGACGTCAGCGCTTCGTCGTCGCCGCCAAAACTTCCTCCGCCGCCCGCTCACCCGAATCCCTTGCCCCATGCGCGGTCGAGAAGAACTCCGGCGAGGTCGCCTCTCCCGCAAAGAACAGCCGGCCGTCGACCGGGGCCGCGAGCACCGCCCGATCTCCCGCATGGCCCGGCAGCGCGTGCGAATAAGAGCCTCGGGCGAAAGGATCATGCGCCCAGCGCGACTCCGCGAGCGGCTTTAGCTTGCGGCGAAAATCGTTGCCGAGGATCGAGACGATCTCGTCGATGCTAGCCGCGGACAGCGCGCCAGGGCCGGCATCTTCCAGCGATTGCGCAAAGCGGCCGCCGAAAAAGCCTTCAATGCAGGGTTGACCGAATGGGCGGATGTGATAGGTGCCCATTTCGGTACGCATGGTGGCGGCGCGCAGATTGCCCTCTACGGGCAGCGCCTCCGGCTGATCCACTGCCAGCGTCACCTTGTCGGCGAGGCCGAGCGGCAGGCCGCGCGCGGCATCGACCTTTTGCGGCAACGGCGGCTGAAAGCGGATCCCTTCGTCGGCGATCAGGCCGGTCGGCACCGTGATGATCACCTTGTCGGCCGTCAGCGTGCCGCGCGATGTCTCGATGCGGATGCGCTTGGTGGAATGATCGATCAGCGTCACGGCGCAATTGAGCGCCACAGGACATGTCGCGCCATAGGCCGCCACGAGCGCGCCATAGCCGCGGCGGACGCGCCAGTTAATGTCGGTATCTTCATAGGCGTCCATGTCGAGGATGGAGACCTGGTCGAGCTCGCAGCCGTTGACGTAAGTCGAGATCGCATCGATCATCGGGTTCCAGCGATTGCCAGGCTCCAGATAAAGGCTCGCAGCGCAGTCGCGGCCATTCTTCGCGGCTTCCGCCGCCGCTACTTCGGCGCGGTCGTAGAACGCATTGAGCGCGTGCATGAAGTCGTCGCGCTCTGCTTGCGGAAACGCCTTGCCGTGAGCGCGCTCGCGCCAGGGCGGCAGTGACCTGTTGATCTCGAAACCGAGCTGTTCGGCGATTTTGACAAAGGAGTTCTCATCCGCCGAATGCAGCCAGCCGCAGCCGACGTCGAAGGTGACGTCAGGCGAGGCCATGATGGTGTGCGCGCGGCCGCCGACGCGGTCACGCGCTTCCAGCACGATGACAGAGAGGCCGGAATTTTTCAGTGCGTTCGCCGCACCGAGCCCGGCAGCGCCGGCGCCGATGATGGCAACATCGATTGATGAGGGGAGGGACGTCATGGGACGCCTCTAGCATGTTCGATGCCGTGCCAGAAGCCGCCTCGAGCATAGCTGTCATCGCGAAGGGAAGACGATGCTATCGTGTCCCGGACGCGGTGCAGCGTGTAACGCTGCTCCGCAGAGCCGGCACCCGTAGGGTGCCACGAACGCTTGGGCCCCGGCTCAGCAGCGCACCGCTATCGCGCTGCGCTGCGTCCGGGGCGCGAGATCTACCTACGCCACCGCTTCCTTGGCCTTTTCCGCGCGCTTGCGGTCATTGGCGTCGAGGAACTTCTTGCGCAGGCGGATCGACTTCGGCGTCACTTCGACCAACTCGTCGTCCTCGATATAGGCCAGCGCCTTTTCCAGCGTCATCTTGATCGGCGGCGTCAGACGCACCGCTTCGTCCTTGGAGGTGGTGCGGATGTTGGTGAGCTGCTTGCCCTTGAGCACGTTGATCTCGAGATCGTTGTCGCGGGTGTGCTCGCCGACGATCATGCCCTTGTAGACCTTCCAGCCCGGCTCGATCATCATCGGGCCGCGGTCTTCCAGCTTGAACATCGCGTAAGCCACCGCTTCGCCCTGGTCGTTGGAGATCAGCACGCCGTTGCGGCGGCCCTGGATGTCGCCCTTGTAGGGCGCATAGCCGTGGAACAGGCGGTTCATGATCGCGGTGCCGCGGGTATCGGTGAGCAATTCACCCTGGTAGCCGATCAGGCCGCGGGTCGGCGCGTAGAACACCAGCCGCAGACGGTTGCCGCCGGAGGGGCGCATCTCGATCATCTCGGCCTTGCGCTCGCTCATCTTCTGCACGACGACGCCGGAATGCTCCTCGTCGACGTCGATCACGACTTCCTCGATCGGCTCCTGCCACTGGCCGGTGGCTTCGTCCTTCTGCAGCACGACGCGCGGACGCGACACCGAAAGCTCAAAGCCTTCACGGCGCATAGTCTCGATCAGGATCGCGAGCTGCAATTCGCCGCGGCCCGATACTTCCATGGAATCCTTGTCGGCGGCCTCGACCACACGCAGCGCGACGTTGCCTTCGGCTTCGCGCAGCAGGCGGTCGCGGATCATGCGAGAGGTCACCTTGTCGCCTTCGGTGCCGGCGAGCGGCGAGTTATTGACGATGAACGACATCGACACTGTCGGCGGATCGATCGGCTGCGCCACCAGCGGCGTCTCGACGGAAGGATCGCAGAAGGTGTCGGCGACGGTGCCCTTGGTCAGGCCCGCGATCGCGACGATGTCGCCGGCTTCGGCTTCATCGAGTGGGGTGCGCTCGATGCCGCGGAAGGCGAGGATTTTTGTGATGCGCCCTTGTTCGATCGTCTTGCCGTCAGCGCCCAGCACCTTCACCTGTTGGTTCGGCTTGATCGAGCCTGAGGTGATGCGACCGGTGATGATGCGGCCGAGATAGGGATTGGCTTCCAAAATGGTGCCGATCATCCGGAACGGGCCCTGCTCGACGCTCGGCGGCGCCACATGACGCACGATCAGGTCGAACAACGGCTGCATGCCGGCATCCTGCGAGCCATCCGGGCTGTCGGCCATCCAGCCTTGCTTGGCCGACCCGTAAAGAATCGGGAAGTCGAGCTGCTCCTCGCTGGCGTCAAGCGCCGCGAACAGGTCGAATACCTCGTTGATGACTTCGGTCGGACGCGCATCGGGACGGTCGACCTTGTTGATGACGACGATCGGCTTCAGCCCGACCTTGAGCGCCTTCGACACCACGAACTTGGTTTGCGGCAGCGGGCCTTCGGCTGCGTCGACCAGCACCAGCGCGCCATCGACCATGTTCAGGATGCGCTCGACCTCGCCGCCGAAATCGGCGTGGCCGGGGGTGTCCACGATGTTGATGCGGGTGTCCTTCCACTGCACCGAGGCGGCCTTGGCCAGAATGGTGATGCCGCGCTCGCGCTCCAGGTCGTTGGAGTCCATCGCGCGCTCGGTGACCTTCTGGTTCTCGCGATAGGTGCCGGATTGCTGCAGCAAACGGTCGACGAGGGTGGTCTTGCCGTGGTCGACGTGGGCGATGATGGCGACGTTACGAAGGTTCATGGCTCTTCTTCTGGTCGTGCAGGTGGAGGCGCGATCTCACCGGAAAACCGGGACCCACTTTTCCGGATCGCGCTCAAAGCCTGGAATGCGAACGGGGCCACGGCTCAAACCTGGCCCCAAAAAGGAAGCCCGGCCAAAAGGACCGGGCACACCTTACGCGTTGCGGCGCAATATATTCAGAAAACGCCAAAAAACAATGGTTCGTTTGGCATTTGGTTAGCCGATTTTGGGCATGGGCGCCGGGCTCAGTTGCCCGTTTCGGGGTCGGGATAGACCCCGCGCAAAACCTCATCAAAATGGGCTTTGACCGCCTCGTTACAGCGGCAGGACCGGTTCCGCAGCGTGTCCCGGTTACGGACCAGGATCGAGCCGCGCCGGGTTTCCAGCGTGCCTTCCACCCTGAAAGTCTGAATAACCCGGCTGGCGTAGGAGCGGCCGACGCCGAGCAGGGTCGCCAGTTGCTCATGGGTCAGCGGCACGACGTCATCGCCATCGGTGCGCTCCATTGCCGAAATGACCCATTTCGCGGTGCGCTGTTCGATCGAATGGATCGCGTTGCAGGCGGTGGACTGGAAGATTTGCGCCAGCATGCAATCCGCATAGCGTGCGAAAATGTTGCTCAGCGTGCGTGACTTCGATTTCGCCACATCGAGCTTTCCGACCGGGAGCCGCACGAACGGCCCAGCGAATTTGACCGTGATGCGGGTATAGGCTGGGAGATGGCCGTGACTGACGATGCCGCCGACCGCACCCTCGCGACCGATCAGAACGGTTTCGACATCGCGGCCATCCTCGTTGGCGACCATGTAGGAGACGAGGCTGGGGCCGCAGGGAAAATGGACGGTCTCGACGTTGTCGCCGGGGTTGTAGAGCAGGTCGTTCGGTTGGGTCTCGACCGGAACGAGATGTGGTTCGATCAATCCGAAGTCGGCGTCGTTCAAGCGACGCAGCAGGTTATTGAACGGCCGAACATCGGCCGTCACATCGCGTCGCGTGAGCATCGGTGGCCCCTGTTTCCCTCAATATAATCGGTTTGGCTCCGTCCATATGTTCACAAGTGAACAGACGATAGAACGAAGATATGGTGGTTTCAGTTCCGGAACCGGCGGATGCGCTTTTGCGAGGCATTAGGCCGACCGCCAATTTCCGGGGCTTCGGCCCGGATCCCGATCAAAATCTTGAACTCTGGAACCGGCGAGAACATGGACCGCGCCCCCCATGACGGCATGCCCTGCGACGTGCTGGTCGTTGAAGACGATCCGATCATCGCACTCGATTTTGAAGACACCATTCTGGGTTTTGGCGTGAAGACGGTGCGGATCGCCGCGAACGTGGCCAAGGCGCTCGAATTGATCGCCCATCGGCCGCCGGAGTTTGCGCTGCTCGACGTCAGCCTTATCCGCGAAAAGAGCTTTGCCGTCGCCGAACGGCTCGAGGTGCTGAAGATCCCGTTTGTCTTCGTCACCGGCTATGGCGCGGACGCTCTGCTGCCGGCGGCATTTGCGGCGAAGCCGCGTCTGCCAAAACCCTGTTCGGCCGAAGCGCTTGAGGCGCTGCTAAAGAACAGCCGCGTCATGCCTTGAGCGGTTGCGGCCGGCACAGCAATTACACCGGCTTGGGATCGAGCGTCGTCGACCACAAGGCAACATCGGCGCGGTCGCGCAAGGTCACCGTCATCTGCCCGCTGCCGCCGTCGATCCTGACATGGCCGAAAAACTGCATGCCCGCCGACGGCGGCAGGTTTTGATTGCCCGGCCCCGGCGCCTTGATGAACTTCACCTCGGGCCCGAAGGTGTTGTCGAGCTCATTCGGACCGAACGACCCGGCGTGCAGGGGACCAGCGACGAACTCCCAGAACGGGTCGAATTCCCCAAACTGCGCCTTGTCGGGATTGTAGTAATGCGCGGCCGCGTAGTGCACATCCGCCGTCAGCCACACGGTGTTGACCACGCTCGACGTCTTGATGAAGCGCAGGAGGTCGGCGATCTCCAGTTCACGGCCGCGCGGCGGGCCGTCGCTTTGCGCAACGGCCTCCGAGCCCTTCTTGTTGCGCGCATCGTCATAGACGATGAGGCCGAGCGGCATGTCGGATGCGATCACCTTCCAGGTGGCGCGCGAATTCAACAGCTCCCGTTTCAGCCAGGCGAGCTGCGCCGGCCCGAGAAAGTAGCTTTCCGGCCCGTAAGCAGCCTCCTGGTTCGCGCCATTCGGTCCGCGATAGCTGCGCTCGTCCAGCACGAACACGTCGAGATGCGGGCCATAATGAATCGTGCGGTAGATTCGCCCCGGCTCCGCGATGCTCGCGCGAATCGGATACATCTCGTGGAAGGCGCGCGCTGAGCGGGCGGCGAGCAGGGCGACGTTGCGCTCCTTGTAGGCGGCAGGCAGCTCCTTGGAAGACGACCAATTGTTGACGACTTCGTGGTCGTCCCATTGCACGAAGACCGGCACTTCGGCATTGAACGCGCGCAGATGCTCGTCCATGAAATTGTACCTGTGCGCAGCGCGAAATTCATCGAGCGTTTCGGCGACCTTTGCCTTCTCGGGCGTCGTCACGTTCTTCCAGAGCTTGCCGTCGGCAAGCGTCACCTCGCCCTTGATCGGGCCGTCCGCATAGACGGTGTCGCCGGAGTGCAGCAGGAAATCCGGGCGAAGCTTGCGCATGGTCGCGAAGGTGAGCATACCGCCGTCATCCGGGTTGATGCCCCAGCCCTGTCCGGCAACGTCACCGCCCCAAACGAAGCTGACGTCGCGGCGGTCGCCAGGCGCGGTGCGGAACCGCCCGACCACCGGCGCGCTTTCGATGCCGGTATGGGCGAGGTCGCGAAACCGGACGCGATAGAAGATCTCCTGCCCGGCAGGCAGGTTCTCCAGCAGCATCTTCGCGGTGAAGTCGCTTTCGGGCAGCGCTGCGATCGGGGGCAAAGCCCATGCGTTGGCAAAGGATTCCGACGTGGCGACTTCAACAAGCATTTGCGAGGGGCGGTCGGCGCGCGCCCATACGACGCCACCATCGGCGCCGACATCGCCAGATTGCACGCCGGAGGTGACGACGGGCCGGTCCGCGGCGCGGCTGAGATAGGGCATCGCAACCGCGCCGATCGCGCCGGCGCCCACGCTCGCGAGGAACCGGCGTCGGGAAATTCCGTGGAGACCATCGGGGGAAGTTCTGCGGAACAACCTGAACGTCATGCGAACTTCTTCGGATCTGGAGCGGGCATAGTGATCGCGCCGATAGACCTAGAAAGAATTGATGACGGCTCGATTACCGGATCGGCTGATCAGGCGTTGCCGGCCGCACGGAACTGCGCGCTTGCGCGTTGCAGGTTTTGCGGCATGCTCAGCAACAGCGCCTTGCGGTCGGCGACCGCGTTGTGGAATTGCTCGATCGCGATGTTGAAAGCGGTCAACGTGCCTTCCTCGATCGTGCCGTGTTCGTAGCACAGCAGCGTGTGGCGCAAAATGTCGTCCGCTTCCGCCTGCATCTGGTCGAGCTCGTCCGTCGAATCGCACTGGCGGGCGGCGCTGAGCATGTCTAGCAGACGGTCGCGCTGCGATGTGTTGACGTTGCGCTCGTCCTTCTTGAGATAGCCGGCAAACCACGCGCCGGCGGAACCCATCGCCGACATCGCCATCAACGCCCACCAGATGTAATCGCTGTAGCGGTCGAGGAAGGTCTTTTCCTCGCCGTCAACAAAGGCGGCGGCGCCGGGATGCACGGGAATCGTGGCGTCCTTGTCGGTGTCGGGCGTCTCGATCTTGGCAGCCAGCGGAAATTCGTTCTTCAGGTTTTGCCGGATGGCGAACAGTTGGCGGGTAAAGGCGGCAATCGTCGCTTCCGAAACGCCTCTGCGCGCCACGATATGGTGGGCGAAGCTGATGGTCTTGACCTCTGCCTCGGGCTTATCAGGCGCGCCACCAAAGGTCCCGGCGGGAATCTCGGAAGCCTCGTAGGCGGGGTGGTTCTGCGCAATCGCCTCCGCCGAATCGATCGCCAGGAATTTCGGCGTGCCGCCGTCGCGGGTGGAAGCCGCGATCGCGTCCGAAGTGATTTTGCTGTTGACCGGGCCGGCCGCGAGATAGGCATCTGCCTTCTGGCTGCGAATGGCTTCCGCGGCCTCGTTGGCCGGAAACTGAACGATCTCGACCTTGTCGGGATCGACGCCGTATTGCCGCAGGATCACCTTGAGTAAATTGACATTGGCCTGGGTGCGGCCGACCACGCCGATGCGTCGGCCGGCGAGCTGCGTAATCTTGGTGATTTCGGGCGCGGCCCGCTTGCCCCTGACTGCCTTGGCCTTGCCGGCCGACGGCACCCATAATACCGCGACGTTCTTGCGCAGCGTTGCCACAGCCTGCGCGTTCTTCGGCACATCGAGGTCGCCGCGGATGATGGCGAGATCAGCTTTGCCTTCGCCGAGCAGATTGGCGCTCGCGAGTGCGCCGTCAGTTTGCACCGGACGCAGCCGAACCTGGCTGTTTCGGGGACTATTGAACGCCTGCGCCAGATTCTGGACGACCTTGAGATCGTCGCTGTTGGCAGGGCCAACTGCGATCCGCAGCGTCACTGGCCGCATCGCAAAGTAATAACCGGCCGCCAGCGCGCCGACGACGGCCAGCACGCCGGCCAGCGTCACGAATGTCAGCCGTCGTTTCGCAGAGCGGGGCGAGGGTGCGGCCGGCGTTTCCGCGGAATGGGGGCCGTCGGTCATCAATCCCCGTACGTTTGAGGGTGGAATTTTCACGCAGCCGGCACGCTTCGGCGCGCATTCTAGCAAATTTTCTCGCGGAACCTTTGTTACATCTCTGTCATGGTTACCGGCGTCCGAGGCCATCACTGGACGCGCCTTGCATGCCTCTTTTGGGCATGGGGATCCCCGAAGCGGCCTTGGGTGTTAGGGTGGCAGGCTGATTCAAGCGCGGAGGCGATCATGGCGGAACGGCTGTCGGCAGAAGCGCGAAAATCGGCGCTGGCGGAACTGACCGGCTGGTCGGAAACGGCCGGCCGCGAGGCGATTGCCCGCACCTTCACTTTCAAGGACTTCAACGAAGCGTTCGGTTTCATGTCCCGCGTCGCTCTCGTGGCCGAAAAGGGCGATCACCATCCGGAATGGAAGAACGTCTACAAGACGGTGGAAGTGGTGCTGGCGACCCATGACGCCGGCGGCGTCACCAGGCGCGATATCGATCTGGCCAAGGCCATGAACGCCATCGCCAGGCAATTGGGCGTCGCCTAAGGTGGCCTCGCCGCGATCTTGCGGCGGCGGCCGGACATCCCCAATTCTTTATTCGTACACAGGGTTGGCCGCGGCGATCTACCGCGCCAGATGCGAGGAGAGCGCCGCGATGGCATCGTCCGATCACGCCGCGGGTTTTGAGCCGGCCGACCGGCTGGCACAGGACCGGGAGAGTGTGCGCCGGCGCTTCTGGATCAAGCTCAAGCGGGTGATAGCGCAGCTTCCCTTCGCCGAGGATCTGCTCGCGGCCTACTATTGTGCATTCGACAAAGAGACGCCGCGTCACGTGCAGGCGGCGCTGCTCGGCGCCATCGCCTACTTCATCCTGCCGTTCGATTTCGTGTCGGACGTGCTGCCGTTGCTGGGCTTTACCGACGATGCCGCTGTGCTCGCTACCGCCATCCGCATGGTTGCAAGTCACATCACGCAGGAGCATCGCGATGCCGCCCGCGCCGCGCTGAAGCGCGGGATCGACGCTGCTGAAGCGAGCGAATAGCAGATGCCAAAAGCCCCGTTGCCGATTGAATCGGAACGGGGCTTTTGATTCTCCGGCCTTGATGAACCGGCCGCCATCGCGGATTGAATTCGGCGCCGGCTTCCGGCGGAAAACGCCTCAGCGAGCCTGCGCCCTTGCGCTTCGTTCCGCTTCCCACGCCTGGAACTGCTTGAAGAGCGCCTCCTTGTCCGCGTCGGTCTTGACGCTTGCCGCGGTCGTCGGACTCTGTTTCAGGAATTCATCGAACCTGGCGCGCGACACGGCCTCGACGTTGTGACTCTTGAGCCATTGCTCGGCGACCGGCAGGCGCTGCCAGTCCGGCAACGGCGCCGCCAGCGAGACTTCCTTCCACTTCGGATGGAACGGCGGGTTCTGGAACCTCGGAAATTTGGTGAAGAAGGCGTCCACGAACTGGGCCAGCTTGCGGTAGCGCTCGGTGTTGGGTGCCCAGTTGTAGGCTGCGAGCACCGCAGGCACGGCAATGGTATCGACCTTCGCGCCTTCGGCGATCAGGTTGGGATAGTCTTTCGAGGTCAGTACCGCGGGCAGATAGTCGCCCTGCAGCGGCCGCGAATACTCGACCGGGACGAGGTGGAAGCGGTTGTCGTTGAAATTGCTGACCGATTTGTATGGCTTGCCGCCGACGGCAATCACCGCGTCGATCTCACCGGCCCGCATCTTCTCCATCGCGATACGCTGCTCGATATAGACGAAGTTCGGCTTGATGCCGAGCCGCTCGAACACGACCGCGGCGGTCACGAAGGTGCCGCCGTTGGGAAGGTCGACGCTGACCTTCTTGCCGTTGAGCTGGCTGATGCTGGTCACCGATTTCGACGCCATGACGTACATCTCTTCGTTGTAGAGCTTCGTCACGTAGGTGAATTGCTTCTTGATGTCCTTGGCGAAGCCTTTCTTCTCGAGATAGTCGAGCGTGTCGGCGCGCACGATGCCGAGGTCGACACCCTGCAGGAACAGGATGTCGGCCACGCTTTGCACCGAGCCGCGCCCGACGATCGGAAGTACGCGCAACTTGTTTCCGTCGTCGAGCACGGAAGCGAGGTCGGCACCGAACTGCACATAGGTGCCGCCGATTGTTCCGGAGATCAGCGTAACTGTGTTGGCGTTCAGCGCCTGCTTGGTGGCGACCGAACCGAACTGGAAGATGGCCTTCAGACTTTCGCTGACCTTGGCTGGATCGTATTCCGTTTCGGCGGCCTTGGCCGCCGTATTGCTGCATGCCACCGTTATGGCGAGCAATACCATTCCCAATAAGTGTCGCATGGGTTCCTCTGCGCTGGTCTTGAGTAAATTTCTTGAGTAATTGCCTGGCTCTGTTACTGGCCGAGCCGCCGCTTCGCATCGGCCGAACCAAGTTGGGCGGCCTTCTGGTACCAGAGCTTTGCCTGTGCTGGATCGGGCGTGACGCTCCGCAAATCCTGGCTGCCCAGCACCTGCGGATCATACGTTCCCGCGAGCATCAGCGCGGCCTCCACTTCCTGCGCGTCCGCAGCCCGTTCGAGCAGCAGCCGGGCGGAGGTGATGTCACCGATCGCAAGCAGGCTCTTCGCCCGCTTCAATAGCGCCGCAAGCTCGTCCGGATCGATGCGCCGTGCCGGAGCCACTTCACGCGTCACCGGAACGGGCTCGCGAACCGCGGGCGCAGCCGCAGCAACCGGGGCCGCCGGATTAATCGCGGCGACGACCTCACGGGACGCTTCGCGCGCCACCGGCTCAGGTGCGGCGACCTTGCCCTTGAGCGCGCTCTGATAGGCGGCGGCAATTTCGTCGCGCGTCGGCGATGCCGATGCCAGCGCGGTAGGCGGCGTGCGGCGAGCGGCTGCTATCTCCGCGCCGGACGGTTCGGCGGCCAGCGGCGGCGCGGCAACGCGCTGCGGCTGCGCAGGCTCCGGCATGGCCGCGGCGGCGAGCTCAGCAGGCGGTGGACTGTTGCCGCCGCCACCGCCGAGCGAGGCGTTGAAGATGACGGCACGCGTCGAGTCGATGGAAAACAGCGCGAGAACGGCCGCTATCGCCGAGACGATCACGACGCCGGTGACAATGCGCCCGGCGCGCGCTTTCTTCAGGCCGCCGCTGCCGAACCTTCCACTGCCGAACGTATATTCGGAAAGCTGCTGATGTGACTCCTCCTCGTAGTTGGAGAGGAAAAGCGGCACCGGCTCGTGTGGTGGCAGCTCCTCCGGCAGCACATCTGTCCGCTCAAACGATGGCGCAAAGGACTGCGCATATTGGGGCTGCTCGTAGTGAGGCTGCTCGTATCGGAGCTGTTCGTATTGAGGCTGTTCGTATCGGGGTTGCTCGTATCGAAGCTGCTCGTGTCGAGATTGGTCGGCCTCGTACAACCGAGGATCGCTGATCGCTTCGTCGAATCTGTCGAACGGATCTCTCGCCTGAACCGGCTTGGTGTTCTCCGCCATGGATGCTCCCCACTACTGAACGCAACGACGGGCGTTCCCCTGCACCTACTTCTTGCTCTTGTTGACGTACAGGAGCCCCTCTACTGATGGTTAAAATCGCACACGGAATGGGTTCAAAAAACGACGGCGGCCGGGGGGAATGAGGAGATATTTTGGTATGATTGAGGCGAACAAGCGGCATCCTGCCGTTTGAAAACACGCATTGTTACCGAGCAACTATATCGGTGAGATGAAATTCATGCCGCTGACGCGAAAAAAAGTGCGTCGCTGGTCCGCGCATCGCACGGACCGCTCCCGTTTCTTCCGAGTGGACGACTAGGTTCGACAGATGACCCCGCACCTCAGGGATGCAGGATCACCTTGCCCATCGCCTTGCGGCCGGCGAGCACCTTCAGCGCTTCGGCGGTTTGTGCCAGCGGAAAGGTGCGGTCGACATGCGAGGAAATCTTGCCTTCCGCCGTCCACTTCACGAGCTTTTCCAGGTTGGCGCGGTTCTTCTCGGGATTGACCCTGGTCCAGGCGCCCCAGAACACGCCGCGGATATCGCAGCCCTTGAGCAGCGCGAGGTTGAGCGGCATCTTCGGAATGTCGCCCGCCGCAAAACCGATCACCAGGAAACGGCCTTCCCAGGCGATCGAACGCAACGCGGCTTCCGCGTAAGTGCCGCCGACCGGATCGAAGATGATGTCGACGCCCTTGCCTCCGGTGAGGCGACGCAAGCCCTCTTTCAAATCTTCCTTGCTGTAGTTCAGCGTCAGCTCGGCGCCGTGCGCCCTGGCAAATTCCAGCTTCTCGTCCGACGACGCGCAGGCGATTACCTTGAGGCCCATCAGCTTGCCGAGCTCGCAGGCCGCAAGGCCGGTGCCGCCGGCAGCGCCCAGCACGGCAAGCGTCTCGCCGGGCTTCGGGCTGGCGCGATCTTCCAGGGCGTGCAGTGCCGTGCCGTAGATGATGATGATCCCGGCGGCGCGGTCAAAATCCAGATTGTCGGGGATCTTCACGATCGAGCTTGCCGGCAGCGCGATCTTTTCGCGCGCGCCGTTGTGGCCGCAGGACGCCACCACGCGGTCACCGACCTTCAGGTCGGTCACGCCGGCGCCGACGCTTTCGATCACGCCGGCAACTTCGGCGGCGGGCGAAAACGGGAACGGCGGCTTGATCTGGTACTTGCCCTGAATCATCAGGATGTCGAAAAAATTCAGCGCCGCGGCCTTGATCGCGATCACGGCCTGGCCCGGTTCGGCCACCGGATCGGGCACGTCGGCCAGCACGAGATCGTCCGGTTGGCAATATTGCGAGCAGAGAATGGCTTTCATGGACGCACCTGATTTTCGGACCGAAGATGAGCTGATTGCTGATTGCTTCATGCCGGATTTGAAGCCGGGCTACAATCCGATTCGGATGACGGCGGATCGAGGGGATTCAAACGATGTTTGAAAAGGGCTTGCTGGCGGGAAAGCGGATCTTGGTCACCGGCGGCGGCTCGGGGCTTGGAGCCGCGATGGGACGCCGCTTCGTCGAGCTTGGCGCAGAGCTCGTCATCTGCGGCCGACGGCTCGAATTGCTGGAGGCGACTGCCGCGCAGATGCGCGGTGAACTCGGCGGCAAGGTCACTGCAGTCCGATGCGATATCCGCGACGGTGCGGCCGTCGATGTGATGATGGACCAGATCTGGCGGGAGGCGCCGATCGACGTGCTGGTCAACAATGCTGCCGCGACCTTCATCGCGCAGACCGAGCATCTTTCGTTCCGCGCGGCGGATGCGATCCTGGCGCCGACGCTGCACGGCACGATGTACTGCACCCTCGCCGCGGGCAGGCGCTGGATCGACAGCAAGCACAAGGGCGTGGTGCTGAGCATACTCTCGACCTCGACGATCACCGGCCGTGCGTTCACGGTGCCGTCGGCGATGGCGAAATCCGCCGTGCTCGCGATGACCAAGAGCCTTGCGGTGGAGTGGGGACCCAAGGGCGTGCGCACCGTTGCGATCGCGCCCGGCGCGTTTCCGACGCCGGGCGCTTCGGGCCAGCTCCGTCCCGAGGGCCGCGATGAAAGCTGGGCGCAGCGCAATCCGCTCGGCCGCGCCGGCGAGCATGGCGAACTTGCGAATCTCGCGAGCTTTCTGATTTCCGACCAGGCCGGCTACATTAATGGCGAGATGGTGGTGCAGGATGGCGGCGCGCATCTGCGCAGTTCCGGCGCCGAGGATCTGCTGCAATGGACCGATGCGCAGTGGCAGAAGCAGCGCGAGCGCCGTTCCAGGGACTGAAGTCGAGACCGGCGCCCTGAATTCGAAGGGCATCGGGAACGAAGGTCCGCGACGGTGAGTAACACCGTAACTGCCTTCCCAAAAAAGCATTTCCCGGCTATCCATCCCCGGCGGCGCGATGGGCGCTCGGGCCATCTTCCAGTCACAATAATGAGGGAACCAGTTGTCCGTGTTGCGAATACTGACATTTCTGGTTGCGATTGCGGCGTTGTGCGGGACGACAGCCCTCGCGCAAACACAGGCCCCTGCTTCGAAGGGCGCCAAGGATTCGGCGAAGGAAGCAGCCAAGCCTGCGCCTGCACCGGCGGCAAAGCCCGGAGCTAAATCTGCGGAACCGGCAGGGGCCGCTGCGGCAGGCAGCGCGGAACCTACCTTAATTGGTCAGTACGGTACCTGGGGCGCCTACACGGCGGCGCCGAACGGCAAGAAGGTTTGCTTTGCTCTGGCGAAGCCGTCGTCGTCGAAAACCAATCCGCCAAATCGTCCGCGCGATCCCGCTTACGCCTTCGTCTCAACACGTCCGGCCGAGAAGGTCTTCAACGAGGTCTCGATCATGATCGGCTATGCGCTAAAGCCGGGCTCGGAATCCTCGCTCGAGGTCGGCGGGGCGTCGTATGCGATGTACACCCAGGGCGATGGGCTCTGGATCAAGAACGCCGCAGAGGAAGAGCAAATGGTCAACGCCATGCGCAAATCCGCCGAGGTCACCGTCAAGGGCATCTCGGCCAAGGGCACCGAGACGACGGACGTCTTCTCGCTCAAGGGGCTGTCCCAGGCGCTCGACCGGCTGGCGCAGGATTGCAAGCGCTAGACGACCTTTAAGCCCAAAATGACGTTGTTTGCGGGCGTTGGAAAGCCTATTTGAAGCTGTCTCCCCTCATGGTGAGGGGGCGCTTGCGCCGTCTCGAACCATGAGGCCCGTCTCTCATCCTTCGAGACGCGGCGAAGACGCCGCTCCTCAGGATGAGGGAGAAACCTCCCTAGAACAGAAATACGATGACCGCAGTTTCGACAGAGACGAAGTCCACGCCGATAACTTCCGTAGCGCCGCTGGAGAAGGTTCCGCTCGAAACCTATGTGCCGCCGGCAAAGCCCTCGCTGATCGGCCTGTCGCGCGCCGAGATCGCCGACCGGCTGGGGGAGATCGGCGTTGCGCCTGCGCAGCGCAAGATGCGCACGCAGCAGCTCTGGCACTGGATGTATTTTCGCGGCGCCAAATCCTTTGCCGATATGACCAGCGTCTCCAAGGATATGCGGGCACAGCTCGAGCAGCATTTTACCGTCGACCGCCCCGAGGTGGTGGCCGAGCAGATTTCCAGCGACGGTACCCGCAAATGGCTGCTGCGCCTGCCGAGCGGCGATGCGTTCCAGAAGGCGCATGAGGTCGAGTGCGTCTACATCCCCGAAACTGATCGCGGCACGCTCTGCGTTTCCTCGCAGGTTGGCTGCACGCTGAACTGCTCGTTCTGCCATACCGGCACGCAGCGGCTGGTGCGCAACCTCACCGCGGGTGAAATCGTCGGCCAGATCATGGTGGCGCGCGACCGTCTCAACGACTGGGCCGATCGCGAGACGCCGACCGGTAGCCGTCTCGTCACCAATATCGTCATGATGGGCATGGGCGAGCCGCTCTATAATTTTGACGCGGTGCGCGATGCACTGCTGATCACAGCCGATAATGAAGGGATCGGCATTTCCCGCCGCCGCATCACCCTGTCGACCTCGGGCGTGGTACCGAACATCATCCGCACCGGTGAGGAGATCGGCGTCATGCTGGCGATCTCGCTGCATGCGGTGCGCGACGAATTGCGCAACGAGCTGGTGCCGCTCAACCGAAAATATCCGATTGCCGAACTGCTGCAGGCCTGCCGCGACTACCCGGGCTCGTCGAACGCGCGGCGCATCACCTTCGAATATGTGATGCTCAAGGGCGTCAACGATTCTCTCGACGACGCCAAGCTGCTGGTGAAGCTGCTCAAGGGCATTCCTGCCAAGATCAATCTGATCCCGTTCAACCCCTGGCCGGGCACAAAGTATGAGTGTTCGGACTGGGAGCAGATCGAAAAATTCTCTGAATACATATTCAATGCCGGCTATTCCTCGCCGGTCCGCACGCCGCGCGGCCGCGACATTCTCGCCGCCTGCGGCCAGTTGAAGTCGGAGACCGAAAAGCTCTCCGCGCGCGAGCGCCAGGCGCTCCGCGCTATGGCGATGACGGATTGAATGGTCAGAGCACTAATGGTCGTCATGGCCGGGCTTGACCCGGCCATCCACGTCCTTGGTCAATCTCGGCAGATAAGACGTGGATGCCCGGGACAAGCCCGTGCATGATGGTGGAGAGGGCAGTGCTATTTATGCTCAACGACGGAACAGCCTAATGGCACTGATCGGCCGCTTCTTCGTCATCCTGTTCGCTTTCCTCGCCGCCTGCTTCGTGGCAGGCATGATCGTGGTCGGCGCGGTGTTGTATCCTGAGTTGAGCGATCTCGGCGGCGTGCCGATCGACCAGAGCGCGGTCAACGTCGTGCTCGGCTTCGGCTTCATTTTTCTGTCCGGCTTCGCACTGCTGCCGGCGCTGGTCATCGTCCTGATTACCGAGGCTTTCTATATCCGCAGCGTGCTCGCTTACGCCATCGGCGGCGCTATCGTCGGCGCGGCCTGCTATCTCGGCCTTACGCCATTCGACCCGGAAACGCTGCGCTTCGACGGCATCGTGCACCGCCACCTCGAAATCATGACCGGGGCGGGCATCGTCGCCGGCCTCGTCTACTGGATGATCGCGGGCCGATCCGCCGGAGCCTGGCGCGAACCGCGACCTCCACTGCGGCCACCGCCGCCATTGCCCTCGCACTCGCGGCCGCAGGTGTGACTCAGGCACAGCGTTCATTGCGAGCGAAGCGAAGCAATCCATCCCGCCGCGAAAAGAAAGAATGGATTGCTTCGCTTCGCTCGCAATGACAGGGGTTTTCATCCCCAACTGCCTCGGCTAAACCCCGCGCCATGAACCGTACCGGACTAATTATCGCGTTGGGCTTGTCGCTCGTTATCGGACTGCTGTTTGGAATCTTTCCCGAACTCGATCTGAAGCTGGCGGCATTGTTCTACGATCCCGCGAGCGCCTCGTTTCCATTAAAGCAGAACGGGCTTGCCGCATTCGCGCGCGATGCTGCGATGTGGATCGCATGGGCGCTGGCGCTGCCGGCGCTGATCGCGATTGTCGCGAAGCTGCTGCGGCCAGATCGGCCGATGCTGGTTCCGGGACGCGCGGCGGTGTTCCTCCTGGTCACTATCCTGCTCTCCGCGGTCGTGCTGACCAATCTGACCTTCAAGAGCCATTGGGGACGGCCAAGGCCGGTGGTGGTGACGGAGTTCAACGGCCCCTGGGAATTCGTGCCGTGGTGGGACCCGCGCGGGGCTTGCGGGCGCAATTGCTCGTTCTTCTCGGGCGAGGGCGCGACCGCATTCTGGACCTACGCGCCCGCAGCGCTGACGCCGCCGGCGTGGCGACCGTTGGCCTATACCGCGGCGACCCTGTTCGGTATCGCGACCAGCGCGCTGCGAATGGCGTTCGGCGGGCATTTCTTCACCGATGTCGCCGCCGCCGGCCTGGTCAGCTTCTTCGTGATCTGGCTCGCCTATGCCTGGATTTACCGCTGGCCGTCGACGAGGTTTACGGATGCGCAAGTCGAGGCCGCGCTGGCGCGCTGGGGTTGGCCCGGCTATCGCCTGTGGCAGCGCTGGCGCGGGCGCGAGGCGGGATAAGCCGAACTCAGCCGCCAAGCGCCATTAAACGCGTGCTCAGTAGCGTGAAATTTGTTATTCGCGCCCTCAAGCCGCAAACGACATCCGCCATTTCGACCGATTGGAAGCTCGATGAGTACGATCCTGAAAAGCCTGCCCAAGGGGGAAAAAGTCGGCATCGCTTTCTCGGGCGGTCTCGACACCAGCGCGGCGCTGCTCTGGATGAAGCAAAAGGGCGCGCGCGTTTTTGCCTATACCGCAAACCTCGGCCAGCCTGACGAGGCCGACTACGACGAGATTCCGCGTAAGGCGCTCGAGTTCGGCGGGGAGAAAGCCCGGCTCGTGGATTGCCGCACCCAACTGGTCCACGAAGGGATTGCCGCCATCCAGTCCGGCGCCTTCCACGTCTCTACCGGCGGCATCGCATACTTCAACACCACGCCGCTTGGGCGCGCGGTGACCGGCACGATGCTCGTTGCGGCCATGAAGGAGGACGGCGTTAATATCTGGGGCGATGGCTCCACCTACAAGGGCAACGATATCGAGCGGTTTTATCGCTACGGCCTGCTGACCAATCCGAACTTGCGCATCTACAAGCCCTGGCTCGACCAGCAGTTCATCGACGAACTGGGCGGGCGCGCGGAAATGTCGGCGTTCATGACCGCCAATGGATTCGCCTACAAGATGAGCGCCGAAAAGGCGTACTCGACCGACAGCAATATCCTCGGCGCCACCCACGAGGCCAAGGATCTCGAGCGCCTCGACAGCGGCATCAAGATCGTCAACCCGATCATGGGCGTGCCGTTCTGGCGCGACGATTTTGCCGTCAAGGCCGAACAGGTCACCGTGCGTTTTGAGGAGGGCCAGCCCGTCGCGCTGAACGGCCAGACATTCACCGATCCGGTCGCCTTGTTCCTCGAGGCCAACGCCATCGGCGGCCGGCATGGCCTTGGCATGAGCGACCAGATCGAGAACCGGATTATCGAGGCCAAGAGCCGCGGCATTTACGAAGCGCCCGGCATGGCGCTGCTGCACATCGCCTATGAACGCCTGGTCACAGGCATCCACAACGAGGACACCATCGAGCAGTACCGGATCAGCGGCATGCGCCTTGGCCGACTGCTGTACCAGGGGCGGTGGTTCGATTCCCAGGCCCTCATGCTGCGCGAAACCGCGCAGCGCTGGGTGGCGCGCGCGGTCACCGGCGAGGTGACGCTCGAGCTGCGCCGTGGCAACGACTACTCGATCCTGAACACCGAGAGCCCCAACCTGACGTATCAGCCGGAGCGGCTGAGCATGGAGAAGGTCGAGGACGCCGCGTTCTCGCCGGCGGATCGCATCGGTCAGCTCACCATGCGCAATCTCGACATCGCCGATACCCGCGCCAAGCTGAAGCTCTACGGAGAGACGGGCTTGCTGTCCGGCAGCGAAGGCTCGGAGATCTTCAAGCTCGAGAGCGACAAGGGCTGACTCTCGTGTCCCGGACGCGACGCAGCGCGTAGCGGTGCGGCGCAGAGCCGGGACCCAAGCCCAAGAGTGCCGATAGTGGCCGCCTAATGTGGGCCCCGGCTCAGCAGCGCATCACTTCGTGCTGCGCCGCGTCCGGGGCACGAGGCCCGCCCGGGTTGACTGTCCGTTATCGACACGTCATCCGGGACAGATAGATTTGCCGCCGTGAATTCTTGCGGAGCAGCCGCGGACGCTGGCCGCTCCGTGTGTGTCCGACCGGAGCCTCGATCATGATCAAGCCAGTCACCATCGCCCTCGGCCTCCTGCTTTCGGCATCAGCGGCGGATGCCCAGACGATCTATCCCATTGACCGGGCCGAAATCCTTTCCGGCGCGCAGTTCGACCTCAAGGTCGAATTTCCCGACAAGGTCGATCCGGCGAAGCTGAAGGTGACGGTCAACGGTCAAGACTATGCCGCCGCCTTCGGCCGGGCCGGAACGTTCGTCGAGCGCGAGGATGGCAAGGACCAGTCGGCGCTGATCCTCCGCGATGTCACGCTGACTGCGCCCGGCCCTGTCGTCGTCGAGGCCAGTGACGGCGCGCGCAGCGGCAAGGTGACATGGACCGTCTATGACACCGGCCCGCGCAAAGCGAAAAATGTCATCCTGTTCATCGGCGACGGCATGTCGCCCTCGCATCGCGTTGCGGCTCGGCTGCTTTCCAAGGGCATCGCTGAAGGAAAGAGCCTCGGCAAGCTCGCAATCGACGACATGCCGCATATGGCGCTGGTGGCGACGGCGGGCTCCGATTCGATTATCACCGATTCAGCGAACTCGGCCAGCGCCTATGCCACCGGCCACAAGAGCGCCGTCAATGCGATGGGTGTCTATGCGGATCGCACCAAGGACCCGTTAGACGATCCCAAGGTCGAGACCATTGCGAACCTAGTCAAGCGCCGGCTCAACATGGCGGTAGGCGTCGTCAGCAACACCGAGATCGAGGATGCAACACCCGCGGCGATGGTGGCCCATACCCGCCGCCGCGCCGAGTACGATCAGATTGTTGAGCAGTATTTCGCAGCCAAGCCTGATGTGTTGCTCGGCGGCGGCAGCGCCAATTTCCTGCCAAAAGCTGCATCCGGAAAGCGCAAAGATGATGTCGATTATATCGCCCGCTTCCGCGAGGCCGGTTATCCCTTGGCGACCACCGCGGGCGAACTAAACGCGCTCGCGACAAAGTCCGAGACGCGCCGGTTGCTCGGCCTGTTCGCCGCCGGGAATATGGATGGCGCGCTCGACCGCAAATTCCTCAAGGGCGGCGGCGTCAAGAAATTCCCCGAGCAGCCCGACCTGACCGAACAGGTTCAGGCTGCTTTGAACGTGCTGTCGAGGAACGAGGCTGGCTTCTTCCTGATGGTTGAGTCCGGAATGATCGACAAATACGCGCATCTGCTCGACATGGAGCGGGCGGTCTACGACACCATCATGCTCGATAATGCCGTGCGCCTCGCCCGCGATTGGGCGAGCAAGCGCGGCGACGACACCCTGATCCTGGTTGTGGCTGACCACAACCATCCCAACAGCCTTGTCGGCACCATCAATGACGACATGAGCACGACGCCGAACGTGCCGTTCCGCGAACGCGTCGGCGTCTACGACAAGGCCGGCTTCCCCAACTATCCGGCGCCTGATGCGGACGGCTATCCGTCGCGCGTCGATGTCAGCCGGCGGCTTGCCATCTTCTCCGCCAGCCTTCCCGACCACTACGAGACCTTCCGTCCCAAGCTCGACGATCCGAACGAGCCGACCGTTAAGGGCGATGATCCCGCAACCTTCAAGGCCAATGAGAAATACAGGGGCGTCCCCGGCGCGGTGCTGCGGCCGGGCAACCTGCCGGCGATGGTCGGGGCGAGCGTGCATTCCGGTGAGGACGTCATCCTCACCGCGACCGGCCCCGGCAGCGAACGCGTGCGGGGCTCGATGGACAATACCGAAGTCTTTCGTGTGATGGCGGAGGCGCTCGGCCTTGCCGCAGTGGGCCGGTAGCTTTTGCGCCGTGAGCTTCATTAAGACGTCGGCGCGGCAAACATCAGTTTGACGCAGCTTCGAAAGATCATGATCTGCCGTTCGAGACGGCTCGGATCATTCAGCGTCTTGGACATGATGATGGCGCCGTCGACGATGCAGGACAGCATGTCGGCGACATCGTCGAGGTCGACCGGCTCTCTCGGCGGATACACCGCCGCGATGCCGTCGAGGATCGTGCGGAAGCGCGCATTCCAGTCGCGCACCGATTGCGCAGTGAGTTCGCGTATCTCCCGATCGAACAGCCGTTCCTGATAGCAGATGCTGGCAATCAGGCAGCCGGGGTGACCGCTCGGCAGGTCGGCCATCGTTTCGGCAAGCAGTTTCAGCGAGATCAGAAATGCCTGCAGCGGATCGTCGGAAAGCTGGCGGCCGCGCGCGAAGATATCATCGAACAGCTGATCGTTGGTCGCGACGTATCTGCGAAGCATTTCGCGGGCGAGCGCATTCTTGTCCTTGAAGTGATAAAAGAAGCCGCTCTTCGTGAGGCCGGCCTCGGCAATCACCTCCTCGATCGAGGTGGCGCCGAATCCCTTGGCGAGAACGGCAGCCTCTGCGATTTCGAGAATGCGCTCGCGAGTCGCTTCGCCTTTGCTCATCCGGGGTTCCAGAACTGTACCCATGGTACTGTTTCTCCGTGGCAGTCAGTGCAAGCGGGCTGCCGACCAACCCTATAACCATCTGATTTCGTATCAATTTGCGGGCCTATGGTTCAGCCGCACCACGAGCCGCCTAGGCCGCCGCGACACTATGAGGCACCAACACGGCCGGACCAAGCCGATGCCGGCGAGACGTATCGAGGTCCTCACTTCGCGGAGATATTGAAATGGCCAAGTACCGACATGCCCTGCCGCAGCGCCGTGGTGGCATTTTCCTAACCGATGGCGGCATGGAAACCACGCTGATCTTTCACGGAGGCGTGGATCTGCCGCACTTTGCCGCCTTTGTGCTGCTCGACAGTGCCGAAGGACGGGAGAAGCTGAAGCAGTATTATGCCGCCTATCTTGAGGTCGCGCGCGACCACGGCACCGGCTTTGTGCTCGACAGTCCGACCTGGCGCGCCAATCCGGATTGGGGTGCGAAGCTCGGGTATGACGCGCCTGCGCTCAAGGCGATCAACGTCCGTTCGATGGAGTTTCTCAAAGAATTGCGCTCCGGCTGGGAGCGGCCCGGCGCACCCTGCGTCATTAGCGGTGCCATCGGTCCGCGCGGCGACGGCTACAAGGCGGGTAACATGGACGCTGCGGAAGCCGAAGCCTATCATCGGGCGCAGATTGCGGCCTTCGTCGAAGGCGGCGCCGACATGGTCACCGCCTATACCCTTACCAGCATCAATGAAGCGATCGGCATCGTGCGCGCAGCGAAAGCGCTGGGGATACCGGCGGCTATCTCGTTCACCGTGGAGACCAATGGCCGCCTGGTGAAGGGTGAAACGTTGCGTGAGGCGATCGAGACCGTGGATCGTGAGACCGATGGTGCGCCCGAATACTTCCTGATCAACTGCGCGCACCCAACGCATTTCGAAGATGCGTTGAAGGCGGGCGAAGCCTGGACCGAACGTATCCATGGCATCAGGGCCAACGCCTCGACAAAGAGCCATGCCGAACTCGACGAATCCGAAACGCTCGATGCGGGTGATCCGGCCGATCTCGGGCGGCGCTATGTTGCGCTCAGGAGCGCGTTTCCGGCGATGCGCATTCTTGGCGGGTGCTGCGGCACCGATCACCGGCATGCCGCCGCCATTTGCGAAGCGTGCGTGCCATCGCGGGCCCTCAGCGCTTGATTCAAAAAATGGCCGGGATTGTTCCCGGCCATTTTGATTTTGATCGACTGCCAAGCTCAGCGCGGCGGCGCAGTGCCGGGCGGGGGCGGCGGCAGCGAAGCCTGACCGCCAGTGAGCAGCGGCGTGATGTTGCGGATGGTGACACGCCGGTTGATCGGGCTCGGCCCGTCGATCTGCTCCTTCAAATACTGCTCGCCATAGCCTTGCGAGGTCAGGTTTTCCGCAGGCACGTTGAACTGCTGCGTCAGCAGGGTGGCGGCAGATTCCGCGCGGCGATCCGACAGCGACAGATTGTCGACATCGTTGCCGACCGCGTCGGTGTGGCCCTCGATCAGGAATACCGCGCGTGGATTTTGCTGGATTGCGCGGTTGAGGCCGTCGGCAATCACCTGCAGCTTCGCCGCCTGATCGGGCGGGATTTCCCACGATCCGGTTTCGAAGTTGATGGTGTTGACGTCGATGCTCGGCATCCGCTGCCGCACCGTGGGGCTGTAGCGGATTTCGTCCAGCGAATAACGCCGTTCGATCCGTTCCACCGGCGGCGCCATCATGGTCTCGTAGATCACATCTGGGGACGCCTCCTCGGAATCGACGATGTAGCGGTTGTAGGGAATGCGGATCGTCGGCGGTGGCAGCGCGACGAAGAAGCCGCCGGTCGCCCGCGGATCGCGGTAGCTGTTGTCGATGATGATGATCTCGCGGCCGCGCTCATCGCGGCGGATACGGCGCAGCAACTGACCGTCGCGACCCATCACGGTGATCACCTGGGTGCCGTCGGGTCTGATGACGACAGTGCGGGTCTCGCCGCCGACGGTCTGGGTCTGGATGTCGCGCGCGCCGTAGCGGAAGCGCTCGACCTCATTGTGACGGACATAGGCCTGACCGCCGGGATCGCGAACGATGATCCGGCCCGGTTCGGTGATGACCGTGCGGCCGCCTTGCTGAACTTCGCGACGCTGGCCGCGGAAGTCATCAAGCCGTTGCGGGCCGGCGGGCGGTGCGCCTGGGGCAACTGCTCTCAACCCCTCTTGAGTCGGAGGAGGCGGCGGCAATGGTGCCGCGACCTGAGGCGCACGCTGGAATGCCGGCGCGACCGTTGGCGGTGCGTTCTGGACCCGGCCGGCTGGCGGCGTGGCGACCGGAGCACCTGGCACGGCGGTCGGCGCTGCGGGAGCGGTTGTGGTGCCCGGAGCGGCTGGAGTGCCAGCAGCCGGGGGTGCCGCTGGCGCAGGTGTCGCGGTCGGCGCCGTTCCAGCGGGGGCGCCGGGGGGCGGCGCGCCGGGGCGGCCCGTCGGCGCCGTTGGCGCCGTCATTGGAGCACCCGCGGCCGGAGGCGGTGTGCCGGGGCGTCCTTGCGGTGGCGTTGGCGCGGTCGTTGGGGTGCCCGCGGCCGGTGGCGTTGTCGGGGTGCCGGCGGCCGGTGGCGTCGTGGGTGGCGCGCCGGGACGCACCGGCGGCGCAGCCGTGGTTCCGCCGGGCGATGGGGCGGTCGGCGACGCGGCTGGAGCCGGCGTCGCAGTCGGCGCCGGCGGCTGCCTTGCACCAGAAGGCGGGGGCGGCACAGGAGACGGCGTCCCCTTCTGAGTGGAAGGCGGTGGAGGCGTCGGCGTGGGTGCCGCCGGCTGCTTCGGCGCAGTGGGAGCTGCCGCCGATGGCGGAGGCGGCGGTGGAGTCGGACGCGCAGGCGCCGCCGCAGGAGGTGGCGGGGTCGGAGTCGGACGTGCGGGTGCGGCCGCTGGAGGTGGCGGCGGAGGCGGCGTTGGACGCGGCGGCGCGGCTGCCGGAGGAGGCGGTGGCGGCGTTGGACGTGGCGGCGGTGCAGCCGCCGGTGGCGGGGGCGGCGGTGCCTGGCGTGGCGGTGGGGCAGCCGCCGGCGGAGGTGGGGCAGGCGTCGGACGAGGAGGCGGCGCTGCGGCGGGCGGCGGGGGAGCAGGTGCCGGTCGAGTGGGGGCGGCCGCCGGCGGCGGTGCGCCCTTCGGCGGCTGCTGCTGCCCCTTGGCTCTGCCTTCCTCTTCCTTGGCTTGCGCCACGACGAGCGGAGCGGTCTGCGCCTGCGATGCGGAGATCGCAAGCTGCGTCACCGTCAAAGCAGTTGTGGCAAGCAGCACGATGCGAAGGTTTGTCATGATGTCCTTGGTCCCGGAAAAGGCCTGGCAATAACGGAAGTGCTGTATTGAGGTATCAGTTAGTCGATCAGCCGCTCATCATTAGGCCGGATTGTGGCGGCTTACAAATCGCCCGTAGCTTTTTATTTCATGAAAGCAAGGGGTTGCATGCACCCTTATTCATTGCGCGTTCAGACGGTGCTTTCAAAGTTTGTTTCATTCGGTCCCCGGATCGGTGGCTGGGTTAGGCGTTCGCGGGCCATTCGGTCCGCGCACCGGTAGCTCGTCTGGCATCTTGCCCGGCAATTCCCGCGGCTGCGGTGGCTGGCCCGGCTCGTGTACCGGTGGCGGCACCTCCGGACGCGGACGGCCCGGCGGCTCTTCTCGCGGCGGCTCGGTCGGTTTTCCCGGTGTCGCCGGTGGTACTTCCGGCGGTTCAATCGGCATCACATCTCCCGGGCTACAGTTCCGGGAGCGACAACGGCGATGGCGGCGCCAAGTTCCCGCGCGATCCAATTAATGGAACCGATGGAACCCGGTTACTCGGGCGCGTGGCAGACGGCCTCGATGTTGTGGCCATCGGGATCGAGCACGAATGCACCGTAGTAATTCGGGTGGTGCGCGCGGACTCCCGGTGCGCCGTTATCGCGTCCGCCCGCGGCTATCGCAGCGTTGTAGAAGGCGTCCACCGTGGCGCGGTCCTTCGCCACGATCGCGACATGCAGCGGCTTGTCCAATCCGCCCTCGCCGCCGATCCAGAAGTCGGGCTTTCCGTTGGCGCCGAAACCTGCGGCGGGCTCGTGGCTGTGTTGCTCCTGCGTGACTTCCATCACGAGGGTGTAGTCGAGCGGCGCCAAGGCTGTCAGATAGAAGGCCTTGGAACGTTCATAATCCGAAACCGGAAATCCGATGTGGTCGATCATCAAGCTCTCCTGCGGTTTGAGAGATCGGTTCGCAACGGAAATTCAGCCTCGCGCCAAGAGCGTGTTGCTGCGGGTCTTGCCGGTCTCGACATAACCCCGCGAGCGCATGTCGGCGATGCAGTCTTGCTGCCATTCGTCCTTCGACAGATGCTCGATCACGACCGCGCGCGGCCACAGCGTCTGCGGCGCCTTGGCGAAGAAGCCGGTCAGCACGCGATCTTCAAATCCTTCGACGTCGATCTTGAGCGCATCAACATGCGAGACATCTCCTTCTTCGAGGATGCGCTGCAGCCGCAGCGACGGCACCTTGATCGCCTTGCCGGAGGCCACGCCCGACACGATGTGGCTGGCGCCGAGATTGTCGCCATCAGTTTCGATCATCAATTCGCCGTCGGCGGGACTGGCGGCGGCCGCGACCAGTCGCACCTGCCTGTAGCCGGAGGCGGCCTTATTGAAGGCGAGCCGCGCATGGGTGACCGGGTGCGGTTCGATTGCGATCACTTTGCCGCCGGCGCCGACATGGCGCGCCAGCGCAAGCGCATAGGTACCGACATTGGCGCCGACATCGACGAATACGCCGCCGGCGGGAACATGCGCGCGGAGAAAATTCAGTTCGTCGAGATTGTAGTCGGGATTGAACAGCGCGCCGCGCTCGGTGGCGCTGGCCTGATGATAGAAGCGGAACGAAGCGCCCTGGTACTGCACGTCGATGGGCCCTGTCCGCAACAGGTTCACCAGCCGAGACAGCATCGGCCGGAACGCGCCGCGTTTCAGCCGCGAGCGGTGGGCCAGCAAGATAATGGCGGCCTGTGCGGCATTCGGGGCGAATGCGCCGAATGGCGCGGGTGACGGATCGTTGTCGGGCGTCAAACCTAAGTCCTCGGGTAGAAGCGGCGCATGCATAGCCGGTTTTGCACCCGACTCCAACGAGGCTCTGAGGGTGGTTAGGCGGATCGTTCCTGTTTGCTGTCATACCCCGCGAAGGCAGGGTATCCAGTACGCCGAGGCCTCTCGGTCAATCATTGCCGGCTGTGGGATACTGGATCGTCCGCCCCAGTGCGCAATTGCGCACAAGGCGGACGATGACAGTGGAGTATGACCGAGAAAAATCTATGCCGCCCTTTTCGCGGCTTTGCGCGGGCGCAGGAAACGGCCGAGCAAACGGCGTTTGTCCTTGCGCGGAATCAGGTCGACGTCGCTGACGAGTTTGGCGCCACCCTTGCGTCGTTCCAGCACGATCTTGCGGCTATGGAACGCTTCCAGCTCGGCGCGATGAGCGACGCTGACGATGGTCGCGTTCGGCAATTCCTTGATGACGAGCTCCATCATCTTGTCCTGGCTCTGTTCGTCGAGCGCACTCGTCGCCTCGTCCAGCACCACGATGTCGGGGTTATGCAGCAGGAGGCGCGCGAAGGCGAGCCGCTGCTTCTCGCCGCCGGACAGTGTCTGGTCCCACGGTCCTTCTTCCTCGATCTTGTCCCTGAGATGGTCGAGGCCGACCTTGTGCAGGGCGTCGCAGATCTGTTCGGTGAGCCAGTCATCGGCCGCGCCGGGATAGGTAATCGCGCGGCGCAGCGTGCCGGAGGGGATGTAGGATTTCTGCGGCAGCATGAAGAGACGGCGGTCGGGATGGAAATTGACGCTGCCGTCGCCCCATGGCCACAGCCCCGCCAACGCGCGGACCAGCGTGCTCTTGCCGGTTCCGGATTCTCCGGCCACCAGCACGCGCTCGCCGGGGTCGATCACCACTTCGGTTTCGTCAACCACCGCGGTGCCATCGTCGAGCGACACCGAGAGGTCGTTGAGGCTCAGCATGGCGTCGCCTTTGGTCTCGCCGCGTTTGATACGTCCGATGCCAGCGCCACGTTCGGCGCGCTCCAGCCCGTCAAGCGACATCATCAGCGAGGCAATGCGGCGTGCGCAGGCGTTCCAGTCGGCAAGCCGCGGGTAATTGTCGACCAGCCAGCCAAACGCGGTCTGCACGATGGTGAAGGCGGACGCCGCCTGCATCACCTGTCCGAGCGTCATGCTGCCGTCGAGATATTTGGGCGCGCACAACAATAGCGGAACCACGGGAGCGATCAGGCCCGATCCCTGCGACACCAGCGTGGTGCGCATGTGCTGGCCGGCGAGCCGCGCCCATTGCCGCAGCACCTTCGTGAAAGTCTTATTGATGCCGTCGCGCTCTTCCTCTTCGCCGCCAAGCAGCGCGATGCTTTCGCCGTTCTCGCGCACGCGGGTCAGTGCATAACGGTATTCGGCCTCGGCCTGGTTCCTGTCCTCGGATACCTGCACAAAGCTCCGTCCGATCGCAGCGATCGAACCCGAGGCGATCATAGCGTAGATCACGGCGGCGATCACGAGGAAGCCGGGGATGGTGATGGTTGAGCCGCCCAACGTCACCGTCAGCGCGCCGCCGATGGTCCAGAGCACAACGATGAAGGTGGCGGCAGAGAGAAATGCCGACGTCACGCCGGCGACGAAATCCACCGGCGAGTCAGTCGCGATCCTCAGATCTTCGGCGATACGATATTCCGGATTCTGGTGATCGCCGCCGACGAGGTTGAGCTGGTAGTAACGGCCACTGGCCAGCCAGCGCGATATCACGGCGTTGGTCAGCCAGGCGCGCCAGCGGCGTTGAATCCCCATGCGCGCGAATACCTGTGCGACGCCGAGCAGTACGCTGCCGACGGCCAGTGGGAAGAACACGGCGGAGAGAAAGTACACGGTCGCGGAATCGCGTTTTTCGATCGCGTCGAAGATCGCCCGATTCCAGATGTTGATGCCATACTGAAAGGCGACATGGCCGACAATCAGGAGCAGCAGGCCGATCGAGAACAGCCACGCCAGCCGGTCGCCGCCTCTGCCCCAATAACCGCGTGCGCTAATCCAGAACCGCGTCAGCAGATAATTCTTGCGAGCTTGCTCGGCCTCTTCCGGAGACATCTGCGGATCGGGCTCTACCACTTCCGGCGGAGGCGGTTCGACGGGATCGCTGCCTTCCGCGGTAACGTCTATCAACTCTGATTTTTCTTCTGACTCAGAGGTGTTCTTCGCGTCGGATTGTTTGCGGGGTGGCTTTGACTTGGTGTCGGACCTGGCCATGGCGCAACAACGCAAGGAAAATCAGATGGTTCCTGACAATTGTTCTGTACTCTTGTCCGTGGTGGCTCGAAGAGCGAAGGCGCAAGCAATCCATCTTTCCGCGGAGAAATGGAATGCTTCCCGCCCTTGCTAAAGCTACGGCGGATGAGTCGCTTCGCTCCAATGACGGACGAAGCGACAGGTCAGCCTACTTTGCTGCGTGCTCCACTTTCCGCCGGCCAACCCGGTGCAGCACACGGGAAAGCTGCTCGACCGAGTAGGGCTTTTGCAGCAGCTCAAAACCGTAGCTGCCGTGCTCCGACAGCACGTGGCTGTAGCCGCTGGTCAGCACCACCGGCAGGTCGGGATGGCGGCGGCGGACTTCCTGGGCGAGTTCAATGCCGGTCATGCCGGGCATTACGACGTCAGTGAATACGGCATCGAAACGCTCGGCGCCGGCCGCCAGTTCTTCGAGCGCATGCACGGCATTACCGACGAGTGTGGTGGCGTAGCCGAGTTCGGCCAGCGCATCGGTGGCGAAGCGTCCGACCTCGGCATTGTCTTCGACCACGAGCACCGACATCCCGCTTCCGTCGATCGCCGCGGCATCTGCTGCCGGCGTCTGTCGCGATTTGCCGCTGCCGGCGGTGCGCGGCAGATACAGCGTGAAAATGCTGCCCTTGCCCACTTCGCTGGCCACAGCCACTTCGCCGCCGGATTGCTTGGCGAAGCCGAATACCTGCGACAGGCCGAGCCCGGTGCCATGGCCGGGCTGCTTGGTTGTGAAGAAGGGTTCGAAAATGCGTTCGAACTGATCCGGCGGAATGCCGCTGCCGGTATCGGCGACGGATACGGCCACATAACCATATGGATGTTGCGGCTGCGGGGCGGAGTTGGGCAGGCTGGCTGCCATTCCGACCGCAATCGTCAGCCGTCCGCGGCCTTCCATAGCGTCCCGCGCATTCACGGCCATGTTGATGATGGCGGTTTCGAACTGGCCGGCGTCGGCGTTGACGAAGCACGGTTCTTCCGGCCCAAGAATGACAATTTCGATGCGCGAACCGATCAAGGTGCCGATCATTTCACTCAGCATCTGCACGGTCCGCCCGACGTCGAACACCTCCGGCTTCAACGTCTGGCGGCGCGCGAAGGCCAGCAATTGCCCGGTCAGCTTGGCGGCGCGGGTCACCGTATCCGAGATCGCATCGATATAGCGCAGCCGCCGCGCTTCCGGCAGGTCAGGCCGTCGCAACAGGTCGACGGAAGCGCGGATCACTGTCAGCAGATTATTGAAGTCGTGCGCAACGCCGCCGGTCAACTGGCCAAGCGCCTCCAGCCGCTGACCGTGCTTCAGCGCTTCCTCGGCCACCCGGCGCTTCTCGGCCTCGTAATGAAGGTGGCGCGTCCGGCGCAAGGCCAGCCCCAGCAGAGCAAACAGCAGCGCGGTGGCCGGCGCGCCGAAAATCAGGTGCTGGCTCATGGTGGACAGCCAGCGCGCCCGAATCGCCGACGTCTCGAGGCCGGCACTGACATAGATCGGGTATTCGGCGAGCCGCCGGTATCCGAGGCGCCGTTCGATGCCGTCGGTCGACGAGGTCACGGTGACGAGGCCGGCCTCGGGATCGGCCGCAAGCAGTTTTCCGATCGGGCCGTTGTGGTCGAGGCGGACCTCGCGGCCTGCGGCGGGGAAACGAGCCAGCACGGTGCCGTCCGCGCGACCGACCGCGAAGAAACTGCCCGGCTCGCGGCCGATCCGGGCGTAGTAATTTTCGAAATATTCCGGCAGCACGGACGTCTGGATCACACCTGCGAAGCGGCCGTCCTCGCTCGGGCGCCGTCTGCTGACGCCGAAGAACGCGGCGCCCTGATAGGGTGGCCGCGGCGTGAGTGCCTCGCCAATATAGGTTCCGATATCGCCGGCGACGTGGGCCTTGAAATAGTCCCGGTCGGAAAAATCGATGTCAGGCGCCGGGACGACGAGGCTGTTGACGAGCGCGTGGCCCTTGGCGTCGAAGATCCAGGCCGACTTCACCTGCGGCAGCGAAGCGACCAATTGTTTCAGCCGCAAATGCAGCGTTTGCTCGTGGGCAACGATGTCGGCGTCGGGGACGTCGCGGATGATCTCGGCGATCTCCGACAGGCTGCGGTCGATGGTCTCGAATACTTTCAGCGCATGCTCGTGCGCGACATCCAGCGTGCGCTCGATTTCACGGTCGGCGGTTTCGCGGATCGAGACCCAGGAGACGGCGGATGCAAATACAAACAGCGCCAACGGAAGCGCCAATGAGGCGACCATCATCCATTGCAGCAGTCTCAGCGAATTACGTTGCGCGGTCTGCACGCTTGCTCCGGCTCCGCACCGAGCTTAACGCAAAGTCGTGCGAGGAATAAAGCGGAGCGGCGAAGGGAACTTACTTGGGTGGCGGCCAACCCCGAATCGGTAACTATCGATTCAAATCCGGCTGTTCGCGTTCTCCGTAGCCCAGTAGCCAGGCTAGCCGGCTAGATCTGGCGCTCGACCATCTTCAGCTTGAGCTCGGCGATGGCTTCCGACGGGTTCAGGCCCTTCGGGCAGGCCTTGGCGCAGTTCATGATGGTATGGCAGCGGTAGAGGCGGAACGGGTCTTCAAGGTTGTCGAGCCGTTCGCCGGTGGCTTCATCGCGCGAATCCTTCACCCAGCGCGTCGCCTGCAGCAGCGCAGCGGGCCCGAGGAAGCGCTCGCTGTTCCACCAGTAGCTCGGGCAGGAAGTCGAGCAGCAGGCGCACAGGATGCACTCGTAGAGGCCGTCGAGCTTTTCGCGGTCCTCGTGGCTTTGCTTCCATTCCTTCTGCGGTGTTGGCGTCGTGGTCTTCAGCCAGGGTTCGATCGAGGCATACTGCGCGTAGAAGTTCGTGAGATCAGGCACCAGGTCCTTCACGACCGGCTGGTGCGGCAGCGGATTGACTTTCACGGCGCCGCCTGCAGCTACATCGTGCATCGACTTGGTGCAGGCCAGCGTGTTCAGGCCGTCGATATTCATGGCGCAGGAACCGCACACGCCTTCGCGGCAGGAGCGGCGGAAGGTCAGCGTCGGATCGATGTTGTTCTTGATCCAGATCAGGCCGTCCAGCACCATCGGCCCGCAATCGTTGATGTCGACATGATAGGTGTCGACGCTCGGGTTCTTGCCGTCGTCTGGATTCCAGCGATAGACCCGAAACTCGCGCGTCTCGGTCGCGCCAGCCGGCTTCGGCCAGGCCTTGCCGCCGGTGATTTTTGAATTTTTCGGAAGCGTGAATTCAGCCATATGTCTTGCCTCTACGGTGCTTCTCGTCATTGCCGGGCTTGACCCGGCAATCCATCCTTTTTGAAGATGGATGCGCGGGTGAAGCCCGCGCATGACAAGCAAACTCAATACACCCGCGCCTTCGGCGGGATGTACTGAACGTCGTTCGTCATCGTGTAGTCGTGCACCGGGCGATAGTCGATCGTGGTCTTGCCGTTCGGATCGATCCACGCCAGCGTGTGCTTCATCCAGTTCTTGTCGTCGCGCTCGGCAAAATCCTCGCGCGCATGGGCGCCGCGGCTTTCGGTGCGGTTCGCCGCCGAATCCATCGTAACCACCGCCTGCACGATCAGGTTATCGAATTCGAGCGTCTCGATCAGGTCGGAATTCCACACCAACGAGCGGTCGGTGGTGGCGATGTCGCCGATGCCGCCGTGCACCTTGTGAATCAGGTTCTGGCCTTCGTGCAGGATTTCGCCGGTGCGGAACACCGCGCAATTGTTCTGCATCACGTGCTGCATGCTGTCCCGCAGCTTCGCGGTGGGCGTGCCGCCGGAGGCATGGCGGTAATGGTCGAGCCGTCCGAGCGCCATGTCGGCGGAATCCTTCGGCAGTTCGGGCTGCTTGCCGTTCGGCGTCAGCTTTTCCGCCAGCCTTAGCGCGGCGGCGCGGCCGAATACGACGAGGTCGATCAGCGAGTTGGAGCCGAGCCGGTTGGCGCCGTGCACGGACACGCAGGCCGCTTCGCCGATCGCCATCAGGCCCGGCACCACGGCATTGTCGTCGCCGTCCTTCTTGGTCAGGACTTCGGCGTGATAATTGGTGGGAATGCCGCCCATGTTGTAGTGCACAGTCGGCACGATCGGAATCGGCTCGCGGGTGACGTCGACATTGGCGAAGATCTTCGCCGATTCGGAAATGCCGGGCAGCCGTTCCTGCAACACCTTCGGGTCGAGATGATCGAGGTGCAGGTAGATGTGGTCCTTCTTCTTGCCGACGCCGCGGCCTTCGCGGATCTCGATGGTCATCGAGCGCGAGACCACGTCGCGGGAGGCGAGGTCCTTGGCGGAGGGCGCATAGCGCTCCATAAAGCGCTCGCCCTCGGAATTGACGAGATAGCCGCCTTCGCCGCGTGCGCCCTCGGTGACGAGGCAGCCGGCGCCATAAATCCCGGTCGGGTGGAACTGGACGAACTCCATGTCCTGCAATGGCAGGCCGGCGCGCAGCACCATGCCGCCGCCGTCGCCGGTGCAGGTATGCGCCGAGGTACAGGAGGCGTAGGCGCGGCCGTAGCCGCCGGTGGCGAGAATCGTGGTCTGGGCACGGAAGCGGTGCAGCGTGCCGTCGTCTAGCTTGAGCGCAATGACGCCGCGGCAGACGCCCTGGTCGTCCATGATCAGGTCGATGGCGAAGAATTCGATATAGAACTCGGCCGAATGGCGCAGCGCCTGGCCGTACATCGTGTGCAGCATGGCATGACCGGTGCGGTCAGCGGCGGCGCAAGTGCGCTGCGCCTGGCCCTTGCCGTAGTCCATGGTCATGCCGCCGAACGGACGCTGGTAGATCTTGCCGTCCTCGGTGCGCGAGAACGGCACGCCCCAATGCTCCAGCTCGTAGACGGCGTCCGGCGCGTTGCGCACCATGTATTCGATCGCGTCCTGGTCGCCGAGCCAGTCCGACCCCTTGACGGTGTCGTACATATGCCATCGCCAGTCGTCCTGATGCATGTTGCCGAGCGAAGCCGAAATGCCGCCTTGGGCCGCGACCGTATGCGAACGCGTCGGGAACACTTTTGTGATGCAGGCGGTACGCAGGCCAGCCTCGCTGCAGCCGACCACGGCGCGCAGGCCAGCGCCGCCGGCGCCGACGACCACGACGTCATAGGTGTGGTCCTCGATCGGATAGGCTTTTCCGTTGCTGGCCGGGCTACTGGCCCTAGTGGCCTTGCCGTTACCTTCAGCGGCCGAACCTTGAGACGCCATGGGTTACACTCCCGATGACAATTTGACGATCGCGTAGATCGACGCCAAGGCGACCGCGATACAGAAGAAATTATTGGCCATCACGCTGGCGAGCTTCACCATCTCGTTGTGCACATAGTCCTCGATTATGATCTGCATGCCGATCTTCATGTGCCAGGCGCTGGCGATGATGAAGAGCACCAGGATGATCGCGATCGGAAGCGAGCCGAGGATTTGCGCCGCGCCGGCCTGGTTGCGGCCGATCAGCATCAGCACGATCACGATGACCGGCACGATCAGCAGCGTCATGGCCACCGCCGTGAGGCGCTGGCGCCAGAAATCGGTGGTGCCGGAATGCGAGGAACCGAGATTGCGGACACGGCCGAGCGGCGTGCGCATCGAGGAGCGGCCGCTCATCGTCCGCCTCCGACTGTGTAGGCAATGATCCAGACCAAAACGGTCAGCGAAATGCCCGCAATCAGCGCGCCCCAGGTGAGTGCCTCGCGTTCGTTGGGCTTGAAGCCGTAGCCGAGGTCCCAGAAGAAGTAGCGGATACCACTGACCAGATGGTGCAGCAGCGCCCAAGTGTAGCCGAATACGATCAACTTGCCGATGATGCTGCCGGTGAAGGCCTGCACGTGGGCATACGCCCCGGGGCCGGACGCCGCTGCAATCAACCACCAGGCGAGTAGCAAGGTACCGAAATAGAGCGCAATGCCAGTGGCGCGGTGGATGACGGAAAGCGCCATCGTCAGGGTGACGCGATAGGTCTGCAAATGGGGCGATAGCGGTCGTTCTATCCTGGCGGTCATTTCGGCGGCTTTACGTTGTGTGGGGCCGCGGCCGGCCCATCGGGGAACGCGGTAGATAAATTCTATTTACGTAGTCGAGTCCGTCCGCGCAACGATCAAATCGCTTGGAATGGAGTCAGCGTTCATTGCTATGCGCTACGAAACGCGATTGTTCAGAGGCTTGGTATACCACGGCGTCGGGCGCGAGCGAAGAATTGAATATGCATTCTATGTGTTGAGGGCGCGGAGCTGCACGTCAAAGGGATCAGTTCCGCGCGACCGCTCAGCGAGATAGTCGACGAAGGCCTGATCTTCGGAGAAGCCAGCCGGGGGTTCGTGATTAGTCTGTTGAATGGACAATAGCGGGCACCGGTCCGCTGAGCCGGGTCGCCGCCCGCTCAGTCTTTGAAGCGCACCTCGCTATGCCGCCATTTGCGAAGATCACCCTGGCCTTCCAGGCGACCCGCCTCAACCAAGACCCGAATGCGGGCAGCGAACATTTCGTCGGTGACTCCGAGAGCGAGCTCTTCGCCGCGTTTTACGGCATCCCCGATGATGCGCGCCATTTTGTGCCAGATAGGTGCAATGACCGAGAAGATGATCTGATCGACCTGCGCCTCGGAGGCGGAGGGCGGAAGCCGGACCTGGTCCCATCTCAGCGAGCTGCTGATTGCGGGAAATTCTTTAAACGGCAGCAAATCGGGAAATCGCTCATAAATCGCTTGCAGCAGCTCCGAATTGAGCTTGATGACGAGATCCCTGACCGAGGCAGCTTCCTTGTTCTCGTGTGCAAGAATGTCCGCCGCGGCCCTCGCCTCATCGAGTTCGCGGGCCGCTTCGATCAAGTAATCAAGAATCTCGGCCGCTTGCGCTTCGTCCATGGTCTCTGCCCCCGGATCGGCGGCGCGCCGCTAATTCTTCGCATAAATATCCCTGTACGTATCCCGCAAAATATTCTTCTGCACCTTGCCCATGGCGTTGCGCGGCAGTTCGTCGACGACGAACACGCGCTTGGGCATCTTGAATTTAGCGAGCCGGCCCTCGAGCGCCTTCAGCACACCCGCCTCGGTGACATCAGCACCCTTGTTGCAGACCAGGACTGCGGTGACGCCTTCGCCGAAATCGGCGTGCGGCACGCCGATCACAGCGGATTCGATCACGCCCGGCATGGCGTCGATCTCGCTCTCGATTTCCTTGGGATAGACGTTAAAGCCGCCCGAGATCACGAGATCCTTGCCGCGGCCGAGGATGTGCACATAGCCCTTGTCGTCGATCTTGCCGAGATCGCCGGTGATGAAGAAGCCATCGTCGCGGAATTCGGACTTGGTTTTCTCCGGCATCCGCCAGTAGCCCTTGAACACGTTGGGCCCTTTCACCTCGATCATGCCGATTTCCTCGCGCGCGAGCTCCTTCCCGGTCTCGGGATCGGTGACGCGCACGGACACGCCGGGCAGGGGATGGCCGACCGCGCCGGGCACGCGCTCGCCGTCATAGGGGTTCGACGTGTTCATGTTGGTTTCGGTCATGCCGTAGCGTTCCAGCACGGCGTGGCCGGTGCGCGCGGCCCATTCGCGATGGGTGTCGGCGAGCAGCGGCGCCGAACCCGAAATGAACAGCCGCATGTGCTTGGTCGATTCCTTCGACAGCGCCGGGCTCTGCAGCAGCCGGGTGTAGAAGGTCGGCACGCCCATCAGCACGGTGGCGCGCGCCATCAGCTTGATGATCATTTCAGGGTCGAACTTAGGCAAGAAGATCATCGAGGCGCGGGCGAACAGCGTAACGTTGCTCGCCACGAACAGGCCGTGGGTGTGATAGATCGGCAGCGCGTGGATCAGCACGTCCTTGTCGGTGAAGCGCCAATAGTCGACCAGGCTGTAGGAGTTAGACGCCAGATTGTCGTGCGTCAGCATCGCGCCCTTGGAGCGGCCGGTGGTGCCCGAGGTGTAGAGAATAGCAGCCAGATTGTCATTGCCGCGGGCGACCGTTGCGAAGGCGGCATCGGCCTTGGCGGCGGCGTCCGTCAGTGATCCCTTGCCGTCGGGCCCAAGCGTTTCGACCTTTGCCTTTACTTTCGCCGCGATGGCACCGATGCCCTCGGCCTTGGACGGATCGCAGACGACCAGCGCGGGCTCGGCGTCGGAGATGAAGTAGTCGAGCTCGTTCAGCGTATAGGCAGTGTTGAGCGGCAAATAGACCGCGCCAGCGCGCACAGTCGCAAGATACAGCACCAGCGCCGGCACGGACTTTTCGGTCTGGGCCGCAACGCGATCGCCGGGCTTGACGCCGCGCGACGCCAGCACGTTCGCTATCTGGCCAGCACGAGCGATCAGCTCGCCATAGCTGATGCGCGTGCCATCGAGCATCTCGATCGCGAGCCGGTTCGGATCGTCGAGCGTGTCGAACAGGCGGGAAAACAGGTTGGCGTTGGCGGTCGTGTTCATGCAAACTTCCCTAAGAGGGCGCTGGCCTGCGAATTTCGCAGGCTGGAATAGCAAGAACGCCCTTCAAAAAGCAACGGAGACAGTTTGCATGACAAATGGCGGGAAACGCGTGGCCTGGGTGACGGGCGGTGGCAGCGGGATTGGCGAGGCCGGCGCCGAGGCGCTGGCGGCCGATGGCTGGACGGTGGTGGTCTCGGGGCGGCGGAAAGATGCCCTCGACAAGGTCGTGGCCAATATCACCCAAAAGGGCGGCAAAGCCGAGGCGATCGCGCTCGATGTCAGCAACAAGGAAGACGTCAACAAGGCGGCGGAGCAGATCCTGGCCAAACACGGCCGGATCGACCTCCTGGTCAACAGCGCCGGCATCAACGTGCCGAAGCGAAGCTGGGCCGACATGGAATTGGAGGGCTGGGACAAGGTCGTCGATATCAACCTCAACGGCGTGCTCTACTGCATGCGCGCGGTGCTGCCGGCGATGCGAAAGCAAAAGGACGGCTGCATCATCAACGTCGCGTCCTGGGCCGGCCGTCACGTGTCAAAGATGCCGGGCCCGGCCTACACCACGACGAAACATGCGGTGCTGGCGCTGACCCATTCCTTCAACATGGACGAGTGCGTCAACGGGCTGCGCGCCTGCTGCCTCTCACCCGGCGAGGTCGCGACCCCGATTCTGAAGCTGCGTCCGGTAGTGCCCTCGGAGGAAGAGCAAGCCAAAATGCTGCAGCCGGAGGATTGCGGTCGCACCATCGCTTTCGTCGCCAGCCTGCCGCCGCGGGTCTGTGTCAACGAGATCCTGATCAGCCCGACGCATAATCGCGGCTTCATCCAGACGCCGAATAGCAGGGATTGAACTTCTCGTAGCCCGGGTGGAGCGCAGCGCAACCCGGGATATCTCTCCGCTGAGAAGAATCCCGGATTGCGCTGCGCTCCATCCGGGCTACGGCTCGGGCGCCGCACGGATCACGCCCTCAAAAGTTTCAGACATCACGATAAATTATTCCCCGAAACCGGCCCAAAAACCTCCCGTAGCTCGGCCCAACGACGACGAAATCAACCGGTCCATTGACCAGCGTCGTTGTTTTCATCACCGGCGGAGACCCGCCGGCCGCAACAATCCTCGGGAGAAGATTCATGTCGAAACGTATTGCACTTCTGTCCGCCGCCGTCTTCAGCGCGCTGGCTTTCACCGCCACCATCACCGCGCCCGCCAGCGCGGAAGAAAAGACCGTGATGGTCGGCGGTGCGGCGATGTTCCCGTCCAAGAACATCATCCAGAACGCCGTCAATTCGAAGGACCACACCACGCTGGTCGCCGCCGTGAAGGCGGCCGGCCTGGTCGAGACGCTGCAAGGCAAGGGCCCGTTCACCGTGTTCGCGCCGACCAACACCGCCTTCGGCAAGCTGCCGGCCGGCACCGTCGAGACGCTGGTGAAGCCTGAGAACAAGGCGACCCTGACCAAGATCCTCACCTACCATGTCGTGCCCGGCAAGCTCGCCGCGGCTGACCTCACCGATGGCAAGAAGCTCAAGACGGCCGAAGGCGAGGAGCTGACGGTCAAGAAGCAGGACGGCAAGACTTGGATCGTCGACGCCAAGGGCGGAACCTCGACGGTCACGATCACCAACGTCAATCAGTCGAACGGCGTGATCCATGTGGTCGACACCGTGCTGATGCCGGCATCTTGAGCCCCCGCGCGCCCCTGACTGGTCCCAACCGGGACGCGTGGATTGGTGGGCCGGGGCAACCCGGCTCGCTTTTTCGTGAAGGTCGATACGCGTCAGGCATCGATCTGATAGCGTCATGGCAGTAACGAAAACCGGGTTCCGGGCGTATATTCGACAACGAATTGCAAGCGGGGATGAGCCATGTCGGCCGTAACAGTCAGCGACGAACACGCCGCGTCAGCCAAGGCAAAAATCATTCAGCCGGCCTGGGTGCGGGCGCTGCACTGGACCAACGCCTTCGCGATGGTCCTGATGATCATGTCGGGATGGCAGATCTATAACGCCTCGCCGCTATTCGGCTTTACGTTCCCCCGTTCGGTCACGCTGGGCGGCTGGCTCGCCGGAGGGCTGCTCTGGCATTTCGCCGCGATGTGGCTGCTGATGGTCAACGGCCTGATCTATCTGGTGCTGGGCTTTGTTACCGGCCGCTTCCGCAAGAAACTGCTGCCGATCACGCCGGAGGGCGTGATTTCAGATACCAAAGCTGCGCTGACCGGCAAGCTGTCGCATAACGATCTCACCAAATACAACTACGTGCAAAAGCTGCTGTACGCCGGCATCATCGTCGTCGGCATCCTCATCGTGCTGTCGGGTCTGGCGATCTGGAAGCCGGTGCAACTGCAATACCTGACGGCGCTGTTCGGCGGCTACGAGGGCGCCCGTTACGTCCATTTCTTCTGCATGGCGGCGATCGTCGCCTTCATGGTGGTTCATGTCGCGCTTGCCCTCCTGGTGCCGAAGAGTCTGCGCGCCATGATCATCGGCCGCTAATTCAAGGGAGAATGATCATGGGCCGCATGCGCAAGCTTCTGATCCCCGGCGTCGATAAGACGCTTCTCGTCAGAGACGCCCTCAAGTCCATGCCGGATCTCACCCGCCGGCGCTTCATCTCGGGCGGCGCCAGCCTCGGCGCGCTGACGCTTCTGACCGGCTGCGACGTCACGGACAGTTTCTCGGCCGAGGAGATGCTGAAGCAGGTCTCGAAATTCAATGACGGCGTGCAGGCATTGATGTTCAATCCCAATGCGATGGCGCCGACCTTCCCGGAAAGCGCGATTACAAAGCCGTTCCCGTTCAACGCCTATTACGATCTTGACGAGGCGCCTGAAGTCGACGGCAAGAGCTGGAAGCTCGAGGTGCGTGGCCTGGTCGAGAACAAGAAGTCCTGGACGCTGGACGAGCTCTATCAACTGCCGCAGGTCAAGCAGGTCACACGCCATATCTGCGTCGAAGGCTGGAGCGCGATCGGAAGCTGGACCGGCACGCCGTTGCGCGATTTCCTCAAACTGGTCGGCGCGGATACGCGCGCGAAATATGTCTGGTTCCAGTGCGCCGACAAGGACGGTTACAATTCGCCGCTCGACATGCCGAGCGCGCTGCATGCGCAGACCCAGATGACGTTCAAATTCGGCGACGAGATCCTGCCGCGCGCCTATGGTTTTCCGATGAAGATCAGGGTGCCGACCAAGCTCGGCTTCAAGAACCCGAAATACGTGATCTCGATGGAAGTCACCAACGACTACAAGGGCGGCTTCTGGGAAGACCAAGGCTATAATTCGTTCAGCGGAAGTTAGTCGCCGCGGCGTCATTGCGCGACACTGGGTCGCGCGAAGGCGTGCCCGATGGCAGGCTTTCGCGAAGCAATCCACTTCTCCGCTTGCCGGGGCATGGACTGCTTCGTCGCTCGCCCTCAGTGCGTGACCTCAGGACGATCCAGCCTCTTGATGCAGCTCACCACCCCGCATTAAGCGGCGGGCGATGTCGGCTGTCTGCAGTGACGCGCGTTCGGTCGGTGAATGCGCCGCCAGATAGCGGGTAACCGCAACGAGGATGTGCCGGCCCTCGTCCGTGTCGCCCCACGCGCCGAACTGCCGGACTCCCGCCTCCAGTATCTGATACGCATGGAAGCCTGCATCTTCTCGCAGCACCGCATGCGCGAGCGTAGCGATCAGCGCCTGCGGCGAATGGCCGAGCGTGAGATGCCGTGCCACCAGGCGTGCGGCGAGATCGACCTGTCTCTGCCGGTCGAAGGCGTCGAGCAAGGCGGCGCCGATCGTCTCTGGATCCGCGGGCAGATCATCGAGCTGCTCGCCGCCGTCGCCCGGGATGCGCGCCGGTGGCACATTGAGATAGCGAGCAAGGTAGAGCGCCATCGCCCCGTGCAATACGCCGCGCACGGCCGTGACGTGAGCGTCGATATTGGCAGTCCCGATGCGCATCAGCATCTGGTGGACTGCGTTGGCGTAGGTGAAGACGTGATGCGCCGTCTCCCAGTCGGCGTGCTCGTTGGCATTGCCGAAGCGCGCCACTCTGAGCGCTGCCGCATACGCGAGGGATTGGCCAAGGTCAGCCGGAGCGGCACCGGCGCGGATCGCCGCCTTGAGCGCATCAATGATTCTGGCCGGATCGTCACCGAGCAGCTCTTGAGCAAGTGCGGCGTGGCCCGACCAGTCCCGCGAGCCGCGTCCGGCAGCGAACAGGTCCGCGAGTTCGCTGGTTGATTCTTCACACAACGCAACAAGGTCAACGGGCTGGCGCCAGGCAGTCGATTCCTCGGCGCCACGGGCCGCTACCATCTGACCGACGACGGTCGGCAGCAGAGCCGCCGCATGTTGCCAGCCGATCAGGTCGAGGCATTCGAATGCCTTGTTGATGAAGTCGAGGGAGTGCCCGGTGTCGGCGAACGCCCGCTCGGTCTCGGCAGCGAACAGCGCATCAGCCAGTTCAGCCGGGGAGAAGCCGGCCGCAACCGCTGTGAGCAGGGTGCGCTCGGCCGCCTCGCGATGGCGCACGGTTGTCCAACGCCGCAGCCAGCGTTTCAGCGCGGCCGGATCCGGCCGGCTTCCAAGCGGCGCGCGTTCCCGCCGCGGCGCCTCGCCGTCGCAATCCGCCGCCACGCGGCGTGCGCCGTGGAACAGAGCGAGATAGGCTTCCTCCTCCGGCAGCACAGGCAGGATATTGGCGAGTGCCGTCAAGATCGTAAGACCGACGCCCCAGCCGTCGCGATTTTGCGCCCCGAACAGCGCCACCTCCCGCACGATTTCGGTCTGCGGTACGCCGGCCGCGAGCTGACCATGTATGGCCTTGGCAATGACGAGGCCAAGGTTGTGGGCGAGGCCGTTCGCAAGCCGCTGATGCCAGTGCGCGACGAGATCGGCATGGGTGAACGTGATCTTCACCCAGACGTTACCATTGCGCACCTCGACCGGGCAGATCGGCACGTCGTCCGCCCACAGGTCGAAGGTGCAGCCGCTCTCGAGATCGAAGCGCGCGTGGTGCCAGTGGCAGGTCAAGATGCCGTCCTCGACGCTGCCGCGCTCGAGCGGGAAGCCCATGTGCGGGCACCGATTGTCGAGCGCGAAGACGCGTCCGCGGTCGTAGATGACGAGGATCGGACGATGGCCACCGTGCACAACGAGCCGCCCCTTGAGCTTCAGCTCCTCAAGGCTGCCCGCCAGCGCAAATTCCTTGCTCGGCGCGTCCATGGGCATATCTCCCATTGTCGCTTTGGGGGCGCTGCAGGTACTCCGCAACATAGGCATCCTCTCGCGCAAAGGCGAGAGGATGCGGTGGCGTTGGTGCTGCGCGAAAGTAACCGCACTGGACCACGCCGCTGCAGTTCTGAGCGTTACCTCAACGCGCGCTGAAGGTGAGGCCGGCGCGCTCCGTCAGACGCTTGCGCAACGCCGGGCCCATCAGCGCGCCTGGCGTCCAGATGCCGCCCTCGCCCTGCACGTCGCGCACGAGGCAGAGAGCGCTCTCGGCGATCATCTTGCTGGTCGAGCCGTAGCCCGGATCGCGGTCGCCCCTGACGACCGTCTCGACCCGTCCGCCATCCGGCTGCTCGCCCAGGAAGAGGATGTCATAGAAGCCCTTCTCGCGCTCTTCCCGGGTCGGGCCTGCGCCGGGTTTGAGACCGCCGGTCCTGAACAAGGAAAACACCGTGGCGAACGTCTCCGTCGTTACGCCGGCGATTTCCCCCAACCCCGGCGCGACCATCATCTCGTCGTAGACGAAATCCCTGCCGTAGAGATGACCCAACAGGAAATTCGTGCGGTGCACGTTCTTGGTGTTGACCGGCGCCATCGGGAACGGCACGAGCCACGCGTTCATGTGCGGGTCGTATTCGGGGATGAGGCCCGACGGCTGAGAAGGCCCGGTGAACCCCGGCGTCAACGCGAAGGGGTCGGTCAGCAGCCCGATCAGGGCTGGATCGCGCGCGGCGGCGGCCAACGTTGCTTGGGCGCTCGCCGCGGTGCCGCCAGACATGCCGCCTTTCACCTTGCGCAGGCGGGCTTTGACCCGCCGCGCCGGGCGTCCGAATTTCTCGCGCGCCTTCTCCTGCAGCGTGAGCACGCCGAGATCGAACGGGATCGAATCGAAGCCGCAGGAGAAGACGATGCGCGCGCCGGTTCGTTTCGCTTCTTCGTGATGGGCGTCGATCATGCGCCGCATCCAAACCGGTTCGCCGCAGAGATCAACATAGGCCGTTCCCGTGGCCGCGCAGGCCGCCACCAGCCCGGGACCGTGGAGCTGATAGGGCCCGACAGTCGTGATGATCACGGCCGCACGCTCGCACATCGAACGCAGGCTGGCCGGCTCGTCGGCATCCGCCTTGACCAACGGCAAATCGTCCGGTGCGCCGATGTCAACACGCACCTTCTGGAGCTTGTCGGTCGAGCGTCCCGCGATCGCCCAGGACGGAGCATCGTCGCCGCGATAGGACGTCGCCAGATATTCGGCGATGAGACGGCCGGTGTACCCCGTGGCGCCATAAACGATGAGGTCGAAGTCCCGCTTCACGACGTTGGTCCTTCTCGAAACCCGGGAGAGCTATCGCCCCATCGCGTTGATGGAAGATACCACAGTTCCCGGTGCCGAGCGGACACCTTACCATCAGGCGACGTCACTTTATGCCGCAAACTGCCACACTTTGTGGTCGGAAGCGTCCAAAGCATACGAGTGTAAGGCAGCTTCTGGGAAGACCGTCGAGCGTGCTTTTCGCTGCCGTCATTGCGAGCCAACGGGTCGCGCGAATGCGCGCCGGATGACAGGCTTCCGCGAAGCAATCCACGTCTCCGCGCAGCGATAGATGGATTGCTTCGTCCCGCTTTGCTCCGCGCAATGACGACTGGCGCACTTCCACTAAAAACTTCGCACCTTTCTCTGAAACGCCGACAACACTGCGCCTAACGCCAGCATCGCTGCGGAAACGTTCAGCGCAAACGACAGGCTGCCCAGCGCATCCGTGATCGCGCCGACCACGATCGGGCCCAGCGTCTGGCCGATGCCGAATGAAATCGTCATCGCCGCGATCGCGCTGGGCCAAGCCTGCGGCGGGTAGTTGAAGCGGACGAAGGCGGTGGTGGAGCCGACCACGGCGAAGAACGCGACGCCGAATACCAGAGCCGATGTGGCGAGCAGCCAAACCGAGTGTCCGAAGATCGGCATCGCCGCGCCGATCGCGTTGACGCCGAGAATGATCGTGGTGGCGAGGCCGCCGCGGTCGAGCGCCAGCACGCGCCGCCACACCCAGGGTGTGACAAAGGCGCTGAGGCCGATCAGGCTCCAGAACGCGCTCTGTGCCGCGGCCCCGCCACCGGCGTCGCGGACATAGGCGATCATGAAGGTCATGTAGGCGATGTAGCCGGCGCCGAATAGAAAGTACCCGGCGAGATAGATCACCACCGGCGCAATCGCGAATTTGGCCGTTGTGGTCGCGGCGGCCGTCACGCCGTCATGAAGCGGCGCGAGCAGAACGGGAATGGTCATGATGACCGCCAGCGCGGTCATCGCCCACCAGACGATCCACCACGAGCCCGGCCCAAAGCTCTGAAGCACGAACGGCGCCGCCAGTCCCGACGCCAGGATGCCGATGCCGGGGCCGGCATAGAACAGGCTGAGCAGAAAATTCGCCCGTTCGGGGCGCGACTGCGCAATCGTCGCCGCCAGCGCGCCGCCGCCGACGAATCCGGCCGCGGCGCCGACGCCCGCCAGAAGCCGCGCAAAACTCAGGACGTAGAAATTGCCTGTGGTGGCGCAGAGCGCCAGCGACAACACGCAGGCCAGCGTGCCCCATCGAACCGAAGCCGCCAGTCCAAAACGCCGGATCATCCGCGAGGCGAACAGGGCGCCCGCGAGATAGCCGGCGGCGTTGATGGTGTTCATGAAGCCGGCGGCGGAATAGCTCCAGGCCAGCGTGTCGCGCATATCAGGCAGCACCAGCGCATAGGCGAAGCGGCCGATGCCAAGACCGACGGTCGGCGCCAGCGACAGGATCAGGATCAGCCGTGCGGGATGCGCGTAACTCGCGGGACGATCGGGGGCGTGCAAGGAATTGCTCCGGCGGAACGGCATTGTGGCAGGCCGGCACGGGGATGCACAGGCTCTTCGGCCGCAATGGTGTCTTGCCAATCGCGCAATGCCGCTCTAGCACTCCGCCCGGATTTCTCATTTTCCGTCATGCTCGGCCTTGTGCCGGGCATCCACGTCTTACTGCCAACGCACACAAGACGTGGATGGCCGGGACAAGCCCGGCCATGACGAACTGGAGGTAAACGACATGGCGACCCAGAAACTGCTGCTTCTCCCCGGCGACGGTATCGGCCCCGAAGTGATGGGCGAGGTGCAGCGCCTGATAGACTGGCTGAACGCGGCAGGCATCGCGTCATTCGAGACCGAGCAGGGGCTGGTCGGCGGCTCCGCCTATGACGCGCACAAGGTGTCGATCTCGGAAGCCGACATGGACAAGGCGAAAGCGGCCGATGCCATCATCTTCGGTGCCGTCGGCGGCCCGAAGTGGGACAGCGTGCCCTACGAGGTGCGCCCCGAGGCAGGTCTTCTGCGCCTGCGCAAGGATCTCGGCCTGTTCGCCAATCTGCGACCCGCCGTGTGCTACCCGGCGCTCGCCGATGCTTCCAGCCTGAAGCGCGAGGCGGTCGAAGGCCTCGACATCATGATCGTGCGCGAGCTCACCGGCGGCGTCTATTTCGGCGAGCCGAAGACCATCACCGATCTCGGCAACGGCCAGAAGCGCGCCATCGACACCCAGGTCTATGACACCTACGAGATTGAGCGCATCGGCCGCGTCGCCTTCGACCTGGCGCGCAAGCGTCGCAACAAGGTGACGTCGATGGAAAAGCGCAACGTCATGAAATCGGGCGTGCTCTGGAACGAGGTCATGACGGCGGTGCATGCGCGCGAGTACAAGGACGTGACGCTGGAGCACCAGCTCGCCGATTCCGGCGGCATGATGCTGGTGAAGGCGCCGAAGCAATTTGACGTCATCGTGACCGACAATCTGTTCGGCGACATGCTGTCCGATATCGCGGCGATGCTGACGGGGTCGCTCGGCATGCTGCCTTCGGCGTCGCTCGGCGAGATCGACGCCAAGACCAAGAAGCGCCGCTCGCTGTTCGAGCCGGTGCACGGCTCGGCACCCGATATCGCCGGCAAGGGGCTCGCCAATCCGATCGCGATGATGTCCTCGTTCGGGATGGCGCTGCGCTATTCCTTCGACATGGGCGATCTCGCCGACAAGGTCGACGCGGCGATCGCCGCGGTGCTAGCCAGTGGATTGCGTACCGCTGATATCAAGTCCGAGGGCACGACGGCGGCCTCGACCACGCAGATGGGCGAGGCAATCCTGAAGGAGCTGCAGAAGCTACACGCGTGAGTGATTTGTTTGGTGTAGCCCGGATGAAGCGTAGCGAAATCCGGGGTCTATCTCACAAGCGGCAAGATTCCCGGATTGCGGCTTCGCTCCATCCGGGCTACGTCGCAGAAGACACCATCGGAGCCGTTTCATGGATGCATCGCATCGGCCGAAGATCGCGGAAACAATCATCCATGAAACGGTGCGGCTGCGGGAGGCGCAGATCGGCCGGCGTTGCGAAGTCCTGTGTAACACGCGCATCGAATATGCCTCGCTTGGCGACTACTCCTATCTCGGGGAGAATTGCGAGGTCGCCGACGCACTGATCGGCAAGTTCACGGCAATCGCCAACTCGGTCCGGATCGGCGCTCCGAACCACCCCATGGGCCGCCCGTCCCAGCATCGCTTCACCTATTGCCCGGAATATTACGACGCGACGGCCACCCGCGACCGCGACTTCTTTGCGGAACGCCGCAGCGGCCGGGTGATCGTCGGCAACGATTGCTGGATCGGGCATGCCGCCATCATCCTGCCGGGCGTGACGGTCGGCGACGGTGCCGTCATTGCCGCGGGAGCGGTCGTCAGCCGCAGCGTGTCGCCCTATACTATCGTCGGTGGCGTTCCGGCTCGTCCGATCCGAAAGCGCTTTCCCAACGGGATCGCCGAAAGCCTGCGCCGCATCGCCTGGTGGGATTGGCCGGACGAAATCATCTTCGAACGCTTAAGCGATTTTCGCTCCGAAGCGATCGAGCAGTTTTGCGAGCGTTACGACCCGGCGCTTGCTGCGGGTCGCTAGATCGAAAACGGGGAAGGGCGCGGCACTCCTGCCAGACTCATCCTGAGGAGCGCGTCTTCGCGCGTCTCGAAGGATGAATGGCACGAGCTCGGCCACATGGTTCGAGACGGCGCTAGAGCGCCTCCTCACCATGAGGGTCGCGCTTTTGCAGTCACAAAAAAATGCCCGGTCGAGACCGGGCATTTTCGTCATATGCTTGTCGCACTCAATACAGCGGGAAGCGCTGCGGATAGCCGCCCATGTCCGACGGCGGGTTCAGCGGCTGGCGGTCGATCGGCCGGTTGAGGTTTTCGCGCGCGAACGACGGATATCCCAGATCCGGCGGGAAGGCGTAGTCCTGGAACTTGCGGTCGCCCGGCAGCACTTCGGTGCCGGCATCGAGCCAGGAGCGGGTGGTGACGTAGACGCGGGTGCGCGGGCCCTGCTGGTACGACCGGTTGGGACCATTCGGGCCGTAATAGGGCCGGCCGTCGCGGTCGTATTGCTGCCTGGACTGGGCGTCGGCCGAGGTCGTGCCAATAGCGACGAGGGCGGCCGCGGCAAGCAACATCGCGAGCTTGCTCGCAGCAGGGAATTTTCGGGTCATTGCATCCTCGTCATTGTCCGCCGTGACGGGCTGGCGGATCGTCAAATCTGATTGCGTGCATTGTAGCCGTGGCAAGACCATCGTCGCTAGGTCAATTGCGCCACACCGCGCAGGAATAATGCGGTGCGAAGCGAAAAAGTTTCATGAAAACAAGCGTCTTGGCCGCTTGTTGCCACAATTGTGAGGGGCGGCGATAACAACCGCGCCGCCAGCAGGCTTAAAGAGTGCCGCGCAGCCGCGGGTTATCGGCGCCGGTTACCCAATCCGCTGACAAGGCCGGCGCGCCTGACGCCGCACAATCGCTGCGCCTGACTTCGTCGCGGGCGAACAATTCCGTAAGTTTCGTATCGTTGCCGGCCGAAAGCAGGACCAGCCGGTTCAGCATGCAGCCGATCGCGGCGCGGCGAGCCGGCACATTCTCGCCCAGGCATGACCAGCCCGAGAGGCGGAATTTCGGCTCATCGACGTGTTTGAAAAATCGGAGGCATGCGCTGGCCGCCTCCGTGCCGCCGACCCGGCGAAACAGCATCACAGCGCCGAACTTGCTATCGATGATCCCGGCAGCTTCCAGCTCGCGCGGGCCAGCCGGGTCCATCCTTGCGGCGAGGTAGCCGGCGGCCGAGCCGACCTGATCGATTTCTTCGCCCGGACGATAGATTTCGAGTTCGGCGACCGGCGTGCCGCCGAGCCCGCTCCAGCGGAACACGTCCTTGCGACCACCCTCGGGGTGCCGAAAGACCTCGTAAGTCTCTATCTTGCCTGGAAAAATGAACTGGCTTACGGCGAACGCCGGTGCCATGCGCCCGGCCTGGCTCCAGGCCTTCGGCGCCGTCTCCATCGCCGTAATATCGGGCAAATGCTGCCATAGCGCGATACCGCCAATGGTCATCAGCGCCAGCGTCATCAGATAGGCGCAGAGCCGTGCCAGCGTGCCGCAGACCTCGTCCACCAAGCTTGCCAGCGCCGGATGAATTGTCGTCCTATAGTGGGAATCGGCCGAACCGGCCGGAAACGAATGCATCAAACGCCCAAACACAACCGCCAAACGTTGTCATATCGGCGTTTCTCGCATAGAAGCGCTGCCTTCTCCCTTTCCGCTTGACGCGGCAGGGCGGCATTTTTCCTCGGAGAGTGAACGATGGGTTACAAAGTCGCTGTCGTCGGTGCGACCGGCAATGTCGGGCGCGAAATGCTCAATATTCTCGACGAGCGCAAATTCCCCGCCGACGAGGTCGTGGTGCTCGCCTCGCGCCGCAGCGTCGGCGTCGAAGTGTCCTATGGCGACCGCACCCTGAAGGTCAAAGCGCTCGAGCACTACGACTTCTCCGACGTCGATATCTGCCTGATGTCGGCAGGCGGTTCGGTGTCGAAGGAATGGTCGCCCAAGATCGGCGCGGCGGGTGCGGTCGTGATCGACAATTCGTCGGCCTGGCGGATGGACCCGGACGTGCCGCTGATCGTGCCGGAAGTGAACGCCGATGCGGCCGCGGGTTTTGCCAAGAAGAACATCATCGCCAACCCGAACTGCTCGACCGCGCAGCTCGTGGTGGCGCTGAAGCCGCTGCACGACAAAGCCACCATCAAGCGGGTCGTGGTCGCGACCTATCAGTCGGTCTCGGGCGCCGGCAAGGACGCGATGGACGAACTGTTCTCGCAGACCAAGGCGGTCTACACCAACAGCGAACTGATCAACAAGAAATTCCCCAAGCGTATCGCCTTCAACGTCATCCCCGAGATCGACGTGTTCATGGAGGACGGCTACACCAAGGAAGAGTGGAAGATGATGATGGAGACCAAGAAGATTCTTGATCCCAAGATCAAGCTTTCCGCCACCTGCGTGCGGGTGCCGGTGTTCGTCGGCCATTCGGAGGCCGTCAACATCGAATTCGAGAATCCGATCACAGCCGATGAAGCGCGCAACATCCTGCGCAACGCGCCGGGTTGCCTCGTGATCGACAAGCACGAGCCCGGCGGCTACGTCACGCCCTACGAGGCGGCCGGCGAGGACGCCACCTATATCAGCCGCATCCGCGAGGACGCGACGGTGGAGAATGGCCTGGTGCTGTGGTGCGTCTCCGACAATCTGCGCAAGGGCGCAGCCCTGAACGCGGTGCAGATCGCCGAATCCCTGATCAACCGCAAGCTGATCACCGCGAAGAAGAGGGCTGCCTGAGCTTGGATTTGTAGGGTGGGCAAGGCGCATGTGCGCCGTGCCCACCAATCCTGTTTCATCGCGTTGGAGAGATGGTGGGCACACTTCGCTTTGCCCACCCTACGCGACTTTGCCCACCCTACGGTCTATGCCGCTTCCCCGACACTGCGAAACTCCTTCGCCGCCTGATCGAGCACGAACAGCGAGCCCTCGGCGACGCCGAAATAGGCGCCGTGCAATTCCATTTCGCCGCGCTCGACGCGGGCGCGCACGAACGGGAACGTCATTAAATTTTCCAATGAGCGGAAGATCGCAGCTTTCTCGACCCTGATCGTGAACTCCTGCATCGTCTCGTGCTCGCGCTGTTCTACCACCTCGCCCGGCTTGATGAACATCGCCATCCAGCGGCCGATGAAGTCGCCCGGCGACAGCGGGTCGATCTTGTCGATGAAGGCGCGGATGCCGCCGCACTGGGCATGGCCGAGCACGACGATGTGCTTGATGCGGAGCACGTTGACCGCGTATTCCAGCGCCGCGGAGACGCCATGGGCGCCACCGTCGGGCTGATAGACCGGCACCAGGTTGGCGACGTTGCGCACCACGAAGAGCTCGCCGGGGCCGGCGTCGAAAATCACTTCCGGCGAGACGCGCGAATCGCAGCAGCCGATCACCATCACGGCGGGCGACTGGCCGCGCTCGGAGAGTTCCCGGTAGCGCGTTTGTTCGGTCGGCAGCCGCTGCGAGGCAAACGCCCGGTAGCCATCGAGCAGATGTTGCGGGAATGAGGTCATGGTGCCATGCCTAACCATAAGCCGATGACGGGAACAAGGCTTTCAGGCGATCGCGTGAGGTGATATCGCGGAGGCCTGAAAAGCATCCCGAGGAAACCACTCCATGATCCGTCCGCGCCGCAGCCTGTTGTTCATGCCGGGATCTAACGCGCGGGCGCTGGAAAAGGCGCGCAACCTGCCGGCCGACGGCATTATTCTCGACCTCGAGGATTCAGTGGCGCCGGACGCCAAGGCAATGGCCCGCGACCAGATCGCCAAGGCGATTGCGGCCGGCGGGTTCGGCAAGCGCGAGGTGCTGATCCGGGTCAACAGCCTCGATACGCCTTGGTGGGTAGAGGACGTCACCATGGCCGGCAAGGCGCGGCCCGACGGCATTCTGGTTCCCAAGATCTCCACCGTCGACGATCTCAACGCGATCGCTAATCGCCTTAGCGACATCAACGCGCCCACCTCGATCCGGGTCTGGGCCATGATCGAAACCGCGCGCGCGGTGCTGGACGCCGACAAGCTCGCCGCGGCATCGAGGGATTCCGAAACCAGGCTTGCGGGATTCGTGTTCGGGCCGAACGACATTTCGCGGGAAACACGAATCCGCATGCAGCCGGGCCGCGCGGCGATGATCCCGATGATCACGCACTGCATCCTGGCGACGCGCGCGCACGGGCTGGAAATTCTCGATGGCCCCTACAGCGACATCAGCAACATCGACGGCTTTGCGACCGAATGCGCGCAAGGCCGCGATCTCGGCTTCGACGGCAAGACGCTGATCCATCCAAGCCATATCGAGGCCTGCAACGCCATTTTCACGCCGCCGGCCGAGGAGGTCGAGCAGGCGCGCAAGATCATTGCGGCTTTCGAGAAGCCGGAAAACGCCTCGCGCGGGGCAATCCAGCTCGACGGGCGGATGGTGGAACGACTGCACGCCGACATGGCGCAGCGAACGATTGCGATTGCCGACGCAATCGCGGCCATGGGGCACTAGTTGCGCTTCAGGCTCAGGATGTTGGTGATCGCGACGAAATCCGGCGGACCGCCCTTGGCGCCCGCGAACTTGGCATCGATACCATGAGAATCCCTGCACCACGCCTCGGTGAGACGATGTCCGGCCGAGATTCTGTCTGAAGGCAGCGTGGCGCCGCTCGCGTCACGTACCCGGAAGAACAGCAGGATCGCCAGCGCGCAAAGAACTGCGATCGAGATGTGCAGCCAAGTGAAGCGCGACATTTTCATCAACGCGCGGCGAGGCAAAAGGTGCCGGCCCAAGGGGAGAAGGAAGAAAGTTGCCCTTATTTGCCGTACCTTTCGGCCGCCCAGGCATACAGGCTGCCCGGAATGGGTTTCTCTCCGCCGCGGCCCTTTGGCGAGATGTGCAGGCCGATGATTTCGGGGGCGGCGAGCAGCGCCGAAAAATCCGTCGGCTCGAAGAACAGCTTTGGCTCGGCGTGCACCGCATAGAACGACTGCTTCGGCAGCGCGTGCTGCAATTCGTTGGCGCGGCGCGCGAGTGCGGTGAGTGCAGCGGGGCCGTAGATAGCGACGCGAATATCGGAGAGACGGCTCGATCGGCGACGCAACTGCCGCAGCATGAAGGTGAGGCGATGGCGAAGCGCCAGCCAGTCCGGCGTCAGGTCCTCCTGCTCGATTAATTCCTCAAACGCCCGCACGATCGGATCGTTCGCAGGCAGATACAAAACCGAGTTGCCGAGCTGGCGCCGGCGCTCCCACGCGAAATAAGGCTTGGCCGGATCGATCTCGACCGGCTTGAGCAGCAGCACGTCGGCATCGAGCCACAATCCGGCGCGCTCAGCCATCAGCCGCATGCGGAAGAAATCGCTGAACTGCAAAATGGTCCAGTCGCGCCAGCTTCCATCAGGCTCGGGCGGGCGCAGCCGCTCGGAAAAGGAATGCGGCAGGATCGCCTCGGCCTCGGCATTGCCAATGCCGTCGGGCAGGCCGGGGAGGGGATCGAAACTGTAGACGGTGACCTTGTGGCCGGCGGCAACCTGCGACCTGAGGCAGGTCAGCCGCAGCCCGTCGAGGGGGCCGTGCCAGAAGGTGACGACGTCCGGCCGCATCCGCGCCGCCTCCTTACCTAACGAAAGAGCCCCGATCTGGTCGGGGCTCTCGTAACATGATTAGGCCCAGGCGCGCTCTTTCTTCAGCTTCGCCTCGTAATCGTCGATCGACGATTTCTTTTCCATGGTGAGACCGATGTCGTCGAGGCCGTTCATCAGGCAATGCTTGCGGAACGGATCGATCTCGAACTTCACCTTGCCACCGTCGGGGCCGCGGATTTCCTGGTTGGGAAGATCGATGGTCAGCGTGGCATTCGCTCCGCGCTCGGCATCGTCGAATAACTTGTCGAGGTCTTCCTGGGTGACGCGGATCGGCAGAATGCCGTTCTTGAAGCAGTTGTTGTAGAAGATGTCGCCGAATGAGGTCGAGATCACGCAGCGGATGCCGAAGTCGAGCAGCGCCCACGGCGCGTGCTCGCGGCTGGAGCCGCAACCGAAATTATCGCCGGCGACCAGCACCTTGGCGTTGCGATAGGCCGGCTGGTTAAGCACGAAATCAGGGTTCTCGCTGCCGTCGTCCTTGTAGCGCTGTTCCGAAAAAAGGCCTTTGCCAAGGCCGGTGCGCTTGATGGTCTTCAGGTACTGCTTCGGGATGATCATGTCAGTGTCGACATTGATGATCTTCAGAGGCGCCGCGACGCCTTCCAGTGTGGTGAACTTTTCCATCGATTGCACTTCCCGGTTGAAAAGGTGGGACGGGCCGGTGATTTATCGCGAATATGGTCCGGGCAAAAGGCCAATTTGCGCATAGGCCGCCTGTTTTGGCGCGAACCGCCCTAGTCTGCGGCGGCCTCGATCGCCTCCATGTCGGCGTCCGACAGCCCGAAATGGTGCCCGATCTCGTGGATCAGGACGTGGCGGACGATATGGCCCAGCGTTTCCTCATGCTCGGCCCAGTAGTCGAGGATCGGACGGCGGTACAGCCAGATCATGTTGGGCAGGCGGCCGATATCGTCGTTGCTCTGCTGAGGCAGGCCGACGCCCTGGAACAGGCCGAGCAGGTCGAACTCGCTCTGCGCCTGCATTTCGTCGAGGACTTCGTCTGTCGGAAAGTCGTCGACGCGGATGATCACGCCCTGGCACAGGGTTCGAAACGTCTTTGGCAGGCGCTCGAACACCTCATGCGCCATGGCTTCCATGTCGGCGAGGGAAGGGGCTTTTGCTTCGGTCCACATCACGACGTATTTAGCGTGTGTTGTACCCGGGCGCATACAGGTTTTGCGAGTTGACCTCGGCGCTCCAATCGGAGACCGTGCGGGCATTATCAGGCGTGGGTGGACTTCAGATGAAGCGGATTGTGACGGTCGCAATGTGGGCTGCCTTTGCCGGGCTCTTGCTTCCCGGCACCATGGCGCAGGCCCAGTCGGCATCGCCGGAACTGCGGGTCGCGCCGGCGCCGAAGGCGGTCGTCACGGATGTGTCGGCGCAACGCCGGCGTCCGTTGCGGCGTGTGCCGATCTATCGGCAGGAATGGGCACCTGACGTCTATCCGCGCTACAACCCCGGGCCGAACGCCGTGCGCGATTGCACCGCGCATTATGCGCAGGAATACCGGCCGAGCGGCACGGTGATCACCCCGCGCATGAACTGCTGGTGGCGACCGGGCTAGATTCCCCTCTCTTTTTATGTCGAGCATTTTCTGACAGGTACCGAGTCGCGCTCTGTGCTGACGACGGTCTGCACAAACTGCTTACGTGAGATCGCTCAAGCAGCATCCATTCATGTTCGTGGCGCATTCTTCATATTCGTGGCGCGCTCATTCACACCTCATTCAAGTCACTTGCTTCAGTCTGTGCACGTGTCGCGGCGATGCCGTTAGTTGATGCAAGCCATTCGGCGCAGACGTGCATCCGACGACCCGAGGAGACTGGATATGCAGGTAGTGAAGGTTTTTGGGCTTGCGGCCGTTGGCGCCTTGCTGGCGTTTGCCGCTCCGGCCGAGCGCGCCAATGCGCTGTCGCTCAGTAATCCCGGCGCCGCCGCGGCGGTTCAGGAGGATGCCAGGTTGGCGACGACGGAAGTGCATTGGCGACATCACCGCTACCACCACCATCATCATCATCGGTGGCATCGCTGGCACCACCACCATCATCGCTATCACCACCATCATCACCGTCACTGGCACCGCTGGTAATTGCGGCAGCTTAGAGCGGATTTCGAACAGGCCCGCTTTCTGCGGGCCTGTTTTCGGCTCAGCGCCGCCATGAAACTGCGATATTGCTGCGCGTTATCTGACCCCCGGGATCAGCAAGAGGAGACCGTCATGAAGAGCTTGATCGGGGCAGCCATCGTCGGAGGCGCGCTCGCGATTGTCGGCCCGGCAGCGATCGATCCGGCGGCCGCCGCGCCGAAAGCGAAGTTACAAACCGCCGGCACCTCCGATGCGACCGATTTCAGCGCGCATCGCTACCACCGGCGCTATCGCCCCTATGGTTATTATCGTTCATATTATCGCCCCTACTACTCACCCTATTATTACGGGCGGCCCGCTTACTACCGGCCGTACCCCTACGATGCGCCGGCACCGTTCACGTTCGGCATCGGGTTTGGGCCGTTGTGGTGGTGAGACGATAGGTCGCAAATTGCACGACGTCTCTCAGCGGCGCGTTCATCTTCGGCCTCCACGCATTCATGGCTCATTCACTTGGTCTTTCCTAACGTCATGGCTGGGAGCGACCGCAAAGGGACGCGACGGGGCCAACCGCAGTGCGGCCCAAGGCGCCGTCGCCGGTTAGGGAGGATTCATCCATGTCGATATCGGATCCCGGACGCGGCCTTGTCCGCTGTCTGGGCGTTACGGCTGCGGCGGTATTCGCGCTCGCAGCGGCATCGCAACAGCGCGCCGAGGCGCTTTCGCTAGCGACCCCCGGCACAGCGCCGTCAGCGAAATACGCAACCGACGGACTGACCACCGAGGTTCAACATCGCGGTGGCGTGGGCGGCGGTGGTATGGGCGGCGGCTTTCGCGGCGGTGGCGGCGGTGGCGGTTTCCATGGCGGTGGCTTTCGCGGCGGTGGCGGCGGCGGTTTCCATGGTGGCGGCTTCCGCGGCGGCGGGGCGGCATTTCATGGCGGCGGCTTCCGTGGTGGCGGCGCGGCATTTCACGGCGGTGGATTCAGAGGCGGTGGGATGGCGATCCATCGTGGCGGTTTTCGTGGGGCGCCCGCCTTTCATGGCGGCGGACACCGCTTCGTACATCGTCACGCGTTCCACCGGCCGCACTTCCACCATCGGCCGCACTTCCATCACCGGCGGCACTTCCACAGCCGCTTCTACCTCGCGCCGGCCTTCTATGCATACCCGGCCTACTATCCGGCCTACTATTATCCGCGGCGCTGCCGCGTGGTCTTGACCTATTATGGGCCGCGCAGGATCTGTCGTCCGTGGTGGCGTCACCGGTATTATGCATACCGGTATTGGTAAGATCAGGCTGAAACGAAACAGGCGCCCGGTTAGGCGCCTGTTTTTTCGAGCGGGGATTGGATCCCATCAGCCAATGCCAATCCTAGCCTTCCCAAGGCTTGATCTTCCACGGAGTGAGCTTCTCCATCCGCCACCGCTGCCAGTGCTCCGGCGGCCAGTGGCTGAGGCGCGAGGCTTCCTTGGTGGCGACAGGCTGCAGGTCGACGATGCGCGGGGTCGTGCGGCGCCGCACCTGCCGCGTCGCCTCGCTGATCATATCGATAAATTCTGCTTTGTCCGTCACGGCCAAAAGTCCCTCGCGAAAGCGCTTCGCAAGGGACTAGTGTGCGCTTTGCCTGTTAACGGGCCGTTTCCGGAACGTCTCGCTATCTAGACAAAGGAAGCGTTAACGCCATTCCCGAACGTCGACGAAGTGTCCCGCGATCGCCGCAGCCGCAGCCATCGCGGGCGACACCAGGTGGGTGCGGCCCTTGAAACCCTGGCGGCCCTCGAAATTGCGGTTCGAGGTCGAGGCGCAGCGCTCTTCCGGCGCTAGTTTGTCCGGGTTCATGGCGAGGCACATCGAGCAGCCCGGCTCGCGCCACTCGAAGCCGGCCTTGATGAAGATCTTGTCGAGGCCTTCGGCTTCCGCCTGCTCCTTAACGATGCCCGAGCCCGGCACGATCATCGCGTTGACGTTGGCATTGACCGTCTTGCCTTCTGCGATTTTAGCCGCCGCGCGCAGATCCTCGATGCGGCCGTTGGTGCAGGAGCCGATGAAGACGCGGTCGAGCTTGATGTCGGTGATTTTCGTCCCCACCGTCAGGCCCATATACTTCAGCGCGCGATGTTTTGAGAGCCGCTTGGCCTCGTCCTCGATCTTGTCGGGGTCCGGCACAAAGCCCGTGATCGACACGACGTCCTCGGGCGAGGTGCCCCAGGTCACGATCGGCGGCAGCTTTGCCGCATCCAGCCGGATCTCGTGATCGAAATGCGCGCCGTCATCCGAGCGCAGCTTTTCCCAGTAGCGCATCGCGGCGTCCCAATCGGCGCCCTTCGGCGACTTCGGGCGGCCTTTCAGGAATTCGAACGCCTTCTCGTCGGGCGCGACCAAACCGGCGCGGGCGCCGCCTTCGATCGACATGTTGCAGACCGTCATGCGGCCTTCCATCGTCAGCGCACGGATCGCATCGCCGGCATACTCCAGCACATAGCCGGTGCCGCCGGCGGTGCCGATCTCGCCGATGATTGCCAGAATGATGTCCTTGCCGGTGACGCCGTCGGGCAATTTGCCGTCGACCACCGCACGCATGTTCTTCGCCTTCTTCTGGATCAGCGTCTGCGTCGCGAGCACGTGCTCGACCTCTGACGTGCCGATGCCGTGCGCCAGCGCGCCGAACGCGCCGTGGGTGGAGGTGTGGCTGTCACCGCAGACGATGGTGGTGCCGGGCAGGGTAAAGCCCTGCTCGGGGCCGATCACGTGCACGATGCCCTGGCGCTTGTCGAACTCGTTGTAATATTCGATGCCGAATTCCTTCGCGTTCTCCGCCAGCGCCTTGATCTGCTCGGCGCTCTCAGGATCGGGATTGGGTTTTGTGCGGTCGGTGGTCGGCACGTTGTGGTCAACGACGGCGAGCGTCTTCTCCGGCGCGCGAACCTTGCGCCCGGTCGCGCGCAGGCCTTCGAACGCCTGCGGCGAGGTCACCTCGTGCACCAGATGGCGATCGATATAGAGCAGGCAGGTGCCATCCTCGGCTTCGTGCACCAGATGGTCGTTCCAGATCTTGTCGTACAGCGTGGTCGGTTTGGACATGAGCGCAAGCTCCAAAAGAAATTCTATGTGAACGGTTAGGCGCGAAACGCGCAAGCAACAGACGTCAGCGCAGCATCAAGCTGCGCGCGTAAGCTCGGACGTGGCCGACGTCGCGAATCGTCCGAAGAAGCGGCCGGGCAGCCGCGAGCGATCGTCGATGACGACGAGCTGAGCGGTGCCGAAGGCGGCGCTGGTGCGATCTAGAACCATTCCAGTCTCATATCACATGGCACATCTAAGTGCGATATGCGTTTGTTGCCACCGTCATTGCGAGGAGCGTAGCGACGAAGCAATCCGGGCGGAAAGGTGGATTGCTTCGCTGCGCTCGCAATGACGCGGAGGCGCAACAAAAAAGCGCGGGGCAAAACCCCGCGCTTTGTCGCATCCCTTGCGGGAGAACGTTACTCGCCGACGGCCGCGGCGCGGTCCTGCTTCTCGACGATGCGGGCCGACTTGCCGCGCAGGCTGCGCAGGTAATACAGCTTGGCGCGGCGCACCTTGCCGCGGCGCACCACCTTGATCGAGTCGATCATCGGCGACATCACCGGGAACACGCGCTCCACGCCTTCCCCGTAGGAAATCTTACGGACGGTGAAGCTCTCGTTGAGCCCGCCGCCGGAACGGCCGATGCAGACGCCTTCATAGGCCTGCACGCGGGTGCGCTCGCCTTCGACCACCTTGACGTTGACGATCACGGTGTCGCCGGGGCCGAATTCCGGGATCGACTTCGTCGCCGACAGTTTTTCGAATTGCTCTTTTTCGAGCTGTTGAATGAGGTTCATTGAAATCTCCATCGGCGGCGCGCCCAGCCTTTCGGGGGCTGCGCAAACGTCATCTATCCTGCGCGTGTGCGGATTTGGCGCCCGTATAAGGCATCGGGCCGCACTTGTCACCCGCCTGTCGTGCTTTTTGTGCCTTTTTGGCCGCCCCTCGCCGCCCATAAATCCGGTCGCCGCGCCCGGGTCAGGGCCTCGGCTTCGGCTTTTCGCCAAGCCGCCACCTTGGCGTGGTCGCCGGAGATGAGGACTTCCGGGATCGTCCGGCCCTCGAACTCCTGCGGGCGGGTGTATTGGGGGTATTCCAGTAGCCCCTCGGAAAAGCTTTCGTCCACGCCCGAGGCCTGCTTGCCCATCACCCCCGGCAACAGCCGCACGCAGGCGTCGATCAGGGCCATCGCGGCGATCTCACCCCCCGACAGCACGTAATCCCCGATCGAGACTTCCTCGAGGTTCCGCGCCTCGATGACCCGTTGATCGACCCCTTCGAACCGGCCGCAGATGATCAGGGGCCCGGCCCCCGCAGCAAATTCGGCAACCATGGACTGGGTCAATGGCCGACCCCGCGGGCTCATCAGGAGGCGCGGTCGATTTTGATCGATGGCCGCAGCGTCGATCGCCGCGGCCAGCACGTCGGCCCGCAGCACCATGCCCGGGCCGCCGCCGGCCGGGGTGTCATCGACGCTGCGATGGCGGTCCGTGGCGGAATCCCTGATGTCGCGCGCCTCCAACTCCCAAAGTCCGGACGCCAGCGCCTTGCCGGCCAGGCTGACGCCGAGCGGCCCGGGAAACATCTCGGGGAAGAGGGTGAGAACCGTAGCGCGCCAGGTCATGGTCAAAGGATCGCGGTTGAACTCAGGCCGTCATACGCGGGCTTGACCCGCGTATCCATCTTCTTCGAAGGATGGATCGCCGGGTCAGGCCCGGCGATGACAAGTCAGGGGTGGGCGTCGTCGCCTTCGATTTCCTGCGGCAGCTCGATCACCACGCGGCCATTAGCCAGATCGATCGTCGGCACGACCGCATTGGTGAACGGCAGCAGCATGGTCGGACCTTGCGGAGGCGCGATCTCGATAATGTCGCCGGCGCCGAAATTGTGGATCGCGATCACGCGGCCGAGCGGCTCGCCGGCGGCGTCGATGGCGGCAAGTCCGATCAGGTCGGCGTGATAATACTCGCCCTCGTCGGTCTCAGGCAATTTGTCGCGGGCGACATAGAGCTCGAGGCCGTTGAGCCGCTCGGCGTCCTCGCGGGTGGCGATGCCCTTCAGCGTCGCCACTAGATGGTCTTTGGCCTCTCGGACATGCGTCACCTCGAACTGGCGCGCGCCGTCTTTGGTCATCAGCGGACCGTATTGCTTTACGGCCAGCGGATCTTCGGTGAACGTCCACAGTTTCACCGCGCCGCGCACGCCATGCGCGGCGCCGATACGGGCGACGCAGATCGGTGTTTTCACCGTCGCACGCCGCTAGCCTTACGCCTTCGCGGCGGCTTCGGCGCGAGCCTTGCGCTCCTTGCGCGGCACGGCCTTTTCCGGGTTGTTGCGGGCGGCGCGCTTGACGACACCGGCCGCATCCAGGAAGCGCGTCACGCGATCCGACGGCTGCGCGCCCTTGGCGAGCCAGGCCTTGACCTTGTCCATGTCGAGCTTCAGCCGCGCCTCATTGTCCTTCGGCAGCAGCGGATTGAAATGGCCGAGGCGCTCGATGAAGCGGCCGTCGCGGGGAAAGCGCGAGTCGGCGACGACGACGTGATAGACCGGACGCTTCTTGGTGCCTGCGCGAGCGAGGCGGATAACGACTGACATTTAGTTCTCCTGTTGAATGTAAAACTCGGTGATCTGAACGGTGTGAATTGGCATCATTGCGAGAAGAGCTCGCCTCGCTCGTCATGCCCGCCACCGGGTCTCGCCTTCGAGCCCGATGACAGGCTCCGGCGGGGCATCCAGTAATCGCAGGCATTTGCGATTGAACCGAGCGAGCGTGGCGTACTGGATCGTCCGCCCCAGTGCGCAATTGCGCACAAGGCGGACGATGACAGCGCGTGTTGGCGAGGCGTCATTTCTTCTTTCCCGGAAAGCCGCCGAGGCCCGGAAGCGTCGGCTTGCCGCTCAGCCCGGTAAGTCCCGGCAGATTCGGCAGTCCCTGGCGCAGGCCGGTGGGGAGATCCTTCGGCAAATTCGGCAGGCCACCGCCGGCACCGCCCTGCATCTTGTCCGCCAGCGCTTTCATCTCCTCGGGCGAGGGCGGCTTCATGCCGCCGCCAAAGCCCATCGCCTGCGCGATACCGGCGAGGGGGCCACGCTTGCCGGAACCCATGGCCTTCATCATGTCGGCCATGTTCCGGTGCATCTTTAAGAGCTTGTTGACCTGCTCGACATTCTGGCCGGCGCCGGCGGCGATGCGCTTCTTGCGGCTGGCCTTCAGAATGTCGGGGTTCTTGCGCTCAGCCCGCGTCATCGAATCGATGATCGCTACCTGGCGCTTCAGAATCTTGTCGTCAATGCCGGCGGCCGCGATCTGGTTTTTCATCTTGGCGATGCCGGGCATCATGCCCATCAATCCGCTGATGCCGCCCATGTTCGCCATCTGCAGCAACTGCTCGCGCATGTCGTTGAGATCGAACTGGCCCTTGCGCATGCGTTCCGCGGTGCGCGCAGCCTTCTCGGCGTCGATATTCGCGGCCGCACGTTCGACCAGCGACACCACGTCGCCCATGCCGAGAATGCGGCCCGCAATGCGGCTTGGGTGAAAATCTTCCAGCGCGTCGGTCTTTTCGCCGGTACCGATCAGCTTGATCGGTTTTCCCGTGACCGCACGCATCGACAGCGCGGCGCCGCCGCGGCCGTCGCCATCGACGCGCGTCAGCACGATGCCGGTGAGGCCGACGCGCTGGTCGAAGGCTCGCGCTAGGTTGACCGCGTCCTGGCCAGTCAGGGAATCCGCGACGAGCAGCACTTCATGCGGATTGGCGGTGGCTTTGATCTCCGCCGCTTCGCTCATCATCTCTTCGTCGAGCGTGGTGCGGCCGGCGGTGTCGAGCAGCACCACGTCGTAGCCGCCGAGCTTGCCGGCTTCGAGGGCGCGTTTGGCAATTTGCGCCGGCTTTTGCCCCGTTACGATCGGCAGCGTCGGAATGTCGAGGTCGCGCCCCAGCACGGCCAGTTGCTCCATCGCCGCCGGGCGGTAGATGTCGAGCGAGGCCATCAGCACCTTGCGCTTGTCGCGCTGGGTCATGCGGCGGGCGAGTTTTGCGGTGGTGGTTGTTTTACCGGAGCCTTGCAGGCCGACCATCATGATGGCGACCGGCGGCACCGCGTTAAGGTCGATAGTCTGGCCATCCGCGCCAAGGGTGGCGACCAGCTCGTCATGAACGATCTTGACGACCATCTGGCCGGGCGTGACCGACTTGACGACGGTGGCGCCGACCGCCTGCTCGCGCACGCGCTCGGTGAAGCCTCTGACCACTTCAAGTGCGACGTCGGCTTCCAAGAGCGCGCGGCGCACTTCGCGCATCGCGGCGTCGACGTCGGCCTCCGACAGCGAACCGCGGCCCGTCAGCCGATCGAGTATCCCACCAAGCTTTTCCGACAGATTGTCGAACAATGCCGTTGTCCTGTTGCTGCCCTTGCGGACGCTGCGCCGATCCATTTCACTAATGTCATCACCCGCCTTGCGCGCAATTGCGCACTGGGGCGGGTGATCCAGTATTCCAGAGCAACTCGCTTGAACCGAGAAGCTGCGGCGTACTGGATACCCCGCCCTCGCGGGGTATGACGGTCAGGTATGTGCCTTGGCGCCAAACGCCAAAACGATATTCCAAACACTTTCGCGCCCGAGGGCGCATCGCGCTGTCGGACGTTGGCCTCCGGCCTCATGGGCCGGGCGGCGGGTCGAAAAGAACGTCTTTCCGAGAAAGTGCGCGCCTTAAACGCCTGCGAGGGGCGAAAGTCAAGGAGAAACTAGGTCGAAATGCCTACGGGTTTTCCGGCAAAGCTTTGATATAGTTGTCTTTTCCAAGACAAGGAGCTGCGGAAAGATGAATGTCCATTTCGCCGCAGGTTCCAAGTTGAACCTGCCCACGCCATATAGCACCCCATGTGCTTCGCCCTCTCCCGCGTTTCGTGAACCCCGTGCCCATCACCCGCCGCCGCGTCTTTGCAGTGCTCGCCGGAGCCGCCACGGCCGTCGGCGTGCCGTCTGTCTGGATCAGCAACATGAAGACCTATGAAGGCCCCGTCTCCGACCACTTCGACGGTACGCGCTTCTTTGATCCCGACGGCGTACCGCCAAAATCATTGGCAGAGGTGCTGCGCTGGCAGTTCGGCACTGACCGCAAGCGCGCGAGCTGGCCGGATTGGGTGCCGAATGCGCACAGCGACACGCCGCCGCCGCGGGTTTCCGGCGACAAGGTGCGGCTGTCCTTTGTCGGCCATGTCTCCTGGCTGATCCAGACGCGGGATCTCAATATTCTCGTCGATCCCGTGTGGTCGCTGCGGGCCTCGCCAATTTCGTGGGCCGGGCCGCACCGGCACAATGATCCCGGCATCGCTTTCGATGCGCTGCCCAAGATCGACGTCGTGCTGGTCTCGCATGGCCATTACGACCATCTCGACATCGCGACGCTATCGAAACTTGCCGAAAAATTTTCGCCGCGCGTGATCACGCCGCTCGGCAACGACATCACTATGCGCGATGCGGATGCGGCGATCAAAGCCGAGGCGTTCGACTGGCAAGATCGGGTCGATCTGGGCAACGGCATCGCGGTAACGCTGGTGCCGACGCGGCACTGGTCGGCGCGCGGCCTGTTCGATCGCAACAAGGCGCTGTGGGCGAGTTTTGTGCTGGAGACGCCGGCCGGCAAACTCTACATCGTGTGCGATTCCGGTTACGGCGAGGGCACGCATTTTCGACGCGTCGCCGAGCAGCACGGACCGCTGCGGCTGGCGATATTGCCGATCGGCGCCTATGAGCCGCGCTGGTTCATGAAGGACCAGCACATGAATCCGTCAGATGCGGTGAAGGCGTTCGCCGACTGCGGCGCCGAAACGGCGCTGGCGCATCATCACGGCACGTTCCAGCTCACCGATGAGGCGATCGACGCGCCGGTGAATGCATTGGCCGACGCGCTGAAGGAAGCGAAGATTCCGCCGGAGCGGTTCGCGGCGCTGAAGCCGGGGCAGGTTTTCGAGATTTAACTTTCGTCGTCCCCGCGTCACTCGTTCGTGCCCCGGACGCAGCGCCAGCGCGTTAGCGATGCGCTGCAGAGCCGGGGCCCATCTCGCCTCAAACAGCTCGGAAGTGAATGGGTCCCGGCTCTGCGAAGCAGCGTTGCCGGACGATGCTGCGCATCGCCTAGGCTGCACCGCGTCCGGGACACGAGGGGGCGTTATTCCTTGCCCTTGATCGCCCAGGACACATGCACCGTCACCGAGAGCGTCTCTTCGCCTTGCGCCACCGGTGCGCCGGCGGCCATCGGGGTTGCCATCTTGCCGCGGAAGATCGGCGTGGGTGCGCCTTCCTCGGTAATGCTGATGGCCTCGCCGAGCGTCGCGCCGGCAGCCTTGGCGTAAAGCTCCGCCTTGCGACGGGCATCGGCGACTGCCTTCTCGCGGGCCTCGTCGAGATATTTGGACGCCTGCGTCACGCTGAAGTGGATGCCGCCGATGTCGGTGGCGCCAGCCCCGACCAGCACGTCGATCACGTTAGCCACTTTGGTGACGTCGCGGATCTTGACGGTGACGCGATTGCTGGCGCGATAGCCGACGACGGGCGAGGGGCCAGCACGATTTGGCGCATATTGCGGCTGCAGCGACAGCCGCGACGTCTGGTAATCCTTCTCTTCGATGCCAGCGCCCTTCAGCGCCAGCAGCACCTTGCCCATCGCCGCGTTGTTGGTGTCCGACGCTTCGCGCGCGGTCTTGGCGTCCGAGGTCACGCCGCCGTCGATCTGGGCCTGGTCGGGCGCCACCGATATGTTCGCCTCGCCGGTTACCGAGATCGCAGGCGGCGGCGCCATCTGCGCCAGCGCGGGCGCAACCAGTGTGGCGGTGACCACCGCAACGCAGAGCGAGCGTTTCATCCCGATCACCTCAGCGGCACGTAAACGTTGATGACCAGCTTGTCTTCTGCCGTCTTCAGGGGATCGGTGATGTATTCCTCGATGAAGGTGTCTTTGGCTTCCAGTTTCTTGTCGTCGAGGTGATTGGTGATCGCCTCATAGGTGTTGTCCATGTTGTCGTAGGAGCCGCGATGGACGAACTTCAGCGCCTTGCCCTCGGGCGACTTGCCCATGCTGATGTCCTTGGTCAGGTTCTTGACGTCCTGATCGACCGGAATCTGCGCCAGATACGTAAAACCGGTATCGTCGGTCGAGGTGTAGACGATCATCGAATTGCCCGTGGCCTTGATGCCCTGCTTGTCGATCAGGGCGGTCAACGCCTTGAACGAATCGATCAGGGTGTCGAACGCCGCATCCCAATTGGCGGTGCCCTTCATGACCACCACCTTCTTGGGCTCCAGTGTGAACTCTTCGCCGAATGGGTCGGCGTTCTGGACGCTGGCGGCGGGCGGCGGAGGAACGGGCGTCGGGGCTTTCTCTGCGGTCGGGACATCCGCCGGGGACTTGGTTTCGGCCGGCGGCGGGATCGGCGCCGCTGACGGTGCCGGGCTAGGCGTCGCCGACGGGCTTCCGGCAGAGGAGGCGGGCGGCGCCGGTGATTGCGCCAATGCGGCCCCGCCAAGCGCAACTATGGCGAGCGCGACCACGGCCACACGGAAAGTGCTTGTAAGGCTCATTTCAGGTATTCTCCATCCACCCCATCTGGCGGCGGCATGTCCCGGTCCGCGCCCGCCAGGATGGGCGCTATTCCTAACACGCAAGGTCCGCATTCGTCCCATGACAGATGCGTCATATGCCCCCGCGTACTAGCCAGTTGGCCATCATTCGCCATATAAGGCAGGCATAAATTGGGAAATTCCATGAGCGCGCTGGCCAACCACGCATTTGCCAAGATGAACGGCATCGGCAACGAAATCGTCGTGGTGGACCTGCGCGATTCCAAGGCTGGTTCAAAGGCCGCTGTGACGCCGGAAGACGCCCGCGCCGTGGCTTCCCCCACAGGCGTGCACTATGACCAATTGATGGTATTGCAGCCGCCCCGGCTGCAAGGCACTGAGGCCTTCATCCGCATCTACAACAATGACGGCTCGGAAGCCGGCGCCTGCGGCAACGGCATGCGCTGCGTGGTGCGCCGGCTGTTCGAGCAGACCGGCCAGACCGCCGTGACCTTCGAGACCCGCGCCGGGCTATTGAACTGCTGGCAGGGTCCGGCGCCCGACCTCTACACCGTCGACATGGGCGCGCCGAAGTTCGGCTGGCAGGATATTCCGCTGGCCGAGGAATTTCGTGACACCCGCTATATCGAACTGCAGGTCGGGCCGATCGATGCGCCGTTGCTGCATTCGCCGTCGGTCGTCTCGATGGGCAATCCGCATGCGATCTTCTGGGTCGACGACGTCAACGCCTATGATCTCGAGCGCTTCGGACCGCTATTGGAAAATCACCCGATTTTTCCGGAGCGCGCCAACATTACGCTCGCCCACATCGCCGATCGCGATCACATCACGATCCGCACCTGGGAGCGGGGCGCCGGCTTGACCAAGGCCTGCGGCTCGGCCGCCTGCGCGACCGCGGTCGCCGCCGCCCGGCTGAAGCGCGCCAACCGCACGGTGGAGCTCACGTTGCCTGGCGGCAAGCTTGCGATCGAATGGCGCGAGGGCGACGACCACGTGCTGATGACCGGCACCGCCGATTTCGAATATGAAGGTCGCTTCGATCCCGCGCTGTTCGCCAGCGTCGCCTGAGAGCCATGAGCGTCGACGTCCTCACGTTTGGCTGCCGCCTCAACGCGTTCGAATCCGAGGTGATCGCCCGCGAAGCGGAGCGCGCCGGGCTTTCCGATACTATCGTCATCAATAGCTGCGCGGTCACCAACGAGGCGGTGGCGCAGGCGCGACAGTCGATCCGCCGCCTGAAGCGCGAGCGGCCGGATGCGCGCATCGTCGTCACCGGCTGTGCGGCGCAGACGCAAGCAGAAATGTTCGCCGAAATGGCCGAGGTCGATCGCGTCCTCGGCAATGACGACAAGATGCGGAGCGAGGCCTGGCGCGACGCACGCGCGGCGTTCGATTTGGACTTTGGCCTCGGGACAAGCGAAAAGATCGCGGTTGCCGACATCATGGCGGTCAAAGAGATGGCTCCGCATCTGCTTGACGGCTTTAAGGCCGGCCTGCCCCGAGTATTCGTGCAGGTGCAGAACGGCTGCGACCACCGGTGCACCTTCTGCATCATTCCCTACGGCCGCGGCAATTCGCGCTCGGTGCCGATGGGGGCGGTGGTGGATCAGGTCCGCTCGCTCGCCGAACGCGGCCATGCCGAGATCGTGCTCACGGGCGTGGACTTGACGAGCTACGGCGCCGATCTGCCGGGTACGCCGAAGCTGGGACAGTTGACCAAACAGATTTTGCGCCACGTGCCGGAGTTGAAGCGCCTGCGGATTTCGTCGATCGATTCCATCGAGGCTGACCGCGACCTGCTCGATGTTATCGCCGATGACGAACGGCTGATGCCACATCTGCACCTGTCGCTGCAATCCGGCGACGATCTCATTTTGAAGCGGATGAAGCGGCGGCATTCGCGGCAGGATGCGATCGAATTCTGCGCGCAGGTGCGGCGATTGCGCCCGGACATTACGCTCGGCGCCGATATCATCGCGGGTTTTCCGACCGAGACCGAGGAAATGTTCGCGCGCTCGGCGGATCTGGTTGATAAATGCGATCTCACCTTTCTGCACGTGTTCCCTTACTCCAAGCGTCCGGGCACGCCGGCCGAGCGAATGCCGCAGGTAGCGGGCGAGGTGATCAAGGCGCGGGCGAAGCGGTTGCGCGAGCGCGGAGACGCGGCACTGCGACGACGGCTCGCGTCAGAAGTCGGCGCGACGCGTCAGGTGCTGATCGAGAGCGACAAACAGGGTCGCACGGAGCATTTTCTGCCGGTCGCGATATCAGGCGAAAAGCCGGGTGCCGTGATGCCGCTCGTGATCAAGTGCCACGATGGCGCACGGCTAACAGTGTGAGTCGCAAATTCTGCTGTCATCGCCCGGCTTGACCGGGCGATCCGGTACGCCGCGGCCCTCGGTTCATCACGGACGTCTCTGGAATACTGGATCATCCGCTTTCGCGGATGATGACAGCGGTAGTTGGGGGCGCCGTGCTTACCTGCGAACCTGCTACTCCCCGTTCCACCCACACTTTCGCAACCTCTCCCGCATATGCTCCGGCGCCGGCGCCACCACGCGCACCGGCTCCTTGTTCTTCGAAATCGGCACGACGATCTCGCGGGAATGCAGATGCAGGATCGGCTCGCCGAAGCGGGGGCCGTTACCGTAAATATTGTCGCCGACGATCGGCCAGCCCATCGCTGATGTGTGCACGCGCAGTTGATGCGTTCGGCCAGTCACGGGTTCCAGTGCCAGCCAGGCGAGGCCGTCGCCGCGGCCGAGCACTTTCCAAGTGGTGATGGCTTTCTGGCCTTCCGGGTCCGGCTTTTGCCACCAGCCGCGCTCGGCGTTCAGCCGGCCCAACGGCATATCAATGGTGCCTCCATTCTCGGCAGGTCCGCCCTCGACCACGGCCCAATAGGTCTTCCTGACCTTGCCATGCTTGAACAACAGGCCGAGCGAGGCGGTGGCCTTGCGGTGGCGTCCCAGCACGAGACAGCCTGATGTATCCTTGTCAAGCCGGTGGGCCAGCACCGGTGGCCGCGGCAGGCCGAATCGCAAGGCATCGAAGGAAGCCTCCAGGTTGGCACCGCCCTTGGGGCCGCGATGCACCGGCAGGCCGGCGGGTTTGTCGATGACCAGCATCAGTCCGTCGCGATGGAGCACGCGGGCCTGGATTTCATCTGCCGTTAGGCCTGGAACGTCAAACGATGCCCTGGGAACATCAAAGGATGTCCCGGGAACATCAAAGGATGTCCCGGGAACATCAAAGGATTTGTTGTGACTTTCGCTCATGGCGCGAAACCGCTAACACGTCCCCGACATGAGCGATACCACTCCTGGAACTCCAAAACTGAGCTGGTGGCGGCGGCTTTCGAGCGGTCTGAAGCGGACCTCGAGTTCGCTCGGCACGGCCGTGGCCGACCTCGTCACCAAGCGCAAGCTCGACCGCGCCATGCTCGACGATATCGAGGATGTGCTGCTGCGCGCCGATCTCGGCACCGCGGTCGCTGTGCGGATCGCGGACGCCGTGGGGGCCGGCCGATATGACAAGGCGATTTCGGCTGACGAGGTGAAGACGGTCGTCGCAACCGAGGTCGAGAAGGTGTTGGCGCCGGTGGCAAAGCCGCTGGAGATCGACACGGCGCAAAAGCCTTTTGTTATTCTCGTGGTCGGCGTCAACGGCTCCGGCAAGACCACCACCATCGGCAAGCTTGCCGCGAAACTGAGCGCCGAGGGCCGCAAGGTGATGCTGGCGGCCGGCGATACGTTCCGTGCGGCCGCAATCGAGCAGCTCAAGGTGTGGGGCGAGCGCACCAAATCGCCGGTCGTTGCGGGAGCGCAGGGCTCTGATTCAGCCAGCCTCGCCTTCAACGCGCTGAGCGCGGCGAAGGAACAAAAGCTCGACGTGCTGCTGGTCGATACCGCCGGGCGATTGCAGAACAAGGCCGAGCTGATGAACGAACTCGAAAAGGTGGTTCGCGTCATCAAGAAGGTCGATGCATCAGCCCCGCATGCGGTGCTGCTCGTGCTCGACGCGACGGTGGGACAAAATGCGCTGTCGCAGGTCGAGGCGTTTCATCGTACCGCTGGCGTCACCGGGCTTGTGATGACGAAGCTCGACGGCACCGCGCGCGGCGGGATTCTGGTGGCGCTGGCGGAGAAGTTCAAACTGCCGGTGCACTTCATCGGTGTCGGCGAAGGCATCGATGATCTCGCGCCGTTCACGGCACGGGATTTCGCCAACGCGATTGCAGGAATCGAGTAATGGACAAGAAAGTACCGCACCCGCTGTTCAAGCTTGCGACCGAGCTTGGTCCCCTTCTCATCTTTTTCGTCGCCAACGCGAAGTCCAACCTGTTCGTCGCCACCGGCGTGTTCATGGTGGCGGTGCTGGCTGCAATGGTTGCGTCATACATGGTGACGCGGCATATACCGATGATGGCGATCGTCACGGCGGTGGTGGTCATCGTGTTCGGGGCGCTGACGCTGATCCTGCATGACGAGACCTTCATCAAGATGAAGCCGACCATCGTCTATACGCTGTTCGCCGCCATTCTCGCTGGCGGTTTGCTGTTCAACCGCTCCTTCATCGCCATCATGTTCGACCAGATGTTCAACCTCACCCCGCACGGCTGGCGCATCCTGACCGCGCGCTGGGCGTTGTGGTTCTTCGCCATGGCGGTGCTGAACGAGATCATCTGGCGCACCCAAAGCACCGACTTCTGGGTCGCCTTCAAGGTCTTCGGCATGGTGCCGTTGACGATGCTGTTTGCCGTGACCCAGATGCCGCTGATCAAGCGCTATCAGCTGGAGCCGGCTTCGCTCGAAGCGAGCGAAGCCGAAGCGGGTGACATAAGCAAGGGATGAGTTCTTCTCCCTCTCCCGCTTGCGGGGGAGGGCTGGGGTGGGGGTCCCTCCGCACAGTGTGCTCGTGGATAGATTTCCCCACCCGACGCGCTTGCGCGCATCGACCTCAGAGCGAGCTTCGCTCGTCTTGCCCCCGCAAGCGGGAGGTCAGCAAGAAAGTATCAGCTCTTCTGCTTGGCGATGATCTTGTCCTTGATCTTATCGTAGGTCGCCTGCGGGACGATGCTCTTCTGCACCAGTTCGTCCTTGCCCTTGTACGGGCGGCCCTTGATGATCTTCTCCGAATAAGCCTTACCGACGCCCGGGAGCGCGTCGAGCTGCTCGGCGGTCGCGGAATTGATGTCGAGCAGCTCGGCCTTTGGCTCCGGCGCCATCTTCGACTCCGAGGCCTTTGGCGCTGGCGCCATCTTGCTTTCGGATTTGGCCGCTGGCTGGGTGCTCTGGGCCATCGACGGCGTCGCCGTCATAAGGCCGAGCGTGAGCGCGGTGGCGAGAAGAGAAGCGAGCGTAAAATGACGCATTAGTGTCCCTCCCAAGGACGGTTCAAGTAACGCACCAAGCTAGCTGCGGATTCGTGGCGGCGCCATGGCCGCGAGATAAACGATGGATAAAAGCGGGAGAATATTTGGAGTCGATTGCTGCCTTGTCATTCCGGGGCGATGCGAAGCATCGAACCCGGAATCTCGAGATCCGGGTTCATCGCTGCGCGATGCCCCGGAATGACGACGACGTTAGCTCCCCGCTCGCAACGCCTTCTCGATCTCGACCTTCAACACGCTGTCGAGATTGGCCGGCGTCACCGGTCCGACCAGCTTGTAGCGAATGGTGCCGTCGTGGCCGACCACGAAGGTTTCGGGCACGCCATAGACGCCCCATTCGATCGAGCCGCGGCCGTTGCCATCGGCGCCGACGGCGACAAACGGATTGCCGTAGCGGCCGAGGAAGCGGCGGGCGTTGTCGGGAGAATCCTTGTAGTTGATGCCGACGATCTGCACTCGCGTATCCTTCGCCAGCGCCGTCAACAGCGGCGCCTCGTCATGGCAGGGCACGCACCAGGAGGCCCAGACATTGACGACGGAGACCTTGCCCTTGAACACGGTGGGGTCGAGGCCGGGGACGGGCATCCCGTTATGGACGAGGCCCTCCAGCGATGGCAGCGTGGTTTGCGGCGCCGGCCGGCCGATCAGGGCGGAAGGGATTTTTGCGGGATCGCCGCCGTAGAGCCGCAGCAGGAACAGTGCGGCGACGGCGATGAAGCCGATCAGCGGCAGCGCTACGATCCAGCGCCGGCTGCGTGGCTGATCGGATGTTACCGGCGCGCTCATCGGATGTCCGTGGCCTGGCGGCCGGAGCGTCTGGTCACGCCAGAGGCATCGAGTTCGCGCAGGCGCTCCTTCTGATGGCGATAGTCGAGCGTGATCCAGCCGATCAGGATCAGCACGACTGCCGCCACCAGCATGTAGGAGGTCACGATAAAGGAAGCGTAGGGGCCGAGCGACATCGCGTCATGCCGCCTGCTGGCTGGCTTGCATCATCTGCAAGCTGCGCACCCGCCGGCGCAGGATCTCGTTGCGCATTGCCGCTAAGTGCAGCGTCACGAACAAAAGCGAAAAACCGACCGCCATCACGAGTAGTGGAATCAGGAACGCCTTGTCGAGCGTCGATCCGGCCATCCGCATCACGGATGCCGGCTGATGCAGCGTGTTCCACCAGTCGACCGAGAATTTGATGATCGGCAGGTTGATCGCGCCGACCAGCGTCAGCACGGCGGCGGCCCGCGCCGCACGGGACGGGTCCTCCACCGCGCGCCACAGTGCCATCAGGCCGAGATACATCAGGAACAGGATCAAGACGGAGGTCAGGCGCGCATCCCATTCCCAATAGGTGCCCCACATCGGCCGTCCCCATAGCGAGCCGGTGACCAGCGCCAGAAACGTGAACGCCGCGCCGATCGGTGCCGCAGCCTTGGCGGCAACGTCAGCAAGCGGATGCCGCCATACCAGCGTGCCCAGCGCGGCAATGCTCATGACGCCCCACACAAACATCGAAAGCCACGCGTTCGGCACGTGGATGAACATGATCTTCACGGTGGCGCCCTGCTGGTAATCGTCGGGGGCCATCGCCGCCTGATAGAGACCGACCAGCAAAAGGATCGCGGTCGCGCCCGCCAGCCACGGCAACACGCGCGCCGTCAGCGCGAGAAATTTCGAGGGATTGGCGAGGTCGATCAGCGTCATGGCATCCTGATAGTCGTCAGCGGCGGAGCAGGCAATGCGGCATGGTTTGTTTCACATCGCCTCCGCCAGAGTTGATCGGTGTCAACAAATTCAGTCCAGACCGTGCCGCAGGCTGGCCGCAGCGGCAAACGGTCCGACCACGAAACTGACCAGCGAGAGCGCGCAAAGGATCGAAAACGGAGTTCCAAACGACAGCGGGCCGGTAATGGCCGCCTGCGAGGCTGCAACGCCGAAGATCAGCACGGGGACTGATAGCGGAAGCACCAGCACGGCGAGCAGGAGGCCGCCGCGGTGTAATGTCACGGCGAGCGCCGCGCCGATCATGCCCGTAAACGTCAGCGCCGGCGTTCCAACCAGCAGGGTCAGCGCCACCGCCGACGTCGCCGCAGCGTCGAGGTTGAGCAACAGCCCGAGCACGGGCGTCGCCACGATCAGCGGCACGCCGGCAGCGAGCCAATGCGCCAGCGCTTTCGCCGCACAAGCGAGTTCCAGCGGTGTCCGGCCCATCACGATCAGGTCGAGCGAGCCGTCCTCATGGTCGGCCGTGAACAGCCGGTCGAGCGTGAGCAGGCTCGCCAACAGCGCGCCGAGCCAGAGGATTGCGGGGCCGAGCCGGGCCAATAGTGGCAGATCGGGCCCGATCGCAAACGGCATCAGTACCGTGACGGTGAGGAAAAACAGCACCCCAATCAGCGCCCCGCCGCCGACGCGCAGCGCGATTTTGATGTCCCGGCGGATTAGTGCGGCGAGGGCGGTCATGGAAAGGACCCCGCCGAACAGTTGCTTGGAGCCCATGGCCATTGCCGCGTAGACGGTGCGCTCCCTCCCCCCTTGCGGGGGAGGGCGGGGGAGAGGGGTGGCCCCGGAAAAGGTGTTCGATAGAACCGCTGAGCAGAATTGCGACGGGCCAGCTTGAGAGAGCGCGTCGCGTGGCACCCCTCTCCCTGACCCTCCCCCGCAAGAGGGGAGGGAACGGAGAGAGCGGTGCCGCGCCGCACGACAATTTGCGGGAGCATCAACTGCAAAGTCACCTCTTTGCCCCCATCCGCAGCTCGCTCGCCTCGATCCCGAGCGGGGTGTGGGTGGCCGCAACAATGATCCCGCCGCTGGCGAGATGCTCCCGCATGACGCCCACGAATAGGTCCTGTCCGGCGATGTCGAGCGCCGAGGTCGGCTCGTCCAATAGCCAGACCGGCCGGCGCACCGCCAGCAGCCGGGCGATCGAAAGCCGCCGCCGCTGGCCCGCCGAGAGGTAGGCTGCCGGGAGATGCGTGGCATGGCCGAGCCCGACGGCAGCGAGGCATTGGTTAACGTCGCCGATGTCGCCGCCCAAAAAATCCCGCCAGAACGCAAGGTTCTCGAGCACGCTGAGGGCAGGTTTCAGCGCGTCGCGATGGCCGAGATAGTGGGATTGCTCCGGCAGCGTCAGCTCGGCCTCGCCACCTTCCAGGCCGATTGCTCCGCCGGTCGGCACCAAAAGACCCGCGATCAGGCGCAACAGCGAGGTCTTGCCCGAGCCGTTCGGGCCGACCACGGCGAGCACTTCGCCGGAAGCGGCCTCGAAATCGAGGTTCGAGAACACTTCTCTGCCGCCTCTGACACAACTGATTTGGCGCCCCGAGAGCCGCATTTTGCTTCGTCACAGCCCTCTGAAATTGATGGGTACCGCGTCAGAATTTGTGGGTACCGCATTGCTGCAGCACGTTTGTCGCTGTGGCGGCGCTTCTAGAAAGATTCTATAAGCCCGGAACTTGATGCAGCACACAATCGGCGGCTGCAAGCCAAGAAGCCAGCCTTCCGCTGACGGTATTTAAATACCTTGCCGGGTATAACTAGAATTTGGGATTTCCTGACATGACCTCGCTCGACAGCTTCAAATGCCGCAAGACCCTCAAGGTCGGCAGCAAAACTTACGTGTATTGCAGCCTGCCCGCCGCCGAGAAGAACGGTCTGAAGGGAATTGCCAAGCTGCCCTATTCGATGAAGGTGCTGCTGGAAAACCTGCTGCGCAACGAGGACGGTCGCACGGTCAAGAAGGAAGACATCGTCGCGGTTTCGAAGTGGCTTCGGAAGCGCAAGCTCGAGCATGAAGTGGCATTCCGCCCGGCGCGCGTGTTGATGCAGGATTTCACCGGCGTGCCGGCGGTGGTCGATCTCGCCGCGATGCGCAACGCGATGCAGGCGCTCGGCGGCGATGCCGAGAAGATCAACCCGCTGGTCCCGGTCGATCTCGTCATCGATCACTCCGTCATCGTCAACTTTTTCGGTGACAACAAGGCGTTCGGCAAGAACGTCGTCGAGGAATACAAGCAGAACCAGGAACGCTACGAGTTCCTGAAGTGGGGCCAAAAGGCGTTCTCGAATTTCTCCGTCGTGCCGCCCGGCACAGGCATCTGCCACCAGGTCAATCTCGAATATCTCGCGCAGACGGTGTGGACCAAGAAGGAGAAGATGACGGTCGGCAAGAAGACCGGCACCTTCGAGGTCGCCTATCCGGATTCGCTGGTTGGTACCGATTCGCACACCACCATGGTCAACGGCCTTGCCGTGCTCGGCTGGGGCGTCGGCGGCATCGAGGCGGAGGCCTGCATGCTCGGCCAGCCGCTGTCGATGCTGCTGCCGGAAGTCGTCGGCTTCAAGCTGAAGGGCCAGCTCAAGGAAGGCGTCACCGCGACTGACCTCGTGCTGACCGTGACGCAGATGCTGCGCAAGCAGGGCGTGGTCGGCAAGTTCGTCGAGTTCTTCGGCCCCGGCCTCGACTATCTCTCGGTCGCGGACAAGGCGACGATCGGCAACATGGCGCCGGAATATGGCGCGACCTGCGGCTTCTTCCCGGTCGATGCCGCGACCATCGATTATCTCAAGACCTCGGGCCGCAAGGCCGACCGCGTCGCGCTGGTGGCGGCCTACGCCAAGGCGCAGGGCCTGTTCCGCACGGCGAAATCGGCCGACCCGGTGTTCACGGAAACCCTGACGCTCGATCTCAAAGACGTCGTGCCGTCGATGGCGGGTCCGAAGCGCCCCGAGGGCCGCGTCGCGCTGCCCTCGGTTTCCACCGGCTTCGCGACCGCGCTCGCCAGCGAGTACAAGAAGCCCGACGCGGCTGCGACGCGCTATCCGGTTGAGGGCCGGGATTTCGATCTCGGCCATGGCGACGTCGTGATCGCCGCGATCACCTCGTGCACCAACACCTCCAACCCGAGCGTGTTGATCGGCGCGGGCCTGCTGGCGCGCAACGCCGCCGCCAAGGGGCTGACGGCCAAGCCGTGGGTGAAGACCTCGCTCGCTCCGGGCAGCCAGGTGGTTGCGGAATATCTGGCCAATTCCGGCCTGCAGAAGGATCTCGACAAGGTCGGCTTCAACCTGGTCGGCTTCGGCTGCACCACCTGCATCGGCAATTCCGGCCCGCTGCCGGAGGAAATTTCAAAGTCGATCAACGACAACGGCATCGTTGCCGCGGCCGTGCTGTCGGGTAACCGCAATTTCGAAGGCCGCGTCTCGCCGGATGTGCAGGCGAACTATCTGGCTTCGCCGCCGTTGGTTGTCGCCTATGCGCTGGCCGGCACGGTGACCAAGGATCTCGCGGTCGAGCCGATTGGCACCGGCAAGGACGGCAAGCCGGTGTACCTGAAGGACATCTGGCCGACCACGAAGGAGATCAACGCCTTCATGAAGAAGTTCGTGACAGCGACGATTTTCAAGAAGAAGTACGCCGACGTGTTCAAGGGCGATACCAACTGGCGCAAGATCAAGACGGTCGAGAGCGAGACCTACCGCTGGAATATGAGCTCGACCTATGTGCAGAACCCGCCCTATTTCGAGGGCATGAAGAAGCAGCCCGAGCCGATCGCGGACGTCGTCGATGCGCGGATTCTGGCGCTGTTCGGCGACAAGATCACCACCGACCACATCTCGCCGGCTGGCTCGATCAAGCTGACTTCGCCGGCCGGCAAATTCCTCAGCGAGCACCAGGTGCGACCCGCCGACTTCAACCAGTACGGCACGCGGCGCGGCAACCACGAGATCATGATGCGCGGCACGTTCGCCAATATCCGCATCAAGAACTTCATGCTGAAGGGCGCCGACGGCAATATTCCGGAAGGCGGCCTCACCAAGCACTGGCCCGACGGTGAGCAGATGCCGATCTACGACGCCGCGATGAAGTACCAGGCGGAGGGCGTGCCGCTGGTGGTGTTCGCCGGCGCCGAATACGGCAACGGCTCCTCACGCGACTGGGCCGCGAAGGGCACCCGTCTGCTCGGTGTCCGCGCCGTGATCTGCCAGAGCTTCGAGCGCATCCATCGCTCCAACCTGGTCGGCATGGGCGTGTTGCCGCTGACCTTCGAAGACGGCACGTCGTGGACATCGCTCGGCCTCAAGGGCGACGAGACGGTGACGATTCGCGGGCTCCAGGGTGATTTGAAGCCGCGCCAAACCCTGACGGCCGAGATCGTGTCCGGCGACGGTTCGCTGCAGCGCGTGCCGCTGCTCTGCCGCATCGACACCCTCGATGAGCTCGAGTACTACCGAAACGGCGGCATTCTGCATTATGTGCTGCGCAAACTCGCGGCTTAACGCGGATTTGTGATCGATGCCTCACTTCGAAGTGAGTAGCGAGCAAGAAGAAGGCGGCCTATGACAAGGCCGCTTTCGCGCGTCTGGGGCACGCCTTTGGGATATCAAATCATGCCCCGTACATATACGGATGGAAAACGCTACGCCCGGTCCGCACGATGACAGCGATGATGGCCTACAACAGCATATCGCGATGGTCCGGTGCGCTCGGCGTCTGCGCGATCATAGCCATCATCCGCCCTGCTCATGCCGAACCGCGTGCCGTGGTCGAATTGTTCACCTCGCAAGGCTGTTCGTCGTGTCCGCCGGCCGACCAGATCGTCGGCGAACTCGCCAAGGATCCGTCCATCATCGCGCTGAGCATGCCCATCGACTACTGGGATTATCTTGGCTGGAAGGACACGCTGGCGGATTCGCGTTTTAGCGCGCGTCAGAAGGCCTATTCGCATGTGCGTGGCGACCGTAACCTCTACACGCCGCAGATGATCGTCAATGGCTCGGCGCAGGTGATCGGCAGCGATCGCGCCGCCATCGAAGGGGCCATCAAGAATACCGGCAAGACTGAAGGCGTGATGTCGGTGCCGGTGAAGATGACGTTGTCGGGCAAACTGCTCAACGTCTCAGTAGAGGCGAGCAAGGTGCCGACGGCGGGCCGCGGCGAAGTCTGGATCTGCTCGGTCTCAAAGGCGGTGCCGATCTCGATCGGGCGCGGCGAGAATCGCGGCCAACAACTCACCTACTACAACGTGGTACGCAACCTCGTGAAGGTCGGCGACTGGAACGGCGGTTCGGGCAGCTGGACCATTCCGCTTGAAAATATTTCCCGCGACGGCGTGGACGCTGCGGTCGTCTACGTCCAGGACGGCAGTCGCGACAAGCCGGGCGCGATGCTCGGCGCCGCCATGACGGCGCTGCGCTGATTAGCTCCATCCCGGGCTATGAGGCCTAACTTTCCTGTCACCTTGAACCAGCTTCGCATAATCGGCGAAGTCAGAGCCGCGCGACATTTGCGAGAGCAGTCCCCAAAAACGAAAAAGGACCAACTTTCGTTGGCCCAGTATCGGGATTAACTCCCTCTGCGAACAGGCCCGATCCCGACGGCCCCGGGGGGCTGGGGGCTGAGGAATCCGGAACCGAAAGGACCGGGCCAACGCAGGATTTTCTTTTCGCAATCTAGCGGGGCGGACGGTTGGCAGAAGTAGGGCAGCAATAAGATTCCGCTAACGATCCCGTGAATCGATATTTCCGGCTGATACCGGGCATTCGCCGCGGTTTCCTTCGTATTTACAACCCCCTTGCGGCGCCCTGCGGTTAGCGCAATCATGTAAATTGGATGACAGGAGGCCGCTCCATGACTCTGATTTCGGAGGAGACCGATCCAAGCGATAGCCGCGCAGTGGCGCGCGTCGCCACTGCGAGCCCGCCGCCGAATCGCGTCACGTTCAATCGCCTCGAACTCAACCGTATCCTCAATCTGTATGGGCGCATGGTCGCCGACGGCGAGTGGCGCGACTACGCCATCGACTTTCTGAAAGACCGCGCGGTGTTCTCCGTATTTCGCCGCGCTTCCGAAGTTCCGATCTATCGCATCGAGAAAGATCCGCGGCTTGCGCGCAAGCAGGGCATGTACAGCGTGATCTCGGCGACCGGACTGATCCTGCGCCGCGGCCACGAACTCGAACGCGTGCTGCTGGTGATCGACCGCAAGCTGGCGGTGGTTTGACGAGCGGTTCGTAGCCCGGATGTAGCGCAGCGAAATCCGGGGCAGGTTTATCCGGCTGTGAGATTCCCGGATTGCGCTTCGCTCCATCCGGGCTACGAATTCACGCCATCCGTCGGCAGCGTCGTTGCGCCCTCACCCAGCGCGCGCTGCATCATGACCGTGTCGAGCCAGCGGCCGAACTTGAAGCCGACGCTGGGATGCGTCCCGATCATCTGGAAACCGCACTTGGCGTGAACGCCGATCGAGCCGGCATTGGCGGAGTCGCCGATGACCGCGATCATCTGCCGGTAGCCGCGCGCCTCGCATTCGGCGATCAGCCGCTTCATCAGTTGCAGGCCGATGCCGCGCCGGTGTGTGGCCGGTTTCAAATAGATCGAATTCTCCACCGTGAAGCGGTAGGCCGGCCGTGGCCGGTATGGGCCGGCATAGGCGTATCCGATCACCTGGCCTTCGACGGCGGCGACCAAATAGGGAAAGCCGCCATCCGACAGGGCTCTGAACCGCCGGGTCACCTCGGCGAGGTCGGGCGAAACGAGTTCGAACGTGGCGGTGCCGTAGCGCACCGCGTGCTCATAGATCTCGGTGATGGCGGGGAGGTCGGCCTCGGTGGCGGGCCGGATTTCGGGAGCGGACATGGCAAAAAGATACCAGCAGACAAATCTCGATCAACGGTCTTTCCGCCATGCCCCGGATCAAGCCCGGGCATGGCACTGAGTAAAAGAAAAGCCCCGGCGCGAGGCCGGGGCTTCAGCTCTTGAACCTGGGTCCGGCAGCGGCTAGTCGCGCTGGCCGAGGAGCTGCAGGAGCAGCGTGAACAGGTTGATGAAGTTCAGGTAGAGCGACAGTGCACCGGTAATCGCCGCACGCTCTTCAACGTCAGCGCCTCCCGAAGCGTAGCCATAGATGTACTCGTTCTTCAGCCGCTGGGTATCCCAGGCGGTGAGGCCCGCGAACACCAGCACGCCGACCACCGAGACGATGAACTGCAGCATCGAGCTCGCCAGGAACAGGTTGACCAGGCTCGCGATGATGACGCCGATCAGACCCATGAACAGGAACGACCCCATGCCGCTCATGTCACGCTTGGTGGTGTAGCCGTAGAGGCTCAGTGCGCCGAAAGTCGCCGCGGTGATGAAGAACACCCGCACGATCGAGGTGTGCGTATACACCAGGAAGATCGACGATAGCGAAATGCCCATCAGCGCCGAGAACACCCAGAACAGCATCTGGGCGGTCGCGGGCCGCAGCCGGTTGATGCCGGCCGAGATCGCAAACACCATCACCAGCGGCGCGAGAATGAACAGCCACTTCAGCGGGCTGACATACATCGCGTAGCCGAACGGCGTCAGGAAGGCGTTACCGAACCGGGCGGCGGCGCCGGCCTGGTCGGTGGTCACGGCGGCCATGTAGACGCCGAGCGCCGCAAGGCCGGTGATGGCCAGGCCGATGCTCATGTAGTTGTAGATGCGCAGCATGTAGGCGCGCAGACCGGCATCGACGGCCGCGGCGTCAACGCGTCCGGCGGCCCGGCCGAAAGGAGATACGTAGTTACGGTCTAGGTCCGACATGGTCGAATTCCCGTTGGTTGCCCGGCGGAGCGCAAGGGGTTTGCGGCGCCGGTTAGATTTCTATCTCAGATGTCCCGATCTGCCGACGTTAATCTTACGTCATCAACCCGGCCACTGATCTTGGCTGGTATGTGGGAAACTAACACATTCGACGCAAGCTTCCACGCGCGGCTGAATGTCGCTTCTGCCAGCTTTTTCCGGGTAAAAGCAGTGTTAACCCCTGCCTCCGCCGCTACAAATTGTCACAAATTCCGTAACACGCTGGCCGGCTTCTGGTTCAAGGCCAACAACGTGCCGGCGAGCCCCAGCCCCACCGTGACGATCAGGGCGGCTGCGACCACCCCGGCCGCGCTGCCAGCCTGCCAGATGAAGCTGAGCGTCATCAGCCGCGTCACGATCAGCCACGCCGCGATCGAGCCTGCGATCACGCCGAATATGGCCGTGGCGAGGCCGATCAGGAGGTACTCGAGCGCATAGGCCCCGAGCAGCCGTGCCCGGGTTGCGCCGAGCGTCTTCAGGATCACCGCGTCGTAGACCCGGTGGCGATGGCCGGCGGCGAGCGCGCCGCCGAGCACCAGGATCGCCGAGATCAGCGTCACGGCGCTGGCGCCGCGGATGGCGAGCACGAGGTTGGTAACGACGGTGCCGACGGTCTCGAGCGCCTCGCGGACCCGAACGCTGGTCACCATCGGAAAGGCGTCCGCCACCTGCTTGATGATTCGGGCGTCGCCGGCCGGGTCGGGGTGGACCTCGGACAGGGTCGCGACATGGCTGTGCGGCGCGCCCTTGAAGGCGTTGGGTGAGAACACCAGCACGAAATTGATGCCGAGCCCCTGCCAATCGACGTTGCGCAGATTGCTGATTTTGGCCTGGATGTCGCGGCCGAGTACGTTGACGACGATCTCATCGCCGATCTTGAGCTTTAGCCCGTCGGCGATCTTCTTCTCCAGCGAGACCAGCGGCGGCCCCTTGTAGTCCGCGCTCCACCATTTACCTTCGACCACCTTCGAGCCGTTTGGAACTTCGCCGGTATAGGTCAGGCCGCGGTCACTCTGCAGCACCCATTCCGTATCCTGCGACGGCTTGAGTTCGTCCGCCTTGACGCCGCGGGCGGCTACGATGCGCCCGCGCAGCATCGGCACGTCGTCGACGCTAGATTGCGGCGCGATCTGCTTGAGGAAGGCGCCGAAGCGGTCGGCGTCGGCGGTCGGGATGTCGATGAAGTAAAACGAGGGCGCGCGCTCCGGCAGCGCGGCCAGGAACTGCCGGCGCAGATTGCCGTCGATCTGGGTAATGGTGACGAGGACCGCGAGCCCAAGCCCGAGCGACATCACCACCGAGGGCGTCAGCGCGCCGGGCCGGTAAATATTGGCAATCGCCAGCCGCAACATGGTGATGCTGGACCGCGGCAGGCGCCGCGCCAGCGCCATCAGGCCGGCGGCGACGCCGCGCAACAGTGCAAACACCGCAACCGAAGCGACGACGAATACGGCGGCGACCCGCTTGTCATAGGCCAGCCCGATCGCGACCGCGACTAGCAGTGCGATCACCACGGCCATCAGCGCGAGATAGCTCCAGCGCGGGCGGTGCCATTCGCGGGCGACCTCTTCGCGAAACAATGCGGCGACCGGCACGTCGTGCACCCGGCCGAGCGGCCAGAGCCCGAAGGCGAGCGCGGTGAGCAGGCCGTAGAGGAACGACAGCGCCAGTTCGTCGGCGTGCAGGGCAGGGATCACCGGCAGCGGCAGCAATTTGCCGAATACGCCGACGATGGCAAACGGCAAGGCCGCGCCGGCGGCGAGCCCGATCAGCGAGCCAATTCCGGCGAGCACGATCACCTGCGTCAGGTAGATGGTGAAGACGTCGCGGCCGGTGGCGCCCAGCGCCTTGAACGAGGCGATGACGTCGCGTCGGCGATCGATGTGGCTCTTGACGGCGTTGGCGACGCCGACGCCGCCGACCAGAAGGGCGGCGAGGCCAACCAGCGTCAGGAATTGGGTGAAGCGGTTGATGGTGCGTTCGAGCTGCGGCGAGGCATTGTCGCGGCTGCGGATCCACCAGCCGGCTTCCGGCAACGCGCTCCGGGCGCTGTTGACCAACTGGGCGGCGGCGCGTTCGTCGGCCGCATTGTCCGGCAGTTTTACCCGGTACATCCAGCGCACCAGGCTGCCCGGCTGCAGCAATCCGCTGGCGCGCAGGCTCGATTCGCTGACCAGAACGCGCGGGCCCAGGCCGACATTGCCGGCGAGCTTGTCCGGCTCGGCGCCAACCACGCTGCGAATCTGGACAGTGGCGTTGCCGATGCCGATGCGGTCGCCGAGCTTGAGATCGAGCCGCGCCAGCAGAGTGGAATCGACTGCCGCGCCGAACGCGCCATCGCGTTCAGCCAGCAGATCCGACATCGGCATTTGGGGATCAAGCGTCAACTGTCCGAGCATCGGATAGTTGCCGTCGACCGCCTTGAGCTCGACCAGCGCCAGCTTGCCGTCGCTGGCGCGGGCCATCACCCGCAGCGCGGCCGCGACGGACACCTGGCCGCGCGCGCGCAGGAAAGCGAGTTCTTCCGGCTTGGCTTCGCGCTGTATCAGCGAGAATGCGACATCGCCGCCGAGCAATGTTCGGCCCTCGCGGGTCAGACCTTCGCTTAGGCTTGCCGCCACCGAGCCGACGCCGGCAATTGCCATGACGCCGAGTGCGATGCAGGCGATGAAGACGTAAAAGCCGCGCAGGCCGCCGCGCAATTCGCGAAGCGCGTAGCGCAGCGCCAGCGAGGATGCGCGGCTCTTGTAGACCGGCTCGGAAATCGTGGTCATGAGTGCCCGTCGATACGGCCGGAGCGCAGCCGCACCACCCGGTCGCAGCGTTGCGCCAGCGAACTGTCGTGCGTCACCAGCACCAGCGTCATGCCCCGCTCGGCATGCTTGGTGAAGAGCATGTCGACGATCTGCTTGCCGGTGGTTTCATCGAGATTGCCGGTCGGCTCGTCGGCGACGAGAATGGCGGGATCGGGTGCCAGGGCGCGAGCCAGCGCCACGCGCTGCTGTTCGCCACCGGACAATTGGGTCGGGTAATGATGGAGGCGCTCGCCGAGGCCGACCGACGTCAATTCCTTCGCCGCGCGCTCCGCTGCGTCGGGACTGCCGGCAAGCTCCAGCGGCACGGCTACGTTTTCCAGCGCCGTCATGGTGGGGATCAGGTGAAACGACTGGAACACGATGCCGACCTGGCGACCGCGGAAGCGGGCCAGCGCGTCCTCGTCGAGGGCATTGAACGGCGTGCCGTTGACCACCACCTCTCCGCTGTCAGGACGTTCCAACCCCGCCATCACCATCAGCAAGGTCGATTTACCCGAACCTGACGGCCCGATCAGGCCGATCGCCTCGCCGGATGCCACACGAAGGCTGATATCTTTCAGGATATGAACGCGGGCGGCGCCTGTGCCGAGCGAGATGTTGACGTTGGAGATGGAAATGGTGTCCGGCCCGACGCCGGTCAGTGAAGAGGGTTCGATGAGACTGTCCATGGCTCGGTCATATGGCACTTCCACCGCTCGGGTCGAGGGCTTGAAACAGATGTTTGCGCACATACGCGTGTTGATTGTGGCTTTGATGACGGCCGGGCCGGCTTTGGCCCAGACGCAAGCCCCGGCCACTGCACCCGCCAAACCGGTCAAAATGGTCGTTCTCGGTGATTCCTTGAGCGCTGGCCTCGGCCTGTCTGCGCCGGCAGCATTCCCCGCCCGCCTACAAAAAGCGTTAAGCGACAAGGGGATAAAGGTCGACATGATCAATGCCGGGGTGTCCGGCGATACCACGTCCGGCGGTCGCGACCGCCTGGATTGGTCGATCCCGGAGGGAACCGAGGCGGTCATTCTCGAGCTCGGCGCCAACGACGCCTTGCGCGGGATCGATCCCGCCGTCACCCGCGCGGCGCTGAGCGATATCCTGACCCGGCTGAAGGCGCGCAACATCGCCGTTCTCTTGTGCGGGATGCTGGCGCCGCCCAATTACGGCAGCGAATATGCGGCGCGCTTCAACGCCATCTATCCGGAGCTATCCAAATCGTTCGGCGTGCCGCTCTACCCGTTTTTCCTGGAGGGGGTTGCGAGCGAGGCCAAGCTCAACCAGGCCGACGGAATTCATCCGACAGCCGAGGGTGTCGACATTATCGTGAAGAATATTCTGCCCATGGTGGAGGCATTTGTTGGCACGATCTCCCGGCAGCGGAGTTGAAAAAAGCAGCAACGAATGAGGTTACCCCAAGCTTTTCCCTTACCATTGCGGAGTGCTCGCGCCGCGTGCTTCGCAGGGTCACATAAGTCGGGTAGGAATTGGTAATCGGTGATTCGTCACCGGGTTTGCTTCCAGGCGTAAGCCTCAAGCTTGCGCCTTCGCATCGAGGATTTTGCGATGCCGCGTTTGTTTGCTGGACTGGAAATTCCGGCCGAGATCGGCCAGAGCCTTTCCAATTTGCGTGGCGGCCTTCCCGGCGCACGCTGGATCGATCCCGAAAATTATCACGTCACCTTGCGCTTCATTGGCGATATCGACGGCATGTCGGCGAATGAAATCGCCTCGATGCTGTTTCGGGTCAACCGCAAGCCGTTCGAAGTCAAGGTGCAGGGGCTGCAGAGCTTTGGGGGCAAGAAACCGCGCGCAGTGGTCGCTTCCGTCGAGCCGAGCCGGCCGCTGATCGAGCTGCAGGCCGAGCTCGAAAGGCTGATGCAGCGGCTCGGGCTCGATCCGGAGGGGCGCAAATTCATTCCCCATGTGACGCTGGCGCGGCTGCATGACGCCTCGAGCCAGGACGTTGCCGATTATCTCTCGGTGCGCGGCTATTTCCCGAGCCGCACGTTCTGGGCTTCGCGCTTCGTGTTGTTCTCGTCCCGCGCGTCCACCGGCGGCGGGCCCTATGTGGTCGAGGATTCCTACGCGCTGAGTGCGTGAGGGCAGGCTCGCGGTATTCTCCTGCTGTCATCATCCGCGAAAGCGGATGATCCAGCATACCAGAGACGCCTGATATAGATCCGAAAGGCCGCGGCGTACTGGATACCCCGCCTTCGCGGGGTATGACGATCCAGGAATGGCTTCATCAGCATACCCCCAGCACCAATTCACGGCTTGCAATTTCCGCACGCTTGAGGCCGAAAGGGGTCATGCTGTCGACTGACCCCACCTCGTTCCGCGCACAATATCAGGCAATGGTTTCCTCCGGCGCGATCGAGGCCGATCCCGCGCAGGCGGAAGTTGCCGAGGCGTTTGCCGCACTTGAGGAGCGGCTGTCGAGCTACAAGCCGGCGCGCAAGCTAAGCCTGCTCGGCCGATTGTTCGGCGACAAAAGCGAGCCGCCGCCGCGCGGGCTCTACATTCACGGCGAGGTCGGCCGCGGCAAAACCATGCTGATGGACCTGTTCTTTCAGCAGAGCCCGGTCCAGCGCAAGCGCCGCGCCCATTTCCACGAATTCATGGCCGAGGCGCACGAGAAGATCTACGCCTATCGCCAGAATATCGCGCGCGGTGAAATCGCAGATAGCGACGTGATCGAGCTGACGGCCAACGCCATCTTCGACGAGGCGTGGCTGTTGTGCTTCGACGAATTCCACGTCACCGACATTGCCGACGCCATGATCCTGGGGCGGCTGTTCTCCAAACTGTTCGAACTCGGCACCGTGGTCGTGGCGACTTCGAACGTCGCGCCCGAAGATCTTTACAAAGGGGGCCTCAACCGCGCGCTGTTCCTGCCGTTCATTTCGCAAATCGAACACCGCATGGACGTGCTGCGGCTCGACGCACGCACCGATTTCCGGCTGGAAAAACTTGCCGGCGTGAAGATGTGGCTGGTGCCGCCGGATGATGAAGCCGGCGCCGCACTCGACCGCGCCTGGGCCAAGATGACCGGCAAGGCGCCGTGCAAGCCGCGCGACATCGCGATCAAGGGCCGCATCCTGCGCGTGCCCTGTTCGGCGCACGGCGTGGCGCGATTTTCCTTTGCAGATATCTGCGAAAAGCCGCTGGCCGCGTCGGATTACCTGCGGCTGGCGCACGATTATCATACCATTCTGATCGACCGCATTCCGGTGATGGATTACGCCGCGCGCAACGCCGCCAAGCGTTTTATCTCGCTGATCGACACGCTTTACGACAACGCGGTGAAGCTGATGGCCTCGGCCGAAGCCGATCCGGTCTCGCTGTATGTCGCTGCCGAGGGCGTTGAAGCCAACGAGTTCAAGCGGACCGCGTCGCGGCTGATCGAGATGAGTTCCGAATCCTATCTGGCGCTTCCACATGGAAGGAAGGATTCCGCGGCGAGCGGATCGAGCACCGGGCTGGTGGAGACGTGACCGTCATTCCGGGTTCGCGCTGTGCGCGCCCCGGAATGACAGTGCTTCTTGGCATACCTGAACGAATTCCAGGCGCGGCCTTAGAATTGGGCATGCCCCGGCTTGAACCGGTCAATCGAAAGGGATAACCAGCCATCCGACTGATTATCCACCCCTCACTCTTCGTCTCAGAAGGACAAATTTCCCATGGCGCGCGACAAGATTGCTTTGATTGGCTCCGGTCAGATCGGCGGAACGCTGGCTCACCTCGTCGGCCTGAAGGAGCTCGGCGACGTCGTGATGTTCGATATCGCCGAGGGCGTGCCGCAGGGCAAAGCGCTCGACATCGCGCAATCTTCGCCGGTCGACGGTTTCGACGCCAATCTGACAGGGGCCAATTCCTATGAGGCGCTCGATGGCGCCAAGGTCTGTATCGTCACCGCCGGTGTGCCGCGCAAGCCCGGCATGAGCCGCGACGATCTCTTGAGCATCAACCTCAAGGTCATGGAGCAGGTCGGCGCCGGTATCAAGAAGTATGCGCCCGATGCGTTCGTCATCTGCATTACCAACCCGCTGGATGCGATGGTGTGGGCGCTGCAGAAGGCTTCCGGCCTGCCGCACAAGAAGGTGGTCGGCATGGCTGGCGTGCTCGACTCCGCGCGATTCCGCTATTTCCTGGCCGACGAATTCCACGTCTCGGTCGAGGACGTCACCGCTTTCGTGCTCGGCGGCCATGGCGACACCATGGTGCCGCTGACGCGCTACTCCACCGTCGCCGGCATTCCGCTGCCCGACCTCGTCAAGATGGGCTGGACCTCGCAGGCACGCATCGACGAGATCGTCGACCGCACCCGCAACGGCGGCGCCGAGATCGTCAACCTCCTGAAGACTGGCTCGGCGTTCTACGCGCCGGCCGCTTCGGCGATCGCGATGGCCGAGAGCTATCTGAAGGACAAGAAGCGCGTGCTGCCCTGCGCCGCCTATCTCAACGGCGAGTACAGCGTGAAGGACATGTATGTCGGCGTTCCCGTCGTGATCGGCTCGAAGGGCGTCGAGCGCATCGTCGAGATCGAGCTGGCCGGCAAGGATCGCGAAGCCTTCGACAAGTCGGTCGGCGCGGTGCAGGGCCTGGTCGACGCCTGCAAGAAGATCGCGCCCGATCTGCTCGGTCGTTGATTTCATACAGCTTTCGCCCCTTGCCAGGGGCGAAAGCGTTTTCAGGGTTGCAGTTATATTGGTATATGGTATGCCAACTACCAATGCCGGTGAGCTGTAGAATTCGCCGCTAAGGGTCTTGGGGAGCGTCCAAATGAATATCCACGAATACCAGGCCAAGGCTCTGCTGCATGAATTCGGCGTGCCGATTTCCCGCGGCGTGCCTGTTTTGAAGGCCTCGGATTCGGAAGCCGCCGCCAAACAGCTTCCCGGCCCGATCTGGGTGGTGAAGAGCCAGATCCATGCCGGCGGCCGCGGCAAGGGCAAATTCAAGGAAGCTTCCGCCGGCGACAAGGGCGGCGTCCGCATCGCGAAATCCGTCGCCGAGGTCAACGAATTCGCCAAGCAGATGCTGGGGGCGACGCTGGTCACGGTGCAGACCGGCCCGCAGGGCAAGCAGGTCAACCGCCTCTACATCGAGGAAGGCTCCGACATCGACAAGGAGTTTTATCTCTCGATCCTCGTCGACCGCGAAACGTCTGAAGTCGCGTTCGTGGTCTCGACCGAAGGTGGCGTCAATATCGAAGAGGTCGCCCATAACACGCCTGAGAAGATCGTGACCTTCTCGGTAGATCCGGCAACCGGCATCATGGCCCATCACGGCCGCACGGTCGCGAAAGCCCTGAACCTTACCGGTGATCTCGCCAAGCAGGCGGAGAAGCTGGTGACGCAGCTCTACACCGCCTTCGTTGCCAAGGACATGGCGATGCTGGAGATCAATCCGCTCGTCGTCACCAAGCAGGGCGAACTGCGCGTGCTCGATGCCAAGGTGTCGTTCGATGACAACGCGCTGTTCCGCCATCCCGAGGTGGCGGTGGCGTTGCGCGATTTGACCGAGGAAGATGCCAAGGAAGTCGAGGCGTCGAAGTATGATCTGAATTATGTGACGCTCGACGGAACCATCGGCTGCATGGTCAACGGCGCCGGCCTTGCGATGGCGACCATGGACATCATCAAGCTCTACGGCATGGAGCCCGCCAACTTCCTCGACGTCGGCGGCGGCGCCAGCAAGGAGAAGGTGGCGGCGGCGTTCAAGATCATAACCGCCGACCCGAACGTGAAGGGCATCCTGGTCAACATCTTCGGCGGCATCATGAAGTGCGATATCATCGCTGAAGGCGTGGTCGCTGCGGTTAAAGAAGTCGGCCTGAAAGTGCCGCTGGTGGTGCGGCTCGAAGGCACCAATGTCGACGCCGGCAAGCAGATCATCCGCGAATCCGGCCTCAACGTGGTACCTGCCGACAATCTCGACGATGCCGCACAGAAAATCGTGAAAGCCGTCAAGGGAGGCTAACGATGGCTGACCGTCTCGCCGCTCCAACACCGCTGGAAGAACACCGCCGGCTCGCGGTTTTTGCGGGCGAGTGGGCGGGCGAGGAAATGGTCTATCCGTCGCGCTGGACCGCGGGCGGTCCGGCGACCTCGCATGTGGTCGCGCGCATGGATCTCAACGGCTTTTATCTGATTCAGGACACCCGTCAGATGCGGGACGGCAAGGAGACGTTCGCCACTCACGGCGTGTTCACCTATGACCGCGACGACCGGACCTACAAATTATTCTGGCACGATTCGCTCGGCTACTATTCGCCGGCACCGGCCTCCGGCGGCTGGAGCGGCAAGGCGCTGATCCTAGTGCGCGGCTCGCTGCGCGGCAATGCGCGTCATGTCTACGAAGTCGTCGACGATAACAACTACACCATGAAGATCCAGTTCTCGCCTGATGCCGAAGGATGGGCCGACGTGCTCACCGGCACGTACCGGCGCATTCATTAACCCCTCGTTCACGGTCACCGAAGAAAGCGTTCGCAATCATGTCCGTTCTGATCGACAGCAACACCAAAGTCATCTGCCAGGGTTTTACGGGCAAGAACGGCACGTTCCATTCGGAAGCCGCGATCGCATACGGCACCAAGATGGTCGGCGGCACCTCGCCGGGCAAGGGCGGCTCGACGCATCTCGGCTTGCCCGTCTTCGACACCGTTCGTGAGGCGCGCGAGAAGACCGGCGCTGACGCCAGTGTGATCTACGTTCCGCCGCCGGGCGCGGCGGACGCGATCTGCGAAGCGATCGATGCGGAAACTCCGCTGATCGTCTGCATCACCGAGGGCATTCCGGTGCTCGACATGGTGCGCGTGAAGCGTTCGTTGTCGGGATCGAAATCCCGCCTGATCGGGCCGAACTGCCCGGGCGTGATGACCGCGGGCGAGTGCAAGATCGGCATCATGCCGGCCAATATCTTCAAGCCGGGCAGCGTCGGGATCGTTTCGCGATCGGGCACGTTGACCTATGAGGCCGTGTTCCAGACCACCCAGGAGGGCCTCGGCCAGACCACCGCGGTCGGCATCGGCGGCGACCCGGTCAAAGGTACCGAATTCATCGACGTGCTCGAAATGTTCCTGGCCGACCCCAAGACCACCTCGATCATCATGATCGGTGAAATCGGTGGCTCGGCCGAGGAAGACGCCGCCCAGTTCATTAAGGACGAGGCCAAGCGCGGCCGGAAAAAGCCGATGGTTGGCTTCATCGCCGGCGTCACCGCCCCTCCCGGCCGCCGTATGGGTCATGCCGGCGCGATCATCTCCGGCGGCAAGGGCGACGCCGGATCCAAGACGGCGGCCATGGAAGCGGCCGGAATTACGGTATCTCCGTCGCCGGCACGACTTGGACATACCCTTGCCGAAAAATTGAAGTTTTAATTCAGTCCTTGGTTCTTTTAGGCGGGAATATCCGCCCTAAATAGGGTAAAGCTTCTTACCGAGCTGGTTCGGGCCTCCCGGACCGGCTACAGCGCCGTTTTCCACGCGCAAAGCGAAACTCACCAGGACGTCATCATGTCTCGCCAGGACGCGAACGCAGCATTTGCCCTTTCATCATTTTTGCAGGGCACCAACGCCACCTATATCGACGAGCTCTACGCCCGCTACGAGCAAGACTCCGGCTCGGTCGACAGCGACTGGCGGGAATTCTTCAAGAGCCTGAAAGACACCCCGGCAGACGTCCAGAAGAACGCCGATGGGCCGTCCTGGGGCCGCGACAACTGGCCGATCACGCCGCAGGACGAACTGACCTCGGCGCTGGACGGTAACTGGATCACTGTCGAGAAGGCCGTCGGCGCCAAGCTGGCCGCCAAGGCGCAGGCCAGGGGCGCCGAATTATCCGCTGCCGACGTCAACCAGGCGACGCGCGATTCGGTCCGCGCCCTGATGCTGATCCGCGCCTACCGCATGCGCGGTCATTTCCACGCCAAGCTCGATCCGCTCGGCATCGAAGCGCCGCGCGATCGCGAAGAGCTCGATCCGCGCACCTATGGCTTCACCGAGGCGGACTTCGACCGCAAGATCTTCCTCGACCATGTGCTCGGCCTCGAATACGGCTCGCTGCGCGAGATCGTCGCGATCTGTGAGCGCACCTACTGCCAGACCCTTGGCGTCGAGTTCATGCACATCTCGAACGCCGCGCAGAAGGCCTGGATCCAGGAGCGCATCGAGGGGCCGGACAAGGAAATCAGTTTTACGCCGGAAGGGCGGCGCGCCATCCTCAACAAGCTGATCGAAGCCGAAGGCTTCGAGAAGTTCTGCGATCTCAAATTCACCGGCACCAAGCGTTTCGGCCTCGACGGTGCCGAGTCGTTGATCCCCGCGCTGGAGCAGATCATCAAGCGTGGCGGCAATCTGGGCGTGAAGGAAATCGTGCTTGGCATGCCGCATCGCGGCCGCCTCAACGTGCTGACGCAGGTGATGGGCAAGTCGCACCGCGCGCTGTTCCATGAATTCAAGGGCGGCTCCGCCAATCCCGAGGACGTCGAAGGCTCGGGCGACGTCAAGTATCACCTCGGCGCGTCGTCCGACCGCGAGTTCGACGGCAACAAGATCCATCTGTCGCTGACCGCCAACCCGTCGCATCTGGAAATCGTCGACCCCGTCGTGCTCGGCAAGGTGCGCGCCAAGCAGGACCAGCACGGCGATCCGCCCGACATGCGCATCTCGGTGCTGCCGCTGCTGCTGCACGGCGACGCCGCGTTCGCCGGCCAAGGCGTAGTGGCGGAATGCTTCAGCCTGTCGGATCTGAAGGGCTACCGCACCGGCGGCTCGCTGCATTTCATCGTCAACAACCAGATCGGCTTCACCACCTATCCGCGCTATTCGCGCTCCTCGCCATATCCGTCCGACGTGGCGAAGATGATCGATGCGCCGATCTTCCACGTGAACGGCGACGATCCGGAAGCTGTGGTGTTCGCGGCGAAGGTCGCGATCGAGTTCCGGCAGAAATTCCACAAGCCGGTCGTGATCGACATGTTCTGCTATCGCAGGCACGGCCATAACGAGGGCGATGAGCCGGCGTTTACCCAGCCGGTGATGTACAAGCACATCGCCTCGCATCCGTCGACGCTCGAACTCTACGCCAAGCGCCTGGTCACCGACGGCGTGCTGACCGAAGGCGAGGTCGAGAAGGCGAAGGCCGACTGGCGCGCTCGGCTCGATGCCGAGCTTGAGGCGGGCTCCGGCTACAAGCCCAACAAGGCCGACTGGCTCGACGGCAAATGGGCCGGCTTCAAATCCGCCGACCAGGAAGAAGATGCCCGCCGCGGCGTCACCGGCGTCGATGTCCGTGTCCTCAAGGATATCGGCCGCAAGATCACCAAGGTGCCGGATGGTTTCCGGGTTCACCGGACCATCCAGCGTTTCCTGGAAAACCGCGCCAAGGCAATTGATAATGGCGTCGGCATCGATTGGGCGACTGGCGAGGCGCTGGCGTTTTGCACGCTGATGCAGGAAGGCCACCACGTCCGGCTATCCGGCCAGGATTCCGAACGCGGCACCTTCTCGCAGCGCCATTCGGTGCTGATCGACCAGGAAGACGAGAGCCGCTACACGCCGTTCAACCACCTTGGCCACGATCAGGGCCACTACGAGGTCATCAACTCGCTGCTGTCCGAGGAGGCGGTACTCGGCTTTGAGTACGGTTATTCGCTGGCCGAGCCGAAGGCGCTGGCGATGTGGGAAGCCCAGTTCGGCGACTTCGCCAACGGTGCGCAGGTGCTGTTCGACCAGTTCATCTCATCCGGCGAACGCAAATGGCTGCGCATGTCCGGTCTCGTCTGCTTGCTGCCACATGGCTATGAAGGGCAGGGACCGGAGCACTCCTCGGCGCGGCTCGAGCGCTTCCTGCAGATGTGCGCCGAAGACAACATGCAGGTGGTGTATCCGACCACGCCGGCGAATTACTTCCACGTGCTACGGCGCCAGTTACATCGCGAGATCCGCAAGCCCCTGATCGTGATGACGCCGAAGTCGCTGTTGCGGCACAAGCGCGCGGTCTCGCGGCTCGACGAACTGGGCGCGGACACCACCTTCCACCGCATTCTGTACGATGACGCGCAAATGCTGCCCGACGAGAAGATCAAGCTGGCGCCGGACGACAAGATCCGCCGCGTCGTGCTGTGCTCGGGCAAGGTCTATTACGACCTCTACGAGGAGCGCGAGAAGCGCGGCATCGACGACATCTACCTCCTGCGCATCGAGCAGCTCTATCCGGTGCCGCTGAAGGCGCTGGTGCAGGAGCTCGGCCGCTTCAAGAATGCCGAAGTGGTCTGGTGCCAGGAAGAGCCGCGCAACATGGGCGCATGGCATTTCATCGAGCCCTATCTGGAATGGGTGCTGAACCAGATCCACGCGCCGAACCGGCGTCCGCGTTACGCCGGCCGTGCCGCCTCGGCAGCAACCGCCACCGGATTGATGTCGAAGCATCTGGCGCAGCTCAAGGCCATGCTGGATGAGGCGCTGAACTAGCATTCCGTCATGCCCCGCGAAGGCGGGGCATCCAGTACCCGGCGCCGTTAGAATTCGATCATGACCGTCTCGGCGTACTGGATCGCCCGCCTTCGCGGGCGATGACTACTTTGGAACTGATCAGGCTTAAAGGTTACTGAGGAAACCATACCATGACTGAAATTCGTGTTCCGACGCTCGGCGAGTCCGTGACGGAAGCCACCATCGGCCGCTGGTTCAAGAAGGCCGGCGAAGCCGTGGCGGTGGATGAGCCGCTGGTCGAACTCGAGACCGACAAGGTCACCATCGAGGTGCCGGCGCCATCGGCCGGCGTGCTCGGCGAGATCGCGGCCAAGGATGGCGAGACCGTCGCCGTCGGCGCGCTGCTCGGGCAGATCAACGAAGGCGCGGCCGGCGCCGCCAAGCCGGCCGCGCCGGCCAAGGCCGCCGCTCCGGCTGCAGCGCCCGCCGCTGCCCCTGCTGCGGCTCCGAAGGCTGCAGCATCGGATGCGCCGCTGGCGCCGTCGGTTCGCAAGCTCTCCGCCGAGAGCGGCATCGATGCCGCGACCGTTCCCGGCTCGGGCAAGGACGGCCGCGTCACGAAGGGCGACATGCTGGCCGCGATCGAGAAGGCGGCGTCGGCGCCGACCCCGGTCCATCAGCCAGCCGCGTCCGTGCAGGTGCGCGCGCCATCGCCGGCAGACGACGCCGCGCGCGAAGAGCGCGTGAAGATGACGCGGCTGCGCCAGACCATCGCGCGGCGGCTCAAGGACGTGCAGAACACGGCTGCGATGCTGACGACCTTCAACGAGGTCGACATGAGCCACATCATGGCGATGCGCGCCCAGTACAAGGACGTGTTCGAGAAGAAGCATGGCAGCAAGCTCGGCTTCATGGGCTTCTTCACCAAGGCGGTGGTGCAGGCGTTGAAGGACATCCCGGCCGTCAACGCCGAGATCGACGGCACCGATTTGATCTACAAGAACTACTACCACATCGGCGTTGCCGTCGGCACCGACAAGGGCCTGGTCGTGCCCGTGGTGCGCGACTGCGACCACAAGTCGATCTCCGACATCGAGAAATCGATCGCCGATTTCGGCCGCCGCGCGCGCGACGGCCAACTCAAGATCGACGAGATGCAGGGCGGCACCTTCACCATCACCAATGGCGGCATCTACGGCTCGCTGATGTCGACGCCGATCCTGAACGCGCCGCAATCCGGCATTTTGGGCATGCACAAAATCCAGGAGCGGCCGATGGTCGTCGGCGGCAAGATCGAGGTGCGCCCGATGATGTATCTGGCGCTGTCCTACGATCACCGCGTGATCGACGGCAAGGAGGCGGTGACCTTCCTGGTGCGCGTCAAGGAAAGCCTGGAAGATCCGGCACGGCTGGTGCTGGATCTCTAGGTTGCGGGTTGCTGTGTCGGATGATGCTTCAGCGCGCCCGCCCTGGGTGCCATCGGAATTTCCCTATGGCGGTCCGCCTCCATGGGATCAGGAGGAAGGGGACGGTCTCGTCGGCCAATTGGTTCTGGCAGGCATCACCTACCTTGCAGCGGACGAAAAGACGGTGACGTCACAGGTTCAATGTTGGGGGCGGATCGTCAGCGCGAACCCCGGAGGCATTGCAATTGTGTGTGAAGGCAAGTTGTGGACAGGACAGACCATGACGTTACCGCCGGATCTTCGAGCGTTTCAGGCGGCCGGGCCGGGGCAATACAGACTACGATCGACGGGTGAGACGGTCGAGAATCCCGATCTTACGACCAGTTGGACAATCACACAGTCTCCGAAATCATGAGACGAGGATGCCGTATGAAACTCAGGCGTTGGGGGCTGATGTGACGGACAAGGTTGTTGTGATCACCGGCGGTAGCCGCGGCATCGGCCGTGCGGCCGCCATCGCTGCCGCGGCGCGCGGTTTTCGCGTCGTGGTCGGCTACGCCAGCAATGAAGCTGCGGCGAAGGAAGTCGTCGAGCTGATCGAGCGCAAGAACGGCAAGGCGATTGCCGTGAAATGCGATGTCGGCAGCGAGGCCGACATTCTCGCGCTGTTCAAGGCATCGGACGAATTCGGAACGCTCGGCGCGCTCGTCAACAATGCCGGCATCGTCGGTCCGTCGGCGCGGGTCGAGGACATGTCGGCCGAGCGCATTCAGCGCATGATGGCGGTCAACGTGACCGGCAGCATTTTATGCGCGCGCGAAGCCGTGAAGCGAATGTCGACCCGCAACGGCGGCGAGGGCGGCGTCATCGTCAATCTTTCCTCGGTCGCGGCGAAACTCGGTTCACCCAATACGTATGTCGATTATGCGGCGTCCAAGGGCGCGGTGGATTCCTTCACCATCGGTCTCGGCCATGAGGTCGCCGGCGAGGGCATTCGCGTCGCGGCGATCCGGCCTGGACTCATCGATACCGAGATTCATGCCTCAGGCGGCGAGCCCGATCGCGCGCATCGGCTCGCTCACATGGTGCCGATGAAGCGCGTCGGCACTGCGGAAGAAATCGCCAATGCCATCGTCTGGCTGATTTCGGACGAGGCTTCCTACGTCACCAGCGCCATCCTTGATGTATCGGGCGGCCGGTAATACCTGACACCTTTCTCAGCTACAGGACTTCATCATGGCTTCCTACGATCTCGTCGTCATCGGCACCGGTCCGGGCGGATATGTCTGCGCGGTGCGCGCGGCGCAACTCGGCATGAAGGTGGCCGTGGTCGAGAAGAACGCAACGCTGGGCGGCACCTGTCTCAACGTCGGCTGCATGCCGTCGAAGGCGCTGCTGCACGCATCCGAAATGTTCGAGGAGGCCGCGCACTCCTTTGCCAAGATGGGCGTCAGCGTCTCCACGCCGAAGCTCGATCTGCCGGCGATGATGAATTTCAAGCAGCAGGGCATCGACGGCAACGTCAAGGGCGTCGAGTTCCTGATGAAGAAGAACAAGATCGACGTCCTCTATGGCGCCGGCAAGATTCTCGGCGCCGGCAAGGTCGAGGTCAGCAGTAACGGCAAGTCGCAGACGGTCGAGACCAAGAACATTGTCATTGCCACCGGCTCCGACATCGCGCGGCTCAACGGCATCGAGATCGACGAGAAGCGTGTCGTGTCGTCGACCGGCGCGCTGTCGCTCGACAGGGTGCCGGAGAGGCTTCTGATCATCGGCGCCGGCGTGATCGGGCTGGAGCTCGGCTCGGTCTGGAAACGGCTTGGCGCTGAGGTCATGGTCGTCGAATTCCTCGATCGCATCCTGCCCGGCATGGATGGGGAAGTCGCAAAACAATTCCAGCGCATCCTCGAAAAGCAGGGCTTTGTATTCAAGCTCGGCGCCAAGGTGACGGCGGTCGACGCTTCCGGCAAGACGTTGAAGGCGACGGTAGAGCCGGCGGCGGGCGGCGCAGCGGAAACGATTGAGACCGACGTGGTGCTGGTCTGCATCGGCCGCGTGCCCTACACCGAAGGCCTCGGGTGCAAGGAAGCCGGTATCGCGCTCGACAGTCGCGGCCGTGTGCAGATCGATGCGCATTTTTCGACCAGCGTGAAGGGTGTCTATGCGATCGGCGACGTCGTGGCAGGGCCGATGCTCGCGCACAAGGCGGAGGACGAAGGCGTCGCCTGCGCCGAAATCATCGCAGGGCAAGCGGGCCACGTGAACTACGATGTGATCCCAGGCGTCGTGTATACCACGCCGGAAGTGTCGTCGGTCGGCAAGACCGAGGAAGAGCTGAAGCAGGCCGGCGTCGCCTACACCTCAGGCAAATTCCCGTTCACCGCCAACGGTCGCTCCAAAGTCAACCAGACCACTGACGGATTTGTGAAGATTCTCGCGGATGCGAAGACCGACCGTGTGCTCGGCGTGCACATTGTCGGCCGCGAAGCCGGCGAAATGATCCATGAAGCCGCTGTTCTCATGGAGTTTGGCGGCTCTGCCGAGGATCTGGCGCGGACTTGTCATGCGCATCCGACCCGCTCGGAAGCGATCAAGGAAGCCGCGCTTGGGGTCGGCAAACGTGCCATCCATATGTGATTGAACCCGGCAGAAGCGGGCAGAGACCACTTAGATGATGCGTCGCCTGTTTCAGCCGTTCTGGGTCCTGCTTGCGGTCATCTTTCTGATCGAAGCATGGCTGTGGGATCATCTCGAGCCGATCGTCGAGCGCATCGTCGCGCTGATCCCGCTTCGCGCCTTCAAGCAATGGCTGTCCGACCGCGTCGATGCGCTGTCGCCGGCGATGACGCTGATCGTATTTGCCGTGCCGGTGATTCCGCTGTTTCCGCTCAAGCTGGTCGGCTTGTGGCTGCTGGCGAATGAATATTGGTTCAGCGCCGCCGTCGTTTTCGTGCTCGGCAAATTCCTCAGCGTCGGCGTCACCGCGTTTATCTTCGACGTGACGCGGCCGAAGCTGCTGCAGATGGCGTGGTTCAAGAACATTTATGAGTTCATCCTGGCGATGCGCGCCAAGGCAGCCGCCCTGGTCTATCCAATCAAGCAGCGCATCCGGGAAATTTTGCGCGGCGACGGTGATAGCTGGTCATCGCGCATGCTGCGCACGATCGCACGTTTTCGCAAGAGCGTGCACGAAGCGCGATAGCTTCTTGCTGTCGTCGCCCGGTTTGACCGGGCGACCCAGTATCCCAGAGACAATAGTGCTTGAGCCGAGACGTCGCGGCGTACTGGATCACCCGCTTTCGCGGGTGATGACATTCAATGCAAATGCAAAAGATGCGGCGCGTAGAGGCCGAGCGCGGTGATACCGATGCCGGCAATCGCCAGTACGCCGGAGACCCAGGCCAGCACTATCATGCCGGTGATGATGGTGGCCGACGCCAGCACGATCCCGATCTGGAAGGCGGCCGAGGCGATTTCGTAGTGGTGGTACTTCGCCGTCGCGAGGTCGCGCTCGTGCTCGGCATGCTTGGCGCGTGCGGCGAGCTGTTCCGAACCTTCCCCGGTCTCCGGCTCCGAACGGTAGCGCGCCGCGGTTTTGTTCCAGTCGTCGATCTGCTTTTGCAGGGCCGCTTTCGCAGCATCATCGCCGATGGTCCCTAGGCTGAGTTTGGCGTGCTCCGCCGTGGCCTGGACCGTGGTGCGGCGGATGCTCTTGGCCTGGAAGAACGCCCAGAGGTTCGAAGCCTCGACATTCTTGCTGATCGCTTCGGTCTGCGCGCCCTTGCCGAGCGTTTCCGACAGCGCCAGAAACAAGGCGATCACCGCGATCAGCAGCGCGATCTTCTTGTTCGAGCCTGAAGCATGCTCGGCGTGCTCCGCATGCTCCATGCTTTCATGTGCACCACCCATGATTCCCCTCCTGCCAATTGACGGCGTACGATTGCCGGAACCGCAACGCGAGCGCAAGCGGTCACTCAAGAAACCATCGATGTGACGGGAGTGTGTCGGCGCGAGCGCCTAATAATTCATCCGCGCGGATGCGCGGTGCGGTACACTTCCAAGAGCCGCTCGCTGTCGATGCCGGTGTAGATCTGCGTGGTTGAGAGCGAGGCGTGGCCGAGCAGTTCCTGGATCGCGCGCAGATCACCGCCGCGGCTGAGCAGATGTGTTGCGAAAGAATGCCGTAGCGCATGCGGGGTGGCGCTGTCGGGCAGGCCGAGCGCGCCACGTAATCGCTCCATGGTGAGCTGGATGATTCGCGGGGAAAGCGGCCCGCCGCGTGCGCCGACGAAGATCGGGCCGGCCGGCGGTAATGAATGCGGGCACATCGCAACGTAATCGGCGATCAGTGCCAGCACGTTTTGCAGCACCGGCACCATGCGGGTCTTGTTGCCTTTGCCGGTGACGATAATGACGTCGCCTTCGCCGGTTCTTGGCACGTCCTGGCGCTTCAGTCCCAGCGCTTCGGAAATGCGCAGGCCTGATCCATAGAGCAGCGCCATCACCGCGGCGTCGCGCGCGAGAATCCAGGGATCGCGCTCCTCGCCGGCGCGCTCGTCGGCATCGGCAAAGCGTTTGGCGGCGGCCATCTGGATCGGCTTCGGCAGGCTTTTTGCAATTTTCGGCGCGCGGATCGCGGACAGAGCTCCGACCTTGCCCTTGCCCTCCCGTTCGAGATAGCGGCCGAACGAACGCAGGCCAGCCAGCGCCCGCATCAGCGAGCGCCCGGCGATGTCGTCGGCGCGACGCATCGCCATGAAAGCCCTGACGTCGGTGGCCTCCAGCGCCGCAAACTTCTTCAGCGTGACTTGGGTGCCCCAATGCTCGGCGAGGAAGGTGAGGCATTGGCGGAGGTCGCGGGCGTAGGCTTCAAGCGTCTTCGGCGACAGCCGCCGTTCGGCGCGCAGATGCGTCAGCCAGCGCGTCATCTCCTGCGCGAGGCCCTCGTCGGCGCATTCGAGCTCGACCGCTTGCAGTGCCGGAACTTCCCTGGCCATCATTCTTGCCTTCGAGAGCTTGTCTTGAGAGCTTGCCTTGAGAGCTTGCCTTGAGAGCTTGCCTTGGAGACGGTGATTCAGCGCATTATATCGCACCTCTTTCGTTTACCGTTCGCTAACTGGCCGGGGCGGCGCTAGCCTCGCTCCGAAAACCTCAAGCCTGATTCCCCCTGATGGACCACGCCACCCGCCAAACCAGCTCATCGGCCGCCTCGACCCGCGTCGTCGACGTGCTGGTGCCGGTCGCGCTCAATCAAAACTATTCCTACCGCGTGCCGCGCGGCATGGAGCTGAAGGCGGGCGATGTCGTTTGCGTGCCGCTCGGGCCGCGGGAGGTGGTGGCGGTGGTGTGGGCGGAGAACGCCAATCCCGATCCGCGTCTGCACAACCGCCTGAAGGACGTCGGCGAAAAGCTCGACGTGCCGCCGCTCAAGGAGGACTTGCGCAGCCTCGTCGATTGGGTCGCCAACTATACGCTGTCCGCGCGCGGCATGGTCCTGCGCATGGCTTTGCGGATGGGCGAAAATCTGGGACCTGAACGGATGCGCCTCGGCGTGCGGCTGGTGGGCCCAGCGCCGCAGCGCCTGACGCCAGCGCGGCGGCGGCTGATCGAGGTGCTGTCGGACGGCCTCTTGCACGGCAAGTCGGATGCGGCGCGAGAAGCCGGCGTCAGCTCAGGCGTGGTCGACGGCCTCGTCGATGAGGGGACCCTGGCCATAGAGGTGATGCCGCCGCCACTGGCGCCGCTGGCGCCCGATCCGTCCTTTGCGCAGCCGGAGTTTTCCCACCAGCAGCGCGCGGCGGTGGACATGATGCGAGCGCTCGCTGCCAACGGCACGTTCCACGTCGCGCTGCTCGACGGCGTCACCGGATCGGGCAAGACGGAAGTCTATTTTGAGGCGATTGCGGAAGTCGTCCGGCGCGGCAAGCAGACGCTGATCCTGATGCCGGAGATCGCGCTGACCGGGCAATTCCTCGACCGCTTTGCCCAGCGTTTTGGCGTGCGCCCGCTGGAATGGCACTCTGAACTGACGCCGCGCACGCGGCAGCGCAATTGGGCGGCGATATCGGCGGGTGAAGCGCCGGTCGTGGTCGGCGCGCGCTCGGCGCTGTTTCTGCCCTATGCGGATCTGGGCCTGATCATCGTCGATGAAGAGCACGACCAGGCTTACAAGCAGGATGACGGCGCGCATTATCACGCCCGCGACATGGCAGTGGTGCGCGCGCATATCGCCAAAATCCCGATAGTGCTGGCGTCCGCGACGCCGTCGGTCGAAACCGAAGTCAACGCGCGCAAGGGACGCTATCAGCGCGTCGCGCTGCCGTCCCGCTTCGGCGGCCAACACATGCCGCATATCGAAGCGATCGATTTGCGACGCGCTCCGCCGCCGCGCGGCCGCTTCATCTCGCCGCCGCTCGCCGAGCAAATTCGTTTCGCGATCGAGAAGCGCGAACAGGCGCTGTTGTTCCTCAACCGCCGCGGCTACGCGCCGCTGACGCTGTGCCGGGCTTGCGGCCATCGCTTCGCGTGCACGATCTGTGATGCCTGGCTGGTCGATCACCGCTTTCGCCAGCGGCTGGTCTGCCATCATTGCGGCTTCTCGATGCCGCGCCCAAATATCTGCCCGCATTGCCAGGCTGAGGAATCGCTGGTCGCGGTCGGCCCCGGCGTCGAGCGGCTGCAGGAAGAGGCGGCTGCGCTGTTTCCGGAAGCGCGCACCATGGTGCTGTCGAGCGATCTGATCACCTCGATCGAGACCATGCGCAGCGAGCTGAACGAGATCGCGGAAGGCCGCGTCGATATCATCATCGGCACGCAGCTGGTCGCGAAGGGCCATAATTTCCCGCGGCTCAATCTGGTCGGGGTGATCGATGCGGATCTGGGCCTCGGCAATGGCGATCCGCGCGCTGCTGAGCGCACTTTCCAACTGCTCAATCAGGTGATCGGGCGTGCGGGACGCGATCAGGGCCGCGGTGTTGGCTACTTGCAGACCCATCAGCCCGAACATCCCGTGATGAAGGCGTTGGTCGCTAACGACCGTGAGGCGTTTTACGCCAGCGAAATCGACTCCCGCGAGCGCACCGGCTATCCACCGTTCGGCCGGCTCGCCAGCCTGATCATTTCTGCGGGCGACCGGCCGACCGCGGAAGGCTTTGCGCGCCGCCTCGCCGCTGTGGCGCCGATCGACGAACGCATCCAGGTGCTGGGACCCGCCGAAGCGCCGCTTGCAGTGATCAAGGGCCGCTATCGGTTCCGGATCCTGGTGAAGTCGCTGCGCAATGTCGACCTCTCGGAATATTTGCGCGAGTGGCTCACCGCCGGGCCGAAGACCAAGGGCAACCTCAAGCTCGAGGTCGATGTCGATCCGCAGAGCTTTTTGTAGCTGCAGCAACGTCTCCCCCCCGTCATTGCGAGAAGCGAAGCGACGAAGCAATCCATCTCTCCTCATGCGCGGAGGGATGGATTGCTTCGCGGAGCCTGTCATCGGGGCGCGCGTTCGCGCGACCCGTTGGCTCGCAATGACGGGGAAATAGCTGTGAAAACAAAAAAGCCTGCCGTCATTTGCGACGGCAGGCCTTTGTTGCCGCGGAAGGTTCCGCGACGGTTACGCAACGCAACGCTTACGCGATCTGATGGACCGGAAACGGCGCGCGATCGCGCGCTTTACGAGACGACTTCGGCAGTGACGTGGCCAACGCCAGCGCCGGTCAGGCCGATGGCCCGGGCTGCGCCCTTGGAGAGGTCGAGCACGCGTCCTCGGATGAAAGGACCACGGTCGTTGATCGTGACGATGACGCTCTGGCCGCGATGGGTGACGCGGAGCTTGGTGCCGAACGGCAGCGAGCGATGGGCCGCGGTCATGGCGTTCTGATTGAAGCGCTGACCAGAGGCAGTTTTGCTGCCGGATTCATTGCCGTAAAAGGAGGCCTTGCCCGAGAAGCCGTGCCCGGAGCCCGACGGGCTGATCGAGGCATTGGCGTCCAGCCAATTGCTGCTCTTGGCCTTGTGAGCGTGGCTGGCGTGATGGCGGTGGTGCCTGGATTTTGCAGAAGCTTCGGTGACGGCGCCACCGACCAGGAGAGTTGCGGCGATCAAGGCGAGCGCCGTGCGCGACCGGGTTGGAGTTCCCGGCACAACTTTATTGGTATGCAACATTAAACTAGCCCTCAGATAGTATTGCCACATGCGTGGCAAATGGAACCCCCGTCCCAATTTCGGTGAGGGCCGTTTGATGAGGCAATGAGGCATGAATTGGGCAGTAAATCGGGAATGTCTCGGGCTGACATATCATGTTACCGAGATCGCTAATCGAGCGATATTCCGTAATCTTGCGTGTTAACGGAGTTTTAACCAATTCAATACTGCCAATTACTTGCGAATACGGTCATTCGCGTGCGTGGACAGATTAAGGTAAGTAAAGGGCAAATGGAGAGGATCAGGGCGGTTCGTTCCGAACGCTATCGGTCATAGCGGCCATGCAAATACGGGCGGAACAAATTGGCCAGTCGGGGACCACTCCAGATCGCGTGCACCGGCGGAGTCAAAATTCCGGCGCACCGATTCCCCATCAAACCGCATTCGACCCGGGCCTGAAACGGGGCCTGAAAATTGACGTGCGACAAGGCACCGCCTGAACACGCGGTCATGTTGCACCTGCGCGCTCGCTATGTTAGCAAAGCCGCGATTTTAACGATCCCGGCACCCCTCGTGCCGGTCGAAAATCGAAGTCCCGCTTGAATTCCAAGGGCTTGGATCGCTAGGCGCCGCTACCCGTGGCGACGGTTTTTCCCTTGCGAGTTTGACATCTGAAAAGAGCGTCTCTGTGGCTGCTGAAGATCCGTCCGTTTCGGGAGTGTCCGGCCGTTATGCTACGGCCTTGTTCGAGTTGGCGCGCGAGGAGAAATCCGTCGACGCGGTAAAGGCCGATCTCGATAGATTCGAGGCCATGCTGAACGAAAGCGCCGATCTCAAGCGCCTCGTCCGCAGTCCGGTCTTCTCGGCAGATGCGCAGGCCAAGGCGCTCAATGCCCTGCTCGACAAGGCTGGAATTACCGGCGTTTCCGCCAATTTCCTTAAGGTGTTGACCGCCAACCGCCGGCTGTTCGCAGTGGCCGATGTGATCCGCGCCTTCCGCGCGCTGGTGGCGAAGTTCAAGGGCGAGGCGACCGCCGACGTCACCGTCGCCGAACAGCTCAGTGACAAGAATCTCGACGCGCTGAAGACCGCACTGAAATCGGTGACGGGCAAGGACGTCGCGCTCAACGTGAAAGTCGATCCCTCCATCATTGGCGGCCTTGTGGTCAAGCTCGGCAGCCGCATGGTGGATAGCTCGCTTCGCACCAAACTCAATTCGATCAAGCACGCGATGAAAGAGGCAGGCTGATGGACATCCGCGCCGCGGAAATTTCCGCGATCCTCAAGGACCAGATCAAGAATTTCGGCCAGGAGGCTGAGGTCACCGAAGTCGGGCAGGTGTTGTCCGTCGGCGACGGTATCGCCCGCGTCTACGGTCTGGACAACGTTCAGGCCGGTGAAATGGTCGAATTCGAGAACGGCACCCGCGGCATGGCGCTGAACCTCGAAACCGACAACGTCGGTATCGTGATCTTCGGTGCCGACCGTGAGATCAAGGAGGGCCAGACCGTCAAGCGCACCCGCGCCATCGTCGATACGCCGGTCGGCAAGGGTCTGCTCGGCCGCGTCGTCGACGCGCTCGGCAACCCGATCGACGGCAAGGGCCCGATCCAGGCCGACAAGCGCATGCGCGTTGACGTCAAGGCGCCCGGCATCATTCCGCGCAAGTCGGTGAGCGAGCCGATGGCGACCGGCCTCAAGGCGATCGATGCGCTGATCCCGGTCGGCCGCGGCCAGCGCGAACTGATCATCGGCGACCGTCAGACCGGCAAGACCGCGATCGCGCTCGACACCATTCTGAACCAGAAGCCGCTCAACGCGCAGCCGGACGAGAACATCAAGCTGTATTGCGTCTATGTTGCGATTGGCCAGAAGCGCTCGACCGTTGCCCAGTTCGTCAAGGTGCTGGAAGAGCAGGGCGCGCTGGAATATTCGATCATCGTCGCCGCCACCGCATCCGACCCGGCGCCGATGCAGTACATCGCGCCGTTCACCGGCTGCACGATGGGCGAGTACTTCCGCGACAACGGCATGCACGCCGTCATCATCTATGATGACTTGTCCAAGCAGGCCGTCGCCTACCGCCAGATGTCGCTGCTGCTGCGCCGCCCGCCGGGCCGCGAAGCCTATCCGGGCGACGTGTTCTACCTGCACTCCCGCCTGCTCGAGCGCGCGGCGAAGCTCAACAAGGACCAGGGCTCGGGCTCGCTGACGGCGCTGCCGGTCATCGAAACCCAGGCCAACGACGTGTCGGCCTACATTCCGACCAACGTGATTTCGATTACCGACGGTCAGATCTTCCTCGAAACCGACCTGTTCTTCCAGGGCATCCGTCCGGCGGTGAACGTCGGTCTGTCGGTGTCGCGCGTGGGCTCCTCGGCGCAGACCAAGGCGATGAAGAAGGTCGCCGGCAAGATCAAGGGTGAGCTGGCGCAGTACCGCGAAATGGCGGCCTTCGCGCAGTTCGGCTCCGACCTCGACGCCTCGACCCAGCGCCTTCTGAACCGCGGTTCGCGCCTGACTGAACTATTGAAGCAGCCGCAGTTCTCGCCGCTGAAGATGGAAGAGCAGGTCTGCGTGATCTGGGCTGGCACCAACGGCTATCTCGACCCGCTTCCGCTCAACAAGGTGCGCTCCTTCGAGGACGGCCTCTTGTCGCTGCTGCGCGGCAAGAACGTCGAGATCCTCAACGGCATCCGCGACAGCCGCGATCTCTCCGACGATCTCGCGGCCAAGCTGAAGAGCGTGGTCGAAGGTTACGCCAAGACCTTTTCTTGATGATTTGCCGTTGCGGCCCGGCGGATAGCCGGGCCCGACGAAAGAGTGGCTTGCGGTCGGGTGCCAGACACCGGATCGCCGGGGTGAACTGAGAATGGCTTCACTTAAAGACATGCGTGTCCGCATCGCCTCGACCAAGGCGACGCAGAAGATCACCAAGGCGATGCAGATGGTCGCGGCCTCCAAGCTGCGACGCGCGCAGACTGCTGCCGAAGCGGCCCGGCCCTACGCCGAGAAGATGGATGCGGTGATTTCCAACATCGCCGCTGCTGCCGCTAGTTCGCCCGGTGCTCCGGCGCTGCTGGCCGGCACCGGCAGGGATCAGGTGCACCTCTTGCTGGTCTGCACCGGCGAACGCGGCCTGTGCGGCGCGTTCAATTCGGCGATCGTGCGTCTGGTCCGTGAGCGCGCGCTGTCGCTGATGGGCCAAGGCAAGGACGTCAAGATTTTCTGCGTCGGCCGCAAGGGCTACGACCAGCTCCGCCGCACCTTCGATAAGCAGATCATCGAGCACGTCGATCTGCGCGGGGTTCGCCAGCTCGGCTTCGTCAACGCCGAGGACATCGCCAAGAAGATCCTGGTACGGTTCGAAGCCGGCGAGTTCGACGTCTGCACGCTGTTCTATTCGCGCTTCAAATCCGTCATCGCACAGCTTCCGACCGCCCAGCAGGTCATTCCGTTGGTGGTCGAAGAGCCGGCCGCCAATGCCCGTCCGTCGATCGCTTACGAGTACGAGCCGGAAGAAGACGAGATCCTGACGCGGCTGCTACCGCGCAATCTTGCGGTGCAGGTCTTCCGCGCGCTGCTGGAGAACAATGCTTCTTTCTACGGCGCGCAGATGAGCGCGATGGACAACGCCACCCGCAACGCCGGCGAAATGATCCGCAAGCAAACCCTAGTCTACAACCGAACCCGTCAAGCCCAGATCACCAAGGAGTTGATCGAGATCATCTCCGGCGCCGAGGCGGCGGTCTAGCGCACGAACTAACCGACGGTCGTTCAAGTACAGAATTTCGAAGGAGAGCAATTCATGGCCACAGCAGCTAACCAGATCGGTCGCGTCACCCAAGTCATGGGCGCCGTTGTCGACGTGCAGTTCGAAGGTCATCTGCCGGCCATTCTCAATTCGCTGGAGACCAAGAACGGGGGCAACCGTCTGGTGCTGGAAGTCGCGCAGCACCTCGGTGAGTCCACCGTGCGCACGATTGCGATGGACGCTACCGAAGGTCTGGTACGCGGCCAGGAAGTGACCGATACCGGCGAGCCCATCGCAATTCCGGTCGGTGATGGCACACTCGGTCGCATCATGAACGTCATCGGCGAACCGATCGACGAAGCCGGTCCAATCAAATCCGAAGGCAAGCGCGCCATCCATCAGGAAGCGCCGACCTACACTGACCAGTCCACTGAAGCCGAAATTCTTGTGACCGGCATCAAGGTCGTCGACCTGCTCGCTCCCTACGCCAAGGGCGGCAAGATCGGCCTGTTCGGCGGCGCCGGCGTCGGCAAGACCGTGCTGATTCAGGAGCTGATCAACAACGTCGCCAAGGCCCACGGTGGTTACTCGGTGTTCGCCGGCGTGGGCGAGCGTACCCGTGAAGGCAACGACCTCTATCACGAGTTCATCGAGTCCAAGGTCAACGCCGATCCGCGCAATCCCGATCCGAGCGTGAAGTCAAAATGCGCGCTGGTGTTCGGCCAGATGAACGAGCCGCCGGGCGCCCGCGCCCGCGTCGGCCTCACCGGCCTGACCGTCGCTGAGCACTTCCGCGACCAGGGCCAGGACGTGCTGTTCTTCGTCGACAACATCTTCCGCTTCACGCAAGCCGGCTCGGAAGTGTCGGCGCTGCTCGGCCGCATCCCCTCGGCGGTGGGCTATCAACCGACGCTTGCCACCGACATGGGCGCGCTGCAGGAGCGCATCACCACGACGCATAAGGGTTCGATCACCTCGGTGCAGGCGATCTACGTGCCGGCCGACGACTTGACCGACCCGGCGCCCGCCACCTCGTTCGCTCACTTGGACGCGACCACGGTGCTGAGCCGCGCGATTTCGGAAAAGGGTATCTACCCGGCGGTGGACCCGCTCGACTCCACCTCGCGCATGCTCTCCCCGCTCGTCGTCGGAGAAGAGCACTATCAGACCGCGCGCATGGTTCAGCAGGTGCTGCAGAAGTACAAATCGTTGCAGGACATCATCGCCATTCTCGGCATGGACGAACTATCCGAAGAGGACAAGATCGCGGTGGCCCGCGCCCGTAAGATCGAGCGCTTCCTGTCGCAGCCGTTCCACGTCGCCGAAGTCTTCACCGGCTCGCCCGGCAAGTTCGTCGACCTCGCCGACACCATCAAGGGCTTCCGCGGCCTCTGCGAAGGCAAGTACGACCATCTGCCGGAAGCGGCGTTCTACATGGTCGGCACCATCGAGGAAGCCGTCGAGAAGGGCAAGAGGCTGGCTGCTGAAGCGGCCTAAGACTTCGTCATTGCCGGGCTTGACCCGGCAATCCATCGCCAAGAGGATTTCTTTTGATGGACCCGCGGGTCAAGCCCGCGGGTGACAGCAGAAAGAACGGAACGACCATGGCTACCTTTCATTTCGATCTCGTCTCTCCCGAAAAGCTCGCCTTCTCCGGCGAGGTCGATCAGGTTGACGTTCCCGGCGTGGAAGGCGATTTCGGCGTACTCGCCGGACATGCGCCGGTCGTGGCAGCGGTTCGTCCGGGCATCCTGACGATCACCGCGGACGGCGCGCACCAGAAGATCATCGTGCTCGGCGGTCTTGCCGAAATGTCGGAAAATGGACTGACTGTGCTGGCTGACGTCGCTACCTCGATGGCCGAGGTCGACCGCGCGCAATTCGCCGAGACCATCGCCGAGATGGAAGCCAAGCTCGCCGAGAAGGAAGGCACCGAGCTCGATCACGCCATCGAGCGGCTGGACCACTTCAAGAGCATCCAGATCGAGCTCAACGCCACCGCTATGCACTAAGCCCCGGGGCACCGCTCCGGGGCACAATGAAGACCCTGACACGCCAGCGCTCGTCACACGGTGACGGGCGCTGAGCTTTTTGCGGCAGTATTTCTCTCGCAAGGCTGCTCCCCAGGCACGGCTCGGAACCGCTCCAGCTAGCGTCGCTGAACCGAGCCGTTGCTCTGGCTGCTGCTTGCTTCGGTGGCCGGTCCCACCGCAACGGTAACGCTTTGCGGCGCGCCGGAACGCTCAACGGTCAATCGCACCTGTTCGCCTATCCGCGCGAGTCCGATCCGGTTTCTCAATTGCGCGGCAGAGTGAATGGGGCGGTCGTCCGCCTTCAGCACGATGTCGCCCTTACGCAGGCCTGCCAATTCGGCCGGCGAGCCCGGGCTGACTTCGGCAATCCGTGCGCCTTCGCTGCGTCCGCCGTCGGTCGCGGGATTTAGTTCGCGCAGGGAGATGCCGATCCGGCCACGCTCGACGCGGCCGTTCTCGACAATCTGTTCCATCACGCGCCGCGCCATATTGACGGGGATCGCAAAGCCGATGCCGACATTGCCGCCGGCCGGCGAAATGATCGCTGAATTGATGCCGATCAATTCGCCCTTCAGATTGACCAGCGCGCCGCCCGAATTGCCGGGGTTGATCGCGGCGTCGGTCTGGATGAAATCCTCATAACCCTGTTTGCCGAGCCCGGTTCGGCCAAGCGCGCTGACAAGGCCGGAGGTCACGGTCTGGCCAAGGCCAAACGGGTTGCCGATGGCGAGGACGAAATCGCCGACTTCGAGCGCGTCACTGTCGCCGAACGCGATCGCCTTCAATGCGGACGGCGATTGAATCCGCAACACCGCAATGTCGGTGCCGGGATCGCGCCCGACGACCTTGGCCAACAATTGCCGGCCGTCCTTGGTTTTGATCTGGACCGTGGCGACCTGGTCGACAACATGGTTGTTGGTCAGGACATAGCCTTTCTGCGCATCGACGATGACGCCGGAGCCGGTGGCGTTGATTTCCTTCTCGAGTTGCTTGGGTACGTCGAAAAACTCGCGGAATAGCGGATCGCGATAGAGCGGATTGTCCTGGCGGATCTTGCCGTGCACGGCGATGTTGACTACAGCCGGCGTGATCTCGCGCACCAAGGGCGCCAGCGTCGGTACTGTGCCGCCGGTTCGCAGGTTCGGAATTTGTCCCGAGGCCTGAGTTGGAATAGTCGCGGCGCCGACCAGGCCCGCCAGCACAATCGCGAAAAATCGGTTCACGTGGGTTCTCGTCCGCGGATTAAGAAGGGTTCTGGTCAGGAGCCGGCTTGCGGTGCCGCGCCGTGGTGCAAGGCAAGCCATGGCGCCGCCCACAGGGCGGCTGCGTGGTTGACCCATGCAATCGCCATAATGGTTGGTGTCAGCATGATGAGAGCCCCTGCAATACGGTTTTCCAACGCGGCCGCCATCGCGTGCTGATTTCTGCACGCGGCAGGATTTCTTCATCGCCGTCAAGCTGGCGCAGAGCGGCGAGGATATCGGCTAGGCGGATGGTGTGACCCATGCCCGGAATCTCGCGCAGGCTCGGGCAGGATTCGACCGCGAACATGTCGGATGCCCACGACGATAAGATCACCCGCTTCTCGGCGTCGGAAAGCTGCTCGTCGTTCAATACTTCATTTGGGGAGCCGTAATGTGCGGCGGGATGAAATAACGCAAATTCAGTGGTGCTCAGATCGGCCTTGCTCATCGACAGGGTCTCCTTGCTCTCCTTTCGATCGAGACGTTGGTGGTGGCGACGGCGCGCTGCGCCGCCGCCAATTTCGTCACTGATTGACGATGGGAATACGCTTGACGGCCGATTGCGCCTGTTCGGATTTCGGTAGCGTGATGGTCAGGACGCCGTCGTGGAATTTGGCTTCGGCCTTGTCTTCCTCGACGCCATCGAGCGGGATTTGCCGCTCGAACGCACCGTAGTAGCGCTCCGAGAAATATTTTCCGCCATTATCGGTCCGTTCAGATTTCTTCTCGCCGCGCAGCGTCAGAACGCCATTGGCGATCTCGACCTGAACGTCTTTTTCCGTCAGCCCAGGCAGCTCAGCCGACACCTTCAGCTCCTTGTCGGTCTCGTTGAGCTCGATGCGCGGCCATCCGAAGCGACCTTCCATCAGCGGACTGCCAAAGCGGGCAGGCATCCCGAAGCCGCGGAAGGCCTCGTCGAACAGCCGGTTCATTTCCCGGTGCAGGGTGAAGAAGGGATCGAAGCTGTCGCGCGTTGGCGCAAGCTCCTGGTTTCTCGACCAGGGGATCAGATCACGAAAAGCCATAATGTCCTCCTTACAGAGATTGTTGATGTTGCTTGCATTGGCTCGCGCGCGGCCGGTTATCCGCGTGCCGAGCCGGTACTGCCGAAGCGGCTTAAGCCGCCTTCTGCTCGATCTGGTGGGAAGCGCCGGCGTTGCCGATCGGGATGCGCCGCGGCTTCATCGCGTCAGGCACTTCGCGAACGAGATCGACGATCAAGAGGCCATCCTTGAACGAGGCCTGCTTGACCTGCACATAGTCGGCGAGATTGAACACCCGCCGGAACGGCCGCGCCGCGATGCCGTGATAAAGGTATTCGCGTTGCTCGGCGTCGGGCTTCTTGCCCTCGATGATCAGTGTGTCGCGTTCTGCGGTTACGGCAATATCGTCCATGCCGAAACCGGCAACTGCGAGCGAAATCCGGTAGGCGTCCTCGCCGCAGCGTTCGACATTATAGGGCGGGTAATTGTCGTCGGCCGAATGCCGCAAGCTGCTATCGAGCAGGTCGGCCAGATGATCGAAGCCGATCGTGGAACGCCACAGGGGCGAGAAGTCAAAGGTCCTCATAACCAAGTCCTCCTAAGAGCAAGATGGATACGAAGGAGCGTCGGACACCATCCGGCGCCCACTCAACTCGCCGGACCCAGGCTGGCATCCGGCACCGCTGTCGGCGGCAAAAATCGAATTAGAAATCGATCGAAAAGTTTCAAGACCGGCGGGCCAAATTTTCGGTGCACCGTCACGCCGGTGGTCGGATACTTAATCGGGCGTTAAGCCGCCCGACCCCGGTCCCGCCGATGCCGAAGGCGCGGTTCGCACAACCGGATGAAGCCGGGCGCGCGCAACAATTTGCCCAATATTGCGCCCCGAGTGCTGGGCCTGCATCTCATCCGGCCTTTGGCCGACGGCGAGCAGCATGAACAAGGCTCGGTAGCCATGATAGCGGGCCGCCGGCCGGCTGCGTTCCCTGCCGCTCATGATCGGCCTGCCGCTCTCGTCCGTTACCCGCCATTCCCAACTGCGGCGGCGCTTGGTTACGATCACGTCCTTCATGTCAGGCCACCATTGGGTCACGCCGGTTATTCCCGGCCCTGGCAAGACCAGCCGACAAGCGGCGCGCCGCCGTGGACATGTCAGGCTGCCGACGAGATCGGTGGCCCCGGTCTATGCGGATGCCGCCCCGGCGCCTGGAAGGTGAGCGGAAATGTAGAGGCAGCGAGTCGTTCCAGAGCCGACTGTTCTTCGGAGAGCCGTTTTTCGATGTACTGTTGTTCAAGCTCTGTCAGCCTGGTTTTAAGAAGCCGGCGATAACGGTCGATGTTGTTGCGGTGTGTACGCAAGCGGGCCAGTTTTTCGTCGATCATCTTCGTCGTTCCTTGACGGTCGCTTTCGTTCCTCTGCGTGAGTAAGAGCGGTGAAGCCGCTTTGCGCAAAAAATATTCAGCAACGAGCCGCTGTCAAGCGCCTCGCATCCGCCGTCTCGCAGACTCAGCTAAAACTAGGACCTTTTCGGTTCTGATTGGAATCTAGCGGGCGAATTCCGCGAACTGCTGCACCACCATCCGGTACACGTCGCGTCGGAACGGCACTACGAGGTCCGCGACACGGTCGAGCCGTTCCCAGCGCCAGGAATCGAATTCGGCCGGCTGGCCGTTGCGCTGTGTCAGCGGATCGATCTCGTCGTCGCGGCCGGTGAACCGCAATGCGAACCATTTCTGCCGCTGGCCGCGGAATTTCGCCAAGCGATGGTCGACTGGCCCATCATACGGCGGAAATTCGTAATTTATCCAATCGGTCTCGCCGAGGTATTCGGCGCTGACCGCCCCGGTCTCTTCCCAGAGTTCGCGCATGACGGCATCGCGCGGGTTCTCATTGGCGTCAATGCCGCCCTGCGGCATTTGCCATTCCAGACCCGGCAAGATGATTTCCGGCCCGTCGTCACGAAAGCGGCGGCCGATCAGCACCTGACCGGAGGTGTTGAACAGCGCGATTCCCACGTTGGGGCGATAGGGTTTGTCGGACATTGCAGCCGTCACTCCGGGCGCGCGCTGGCGCGAACTATGGTGCGTAATTGCGCACCTGAGAATCTCGAGATTCTCCGATGTGCACTTGCACATCGTAGTTCATGCTTCGTATGCCCCGGAACGACGGAGCACTGCTTGGAAGATGCGTCATGCTAACCGCCCGCAAGGCTGGCGAATTCCTTGACCACGCGTTCATAAACCGGCCGCTTGAACGGAACGATCAGGTTCGGGAGATTCTTCATCGGCTCCCAGCGCCAGCTCACGAATTCGGCCTTGTGCCCTCCGCCGCCGGGACTGGCGACGTTGATCTCGTTGTCCTTGCCGGTGAAGCGCACCGCGTACCATTTCTGCCGCTGCCCGCGATAACGGCCCTTCCAGGCGCGGCCTGCCACCGTGCGTGGAATGTCGTAGATCAGCCAATCCGGGACTTCGCCGAGCTTCTCCACCGAGCGAACGCTGGTTTCCTCGTAAAGCTCGCGCTTGGCGGCCTCCCAGGTGTCCTCGCCGGGATCGACCCCGCCCTGGGGCATCTGCCAGACGTGGGTTTCATCGACATGCTCGATGCCGCCGGCGCGCCGGCCAATGAAGACCAGCCCGGCCGCATTGATCAGCATCATGCCGACGCAGGTCCGGTAAGGCAGGTCCTCGTAGCGCGCCATCCCGTCAGGACTCCTTTGCCTGCAGCAAGTCCACCCGCAAACCGGCCGCGGCGGCGCAGTCCGAGGGAGTCCGGATTGCTGCCATCAGTTTGATCTCTAGCCTGATTTTGATTTCAGCATCGCCGTTGTCAATGGCACAAGCATGATGCCGCGGGCCTCAAGAGTCTTGATCCAGGCGGCAATCCGCTCGATCGAAACCGGTAGCGCCGAGGCGACGCCCACGGCCAGTCCGCGCTCCTTGGCGAGGGTCTCCAGTTTCACTAGCGTCCGGTCGATTTCGGCCGAGGTCGGCACCGCATCGATGGTGAAATCGGCCTTGGCGAAGGGCATCGATTGGGCTGCCGTCAGGGACGGCGCCGCGCTCCGCGGCGAGGAGCCGTCGTCGAGATAGCCGAGGCCGCGCTTGGCTGCCTCTCGGATGATCGGCTGCATCACCGTGTCGGTCGCCGTGAAACGCGCCCCCATGAAATTCGCGATCCCGGCATAGCCCTGGAACCGGCTGAGGTGCCAATACAGCCGGTCGATGTTCTGCTCTGGCGTCAGCGTCGTGAGCAGGGTCTGCGGGCCGGGATCATTATCGGGAAAATCGAATGGCTCCATCGGAACCTGCAGCAGGATCTCGTGGCGCTGCGCGCGGGCCCGCTCGGCCAACTTGGCGGGATCCGCCCCATAAGGCGTAAAAGCCAGAGTCACGGCCGGCGGCAGTTTCATGATGGCATCGGTCGTCTTGGCAGCGCCGACGCCGAGGCCACCGATGACGATGGCGACCACCGGCATCTTCGCGGCCTTGGTGCGGTCGGCATCGGCTGCGTAGACAGTGAAGGGTTTCAGACCATCGGCAACCGCCGGGATCATGCCGTAGCGCGACTTTTCCAGGAGCCGCTGATCGATGCCGGCCATCGCGGTTGCCGGCGCGGAGTCTGAGCCGGACTTGTCGGCGGCATCGCTGCCGATCACGACGTCCTGGCGCTTGCCGCTGGAGCCATCGATGATGGTCACGGTCTTACTATCGCCGGCCGGAGCCTGCTGGGATGGACTTTTTGCGGCTTGTTCGGTGTGGCCGGAAGCTGCCGGCTGCTTGTCGTCCCCCGCCGGCTTGCGCAATGCGACGCGCGCGACGGGCTCGCCACCCAGCGGATTGTCGGTAAACAGAGCGATCGTCAGGAAGGCGACCAGGAACAGGCCGAGCAGCATGGCCAGTGCCTGCACCGCGGTGAACGGCAGCCGAAACCGCCGCTTCTGGCGCTCCGTCTTCTGTCCAAGCGGCGTGCTCAGTTCGTCGGCCGTTTCCGTCATAGACCTCCCCGAATCACCCTCGCCGACGATACCACGAGGAGTCGGATCGGGCGCTGCGCCGCGCGCAAAAGCCGCCTGGCCGGGGCAGCGGAGGGGCAGGAACCGCAACAAAAAGGCGGCCCGGAGGCCGCCTCTTCACTGAGATTTACGGGGCTATGATCAGTTCGCCGCCTTGGCTGGCTTGTCGACTGCCGCCTTGTCGCCGGTTGCCGGTGCGCTTGCCGTCGACTTGATGCCGTGCAGCAGGTCGGCCGCGGTCTTCAGCGCCTTGTCGTCCTTGGCGTCCGGCGGCACGTAGGATTGCGAGCCGGTCTTCTCGTCGCCATCGTTCTTCAGATGGCCGCGCAGCGAGGCCTCGCCCTTGGTGTCGGTACGCGACTTCAATTCGTCCGGCACGTCCTGCAGCACCTCGATATCGGGCACGATGCCCTTGGCCTGGATCGACTTGCCCGACGGCGTGTAATAGCGCGCGGTGGTGAGGCGCAGCGCGCCGTTGCCGCTGCCGAGCGGGATGATGGTCTGCACCGAGCCCTTGCCGAACGAGCGCGTGCCGACAAGCGTCGCGCGCTTGTGGTCCTGCAGCGCGCCGGCGACGATTTCGGAAGCCGAAGCCGAGCCGCCGTTGACCAGCACGATGATCGGCTTGCCCTTGGTCAGGTCGCCCGAATGGGCGGCGCGGCGCTGCGTCTCCTCGGCATTGCGGCCGCGGGTCGAAACGATCTCACCGCGCTCCAGGAAGGTGTCGGAAACGGTGACCGCTTCCTCCAGCAAGCCGCCGGGATTATTGCGCAGATCGATGATGTAGCCCTTCAGCTTATCGCCGATCTGGTTCGAGAGGTTGCCGATCTCGCGCTTCAGGCCCTCGGTGGTCTGCTCGTTGAAGGTGGTAACGCGGATATAGGCGATGTCGTCCTGTTCGACGCGCGCGCGGACGGAGCGGACCCGGATGTTGTCGCGCACCAGCGTCACTTCGATCGGATTGTCCTGACCCTTGCGGATGATCTTGAGACGGATCTTGGTGTTGACCGGTCCGCGCATCTTCTCGACGGCCTGGTTCAGGGTGAGACCCTGCACGGCTTCGTCGTCGAGATTGGTGATGATATCGTTGGCCATGATGCCGGCCTTCGACGCCGGCGTATCATCGATCGGCGAGACGACCTTGATCAGCCCGTCTTCCATCGTGACCTCGATGCCGAGCCCGCCGAACTCACCGCGGGTCTGTACCTGCATGTCACGGAAGCTTTTGGCGTCCATGTAGCTGGAATGCGGATCGAGGCCGGTCAGCATACCCGAGATCGCCGATTCGACCAGCTTGGAGTCATCGGGTTTCTCGACATAGTCGCTGCGCACGCGCTCGAACACGTCGCCGAACAGATTGAGCTGGCGGTAGGTGTCAGACGTCGCAGCACGCGCACTCGATCCCATCAGCACGGAACGAGGCTGCGTGACGAAGAGCGTCAAAGCCGCACCGGTGGCGGCGCTGAGAAGAATTACAGAAGTCTTGCGCATCATCCGCGAACCTTTTCGCCTTCATTTGCGGCCCACCATGGGCCTGAGTCGATCGGAGTGCCGTCCTTGCGGAACTCGACATAGAGCACCGGCTGGCTCGCGGTCGTCGCGAGAATGGATGCGACTTGGGACGTCGTTCCCATGGTCGCGACCGGCTCTCCCGTAAGTACAAACTGGCCGATGTTTACCGAAATGCGCTCCATCCCGGCGATCAGGACATGATACCCGCCCCCGGCATTGAGGATCAAGAGTTGTCCGTAGCTGCGGAAGGGTCCGGCGTAAACAACCCAGCCGTCACACGGTGTTGTGACCTGAGCCCCGGCGCGGGTCGCCAAAGAAATGCCTTTTTCCACGCCACCCGCGCCGTCGGAACCGCCAAAATCGCGAATCTTGCGGCCATTGACCGGAAAGGCGAACAACCCCTTGGCGGAGGCAAAGGCGATCGCCGGGCTCAGCCGGGCGGGATCTTTCAATGCTCCCAGATTGGGCTTGCCGCCCGGGGCAGCCGGGGCGCCCTGCAGGCTGGCGGTTGCGGCCGCCTTGGCGGCGCTCTTCAAATCCTGCTCCATTTTCGCGATCAGGCCTTGCAAACTGTCGACCTGCCTCGACAGATTGATAGCGCGTGCGCCTTCGGCCTCCATGTCCTTTTCGATCGCGCTCTGCTTGCGCTGTCGTTCTTCCACCAGCGCGGCCAGCCTGACAGAATCGTCCTTCAACCTGTCGCGGTCCCGGGCCAGCACGTCGCGCTCGGTGGCGATGGTCTTGCGCAAGTTCACCAGCTCGCCGAGATCGGTGGCGAGTTTCTCCGCGCGTCCGCGCAGTTCGGGGACTACCGATCCCAGCAGCATGGCAGTGCGCAGCGATTGCAGCGCGTCCTCGGGCCTGACCAGCAGCGCGGGCGGGGTGCGCCGTCCGGCACGCTGCAAGGCGGCCAGCACCTCGACGATTTCGGAGCGGCGTGAATCGAGCGAAGCGCGGATTTGCTGCTCGCGGCTGTCGAGCGGGCGTAGTCGCCCCTCGGTCTCGCCGATGCGTGTCTCGACGTTGCGAACCTGGGTGGCGATGTCGATCAGTTGCTGGTTGAGCTTGGAGCGGTCCTGTCCGATCGCCGCAATATCGGCCTTCAGCTTTTGTTGCAGCTCGGCCGTCTTGCGCTGCTGCTCGCGCGTGGCCTCCAGCTCCTGCTCGCGCTGCTTGATGGCATCGGGGGAAACGGCGGTCGCTTGCTGCGCGGTCGCCGCGGATTGCGCAATCGCCGGCGAAGGCAACATCACGGCGAAGCTTGCGGACAGCAGGATCAGGGGAAACGAGACGGCTGACGTCGGCGCGCCGCGATGGGCGGTGCGAGGGTATGAATGAATGTCCCGCGTTGAATGCATCCGGCTATTCAGTGTTCTCTGTATTCACGTCACCGTGCCTTACGCGCGGTGGTAGGGGTGGCCGGCCAGAATGGTGGCGGCCCGGTAAATCTGTTCAAGAAGCATGACGCGAACCATTTGATGCGGCCAGGTCGCCGAGCCGAACGCAATGCGCAATTTAGCCTTGCGCTGCAAATCGGGCGAAAGTCCGTCCGCGCCGCCGATGACGAAAATTGTGTTGGCAACCCCTTCATCCCGCCAAGCGCCGAGCTGCCGGGCGAAGGTCGCGCTGTCGATGCTCTTGCCGTGCTCGTCCAGCGCCACCAGTACGGACTTCTCAGGTATCGTCGCCAAAATCGCGGCGGCCTCCTCCGATATCCGGGTCGCAGTGTCGCGTGCGCGGCTTTCGGGAATTTCATGGATCGAAAGCCCGCGAAAGCCGAGCTTGCGGCCGATGTCCTCGAAGCGCTCGCGATAGCGCTCGGCCAATTCCTGCTCCGGGCCTTGCTTCAGCCGGCCAATTGAAACCACGACGAGGCGCATGAATGCTGTTTCTGGCGCGCACTTTCCGGCACGCGCGTTTTTCGCGCGCGCTGGAAGACTACATGCGCCTTAGCCGATTCGCATCGGCCGAGGTTTCAGATCGCTGCCGCCGCCGGGTTTTGCGTCCACAACCTTTCAAGGTTGTAGAATTCACGCACCTCGGGTCTGAACACGTGCACGACCACATCGCCGGAATCGATCAGCACCCAGTCGCAATTGGGCAAGCCCTCGACATGGATGTTGTTGATGCCGGTTTCCTTCAGGGCTTTCGTGACGTTTTCCGCGATCGCACCGACATGCCGGTTAACCCGGCCGGTCGTGACGATCATGTAGTCGGAAAAGGCGGATTTGCCGCGAAGGTCGATGGTGATCGTTTCTTCCGCCTTCATATCGTCGAGGCGGGAGAGGATCATATTCAGCGTCTTGTCGGCGTCGGGTTGCGCCTTCAAGGCTGCAGCTTGTGTCGATGTTTTACGCGCGGTCTTGGCGGTCGTGCTCGGAACCTTGGGTAAAACAGACTTGGACTTGGACAATACAGATGTGGCCAGGGACCATTCCTTTCACTGTATCGCGAACGCCGAATCCCGACGTCCGCGGACCATATTAGGCATGTGGGGTTAATGGTTTCAATATTCCAGTGTCCCCACCCGCCGGTTCAAACCGAACTGTCACTTCTTTTTGCCTTCCAGCTCCCGTCGGAGTTCCGCAGGCCCGTCGACGACAGGTTCAGTTTCATGCCGGTGAGGAAAACCCAGGCCGGCGCCTGCTGATCGGCTAGCCGGGCCGCCTGATTCTCGGGCAATCGATACCGTGCCAGCGCCTGGGCAGCCGGCGCGGCGAGCGCCCGGAAACTCTGCGGCGGACGATCGATCACGGCGAGCGGCACCTCGGCAGCGATGCGCCGCCAATCTTTCCAGCGATGGAACTGCGCGAGATTGTCGGCGCCCATGATCCAGACGAAGCGCACGCCGGAAACGCGGCGGCGCAAATGAATGATCGTATCGACAGTGTACTTGGTGCCGATGACAGCTTCGAGACAACTGATGTCGATGCGCGGATCGTCGGCGACGTCGCGCGCGGCGCGCGCCCGTTCGGCAAGGCCGTGCAGCCGGCCGGTATCCTTGAGCGGATTTCCGGGGGTCAGCAGCCACCAAACGCGATCGAGCTTCAAGCGCTTCAACGCAAACAGGCTGATGGCGCGATGCGCCGCGTGCGGCGGATTGAACGAGCCGCCGAGCATGCCGACGCGCATGCCATTGGTATGGAAGGGAATGTCTTGCGCGGCGGATTGCAATTTCATCGGACGGGTCACCGCGGGCGCGGGCTTGCGGTCACGGCCGCGTCTGCCCGGTGCCGTGAACGCGGTATTTGAAGCTGGTCAGTTGCTCGGCTCCGACCGGCCCGCGGGCGTGGAATTTTCCGGTGGCAATCCCGATCTCTGCGCCGAAGCCGAACTCGCCGCCGTCGGCGAACTGCGTCGAAGCGTTATGCAGCACGATCGCCGAATCGACTTCGCTGAGAAACTTCTCGGCCGTCTTGGCGTCTTCGGCCACGATCGCATCGGTGTGGCGCGAGCCGTGGTTCTGGATATGCGCGATCGCCGCGTCGACCCCGTCAACGACACGGGCGGCGATGATGGCGTCAAGATATTCGGTATCCCAATCCTCGTCGGTCGCCGGCTTCACCCGCGCGTCGACCTTCTGCACGACGTCGTCGCCGCGCACCTCGCAGCCGGCCTCCACCAGCATCTCGATCAGCGGCTTCAGATTGGCGGCGGCGCCCGCGAGATCGACCAGCAGCGTCTCCGCGGCGCCACAGACGCCGGTGCGGCGCATCTTGGCGTTCAGCACGATCGACTTAGCCATTTCGAGATCGGCGGTGCGATCGACATAGACGTGGTTGACGCCTTCGAGATGCGCAAACACCGGCACGCGCGCTTCCGCTTCAACCCGCGCCACCAGGCTCTTGCCGCCGCGCGGTACGATCACGTCGATGCCGCCGTTCAATCCGGATAGCATCAGCCCGACCGCCGCGCGGTCGCGCGTCGGCACCAGCGTGATCGCCGCTTCCGGCAGGCTGGCCTCGCGCAGGCCCTGTACGAGGGCTTCGTGAATCGCCCGGCAGGAACGGAAGCTGTCGGAGCCGCCGCGCAGGATCACGGCATTGCCGGACTTCAGGCACAGCACGCCGGCGTCAGCCGTGACATTGGGGCGGCTCTCGAAAATCACGCCGATCACGCCGAGCGGCACGCGCACGCGCTCAATGGTCATGCCGTTCGGTCGTTGCCAGCTCTCGGTGACGGTGCCGACCGGATCGGGAATGCCGCGCACCGTCGCAACGCCGTCCGCCATCGCGTCGATGCGCGCCGGTGTCAGCGTCAGGCGGTCGATGAAGGCCGAGGTCGCGCCTGTGGCGCGCACCTCTGCGACGTCCTCGGCATTGGCCGTGAGGATCTTTGCCGTGTTGGCGCGAATTGCGCGCTCGATCGCCTCCAGCGCCCGGTCCTTCTGCTCCGGCGGCGCCAGCGCCAGCACCCGCGCGGCCTCGCGCGCATGGGAAGCGAGGTCGGTCATCAAAGCGGGCAGATCGGCGTTACCGTCGATTGCCTTCAAGGGGGCGGTCATCACAGGTCTCAAGGTCTAGAGTAAGGCTATGTCCTAGCACGGAAATCCCGCTGTTGCGAGGTCCGGAACCAGCATGGCTGGCTGCCCGGTACCGGCAAACGGCCACTCGGCCATTGGCCTACTTGGCCGGAATGGCTCCGCTCGGGCCTACCACCAAATCGTCGCGGTGGATCATTTCTGCCCGGCCGCTGATGCCGAGAATCGCCATCACGTCCGGGGAGGAGCGGCCTTTGATCTTCTCCGCATCCTCGGCGTCGTAGGCGACGAGGCCGCGGCCGATCTCGTGGGTGTCGGGGCCGCGCACCACCACGGCATCGCCGCGGGCGAACTGGCCGTCGATCCGGGTCACGCCGGCCGGCAGCAAGCTTTTGCCGGCGCGCAGCGCCGCGACCGCGCCGGCATCAATGGTCAGCGTGCCCTTCGGCTCCAGCGAGCCCGCGATCCAGCGTTTTCGCGCGGTGACGGGATTGGCCGGCGTCAGGAACCAGGTGCAGCGTCCGCCATCTGATATCGCCTGTAGCGGATGCTCGATCTTGCCCGAGGCGATCAGCATATGCGTGCCTGATGTGGTCGCAATCTTCGCTGCCTCGATCTTGGTGAACATGCCGCCGCGCGACAGTTCGGATTCGGCGGCGCCCGCCATCGCCTCGATTTCCGACGTGACCGACTCGACGATCGGGATCAGTTTTGCGTTGGGATTGGCGCCGGGCGGCGCGTCATAGAGCCCGTCGATATCGGACAACAGAATCAGCAGATCGGCGCTCGTCATGGTGGCGACGCGCGCAGCGAGGCGATCATTGTCGCCGTAGCGGATTTCGTTGGTCGCAACCGTGTCGTTCTCGTTGATCACAGGTACTGCGCGCCATTCCAGCAGTTTGGCGATGGTCGAGCGCGCGTTGAGATAGCGCCGGCGCTCCTCGGTGTCCTGCAGCGTTACCAGGATCTGTCCGGCGCCGATGCCATAAGCGCCGAGCACTTCCGACCAGATCCGCGCCAGCGCGATCTGCCCTACCGCCGCAGCGCCCTGGCTTTCTTCCAGCTTCAGCGTGCCGCGCGGCAGCTTCAACCGGCTGCGGCCGAGCGCGATCGAGCCTGACGAGACGACGAGAACATCGCGGCCTTCGCCGTGCAGCTTGGCGATATCGGCGGCCAGCGCGGACAGCCATGCCGAACGGACTTCGCCTGCATTGGAGTCGATGAGCAGCGAGGAGCCGACCTTGACGACAATGCGGCGGAAGTTTTTGAGCGCGGGGCGTTTCATGATGCGGTCGGGTGATGCGGATGGTCGGAAGCAATACGCGCCGGTTTCCCGATTTGGAAGTGGCGCGTGCCGCGGGAGGCTAACTTTGTATCAGCCCTGCGGCGGCGGGACCGGCGCCCACGGGTCCTGACCGCCCTTGGCCTTCAGCGAAACCGGGGCCTCGCCGATCACCTCGACCAGCGCGTTGAGCGCTTCTGGCACGCCGTCGCCGGTAGCGGCGGAAAACAACAGCGGCGTCTTCTTCGCCGCGCGTTTCAGCCGGTCTTTCTGCTTCTTCAATTCATCCGGCGCGACCGCGTCGATCTTGTTCAGCGCGACGATCTCGATCTTCTCGGCGAGATGGCCCTCATAGGCTTCGAGTTCGGTCCGCACCGTCTTGTAGGCCTTGCCGGCATGTTCGCAGGTCGCGTCGATCAAATGCAGCAGCACGCGGCAGCGCTCGACATGGCCGAGGAAGCGGTCGCCGAGGCCGGCGCCTTCATGTGCGCCCTCGATCAGGCCGGGAATATCAGCGAGCACGAATTCGCGGCCCTGCGCATTCACGACGCCGAGTTGCGGATGCAGCGTGGTGAAGGGATAGTCGGCGATCTTCGGTTTGGCCGCGCTGACGACGGAGAGAAAGGTCGACTTGCCGGCATTGGGCAGGCCGACGAGGCCGGCGTCCGCAATCAGTTTGAGCCGCAGCCAGATCCAGCGTTCCTCGCCTTCCTGCCCGGGGTTGGCGTTGCGTGGTGCGCGATTGGTGGAGGATTTGAAATGCGCGTTGCCAAAACCGCCATTGCCGCCTTCGGCAAGCACGAATTTTTCGCCGAGCTTGGTGAAGTCGTGGATCAGCGTTTCGCGGTCCTCGTCGAAGATCTGCGTGCCGACCGGCACTTTCAGAACGATCGGTTTGCCGTTGGCGCCATGGCGGTCCTTGCCCATGCCATTGGTGCCCTTCTGCGCCTTGAAGTGCTGCTGGTAGCGATAGTCGATCAGCGTGTTCAGCCCATCGACCGCCTCGACGATGACGTCGCCGCCGCGGCCGCCATTGCCGCCGGAGGGCCCGCCGAACTCGATGAACTTCTCGCGGCGGAACGCCACGCAGCCGTTGCCGCCGTCGCCGGAACGGATATAGACCTTTGCCTCGTCAAGGAATTTCATGATTTGTACTAGTTAGGGCAGGGGCCCCCGCGCGGCAACCCTCAAGGCTCGCAACATTGGCGAAAAGCCTTAATTTTCGGGCTTTTTTCGGTTTCGAACCGGAAGCCACGGCTTCCTACGGGGCCGGTCGCCGGCGAACCAGGAACTTCTGCATTCCTTCCAGCACGAGCTCCTTGCGCTGGTTGAACACGGTCGAGCGCAGTGTCACCACGCCGGTCGAGCGGCCCGGAACGAGTTCGATCACTTCGAGCGCGGGGTAGATGGTGTCACCGGCATAGACCGGTTTCAGGAACTTGCTCGACTGCTCGAGGAAGCCGACCAGCGATTCCTCGACGAGATAGGGAAACAGGCCTGCACCCGGCGCGGTGTGGACCAAGGTCTGGAAGCCATGCGCGAGCAGGTCCGGCATGCCGCGGGCGCGGCAATATTCGACATCGTAATGGATCGGATGGGTATCGCCGCTCGCGGTCTGGAACGCGGCGAACACCGCCGATGTCTGGGTCCGGCTAGGAATGACGAAGCGTTCGCCGAGCACAAAATCCTCGAACCAGCGCTGTTCGCTCACCATGCGATGCTGGGCGGGGTCGAACACGGTCATGTCGGATTTCCTGCCGATTTTGGAGCGATACCGGTACCGCAGCGCTGTGGCTGCGGCAATCGATCCGTCTCAATTCGTCGTCTCCAGGCAATAGCGCGAAGCGCATCTTCGCGCTAAATGTCCCTTGCACCCACGTCTTTACAACGTGCTGCGCAAAAAAGTGGATGGCCGGGACCCGCTGGCCATGACGAAGAGCAAAAAGCAGGAAACGTCATGAGCCTGTTCGGCAAGATCTCGACCTATGACGAGCGCTCGGCGCGCCTCGCCGGCATTGGATTGATGCTGCTGTCGATCTTCATGTTCTCGTTCGGCGATGCGCTCGGAAAATTCATGGTCGCGACCTATTCGGTCGGGCAGTTGCTTTGGCTGCGCGCCTGCGCGGCGCTGCTGGTGCTATTGCCGGTGATCTGGAAGCAGCGCGCCGAGTTCTCGCGTCTTGAGCGGCCGTGGCTGCAGCTATTGCGCGTGACGCTCTCGACGCTCGAAGTCGCGGCGTTCTTTCTCGCCACCGTCTATCTGCCGCTCGCCGACGTCATCACCTATTACCTCGCTTCGCCGATCTTCGTCACCGCGCTCTCCGGCATCGTGCTCGGCGAGCACGTCGGCTGGCGGCGCTGGACGGCGATCCTGATCGGATTCTGCGGCGTTCTGATCGCACTGCGTCCGTCCACGCAGACCGTGAGTTGGCCGGCGATGATCGCGCTCGGCGGCAGTCTGTCGTTCGCGTTCCTGATGCTGATCACGCGCTCGCTGCGGGACACGCCGGATATCGTGCTGACGACGTCGCAGTTCGGCGGCACATTCCTGCTCGGCGCGCTGATGTCGCCAATCGGCTGGGTGACGCCCACCCTCGGCAGCCTCGTCCTGTTCGCTGCGGCGGGAGTAGTTTCCGTCGTCGCGCTGTTGTGCATCAACCGTTCGCTGAAGCTGGCGCCGGCCAGCGTCGTGGTGCCGTATCAATATTCGATGATCGTGTGGGCGGTGATCTTCGGCTTTGTCGTGTGGGGCGACGTGCCGTCGATCTCAACCCTGGTCGGTGCGTCCATCATCATCGGTGCGGGCATTTATATCTTCCTGCGAGAGCAGCAGCTTGGGCGCGAGGAACCGGTGGTCAATCCGCCAGCGTGAAGTTCACGCCCGCGGTCATTCCGGGGCGATGCGCAGCATCGAACCCGGAATCTCGAGATTCCGGGTCTGGTCCTTCTGACATCCCGGAATGACAGAAGACTTCGGATTGCTTCGTGGCTTTGCTCCCTTGCGCAAACGCTTCGCGTTTGTCGCAGGCAACGACGAAAACTAGGACGAAACTAGCGCTCTCTTCTCGTCGAGCTTCCCCAGTTCTTCAGCGATGCCCACACGCTGCGTGTCAGGCGGAAGCGGTCGACCGGGGTCGAGGATCCCAGCGCTTCGAAGCGGTGCAACTCGACGCCGCTCCACTGGAAGCCGCATTTCTCCAGGATGTTTCGCGACCCCGGGTTGGCGACGCGGGCGCCCGAAACGAGATGCTCGGCATCGAATTCTTCGAAGAAGAAGTCGATCACCGCGCGCGCAGCTTCAGTGCCGAAGCCCTGGCCCCAATGCGCGACGCCGAGCCAGTAGCCGAGCTCCGGCGCGTCCGGGTCAGCGCGGTCGATGCCGACCATCCCGATCGGTGAGTAGTTATGTTCGATCAGAAAAACCGTCTCGCTGTTATCGGTAGCCTTCGCGCGCACGAACTCGACCGCGTGGTCCTGCAGGTAGGGGTGCGGCAGGCGGCGGGTGTTTTCCGCAATGCGGCGATCATTGGCGAGACGCGCAATCGCTTTTACGTCCGCGAGCGTCGGCCGACGCAGCGTCAGCCGTTCGGTCTCGAGGACGCAGCTACTCGCTTGACGCAAGGTCGGGGTCTGGATCGGGATGTCCTGCAACATGTCGGGCTCCTGATTGCGAATATGCGCAAATTAAAAAAGGGAGGCCGGTTTCCCGCCTCCCCTGGAGCCCATTTCGACTCCGCCGGTTCAACAGGATCCGGCAGACTCGATTATGTCCACCGTCTATTCGGCCGCCTCCGTCATCGGAACTACCGATACGAAAGTGCGACCATTGGCTTTTGCACGGAACTCGACATGACCCTCGACCTTGGCAAAGAGAGTATGGTCGGTGCCCATGCCGACATTAAGGCCGGGATGCCAGGTGGTGCCGCGCTGACGCGCGATAATGTTGCCGGGAATCACGTGTTCGCCGCCATACGCCTTGATGCCAAGGCGCTTGCCCGCTGAATCGCGTCCGTTTCGCGATGATCCGCCTGCTTTTTTGTGAGCCATGGCCCGTCTCCGACTTCTCGAATATTTCTAGATCAATTCCTTGACGGAATCATTTCATTTTTTGTTGCGCTTCAACTTTTCGTCGAAGCGCATCACTTCTTGTCGCTCTTGCCTTCGCGGCGTCTACGACGCTTCAGCGGCGGGAGCGGCGACCTTTTCCCTCTTCGGCCGCGGGCCGATCGAAGGCTTGGCGTTATCGGTCAGGATCTCGGTGACGCGAAGCACCGTGATCTCGTCGCGATAGCCGCGCTTGCGGCGCGAATTCTTGCGGCGACGTTTCTTGAACGCGATCACCTTCGGGCCACGCTTGTGGTCCAGCACTTCGGCCGCAACGGAAGCGCCTGCCACCGTCGGCGCGCCCAGCACCGGCGTGTCACCGCCGACCACCAGAACTTCACCAAGCTGCACGATCGTGCCGACTTCGCCGGCGATCTTGCCTATCTCGAGCACATCATCCGGAACGACGCGGTACTGCCGGCCGCCGGTTTTGATGACTGCGAACATCGTTTTTTTCCTTCGTGTTCGATCCCGGCCTCGGACGTATTCCCGAAAGGGCTGTCCGGGTCGGCTTTTTGGTCAGTCGTTATGGGTACGATTTTCGCGCGGCCGGGGAGCAAACCCCGTAAGATTTCGCGCAAAAACAAGTGGCGCGAGAAATCCCGCGCCGGATGCGGGGACTTATAGCCCGAGAACGCCGCGAGTCAAGGCGAAACGGCCTGAAAATCGGCCAAAAATGAGGGATTTGGCCCGAAAGGGCGAATGGCGAGCAGCGAATGGCGAAGAATAGGGCTACTTGTTCGCCGCTCCCATTCGCTATTCGCCACTCGCCATTCGCTCCCGCTTGAAACCAACGGGTTCCCCGCCCGTTGTCGCCAGCGAGATACGGCAGGGTGAGGGCAATGGCAGAAGACATCACTACCAGCACGAGCATCGCCCGCCACGGGGCCAGCCGCCTGCCGTCGGTGGAGGTCGACAGTTTCAACGTCGAACTGAAGGACGACGAGGGCTTTCTCGGGGACCGCGCCAGCAAGGGGGCCTTCCGCAAGATATTGGACGACTTGCGCAAGCCGCTGAAGAAAAACGGCGACGATCCCTTGGGCAAAAAATCCAGCGGCGACATCGCCAAGAGCGAACTCGACGAGGCGCTGATCGGCGCCGATGTCGGCGCAGCCGCGCTGGTGCACAGCGCGATCGAAGAATTCGCCCAGGAGCTGGCCTATGTGACGCAGCGGTTTCTCAAGACCAAGGCCTGGGCTGACACCGAGCGCATCGTGGTCGGGGGCGGCTTTCGGCAAAGCCGGGTCGGCGAGCTCGCGATTGCGCGTACCGACCTCATCCTGAAGGCAGAGGATTTCGAGGTCGATCTGCTGCCGATCCGCTTTCATCCCGATGACGCCGGTCTGATCGGCACGCTGCATCTGGCGCCGTCCTGGATATTCGAAGGCCATGACAGCATTCTTGCGGTCGACATTGGCGGCACCAACATCCGCTGCGGCGTCGTGGAGACCAGCTGGAAGCAGGCGCCCGATCTGTCCAAGGCTGACGTCTGGACGTCCGAGCTGTGGCGGCATGCCGACGATGAGCCGACGCGCGAAGGCGCGGTCAAGCGGCTGGTGAAGATGCTGAAGGACCTGATCGACGCTGCGGAAACCGAAGGCCTGAAACTTGCGCCCTTCATCGGCATCGCGTGCCCCGGCGTCATTAACGAGGATGGCTCCATCGAGAAGGGCGCACAGAACCTGCCCGGCAACTGGGAAAGCAGCAAGTTCAACCTGCCGGCAAGCCTGGTGGAGGCGATCCCGCAGATTGGCGATCACGACACCGCCGTGCTGATGCACAATGACGGCGTGGTGCAGGGCCTTTCCGAAGTTCCCTTCATGCAGGATGTCGAGCGCTGGGGCGTGCTGACCATCGGCACCGGGCTCGGCAATGCGCGCTTCACTAACAGGCGGAAGGCCAACGGCAAGGACGAGAAGAAGGCGAAAAAGAGCCGGGATTGATCGTTTTCGCGGGAGGTAAGGTTGACTGGTTAGGTTAAAAACGGGTTAGCGTTGCCGTTTCCGCAGCCGTTGCTACCGTCATTTCGTCGCTCCGGCTGACCGGCGAAGCCGCACTTCCCGGCCAGGATTTCAAAGCAGCGGCACGGGACCGCCAGTTTTTTGTCGCGTCTGGCGGTCCCACCATTTTTCCAAAAGCCGCCCGGTCCGCTTTTGGCGAATTTCTCCGCCGCGCGCCTTGTCTGCCCCGGCTTCCTCGCCTAGAACACGGCCCGACCGCAGGGCCGAATCCGGCCCGCCTTGGCGCCTGGAGAGGTGGCAGAGTGGTTGAATGCACCGCACTCGAAATGCGGCATAGGTGCAAGCCTATCGGGGGTTCGAATCCCTCCCTCTCCGCCATTGTAAACAGTTAAGCTTTTGAATTTGCTTATTTATTTTCATGCCCTTTGGCATGAGTCCCCAAATCAGCCCCCAGACCCTGCTGTTTCTTCCGCGCCCTCAAATCGGCTGGCTGGCATTGACACAACGCGCGCGGGAACACGAGATAAGATGTTCAGGGGGGCGGGGTCATGAGATTTAGACTGGCTTTAGGCTTTGCTGCGTTGCTGTGCATTGGCACGATAGCCCATGCCAGCACAGTTACTCTAAGCACAAACGATGCCTCTGTAGTTTCTCAGCTTGGGAAGGCGGGGCAGGGATGGTGGAGCTTAGATACTCCAAACATATTGACCAACACGAACTACATTACTGGAACATCCCCCAACGTAAGTCCCGGCGTAGATTTTAGCTATCGAAGCTTTTTTACATTCGATCTGAGTAACCCTGTGCTTCAGGGTCAGACAATAACGGGCGCAAAGCTTAAACTTCAGGCTTTCGTCGGCACAGGGTATAACGATGGCGGTCTGATTTCGTTTTTTGACGTAAACACCAGTGTATCGGTGCTCAATCATACCGTCGGTATCGCACCTCTCGCAATTTGGAATGACTTGGGAAGTGGCGTCAGCTATGGCACCGGCACAGCTGGATCACCAAGTCAACCAGTAGACTTCCATCCGACCGACATTTTGGACTTTCAATTAAATAGCGCGGCTATCGCGGACCTCAATAACGCGATTGGGAATGGGTTGTTCTCCATTGGCGCTACCAAGGCGTTGAGAGAAATATTCAGCAGTTCGGGTGCCAACGGCAATCAGCAGTTGGTGTTGGAAGTATCACCGGCCGTCCCCGAACCCTCAACATGGGCGATGCTGCTGATTGGCTTCGCTGGCATCGGCTTCATGGCTTATCGTCGCAATAAGATGGCGCTACAGGCTGCCTGAACTCAAAGCACGAGCGGCTCGGATGAGGCCGGAAATCTCACGGCGTCGAGCAACGACCTCTGCCGAATAGTGCCCATGCTTGTATGCGTGCTGATTACCCTTTGGCGCACCGAGCGACGGACCGCCATCATCTACCGTTTGCCATCGCCGGGGCCTGGCACGACTTCCCGCTCCGTGTTCGCGCTCCGCATCCCTTTGGTCTGGTGCATAGGTAATTGCATTGGGGTTGATTCTCCAGTTTCGTTTGCATCCCGTCCCCCGCCACTAGCCGCTGGTGCGTTCTGCGATTTTGCGCTGCGGGGGGCAGCGGCGACCGGCTCTGAGGAATGCACTGGCGTTACTTCGTATCCTGATGGCGCAATACGGCCGTGTCGGCGTCTCGGAGCGGCGAGCATGGCGAGCTCCCGAAAGACCGCGCCTGAGGGACGAAGGCGAATCGTGCGGTTCCCCGGCCCAAGTGAAAACAAGATTTCTCCGCTTTTTGGACCTCGATAGCAGGGTACATCGACAAGAACATTCAGAGGAGGCATCACCCAATGCCGACGAAAGACGGTTTTAATCCAGACCATCCTTTGCCTCTCTTTCTCGCCGATGAACCTGAGCAGCAGGGTATCGGGAAAGATTGGGACAGAGCTGCTATCTCGTCGCGAGTCCTCAAGACAAGTATTTTGGTTGCAACGGCGACAGCGATCGGTATCGCGATACTATCGGTGGGAAATCCCGTGACGCTCCTTGCGGACGTCACGGCTTCGCTAGTCGACAAATCAGCGCTTCAGCCCGGCACCGATCAGTCGACGCCAACAATTCAATCTACCGCCGACGCTCAGGCTTTGCCGACCGCAAAGGACGCGCCGACCCACGACGAAATTGCTGCCGCCTCTGGATCCGTCGGTCAGAGTCAGACGGAAAATAGTGAGCCATCGTCTGAAGCCTTGCTTAGGCAATTCGAAGCTTGGGCAGCCGAGAAAGATGCGCAGGCACAGGTCGGGCCCGTACAGTCCGTTCAAGATGCCCCGGCACAGATTGTGCAAAGTGCCCCGGCACAGGTTGCGAGGCAATTCGAAGCTTGGGCAGCCGAGAAAGATGCGCAGGCACAGGTCGGGCCCGTACAGTCCGTTCAAGATGCCCCGGCACAGATTGTGCAAAGTGCCCCGGCACAGGTTGCGAGGCAATTCGAAGCTTGGGCAGCCGAGAAAGATGCGCAGGCACAGGTCGGGCCCGTACAGTCCGTTCAAGATGCCCCGGCACAGGTTGTGCAAAGTGCCCCGGCACAGGTTGCGGAAGATACCCGAGCATCTCTCAAGCCCAAGCAAAAGCCCCGACACGTCCGCGCCCTCCATAATGCACGGGCAGAGATGCGGCCCGTGCACAATCCCCGAAAGAAAGTCCGGCGGGAGCAAAATTCACGGGTACAGGACCCGCCCGCACAAGAAGCTCGAGCACCCCAACAGGGCCAGTTTGTGCAAAATGCCCAGCCTCCGTCGTTCCTGCAAACCTTCGGTTGGCGCAACTAGGCATAGCAAGTCTCCTTGGCGTTCTGAGTAGCCCGGCGACGCCAGATCAACTGAGCCCGGATCTCCCCATCAAAGGGGTTTTGAAACCGATATGCGCGCGCGAGAGAATCGAAATCTCTAGGCTAACTTCAAAGGGTCTATTGATTTATAAGAAGAAATTCTTTCCTAGCTTTGCGGCCAGAGCGGCGCATCCGTAGTCGAGAATTTCCTCATACCGATCGTATCGATCGACGTGGCGATTGTAGGTCGCCCACCGCATCCACTTCGGCTTAGGTGGCAAATCCCATTCGTCTGGATCGAGGTCGGCAATCAGTCGCGACTTGATCCGCTCCTTTCCAGCGTGCGCCCGATTTGTCGCATCGTTGAATTGCGATTGATAAGCGACCTGTCGGCCCCAGGTTTGCCGGCTACAAAATCGTGTCGCCCCGGATGGCTTCCATAAGACAGAGACGGGCCGATTCCTGACAGGGCAAACAAAGTACCATTGCCGCCCACCGAAATGCCGCGGACGGGCAACGAGAGTGATCCACTGATCGAGGCTGCCAAGCTGAATACGAAACCAGCCTTGGTCTTTGCCGCTCATGTCCGCGCTAATCATTCCCGTAGCAACGTCGCCCCAATAGGAGTGCGTCCACGTAATTCCTCGAACGCCGATGTTCGCCCCGTTGCGGACAAATCCCTTTCGAGCGAGCCGGCTCAGATCCAGCTTCAGTCCGTCTTGCAAACAGACGCGTAGGCGCGGGCGTGCCATTCGAGGCTCCAGGTTAGGCCTCGAAATAGTGGTTCGCAATTTGGGGGGCAAGAGAGCAAGAAGAATGCCCACAACGATGACGAAGACAGTTTCAGCAAGAGTATTTGTTCAGCAGAGCGTATTGCTGAGCCTCGCGACGTGAGTAGCCAGCCAATTTGCAGCAAGCGAAGAGCCAGTCTGCGGCATAACTTGACCATCCATCGTTCCTAACGACGTCGGCGGAAAAGACTGGCGGCTTAGGAACGGTCTCACCCAGCGCGCGTTCTCGGCAAGGAGCTGGGGCAAGTCATCAACCTGCAATCAGCGGAGAAACAAAGATGGCAAATCCACGCCAGGAGGACAAGGCTACTCAAGGTATGGAAGACGCAGCCCGCCGCGCCGGCGAGAGGACTGCTGAGCAGACCACCCGTATCGGACAAGCTGCAGCCGATCAGACGGCGACGGTCGGGCAAGCTGCGGCTGAAGCCGGTGAGCAAGTGGCTCGAGCAAGTGCGGACCTGCTCAAGCAAAACGTCGAGACGTTGCAGAACGCATGGCGCTTCGGCCTGGAAGCCGCGACCTCAGCCATGGGACGGTCTACCGAGCAATTTGGTCGGACGCTCGGCGTGTCAGGAGAAGGGGTGCAACAGGCAACGAAGGCAACGGAACGGTCGGCGCGCAACGCGCAAACGCTGCTTTACACAGGTACCGCTGCTGCCAGAGTGGTGGGTGGAATGTCTCAAGAGTACTTCCAGATGGTTCGGCATCAAGTCGAGAAGAACATGGACCGCATGAATGAGTTGTGGTCCTGCCGAACTCCTCAGGACTTTGCAGCAGTACAAAGTGACATGGTGCGAGAGACCGTGGAATCCGCCCTGGAGAGCGGCCGTCGGATAGCCGATATGTCGCTCAAAATGGCCGACGACGCCGGAAAGCAGATCAAACAAAGTATGGAAGAGATCCGGCGCACCGCCTAACCCGGGCGTGCAGTTTCCACTTTGAAAAAGAGCGGCTGCTGTCAGCCGCTCTTGCCATTCTGGGCGGCGAGATTTTTGAGCCAAGCCAACGCATAGAATGGCGTCCAGAATGGCGCGGCCCACCAGCACCAAACCGAAAGACCTTCATATGAAAGCGGACGGTCCAAGCGCTGGATGAAGGTGATAGCCAGGATAGTCAAGCAATGAAGCGTGTCGAAGATCAAACTTTCTAACGATCCGTTTCCAAGATGTGTTGGCTGCTCAGCAAGTCATTCAGTTACTGTTCATCGGTAACTTCTTGAATCGCGTCTTTCATGGCATGTAGGTAGGGGCATGAGCACCTTTGACCCGATGGCCGCTGCGATCGATTGGCTTGATGCCTACCGAGCGGCCTCTTTTTCCATTGTGGATCTGTACGCCGAACTTGCATCGTTAGGGTGCGCGTGTGGCGGTCGGAAGATTATGGTTGGACACGACGCGATTACCGCATATTGGGAGCAGCGCTTCAGAGAAAAGCCAGCTGGAGAGCTTGTGGACCTGCAGCACACGGGGCCGGACATTGTTGTCGGCTATAGAGTGCCGGACGGGGTGGTCCAAGCACTCTTGCGCTTCGATGATGTGGGGAAAATCGAACGAAGTCGTTGTGGTCCGCTTAGCGGCGACCCCTTATGGTAAACTATATGTGTGCCCTGGATTGATACCGCGACGACCATCTAAACAGTCCTCACGGTATCAAGCGAAGGCACCGTGAGGCTCTTTCGCGCTGTTTCACGCAGCAAAGATAACGAAAAAATCGGAGAAGCGGGTTACGGCGTCGCGAACCGTGCAAAATCTATCTCTCCGCGAGCCTTTGGATAGTACTCGCCGTCGTCAGACAGTGGTGCAACATAGCGGACTAGTGAGTTGGCCGCATCATGCTGATGCCAAAAGCAAAGGCCAGGTGCATGGAACAGCAGGATAGATTCCATGTCTTGGTGCTTCGCGGTTGCATCGACAACACAGTGGGCAACGATACGGCGTTGGTACTGTGAAAGGCCTTCTAACTGACGCAGTAACGAAAACTCCGTTACATATACATACCTTGGCACTTTTAGATCACGTGCCACGATTTTCACGGTTTGTGGCAACACATTGCGAAGCGTCCCGTGTTTATATTTCCATCCGTAAGTAAGATACGTTCGCGCGAGAACCGTGTTGGCCCCTACCCCGGTGACGAGTTCGTCACCAAGTACCTCAGATGTTATTCGGCCTGCAATATTGACCCCCTAAGCCGGGGGATCGGCGTCCAAAATTGACCCCCTATCGTTAGGTCTGTTGCGCTGCCTGCTTTGGAATGAAGCAGGTGGTCGGGGATGCTGGTCGTGGAGACGATTGCGCGGATACGGCGCGAGCACTTCATCAAGGGCAAGACGATCAAGGAGATCGCCCGCGACCTGAAGGTGTCGCGGAACACGGTGCGGAAGGTGCTGCGGTCGGGAGAGACCTCGTTCGAGTACGAGCGGTTGGTGCAGCCGCGGCCAAAGCTGGGACGATGGGCATCGGAGCTCGACGAGTTGCTGGCGGCGAACGCGGCCAAATCCACTCGTGAACAGCTGACGTTGATCCGGATCTTCGAAGAGCTGCGCGACCGCGGCTATGACGGCGGTTACGATGCGGTGCGTCGTTACGCCAGGCGGTGGAGCAAGGAGCGCGGGCAATCAACCGCGGCGGCTTACGTCCCGCTGAGCTTTGCGCCGGGCGAAGCCTATCAGTTCGACTGGAGCCATGAGGTGGTGCTGTTGAGCGGGACCACGGTGATCGTGAAGGTCGCGCATGTCCGGCTCTGCCACAGCCGCATGCTGTTCGTGCGGGCCTATCCGCGCGAGACGCAGGAGATGGTGTTCGACGCCCACGACCGGGCGTTCGCCCTGTTCAAGGGCACTTGCAGCCGCGGCATCTACGACAACATGAAGACCGCGGTGGAGACGATCTTTGTCGGCAAAGATCGCCGCTACAATCGCCGCTTCCTGCAGATGTGCAGCCATTATCTGGTCGACCCGGTCGCCTGCACGCCGGCCTCGGGCTGGGAGAAGGGGCAGGTTGAGAACCAGGTCGGACTGGTCCGGGAACGCTTCTTCACGCCGCGGCTGCGGTTCAAGAACCTGGACGAGTTAAATGCCTGGCTGCTCGATAAATGTATCGCCTACGCCAAAGCGCATCGCCATCCGGAGCTGGCCGAGCAGACGGTCTGGGAGGTGTTCGAAGCCGAGCGGCCCAGGCTCGTTCCCTATGCCGGTCGGTTCGACGGCTTCCATGCCGTGCAGGCGTCGGTCTCGAAGACCTGTCTGGTGCGCTTCGACAACAACAAGTACTCCGTCATGGCCAGTGCCGTCGGACGCCCGGTCGAGGTCCAAGCCTATGCCGACCGCATCGTGATCCGTCAGGATGGAAGAGTTGTTGCGGAGCATCCGCGATCCTTCGGACGCGGCGAGACGACCTACGATCCCTGGCACTATGTGCCGGTGCTGGCGCGTAAACCCGGCGCTCTGCGCAACGGAGCTCCCTTCAAGGACTGGGTTCTGCCGGCCGCAATCGAGCGGATCCGGCGGAAGCTCGCCAGCACCGACGATGGCAATGGGCAAATGGTCGACATCCTCAACGCGGTGCTGACCGACGGTCTGCCGGCCGTCGAGGCGGCCTGCGCCGAGGCAGTCGCTCACGGCGTCCATTCCGCCGATGTCGTTCTCAACATCCTGGCCCGCCAGCGAGATCCTGCGCCACCAGCCAACATCCTTACCCCGGCGGCGCTGATGTTGCGGCATGCGCCAATCGCCGACTGTGCCCGTTACGACAACCTCAGGAGAACCAACTAATGGAGCGCACCCAACTGTTTGACCTCATGGGCGAACTCAAGCTGTACGGCATGAAGGCCGCCTTCGACGAGATCATGGCGACTGCCGTCAAGCGCCAGCACGAACCCCAGCGCATTGTCGGCGACCTGCTCAACGCCGAGATCAACGAGAAGCAGGCCCGTTCGATCAAGTACCAGCTCACCATCGCCAAGCTGCCGCTGGCCAAGGACCTTGAGGACTTCCAGTTCGAAGGCACGCCCATCAACCGGACGCTGGTCAATGACCTCGCCGGCGGCGGCTTCATCGCCCAGCAACGCAACGTCGTGCTGGTCGGCGGCACCGGCACCGGCAAGACCCATCTGGCCATCGCAATCGCCAGGAGCTGCATCCGATCCGGTGCCCGCGGGCGCTTCTACAATGTGGTCGACCTCGTCAACCGCCTCGAGATCGAGACCCGCAACGGACGGCAGGGGCGGCTCGCCGAGCATTTGACCCGGATGGACTTCATCGTCCTGGACGAACTCGGCTATCTGCCCTTTGCCCAGTCCGGCGGCCAGCTTCTGTTCCATCTCGTCAGCCGGCTCTACGAGCGCGCCTCTGTGATCGTCACCACCAATCTTGCGTTCGGCGAATGGCCCAGCGTGTTCGGCGACGCCAAGATGACCACCGCGCTGCTCGACCGGCTGACCCATCACTGTGACATCGTCGAGACCGGCAATGACAGCTGGCGATTCAAAAGCCGCGACGACGATCACGCAACCCGCGCTCGTCTCGTCTCCGCAATCCCGGCCAGCTCCGACGAGCCGAGCGCTACCGCCAAACCCCGCCGCTCAAGGGGGTCAAAATTGGAAGCCGATGAGGGGTCAAATTTGAACGCCGATTGACAAACGCGTTCCCGACGCTGTTTACGATTCTGGCACCGTCAGTTGCGGAAGCGGTTGGGATGCATGGCGGGCTGACAATGGGAGAAAGATCGACCACTACAAGAGTGGGCTTCGTAAGGCTGTTGAAGGTCGGATCAAGTGGCTGGGTATTTATGATTTTGGCATTTGCTAATCCCGCCAATCAGGTTTCAAAGCGTGGGCAGCGCGGATCAGTGCCGAAATCTCCCGGGGAGCGTCAGATGCATGCAGCCATCGATTGGGTAATGCAGACCTACGGCAACTTAAGCCTGGAGGAAGAGCGCGCTGCACGGGAGAAAGTGTCAAGTTATCGGGCGGAGAAGCCCGACGCGACCGAACAACGATTGGCGCTCGAAGGCCGTCCTCGACCTTAGTGTTGGCTTTGGCAACTGTCATTCCATCAAAATCGAGTGTCACGTCTTTGAATGATGGATCGCGTTCCCTAAGAGCGATCAACCCTGTCGATCGGCACGCCTCCAGCTCGGGATTTGCAAGGGCTGATATTGGAGCATTTAGCGCACCGAATACTGACATCGCAAAGACGAAGTGAATGGTTCGAACGCGCATCTTGGATCTCCAAAACGGGAAGGCTCTGCGGCAAAGCCGACAGCCATGTTTTGCGCCGCCCACCCCGCGACGGCGAAGCATTGTTCGGTCAGCGCTTCCGTTCCGGTCTATCGGCATCCGGCTTGGACTGCGCCGGCTGCGCGCTGCTTACCGGATCGGATGCTGGGAATGTATCCTCTAGACCTTTGTCCAATTTATCATGCATTTCCTTGTCGGACTTTTGCGCCTGTTTCGGATCTTCGGCATGCTTATCTTTCGGCGCTGGGTTGAACTTCTCCGTCATAGCCGTCCTCCATGCTAGGCAGGCCAACGCATCCTCGGGGCACTAGGTTCCTCAGAGTGGCGCCTAATGGTAAAGACCAATTATCTGCTCATCGCTTGCAACATTGGTGTCGCAATGGCGCTGGCTCGGAATCGAAATCTCTTGGCTAACTTGAAACTGCCTGTTGATTTCAAACGAAATTATTTTCCGAGGAATTTTGCCGCGAGCGTAATGCAACCACGGTCCAGAACGTCCTCGTGACGGTCGTATTGTTCCGAATAGCGATTGTAAGTCGCCCACCGCATCCATTTCGGCTTAGGCGGCAAATCCCATTCGTCTGGATCGAGGTTACCAATCAGCCGAGACTTGATCCGCGCTATTCCACCGTGAGCCCGGTTTGTGGCGTCGTTGAATTGCGATTGATAGGCGACTTGTCGGCCCAAAGTCTGTCGGCTGCAAAATCGACTCGCGCCGTTCGGCTTCCACAAGACGGACGCGAGCCGACTCTTGATCGGGCATAGAAAATACCATTGCCGCCCACCGAAATGACGCGGACGGGACACGAGGGTGATCCACTGATCGAGACTGCCCAGCTGAATACGAAACCAACCCTCATTGTTGCCGCTCATATCCGCGCTAATCATTCCGGTGGCAATTTCGCCCCAGTAAGAATGCGTCCACGTAATTCCACGTCCGCCAATGTTCGCGCCGTGTTGGACAAATCCCTTTCGAGCGAGCCGATTCAGATCCAGCTTCAGTCCATCCTGCAAGCAAACCCGTTCGCGTGGCCGTGGCATCCAAGGCTCCATGTTAAGCCTCGAAATAGTCATTCCAAGGTAGCGGGCAAGGTGTCCAGTTAATGTCCGCTCTGGCGCGCTCCTGCTTCTACCGATTGCACTCAATCTCGCAGGTTTGCCCACAACCTACATCCGGCCCTTGCTTCCAAGAAAAGCCGTATGACCGCTTGATAGTTATCTTTTTCACGCCCCTCGTCCCACACTGCGCGTTCGCGTCTCTGAGGCAATCATTAAGGATTGCGTCGATGAGAACGACCCCGCCACATATCAGCGCGGCGAGCCCGCCCACTAAACCGATCACGCCGAAGTCGATGGGATCGTGAGTTACGGTAAAATTGACATGCGTCTTGACTTCCCTTTTAGCTGCGTCGACGACAGCAATCCCCGATGCGTCTTTGAGGCCGATGTTAGCTATCTGACCGGTGAGTCGAACGACGGACCCTTCAACCGCCTTTCTTTCGTGCAGCGTGACTTCGTACGGTGCTTTAGCGCTCGGCTGGAGCTCGCCGTCGGCGACGATGTGAAGGACGTCGGGTTTCCCCGCCACCGGGACCAAGGCCAGTGCGCGTGCGTAGTTCTGCGCAACAGTCTGCTGCAGAGCAGCTGTTTGTCCTGACTTAAACTGGACAACGCCCTCGAATACGACATCGCGAGATACAACTTCAGCGAACTCAGCGCTGCCAAGCTGAAGATCGAGGCTTACACTCGTGCCTTGAGAAACCTCGGTAGCATCCACCAAGAGATACTTCTTCGCGCTCCCCTGTGTCTCGGTTTTGATCTCCTTGCTCTGCAAAAGGCCACGCAGGAAATCACCCATGTCCGCGCCAATTTTGTGAAAATCGGTCATCAGCCGCACTCCCCGTCAAACTGCCGATCTGACGCAACGCGCGCCATCACGAGCAGTGCTCAATATGTTTAGGAAATGAGCGTGTTTGTTTGGAGCGTCGATGCGATTCTGCCATCGTCCATTTGTGAGCCTCCCTGCCTATTCTCGGTGACTCGCCACGTATTAATTATGTTACACCTCCAGAGATCGAGCGGCAATTGATTGCACGTTTAGTGCTTGCTTTGCCGGGAGGGCAGCCAGGTGCGCAGGTTTCCGCGTTTGCGCTGGTCGGGCTGCCAAAAATCTAGTCCCGGTCGCGCGCTGCGACATCAGCTGTGGGCTATCTGAATGCTGCCTCGTGAACCGCGTTGCAGCGTAGTGGTGTTGATGTTCGGGCTACGCCCTATGGTAAACTATATGTGTGCCCTAGATTGATACCGCGACCACCGCCGAAACAGCCCTCACGGTATCAAACGAAGGCACCGTGAGGCTCTTTTCCTGTCGTTTCACGCGGCGCGGTGGCTCTGATTTGATACCGCAACGGGATATTTTAATACCGCGTTTTGTTTTTCGCGGCCCCAGCTCATGAATTTCTTGCTCGCAAGTTCGCCGGTGACATCGCAGCTCCACCAAGTCAGTCGCCATTCGGTGGCATGCGGTGCCTTCCGGCTAAATGCTCCCTTCGTCATGCAATCGACAAAGCCGCGCTCCTGAAGTTCGACCAAGGCGCGTTGAGCCGTTCCGCGTGCGATGTTGCAACGCTGGGAAGCCCGGCGAACCGAGAGGCCGAGCCTGCCGTTGTTGGTGCCGTCGTGGCCTCTAGCGATTTCGAGGAGGACGGCACGGGCTTGGCAACTCAGAGAGAGGTAGGCGGGGCAATCCAGCATCCAACGGTAAAGCCGCACATGCGGTGCATCGAGCCGTTTATTCCGTCTAGGCCGCTTTGGCATTAGCACCCCCTAGGAGGCTCAGAACCCTGTCCGTGATTGTTCGTGACATTGGACGTGGTTGGAGTGCGGGCGGGGCCAAAGCCCCGCCAGTGATGATTTCTGGGCCAGCAATCGCTATCATGACTTGCCGCCTTTCTTTTCGAGGATGGTAATCAGGCTCCGCAGCACATAACGGGCGTGCTGCCCAGAGAAGGGGCCGCCATGGGCTTCGCGAATCGTCTCGATGACAATCCCGGCCTTGCGGAGCTTGTGGACGTAGCCACTCCAGCGCGGCCCCGGATGATCGATCGGAGTGCAGCCGTTGTCATTGGCGGCCTTCAACTCCAGCAATGCCCAAGCGTCGCGTCCGCGCACGGTCACCAGCGGTCCGGTTTCGCCAATTTGTGCTTTTACGATTAAAATCATCAGCGACGCTCCCCATCAGAGAAGCCCGCGTTCGCGATGATAGTTTCGGCGGTGGCGAGAGAAACCCGGCATTGACCGGCAATCCGCCGAACCCGGTATTCGTTTGTGCAGAAATCCGGACTGACGAGTCTATCGGACTGGCCGGGACGCTGGCATTTCTTGGGAGGGTGATGTAGTTTCATGAGGCAATTTCCTTTCGCGAGGGATGAGCAACAAGCCCGGTAGCGGTGGATCAGACCGCGCCGGGCAATTTTTTGATGGACTGGAATCACGCCGCACTCGGAAGTGAAACGAGGAAATGGCGCAATTCATCCCTTAGGATGAGCGTACGCTTGCCGCACTTGCGAGCCTTGAGGCGGCCTTCACTAATTGCTTGATAGATTTTCGTCCGGCCAATTCCGGCTACCGCGCAAGCTTCCGCTACGGAAAGGCCTTCGCGCAAGGTTCCTGATGCATGTTCGATCAATTCAACGTCTCCTTACGTCCGCACGGTTATCGGCGGATGTTCGGAAACTAATCGGCTCGAAGTACTTCGGGACGTTGTGGTGTCAAAACAGTTTTGTGTTTACCGCCACATCATCGACGGACCAGCACTGGAGCCCGAGCAATTGCGAGTTCGGGATGCGCCTTGATCGCTTTGAGAGCCTGATTGCGGTGAGCCAAAATCGTTTCGGCCGTGAAGGCACGACCAACACTGTTGAGGACCTTCTTGAGCGGTAAGCATTCCATCGTAAATCTAAATGCCGGTCCTGAGGGTGTTTGATTCGCTGTGCGCGAAATCTTGTAGGGGCGACCGAAGTGGGTCTCGAAAGTGGTTGGCAGTGTAAGGCCCAGTAATTGCACCTCCAGACTCATGCCGTAACTGTAGCTCCGTAAATCAGGCGCGGTCAGCATTTTATCTAAATCATGAAGAGCAGAATGAATCTGGATTAACCTCTGCTCGCCGTGCCCCGGCCAAGTGGCCCAAGCCTTATTGAGCAACCAAGTGTTTTGGAAATGATTGTTGATCGCTTCGTTGAGCGACACTTTGGCTTTCTTGCTGACACTATGAAGCCGATCAATCGCTCTCTTAGTGGCAACTGAATACGTTTCGGCATTCGCTCGCGACATTGCGAACGCAGTGAAATCGTTTGTAAGATCAAACGAAGCTTTTCACGATCCGTTATCGCCGCCGAAACGCCTTCTCCGACTGCAGTGAGTAGGAGATTGATTTCATCCAGGCTAAACCCGCAGGACACGAAATCCGTATAGTTCAGGTTTTTTGGCGGGGAAGGTTTCGATTTGGACATCTGCACCTCGCGGCACCACGGGAGCGCGCGGAAACCGGTGGTGCTACCGGCTTGTCGGATGGCCGTCCTATCCGCGCTCCGTATCGTACAGTGAGTCGCTCAATTGGTGCGTTTGCGGTTGCCAATCAGAACTACATTACCCGCTTTCTTGGGCTCGCAATAGGCAGCCCAAGCTTCCATGAGCTTTCGGCGCTTATCTAAGGCATCGCTGCGACGGTAGGCTTGCTCGGCCTTGTCGCCGATGACATGAGCCAGTGCCGTCTCTGTGATTTCGCGCGGAAATTGGGACACATTGCCCGCCCAATCCCGGAAAGGGATAGAGACCGAAAGACTTCCGACCTGCCACTATTGGGTCACATTTGAAAAACGCATTGTTGCCCCCGAGACACGGACTTTCCCGGGAAAATCACGCAAACTTACAGTTGCAATTCGGAAGCTCGATTCAACTGCGGTTGGCGGTCGCGACAAGGCGACGCGGATGGAGAAACTAGATGAAGAAATTTTTGCTGGGAACTGTTGGTTTGCTTGCTCTCGGGATGGGCGCTCCCGCCTCGGCCGCCGATATGGCCGTCAAGGCACGGCCACCCGCGCCGGCGCCGGTCGCGGTCGTGTACGACTGGACCGGCTTCTACATCGGTGCCAACGGCGGCTGGGGTACGAGCCGCAAGTGCTGGGACTTCCTGCCGGTCGCCGGCGGCAGCATCGCGGAGGGTTGCCATGACGCAGACGGCGGCACCGCCGGTGGTCAGATCGGTTATCGCTGGCAGGCCGGCACCTGGGTGTTCGGTATTGAAGGCCAGGGTAACTGGGCCGACTTCCAGGGCAGCAATGTGAGCCTGATCGATCCGACACTCCGCAACGAGTCGCGCATCGATGCGTTCGGCCTGATCACGGGCCAGGTCGGTTACGCCGCCAACAACGTTCTGTTCTACGTCAAGGGCGGTGCGGCCGTCACCGCGGATCGTTACCGCATCTTTGATGTTCCCACGGGCCTCCTGGTTGCCACCACCGGCGACGACACCCGTTGGGGTGCCGTGGTCGGCGCGGGCATCGAATTCGGCTTCGCCCCGAACTGGTCGGTCGGCGTCGAATACAATCACCTGTTCATGGAGGACCGCGACCACACCTTCGTCGACACGACCGGCGCCTTCTTCGGCACCGACCGGATCAGCCAGGACGTCGATATCGTTACCGTCCGCATCAACTACCGCTTCGGTGGTTACGGCGCACCGGTCGCAGCGAGATACTGACCTCGTCCTATTACATCTGTTCCAGTAAAGTAGGCCGGCAGAAATGCCGGCCTATTTTGTTGGAGGTTACGATGGCTGAAAAATCCGTCAGGCCCGCGACCCGCCCACAATCGAACCAAAGGCAGGACGCTGCCGATTGCATAAATCGAGCGCTCGCGAAGTCGGATATCGCCGAAATTTGTCACGCCATTGGCGCCGCCACCCATCTGTACAATATCTCTGACCTTGCGCAGAAAACTGGGCTTTCGAGGCCGAGCATTTACCGTGCGTTTTCAGGCGATCCAAAAAAACCAAACTTCACGACTGTTTTTAATGTTCTCGATGCGATGGGCTTCCAGTTGCATGTCACGGTGCGCCGGGGCGCTCGTGCAAAATCAGCGCGCTTGAAACCAGTTGCGAATTGCCCAGAGGCGGGGGCTAAGAATTAAACGTGTTTGCTTTGAAGCGTCACCACATTGCCCGCAGTCTTGGGCTCGCAATAAGACGCCCAGGCTTCCATAAGCTTGCGTCGTTTTTCGAGCGCGTCGCTCCGACGGTACGCTTGTTCGGCTTTGTCGCCGATGACGTGAGCAAGCGCGGTTTCGGTCACTTCACGCGGAAAGCTTGAGACGTTCCCCGCCCAATCGCGGAAGCTGGAGCGGAAGCCGTGAACTGTAGCGTTCTCGATCTTCATGCGGCGCAGCATCATTTCCATTGCCATGTTTGACAGCGCCTTGTTGCGAACCTGGCCGGGGAACACGAAGTCTCCTGCCTTGAGCTTTACCAGTTCCTTGAGGATCGATGCGGCGCGGCTGGATAACGGCACCCGATGCTCGCGACCGGCCTTCATGCGGTTGGCGGGCACGGTCCAGAGTTTCTTATCCAGATCGATTTCAGGCCACCGTGCGCCTAATACCTCGCCAGACCGAGCCGCCGTCAGAATGCAAAACTCCAGGGCGAGGGCAGCGGTGGCTTCCCGTTCACGCAAGGTGGCGACGAATGACGCAACGTCCTCATAGGGCATTGCGGCATGTTGGCCCCGCGCCAGCTTGGACGGTCGCGGCAACAAATGATCTAAATGGCCGCGCCACCGGGCAGGGTTCTCCCCCTCACGGAAGCCCTTGGCCTTGGCCGCATCCAAGACCTTTTCAATCCGACCGCGCACGCGCGAGGCGGTTTCGGCCTTGGTAGTCCAGATCGGCTTCAAGACGGCTAGCACGTCGTCGGTTGCGATGGTGTCCACCGGCTTTGCGCGCAAGGGGGCGGCGTAGGTTTCCAATGTCGATTTCCATTGAGCCTTGTGCTTCTCATTCCGGAAACCGGCAGAAAGCGTTTCCCGTACGTCGTCGGCCATTTCGCCAAAGGTGGGAATGCCGCCGTCGCGCTTGCGCTCTTCAATTGGGTTGAGCCCTTGGGAAATCTTCCGGCGCGCGCTGGCGGCCTTCTCGCGAGCGTCGGCTAGGGGAACGCTGGTGGCGCTGCCCAACCCCATCTCTTTCGCTCGACCGCGCCATGTGAAGCGCAAAACCCATTTCCGGGCCCCCGATTCCGAAACGATCAAATAGAGATTGCCGCCGTCGCTGTATTTGCCCGGCTTGGCAGTTTCGACCTTTCGCGCAGTGAGTTTGCTTGCCATGTCCCCGCCCCGTTGGTCCCCAAATCAGTCCCCAAAAATAGCACGGCTTGGGACGGGCGGAAATAGACGGTGGCGAACAAGAGCGGCAGATAGGCCTATAAGAAAGGGAGAACTTAAATCGACGACGGACGATGACGATCAATGGAAAGCGATAGTTCGTCGGACTCCCTCTCCGCCAAACTCTGATTAATTCACCGCCTCACAAACCAGCTCGCCGCCACCGCGCCCCGTGATCTCAGCGATCTTACCGTCGACGATGTGGATGCGGCGGTCGGCGCGGGCGGCGAGCGCTGGATCGTGGGTCACCACGACCACGGTCTGGCCCTGATCGGCGATGTCGCGGAGGATCGAAAACACCTGTTCCGTCGACGCGGTGTCGAGGGCGCCGGTCGGCTCGTCGGCGACGATGATCTCGGGACGGTTGGCAAGCGCGCGGGCGATGGCGACGCGCTGGCGCTGGCCGCCGGAGAGCTGGTTGGGACGCTTGTTGGCGTGCTCACCAAGCCCAAGCGAGCCAAGCAGAGCAAGGCCGCGCTCGCGCATCTCGCCTTCGGTCATTTTACCCGCTGCGCGCATCGGCAGCAGCACATTGTCGAGCGAAGTGAACTCCGGCAGCAGGAAATGAAACTGGAAGACGAAGCCACATTTGGTCAGGCGGACGTCGGCCCGTTCCGTCTCCGACAATTTCGAGGTGGGCTGGCCGCAGATCATGACCTCGCCTTCGCTGGGAGCATCGAGCAGGCCCAACAGATAGAGCAGCGACGATTTGCCCGATCCCGACGGGCCGGTAATGGCGACGAATTCGCCCTTGTTCACCGCAAGATCGATACCATTGACGAGGGTGTGCGAAACCGCGCCCTCGATGCGGCGAACCAGCTCCACCGCTTGCAAAGCGACCTCGGTCATGATGCCCCCCGAATGATTTCAACTGGATGGACGCAGGTTGCCTTGCGCGCCGGGAAGTAGGCCGCCCCTGCGCAGCAGACAAGGGAAATGCCGCCGACGATCACATAGTGCGTCAGCGAGTAATAGATCTGAAGCGGAACGGTTGCGCCCGTCAGCGGATTGAAGATCGTGATCTTCGACCAGCCGTAGCAGAGCAGGTAACCAAGGATCCACCCGAACAGGATGCCGACCACGCCGATGATGGCGGCTTCGATGATGAAAATCCACCGCACCGCGTACTCGCGCATGCCCAGCGATTTCATGATCGCGATGTCCTGGCGCTTCTCGTGTGTGATCGTCGAGATGATGTTGTAGGTGGCAAAGGACGATGTCAGCAACATCGCGCCCATCACGGTAAGCACGATGAAATCGCGCACGGTAAACGATGACAGCAAGTCGGCATTGGCTTCCTGCCAGGACACTGATTTGTAGCCGGTCTGCGCTTCGACCTGGGCTGCGACCTTTTGCGCCGACATGGGATCGTTCAACCGCAGTCGGAGCTGGTTGACGACCCCGCTTTGTCCCATCATGACCTGCGCGGGGCCCATCAGCGAATAAATCTGGCTCTCATCGACGCGCTTCAGGCCGGAGCGATATAGCCCAGCAACCGTCGAATTCAGTTGGACGCCCTGGCCGCCGATCAAGAGGACGGTGTTGCCGGTTTTCACGCCGAGTTTTTCGGCCAGCGCCTCGCCCATGATGATGCCGTTCGGCGCGCGTGAAAGGTCATCGAGCTTTCCCTCACGCATTTGCGTGGCAAGTTTCGAGACCTGAACCTCACGGCGGGGGTCGATACCGGACAAGGTGATGCCGATGCGCGCGCCGCCGTGATTGATGATCGCGGTGGTCTTCGCCGAGGGAGCCACGTCGCCGGGTATCCAGGAGCGCAGTGAACTCATCGCCGATTCCGGATATTTGATTCCGGGACGTTTGCCGATATTGGCGATGTCGGACATCTGGACCGCCGCATATTCCTGCTCTGCGGGTTGCGTCGGCACGGAGCGCCGCTCATCCTCGACCGTGATGTGTGGCATCGTGTCGACGAGCTGCCGCAGGAAGTCGAGTTGCGAACCCTGCATCAGGCCCGCCATCATGATGGTGAAGCCTACTCCCATGGATACGCCGGCCATGCCCACAAGGGTCTGCCGCACCCGGGTGCTGACGTGAGTCCATGCGATGTTGAACAGAAGCTTCACGGCGGCTACCGGCTGTTACTGATGAGGTTGCGACGGGCGTCGTTCACGACGGAATCGATGTGGGCGGTCATGGCTGCCGAAATCACCGCATCATCGGGATCCGAAGAAGCTGTGTTGACCGCGGCTACCACGGCTGATTCCGGTGTTGCGGCTGGCTGATCGATCGGTTCACTCGCGGCCGCCGGCTCCACAGCTCTGGTCGAACTGTGGTCGATGCGAATCCTGGCGCCGTCAGCGAGATCAATGCGTGCGGGTGAAAGCACGGGGGTGCCCTTGGATACGTCGCCCATGATCTCGATGTTGCGGCTGCCTCGGATGCCGACTTTCACGGGCACGCGTCTGACCCGGCCGTCATCGACCATCTGGACCGAATCGCCTGCGACGGCTTCTGCAGGCACGACGATAGTCGCCGGCTTCTCGCGGACGATGATATTGGTCTCGACTGACATGCCAATTCGCAGCGGCGTATCCTGTGGCAGTCGCAAATAGACGCGGAACGTCTTGCGGGTCGGGTCGCCCTTCGGCGTGATCTGTGAGACCGTGGCTCGCAGCGCCCTTCCGGGGAAAGCCTCGCTTCGCAGAAGAGCCTTCTGGCCGGCCGCGATGCGGTTGATCTCCTCCTCATTGATTTCGGCAACGACCTGCATCGGCGCAGGCGGTCCGACCCAGAACAAGACATCCGTGGGGCCGGCGATCTCGCCGACCTCGCCGTCGCGCCGCAGCACCATGCCGTCGAGCGGAGCTCTCAGCAGCAGCGAATCGAGCCGTACCTTCTGCGCGGCGATCCGCGATTTCGTTTCCTCAAGCTTGGTCCAGCGCTGCTCGTATTCGGTGCGCGCGGCGTCGCTTTTGTCGCGATCCTTCTCGGCGCGTGCCAGATCACGTTCGAGCTGGCCGCGATTGATCTCCATCTGATCCAGCGCGCTGCGCTCCTCCGCGTCGTCCTGGCGGCCGAGAATCTGGCCGGCCTTCACCACCTGTCCCTCGCATCTGCAAAGCTCGACCAGCCGGCGGCGCTGCAGCGGCACCACTTTGGCCCAGCGCTCGGGCTCGACGGTGCCGGTGCCGTAAACCGCTTCGGAGACCGGCGCGAGGCCCGCAATGCTGGTGGTCACCAACGGTGCACGAAGCAAATGGGGATAGGCGTAATAGCCAACTCCTGCCGTGGCGACGGCCAGAATGCCGGTTGCGATCAGATGCTGCAATTTCATGGCGCGTCCCCTGAATCAGAAGCCAAACCGCTTGCGCAGTCCCGGTGGAACCTGGTCGAGCAGATCACGAACATCTTCTTTCTTCGCACTCTTCACTGGAGCTGCCGACGTGGCCTTGGGAGATGCCGGCAACACCGTGATGTTGGATGAAGCCGGCTGCGACACAGCAGGCGGCGGCGCGGCGGCGGGCGCTGGCTGCACGACGGCGGGTGCAGGTGGAGGCGCGGCCGGCTCGGGTTGGTCCGAGCTGTCTAGTGCTCTTTCGATTTTCGAAGCCTTGTCGGAAGCCTTGACGGAGTCCCTGGCCGCGCCGGCAACCCGAACGGCGCGCCAGGCTCTTGCGGCCACCACGGCGCGGCCGATCTCGTCGCTCGTCATCTTCTTCATGAGGAGGGTCATCAGTTGCCGCGCACCGTTGCGGTCCTCGTCGAGCTTGCTCGCAGAAGCGACGATGTGGGCCCAGGAATAGGCCTTCACGTTATCCTTCGCTACGCCGCGCCCGCTCGCGTAAAGGCCGGCGAAGATCAGCATGGCATGGGCATGTCCCTGATCGGCCGCGCGCAAGAACCAGCGAAATGCCTCCTGGTCGCTGCGCGGACGACCGACGCCTGACGAATAGAGCGCCCCGAGGTAGAACTGGGCCTCATCATCGCCCGCTTGCGCCGCCTGCTCGTAGCGAGTGGCCATGTCCCTATCGGACGCGGCGTCGGCAAGAGCAGGTTGGAGGCCGATCAGCAGAGTGAAGCAGCATGCAGTTGCTACCACCGCTCGCTTCACGGCCTTCGGAATCGCGCAACGAAATCCTGGCCGCAATGATCGGTTTGCGATTGGGTTGATCGATCGGAGATTTGGGATGCGCCGCATTGTATACGCTTTCAGCTTTGTTCTCTCGTGCCAAAACGGCGTCTGAGCCGCACCTGGCACCCGGAATTTTCAGCCTGGTCGACAATCGCCTGCTCGTTACGCAAGCAGCATCTCGTAAGAGGTCGAGCGGTTGACGCGGACTAAGTCTCTCCACAGCACCTCTCGCGGACTGAAGCCTAGCCCACCTGCGCGCCGACAAATGTGCGAGGCGTCACATATCCAGCTTGCCGCAGCCGGAACTCGGCTTTCTTTTGCCGGTTCCGTTCGACGCGTATTGAACTTGCAGCCAAGCACCCGCCCTCTTGCGCTTCGGTGCAGCGAGCCGCGATGAAGCGAAGCACTCGCTTCGATCCTTTGACGATCTGCGCCTACAATGTTGATGTTGATGACATCGTCGATCTCAGGACAGAGTCCGGGCAGGCGGCAGAAGGGATTGACCTTGCGTCAATGGCGTGTGCCTGGGCCGAACTCTCGAGCCTGGCAACGGGCGAGCCGCGGGCGTTTCAAATCTCCGACTTCAGGTCGGCGAACGCCTCTTTGAGATAAATGGCGATAGGTCGTTTTCCCTGGTCCCGGTTCCAGTTGTCGATCGCAAGACGAAGCGCTCCGATCGAGATCATGGCGACGATGCGGAGCGCAGGCTGTCGCTTGGGCTGCGGCCACATCTGGCAGAGTGCGTCGAATACCGCTTGTTCTTTCTCTATATATTTCGCCTGATGTCGTATGCGTAGCGCTTCGTTCGCGCATATCAGGCGTTCGATCACCCTGGTTTGCTTGTAATCGGCCTGAAAACGGATCGTCAGCTCCAATAAGGCGCTCTTCACCGCGTTGAGTGGCGACTGTCTGGTCGATTGCTCCAGCACGGCGGTTCGCAGGGTCTCGGTGAAACCGCCGTCCTGCCACGCCAGCAGAATCTCTTCCTTGGACTTGAAGTAGTAGAAGAACGTCCGCCGCGAGATTCCCGCTGCCTCCGCGATCGCGTCGAGCGTGGTAGCCTCATAGCCGCGGGTCAAAAACAGTTTCAGGCCTTGCTCGGCGATACGATGCAGCGTCTCGCGCCGCTTCCGCTCGCGGGGACGTTCCTCCTTGGGAGCCGAACTTTCCATGACCAGCTCTGATACGAATTTGTTATCTTGCAAAATTACACTCAGTGCAATATAAGATTACACCCAGTGCGAATTGTGTTCAAGGTGTGTTTATGAAGAGCAGGGTGGGCGGCGATACTCCCTCGCGGCATGTTCAATCCGCTCTCGCGGGTGGCCGGGGCGAAACAATCGTGGCGGCCAACATGACGCGACGGTGCCTCGGTGCCATGCTGCTCGCCGTCGCAATCACGGCCGCCGCTCCGGTAAATCCAGCGCGAGCGCAATCCGCCGCGCCCGCTTTCGTTGATTTCGACTGGGTCGATCCCGCGCGTTCGCGGGCCGTTCCGGCGCGTCTGCATTGGCCCACGAGTGTCGCGTCGGGTTTGCGCGTGCCGCTCATCGTGTTCTCCCATGGCATGGGTGGCTCCCGCCGCGGCTACAGTTATCTGGGGCGATATTGGGCCGCCCGCGGCATTGCGAGTTTGCATGTTCAGCATGCGGGCAGCGATTCGTCGCTCTGGGTCGGCAATCCTCTCACCGTAGTGAACCGCTTGCAGCGAGCGGCTCATGAGAGCGAGGCGCTTGCGCGGGCCTGGGATCTGCGCTTCGCCCTGGACCGCGTGCTGTCGAGCCCCTACGGCACCCAGATCGATCGTCGGCGTATCGTGGCGGCCGGACATTCATATGGCGCGAACACGGCCCTTCTTGCGGTTGGCGCCCGCGTGATGCGTGAAGGGCAGTGGGTCGAGGCCCGCGACCCGCGCTTTGCGGCGGCGATCGTGATCTCGGCGCCGCCGTTCTATGGCGAGTCCGATCTTGCTTCGGTGCTGAGCAAGATCACGGTTCCGAACCTGCACGTGACTGCGACCAACGACGTCATCGAAATTCCCGGATACCACTCGCCCGCTGCCGATCGGTTAACCGTTTTCAACGGCATTGCCACACCCCGCAAGCTGCTTGCTGTATTCGAAGGCGGCTCGCACAGCATCTTTACAGATCGCTCGTTCACAGGCGGCCCGGCGCTGAATCCGAAGGTGAAGGCTGCGACCGCGGAACTCACTCTGGCTTTCCTCGACCTGGCCTTCGACGGCAACGGGACGACGCTCACGCGCTGGAATGCGACATGGCAACCAATCCTGGCAACGGCGCCCGGCACCGCGCTTTCTCCTGTTCCGGTCGCGCGTTCCCGGCGCATGGTCCAGGGATCGGAGGTTGGCCTCGTTGCCTCGCCATGAGATGGGTCCTGGCCCCGACGCTGGGCTTGATGGCTGCCGGTTGCGCGACCGCACCACTGGATCGGTCCGGGTCGTTAGCCTCTTACGACAATCTGACGCCGTCCGATGATCTTCTGACCAAGTCGCAAGTTCGGGTCAGCAAAGCTTATGTTCTCGGCGCGAAGACCGCGCGGATCGAGCCAACCGCATTCACGGTAGCCGCGGCAAGAGAGCCGTTCTCGGACCAGCAGCGCAGCCTAATCAAGAATGCGGTAAACAGAGCGATGTGTTTTGCGCTGAGCGAGCGCTTCCGAATTGTAGCACCGACGGAAGCGGCGGACTTGAGTGTCCGGGCGGTCATTACCCACATTGCGCCGACCGATGCGACGGCCGCCGGCGTCTCCAAGGTCGCAAGCGTTGTACCGTCCGTCGTGGCTCCCGGTGTGCCCATCCCTGTGCCGCGGCTTCCGATCGGACTCGGGAGCCTGTCAGTCGAGGCCGAGGTCCGTGATCGCAGCGGCAACCAAAAGGCTGCCATGATCTGGGCCCGCGGAGCGAATTCCTTCACCAGCGCTCCGCGCGTATCGAGCGACGGGGATGCCTATGATCTCGCCAGTGCTTTCGGAGACGATTTCGGGAAATTGCTTGTTACTGCCGAGAGTCCGTTCGGGAAGATCTCCGCGCCGCCATCCATCGGCAGCCTGAAGGCCTCTCTCGGTGGCGCGTCGAAGGAGGCGATTTGTGAAGCATTCGGGCGAGCGCCGGGACTGACCGGCATGATCGGAGAGAGGATTGGGCTGCCGCCGGATTGGACCGACCGGGGTGCGTCGGCGAACGTAGCGCCGGAAGCGTCCGGTACTGATGCTGCTGGCGATCCCTCGAGAGGAAATTGAGCAGACTGCCTGCAGACGACTCGACATCTCGACCCGAAACTCCGGTGGCGCCTGTTCAAGCCCCGGCAATCAGCCGCTCAACGAAAAAATCTGGTGGAGACACGAACGGGACATTGACCGAGATCGACCTCGACGCGCTGATAGTGCTTGGTTGATCGAGATCGGGTGCGCGCCGATGTGCCTTATCGAAGGAGGGCCGCCACAATGAATGACATCGGCGAACTCTTCATCCTCGGCTTCTTCGGCAAGATCGTTCCCAATTGGCTGAAGGAATTTGCGGCCCGCTACGGTCTCGGCGGGGTGATCCTGTTCGACTATTCCTGTCGGACGCGAGAATACGACAACAACATTGAATCGCCTGAACAGGTGCAACGCCTCTGCGCCGAGATTTCCGCGCTGCCGTCGGGGCCGGTGGTGTTCATCGACCAGGAAGGTGGATTGGTGCGGCGGCTGAAGGAAAACCGCGGCTTTGCGCCGCTTCCCAGTGCGAGGGAATTCAATCTCCTTGCACCGGATCAAAAGCACGCGATCCTCACCGCGAGCTTTGCCGAGATGCGGCGGCTCGGCATCCACTATGATTTCGCGCCTGTCATCGACGTCGACTACAATCCTGACAACCCCAATATCGGCAGAATCAAGCGTGCCTACTCCGCCGACATCGCCGAGGTGGAAGCCAATGCGTTGCTGGCAAGCGAGGTGGCGCGGGCGCAGGGCATCGGCCTGTGCCTGAAGCATTTCCCCGGCATCGGCGGCGCGGTGGTGGATTCGCATCAGGAATTCATGGATATCTCCGATGCCTTTCGCGGTGAGCAGGAAGAGCTGTTCTATTCGCTTGCGCCAAAAATGTTCGGCGATGCAGTGCTGGTTAGCCACGCCATCGTCAGACAATGGGACGAACATTGCCCGATGACGCTGTCCGCGGCAGGGCTTGGCGCGTTTGCGCAAGCGCCTTCCGGATACGCTCCTGATCACCGACGACATGCAGATGCAAGGATTGCAGAAGGCGTTGGGCACGCGGGAAGCCAGCCTGCAATCGCTCAAAGCCGGCATGGATATGCTCTGCATCGGCAACAATTTGTTCGACCAGGAACAGGAGATGGCCAAGATTGCCGAATACATCGCAGAAGGCCTGCGCGAGGGAACCTTGTCCGGTTCGGCGATCGAGAAATCGATCGCGCGTGTAGGCAGGCGAAAGGCGCTCCTGACGGCCTGACACGGTGGACCTCAAATCCGAAGCACATCAGGCGGACAATGTGTTGCGTTACCAGGCCGTTGAGACTACAAGCGCTTTTTCAGCGGGAAGACCGACGATGGCTCATAACTTCGCGATCAACGACGACGTCCATCACCAGCAGCAGGGGCCGCAGGGCCGTGCCACGGCGAAAGAACGAAGCGTCTACACCATCGTTTCCTGCCTGCCGATCGAAGCCGACGGCCGCCCACGCTATCGCATCAGGAGCAAATCCGAGAATGTCGAGCGCGTCGTGACCGAGGAGCAGATCTCCAGGCTCGGCTGACCTTAAGCCTACTGCGCCTTCTCGTGCGCTGCGGTGCCGATCGCCTTGTAAGCGTAGGTCGGATAGAACTCGGTGCGGCAGTCCTGGCCTCACTTTCCGGCCGAACGATCTCTCAGCCGTATTCGTCAGGGCGATGCCGTGAAGCACGCCGGTGCGCGCGGAACGGGTGTCGAGGGAACGAGAGACGCCGTGCGCCGCCGGGAAACCCACGTCGAGACGGCTGAGATCTATTAACAAAGCAAATGCTCTCACCGTTAAAAATACGGGACCAGCGGCCTAAGGCGCTCTTGTTCGGATCACGCATTTTCGTCAAAAATATCGAATTTCGAGTGATTTTTAACCCAATCTAGTCAGGCGGTGGGACGCGCTGGCGGAATTCTCCGTATTCTTACCGGTTAAGAAATTAACTATGGAAGAGGGTGGAACCGATAAAATAGTTATATGTCGGGACAAGATCATCGCGCCGCTGATTCGCACTTCACGAAGTGGATGGAAAACATCACACCTCTCGAAGAGAATCCTGAGATCGTCCAGCTATCCGCTGCGCGCTCGCGTGCCGCGGAAGAGGCGGGAGCGGCGATCGCGCGGCAGCTGAACGGACCGCTGACAGCGCTGCTGCTCTACATGAATGAGATCAAGCAGCACAGCCACCAGTTTCCGCAAGGATCCGGCAACCGGCTCTACCTGCAACAGGTGGTGGAGAACGCGCTTCAGCAAACCGAACGTGTCCACGCTCTGGTGAAACAGATGTCGGACAATCATCAAGCGTCCGACGCCGTTCGCAAGCAGGCGAGCGAGGGCCACGTCGGCCGCTCCGCGGATGGCGCCCGCAGGCCGGGCCTGTTGTTGGCCCAGGAGTCCGGGCAGAAGCCTCTGACCAGGCGCGAGCGCGAGGTGCTGAGCCTGATCAGCGAAGGTTACTCCAACAAGCAAGGCGCCTTGCGGATGAATATCAGCCCAAGGACATTCGAGAGCCATCGCGCCGAGGCCATGCGCAAGCTCGGCGCCCGCAACACCGCGGATCTGGTTCGCAAGGCGCTGCTGCAGCCCGCCTGATTTTTCGCGAACCCATGCTTGCGATCCGCGGCCCAGGCCTGGCCATTGTTTGCCATGAGACGCCATTTGCGCCAATCGACCGACAGCAAGGCGAAGCGAAGCTCGTTGCAATCATCACGCGTCCCGCGGCCGGCCATGTGGGTTGGGAACTGCCACTTTCCATTTTCCCTGGCGACCGCGCGCGAGGCTGACGCTGTCGATGCGGACGTGATCGCCCAGGAAGTCGATGAACGCGCGCACACGGGCGGGCAGGGGACCGCCCTGGCCTAGAAAGACGGCGTGAACATCCTCGCAGTCACCCGGGTTGAAATCCTCCAGAACAGGCACGAGACGGCCCGCCTCGATATCGGGACCGATATGGAACAGGGCAAGGCGCGCAAGTCCCGCGCCGCCGAGGGCGAGAAGGCGCGCGGCCTCGCCATCGCTTGCCCGCGCAACAGGTGGCGGTGATAGCGACTCGATGCCTTTGCCCTTGCGAAACGGCCAGCCCTCGACGATGCGCGAGAAGGTCCAGCCGATGCCTTTATGGCGCGCAAGATCGCCTGGAGTGCGAGGAGCTGCGTGCCGCGCAAGGTAGTCCGGCGATGCCACAACGGCCATTCGGCTCGTACCGAGCTTGCGCGCCACGAGGCTCGATTCCCGAAGCGGGCCCACGCGTATGGCGATGTCGGCGCGCTCTTCCAACAGGTCGATGACCGTGTCCGAGAGCATGATATCGAGCGTGACCTCGGGATTTTGCGCAAGGAACAGAGGCACTAGCGGCATCATGTGACGCATCCCGAACGGGACGTTGCTATTGACCCGGAGATGGCCGCGGGGACAGGCGCCTGCCGATGCCTCGCGCTCGGCCTCGTCCATATCGGCTAGAATGCGCATGGTCCGGTCGTAAAAGGCTTGCCCCTCGGGCGTGAGCTGTAGCTTGCGCGTTGAGCGGTTGATGAGGCGTGTGCTGAGCCGCGCTTCGAGCCGCGACACAAGCTTGCTGACGCCGGAAGGCGTCAGCTTGAACTCGCGCGCCGCCGCAGTGAAACCGCCGAGGTCGACGACCCGCACGAATACTTCCATCTCGGCGGCACGGTTGGTGTCGAAGCGAGGCATGATGAATTCATCTCATAAATGAATGGAATTGTCTCCCTCTAGTTCCAGATGACGCGACGCATCATTATTGGCCGATCACTGCTGATCGGGAGCCAAAACCATGCCTGTTGCCGTCCTCGCCCTTACCGCTGGCGCCTTCGGCATCGGCACGACCGAGTTCATCATCATGGGTCTGCTGCTACAGGTCGCTGCCGACATGCAGGTCTCCGTCTCGGCCGCCGGCCTGCTGATTTCCGGCTACGCGCTCGGGGTTTTCGCCGGCGCACCGATCCTGACGCTCGCCACGCGCCGAATGCCGAGAAAGGCGGTGCTGCTGGCGTTGATGGCGATCTTCACGCTCGGAAATGCCGCCTGCGCAGTCGCGCCCAGCTATGCCGCGCTGATGGCAGCGCGCGTTCTGACCTCGCTCGCGCACGGTACCTTCTTCGGCGTCGGATCGGTTGTGGGGACAGGGCTTGTCGCACAAGACAAGCGGGCCTCGGCGATCGCGATGATGTTTACGGGCCTGACGGCCGCCACGCTGCTTGGTGTGCCTTTCGGTGCCTGGTTCGGCCTGTCGTTCGGCTGGCGGTCCGCGTTCTGGGCCGTGGCGGCGATCGGCGTCGTCGCGTTCATCGTGCTTGCCCTGCTGGTGCCGAACCATGTGGGCCGCAACGGCGAGAACACATCGCTGCGCGAAGAGCTGACGGTGCTCGCGCGGCCGCAGGTGCAGCTCGGGTTGGCTATGACCGTGCTTGGGTTCGCCGGTCTCTTCACGGTATTCACCTATATTCAGCCGATCCTTACCAGGATCACCGGATTTTCGGAGGCGGCGGTCTCGCCGATCCTCCTCGTATTCGGCGTCGGGCTATCGATCGGCAACATCGCCGGGGGACGGCTTGCAGATAGTGGCTTGCCGCGTGCTCTGATCGGAACCCTTGCCGGCCTCGTCATCGTCCTTGTCGTGCTTGCGCTCGCGCTCCCTGCCAAGGCGCCGGCCGTGCTGCTGATCGGCCTGCTCGGCGCGGCAGCTTTCGCCACGGTCGCGCCGCTCCAGATTCGCGTGATCGAGAAGGCGGGAACGGCCGGGCAGAACCTTGCTTCCAGCCTGAACATCGCCGCCTTCAACCTTGGCAACGCGCTAGGCGCCTGGGCTGGCGGCGTGACCATCGATCGCGGTCTCGGCCTCGCCGCCTTGCCAGTAGTCGCAGCGGTTATCACGGCCCTCGGTCTCGCGCTGGCGTTCTGGAGCCTGCGGCTCGACCGGGTGTCCGCAAGCTCGATCACGTGTCCCGCAGAATAGGAGTGTAGATCATGGAATATCGTAATCTCGGTGCCTCGGGCTTGAAGGTGCCGGTCCTCAGCTTCGGCGCGGCCACCTTCGGCGGCCAAGGCCCGCTGTTCTCCGCCTGGGGCCGCTCGGATGCCGAGGAAGCACGGCGGCTGATCGACATTTGTCTCGACGCCGGCGTTACGCTGTTCGACACTGCCGATGTCTATTCGAACGGCGCGTCCGAAGAGATACTGGGTGCAGCGATCAAAGGCCGCCGCGACAAACTATTGATCTCGACAAAGACAAGCCTGCCAATGGGTGATGGTCCGTTTGACGCCGGCTCATCTCGTCACCGCCTGCTCGGCGCCATCGATGCGTCCCTGAGAAGGCTGGGCACGGACTATATCGACCTGCTGCAGCTCCACGCTTTTGATGCGGGTACACCCATTGCAGAAGTGCTCTACGCGCTCGACGTGTTGGTGCGTGCCGGCAAGGTGCGCTATGTCGGCGTCTCTAACTTCTCCGGCTGGCAGGTGATTAAATCACTCGACCTTGCCGAGCGTCACGGCTGGCCGCGCTACGTGGCGCATCAGGTCTACTATTCCCTTGTTGGACGCGACTACGAATGGGAGCTGATGCCGCTCGGGCTCGATCAGGGCGTGGGTGCTATGGTGTGGAGTCCGCTCGGTTGGGGCCGGCTTACCGGCAAGCTCAGGCGCGGTCAGCCACTGCCGAAAGACAGTCGCCTTCACGAGACGGCGCAATGGGGCCCGCCGGTCGAGGGCGAGCGGCTCTATCGCGTGATTGATGTCTTGGACGAAGTCGCGGACGAAACAGGGAAGAGCGTGCCGCAGATTGCGATCGCCTGGCTCCTGACTCGGCCGACCGTTTGCTCGGTGATCGTCGGCGCCCGGAACGAGGCGCAGCTCCGCGACAATCTCGGTGCGGTTGGCTGGTCGCTGAGCGAGGAGCAGATTCGGCGGCTGGACGCGGCCAGCGACGTCATGCCGGCCTATCCCTACTATCCGTACCGGACTCAGGCCGGATTCGCCCGTCTCAATCCCAAGCCCGTGTGACAAGCCCATATGAACTGTTCGCGATCTTGACGACGGTCCGGTCCGATCGATCACAGGCCGAGCCGGCATCTCGATCCGCCGCGATCGGGCCGTTCTGCCGTTCAGCAAAAATCTTCCACGAAGGAGCGCCCCCGCGGCGCGGGCCGCGACGAGAGCGTCGGCTTCGGCACTTCCGGGACGATCGTGATGGTCCACGCCGCCGGAACGCTCGACTTGTTTTCCACGATCGAGCGGACGTGGCCGGTGACCGCCGATCCGGCCGAACGCACGGTTGCAGTCCTGCCATTGAACTGGGCGATACGGAAACGCCGCACTTCTTTCTGATCGCTCGTTTCAAACGTGAACATGAGGGCACTCCCTTGGTCCACGCAACTATCCTCAGTCAACGTTATCCGGAGGTGAATATCTCAAACCGTAGAAGTACGGCTAACCGCGCGCCTTTCGGGATGACGTCAGCCGGCTGCGTCGGGAAACACCGCTTCCATCTTGGTCTTGAGCGTTGCGGCGTTGAACGGCTTGACGATGTAATTGTTGACGCCGGCCTTCTTCGCGGCGATCACGTTTTCGGTCTTGGATTCCGCGGTGATCATGATGAAGGGCGTCTTGGAGAATTCCGGGCTGGCGCGGACTTCCCTAAGCAGGTCGTAGCCGGTCATCGGCTCCATGTTCCAGTCGGAGATCACGAGGCCGTATCGCTTGCTCTGCATCTTGGCGAGCGCAGCCGATCCATCGCTGGCCTCGTCGACATTCTCGAATCCGAGCTGCTTGAGAAGGTTGCGGATAATGCGGATCATGGTGCTGTAGTCATCGACCACCAGGATCGGCATCGACAGGTCAAAAGCCATGTTCGTACTCCGCGCAAACAGTATGCCGCCGAACACAGGTGAATGCGCGTTGCACGCGAAAGAGTCTCGAACCCGCACCCGTCAGCACCGTCACAATTATCAGGGCTCGTTGAACAGCGCGTTAATCGCCTGCGGGCTGAAACGCCGCGGAAGCCGCGATTGGCCGTAGTAATACGGTGAGGTCGGGGGCCGTCGCAATCTTCGCGCGTAACGGCGGTGCGATGCGTATCGCAGATCGGGCTGCGGCCGTGGTCGACCGCAGCAAGCGACTAAGCAGCCGCGCTGTGGATGCGCGGATGCAGCAGCCTCGTGTACTGCGCCTTAACCGTCGCGTAGCATTCGCAGGACGTCTTGATCAGGCCGTCCACGTTGGTGATTTCGATATGCCCCCGGCTGTAGTGGATGAAGTCCGCCTGCTGCAGCGTATGGGCCACCAGCGAAACGCTGTTGCGGCGTGCGCCGATCATCTGGGCCATCGCTTCCTGGGTCAGGACCAGCTTGTCGCTGCCGGAGAGGTCGCGTGTATGCAACAGGCACCGCGCCAGCCGGGATTCCACCGTATGCGAGGCATTGCAGCCGGCGGTCTGCTGGATTTGCGCATAGACGGCGAGGCCATGCCGCGCCAGTGCGGTACGCAACGTTGCGCTCTGGTCAGCGGCAACACGAAGCTGGTCGAGATCGATCGTCGAGGCGGCGCCCGGCACCAGCACCACGGCGGTGTTCAACGCCACGGGGTCGCCGAGGGCAGCGAATGCACCGAAGATGCTGTCGCGGCCGATCATCGCGATCTGGACGTGCTCGCCGCGCGCCAGCTTCACGACCAGCGAGATGACGCCCTTGTGCGGAAGATACGCACGCTTGAGCGTTTCGTCGACTTCGACCAGCACCATGTCCTGGCTGAGATCGGCGGCGCGCAGATGCGGGCGGATCAATTCGAAATCGTCCGCGGTCAGCGAGGACAGAAATCCATTCGGAGAACGAGGGGCTGAATCCAAAGCAGTCTCCTGCCTTACGGCCAAGCCGGTCTCTGGCGTCTGCTGCGTACAGTCCGAACTGCAGGATGATCCTTGCACATTATATTGGCAAGAAAAACTGACAAAATGGACGCAGACAATCGGCATCGATCAGCGCCTGTCGTCGCGAGCACCTGCAAGTGACAAGGAAGTCCCGATCAACCGTCGCGACTTCCGTGCTCTGTCGCTCCGAAAATCGCGGGCCATCGTCGATCCGCGTTGTCGGGCAACCGTAGATTGATGGCGCCGATCGGGTCAGATGGGCTTTGACCCGCTCCGACGCTTCGCGATTTAAGCGGCGCCGGCATTACATGCGAAAATCGACGCGCGGTTGCTGCTTGCATCGGGCGGATCTGAACCGAAGCAGCGACGGCGCGACCTGTCGTGTGGGCAGCCCGAGTACAATTCCCAATTCGATCAGCCAGGTCGTGGAACCGGGCTTATACACTGTACAGGGCAGACAGGGTGGCCTGCTTACGGCGGAAATGGGTTGGCGCACTGATTCGCAAGATAAAGCTGCCCCACGATCAGCCGAGAGGTTCCTTTTGTGGAACCGCCCGGCCGGGTGGCCGGAGCGTGTCCTACCTTCCGGGGGCTGACATGACACGTGTTCTCATCGTCGATGACGATCCCATGGTCTGCGCGGCCATCGAGATCTATCTCGAGCGTCACGGCTTTGAGGTGACGGTAGCCGATGGTGGCGAAGCCGGGCTTCGCGCGCTGGAAGACTCCGGCTACGACCTGATGCTCGTCGATATCTTCATGCCGCACATGCGCGGCTTCGAATCGATCAGGATTTTCCACGAGCGCGCCCCGACGATCCCGCTCGTTGCGATGTCGGGATACGCCTTTGCCAATCTCGACTCGCCGGCGCCGGACTTCCTGCGCATGGCGCTCGAGCTCGGTGCCGCGCGCTGCCTACGCAAGCCGTTCACGCCGGGGGCGCTCCTGGCGGTCGTCAACGAGTGTCTTGCCGAAGCCCGCTCACGTTTCAGCGGCATCGTCCAGTCGAACTAGCGACTGGCGAATACGGCGCCTTCTCGATGTGAATGTTTGGTTCTGGCCCCTGGCGGCTGAAGCGCGCAGCCGCCGAGCCCGGCATAATCGTTCGACCATGCAGCACCGAAGGTGAGAATCCGGCGCCGCCGTCCCGCGACGAGATCGCGGCACGCACCGGAAAGATTTGCGAGCCGCGGTCATGGCCACTTAACCGTGTTTTTACGGTTTGCTGCTTAGGTCAGCTTTAACCATTGGCAGTTCAGTGTCCGATTGCTGCAAATCAGAGCCGTCAAGTTGAGGCATTGTTAAATCTCGCTCTGTATTGCTGGCATGGCCAAAGAAATGGCTTCGAAACCAGAAGGAAATAGACATGTCAGGCATTGTCCTCTCCGCGTCGGTTCGTCAGAACCTCCTCTCCCTCCAGTCGACCGCTGATCTGCTCGCCACCACGCAGAACCGCCTTGCCACCGGCAAGAAAGTCAACACGGCTCTCGACAACCCCACCAACTTCTTCACCGCGCAGTCGCTCGATTCGCGCGCCGGTGACATCAACAACCTCCTCGATGGCATCGGTAACGGCGTGCAGGTGCTGCAGGCCGCCAACACCGGCATCACCTCGCTACAGAAGCTGGTCGATACCGCGAAGTCGATCGCCAACCAGGCGCTGCAGAGCGCGGTCGGCTACTCCACCAAATCGAACGTCTCCACCACGATCACCGGCGCCACCGCCGCTGACCTGCGCGGCACCACGAGCTACACCAGCGCGACCGCGAGCAGCAACGTGCTCTACACCGGTGCGGCTGGCGGCGCGACGGCGGCAACCGCCACGACCGCACTCGGCGGCGTTTCCGGCGCTGCTACCGGCACGGCGAAGAACGACAACTCGGCGGCTGCCATCACAAACGCCACGCTGATCTATGGCGCCGCCAGTGCGTTGACCACGCAGGCTACCACCAAGTTCGTTGACGGTGACGTGCTCACCGTGAACGGCAAGACCATCACCTTCACGTCAGCCGCGACCCCAGCCAATACGGCGGTTCCGGCCGGTTCGGGCCTGAGCGGCAACGTCGTCAACGACGGCAGCGGCAACTCGACGGTCTACCTGAACGCGGCCACCACGGTGGGCGACGTGCTTCAGGCAATCGATCTTGCCAGCGGCGTCCGGTCCGCCGTGAACAGCGGCGGCAACGCGACGGTCACCAGCCCTGCCTCGGGCCAGACTGCTTCGTCGATCACCGCCGGCGCGATCTCGCTGCAGAGTTCGACCGGTGCCGATCTCTCGGTCAGCGGCAAGGCTGATATTCTCAACGCACTCGGCCTCACACCGGCGACCGGCTCGGGCACGGCCACCGTTACGGCGACCCGCACGACCGGCACCGGCACGCTCGGCTCACTGCTGCAGACCGGTTCGTCGCTCTATGTCAACGGCCACACCATCACCTTCGCCGCCGGCGCTACTCCGGCTGCAGCGAACGTCCCGACTGGCTCGGGCGTGAGCGGCAACGTCGTCACCGACGGCAACGGAAACTCGACCGTCTACATCCAGTCCGCTACGATTGCCGACCTGCTCAAGGCCGTCGACCTGGCAACTGGCGTGCAGACCGCCACGAACGCGAGCGGCGCGGCTACTTTGGCCACCGCTTCCGGTCAGGTTGCCTCATCGATCGCCACCAACGGCACGCTGAAGATTTCGACCGGCACCAGCCAGGATCTTGCGATCACCGGCACCGGCAACGCGTTGAGCGCGCTTGGCCTTGGCGGCAACACCGGCACCGACAATTCGTTCACGGCGGCCCGCACTTCCGCGGCCGGCGGCATCAACGGAAAGACCTTGACCTTCTCCTCCTTCAATGGCGGCACGGCGGTCAACGTCACCTTCGGCGACGGCACCAACGGCACGGTCAAGACCCTCGATCAGTTGAACTCGGCGTTGCAGGCCAACAACTTGATCGCCACGCTCGACTCTGCGGGCAAGCTCACGATCTCGGCGGCTAACGACTATGCGTCGTCGACGCTCGGATCGTCGGTCTCCGGCGGCGCGATCGGCGGCACGGCGACGGCTGTCCTGTCCTTCACCAACGCAGTGGATCCTGTCGCCGATGTGCAGGCCCAGAACACCCGCGCCACTTTGGTGAACCAGTTCAACGGCATCCTGGCCCAGATCACCACCACTGCGCAGGACGCGTCGTTCAACGGCGTCAACCTGCTCAGCGGCGATCAGCTCAAGCTGACGTTCAACGAAACCGGCAAGTCGACCCTGAGCATCACCGGCGTCAACTTTGATGCCGCCGGTCTCGGCCTGGCGAACCTGACCAGCGGCGTCGACTTCATCGACAACGCCGCCACCAACAGGGTTATTGCCGACCTGAGCAGCGCCTCGACCCAGCTGCGCACGCAGGCTTCTACCCTCGGTTCGAACCTGTCGATCGTGCAGATCCGTCAGGACTTCTCGAAGAACCTGATCAACGTGCTGCAGACCGGCTCGTCGAACCTGACACTGGCCGACACCAACGAGGAAGCGGCGAACAGCCAGGCGCTGTCGACCCGCCAGTCGATCGCGGTGTCCGCGCTGGCGCTGGCCAACCAGAGCCAGCAGAGCGTGCTGCAGCTGCTCCGCTAATAAGCGCCAAATACAAGATCAAAACGGCGGGGATCTCCCCGCCGTTTTTTTATTGTGAACTCGACTCTCACCGCGCTGTTTTCAACATCCCATCCGGGAAGCGCAGTCCGCTCGCCGTCGAATCTTTCAAATTTCGTCAATCGCGTCTCGGCCGCGATCTTCGACTCGCCGCTGCGACCGGCTCATCACGACATTGTTCACCATATCCGTATTAGCACGGACGGTGAAATTAACGTAGCCGTGAAATCCGCAGGGCTATTTTGGAGAAGACCAGTATCTGAATTTTAAAAAGGCGTGCTCGCATGGATGACCTGTTGCGGGAGTTCCTGACCGAGACCAGCGAGAGCCTGGATACGGTCGACAATCAGTTGGTGCGGTTCGAACAGGATCCGAGCGACGCGAAGATCCTCGATAACATCTTCCGCCTGGTCCACACCATCAAGGGCACCTGCGGCTTCTTAGGCCTGCCGCGGCTGGAAGCGCTCGCCCATGCCGGCGAGACCCTGATGGGCAAATTCCGCGACGGCATGCCGGTCAAGGCCGAAGCCGTGACGCTGATCCTGTCGAGCATCGACCGCATCAAGGAAATCCTCGCCGGTCTCGAAGCCACCGAGACCGAGCCCGAGGGCACCGACGAAGACCTGATCGAGAAGCTGCATGCGATGGCCGAAGGCGGCCATCAGGCCCACACCGAGGCGCAGCCTGAACCCGCGCCGGCGCCCGTCGTGGCGGCACCGCGGGCGAAGCCCCCGGTCACTTCGGGCACGCTGGTCGAGCAGGTGCTGGAACGCCCGTTGCGTCCGGGCGAAGTCTCGCTCGACGACCTCGAGCGCGCCTTCCGCGAGACCGCGACCGAACTCGCGCCGGCGCCGGTCGCCAAGGCGGCGCCGGAAGCCAAGGAAGCTGCGAAGGAAACTGCGAAGGACGCCAAGGCCAAGCCGGCCAAGCGCGCCGCCGCGATCGAGGTCGACGTCCAAGAAGCCGACAAGATCGCCAACCAGTCGATCCGCGTCAACGTCGACACCCTCGAACATTTGATGACCATGGTCTCCGAGCTGGTCTTGACCCGCAACCAGCTCCTGGAAATCTCCCGCCGCAACGAGGACACCGAGTTCAAGGTGCCGCTGCAGCGGCTCTCCAACGTCACCGCCGAGCTGCAGGAAGGCGTCATGAAGACGCGGATGCAGCCGATCGGCAATGCCTGGCAGAAGCTGCCGCGCATCGTGCGCGACCTCTCCGGCGAACTCGGCAAGCAGATCGAACTCGAGATGCACGGCGCCGACACCGAGCTCGACCGCCAGGTGCTCGATCTGATCAAGGATCCCCTGACCCACATGGTGCGCAACTCCGCCGACCACGGCCTGGAGACGCCGGCCGAGCGGCTGGCGGCCGGCAAGGGCGAGCAGGGCACGATCCGGCTGTCGGCCTACCACGAGGGCGGCCACATCATCATCTGCATCGCCGATAACGGCCGCGGGCTGAACACCGAGCGGATCAAGGCGAAAGCACTGCAGAACGGCCTCGTCACCGAGGCCGAACTGGAGAAGATGACCGAAGCGCAAGTTCACAAGTTCATCTTCGCGCCGGGCTTTTCCACCGCCGCCACCGTCACCTCGGTGTCCGGCCGCGGCGTCGGCATGGACGTGGTGCGCACCAATATCGACCAGATCGGCGGCACCATCGACATCAAGAGCGTGGCCGGCGAAGGTTCTTCCGTCACTATCAAGATCCCGCTGACCTTGGCGATCGTCTCGGCCCTGATCGTGGAAGCCGCCGGCGACCGCTTTGCGATCCCGCAACTCTCGGTGGTCGAATTGGTGCGCGCCCGCGCCAACTCCGAACACCGCATCGAGCGCATCAAGGACACCGCGGTGCTGCGGCTGCGCAACAAGCTGCTGCCGCTGATGCACTTGAAGAAGCTGTTGAAGATCGACGACGGTTCGTCCAGCGACCCCGAGAACGGCTTCATCGTGGTCACCCAGGTCGGCAGCCAGACCTTCGGCATCGTGGTCGACGGCGTGTTCCACACCGAAGAAATCGTGGTCAAGCCGATGTCGACCAAGCTGCGGCACATCGACATGTTCTCCGGCAACACCATCTTGGGCGATGGCGCCGTGATCATGATCATCGACCCCAACGGCATTGCCAAGGCGCTCGGCGCCTCCGGCTCCTCGGCCCATGAGATGGCCGATGAGGCGTCGGCGGCGCATGGCTTCGGCAGCGAACAGCTCACCTCGCTGCTGGTGTTCCGCGCCGGCTCCTCGCAGCCCAAGGCGGTGCCGCTCGGCCTCGTCACCCGGCTGGAGGAGATCGCCACCGACAAGATCGAGCTCAGCAACGGCCGCTACATGGTGCAGTACCGCGAGCAGCTGATGCCCTTGGTGCAGATGGCCGGCGTCACCGTGCAGACCTCAGGCGCGCAGCCGATCCTGGTGTTCGCCGACGACGGCCGCTCGATGGGGCTCGTGGTCGACGAGATCATCGACATCGTCGAGGAGCGGCTGCACATCGAGGTCGCCGGCCAGCAGGATGGCATTCTGGGCTCCGCCGTGATCAAGGGCCAGGCCACCGAGGTGATCGACGTCGGCCACTTCCTGCCGATGGCGTTTGCCGACTGGTTCTCGCGCAAGGAGATGCGGGCCTCGTCGATGGCGCAATCGGTGCTGCTGGTCGATGACTCCGCCTTCTTCCGCAACATGCTGGCGCCGGTCCTGAAAGCCGCCGGCTACAAGGTGCGGGTCGCCGTCAACGCGCAGGAGGGGCTGTCGGCGCTGCGCTCGGGCCAGAGCTTCGACGTGGTGCTGACCGACATCGAGATGCCCGACATGAACGGCTTCGAATTCGCCGAGACGATCCGCGCCGACAACAATCTGGGCCAGTTGCCGATCATCGCGCTGTCCTCGCTGGTGTCGCCGGCGGCGATCGAGCGCGGGCGGCAGGCCGGCTTCCACGACTACGTCGCCAAGTTCGACCGCCCCGGGCTGATCGCGGCGCTGAAGGAACAGACCGCCGAGACCCGGCGCGCGGCGTAAGCAAGCTTGGCCGGGGCATAAGGAAGTTAGACCATGACAACGAAGACCGAGACCATCGAGGGCACCGTCGCCGAGTACGTCACCGCCGTGATCGGCGGGCAATTGTTCGGCCTGCCGATCTCGCGGGTGCAGGACGTGTTCATGCCGGAACGGCTGACCCGGGTGCCGCTGTCGTCGGCCGAGATTGCCGGCGTGCTCAATCTGCGCGGCCGTATCGTCACCGTGGTCGATATGCGCGCCAGGCTCGGCTTGCCGAAGAACGACGACGGCAAGCCGCCGATGGCGGTCGGCGTCGATTTGCGCGGCGAGTCCTATGGCCTCCTGATCGACCAGATCGGCGAGGTGCTGCGGCTACCCGACAATGGCCGCGAGGAAAACCCGGTCAACCTGGATTCCCGCTTCGCCAAGCTCGCCGGCGGTGTGCACCGCCTCGACGGCCAGCTCATGGTCGTCCTCGACGTCGATCGCGTTCTCGAAATCGTGCCGAAAGCAGCCCTCGCAGCGTAGCGCCGCCCATCAAGCAAGGAGGCCAAAAATGAAAACATGTCTTGTCGTCGATGACTCCAACGTCGTGCGAAAGATCGCCCGCCGTATTCTCGAAGAATTGGATTTCCAGATTACCGAAGCGGAGGACGGCGAGCAGGCGCTTGAGGCCTGCAAGAATGCCATGCCCACGGCAGTTCTGCTCGACTGGAATATGCCCGTCATGGACGGCTACGAATTCCTCGGCCATTTGCGCAGACTGCCCGGCGGCGACGCGCCCAAGGTGGTTTTCTGCACCACCGAGAACGGCATGGATCATATCTCGCGCGCGCTGCATGCGGGTGCCAACGAATACATCATGAAGCCGTTCGACAAGGAGATCGTCGCGGCAAAATTCCAGGAAGTCGGCCTGGTCGCGCTCCCGGAACAGAGCCCGATCTAAATCTTATCGCTTGCCCTTGAGAGGCTCCCGTGACCCCGCCAGACTATGAGTATTTGCGTAAGCTCCTGAAGGATCATTCCGGTCTCGACCTGTCCGCAGACAAGCAATACCTGATCGAAAGCCGGCTGCTTCCGCTGTCGCGCAAATGCGGTGTCTCCGGGATCGGCGAACTCGTGCAGAAAATGAAGGGCGGATCGTCATCGATCATCGCTCAGGTGGTCGAAGCCATGACCACCAACGAGACCTTCTTCTTCCGCGACAAGGTGCCGTTCGAACACTTCCGCGATACGATCATGCCGGAGCTTTTGAAGGCGCGCGCCGGCCGCAGGAGCATCAGGATATGGTGTGCCGCCGGCTCGACCGGTCAGGAGCCGTATTCGCTTGCCATGTCGCTGAAGGAGACGGGCGCGGAGCTTGCCGGCTGGCGGATCGAGATCATCGCGACTGACCTGTCGCAGGAGGTGCTCGAAAAATCGAAGTCGGGCGTCTACAGCCAGTTCGAGGTGCAGCGCGGCCTTCCGATTCAGCTACTCGTCAAATATTTCAAGCAGAACGGCGAACTGTGGCAGATCAGCCCGGAGCTGCGCGGCATGGTGCAGCATCGCCAGCTTAATCTGCTGCACGATTTCTCCCAGCTCGGCACCTTCGACGTCATCTTCTGCCGCAACGTCCTGATCTATTTCGATCAGGACACCAAGATCAATATCTTTGGCCGCCTCGCCAAGGCAATGGAAGGCGATGGCTTCCTGGTGCTGGGGGCGGCGGAAACCGTCGTCGGCCTGACGGATGTGTTCAGGCCGTTCCCGGACAAGCGGGGTCTTTATCGGCCTAGCGGAGCGCGGGCGGCATCTGCGCAAGGCGGGCCCTTTATGCCAAAAATCGCGGCGATGGCAGGACGGTGAGCGATGGCGGAGGAAGGCAAGAGCGCAGATCGGGTCACGTTCAGCAGGGGCTATGATGTCTGCATCATGGCAATCGACGGGACCTGGCGCAGGGACTGCCAGCTCAACGCGATCTCGGATACCGACGCCCTGCTGACCGTGGAAGGTTCCATTCAGGGCCTCAATCTCAAGGAGTTCTTTCTGCTCTTGTCTTCGACCGGCCTCGCCTATCGCCGGTGCGAGCTCGTTCGCGTCAACGGCACGGAAATGGACATCCGCTTCCTGAGAGGCAAGCACGGCAAGAAAAAGTCAGGCGCGTCGTCAAAGGCCGAAGACGCAATGCACTGAGGCCGATCGCGCGGCCAGGTCGGGACTGCGCGTGGTCATCGCCTTCAGCAATTTCGATCCGTATTGTCCGAGGTCGCGATAGGCGGTGCCCGCCGCCTTGCGGGCCTCGAGCATTTCGTCGAGCGTGCATCCGACGCGCAAGCGGTCGGGCGCCGGTCTGTACATTTTGACGTAGCGATCGTTCCATAGCAGCAGGCGATTGTCCGGCCCGAACATGCAAAGGCCGTGGCTCATATTGTTCAGTGCCGCATCCAGCTTCTCGATCGTAGTGGCTGCGTCCAGGTCCGGCGGCGCAGGCGTGGTATGCCGGACGCCAGGCAGCAACCGCAGCAGGTGGTTAACGGCGCGAGAAAGTCCCGAAGAAAATTTGCGGCGAGGGAACATCGTACGCTCCAGCAGGACGGCGCCGTGTCGGTCTCACGCCTCTACGAGCGAAAGCGCCGGCAGGCTGGCGGCGTATGGATCATCATTGCCGGAATCCAGCAGGGAGCGCAGGGCAATGCCAATATTGAAGTCGCAGGTCTGCACCGCGGCCGCGGCCTTTGTGTAGCAGGGAGATACGTCATCAAGCACGATGACGCTGGTGGAACTCTCGGGAGCGCCGGGCAAAACTTCCTTGGCAATCATTTGTTCAATCAGCCGCAGGCTGTTCTGGACGTGCTCGACCAAGCTGACGAGGTCCGAAACCACGGCGTGGTAGGCGTCATTCGGGTCGATGGGTGCCTGTCTGACGCGATCGCCTGCTGCGTTTTGCATAAGCGCACTCGTTAGTTACTTTTTAGGCGTGCGTTGCTACTTGTGCGTTAAGCCGCGGTCCCGTACAAATACGGTCCGGTATGGTGTTGAATACCGTTATCCGAGTGTGCGTCACATTCAACCACGCATGGACGATGGAACATGACTGAAAAAGCCCCCTCCCGCGGGGAGATTTTTGTAGTCGATGACGACCCTGCCGTTCGCGAGACGCTTTCGATGGTGCTGTCGGCAGCCGGCTATCAGGTCATCTGTTTCGCCGACGGCGCCGCGCTGCTGGCGATTGCTCGAACACGGACGCCAGCCTGCATCCTGCTCGACGTGCATATCCCCGGTAAATCCGGCCTCGATATTCTGAAAGAGCTTCATGGTGAGGACTACCCTGCACCGATCTTCATGATCTCGGGGCAGGGTGATATCGCCATGGCGGTTAGCGCCATCAAGAGCGGCGCACTGGATTTCATCGAAAAGCCGTTTCGCGGCAGCGAACTCGTGGCAAGACTCGACGAGGCGATCGAGGCCTATGCTCGCCGGCAGGCGCAGAATGCGCCGTCGCGCATCGCGGCCCTGCATTTTCCGGGACGCGAGCCGCTCACGCGGCGCGAACGCGAGGTGCTGGAGCAGTTCACCGCCGGCGCTTCCAACAAGGAAGCGGGGCGGCATCTCGGGATCAGCCCGCGCACGATTGAGGACCACCGCGCCAATATCATGAAGAAACTCGGCGCGCGGAATGCCGCCGACCTGGTTCGCATCGTGATGACCACCCAGAGACAGGGCCAAATCTGATTGTACGAGTCTGATTGCACAAGTCGGATTGTAGCTCTGATTGCAGGCACACAGGCCTGATCCCAGCAAGCCTGATCTGGCGCAACGCTGTGTCGGATCAAATTTAGGTTTCAAAACCGACGGACCTGTCTGCCGACGTCAGTTCATTTGGTAGAGCAGACATCCGCTTTGAGCGCGCCGAGTGTGGAACTGACCCAAGGCTACATCAACCGGTTTCAAGGCTTTACTTCGTAATCGAATGCCTCGTCGGCGTAACCGTTGATGCCGGCGCGGCATTCGAGATGGCGAAGGTCAACCAGACGTTCCATCCTTCGGGTCGGTTTTCTGCGGCAAATTCCTTGTAACCCTTGAAGTTCAAATATCCCTGTTTGTCTCCAATCGGGAATAGATAGCCGAGTTGGGGGCCAATGCCGAAAACGCGCGACCTGAATCCGCCGAGGAATGGTGGTGCGCCAAAATCATCAGTGATCTGCTGGTAGGCATATCCAACCATGCCGACGAAGAGTTGTTTGGACAGAAAGTGCGACGCACCCCAGTCGAAATGGAAGTCGATGCCACTTTGATATTGTGTGGTCGGGTTCTTGAAGTTGTAGGTGAAGCCGGCGACGCCGGAAAACTCGATACCCGTCGTCGGGTTGAGGTAGGTATATCCGGCGCCGCCATCGATGCCGCCATGCCCGATGCCGATGTTGGATAGGCGTCTGGAGTCGTAGGCTCCGACCGGGATGTCGCCGTAGCCGTAGACCATGTAATTGTGGACGCCTTGATTCCATTTCAGCGTCACCATCGGATAGAGATCACCGACGCCGGTCAGCGTCCGACAGGACTCCACTGCGTGTCGCGACAATAGGACCGACCTGTGCGGTCAGCGTACCGGCGATGCTGGTGTCAAGGTTGCCTACAACGCCAATTACGCCGACGGCAAGCTGGCCGCCGAGCACGGGCGTCGCGAAGGTGTATGTTGGTGAAATAAACAACAGATCGCCACGGGCATCCAGAGTGGCGTTGAGATTGACGTTTGCCGTCGCTGGCACCTGGCCTATCTGGATCTGGCGTGCCGCCGCAACGTTGCCGGACGCGTCCACGCTGGTGTGATAACCGACCACGCCGAGCGACCATCCCGGAACCGCCGGGGCGGCAGCCAGGCTTCCGAATTGGCCGGGAAGCCAAAGAGATATGCCGTTCTCGTCCGCCCGGGATGTCTGAGAAAGAAGCGCCAACGTCGCTGCAGCGGCAAATGCCGTCCGGCAAATATTCGAGGAAGCGATTTTCATTTTTTCTCTCCCCAAGAACGCGCCAACACCAAGCCAAGCAGATCAGAATCGACGTCTAAAATCTGTGGTTGTTTGGTTACAGGCTTCTCTAAAGCTGGCAATCTGAATTCAGCCTAGCGTGCATTGCGCCTCGAAATTGAAGTTGTGCAAGCGGATTCCTCCGCCGGCGAGGGCGTCAATGCGCGGAGTGGCTGCAGCGCGAAAGATCCGCCGCCATAGACGCCCAACTCGCCGTAACCCAAGTCGTCCGCCAGCATGACAACAATGTTGGGCATCTTAGGCTGCTGTGCGGCAGTTGAACCGCTCGCCACCGTCAAGGCCACGAGGGAGGCCATCGAGCCAAGCCACATGCGTTTGTTCATGGGAGCCTCCAATACCCATCTGCCGCGTTCGTGATCCTGCTTCGCCGGCGCCATCCAGCGATGAAGAAGGGTGGGCAGGGCGAGGTCAGGGCAATGTTGACCGAGACTTTGGGTTGGTAAATTGCCCCTTAGGTCAATAGCCATCGATCGCTCCGCTATTCGCGTCGGACCACGTGCCTTGGCATCAAGCGGACTTGGCGGCCGGTTTCGATCTTCGCTGTTGCAGGTAGAGCGGACAGGGAAAGGGTGCTGTTCGCCTTCGAAACAAACCCCAATGCAGACCTTGGCCGCGTCTTGTCGCGTCCGCTTTCAGACGATTAGAAGCTTACTCCGTTCGACCGATCGGGCGGTGCTCCTTAGCCATTTCGGACCCGTTGGACTGTGCCCCTTGGTCCACTGGTGGCGGATCGACCGCTGTGCTTTGATCCCTCTGCCGAAACCCTCGGATTTGGAGGCTGTGTTTTGACCAGCGAGCGGGTAGAACGGCGATTAGCAGCAGTGTTGGCGGCGGATATCGCCGGCTACAGCCTATTAATGGGCCGAGACGAGGAAGGCACGCTTTCCCAGCTAAAGGCGTTCCGAAAGACGCTTATCGATCCCACAATCGCAGCGCATCGAGGTCGCATCGTAAAGACTACCGGCGATGGCATGCTGGTGGAGTTCGCCAGCGCTGTCGATGCGGCGCGTTGCGCGGTAGAGGTACAGCGCAGCGTGTCAGATCAAAACGCGGGTGTCCCGTCCAACCTCAGGATCCAGTTCCGCATTGGTATTCACGTCGGGGACATCATTTTCGACGACAATGACATCTTCGGTGATGGCGTTAACATTGCGGCGCGGCTTGAAGGAATTGCAGCGCCTGGCGGTATCTGCATCTCTGACGACGCGCAACGTCAAATTCGCGGGAAGCTCGATAGCCCCTTTGAAGATATGGGGCCGCAAAACTTGAAGAATATAGCGGAGCCGATGCGCGCTTGGCGATTAAGCGTAGGCGCGGATTCATCCGCGTACTTGTCGGGCGGCCGTTCAGCGGAGGCAGCCCAGCCGCTGGCGCTACCGCAAAAACCCTCAATAGCTGTGCTGCCATTTCAGAATATGAGTAGCGACCCAGAACAAGAGTATTTCGCCGACGGTACCGTGGAAGACATCATCACGGCGCTATCGCGTTACCACGCGCTCTTTGTCATCGCGCGGAATTCGAGCTTTACCTATAAGGGCCAAGCTGTAGACGTGAAGCGAGTGGGGCGTGAACTCGGGGTCCGCTACGTGCTTGAGGGTAGTGTGCGCAAGATCGTGGATCGAGTGCGCGTTACGGGGCAGCTCATCGACGCCTCGACGGGGGCGCATCTTTGGGCAGACCGATTTGACGGTGCATTGGAAGACATCTTTGATCTTCAAGACGACATTACATTGAGAGTGGTTGGAGCTATTGCACCCAAGCTTGAGCATGCAGAGATTGTTCGGGCAATGCGCAAGCCGACGGAAAGTCTCGATGCCTACGACTACTACCTGAGAGGCATGTCCAACTTTCATAAGGCGGGAAGGGAGGACATCAGCGAGGCACTTCGCCTATTTCACAAAGCGATTGAACTGGATGAGAACTTCTCTTCCTCATATGGGATGGCCTCATGGTGCTATGCTCGACGCAAGATGAACGGCTGGACCGAAGAAGGATCATCAGAAACTGGGGAAGCAGAGCGCGTCGCGGAGCGGGCTGTGCAATGCGGAGATGACGATGCCGTTGCATTGGCCGCTAGCGGCCTCGCAATCGGTTTTATTTTCTCAGATTTTGAACGTGCAGCATCGCTGATCGATCGCGCCCAAGTCTTAAATCCGAATCTCGCTATGGCCTGGCATCTAAGCGGCTGGATTAGGTCTTTTCTCGGTCAACAGGACCTTGCTGTCAAACACTTAGAACGAGCCATTCGCCTAAGCCCCGTCGATCCGCAACGGTCTGGGATGATGGCCGCTATTGCCTCGGCCCATTTTGCAGCTGGACGTTTTAGCGAGGCGTCTTCGGTGGCCAGGACGGCGATGCTCGAACAGCCGAAGAATTTTATTGCCTGCCTTGTGGCAGCAGCAGCAAGTGCCATGGATGGGAATATGGAAGCGGCACGTGGCGCGATGCGTCGTGTGCTGGACCTCGATCCGGGTCTACGCCTCCATAGCATCGGGTACCGTCTGCCGCATAAGCAGCCGGAGATCCTCGCACAATGGGAGGATGCCCTACGCAAAGCCGGACTGCCGGAATAATCAGCTCATCCTTGATTGTATTGCCCTTTGGACCGAAAGCTACCTTACCGCGCCATCGTTTGCTGATGGCAATTTCCGCGATGCAGCGGTCAGTCCAGTAAAGCTGGACAAGAGGACATCGTTATCAATCCAACACTTGCGCTACCGTCGTGTCTGCGCCGCCGATTTCGGACTCCGGCGCAAATTTTGCACTCTGTTGTGCCGCCTTATTCGAAGGCAAAGATCCGCTTCCAGTCCTTCTTCATGTCGACCACGGTCCATTTGTTCACCGCCGCCGCGTCCAGCGCTACGTCGAGCTCGCCGAAATGCGAGTGTCGATCGTAGGCATATTCACGCTCCGCATCGGTGTGGTGGACAATCAAGCCGAACCGCGCGCCACTAGCGCCGAGCGTCGTCCATTGCAGCATTTCGAGATCGCCGTCGGAATTGCCGAAGGCCGCGATCGGACGGCGGCCGATGTACTCGTTGATACCGACTGGCTTGCCGGCCTTGTCGTCGATGAAATTGATCTGCGGCAGCCTGAACAATACGGGCGTACCATCGCGCATCTCGAATCGAGTCTTGATCGACGATCCGACGACCTGCTCTGGAGGTATTCCGTAGATCCGCTCGGTCCACGGCCGCATGAACTCGATACCGCCGCCTGATGTGATGAAGGTTTTGAAGCCGCTGGCCCGGAGATAGGTGAGCAGTTCCAGCATCGGCTGGTAGACTAACTCGGTATAGGGCCGCTTGAAGCGGTGATCACGCGTGCTCGCAAGCCAGTCGGAGGTGATCTTCTCGAACTCTACCGTGGTCATACCGGCATGGGTGACCGCCACCAGTTCTACCAATCCCTTTTCACCGGAGGCCGCCAGTGCCTTCAGGTCGCCATCCAGCACCGCAGCGAATGGCTGCTTGGTCTTCCATTCCGGATGCGTCGGCGCCATGGCCTTCACACGGTCGAGTACAAAGGCCAGTTGCACGTACATCGGCTGCTCGACCCAAAGCGTGCCGTCATTGTCGAAGGTCGCGATGCGCCGATCGACCGGTACGAACTCAGGCCCGCCTTGCGTCGTGACGCGCGCGACGAAGTTGAGGATTGAAGCCTTGGTCGCACCTTCGTTCCAGGACGGCAGCGGATCGGATGGCGTCTGCGCGGACGCGAAGCGATACGATGCGGAAAGGAGCGGGAGAGTTGCGAGCGAAGCGAGCAGGAATCGGCGATCGATGAGGGGAAAGCGAATCGGCCTCATATCACTCTCCATAGGTTAACGGGGACGGCGCCATGACAGCGCTGTCCTCTCCAGTCGGATCCCGTCAGTTGCCCGTCGGCATCGGCAGTTTAGTGCCTTCACCGGACGGCAGGACAAATTCAGCGTTTCATTCAGCGTGACCCTAATTCTTGGCGGTGGGGCCCTCCTGCAGTTTCGCCAGAACCTCATTAAGTGCGAAGCTGCCGGGCTTCTGACGCGGCGGGTATTCCTGGTAGGTTTTCAGGTGTGCGGCTACGTAAGCCTGCGCCGGCACAAGCATGAAGGCACGCTCGACACGCCACTTGGAATATTCTCCGGCGTCGACCTGAGCCCGCTCGAAGGGGTCGGCGCGGAGGTCGAAGAGCTTGGGGAAACGAAGTGTAATTAGCGGGTTCTCCCAAACGCTAAGCCCCTCGACGCGCTGTTCCATGAACACGAGCTTCCAGCGGTCGTAACGAAGGCCGGCGAGGTTGCCGTCATCGGTCCAGTAGAAAAATTCCTGACGTTTGCCAGGGCCGGCTCCTGCCAGCACATCGCGTTGGTTGTAGCCGTCCAGATGCACTTTGAAGGTCTTGCCTCCGGACTGGTATCCCGTCAGCAGCTTTTCCGTTACATTCGGTTCGCCGGCGGCGGCGACGAGTGTCGGCACGAAATCTTCATGCGAGGTGATGTGGTTGATCTCGGTCCCGGGCTTGATGACGCCGGGCCAGCGCATCATGCATGGTACGCGGTAACCGCCTTCCCAGTTCGTGTTCTTCTCGCCTTTGAACGGTGTAGTGCCGCCGTCCGGCCAGGAGAACACCTCAGCGCCGTTGTCGGTCGTCCAAACGACGATGGTGTTGTCGGCAATGCCTAGATCATCCAGCTTTTTCATAAGCTGGCCCACCATGCCGTCGAATTCGGTCATGCCATCCGCGACGATACCGAGTCCGGTCTTGCCCTTCGATTCCGGTTTGAGGTGGGTGTAGATGTGCATTCGCGTCGCGTTGAACCAGCAGAAGAACGGCTTGTTGGCTCGGTGCTGCCGGTCGATGAAGTCGAGCGATGCCTCAAGAAACTCGCCATCCACTGTCTCCATACGTTTCCTGTTGAGTGGGCCTGTGTCTTCGATCGTCTGCTTGCCGACGCGGCCGAACCGCGGGTCCTCCGTGGGGTCGTCCCGATCGCTTGCCTTGCATTTCAATACGCCGCGCGGGCCGAACCTGGCTTTGAACTCGGGGTTCTTGGGGTAGTCGGGGTTCTCCGGCTCCTCCTCGGCGTTGAGGTGGTAGAGGTTGCCAAAGAATTCGTCGAATCCATGAACGGTCGGCAGGTGCTCGTTGCGGTCGCCGAGATGATTTTTGCCGAATTGACCGGTCGCGTATCCCAGCGGCTTGAGCAAATCCGCAAGCGTCGGATCCTTTTCAGACAGTCCCTCCTTGGCGCCAGGCAATCCGACCTTGAGAAGGCCAGTCCGGAAGCAGGATTGACCGGTGATGAATGCGGCGCGCCCCGCGGTGCAGGACTGCTGCGCGTAATGGTCAGTGAAAATCGCGCCTTCCTTTGCGATGCGGTCTATATTCGGCGTGCGGTAGCCCATCATGCCCCGGTTGTAGGCGCTGATATTCCAAAGTCCGATGTCATCACCGAAGATGACGAGGATGTTGGGCCGCTGGCCACGAGGCGCGGCAGGTGTTGGTTGCTGGGCCTGCGCTGGCGAAACCTGCCCAGCCGAGATCAGGCCGGCAGTCGCGAGCGCCGATGTTCCCGCCAAGAGCATTGCGCGACGACTCACAGCAGCGCGAGGGCGTTGCTCTTTGTTGTCGTTCTCATGAGAGGAGTTGGTACTCATGCTCGCTTCCTTTCCCTGGTGATGCACCTGAAGCCAACGTGACTCATCGATGTATCAACCGGCTGCGCATGCCGCGCTGCCGGGCGATAGCGACGGCAATAATTGGGCGCGCAGAGATGCGAGCCGCCTTTAACCACCTTGCGCGGAATTCTGATCTGCGGCTGCGATGGGTCGTAGCTGCCGGCCTCCCGCCCGCCGCGAGGGTTCTCGGGAATGCAGCACGCTTTCGGCGCATCCGCTTCGTGCTTCGGCGAATACCAGTCGCTCGTCCATTCCCAGACGTTGCCGATCATGTCGTAGACGCCGTAGCCGTTCGGCGGAAACGCCGTCACCGGCGACGTGCGAAGAAAACCGTCCTCGTTCAGGTTCTGGTTCGGGAAATTCCCCTGCCACGTGTTGGCCATTTGGCGTCCATCAGGCGTGAGTTGATCGCCCCAGGCATATTCCGCGCCGTCGAGTCCGCCGCGCGCGGCAAACTCCCATTCGGCTTCTGTCGCCAATTCCTTGCCCGCCCATTTCGCATAGGCCGCCGCATCGGCGTGGCAGATGTGCACGACAGGATGATCGTCGAGCGCGTTGATGTTGCTCTTACGCCCATAGGGACGGCGCCAGTTCGCATCCTTGGTGAAGCACCACCACTGAGACCAGTCGCGCAGATCGATTGGATGCTTGGGCGGCGTGAACACCAGCGAGCCCGCAAATAGCATGTGCGGCAGAGCGCCAGGATAATCTTTCGGATTGGGCGGGATCTCGGCGAAGGTGACGTATCCCGTCGCGCGAACAAATTCTTTGAACTGCCGGTTGGTCACAGGCGTGCGATCGATCCAGAATCCGTCAACGGTAACTTCGTGCGCCGGGGCTTCTTCGGGATAATGCTTGTCCGATCCCATGCGGAAAGTGCCGCCGGGTATCCGGATCATCGCGTCGGTCTGCGAAGCACCGACCGTGACGTCAGCTTTGAATGTGCTTGCAGGGAAAAGCGTTGTCATCTCGCGCGCTGCCTCCCGCTCGATCGCCAAAATTGTGATCCGGAGGGCAAGCTACGCAGGAGCCCCGTCACAGGCTATTGGACCGTGGTCCAACATCGGAGCGAGCCTGCCGGCGCCACTGGGCGGGCCTTGCGGCGCTTGCGCGCATGAATTGCACTGAGGCGACATCCGCCGGTTGTTCCGTCGCGCGAAAAAATTCCCCTTGATTCTACTCACGAATCCTGGACGTCCGGGGGAGGATACGACCCCAAAAACGTGCTAAGGTTGCATGGCGGCAACGTTGAGCCGTGCGGGCAGATTTCACAGTTTGTGAATTTACAATTGTAACGTTTTGAGTGGCGGCCTTCTTCAGTATGATTAGGACGCGCATTGTCGTGTGGAGCATCGGACTCCTTTTTTTGCTCGCGGGGGAGGCCCGCGCTGGGGAGCGTGCGCGCGTTCTTATGCTTCACGCCTTCAACTACTCTTTTCCTGCCACCAGCGTGATCGCGGAGGCCGCTCGCAAGCGGCTGGTCGAGCACTCGAAATCAGTCGAGATCGATGCGGAGTTTCTCGATCTGGGTCGAAATACTGACGAGGCCCATTCGCTGCGAACGGCGACGTTTATTCGCGACAAGTACGGGAAGCATCCGCCGGATCTGGTGATCACGCTCGGCAGCAATGCGTTGCCATTTGTCGTCAAGCACCGAGACCTGCTTCCCGATGTCCCGGTCGTCTTTGCATCCATCTCGCCACAGACGTATGCTGCCATGCGATTGCCACCGAAGATGACCGGGATCATCACTGCGTTCGATCTGGCGAAGACGCTTTCGCTCGCGGAGCGGCTCCAGCCGGATGCAAGCAAATTGTTTGTAATCGCCGGAAGCGGCGAGACCGATCGCCGCTGGCAACCGGTGGCTCGCAAGATGATCGAGGAGCGCGGCGGCAAATTCGAGACGACATTCCTGTTCGAGCTTCCATACTCAGAACTCGTCGCTGAACTGTCGAAGGTGCCCAACGATGCGATCGTGATCCTTCTGACGGTTTTTGCCGACGGCGAAGGCAAGACCTTCGTCCCTGCGCAGGTCGCGGCTGATCTGTCCGCGTTGTCAGCGGCACCGGTTTACGGCCCTTACGATACATTTGTCGGCAGGGGTGCCGTCGGCGGCTTTGTTGAGACGTTCGAGTCGGTCGGCGTTGCAGCGGCTGAAATGGCGATCGAAATCATGGAGGGCGCGGATCCGGCCACGCTCGCGCCCCGAACCAATCCCGCGCAGCACTACCGCGTCAATTACCGGGCAATGCAACGCTGGAATCTAAAAGAGAAAGACCTCCCGCCCGACACCGTTGTTCTGTTCAAAGAGCCGACGATCTGGGGTCAGTATCGGGGCACCGTTCTTGCGGCACTCTCTGTCCTCGGCTTGCAATCGACAATTCTGGGCGCCTTGCTGATTCAGCGGCGCAGGAGACAGCGCGCCGAGGAACTCCTTAAGGAGAGCGAGGAACGGATGACCTTTGCCGCCGCTGCAGCAAACATCGGACTCTGGAAGTTTGACCGGGATACCGATGAATTGTGGGTTACCGAACATGGCAGGGCGCTGTTCGGGCTGCCGAGTGATGCACCTCTCACCCGCGAGGCATTCCTTGCCACTGTTCATCCGGATGATCTCGAAACCGCAAGCCGTTCGCTTCGGAATTCCTTCAGGACGGAGCGGTCCACGGCCAGCGACGTGCGAATTGCCTTGCCAAGCGGTGAGACCCGTTGGATCCGCATGCGCGCCCGGTCCTATACGGAGAGCAACGGCGAGCCAAGGCAACTAGGGGGCATTTTCGTCGACATCACCGACCAGAAATCGGCCGAGGCTGAGACCGCACTACAACGTGTGGAAATTGAGCACCTGATGCGGGTGTCCGCGCTCGGCGAACTTTCCGGCTCGATTGCGCACGAGGTCAACCAACCCCTCACTGCGATCCTGTCAAATGCGCAGGCAGCCCTCCATCTCCTCAGGCAGAATGCTCCCGATCTAGCGGAGATTCGCGGCGCCCTTGAGGACATCGTGCATGAGGATAACCGGGCTGGCGAGGTTATCCACCGTCTCCGTAGCCTTCTTAAGAAGGGCGAGAGGAAGGTGGAAAGCATCAACATAAATGACCTTGTCAGATCAACAATCAGCTTAGTGCACAGCGAGCTGATCGGCCGCGACATCAGCGTCAAACTTAATCTGCAAGACAACGTGTTCCTGACGCGGGGTGATTCTGTTCAGTTGCAGCAAGTTCTGCTTAACCTCATCATGAATGCGATGGACGCCATGGCCTCGACCCCAACAACCCAGCGGTCCATCCTGATCTCGACCCGAGAGGCGAAAGCCGGAATGATAGACGTGCTCGTGAAGGATCGGGGGCACGGCATCTGCCCCAAGGAAAATGGCCGGCTGTTCGAGCCGTTCTACACCACCAAGGCCCATGGCCTTGGCCTGGGTCTGGCTCTTTGTTCGACGATCATAAAGGCGCATCAGGGAAAGCTGACCCTGGTCAACGGCGAGGGCGGTGGCGCTGTTGCTGGATTTTCGTTGCCCGCCCAGCAACCTGCATTCAGTTCTGCATGACCGACAAGTTCACGGTTTATCTCGTTGACGATGACCCCGGAGTCCTCAAGGCGTTGTCGCGACTGCTCCGCGCCAAGGGTTATGACGTCAAGCCCTATTCTTCGCCGCAGGTATTCCTCGAAGAGCATGACGAGGCGATTCCCGGATGCGCCGTACTCGATGTTTCGATGCCAGATCTTGATGGTCTGGAGATTCAGGATGTGTTGACCACCGCCAGTGGCTCGCATCGTCCCATCGTGTTCGTCACCGGCAAAGGCGACATTCCCACCAGCGTACGTGCCATGAAAGCCGGGGCGATCGATTTCCTGACCAAGCCGGTAAAGGACCAGGATTTGTTTGAAGCGCTATCCCGCGCTGAAGCCATGGACGCCGAGTTGCGTCGACTTCGTTCCGAACTGGACGTGATGCGAGCGAAGGTAAGGACCTTGACCCCACGTGAACGCGAGGTGCTTACGCATGTCGTGGCGGGGCGGCTCAACAAGCAGATTGCCGGCGAGCTGGGTACGGTCGAAAAGACCATCAAGGTTCACCGCAGCCGGATGATGGAGAAACTTGGCGTTCGAACTGTCGCCGACCTGGTGCGGATGGCCGAGAAGCTCAAACTGTCCAAATAAGACGCACCTGTTGGCCCAAGGGCCAACTCGACGAGCGCAGGGTGCACCGGCAATAGTCTTCCATGGCGGAAGCTTCCCCATGGATTGCCATTGTGGACGATGATCCGGCCGTGCTCAAGGCCTTGAGTCGGTTGCTGCGTTCGCACGCTTTTCGTGCCCGGGCATATGGATCGGGAGAGGAATTTCTCGCGGCGTTGCCAGCTGGTCTGCCCGTATGCCTGATTGTGGATCTTCAGATGCCAGAGATGAACGGCCTGGAGCTTCAACAGCATCTCATAAGCAACGGCATAAAAATTCCGACAATCCTTATCACCGCGCATGCCGACGCTGCGCTGCAAGAACAATCGCATGAAGGTACGCAGGTAGCCAGCCTCCGGAAGCCTTTGCAGGACGAAGCCTTATTCTTGGCTATCGACAGGGCGATCGGCAGTTCGCGAAATATTGGGTAGGACCGGATGCAGCAAAGGACGGGCGCTAACCCAGAGGTCTGGTCAAATGAATGAAGTGACTTGAGAGATACTGTAACTGGATGAAGTCTGCGCCGTCGTCAATCGGCGAGCGCTTTGCGGATCATGATCGCCATATCCGATTTCCGGTAGGGCTTGGCGAGCAGCAATACGCCTTCGTCGAGTCGCCCGTGATGAATAATGGCATTCTCGGTATAGCCCGAGGTGAACAGAACCTTTAATCCGGGCCTGGCCTTCGCTATCTCGTCGGCGAGTTGGCGGCCGTTCATGCCGGGCATGATCACGTCGGTAAATAGCAGGTCGAACGGATGGCCGGTGTGGACCAGCGCGAGAGCCTCGGTCGCGTTCGCGGCATCCAGCGTGACGTATCCGAGCGAATGCAGTTGCGCCAGCACATAGTCGCGCACCAGCTTGTCGTCCTCCACCACCAGAATCGTTTCATGGCCGCCCTCGACGGCCGGCGCCAGTGTAGCCTCGATCGCCGGCAATGCGCCCGTGGCCGGCGGTAGATACATCTTGATCGTCGTGCCATGGCCTTCTTCGCTGTAGATCATGATGTGGCCGGCCGATTGCTTGATGAAGCCGTACACCATGCTCAGCCCAAGGCCGGTACCTTTGCCAGGTCCCTTCGAGGTGAAGAACGGATTGAATACCTTGTCGAGCATCGCAGCCGGAATGCCGGCTCCGGTGTCGCTTACCGCAATCATGGCGTAGCGACCGGGCCGGACGTCGCTATGCATCCTCGCATATTTGTCATCGAGCATGACAGAGCCGGTTTCGATGATGAGCTTGCCGCCATCGGGCATCGCGTCGCGGGCGTTAAGGGCAAGATTGAGGATCGCGGTGGCGAGTTGATTGGGATCGACGATCGCGGGGCATGTTTCGTCTTCGAACACGGATTCGATCTCGACATGCTCGCCGAGCGTCCGCTGCAGTAGTTTCGCCGTGTCGATAATCAGCGTGTTGACATCGGTTACCTTCGGCTCCAGCGGCTGCTTGCGTGCGAAGGCGAGCAGGTGCTGGGTAAGGTCGGCGCCGCGTGAGGCCGCCTCGTCGATCATTCGCGTGATGGCGGCAAGCTGCGGTTCGCCCTTGACGGCGTCAGCCAGAATTTCGATCGTTCCCGTGATCACCGTCAGGATATTGTTGAAGTCGTGCGCGATGCCGCCGGTGAGCTGTCCCATCGCCTCCATCTTCTCGGCCTGCCGGATCCTGTCCTCGGCCGCGATCCTGTCGGTGAGATCGCGCATGAAGCCGTTGAACACGAATCCGTTGCGCCGCCGAAGCTCGGTAATGCTGAGCTCGACCTTGATTTCCTTTCCGTCGCGCCGCATCGCCTCGATTTCGAAGCGGCGGCCGAGGACGGCGGCCTCGCCGGTGCGCAGAAACCGCTCCAGGCCGACCTTGTGTGCATCGCGGTGGACGTCGGGAATGATCAGCTCGCTCAGCTTGGTGCCAACCGCTTCCGCGCGCGACCAGCCGAATATCTTCTCCGCCTGCGAGTTCCAGTCAGTGACGATACCCTGATCGTCCATCTGCACGAAGGCATCGAGCGCGGTGTCGATAATGCCGCGCGCGAGCTGTTCGCTTTCGCGCAACGTCTCCTGTGCCAGGCGGCTCTCGGTCATGTCGCGACCGACGAAGAAGAAGCGCTTGGCCGGCTCGGACCATGTCCCGAGCCACGACAACCACACCTCTCGTCCGTCCTTGTGAATGCAGCGGGTATCGGAAATCTTCGGGCGCTGCCCGCGCCGTGCTGCACGCATTTCCTGACGCGAGGTCTCAAGGTGGTCGCGATGGATGAAGTCCTCCCCGCTGCGGCCGATCATTTCTTCCGGCCGATAACCCAATATGGCCTCGCAACTCGGGCTGATCTGAACCAGGAATCCCCGGGAATCCATCACCATGATCAGATCCTGCGAGGTCTCGAAGATACGTCGAAGCTCTTCGGTCTGTTGCCGCAGCACCTGCCTCGTCATGTTGGTTTCGGTGATGTCGCGTGCCACCTTCGAGATGCCGATGGTCGTGCCTGAGGGAGTCTTGATCGGGGAGACGCTGAGCGAGACTTCGATCCGGCTGCCATCTTTTTTCAGGCGGACGGTTTCATGTTGTTCGATGCGTTCGCCCGAGCCGATCCGGCGCAACGTGTCATGCACCTCGGGCAGCCGGTCCATCGGAACGAGAAGGGTAATATTCTTGCCCACAGTTTCCGTAGCCGTGTACCCGAACAGCCGCTCGGCGGCCGAATTCCAGCCGGTGATCGTGCCATCGAGCGACGTCGTGATGATGGAGTCATTGGAGGATTCGACCGCTGCGCTGAACAGCCGTTCCCGTTCGGCGTGATGATCGCGTGCAGCTACGGTGCGGCGATGCTCCTGGACCTCCTGTTGGAGCGCCGCGGTTTTTGCATTGACCTCCTCGATCGCGTGCGCAAACGCGCGCGCAAGCACGCCGGTCTCGCCGCGCGCATCGACCGGGATGGCCGCCTTGCCTTTGGCCACGCCCTGAACGGCTTCGGTGAGGCGGACAATCGGCCGGGCCAGCGACCTCGCGATCAGCAGCGCCAGCACGGCTGCGCACAACACCGCGATCGCCCCGACCAGAAGCGAGGTATTTCGGATGCTGGCAGCCGGGGCCATGATCGCAGCGTTCGGGGTGGTCTCGATGACCCCAACCCATTCTGAACCGGCCAGGACGGCGGGAGCAAACGCGATCCCGTTGGACCGCCCAGCCTGGTCCGCAACGATATCGGCGCTGCCTTGCTTTGCCCCGGACTGCGACGCCAGATGTGGGAAGTCAGCTTTCCAATCGTTGGGTTTGCCGAGCAACAAGCCGAATTCGCGCGACCGGTCGGGGTGAATGAGATAGTCGCCCTGCCGGTTGACGACGTAGATCGTCTCGCCCGGCCACGCCGATGCTCTGATACGGTCGAACGCGCGGCGCATGTCGACATTGACCATGAAAAGGCCGAACGGCTTGCCGTCGTCCGAGAAGATCGGCGTCGCGATGCGAAGCGTCGGCCTGTGCACCTCTTCGATGAGTCCGTTGCGGCGACCCAAATCGAGCGGTGAGACGTAGATTTGTCCAGGAGGGAGCCGCATCGTTTCCTGGAAATAGCTGCGATTATTTCTCTTCAGCAATCCCTCTTCAGGCACGATCCGAACCGTGTCGTTCGGTCCCGCGCGATCGACGCGGACAAGCTCACGGCCATCGTCATCAAGTCCTATGATCCGAATCATCGCATAGGCTGGCTTGGCTTCGAGTTCGGCCGCGAAGCGCGAAGCTAGCCGGTCGCGCCAGACCTTTTCGGAGACACCATCGGCCGGATCTGTACCCCCCGCTCTACGGGCGCGGACCAATCCATGCAGCGCCGCTGCGGAACGAAAGCCCGTGACATCTCCGGTCGCGCTCGCCGCGTAATATTCAAGGTCGGTCGCGATCTGCCGCGAATGGGTCTCGATGCGGTCGCGGGCGCGCAGGAGCAGCGCTTGTTCCAGATTGCGATAGCTCAGCCATCCGACCGCGGTAACCGCGATCGCGACCAACGCAATCATCGCGATGGCTAGCCTGGTTGTGAGCGTCATGTCGGTGTTCGGTCGCCCCGCTCCGCTCCGGCAATCCACCGGACGAATCGGATGCTATGGCGCATTACGGGGAGGACGCAACACCGCGGGGCGTGCCGGCGAGCCACGTTCGGCGGCTTCCAGGCAGCCCGTGACGGCAGCCAGAAGGTCGGCCGGCCGGAACGGCTTCTGCAGACTGGAAATCGCTCCGAGCTTGGTCGCCATGGTCAGGAAGTCGGGAGCTGAGTCCGCTTCGGACGAGATCGGCCGGCCGGAGATGACAATGATCGGCATCTGCGGCCGCTGTTGGCGAACCATCCGCATGGTTTCAAATCCGTCCATTCCAGGCATAAAAATGTCGAGGAACAGCAGATCGAAATCTCCGCTCTTGCACAATGCCAGGCCCTTCCGCCCGTCATCGGCGGTGACCACGCTATGCCCGGCGCGCTCCAGCAGCAGGCGGACCGTCATCTGGACCGCCACATCGTCATCGATGAGCATTTTTGCCAAAGTAAAAGGTTCTCCGGGCCCCGCTGGAATCAAATCAACGGCAGGTTGCGAGTTTTGCCGAATCCGCGTGTTGCCGCAACTGCTACCCCGGCAGGAACGTTCCGGTTGGGCGCTCAAAAAGCCGGTACAAAATGTCGGCATCCGGGCAGACAAATATGGAACCCGGAGCGTGCGAGCGCGATTCGCCCCGCGCGCATGCGGTGTAGTTAGCCGAGATCAGTTGCTGAGATATTCCGGATAGCGCGAGCGGATTTCGTCAAGTTCGCTCAGCGTGCCCGACAAATGGGTACGCAGGTGCTTCTGCGCCGCTTCGGGTTCGCCGGCCTCGATCGCTTTTGCAATCAGCTTGTGATGCCGCAGGATATCTTGCGCCTTGCCAGGGGAGGGCAGATGCAGCCGGCGCAGCCGGTCGATATGTCCGCTGCGGCTGCGCACCAATGACCAGATGTCCTGCTTGTCGGTGGCGGCGTAGAGCTTGGCATGGAACTCGTTGTCGGCGGCCATGAATTTTTCGAAGTCGCCAGCTTTCGCGAATTGCTGTTGGCGAACGATGATCGAATGGAGCTCTGCGGCGAAGGCTTCGTCATGGCGTATCGCCAATATGCGGACGATCTCGAGCTCGACCGCCTGCCGCAGAAAATGCGCCTGCTGCGCCAGCCGCACGTCGACCCGGCTGACCACCGTGGCGTATTGCGGAAAGACGTCGACCAGCCCTTCCTCCTCGAGCCGCATCAGCGCATCACGGATCGGCGTCGAACTCACCCCGAATTGTCCGGCCAGTGCGGCGCGTGACAGCGGCGATCCCGGCGGCAGCTCCAGCGAAATGATCATGCCGCGCAGGCGCTCGAACACCTGCGGTGCGGCCTGACGATCGCGATCGAGCCGATCGGCGGAACGCGGGACGGAGCGACGAGAAACAATCTGGGATGCAGCCATCGAACGAACCGGCCTCAGAAGGCGCTTGCTTCAAATGCACTAATACATTAGTGCATTTCCGTCGCAGCGTCAATGAACCGCCGGAGGAGATGCACAGTGAAAAATAGAATGTGGAGCGCCTGCGCGGGCGCCGTCGCGGCACTTGCCATGGTGCTGCCGGGCTCTCAGGCCGCGGCCCAGCAAAAAACGGAGATTTCGTTGTCGCGGCAGCCGGGCATTTTCTACATGCCTTCGCACATCATGGAAAAACGCAAGCTGATCGAGAAGCACGCAGCTTCCCTCGGCGCGGCAGGCGTCACCACCAAATGGATCAACTTGAGCGGCGGCGGCGCACAGACCGACGTGCTGTTGGCCGGCAGCGTCGATATCCTCAACACCGGGACCGGCAATCTCTTATTGCTGTGGGACCGCACCCGCGGCGGCGTCAAGGGCATCGTCGCCACATCGGCGCAGCCGATGACGCTGATCAGTCGCGATCCGAATATCAAGTCGATCAAGGATTTCGGTCCGAACGACAAGATCGCCGTGCCGACCGTGAAGGTCTCGACGCAGGCGATCGTGCTGCAGATCGCGGCAAGCGAGATCTTCGGCGCCGACCAGTGGTCGAAGCTCGATGCCAGCACGGTGCAACTCGGGCATCCCGACGCCTATGTGGCGATGACCAATGCGCAGCACGAGGTCCGCAATCATTTTGCGATCCCGCCGTTCACCTTCCTCGAACTCAAGAACGTCCCCGGCGCGCATGTGGTGCTGTCGTCGCCGGACGTAATGGGCGGGCCGCTCAGCCAGGCGCAGTTCTTCACCACGACGAAATTCGCCGACGCCAATCCGAAGATCGTGCAGGCCGTGCGCGACGCCACCAAGGAAGCGCAGGATCTGATCCGCAGCGACACCAAGGCCGCGGTCGAGATCTACAAGGAAGTCACGGGTGACAAGACCAGCGTCGAGGATTTGCTGGCGTGGCTGAAGGAGCCCGGCATGATGGAATGGAACCTGCAGCCGCAGGGTACCATGAAGTTCGCCGCCCACCTGTTCAAGGTCGGCACGCTGAAGACCATGCCCAAGGCATGGACAGATTATTACCTGCCGGTCGCGCACGACCTGAAGGGTAATTGATCGACATGGCCGCGCTTCTCGACGTCAGTGACGTAACGCTGCGCTACAAGACCTCGAGCGCGGTCGTGACCGCGACCGAGCGGGTCAGTTTCACGGTCGATCGTTCCGATCGTTTCGTGCTGCTCGGCCCCTCCGGTTGCGGCAAGTCGACCCTGTTGAAAGCCGTCGGCGGCTATATGAAACCGAGCGAAGGCAAGATGCGGATCTCCGGCCGGGAAATATCCGAGCCCGGAGCCGACCGCATGATGATCTTCCAGGAGTTCGACCAGCTTCTGCCGTGGAAAACGGTGCTGGAAAACGTGATGTTTCCGCTGTTGATGACGCGAAAATTACCGCGCAAGGAAGCGGAGACGCGGGCGCGGGCCTATATCGAAAAAGTCAGCCTTACCCGCGTCGTCGATGCCTATCCGCACACGCTATCCGGTGGCATGAAGCAGCGCGTCGCGATCGCGCGCGGCATGGCGATGGAGCCGGACATCCTGCTGATGGACGAGCCGTTCGCAGCCCTCGATGCGTTGACGCGGCGCACCTGCCAGGACGAATTGCTGCAGCTTTGGGCAGAAACCAAATTCACCGTCCTGTTCGTGACGCATTCGATCGCGGAAGCGATCAAGATCGGCAACCGAATCCTGCTGCTGTCGCCGCATCCCGGCCGGGTCAAGGCCGAGGTCGTTGATGTCGACCGGGTTTCCAGCGAGGACGGCAGTGCTGCCCGGCTGGAGAAGCAGATCCACGATCTGCTGTTCGCCGATCATGCAACGGCACATTAAGGGGAGCGCGATGGGCGAGGCAAAAATCCTGCTGCGCGATGCCGCCGAACTGACGGCGGCGATACCGGCCGAGGTCGAGCGCAAGCTGACGGTGCTGGAGCTGTTGTGGAACGACGGTTTTGTCCGCAAGGCCGTGATCATCGTCTTCCTCGCGGGCGTCTGGGAAATCTACGGCACCATCCTCAATAATCCGCTGTTGTTTCCGACCTTCCACGACACCATCGTCACTATGTTCGACAAGGTGCGCGACGGCACCATTCCCATGCGTGCCTGGGCGTCGCTGAAGGTGCTGTTCATGGGCTATGCCGCCGGCATTGCGCTCGCCGCCATCTTCACGATCCTCGCGATCTCGACCCGGATCGGCACGGATTTCCTCGAAACCATCACGGCGATGTTCAATCCGCTGCCGGCGATCGCGCTGCTGCCGCTGGCGCTCATCTGGTTTGGCCTTGGTAACGGCAGCCTCGTGTTCGTGCTGATCCATTCGGTGCTGTGGCCGGTCGCGCTCAATACCCACTCGGGCTTCAAGAGCGTGTCGAACACGTTGCGCATGGTCGGCCGCAATTACGGCCTACGCGGATTGCCCTACGTGTTCCGCATCCTGATTCCCGCAGCCTTCGCCTCGATCCTGACGGGCCTGAAGATCGGTTGGGCGTTTGCCTGGCGTACGCTGATCGCGGCCGAACTCGTGTTCGGCGTGTCGTCGGGGCAGGGCGGCCTCGGCTGGTTCATTTTCGAGAACCGTAACCTTCTGGATATCCCGGCCGTGTTCGCCGGCCTGTTGACCGTGATCGTCATTGGCCTGATCGTGGAGAACCTGATCTTTCGCACGATCGAGCGCAACACCGTCCAGAAATGGGGTACGCAGTCATGAGCAACAAGAAGAACCCCGCGGATCTCCGGAGCGCGCGCTGGTTCGCGCCTGATGATCTCCGCGCCTTCGGCCACCGCTCGCGCGCCATGCAGATGGGCTACGCGCCGGAGGAATGGAAGGGTCGGCCTGTCATCGCGATCCTCAACACCTGGTCAGATGCGCAGCCCTGCCACATGCACTTCAAGAGCCGTGTCGACGACGTCAAGCGCGGCATCCTGATGGCGGGCGGTTTCCCGATGGAGCTGCCGGCGCTGTCGCTGTCGGAATCGTTTCTGAAGCCGACCACCATGCTCTACCGCAACATGCTGGCGATGGATGCCGAGGAATTGCTGCGCGGCCATCCCGTCGATGGTGTCGTGCTGATGGGCGGCTGCGACAAGACCACGCCGGGGCTTTTGCTCGGCGCTACCAGCATGAACCTGCCGACCATCTATCTGCCGGCCGGGCCGATGCTGCGCGGCAACTGGAAGGGCAGGACTCTGGGCTCCGGCTCGGACGCCTGGAAATACTGGGACGAACGGCGTGCCGGCAAAATTTCCGACAAGGACTGGGTCGACGTCGAGGCCGGCATCGCCCGCAGCTACGGCACCTGCATGACCATGGGCACGGCGTCCACCATGACGGCTATTGCGGAATCGATCGGCATGACGCTGCCGGGCGCGTCCTCGATTCCCGCCGCCGACGCCGGCCACATCCGTATGGCCTCGGAATGCGGCCGCCGCATCGTGGAAATGGTGTGGGAGGACCTGACGCCGGAGAAGATCCAGACCCGAAAAGCTTTCGAGAACGCGATTACGGTCGCAATGGCGATGGGCTGCTCGACCAATGCAATCATCCATCTGATCGCGCAGGCGCGCCGTGCGGGCCAGGATATCGGGCTCGACGATTTCGAGAAGGCCAGTCGCAAGGTGCCCGTGATAGCCAATGTGCGCCCGAGCGGCGACAAATATCTGATGGAAGATTTCTTTTATGCCGGTGGCTTGCCGGGCCTGATGAGCCGCATCAAGCAGCATCTGCATCTCGACGCCATGACAGTCACCGGCCAGACGCTCGGCGAGAATATCGCGCGGGCCGAAGTCTACAATGACGACGTTATCCGCACCGTCGAGAATCCGATCTACAAGGAGGGCGCGCTTGCGGTGCTCAAGGGCAATCTCGCGCCTGATGGCTGCGTGATCAAGCCGAGCGCCTGTGAGCCGCGCTTCCTCAAGCACACCGGGCCCGCTTTGGTATTCGACGATTATCCTTCGATGAAGAAAGCGATCGACGATCCCGATCTCGACGTCACGGCCGATCACGTGCTGATCCTGCGCAATGCCGGCCCGCAGGGCGGGCCGGGCATGCCGGAATGGGGCATGCTGCCGATCCCGACGAAACTGGTGAAGCAGGGCGTCCGCGACATGGTGCGACTGTCGGATGCGCGCATGAGCGGCACCAGTTACGGCGCCTGCATCCTGCATGTCTCGCCGGAATCCTATATCGGTGGCCCGCTGGCGCTGGTGCGCAACGGCGACAAGGTCACGCTCGACGTCAACGCGCGCACCATCAATCTCGATGTACCGGAGGCGGAGCTCGCAAAGCGCCGCGCCGAATGGAAGGCGCCGGAGCCGCGTTACGAGCGCGGCTATGGCTGGATGTTTACCCGCCACATCAAACAGGCCAATGAGGGCTGCGATTTTGATTTTCTGGAGACCGGGTTTGGGGCCCCGGTCAGCGAGCCGCCGATTTATTAGCTCTGCGTCATTGCGAGCGAAGCGAAGCAATCCATCTCACGGCACAAAGAAAGAATGGATTGCTTCGTCGCTTCGCTCCTCGCAATGACTGTCTATGAACCGACAGCAAACAAAAGCATTACAGGGGAGGACGACCAATGACCATCACTCGACGCAACGTGCTCGCAGGAGCCGGCGCCGCGGCTGCTTCGACACTGCTCGCCCGCACCGCTGGTGCACAATCCTTCCCGTTCGCGCCGAACCAGCGCTATCCCGATCCTGCCGTGCAGATCCTCGATCCGAGTTTTGCAAAGTACCGGATCTACTCCTCGACCGTCGAACAGGTCGCAACCGGCATGCGATGGGCCGAAGGGCCGGCCTATTTCCCCGAAGGCGGCTATCTCCTGTTTTCCGACATCCCGAACAACCGCATCATGAAGTTCGACGAGAAGACCAACCAGACCTCGGTCTTCCGTGCCAATGCCAATTACGCCAACGGCAACGCGCGCGATCGTCAGGGTCGCCTCGTCACCTGCGAGCATTCGGTCACCCGCCGCGTCACCCGTACTGAGAAGGACGGCAAGATCACCGTGCTGGCCGACAAATTCGAGGGCAAGCGGCTGAACGCGCCGAACGACATCGTGGTGAAATCCGACGACACCATCTGGTTCACCGATCCCTTGTTCGGCATCAACGGCGAGTGGGAAGGCAAGAAGGAAAAGCCCGAGCAGGCCACTACCAACGTCTATCGCCTGACCAAGGACGGCAAGCTGACCGCCGTTATCACCGACATCTTCAATCCCAACGGGTTGGCGTTCTCGCCGGACGAGAAGAAGCTTTACGTCGTGGAATGGAAGGGCACGCCGAATCGCAGCATCTGGAGTTTTGACGTCAACGATGATGGCACGGTGGGCAACAAGACCAAGCTGATCGACGCCGCGGACCAGGGCGCGCTCGACGGTTTCCGTGTCGACCGCGACGGCAATCTGTGGTGCGGCTGGGGCTCGAACGGCGCGCTGCAGTCGGAGCCAACGGAGGTCGGCGGCCGCAGGGTCTATCAGCTCAAGGGCAAGCCGGAAGATCTCGACGGCGTGATGGTGTTCAGCCCCGCCGGCAAGCCGCTCGCCCACATCCGCCTGCCCGAGCGCTGCGCCAATCTCACCTTCGGCGGCCCGAAGAACAACCGCCTCTACATGACGAGCTGCCACTCGGTGTATGCGCTGTATGTGGAAGCGCACGGGGCGGTTTGATGGATACTGTCGTTCCGGGGCGCGCGAAGCGCGAACTATGGTGCGCAATTGCGCACCTGAGAACCTCGAGATTCCGGATTCGCTCGCTGACGCGAGCGCTCCGGAATGACGAAAGAGGAAAGTGAGAACGCAATGACAAAACTGAGCGACGCCACTCGCAACAAACTCAAAACCGTCTCCACGGCGACCGTCGCCACCGCGCTGTTCAAGCGCGGCTTTCGCATCCAGATGATCCAGGATGTGCACCCCTTAGGCCCCGATCAACCGGTATTGGTCGGCGAGGCCTTTACGCTGCGCTACATGCCGGCGCGCGAGGACCTCAACAAGATCGATGTGTTCCGCGATCGCAGCCACCCGCAGCGCAAGGCGATCGAGGATTGCCCTGTTGGCGCGGTGCTGGTGATGGATAGCCGCAAGGACGCGCGCGCCGCGTCCGCCGGCGCCATTCTGGTGACGCGGCTGATGCAGCGCGGCTGCGCCGGTGTCATCACCGACGGCGGCTTTCGCGATTCCGCCGAGATCGCCAAGCTCGGCTTCCCTGCCTACCATCACCGCCCGAGCGCGCCGACCAATCTGACGCTGCATCAGGCGATCGAGATCAACGTGCCGATCGGTTGCGGCGATGCGCCGGTATTTCCCGGCGACGTCATCCTCGGTGATGCCGACGGCGTGATCGTGATCCCCGCGCATCTGGCCGACGAGATCGCGGACGAGGCGGTCGAGATGACCGCGTTCGAGGATTTCGTCACCGAGCAGGTCGGCAAGGGCCGCGGCATCTTCGGGCTTTATCCGGCCACCGATCCGCAGACGTTGACGGATTTCGCGGAGTGGCGGAAGAAGAACGGGCGGTGATCTCGTGCCCCGGACGCAGCGCAGCAGCGTTGCACGCTGCACCGCGTCCGGGACAAGAGTGTCTATACCTCGCCCTTTTCCGTCAGCCCCACCGCCCACAGAGCAAACGCATAGGCGATCGCGACTTCATCGAGCCGGTTGAAGCGGCCCGACGCGCCGCCGTGGCCGGCGCCCATGTTGGTGCGCAGTAGCACCGGCCCGCCACCGGTCATGGTCGCGCGCAACCGCGCGATCCATTTCGCCGGCTCCCAATAGGTAACGCGTGGGTCGGTCAGGCCGCCCATCGCGAGCACAGCGGGATATTCCTTCGCCGCGATATTGTCGTAGGGCGAGTACGACAAAATGGTCTGGAAATCCTTTTCGCTTTCGATCGGGTTGCCCCATTCCGGCCATTCCGGCGGCGTCAGCGGCAGCGTGTCGTCGAGCATGGTGTTGAGTACGTCGACGAACGGCACTTCGGCGACGATGCCGGCGAACAGTTCGCCGGCGCGGTTGGCAACTGCGCCCATCAGCATGCCGCCGGCGCTGCCGCCATGGCCGACGATACGCTTGGCGCTGGTGTATTTTGCTTCGATCAGCGCGCGGCCCGCGGCGGCGAAATCGTCGAATGAATTCGTCTTCTTCTCGCGCTTGCCGTCGAGATACCAGCCCCAGCCTTTGTCCGCGCCGCCGCGGATATGCGCGATCGCATAGACAAAGCCGCGATCGACCAGCGACAGCCGGTTGGTTGAGAACGAGGCTGGCATTGCCATGCCGTAGGAGCCGTAGCCGTAGAGCAACAGCGGTGCGCTGCCGTCGCGAACGAGATCCTTACGGTGCAGGATCGAGACCGGCACTAGCGCGCCGTCATGCGACGTGGCCATGATCCGCGTGGTGACATAGTCGGCCGGGTCGTGCCCGGACGGAATTTCCTGCCGCTTGCGCAACACCCGCGCCCTCGTCGCCATGTCGTAGTCATAGACTTCCGACGGCGTCGTCATCGACGAATAGGAGAACCGCAGATTGGTGGTCTCGAATTCGTAGCTGCCCATGGTATCGAGCGAATACGCCGCCTCGTCAAAGGCGATGGCATGTTCCCCGCCGTTACCGAGATCGCGGATAATGATCGCCGGCAGCGCATTGGCGCGCTCCAGCCGCACCATGTGGCCGGCATAGAGTTCGACATCGAGCACATAGATGCCGGCGCGGTGCGGGATCAAATCGCGCCAGTTGGCGCGTTCGGGCGACGCGAGCGGCGCGGTGACGACCTTGAAGTCGATCGCATCATCCGCATTGGTGAGAATGAACAATTCATCGCCGCGGTCGGCGATTGAATACTGCACGCCTTCTTCGCGTGCCGCCACCAGCCGCGGCGGCGCTTCGGGATTGGCAAGATCGATCAGCCGCTGTTCCGATGTCTCATGATCGCCGCCGGCGATCACGCAGAAGCGCCCCGAAGAGCTCTCGTGCAGATGGGTGAACCAGCCGGAATCCTTTTCCTCGTAAACCAGCGTGTCGTCGGCCTGCTTGGTGCCAAGCTTATGCCGCCACACCTGCATCGGTCGGTGATTGTCGTCGAGTTTTACATAGAAGAAACTTTGACAATCCTTGCTCCAGACGATGCCGCCGTCGGTCTCCTCGACGAGGTCGTCGCGGTCGGTACCCGTCTCCCAGTCGCGCACGCGGATCGAAAAATATTCCGAGCCCTTGGTGTCGGCACTCCATGCGTGCAATTTATGATCCGGCGAATGCCGCGCGCCGCCGAACTTGAAATACTCGTAGTTCCTGGCGAGGGCGTCGCCATCGAGCACGATTTTGACATCGCCGCCGTCGCGCGGCGTGCGGCCGAACATTTCATGCTGCCCGCCTTCGCGGAACTTTCGCAAATAGGCGAACGGGCCGTCCGGCGACGGCACACTGGAATCGTCCTCCTTGATCCGTCCGCGCATTTCCGCGACCAGCTTCTTCTGCAAGGGCGCGGTGTGGCCAAGCAGGCTCTCGGTGTAATCGTTCTCGGCTTCTAGATAGTTGCGGATGTCCGGATCCAGGATCGAGGGGTCGCGCAGCACTTCCTGCCATTTCGGATCTTTCAGCCACGCGTAATCGTCGGTCACCGTGATGCCGTGCCTGGTGAAGGTGTGCGGCCGGCGCGGCGCGGTCGGTGGCGAGAGGGCAGGTTTCTTGGCGGCGGCTTGGGTCACGCGGTCCTCGTATAGCTCCAGGATAGAGCCTCTATATCGTGGTGAATGCGGTGGATTACCAGATGCGAGAGCGTCATTGCGAGCGAAGCGAAGCAATCCATCTGCCCGCAAAACAGATATGGATTGCTTCGTCGCTGCGCTCCTCGCAATGACGGGCAGATAAATCTAACCATTCCGCAACCTCGCGGCGGCGCCGCCGCCGAACATCGGGATCCGGTTGACCGCGAGCACCACCGTAAACGTGATCACCAGCATCGCAATGCCGAGCACCGAGATCGCAGCGAGGTCGCCGCTTTCGTTGAGGTCGTAAATCAAAACCGACAGCACCTTGGTCTGCGAGGTGAACAGCACGATCGCGGCGGATAACTCCCGCATCACGCCGATGAAGATGAAGCACCAGGTCGCGATTACGCCGGTGCGTAACAAGGGCGCGGTGATCTGGCGCAGTGATTGCAGCCGCGTCGCGCCGAGAATGCGGCTGGCGTCCTCCAATTCGGGATGAATGGTCGCAAACGCCGCCTGCAATTGCTGATAGGCCGATGGCAAATTGATGGTGAGGAACGCCAGCAGCAGAATCCACAGCGTGCCGTAGAGCACGAACGGCGGTCGCGTATAGCTCAAGAAAAGTCCGACGCCGAGCACGATGCCGGGCACGGCAACCGGGGCGGTCGCGAGAAAGCCGAGCATGCGATGGCTTGCGATCACGCGGCGCGTCGTGACATAGGCGACCACGAGCGCGAGGATCGTGCCGATCGTCGCCGTCGATGCGCCCAGGATCACCGTGTTCTTCAGGGCAAGCTGGGTCGACGATAATTCGGTGAACACAAACACGACGTTATGCAGCGTCGCCGTCGATGGCGTCACTAGCGTGGTCGCGTTCGGCGAGAACGCCGCATTGAGCAGCGCGAAGTAGGGCAGGAACACCGGGTTGAGCAGCACGAGGAGGCAGAACGCCAGCGCCGCCCAGCGCCATAACCCCATTTCGATCGGCCGCGGCGGGCCGTATTTGCCGCCGAGCACGGAGTAGCCGCGGCGGCCGAGCAAAAATTTCTGGCCCTGCAGCAGCAGGATCGTCAGCACCAGCAGCGGCACGGCGGCGGCTGCCGCGAGTTCGAGCTTTGGCGGATACTGGAACAGGCTCCAGATCTTCGTCGTCATGGTGTGGAAGCCGGCCGGCAGCGCCAGGATTGCCGGCGACCCGAACAGCGTCATCGCCTGCAGGAACGCGATCAGCGCGCCGGCGACCAGCGCCGGCAGCGCGAGCGGAATCGTGACACGTCGCGCCGTGGTCCAGGCCTTGCCGCCGAGAATGGCGGAAGCGTCCTCCAGTTCGCCCGGCATGTTGTCGAGCGCATTGGCGACCAGCACGAACACAAATGGAAACGTGTAGCAGGAGATCACGAAGATCAGCCCGGTCAGCGAATAGATGTCGAACAAGGGATCTTCGGCGCCGGTGAGATGACGATAGAGCTGGTTCAGCATGCCGCTGTTGGGCGCCGCCAGCAGTTCCCAGGCAACAGCACCGAGAAACGGCGGCGTTACGAAGGAAGCCGTCACCAGCGCGCGGATGAGCTGACGCCCCGGCATGTCCGTGCGCGACACCAGCCAGCCGATCGGCGCGGCGACCAGGCAGCAGATCACCGCAGATGTCGTGGCAATGATTGCGGTCGTCAGCAATGGATCGAGGAAAGCGGGGTCGGTGAACAGCGTGACGAAATTCTGCAGCGTCGGATGCCGCGCCTTGTCCGTGAATGCGAAAACCATGAGCCACGACAGCGGCAGCACGATCAGCACGATCATGAAAGCGGCAAACAGCCAGAGGATGGGGCGGGTGAGGTCGAGGCGGGTTTTTGGGTTGTCGGTGGTGGTGGTCATGCGATTCACGAGCCAAATGTTTCCCTCATCCCGAGGAGCGGCGGAGCCGCGTCTCGAAGGATGAATGGCACGATATTGGCCTCATGGTTCGAGACGGCGCGGAGCCTGTCATCGGGCCGCGCTTCGCGCGGACCCGTTGGCGCCTCCTCACCATGAGGGGAGAGAAAGTTCAAACCCTGAACAGCCGCGCATAGCGCGTTTTGATTTCTTCCGTCATCTTCTCCACCCCCTCGGCATCCTCCTTCATCAGCTTGATGTCGGAAATCTTCCGCTGTCCCGGCTTCGACTGCACCTGCGCGTGAACCGAATATTGCGCGCTGAAATCGACAAAGAATTGCTGCGTCTCGCGCGTATGCAGCCAGGCCTGAAACAGCTTCGCGGCATTGGGATGCTGCGCGGTCCTGAAGATGCCGGTCGGTCCCGAAATCGTCGGCGTGCCCTCGGTCGGGTACACCGGCTCGACCGGCTGGCCGGCTTCCTTCAACAGCACGATGCCGTATTCGTTGCCATCGGCCATCACGGCGCGCTCGCCGAGCGAGAGTTTCTTCGGCGGATCGGTCGACGATTGCACCTGCATCACGCGCTGTTTTGCAAGCTTTTCCATGTATTCCCAGCCGAGTTCGCGCACCATTTGGAACGTCGCGGTCATGATGGTGCCGCTATAGGCCGGGTGGGCCTTGACCATCTTGCCCGCCCATTTGACGTCGAGCAGGTCGGCAAAGCTCTTCGGGGCGTCCTCCGGTTTGACGAGATTGGTGTTGTAGGCGATCGACGACAGCCACATCCGCGAGATCGCGAACATGCCGTCGGGGTCGCGACAGTTTTCTGGAAAATATTTTGCGACGTCCTCGGGCACGAACGGCATCAGCCAACCGTTCTTCTTCCAACTGATGAAGTGCGAGGCGTCGGAGGAGTTGACGATGTCGGCGGCGCGAATATTGCTCGCAAATTCCTGGTTGATGCGCTGAAACAGTCGCTCCGAGCCGGAGCGCTCGATCTGGATGGTTACGCCCGGAAAGACCGCCTCGAACGCTTTGCCGAGCTTTTCGCCGACCGGTAGGTCCATCGACGAATAAAAGATCAGTCTGCCTTCCTTCTTCGCCGCCTCCACCAATGCCGGCGTGATCGCGACCGGCTCCGGCGCCTGGGCGCGGACAGCGGAGGCGAATACCGTACCAACCGCCAACGCCGCCGAGCCTTGCAGGACGTGGCGTCTTGAAAGCTTTCGTCCCCTCATCGCGTCCTCCCGTCTCGTTTCTTGCTTATCGGCTCAGCGCGCGGCAGCGCTCGGGCGGCAGCGTCAGCCAGACCTCGCTGCCCTTTTGCACGTTGGTGTCGGTCGGCGTGGTGGCGCGCAAACTGCTGCCGTCGGCCACCTCGACCATGTAGTCTCTGTTGGCACCGAGATAGACCTGCCGCGTGACAACTGCCTTGATCGCATTCTCTGGTGAACCCGGCGCCTGCGTCGAAAGCCCGATATCGTGCTGACGGATCGCGACAACGGCGTCCTGGCCTGCCGTGAGCGGCGCGCCGACCACCTTCAGCGTCGCGCCCGCGAAGGCAAGATGGTTGCCGTCGCGCGCGGTGCCCTTGATGACATTGCTGGCGCCGATGAAGCGGGCGACGAATTCGGACTCCGGCCGTGCGTAGATGTCTTCGGGCGTGCCGAGCTGGTCGATCTTGCCGCCGTTCATGACCGCGATCAGGTCGGCCGTGGTCATGGCCTCGGACTGGTCGTGGGTGACGTAGACCGTGGTGTAGCGATATTCGTCGTGCAGGCGGCGGATTTCAAACCGCATCTCCTCGCGCAAATTCGCATCAAGATTTGAGAGTGGCTCGTCGAGCAATAGCGTCTCCGGCTCGACGATCAGCGCGCGCGCCAGTGCCACGCGCTGCTGCTGGCCGCCGGAGAGCTCGCCGGGATAGCGCTGCGCCAGCGCCTCGAGTTTTGTGGTGGCGAGGATCGCTGCGAGCTTCTTCGCAATGGTGTCACGGTCGAGTTTGCGCAGGCGCAGGCCGTAGACAATGTTCTCCGTCACCGTCATGTGCGGCCACAGCGCGTAGCTCTGAAAAATCATCGACATGTTGCGCTGCTCGGGCGGCAGCGTGCGGGCGCGCGACGATACCAGCCGCTCGCCGACATGGATTTCGCCGTCGGAAGGCTCCAGAAAGCCCGCGATCAGCCGCAGCGTGGTGGTCTTGCCGCAGCCCGACGGCCCCAGCAGGCAGACCAGTTGTCCGTGATCGATTTTCAGGGAGACGTTATCGACCACCGCAAGCGAGCCAAATCGCTTGGTCAGGCCGCGCAAATCAACGGACGCCAATCGCTTCACTCCCACTCTTGTTCTTGCACGGATCAGCGCCCGGCTTGGTATGCCAAGTATACGTACAAAAACGGGGTGGGAAAGGGAGTGGATTGGGAAACGATGTCGTCCGCCTCATGCGCAATCGCGCACGGGCGCAGGATTTCACATTGTGAGAGACGTCGCGTGCCGCCTTCACGGGCTGCGGTGTGTCGGTCCCGTAGGATGGGTGGAGCGGAAGCGATACCCATCAGCCGCGACCAGTGGTCTGTAATGATCGGTTTCGGCTTCGCTCTACCCATCCTACAAGAGATGCAGGGGGCTTACGCCCCCACGTTCTCTCCGAGATACTCGATTGCGGCTTCGGTTCCGCCCTTGCCGTGGGGAACGTTCAGTGCGTTGAGGCCGACCTCGACGACGCCGAGCGTGCCCAAAATCATCGGCGCATTGACATGGCCCATATGGGCGATGCGAAAAGCCTGGCCGGACAAATCGCCGATGCCGGTCCCGAGCACCACGCCGCATTTCTCCTTGCAGTAGCGCTGCAGCGCGGCCGGATCGTGGCCGTTCATCGTCACCGTCGTCACCGTATTGGAGCGCTCATTGGCTTCCGCGATGTTGAAGCCGATCACCTGACCCTCGCTCCAGACCGCGACCGCGCGACGCACCGCTTCGGCAAGCAGGCGATGGCGCTGGAATGCGTTTTCCAGTCCTTCGTCCTGTAGCATGTCGATTGCCTTGCGCAGCGCGAAGAGCAGATGCACGGGCGCGGTGCCGGCATATTTGCGGTAATGCTCGCTACCCTCGCGCTCGGTCCAGTCCCAATAGGGCGTACGCAGGTTCGCCTTTTTATGCACCTCGCGGGCGCGGTCGTTGGCGGCGACAAAACCTAAGCCCGGCGGCGTCATCAGGCCCTTCTGCGAGCCGGACATCGCGACATCGATACCCCACGCGTCCATCTCGAACGGCATGCAGCCGAGCGAAGCCACGGTATCGACCATGAACAGCGCCGGATGCCCCGTCGATCTGATCGCCTTGCCGATCGCTTCGATGTCGTTATAGGCGCCGGACGCTGTGTCGACCTGCACGGCGACGATTGCCTTGATGGTATGGTCCTTGTCCTGCCGCAGCCGCGCCTCGACCTCGCTCGCGCGGATCGCGCGGCGCCAGTCGCCCCTGAGCACCTCGACATCGGCGCCCATCGCAGCCGCCGCCTGCCCCCAGCCGATCGCAAAGCGTCCGCTTTCCAGCACCAGCAGCTTGTCGCCACGTGACAACACATTGGAAAGCGTCGCCTCCCACGCGCCATGGCCGTTGGCGATGTAGATGTAGGATTTGCCTTTGGTGGCGAACAGCTTTGAGAGATCGGCGAGCAGGCTGTCGGTCAATTCCAGCATCTGGTCGGAATAGATGTCGAGTGCCGGGCGATGCATCGCCTGCAGCACTTCGTCGGGCATGGTGGTAGGTCCGGGGATGGCCAGAAATTCCCGGCCCGCGCGAACGGTCATTTGTTGGTTTTCCTTATGGGTAATCCGCGAAGTCGAAGCGTTGGAGATCCGGGTGACACAATATTGGATCGCAGCCGTCATTGCGAGCACACCGAAGCAATCCAGAGCCGCAAAAAGAGTTGATTGCTCTCATTGCTCCGCGCCAGACCATGATGGCGCAGCCTATTTCCCTACCGCATTGGCGATCGCGCGCCAGATCTGGTCCTTCAATTCGGTCGCCGGCGGGCTCGGAATCGTCACCGCAGGTCCCTCGCGCTTCCGGCATGCCTCGACCAGCCGCAGCACCCAGATTTCGCCGTCGGTGTAATAGGCGTCGCCGCCGCCGTTCCGCCCTGCGATCGTCGGCCCGATGCCGGTGACCTGGTATTTCGCTTCCACCATGCCGGCATTTTCCAGATCGGCCGCAAGCAGCGCGCGCTCGGCGTCAAGATCGGGACTGATGTGGTGCGTGACCGCGGCGGTGTATCGGCTGACGCCGACGCCGCGATCTTGCGTCGCCGCGCCCAGCCAGACCGAGCGCTTTTCCTCGCCGCTTTCCAGCACCTTCCAGTAGCGCACATGGTTGCGGCGGTCGGCGCTGCTGCCGATCGGCTTTTCATAGGCGAGATCCTCGCGGCGACCGAGATAATACAGATTGCTCACCGGCGCGTCCTTGTACGGCCTGTCGAGCAGCACGCTGCCGATGATCTCGATCGAGGATTTCAGCGTGATCCGGTCGGCCGGATACCAGCCCGCAGCATGCATGGCGCAGACCACGTCGCGCTGGTCTCCGATCAACCCGACATTCATGGGATCGCCGGGAATGCCCTGCGCGGTGCGCGTCACCATCGGCATGCTGGTCAGCCCGCGCTGATGCTCGTAATGCGTCCAGAAGCCCGGCAGCACCAGATAGGCGAGCAGGCCATAGCCGCCGAGGACGACGAGCGTGAGCATCGCCGCCCGCCGCATTCTGCCGCGCCGGTGCCGCCGCAATGGTTTTTCAGTTGGCTGATCTGGCACGCCGTTACGCTCGTGGGGGTCGGGAAGTGTTGCCGGACTTCTCCCTCTCCCCGTTCTTCATCACGGGGAGAGGGTTGGGGTGAGGGGCCTCTCTCCGCATATGAGATCGCCGAAATACCTGTACCCCCTCACCCGGATTGCTTCGCAATCCGACCTCTCCCCGCAAGCGGGGCGAGGTAACAGCAGTCTACCGCCGTGTCTCGCGACAACCGGCGGCTTCGGCCTCCTCGACCGAGCAGAACCAGCGCGTGCCCTTTGATATCTTCATCTCGATCTTCGCATACCAGCGGCTCGTTGGCTGGTGATAGATGCACTCGCCGGACCGATTGACATTGCCCTTGATGGTGCAGTCGGGCGAAGGCGCCACCGGTCCGGATGCCGAGGCCAAGAGGACCGCCCGGGCATTCTCCGGCGGCTGGACTGCGCCGAGAACGGTGGTCTTCTTGTTGCGGATGCGCCAGTCCCACGGCGCGATGAACGCGCCCTGCCACATCCCGGCCTTGGCCTCGCGCGCGGCCTTCTCGTCCGCCTCGTAGTCGCGCGAGAGGCGCGTCAGCGCCAACGCCCAGCCGTTCGATACCAGCCATTTCTGGATGTCCTCACCGTCGGCTTCGCAGCGCGCCACCGTGCGGCCGCGGCGATCCGCAACAGCGCGGGTGTGACAGGTCCAGCTCTTGCCGCCGAAACGCTTGATCAGCTCGTCGCGCGCGGCGACGCCGCAGGTCCAGCGCTCAGCCCTCGTGTTGAGGCAGAGCTGATCGACGGCAGGCGCGGCAATGCCGCCGAGGCGAATGCGGGTGTTGCCTATCTGGAGCTGATCGCCCTCGCGGATTTTTGGAACGCCGGTGATCTCGGCCGCGTGTGAGATGGCGGGCAGTGACGACAGCAGGAACGCGGAAAGCAACATCCGTAATTTCATCGGCAATCCCGGTGGCGAAATAATGCGGATTGTGCGGACGATGGCGCCATCTTGCCAGAGCGGGGGTGTCGCACAGCTTTCAATTTCCCGTCATTGCAAACCCGTAGCCCGGATGGAGCGAAGCGCAATCCGGGGAAACTGTATCCGCGTGTGACACCGCCCCGGATTTCGCTTCGCTCCATCCGGGCTACGTTCTTTGCATCGCCCTCCGCGCCAATGCCAGGCCCATCAACACGAACGCCGACGTCACTTCCGGCCCGCCGACGAGAATCCGCGTCGGCGTCTTCATCTTGTTCCACTCGTACGCCCGGTATGGCCCGTGCCTGCCGCCTTCGCCGAGACTTGCGACGAGGACGTGCAGCGCCGGCGCGAATGTCGAAACGTCTGCGCCGAGATGCGCCAGCGCCATCAGCGCCAGCGCGGCGTCGAACGGGTTCATCTCGCGCGCGATCAATTCACCCTCGACATAGGCGAGCACCCGCTCCCGGATCAACGCGAACGTGCCGTCCGGATCGATCGCCTGCCGCGCGGCCTCGGGCAATGCCATGAACACAGCATGGCAGCGGCCGAAATAGGCGGAGTAGAGCTCCGGCAGGTAATAGATGTGCGAGCGCGGACTTTTGAACGCGCCGCTTTCCGCCAGCCGCCGCTGGAAGCCGATGATGCGATGCACCGTCTCCAGACGCTGCGGCGTCTCCAGAATCTTCCAGCGCGAAAGATTACGGAAACTGACTTCGAGAATATCGAGGTTGAGCGTTGGGTCGAGATCGTTGCCGTAGGGGCGGTCGCCATTGAGATTGTCGATCCAGGTGACGACGCCGCCCTCGTAGTCGATATTGTCGTTGAGCGGCACAGTGACGCGGGGCTCGTTGGCGCCCTCGCGCACCTGGTAGCCGCGATAGAAGTCGAGCAGCGGCTGGTCGAGGATCGGATCGGTGCAGCCGGCTTGTGTGGCGGCCGAGAACGAGCACGCCGTGGTGTCGCAGTCCGGCACGTAGATGCCGAAACCCAAATCCTGCTTGATCTGCGAGAAGAATTTTGAAAAGCGCGGATGCGGCAACGGTGCCAAGGCCGTGATCACGTTCACGGTGGTGCCGTCATGCGAGGGCACTTCCTCGGCTGAGGTCTTCAGGCAGAAATCCACCATCTCGGCAATCGCCCGCCGCGACGCTGCGGCCTCATCGGCGGAAGCCAGCCCGGTCTCGACGTAGCTGAGCAGCGCCTCGGTGAAGAAGGCGTCGTAATAGGCCGAGCGGTGGCGGATCTGCATCGGCTCCCACATCGGCTCGGCAATCCCGGTCCAGGGTGGGTTGATCAGCGCACGCGCCGGCGAATGCGCGATGAAGATGCGCGCCAGGCTGAACAGAAGCGTCGAGTTCTTGTAGCCGCGCGAGTTCAGCCCGGTCAGCGCCATCAGCATTTCGCGCCCGCCCATGTCGGCATCGCCGATCAGGTTGAAGGCGGCATAGGTAGGGATGAAGCCGTTTTTGGCGAACGAGCCGAGCAGATGCGCGCCGCAGCGGCGGATCACCCGGTCGATCTCGCTTCGATCGGGTGGGCGGCCCAGTGCCGCCACCGGCCCGGGGGCGGGGTGGCGGACATTAATATCGGCCATCAGCTCGGCGATCGGGGCGCCGACGGCGGCCCAGTCCGGCTCGACATCGTCGCGCGCCCTTCGCAGCGCCTCCTGCAAGGCGCCAAGCCGCTTCTGGTCGCGCAAGGCCGGGTGGCCGGTCCGCCGCAGCAGCGGCCGCAGCGCCGGGTTGCCTAGCGCGGTGCGGTAGAACTTGCCGAGATGGGGGTCGCCGCCGCGGTATTTCAGCAGCACGGGGTCGCAGACATCGTAGAGCGACGGGCCGTCTTTCCGCGCGGTCAGCGCCCGAAATGCGGCGCCGGCGATGGTAGAAAAGCCCATGCAGTTTCTTTCCGCCGGAACGGTGAAGGGAGGGCCGCGTTGAGCATGGCAAATAGCTCAAACGGCCACCGCCGGCCGGATCGGGCCCGCAAGCCCTTGAAAACTATACAAATCAGCAAAAATTACAAATGTGATGCAGATCACTTAACTGGCGTTAACGCCCCGCCATAGTCGCCGGCAATTGGTTCCATGCGTGGATTCAGGTTGTTCAGGAGGGCCCGACAGGCTAAAAGACCGTTGTTGCGGTGCCGCAAATTGAGCGCAATTAGACGGCACACACCCGGCAACCCCATCAAACCTGAATGGTCCTGACGCGACTAACTGGCGCGATCTTGCTTGGCGCTTTGGACAAACTTGGGAATGGAAACGCGATGAACCTTGGTCAGCTCTGCATTTCCCGCCGCACCGTTACCATTGCGGTGGCGTTTGTCGGCTTGGTGTCGCTGGCGATCGGCGCCCATGCCGCGCTGAACAAGCGTTCGCTCGACGCCGCCAAGGCGATCGGCACCGAGCAGACCGGCTCGATCGGTACGTCAGCCAACCGCGTCGCGCTGGTGATCGGCAACGGCCATTATCCGGATGCGGCAGCGCCATTGTCCCAGCCCATCAACGACGCCCGCGGCCTCACCGCCGCGCTGCGCGCCAAGGGTTTTGACGTCGACGTGGTTGAAGACGCCACCAAGGACGACATGGCGCGCGCCGTCGCCCGCCTGAAAGACAAGATCAAGCCGGACACGGTCGCGATGCTGTTCTTCGGCGGCTACGGCGTCCAGGTCGGCCGCGAGAGCTTTATGATTCCGGTCGACGCCGCGATCTGGAGGGAAGCCGACGTCCGTCGCGACGGCGTCTCGATCGAGCAGGTGTTGGATACGATGACCGAGAAGGGCGCCAAGGCCAAGCTTGTCGTCGTCGATGCCTCCCGCCGCAATCCCTATGAGCGCCGCTTCCGCTCCTATTCGCATGGGCTGGCCCCGATCTCCACGCCGGAGAACGCGCTGATCCTGACCTCCGCCACACCGGGCAAGGTCGCCGACGACGGCAAGGGCCAGTACAGCGTGCTGGTCACCGAGCTGCTCAACAATCTGGATTCGCAATCCGGCGCCGCAACCGCCTTCAACAAGACCCGCATCTCCATCTCCCGCGCCTCCGACGGCGAGCAGGTGCCGCAGGTGTCGTCGTCCTTGCTGGAAGACGTCCGCCTCGGCGGGTAGGGCGAATTCTCCATCCCCGTCGCCCCTGCGAAACGCAGGAAAGCGCCGCCGCACCGGCGCTGCTCCCCCTCTCCCGCTTGCGGGGGAGGGCCGGGGTGGGAGTGTCTCCGCATCGGTGCTGGTTCTACTTTGCGGTGATCACGTGACTCGCAGCGCGCATCCATCGCCGCTTGCTCGCTGCGCCTGCGGGAGAGGCATAGGCCGCCTTCGCTGGCCATCCTAAGGTACGCCAAAGCGTAGATGCGATCCCGGGTGAGGGGCTCTCCGCGCACTCACATCGGTCTGAATTCGCGGAGGCACCCCCACCCCAACCCTCCCCCGCAAGCGAGAGAGGGAGTGCACCGCCGTCGCGGCGCCATCAAACTTGATCCGCCTACTTCGCGTCCGCGCTCGCCGTCACCGCCCGCACCGGATCGCCCTCGCGCAGCAGCGCGCCGGCCCGCGCCACCACGATGTCGCCTTCCTGCAGGCCGGAGGTGATCTCGACCTGGCCGGCCGACATCAGCCCGGTTTCCACCCGCCGCGTTTCGACGCGGGCGCGCCGCACCACCTGCACCACGGTGCCGGCGGAGCCATAGAGGATCGCGGTCAGCGGCACCGCGACGCCGCAGCTCTGCCCCGTCCTGATCTGCGCGCGGCCACTTGAATTGACGAGCAGCCGCCGGTTGGTGGTGACGCCGACGAACACCTGCGCGAGCTGGCTGTTCGGCTCCACCGTGGTCGACAGCCGCCGCACCCGTCCGTCGACCTCGCCGGCGCCGATCACCTTGATCCGCGCGGTCTGGTTCACTTGCAGTTTGGCGATATCTCGCGTCGGCACCATGCCGACCAGATCGAATTCGCCGCGCGCGATGATCGAGAACAGCGCCTCACCCTTGGCCGACGCCATCGCGCCGACGGATGCCGTCGTGGCCGAGATCACGCCCGCCACCGGCGCCTGCACCGTGATCTGCCCGCCTTCCGGCAAAGTCAGCCGCGCCAGCACCTGCCCCGCGGTGACGCTGTCGCCCGCATCCACCATCACCTCGGCCACCTTCAGCCCCATCCGCTCGGGCCGCACCTGCGTCTCCTCGCGCGCAATGATGGTGCCGGAAACTTCGACGATGTTAGCGAAACAGGATTTCGCGGCCTTGAGCACGGTGACCGCGGCGCCTTTGGGCGCGGCAGGGTCAGGGTCGTCGGCGGCGAGGGTGGGCAAGGTGGAAAGGCAGATCAAGCCTGCGGCAATCAGGGAGGCCAGCGTCAGTGAAAGGCCGCGCGCGCGGAAGATGGTCATCTGCATTTCGTTCCCGGTTTCGGCCTTAACCGATACCAGAAGGCCGGCGGGAGAGCCAAGCGCCAAGAATGTCACCCCTCCGCCCGGCTGGCGGCCTCCGCCGGCGCCGTTTCGAGCGCCAGCGGAACGCCGGCCAGTTCGTCCGCGCGGGCGATATGCCTCGCGATCGCGGGATTGACTGATGACGCGTGCGTCAGCGGGAGCATATGGCCGGCGGCCGGCAAATGCCGGATCTCGGCGCAGTCCATGATCGCGCCGAGCCGCTGCACGATGCGTTGGGTGAGGTAGGGCGACAGCCCTCCCGAAAACAGCAGCGTCGGGACGCGAAGCGAGGCCGCCGCGGTGGCGACATTCGCTTCGGCGAACGCCGCCGTGAAATCGAACGCAAGCTTGTCGGCGTGCTCGATCATGCGCAGGCGCGCGCCGGCCGGCAGCGGATCCTGCGGACCGGAGCCGTTCCAGAATTCGATGAACATGTCGATCGCTTCCAGCGCCGATCCATTCCAGAGATCCTCGGAAACGTCACGGGCGACCTGCGCGAAACGCGCGTGCAGCCGCCGGTCCGCGTCGCTCTCGTACAGCAGTGTCGGCAGCACCGGCTCGATCAGCGTCAGGCTGCGCAGGCGATGCGCGAACGGGGAGCAGGTCGCGATCTTGAACGCAATCGCGCCGCCGTAGGAATGACCGACGAGATGGATGGGGCCGTCCGCGTCGTGGAGCTGGCCGCTCAGGCATCGAATTTCCTCCGCGAGGGTCAGCGGCAGATCCGCTGTGCAGCAGCTATTGGTGCCGTAGCCCGCGATGTCAGGGGCGAAGAACGGATGCTCGCGCCCGAATTCATCGGCGAGCGTCGTCCATTGGCGGCCTGAGCCCAGCGAGCAATGCAGCGCCACGACGCAAGCCTTTTCGCGATATGCGCGCGAGATTTCAATCACATTGGTCATCGAAATAATCCTGATTTTGTGTGGGGGCGCCACCAGCGGAGCCACGCCAATGGCTCCGCTGAGATATTGTTGGAGGAGCATGATCCGAAAAAGTGGACACCGGTTTTCCCTCGCGACAAACGAGGAACGCGTTTGCGCGGAGATCATGCTCAAATCAAAGAGTCAGAGCGGGATGACGGTTCGAAGAAGCGTCATCACGCTCGGCTTCACTGCTTGGTGATGATGACTTCGAGATATTCGCTGGGCACTACCATCGTGCCGTCGCCGGAGCGGTTCATGCGAACGATCAGGGCATGCAGGTCGTTATGCAGCTCTTCCTGTTTCGCCGGCTCGAGGGCTGCGAACGCTTTCAGCACCGGGCCGTAATACGTCTTGAACACGTCGAGGAAGTGCGCCGGCGAGCGATAGCGAAACTTGAACAGGCGCGATTCCGCTCTGATCGAGCCCTCGTGAGCGTCGAACATTTCGGTCAGTCGCGCGCGCGTTCCCCACAGTGCCGGCGATTTGGCCCCAGCGGGCGGCGGCAGATATTTGCCGAGCGTCCTGAAGACCTGTCCGATAAAACCGTCCGGCGTCCAGTTCGCCAGGCCGATCCGGCCCTTGGGCTTGCAGACCCGCATCAGCTCGGCGGCCGCGCGGTCCTGGTTCGGCGTGAACATGACGCCGAAGGTGGAGAGCACCGTGTCAAAACTATTATCATCGAACGGCAGGTTTTCCGCGTCGGCTTCCCTGAATTCGATTGGCATGCCTTCCGCCGCGGCGCGCGCCTGGCCGCGTTCCAGCAACGCCGGCACGTAGTCGGTCGAGGTGACGTCGCACCACCGCCGTGCCGCGGCGAGGCTCGCCATGCCATTGCCGGCGGCGACGTCGAGCACCTTTGAGCCGGCCTTGAGATCAAGCGCCTCGCAGAGCTCTTCGCCGACGATTTGCAGCGTCGCGCCGACAATGGCGTAATTGCCTGATGACCATGCGGCCTGTTGACGCGCCTTGAGGGCTGCAAGATCGGGGGCGGGTGGGGCGGAATTGGCTTGGGCAGATTCGGCTTGGGCAGATTCGGCTTGAGTCTGGGTCGCTGCAGTCGCTGTCTGTCCGGCCATCGGGGCTCCTTTTGGGATCATGCGGCCACGGAAGGGGGCCGCGATGAACCGAACATGGCTCTGTCAGGACTTAAAGACTGTGATGCGGGACTGATTTTGCCTTGAGGCCACCCTGATTTTTCAGTGAGATTTCTAAATCTGTGAGATTTCACACACTTTCCCGCCGGAAAGTTCGGTCTACCTCAGACCGCATGCGGGACGAAGTGACGGGACGAAGTGACCGGAAATTACCTGCCGGTCTGAGGTGGACTTATGATGATTTAACCGGGATGAAGCCGTGCAATTTCATTTTTCCAACCATGTGCTTGACGTCGACCTTCGCGAGCTGACCCGCGGCGGCGAGAGCGTGCCAGTCGAACCGCAGGTGTTCGATCTCTTGGTTCACCTGATCGAAAATCGCGACCACGTCGTCACCAAGGACGATCTGATCGAGAAGGTGTGGGACGGGCGCATCGTCTCCGAATCCACGCTGACGAGCCGGATTAACGCCGCGCGCAGGGCGGTCGGCGACAGCGGCAAGGATCAAATCATGATCCGCACGCTCGCTCGAAAAGGTTTTCGCTTCGTCGGCGACGTGCAGCCGAAAGCCGCGAACGGCCGCGAAGCGCGTGCCGGTGCGCCCCAGCCGCTCGATCTCACCGGCGAACCGCTGCACTCGCGGCTCCCGGCGCTCGATCGCACCGCAATTGCAGTGCTGCCGTTTGCCAATCTCTCTGGCGAGCCGGGGCAGGAATATTTTTCCGAAGGCATCAGCGAGGACATCATCACCGCGCTGTCGAAGCTGCGCTGGTTCTATGTGATCGCGCGGAATTCCTCGTTCAGCTACCGGGGAAAATCCGTCCATCACCAACAGATCGGCGAGGAGCTCGGCGTCGGCTATGTCGTCGAAGGCAGCGTGCGCAAGGACGGCGACCATGTGCGCATCACAGCCCAGCTCGTCGACGTGGCGAGCGGCAGTCACCTCTGGGCGGAGCGCTACGACCGCAATCTCGCTGACGTGTTCGCCGTGCAGGACGAAATCACGCAAGCCGTCGTCGCGGCGATCGAGCCGCAACTCTACGCTGCCGAGGATTTCCGGGCCCGGCGCAAGACGCCTGACAACATGGATGCATGGGATCTGGTGATGCGGGCGCTATCGCATTACTGGCGCGTGACGCGACAGGACAATCTGGTCGCGCAGGCGCTCTTGGAAAAGGCGATCAGTGTCGATCCCGGTTACGGCCAGGCGCTCAGCCTGCTGGCTGCCTGCCATACGTTCGGCGCCCATATGGGCTGGCAGGAAATGTCCATGGCCGTACCAACAGCGGAGCGCGCGGCGCTGGCGGCGATCCGTGCCGACAGCGAGGACGCGTGGGCGCATTATGCGCTGGCCAGCGTCTATCTGTTCAACCGGCGCTTCGATGATTGCATCGCCGAATTCGAGCTGGCGCTGCGGCTCAATCCGAATTTTTCGCCCGCGCGTGGCATCTATGGTGTTGCGCTGTCCTATCGCGGGCGCTGGGAAGACGGCGATCGCGCGGCGCGCGAGGCGCTGAAACTCTCACCTCGCGATCCCTTTGCCGCGATCTATTGCGGCGTCGCCGCCTATTGCCAGTATGTCGGCAAGAATTACGCAGAGGCGATCCGCCTGTCGCGCGAAGCGCTGCGGCAGCGCGCCGACTTCGTCGGCGCCCACCGCGTGCTGACGGCCTCCCTCGGCATGGCCGGCGACTCTGACGCCGCCAAAACCGCCCTCGAGGGTCTCCGCCGCACCCAGCCCAACATCTCGCTCGCCTGGCTGGCCAGCGGACTCCCCTTCGAGCACGAGGCGGACAAGGCGCATTACCTGGAAGGGTTTCAGCGCGCGGGCTTGCGATAATTGAGATCTGCAATAGCTCCGCGGCGATATCTCAAGAGAGTCTGGACGACAAATCACAGCCGTCTGAAAGTCTTGTCCGACTGTCACAGGCATGTTGACGCTGCCTCGCTGCCGCGGGGCAAGCATCAAGGAGAATTGCATGCCATTGATAGAGGTTCACGTCATCGAGAACGTGTTCAATTCCGAACAGAAGAACCAGATGATCAGGAAGCTCACGGACGCCATGGTGTCGATCGAAGGCGAGAACATGCGCGGCGTTACCTGGGTCAAGATTTCCGAAGTCGCGAGCGGCGATTGGGGCGTCGGCGGTCAGCCGCTGACCACCGAAGCCGTCAAGGATCTCGCGGCCGGACGAAAGGTAGCCTGACGAGCTTCGTCTGGCATCGCCGGCGGGCCGGCCCTGCCCGCGGTACGGTTCATCGTTTCCTCATTTTGGATCCTTGATCGAGCCGGGTCCGGTGCTCGTCGCGCCTTCAGGCGTACGTACCGAAGCCTGCTGACACCATGCTGGCAGCAGGCCTTCGATAGAAAGGATGCCCCGGCAAGCTCACCGGGTTCCGGCTACTATTTGAAAGAAAATAGCCATGACCATGCTGATCACCATTCCGACCTCCGCCACCAGGCCATTTGCCTGGCGCACTGCGGTTTGGCTGGCGCGCCTGCGCCGTCTCGTCAACCGCTTCCTCGCAGCGGTCATTGCGCGCCACGAACGGCACGCCATGCGTGAGGCTCTGCGCAAGCTCGACGATCGCCATCTCGAGGATCTCGGCATGTACCGCACGCAGATCGACAGCAATCTCGAAGAATTGGCGCAGACCCGCGCGCGAATGCAGCAGCCCGGTTGGCACTGACAGGCGGATGCGTCGTTGTCGCTTGCCGCTGCTGCAGCAACGAGGTGCGTGCGGAGCCGAGCAAGTTTCTCAGAGGCGTGTGGTCCTGGCACCCGTGGCTGGTGTCAAGCTGCTGGAGATTTGTCGAGCCCAACCGGGCCTCGATAAGTCGCCAATCCGTCCTCGGGCGCAGCGGCGCTGCGGGAAGTTTTGGTGCGTCTAACTCGTCATGCCCCGCGAAGGCGGGGCATCCAGTACGCCGCGGCTTCTCGGTTCAAGCACAGGCGCCTCTGGAATACTGGATCGCCCGGTCAAGCCGGGCGCCGACAGCGGAGAAGGTTGCCCACCCTACAAATCGCTTACGACATCTTCTTCCGTCGCGCCGCGGCTGCATCGACGACATTATCCACCGACTCGCGCCAGGCGGTGATCTCCGCGGCCAGGATCGGGTGGTTGAAGCCCTTCAAATTCAAATCGTCGATCGGCCGGCCTTCGACCCATGGCTCGACCATGCCGTAGACGCGCCTGGACACCACGATCTGGTTGGCCTTGGCTTCGTCGCAGAGGCGCGAAGCAAGGTTGGTGACGCTGCCGATCGCAGCGTATTCCAGGCGCTGCTCAAAACCGATCTGGCCGAGCGTGGCGTAGCCGAGCGCGATGCCGATGCCGAAGCCGAGATTGTGGCCGCGGTTGCGCCACTTCTCGGTCAGGGCGCCGATGGTGTCGCGCATCTCGATAGCCATGCGAACGGCGCGCGCGGTATGGTCCTCGAACTGGATCGGCGCGTTGAACAGGATCATCACGCCGTCGCCGGCATAGCGGTCGAGCGTGCCCTCATATTTGAAGATCAGTTCGCCGAGGGCTGCGTGATATTCGCGCAGCACGTTCATCGCCTCTTCCGGCTCGGTGGTCTCGGTGAACGCGGTGAAGCCGCGCAAATCGCAGAACACCACCGTCACTTCGCGGCGATGGCTGTCGAGCAGGCCCTCATGACCGTCGGAGGAGGCGATGAGCTGCGCCACCTGCGGCGCCAGAAAACGCTCCAGCCGCCGGATACGCTCGATCTCGCCGAGCTGCGTCTCGACCCGCTCCTCCAGCGAGCGATTCCAGTCGCGGAGCTGGTCCGTCTGCTCTTGGAGCTTACTCGCCTGTTCGCGCACGATGTCGTTGGCGGCGAGCAGCTCGCGGCTTTTGTGGTCCACTTCGGAAAACAGCCGCGCATTGCGCATCGCCAGCACCGCCTGGTGCGCAAAGGTCTTCATCAGGCCGATCAGGTTGGCGGAGAATTCACCCTCGTTCCGCCGCAGCACCACCAGCGATCCCAAAATGCCGGTCTGGTCGACCAGGGGCACCACCAGCACCGAGTGGAAGCCGGCCTCAACAGCGACATCGCGCAGGGCATGTTCGGGCATCGCGCTGAGCTGTGGGATCGCGATTGGCTCGCCGCTGGTCGCAGCCTCGCCGAGCGGCGAATGGTCGGCGTCGATGGCGCGATGGCGGCCTTCGGCAGCCTTGTCGATGCCGATGGCCTCGGTCAGGCTAAACTGGTGATTGCCGGCGTCATAGCCGTAGATCAGCACCGCGTCGGCGTGCGTTATCTCGAGCGCGCGCGCGGCGACCGTCGGCAGCACCGCGTTGAGGTCGAGCGAGGACGCGACCGCGCGGCCGACCTCCTCGAGCACCTTGAGCTCGTTGATCGATTGCGCCAGATCCCGCGTCCGCTCGTTCACCTTGGCTTCGAGGTTCGAATAGGTCTCGGCGAGTTGCCCGGCCATGCCGTTGAACTGGTTGGCGAGCTCCTCCAATTCGTCCGAGGTCTTCACCTCGATGCGGTGGCCGAAATCGCCGGCGCCGAGCCGCCGCGCGCCGGCCTGCAGCGCCGTGATCGGCACCAGCAGGCGCCGCGCCATGATGGTGCCGGCGATGATCGCTACAACGAGGCCGAGCGCGATCAAAAGCGCGATCCGCACCAGTTGATCGCGGATCGGCGTCAGCGCCTGCGCCGTCGGCTGTTCGAAGAACACGCGCCAGCCGAGTTTCGGCACCAGGCTCGAGGTCGTCAGCACGGCATCGCCATTGGCATCGGTGCCCGACGCCGGCGCGACGCCGCCGGGCTTGCTGACGGCTAAGACCTGCGGCAGCGCCGACAGATTCTTGCCGACCTCGGGTCCGTTGGAGGAAGTCGCCAGCACGTCGCCTTTGGAATCGGTGACATAGGCATACGCCACCTTGCCGACCTGGGCGTCGATCAAAAACTCCGAGAGAAAATCGAGGTCGACTTCGGCCACCGTGATGCTGCCGTCGGCATGCGACAGCGCGATCGACATGAACGGCTGCTGGTCGCGCAGATAGGCCGGCGCAAAGCTGGTGCCACGCGAGACGGTTTCGGTAAAGCGGACGTCGCGGGAGAAATCGGCATTGCTGCCGAGCGTGACGGTCTGTCGCGTCAGGCGGAGCTGTTCGCGGCCATTGCTGTTCAGCAGCGAGAGCTGGCTGACCTGCGGCACCTGCCGCAGCAATTGGGTGTAGTCGGCGCGACGCAGATCCAGCGTGTTGGAGGAGGCGCGCGTCACCCAGGAGATCTGCCGCTCCAGCTCGGAGACCGATTGCGCGATCCGCTTGGCGGTTGCCTCCGCCTTATCAGACATGCCGTCGTGGAGCGAGCTCTTGATGCCGCGATAGGTGATCCAGATTTCCATCGCGCCGTTGACGGCCAGCACGAACACGACGAGCCCGACCAGCGCGACGACGTATTTGGCGAACAGCCCCTCGCGCAGAAACCTGACTCTGTCGTTGCCCTCGCTCATCCGGACCCTCGTGCGCCATGCCTTAAGCCTGCGCATCCGTTCGTCGCTTGCCGCGGGGCCGGCCGCAATTGGCGCCCCGGATGAGAGCCTGTTTAGCACGGATTCAGAGGGCCGGCGGGCCGTCCGCCAGCATGGTTAGCCCCGATTTTAGGCAGGAAACGGAGGGATTCGTCGTCGCGACCGGGCGTGCCCAACCTCGCCCCGCTCTTCGCGGGGAGAGGTCGGCGCGAAGCGCCGGGTGAGGGCTATCTCCACATGAGGACTCGCGGAGAGACTTACCCCAACCCTCTCCCGTGAAGAACGAGGAGAGGAAGCTTCGCCGCCTCACCGATTGAACAGCTGCCGCAGCACCTCGTTCATCGGCTGGCTGTCCTGCTGCACGGTCGTATCGCTCGGCGCCGCTGGAGGCGCGGGCTCGGCCGGCACAGCTTGCGTCGGCGCCTCGGCGGGCGAGGTCGGCGTCAGGCTCCGTTGACCGCCCGGACGCGTGCCGCCTGGGGGCTGATTCTGGCCCAATCCACCCAAGCCCTGAATGAGATTGCCGATGGTCTCGCCAAGCTGGCCGCCGAGCGGATCGTTCGGCCGGCCGCCAGCCTGGCCGGTGCCGGGCGCGACACCTTGTCCATCGGCCGCACCCTGTTGTCCGCCGCCGAGCAGGTTGCCGATCGCAGCGCCAAGCCCGGCGCCGTTCGCGCCGAACAGGCCCTTGCCCATTTCCTTCAGCTTGGCATAGGCGGCGTCGGGATTGTCGAGGATGCCCTGCATCTCCGGATAAATCCGTGGGCTCCCCCACGGGCCCTCGATCATCACGGGAATGCCCAGCCCGACCGGATCGCTGACGCGGCCCTGGCCTTCGGTGGTCATCACGAGTTTCGGCTCGACACGGAAGCCGATCTGCTTGGTGCCGAGATCGATGGTGCCGACGCCGGTCATCTTCACCAGCGGGCCGACGAGGTTGAGGTCCGTGGTCTGCGCCTGCCCCTTGTCGATCTTGAACGATGCCGAAAGCTGGCTGAGGTCGGTCGCCTTCTCATCGCTCTCCTGCCACCCCGACAGTGTGCTCGCCGTCAGCGAGCGGATCATTTGGGCGACGTTGAGTCCCTTGATGGCGCCGTCCTGGAACACGACGAAGGCGGTGCCCGCCATGTTCGACATGATCGCGCGCTGGCTGGTGCCGGAGGAGCGCACGCTGATCTTCGCCTGCATCTTGCCATCGAGCCTGTCGAAATCGGCAAGGCCGTCCAGCAGCGGCAGCGCGCGCACGCTGGTGAGATCGGCGCGCATCGCGTAAGTGGGATTGGCAGTGGAGACGTCGACGGTCAGGTCGCCATTGGCGTTGCCGTCATAGGCGCCGATATTGGAAACCTGCGCCTTCAGAACGCCGCTTGTGAGCGTGGCGTCGATCGCGGCAGGGGTGAAGCGCGCGTCGCCGATCTTGAGTTCGGCGGCGGAAATGCGCGCCTGCAGATCGACATAATTGAGGCCGTTGACGTCGATCGTCGCGTTGCTCCAGGGCTGCGCCGGGGAAGAATCGGTGCTGCGCGACATCGCGACCGTGAGCTTCTGGAAATCGAGGTCGAGCTTCACGAGCGGCTTGCTCGACAGATCGACCGAGGCCCAGCCGTTGAACGCGCCGTCGCCGAGCGCGCCGGTAACGCCGTTGATCATCACGACCGAGCCGTTGAGCCGGGCTTCGGCCTTCGCCGTGAGCTGCGCGTGCAACAGGCCGGGCGCGTCGATCTTGATCTCGGCCGGAATATTCTGCCGCTCGACTGGGGCTGCGGGCAGCGCCGCCTTGGCCTCGACTTTCAGCGGATGGCCGCCGCTGCGCGCACTGCCGGTCAGCGTGACCTTGCGGTCAGCGTCAATGGTGATGTCGGCGTTGACGGTCTCGATCCTGTTCTCGACCCGGTCGCGCAGATTGGAGAACACGATGGTGCCGCCGGTGACGCTGATATGCTCGATCGAAAAGGCGTCCGCCGTCTTGCCGCCAGCGGGCTTCGAGGGAGGATTGGCTTCCCTCACGCGCTCGCGCTTCAGCGGCAGGTTCACAACCGGGCGGATGATAACGAGGTCGGTGATCTGCGGCCGGCCGGCCCACAGGCTCGCCAGCGTCACGTCCGCCTCGACGCTCGAGGCGGTGAAACGATGGTTGATGTCGCGATCCCTGGGATCCTGGAGCGTGACGTCGTTCAGCCGAACGTTGAGCTGTGGCCACAGGCCGATCTTGACGCCGCCATTGATGGCGAGCTTGTAGCCGGTCTCGCGCTCGATCCGCTCCTGGATCTCAGCCTTCAGGAAGCCCGAGGGGATGCCGATCACCAGCAGCAGCGCGATGACGACGATCACGGCGGCAATGGTGGCGCCGGCAATTTTCAGTGCTCTCATATCGACATTCCAAACCGCGCAAACGGCTCTTATTTCGGGGGCTCGACACGCCGTCGCAACCGGTCGGGCGAGCTTATCCCGGAAAGGGATAGCGCCCAAAGCAGCCAAAAATATTCCGGGGGTACTGCAAAGTTATGTGACTTATGACACACTTGCCGGCAGGGGAATCCTGCTAACGGCGTTCGGGGGCGGTGGAGCCGATCTGGAAGGCAATACAATGACCAAACAGGCCGAATTTGCGGTCATTTTGAAAATGAACCCGATGTTTGCGGATTTGGGCGCCGACGAATTGCAGCGGATCTCCGGCCTTTGCCATACCCAGCAGCTCGGCATCGGCGAAATGTTGTTCCAGAAAGGCGATCCCGGCGACGCCCTGTACGGCGTCCGCCGCGGCCAGATCCGGATTGAAACCGGCGCCTCCGACGGCAGTCGCCTGACGCTGAATTTCATGGGGCCCGGCGATCTCTTCGGCGAAGTCGCCGTGCTCGACGGCCAGAGCCGCACCGCAGACGCTACCGCCGGCGAGCCGTCGGAACTGTTCGTGCTGCGGCGCGAGGATTTCCTCGCCTTCCTGGAGCGCGAGCCCAAGGTCGCAATCAAGATCATCATGCTCTTGTGCCAGCGCATCCGCTGGCAGAGCGAACGGATGGAAGAATCCGTGCTGCAGCCGCTACCGGTCCGGCTGGCGCGGAGGCTCTGTGCGCTCGCTTCCGATTTCGGTTCCGAAGTTCACATTTCGCAGGAGCAGCTCGGCGTCTTCGTCGGCGCCGCCCGCGAAAGCGTCAACCGGCAACTGCAGCTCTGGCGCAAGGACGGCATCTTGGACCTGCAGCGCGGACGGATATTGCTGCAGAACATGACCAAGCTGACCGCGGTGGCGAGGAACGAGTAGGTTCCATCCAAACATCGCTGTCTGTCGTATGATGGCGCATGAACAGGATACTTGAGGAAGTTATCGAGCATGCTAAGACCTGGCCCTTGGAGGACCAGCAGGAGCTCGCCGAATACGCCCGTCAAATCGAAGCGCGCCGGACCGGTATCTACACGATATCGGATCAAGAGCGTATGGCGGTCAAAAAGGGGTTGGCTGAAGCCGATCATGGCCAGTTCTTGTCGGAGGAACGCGTTGCTGAATCCGACAAGCGCCACGAAGAATGAAACTACGCCACACGCCCACGGCGTTTTCCGATCGTGAACAAATATTCGAATATCTGAAGGAACGGTCTCCCGGCGGAGCGTGAAATGTAGCCGCCAGCATTCGTTACGCCGTCGAACAGCTAAAAGAGCATCCGCAGAGCGGTTATCAGACCGACCATCCTGACGTCCGGGTGATATTTGTCGCTCGTTATCCCTACAAAATATCTTATCGCGTGCGGGATGCTGTAGAAATCCTGCACATCCGGCACACATCCCGAAGACCGTGGAAGAACGATAGCTAGCCCATATCGCTTGAAGCGCAGGTCGTCCCTTACTTCGCCGCAGGCGACATCGCCGGCGGGCCCTTTGCGGGCGGCTCCTTGTGATGGTCCGGTCCGTGGCCGGCATCCTCCGTCTCGGCGCTGGAGACGATCAGTTTCTTGCCGAGGCGCCAGCACAGCGCGCCGAAATCGTCCATCACCATGAACATCGCGGGCACGAACACCAGCGACAGGATAGTGGAGAAGATCAGGCCGCCGATCACGGCGAGTGCCATCGGCGAGCGGAATTCACCGCCGGCGCCGAACGCCAGCGCTGACGGCATCATGCCCGCCGCCATCGCAATCGTCGTCATCACGATCGGGCGCGCGCGCTTCATGCCGGCGTCGATCATGGCGTCTTCGCGCTTCTTGCCCTCCCGGATCGCCGTAGTCGCGAATTCGACCAGCATGATGGCGTTCTTGGTGACGATGCCCATCAGCATCAGGATGCCGATCCACACCGGCGTGGTGAGCTGCTTGCCGGTCAGCAGCAATGCCGCGATCGCGCCACCGATCGAGAGCGGCAGCGAGAACAGGATGGTGATCGGTTGCAGGAAGGTGCCGAACAACAGCACCAGCACCGCGTAGACCATCATCAGGCCGGCAGTGATGGCGGTGGCAAAGCCTTCCGACAATTCGTTGAGGCTTTCGGCGTCGCCCGACGGACTTACCTTGACGCCCTTCGGCAGGCTCTTCATGACCGGAAGATCGTAGATCAACTTAGTGGCGTCGCCGAGCGCCGCAGTGCCGACGAGGTCGGCTGCGACGGTCGCTTGTCGTTCGCGGTCATAGCGGTTGATGCTGGTCGGACCCTGATCGAGCTGGATGTCGGCGACGACAGACAGCGGCACGCCGCCGCGTTCGCCGCGCTGGCCGAGCGGCACCCGCAATTGCTGCAGCATCTGCAGGTCGCTGCGCGCACTGTCCTCGAGCTGGACCCGGATCGGCACCTGACGGTCGCCGGCGTCGAATTTTGCCAATGCCGGACCGACGTCGCCAATAGTGGCGACACGAATCGTCTGCGACAGGCTCTCCGTCGAGACGCCAAGACGTGCCGCCAGTTCGGCGCGAGGCCGGATGCGAAGCTCGGGGCGATCGAGCGCAGTTTCCGAGATCACGTTGGCGATGATCGGGATCCGCTTCATCTGCGTCGCCAGCTCGCTGGCGACGTTGTTGACAATGTTGCTGTCGGTGCCGGTCACAACAAGAGAAATCGCGCGCAGGCCGTTTTCGTCGAGGAACCAGAAACGGATATCGGGAACGTTTTCCAGCTCCTGGCCGATCTCGAGTTCGAGCTGCCGCTGCGTAATCTTGCGATCGGCCTTCGGCGTGTAGTTGATGATCAGCGCGGCGCGCCGGACTTCCTGCGTCCCCGGCGGCACCCGGCCGCCATCGACGAAGATGCTCTTCACCTCCGGACGCTTGCGCAGACGGGCGACGATTTCTTCCGTCACCTTCTCGGTATATGCAAGCTGCGAACCCGGCGGCAGCTCCATCGCCAGCAGCGAGCGCGCGGTGTCCTGCGCGGGCAGGAAGCCCTGCGGCAACAGCGTGATGCTCCAGATCGAAGCGGCGAAGACGCCGAAGCCGATCAAAACCGTGATGAAGTAGTGCCGCACCGACCAAGTCACGAGTTTGGTGTAGGTCTGCAGGATGCGCCCGGGCGGCGGATCCTCATGCGGGTGGTCCTTGAGGAAGTAGGCGGCGAGCACCGGCGTGACGAAGCGCGCGGCGAGCAGCGAGAAGAATACCTGCACCGACACGGTGATGCCGAACTGCTTGAAGAACTGCCCGGCGATACCGGACATGAAGCTGGCGGGCGCAAAGATCGCGATGATGGTCAGCGAGATCGCGATCACGGCGAGGCCGATTTCGTCGGCGGCCTCCAGCGCGGCACGATAGGGCGACTTGCCCATCCGCATATGGCGCACGATGTTCTCGATCTCGACGATGGCATCGTCGACCAGAATACCCGTCGATAGCGTGATGGCGAGGAAGGAGACCAGATTCAGCGAGAAGCCGAGCAGGTCCATCGCCCAAAACGCCGGGAAGATCGACAGCGGCAGCGAAATCGCGGCGATGATGGTGGCTCTGATATCGCGCAGGAACAGCAGCACGACGATGACAGCGAGGATCGCGCCCTCGAACAAGGTCGAGATTGCCGCATCGTAATTGCCCTTGGTGAAGTTGACCGAGGTGTCGATCAATTTCAGGTCGACGTCGGGATGGGCGACCTTCAGCGCATCGATGCGCTTCTGCACGGCCTCGGCCACCACCACGTCGCTGGCGCCCTTGGAGCGCTTGATGCCGAGCGCCACCACCGGTTCGCCGTTGAAGCGGGCAAAGGTCCGGCGATCGGCAATGGTGTCGGTGACGGTGCCGAGGTCGTCGAGCCGGACTTCGCCGCCGCCGAACAGCGGGATCATCGTGCCGGCGAGATCGTTCAGCGTCTTGGCGCCCGCCAGCGTGCGGATCGCCTGGTCGTTCTTGCCGATTTCGGCGCGGCCGCCGGCGAGGTCGACATTGGTGCCGCGAAGGATCTGGCTGACATTGACCGCGGTGAGCCCCGCCGCCTGCAGCCTATCGGGATCGAGTGAAACGAGAATTTCGCGCTCGACACCGCCGATGCGCTCGACTTGCGCCACGCCGCGGACGCCCTGCAGCGCGCGCTTGACGACGTCGTCGACGAAATAGGAAAGCTGCTCCGGCGTCTTGCCCGGCGAGATCGCGGCATAGGTGACGATCGGCAGGCCGATCACGTCGACGCGCTGGATCAGCGGCTCGTTGACGTTCTGCGGCAGGTTGGAGCGTACACGGGTGACGGCATCCTTGACGTCGTTGAGCGCGCGATCGGTGTTGGTCTCGAGCGCGAACTGGATCGTCGTCACCGACAGGCCATCGGTGATTGAGGACGAAATATGCCGCACGCCCTCGACGCCGGATACGCCGTCCTCGATGGTTTTGGTGACCTGCGCTTCCAATTCAGCGGGAGCGGCGCCGAATTGCGCGACCGCGACCGAGATCACTGGGATGTCGGCGCTCGGTAACCGCGTCACCGCGAGCTTGGTGAAGCTGACCCAGCCCAGCACCAGGAGAATGATTGAAAAGACGATCGAAGGAAGCGGGTTCCGGATCGACCAAGCCGAGATGTTCAAAGCCATTAGCGTGCCCGCGTGCGCTCGAGTTCGTCGGCGAACATGGTCTTGACCTGGTCGCCGTCATGTAGCGAGGTGCCAGCGTCGGCCACGACGATTTCGCCGACGTCGAGGCCTTCAAGAATTTCAGTGGAGGTTTCGGAGGTCAGGCCGACCCGTACTTTTCGTGTTTCGATGGTATTGCCCTTGACCACCTGCAGGGTCAGGCGGTCGATGGCGGTGCGCGGGACGGCGACGCCGCAGGAGCGCTTGGCGTCGATATTGGCGCGGGCAAACATGCCGACTTTCAGCGACGGATTATTGTTCAGCGAGATCCGGACCTTGCCGAGCTGGGTGTTGCGGTCGATCTGTGGCGAGATCTGGCGGACCTTGCCGACGACGTCGGGCGCATCGTCACGACTGATGCGCACCGTGGCACCCGGATTGAGCTTGAGCAGGTGAACGCTCGGCACTTCGGCTTCGAGCTCGATTTCATTGTTCACGGAAATGCGGAACATCGGGCCGGCCTGCGGCGAAGCCGGCGCGCCGACTGCAGTCCTGACTTCGGTGACGAGGCCGGCGGCGGGGGCGCGAAGCGATATCGGTCCGGGCCGGCCTCCCGGAGCGCCCGGTACTTGCGGCGGCGGGGTGAGGCGCGCCATCTCCTGATTTTCGGTGACCGTATCGCCTTCCTTGACGAACAGATCGGTGACCCTGGAGCCTTCCTGATCGACGCCGATCTGGGCCTCGCGGCGCGGCACGATGAAGCCGGTGACGCGCACCATATCGGAAAAGCAGGCATTGGTGGATTTGGTCACGATCACCAGCGCCTGGCCCGGCGTTTCTTTTTCTTCCGCGCGCGGACGGTGCTCGAACCAGTAATAGCCAATGGCGAGAGCAGCAACGAAGCCAACTCCGAGCGCAGGTTTGAGATATTCGGAGAATTTCATCGCCGGATCAATCCAGACTGGAAGTCAAATCAAAAAGGGAGCATCTGGCCGGCCGAAGACCAGCCATGGCGCCCAAAACGAATACGTCCCGCACTTGTGCTGCGGGACGTATTGTAGCCGGAAACTATTGCTCGGCGCCACGCCCTTACTTGGATGCGTTCGCCGTGGCCTTGTTTTCCATGTTGACGACCTGAACGCGGCGGTTCACTTCCGCCATCGGCTGGCTCGGATCCTTGAGCTTGCTCTTGCCGTATCCGACGGTGACGAGATCGGTGCCGTTGATGCCGTATTTGTCGACGAGATAGCGCTTGATCGCGTCGGCGCGGCGCTCGGACAGATCCTGGTTGTAGGCTTCGCCGCCGGCCGCGTCGGTGTGGCCCGCGACCACGAAAGTCGAGCCCTTCAGATCATTGTTGGTGAGCGCGCGGCCGAGCGCCTGAACCGACGGCAGCGACTTCGCGCTGATGTCGGCCGAGTTATAGTCGAAATTGATCTCCAGATCGATCTTCGGCTTGTCCTTGACGATGGCCGCGATTTCTTCGCGCTCGGCGGTCGAGAGCGAGCGCGTGGAGCGGCCGCGGATCTTCTGGACGAACTTGCTTTCGGCAGCGGCCGCGGTCGGATCGACGGTCTGTTGCGGGCCGACCGAAAGGCCGCGGGTGAGCGGCTTCTTCTCCGGCGCCAGAGCGCGGACGATCTGATCTTCGGTAACGTTCCTCTCCTGCGCGAGGGCAGTTCCGGCACTTAAGCCGATTGCTGCGCCGAGCGCCGCAACCGAGATGATTGCGGTAAGGGTTTTCGTTGCTGAGAAATTTGCCATTGCCAGTCCCCTCCTGCGGGCTTCCCCACGCGTTTCCAAGGTCATCCAAATGAGCTGCCGGACCTTGGCTTGCGGCCGGCTGCTTTTCTTTAGTCTGGGCGCCCGCCGCAGGGTTCGAGGCGCCGCCAGCCTTCTACCTAAAAAATCGTTACTGCACCCCGTAATCGGCGAATTCCTTGACGATATTGGGGTCCATCGCCTTCGCATTGTTAATATCGAGATCGCCTTCCGAAATCGAGCCGTTGCGCTTCTTGGCAAGACCGCGGCCGTACAGCGACGACGTCAATCTCGGGTTGATCTTGAGGGCGGCATCGAAATCAGCAATTGCATTCTTGTTCTGGCCGCTTTTCAGGTTGACGAGGCCGCGGCTATCGAGCGCGTCGACGAAATTCGGCCGTAGCCGCAACGCCTCGTTGCAATCCTTCAGTGCTGCCTGCAGGTCCCCGATCACCGTGCGTGCCCAGCAGCGGTTATTGTAAGCTTCCACATCTTTCGGATTCAGCCGCAGCGAATTGTTGAAGTCCTTGATGGCGAGCTCGTAGGCGCCCTTGCTCGCATAGACCTGTCCGCGCCGGTACAGCGCGGCGGCGTCGTCCGGATTGTCGTTGAGCCTGGTGGTCAGGTTCTTGATGGTCGGGTCGTCGGCCAGTGCAACCGCAGTCGGGCTGGGGCTCTCTGACGGCTTGGCCGGCGGCGGAGGCGGAGGAATCGCGGCTTCAACCGGCTTTGGCGGCGCCGGAGCAGGCGCGGCCACCTGGGGCGCGGCAGGGGCGGGAGCAGGGGGAGGAGCGGGGGCAGGCGCAGGGGTAGTTGGCGCTGCAGCAACCGGAGCCGGCGGCGGGCTCGCTGGCGACGGGCTCGCCGGCCGCGGACCGCCACTGGGAATAAAGGAGAAATCCTCCGCCAGCGACGACGAGATCCACGGCACCTGCTCCTGGCGCGAGGCGCGGGTGACGCCGACGCGGGTGCGGTTCAGCGTTTCCTCCGCCATCAAATCGGGGGTGCGGATTTCCTTCAGCAGCTCTTTCACGAACAGGCTGCGGTCGCTGCCATTGTCGGAAACGACCGACGAAAGCGCGGCCGAATACATCACCAGCGTGCCGTTCGGCGCGATCACCGGTGCGAGGCCGGCGGAAAAGCTGCGGAACCGGCGCTCGAACGGATTGCGTCTGGAGGCGTCGATCAGCGCGATCTTGACGCCGGCGCCGCGGCTGTTGATCTCCCCCAACACGGTTTCGAGGCTGAAACCGTCGCGGCGAACGTCGGCCTCGGTCCAGATCTGCGCATCGACGGGGATCATGTAGCTCTGGCGGCTCGACTGCACGCCAAAGCCGGAGAAGAATAACAGCGCGACCGACCCCGGCTTGATCTTGCCGTACAGCCGCTCGAAGGCGCGGCGCATCTGCTCGCCAGTCAGGTTCTCGCCGATATCGACATTGAAGCCGTCGCGCTTGAGCTCTTCGGCGATGTCGCGCGCATCATTGATCGGCTCCTTCAGGGGCGCCTCGGCGTCCGGATATTTCGCGTTGCCGATCACCAGCGCATAACGTTCACCGGCTGCGAGCGACGGGGCGACTGACGCCACCGCAAAAATCAGGGAAAGAAGCAATACAAGGCGGCTTTTCATATTGACGGCGATCCAGCCATAATGGCGCCGATACCAGCTTGCGCCGCGGCGACCATACTCTACGCTATCGGCATTATCAAACCGCACGCTCAGCCCGTCAACCGCTTGCGATCTCGTCACTAATTGCGACAATTGACCGCGACCGCGCCGCGTGGATGAAGGGAATAATTGCGTCCGTCATGGCGGCGCGCGATCTGGCCGGTGCAAACGGTTCCCAATCAGGAGCCGGCAATCCTTTCGCACTGACGCCCCGCTACCAAGTCCCGGCGTGAGCGTCATACCTCGAAAGTAGGATAGCTAGTACGCCACGGCCTATCGCCTCTTTCACGGTTGCTCTGGGTCAGCCGCTGAGCCTGTCAACGAGCGCGCATTCGCGCGGCCGGTTGGCGCGCGTGACAACCATCGCTAGTAGTGTGACCCCTCTCACATAGTGCTCTGCAATGCCACGCGGTCGTCATTCGCGCACCGCGTTTGACCTTTGCAGGTGACGATGGCTTGCTGCCGGCATCGGCCAAGTTCAGCAAAGAAACGTTCAGCACAAAAGAAAAGTGACACCGATGGGAAACGCCTACGAAATCTACGCCCTGCGCTATGCGACGATGTCGCCGCGCACTCCCCATTTGAATTTTCTGATCCCCGATCCGCACGAAACCACGGCGCAGGATCTGGATTATTTCGTCTGGCTGATTAGAGGGGGCGGCCGAGACATTCTGGTCGACACCGGCTTCAACGCCGAGGAAGCCAAGGCGCGTTCGCGCAAACTCACGCTCAATCCGGTCGATGCGCTGGCGGATTTCGGCGTCGCTGCCGACACGATTCGTGACGTGGTCGTCACCCATCTACATTACGACCATGCCGGCAATCTCGATCGCTTCCCGAACGCGCGGTTTCATCTGCAGGACCGCGAGATGAGCTACGCGACCGGGCGCTGCATGTGCAACGGCATGCTGCGGCACCCGTTTTCGGTCGAGCACGTCACCACCATGGTGCGCCACGTCTATGGCGAGCGCGTCACTTTTCATTCCGGCGACGGCGATGTCGCCCCCGGCGTGACCGTGCATCGCGTCGGCGGCCATTCCGATGGGTTGCAGGTGGTGCGCGTGGAAACCGCGCGCGGACCGGTGGTGCTGGCGTCCGACGCTGCGCATTACTACGCCAATCTGCACAAGCGCAGCCCGTTTCCGATTGTCTACAATGTCGGCGACATGGCGCAGGGCTGGGAGATTGTCGAGCGGCTGGCCGGCCATCCCGACCGTTTCATTCCCGGCCACGATCCGATCGTGAGCGAGATTTACCCGCGCGCCAGCGACAAAGTCGATGCGTTCGCGCTGCACCTGGCGCCATCACGCTCGTTCGCAAAATAGCGGATAGTCGTGATGTCAGCGTACAACACGATCGGCTTCATCGGTCTCGGCGTGATGGGCGAGCCGATCTGCCGCAATCTCGTGAAGAAGAGCGGCAGGCGCGTGCTTGCGTTCGATCTGTCGCCGGAGCCGCTGGCGCGGTTGCAGGCCGAGGGTGCGGAGGCCGCGACCTCCGTCGCCGATGTCGTCAGGCAAAGCGACTTGCTGTTCCTCTGCCTGCCGAGCGCGAAACATGTGCGCGCGGTGTTCGAGGGCGACGGTATCCTGAACAACATCCGCAGCGGTCAAGTCGTCGTCGATCTCGGTACATCGTCAGTCGGCCAGACCCGTGAGTTTGCCAAGCTGCTGCAGGCCAAGGCTGCGTCCTGGGCGGACGCGCCGATCGCACGCACGCGCCAGGCGGCGCAGGACGGCACGCTCAGCGTGATGGTGGGCGCGACGCCAGCGCTGTATGCCGGCATCGAGCCCGTGATCCGCTGCTTCGCCACTGATGTCACCCATTGCGGCGACGTCGGCGCGGGGCAGGTGACGAAAATTCTCAACAACATGGTGCTGTTCGAGACCGTCAACGCGCTCGCCGAAGCGGTCGCCATCGCGAAGCATAACGGTATCGATCCAAAGCTGTTGCTCGATACGCTTTCCAAGGGCTCGGCCGACAGTTTTGCCCTACGCAATCACGGCATGAAGGCGATCGTGCCGGGCAATTTTCCGGAGCGCGCGTTCTCGACCGAATATGCGCTGAAGGATTTGTCGTATGCGCTTGAGCTGGCGGCCGATGTGGGATTGAAAATCCGCGGCGCGGAGCTGGTCGGCACGATTCTACAGGAAGCGATCGATGCCGGCTCGGGGAATAGTTATTTTCCTGTCATCGCGAAACATATTGGCAGCCGCTAAACGGAGACAATCATGATTCAACGTTTTCCCGGGCTTACGCCCACCCGTAGCCGTGCCGTCGCTCATGACGATCTGGTTTTCACGGTGGCAGTCGCACCGGACCCCGTCAGCCCCTCGATGTATGAGCAGAGCGTGAAGGCGCTCGCCCGAATCGACGAAAGCCTCGCACTGTGCGGGACGGACAAGAGCAAGATTCTCTCGGCCATCGTCTACATCACCGACATCAAACGCAAGGGCGAGATGAACCGTGCCTGGGATGAATGGGTTGACATCAACAATCCGCCAATGCGCGCCTGCCTTGGTGTCGAACTCGAGCCACCGCATATCGTGGAGATCGTGGTGACAGCCGGGAAGTGAACCTCGGCGCAACGCTCAATCCCGTCAGTAAGCTTCCTTCGCGTCCGCCTCCTCGCTGGTCTGCACCAAGTCGAGGCTGTCTTCGATCTTTCCCAGCAGCCGCGCGAAATCCTTGCGCTCCTGCGCGGACAGGCAGGAGAGAATCTCCTGTTCCCTGCGCAACAGGCGCGGGATCAGCTCCTCGTAGAGCGCTTCGCCCTTGCGCGTCAGTTGCAGGCGGAATTCCCGGCGGTCGTCCGCGTTCTCGACGCGCTCGATAATCTCGCGCTTCATCAGCGAGGTGACGGCACGGCTGATGGTGGATTTGTGGGTACGGGTGCAGTGGGCGATGTATTGCGCGCTGCAGGCGTCGTGGCGGAAGCCGAGCGTTGCCAGCACACGCCATTCCGGAATGTCGAGCCCGTAACGGGCCGCGTATTCGGCCGAGAGCGCGGAACTGACCTCCGCCGCCAGTCGGTTGAGCCGGAACGGCACGAACTTGAAGAGGTCCAGTCGTGCGGCCCTTTTCGGCGCGCTCTCTTCCCGCGGACCGGCCGCCATTTCGCCTGACATCGCTTTTGGCAAGAATCGCCTCGATTTGAGTTGACGCCGGACCCGGCCGGGAGTTTAAGATAGTTGCAGGTGAGACTAATTTAGCAGGGTCGCAGGCCCTTGGCTAGTAACAGGGTTGAGGCCGCATGGCGCTGACTAAAACCCAGTTCGGCTATCGTCGCCACTCCGACCAGGATCGGGCGGGCGCGAACATTACGGAACACGCTGTTGTCGTGGTCGGCGCAGGCCCGATCGGGCTATCGCTGGCGATCGATCTGGCACAGCGGGGGCAAGCGGTCGTGCTGCTCGACGATGCCGACCGGATCGGCGAGGGCTCGCGGGCGATCTGCTTCTCGAAACGCTCGCTGGAATTCTGGGACCGGCTCGGCATCGGCCAGCGCATGGTCGACAAGGGCGTGGTGTGGAGCGTCGGCAGGATCTTTCACGGCGATTCCCAGCTTTACCAGTTCAACCTGCTGCCGGAGGAGGGCCATAAGCGGCCGGCCTTCATCAACCTGCAGCAATTCTACGCCGAGGCCTATCTCGTCGATCGCGTCGAGGAACTCCCCGAGATCGACCTGCGCTGGTGCAACAAGGTGACGGGGCTTGAGCCGCACAACGACCACGTGGCTTTGACGATTGAGACACCGGACGGTCCTTATCGGCTGAACGCGCAATATGTCATCGCCTGCGACGGCGCCCGGTCCTCGCTGCGAAAGATGGTGGGTGCCGAGTTTGCGGGCCAGGTATTCGAGGATCAGTTTCTGATCGCCGACGTCAAGATGACGGCCGCGTTCCCGACCGAGCGCTGGTTCTGGTTCGACCCGCCATTCCACGCCGGACGCTCCGCGCTGCTGCACAAGCAACCCGACGACATCTGGCGGATCGACCTGCAGCTCAGCCGGGATGCCGATCCGGCCGTGGAAAAGCGGCCGGAGAACGTGCGGCCGCGCATTGCGCGCATGCTCGGGCACGACAAGTTCGATTTCGAATGGATCTCGCTGTACAAATTCCAGTGCCGGAGAATGAACAAGTTCATCCATGGCCGGGTGATCTTTGCCGGCGATGCCGCGCATCAGGTCTCGCCATTCGGTGCCCGTGGCGCCAATTCCGGGCTCGAAGATGCGGAGAATTTGGCGTGGAAACTCGACCGCGTGCTGCGGGGAACCTCGCCCGAGGCGCTGCTCGAGAGCTATCACATCGAGCGCAGTGCTGCCGCCGATGAGAACATCCGCGAATCTACCCGCTCGACCGACTTCATGGCGCCCAACTCCCATCAGGAGGCGCGGCTGCGCAAGGCGGTGCTGTCGCTCGCCAGGGAAACCGAGTTCGGCAAGCGCATGGTGAATGCGGGTCGTCTCTCGACGCCCTCGATCTATGAAACGCCGCTCTCGACCGCCGATGGCGACTCCTGGCGCAGCGGCCCGTGTCCCGGCGCCTCGATGCCGGACGCGCCGGTTGCAGGCCGGAGCGGCGAACCGATGTATCTCACCGCTGCTTTCATCGGGGCGGGAACGGGGTTCACGCTGCTGGAGTTTAGCAATGGTGTCGCGCCGGAGTTGCCTGAAGAAATAGCCACGATCCGGATTGGCGGCAAAGGCGGTCTGGCCGATTCTGCAGGTCTTGCTGCTAGGCGCTACGACGCCGAGCCTGGCACGGCCTATCTGCTGCGTCCCGATGGCTACGTCGCGGCGCGCTTTCGGCATCCGACCCGGGCGGCACTCGACGCCGCGCTCGCGCGTGCCGCCGGCCACAACTGAGGTTTCGTCATGCCGCTGTCGACCAGTTCGAACTTTGCCAAGCCTGATGACGCGTTCCGCGCCATCGTCGAGGCGCATCGTGGGCTTAACGACGAGCAAAGCGCCGATCTCGATGCGGCTCTGGTTCTCATCCTCGCCAATCACATCGGCGACCTCGATGTGCTGAAGGAGGCGATTGCGCTCGCCGCCCGGCGCATGCTCGATGCGAGCCAGCAGCAACAGCAACAGCAGCAATAATTCGCGTCTTAAACGAAGTCAGGAATCGAAGTGATGGCTAAAGGTTTTGCGTCCACTACGGATCTCACGGAGAAGAAGATCACCTTCTCCGAAATCGGCACCGATCTTTACGCGTTCACCGCCGAAGGCGATCCGAACTCCGCGATCATCGTTGGCGACGACGGCTGCCTGGTGTTCGACGCCCAGGCGACGCCGGCGATTGCCAATAAAGTGATCGAGCGCGTTCGCACCGTCACCGACAAGCCGATCAAATATGTCGTGCTGTCGCATTATCACGCGGTGCGCGTGCTCGGCGCTTCCGCCTACAAGGCGCAGGGCATCGTGGCCTCGGCCGAAACCTACCGGCTGATCGAGGAGCGCGGCCAGCAGGATTGGGATTCCGAATATGGCCGTTTCCCGCGCCTGTTCCAGGATGCGGAGAGCATTCCCGGCCTGACCTGGCCGACGCTGACGTTTGAAGGCGAGATGTCGATCTATCTCGGCAAGCGCGAGGTGCGGCTGATGCAACTCGGCGCCGGGCATACGTCGGGCGACATCGTGGCCTGGGTGCCGGATGCCGAAGTGATGTTCTCGGGCGATCTCATCGAATATCACTCGGCCTGCTATTGCGGCGATGCGCATCTGCGCGAATGGCCGATGACGCTGAATGAAATCCGCGCCTTCAACCCGAAGGCGATTGCGCCGGGCCGCGGCGACGCACTGAAGGGATTTTCGACCGGACGCGATGCGATCGCGATGACGCGCGATTTTGTCACCACACTGTACGGCGCGGCGGAAAGCTCGGTCGCCAAGGGCCGCACGCTGAAAGAGACCTTTGCCGCGACGCGCGAGGTGATGGATCCCAAGTTTTCCAGTTTTGCGATTTACGAGCACTGCCTGCCGTTCAACGTCTCGCGCGCATTCGATGAAGCGTCCGGGATCGACGATCCCGTGATCTGGACCGACAAGCGCGACCAAGAAATGTGGGCCGCCCTGCAAGGAGGAGGATGACCATGAATATCAACACCTCGCCTGATCAGATCGTTCGCAGCAGCGCACAACTGACGCCGGGCTACATGTCCGGTTTCGGCAACAGTTTTGAGACCGAGGCCTTGCCCGGCGCGCTGCCGATGGGCCGCAATTCGCCGCAGCGCTGCGCCTATGGGCTCTATGCCGAGCAATTGTCTGGCTCGCCCTTCACCGCGCCGCGCGGCAGCAATGAGCGCTCCTGGCTCTACCGCATCCGCCCGTCGGTGAAGCATTCCGGTCGCTTCGAAAAGGTCGATGCCGGGCTGTGGCGCACCGCGCCCTGCCATGAATACGAACTGCCGATCGCACAACTGCGCTGGGATCCGGCGCCGATCCCGAAGGAAGACAAGACTTTCCTGCAGGGCGTGCAGACCATGACGACCGCTGGCGATGCCAACACCCAGGCCGGCATGGCCGCGCACGTCTATCTCATCACGAAGTCAATGGTCGATCAGCATTTCTACAATGCCGACGGCGAGATGATGTTCGTGGCGCAGCAGGGCAATCTGCGCCTCGTCACCGAGTTCGGCCGCATCGACATCGAGCCGGGCGAGATCGCAGTGATTCCACGCGGCGTGAAATTCCGGGTGGAGATTCCGAATGGACCTGCGCGCGGCTATCTCTGCGAGAATTACGGCGGCGCGTTCACGCTGCCGGAACGCGGGCCGATCGGCGCCAACTGCCTCGCCAACTCGCGCGACTTCCTGACGCCGGCGGCGGCGTACGAGGACAAGGACACGCCGACCGAACTCTACGTGAAATGGGGCGGCTCGCTGTTCAAGACCACGCTGCCGCATTCGCCGATCGACGTGGTGGCGTGGCACGGCAATTACGCACCCTACAAATACGATCTGCGCACCTTCTCGCCGGTCGGCGCCATCAGCTTCGACCATCCCGATCCCTCGATCTTCACGGTGCTGACCTCGCCGTCGGAAACCGCGGGTACTGCGAACATCGATTTCGTGATTTTCCCGGAGCGCTGGGCGGTCGCTGAAAACACCTTCCGCCCGCCCTGGTATCACATGAACATCATGTCGGAGTTCATGGGCCTGATCTACGGCATCTATGACGCCAAGCCACAGGGCTTCGTTCCCGGCGGCATCTCGCTGCACAACATGATGCTGCCGCACGGCCCCGACCGCGAGGCCTTCGATCACGCCAGCAACAGCGAGCTGCAGCCGGTTAAGCTGACCGGCACCATGGCCTTCATGTTCGAGACGCGTTTCCCGCAGCGGGTAACCCAGCACGCGGCGACGTCGGCGACGCTGCAGGACGATTACGCCGATTGCTGGAAAGGACTTGAGAAGCGGTTCGATCCGAACAAGCCGTAGTCCTACCCTCCCCTGGAGGGGGAGGGTCGACGCGCGTGCAACGCGCGGCGGGGCGGGGTGAAGGTCCATCCGCTCGAACAGTGCCCGAGTTGAGAGATCACCCCACCCCGTCTCATATTTCGCTGCGCTCAATATGAGCCGACCCTCCCCCTCCAGGGGAGGGTCAAAGAAACCGCCTCAGCGATATTCAGGCCACATCGAGAAAACCATGCCCCATCCCAACGACCGCAAGCTCCGCTCCTTCATCGACGTCGCGCCTGATTCGCATTTCCCGATTCAGAATCTCCCCTACGGCGTGTTCTCCGCCCAGGACGGGCTCGCCCCGCGTGTCGGCGTCGCGATTGGCGAGTACGTGCTCGATCTCTGGCAACTCGCGCAGGACTGCCGCTTCGATGTCGTCGAGCCGGCGGTGTTCGCCGCGCCGCAGCTCAACCCGTTCATGGCGCTGGGGCCAAAGGTCTGGTCGAGCACGCGGGCGCGGATCAGTGAGCTGTTGCGGGCTGATCATCCTGAGCTCCGCGACAACGAAGCCTTGCGCCAGCGCGCGCTGGTGCCGATGGCGGATGTGAAGTTGCACATGCCGTTCGCGGTCTCCGGTTACACCGATTTTTATTCGTCCAAGGAGCACGCCACCAATGTCGGCGTGATGTTCCGCGGCAAGGACAACGCGCTACAGCCGAACTGGCTGCACATGCCGATCGGTTACAACGGCCGCGCCTCGACGGTCGTCGTCAGCGGCACGCCGGTACGCCGGCCGCGCGGGCAGTTGAAGCCGCCGAGCGCTGATGTGCCGAGCTTTGGGCCTTGCAAGCGGCTCGATTTCGAGCTCGAGATGGGCGTCGTGGTCGGCCAGCCGTCGGTCATGGGCGAAATGCTCACCGAGAAACAGGCCGAAGAGATGATCTTCGGTTTCGTCATTCTGAACGACTGGAGCGCGCGCGACATTCAGCAGTGGGAATATGTGCCGCTGGGGCCGTTCCAGGCCAAGGTGTTTGCGACATCAATCAGCCCGTGGGTGGTGACGCGCGAGGCGCTGGAGCCGTTCCGTCTTCATGGCCCTGTGCAGGAGCCGAAGCCGCTGCCGTACTTGCAGCAGACGCAGCCGAACAATTACGACATGACGCTGGAGGTGGACTTGCGCGCCGCGCCGATGAACGCGCCAAAAAATATCAGCCGCACCAATTTCAAATACATGTACTGGTCGTCGGTGCAGCAGCTCGTGCACCATGCGTCTTCAGGCTGCGCCATGAATGTCGGCGATCTCTTAGGCTCCGGCACCATCTCCGGTCCGGAGAAGGACCAGCGCGGCAGCCTCTTGGAGATAAGCTGGAACGGCACCGAGCCGGTCGAGTTGGCCGAGGGCATGAAGCGCTCGTTCCTGGAAGATGGCGACTCGCTCGTGATGCGCGGCTGGTGCCAGGGCGACGGCTATCGCGTCGGGTTTGGCGAGGTCGAGGGAACGATTTTGGCGGCGGGGTAGGCGTCCTTTGTGGAATGACGTCCTCTCCTCGTCATTGCGAGGAGCGAAGCGACGAAGCAATCCATCTCTCCTCATCTGCGGCGGGATGGATTGCTTCGCTTCGCTCGCAATGACGCGGATGGTTCAGCGCTCCTCAGGCCGGATATCCTTCAGCCTCGCCGAATGCGCCGCGATGTCTTCCAGCGGGTACTTCAAATGCACCCGCTTGTCCGACGGCGGATGCTTCGTCACGCACACGCCCGGTCGGCGCTCGGTCGCAGGCCGGATCGGCCGCCGCTCAAAACCGCCGCCGCAGTTCGGGCAGACATTGTGCAGCTTGGTCTCCACGCAATCCGCGCAGAACGTACATTCATACGAGCAGATTCGCGCGTCGATCGCATTCGGCGGCAGGTCCTTGTCGCAATATTCGCAGTTCGGCCGGAGTTGCAGTGCCATGCTCGTCTCATGCTGTGATTCCCAAGGGATCATCGCAAATCAGCCGGAAAACGCGAATGACGAATTTCCCTCGAATTGCGCCATGCAGCAAAACGATGGGGCTTCATCCTTCGAGACGCATCGCTTTGCGATGCTCCTCAGGATGAGGCCTACTCTCCCCTCATGGTGAGGAGCGTGGCGAAGCCGCGCGTCTCGAACCATGTGGCCCGGATGCTAACCTCGCAACGGCAGCTTCGCGCTCTCCTTCAGCCGGTCCAGCACGACCGACGAGCGCACATGCGCGACGCTCTGGTGCGGCATCAGCACGTTATTGACGAGGTCGGAGAGGTCCTTGAGGTCGCGCAGCACGACTTTCAGCACGTAGTCGGCATCGCCGGTGAGCGAATAGGCTTCCTGGATGTCGTCGACGCGGTTGACCAGGTCCCGGAATTTCTTGGCGTTGTCGGGCGAATGCGTCGCCAGCGTAATCTGAACGAAGGCGATCAGGTGGAAGCCGAGCGCCTCGCCGGCGAGGTCGGCGTGATAGCCGGCGATCACCTTTTCTTCCTCCAGCCGCATCCGCCGGCGCGAGCATTGCGAGGCGGACAGGCCAACGAGGTCGGCGAGTTGCTGGTTGGTCAACCGGCCATCGCCCTGCAGCGCGGCCAGTATTTTGAGGTCGAAGGCATCTGTCGAAATCATGCGCCGATCACCGGATTTGTGCACAGTCCATGCATCACGATAGCCGAATGCGAGACCATTTGCATGCACTTTGCGTCCGCTTCGCCCGATATTGATCCAGATCAATTTACGGGAGATTCGCCATGGGTCCGTTTCCGCATGACGCGCCGGCCGCCACCATCAGCGCCGACAATCCGATGGGCACCGACGGTTTTGAGTTCGTCGAATACGCCCATCCGAAGCCCGAAGAGCTGCACGCGCTGTTCAAGCTGATGGGCTACGCGCCGGTCGCCCGCCACAGGACGAAAAAGATCACGGTCTATCGCCAGGGCGACATCAACTACCTCGTCAACGAGGAGCCTGATACCCATGGCCACGGGTTCGTCGCCGCGCACGGGCCGTGCGCGCCGTCGATGGCGTTTCGCGTGGTCGATGCGAAGCGGGCCTACGAGCGGGCGCTCTCGCTCGGCGCGGAGCCGGCGGACATATCTTCGGCGCAGAAGACGCTCGACGTTCCCGCCATCAAGGGCATCGGCGGCAGCCTGCTCTATTTCGTCGATCGCTACGGCGCAAAGGGCTCGGCCTATGATTTGGAGTTCGAATGGCTGGGCGCGCGCGATCCGCGTCCCGACGGTGCCGGGCTCTACTACATCGATCACCTCACTCACAATGTCCAACGCGGCCGCATGGACGTCTGGACCGGCTTCTACACAAAGCTGTTCAACTTCCGCCAGATTCGGTTCTTCGACATCGAGGGTCGGGCGTCCGGCCTGTTCTCGCGTGCGCTGACCAGCCCGGACGGCAAGATCCGGATCCCGATCAACGAGGATGCAGGTGATTCCGGACAGATCGAGGAATATCTCAACATCTATCGCGGCGAGGGCATCCAGCACATCGCCTGCGGCGCACGGGATATCTACCGCACCGTCGAGACGCTGCGCGAGGCAGGATTGCCGTTCATGCCGTCGCCGCCTGATACCTATTTCGAGAAGATCGACGCGCGCCTGCCGCAGCACGGCGAGGACGTCGCCCGCCTGCAGCGCGACGGCATTCTCATTGACGGCGAGGGCGTCGTCGACGGTGGCCACACCAAGGTGCTGTTGCAGATCTTTTCCGCAAACGCGATAGGGCCGATTTTCTTCGAGTTCATCCAGCGCAAGGGCGACGACGGGTTCGGTGAGGGCAACTTCAAGGCGCTGTTCGAATCGATCGAGGAGGATCAGATTCGACGGGGTGTGTTGAAGGTGGACAACGCGGCGTAGCCCGTCATTGGGAGCAAAGCGAAGCAATCCATCGTGCCGCAAGCGGAGGATTGCTTCGTCGCTGCGCTCCTCGCAATGACGATGCAACCACCCACCGCCTTCTGATCCTCGTGTCCCGGACGCGCTGCAGCGCGCTCCCGGCGATGCGAAGCATCGTCCGGTACGCTGCTGCGCAGAGCCGGGACCCATCTCGCCGTAGGCCCCGGCTCTGCAGCGCATCGCGTTGCGCTGCACTGCGTCCGGGGCACGAGACTGCGAGGTTATCGACCCGCCTTCCACGTATCAGCCAATTCAGCGAGCTCCGCCTTCTCCGCATCCCGGATCGCCGAGGGCGTCCGCGAGAAGCGTGGCGCGGGCGCCGGCTGCGTTACGCCGTGGCGCTCGACGAAAATCTTTCGCGCGGCCATATGCGGATGCTTCGGCGCTTCCGCCATGGTCAGGATCGGCGCGAAGCAGATGTCGGTGCCTTCCATGATTTTGCACCAATCCTCGCGCGTCTTGCTCTTGAAGACCTTGGTCAGCTTTTCCTTCAGCGCCGGCCAGGCTTTGCGGTCCATCTGCGCGTCGAAATCGGCCTCGGTGAGGCCGGCATGCTGGCGCAGCAGCGCATAGAACTGCGGTTCGATCGAGCCGATCGAAATGAAGTTGCCGCAGGCGCATTCGTAGACGCCGTAGAAATGCGCGCCGCCATCGAGGAAGTTCTGCTCGCGGCCTTCGACCCAGCGGCCGATCGCGGTCATGTCGAAGAACATCGACATCAGCGAGGCCGCGCCGTCGCACATCGCGGCGTCGACCACCTGGCCCTTGCCGGACTTCGACGCTTCCAAAAGCGCCGCCAGCACCCCGACCACTAGATAGAGCGCGCCGCCGCCGAAATCGCCGACAAGGTTGAGCGGCGGCACCGGCCTTTCCTTGGTGCCGATCGCCGCGAGCGCGCCGGTGACCGAGATGTAGTTGATGTCATGGCCGGCAGCGTGCGCCAACGGGCCCTCCTGGCCCCAGCCGGTCATGCGGCCGAACACCAGGCGCGGATTGCGCGCCATCACGACATCAGGTCCGAGCCCCAGCCGCTCCATCACGCCGGGACGAAAACCCTCTATCAGCGCGTCGGCATTCGCGAGCAGATCGAGCACCTGCGCGACCGCGGCCTTGTCCTTGAGGTCGAGCTCGACCACTTTCCGGCCGCGCCCCGCCACCGACTTCAAATTCTTCTTCGCGCCGACGCGATCGAGCGTCACGACTTCGGCGCCCATGTCGGCCAGCATCATGCAGGCGAACGGGCCCGGGCCGATGCCGGCGAATTCGACGATGCGGAAGCCTGTGAGCGGACCGGAGGTGCGGGTGGCGGATTGGGTGGCTGGTTTGTCGAGCACTTGTTTTCTCTCCCAATGGAATGTCTTAATTAGTCGATTAGCTAAATTGTCCCGCCGAAGCGAGGGCGTGGCAAGCCTCTTTTTGCCGAAAATCTGGTCAAAACAGAGCGGCGCGCATCGCTGCGCGCCGCTCGTATGGAAGTTCTGTCGGGACGCTATCAGCCGGCAGCATCCACCGCGCGCTGCGCCATCACCTTCACCAGATTGGCGCGGTAGTCCGAGGTGCCGTGGATATCGCTGATCATGCCGTCTGCGGAAATCGCGATGCCGTCGAGCGCACCCGCGGACCAGTTCGCCTTCAAGGCCGCTTCGATCGCCGGTACTCGCATCACGCCTTCTTGCGATGCGCCGGTCGCCGCGACCCGGACATCACCCGCCTTGGTCTTGGTCACGAACACGCCGGTGAGGGCAAAACGCGAGGCCGGATGTCGCATCTTGGCATAACCCGCCTTTGCCGGAATCGGGAAGGAGACCGCGGTGATGATCTCGCCGTCCTCGAGCGCCGTCGTGAACAGGCCCTTGAAGAAGTCGTCCGCCACGATCGAACGCTTGTTGGTCTTCACCGTCGCGCCAAGCGAAACCAGGGCTGCGGGAAAATCCGCCGCCGGGTCGTTGTTGGCGATCGAGCCGCCGATGGTGCCGCGATAGCGCACGGCGGGGTCGCCGAGCACCGAGGTGAGATAAGCGATCGCCGGGATCGACTTTTTCACATCCGCACTTTGCATGATGTCGAAGTAGGTCGTGGCCGCCTTGATCGTCAGCGTATCTCCCGACGCTTCGATGCCGACCAGCTCCTTGATCTTGCCGAGATCGATCACATCAGATGGCGCGGCCAGCCGCTGCTTCATGACCGGAATCAGCGTGTGGCCGCCCGCGAGATATTTCGAATCCGAGCCCTTGGCGAACATCGACGCCGCTTCGTCGACCGAGGAGGGACGGTGATAAGTGGTCTGATACATGATGTGTCCTCCTCTTTAGCCGTGGATCGCATGCCAGACGCGATCGGGCGTCGCGGGCATTTCCAGTTTGTTGTTACCGATCGCGTCGGTGATGGCGTTGATGACGGCAGCCGAAGCACCGATCGCACCGGCCTCGCCGCAGCCCTTGACGCCGAGCGGATTGCCCGGACAGAGCGTGGTCGTGTGCGACAGCTTGAACGAGGGAAGGTCGTCAGACCGCGGCATGGCGTAGTCCATGAACGACGCCGTCAGGAGCTGGCCTGAGGGGTCGTAAACTGCGTTTTCCAGCAGCGCTTGGCCGATGCCTTGGGCAAGTCCGCCATGGACCTGGCCTTCGACGATCATTGGGTTGATCAGCCGCCCGAAATCGTCGGCCGCCACGAAGTTGACGAAGGAGGTCTTGCCGGTGCCGGCATCGACTTCCATTTCGCAGATATAGGCGCCGGCCGGGAAGGTGAAGTTGGTCGGGTCGTAGAACGCGCCTTCCTTCAAGCCCGGCTCCATGCCGTCAGGCAAATTGTGCGCGGTGTAGGCGGCGAGCGCGACCATCGGCAGCGCCAACGACTTGTCGGTGCCGGCGACCTTGAACTCGCCGTTCTCGATGACGATGTCGTTTTCCGATGCCTCGAGCTGATGGGCCGCGATCTTCTTGGCCTTGGCCTCTACCTTTTCCATCGCCTTTAGAATGGCGGTGAGACCGACGGCCGCCGAGCGCGAGCCATAGGTGCCCATGCCGAACTGCACCTTGTCAGTGTCGCCATGGATGATCGAGACCTGGCTGATGGGAACGCCGAGGCGTTCGGCGATGAGTTGGCAGAACGTCGTCTCGTGACCCTGGCCGTGGCTGTGCGATCCCGTGAGTATCTCGATGGTGCCGACCGGATTGACGCGCACTTCCGCCGATTCCCAAAGGCCCACGCCGGCGCCTAAGCTGCCGACCGCCTTTGACGGTGCGATGCCGCAGGCCTCGATGTAGCAGGAGACGCCGATGCCGCGCAGCTTGCCCTCGGACTTCGCTTTCGCCTTGCGGGCAGGGAAGCCGGCGTAGTCGATCGCCTTCATCGCGGCATCGAGCGAAGCGTGGAAGTCGCCGATGTCATAGGCCATGATGACAGGAGTCTGGTGCGGGAATTGCGTGATAAAATTCTTCTTACGCAATTCCGTCGGATCAACGTTCAACTGCCGTGCCGCCGTCTCCATCAGCCGTTCCACCACAAAGCTTGCTTCTGGCCGCCCCGCGCCGCGGTAGGCGTCGACTGGCACGGTATTGGTGTAGACGCTGATCACTTCGGCGAAGATATTCGGGATGTTGTACTGGCCCGACAGCAGCGTCGCATAAAGATAGGTCGGTACCGAGGACGAGAACAGCGACATATAGGCGCCGAGATTGGCGTAGGTCTTGACGCGCAATCCGATGACCGTGTTGTCCTTGTCGAACGCCATCTCAGCCTTGGTGAGGTGATCGCGACCATGCGCGTCGGTCAGGAAGGCCTCAGTACGGTCGCCGGTCCACTTCACCGGACGACCGACCTTCTTGGACGCCCACAGCGCCACCATCTCCTCAGGATAAATGAAGATTTTTGAGCCGAAGCCGCCGCCGACGTCGGGGGCCACCACCCGCAGCTTGTGCTCCTGCGCGATATTGTAGAACGCCGACAGCACGAGGCGGGCGACATGCGGATTCTGCGATGTCGTGTAGAGCGTAAAATGCTCCTCGGGCTCGTTATATTCCGCGATCGCCGCGCGCGGCTCCATCGCGTTCGGCACCAGGCGGTTGTTGGTGATGTCGAGCGAGACGACATTGGCTGCTGATTTGAACGCCGCGTCGGTCGCGCCTTCATCGCCGATGGTCCAGTCGTAGATCACGTTGCCGGGGGCTTCCGGGTGCAGTTGCGGCGCACCCGGCGCGATCGCGGCGCGGATGTCCGGAACGGCGGGTAGTTCCTCATAGTTGACGATCACGGCTTCAGCCGCGTCGCGGGCCTGGTTCTTGGTCTCGGCGATCACCACCGCGACCGCCTGGCCGACGAAGCGTACGGTCTCCGGCGCCATCGCCGGCCATGCGCCCATCTTCATGCCGGTGCCATCCTTGGAGGTAATCGCCCAGCCGCAGATCAGATTGCCGATCTTGTCGTCGACGATCTGCTGGCCGGTCAGCACACCGACCACGCCCGGCATCTTCATCGCCTCTGACGTGTCGATGCTCTTGATCTTCGCATGTGCATGCGGGCTGCGGATGAAGTGTGCGTGGCTCATCCCCGCCAGCTTGATATCGTCGACGTAACGGCCCTTGCCTGTGATGAAACGGCGATCTTCCTTGCGCACGACGCTTGCGCCAATGCCTTCAACGCCCATTGTGTCCTCCCGACCGGAATTGTTGTTTCCGCTGCTTCTTTTCGAAACGCGGTCCTGAATTCGAGTTTGCCGTCCGCTGCGCTACTCCGCCGCCTGCGCGACCTTCATGCGTCCGGCTGCATCGAGCACCGCCTTGACGATGTTGTGGTAGCCGGTGCAGCGGCAGATGTTGCCTTCCAGCTCCTGCCGGACGGTTTCCTCATCGAGCTGGCCGCTATGGCGGTGCACAATATCGATCGCCGACATGATCATGCCCGGGGTGCAGTATCCGCACTGCAGGCCGTGGTTGTCGCGGAATGCCGCCTGCATCGGGTGAAGTTCGTCGCCCTTGGCGATGCCCTCGATCGTGGTGACGCTGGAGCCGGCGGCCTGGCCGGCCAGCACCGTGCAGGATTTCACCGCCCGGCCGTCGATATGGACGACGCAGGCGCCGCACTGGCTGGTGTCGCAGCCGACATGCGTGCCGGTCAGGTTCAAATGGTCGCGAAGCAGATGGACGAGAAGGGTCCGGTCTTCGACCTCGGCCGAGACGGCCTTGCCGTTTACCGTCAGCTTGACTGTAGACACGCGTGGTACCTCCCGATGTTTTATAGTTATTCCAATTAGAAACAGCGGCGAAGGAACTTGCAACTAGGATTTTGGTCGGCCCTGTCATTGTGATGACATTCGCGTAGCGTGCGCGCGCAGAAGAAGACTCTCGACGCGAGTTTTTCTACTCTCCCCTGGAGGGGGAGGGTCGCCATGCATCGTAAGATGCGTGGCGGGGTGGGGTGACGGTCTCACCTCACGTTCAGTGCCCGAGTGGAGAGATCACCCCACCCCCGTCTCACATTTCGCTGCGCTTCATGTGAGCCGACCCTCCCCCCGCAAGGGGAGGGTAAGAGGCGGTCACCCCGGCACCTTTGCAAGTTTTGCCCAGATTTACCCGCCCTTATCCATTCTGCCTTAACTTTGCGCACCGGATCGGGGGCTGGGCCTCCGATGCCTGTCTTTCAGAACGAAAACGGGGTGTGACGTGCGATTTTTGAAGCGTGGCGGCTCGTATTTCAAGCTCCCGACCCTGCGGTTCCGCGCCAAGATCATGCTCGGCTTTGCCGTCGTGCTGGCGATTTCGGCCGCCAGCATGGGGTTCGCCTATCTGGGGTTCGAGCGGGTCTCTGCCGGCGTGGAGTCCTACCGGCGCAGCGTGCTGGAGGCAAACCTGTCGCGAGACATCGACCGCGAGTTGATTTCCTACCGGTCGCTCGCCCGCTATTTCGTGGCGACCGGAAAGGAAGAGGACGGCAAGGCGGCGCTGGCCGCCGAAGCCGGCCTGAAGGACGCAATCATCGCCTCGATGAAGAGCACCACCAATCCGACACGGCTCGAGCAGGTCGCAAAACTGGAACGGGAATTCCGCGCCTTCACCAAGATCTTTGCCGATATCCTCAAGGTCAAGGACGAGAGCGCGCGGATCGCGCAGAACCAACTGATGCGCAGCGGCCAGTCGCTCTATTACAAACTCGACGATCTCCCCAGTGACGCCGAGGAATCCGAGCTTCAGGCGGTCACCTTCAGCGCAAAAAAAGTGGCCGATGAGTTTCAGGCCGTGGTGGGGCTAGCCAACACGTTCGTTATCAACTCGGACAAAACGGTCGCATCCAGCGCACTCGCGCGGTTGAAATTTCTCGGCAACTCGTTGAAGGCGATCCCCGTGAACAACGACAAGATTCGCCGGGGGGTCCAGGAGATTTCGAGCCTTCTGGAAGAATACCAGAAGTCGCTCGCCAAGCTGGTCGACAATTCCAAGGAGATCGACGAGCTGACGCTGGAAATGACGGAATCGGCCGCCGCCATTAATAAGGGCTCGGGGGCCATGAAGTCGGATCTCTTGGCCGATCAGAAGCGGTTAGAGGCTGAATCGGATGCGACCATCGGCGAGACCGAACGGCTGATCCTGATCCTGGCCGCCGGTGGCTTTCTGCTCGGCTGTGTCTGGGCCTTCTTCCTCGGCAAAGGTATTTCCCGGCCGATGACTGCGATGTGCAATGCCATGCGCGAACTCGCCGCCGGCAATTTCGAAATCGTGCTGCCCGGCCTCGGCCGGAAGGACGAACTGGGCGAAATGGCAAGCGCGGTCGAGGAGTTCAAGGTGCAGGCGATCGCCCGCGCCGAGCGCGACGCCGCGACCCAGGAAGCGCAGAACAAGGCGGCGAGTGCCGCGCGCCGCGCCGAACTTATTCGCTTCGCCGACGAATTCGAAACCGCGGTCGGCGCCATCGTCTCCAACGTGTCTTCCTCGGCCGTGCAGCTCGAATCCGCCGCCGGCAAGCTGACGCGGACGGCGGAGACCACCCAGAGCCTCTCGAACCAGGTCGCCGGCGCCTCGGAAGAAGCCTCCAGCAACATGCAATCGGTGGCGTCGGCGACCGAGGAACTGTCGGCATCCGTCGACGAGATCGGGCGGCGCGTCAAGGAATCCAGCCAGATTGCAGAGGCCGCCGTTCGTCAGGCCGAACAAACCGACGGGCGGATCGGCAAGCTGTCGTGTGCCGCGCAGGAGATCGGCGACGTGGTCAAGCTGATCACGGCGATTGCCGAGCAGACCAACCTTTTGGCACTGAACGCCACCATCGAGGCCGCCCGCGCGGGCGATGCCGGCCGCGGCTTTGCCGTGGTTGCATCCGAAGTCAAATCGCTCGCCAGCCAGACTGCGAAGGCGACCGACGAGATTTCCAGTCACATCTCGGGCATGCAGGGCGCGACGCAGGAGTCGGTCGCCGCGATCAAGGAGATCGGCGGCACCATCGGCAGGATCTCGGATATCGCCGCAACGATCGCGAGTGCCGTCGAGCAGCAGAGCGCGGCAACGCAGGAAATTGCGCGCAGCGTCCAGAACGTCGCGCAAGGAACCCAGGAGGCCGCCGCCAACGTCATGCACGTCAATCGCGGCGCGACCGAAACCGGCTCGGCCTCCGAGGAGGTGCTGAATTCGGCGCGCACGCTATCCAGCGAAAGCACGCGCCTGCGCGAAGAGCTCGACCGCTTCATGGCGAATATCCGGGCGGCGTGAGGTGCCTGTAGTCGGTGATCGTGTCGGCAAAGCGTCACCCAACTGTCGTCGCCCGGCTCGACTGGGCGATCCAGTATTCCAGAGACGGTAATTATCAATCGAGAGGCCGCGGCGTACTGGGTACCCCGCTTTCGCGGGGTATGACGATCGGAATGTCGTGACGAGAAGCTCTCCTCATTCCCTTCCGAACTGATGCTTCAGCTCCACCTTCGCGCGCTCCAGCCGCGTGCGCTGCGTTTTCGGCAAGGTCTTGCCGGCGCGGTTGATGTAGAAGGTCAGCATCGACAACGCCGAGCGATAGGCGCCGCTCTTGCGCCGCGTACTGTGCTCGGCGGAGCGCTTCAGCGATGCCGCGATCTTCTTCGCGCTGGTCTGCTTGAAGACGCCGCGCTTCAGATCGAGCGCGTCGCTTTCTTGTGTCACGCGTTGCGACCACCGCTTCGGCGATGATTTCTTCGCCGTTGTAGTGCGGCTGCTCTTCCGGGCTGCGGTCTTCCGTGGTGTGGTTTTCCGGCGTTCGGCCATGTTTCGACTCCTTCGCTGTTTTGCCGAAAACGGTCGCCCGATTATTAGGTTCCCTGCGCCCTGAAGAAGTGGGCGGGAAGTTGATGGAAAACTCGGACGCGATGCGTTGCGAGAACACGAAGGCGTGCCTGCGTAGGATGGGTGGAGCGAAAGCGAAACCCATCATCACGTGCACCGGCATTGATGGGTATCGCTTCCGCTCCACCCATCCTACGGGACTGTCATCGCCCGGCTTGACCGGATGATCCAGTTTCCCAGAGACAGCAGGTGATTGAACCGATGAGCCGCAGCGTACTGGATCCCCCGCCTTCGCGGAGGATGACGGTGGTGTGTCGCATTGCTATCACCGCGTCATTGCGACCGTTGGCTCGCAATGACGCGGATCGGCCCCGCACCATGCGCAGAGCACGACGACAGCTATGCAATTTCGCCGTGCGAAAGTCTCCGGAACCTCACCCTCTGAAGGGCGTTATCTCCACGGCGGGCATCATGTTTGCCGCAATTGAGCGTGAAAACCCTGGGGCTGGGGCGTTCCGGGGTGTTTTTTCATTGGCTAAATCCGATGGATGTGAAAGCGGTACGGCGGGGGGCGGCAGTGGCTGAAAGCGTCCCCATTGTGTCGCCGCAGCAGGACGATTCTCGTGTCATCGAGACCAGCATACCCACGCGGCTTGATTGCCTGCGTTGGGGCGGCTTTCATACCCGTGTCGTGGCCGCACTAGGCATCACCTGGATTCTGGACGGGTTGGAAGTCACGCTGGCGGGCGCCCTGTCGGGCGCGCTGAAGGAAAGCCCGACGCTGCAATTTTCCAATTTCGACGTTGGCCTCGCCAACAGTGCCTATCTCGCCGGCGCCGTGCTCGGCGCCCTCGGCTTCGGTTGGCTGACGGACCGGATCGGGCGCAAGAAACTCTTCTTCATCACACTCGCGGTCTATCTCAGCGCGACCGCCGCCACCGCGCTGTCGTGGAACGTCGCGAGCTACGCGCTGTTTCGCTTCCTGACCGGGGCGGGCATCGGCGGCGAATATACCGCGATCAACTCGACGATTCAGGAGTTGGTGCCGGCGCGCTACCGCGGCTGGACCGATCTCGTGATCAACGGCAGTTTCTGGATCGGGGCTGCGATCGGCGCGGTCGCCGCCATTGTGCTGCTCGATCCCAACGTGCTCGCGCCGGACCACGGCTGGCGACTGGCCTATTTCGTCGGCGCCGCGCTCGGCCTGATTGTTTTCGTGATGCGGATGTGGATTCCGGAAAGCCCGCGCTGGCTGATGATCCATGGCCGTCCCGAGGAGGCGCACGCGATTGTCGATAGCATCGAGCGGTCGTCGACGAGACATCCGGATCATGCGGCCGATGAAATATTCCCGAAGATCAGGCTGAGGATGCGCAGCCACACGCCGCTTGGTGAGGTGGCGCGAACGCTGTTCACGACCTATCGGCAGCGTTCGATGGTTGGACTGGTGCTGATGGCCTCGCAGGCGTTTTTCTACAATGCCATCTTCTTCACCTTCGCGCTGGTGCTGACCGATTTCTTCGGCATTCCGTCAAACGACGTCGGCTGGTACATCCTGCCGTTTGCGGCCGGCAATTTCCTTGGGCCGTTGGTGCTCGGCCGGCTGTTCGATACGCTCGGCCGCCGCGCGATGATCACGGCGACCTATGCCATTTCCGGCCTGTTGCTCGCGCTGTCGGGCTACCTGTTCTCGATTGGCGCCTTGAGCGCGCAGACCCAGACCATCGCCTGGATGGTGATCTTCTTCTTTGCCTCGCCGGCGGCGAGTGCGGCGTATCTGACTGTCAGCGAGACGTTTCCGCTGGAGGTGCGCGCGCTCGCGATTGCGCTGTTCTACGCGATCGGAACGGGCATCGGCGGCGTCGCAGGACCGGCGCTGTTCGGTGCGCTGGTCGATACCGGATCGCGCAACAGCGTTTTCGCCGGCTACCTGTTCGGGTCGGCGTTGATGATCGTGGCCGCCGCTGTCGCGTGGCGGTATGCCATTGCGGCCGAGCGAAAATCTCTCGAATCTGTCGCACGGCCGCTCGCATGTGTGGAGTAGGATGAAATGGACGACATGAATCAGGATCTGGCCGAAATGTCATTGGAAGACGATATCGCCCGCGAAGACGATGCCGCGCTGGAAACCGTTCCGGTACCACGCTCACTGGTGCCGCATTTGAGCCAATCAGCCATTCTGCTCGACATTGACGGCACGCTGCTCGATCTGATGCCGACGCCGCGCGAAGTGTGGGTGCCTCCGGGGCTGGCGAAGACATTGAACCGCCTGCTGGTCAGGACCAACGGCGCGCTGGCGCTCGTCAGCGGGCGCTCGCTCAACGATATCGACCTGATTTTCGCGCCCGATCTGTTCCCAGCCGTCGGCGGCCACGGCGCCGAAATGCGTATCGAGACCGACAGCGAGGCGGTGGCCTCCCACGCCCCGCCAATGGATAAGGAATTGAAGCGCCGGCTGGCTGCGATCGCAAAGCTGAGCCCGGGAATATTGCTGGAAGACAAGGGCTATTCGCTGGCGCTGCACTATCGCCTCGCGCCGCACGCCGAGAAGGCGATCTATGCCGCGGTGTCGCTGATCAGGGCCGATCTGCCCAATGCGCCGATCGAAGTGTTGCCCGGCAAGTGCGTCTGCGAGATCAAGCACTCCGGCTTCACCAAGGCGAGCGGCGTGCGCGAATTGATGACGCGCGAGCCGTTCAAGGGGCGCCGTCCGTTCTTCATCGGCGACGACGTCACCGACGAGAGCGTCTTTGCGATCATGCCCGACCTCGATGGCCTCGCCTTCTCAGTCGGCCGCCGCGCAAAGGGCGTGGCCGGGCACTTCGATGCGCCGAGCGACGTCAGGGAATTCCTTGCACACCTACTTGACGACGAAAGGGACGCATCTCTGCCATAATTTTTTTCGTCCCGTCGAGTTTCGAACATAGATTCTCGCGCTTGACGCCGAAGTTCGCGACGAATTTTATTTTTCGTGAGTTCCGGTGAGTTCCTGCACGCCACAGCCCGAATTTGGTTTCAATTCGTTGAAAGGGTGATCAGGAACCATATTGATGAATGGTTGTTAATGCGGGCGTACCAACGGGAGGGGACCTTTGAACCTCGTCGTCGTTTCAAACCGCGTTTCGCGCGGAAAACCCAACGAACCCATGACGGGGGGGCTGGCGGCGGCGTTGTTGCCGATCGTCGAAAAGTCGGGCGCTATTTGGGTTGGTTCTAGCGGCCGGGTTCGCGATGGGAACCAGAAGGAACCGTTTGCCGAGATCGAAGCGCTTGGCGCCGGCGCGCTGGCGATGTTGGACCTGCCGGCCGCGCATTACGGCGGCTATTACGAAGGTTTTGCGAATTCCGCATTGTGGCCGGCGCTGCATTCGCGCGCCGATCTGATCCGCGCCTCGCAGGAGGACTATCTCAGCTATCGCGAAGTGAACGCCTTCATGGCGCGCGCGCTGTTCCGATTCCGAAAGGCGGATTCCGCGTTCTGGGTTCAGGACTACCATTTCCTCGCGCTCGGCGCCGAACTGCGCGATCTCGGCGTCACCGAGCCGATCGGCTTCTTCCTCCATACGCCGTGGCCGGCCCGTTCGGTGATCGGCGGCGTGCCGCACCATCGCGAGCTGGTCGAGGCGATGCTGGCCTATGATTTGATCGGCTTCCAGACCGAAGAAGACTGCGAGAACTTCCTGGCTTACGCGCAGTCCGACCTCGGCCTCGTCGTGCATGACGGCGTCATCATTTCGCGTCACGGCCGAACGCGCGCTGCGGTATTTCCGATCGGCATCGATCCCCAGCAATTCGCGCAGTTGGCAACGAAGGCGTCGACACATCCGGATGTCTCGCGGCTGCGGCGCAGCCTGAATGGCGAGAAACTCGCGATCGGGGTCGACCGGCTGGATTATTCCAAGGGCCTGATCAACCGCATCAAGGCGTTCGACCGGATGTGGACCTTGCACCCGTCGCTGGCGCGCACGGTGTCGTTGCTGCAGATCGCAACACCGTCGCGCGGCGCGATCGAGGCCTACGGCAATCTGCAGAGCGAGGTCGCAAGGCTGGTCAGCGATGTCAACGGCGTTCACGGTGAAGTCGACTGGACGCCGATCCGTTATCTCAACAAGGGCTACGGCCAGGCGGTGCTCGCCGGCCTCTATCGCACTGCGCAGGTCGGCGTCGTCACGCCGCTGCAGGACGGCATGAATCTCGTCGCCAAGGAATATGTCGCCGCGCAAAACCCGGTTGACCCCGGCGTGCTCGTGCTGTCGAAATTCGCCGGCGCCGCCAACGAACTCGATACTGCGCTATTGGTCAATCCGCACGACATTGACGGCATGGCGCGCACCATTGCGATCGCGCTGTCGATGCCGCTCACCGAACGGCGGATGCGCTGGGAGGCAATGATGGCGAAGCTGCGCGGCCATACCATCCAGCAATGGTTCGCCGACTTCACTGACGCGCTGCGCGAAAGCCAGCTCGACCGCAGCGAGGTGGCGCCTGTCATGGCGGAGCCCCCGCTATGGCCGCTTCGTTCCGCCGGCAGCAACAACGCGCGGTATCATTAGTCTGGGAGCTGTGAGCAGCAGCCTCCACCTCATCCTGAGGAGCCGCGTAAGCGGTGTCTCGAAGGATGAAGCCACCGGCCGGCCTCATGGTTCGAGACGCGCTCCGCGCTCCTCACCATGAGGGTTTGAGACCGAGGTGCCCGGCAACAATAAGCGACCGCACTTAATAGCAATACGACACACCATCCAGCACCGGGCAGCGCGCCTTGTTCGGCGCGCTCGGATTTTCCATCGGCACCATGCCGCCGCCCTTGCCAGAGCCGGCGAACACGCCGGGGCCGATGACGACGGACGATTTGTTGCCGATGATGACGCTCGGGTGCGGCGAGGCCAGCCTCGATCGCGAGCCGTCGGCCCACACGATGGAATCGCCCGCGAAGATGCCGCGCCGGCCGTCATCGCAGGTCACGTCCACGCCCTGACGCGTGCAGGCCTGCGCCATCGCCGGCCCCGCCGCGGCGCCCGCAAGCGCCGATATCAGGCCGGCGAACAGAAGCGCCCGCGCGATGATCATGCCGTCCTCCACCGATTGCGTTGCCACCATGGTCGTCGATCATGGCCGGATTCCGGTTTAAGCGTCCGGAAAGCACTGATCATTCGACGCTGAACGTGCCAAATTACCAAATAAATTCAATGAATTGGGGAAATTTTGACGGCCGTGCCCGGCGTCCCTTGCAAAATCAGTGCTGCCCCTTCAAGAGAGGGCCTCCGGAGAGATGGCCGAGTGGCTTAAGGCGCACGCTTGGAAAGCGTGTGTGCGGGAAACCGTACCGTGGGTTCGAATCCCACTCTCTCCGCCAAACAGCCCGGCTAACCTGCTGACTTATCTGAGCAACGCATTAACGTCGTCCCTTCGGTCCCCAAGCCGGTCCCCATTGCGTGCCGATACGCTGCATAGCTCGTAGAAAAGGGACCGGTCGCCTGACTATCTGGCGAACATCCACGGCGGCGATAGCACCAGAACCAACCGGCACCACCCCTGCCGAACGTCTCCAGCGCCCGGTCAGCATAGAACACCTCGATGCTGGCGCCGGTCCGCGGATGGATGTCGAAGAACGCCTCACAGCCTGCGCGTTGTCTGGGGTTGGATGGCGCCAGTGGTACCATCACGCCGCTCTCTCCGCTGGGCCGGCGAGTGCCAAGCCGCGCAGATAATCCGCGGCCTTGGATGCTTGGCTGCAGGCCGTAAAGAACGCGCGCTTGTCGGCTTTCAAAAGCTCAATCCAGTTGGCGATATAGCCCGCGTTCCTGACGTCTCCGTCAAAGCCAAATTCAGCGCAAAGGAACGCGGCGCCCAGTTCAGCAATAAGTTCTTCGGCTGCGTAGTTGCGGGAGCCGAACCGGTTCTTCAGATCACGGTCGAGCCGCGACTTGTGTCCCGTCCAATGCGTCAACTCGTGGAATGCCACATTGTAGAACTGATCGGCACCCTTGAAGCCAGCGAATGCCGGCATCGAGATAAAATCGCGGCTCGGGATGTAGCAGGCTTCGCCGTGGCCGTCGCGGATGTCCGCGCCGGTTGAATGCAGGAATGCGTCGGCAAGCTCATCGCGCGTGTCGGGGTTGCGAACACGCATTGGCTTTCCGCTGACGACGCTATCGGGAAGGTTCTCGCACTGGTCGACATTGAAAACCGTGTATTCGCGCATCATTGGGATCAGGCGCGTTGAAAAGCTCTCGTCCGCGGCTTGGTCGCGGACCTGCAGTTGCTTGACGAAATAGACCTTGGTGCCGTGCTCGCCCTTGCGGACGTTGCCGCCCAATTCCAAGGCCTGCTTGAATGTCAGAAAGCGTAGCGAGCGATAGCCAGCCGCCTGTGCCATCCATAACAGAACGACGTTGCAGCCGGAGTAGGGACGATTGGACACAGCATTGCACGGCGTGTTCGCACCGGGCGTTGCCGACCATGGCTTAACCCATGGGGCAGCACCGGCTTCTAACTCTGCAACAATGCGCGCTGATACCTCAGCGTAAAGATCACGTTTCATAGCCCGCCTCGCTGTTATGGCTGAAGCGACCGATCGGCCGCATGCCATAGCCGCGTTGGGCAGGGCTCTCAGTCGGGCATCAGGCGAAGGCGCAAAAATCTACCCCCGGGGAGCATGGACAGGCCCCCCGTCTTCGCGCGCGCAGACGTGTGCCCCGCATATATTTTGGGCTAAAACCCCTGTTAACGTTTCGTTAACGGATTGGCAGGGAGGGAGCCCCAGTACTCGCCGTGCCGATGCGTGCCACGCGATCTCGTCTGCGGTTCGACGGTAGCAGGGTGACCACCGTTCAATCTGCCAGCCAAATAGGGAGGTGTTTGCGATGCAGCTTGCTCCGCTCACATTCAAATCCATTAGGGCGAGAGCGGTCGTGCTCAAGCTGAAGCGTCCGGTTGTCGCGCGGATAGCCACCATCACCGAATGGCCGCTGATCTTGATCGACCTCATCACCGAAGAAGGCATCATCGGGCGAAGCTATCTTGAGCCCTACACCATCAAGACGATGAGATATCTGGTCCCGGCCCTGCAAGATTTCGGCGCTATGCTCAAGGGGCGGCGCGTCGCACCGGTCGAACTCTACGATCTCGCACGAAAGTCGCTGCACTTTCTGGGCTATCAAGGGCTTTCCATGATCGCGGTGTCCGGATTGGATATGGCGGCCTGGGATGCCCTGGCAAAGGCGAGTGGTGTGCCGCTTTGCGTTCTGCTGGGCGGTTCGGTAGGGCCGGTGAAGGCTTACAACAGCAACGGGTTGTGGCTTCAAGCGCCGGAGGTTGTGGCAGCGGACGCGACCCCGTTGCGCGACGAAGGAGGCTTCACTGCGCTGAAGTTGCGGCTTGGAAGGGATCGCGCAAGCGACGATCTGGCCGCCATTCATGCCATCAGGGCCGCTGTTGGCAATGACATGGAACTGATGGCTGATTTCAACCAGGGCCTACATCTTGGAGAAGCCCTGCAGCGGTGTCACATGATTGATGATCAGGGCCTCGCGTGGATCGAGGAGCCAATCGTCTACGACAATCTCGACGGTTACGCGCAGTTGACCGCGGAGCTAAAGACCCCGATCCAGATCGGCGAGAATTTCTATGGGCCCCGCGATCTACACATCGCGCTGCAGAGAAAGGCGTGCGACTTTGTCATGCCAGATTTTATGCGCATTGGCGGCGTGACCGGTTGGCTAAGGGCATCGGCCATAGCGGGAGCGGCGGGCATACCGATGTCGACACATCTTTACCCGGAGGTGGCCGCGCACGTGATGCGCGTCACGGAGACCGCGCATTGGTTGGAATGGCAGGACTGGGCCGATCCTGTCCTGCAGAAACCTTATGAAATTCGCGACGGATTGCTCCACATTCCTGACGTGCCTGGCGTTGGTCTTGAATGGAATGAGGAAGCGGTCGCCGCCAACCAAGCCGCCCTGTAGCTGATCGTCTCGCAGCATCGTGACCAAGCATTCGTCGAATGCCAGCCCTCTCCACAGGCCCCATTCTCGTGCGGGAAGCAGTCCGAGTAGAAGTTATGTAGCCCAAAGAAGTTCTGCTAACGGTTCGCTTTGGTATTGAACCTTCCGCCGATCGCGGCCACCATTGCGCTCGAGATGATCGGGCCAATACCAGGCACCGTCATCAGTCGCCGGCAGGCCTCATCTTGATGGGCTAGTGTTTCGATCTCGCTAGATAGCCTCTCGATACGCTGATCCAGCCGGCGCCAGTCTTCCACCAGGCCCTCGATGATGATTGCGAGGCGAGAGGACATCGACGCGTGTCGCCAAGATGCCCGGCAACTCGAACCGCAGGGAATGCAGGCCTTGCCGCACGGCGATGCCCCGCTCCAGCAGGAACGCACGGATCTGATTGATGACGCCGGTACGCTGACCGACCAATCGATAGCGGACGCGGTGCAGTGCCTGAAGGTCGAGCTGTTCGGCGGTCTTGGTCGCGACGAACTTCATCGTCGGGCGTTGGACAGCCTCGGCGATGGCTTCCGCATCTCGGAAGTCATTCTTCTGTCCCTTCGAATACGGGCGCACGTACTTCGCCGGCATCAGGCGGGCGTCGTGGCCAAGCATCTGGAGTTTGCGGCTGAGATGATGGGCGCCTACGCAGGCCTCCATACCGATCAAGCACGGCGGCAGGTTGGCGAGCCGCGTTTCCACCTGGCCGCGTGACCACTTCTGCCGCAGCACGATGGCACCGCGGTGATCATGACCCACGATGTGGAGCGAGTTTTTGCCAATATCGATGCCGATCACGGCGATCGCTGCGTTGATTTTCTGAGACATGGCGTGCTCCTTGTCTTGAGCGCCCCTTGCCAGCTTCTCGTGCTGGCAGGGCCGGAGCACGGCCGGACCATCCCATTAAGAGACATATGGCGCCAGGTTACCCATGCAGTCCGCGTCACTCCGTGAGCAGCTCCAGCAGCGCTTTCGCCTCCTTAAGGTCCGGCGTGTCGAAACCCTCGGTAAACCAGCCGTAGATCGGCGCGAGCAGGTCGCGGGCTTCGGTGCGCTTGCTCTGGTCGCACCACAGGCGCGCCAGCAGGGTCGTCGCACGCAATTCCCACCCTTTCGCGCATTGCGCCTGCGCGACGTCGATTGCCATGCGCAGGCTTGCCTCTGCGGCGTCGACGTTAGGGCAGGCTTGCTGTTGGAGTAGCTGGGCGCGGAGCATGTGTATCCGGGGCAGGAACCATTGCTCGCCGATTTCGTAAGAAGCGGCGAGCGCCAGGTTCACCTGCTCTATGCCCTCGGCATAGCGCTGTGCCTTGAGATGGGTCTCTGCCAACAGGCCGATCGAGAACGGCAAAAGAGTTCGTAAGCCGAGCTGGATCCGCTCAGCGAGCCCTTGCTCCAGATACCGCAAGCCCTCGCCAACATCCTTGGTCTGCCCCATGTTCCAGCCGAGACACATCAGAGCAATGCCGCGCATTTGCGGTAACCCGTATTCCCCGGAGAGAGCGAGCAACTCCGATGCGGTTGCCGTAGCCGCTGCAGTGTCGCCTCGCGCAATCTGAGCAAAGCCAACATACGACAACGTATTAGCCAGCGATGGCGCGTGCTGCAAACGCCGCGCCAAGGTGATTGCATCGTGTTCCTCGTGTATACCTTGGTTCGGGTAGCCAAGGAGCCACCGCAACAGCGCCCCCATCGACAGAGCGCAGACGGCTGGATCGTGGTCGAGATAGAGGAAGCGATGTTCCGCATGTCTGGCCTCGTCGTAAAGGGCCAATCCAGCGTCTACATGCGTCCTCGCATCTGTGAACATTCCGCGGAACAACCCAGTTGACCATGCGGCATGGTGTGCCTGGAGGAGGATATCTCGGTTGTCTAGATTGCGCGCAACATTGAACAGTTCATCGACGATCTCCTCTGCGCGGGCGAACTGCCCCCGAGTGAGATGAAACAGCCACAATCCCGCGAGCGGCGGCGCCAATTCGACAGAACTCTCGAGTTGCCGAGCGACCTCTCCGGCACGCTCGAAGACGGCGCCTACCTCCGCTGCGGCCCGGCCATGGACGCTCATGAGTGCGGGACCGAGCTGGGACAGGATGGCGAGCTCGGTACGCGACCGCTCGACACCAGGAAGCTGTTTTTCGTTAAGGGCCAAAGCTTGGTGGAAATGTCCGATCGCCTCACGATTGCTCGCCCGATGCACCGCCTGCTCCCCGGCTGTGCGCCAATAGTTTATGGCCTTCTCGGACAATCCCGCTTCCGCGCAGTGTCGGGCGAGCAACGCTGGCCGCACTGCCACGATCTCCGGGAACTGGCGTTCGAGCGTCGCAGCAATACGGGCCTGAAGCGCCTGGCGCCGACCGCGCAGTAGGGTGCTATAGGCGGCATCCTGCACCAACGCGTGCTTGAAGGTGTACTCGGCGTCTGGCGGCGTCCCCCGCCGAAAGATCAGTTCGGCGCGGACCAGCTGTGCCATGGCATCTTCGAGTTGCGGCTGCGGCATTGCCGCGACGGCGCTGATAAGCTCGTGTGAGAAATGCCGTCCGAGCGCTGCACCGATCTGTGCGACCTCTCGAACGGGCGCGAGGCGATCGAGCCGCGCCAGCAGCGAGGCGTGGAGGGTCGTCGGGATCGCGAGGGGCACCGCTGGCCCCGTCACCGTGTAACCGTCCCCGCTCTTTGTCACCAATCCGCTCTCGACGACGGACTTGGTCAGTTCCTCGATGAACAGTGGCACGCCATCAGTGCGGTCGATGATCTGCTCGGTAATCTCCTTGGGCAAGGCCTTGCCGCCGGTCACGCGCATCATCATCTCGGCGCTCTGCCGGGGTGCCAAGCGGCTGAGGCTGAGAAGAGTGACGTGCGAACGGCCCACCCACGGCGGCGTGAACTCCGGCCGCAAGGTGATGATCACCAGGACCCGCAGCGTGGGAACCCGATCGATGAGCAGGTCCAGTAATTCGCGCGTGGTGGGATCGCTCCAGTGCACGTCATCGAACATCATCAGCAGGGGTTGACGCGCGGCGAGCCCCTCGACCTGTGCTATCAGCGCTTCAAATGTTTTTCCCTTGCGCTTTTGCGGCGTGAGATCGAGGGCCTGGTACCGCCCGCCAGTCGGGATCGATAGCAGGTCCGCGATCAGGGGGGCGGCCTCGCTGACATCATTGGTCGCCTGGGCCAGCAGCGCTTCGAGCTTGTCGAGCCGCTCCTCCGTCGTGTCCTCACGCCGGAACCCGGCCGCCCGTTCGAGCCGGCTGATGGTCGGGTAGAGTGCGGTGTCCTGATGGTGGGGCGAGCAGAAATAGCGCAGGCGGATATGAGGCTTGCCACTCAGCCGCGCCAAAACGGTCTGAGCGATGCGCGATTTGCCGATGCCGGCCTCTCCCGAGATCAGCACGACGCAGCCATCGCCGCGTTTGGCCTGCTGCCATCGCCGGAGCAGTAGCTCGATCTCTTCCTCGCGCCCGACGAGCGGCGTCTCGCCCGAACCACGGCGCAGAGCCTCGAATCGGCTTTCTACGGCGCTCGCGCCGGTCACTTGCCAGACCGGCACCGGAGCGCCGAAACCCTTGACGGACACGGTGCCGAGAGCGCGATTTTCAAAGAGTTCACCGAGGAGGCAGCGGGTGCTTTCGGAAATGACCACCGCGTCCGGCTCAGCCAGCGTCTGAAGCCGCGCCGCAAGATTGGGGGTCTCTCCGACCACCTCATGCTCCTGCGCCGCGCCCTCACTGCGGAGGTCACCAACGACCACTAGGCCGGTGGCAACGCCGACCCGCACGTGCAAAGCAGCTCCTGCGCCATCATCAAGCTTCGCCACCGCCTCGACCAATTCCAGGCCAGCGCGCACCGCTCGCTCGGCGTCTTCCTCGTGTGCCTGGGGATAGCCGAAATAGGCGAGTATGCCGTCGCCCATATATCTCGCGACGAAACCCCCGGATTTCGCGATGACCTCGGCGCAACGGCGTTGATAGGCGCCGATGATCTTCCGCAAGTCTTCAGGATCGAGCCGGGTCGAGAGCGCTGTCGAACCGACAAGATCAGCGAACATCACTGTAAGCTGACGCCTCTCGGCTTCGTCCCAGCGAGGCGACTCAGGCGCTCTTCCAACCTCATCGAGCACTGCAATCGCGCGCAATATTTTCTTGCGATGCCCGAGCGAGACTCCGATTTTTTCGAGGTCCTCGTCAGTCAGATCGCGGAGAATGCTCGCATCAATGTCGTTGTCGGCAAAACGCTGAGCGTATTGCCCGAGGCCAAGTGCATTGAGCCAGTGCGCAATCGGCTGCATGGCGGCCACCGACAATTTCGATGTGGCCTAAAGGAACCTGCACTATATCCCGTTCTTTTCTCGATGGCACGTCATGTGCCCGGTCATTGGGCTGTCCTTCGGGCCCTCGATACCGCCGGGCCAATTCACCCCAACCCGCGGACACCGCGAGGCTAAGGCCGGGGAGTCGATCGCGGCAGCGGGAGCGGCCTCGCCGAGGTCCACTGATTATCCCATCCTAAGGCCCCAACCCCAACGGTGACTCTGGCAATGTCCGGAGTTGGCAGATAGTGTTGCAGAACTCTTTTTGGACCACTGAAGACAAATTTTCCGGACTGTGGGCGCGGTGATCGAATAATCGTGGGGGACCACAGCAACTAGCTATGAATTCGCTGGCAACTTCGGCAGCGCGTTTGAGGCTACATCAATCGACGGTTGCCATTCGTTTTGTCGTTTAGCGGAAGTTTAGTCGCGCGGCATTTTGGGACTTTTGCAAAACTATCGGCACCTTTGAGACATGCAGATGCAATCACAAAAGGTCTGCTGACCGGAATTCATCGGTCGATGTTCAAAATAGTGCTAATGACCCCTAAGCTGATATAGGCCGGCCGAAATACCGAAGTGAGGCAGCCCTGCTGCTCATTCCCGTTTCATATTGGCCGCCAAAATCACCCTGCTCCACTTCTTGACCTCGTCGGAGATCAGTTTGGCGAAGTCGGCGGGCGACCCGCCAAGAGCCGTGCCGCCCAGATTGGCAATCCGCGCTTGGAGTTTCGGATCGGCGATGCTGACGTTGATTTCCTTGTTCAGTATTTCGATGACTTCTTCCGGCGTGCGCTTTGGACCGCCAATGCCGTACCATGCACTTGCCTCGTAACCGGGCAAGGTTTCGTCCAGAGCTGGAACGTCCGACAACACTGGCGAGCGCGCCACCGTCGTTACCGCCAGGGCGCGGAAACTGCCGGCCCTGACATATTCGATCGATGAGAGGAGCGGGCCAAAATAAACCTGCGCCTCGCCGGTGAGAAGGGCCGGAAATACCTGCGCGCCGCGATAAGGGACGTGGAAGAGGTCGACGCCGGCCATAATTTTGAACATTTCGCCGGCCACGTGGGGCAGAGATCCGGTCCCGGCTGACGCCATATTGACCTTGCCGGGATGGGCCTTCGCGTAGGCGATGAACTCCGTGATTGTCTTGGCGGGAACCGATGGGTGGACCTCCATGACCAAGGGCACACGAACGATACCTGCGATCGGCGCGATATCACGGACGAAGTCGAAGTTGAGCTTGAGCAGGGTCGCATTTATCGCATTTGCTGCGGTAACCAACAGCAGCGTGTAGCCGTCCGGGGACGCCCGCACGACCGCCTCAGTGGCGATGTTGCCGGTAGCGCCACTGCGATTCTCGATGACAACTGACTGTCCAAGTCGCTCCGACAGCGATTGACCGATCAATCGCGCGACGATGTCAGGTGCACCGCCGGCGCCAAAGCCTTCGAGCAGGTGCACCGGTCGCGTCGGGTAATTCTGCGCGCTGGCGAACCGGGGTAACGCCGGAAGCGTGGCAGCGGCCGCTGCCAGATGCAGGAATTGACGGCGTGGAAGTTTCATTGCGGCCTCCCCAAATTGCTGGCATGCGGAGACAGTACAGGCAACATAGCACGCCTCGATCAGACGTTCAGTGACCTGCTTCACTTCCAAGGGCACCGATGACCGCAATTGGACCCTGAACGGACAATCTCCTCGGGGCGCTAGGCCGAAATTGAGGCTCTGGAGCGGCAGGTTTCTCGGACCGTCAAGATGCCAAGCCCCCATCGAGGGCGAGCGGCTATCGCGATCAGCATCGACGGCGCTACCTTAGTAAGCACAGCTGACCATAATCAACATCGCGTTGACGTCCAGCACGCATCGGCCAAATGTGTTTAGGCCATGGAGGTTGAAGAGCTTAACAATTGCTGACTGACGCAGTGCTTACGTGTATGCTGACGCACCCCACAGGGCCATGATGTACGTCGAACTCTGCGAGGGCCAATATGGCACAACTTCGCGAGTGGCTTGAGGTGCGAGGACTGGGACGCTACGCGGACGCACTGCTGGCTCAGGACATCGAACTCGACATCCTTTCCGAACTGACGGATGCAGACCTGACGGCGGCCGGTCTGCCGGTTGGTGCTCGCAAGCGCCTGCTCCAGGCGATCCAAGGACTGAACAACGTCACCGACCTAGCGATGCAGTCAGCGGGGCCGCCGTCGATAGTTCCGACAACCGAGCCGGCAATTGGAGCGGAACGACGGCAACTGACCGTGCTTTTTTGCGACGTCGTCGGCTCGACCCACCTCGCTGAGACGTTAGATGCGGAAGATCTGCGAAATCTGCTGCTGTCATTTCAGAAGGTATGCGTAGAGGTGGTTCAGCGCCACGAAGGGCAAATCGGCCTTTTCATCGGCGATGGCGTGACCGCCTATTTCGGCTATCCGAGGGCCCACGAGGATTCCGCTCAGAGTGCGGTCCAGGCGGGCCTCGACATCATGGCCGGATTAACGGAGCTTAGGACAGATGGTCTCGAAGCCCGCTGCGGTGTCCACACTGGCCCGGTTGTTGTCGGTGAACTGGGAGTTGGCGAGAAGCGCCTCTTTGACGGCATCGTTGGCGAAGCGCCAAATATTGCCGCACGTCTGCAAGCCTTGGCACCGCCAGGTAGCCTGGTCATGAGCGAGGCCACGCTGCGCCTCGTGGAAGGCTTCTTCGAAGTTGAGCCGCTTGGCCCGCAAATGCTCAAGGGCGTCAGCGCACCGATTGCGATCTATCGGGTGCTGCGCCCCAGCGCCGCGCCCAACCGCTTTGAGGCGAGAGGTGGACAATTCTTGACCCCACTCATCGGTCGCGAGAACGAACTCGGCCTTCTCACCAAGCGGTGGGAGAACGCGATGGAAGGCGAAGGCCAAGCCGTGCTGCTGCAGGGAGAAGCCGGCATCGGCAAATCCCGATTACTGCAGACGCTTCGCATGCAGCTTCGCGAAACACCCCATTCCGAGATTGTCTTCTATGGTTCTCCACAACATCAGACCAGCGCGTTTTGGCCCGTGATCCAACAATTGAATCGGGCGCTGGATTTTGCCAGCGAAGAGGATGACGTCGCACGGCGCGAGCGCCTCCGACACTTTCTCGGCGATCTCGATTTGAACAGTGCCGATGTGGTCGAACCGCTCGCCATGCTGCTGGGTCTTTCTGCGGATCCGGGATGGAATGCCGGCCCAGCGGATCCTGAACAGGTTCGCCGAGCCGTCTTCGCTGCGCTGTCGCGGCTTACCTCTGTGATGCAACGGCAAAGCCCAGTGCTTGTGGTTGTCGAGGACGCCCACTGGATTGATCCCTCGACCACAGAACATGTCGGTCAGATGCTCACTGAAATGGTGTCCCAACGGCTCTTCGTTCTGCTGACCGCTCGACCGGAGTTTCGGGCGCCGTGGTCGAACTTGTCGCAGATGGTGACCTTGCAACTCGCCAGGCTCAGCCGCCGCGAGACCGAAGCGATGATTCGTCGCGTCGCGCCCGATGATCTGCCGGCAGCCATGGTGGCGCAATTGGTCGCCAAGACCGACGGTGTGCCGCTATTTATCGAAGAGCTAACCAAATCGGTCACCGAAAGTACGAGTAATTTCGGCTTCGGCGCGGCCATCGAGATCCCCGCGACCTTGCAGGCCGCGCTTCACACCCGTTTGGATCGTCTGGCGCCGATTCGGCAAATCATTCAGGTGGCAGCACTTTTGGGCCGGGTGTTCGATGCCGATCTTCTGATCGCGGTGACCCAGCGAGACGCTGTCGCGGTTAAGCAGGCACTGCACGACCTGATCGAGGCCGAGCTTATCTACCCGCGAAGAAATCCCCACTGCGAAAGCTATCAGTTCAAACACGCACTGATTCAGGACGCGGCCATCGACACCCTTCTTCGCAACCAGCGGGCCCAATTGCACCGCCAGATCGCCGTTGCCCTGGTCGAGCTTCGCACTGATGCGGTCGAACGTAACCCGGAGTTCCTAGCGCACCATCTTCAGGAAGCCGGCGATTGGGACGGCGCGCTCGAACATTGGCAAAAAGCGGGAGTGGCCGCCATGGCCAGGGCGGCCGCCCGGGAAGCTGTATCGCACTTTGCCAATGCGATTGACTGCAGCAAGAGAATGAGCGAGGTGTCCGGCGGCGCCGAGCGGATAACACGTCTCCATCTGGCGATGGCCACTGCCTTGATGCACGAAGGATATAGTTCTGAGCGCCTTGGCCAGGCACTTGATGATGCACGTCGTGCCGCCGCGGACACTCCACTGGTCGAGTTGCAGTGTGAAGTGACGCTTTCGTTCGCGGCGTTTCTTTATGCCACCGGGCGCAATCGCGATTATCTGATGCTCGCCGATGAGCAACTGGAAAATCACGCCAATCAGCTACCTCCGGCCTATGTGAGCGGCCTTTTGTCGACCAAGGCCACTGCTCATTTCAACCGGGCAGAATGGCGCTTCGCGCTCGACGCCTCCCGCAAGGCCCGGGATATGATTGATCGGACTGACGCCAGTTGTCGTATTCTGCTGGGCGGCGCGGATCAACTCTTGCCGACCCAGCTCTATCTCCTCCGATCACTGGTTGTGATGGGTTTCATTGATGAGGCGGTCGAAACGACAGAGCGCTTTGTTCAAACTATTGACCGAATGGAGAAGCCCTTCGAAATCGTTTGGGCTCTTGGTGTGAAGTGCAATTTATGCGCGCTGCTCGGCCAAAACGATGTGCTACTGCAGAGCGCTGCGAAGATAATCGAGATCAGCGAACGGCATGGATACACGGCCCGGCGAGGCGTTGGTCTTTCAATGCGGGGACTTGCACGCTCGCGATTGGGCGAACTGGATGCCGGCATCGCCGACGCAGGCGAGGGAATGAAGCTTTGGCGTGGTCAGGGCGCCATATTTACTACCCCATGGCTAATATGCTGGTTGTGTGATCTTCTGGTGCAAGCGGGCCGCCTCGACGAGGCATCGCAACTGCTGGATGAAGCCGATGCTCTCGTTATCGATACCGACGAAGCGTGCTCCCTAGCTGAATGCATCCGCATACGTGGCCAAATCGCGGCTTGCGGAAACGATCTGACCGGCGCCGCGCACCTCTTCGAAAAATCGATTGCTGTTTCCCAGCGGCAGGAAGCACGATTATTCGAGCTCCGCGCTACAACACAACTAGCATCAGTTCTCGCACGTCTAGGGCGTACCCAGGAGGGTGAGGCGCGGCTGCGCACCATCATCGATGCATTCGACACCAAACACGAAATCGTCGATCTTGCCGCTGCTCGAAAAGTGCTGGACACGTTGCGTCGATAGAGGAGGTTACGCCAATGAACAGGCGATCGATCGAAATCAACGGCGCCGAGCTAACCTATCTCGAGGCGGGCGTAGGCCCTCCCGTAATCCTAATCAACGGGCTGCTAGGGGACTATCGTTCGTGGCGCCGACAAGTCGATGTGCTTCGCCCGAACTACCGGGTCCTTGCGCTCAGCCAGCGCTACTACTGGCCGAACAAATGGCCGGATGACGGCGCGGGATTCAGTGTCGCCACCCACGTCGCCGACCTTTCAACCCTGCTGCGCCAGCTTGACCTGCCGCCGGTTCATCTCATCGGCCATTCCTATGGCGGCGGGGTCTCCGCGCAATTCGCCAGCGAGCGCCCGGACCTTGTGCGCTCACTAGTGCTGGCGGAGCCAGCCGTCGCGACGATTGCGCTGGACGATCCTGCAGTGCCGGGATTGCTGGCCGAATTTGGCGAGAACAGGAAGATAGTTTTCGAGGAATGGCAGAAAGGCAATCGGACTAAAGCTGTCGAGGAGCAACTCCTCTACGTGTTCGGCCACGAAACCCTCGACCGGATTCGGGGCGAGCATCTCGCCTTCATCAACGAGAATGCGGACGTAATCGGCGCGGCTTTCCGACCGCGGCCCCCGCCGCCACCGTTCGCGCCTGTGACCGCACGAAGGCTAACGATGCCAGTACTACTGATCGAGGGTGCCAGCACCAGACCTATCTTTCGGATCACCTGCGAAAAGCTAGCGAGCTATCTACCGGACGTACAGAGGGTCATCCTTCCCGACACCTCGCATGCCCTTTGTCTGGAGTCGCCTGGGCCCTTTAGCGAGGCCGCACTCCAATTCCTGAATAGCCATTGACTCGAACGCCAGGTACTCGCCCTCGTCACCCCGCCGTCGACCCTCGTTGATGCCGACAGAATAGCACTGCAATGTCACAGTCTGGCACGAAACAGACTCGCCCGCGCATTTCGCCGATGTCCGTAATTGATGGCAGAGGGGACGAAGCGCGTCCGGCGCCGGAGGTCAGTTGATGACCCAACTCGGACATGAGCATAGCCAGACATTGGTCCACAATTGTGCTATATGAACATTAAGTTTCCCCGAGCCCCGGGGGTGCATCTTGAGCAGAGAGCACGTAGAGCGGCGACTGGCAGCGATTCTGGCGGCGGATGTTGCGGGCTCTTGCCGCTTGATAGGGATCGACGAAGAAGGCGCGCTGGCGCAACTGAAAGCTCTGAGAAAGACGCTTTTTGATCCCAAAATCAGCGATCATCGCGGGCGCATCGTCAAGAATACCGGGGACGGCGCTCTCGTTGAGTTCGGGAGCGTCGTAGATGCTCTACGCTGCGCCGTCGAAATTCAGCGCGGCATGGCCGAACAAAATATCGATGTGCCGCCGGTCAAGCGGATCGAATTTCGCATCGGCATTCATGTCGGTGATATTGTTATCGAAGAGAACGATATCTTTGGCGAAGGGGTCAATATTGCGGTGCGTCTCGAAGAGATCGCAGAACCGGGCGGCATTAGCATTTCCGACGATGCTCGCCGGCAAATTCGTTGCAAGTTCGATATCGCCTTTGAGGACACGGGTTCGCAATCTTTGAAGAATATCGCCGAGCCGATACGGGTCTGGCGCGTGCGCATTGCCGCAATCGCTTCTCCGGCAATGGTAACAAACCTGTCGAGCGAAACTGCGCAGCCGCTCCCTCTCCCCGACAAACCCTCCATCGCGGTGCTGCCGTTCGAGAACATTAGCGGCGATCCAGAACAAGAATATTTCGCCGACGGCATGGTCGAGGACATTATTACCGGACTGTCGCGGTCCAAATCGCTTTTCGTCATCGCGCGACACTCCGCCTTTACTTACAAAGGCAAGGCCGTCGACATCAAGCAGGTCGGCCGTGAACTTGGCGTTCGCTATGTGCTCGAAGGCAGTGTGCGCAAGGCCGGCAATCGCGTTCGTATCTCGGGGCAGCTCATCGATGCCGCAACAGGAGCGCATCTCTGGGCCGACCGGTTCGACAGCCAACTCGATGATATTTTCGATCTGCAGGATCGGGTGACGAGCAGCGTGATCGGCGCACTCTCTCCTCAGCTTGAACGCGCCGAAATCGAGCGCGCGAAGCGCAAACCGACCGAAAGCCTTCAGGCTTACGACTATTATCTTCGCACTCGCTTGCTTTCATAAATTCACCAGTGAAGCGAACATTGAAGCGCTCAGGCTCACCAGAATTGCCAGCGGCCTCGATCCTGAATTCGCCGCAGCGTACGCGCTCGGCGCTCGTTGCTATGTACAAAGGAGAACTTTCGGCTGGAGAGTCGATACTGCTGCCCAGGAAATAGCTGAGGCCCGGCGGCTCGCGAGGCGGGCGCTCGAACTCGATAGAGACGATCCATCGGTACTCGCATGGGCCGGATATGCGCTCGCTTACGTAGTGGGTGAGGTCGAGGAGGGCGCAGCCCTCGCCTCGCGGGCGATAACTCTAGACCCAAATCTGGCTACCGCACGACATTGGAGCGGTTGGGTCCATCTTTGTCTCGGTGACGTAGATGCCGCGATCGAGCAATTCGAGGTCGCCTGGCGTTTGAGTCCCCTGGATCCACGGATCTTCATGATCCAGACCGGGCTGGCCTATGCTCATTTTTTCGCCGGCCGCAATGATGAGGCCTCAACGTGGGCGGCGACCGCTATCGGGCAACAACCAAATTATTTGACCGCACAACTTATCACGATGGCATGTCATGCGATGTCTGGACGGATTGAGGAAGCGCGAGAGATCTGCGCACGCTTAATGCAATTGAACCCGCCCCCACGAATATCTCGAATCAGGGCCAGGACCCCATTTCGTAGGGCGCAAGATATCGACAGATTGGCGCAGGCTTTCCGGATCGCGGGGATGCCGGAATGACCGTTATTGGCACATTTGAGACATGCCAACTGAAACTGAATATGTCCGTTTCTTGGGGAAGACCGGAAGTGTCCGGCCGACTGCCGAAACGCACTTTTGACCCTCAACGGACGTTCGGTCGGCATCTGCTGAATTCAGAAAGGTTCTGGGTTTGCCAATCTGTCCCAAGCGCGGCGGGTGTGGGCCTCATGGCCATTTTGAAAAGTGGCCTAATGTGAAAAATTGCAGACCGACAGTCGTTCCCGTGGTTTAATGCTGACATTGCGAAACGCCAAAGGAGGAATAAGTGAAATCTTTATTTTCGATCATTGCTGCTGCTGCGCTCGTCTTTGCTTTTTCACCGGAGGTAAAGGCGCAGCAACCTACAAGCGGAGCGATGAAATCTGCCGCCGGCACCTGGCAGCCGAAGAAGGCGTCCTATGGAAAGCGGATGAGGACCAATTGCGGCGCCCGTGGAAAAATGTCGGGGGCCTGTTGAGCTAAGCAAATCGGAGGCCGCCAACTAAGGCGGCCTCTTTCATTTCGAATGTCGCTTACTGGCACATTTGAGACATGCCCACGCACGGCAAAGATGTCTGATTATAGGGGTAGAGCGGAAGTCGTCGGTAACGACGCAACGCGCGCTCTTGTTCCCGGTGACAGCATGGTGCAACCTGCAGCGGTACTTGACCAATTGGGTGCCTTTCGATGACGCGATATCGGATTACGATCAGCGGATCGAACAAGACAGCAATGGCCGACCTGGTCCGCAAATACGACATCGAGGTTTCCGATCACGGGATTCACTTTCGTCCTGACGTCGGTTACACGGTGACCGCGTTCGCCACGCCGGCGGAAATCCGAGAGCTGCAGCGGAATAATTATCGTGTTGTTCAGCACGAGAACGCGGGCGAGTGGGGGAAAGCGCGGCAGGGCGAGGTTGGCGTCGGCAACCGCTATGCGCAGTCTGCCGACCTGCACTCGCCATCCTGCTTGAAACTCGGCGAGGGGTACCTCAATGTAGACGAAGTGGAATCCGCGCTCGCCGTCGCGGCTGCGGCGCCCTATGCAAACATCGCAACTCTGATCGCACTACCCAATCGAACCCACGAAGGTCGGCAGTGTCACGCACTGAAGATCGCGGGTAAAAGTGACGCCAACCGTGTCGGCGTATATTTCCTTGGCGGTGTCCATGCGCGAGAATGGGGCAGCCCCGACATCCTCATAAATTTCATAGAACAGATCGAACAAGCCTACGTCAACGGGACCGCTCTCACTTTCGGTAGCAGGACATTCAGCGCCGCGGACATCAGGACGATAGTCGATACCCTGGATATCCTGATCTTTCCGCAGGCAAATCCCGACGGCAGACATTACAGCATGAACGTCGACTGTAGATGGCGCAAGAATCGCCGACCGGCGCCAACGGGCGCCCCAGAATGTCTAGGCGTCGATATCAATCGAAATTACGATTTCCTCTGGGATTTTCACAAACACTTCAGCCCGTCATCAGTTCCGGCTTCAACTGATCCGTGTAGCGATTATTACATTGGCGAATCAAGTTTTTCCGAACCAGAAACCCAAAATGCTCGCTGGATCGTCGAACAATTCGCAAATACGCGCTTCTTTATCGACGTCCATTCTTTTGGAAAGCAGATCTTGTACCGATGGTCCGACGATGAAGATCAAAGTGTTGATCCCAGCATGAATTTCATGAATGCCGCCCATGATGGCGATCGCGGGGTCGCAGGCTCCTATAAGGAGTACATACCTGCCGGCGATCTTGCTACTTCCTTGTCCCTCGCCAAAGTGTTGCAGAATGCAATCGAGACAGTGAGAGGCACAAATTACACCATCGGGCAAAGCTATCCCGCGTCAGGCACATCGGAAGACTATTTCTACAGCCGACATTTTGTCGATGCCAGCAAGACGAAGATCATCGCTTTTACAGTAGAGTGGGGTGCCCAATTTCAGCCGCCTTACGCGGAGATGCAGCACATCATCGATGAAATCACCGCGGGTCTCCTGGCCTTCTGCTTGGAGATCGCCAATCTTTCTCAAGCCAACAGCGCGGCCTGAGTCGGGCCGCGCATACCTGGGGTCCGTCCTGAAGCCAGCCGGGTGAGATCAATATTTCCCGCGCCGGTCCGCGAAGGCCGACGTCATAGGCCTTGGAAATCCAGAAATAACAATCGTGTAGGTGGCGGGCGAGCCGGGCAAGTAGGTGCACGTTATAGATTTGGGATCCGTTTCATCCTTCCACGCAAACGAGATCAGTGTTGGATCGTCGTCACCGTTACTTTTCTTTCGGGTCATGGCGTGAATAACGTGCCGCTTGATCTCGTTCTGCACATCCTTCGGATACAAGTCGACATCACTTTTCCAGTGTCGAAGTTCAGCCCCGGTAAGGCCGTAGTACGCGGCCGTCAGATCGCCGAACGTGTAGTCACCGTTGCGAAAGATTTGCTTAAAGTGACGTAGCGCTTCCTTTATGTTCAGTTGGGAGAATTGATTGCTGATGTCGCCTTGACCGGGATGGTGTTTAGCTATGTCATGGCCCATGGCTGTCCTCGCAATACCTAGAAGAGCCGCGCTGAGGCCTAAACCTTACAATAAATCAGGTATCCGTCAAACTCGTCGACAGACCCGTATTCTTTGACAGCCTCTGAACGAACCGGACTGCGTCGTCATAGAGCTGTGCTGCGCCGCACGTCTTGCTTGCTGGCACCGTGGTTAGCGGTGTAGTTTGGGCCATCAATTAGCCAGTTACCGGTTGTTCTCATGGATTGCCTGGCATGCGGCACCTCGAACCCGGCAGAAAGCCCGCAATGTTTGAAATGCGGAGCGGCTCTGATCGAGCCTTGCGCTAGTTGCGGCGCGCCTGTCCCGCTCTCGAGCCGGTTTTGTGGCAATTGCGGTGCGCGGTCCGAGCGCAGCCAGGCAGATCGCGCCGATCAGGATTGGGATAAATTGGCGGCGCCAATACGACTTCCGCAGCATTTGGTGCGGCGCGTCCTTGACACGCGTGCCCTGCTCGAAGGCGAGCGTAAGCAGATTACGGTTCTGTTCGCGGACATCAAGGGGTCGACAAATCTGATCGAGGATCTCGACCCTGAAGAAGCTGAGTTGCGGCTTCGTCCGGCACTCGATGCGATGATCAATGCCGTCCGCCGTTACGAGGGCACCATTAACAGGGTGCAGGGCGACGGCATTATGGCTTTGTTCGGTGCGCCGATTGCGCACGAGGACAACGCGGTACGCGCCGCCTACGCGGCCCTGGACATCCAGAAGGATGTTCACGCGGCCTGCTCTCCTGATATTGCCGTTCGGGTGGGCCTGCACGCCGGCGATGTGCTCGTTCGAGCGATCCATAACGACCTTTCGATCGACTACGATGCTATTGGTCCAACCGTGCATCTCGCGGCGCGTATGGAGCAGATTGCCCCACCGGGCGCAATTTACTGCACGGCCAACGTGATGCGGATGACGATGGGATTCGTCGACGGCCAGCCGCTCGGGCAGGTCGCCGTAAAGGGGATTCGCCAACCGATCGACTTGTTTCAGATCGTCGGTCACACCTCGGCGCGCACCCGTTGGGAGGTGACGGCCGCCCGGGGGCTGACTCGGTTCGTTGGCCGGGACCACGAACTCGCGCGGTTACAGCGAGCGGTCGAGCTGGTTGCCGCAGGTTCCGGCCAGCTTGTTGTCGTCAGAGGCCAGCCGGGCACGGGAAAATCCCGGCTCGTCCATGAATTCCTGCAGTCCTCTCAATTGTCAGGTTGGCTGGTACTCAAGACGGCCGCCGCTGCCTACGAACGCGGTACGCCCTATCTGGCCATTTCCAACCTGCTGCGCTCATGGATCGGAATCCCGGAGCAGGCCCTTCCTGCAGAAGCGAGCCGCCGACTGTACGAGGCTCTTGCCGCCTTGCGGACAGGCTCCTCGATCTATGTTCCGGCGTTGCAATGGCTGCTCGACCTTCCAGTCGAGGATGCCGACTGGCCCGCGCTTGACGCCACAGAACGCCGGCAACGGATGCGCGCGGCGCTGAAGGACCTTTGCCTTTGCTGCGCCGAAAATCAACCGCTGCTGCTCTGGTTCGAGGACATCCAATGGACCGACGTCGAGACGCAAGGGGTGATCGACGGGTTGATCGAACTATTAGGGACCGCCCGCCTGTTCGTATTGGTTACGTGTCGGCCGGAATATGAGCATAAGTGGGATGGCAAGCCCTTTCTCACCGCCATCAATCTCGAGCCCCTCGAAGCTCAGGCGGCCAACGATCTGGTGCAGGGCCTCATAGGCGGCGACAACGCCGAGCTGCGAGCTCTCATTGTTGAGCGCACCGACGGAACGCCGCTGTTCATCGAGGAGACCGTCAGAACCTTGGTGGAAAACGGGGCGCTGCGGCTGCGTGCCGGCGGTTATGAACTGACCCGTCAGATCCCGGACATCCGGATTCCGGAGACGGTGCAATCAGTGATCGCCGCGCGCATTGATAGCCTCAGTCCAAAGCGCAAGTCATTACTGCAGATCGCATCCGTCATCGGATCAAGCATTCCCATCATGCTGTTGCGCGAGGTGGTTGATCTCTCCGAGTCCGAGCTTCAGAATCTCCTGGCGGAGCTCAAGGCGGCGCAGTTTCTCTACGAGACGCCAAATCCTATATACGCACAGTTGAAGTTCAGGCACGCTCTGATCCACGAAGTTGCTTATGGGTCCCTGATTTCGGCGAGGCGGCAAATGCTCCATGCGCGGGTGCTGCGCGGCATGGAATCGCAATTTCGGGACAACACATTCGATGTGGTCGAGAGCCTCGCCCACCATGCTTTCAACGCTGCGCTTTGGGACGAGGCCGTGAACTATCTGTATCAGGCCGGCGATAAGGCGGTTGAGTTTTCGGCCTACCAAGCCGCAGGCGCCTTCTTCGAGTCGTCATTGCAGGCGCTAACCCACCTGCCGCAGGATCACGAACGCCTGCGACAAGGGATCGACATCCGACTGAAGTTGCGCCCGGTCTTTGTAGCCATCGCCGACTTCGATCGACTCGAGCGCTATCTCGCTGACGCCGAGACGATGGCCGGCTCCATTCAGGACCAGCAGCGGCTGGCGGCAATCGACGTTGCCCGGGCATTCGTACACAATGCGCGCGGCGAGCTTGATGCGACCATTGAACGAGGCGCGCGGGCGCGCAACATTGCCCGTACAATCGGCAACATCGGTCTCGAAGTCGGTGCGGCCTTCTATCTTGGACAGGCCTACATGTGGCGCGGGGACTTCCGGCAAGCGGTCGCCGTGCTCGAGGACAACATGGCCTGGATCGATGGACCACTGCGGCATCAGCGGGTCGGTACGACCGGGACAAGCTCGGTGCTGTGGCTTGGCATGCTGGGCGCTTCCCAGGGCCGTTTGGGCAACTTTGCCGCCGCCATTGATACCGCGCGAAAGGCGTGCCTGATTGCCGACGAAGTCCGGCGTCCGGCGGACATTGCGATTGCCTATTGGTGGGCGGGCTTCGTCTTGGAGCATAAGGGCGATATCCCCGCGGCCCTGCAGTACTTGGAGCACGGATTCAACGTCTGCCGCACCGGCCAGATCAACTATTTGCTGCCGATCATCTCGACCTCGCTGGGCCATGCCTATGTGCTGGCCGGCCGTGCCGAGCAGGGAATACCGCTGCTTGAAAAGGCATTGGCGTTCAATCGCGGCGCCAAATTCACTTACGGCGAGGCCTGGTCAAGCGTCTATTTGGGCTTCGCTAACCTACTCGACAATCGCTACGGAGGGATGCTCGATCAAGCTCGAAACATCCTTGAGCTCGCACGAAAGCACGGGTACCGGGCGATTGAAGTCGACGCTCTCCACCTACTGGGAGACGTCCACCGAAATCCTTCCGCTCCGGCGCGAGAGGAGGCCGAGCGCTGCTACTTGCAGGCCTGTGATCTGAGCAGTGAACTCGGGTTGCGGCCCGAATATGCACGCTGCCAAATGGCTCTTGGGCAACTGCTTGTGGAATCGGGGCGCCAGGCGGAGGCCGAGCGGCTGATTGATTCGGCTGTCCAGCTCTGTCGCAGCATAGGAATGGTCGAGACGTCCATTAAGCCTGACCGCATGGCACGTCTCAATTCATCGAGTAGCGGAGAGGCAGTGTCTTAGGGCCGCCAATAAAGATTGACGCCGAACGCCGTGGCCTTCCAGCTATTTCGACCGATGTAAGCCGGCTCAGCAGTTCCTCGAAAAAGATTCGCATCTCGAGCCGTGCGAGATGCTGACCAAGGCAGGCATGGACTCCCTGTCCGAAGAGCGCGTTGCTTGAGGTGTTGCGATCCAATCGAAAGCGGTGCGGCTCATCGAAAACGTCCTCGTCTCGATTGCCAGAAAGAAAGCACAACATCAACCAGTCACCGCGCGCGACCCGCTGTCCGCTCAGTTCGACTTCGGCGGTCGCTGTTCGCATTACATGGTGCACCGGTGTGGTCCAGCGTATCGCTTCCTCAACGAACCTGGGAATCAAGCTGGCATCGGCCTTTAAGGTTTTGAACGCGTCTTCGTTCTCGCACAGTGCCCAAAGCCCACCCGAGATCGACGAAGACGTCGTGTCGTGACCGGCTGCTGCGACGATCACGTAATAACTGACCGCCTCGAAATAATCGATGGGCTTGCCGTCGACCTCAGCGTTGGCGATGGCGCTTGCGAGGTCTTGCGCGGGCGCCGCCCGGCGTCGTTCCATCAGCGGGACAAAGTAGGCCTGAAATTCTCGGAGCAAACGAAACAGTTCCTTGGCATGCCTAGCCGGATCACCGCTCCCGGCTTCACCATGCCCGAGGTCCATATCTTCACTTGCGAATAACTCCTGCGTCAGTTTGAGCATCCACGGCTCGTCCTGGGTTGGGACGCCGAGGATCTGCATCAGGACACGCAGCGGATAATGAATCGCGACATCGCGCACGAAATCGCAAACTGAACCGTGTGCAGCCATGCGATCGATGCTGGCGCGGGCAATGGCGCGGATACCATGCTCCAGTGAGCCCACTGTTTGCTGGGTGAACCAGGACTGGGTGATCCGCCGGTATTTCAGATGGTCCGGTTCATCCATGTGGACGAGGGTGCGGATGGGGTGCGGGCTACCACCGGTCAACGCGCGCGCCATCTCATCGGAAGCCCGTGGCACAAGGGTGTGCGCGCGGTCGCCGTTGTGAAATAGCTGATGCAGACGCATGATCTTGGAAATGTCGGCGTGCCTGGTCACTAACCAAAACGGATCAAAGCCTTGGGTTTCGACTCGACCAAGCGGTTGATTTGCGCGAAGCCACTGAAGCCCCACAAGAAGAGATTTTTGCCTCGCATAAGCCTTTGGGGATGCGATCAAGCGTCCAAGGCGGTCGGGTATTTTTTTGACCTCCTGCATGGGTCAATATCCTTAATCTCTAGCTCTTTGATTGCAAGCGAGAAGTACTACATCCATCTTGCGCGAAGAGATCGACCATCGTCTAGAAGAGGCGGCCTAGTCCGATGCGCCTTGCGGACATTGCGGTTAGCCGACCTTCAGTATACGCTTCCGGTGATGACCCCAAAGCGGACGCGCCGCAGCCCTGCGACCCCAAGCGCCGCCGCCCCATCGGCCGCGGCCCGCACGGCGTCATCCTAGAAACCGAGCTAGTGGCTACCGACGAGCTCGGCGTTCCCCGGGCGCCGGCCATCCCGCCGCGCTGCGTGACCGTGATTCCCCTCAACCCCGCCACCCCGCCGGCGCTGAAGCCCAGCGACTTCCAGGCCGGCCTGCGCAGCATCTTCACCCCCGCAGTTGAGAAGTCACGTAGCGCTCGGGTCAGAGCCCGACTTCACCGTGACGCAACTGTTTGACCGGGGTTGCGCCAGGGCGAACGAGGCTCGACTCGTCGCCACTGCCCGGCGTAGATGGCGCTGAAGACAGGTGCGGTTCATCTGCGTCTCGCCGTGCCATGCGTTCCTCCGAGTGTCTTCACGCACGCGCGGACGAACGCTCAATTTATGTTGGATGAACGTGCGATGCCGGCCGACAGCGCCGGCGCTGCCCGTTGCAGCAATCGGGAGTTCGGAACGTCCCGTTGGCAGCTCTGGTATTACTTTGCATCACATTAGCGCATACACGGGTTATGTCCGCTCCTGGCGGCACAAAACAGTCATGCCGCAGCAGTCACTGCATGTCCGCTATTGCAGACCTGGCTCAGACGCCCACAAACGCCAAAGTGCGACAAGCACAACCTTCGCGAGGGGAGGGCGGTTCTACCTTTGCACCTTGCTGAACCATCGTTATGTCACATTGCCGGCGACGCGACACAAAACGATGGAGGCTTCGCGATCACTCTCGCTCAGCGATTATTCGAGCGGCGCCAGGCTGCGCGAATGATGTCTTCCAGTAAAAGCCACCCCACCGCTTAACAACGTCGTTCTTAATCACAGATAGGATGAAGTCCGCGCGCTCATCCGGAGTGGACGCCGGCTTTATCATGATCATAAGCCTGCCGACGGCAACGGTCAAACGATCGGCCTCTCCCGTTCGATCATCGGTGTACAGAATGAAGCGCCGAACTGCGTTTGCTTCATCGCTCTCGATGCGTATGGTCACGCGACCATAGTTAAGGACACAAACTTGGTTGTTTGGTGAGTGGTCGCATCGCGGCTGGACATTTCCCCATGCCGGATGCGCGACAACTAAAAGAAGCATTGCATAAAGCAGCTTCGAAAATTGCAATATCATCTCCCCCTCGCGCAACTATTTGCATGGCCGTAAAGTTCGAAAAGCCGATTGTTAGACCAACTCGATATAGCCTTTAGCTATCGCATTCTTGAGTGTCCTAGGGTTGCCCTTCGCGCTGATGTAGTCGACGACGCTTGCTCCTTGCCTTGCGCTCTTAAAGAGCGAGGACCACCGCGCACGAGGCGCAGAACCCGGTTTGTGGGGGTTGCCGGTCCGGACGCGGTGGATTTTCTTTTTCTCCAAACGAGAGAACAGCTTCACGAGAGTTTCGATATCGCGATGGAGTTTTGCTGCCATGTTTTGACCTTTCCTCTTCTTGGAATGTGTAACATCGAGAGGTGGGTGCAGCGTGAAATGGCTTCCTAAAATTGTAAGTAGACAAGTTACCAATTATTGCTGAGTCTTCCCGCGAGCGGGGGCTACCCCGTGAAAAACGAGACTTAGGCTTCGTGGTTTGATGCCGGCAGTTCGATGCGGCTGAGACGGTGGGACCACGACAAGCCCTGATGACAGTCCGGACCTGAGAAACGTCGCGCAAATGGATGTCCGCTACGTGTTTCGCTTCATCGGACAGGGGGCAAGGCGCTCCCCGTAGCTTATCGGAGACTCTAACGCGCTTGTAAGAAGAGTGTACCTTTGCCCTCTGTTACGTCAGATCCCCTTAACAGGGAGACAAAGCCAATTGAGGCATGCTCATAACCTGCGCTCTGACTATGGGAGGCGGCGCCACACTTGTACAGCGGCATCGGGCCGCTAAGAGGTCAACGGACGTCTGGGTTTCTACTGGTTCGTGCAGTCCAGACAGCCAAGGTCACTGCCAAGCCACGGCGAATTGCACATGAACAGGCGGGAGCTGCGTTCCGCCTAGTTCTTGATTACCGGGCGTGACGCACGTACCCGCGAACTTGCTCTTTATATCCACCGCGCGTGAGATCGCGCACGCGCACAGCCGTCCACCCGAGCTCCGCCATGAGCTTCGCCAGCCGCCGGTACGCCCCCGCTGTGCGCAGGCGCTGAGGCACCTCGAGCACGTCTAGCACCGTTTGACTGCTCACACGTTCCTGGCCATCGAACTCAACCTTGCCGCGGACACGCTGCAGTCGTGCGAGCCAAGGGTCGGCAGGTGGCTCATACTCCATGCTCGTGGCCCGAAGCCTCTTTAATAAGGACATCTGTCGTTCCTCCCGTCAGCGTCGAAGCTCACGCAGCATCGCTGGCGCGTCTGTAGCTTGCCATGGTTTCCTCGTATTCCTTGGGCGGTGCCCAGTACGCGCCCGGTGTCATGCCGGCAAGCAGGCACGGCGGGAAACGCCTTTTCAAATTCTCATCTTTCTCTATGCCCCATAGGCCAGTATTCATCGCCATCAACCCGCGGGCAAAGTCGTTAAAGGACGGGTGCTTCTGGACGGCATAGTCCAGTCTGGATAACGATCGAGCGAAGAAACCAACTACGCCCGCCAACCCTCTCGCATTTCTGTAGTCCTCTACGTCTTCGTGTGACAGTGGGAGGAGCGGCGCATCTCTTGGGCCGTTGACTGCAAACCATTCGCGAGCACGGAGGGCCGCGACCGCTTTCTTCTTCTGCACCACAATTGGGTCGAGGCCCCAAACAAAACTGGCGTCAGTAACCGGGTTGCGACAACTTTCGCCGCGCTTGGCTTTGATTTTACTGAACAGACGGTCGACTACTTCCTCGATGGGGCTTTTGTAGTTGGCTTCCATGTTACTTCTCCTATGTGCGTGCGGCCGATCTGCCGCGACAATGCAACGTTAGGAGAGAGTGTTAGGGCTGAAGGGTAACTATTTGCATAGGATCGATGGCGTTGGAGTGAGTATTTTCACCTTTGCACCTATCTCGATCCGTGCACGGTCGCCGGCAATATGTCTCGACAGTGGCTGGCCTAATTATCTGAAAGTGATGTCCAAATAGTTGGCGGTTGAAGACGGTGCGAAATATGCGTGCGGGTTTTGCGTGCTTTGTTGGGTATATTTCCCTGAGCTAATTCTGAGCAATCTCCTCGCGTCGAGCCTGACCATAAAGGGGTGCGGAGCGATTGCTCATCCCTACCGGAGGTAAACAGCATCGCGAAACACCGCAAAGCCCGCACTAATCCTCTGCCGTCGAACTGGCCTTCCCTACCCTGAACTGATGGATTTTCGAATGTGAGTCCCTCTGTCGATTGAGGATGAGACCGTCGACGAATTTTTTCTGAATTCCGCTCGCCCAGTTTCCGAGGGTTTTTACATAGTCCAGCTTGACGCCGAACTTCTGCTCCGTTGCTTCCAAGAGAGCGGCTTCCTTATTCACCTGAGCCACATTCTCTCGATAGGCTCTTATCTCTTCCAGAACGTCAGGATCGGCAGGTGCGCTGCTGTCCTCCATGGCTTGGACTAGCCCATCTATTGTTGGAGTGTTGTTCAATTTCATGGCGGCGGTCGTTTTCGGCCCGGGGTAAAACGCCACGGAGAGGCCCGGGCGACGCCGGTCGGCTGCTCGCTTAAGAGCTGCATCAACTTCGGAGGCTTTGAACCACCGCTCTCGAAATAAATTATGTAGTGCCGACAGCACCGCTGCATCTTCTTGCTGCTCCGGATCGTCTAGTTTGTTTTTCTTGAAGTCTCCGCTCAGGTCGTGGCCGGTCAACCAGAAAATAAGATCGCGGACTTTGCGTTCCCATTCAGAAAAAGAGCCCACAGCGGGAAGTCCACTACGGGGCATGTCGGCGAGCCGATAGGCCCGCATTATTGTATAATAGTCGCTTAGAAGAGCATCGCGATGCTTGGCCACGTAGTCCTCAGGAGTGTAAGGGAATACGTCGCTCTCGGGACTCGCGGAGCGCGGGAGAATGTTGATCTTGATGCCGCGCCGGCTCATGTCACCCGAAATCTGAATGTTGTTGCCATTTGCCATTAGGAAAGTACGGCTTCGGACGGTTATCGCCTCTAGCTTGTTAAACTGTCGAATGGTCGCTTCTCCCTCAGACAGGATCATTTCTAGCGTATCGCCGCGCAGCACTCGACCGTTACAATTGTCCATCACCAACATAGCTGGGCTGGCAAGAAGCATCGTGTCGAACCGCTTTTTAAATTCGTCGTCGTCATGTCCCCACGACATGAAGGGTGCGGTGGTACCTAGCGCTAGATGCCCGATGGCACGACAAAGCTGTCCCTTGCCCGTACCGGCCTGCACACCATTCACAACAAACATGGGAGCCGTTCTCATGTATGGCCTCTCAATGGCGGTGAGGTTTGCGGCCAACACTTGCAGGGAGCCGCTCTCGAGGTCCTCAAACGCGTAATATTCGTATGGTTTCATAACCCGCCGATGAGCGGCTTTTGCATCGTCTAGCGTGGGGAAATCTGGAACGACCAACTTTGGCGCACGGTCAACGAAGATGCCCGTCTCCGGGTCGTATCCCGGTTCGGCCCTGATAGTCCCGTCATTCCGAATGAACGCAACCCGAGCAATTCCCACGAGCAGGCGCGCAGTGTAGCGACCGCGCCGCTGCGTGATGTAATCCGTACAAAAATCGCGAGGGGGCTTGCACCGCTTCCAGCGAAGTTCGCCCTTGCCACCGGTCGGCGCCATCCACGACAATCGTTCCGCGCGCTCGATGACGTCAGCAGGGAGTGCCGGTGTTGTGCCCGGCAGGTCACCACCCCATCTCTCAAGACCTGGCTTTTCTTGATCTGGCACGCGGAGGATGGTGAGGATGTCACCGGAGGTGAAGGTCGATGTGTCAGCGGCCACGACGTTATCGAGCGCCGTGCGGCAGGCGACTTCGTTGCCGGGGACATAGTTGACAGTTTTCTCACTGCTGGAGCCCGGCCCTTGCTCAGACGAGCCCGACTGGGAACCGGAATAATTTACCGTGGTGGTAACAACTGGCCTGATGTTGAGCGGTGATTTGCCCTTCGCGAAGAGCGGGCACGTCTTGCACGCTTCGCAGCCAGCACCCGCAATTGCGGCGCAACTGGGATATCCAATTCCTCGATCAGCCCGCTCAGCCACTTTGCGATCGTAGAGCGCCTGTGTGTCAGCCGGGGAATACGATGGGTGGCCTTTCGAGATGGCGTGGGCGATCGCATTGCCGTTCTCCATGAATGTCGCGCCGAGGACCGAGTACATCCAGAGCGCGTTGTCATAGCCCGCGCCCCCGGTAAGGAGCGCCTCCTTGTAGAAGCCGCACTGCTTGAAGATCGGGCGCGCGTCGAGCAGCGCCTCTTCATGTGTGACGCCGGCACCGAGCGTGTCGCTGGGGTCAGCCTTGATGACCGGCGGTGCGCTGAACCCGGGATGGCGCACGCCGTCGACGAACAGCTCGACCACGGGCTTGGCGCCGGGGGTCGCCGTCATCGGGGTGGCGAAGTCTCGGATGAACCCGAGCTGCGGCTCGAAGTCGTAGAGCTTGAGCGGCATCGGAGCCAGCGTCACTGGGCGCGGCGTGCCATACTCGGGCTTGTGATTGAAGGTGCCTGGGACGCGCAGCAGACGCGCGATGTCTGTGGTCAGGCCGGTGTCGCAGAGGATGTTGTTCGCGAGGAGCAGGTTCTTCAGACCGCTGGCGTATGGCTGCCACTCTCCTGGTGGCATCGCGGTCTTGCTGATCCAGTAGAAATGGATGCCGCCCCCTGAGTACACGATCGCGCTTGGCTGTGGCAGCCCCACCGTCCTGACGAACAGCAGCACCGCCTTGAGCGCGGTCGCGATGTCTGGGTACTTCGGCTTCTTGCCGGGCTCGCTCACGCCGACGTCCACATCGATCCAGATCGCTTTGACGAGCAGCGCGTTGGCGGCGAAGCGAACAGCCTTCGGCTTGCACTTGCTGTTCTGCTTCATCTGGCTCTGCAGCGAGGTGCAGAACCAGACGTCCTTGAAGTTGTTCGTGGTGTTGATCCACGACGCCCTGGAGACAAACTCGGTCACGGTCCGGAACGGCCAGCCCATCCCCTTTAGCAATGGCGTGCCAGGGGTGGGCTTCGGGTTGAGCATGGAGTAGTGGATGTTGACGTAGCCGGGCTCGTTCGGTCGCGGCCACGCCGCCACTGCCGACATGAACTCGGTCATCGTTGGCGTATACTCGGTGGGCTGTGGACCTGATGTTACCGTGGCGGTAATTTCGTCGGTTTCACTCACGTTCGCGTAGTCTGCTTGTGGAGCTGGGGCGTCTGTTACCATGGCGGTAGAAAGACCGGCTTCGACGGTCTCCTCAGCTGCGGAGGTGACACGCGCGCCCGACGCGGTGTGGGCGTCAATGCATCCAGCGGTCAGCGGAGCCAGTTGCGCGTCTGCGGTGCTCATCTGACACTCCGGCGTCGGCGCGCCTGTTTTTTGATGACCTCGTTGCCAGGCTGTTCGGTGTGCCCAAGCATCTCAGTACGCTTTGAGTGCTTCGCTTCGATCTCCGGGAATGACTTGAGCCACCGCTCCAAGTCCTCTGAAAAAACAATGGTGCGTGAGCCCCTTTTATGGGCAACAAGATGGCCTTCGTTGATCGCTTTGTAGACGGTCGTTCGGCCTGAGTTCGCGTTTTTGCAGACTTCAGGAATGCTGAAAATTAAGAGTGACATGCTGGTCTCCGCTGGTGATCGGCATTCGCCGGAACGTGCCCGCACTGGCGCGGACAGCTTCAATCAAAAGCGGAATGGTAACTAACTTGTATACGTTGCGCTGGACGTCTGCCGAAGCGTCGCTAAGCGCCGTTTGCTACGTAGTGGATCGCCTTGAGCCTTGGGCGCGATCCTCTTGGGGTGTGGAATATGCTGCCCAGTCCTCCATCAGTATTCGGCGCTTTTCTAATGCGTCGCTTCGGCGGTATGCTTGTTCGGCCTTGTCGCCAATCACGTGAGCCAATGCCGTCTCGATTAGCTCACGCGGGAAATTCGATACGTTTCCTGCCCAGTCACGGAAACTTGAGCGAAAGCCGTGAACGGTTGCTTCATTAACCTTCATTCGCCGCAGCATCATTTCCATGCTCATGTTGGAGAGCGGCTTCCCACGTGCCTGACCCGGAAAGACGAACTCGCCGATTTTCATTGTCTCCAGGTGGCGCACAATAGCGGTGGCGCGCGAGGATAATGGCACACGGTGTTCGCGCCCCGCTTTCATGCGATTTGCGGGTACTGTCCAAATATTGTTGTCCAAGTTGATTTCGGACCATCTCATTCCCAATATTTCGCCTGACCGAGCAGCAGTTAGGATGCAGAGTTCCAGGGCCAGCGCGGCAATCGCCTCACGCGTCCGGAGCTTCGCGACGAAGGTCGCGACCTCTTGATAGGGCATGGCCGCGTGGTGACCACGAGACAGCTTTGAGGGCCGGGGCAGAAGGTGATCCAGGTGACCGCGCCACCGCGCGGGATTATCGCCGCCACGGAAGCCTCTGGCCTTGGCTGCATCGAGGACCTTTTCGATCCGGCCTCGTACCCGGGACGCCGTCTCAGCCTTAGTTGTCCAGATCGGTTTGAGAACACTAAGCATGTCATCCGTCCCGATGGTGTCGACAGGCTTTTTCGAAAGCCTGCGGATAGCGCTTCGCGCACTTCATCGGCCAATTCGCCGAACGTGGGAATGCCACCTTCGCGCTTGCGCTCCTCAATGGGATCTACGCCCGAGGCAATCTTCCGGCGGGCACTGACAGCTTTCTCGCGGGCGTCGGCAAGGGGGACGCTGGTGGCGCTACCAAGTCCCATCTCCTTGGCCTTGCCTCTCATTGTAAAGCGCAGCACCCACTTCTTGGCACCGGTTTTGGAGACCAACAAGTAAAGGTTGGCGCCGTCACCGTACTTTCCCGGCTTGGCAGTTTTGACTTTTCGAGCGGTAAGGTGGCCGGCCATGATAGGGTCCCTATCCGGACCCACTAGTTCTGGAAGCGCCTAGTCATGAACGGTCCGATCCCCTGCCGCGTCGGGCAAGCGGTCCCCAATTCAGTCCCCAGGGAAAACGTGGCTAGCGACGAACAGCGCCGAATGGCCGCGGACAGGTTGTTGCTTTCCTCCATAAAATTATTAACATATTTAGAGACTTAACGGCCGCGCACGAACGCGGGTGAATAGTCGTTCGTCGGCCACTCTCTCCGCCAGCTATCCTTGAAACCGTTAATCTTTTTGCCAGTACGCGCGTCGCAACGGGTCTGGCCTGCGCGTCTGTGTGAATAGTACGGATAGCGCGACTCGACCCCTCGACTCTGCCGGGTAACGCCGCAAATATGCACGCATCTGTCGAGCCCGATTCGCCTCGCCTTCACAAAGCGACTACCGAGCGGACAACTCGTACAGCCGATGGCCTGACCCGTCGCAGACCTCCGATCAAAAGGAGCATCCGAGACGATCCTCAGGGTGACGTGGGGCTATCTGCGGTGGTTCTAGAACGTCAAGGATGGGCCGATGAACCTGTAAACGACGGCTTATTCGTTCGACAGGAGCTTTGAACCGCAACCCCTCATTTGGGCGAGCGGCCGGCTGCTGCCCGGAGGACAGAGTATGCGAAAGCAACTCATAATCCGGTGTTCGATCAACATCGACTTAGCGGACTGCCTAAGGGCTGTAGCGTTAATCGTCTATCTTCTGCATTGAACAAGGACGGGGTTGGCGTTGGCCAGCCCCGTTCTCTCGTGCCGTCGGCACGGTCGCTCCGCAAAGGAAGGTTGGCCGCGCGTTTTCCGAAACAGTCGTGTGAGAAGATGCGACGATGGTCCAGTTGAAGCACTTTGAAAAGAGAATTCTCGAAGACGCGCTAGACATGGGCGGCGGCTACGTACTCAATTTTTCTGATCGGACGTTTGCCGAGTTTTTCGATGACCACGGGATCACGATCTATCAGGAGAAGTACGGCTTTAACGGCCCATCGAAGGCCAAACACATGCGGGCCTTCATCGAAGTCGAGGATGCTTTCACAGTCTGTCGCGTACTCCGGCAGCTATGGGAGCATCGGGAGAGTATTCCTCAGTACAGCCGGGCCGACGCCACAGCGCAGCTCAAGACGAAATTCTTTGCCTTGCTCGATAAGCTGGAAAGCGGCAGCGAAATTCCTCGCACGGATGCGATCGAGCGTTTCGCTCGTGACCAGACGCTAGACGAACTGGTCGCTTCGATCGAGCGCGACATCGGAGCGAACCGTCCGGCCGCGGCGCTCGACCGCCTTCACACGTACTGCATGAAAAAATTTGGGCACCTCTTGGACGTGCATGGTGTAACTTGGGATCGAGCAGAACCTCTGCAGAGCCGCGTCGGCAGTATGTGAGGGCGCTCGGGCAAGAGCGGAACCTGCGGGACGTGACCGCGCAAATTGTCAAGAATGCGATTGGGGTGTTCGATAAATTCAACCATGTGCGCAACAACCAGTCTCTTGCCCACGACAACGAGTTGCTGGATCAAGCTGAGGCGCGCTTTATCTATGACTCCGTTACTGCCATTCTGCGGTTCATCAAAAGCATTGAAACTAACCAGTTCGACGCCGCCGGTGCGACGGCCGCGCCCGTGACGGCGACCGCCGCCAACGATGGAGACATTCCGTTTTGAACGAGAAAGCATAGCCGATTGGCGGCCACTAGGTTGCCGGTGGCTTAGGGGCGCGATGAATGCTGAAGATATTGGTCGATACCTGCGTCTGGCTCGACATGGCAAAGACGCCAGCGCAGTCCAAAAACCTCGGTATTCTCCTGCACCTGCGCGCCGACAAACTGATCAACTTCATCGTGCCAAAGGTCGTTCTCGAGGAGTTCAGCCGGAACCGAGATCGGATGATTGCTGAGTATGCAAAAAGCGTCACCACCACCTTAAGCCGCGCCAAGGAGATCGTAGTCCAGCAAGGTGGACGGAGACGCTCCAAGACACTCTGGAGGTTGTTCGATGAGACCGACAGCCCGATCAAGACTCCAAAAACCATAGCCGAGACGGCGGCCGATCAAATCGAAACGCTCTTGCAGGCTGGCGAGATTATCGAAGTAACTGATGCGGTGAAGCTCCGGGCATCAGACCGAGCCATGCAAAAGAAAGCGCCATTTCACCGGGACAAGAACAGCTTCAACGACGCTCTGATCATCGAAACGTATGCTGAATACATCAAGGAACACGACAAACCGCGCGATCGATTCGCGTTTGTGACTCACAACATCCGCGACTTCAGCGACCCTGCCGGAAATCACAAGCTAGCTCATCCGGATTTTGCCGACCTGTTCTCAAAGAGAAAATCGCGATACTGCGTCAACATCGGCGATGCACTTAACAACATGCATCTTAAGGGGCCTTTAGCCTGGTTCTTCGAGGATGACCAAGCGATCCGTAGCGTCAGCGACATAACCGATGCAATCGAGGAACTGGAACAGAAGATCTGGTACGATCGGCATATGGTGTCCCGGCACAAGATCGAGCGCGGAGTAGAAAAGCTCGTACCAAAGCTCCCTGACGTGCCTTGGCCAAAGAGGAAGAATCTAATTCAGCAGGACATTTGGGAAGGTGCGCTCAAATCTGCGGCTAAGGTTGAAAAGCGATACGGAAAAGAAAATCTTGGCCCATGGTCTAAGTTCGACTGGGGAATGATGAACGGCAAGTTGTCCGCCTTGAGGTGGGTGCTGGGTGACGAGTGGGACTTGCTGGACACTTAGCATGTGTTGCGGGCGGCGACCGGACCAACGAGTGACACATCGGCCCGGTGTCCTGATGAGCCGACGAAATGTCGATGCCAAGCGTGGTCTGCCAATGACACATCGCTGACGTCGGACAAGAGTTTAGCACTGGCCCAACGGGAAGCCGGCACGGGCCGCATCACACACAACCGGTTTGGAGAACGACGTACCAAACCATTTGCTCGTCAACGAGCCGTCATTGTCGATCCAGGGGATCGGTGGCAATTGCGGCAGGTAAGATGCATACGGCATTACTTTCGCAAGCGTCACTCTACCCGGAAACTGTGCGAGGAACGCCTTGTTCATTCCGCCGTCCAGTCCGCTGTAGATCGGGACAGCCGGCACGTTGTCTTCAAGCAATCGCGCGTATTCGAGCTCGTCGGCGCGCCTCTTCTCCAGCGCCCGCCGCGCGATTTGCGGATTGACGACGAAGGGGGGACATTTTTCGGCAGGGTTGAACACAAGAGGGGACGGCGGATTCGGGGGAGGTTGCGCATCGAATACATAGCGGCGGTTGCACACATCCACCCTCGGTTCGAGTTGCGTCGTCTCGAAATGATCGTTGCCGATCTTGAGCATTTTCCAGAAGGAGAGGTTCGGATTATTTCGATGCCGCGCCAGATTCGCTGGCGTCAAGCGGAACGGATAGGCCTGGACCTGGAACGACGGCCGGCCGCGGAGTGAGTCGCGCGCCAGCGAATAGATTTCGCTGATCTGTTCGTCGGTCATGGCGTAGCAACCGCTCGACCAGCAGTCGCCGTGGATCATGAGGAAGCTGCCGTTGCGCTTGTTCGCCCTGTCGAAGCTGTTGGGGTAGCCGAGGTTAATCGAAAGATAGAAGTTGGAGTTGGGATTCATCAACTCAGGCGTAATTGTATAAAACCCTTCCGGAGCCTGTCGGTCGCCCTCGTACAACTTCGGCCCGAGATCGCCCGACCACCGGCAGATCGGATAGGTCTTGAGGAATTGGAAACGGCCGGCCGTGTCCTGCTTCCAGACTTCGAGCTCCGCCTCTTCCTTGAAGAGACGCACAACGATAGGTGAATACTTTGGCATCTTCTTCTGTTCGAGCAGCGCGAGCAGCTCGGCCGGTAATTCCTGTGTCGCCTTGGCCGGCAACGGCTGGCTGCTTTCGCCAAGGCACGTGACCGGCGTCAAGGCAGCGGCAAAAGCCGCCGCCAGCACAAGTGCACGTCGGACCATGGCGCGGATCACTGCTGTACCTCCAGCCCTTCCGCCCGCGCGCCGCTACTTCTCAAACCCGACGAACACCGTAGCTTCCTCAACCGACTTCCGCTCGGACACCACCGCATTCGCCGGAAAATTTTCATCCGGCCAGCCCAGCGCGATGCTTTTCATGATGACCTGATCGTCGGCTATCCCTGCGTGCTCGCGCACTACGGGTGATTGCATGATGCCCTGGCTGTTGATCACGGCGCCCAGCCCGCGAGACCAGGCGGCATTGACCAGGGCGGTCGCCACGGCGCCGCAGTCGAAGGGCGTATCGTCGCTGCCGTCAAGCACGCGGTCATAGGTGATGATCACGCAGACGGGCGCGTCGAATTGGCGGAAGCCGCGCAGCACCCAGTCCTGGCGCTTGTCCTTGTTGTCGCGCTCGATTCCCATCGCGGAGAATAATTGCTTGGCGACGCCGACCTGCCGGTCGCGGTGCTTGCCTGCAAAGGGCTGGCCCGTGCGGAACTCGCGCGATTGCGGGATGCCCGCCACCATCCGTTCCGTGTTGCCGGCGCGGATCCGGTCCAGCGGTTCGCCTGATATGACGTAGAAGTTCCAGGGCTGGGTGTTCATCGACGACGGGGCGCGCATCGCCAAACCAATGATTTCCGCAATCAGCGCCTTGGGTACCGGATCGGGTTTGTAACCGCGGATGCTCCGGCGACCGAGAATAACATCATCAAACTGCATCTGCGTGGGATTCCCCTGACACTTCTGAACCAGCCTGGATTTTCGCGGTTTCTGCACCCTCGTGCAAGCGACGAGCCGCCTGCGTGGGCCTTTCACCTGGTGGTCACTTCCGACTCGCGTCGGTGACGCGTCCTCAACGAGGTACTCACGCGGATGGAAGCTGTCACGACGCAGCATCCGATCACAGGCAGGGGACGTCTGACGCCACAACAGACAGAGTCCGTTGCGTGCCCGTGGTCGTTTAGCGGATTTCGTGATGGTGAAATTGTGCCGCTGATTTGCCCGACGTGTCAAATTTTCGGTCCAGACCGTCGGTTGCGGCGGCCGCCGGCTACTTTGCATGGGGTTGTTTTCGATATTTTTGATGGAGCCGCGGCGACCCGGCGCGACGGCACCGCGTAGGCTCTTCAGGCTGTTGCTCAAATCGTGGGTTTTGGTCCAGGAAGGTCGAAAATGCTTTGTCTTTCAATGGGGATTGACTGACACTCTCTCCGCCACCGCCTTCGCGCGCTTCGGCGCGGCATGCCCGCGCAGGTCGGACCCGCGCTGATCTACCCCACCTGTTGAACAGCCATGTCATACGCCTCGATCGTCGCCTTGGCGCGTGTGGCGACTTCCGCCGCCGTCATGCCGGGCTTGTAGAGACTGCTGCCGAGGCCGAACGCCAGAATGCCGGCCCGGGTGTAGTCCGCGAAGTTTTCGTCGGAGACGCCACCCACGGCGGCGATCATCAGGTCTGGGGGAAGCACGGCGCGAATGGCGGTAATCCCCGCTGCACCAAGCACGCTCGCCGGAAAAAATTTCAGGCTCGAGGCGCCTGCCTTGGCTGCGAGCAGCGCTTCCGTAGGGGTAAAGACGCCCGGCATCGTGACCATGCCGAGCGCACCGGCTCGGCCGATGATTTCGGGATCGACATTAGGGGTCACCAGCAGCCGCCCTCCAAGATCGTGGAGCCGCTCGACAGCTTCCAGCGTCAAGACCGTGCCTGCCCCAACCAGGATTCCAGCGGGCGCCCTCCTGACGGCGATCTCGATGGAGCGGAAAGGATCCGGCGAGTTCAGCGGGATCTCGATCGCCGTCATGCCGTTATCGATCAGCACGCTGACGATACCCTCCGCCTCCTCGGGCCTCACGCCGCGCAGGATCGCGACCAGCGGACGTTTCATCGTGGGAAATGGGACAACGCTCATCGTCTGATCCTTCAAACGTTCCAAATCGAGTGAGCGGCCATCGCAAGGCCGCGACGGACCGCATCCTCGGCACCGATTGATCGGACAGGAACGGAAACCGTGTCAAACGCCAATTGATAAAGCATCTGGAGCCTCCCCGATGCCACCAGCGTGATGCCCGCCCTGCGAGCTTCGCCGGCGAGCCCCGCCGCCAATTCGAGACCAATCAAGGTGCCCGATATTTTTTCGCGGGCGGAGGATGGCGTGCCGCCGTAGAGAAGCTGACCCGATCGCACGTGGAACAACAGATTGGCGACGAGCGCTGGAGTCTCGAACGCGGCCGTGACCGCTGACTTGAATGTGTCGATATCTTCCGCTTCATCGGCGCCGGCCACCGCGTGGGACAGGATCGTTTCGCGCGACACGACGTCGAACAGCTCGCCCGTCATGAACGTGGCGAAGCGCTCGACGGTCCCGCCACTCGCCCTGACCCATTTCGAATGCGTGCCCGGCATGCAGACGAGCGCGTCGTCGGCCGCGTCCAGGCCCAAGGCGCCGAGCAACTGTGTTTCCTCGCCCCGCATGACGTCCGGCGCCTTGGGGTCTCGTTGTGCGATTCCCGGCAGGATGCGGACGTCACGATCCTGTCCCGGTACCACGACGGCCTGCTTCAGGATCGATGCGAGCCGCGCCGGCGTATCGACGTACCCGGCTTCGACCCATCCCTGCCGGGCGCCGGCCATGCCGCAGATGACAACGGGCAACCCATCCCCGGCGGCGACGGCTTTTAGATGCGATTGCAGCACGGTTGCGAAGCCAAGCTTGCCTGCCGCTATCATGCCCTCGTGGCTGCGCTGTTCTCCGAGCACGTTGCCGGCCCGGTCGACCAGCCAAAGCCGAAAACTGCTCGTGCCCCAATCGACCGCGACGTATGCAGCCTCGCTCATTTCAAGTCCGTCCCGATGCTACTCTCGCGCCTTGAGGACATCGTATCACGCCGGTGTGCCGGCGAGCTACGTTCGCTTTCCATTTGATTTGCGGAAGCGCAAACAGCATGATCCGAGGTCATGCGAGGCCAGGCATGTTTGCTGCGGAGCGGCTTCGCCAACGAGCTCACGTCCGCAACAATGCGGCATCACAACAAAAAGAATGAATTGGGAGGACGCCGTCGTGATCAATTTTCCCCTCAGAAGCGCAATCGTGGGACTTGGCCTGCTGATTGCGGCGCTCTCGCCGCAGGCGCACGCGCAATCGTCCACCAAGACGGTGACGCTGGTGGTGCCCTTTGCGGCCGGCGGCGGCACCGACACCGTCGCGCGCCTGATCGGCGAGCGGATGTCGCGCACGCTCGGTCAGACCGTCATTATCGAGAACGTGGTGGGAGGCGGCAGCACGCTGGCCAACGACCGCGTGGCCCGATCGGCGCCTGACGGCACCACGATCCTCATCAACCACGTCGCGCTGCTTGCGGCTCCCAGTCTGTTCACCAACCTGCGCTACGATACCAAAACGGCGTTTGAGGCAGTCGGTCTCGTCAACAACGCGCCGATGGTTCTGATTGGCCGCAAGTCGATCCCCGGCGCGGGACCGAAGGATTTTGTGGACTGGATCAGGGCGCAACGCGAAAAGGCGAACTTCGCGCATGGTGGCCTCGGGACCAACAGTCACTTGTGCGCCGTGATGATGGGCAATGTGCTCGGCTTCAAGCCGACGGTTGTGGCCTATCGCGGATCGGCGCCGGCGATCTCCGATCTGCTGGCGGGGCAGATTGATCTGTTATGGGATCAGGTCACCAACGCGTTGCCGCAGATTCAGGCCGGAACGCTGCACGGCATCGCCATCACCTCGCCGCAACGGCTCGAACAGTTGAAGGACGTGCCGACCACCGCTGAGCTTGGCATGCCCGAGGTCAGCTACTCGATGTGGCATGGGCTCTACGTCGCGAAGGGCACGCCCAAGGAGACCATAGCGGCGTTGAATTCGGCGCTCCGTGCAGCACTGGCCGACCCGACCCTGCTGGAGAAGCTGAAGCAGCTTGGAACATTGCCATTTCCCGAAAATGAGTTGACGCCCGAGGCGCACGCGCGCCTGTTCGCCAGCGACCTGACACGGGTGGCAAAGCTCGTTGAAAGCTCGGGTATCAAAGCGAGCGAAGCGAAGTAAGGCCGCCCCGCGATGCGGAATGGCTGCGCCGAAACCGGCGCAGCTCCATCACACGATCAGATCGTGCGGCGCGTGGGTAGTGACAGCGTTACCCGGCTGGTTCCAAACGAAACTGTCGGACCATTGTGCAGACAGCTCTGTCGTTTGATTCGCCTCTGAAATCGCGGGCGCTCCGCTGGGGGAGCTGATTGGCGCCGAGTTATCCCCTACAAGGTCGATGACGTCAGAAGTTTTGACGTCGGACATCTTGTCCTTGAAATAGAACGCGTCGTTGGTGCCGTTGATGGTGATTGTCACCACCTGTGCGGTGCCGTCGATGGTGGTCACCGTGAAGCAGTCGGTCAGCGTGTCGCAGTCGTTGAGCGCATGCACCTCGCAGTTGGCGTTGTCGAGCCTGTAGGTCCAGACGCCATCCTTCGTCATCGTGAAGCTGCCATAGCCGCCGTCGCTGGCTGTCGGGCAGTTGACCGCTGTGAACGTGTTGGGCGTATTGTCGACGTCGGTATCGGTGAGCGTGCCGGTTGCGATTGGCGTACCGTATGTGCAGGCGCCAGCTTCGGTGACTGAGCCGGTCGTTGCGCCACAAATGACAGCGGCGTCGTTGGCGCCGTTGACGGTGATCGTCACCACCTGCGGGGTGCCGTCGATGGTGGTCACCGTAAAGTAGTCGGTCAGCTTGTCGCAGACATTGAGAGCCTGCACTTTGCAGTTGGTATTATCGAGCGTGTAGGTCCAAACGCCATCCGCCGTCATGGTGAAGGTGCCAAAACCGCCATCGCTCGCTTTCGGCGAATCGATCGCCGTAAAGGTGTTGGGAGTGTTGTCGACGTCAGTGTCGGTAAGCGTGCCGGTCGCGGTTGGTTTGCAAGATACGGAATTGGCTTCGCCGCCAGCCTCGATAACCGAGCCGTCCTTGGTCCCGCAAATGATGGCGGCGTCGTTGGTGCCGTTGATAGTAACCGTCACCAGCTGCGCGGTGCCGTCCAGGGAGGTCACCTTGAAAGTGTCGGTCAGCTTGTCTCCGACGTTCAGTGCCTGTACCGCGCAGTTGCTGTTGTCGAGCTTGTAAGTCCACACGCCGTCCGCCGTCATCGCGAAGGTGCCATAGCCGGCATCGGTGGCCGTCGGGCAGCTGACGGCCGCAAAACCAGGCGCGTTGTCGACATCGGTAGCGATGAGTGTGCCGGTCGCTGTGGGCTTGTCGCAATGGGCGCCACTGTCCTCGGCCACGGAGCCCGTCGTGGCCCCGGAAATGACCGCCGCGTCGTTGGCGCCGTTGATGGTGACCGTGACCACCTGCGCGGTGCCGTCGATGGTGGTAACTGTGAAGGTGTCGGTCAGCGTGTCGCCTACATTGAGCGCCTGCACCGTGCTGTTAGCTTGGTCGATGGAATAGGCCCACACGCCAGCCGTCGTCATCGTGAAGGTACCGAAGCCGCGCGTGCTCGCGGTGGGAGTGCTAACCGCGGTGAAAGTATCGGGCGCATTGTCGACGTCGGCGCTGGTGAGCGTGCCAGTGGCGCTCGGCGTGCCGGGCGCAGTGTTGGCGAGGCCGCTGGCCTCGATCACGGTGCCGTTGGTAGCGCCGGAGATGATGGCCGCGTCGTTGGCGCCGTTGATGGCGATCGTGAAGGTTTGATTGGCCGAGAGCGTCCCGTCGGAAACGGTGATCGTGAAATCCGTGGTCGTGGGCTCAGTAAGCGCATTGATCGCGTCGTTATCCGGAACGAACGTATAGGCGCCGGTCGTGCTGTCGACGTAAAGCGTACCGTAGGGACCAGCATTCGATACATCGTATGTGACCCCGTCGATGACGGTGCTGCCCGCGGTTCCCCCGTCGATGCCGAAGGTGAGTGTCGCGCCGCTGTTCGGGCTGCTCGCAAGGAAAGCGCCGCTTGTCGCGGTGAAGACATCAAAGATCGGGGTGTCGATTTCGGTCGGCCCGGCCACGGCATTCAGTGTCGGTGGCGTCGGCTGCGGAGGCGGCAACTGGCCGATAATCATTTCCGGGACTGATGCGAGGATCACCGCGGGCAAGGCAGGCAGTTCCTGCGCCGGGGTAGAACCATCAATCTGAATGAAATTGATCGGCTGCACCGGCAGTCGCTCGAGGGGAGGGGGCGTGCTGGATCCCGTCGACCCCAGTCCCTTCTCGTAGGTGGCAAGCGCCTCCTGCTGGGCTGCCTGCAATTCGGCCATTCGAGCGGCGGAGTTCGTGCTCTGACTTACGCTGATGGTGGACCCCTGCGAGCGCAGGATGATGGTCTGTCCGGGATCGTCGACGAGGAAGCGTCGAGGGATCACCTCCTTGGTGACCAGCTCGAATGCGCCATGCTCGAGGTCCTTGTATGTGATGTTGCCGTCGTCCAGGAACGTGACATCAGGCTCCGCGGCCTTAGCCTCCTTCACAAGCGAGAAGGTCAGTGCTGTGAGCCACAGCATGCCGAACCGGCCGGCATGAGCCCTGCTTCGCGGATCGCCGACCGCGACTTGAGCGGCAGTGCGGGTCGCGCGCTTAAGGGTGCCGAAGCCGGCCGCGGTCTGAACGTTGCCGATAATTTGGGTAAGCGGAGCCGCCGCGGCCTTACGTTCGTCCCCAGTCTCGGCGTGGGACCCGACAAGCATGGCTTCAACCCCCGCCCCTCGTGCGAAATTTTCGTGGTCTGGCTTTGCCCAGTCCATGAGGTCAAAATATTCAGGTCAAAATAGCCTAGCGCGGCCAGCCGAAGGCTAGCCGCCAAGACCTCCAAGCTATCCCAATCGGGGGGCGTTAGGCTTTAGGCTCAAAAGGAGTAATCCTTTTGAGCGTGTGATAGAATAATGCCTTCCCCCGACATCGGGTCTAATGTCGCCTTGGCCGACGGTTCAAAGCAACCGTGAGCGCTCTCTCGGACAAGATCTTCTCAGGAAGGGGGATCATGTGCACGCATGCTATTGCTGCATTAGTAGCAGGCTTCGTTCTGGCGACAGCCGGGCTTCTTGCTGGGCCGGCTCACGCGCAACGCGATTCCGCCAGGCCCGCCGTTCAGGATCTAGCGTCAAAACCAATTGGAAAAATTGTTGTCGCCACGGGTTCGGTCACACTTGAACGCGCGAGTGCGACGGTCGTTCAGGTCAGCACCTCAGGTCAAGCCGGTCAGGCGAAGGTCGGTGATCTCGTCTATCAGGGCGATGCAGTTGCAACCGGCGCCGACGGCAGGGTCGGTATCAACTTCACGGATGGCACTTCCTTCAATCTGTCGAACAACGCGCGCATGGTTTTGAACGAGTTCGTGTACGATCCAAATAATACGTCCAACGCGTCCTTGTTCAATCTGACCAAGGGCACCTTCACCTTTGTCGCGGGCAAAGTCGCGAAGACCGGCGATATGAAGGTCGATACCCCGGTCGCGACCATGGGCGTTCGAGGCACCACGCCACGCGTCGAAATTTCGGATGACGGGACAGTCAGATTTTCTACTCTCATTGAAGAGGGCAAGAGCAGAGTCGCAAGAAAGCCGACGGCACCAGCGGCGCAGCAACCCGATCAAAAGGCTTTCCCGAAGTCAAATCTGAATATCTGTCGGGGGTGCTAGGCGCAGTCCGGCGCAAGCCGCTTCCGGTGCGAGAAATTCATCAGTCAACCAGTCCGGGCGTGCCGCCTTCAGGTCGAGGGGCCCATCCGCTAGTTCCAACATCGGAAGGCCTGATATGGAATTTAGTGCAAGCAAGCGCATCGTCCACGGCTTGGCGCCCGCTTTTGGCTTGCTGCTGCTCGGCTCACTCGCTGCGGCGCAGAGTCCCAAGAAGAGCGACTATCTCGAGAACATCGCGCTGTGCAACGGCTCGGAGCACACTTCGCTTGCAGCCCGGATCGGTGGTTGCACGGCGTTCATCGATTCCGGTCAAGGTACAAAGACCGCACTTGCTATTGCCTATAACAATCGTGGCAATGCCCATACGACAAACGGAGACGTTGACCGCGCCCTCCTCGATTTCGATCAATCGATCAAGCTTGATCCGACTTACGCCAGGCCATTCAATAACCGCGGCGCAGCTTACTTGAGGAAGGGCGAATACGACCTCGCCCTCCAAGCTCTTGACGAGGCGATCAGGCTGAAACCGAACTATGACCGAGCTTTCGTCAACCGTGCCGGTGTCTACCTCAAAAAGAACGAGTACGATCGCGCGGCGCGGGACTACGACGAGGCAATCCGCCTCGAGCCCAATCTGAAAGCCGCGTGGAGCGGGCGATGCTGGACCCGGGCTATCCTCGGCTCGTTACAGGCGGCGCTTGAGGACTGCAACAAGGTGCTTCAATCGTGGCCGAACGACGCCGCCACCCATGACTCGCGGGGGCTGATTCACCTGAAGATGGGACAAGCTGACGCGGCGATCGAGGATTTCAGTTCGGCGCTACGTGTAGATTCAAAGCTGGCGAGTGCGCTCTATGGGCGCGGGCTTGCCAGGCTTGCGAGCGGCGATAAGGCTGGCGGCGATACCGATATTTCCGCAGCAAAGGCGCTGCGGGCTGGAATCGATCAGGACTTCATGCGCTACGGCGTGCGTGACAGCAATTAGCCAGCGAGCCCGGCGCGGCAAACTCGTCATAAAACGATGCCGCGCCTGGGCTGCCGAGCTAATCCAGCTTCACGTTCGCTTCGGTCGCGACCTTGCGCCAGCGCTCGACTTCCGCGGACACCATTTTCGCGAAGGCAGGACCGGCGACATCAGGGACGTCGGAGCCGTTGCGCTCCCAGGCTTCCTTGATGGCCGAGGTCTGCATGGCCTTCTGCAACTCCTTGGCCATCTGCTCGACAATCGCCGGCGGCGTGTTCTTCGGTGCGAACAGGCCGTACCAGGTCGATACTTCATAGCCGGGAAGGCCTGCTTCCGCGGCGGTCGGAAGATCGGGGAACGCGGGCACGCGTTTCGGCGCAGCGACGGCCAGCGCCCGCAACTGTCCGGCCCTGATGGGCCCAGCCGACGAGCCAAGTCCGTCGAACACAACAGGCACGTGGCCGGCGATGAGATCCTGCATCGCGGGGCCGGCCCCACGATAGGGGACGTGCTGAAGGTTGGTCTTGGTCAGAATCTTGAACAGTTCGCCCGCGAGATGATGCGTGGTGCCGGCGCCCGCGGAGCCATAGTTCAGTTTGCCCGGATTGGCTTTGGCGTAAGCGATGAACTCGGCCAGCGTTTTGGCGGCAACCTTTTCCGGATTGACGACCACCACTTGCGGCGGCCGCGCGATCAGCGCCACCGCGATAAAATCCTTCTCGATGTTGTAGTCGAGGTTGGGATAGAGCGATGGGGCAATGGCGTGATGCGCCGCGCCCATGAAGAAGGTGTAGCCATCGGGCGCGGCCTTCGACGCTGCGGAAGCGCCGACGGTGCCGCCGGCGCCCGCGCGGTTCTCGATCAGCACGCGCTTGCCCAACTGGGCATCGAGCTGGGCCGCCAACGGGCGGGCAAAGGCATCGGTACCGCCGCCGGCCGCGAACGGCACGATGAAGGTGATCGGCTTCTCCGGCCATGATTGGGCTTGGGCCTGGCCGGCCACGGCGGATACCGCCGCCAGAACGGTAAACAGGGCGTACCGGACAACTCTTGACTTCACGGCATTCTCCTCCGGGTATTGCAAATTGGCATCCGCCCTCGGCGGCGCGATTGTCTTTACTTCCCTGATTCCGGCTTTATTCCGGAAACGGCAGGGCAGCGAGCCCACACCGTATGCAAGATGCCAGGCGCGATCCATCAAAATGAGCGGCAGGCCGGGCGAAAATGGGCGGCAGCCCTTGGGGCGTATAGGCGTTCCCATAGGCGCCGGCACGGTTCGTTTTCCCGTGCGGCCGCGCCGAAGGATACCAAAACCCCACCCTTGCCGCTATCGCGCCCGCGCCGGGACGGTCGAAACCCCGGGACGAAGCAGAAGCACCATCAGCAGCACGGGAATCAGCGGGGCGATCCTGCCGGCGGGGAACAGCAAAGGCGGGCTCAGCATCGGCATCAGCCAGGTCATGAATGCCAGCGTCCAGCACCACAGCGGCAGCGGAGCCTCTCGCGCCATCAGCCAGAACGCCGTCGCGATCACAAGCAGCGTCGCGTCATAGGGGCCGGAATGCGGAGCGGCGAGCACGGTCGCGGCCAGAAAAACCGCCGTCCTTTCCCGCGTCCCCAAACGCGATCGGAAGGCGATGACGACGGATGCCGCCGCGCCGAGCGTCGCAAGCAGTTGAATCCACGACGCCAGCCGCTCCGGCGCGCCCAGCAAGACCGCGCAGGTGTAGACGCTATGGCCCCACATGCGGCCATACTCGATCCACTTCGGATTCGGGCTGACGAGATTTTCAAGGATGACCGGAATCCAGCGCAGCCACAGCTCCCATCCGAAAATCAATCCGCTCGCGATCATCATGGCCAACGCGGACAGGCCTGCAGCCAGGAGCGCGCGCCACTGCCCGGCCGCGACGAGCGCGATCGGCACCAGGATGCAGAATTGGGGCTTGAACGTCAGCAGCCCCAGCACCAATCCGCCGAGATAGGGACGCTGTTCGAGAAGGCCAAAGCCGCCGACGATCAGGGCTGCGACCAAAAAGACGGCTTGACCGTTGATCGCATTGATGGCCGACGCCGGACACATCAGCGCGGCCAGCAGCAGAGCGCCTGACGGCAGGGTGTTTCCCGCACTCGCCCGCAGCGCGACGGCCAGCAGGGCGCCGGTCGCGATCTGAAACGCCACATAGGAGCCGAAGAATCCCAGCGGCGCGAACGGCAGCAGGATCAGCAGGAAGCTCGGCGGATAGGCCCATGGCCGGAATTCCAGCGGCTTGGAGAGCCAGCCTGCAAACGTCGTGTTGAGGAAGTCGGTGAAGCGATCGCCGTCGAAGATCAGTAGCGCGTTGCCGTCGAGAACCGAGCGGATCGCGCCGTAGAAGACCATCCAGTCGGTGCCAAGCGTGTTGTAATCAAGCCCGATCTTGCCCGGATATGGAATGGTCGTGAGGAGATTGAGCCAGAGGTAGAACGACATCGCCAGGGCGGGGATCAGCACCACCGCCGGCGGTCGCAGCGCAGCCGTCTGCTTGAAATCAACGCCAGGGTTGGCCAAGTCCATCATTTGACCTGCTAAGGGATTGAGTTGCCTGCCTACGGGCAGACATGAATCGGCTTCGATCTTACGCCGATCGAAATGCGGTGCCGAATGATCCGGCAAAGACCTTAATAAAGTGGACTTCGGCGGCTCGGCCGCCTGCGGCTGCAGCGCGCATAGAGCCGATAGCAACCAGGGCTTCCTCTCCCCCGGAGCGGAAACTTTGATCTTCCGCATTGGTCCAAATGGACTTCGGTTGCAAAGACCAATATGCTCGCCCGTGGAATGTGGGGAAGTGCGCTTATGACGTGCCGTGCTGCTGCGGTCGCAGCCTTGTTGTGTGCAATTTTTGCCAATTCGGATGCGCAGGCGCGCGGACCCTATGGTTCGATCAGCGTCGGCAACTGGCAGGGTGGGGCCTAGACCAACGACCAGACCGGATCCTTCTCGCACTGTGCGGCGGGCGCCCGCTACGCCAGCGGCGTCTATTTTCTCGTTATGATCGATCATAGTGGCGGGTGGAGCCTCGGCTTCATGCACGAACAATGGAGACTGACGACCGGGGAAGCCTTTCCGCTGACCCTGACATTCGATGGTCAGCAACCGTTCAACGTTCATGGCGTCCCGATTGCCGACAAGCTGGTTCGCGTGCCGATGCCGAACAACTCCGCGCTCATCAGCCAGTTCCGGCGGGCCAAGGCCATGACCGCCTATACGCAGGGGCAGCTCTTCCAGTTCAACCTCGACCAGACCGGCCAGCTATTACCGGTATTGGCGAATTGCTTCGCCAGGATCAGGCAATCGGAATTGGCCAGTGCCGGCGATTTTTCGGTCCTGTCCGCCGCCAAGCCGGTCGCCGCAGCGGCGGCGCCCGATGCTGCGGCCGGCAAGCCCGACAGGTTGTTCGACCAGACCGGCACCGGCTTTCTGGTGAGCACCAACGGACATCTCGTGACCAATGCGCATGTCGTGCACGGATGCGTCGGCGACATTCTGGGCAATCTGTCCGGCGAGGCGCCCGCCAAATTGCGCCTGGTGTCGAGCGACGAGACCAATGATCTGGCGCTGCTGCAGGTGACAGGCTCGTTCAAGGACGTCGCGAAAATCAGGGACAAGGCGATCCAGTCCGGCGACAGCGTGGTTGCGATCGGCTATCCCTTTCATGGATTGCTGACATCCGATTTCACGGTGACGACCGGGATCGTGAGCTCGCTCAGCGGCATCCTGAATGATACGCGTTTCCTGCAGATCAGTGCGGCCGTTCAACCCGGCAATAGCGGCGGGCCGCTATTGGCTGCAAGCGGCGACGTTGTCGGCGTGGTCGCGGCGAAACTGAATGCCATCAAGTTCACGAGGGCAACGGGCAACATTCCCGAGAACATCAATTTCACCATCAAGCCGGAGCCTTGCGGGATTTTCTCGATAACAGCGTGGTCCCGTATCAGATCTCGGACGCCAAGGCCGAATTGAAGACGGCCGAAATCGCCCGTAATGCGCGGGCGTTTACCTTTCTGATTTCGTGCAAGGCCAAGGCGAAGGAGAAAGAGACGGCAAAGAATTAGGTGCCGCGCCGCCGTTTTGCCCAGCCGGTCCTTCCGGATTTCACGATCGCGCGCCTGACGCCGCTCGGCCGAGCGCAGGTCTACATTGCGCCGGCCAATGATCTGGCAAAGAACTACCGCGAACTGCTACCGCGGCTATGGGCAGTCTGGGCGTTCCAGGCGCTCCAGCTCACGCTGGCAAGGCTTCGTTGGTCGGTCGCCAGCGGCCGCCGGGTCTGCCGCTCATAGGCGGCGATGATGTGCTGCGACTGCCGGATTTTCTGCTCAAGCTCGGCAATCGTCTTCTGGGTCTTGCCGGTTCTGCTCGATTGTGCGGACTCGCCCACCGTGAACCTGGCGGTCTCGATGCTCCTCAATGTCTCGCGAAGCTTCTTGAGCTGGGCGCGGTGCCACGCAATGGCGCTGTCACTATCTACCGGCATGCAAACCCTCCTGATTCGTGGCCGAATCTAGCACGCATGGGGCAAGTTGGGCCAAGGGGGGACCCGGCGGCGCATCGGGCCCACCGGTTTCGCGCAGGCCGAGAGGCGGCCGTTTCCCGATTTCGACCTCTTTTTGCCATCGAAGCGACCGCAGGCGAGCCTTCTAACAACAAACTTGCATGGCGATCTGTGATCAGCGCGGTCCCCTCTTATCGTCCTGGCGGCTGAATGCCGGCCCGGCGCAATGGAGCGTGCGATGAGCGAAGTTGAGTTCGATCGAATTGTCGATGCTGTGCGGAAGGAAATCGCGCTGGCACCGGCGGCGAATTTGTTGACGGAGTTGCGGGCCTCCGAGGGGCGAGCAAAGGCCATGGGCGACAAGCCAGCATCCCGGCGCCAAGCTTCCTTCGCCAGGATTCGCCGCATTGGCGAGGGGCGGAAGCGATACAGGTAAGGCGATATAGGGTGTCTTGATGGAACGATCAGTATTCGAAGTCGTGAAGGCGCCGCTGGGCTGGTCGGTGTTTGCCGACAACGTCAAGATTGGCGGCGTCTACGATTCGCGGGGCGCCGCCCTCGAGGCCGCCGTACTGGCCGCCTCCTATACCGTCAGCGACGGTGGCGGCGTCCAGATCAACGTGCCCGGCGCAGAGGAAGAGAAGCCGAGATGGGCCATAGCGTTCGACATTGCGAGTTCCATCCTCCCAGCGAGGAGCGGGCGCGAGCGAGGCAGTTCACGGTAAAGCCCGCGTGAAGGCAATCGCTCGACTTTGACGGATAGCCTCCACTGGGGAGGACTTTCAAACTAGCATGAGCTTGTCCGCGCAGTTGCGAGCTATGCGTGGATCGACACTGGCCGCCGTCGGTTTTCCGCCGGCGGCCTTTCATTTTACATCGTCGAACGGCGATACCGCGGGGCTGCCGACGCGCATGCGCTTGATGCGGCGCACCGCCATCGGCGCGCCGTCGGACTGATACTGCAGCTCGTATTTCTTGCCGTTCCGGTCGACGGCGGTGCAGGAGATAGAGGAAAGCTCAAGCGTCACGAAGTTTCCGACCTGCTTGCAGAGGCCAGCGGTCGATTCGACTGCCGGCACCGGCAGACCGTCGGCCTTCGGCCTGTCCTTGGTTTTCAACAGCATCCGGTCGATCGGCAATTCGTACAGATTGGCCTCCGGTCTCCGCCCGTTGTCGCCGGAAAACGTGATGATATGGCTGTCGTCGCTGGGGTCCTCGAGGGCGACGGTAAAATTCGCCCTGCCTTCCTCCGTCTGGAAGAACGCAACCGCGCGGCAGGCAAAATCGCGTCCCGCCACTTTAAGCGTGCTGCATTTGCCGGACATCATCGCAAAAATAACGGTATCGGGCTCTTGCCGGTGAAGTTCGTCCGAGGCAGAGGCCGGCATTGCAATGAAAATGGTGGCGAGAGCGAAAACCCGCCGGCAAATGTTCATGGTCATGCCCGGTTGATAGGACATGGCGCGCTGCCTGACCAGAGTCTCCGCAGGTTCCGGAAGAGCGCATCCGGGCAAGATGGGCCCGTCTTGCGGTGCCGAACACTATCAGAAATCGAGCGGCGCGTTGTCGACGACCTCCTTCATGACGAAGAAGGTCCGGGTCTGGCGGACGCCCGGCAGCGCAATCAACTGTTCGCCATGAATGCGGTTGAAATCCTCCATATCGCCGACGCGGATCTTGAGGAAATAGTCGAAATCGCCCGCCACCAGATGGCAGTCGAGCACGAATTTGAGTTGCGCGATCGCCCGCTCGAAGGCGGCAAAGCTTTCCGGCGTGGAGCGGTCGAGCACGACGCCGACCATGACGAGCGCACCCTTGCCGACTTTTCGTGGCGCCACCATCGCCCGGATCCCCGCTATGAACCCCTCGTCGAACAGGCGCTGGGTGCGGCGGTGACACGTTGCGGCACTGACACCGGCCGTTTCGGCCAGCTCGGCATTGGTCAGCCGGCCGCTATTTTGCAGCAAACGCAATATCTTAAGGTCGATACGGTCGAGTCTGCCGGGCATGAAAGAATGTTCCGAAATTGTGCAGAATGGTGGTAGATGGTGCATCACAATCCCCGAATGGTGCAATAACAACGCTAGCTGAGTTTCGATTTTGAAAGCACCTATCTGGAGCGCGGTGATAGGCATTCCCCGACATTCAGACCATCAACGGGGGATGACCATGTTGGAGAAATTCGAACGCTATCCGCTCACCTTCGGGCCTACGCACATCGAAAAGCTGGAGCGGCTCTCGAAGCATCTCGGCGGTCAGGTCGAACTCTACGCCAAGCGCGAGGACTGTAATTCGGGGCTCGCCTTCGGCGGCAACAAGCTGCGCAAGCTCGAATACATCATTCCCGACGCGATCGCCTCCAACGCGGACACGCTGGTCTCTATCGGTGGCGTGCAGTCCAACCACACCCGTATGGTTGCGGCGGTCGCAGCCAAGATCGGCATGAAATGCCGCCTGGTGCAGGAAAGCTGGGTGCCGCATGAGGACGCGGTCTATGACCGGGTCGGCAACATCCTGCTCAGCCGCGTGATGGGCGCGGACGTACGGCTGGTGGATGAAGGTTTCGACATTGGCATCCGCCAGAGCTGGGAAGAGGCGATTGCAGATGTGAAGGCGAAGGGCGGCAAGCCCTATGCGATTCCCGCCGGTGCCTCCGTGCACAAATATGGCGGGCTCGGCTATGTCGGGTTTGCCGAAGAGGTTCGCGCGCAGGAGAAAGAGCTTGGCTTTGCCTTCGATTACATCGTGGTCTGCACGGTCACCGGCTCGACCCATGCCGGCATGCTGGTCGGATTTGCCAAGGACGGCCGCGCCCGCAAGGTGATCGGCATCGACGCATCCTTCACCCCGGCGCAGACCAAGGCCCAGGTGCTCGAGATCGCCCGCAACACCGCAAATCTCGTCGAGTTGGGTCAGCAGATCGTCGAGGACGACGTCGTCCTGATCGAGGACTATGCCTATCCGGCCTATGGCGTTCCGTCGGAAGAAACCAAGCAGGCCATCCGGCTCTGCGCGCGGCTCGAAGGCATGATCACCGATCCCGTTTACGAGGGAAAATCGATGCAGGGCATGATCGACCTCGTGAACAAGGGCTATTTCCCGAAGGGATCGAAAGTGCTCTACGCCCATCTTGGCGGCGCGCCCGCGATCAACGGCTACGCTTACACCTTCCGCAACGGATGAGCTCGAGACTTACTTGTCCGCCGCTCGCACCACCGCTAGCAATTCGTCCCCGTAATGTTCGAGCTTCTTGTCGCCAATGCCGGGAATATCGCGAAGCGCGTTCAGCGTCGCCGGCCGTGCGGCGGCGATGCCGTCGAGCGTGGAATCATGCAGCACGACATAGGCCGGCACGCCTCGCTGGCGCGCGATCTCCGAGCGCCATGCGCGAAGCGCGGCCTGCAGGCCGGCATCGGCGGGCTTGGTTTCGGCGCGCGGCGCGAGATCGCCACGCCTTGATTTGGCGCGGCTGGCGCGAATGCGGGTGCCGGGCGCCGCCTCGCGCAGCATCACCTCGGTCTCGCCTTTGAGGACGCCGCGCGCGCTCTCCGTCAGCTTAAGTGCACCAAAGGCTTCGCTGTCCGCCTTGAGGTGACCCATCGCGACCAGTTGCCGGATCACGGCACGCCACTGCTTCTCGTTGAGATCACGGCCGATGCCGAACACGGACAGCTTGTCGTGCCCGAACTGCGTGACCTTCTCGGTTATGCGGCCGACGAGTACGTCAATCAGATGCATGGCGCCGAACCTCTGCCCGGTGCGGTAGGCACAGGACAACAGTTTTTGCGCAGCGACCTTGCCGTCGCGAAGCTGCGGCGGCGACAGGCAGTTGTCGCAATTGCCGCAATTGGTCGAGGTGACGGCCTCGCCGAAATAGCCGAGCAGGCGGCTGCGTCGGCAGCCGGCGGTTTCCGCCAGCGCGACCAGCGCGTCGAGCTTGCCGATCGAGATGCGCTTGAACGCATCGGAGCCGGTGGACTCGTCGATCATGCGGCGCTGCTGCACGATATCGGTCAGGCCATAGGCCATCCAGGCGCTGGACGGCTTGCCGTCGCGCCCGGCACGGCCGGTTTCCTGATAGTAGGCCTCGATGCTTTTCGGCAGATCGAGATGTGCGACGAAGCGTACGTCCGGCTTGTCGATGCCCATGCCGAACGCGATGGTGGCGACGATGACGATGCCGTCCTCGTTGATGAAACGATCCTGGTTGCGGGCACGAATGCCGGCGTCGAGACCGGCGTGATAGGGCAGGGCCGGAATGCCGGAGTTGCTCAGCGCTTCGGCGGTATCCTCGACCTTGGCGCGCGATAGGCAATAGACGATGCCGGCATCGCCGGCGTGACGCTCGGTAATGAATGCCTTGAGCTGGGCCGGCGCGTTCTGCTTCTCGACGATCTCGTAGCGGATGTTCGGGCGGTCGAAACTCGAGATGAAGTTCGGTGCGCCTGATAGCCCCAGCCGGGTCACGATCTCCTTGCGTGTCATCTCGTCGGCGGTTGCCGTCAGCGCAATGCGTGGCACGTCGGGAAAGCGCTCCGCCAGTACGGAGAGGCCGATATATTCGGGGCGGAAATCGTGCCCCCATTGCGACACGCAATGCGCCTCGTCGATCGCAAACAGCGCGATATTCGCTTGGCCGAGCAGGGAAAGGCAGCGCGGCGTCAACAGCCGTTCCGGCGCGACATAGAGCAGGTCGAGGTCGCCGGCCAATAGCCGCCGCTCGACTTCCGACGCCTCGTCGAATGACAGCGTCGAGTTCAGCACGGCCGCGTTGACGCCGGCCTCCAGAAGCCCCGCGACCTGGTCGCGCATCAGCGCGATCAGCGGCGACACCACGATGCCGCAGCCCTCGCGCAACAACGACGGCAACTGGTAGCACAGCGACTTGCCGCCGCCGGTCGGCATCAGCACCAGGCAATTGCCGCCGTCGGTCACGTGCCGGACGATTTCTTCCTGTGCGCCGCGGAAGGCGGGCAGGCCGAACACGGAATTCAGGACAGACAGCGCATCGGGGACATTGCCGGATTCAGGGCGCCGGGCTGCGGGAGCAGGCATGGGAGTGAGGTCGTCCGGTTGAAGGCGTGTGGCGCCAGGCTTTTGGGGGAGCTACCGAAAATTGAACGGATCCAATAGGCCAAAAACATCGTGGCAAGTCTATGCCTGATTTGATGTTCCCGTGGCGTGTTCAGCAATGGCAGCAAGGGGTCAACTGCCGGTGATCGGCGCGTCCGGGGCGAACGACGGAGGGAGATTTGTGTTAGAAGGCAACCCAAGTAACAAAAATCCGAGACGAGAGCATGCGGGTATCGGCGCGGATCATCGCGGGTATCGTTGCCGCCTTGCTGATCGCTGCCGCCGTCGCGGCCTTTGCAATTGCGTGGCGCCCGCAAATCGCGGCAATCGATCCTCCCGACCCGCAATCCTTCGATATTGATCTCGTCAAGCGAGGCCGCGACCTGGCGGCGATTGGCAATTGCAGCGATTGCCATACGCCGCGCGGGGCTAAGAACTTTGCCGGCGGCCTGCCGGTGCCGACCCCGTTCGGCACAATCTATTCCACCAACATCACGCCGGAGCCGGAGACGGGAATCGGCCGATGGTCGGAAGCGGCATTCCGCCGCGCGATGCGGTCCGGCGTCAACCGTGAAGGCCAGCACCTTTATCCGACATTCCCATACGACCACTTCACCAACGTCAGCGATGAGGACGACCGGGCGCTCTATGCCTTCCTGATGACGCGGCAGCCGGTTCGCGCAGCAGCACGCGAAAACCAGCTTTCTTTCCCGTTCAACCAGCGGCTCGCCATCGCGGGATGGAAATTGCTTTTCCTTCGCCACGACACCTATCGGCCTGATCCGAAGCAGAGCGCCGAGTGGAACCGCGGTGCCTATCTGGTCGAAGGGCTCGCCCATTGCGGCGCCTGCCATACGCCACGAAATGCGCTGGGCGCGGAGCGCGTCAGCGCACGGTTTGCCGGCGGCGATGTCGATGACTGGCACGCCTATGCGATCAACGACCAGTCCCGCTCACCCGTGCCCTGGACCGCCGATGCATTGTTCACCTATTTGCGTGAAGGCTGGCATCCCGATCATGGCACTGCGCGCGGACCGATGGCGAAGGTGGTCAGCAACCTGTCCTCGGTGCCGGCAAGCGACGTCCGCGCCATCGCGATCTATATGGCCAGCGTTTCCGGTACACCGACGTCTGGCCGCACGGGACCAAGCGAGGCTGCCTTGGCGCGCGGCAAAGCGGCTTCGCAGGCAAACCCCGTTGGCGCGTCGATTTACACTGCCGCCTGCGCGTCATGCCACGAGAGCGGCAGGCCGCTTCCTTATGGCGGAGTCGATCTCGGCCTCAGCACCGCGATCTCAAGCCCCGATCCGCGCAATCTCGCCAACATCGTGCTGTCAGGCATTGACGCGGTGGAAGGCGAGCGCAGCCCGATCATGCCGGGCTTTGCCGCCAGCATGAACGATGATCAGGCTTCGGCCTTGCTGAACTATTTGCGGGCGCGGTTCAGCAACCAGCCGGCATGGACCGATATCAAAAAGACCATCGCAGAAGCACGACGCACGCAGACCGTATTTCTTCAGACATCGCCCGCGCCGCGTAACGCGCCTGCCGACCCTCAGCAGCGAGAAAAGCCATGATGACATTGAAGGTCAACGGCCGCGAGCATCAGGTCGACGCAGAGCCGGATACGCCGCTGCTCTACGTGCTGCGCGACGACCTCAAGCTCAATGCCGCCAAGTTCGGCTGCGGGTTAGGACAATGCGGCTCGTGCACGGTAATCGTGGACGGCAAGGCGGTGCTGTCCTGCGTCGTGCCGATGGTGCTGCTCGAAGGCAAGCAGGTAACGACGCTTGAGGGTCTTGGCACGATCGCCGAGCCCGCGCCGATCCAGCGGGCGTTCATGGAACAGCAGGCAGCACAATGCGGCTATTGCATCCCGGGAATGATGATGCGGGCGCAGGCCTTGCTGCAGAAGAATTCGAAGCCGACTGACGAGCAGATTCGCGCCGAGCTCGAACCGCATCTCTGCCGCTGTGGCACCCATATGCGGATCCTGCGTGCGGTGCACCGCGCGGCGCGGCTGATGGACACGGCGGAAGCGTCACCGGCAGCGAACGGGAGCGCCCGATGAGTGCCGCCGTCATTATCGATCGCCGGCGCGTATTGGCAGGCGGCGGCGCGCTGATCGTCAGCTTCTCGCTCGGCAACGCCTTGGCACAGCAACAAGGCGCGCCGCCTGCCGCACCGAGCCCGCCCGGCAGCTTGAAAGCATCGCCCTATCTCGACGCGTGGATCCGCATCGATGCTAGTGGCGTCGAGGTGTTCACCGGCAAGGCCGAACTCGGCCAGGGCTTCAAGACGGCTTTTCAGCAGATTGCGGCTGAGGAGCTCGATGTTGCCTTTGAATCCCTCAAGGTGACGACGGCGGACACGCGTCTGACCGCGAACGAAGGCTATACAGCCGGCAGCAACTCCATGAAGGACAGCGGCACCGCAATCCAGAACGCGGCGGCACAGGTTCGCGCGCTGCTGATTGCAGAAGCGGCGCGGCGGCTTGATCTGCCGGCCGAGAACCTGCGCACGGCAGACGGCGCGGTGATCGCGCCGGATGGCAAGCGCCTGTCGTATGGTGAACTCGTCGCAGGCGAGATGTTGCATGTTCAGGCACAGCCGACGTCCAAATTGAAGGACCCGGCGACATTCAAGGTGATCGGCCGGCCTGTGCCGCGCGTCGACATCCCTGCCAAGGTGACCGGAGGGACGGCCTATGTTCAAGACATGCGGCTGCCCGGGATGGTGCATGCCCGCGTCGTGCGGCCGCCGAGCTACGGCGCGCAACTGACCGAATGCGATACCGCCGCCGTCGAGAAACTGCCCGGCGTCGTCAAGGTCGTGCGTGACGGCAATTTCCTGGCCGTGGTCGCAGAAAAGGAATTCCAGTCGATCAAGGCGATGAACGCGCTTGCCGCTGCCGCCAAATGGAAGGAAACCGCAAGCCTGCCGAAACAGGATGATCTGCTTAACGTGTTGACCAGCCTGCCTTCGCAGGCCACGACGATCTTCGAGCGCAGCAATGCTCCCGCGGCGGTCCACAAGACCATCGAGGCGACCTATACGCGGCCATATCAGGCGCATGGATCGATCGGGCCGTCCTGCGCTGTCGCACAATTCGTCGACGGCGCGATGACGGTGTGGACGCATACGCAAGGCGTCTTCCCCGATCGCCAAGCCATCGCCGAAATGCTGCGTATGCCGCCGGCCAGCGTTCGCCTGATCCATGTCGAAGGCTCGGGCTGCTATGGCCACAACGGCGCTGACGATGCCGCGGCCGACGCCGCGTTGATCGCCCGTGCATTACCCGGCCGACCCGTTCGCGTGCACTGGACGCGCGAACAGGAACATGCCTGGGAGCCGTTCGGCCCGGCCATGGTGACGAAGCTCAAGGCCTCACTTGACGGCAATGGCAAAATTGCCGACTGGAATTTCGATGTCTGGAGCAATACGCATTCGATGCGGCCGGGCGGCGCTGGATCGTTGCTGGCGGCGCAGCACATGGCGCAGCCGTTTGCCGTGCCGGCTCCCAGGCCGTTGCCGCTGCCGGAAGGCGGCGGTGATCGCAACGCAATCCCGTTCTACAATTTCCCCAATGCGCGCGTGGTGCATCACTTCATTCCCGCGATGCCGTTGCGGATTTCGGCGATGCGGGCGCTCGGCGCCTACCACAATGTGTTCTCGATCGAGAGCTTTGTCGACGAGCTTGCCATTCTCGCCGGCGCCGATCCGGTCGAGTTCAGATTGAAACATCTCGACGATCAGCGCGGCCGCGACGTGGTCGAAAAGGCCGCGCAAGCGTTCGGATGGAAGCCTGATCAGAAGCCGCCGCCGGATCACGGCTACGGCTTTGCCTTTGCGCGGTACAAGAATCTGGCGGCCTATTGCGCCGTCGCTTCCGAAGTGGAGGTGAACCGCGAGACCGGCCGCCCGCGCCTGGTGCGTGCGGTGGCAGCGGTCGATAGCGGGCAGGTGGTCAATCCGGACGGATTGATCAACCAGATCGAAGGCGCAATCGTGCAGTCGATGAGCTGGACGCTGTATGAGAGCGTTACGTTCGACGACACCAGGATCACCAGCATCGACTGGCAGACCTATCCGATCCTGCGTTTCAGTTCAGCGCCCGAAAGCATCGAGGTTCATATCATCGACCGGCCGGGGCAGCCGTTCCTCGGCAGCGGCGAAACCGGGCAGGGCCCGGCGGCGGCCTCGATTGCAAACGCCATCGCCAACGCGACCGGAAAGCGACTGCGCAATTTGCCGCTGACGCGCAAGCGCATCAAGGAAGCGATCGATGCGTGAAGGCGGCTATTGATAGCTCGCCACGATGTCGGACACCGCGCGTTCAAGCTGCTTGGCGGTGGCGCATTGGCGGACGACGGTGCAGAAGGTCGCATAGCGCGGCATTTCCGAATCGCCCCAGCCCCAGGCCATGCGGCCCTCCGGATTGAGCCAGACCAGCCGCTTCGACCGCTCGGCAATGCGGCGCAGAATGTCCGCACGAGGGTCGAGGTTGTTGCTGCGGGCGTCGCCAAGCACGATCACGGTGGTCTGCGGCGTGATCGCGCTCATCCACTCGTCTTCAAAGTTGGCGAAGGAATTGCCGTAGTCCGACGAACCAAAGCCGACGTTGGACATGATGTCGGCCATCGCCTCTTCCGGCGATTTTGACTCCAGGATGTCGCTGACCTCGATCAGGTGGCCGGAAAATGCGAACGAGCGGACATCGTCCACGACCTCATGCAGGCTGTGGATCAACAGCAAAAAGAAATCCGAAACCCGCGCCACCGAGCCCGAAACGTCGCAGAGTGCGACGATCTTCGGCTTGTCGCGGTGCCGCCGCTTCCACGCGGTGAGAAACGGCACGCCGCCCCAGGCGGCGTTGCGGCGGATGGTGCGGCGGACGTCGAGATGGCCGCGGCGCTGGCGCTTGCGCGGTTTGCTGTAGCGCTCGCGCAGGCGGCGCGCGATCTGGCGGATCAGATGCCGCATCTGCTCGACCTGCCGCGGCTCGATCCGGGACAGCGGCGCGTTGCGCAGGATCTCATTGCGCAAATTCTCAGCTTCCTCGCGCCCGTACAGCATCAGCGCCTGCGAGACGGTGTCACGAACCGTGCCGCGCAGGCCGTCCAGCGCGTTGGTCAGCCGCTCCGCCAGTGCCGGGTTGGTCGCCGCGAGATTGTCGAGATCGTCGCGCAGGCGCTGAATGCCCATCTGGTCGAGAATGCGGCCGGAGAAGATGCCGCGCTGGGTGAAATAACGGATGTCGGACAGCGAAGCGGCGCTCGCCGCGTTGGCGATTGCCGCGGAAATCTGGTTGCGGTCCTGCGCCAGCAGCATCTGGGCGAGCGAACCCAGCCCTTCGGCTTGCTCGTCGCCGCCGGTGGCGTCACCTGGTGAATCGGATGTCGCGTTGGAGCCCTGCGCATCCGGCTCGTTCGCCTTGCCCTCTTCGGGCGGCGATTGCGGCTCGGGCTGATCGAAGAACAGATCAAAGCAATCGCCGAGCGCTTTCTTCTCGTCCTGCGTCTTGGCGAGTGTCAGCAGAAACGTGTCACGCAGGATCGTTCGGTCAGTAAAGCCGACCTTGGAGACGGCCCGCATCGCGTCGATGCTTTCCGCCGGCGAGAGCCTGACGCCTGCGCCCCGCGCCGCACGAAAGAAGCGATGCAGGTTCTCGCGCATTAGTCCGTCACCCGAAGACGTTTTGACGCGAGGCCTTGGCGATGAAGGTGGAGACCTGCGGCATGGTGGCCTCGATATCGGCCTCGTATTTCAGGAGAACGTTCAGCGTATCCTTGACCATCTCGTGGCCGAGCTCGGGCGCCTGCAGCAGCACCAGCACCCGTGCCCAATCGATGGTTTCGCTGACCGACGGCAGCTTCTTCAGGTCCAGCGTACGGACTTCGTGGATGAAGCTTACCATCTGCCGGCGCAGTGTCTGCGAAATACCGGGCACCCGGCTCTCGACGATCCGCTCTTCCAGCTTCTGCTCGGGGAAGCCGATATGCAGATGCAGGCAGCGCCGTTTCAGCGCGTCGCCGAGATCGCGCTCGCTGTTTGAGGTCAGGATTACGGTCGGCGGCGCGACTGCGACCACCGTTCCGAGTTCCGGAATCGTGACTTGGAAATCGCTGAGAATTTCCAGCAGCAGCGATTCAAATTCGGCGTCGGATTTATCGATTTCGTCGATCAGCAATACGCAGCCAGCGGGCTGCTCCAGCGCCTGCAGCAATGGCCGCGGTTCAACGAATTCCTTGGAGAAGAACACGTCGCCGAAATCGTGAAGCTGGTTCAGCGCCGCTTCCAGCGTCGGCGCGCCGCCGAGCACTTCGCCGAGCTTGTCCTTCAGAATCTGCGTGTAGAGAAGCTGCTTGGCGTATTTCCACTCGTAGAGCGCTTTCGCCTCGTCGAGTCCCTCATAGCACTGCAGGCGGATCATCTTCATGCCGCGCCATGCAGCGATCGCTTTGGCCAGCTCGGTCTTGCCGACGCCGGCAGGACCTTCGACCAGAATGGGCTTTTCGATCTGCTGCGCCAGGTAGACCGCGGTCGCGATCTGGCGGCTCGCAATATAGCCTTGCGCCGCAAGACCGCTTTCCACTGCCTCGATCGAGGCCAAAGGCCGATTTTCAGCCACGGGGTTTCAACTCCGAATTCGGTAGATTTCGGAATGTTCTGCCTGCGTTCCCGGCAAAGAACAAGCGCCGTTTGGACATAACGAGGGCGCAAGTTCCGGCATTTTCCGCCTAGCGCAATGCCAGCCCGGTTGCTGCCTCAAGCTCCGCGATCGCCTGCGCCGCACTGACCACCTTGATCGTGGTCATGCCCATCTCGCGCGCCGGCTTCAGATTGACGCCGAGGTCGTCGAGATAGACGCAATTCCTGGGATCGACCTTCAGCGTCTCGACCATCATTCGGTAGATGCGTGGGTCGGGTTTCCGGAGTCCGATCTTCGCTGACTCGATGACATGATCGAACAGCGCCATCACTTCGGCGACATAGAGCGTGCGGCCGCTGTGGCTGCCGATGGCGTTGGCGGGCAGGTTGTTGGTGATGCAGCCGGTCTTGAACTTTGCCTTGATGCGCTTGAGCGCCTCGACCATTTCGGGCCGCAGATCGCCGGACAATAGCGGCAGCACGTCCTTGCCGCGAACCGCCGCGCCCAGCGCCAGCGATTCGGCCGCAAACAATTCGTCGAAGGCTTCGATGTCGACCTCGGCGCGTTCGAACTTCGCCCAGGCATTTTCCAGATGATTGGCGGCGTTGGTGCGCCGAATGATGTCGGCCGGCAGCCCACGCTCCGTCTCGAACCGCGTGAACGCCTCGAACGGCGAGGTGGTGAGCACCCCGCCGAAATCCCAGATCACAGCCTCGATCATAATATCCTGCCTCCGCTCCGGGGAGCGGCTAACACGGATTGACTGCCCGAACCAGCCCGATCGAGGCGCTTGGCGATGCGCGCGGCACAGGCTATTGCTGCGCCGATGAAGATCCTGCCTCGAATGATTGCCGGCCTGGTGCTGCTGCTCTCCGTTCCCGCCCATGCCATTGTCGGCGGCGGTGCACCATCCACCGAAGGCGTGGCCCGCTCTATCATCACCATCGTCGGCTCGCGCGGCAATTTCTGCACCGGCGCCTTGATTGCGCCAAGGCTGGTGCTGACGGCGGCGCACTGCGTGCAGCCCGGCGCGGAATACAAGATCGTCGAATACGGCGTGGACAGGCAGCCCTCGCTGCAGGACGTGAAGAGCGTCGCCATTCATCCTGGCTTCAACATGCAGGCGATGTCAGGACATCGTGCGACGGCGGATGTCGCGTTGTTGCAGTTGGCGGTGTCGCCCAAGGGAAAGACGACGGCCGCGCTCGGATTGCCCAACATTCCGATCAACATCGGCAGCCGTTTCACGATCGCGGGCATCGGCGTCACCGTCCGCGGCGACGGCAAGAGCGGCGGCACCATCCGGGTCGCCAGCCTGGTCGCGACCGGCAGGCCGGGAACGTTGCAGATCAGGCTGGTCGATCCGGTAGGGCAGGGCACGCGTGAGGGGCTCGGAGCTTGTACGGGAGATTCCGGCGCGCCGGTGTTCGAGGACAAGCAAGGTGGTCCCGTCATTATCGGCGTGGTGAGCTGGTCGACCGGGCCGAACGGCAGCGCAGGCTGCGGCGGCATGACCGGCGTTACGCCACTGACGCTGTATCGGGACTGGATTTTGCAGACTGCGCAGAAGTGGGGCGCGGGGTTATAGTACCAGCCGCCATTGCCAGGCTTGACCTGGCAAATCCATCATCTTCGAAAGATTCATTTTAGATGGATGCGCGGGTCAAGCCCGCGCATGACGAGTGGCGCTAATGTCCCGCCGCTCTGTTCGCGGCGGCGTTGTTCAACACGATCAGGCCGTCGACGGCGACGCCGAGCTTGCTGTTGATCAAAAACGGATTGACGTCGATCGAGGCGATGCGGTTGCCGGCGTCGGCCATCAGGTTCGACAGGCCGACCAGTGCCTTCACGGCGGAAGGCTCGTGCAGCGCCGGCTTACCGCGATAGCCCTTCATCTTCACGCCGGCCTTTGTCTTGGCGATCAACTGTTTCGCCTCGGCTTCGTCCAGCGGTGCGCCGGCAAGCGCAACATCCTTCATCAGTTCGATATCGACCCCGCCGGTGCCGAACAGCACGACGGGACCCATCTCGGCGTCGAGCGAGGCGCCGACCACGAGCTCGAGGTCGGCCTTGACCTGCTGCGCGATCAGAATGCCCTCCAGCTTCGGCTTGCCCTTGATCTTCTTTACCCGCGCGGTGATGTCATCGAACGCCTTCCTCACCTCGGCGGCGCTGTTGAGGTTCAGCACCACGCCGCCGATGTCCGACTTGTGCAGGATGTCGGCGCTGACGACTTTTGCCACGACCGGAAAGCCGATCTTCTTGGCGATCTTCACCGCCTCCGCCGCGGTCTTTGCGATCTCTTCTTTCGACACGGGAATGCCATAGGCCTTGAGCAGCTTCTTCGAGGCGACCTCGTCCAGCGCGGCGGCGCCGTTGGCGGCTTTGAGCGTCTTCTCCAACACCGCGCGCGCGGAAGCTTTCGAGCTCGACACGATGTCGGGCACTTCCTTGCGCAGCGACGCATACTCGATCAGTGACTTGATCGCGCCGACCGCCCGGTCGAGGCCCTGCATCACCGCGATGTTCGGCAGCGATTTGCGCAGCGCCTTGGTGAAGTCAGTGAACCCGATCGACATCGCGCTGATGTAAACGACAGGTTTGCTTGCCGCGCCCGCCATCTCGTTGACGAGGCGCAGATTGCGCTCGCGCAATTCGTGCGGCGCCTTCGGCAGTTCGGCGTCGATGATGACGATGTCGGTATCGGGATCGTCGATCATGATCTTGATCGATTTGATATAGACAGACGGATCGACCACAGCCGCAAACCCGGCGTCGAGCGGATTGCCGACAATGCTGCCGGGGCCGAGCATTTGCGCCAGTTGTTCTGTTGCATTCGCGCTGAGCGGCGCGAAGTTCATACCGGCCGAATAGAACGCGTCGATCAGGAGGCCGCGCTTGCCGCCCGATAGTGAAACCGCGGCGATACGGTTGCCTTTCGGGGGATCGGCATGGACGAAACATTCGGTGGTCTCGATCAGCTCGTCCAGCCCGCGGACGCGGATCACGCCTTCGCGTGTTGAGATCGCGTCAAAAGTTTCGATCGAGCCGGCGAGCGCGCCGGTATGCGCCATCGCAGCCGCCCGGCCGCCCTCGGAGGCGCCGAGCTTCAGCGCAATCACCGGCTTGCCGGCAGCTCGCGCGGCCTTGCAGGCTTCACGGAACACTTTGGTGTTCCGGACCCCTTCGAGGTAGACCACGATGACCCGGATCGAGGGATCGGCGGCGAAATAGGCCATCAGGTCCGGCGTCTCGAGCCCGGTCTCGTTGCCGGTAGTCACCATGTAGCCGACGCCGACGCCGCGATCTTCGAGCGTCTGGCGGATCGCCATCACAATCGCGCCGGATTGCCCGACAATCGCGACAGGACCGGCTTCCATGGTAACGATACGATCGTCGATGTTGGTGAACAGCTTTTCGCCGGCGCTCAAATTGCCGAGGCAGTTTGGCCCGGTGACCGCAAGGCCGGTCTCGCGCACCGCTTCCTTCAATTCAATCGCCAGCCGTTGGCTCTCCTCATCCTGCAGCTCGCTGAAGCCTGAAGTGACGATGGTGGCGGAACGCGCCCCGGCAGCCGCGGCAGCGCGGATCACCTGCACGGCGAAACGCGCCGGCACCAGCACCAGCACGTGATCGGGCTTTTCGGGGAGACTCGCAAAATCCTTGTAGCAGGGCACGCCCCAGATCGTCTCGCGCTTGGCGTTGACCGGAAACAGTCCGCCTTCGTAACCGTACTTGACCAGATTGTTCCAGATGCGCTCGGCATAGTTGCCGGGCTTATCGGTGGCGCCGACCAGCACGATGTTGCGTGGGTGCAGCATGGCGTGGATACCCTTGATGATGTCGCTGGCGTCGGGCGAAGGCGACCATTTTTCGGCTTGATGCGATGCGGTGCTTGCCTGAGCGTCCATGGATATCCCTGACTCTGTTGTTCTTGGCCGTGGTGATCGAAAACGATCGTCTCGCCATGTTTTTCTTTTGATTACGACCTTTTTATTGAGCCCTGGTGAGGGTGGCAACACGCGTTGCGCGATGAGCGCCATTCGCGCCGCGCAAGATTTCCCGGCTCACAGAATTCAGTGCGTATTTGATACGGGCTCGATCATCGTGGCGTGCACAAGATAGCGCTCCGGCCCCTGTGTCAGCGCGTCGAACGGCCAGCAGGTCGACAGCACAAGTTCATGCCCGCCCGCGAGCGGATCGATGCCGGGCATCGAAGCGCGAGACCATCCCGGAATGACGGTGAGGAGAAAAGCGGCGCGCGCGGCCCTGGGGGGACGGGTGGAAGCCGCGCGCGCTCTGGAAAGAGGAGGTCGGGGGTCCCTCCTCCTTTCAGCCGACGTCAATGCAGTGACATCTGACGTCGATTGAACACGAGCAGGATGAGGCTGACCGTGAGCAGGATCACACCCGCAATCATCTTCAGTTCGGCGTCGGCCGCCGTCCTCGGCAGCGTGACCGTGCTGGGCGCTTGGGTGGCGACAGGCCAGGCCTGCTTCAGCGCCGCGATCTGGACCCGCACCTCGTCCGTATCCGCGCGCCGTTCCATAGGCGTTGCGGGAACGCGTGGGCGCCCGCCGAACACCTTTTCAAAATCCCAACCCGCCGGCAGGCTCATCGGCAGTTCCGAAAGCTTGAGCGGCTCACTGTTGACGCCGATCGCAGCCCCAATCGCCTATCTGCCGATCAAGATGGTCGCGCACCCGACCTCCGGCAGGGTCTCAGTCGATGAACCCAACTTCGCGTAGTACCGCCAGCATTTGCGGCGAGCGACGGATGAACTGTTCGCGCGGTTCTTGCCGGGGTACCGGCCTTGCATTCCAGGCGAAACAGACTATATGGCTCTTATTCGAATTATCGCTCTGCCTTGTTGACCACGCCGAACCGGCTCTAATCCCCAAGACATCGTTGAAATCGGATCAAACCTGCACGGAGGTCGTGCAGGCAAAAGCGCTTTCGCGCATCTTGGAGATAGTTATATGACTACCGGAACAGTTAAGTGGTTCAACGCAACCAAGGGCTTCGGCTTCATTCAGCCCGATGATGGCAGCACGGACGTTTTCGTTCACATCAGCGCCGTCGAACGTGCGGGTCTGAGCTCGCTCAATGAAGGCCAGAAGATCTCGTTCGAAGCGAAGAAGGACCCGATGCGCGGCAAGACCAGTGCCGAGAACCTTCGCGTCGAATAAAGGTTGCCGATTCGGGATTTCCACGGATGTACTGGGATCCTCTAATTGGCCTCCGATACAAGAGCCCGCCGGTGATGAACCGGCGGGCTCTTCGTTTGTCGCATGCCGGCGCACGATCATGAAGCGAGCTTGTCCGTCGCTTTCGGCGCGTTGAATTTCTGTCGCAGCGTCGGCTTGTGAATCTTCCCGGTCGCATTGCGCGGCAGGGCATCGACGAACTCGATCAACCTGGGGCATTTGAACCGCGCCAGATTGGCCGCGCAATGGGCGTGAATTTCGGCCGGCGTCAGCGTCTGGCCGGGCTTCACGGCGATGATCGCCATGCCGACTTCGCCCCATTGCTCGTCGGGAACACCGATCACAGCAGCTTCGGCTATTGCGGTAAGCTGATGCAGCACGCTCTCGACCTCGGCCGGATAGACGTTTTCGCCGCCGGAAATGTACATGTCCTTCCAGCGATCGACGATGTAGTAGAAGCCCTCTTCGTCGACGCGGGTGGCGTCGCCGGTGTGCAGCCAGCCGTCGGTGAACGATGATTGGTTGGCCTCGGGTCGGTTCCAGTAGCCGGGCGTGACGTTCGGCCCCTTGACCCAGAGTTCGCCGAGCTCGCCGACATCTGCGTCCGTGCCATCAGGTCGGACGATCCGTACTTCCGTATGCAGCACCGGCTTGCCGGACGAGCCGGCCTTGCGCGCGGCGTCCTCGCGGTCGAGTGCCAGCACGGCCGGCGACGTCTCGGTCATGCCATAACCCTGCTGGAGAGCGACGCCGCGCTCTTCCCACACTTTCAGGAGCGGTACCGGCATCGGCGCACCGCCGACGCCGCCGATCACGAGGCGACTGAAATCGGCCGTCGCGAACGAGGGATGCTGCGCCATGAACTGGTAGATCGCCGGCACGCCGAAGAATTGGGTAATGCCGTATGATGGATCGCTGATCAGTTGCAGCGCCATGCCGGGATCGAACGCACGCATGATCAGCACGGTGCCGCCGGCATGCAGCACGGGATTAGTGTAGCAATTGAGCCCGCCGGTGTGGAACAGCGGCAGCGCGGTGAGCAGAACCGTCGACGGCGAGACATAGGCAGGGCCGCCGAGATTGACGCAATTCCAGAACGTCATGCCATGGGTGATGATCGCACCCTTGGGCTGGCCTGTCGTGCCCGAGGTGTACATGATGGTCGAGACGTCGTCATGCGTGACGTATTCAAAACGGTCTAGTGGCTTCGAAGCCGCGATCGCCGCCTCATAGGAGCCGCCGGGGCCGAGCAGCAGCGCCGACGAAACGTTGCAGAGCCTGGCGACCGTCAGCGCAACTTCCGCGAGATCGGCGTCGTGGATCATCACCTTCGGCGAAGAATCGCCGACAATGAATTGCAACTCGGGAACCGTGAGTCGCGTGTTCAGCGGCAGGAAGACCGCCCCTAACCGGCCGCAGGCGAACTGCACTTCGAGCGTATCTGATGTGTTCAGTGCCAGCACGGCGACGCGGTCGCCGCGCTTGACGCCGAGCGCATCGCGCAGGTGCGTGGCAAGGCGCGAAATGCGGGCGTCAAATTCTGCGTAGGAGAGACGGCGGTCACTCGCGAGGTCGATGGCCGCAATCTTGCCCGGCGTGCGGCGACCGAAATGGGCGATCCAGTCGTAATAGCGAACCGAAGGCATGCTTCCTCCCGAGAACCGCCCGATTACAACCGGCCATTCGGTCGCGCCGGGCTCATTGCTAGTATTGCCCGTCAACGTTCAGGAGCCGCGCAGCAGTTCACTGATCACGTTGAACTGGTTGTCGCGAAACTCGACCATATAGCCGTCCTTGATGGGACGGTAGTCCGTCGGCGAGGTGTTGAGCTTGACGCCGGGCATCAGCATTGGCAGCGATATGTCCTTGAGGTTGGCCGCCTGCGCCATGATATTCTCGCGACTGAGGTCGTTTTTGCATTGCGTGAGCACCACGACCAGCGCTTGCGCCACCATGTAACCGTAACCTGCGGCCAGATTGGCCGGATCGATATTCGGCAGCCGCGCCTTCATGAAATCCCGATAGGTAATCAAGTCGGGGTCGGTGGAATCAGCCGCGTAGGGTTTTAGCGCTCCGACGGACATGATGCCTGTCGCCGCTTCGAGGCCCGCCGGCACCATCACCAACTCCTTGTTGGCGCAGCCGCTGGAGATGAATCGCATCGGACGCCAGCCGGTCTCGTACGCTTTTCGGATCGCCTGGGCGCACGCACGCGGCGTCACGCTGTAGATCAGGAACACGTCGGCCTTGGTGTTGGCGAGCGTGAGGATCTGCGAGTCCACAGTGGGGTCGGCGACTTCGAAACTCGTCGCCATTGCGATCACCTTGTCGGCGTCGGCGCCGAGCGCCTGCTTGACGCCGCGCAGATAGTCCTTTCCGGCGTCGTCGTTCTGATAAAGGATGGCAAAACGCGCAGCGGGGTTTTTAGCGCGGGCGAAGCGCACCTCGATGCCCGCTTCCTCAATATAATTGGGCGCCCAGGGCAGGGCCATCAGCCAGGGCTGGTTGGTCGGGTCGTTCCATTTCGAGGCGGAGCTGATCAAGAACAGATGCGGCACCTTGGCGCCGTTGAGATATTTCGCGGTCGCAGAGCTCGGCGCAGTGCCCATGGTTCCGAACATGAAGGCGACGCCGTCATTCTCGACCAATCGGCGCGTCGCCTCGACCGTTTTCGGCGGTGAGAATCCGTCGTCAAGCGAGAGCATGTTGAGCTTGCGCCCGTTGACGCCGCCCTTCTCGTTGACCAGATCGAAATAGGCGGCGAAGACCTTGCCCGTGACGCTGAGCGCCGACGCCGGGCCGCTATACGGCATGATGTTGCCGAACTTGATCTCGGTGTCTGATATCCCGGGTTGCTGGGCGGAAGCCGTCGTCGCTGCAAGCGACAGCAGTGCTGTCAGGAAGAAAGCCGAGGCAGAATTGCGCGATCGGATCATGCTGTATCCTCCCCAACGACGGCCCGATGATATGTTATTGGTCTTGAACCAAGGCTAGGTCATGCGAAAGGAACTGGTCTTGCGTTGAGCTGCTGGACACCGCATGCGCGTTGGCGCGACACGACCTACAAGATCATGCCAGCCGCTCAACGCAAGTTTGCGCAGGCCAAACCGGGGCATCGTAATCCCTGCGGAGGAAAGCATGCTGGAGCGCACAAAGGTGCAAAGCCCGTTCTATACGGCGGATCACGAGGCGTTCCGCGACGTGATGCGCCGCTTCGTGGCGCGGGAGATCGAGCCACATGCCCATGAATGGGACGAGGCCGGTGAGTTTCCGCGCGAGCTCTATCGCAAGGCGTCCGAAATCGGGCTGCTCGGGCTCGGCTTTCCCGAGGAATATGGCGGTGTGGCCGCCGACCAGTTCATGAAGATCGTAGCGTCGCAGGAACTGGCGCGCGCCGGCGCCGGTGGGGTCAGCTCCAGCCTGATGAGCCACACCATCGGCTCGCCGCCGATCGCGCGCGCTGCGCGGCCCGAGGTCAAGGCGAGGGTGTTGCCGCAGGTGCTGTCGGGTGAGAAGATTTCGGCGCTCGCGATCACCGAGCCCAGCGGCGGCTCCGACGTTGCCAATCTCCGCACCAAGGCGCGGCGCGATGGCGACCATTATATCGTCAGCGGCGAGAAGACCTTTATCACGTCGGGCATGCGGGCCGACTATCTGACGGTCGCGGTGCGCACCGGCGGCGAGGGACCGGGCGGCGTCAGCCTGCTCCTGATCGAAGGCAATACGCCGGGCCTGTCGCGGACGAAACTGAAGAAGATGGGCTGGTGGGCCTCCGACACCGCCACGCTGCATTTCGACGAGTGCCGTGTGCCTGCCGAAAACCTGATCGGTGAGGAGGGCCAGGGCTTCAAGATCATTATGCAGAATTTCAACAGCGAGCGCATGGGCATGGCGGCGAGCTGCACAGCCTATGCCCGTGTCTGCGTCGAGGAGGCGATTGCGTATGCCAAGGAGCGCCAGACCTTCGGCAAGCCGATCGCGCAGCATCAGGTGATCCGCCACAAGATCGTGGACATGGCGCAAAAGGTCGCGGCCTCACAGGCGATGCTGGAAATGCTGGCGTGGCGGCTCGGGCAGGGCGAAAGCCCGGTTGCCGAAATCTGTATGATGAAGAACCAGGCCACGCAAACCATGGCGTTCTGCGCCTCCGAGGCCGTGCAGATCTTCGGCGGCGCCGGCTTCATGCGCGGCGTCAAGGTCGAGCGCATCTATCGCGAGGTCAAGGTCAACGCCATCGGCGGCGGCACCGAGGAGATCATGAAGGATCTCGCGTCCAGACAGATGGGGTTGTGAGCGCTGTCGTTCCGGGGCGCGCGCAGCGCGAACCCGGAACCCAGAAGTCGAATGAACGGATCGAGATTCTCAGGTGCGCAATTGCGCAACATAGTTCGATGCTGCGCGCCCCGGAATGACAAGGGACAAACATGCTCTTCACCGCCGACCACGACGAACCCCGCCGTATCCTGCAAAAATTCATCGCCGCCGAAATAAATCCGTTCGTCGATGAATGGGAGAAGAACGACATTTTCCCGGCGCATGAACTGTTCAAGAAGCTTGGCGACCTCGGCTTTCTCGGCCTCAACAAGCCCACCGATTCGGCGGTCAAGGACTCGATTATTCCTACGCGCTGATGATGGCCGAAGAGCTCGGTGCCATCAAATGCGGCGGCGTGCCGATGGCGATCGGGGTGCAGACCGACATGGCGACGCCGGCGCTGGCGCGGTTCGGTTCTGATGAGGTGCGCCGCGAGTTTCTTAGCCCCGCGATCGCGGGCGACGCAGTGGCCTGCGTCGGCGTATCGGAGCCCGGCGCGGGATCAGATGTCGCCTCGATCAAGACGCAGGCGCGTTCCGATGGCGACGATTACGTCATCAATGGCGGCAAGATGTGGATCACCAACGGCGTGCAGGCCGACTGGATCTGCCTGCTCGCCAATACCAGCGACGGCCAGGTCCATCGCAACAAGTCGTTGATCTGCGTACCCATGAGGACCAAGGGCGTGCAGGTCGCGCGCAAGCTCGACAAGATGGGTATGCGCTCTTCCGACACCGCGCAGATCTTCTTCGACAACGTCCGGGTGCCCAAGCGCAACCGGATAGGCGAGGAGGGCAAGGGTTTTACCTACCAGATGGTGCAGTTCCAGGAGGAACGGCTGTGGGGCGCGGCCGCCTGCCTCAAGGCGCATGAATTCATCATATCAGAGACCATCGAATATACCCGCAACCGCAAGGCGTTCGGGAAATCGATCCTGGATAACCAGACCGTTCATTTCAAGCTGGCGGAGATGCAGACCGAGGTCGAGCTGTTGCGTGCGCTGGTCTACCGCGCTGCCGAGGCACTGATTGCGGGCGAGGACGTGACGCGGCTTGCCACCATGGCGAAATTAAAGGCCGGCCGTTTGGGCCGTGAACTCACCGATGCCTGCCTGCAATTCTGGGGCGGCATGGGGTTCATGAATGAGACGCCGGTCAGCCGGGCCTATCGCGACAGCCGCCTGACCTCGATCGGCGGCGGCGCCGACGAGGTGATGCTGACGGTGTTATGCAAGGTGATGGGCACACTGCCGAAAAATCAATAAGAATAAGTCAGAGGAAAAGTAACGATGAGGAACGGTTGATGATCACGCTCTATCACTGCGACGGCGCGCGCTCGTTCCGCCCGCTCTGGATGCTGGAAGAAATGGGCTTGCCCTACGAGTTGAAGATGCTGCCGTTCCCACCGCGGGTGTTCGCCAAGGAATATCTCGCGATCAATCCGCTCGGCACCATTCCGTTCATGATCGACGGCGATACCAAAATGACGGAGTCGTCGGGCATCTGTTATTACCTCGGCACCAAATACGGACCGACCCCGCTGGTGGTCGGGATGGACGACCCGGCCTATGGCGCCTTCCTGAACTGGATGTATTTCAGCGACGCCACGCTGACTTTTCCCCAAACACTGGTGCTGAGATACAGCCAGCTCGAGCCGGAGGAACGGCGGAACCCGCAAGTGGCCGGCGATTACGCCAAATGGTTCCTGGGTCGGCTGCGCGCGGTCGAGGCAGCGACTGCGAATGCGGAATTTCTCTGTGCCGGACGCTTTACCGCGGCCGATATTGTCAATGGCTACGCGTTGCGGCTCGCCGGCAATATCGGCCTTGCCAAGGATTTCGGCCCTAATGTCGCGGCTTATTGGGCCCGGTTGCAGGAACGCGACGGGTACAAGCGGGCCGTTGCGGCGGAACGCAAGGCTGGCATCGAGCAAAACGTGGCGCCAAGGATACGGGCCTAACTGGTGTGTCATTTCGGGGCGATGCGAAGCATCGAACCCGGAATCTCGAGATTCCGGGGGCGTAAGGGCGCCCCATGTTCGCTTCGCGCCCGGAATGACGGCTCTTCTCTCGGTGACAGCACTCAAAATTCCGCTATGGTTGGCCCCGTCGCAGCAGCCAGAGAGCCGCGCGAGGAGGACGAGCCATGGACCATACCGGCCACAAATCCGGCCACCTGATGCTGATCACCCCGGAACGCGTGTTCTACGCCGGCCTGCTCGGTAGGCCCCGGCAACGCTGCTCGGGCGGGTTCAACATCTACGTCGCGATCGAGGGAAGCCTCTGGCTCACCACTGCGGATGGCTGCGAAACCCATGGCGACATGGTCGCTCTGCTGCCGAACATCAGGCACACCATCGCCAGCGATCATCGCTCCGTGCTCAGCGTCGTGATCGAACCCGAGAGCGTTCGGCCGGGCGCGCTTGAAGACCTCGCCACGCGCCTCTCGGGCCCTGAGGGCGTGGTTTTCGCCAGCCGCATTCGTGCCGCCTATCACGAACTGCGCGAGCATCATGCGGGCAGTGATTTCTCCAGCACCGAGTTCGATCGCCTGTGCCTTGGCGAGCCCCTGCCACAGCGCGAACTCGATCCCAGGGTGGTACGCGCGATCGTGCAGATCGGAAAATTCTCCGGCGAGCCGGTGACGGCGGCAAGCTGCGCCGCGGAGGCCGGATTGTCTCCATCGCGCTTCCTGCATCTGTTCAAGGAAGAGACCGGAATCTCGTTCCGCTCGTTCCGCGCCTGGAAGCGCGCGCGTCATTTGCTGCACTTCGCCAACCAGGACATCAACCTTGCGCATCTCGCGCAGGATATCGGCTATCCCGATTCCACGCATTTCAGCCACTCGATCCGCCGCTTCTATGGCTTGAAGCCGCGCGCGATCTTTTCAGGTTCGCGCGATCTGGCGATCTATAGCCATCGCCATGCGAGCGCCGGGTAGCGGCTGGACGCAAGAAGCCGGCTGATGCGGCACGCATGATCGCACTGGATATTTTCGCGATCCCTCGCATTCCGCTTTTCGAAGGCTGATCCATGGGCGACAAGGCCGTCATTACCTGCGCGCTGAACGGCGTGTTGACCGATCCGAAGCAGCACAACGTACCTGTGACGCCGGAGCAGATGGCGCGTGAGGCCAGGGCCGCGTTCGATGCCGGCGCGAGCATCATGCACATCCATTTGCGCCAGCAGGAGCCGAACAAGGGGCATCTGCCGTCCTGGGACGTCAGCGTTTCCAAAGAGATCCAGCAGGCGATCCGCGAAGCCTGTCCCGGCGTCATCATCAATCACACCACGGGCACCTCGGGCCCGAAATATCAGGGGGCGCTCGACTGCGTGCGCGAGACGAGGCCCGAGATCGCGGCCTGCAACGCCGGCTCGCTGAATTATCTCAAGGTGAAGTCCGACAATACCTGGGCCTGGCCGCCGATGATGTTCGATAACGCGGTCGAGAAGGTGCAGGACTATCTCGACGTGATGAAGGAAGCGGGCACGATTCCGGAGTTCGAATGTTTCGACGTCGGCATCGTGCGCTGCGTCGGCATGTACGTGCAAACCGGCATGTACACCGGGCCGCTCGAATATAATTTCGTGATGGGCGTTGCCTCCGGCATGCCGGCCGATCCCGAATTGCTGCCGATCCTGTTGAAGCTGATGCGGCCGAAATCGCATTGGCAGGTCACCGCGATCGGCCGCGCCGAAATCTGGCCGCTGCACCAGCGCTGCGCCGAACTCGGTGGGCACCTGCGCACTGGGCTGGAGGATACTTTTTATCTCGCCGACGGTACCAAGGTGACTTCGAATGGGCAACTGATCGAAGCCATCGCCGCCTGCGCGCGGCGAGCGGGACGCGAGGTCGCGAGTCCGGCGGAGGCCAGGCAGATTTTTGGAACTAGGCATTGAGTGCCGTCATTGCGAGCGAAGCGAAGCAATCCATCCCGCCGTCCGGCAAAATATGGATTGCTTTGTCGCTTCGCTTCTCGCAATGACGGGGCGGAGAGTTCATGGCTGTAATTGAATCCACCATCTCCCGCTCGAGCGCCGCTTACAAAGCCAACCGCGACGGCATGCTGGCGCTGATCACACGGATGCGGGCGCTGGAAGATCGCACGCGTGCCGCATCGGCCGCGGCCAAGGATCGCTTCCACAAGCGAGGTCAATTGCTGCCGCGCGAGCGGGTGGCGCTGGTGCTCGACCCCGGCTCGCCTTTCATCGAGCTTTCCACGCTCGCCGGCTACATGTTCGACGTGCCGGATGCCGAGAAGAGCGTTCCCGGCGGCGGCGTGATCGCGGGCATCGGCTTCGTCTCCGACATCCGCTGCATGGTCAGCGCCAACGATTCCGGCATCGACGCCGGCGCGCTGCAACCGTACGGCCTCGACAAGACGCTGCGGGTGCAGGAACTGGCGCTCGAAAACAAGCTGCCTTACCTGCAACTGGTCGAAAGCGCCGGCGCCAATCTGCTGCGCTATCGCGTTGAGGACTTTATCCGCGGCGGCAACATTTTTCGCAATCTCGCGCGGTTGTCGGCCGCTGGCCTGCCCGTCGTCACCGTGACGCATGGATCGTCAACGGCGGGCGGCGCCTACCAGACCGGACTATCCGACTACATCGTCATGGTCCGCGGCCGTACCCGCGCGTTCCTCGCCGGGCCGCCACTGCTGAAGGCCGCAACGGGAGAGATCGCGACGGAGGAGGAACTCGGTGGAGCCGAGATGCACACCTCCATTTCAGGGCTCGGCGACTATCTCGCCGAAGACGACCGCGACGCGCTGCGCATCGCGCGCGACATCATGGCCAACCTGGAATGGGACCGGCGGAAGCCTGCGGCGTTATCCTTCAAGCCGCCACGTTATGACGCCGAGGAACTGCTCGGCATCATGCCGATGGACCACAAGCGTCCCGTCGATATGCGCCAGGCCATCGCGCGCTTTGTCGACGATTCCGATTTCACCGAATTCGGCGCGAATTACGGCCCGGCGACGGTCTGTGGCCACGCCCGCATCGAAGGACAGGCGATCGGGATCATCACCAACAACGGCCCGCTCGACGTGCCCGGCGCCAATAAGGCGACGCATTTCATCCAGGCCTGCTGCCAGTCGCGCACGCCGCTGCTCTACATGAACAACACCACCGGCTACATGGTAGGCCGAGCCTACGAGGAAGCCGGCATGATCAAGCACGGCTCCAAGATGATCCAGGCGGTGACCTCGGCGACCGTGCCGCAGATTACGATCTATTGCGGAGCGTCGTTCGGGGCCGGCAATTACGGCATGTGCGGGCGCGGCTTCCATCCGCGCTTCTGCTTCTCCTGGCCCAATGCCAAGACTGCCGTGATGGGCGGCGAGCAGGCCGCCGAGACCATGGCAATCGTGACCGAGGCGGCCGCCGCGCGGCGGGGCAAGCCGATCGAGAAGGAAAAGCTGGAGGCGATGAAGGCGCAGATCACCGGCGTGTTCGACGGCCAGATGGACGTGTTCTCGACCAGCGCGCGCGTGCTCGATGACGGCGTGATCGATCCCCGCGATACCCGCAGCGTACTTTCCGAGGTGCTGGCGATCTGCCGCGAGGCCGAAGCCCGCACGCCGCAGCGCATGCAATTCTCGGTCGCCCGGCCATGAGCGGGATCGAGATGAAGCGAACGCCATTCTTCAAGATCCTCATCGCCAACCGCGGCGAGATCGCGCTGCGGATCATGCGCACCGCGCGCCGCCTGGGCTATGGCGTGGTTGCCGTCTATTCCGATGCCGATCGTGATTCGCTGCACGTGCGCGAGGCGGACCAGGCCGTGCGCATCGGCGAGGCGCTGCCGGCGCAATCCTACCTGCGGATAGATGCGATCATCGCCGCCGCCAAAGCCAGCGGGGCCGGCGCGGTGCATCCGGGCTACGGCTTCCTCGCCGAAAACGAGGATTTTGCGCAGGCCTGCCGCGATGCCGGACTGGTCTTCATCGGGCCGTCGCCGGAGGCGATCCGGGCGATGGGTAACAAGGCCGGCGCCAAGGACATCATGCGGGAGGCTGGCGTGCCTGTCGTGCCCGGCTATCAGGGCACGGACCAGAGCGACGCAGTGATGCTGGCAGAGGCCAGGAAGATCGGTTTCCCCGTGATGATCAAGGCGGTTGCGGGCGGTGGCGGTCGCGGCATGCGTCTTGTCGAAGACGCCGCGGCATTTCCGGATGCGCTGCGCAGCGCAAGGTCAGAGGCGCAAGGCGCGTTCAGTGATCCCACGGTGATCCTGGAGCGCGCCATCATCGATCCCCGCCACATCGAAATCCAGGTGTTCGGCGATCGCTACGGCAATGCCATTCATCTCGGCGAGCGCGATTGCTCGGTGCAACGCCGACACCAGAAGCTGATCGAGGAGGCGCCGTCGCCGAAGGTGACGCCGGAATTGCGGGCGCGCATGGGCGCCGTCGCGGTCGCTGCCGTCAAATCGATCGGTTATGAGGGCGCGGGTACGCTGGAGTTCCTGCTCGATCCGTCCGGCGAGTTCTATTTCATGGAAATGAACACGCGCCTGCAGGTCGAGCATCCCGTCACCGAAGCGATTACCGGGCTCGATCTGGTCGAACTGCAGTTGCGCATTGCCGCCGGCCAGCCGCTCGGGCTCAAGCAGGAAGACGTCAGATTCTCCGGCCACGCCATCGAGGTGCGGCTGTGCTCGGAGGACGCGGATCATGACTTCATGCCGCAATCGGGCCGAATGGCGCTGTGGCAGATGCCCGACGGCATCCGCGTCGAGCACGCGCTGCGATCGGGCTCGGAGATTCCGCCGTTCTACGATTCGATGGTCGCCAAGATCATCAGCCACGGTGCCGACCGCAACGAGGCCCGCGGCCGGTTGATCTGTGGGCTGGAGCAACTGGCAGCGTTTGGGGTGACTACCAATCAGGAGTTTCTGATCTCCTGCCTGCGCCATCCTGCCTTTGCGAAGGGCGAAGCGACCACGGCCTTCATCGGCAATCACCGCGACGAACTGCTGGCGTCGCGTGCGAACGACGAGACGGGCGCTACGTTGGCGGCATTGTTGCTTTACGTCACCAACTCGCATGCGCCGCCCTGGCGCAGCGGACGCAGTCTGGCGACGACGTTCCCGCTGACGATGCGGATCGACCTTGGCCACGCGTTCGAGGTTGATATCGTTCGGAACCGCGACGGAAGTTATGTCGCCGGCCTCGATGGCAACGAGCGGCGTTTCGAGATCGACGAGCTTGGCGCCGACACGATCCGCTTTCGCACCGATGGCTTGATGGAGTCAGCGAGATTTCTGCGCGACGGCGGTCGTCTGTACATCCTGCATCGCGGAGCCTCGATTGCCGCCCGCGATCTGACGCTGGCCGCACCGGCCTCCACTGCGGCGGCGGACGGCGACGGCAAGGTGCGCGCGACAATGAACGGCCGCGTGGTCGCCGTGCTGGTCACGCCCGGCGAGCAGGTTGCGGTCGGCCAGCCCGTGATGACGCTGGAGGCAATGAAGATGGAGCACGTGCATACGGCTGGTGTTTCGGGCACGGTGTCGGCGATCGATGTGGCCGAGGGCGAGCAGGTGACGACGGGGCGGATCGTCGTGGAGATTGCAGCGGGCTGACTGCGTAGGGTGGGCAAAGGAGCGTAGCGACGTGCCCACCATCCTTGCCGTGCGTGAAATGGTGGGCACGCTTTCGCTTTGCCCACCTTACGAAGCTACGGATTACTCCGGCCGCCCCGTGCCGTCATTCAGCCAGCACGCTACCTGATGTCCTTCGCCGGCTTCCACCAGCGCCGGCCGCTCCACCTTGCAGCGATCCATGACATAGCGGCAGCGGGTGTGGAAGGCGCAGCCCGAGGGTGGGTTGATCGGGCTCGGGACGTCGCCGTCGACCATGGGCGCAAGACGCTTTGCTTTGGGATCAGCGACCGGGACCGACGCCAGCAGCGCTTGCGTATACGGATGCCGCGGGTTGGCGAACAATTCCGACTTATCCGCGATCTCGACAATGCGCCCGAGATACATCACGGCGACGCGGTGGCTGATATGGGCGACGACGGCGAGGTCGTGGGCGATGAACAGGTAGGAAAAATGGTTCTTGCGCTGCAGGTCGATCAACAGGTTGATCACCTGCGCCTGGATCGAGACGTCGAGCGCCGATACCGGCTCGTCGCACACGATCAGGCTCGGTCCGAGCGACAGCGCGCGGGCAATGCAGATGCGCTGCCGCTGGCCGCCGGAGAATTGGTGCGGGTAGTTCTTCATCTGATCAGGCCGCAATCCCACCTGCGCGAACAGTTCCGCGACGCGTTCCTGCTGCGCACGCCCTGTGGCGAGGCCATGCACGGCGAGCGGCTCGCCGACGATATCGCCCGCGGTCATGCGCGGATTGAGCGAGGCGAACGGATCCTGGAACACGATCTGCATCGAGCGCCGGTGCGGGCGCATCTCGGCCTTGCTGAGCCCGGTGATGTCGGTGCCGTTCAGCTTGATGGCGCCGCTGGACGGCTCCACCAGCCGCAGCACGCTGCGCGCCACCGTCGATTTGCCGCAGCCGGATTCGCCGACCAGCCCGAGCGTCTCGCCTTTGGCGACCGAGAAGCTGACGCCGTCAACCGCATGCACGGTGCCGATGCGGCGGCGCAGGACGCCGCCGCGCACCGCGTAATGCTTGACGAGATCGGTGACTTCCAGCAGCGGGCGTTGGTCGCTCATGGCGCGCCTACCAATTCGGTTGCGCGCCAGCACGCCGCGAGATGATTGGCATCGACTTGCTGCAGCGGCGGATATTCGGCGCGGCATCGGTCCACGGCCAGGCGGCAGCGCGGCGCAAAGGCGCAGCCCGGCGGCAGGTTCGTCAGCGACGGCACCATGCCGGGAATCTCATTGAGCCGCGCATCGGTCTTGGCGCCGAACGAAATCACCGCCGGCATCGAGGCCATCAGCCCTCGCGTGTAGGGATGCTTTGGATTTTCGAACAGGTCCTCTACCGTCGCTTCCTCGACCTTCTTGCCGGCATACATCACGATGACGCGTTGCGCGGTTTGCGCGACGACGCCGAGATCATGCGTGATCAGGATCAAGCCGGTGCCGAGCCTCTTTTGTAGATCGACGATCAGCGCCAGAATCTGCGCCTGGATCGTCACGTCGAGCGCGGTGGTCGGCTCGTCCGCGATCAGCAGCGCCGGCCGGCAAGCCAATGCCATCGCGATCATCGCGCGCTGCCGCATGCCGCCGGAGAGCTGGTGCGGATACTCCTGCGCACGGCGTTCCGGCTCGGGGATGCGGACCAGGCGCAGCATCTCAACCGCCTTGGCCCAGGCCTCCTTCGCGGTCACTTCCTGGTGCAGGCGGAGCACCTCGGTGATCTGGTCGCCGATTCGCATTACCGGATTGAGTGAGGTCATCGGCTCCTGAAAGATCATCGAGATCCGATTGCCGCGGATGTCGCGCATCTTGACCTCAGAGAGGCCGAGCAGATCGGTGCCTTCCAGCGTCACCGAGCCGCCGACCACCCGGCCCGGCGGGTCCGGCACCAGCCGCATCACCGACAGCGCGGTCACGCTCTTGCCGCAGCCGGACTCGCCGACGATTGCCAGCGTCTCGCCGCGGCGCACGGTGAACGATACGTCGTCGACCGCGCGGAACAGCCCGGAATTGGTGAAGAACACCGTCTGCAGGTTCTTCACGTCGAGAATAGTGTCGTCCTTGCGCGCCTCGCTCATCAGCCGCGCTGCCTCGGATCGAGGATGTCACGGAGCGCGTCGCCGAACAGATTGGTGCCGAATACGGCAAGGGAGATGGCGACGCCCGGGAAAATCACCAGCCAGGGCGCAGTGCGAACATATTCGGCCGCAGACTCCGACAGCATGCGTCCCCAGGACGGATAAGGCTCGGGGATGCCGAGCCCGAGGAACGACAGCGAGGCTTCGGTGAGGATGGTGGAACCGAGTTGCGCGGTCGCGAGCACGATCAAAGGCGCGAGCGTGTTCGGCAGCACGTGGCGGAGCGCAATACGGGTCTCGCTCATGCCGATCGATTTTGCGGCCTCGACGAAGGGCTGCTCGCGCAGCGCCAGCGTATTGGCGCGGATCACGCGGGCGACCGTCGGGATCAACGGGATCGCAATCGCGATGATCACGTTCGGCAGCGAGGGGCCGAGCGCCGCGGTCATCACCAGCGCTAGCACCAGCAAGGGCAGCGCCTGCAGGATATCGGTGACGCGCTGGAACAGCAGATCGACCCAGCCGGACAGATAGCCCGATACGAGGCCGACGATGACGCCGATCGTCGATCCCAGCGCGGTGGCGCCGATGCCGACGGCGAGCGAGATGCGCGCGCCGTGAATGATCCTGCTCCAGACGTCACGACCGAATGAATCGGTGCCCATCCAGTGCGCCGCGCTCGGCGCCGCCAGCCGCTGCGCGGAATCGACGCTGAGTGGGTCATAGCGGGCGATCAGGTCGGCCGAGATCGCCATCCAGACGAACATCACCATGATGACAAGGCCGATCGTGCCGAGCAGATAACGTTGCGCCAGGAACACCAGCCGGCGCCAGCCATGCGTAGAATGGGCGCCGGCCCGCCTCAACTCGCTTTCGAAGTTAATCGTGGTCACGCGGCTAATCCCCATACCGGATGCGCGGATCGATCGCGGCGTAAAGCATGTCGACGGTGAAGTTCGCGACCACTACGACCACGGCGATCAGCATCACGAGATTCTGCACGATCGGATAATCGCGCCAGCGGAGCGCCTCGACTAGGAAGCGGGCTACGCCTGGAATATTGAACACGGTTTCGGTGACGATCAGCCCGCCGATCAGGAACGCCGCCTCGATGCCGATCACGGTGATAACAGGGAGAATCGCGTTCTTCAGCGCGTGGCGATAATTGACCGAAGCCTCGGACGCGCCCTTGGCGCGCGCGGTCCGGATGTAATCCTGCCGCAGAATTTCCAGCATCGAGGAGCGCGTGATGCGCATGGTCAGCGCGGCGCTGCGAAAACCGACCGCCATCGCCGGCACGGCATAGATCGCGAACGCCTCCGTCCAGGTTGCCGGGTTCGGGTTGTAGATCGGCATGTGGCCGAACAGCGAAACCGAGGCCATCAGGATAAGCAGCCCGAGCCAGAAGGAAGGCAGCGACAGGCCGCTCAGGCTGACGACACGAAGGGTGTAATCCAGCCGCGAGCCCTGGTGGACTGCGCTGAGAACGCCTAAGGGAATGCCGATCGAGGCGGAGAACAACAGCGCCAGCGCCGCGAGCTTGGCGGTGATCGGAATGCGCGGCAGGATCTCCTGCAGCGCCGGCTTCTCGGACACATACGAGTAGCCGAGATCGCCGTGCAGCAGACCGCCGATCCAGTTCAGATATTGCTGGTAGATCGGCAGGTTGAGGCCGAGTTCCTTTTCCAGGTTGGCCTTGTCGGTGGGATCGACGAAGCCGGCGGCGTCGAACAGGATATCGACGATGTTGCCGGGGACGACCCGCAGCAACACGAAGATGATGATCGATATCCCGATCAGGGTCACGAGCATCAAGGCGAGGCGTCGCACGATATAAGCAAACACCCGGCTACTCTCCCTGACCCATCGGCTTCTCTCGGCCGGACGTTACTTGTCCATCCAGACGTCTTCGTAACGGTAGCCGTTGTAGGAGCTGTTCACCATGATGGTGATGCCCTTGACATAAGGCTGCCAGCACGAGCCCTGGCGGGCGTGCAAGATGATCGGCCGCGCCACGTCTTCCTGCAGCTTCTTGTCGATCTCCCAGACCAACTTCTTGCGCTTGGCGACATCCTTCTCCATCGACTGCTCGTCGAACAGCTTCTCGATTTCCCTGTTGCAGTAGTTGGTATAGTTGCGCTCCGAGCCGCAAGAATAGTTTTCGTAGAATGACTGGTCGGGATCGTCGACCGCATTGCCGGTGAGGTTGAGGCCGAGCGAGTAATCCTTGCGGGCGACCTTCGGGAACCATTGTGCGGTATCAACGACGTCGAGATCGCCGTCGATATAGATGCTCTTCATCTGGTCGATCAGGATGACGGCGGGATCGCGGTAGATCGGGATGTTGCGCGTGGCGACCTTGACGGCGAGGCGCTTGTCCGGTCCATAGCCCGCCTTCTGCATCAGCTTGCGCGCCTCTTCCCGATTGGCGTTGACGTCGGAACCGTAACCCGGAATCGATTCCAGCATTTCCTTCGGCATCGCCCACAAGCCGCCCGGTGCGGGGAGCATGGTGCCGCCGATGTCGGCCTGTCCCTCGTACAGTATGGAGACGAAGGCCTTGCGGTCGAGCACCAGTGCCAGCGCGCGGCGAATGTCGATGTTGTCGAACGGCGGGGCGGACGAGTTGACGATGATGTTGGTCGAGACGTTGACCGGCTCGACCACGCACACTGCGTTCGGTGCCTGCGACTTGACCTCCTTCAAGAGCGGGATTGACACTTCGGTCGGGAAAGTCATGTCGAATTTCCCGGAGACAAATCCGAGAATGGCCGTCGAACGGTTCGTGATGATGGTGAACTCGATGCCGTCGAGGTGCGGCAGGCCCTTCTTGAAGTAGTCGGGATTCTTCGTGAGCTTGATCGATTCGTTGGCCTTGAACTCGACGAATTTGAACGGGCCGGTGCCGACCGGCTTGGTACGCATGTCGGCCGGGGAGACGTGGCAGGGGTAAACCGGGGTGTAGCCGGAGGCGAGTAACGACAACAACGCTGGCTGCGGCCTCTTCAGGCTGAACGATGCCTCGAAATCGCCGTTTGTCGTCACGTCCTCGACCTGGTTGTACCAGGACTTTCGCGGATTCTGGCGAAACTTCTGTTGCGACTTGCCCATCAGCATGTCGAAGGTGCACTTGACGTCGGCTGAGGTGAACGGCTTGCCGTCATGCCATTTGACGCCCTGCCTCAATTTGAAAGTGAGTTTCTTGCCGTCGTTGCTCCAGGCCCAGCTCTCCGCCAGATCCGGGACGATGGAATCTGCGCTGTTCTGCGCGACGTCTTGCTTGAACATGACGAGGTTGTTGAAGACCGGCATGAAGGGAACGTTGATCGAGAAGGTCGCGCCTTCGTGGATCGAGGCGCTGCCGGGGCTGTCGCGATGATAGACCCTGAGGATGCCGCCCTGTTTCGGCTCGCCGGCTGATGCAACATCATAAGCCGGCAGCAACAATAACGCTGCGGCGGCAAGCGCATGAACGCTCCGCATGATCCCCTCCCACATTTGCTCGGTCTCGAAACGGCCGATTGCATCAGACGATAGCATGACCGCGCGTCCGGGCAACCGGCCAAGACGATGCACAGATCGGCAATTCGAACTAATCGAAATCCGCGCGGCGGAACATGCGCGCCAACGCAGCCGTTCGCTGCGAAAGCGGCAGATTCGCTGCAGCGTAGCCGTTATGTTGCGGCTCGCGCTGGAATGTCTTGCCGGATGATGCACCGCACCACCAGGTCTCGCGACCTCTGTGTTCGAGTTCGTCATCTCATATCGTCGCATGCTCACACGATCCGCGAGGTCTTGTTGCCCCAATAGCGATCGCGCAACAGGCGCTTGTAGAGCTTGCCGGTCGGCAGCCGCGGTAGTTCGGCCTCGAAGTCGATCGAGCGCGGCACTTTCTGGCGCGACAGCGACTGGCTGCAGAAGGCGATCAGTTCGTCGGCCAGTTCCTGTCCCGGCGAAACGCCCGGCATCGGCTGCACCACGGCCTTTACTTCCTCGCCGAGATCGGGATTCGGCACCCCGAACACCGCGGCGTCGGCGATCTTGGGGTGGGTGATCAAGAGGTTCTCGCATTCCTGCGGGTAGATGTTGACGCCGCCCGAGATGATCATGAATGTGGCGCGATCGGTCAGGTAGAGAAATCCGTCATCGTCGACATAGCCGACGTCGCCGACCGTGCTCATGCTGCCGTCGGGCGAACGGGCCTCCTTGGTTTTGACGGGATCGTTGAAATATTCGAACGGCGTCGCGGTCTTGAACCACACCGTGCCTGGTGTGCCGACCGGGCAGGGTTGCATGTTCTCGTCGAGGATATGGAGGTCGCCTAGCAGCACGCGTCCGACGGTGCCGCGATGGGCCAGCCATTCCTCGGTGTTGCAGGCGGTGAAGCCGAGCCCTTCGGTGGCGCCGTAATATTCATGGATGATCGGTCCCCACCATTTGATGATGTCGTCCTTCACCGCAGCCGGGCATGGCGCGGCGGCATGGATCGCGATTTCCAGCGATGAGAGATCGTAACGCTTGCAGACATCCTCTGGCAGCTTCAGCATGCGCGAGAACATCGTGGGCACGAGTTGGGTGTGGGTGACGCCCCACCTTTGAACCAGCTCCAGATATTTTTCCGGATCAAAACTTTCCATGATGATGACGGTGCCGCCGGCGCGGATCGTCAGGTTGACGGCGGCCTTCGGCGCCGAATGGTAGAGCGGCGCGGGCGAAAGGTAGATCATGCCCTCGCGGTAGTGCCAGACGCCGTGCAGGAAATCGAAGATCGGCAGATTCTGGATTGGCGGCTGCTCCGGCAGCGGCCGCAAAATGCCCTTCGGCCGGCCGGTGGTGCCCGACGAATAGAGCATGGCGGTGCCGATGCATTCGTCTGATATCGGGGTTTTCGGCAAGGTTGATGTCGCCTGTTGCAGCCCGACGATGCGCTCGCTTTCGCCCTCTCCGTCGGCGACGATGCACAGCTCGACTTTGGGGCATTCCATCAGCGCCTCGCGGGCGACGTCGAGCTTTGCCCTTGATGTGATGAGAATGCGCGACTGGCTGTTGGTGAGGATGTAAGCGAGCTCGCCCGCGGTCAGGTAGGAGTTGACGCAGGTATAGTATAGCCCGCTGCGTTCGCCGGCGCCGCAGGCCTCGAGGTAGCGGCTGTTGTTCTCCATGAAGATCGAATAGTGGTCGAGCCGCTTCAATCCGTATTTCCGGAACAGATGCGCCAGCCGGTTGGTGCGGACTTCTAGCTCCCGATAGGTGACGGCCTCGCCAGTGGAAGCCATGATGAACGCGGGTTGAAGTGGACGAAGACGGGCATGTGTACCGGTGTACATGTTGGCTTTGGTCTCCCTACGCGGCCATATCCAGAATCTCACGCACCTGCGCCGGCCCCTCGATCCTGCGCGGATTGCGCGGCACCCAGGTCGTCGCCATCGCTTGTTGCGCGATGCGATCGAACTGCTCCGGGCCGACGCCGACCTCGCGCAGGCTGCGCGGCATACCGAGGCCGCGAATGAAGCGGTCGAGCAGGTCGCCGGCGTCATCGTTTGGGCGCCCCATCGCAGCCGCGACCAGCGCCTGCCGCTCGGCATTCGCTGACTTGTTCCAGCGCATCACCGACGGCAGCATCACGCAGGAGGTGTAGCCGTGCGGGACGCCGAACTCCGCGCCGAGCACGTAACCGATGCCGTGGCTGGCGCCCATCGGTACGCCGGAAGCGAGCGGTCCGGTCGAAAGCCAGGTTCCGATCTGGCAATCCATCCGCGCGTCGAGGTCTTTGGCGTCGGCCTTCACCCGCGGCAAGGCCTGCGCCAGCATCGACAGGCCCTTCAGCGCCTGCGCGTCGCCATAAGGATGAGCCTCGCGCGAGCAGATGCCTTCGACGCAATGGTCGACGGCGCGGATGCCGGTCGACAGCCACAGCCATTCGGGGGTGTGTGCGCTGAGCCAGGGATCGAGAAGCACGGCGCGCGGCATCAGCAGCGGATGGCGCAGCGCTTCCTTGACCTTCGTCTTCTCGTTGGTGACGCCTGCCGTGGAGGAGAACTCGCCGCCGGCGATCGTCGTCGGGACGCTGATCTGGCGCACGGCTGGTGCCGCAAGTTGCGGCGAGCCGCCGCGACCGGCCTTGATCCGGTCGATGTCATCTGCGCTGCGGATGTCATTGGCAAGGCAAAGCTGCACGGCCTTGGCGCCGTCGGTGATCGAGCCGCCGCCGATCGTGACAATGAGATCGGTATCCGCAGCGCGAGCCTGTTCGCTGGCGGCAATGACGGCTGAGCGCGGCGTGTGCGGCGGCATAGCATCGAACGTGCCGACGCAGCGCGGTCCCAGCGCACGGCGGATAGTGTCGATCACATCGGTTTCGCGGTTGAGCGTGCCGCTGACCATCAGGAAGGCGCGCCTGGTGCCGAGCCGATCCAGCTGCGCAACGAGCGCCTCGGACGCCGGCCGTCCGAACACGACCTCGTCCATGGCGCCGAATACGACACGCCCTCTGTGCACGCTTGTCCTCCCCGGACATTTTCTGGCCCTCTTGGCGGGCCTTGCCGCAAGGTTAGCCGAGGAAATCGGCGACGTCATGCCCCAAGATGCTGCTCCGATCATTTGCCTTCGTTGGTCATTGCGAGCGAAACAGTCTCGACCGCCCGCGCAGCGGCGACGGTGCGCGCACAAGCTGTCGTTCCCCGCGACCGGTATCGCCTTCGGTAAGCCCGATGGCAGGCTCCGCAAAGCAATCGATCTTTGCGCACGAGTCGACGATGGATTGCTTCGCTGCGCTCGCAATGACGTTGAGACCCCCGACTGTCATCCCCGCGAAGGCGGGGATCCAGTACGCCGCGGCTTCTCGGTGCAATCACTGGCGTCTCTGGAATACTGGATCGTCCGCCCCAGTGCGCAATTGCGCACAAGGCGGACGATGACAATTGAATATGAGGCGGCCTTCTCGCGGCGCTTTGCGCCCGAGGTTTGCTCTTAAATTCCCGCCCTCTTGTCAGAGGGCGCACGGAAGACCGGGTGCGCGCAGCACCCACGGTCTCGTGTGCAAAGTGCGCAAAAGAACACGCACATGCGGCTGATTTGCCTCTCGCCTTAAGCGAAATATTTTTGATTCTTTTTGATTCCCGGGCTTGACACGATTTCTGAAAATCAGAAGTGATTTGCCCACAAATGGATCTGTCGCAGTTAGCTGCGGTCATTCTCCGCGAGACGCCGCCGTGCGATGTCACGTTTTCGTCATCAGGCGGCGATTAGCTGACCGTGCGCTGCACGGGTTCCGCTTTCATCGCAGTGCGGAAAGCATAACATCCGCATGCGAAGGGCGTTGACGACGCTGATGCACAACGATTGTGCTTGATCCCGGCCGGTTCTTGACGAGACTGGGAACCGATCACATCTTTGGCCTCCGCCACTAAGTTCCACGGCAAGCTTTTTCCATCGATCAGGATGTTGAGAATGCAGGGGGAGATGGGATTGAGCACGACTGATCCATTGAAACGTCCGGCTGGGGCAAGCCGTGATGGTTACTCACTTCGCGGTCTCAAATGGTTGCCCCCATTGCTCGCGCTTGCGCTGTCCGCTTGCGGCGACAAGCCGCCGCAACAGCCGGCTGCGGCGGCGCCGCCGACGGTCACGGTCGCGCAGCCAGTGAAACGTACCGTCACCGATTGGGACGAATTCACCGGTCGGTTCGAGGCGGTGCAGGAAGTCCAGGTCCGCGCCCGCGTCGGCGGCTTCGTGAAGAGCGTCGAATTCCGCGATGGCGCGATCGTGCGCGCGGGCGATCTGCTTTACGTGATTGACGCCCGTCCGTTCGAAGCAGTCGCCGAACAGGCCGACGGCCAGTTATCGGACGCTCGCGCGAGGGCAGAACTCGCCAGGCGCGAACTCGACCGCGCGCTGACATTAAATCAGACCCAGGCCGTGTCCGATTCGATCGTCGACCAGCGCCGCCAGACCCTGCAGGCGGCGCGCGCCGCGGAAATGCAGGCTGAAGGCGCGCTCAAGGCCGCCAAGCTCAACATCGAATTCACCCATGTGATGGCGCCGATCACCGGCCGCGTCAGCCGCCATCTCGTGACGCCTGGCAATCTCGTGCAGGGCTCCGAGGGCGGCGCCACGCTGCTCACCTCGATCGTCTCGCTCGACCCGATCTACATCTATTTCGATGTCGACGAGGCGACGTACTTACGAAACAGCCGGCTCTGGTTCGAAGGCAAGCGGCCGAGCTCGCGCGACACGCCGAACCCGGTCCAGGTGACGCTGACCGGCGAGACCAAGCCCTCGCATGAGGGCAAGATGGATTTCCTCGACAACCGCCTGGACGTCTCGACGGGTACGCTGCGCAGCCGCGCCGTGATCCCGAACAAGGATCTCTCGATCCTGCCCGGACAGTTCGGCCGCGTCCGGATCATCGGCAGCGCGCCTTATGAGGCGCTGCTGCTGCCGGACACGGCTGTCGCGACCGATCAGTCGCGGAAGATCGTTTTCGTCGTCAAGGACGACAATACGGTCGAGGCGAAGCCGGTGACGCTCGGACCGCTCGATGAAGGCCTGCGCGTGATCCGCGAGGGCCTGAAGCCGGAAGACCGCGTCGTTATCGACGGGCTGCAGCGGGCCCGCGTCGGCGCGAAAGTCAGCACGCAGCCGGGCGACATCAAGCCGGCCGGTGCCAAGACATGAATCTCGGCCGTCTCTCCATCAACCAGCCCATCCTGGCGATGGTGCTGTCGATCGTGCTTCTGATCGTTGGCGCGATCGCCTACACCACGCTGCCGGTCTCCGAATATCCGCAAGTGGTGCCGCCAACGGTGACGGTCACCACGCAATATCCCGGCGCCTCCGCGCAAACCGTGTCTGACACCGTCGCTGCTCCGATCGAGCAGGAGATCAACGGCGTCGAGGACATGCTGTATCTCTACAGCCAGGCCACCTCGAACGGACAGTTGACGATCACGGTCACCTTCAAGCTCGGCACCGATCTCGACAAGGCCCAGGTGCTGGTGCAGAATCGCGTCGCGATCGCGCAGCCGCGGCTGCCCGAAGAGGTGCAGCGCAACGGCGTCATCACGCGCAAGAACAGCCCCGACATATTGATGGTCGTGTTCATGCTGTCGCCGGACGACACGTTCGACCAGCTCTATATCAGTAACTACGCGCTGCTGCAGGTCCGCGACCAGTTGCTCCGGCTCGACGGCGTCGGCGACATTCAGATCTTCGGCGCGCGCGACTATTCGATGCGGCTGTGGCTCGACCCCGACAAAATCTCTACGCTCGGCCTGACCGCGGGCGAGGTGGTGGCGGCGATCCGCTCGCAAAACGTGCAGATCGCGGGCGGCCAGATCGCGGAGCCGCCGATCGCCGACCGCGCCTTTTCGCCAAATCTCACCTTTACCGGCCGTCTGAAGGACCCGAAACAATTCGAGGAGATCGTGGTCAAGGCCGGCGCCGACGGGCGCACGGTGAAGCTGCGCGACGTCGCGCGGATCGAACTCGGTGCTTTGGCCTATTCGACCAACAGTTTTCTGCTGCGCAAATCCGCGGTCGCCATGCTGGTGACGCAGCGGCCCGGCTCCAATGCGCTTGCGACCGCCAAGAGCATTTCGGACACCATGGAGCGGTTGAAGGCGAGCTTCCCGAAAGGGCTCGATTACAATATCGGCTACAACCCGACCGAATTCATCGCACAGTCCGTCAGCGAGCTGATCAAGACGATCTACGAGGCGATGGCGCTGGTCGTGATCGTGGTGCTGGTGTTCTTGCAGGGCTGGCGGCCCGCCATCATTCCGATCATCGCGATCCCGGTGTCGCTGGTCGGCACCTTTGCGGTGATGGCAGCATTGGGATTTTCGATCAACAATCTCACTCTGTTCGGCCTCGTGCTTGCGGTCGGCATCGTGGTCGACGATGCGATTGTGGTGGTCGAAAACGTCGAGCGCCATCTCGAGCACGGCATGAACCGGCGTGACGCCGCGCTTCGCACCATGCAAGAGGTCGGCAGCGCGCTGGTGTCGATTGCGCTGGTGCTGTGCGCGGTGTTCGTCCCGACTGCGTTCCTCGGCGGCATCTCCGGGCAGTTCTTTCAGCAGTTTGCCGTCACCATTGCGGTGGCGACCGCGATTTCCTGCTTCTGCTCGCTGACGCTGTCGCCAGCGCTGGCCTCGCTGATCCTGCAGCCGCACGAGGACAAAAGGCCGCCGGCACGTTGGAATTTCATCGCCCGCGGCTGGGGTGCCTTTACGAGCGTGTTCAATCGCGGCTTCGACCGGCTGGCGCATGGCTATGCCAGCGCGGCCGATTTCGTGATCCGGCATTCGGTGGTGATGTTGCTGGTGTACGTGGCGCTGATCGGCGGCGCCGGATGGCTGTTGATGACGACGCCGCAAGGTTTCATCCCGGCGCAGGATCGCGGTTACGTCATTGTCTCCGTGCAATTGCCGGGCGCGGCCTCGCTGGCGCGGACGACCGAGGTGGTCAGGGAGATCGAAAAGATTGCGCTTGATACGCCGGGTGTCGTTCGCGCGCCCGCCTTCGCCGGCTTCTCGGGCGCGACCCGGACGCAGGCAAGCAACGCCGCGGCACTGTTTCCCGTATTTGACGACCCGGAGGCCAGGGCGAAGAAGGGACTTTCGTCCGCTTCGATCGCGGACGAATTGCGCAAGCGGCTGGCGAATATCAAGGGTGCGTTCATCATCGTGATTCCGCCGCCCGCGGTGCCCGGCATAGGCACCGGCGGCGGCTTCACCATGCGCATCCAGGACCGTCAGGGCCGCGGCTCCGAAATGCTGGCAGCGGCGACCGACGAATTGATAGGCGCCGCGCGCCAGGCGCCCGGACTGACCCAGGTGTTCTCCACCTTTGCTGCCAACACGCCGCAACTGTTCGTCGACATCGACCGCGTCAAGGCGCAGAAGCTCGGCGTGCCGATTGCGAACATCAACGATACGATCCAGACCTATTTCGGCTCGTCCTATGTCAACGACTTCAATCTGTTCGGCCGCACCTACCGCGTCACGGCGCAGGCCGATCTGCCGTTCCGGAAGGAGACGTCCGATCTCGCACGCCTGCGCACTCGCAACGCCGCCGGCGACATGGTGATGCTCGGCAGTGTTGTGAGTTTCAGCGACATCTCCGGCCCCGACCGCGTCGCGCGCTACAATCTCTATCCTGCGTCCGAGCTGCAGGGCGATACGTTGCCGGGAACGAGTTCGGCGACCGCCATTGACACGATGAAGAAGCTCGCCGAGGAGACGCTGCCGAGCGGCTTCTCGTTCGAATGGACGGATTTGTCCTATCAGCAGGTGACCGGCGGCCAAGCCGGCCTTCTCGTGTTCCCGATATGCGTGCTGTTCGTGTATCTGGTGCTGGCCGCGCAATATGGCTCGTGGAGCCTGCCATTCGCGGTCATCCTGATCGTGCCGATGTGCCTCCTCGCCGCCACTATCGGTGTGCGGATCATGGGGCAGGACGTCAACATCCTTACTCAGATCGGATTCGTCGTGCTGGTGGGGCTGGCAGCCAAGAATGCCATTCTCATCGTCGAGTTCGCGCGCGATATCGAACTCGAAGGAAAGGCGCGGCTGGAGGCAGTGATCGAAGCCTGCCGGCTGCGGTTGCGGCCGATCCTGATGACGTCATTCGCCTTCATCCTCGGCGTGCTGCCGCTGGTGATCTCGTCGGGCTCGGGCTCGGAGATGCGGCAGGCGGTGGGTGTCGCCGTGTTCTTCGGCATGATTGGCGTCACGCTGTTCGGCCTGGTGTTCACGCCGATCTTCTACGTCATCGTGCGCAATCTGGCGGACGGGAAGAGCAAGAAGCCCGCTGCGGCGTGAGCGGATAATTGGCCCTTGCCATCATTCCGGGGCGCGCGAAGCGCGAGCCCATCGGGCCGCATAACCTGTAGTGAAATGGATTCCGGGGCGCGCGCTACGCGCCTCGGAATGATGATAGAGTTCCCCATACTTTTTGCTGATCCGAAATGGATGGGCACTTGCGGGGTTATTGAATAAGTTCGCGAAGTTTCTCTGGAAAAATTCGGGAGAAAAGTATGAAGTCGGGATTGTTGGCCGCCGTTGCGGCAGTTGGTCTTTTGCTCGCCGCGCCGGCATCGGCGCAGGGCGTCAAGATCGGCATTTTGAACGACCAGTCCGGGGTCTACGCCGATTACGGCGGCAAGTGGTCGTTTGAAGCGGCCAAGATGGCGGTCGAAGATTTCGGTGGCGAAGTGCTCGGCCACAAGATCGAGGTCATTTCCGCCGATCACCAGAACAAGCCGGATCTCGGCGTCGCTATCGCGCGGCGCTGGTACGAGGTCGAAGGCGTCGATATGATCACGGAGCTGACGACGTCCTCCGTCGCGCTCGCGATTCACGAGCTTTCTAGGGAGAAGAAGAAGATCGACATCGTCGTGGGCGCTGCGACCTCGCGCCTCACCGGCGATTCCTGCCAGCCGTATGGATTCCACTGGGCTTACGACACCCACGCGCTCGCCTACGGCACCGGTGGTGCGCTGGTGGAATCCGGCGGCGATACCTGGTTCTTCATGACCGCCGACTACGCCTTCGGTCATGCGCTGGAGAAGGACACCGGCGATTTCGTCAGGGCGAAGGGTGGCAAGGTGCTCGGCGCAGTCCGCATTCCCCTGAACTCGTCGGACTTCTCTTCCTTCCTGCTGCAGGCGCAGAGTTCTAAAGCCAAGATCATCGGCCTCGCCAATGCCGGCCTCGACACCACCAACTCGATCAAGCAGGCGGCGGAATTCGGCATCGTCAGGAGCGGCCAAAAGCTCGCCGGCCTGTTGCTGACGCTGGCCGAAGTTCACGGCCTCGGCCTTCAGGCCGCCCAGGGCCTGGTGCTGACCGAAGGCTACTACTGGGACCGCGACGCCAGGAGCCGCAACCTCGCCGAACGCTTCTTCAAGCGCACCGGCCGGATGCCGAACATGATTCAAGCCGGCACCTATTCAGCGACGCTGCAATACCTCAAGGCAGTCAAGGCCGCGGGCACCAAGGATACCGAGGCAGTGGCGAAAAAGCTGAAGGAGCTTCCGGTCGACGATGACTTCGCGCAGGGCGGCAGGGTGCTGGAAAACGGTCGCATGGTCCACGACCTCTATCTGTTCGAAGTCAAGAAGCCGTCGGAGTCGAAGAAGCCGTGGGATTACTACAAGCAGCTCGCCGTGGTGCCCGGCGATAAGGCGTTTCCGGCAGCGAAGGATTCCGGCTGCCCGCTGGTGAAGTAGGCTCTCTCCGTGTTCGTCATTGCGAGCCAACGGGTCGCGCGAATGCGCGCCCGATGACAGGCTCCGCGAAGCAAATCCATCGCGCCACAAGTGGAAACATGGATTGCTTCGTCGCTTCGCTCCTCGCAATGACGGCCGCCGATCACCCCTGCACCAGCCGCCACACGATGGCACCGAATGCGCCGACCCACAGCGCGATCGTCGCCAGCGCCTGAGTCGCGAAGCCGGGGCCGCGTTGTGGGACCGATTTGGCGTAGCCGAATATATAGAGAATGCGACCGACGACCCAGACCAGGCCGAGCGCAGCGGCGATACCGTCGCTGATGTAGATCGCGAACAGCCATAGCGACGGCAGAAAGATCGGCAGCCATTCCAGCGTGTTCATCTGCGCGCGAAACACGCGCTCGAAATCGGGATTGCCCGAGATCGCCGGCAGCTTGACGCCGAATTTGCCGCGCGCCCGCGACACCAGCACGGACGAGTAGAAGTAGACCAGGATCGCCAGCAAGCTGACGAGAGCGGTGAGATGATACATCGCTGAAACTCCCCTGTTTCATGCGCGCCTTAATAGCCCGTCATTTCCAGATAGCCCACCCCGGTGCGGCTGCCTGCGAAGCGGATCGGGCCTTCCCAATAGGGGAAGATCGTGCCCATCCAGCTTCTCGGATTGAGCGGCGTGCACTCGATCTTGAGTGCCTTGCTTGGAACCTCGATGCGCCATGTGGTCGGAATTTTTCGTCTCTCGATCTCGGTGAACGCGAGCGGCGTCATGGCGATATCCGCGGAGGCGAGTTGCTCGGCCGTGCCGTCGGGCGCGATCCATTTACCCGAGCCATAATGCTGGCCGTCGGTCTGGCGCATCCGGTACAGCATCAATTTGTCGCCGGCGTTGAAATGCAGCGAGAGCCAGTCCCATCCGCTTTGATCCGCAGCCAGCGGCTGGCTGCTCCACTCGCGATCGAGCCAGGCCATGCCGGTGACGTCGATGGGCCTGTCGTCAATGGTGAGGATGCCCTTCGCCGCATAGTGCGGCTGGCTGTAGTAATAGGAGGCCTGTTCGCGCAGCGATTTGCGGCTGTAGCCGCCATCGCCCTGCAGCACCAGCGGCCGATCCGCATCCAGGCGCAGCGTGTAGCTGAAGCCGGCGCCCGATGCTTTCAGTTCCAGCGGTGCGATATTGTCGTCATTCACGGAATCGAGGGCGCGCATCTCCCAGGCATCGATCCAGGCGTGAAATGGGCTGGCCTCGACGCCAGCCTGGCCGACACCGCCGCGCGCGAACGTCTGGCTGAAGCGATGGGTATCTTCGCGCGTGATGGCGGCATGGCCCATCCATATCTGCTGGTTAGCCCAGCCCTCTCGCGGCCCGCCAGGCGCGATCGCCTGGCGAAACAGCGTCCATTGGACGCCGTAGGCCGCTCCGCTGACATCGGCGAGATTGGCCGTCACATACCACCACTCGATGCGGAATTCCGGGTGCGGTCCGTGATCGGTGGGAAAAGCAAATGTCCTGCTCGGCACGACCGGTGCAAATCCTTCCGCGCTTTCGCCAAGCCCGGCAAATCCCTGCGCGAGCGCCCTGCCGCCGAAGCCGGCGAGGAGCGTGCCGCCGATGAAACCGCGGCGGGTAATGAGGCCGCTACCGTTCATTGGCAAAGATCCTGATCAGGCTGCTCGGCTGCATGCGCGCCAACCTGATGACCGGGAGCGCGGAAGCCGCAACCGCCGCGGCCATCGCGACGCCGGTGAGCCAGAGCAATTGCATCGGAAAGACATGAAACGGCAACCGCCAGCCGAACGCCTTGACGTTGACGATCGCGAGCAGGCACCACGCGACCAGCAAACCCAGCGGAAGCGCAAAGATGGTGGTGATCAGCGCCACCGAGGTCGTCTTCAACAGCTCGATGGCCGCAAGCCGCCGCCGCGTGACGCCGATCGCCCATAATGGCGCCAGTTGCGGCAGGCGGGAATTGGCGAGCGTCAAGAGGCTCGTCAACAGCGCCACGCCGGCGACGCCGAGCGTGAAGGCGTTCAGCGCCGCCGTGACCGAGAAAGTGCGGGCGAAGATCCGCCTCGATTCCGCTTTCATCGTCGCCTGGTCGGCGACATTGCGATCGTCGAGGCCGAACTTTTCCTGCAGGGCCGAGATCAACGCCGGGATCTTCGGCGGAGCGACCCGCAGGCCCATGCGCGTCAGCGGGATTTCCGGAAAGCGCCGCGTCAGCGCGGCGAAGTTCACCGCGATCTGGCCCTTGGGATTGCCGTAATCGGCGTAGATGCCGACCACGTTGAGCGTCCAGTTCCCGCCTGACGCGGGCACTTCGATGCGGTCGCCGAGGGAGAGGTGCAGCCGCCGTGCCAGTTGTTCGCTGACGAGCGCCGCATCGCCGGGGCGAAGCTTGACCCAGGCATCCGCAGTCGATTGCAATAACGGCCAGTTGTCGCGATAGGTGGCGTGATCGGTCAGGCCCAGCACCTCGAGCGGCGCGCCCGCCAACTGCGTATCGGCGCGGCCGCCGGGCAGGATTGCCTCGACCTCAGGGCGTTCGCGCAGCCACGCCTTGATCTCGTGCGCCTGCGCGTCGTTGGCGGCGTTGACATAAATTTCTGCCGCCAGCCGCCCGTCCAGCCAGACCAGAAACGTGCGGGAAAAACTCTCGACCATGGTGGAGACGCCGACATTCACCGCCAATGCGAGCAATAGCGCCATCAGGGCGAGCGACAACCCCGACAACTGCTGGCGGCTGTCGGCCCAGAACCAGATTCCGAGCGGGGCTCGTGCATAGCGCTGGCCAAGCGACAGCACGATTTCCAGAAACATCGGCAGGATCAGCGCTGCGCCGAGCATCAACGCGGCGAGCACGGCAAAGCCCGAAATCAGGGAATCGCCAAACCACAAAAAGCCGCCAGCCGCTGCAAACGCCACGAGTGCCAGCGCGCTCTGGTAAGCCAGCCAGCGCCGCTGCGCCTGTTGCCAGGCAAAGGGCTGGGCGGTGGCGAGCAGCGGCAGCCGCAGCGCCTTGGTCAGGCTGGCGGCGGCCGCTGCGAGCGCGCCCAAAATGCTGATGGCGATGCCCGCGATCCACCATTGCGGCTTGAGTGTGAGATGTCCCGGAATCTGCGCGCCATAGAGCCCGCGCAGCGATGCGGCGACGTCAGGCAGCAGCGCACCGGCGATGAAGTAACCGCACACGAGTCCGATCAGCCCCGCAGCCAGCGCCAGCGATACCAGCTCAAGCACCAGAACGGCGTTCAGCATTCGCGCCGAGACACCGCAGGCACGCAAGGTGCGCAAGGTCGGCAAGCGTTGTTCAAAGGCCAGCCCGATCGCCGAATTGACGATGAACAGGCCGACAAAGAACGACAGCAAGCCGAACGCGGTCAGATTCAGGTGAAAACTGTCGGTGAGGCGTTCGAGGTCGGTCTCCGCATCGGCTTCGACCAGCCGAAGCTTGTCGCCGGCAACGCTTTCGAGCGGCGCGTGCCTGCCTGTCGCTTTGCCGATCAGGAGGCGCGAGATCTGGTCCGGCATTTTCAGGAGGTTCTGCGCAACGCCGATGTCGACGACCAGCACGCCGGGCACCAGGTTCGGCTCCACGCGAAGCGGTGGCAGCGGTGCGCCGCCATCGCCTGGGGGGCGCGCGCCCTCGGCGAGCTTGAGATCGGAAAGCGTTTCCGGCGCCACCAGCATCTCGCCCGGCGGCGTCATGAAGGATTGCAGGCTGGCCTTGCCGATCGTCGGCGCGTTGCCGACTTCGGCGGGCAACGTGACCGGTTCGATGCCGAGCAGCCGGAACGACCGTCCCTCGATCTGGATGCGGCCTTCCACCACCGGCGAGACCGGCCAGCCGGCGCGGCGCAACTCAACAAAAAGCTTTTGCGGGAAGCTTACGCCGTTGCGGGCGACCAGCATGGCGGTGCGCGTGCCGCCAAACGTAGCGGCAGCGCGATCGTAGGCCGTGCGCGCCTGCTGATTGAGCGCCTGCACGCCGCTCCACAGCGCGGTCGCCGAGATCAACCCGATCAGCAGGGTCGCCAATTGCATCGGGTGACGCCGCCAATGACTCAGCAGCACGGCCAGTGTCCACAGTGCGCGTTTCACGCGATCACCCCGGCATGGAGGTTGACTTGGCGGTCGAGCGTTGCGGCGAGCCGCGCGCTGTGCGTCACCATCAGAAAGCCGCAGCCGCTCCGTGTTACCAGGTCGCGCGCCAGCGCCAGCACTTCGTCCGCCGTGTCCTCGTCGAGATTGCCGGTCGGCTCGTCTGCGAGCAGCAATAGCGGCCTGACCGCCAATGCCCGGCCGATGGCGACGCGTTGTTGCTGACCGCCGGACAATTGCTCGGGATAGCGTTTCAGGAAACGGCCGAGCCCGAGCCGCTCCACCAATTCGTGGTGCCAGGCCGCATCGTGACGGCCGGCGATGCGAGACTGGAAGACCAGATTGTCTTCCACGGTGAGGCTCGGGACCAGGTTGAATTGCTGAAACACCAGGCCAAGTCGGTCGCGTCGCATTTCCGCCCGGTCGGCATCACTGAGTTCGGTGACTGAGGCATCCGCCAACCTGATCTCGCCGCCGTCGACCGCATCGAGCCCGGCGATCAGGTGCAAGAGCGTGCTCTTGCCGCTGCCGGATTCGCCGGTGAGTGCGACCCTCTCGCCGGCAGCGACCGTCAGGTTCACGCCGCGCAGCACCGCGACCTGTTCGCCGGCGGTGCGGTAGCTCTTGGTCAGGCCGGCCACGTGCAGCACGGGGCCGGTCGCACTGGGAATGCCTTTGGTCATGCGCGATGATCGACCGATCTGACCATGAAAATCCCCCGACGTGATGGCATGCAACATATCAGGGCACGCGTCCCCGATCACGGCCTCAATCGCGCCGCGACGCGATCGTGATCCGGTTGTGGAGTGCGCCTGTCGCACCAGCCGGGCAGTTGCGAAAATCGCGGTTGCCTTGCCCGCAAGGCGCCTTGTAGCATTGTAACCGGCCGATCCTACAGAGCCAGCAAAGATAAACGGGGAAAGCATCCATGACCGCGCAACCGACGCCCAAGGAAACGCCGAAGGGCGCCTGGACGATCACCTTCCTGCTGTTTCTGTTCATGCTGGTGAACTTTGCCGATAAGATCGTGGTCGGCCTCGCCGGCGCCCCGATCATGGATGAGTTGAAGCTCTCGCCGGAACAGTTCGGCCTGCTCGGCTCTTCGTTCTTTCTCTTGTTTTCGATCTCGGCCATCGTCGTCGGCTTCATCGTCAACAGTGTTGCTACCCGCTGGGTGCTGCTCGCGATGGCGGTGATCTGGTCGGTGGCGCAGTTTCCGATGGTTGGCACCGTCAGTTTCACGACGCTGCTGATCTGCCGCATCATTCTCGGCGCAGGCGAGGGGCCGGCATTTGCGGTGGCGGCGCACGCGCTTTACAAGTGGTTTCCCGACGAGAAGCGCACCCTGCCGACCGCCATCCTCTCGCAGGGCTCGGCCTTCGGTGTGATCCTCGCAGTGCCCGCACTGAACTGGATCATCGTCAATCATAGCTGGCACTACGCCTTCGGCGCGCTCGGCGTGGTCGGTCTGATGTGGGTTGTAGCGTGGCTGGCCATGGGCAAGGAGGGACCGCTGGTTCAGACCGTTACAACGGCTGCAACCGATCCGCGCGTTCCCTATCTCCAGCTTCTGACGTCGCGCACATTCATCGGCTGCGTCGCCGCCACCTTCGGCGCCTACTGGGCACTGTCGCTCGGATTGACTTGGTTCACGCCATTCATCGTCAAGGGGCTGGGCTTCTCGCAGACGGATGCGGGCTGGATCTCGGTGCTGCCCTGGGTGTTCGGCGCGACGATCGTGCTGCTGACGGGCTGGATTTCGCAGGTGATGCTGGCGCGCGGCTTCACGACGCGCGCCTCGCGCGGCGTGCTCGGCTCGGTGCCGCTGATCGTCGGCGGGTTGATCCTGGCCGTGCTGCCCTATGTCAACGGCGCTGGATGGCAGATCGCGTTCCTCGTGGTCGGCTCCGGGCTGTGCGGCTCGATCTACGTGGTATGCCCGCCGATGCTCGGCGAATTCACGCCGGTGCAGCAGCGCGGTGCCGTGCTCGCGATCTATGGTGCGATCTACACGCTGGCAGGAATGATCGCTCCGTTCGTGATGGGCGCGGTGATCCAGAATGCGGCGGTGCCGCTCGACGGCTACATGACCGGCTTCACCATCAACGCCGTGATCATGGCGGCGTCGGGTCTGCTTGGGCTGTTGCTGCTGTGGCCGAACACGGAACGCAAGAAGTTGATGGCCCAGGCAGCGGTGCAGCCGAAATTCGCGTGAGGGGTGGAACAACAACTCTCTCGTCGTCCCTGCGCACGCATTGCGAAAGCAGGGACCCATAGCCACCGATGCTGATTGTTAAGCAAGGCGTCTGCACATCGCCATGATCGATGCGCCGCGGCGTATGGGTCCCTGCGTGCGCAGGGACGACATTGTGCGTGTTGAACCAGTGATGCCCTAACTCGCCGCCGCGTCGAACTGCGGCTTGCTCCCCTGCGTGCCACGCACCAGTTTGCCCGGGCGGGCGCCGGTCGCCTTGCCGCCGCGCTGCGTCACCACGCCGGAGACGATGGTGGCATCGTAGCCGTCGACCTGCTGCATCAGGCGGCGGCCGCCGACCGGCAGGTCGTAATGCACTTTTGGCGGATGCAGATGCAGGCGGTCGTAGTCGATCACATTGACGTCGGCCTTGAAGCCGGGCGCGATCACGCCGCGGTCGTAGAGGCCAACCGAGATCGCGGTTTTGCGCGACTGCGCGGCGACCACGAACGGGATCGACAGTTTTTCGCCCCGGCTGCGGTCGCGTGTCCAGTGCGTCAGGAGATAGGTCGGGAAGCTGGCATCGCAGATGATGCCGCAATGCGCGCCGCCGTCTGATAGCCCCGGCACCGCATTGGGATCACGCAGCATCTCTCTGGTAGCATCGAGATTGCCGTCGGCGTAATTGAGGAACGGCACGTAGAGCATGCCGCGGCCGTCATCCGTCAGCATAGCGTCATAGGCGAGTTCTTCCGGCTGTTTGCCCAGGCGACGGGCCTGTGCGCCCAAGGTATTTTCCGGCGGCTGTTCGTAATCCGGCGGGTTTCCAAGCAGGTACATCTTGTCGTAGTCCGGCCGGAAGAACAGCGGATCGTCGGTCGCGGTGGCGTGCTCGCTCAGGATCGCCTTGCGCACTTCGGGCTGGCGCAGGCGGGCGAGCCGCTCTGCGAGCGGCAAGTGCGCGATAGCCTCGTAGCTCGGATGAGTCTGGAACGGATTGCGCGACAACTCCAGCCCAAGCATCAGTCCGACCGGGCGCGCAGCGATCTGCGCGGTGATCGAGAGGCCGCGCGCGGAAGCCTCTCTGATGGTGTCGAGCGTCTGCCGCCAGCGCTGCGGCGCCTTATCATTCTGCGTGATCGAGAACGACACCGGGATTTTGGTGTTCTCGGCGACCCGCAGCATCATCGGCAGGTCTTCGTCGATGGTGGAGAGATCGAGCACGAACTGCAATACGCTGCGGCCCTGCGCATGCATCGCCGCCGCGATCGCGGTCAGTTCGTCCTCGCCGGCCTTCAGCGTCGGCGTAAAATCGCCGGTCGAGGTGCGGTGGTTGAGCGTGCGCGAGGTCGAGAAGCCGAGCGCGCCGGCGCGCACGGCATCAGCAGCCAAGGCTGCCATTGCCTTGTTGTCCTCTGAGGTCGAGGGATCGCGGCGCGCGCCGCGCTCGCCCATCACATAGACGCGCAAACCCGCGTGCGGCAATTGCGCGCCGATGTCCATGTCGAAGCTTCTTTTCGACAGCCACTCCATGTAATCCGGAAAGCTCTCCCACGCCCAGGGAATGCCGGCGCTCAGCACCGGCTCGGGGATATCCTCGACGCCTTCCATCAATTGAATTAGCCGGACATGGTCGGCCGGCCGGCACGGCGCAAAGCCGACGCCGCAATTGCCCATGATCGCTGTCGTGACGCCGTTCTGCGAGGAGGGCGTGATGTCCTGGCTCCAGGTGACCTGGCCGTCATAATGGGTGTGGACGTCGACAAAGCCGGGCGTGACCAACTTGCCGCGGGCGTCGATTTCTTCCTTGCCCTTCGCGGCAACCTTGCCGACTTCGGTGATGCGGCCGTCAGCAATCGCCACGTCGGCTTCGAACAAGTCGCCACCCTTGCCATCGGCAACGGTGCCGCCGCGGATCACGAGGTCGGGGGTCGAGGTCATGGCTTCCATCCCGCATCTGTTTTTATTGAGGGCATCATCCGACGTCATCAGACGCTGTCAACCGCCTAGGATGACGCTCAGGAATGCATCGCCGATGCAGTTATGTCCGGGCGGGTTCCGGCTTGCGGTCGGTGACCAGCGCCAGCAGGACCGTCAGCACCATGAAGGCGACGGAGGCGCCGAACACCCAATGCGGCAGGCTCTGGTCCATGATCCAGCCGAACAACAGCGGGCTCAGGATGCCGCTGAAATTAAAGCCGGTGGAGACGATGCCGAAGGCGCGGCCCCCGGCGCCCGCCGGGGCTGCGTTGCGAACCAGCATGTCGCGCGAGGGCGCGATGACGCCGCCTAGGAATCCAGCCAGCCCCATCGCGACGATCAGCACTACCGACGGCAAATTGATCGTCGCAATGATCGTTATGATGACGGCGTTGACGGCAAAGCAGGCGGCGGCGACATTGCCGTGGCGCTTGATGCGGTCGGCGAGATAGCCGCCGGCCAGCACGCCGGCCGCGCTGGCGCCGAGATAGGCGGTCAGCGCGACGTTGGCCGTCGAGAACGTCACGCCATAGCCACTCATCAGCGCAACCACGCCGAAATTGCTGATGCCGGCACTGGACAGGCCGAGCAACATGAAGAAGACCGTCAGCACGATGATCGCAGGCGTGACGATGCTCTGCTGCGGCCCCGCAGAGTCATCTGTCTTGCGATCGGCCGAACTGGCATCGGGAATTCTGACCGCGATCAATAGCAGCGCCGCCGCAGGGCCGACCGCGCCGGCCACGATCAGCGCGCCGAGCCCGCCGACGCTTGCCACCAGTGCCGCCATGATCGCGGGCGCCACCGCGCCGCCAAGGAAACCCGCAAAGGTATGGACCGAAAACGCCCGGCCCATCCGCGCTTCATCCATATGCGTCGACAGGATCGCATAGTCGCAGGGGTGATATACGCTGTTGGCAAGGCCGAGCAGCGCGGCCGAGATGATCAGCGAGACGTAGCTCAGGTGCAGGCCGAGCATGATCAGCGCGAGGCCGCCGACGGTGAGGCCGATAAGCAGCACTTTTCGCGCGCCAATGTGGTCGGCGAGATAGCCGATCGGGGCCTGCGTCAGGCCAGAGACGACACCGAACACGGTGAGCGCGAAGCCGAGTTCGATGTAGCCGACGCCCAACTGCTCCTTCAGGAACGGAAACAGCATCGGCAGCACGAAGAGATGGAAATGGCTAACCCAATGGGCGACCGAAATCGCCGCGAGCGTGCGCAGCGAAGTGTCCGCTTTGGCTTGTTGCGGTGCGGCCAGAATGTCGACCATGTCAGCTCAAAAATCCTGGATAGCTTACGGCCCGGCTGGGCGGGCTGAAAATATAGGCAGGCCGTTATTTGTCCATGAATGCCGCTGCATGGCTGCCCCGGCGCAGGGCAGGGCAGGGCGGGCGCACGAATGCCGCCATTAAATCGGGAGACAAAGGCGCCTCCACGCGGCAATGATCCGGCATGCCTGACCCCGCAAAACCGCTCCGGGTACTGGTCTCCGAAGGTTCCTCGACCTCGGCCCGCGAGGCAATTACGATTCTCGGTCTTTCGGGCCATCACGTCGAGGTCTGCGATCCCTCGCCCTGGTGCCTGTCGCGGTTCTCGCGCTTCGTCCGCAAATTTCACCGCTGCCCTGGACTGCGGGACGATCCCGCCGGTTATCTGGCGTTCGTCGAGCGACGACTGGCCGACGGGAAGTTCGACGTGCTGCTGCCGACGCATGAGCAGGGATTTTTGTTTGCACGGGTCGCGCAGCGCCTCGAAGGCCGCGCCGGGATCGCGCTGCCGGACTTCGAGAGCTATCGCGAGGCGCATAGCAAGGCCGGCTTCAGCCGGCTGCTCGATCGGTTGGGATTGCCGCAGCCGCCGACGCACATCGTGCAATCCGCGCAAGGGGTGCGCGATGCGGTTCGCTTTCCAGCCGTCGTGAAAACTTCTGTCGGCACCGCAAGCCGCGGCATCTGGTTCGTGCGCGGCGCGGACGATCTGATGCGCGCGCTGCACGATCTCGGCGGCGGCGATGCATTCGCCGGTGAGGTGCTGGTGCAAGACCTCGTCGCAGGCATCACCGAGAAGGCGCAATCGGTGTTTTGCCGTAGCCGGATGCTCGGCTTTCATGCCTATCGGCAGATCGCGGCGGGCGTTGGCGGCGGCGAGGCGATCAAGCAGAGCGTGAATCGGCCGGTCGTTCGCGCTTATGTCGAACAGATCGGCCGGGCGCTCGATTGGCACGGTGCGCTCTCGGTCGATTACATCATGCCGGAGGTCGATACCGCGCCATTGCTGATCGATTGCAATCCGAGGCTGGTCGAGCCGATGAATGCCTATCGCTCCGGCGTCGATCTCGTCGGACTTTTGCTTCTGATCTCGCTGGGCGAGACGCCGGCTCCGGTGCCCGAAAGCCGCGAGGGCGCGCTCACGCACCTGGCGATGCAGGCGTTGCTCGGATGTGGGGCGCGCGGCGGAACGCGGTCCGACATTCTCAGGGAATGTTTGCATCTCGCTGCGGCGCGCGGGCCTTATGCCGGCAGCAACGAAGAACTCACACCGGTGCAATCGGACTGGATCAGCGCCGTGCCGCTGGCGATCACCACAGCCTTGCTGCTGGCTTCGCCGAAGCTGGCGATCAAACTAGCGCGCGGCGGCTTTGGCGCGCATCTGCTCGATGCGGCGAGCATTCGGGTGATTGAAAGCGAGACGTTTGCGAGTGAGCATGACGCGAACCGCGCTGCGCCCCCTCTCCCGCCTGCGGGGGAGGGCCGGGGTGGGGGTGCCTCCGCATAACGCGCACGTACAATGGGCACGTTATAGAACCGTATAGGGTGAGCAAAGGCGCCCTTCGCGCCGTACCCACCATTTGCACCGCGATCTCGTCTTGAATGGTAGGCACGCTTCGCTTTGCCCCACCCTACGAAATCGCGTGCCGCGGCTACAACGGCTCATCATCAGGGTCATGACGGTCCCGCTTCGGCGTGGCGATGTCGCCGTCCTCGTGGTCCTCCTCCTCCTCAACCGGCGTGCGCCGCGGCTTCTTCGGTTTGTCCTCGCCTGGTTTCGGAGGCTCGCTGCTCTTCCTGCCTTTTCCGCCCATATGATTTCACCAAAGTGACGCCTTCGTCGGACCAATCGGCGTTTGCGCTGCATGCCGACTCAGGGTAACGGCATGACCTCAATCTAATCGCGTCCGGACGGCATCCTAGCGCCGGTCAAACGATTTTTCCTGCCCTTTTTGCGGCTTTCAGCCCGAAGGGCCTCACATGGAGCCAGTATGAAGAAGCCCCGCATTGCGCTCGATGAACCGCAGCAGCGCAAGATCCTCCGCGCCGACAAGGCACCGAGCACCGGTTATTCGCTGGTCGTGGATGGCCACTTCAAGTCGCATCACGATACGGTCGAGGCGGCTGAGGAAGCGGGCATGGCGTTGAAGAACCGCTTCCAGATGCTTCAGGTGCAGGTTTACGATGCCGAGAACAAGACGCGATCGATGATCGATTGGCCGGGGCCGGCGTAACGCCGGATCTTTGAGCTCGATCGGCCGATCTCAGGTTCGCCGTCCGCCGTTCTGCTGGTTCGCCAGCCAGTCGGACAGGGCCACCGGCTTCTCGTCGGGCCGCTTTGCGCTGCTGCGCGCCTTCTTTGCGGCCTTTGCGGCGGGCACACGTTGCGGCTCGGCTGCTTCGCGCGCGAGCCGCAATGCCTTCAGCTTCGCCATATTGTCGAGCACGGCTTTCGCCGCTGCGTCGCGTTCGGCCTTGCCGGACTTTGCGTCCTGAACTGCCTTGGCCGCCTTGTCGAAGCGCGCCTGGGCGCGATCGCGATCCGCTTTCGTCATTTCAGGTCAGCCTCTTTTCGCAATCCTGGTCTTGGTCTTGCCCTTGACCTTCGCTTCTGGCGGATTTGCACGGTCGGCCGCTTCCTTTGCCAGACGCAGCGCGCGGAGCTTCTCGGTTCGCTTGCGGATCGCGATATCGGCAGCCGCGATCTCGGCCATCGCCTTGATGCCGTCGACTTCCTGGGCGCGCTTGCGGTTGAGCCTCATTTCTTTCAGCTCGGCGGCGCTCTTCGGCTCATCATTCATGTCATACCTCTGAAATCACGACTGATATCGTCGAGCGGTCTGTGGCCCATTTACCACGGATCGGCGTGCAGAGGACGTTATTTTCGATCGAAAACGGCGCAGTTTCTGACAGAATCTGCCTTGATATGAAGGTTGGCGGGGAACACGGCAGGTCGGGGCCGGTCCGGCAGCAAGCCGAACCGGCTAATGTCGGTCAGAACGTCGCGCCGGCCTTCACCATGAAGGTGCGGCCAGGGAGTGGATAGGCCGCGAAGCGGCCCGGCGTGAACGAGCTCGCGATGGCGTAGTCGTAATAGAGTGCGTTGAACAGGTTGTTCACGCCCACTGACCAGAAGAAGCGATCGTAGGCGCCGCTCAATTTCAGATCGACGGTGGCGTCCGCCGGAATACGCCGTTGGGTGTTGGCTTGGTCGTTGTCCATGACGCGCTCGCTCCAGGCCCGCACCGTGGCGTCGAACACCAGGTAGTTCTGCCAGATATTCCAGGTCACGCCGCCCATGGCTGTGTAGCGGGAAACCAGTGGCACGTCGTTGCCGGCGAACGGCCCTTCGCGGAAGACAGCACGCGTGTAGGCAGCGCCCGCCCGCAGCGACAGGCTGTCACTGACACGCAGCGACGCGCTGGTCTCGGAGCCGTAGCGGCGGGTTGGACCGAGGTTCACGTTGTAGAACAGCGCCGGGATGAAATGGATCTCGTTCTCGAGGTCCATGTTGTAGATGCTCGACTGCATCTGGAAACCGCCGGACTTGATGCGGAAACCGCCCTCAATGTCGTGCGAGGTCTGGGTTTTCAACTGAAAGGTCCCCGGAACGAAGAAAGGGCCGCTGGAGACGCGTTCATCGACGGTCGGAGTACGGAACGCGCGCGCGGCGCGGCCAAACACCGAGAATGTGTTGCTGAGTCGGTGCTCAAGGCCCACGTGCAAGGCGTATTGCGTCTCGTTGCTGTCCAGCGGGGAGGCTTGATCGCTGCAATTAAAGAACATGGCGCAACCGGGCGCGTTGGCGTCGAACCGATCCCGGGCGCTCAGGCTGGTGTTTTGAATCCTGGCGCCATAGGAGAAGTCGGTCGTCGGCAACAGGCCGACTGATTGCTGCCAGTAGCCGGCCAGCATCTGCTGCGACAGATCGTAGATGTGGGTCGGCGCAAGACCCTTGAACGCCCCGCGGTCCTGGCGGAACGTCGCATCGTAATAATCGATACCGGTCAGGATCTGTGAGGGCACCCCGAGGATCGAGTTCTTGATGCTCAATCGTGGCGTGATCGACCAAGTCTGCAATGATGCGTCGTTATAGGTGGAGGAGAAACTCGGAAATGGCGACGCAAACGGTATCGCCCCGAAGAATCCGCTTTGCGTTTTCTTGTCTCTGACGCCGCCATCAACAATGAGTTCGGCTCCGTTCCACAGGGTTTTGGTAAAACCGGCGGTAGCGCTGGCGCCCTGCTGATTGCCATAATCGAATGGCGTGGCGGCGCCGCGGCGGTTCGTGACCAGTTCGTTGACGCCAATCGAGGGATCGACGATGCGGCCACCGGGGAGTCCGAGCTTTTGGTCGTCGCCGGTCACCGTCAGGAAGGCCTTGAGATCGGGAGTGGTGTAATTGAGATTGCCGACCCCGTTGCGCTGGTCGAGCGCGTTGTTTTCGCGATAGCCGTCGGACTTGATTGCGTTGCCGTAGAATGAGGTCGACCATGGTCCCGAATTCAGCGCCGCCGAAACCGAGGCCATGCGCTGGTTGAAGGAGCCGATACCGGCCTCTGCGCGCATGGCAACAGGTGGGCCACCGACGCCGTTCTTCAGGACGATATTGATGACGCCGCCGACCGCGTTGTCGCCATACAGCACCGCGCCGCTGTTGCCGCGCGTGATTTCAATGCGCTCGATCGAGTCGCGCGGAATGGTCGAAAAATCCACACCGGCCATGTCGATGTCGTTGAGCCTTCGGCCATTGATGAGCACCAGCGTATTTGAGGTCGCGAAAGCGCCGAATCCGCGCAGGTCGACGCTGGTCTTGGCGCCGTTGACGCCACCAAACAGGCTAGTCAGCTGCACGCCGGGCGTTTGCGCGATGATTTCCTGCAGCGTTTGAGCCGGTGAGTGCGCGATCTCTTCGGCGGTAATAACGGTCGACGCCGAGCCGACGATTCCTGAAAACTGGCGGTCGCCGCTGCCGTCCGCGCCTTGCGAGACGCCCTGGGATGCGGTGTTCGAGCCGATCCCCGCTGCGGGTCTTCCGCCGGTCGACGGCACCGCCGCCGGCACGACGCGGCGCGAGGTCGACGCTTCATTGTAGGTCGGTTTTGCGCGAGTCCGGTTCGGGTCGGTAGGCGAAGTTATCTCGATCGGCGGCAATGGCTCCGCCGCCGTCTGCTGCGCGTGCGCACCGGAGATGCCTAGCGACACGATGGGAACGAGAAAGCTGGAGGCGAGCCAAAAGCGGCGGCGCCTTGCGGCTGTGTTGGTGAAAGACATGACTTGGACCTCGGTATGACGTCAGTGGCACGTCACAGCGAACCAAGTCTCACCATGTGCTTTGAGCAGCTCAGGTGAAGCTAATGTCTGTACTCCCCGACCGACATCTTCGCGTGTGACCACGGCTGACGGCAGGTCTCCTGGCTCGCGGGTCGTTACCCCATCGTCGCCTTCCCAGGACCGAGTGCCCAGTGGCATGTGACGAAGGATTCGCCGCTTACAGTTGCGGGGGCAGCCGCGGAATTGGGGGATTTCCCCGCACCGCATTCCCTTTTGATCCCCAAAACGGGAACCGTCGGGAACTATGGTAGAAGTTTGTCAAAGTCCGAGTCAATGCGCCCCGGGGCGTCCCGCGATCCTCACTGGACGAGTGCGCTATTTTTGCCGCATGAGCACGCCTGCCCGCCGCCTGTACCGGGGCGGGTAAACCTGCTTTAGGACGATCGATGAGTGTTGAAGCCGTAGCCCTGACCAATGAGGACGCCGCGCGCCGGCGGATCGGCGCGACCGCGGCGCTTGCTGCCCTTGTTGTGCTCCTGATGCTGATCTCGCTCGGCATCGGGCCGGTGCGGCTGTCGCCGCTTGCGGTGGCGCAAGCGCTGTTCGGTGGCGGCAGCGAGGTGGCGCAGGTGATCGTGCGGGAAATCCGCCTGCCCCGCACGCTGCTGGCGCTGGCGATCGGCGCCATCCTCGGGCTGTCGGGCGCGTCGCTGCAGGGCTTGCTGCGCAATCCGCTGGCCTCGCCCTCGCTATTCGGCGCGCCGCAATCGGCCGCCTTTGGCGCGGTGCTGGTGATTGCGATCGGGCTGGCCGACGTGCGCTCCTATGCGCTGCCGGTCGCCGCGATCATCGCGGCATTCGCTTCGGTGTTCGTGCTGCTCTCGATCGCCGGCCGCAATGCGGGTCTGCTGATCCTCATTCTCTCGGGACTGGCGATTTCGAGCTTTGCGGGCGCTGCCACCGCGCTGGTGATGAACCTCTCCAGCAACCCCTTCGTGGTGCTGGAGATCGCATTCTGGCTGCTCGGCTCGCTCGAGGATCGCAGCTTTCAGCATGTGATGCTGGCGTTTCCATTCATCATTGCCGGCGCGGTCATGCTGTTCAGCCAGCGCCACGCCTTTCGCGCGCTGAGCTTGGGCGAGGAAACCGCGCAGAGCCTTGGCGTCGATGTGGGGCGTCTACGGCTGTTCGTGATTTCGGGCGTCGCGCTGGGTGTCGGCGGCGCCGTCGCTGTTACCGGCACCATCGGTTTCATCGGCCTGGTCGCGCCGCACCTGATGCGGCCCGTGATCGGCCACGATCCCGGGCGGCTGTTGGTGCCGAGCGCACTCGCGGGCTCGGCGCTATTGCTGGCCGCGGATATTGCAGTGCGCATCATTCCCTCAACATCGGATATCAAGGTCGGCGTGCTGACCTCGATTATCGGCGTGCCGTTCTTCCTCTATCTGATCATGCGCGAACGCCGCGCGCTCGGCGGAGGCGTCGCATGAGCGAGGCTGCGCTGCTGACCGCAAGGGGACTCGGCGTGCGGCTCGCCGGCCGCGTCGTGCTGAAGGACGTTTCGCTGGCGCTGTCGGCGGGGCACCTGGTGGCGCTGGTCGGCCCGAATGGCGCCGGCAAGACCACGCTGCTGCGCGCGCTAGCCGGGCTGATCCCCTCCGAAGGCGAGATCACGATCGGCGGCGATGCGCTGGTCTCACTGTCGCTGCGTGAGCGCGCCAAACGCTTCGGCTATCTGCCGCAGGGGCATCTCGTGCATTGGCCGCTGCCGGCGCGCGATATCGTGGCGCTCGGCCGCTACCCGCATGGCGCAACCGATCCGGCGCGGCTGTCGCCCAGGGATGCCGAGGCCGTGCTGCGCGCGATGCAGGCCGTCGACGTGATGGAGTTCAGTGATCGACGCGTCACCGAATTGTCCGGCGGCGAACGCAGCCGCGTGGCGCTGGCCCGCGCACTCGCGGTGGAAGCGCCGATCATCCTGGCCGACGAGCCGACCGCCTCGCTCGACCCGCGGCACCAGATCGACGTCATGAAGAACTTGCGCGCGACCGCGGACAAGGGTGTGCTGATCATCGTGGTGACGCACGATCTCGGGCTTGCTGCGCGGTTTGCCGACCATGTGCTGGTGCTGAAGGAAGGCAATCTAGTGTCGTGGGGCACACCGAGCGCGGGGTTATCGGAGCAGGTGATGGCGGACGTATTTCGGATCAGCGCCTACCGCGCGGAATATCAGCGCGAGGCGGTGATCGTGCCCTGGGCGGATGTCTGATGCGACGGTTCGGCGTTCTTGTTGCGATCGCCGCGTTGGCGATGTCAGGCGGCGCGGCACTCGCGGCCAGCCCTCCGCGTATGGTGTCGATGAATGTCTGCAGCGATCAGTTGCTGCTGACGCTGGCCGACCCCGAGCAGATTTTAGGCCTCAGCCGCTTTGCACGCGACGGCTGGCAATCGCAGGCGGGCGACATCAGCCGCTACCCGGTATTATCAGGCGCGGCCGAGGACGTGCTGCTGCTCAAGCCGGACCTGGTCATCGCCAGTGCGTTTGACAAGCGCTCGACGCGGGAACTGTTGAAGGCGAAGGGTCTTCATCTTGCCGAGCTCGCCGTGCCGCGAAACCTCGACGAAGCCCGCGCGCAGATCCGCGAGGTCGGCGACATGACAGGGCACCCCGATCGCGCGGCTGCCGAAATCGCGCGGCTCGACGCCGCGCTGGCGCGTGCCCGCCGTGCCGCCGCCGAGCGGCATTATCGCGTGCTGCCGCTGTCGCGGCGCGGCTGGGTGGCAGGCAGCGACAGCTTTCTAGGCTCGCTGCTGAGCGAAGTCGGGCTGCGCAGCGCCGCTGGCGACCTCGGCTTTACCTTCGGCGGATTTGCCTCGCTGGAGGCGATCGTGTCCTTGAAGCCCGACTTTCTCGTGGTTTCGCAAGCCGGCAATTATGCGCGCGATGACGGCCAGGCGTTTCTGGTCCATCCGGCGCTGGAGCGCTTCTACCCGCCGGAGCGGCGCATCGTGATTCCGGAGCGGCTGACCGAATGCGGCGGCGTGATGCTGGCCGATGCGCTCGATGCGCTGACGGCAGAGTTGAAGCGGGTGGGAAAGTGAATTCGTAGCCCGGATGGAGCGAAGCGCAATCCGGGAATCTTTTCGGGGCGTCCCGGATTTCGCTTCGCTCCATCCGGGCTACGATGAAATCCTACCCCATCACCACCGGTCCACCGACCTTTTTCCACGCGTCGATGCCGCCTTCGATATGCGCGGTGTTGGCCAGTCCCGCATTCTTGGCCGCGGCAACCGCCATCGCGGAGCGTTCGCCGAAGGCGCAGAAGAACACGACCCGGCGGCCGGTGGCGGCGGCGACTTCGCGCAGCATGCCGCCGGGCTTCAGGCTCTCACCGATGCCAGGGTAGGGCGCGTGCAGCGCGCCCGAGATCGTGCCGTGCTTGGCGCGCTCGCTGGTCTCGCGCAAATCGACCAAGAGGATATCGGGCCGGCCGAGAACGTTGATCGCGTCGCGGGCAGAGAGCGCGAGTCCCTGCTTGGCAAGTTCCTCCTGATGCAGGCCGACATGCATGTTGGCGGGCACCGCGACGTCCATCATCTTCGGATTCGGCAGCTTCAGGTTGGCCATCAGCTCAATATATTCGTCGACGTTACGCACCTGCAGCCGGGGATTGTAGCGCTTCTCCTCGCCGATGGTGGAAACCGTGTCGCCTTTGTAGTCATGGGCGGGGAACACCATGGTTTCATCCGGCAGTTTCAGAAGCCGGTTGAAGATCGATTCATACTGCGCACGGGAAGAGCCGTTCTGGAAGTCGGTGCGGCCGGTGCCGCGGATCAACAGCGTGTCGCCGGTGAATACGCGGTCGCCCATCAAATAACTATAGGAATCGTCGGTGTGGCCGGGCGTGTACATGACATCCAGGCTCAGCCCCTCGATCGTCAGCTTGTCGCCGTCGGAAACCCGCATCGATACCACGTCGGCCTTGCTCTGCTCGCCCATAATGGTGATGCACTGGGTGCGGTCGCGCAGTTCGCCGAGGCCTGTAATGTGGTCGGCGTGCAGATGGGTATCGACCGCCTTCACCAGCCGCAGATCGAGCTCGCGCAGCAGCTGGCAGTAACGATCGGCCTTTTCCAGCACGGGATCGAGGATCAACGCCTCGCCGCCGGCGCGGCTCGCCAGCAGGTAGCTGTAGGTGCCGGAGACACTGTCGAAGAGTTGACGGAAGATCATGGCTGACACCAAATGTTGCTTCTCGACTTTATCACATCATGCCGGGGTGTCGCGCCAGCTCTGGCCTTCACGTCATTGCGAGGAGCCAACGGGTCGCGCGAATGCGCACCCGATGACAGGCTCCGCGACGAAGCAAATCCATATTTCCGCCCGGGGACGGATGGATTGCTTCGCTCCGCTCGCAATGAACGGGGGGCATTGCGGTCTGCTCGCTCGCAACGACGGTCACGGCCGCACTAGCGTGTACCCATTCTCCGTCAGAAAAAGAATCTGCGCCACCCCGACCTGCACCGGTGTTGCCGCCGCGATGAATTCCGGCCGTTTGCCGTGCTCGCGTTCGAGCGTATCGACGGTATTGAGGCAGACGTCGAAACGCGCGCCTTGCGCGACCAGGCTCTCGACCATCTTGCGGTTGGGATTTTCCGGGCGCAGCAGGTCGATGCCGGGGCCGAACGCCACGACCTCGATCGCGACCTTGTCAGGGTCGTAATGCTTCATCAGGTTGCTGGCGACGCTGAGCACGAGGCCCTGCTTGCGCGGATCGTTGTCGGAGAGCTGCAGCACGACTTTGTGCTCGGCGAACGGCTTGTCCTGCAGCGGTGCCTGCTGGGCGCGGGCGTGTGGCGCGGCGGCTGTGATCAGAAGCGCCGCGGCCATCGCGCGAAGCATGGTCGAAAAGCCCGTCATGCCTGTCCCGCAATGCCCGGATTGCCTTCAACGCCTTTCAGCGTGACGCCCGGCGGCGAGCGGTTGGGCGGCTTACCGGACCTCAGATGTTTGGTAACGACATCCCAGATCGGTGCGCCGGTCTGCTCGTTGACGGAGGCCCAGCCCGCTACCTTGTAGCTCTTGCCAGCCTCAAGCGCGCGGCCGTTGTCGAGCTTGAGTTCGGATATCCGCTTGCCCACGGTTTCGGTCGGCGTGCAGGTGTAGTGTAGGCCGCCGACACGGACCATGTCGCCGCCTTGCTGGTAATAGGGATCGGTGTTGAAGAGATTGTCGCAGATGTCTTCCAGCACGTCCTTGATCTGGCCGCCGGTCATGGTCTGGACGTAAGTCTCCGGATAGGTGACGGCGGTCTGCGCCATCACATCCTCCATTGTCAGCGGCTGGCCCGCCAGCGCCGTGGTGCCCCAGCGAAAACCCGGCGACAGCGCGATCTCCGCGTTCAATTCGCCGAGCAGTGCGTCGCAGATCAGTTGATCCATCGTGCCGCTGAAATTGCCGCGGCGATAGAGCAGGCGGTCGGCGGATGCGATCTTCTCGTTGAGCGTGGCCGCATGCGGCTCACGGGTCTTGTCGATCAGCGCCTGCATCGCCGGATCGGGCTTCAGCAATTCGGAAAACACCGGCAGCAGCCGGTAGCGCACATCCTTGATTTTGCCCTTGCCGAGGTCGAGGTCGAGCACCGCCAGAAATTTTCCATTCGAGCCGGCATTGGTTACGAGCGTGGTGCCGCCTGCGTTGGTGACGGCAATCGGCTGCGGCACGGCGTCATGAGTATGGCCACCGAGAATGACGTCGATGCCGGTGACACGGCTGGCGAGCTTGAGATCGACATCCATGCCGTTGTGCGACAGAAGAATGACGGCGTCGACCTTGTCGTCGCTGCGATGCGTATCGACCAGCTTCTGCAGCTCGTCGTCGCGGATGCCGAATTTCCAGTCCGGCGTGAAGCGCTTGGGATGCGCGATCGGCACATAGGGGAACGCCTGCCCGATCACGGCGACGCTACGCCCGCCGATCTCCTTGATGATGGACGGCTTGAACACGCGGCCCGATGCCGGGTCGAACGCCTTGGCGTCGTTGAAGGCGGCTTCTTCCGTGAGGTAGACGTTCTGCGCCAGGAATTCGCCCTTGAAGCGTTCAAGGTTGGCGCGCAGCGCCTTCTCGCCATAGGTGAATTCCCAATGGCCGGTCATCGCCTCGATGCCGAGCAGGTTGGCGGCGTCCACCATATCGGCGCCGCGCATGGTATTGGCGAGACCAGTGCCTTGCCAGAGATCGCCGCCGTCGAGCAGCAGCGAGCGTCCGGAGGCGACCTCGCTGCGCATCCGATCGATCAATGTCTTCAGATGCGCAAAGCCGCCGAGCTTGCCGAACCGGCCGGCGGCCTTCTCGAATTCGATAAAGGTAAAGGCATAAGCATCGGCGCTGTCGGGGCGGATGCCGAAACGGTCGAGGAAGGCGCGTCCGACCAGATGCGGCGGGTTGCCCTGCATCGGTCCGACGCCGAGATTGACGCTCGGCTCGCGGAAGAACACCGGCCGAAGCTGCGCATGGGTATCGGTGATATGCAGGATTCGGGCATTGCCAAAGCGTTCGAGATCGTAGACGCCGCCATTGTCGGCGCCGCGCGTCAGCCGCGGCAGGCTGCCTGCCAGTGTGGCGGCGCCTGCCAACGTCAAAAAATCCCGGCGGCGGATAGTCATGCGTGTCTCCGCGCGTCGTAACAGCTTCAGCGTATTTCCAGATCCCTCCAGCGGGTCTTCTCGCTGGTGGCCTGGAAGATCGAAGCTTTGGCCAGCGCCTCGGCTTCCTTGGCCGACGCGGTGGCCTTGTCGAAATCGCCGGCGTCCGCCGCCTTCTTCGCCGCCGCCAGCGTGTTTGCCGTGGTCGTCCATTGGTTGCGTAGCTTGCCGGCCTCCTTGTTGGCGGCTTCAGCCGCGGCATAGGCCGCCTTGAATTCGTCCTCGGGGCCCGCGGCGAGCGCGGACATGACGCCCGCGGCGAGCAGCGCCAGAACCAATGCGGATTTCTGCATCATGTTCCTCATGGCCGCGCTCCCGGACCTGAAATCGGCAGTCCGTTGCTGACATAGGACAGGTAGTATTCGACGTTGCGATATTCGTCGTCCTGCGGGCTGAGCGGCACTGCGCGGATCTGGCTGTTGCAGGTGGTGAAGCGCCGGCTGGTGGTGCCCATGCCGCTCCATTCCGAGCGGTAGATCGGCATCGCATTGACGATGCCAAGCGCGGGCGCCAGGACCTCGGCGCGGATACGCTCGCCCGGGCTCTGCACGTGGCAGGTGGCGCAGGAGAAGTTGAGCTGGCCGCGTCGCGTGTAGAAATATTCCTTGCCGTTTTCGTAAGCCGCGAGCGCGCGCGGATCGTTCGGAATCTTGATGTCCATCGGCTTGCCGCGCGAGGTGAAGGCCATGTAGGCGGTCAGCGCCGCCATTTCGTCCTTTACGTAGGAATAGGGCGGTTCGCCATTGGCCTCACGGCAGCGGTTCAAGGCCAATTCGAGCGTGATGACCTTGCCTTCCTTCTCGTCGAAGTAGGGGTAGTTCTGGCGGATGCCGATGCCGCCGTTCGGGAAGCAATCGGCATAGGTCTTGCCGTTCTTGAACGGCTTTGAGAACATTTCCTTGCCCATTTCGAGCGAGAACTCGTAGGGCGGGAATTGCTCCTTCTCCTGCCACTGCCGGTAGAGGTCCTCGTCCATCGAATAGGGGCCGTTGACGAAGTCCTCGAACTTTACCTTGGGAAACTTGTCTCTGAAGAACTTCTGGAACGCCTTGGCGTCTGCGGCCGGATCGACCTTGTCATTGGCTGCCAACGGCGGCGCGCCCGCCAGCGTCAGCGCGGCCAGCGCAATCGCGGCGGACGCCAGAAAGATCGCGGATCGCAGCTTCATTGGATCTTCGCCGTGGTGGTATCGGTCGCGCCCTTGTTGTCGACCCAACTGATCTTCAGCTCGTCGCCCTTCTTGGCGCCCTTGAATGCGAACTTGACGTAGGGATCCTTGGAGACGCCGCCGCCCCAATCGGCGGTGAACACCTTTTTGCCGTCATGCTCGAAGGTGAGCTGCTGGATAAAATGCGCTGGAATGAGCTCGCCCTTTGAATCCTTGACGAAGCCGGAATCCATCGGGTGCTGGATCAGCGCCTGCACCTCGGTGGTCTCGCCGCTCGAAGTGGCGCGCACGCGAATGGTCGATGCCATGAATTCTCTCCCGGTACCCGTTAACCGCCGCAACCGCCGACGGTGACTTTGACTTCCTTGTTGGCGCTGTAGAGCTTGCCGCCGGCTTCCACGACCACGACGACGTTGCTGGTTCTCGCCATCTTGATGCGGTTGGAAACACTTGGGAGTGTGCCTGCCGGGATCTTGTAGGACGCCACCAACGCGACCGGATTTTCGCTGACCAGGAACGAGATTGACGTCACGTCCGAAAGCGTCGTCGTCACCGAAATCGGAACCACGGCGCCGTTTTCCGCGATTTCGGGCGCATCCATCTTGACCTTGTCGGAAGGCTCCGGCGTCTTGCCGTAGAGCGCCTTGATCGCGTCGGCCTCGCTCTTCGCCTTGAAGGCCTCTTCCGGATATTTGTCGTTGGCCGCGGCGAGTGCCTTCGTGACATCAAAGGGCACAATGCCAAGGCCGATCAGCGTCAACACGCCGGCGCCTTGCAGGATCAACCGGCGCGTCGCCGAAAAATCATTCTCCATAGTGCTCATACAAACTCTCCTAAAGCATTGCGCCGCGTTCACAGCGTCTGCAGGAAATCCACCACCGCGTTGATCTCTTTTTCGGTCAGGATCCGGTTGCGGCCAAATGGAGGCATCACGGTAAGCGGATTGCGCAAGGTTTCGTCATTGATGATGGCGACGAGTTCCTCGCGATTGGGGTATTTGCTCTTGATGTCGACCAGCTCCGGCCCGATCGTGCCGGGAAGGTTGCCGCCCTTGATGACATGACAGGTCAGGCAATTGCCCTTCGAGCGATCGAACGCAAGCTTGCGGCCTTCATCCACCGCGGACTGCGCGTGCGCGGCGCCTGCGCACGCCAGAGCGACGAGCAGCGCCAGCGCCGGAAGCTTTGCGGATTTCGTCAGGAAATGATCGGTCACAGGCGTTTCCGTAATTCTACTTCGGTTGCATCGTATCAAGCGGCCCGGTCGTGCGCGGCGTCAGATTCCTGCCCTCGGCCGTCGATGATATCCTGACATCGGCGGCGTTAACGCAATCGCTCATGCAGGGTTTTGCCATCGTATCGGGGCGCGGGTCGGCCCAGACGAAATTGTCGCGATTGCGCATTTTGACTTTCGGCAAACTGTTGCGATCGGCAACGAATTCATGGGAAACGAGATCGTTCAGGTTCAGAATATAGGCGGTCAAAGCATAAACGTCATCCGCTGACAATGTGTGCGGCGCCTGCATCGGCATGGCGCGGTTAATATAGTCCCACAGGGTCGGGGCGAACGGCCAGTAGCTGCCGACCGTCGGCTCCGGGCGCTCGTCCCGGAGCGATCCGACGCCGCCCACCAGCTTCGGAAACCGGCCTTCGCCTTCGCCGAAGGTTCCATGGCACGCAGCGCATTGTTCGGCATAAACCTCGGCGCCCCGGTCGACGGTGCCCTTGCCGGGCGGCAGGCCCGTTCCGTCCTCGCCGCGCACGTCGATGTCCCAGCCGGCGATCTGCGCCGGCGTCGCCACACTGCCGTAACCGAACGAGCCGGGTTCGGCCGCGCCGGCGAGGCTTGCGGCGCAGGCAAGCAGGATGGCCATGATCGGCAGGCAAATCTTACGCGAGCTGTACATTGAAGACGCTTCCGTCGGGCTTGACCTGCCAGGTCTGGATCGAATTGTTGTGGTAGACCGAGTTTGAGCCGCGCTGTGCGCGCAGTTGTGCAATTGTCGGCTGCACATAACCGGTCTCGTCGATAACGCGGGATGCGACCAGCGCGGGCCTGCCGTCCCAGCGCCAGGGCAGGGTGAATTTCGTCAGCGCCTTCGACAGCACCGGCTCGTGTAGCCGCGCGGTCTGCCAGTTGACGCCGCCGTCCATGGAGACATCGACGCGCTTGACCTTGCCGTTGCCAGTCCAGGCCAGTCCGCGGATTTCGTAGAGGCCGGGTCCATCGAGCGGCTTCTCGGGGCAGGGAAAGGTAACGACCGACTTGGCGTCGATCAGCCAGGTGAAGCCGCGCGAGGTGCCGTCCGGCATCAGGTCGGTGTATTTCGAGGTTTCCTCGCGGGTGTGCCACGGCTTTTCGCCGAGCTTGATCCGGCGCAGCCACTTGATGTTGACGTTGCCTTCCCAGCCCGGCACCACCAGCCGCAGCGGATAACCCTGTTCGGGCCGCAGCGCCTCGCCGTTCTGCGCATAGATCACGAGGCAATCGTCGAGGCATTTGTCGAGCGGCAGACTGCGGTTCATATGCGCGCCGTCGGCGCCTTCGACCATCGCCCACTTCGCTTGCTTCTTGATGCCGACCTCCTCCAGCAGCGTCGACAGCTTGACACCGGTCCATTCCGCGCAACTGACCATGCCGTGGCTGAACTGCAGCGAATTCATCTGCGCAGCACGCCAGTTCATGCCGCCATTGGCCGGGCATTCGATGAAATGGATGCGCGACACAGATGGGAAGCGCATGATGTCCTTCATGGAGAGAAGCAGCGGCCGCTCGACAAGGCCGTGGATCATCAGCTTGTGCTGCGCCGGATCGATGTCGGGCCGTCCCGCATGATGGCGCTCGAAGAACAATCCGTTTGGCGTGATGATGCCGTGCAGGTCCTGCAGGGGCGAAAAGCTCACCGACGATTCCGCGCTCGCGGTCAACCAGGGCACGTTGCGGCGGATGACGGAAGCTTCGGTATCGGCGGGGCGGCCATAGGGCCGATCGGCCACGCCGGCGCCGATCGATTGCGACCAGGGCGCGTCTGCGGGGGGAGACTCCTGCGCGGTGTCAGCCACGGCCGGTTTGCCGCCAATGACGAGGCTGCCGGTCAGGGCTGCGCCGAGGCCAAGAAAGCGGCGGCGGCCCATCGGGGTGTCCGGGGCGGCGGGATCAGAGAGAACAGCTTTGCTGCGTAACGGGTCTGGCCGCACGTTTTCTTCCCCTCGCGGCCGCGTCGCCGCATCAATTCTTGCTTTTTGGAACCAATATCCACATTTACTAATTTAGTCAATGCTAAAGAAGGCCCGGCGCGCTAGTGTGGTATGTGTGCTTCGCAGGCGCGGAAAAAGATACCGGATTTGCAGTGATGAGAGCAGCCGCCCCGGCAGCCCAAGAAACTGAACAAGAGACTAGGCAAGAGACGGCCTTCGCCCCCGGCGCCGACGACGCGGCGGCGCTGAAGAAGCTGGCGAAGCAGGCCGGTGACGCCGCGCAGCTTCTGAAAATGCTCGCCAATGAAAAGCGTCTGCTGATCCTCTGCTTTCTTGCCGTGCGCGGCGAGATGACGGTGGGCGAACTGGTCGCCATCGTGAATCTCAGCCAGTCCGCGCTGTCGCAGCATCTGGCGAAATTGCGCGCCGACGGGCTGGTGGAATTCCGCCGGACCTCGCAGACGCTGCATTATCGCGTCGCCGACCAGCGCACCCTGCGTCTGCTTGGGGTGTTGAAGGAGATCTTCTGCGGCGATCTGAAGTGATCGCTGCGCCACTGATTTTTTCGGGACCGAACTGCGATGGCTGAGTATGTAGTGGAATTCGGCAAGGACGGCCGGCCGGTCGAGCCCGACGGCCGGCTCGACGCGGCGGCATTCCACCGCAACCACGAGCCGATCTGGGCGGTGCTGCAGAAATTTCTCGCCGGCAAATCCGGCGACGTGCTGGAGGCCGGCAGCGGCACCGGCCAGCACGTGGTGCATTTCGCAAAACATACGCCTGACATCATCTGGTGGCCGAGCGATCTCAATGAACGGCATCTCAAAAGCATCGAAGCGTGGCGGGCGCATGCCGCCTTGCCGAACATTCGTTCGCCGCTGCGGGTCGATCTCGCCGATCCGGCCTGGTGTCCGGCGATGCATGACGGCAGCGGGCCGGGCAAACTGCTGGCGGTGTTCTGCGCCAACGTGATCCACATCGCGCCCTGGCGCGTGGCTGAGGGCCTGTTCGCCGGCGCGGCGCGCTATCTCCGTGATGACGGGCGGCTGTTTCTCTATGGCCCGTTCAAGCGCGACGGCAAGCACACCGCGATGAGCAACGCCGTGTTCGACACCAGCCTGCGCGAGCAGGACGCCGAATGGGGCGTGCGCGATATCGGAGAACTCAGTACATTGGCCGAGAAGGTCGGCCTTACGTTGGTCGAAACCGTACCAATGCCGGCCAACAACATGATCGTGGCCTTCGCGCCATCCACAAAGGGTGACGTCGGCGCATAGCGCGCGCCCGTTTGCGTCGGTTGATCGCGCCGCCCCGTGTCTTCATAGTGCCGCGGAATCAATAACGAGGCTCCCGGCCCCGGGGCCTACCGGGCGGGAATGCCGATGCTGGATACCACAGCCAACCAAGAGATCGCCAATGACGCTCGCGCGCGCGCCAACGTGCTGCGGCTCGCTGCGGCGCAGGCGCTGACCGGCGCCAATTCGGCGGTGATTTTCGCCACGGGCTCGATCGTGGGCGCGACGCTGGCGCCTGATATCTCGCTCGCCACCGTGCCGCTGTCGATGTACGTGCTGGGGCTCGCCGCCGGCACGCTGCCGACGGGCGCGATCTCGCGCGCGTATGGCCGCCGTGTTGCGTTTATCGTTGGTACCTTCTGTGGAATCCTCACCGGTGCGCTCGCCGCCGCCGCCGTTCTCTACGCGTCGTTCTGGCTGTTCTGCTTCGCAACTTTCCTCGGCGGCCTCTACGGCGCAGTCGCGCAGTCCTATCGTTTTGCCGCCGCTGACGGCGCCAGCGCCGCATTCCGGCCGAAAGCCGTGTCCTGGGTAATGGCCGGCGGCGTGTTCGCCGGCGTGCTCGGTCCGCAGCTCGTGCAGTGGACCATGGATATCTGGCCGCCTTATCTGTTTGCGTTCAGCTTCGTGGTGCAGGCGTTCGTCGCGCTGGTGGCGACGGCGGTGCTGTGGAGCGTCGACGCGCCGAAGCCGGCACCGTCGGACATGCACGGCGGGCGGCCGCTGTTCGAGATTGCGCGGCAACCGCGCTTCATTGCCGCGGCGCTGTGCGGCGTGATTGCTTACCCGATGATGAATCTCGTCATGACTTCGGCGCCGCTCGCCATGAAGATGTGCGGGCTCACGGTGAGCGATTCCAATTTCGGCATCCAGTGGCACATCGTGGCGATGTACGGCCCGAGCTTCTTCACGGGAACGTTGATCGCCCGCTTCGGCGCACCGACAATCGTGGCACTTGGCCTGACCCTGGAAGCCGTCGCTGCCGCGATCGGCCTTTCCGGCATCACCGCGCTGCATTTCTGGGCGGCGCTGATCGTGCTCGGCGTGGGCTGGAACTTTGCCTTTATCGGCGCCTCGGCATTGGTGCTGGAGACGCACCGGCCGCAGGAGCGCAACAAGGTGCAGGCGTTCAACGACTTCCTGATCTTCGGGATGATGGCGCTGGGGTCGTTCTCGTCCGGCCAGTTGCTGGCGCATTACGGCTGGTCGATGGTAAACATGGTGGTGTTCCCGCCGGTGCTGCTCGGCCTTGCAGTGCTGTCGTTTGCGTCACTTGCCAAGCGTCGCGCGAAGCTGCAGGCGGTCAACGAGATTCCCGATCCGAGTGTCTGATTACCGGAGGTCCCATGCCGTCGCGCGCCCGTCTCGATGAATTCATCGCCACCGTCGTCTCCGGCGACCATGCCGGCGCGATCGAGCGCTTCTACACCGAGGACGCCAGCATGCAGGAGAACGCCGCCGCACCGCGAGTCGGCCGCGACGTGCTGGTAGCGCATGAGCGCGCGGTGTTGGAGCGGGTCAAAAGCGTGACCTCGACCTGCGTGACCTCGATCGTCGAGGGCGACCATGTCGCGATCCACTGGGTGTTCGAGTTCGTGTACAAGTCCGGGAAGACCGGACGGTTCGACGAGGTCGCGCTGCAGGAATGGCGCGGCGACAAAGTTTGGCGCGAGCGGTTCTTCTACGATCCGTCGAAACCGGCCTAGCTGCCACCTGCTGACAGTTCGGCCCGCGCCGAAGCAATTGGCGTTTCGATCTGCTAAGCCTCGCTGGCATGGCCGGGCTTGTCCCGGCCACCCACGTCTTTGTCTCCGAGAGCAAAAAGGCGTGGATGCGCGGGACGTCTAGCGCGAAGAGGCGCTTCGCGCTTTTGCCCGGGCATGACGGTGTGGTGAGCAGATGAAGCACGAAAAGTTGGATAGCCATCTCACTCACATCTCCATCGACGAGACCTCTATCCGCTACGACGGCTGGCGCATCGTCGCCGTCTGTTTCCTGCTGGCAACCTTCGGCTGGGGGCTCGGCTTCTACGGCCAGAGCGTCTATGTCGCCGAGCTGCAGCGGCTGCACGGCTGGCCGGCATCGCTGATTTCGTCCGGCACCACGTTTTTCTATCTGTTCGGCGCGGCGCTGGTCGCCTTCGTCAGCGAAGCCATCAAGGCGTTCGGGCCGCGCAACTGCCTGATCGCAGGCACGTTGGCGATGGCCGCGGCGGCGATCTCGATCGGTCAGGTGCGCGAGCCTTGGCAGCTTTACCTCGCCAATGCCGTGCTGGCGTTCGGCTGGGCCGGCACCAGCCTCGGCATCATCACCAATACGCTGGGCCTCTGGTTCGACAATAAGCGCGGCATGGCGATCAGCTTGGCGCTGAATGGCGCGAGCTTTGGCGGCATCGTCGGCGTGCCGCTGCTGGTGACCGCGATCGGCTATTTCGGCTTCGCCGGTGCCATGGCGGCGTCGGCCGCCGTAATGGTTGCGCTGATGGTTCCGGTGATCCTGCTGCTGGTCGGACGGCCGCCGCTTCACCTGAGTGCGGGCGGGCTCGACACTGCCGACGCGCCGTCGCCGACGCAAATTCGCGCACGCGCCTTTCGCGATATCGGTTTTCTTTCGGTGTCGTCGGCATTCGCGCTGGTGCTGTTCGCGCAGGTCGGCTTCATCGTCCACCTGATCGCGTTTCTGGATACGGTGATCGGGCGGCAGCAGGCGGCGATTGCGGTGGCGCTGTTGACGGCGATGGCGGTGGTTGGCCGGGTGCTGTTTTCTTTCGTGATCGACCGGATGAACCAGCGGCTGGCGTCCTCGCTGTCCTTTGTCAGCCAGGCGGCGGCGCTGCTCATCGTCATCAATGTGCATAACGAATACGTGCTGATCGCAGCCTGCGCGCTGTTCGGCTTTTCCGTCGGCAACCTCATCACATTGCCGGCGCTGATCGTGCAGCGCGAATTCGATCCGCGTTCGTTCGGCGTGCTGGTCAGTTTGATCACGGCGATCAACCAGATCACGTATGCGTTCGGTCCCGGCGTGGTCGGCCTGTTGCGCGATCTCTCGGGTAGTTATGCGCTACCGTTCTACGGCTGCATCGCGGTGGAGCTGACGGCGGCGGTGCTGGTCATGATTCGCAGAACGTCCAGGTGAAGAGGCTTCCGGCTGAACGATGACGATTGCCGTTACCGGACTAGTGCCGCGATGGCCGCCGAGCCCTCTCTCGTCGACCAATAGCACCCGACGCGGCAGCGCGCAGAATGCGGCGGAAGGTCGGGCATTCCATGTGACTTGGCGCGGGGCACGCCGCGGCATGGCGCAGGCCGTCCCGCATGGCGTTCAGTTTGCGAATGGTCCTGTCTAATTCCTCCGCCTTCGCCATGAGCACCTTCCGGTCGATACGCGGCCGCCCGTCGGGCGCGAACATCCGGGTGATCTCGTCGAGCGAAAATCCGGCGGCGCGCCCCACCGCTATCAGCGCCAACCGCTCCAGCACGTTCGCATCGAACATGCGGCGCAGACCACGCCTTCCGATCGAAGCGATCAGCCCCTTTTCCTCGTAGAACCGCAGCGTCGAGGCGGGAACGCCGGATCGCTGCGCCACCTCCGCGATATCCATGCCATTCATCTCTTGACCTCAAGTGGACTTGAACTGGCATCATGTGGCCATCCTTCGGTGAAGGCAAGCAACAAGGAACGCGGATCATGGATGCAACGCAGCTAGACGATGACGAGCAGATGAGGCTTTGGAACGGTCCCGCGGCACGCGCCTGGCTTGGAACTCAGGACATGATCGAGCAGATATTCAAACCATTCGAGGAAATGCTCCTCGAAGCAGTTGCCTCCCGGTCCGATGCATGCGTGCTCGACGTCGGCTGTGGCGCGGGCGGCACAACGCTTGCGGTCGCGCGGCTGCTCGGAACAAAAGGAACTTGCACCGGCATCGACATTTCGGAGCCGATGATCGCGGCCGCCCGAGCCCGCGCTGAATCGGAGCGCGTGCCGGCGAGCTTCGTTTGCGCCAGCGCGGAGACCTATGCGTTCCAGCTCGATAGTTTTGACACGATCATCTCGCGCTTCGGCGTGATGTTCTTCGGAAATCCGGTTCGCGCCTTCTCGAACCTCCGGCGCGCCGCCAAGAATAACGCCGAGTTGCGGTTCATTGCCTGGCGCGGGCCCGCGGAAAATCCGTTCATGACGACCGCCGAGCGTGCTGCGGCACCGTTACTGCCAAATCTACCCGCCCGCCGGCCGGGCGCACCGGGACAATTCGCCTTCGCCGATCGCAGCCGGGTCAACGGCATCCTGCAGGAGAGCGGCTGGGCCGAAATCGATATCCGGCCCATCGATGTCGCCTGCACTCTGTCGGAGAAGGAACTGGTCCGCTACTTGTCGCAACTCGGTCCCGTCGGCCTGGCCCTCCAGGAGACGGACAGCGAGACCCGCGCGCAGGTCATCGAGACGGTTCGCGCCGCTTTTTCTCCTTTCGTGCACGGAGCGGAGGTCCGCTTCACAGCGGCCTGCTGGATGGTCGGCGCTCGAGCACGGTCTGCTTCGGGCGCGGCGGGGGAGGCGGTGTGTGGTTGAGGCGACGAACTATCTCGTGCAAGCGGTCCTGATTGGAGCAGGCGCGACCGCGACGATGGACGGCTGGACCGCAGCGCGGAAGCGACTGCTCGGCATTGCTCCGTTGGATTATGGCTTGGTGGGCCGCTGGATCGGCCATCTGCTGCGCGGGCGTTTTCGCCACGATCAGATCGCCGACTCTCCGCCCGTGCAGGGCGAACGCCTGATCGGGTGGGGCGCCCACTATCTGATCGGCATCGCGCTCGCAGCTATGCTGCTTGCGATCTGGGGTCTCGACTGGGTGCGTCGTCCAACCATCGGTCCTCCGCTGGTTCTCGGCATCGGTAGCGTGATCTTCCCGTTCCTGCTGATGCAGCCCGGGATGGGTCTCGGCGTCGCCGCCAGCCGCACGTCGCACACGATGGCCGCTCGCCTGCATAGCCTCCTCACGCACGCGATTTTCGGTCTCGGTCTCTATGTGTCCGGCTGGCTCACAAGTTTGTTGAGTATGGTTTGACGATGTGCCGCCCTAAGCCTCCCGCTGCCGCAGCAGATCCTCCAGATCCAACCGCTTGGTGAACATCGCGAGCGATCCGTCGGGTGCGCGGGGCCATTCTTCTTTCGGCCGGTCGCGATAGAGCTCGACGCCGTTCTGGTCGGGATCGCGCAAATAGAGCGCCTCGCTTACGCCGTGGTCGCTGGCGCCGTCGAGCTCGATGCCGGCCTGGATCACGCGGTAGAGCGCATCCGCCAGCGCCGGGCGGGTAGGATAGAGAATGGCGGTGTGAAACAGGCCGGTGGTGCCCGGCGGCGGCGGATGGCCGCCTTTGCTCTCCCAGGTGTTGAGGCCGATGTGGTGGTGATAACCGCCGGCCGAAATGAATGCCGCGCCAGAACCCATCCGCTGCATCACCTCGAATCCGAGCACGCCGCAATAGAAGCCGAGCGCGCGTTCGAGGTCGGCGACCTTGAGATGGACATGCCCGATCCGCGTGCCGGCGACGATGGGTGGGGATTGGGGCATGTTGTCTCCGTTCTGAAGGTTGGCGTGCCCCGGATGCTGCGCAGCGCGCTCGGGATCGCGCTTCGCGCGACTCCGGCGATGCGCTGCTAAGCCGGGGCCTATGTTAGGGCCGGCATGGGGTCCCGGCTCTGCGGTGCACCGCTTAAGAAGCGCTGCACCGCGTCCGGGACACGTAGGCGCGGATTTTCCTCACGCAAGATCGGACACTTCGCCGTCTGGCAGCCCGAACTCAAACGTGTTCAACGTCATCGACACCATCGTGTAATAGCCGCATAGGCCGATAATTTCGACCACGCCGCGCACAGTGAGCAGCGCGACAGCCTCATCATACAGCGCCTGCGACACGCCGTGGCCCTCATGCAGCGACTTGGCGAGATCATAGATCGTCTGGCCCTTGGGGTCATCGAAGACGGGCGTGCGGCGGTCTCTGATGTCCTCGATGACCTTCGGATCCATGCCGCCGTTCAGCGCCAGGCGCTTGTGCGCATACCATTCGTAGTGCGACGTCCAGTGCCGCGCGGTGACGAGAATGGCAATTTCGGAAAGCTTTGCAGGGAAGATTGTGTTGAAACGCAGTTGCTCGCCGAGCCGCGTGGCGTGCCGCGCCATCTCCGGGCTGTTGAGCCAGGCCATCATCGGCGCCGGCGGCGCGCCGCGCTTGCCGGCGATGGCCTCGTCGTAGGTTTCTTTTTGCTCGGCGTTCATTTCGCCAGGCGAAAGCAACTTCAGCCGCATGCCGGTTTCCTCTTGTTTTTCAATCGTTATCGCCTAGCGCATACACCCGATCGGGCATCGTGACCACCGCCAGAGCGGCATGGGCTGACGTCAGGCATATATTGAATTCCGCAACGCGAGGGCTAAGGTCGCTTCCAAACATTCCCACATGGAAACGCCGACATGTCCGATCTGGAGACATTCCGCCGTGAAACCCGCGCCTGGTTAGAGGCCAATTGTCCGCCGGAAATGCGACGGCCGATGACCTCCGAAAGCGATACCTACTGGGGTGGTCGCAACGCCAAATTCTCCTCGGAGCCGCAGCGCGTCTGGTTTGAGCGGATGCGGGACAGGGGCTGGACCGTGCCGGACTGGCCGAAGGAGTATGGTGGCGGAGGGCTGGAACCCGACGAGCACAAGGTGCTGCGTGAAGAAATGGCCGCGATGGGCGCGCGCTCGCCGCTCTCGAGCTTCGGCATCTGGATGCTCGGGCCGGCGCTGCTGAAATACGGCACCGAGGCGCAGAAGAAAGAGCACCTGCCGAAGATTGCCGCGGGCCTGATCCGGTGGTGCCAGGGCTACTCCGAGCCGAACGCCGGATCGGACCTCGCCTCGCTGCAGACCCGCGCCGAGAGCGACGGCGACGATTACATCATTAACGGCCAGAAGATCTGGACGTCGTATGCGAACTACGCCGACTGGATTTTCTGCCTGGTGCGCACCGATCCCACGGCGAAGAAGCATGATGGCATCAGCTTCATCTTGTTCGACATGGCCTCGAAGGGCGTCTCGACCAAGCCGATTCTTCTGATCTCCGGCTATTCGCCGTTCTGCGAAACCTTCTTCGATAATGTGCGGGTGCCGAAATCGCATGTGGTGGGCCAGGTCAACCGCGGCTGGGATGTTGCAAAATATCTGCTGCAGCATGAGCGCGCGATGATATCAGGCACTGGCGAGCGCGGTATCGGCCGTCCGCTTGGGCAGGTCGCGGCCGATTCCGTCGGTAGCGACGATTCCGGCCGGCTCGATGATGCCATGCTGCGCGGCCAGATCGCCGCGTTCGACATCGACGAGGCGGCGTTTGCGGCTGTGGCCGAACGCGCGATCGATCTCGCCAAGGCCGGCCAGTCGCATCCGGCGTTTTCGTCGGCGATGAAATATTACGGTACCGAACTCAACAAGCGCCGCCACGAGATCCTGATGTCGGCCGGTGGCATCGACGCGCTGGAATGGGAAAGCGAGCGCTCGAAAGGCGGCGCACGTCCGCGCGCCTGGCTGCGCACCAAGGCTAACTCGATCGAAGGCGGTACCTCCGAGGTGATGCTCGGCATCGTCGCCAAGCGCATCCTCGATCTGCCGGGGGCTTGACCTGAATCCCTCATCCTGAGGAGCGCGGAGCGCGTCTCGAAGGATGAGGCCCCGATATCTGCCTCATGGTTCGAGACGGCGCCAAGGCGCCTCCTCACCATGAGGATCAAGAGCGAAATCAGTCCAAGATCAGCGTAACGGAATCCCCATGCCCCTCGTCCTCACCGAAGAACAATCCATGCTGCGCGACAGTGCGCGCGGCCTTATCAGCGACAAGGCACCGGTGTCGCATCTGCGTCACCTGCGCGACAGCAAGGACGAAACGGGATTCTCGCGCGAGCTCTGGAAGGCGTTTGCCGAGATGGGCTTTTCCGGATTGCTGGTGCCGGAAAGTTTCGGCGGCAGCGGGCTCGGCTGTGTCGAGGCCGGCGTGGTGATGGAGGAAATCGGCCGCACTTTGATGCCGTCGCCGTTTCTCTCGACCGCGGTGCTCGCCGTATCAGCGCTTTCCCGCGGCGGTAGCGAAGCGCAGAAATCGGCGCATCTACCGAAGATCGCCGACGGGTCGCTATTGGCTGCGCTTGCGATCGATGAAGGAACCAAGCATCGCCCGCTGCAGACCAAGCTGCAGGCGGTGCGCTCCGGCAACGGCTTCAAGCTGAACGGCGCCAAGGCGCTGGTGGTCGACGGCCACATCGCCGATCTTCTGATCGTCGTGGCACGCACCGGCGGTGCGGCCGGCGAGCGCAACGGGCTGACGCTGTTCCTGGTCGATCCCAAGGCCAAGAGCATCGCGATCGAACGTACGGTGATGGTCGACGCACATAATGCTGCACGAATCGAATTCAGCAATGTCGAGGTCAATGCCGATCAGGTGCTCGGCGAGGTCGACCAGGGCGGCGCGTTATTGGAAGATGTACTCAATATCGGCTGCGGTGCGGTAGCTTCCGAAATGGTCGGCTTGAGCGAAGAGGTGTTCGGCCGCACCGTAACGTATCTGAAGGAGCGCAAGCAGTTCGGTAAATTGATCGGCGAATTCCAGGCGCTGCAGCACCGCGCAGCCCAGCTTTATATTGACATCGAGATCACCCGCGCCGCGGTGCTGAAGGCGCTGCAGACGCTCGACGGTGATTTCGAGCACGCGGGCGCGGCCGTGTCAGTGGCAAAAGCCAAGGCCGGCACTACGGCGACGCTGGCGGTGCAGGAGGGCGTGCAGATGCACGGCGGCATGGGCATGACCGACCAGTTCGACATCGGCTTCTTCATGAAGCGCGCGCGGGTCTGCCAGGAGTTGTTCGGCGACAGCAATTACCACGCCGACCAGTTGGCGCGAATGAAGGGGTATTGATTTCTCCCCTCATGGTGAGGAGCCGCGCATTAGCGCGGCGTCTCGAACCATGCGGCCCGGCTGGTGGCCTCATCCTTCGAGACGCGCGCTATGCGCGCTCCTCAGGATGAGAGGAGGCAAACACAACCGCTTGGAAACTGGTTGTCGTTCCGGGGCGTGCGAAGCACGAACCCGGAATCTCGAGATTCCGGGTCTGGTCCTTCGGACCATCCCGGAATGACGGCCTGATGGCCGTCACCGTATCGGCGGCGCATACTGAATCCCGCCGTTGCTCCACAGCGAATTCAGCCCGCGCGGGATCTTCAGCTTGGATCCTTCGCCGACATTGCGCTCGTAAACCTCGCCGTAGTTGCCGACATGGCGGATGATGCGGGCGGCCCAGTCCTTGGGCAGACCGAGATCTTCGCCATAGGCGCCTTCGGTGCCGACCAGCCGCATCACGTCAGGCTTCTTCGACTTCAGCGCCTCGTCGATGTTCTTCGAGGTGATGCCGAGTTCCTCGGCGTTGATCATCGCATACAGCGTCCACTTCACGATCATCATCCAGTCGTCGTCGCGCTGGCGCACCACGGGAGCGAGCGGCTCCTTGGAAATTACGTCGGGCAGGATGACGTGATCGCTCGGCTGGATCAGATTCAAGCGCAGCGCGTAGAGCTGAGAGACGTCGGCGGTGAAGGTGTCGCACTTGCCGGATTCATAGGCCTTGAGCACATCTTCCAGCCTAGGAAACTTCACTTCGGTATATTTCATGTTGTTGGCGCGGAAATGGTCGGCGACGTTGAGGACCGTCGTCGTCCCCTCCTGCACGCAAACCTTGCTGTTGTTGAGGTCCAGCGCGGAATCGATGTTGCGCGAGCGCGGCAGCATGAAACCCTGGCCGTCATAATAGGCGACTGCCGGGAAATAGAGGGCGTTATTGCTCTCGCGAGACATGCTCCAGGTCGTGTTGCGCGAGAGGATGTCGACCTTTCGGCTCTGCAGCTCCTTGAAGCGCTCGTTGGCATCCAGCGGCACGAATTTCGCCTTCTTGGGATCGTCGAAGATCGCGGCGGCGACCGCGCGGCAGAAATCGACGTCGAATCCGGTCCAGTCGCCCTTGTCGTCGGGGATCGAGAAGCCGGGTAGGCCCTTGTTGACGCCGCACAGCACGTCGCCGCGGCGGATCGTCCGCTTCAGCGTCTTGGTGTCGTAACGCTCATAGGTAATTGCGCCAGCCGCAATCGCGATTGCGACCGCCAGCCCAATCAGGAGGCCGCCTCGAAATGTCCGTAGCATTTTTAACTCACTATTTCAGGGGAATGGATCGGCGGGAGAAGCCGCGTCGTAATTAAAGCTCCGGCTTCTGCCGCACGATCACCTTGGTGCCGACAGGCACGCGCTCATAGAGATCGGCGACGTCGGCATTGACCAGCCGGAAGCAGCCGGAGGAGACGGCGGTGCCGATGGTGTCGGGTCGGTTGGTGCCGTGGATGCGGTAGACAGTGGTGCCGAGATACATCGCCCGCGCGCCGAGTGGGTTGCCGGGTCCGCCGGCCATGAAGCGCGGCAGATAGGGCTGGCGCGCGATCATCTCCGGTGGCGGCGTCCAGTCCGGCCATTCCGCCTTGCGGGTGATATTGAGCAGCCCCTGCCACTGGAATCCCTCGCGGCCAACGCCGATGCCGTAACGCAACGCGCGGCCATTGCCCTGCACCAGATAGAGGTGGCGATCCTGGGTCGAGATGATGATGGTGCCCGGCGGTTCGTTGGTGCGATAGAGCACCGCGGTCTTCCTGAACTGCGGATCGAGTTCGACGGATTCATCGGGGAGCAGACCGGGCTGGTCGCCGACATCGGGCTGCCGCATCTGCGCCTGGCTCTGCGAGGCCGAAAGGATCAGGCCGCCGGCGGCGATCACCATCCAGATCAGGTGCCGAAATTTTTTCATCGCAGAAATTCTCCTTGTTGGCACGGCGGCCAAATGGTTGGCGCCTTGGCAAATCAGCGGAACCATCAAATCTCAGGGCTGGCTTGATGGCAAGTTTAGGGCGAATGCGGCGGATACGTGACTGAAATGTCGTCCATTTTCGTCATCCACCAAATTCAAGGGAAATCCCGCCTGCCCTATTTCGGCGCGATCCACAGCCGCAGACAAAACGAAATCAGCGCGACGGTGCCGACGCCGCCGAGCCAGAGCGCGGCAAACCACAGCAGGCGCTGCATGAGAGGGCGACGGGCCGGCTCGTTGGGCTTCAATGGTAGCCACTCTCGGGTTTGACCTTGCCGCGGAACACCCAATAGGCCCAGGCGGTATAGCCGAGGATGAGCGGGATCAGTCCGGCGACGCCGACCAGCATGAAGAGCTGGCTGTTCTGCGGTGCCGCCGCCTGCCAGATCGTGATGCTCTGCGGCACGATATACGGATACATGCTGATGCCAAGGCCGGCATAGGACAGCATAAACAACGCCAGCGCGAGAAAGAACGGCTGGTAGTCGTATTTCTTGGCGAGACTGCGCAGCAACAGGGCGGTGACTACAGCAACCGAAATCGGTACCTGTGCCGTGACGAGGACGTTCGGCCAGGCGAACCAGCGCTCGGTGTACTGTATATGGAGGAACGGCGTCGCGATGCTGACCGCGGCGATGGCCCCGAGCATCGCGAGCAACAGGACCCAGCTCAGGTGATAGGCGCGGTCGCGCAACTCGCCTTCCGTCTTCATGACCAGCCATGTCGCCCCTAACAGCGAATAGCCAATCACCAGCGACACGCCGGTTAGAATGCTGAACGGCGTCAGCCAGTCCCACCAGCCGCCGGCATAGTGCCGCCCCTCGACATGCACGCCCTGCAGGATGGCGCCGAGCGCGATGCCCTGCGCCAGCGTCGCCAGCAACGACCCGCCGAAAAAGGCTATGTCCCAGCGGTTGCGTGCGGCTGTCGTCCGCCAGCGAAATTCGAAGGCGACGCCTCGGAATACGAGGCCGAGCAGCATCACGATCATCGGCGTATAGAGCGCCGGCATTAGCACGGCATAGGCGAGCGGGAAGGCCGCCATCAGGCCGCCGCCGCCGAGCACCAGCCAGGTTTCGTTGCCGTCCCACACCGGGGCGACGCTGTTCATGATGACGTCGCGGTCGCGCTTCTCCGGAAACAGCGGAAACAGGATGCCAAGCCCGAGATCGAAGCCGTCCATCACGACATAGACGAACACGGCAAAGGCGATGATGAACGCCCAGACGGTGGCGAGATCGACCGCGATGTTCATGAGCCGGCCCCCTGGGCAGCCGGGGTGATGCCGGCGGTGCGAATCGGCGCCTCGTGCGCCATTCCCTCTTCGCCTGGATGCGGCGGCGCCGTCATCAGGCGCAGCAGGTAGATTACGCCGGCCGCGAACACCACGAAATAGACGATGATGAAGGCGATCAGCGAGGAGGCGACCGCGGGCGCCGCCAGCGGCGAGGCGGATTCAGCCGTGCGCAGCAATCCATAGACCGTGAACGGCTGGCGGCCGACCTCGGTGGTGATCCAGCCCGCAAGCACGGCGATGAAGCCCGCCGGAGCCATTGCGACCGCGAACATGTGCAACAGCCGGGAATCGTAGAGCTTGCCCTGAACACGCATCAACAGGCTGAACATGCCGAGCGCCAGCATGAGCAATCCCATCCCGACCATGATGCGGAACGACCAGAACGTGATCGCCACCGGCGGCCAGTTTTCGCGCGGCACCGTGTCGAGGCCGGCCATCGGCGCATCCGGCGAGTGTTTTAGAATTAGCGATCCGAGCTTCGGCACTTCGACCGCGTAGTCGACCCTGCCGGCGCTCTGGTTGGGCAGGCCAAACAGGATCAAAGGCGCGCCGTGCTTGTGGCTCTGGAAATGGCCTTCCATCGCCATGATCTTCACCGGCTGGTGCTCCAGCGTGTTGAGCCCGTGCTGATCGCCGGCGATGATCTGGATCGGCGCCACCAACGTCGCCATCCACATCGCCATCGAAAACATCACGCGCGGGCCGGCGAGGTGCCGATCGCGCAGCAGATGCCAAGCACCGACCGCGCCGACCACCAGTGCGGTGGTCAGATACGCCGCCAGCACCATGTGCACGAGACGGTATGGGAACGACGGATTGAAGATCACTTTCAGCCAGTCGGCGGCGATGAATTGACCGGCCTCATTGACGGTATGGCCCGCCGGCGTCTGCATCCAGGAATTGGCCGACAGGATCCAAAACGCCGAAATCAGCGTGCCGATCGCGACCATCAGCGTCGCCAGAAAATGCAGTTTTGGACCGACGCGGTTCAGGCCGAACAGCATCACGCCGAGGAAACCCGCTTCGAGGAAGAATGCGGTGAGCACCTCATAGGCCATTAGCGGGCCGATCACCGGGCCGGTCTTGTCGGAAAAGGCCGACCAGTTGGTGCCGAATTGGTAGGACATCACGATGCCCGACACCACGCCCATTGCGAAGGCGACGGCGAAAATTTTCAGCCAATAGTTGAACAGGTTGATGTAAACCTCGCGCCCGGTCACGAGCCACAGCGCTTCGAGCACGGCGAGATAGCTGGCGAGCCCGATCGAGAAGGCCGGGAAGATGATGTGGAACGACATCGTGAAAGCAAACTGCGCCCGGGCCAATACGACCGCATCCCAGCCTTCAAACATCGACACCACCCGTCACTAATTTCGCCGGGCGCGATCTTTCAAAAACGGAACTACAGTTTTCGAAAATTGCGTCCGGACCAGACGTGTATCTTACCACGCCCGATGCGACGATTGTACCTGCATGCCGCGCGGAACAGGCGTGCAAGCCTATGCGTCACCCGACGAGTTTAGTCTCAGTCGCCGAATGATCTCGGCCTGTACGGCGTGCGTCTGATCCTTGCCGGCCAGCGGCGGGCTGCGGATTTTCTTTCCCGTGCGAAGTCGAATTGTGATCACGTAGAGGCTATCCTTGCGACCGCCGCTCTCGACGTCGATGGCCTCGACATCGTCACCGCCGATCGTCTCCACCTCTGTTGTGCCTTTCCATGAAAGCCGTTCGATCCTGATCGCGCCATCGTGGACGATCCAGCATGCACTTATCCGATGCAGATATCTGAGCAGCACGAAGGTCACGATCGCGCCGAGCGACCAGACAGCGATCCCGAGGGCGGACCATTTGCCGCTCCACGGTGCATAGATGAATGGAAGGCTCAGTGTGCCGGCGAGCAGCACGAAGAGAACCTTGAGTCCTCGTACCCTTCTGGGGTTGACCGGCTTGCCTAGTCGTATCTCGGCATTGACGGCGTCGAGCGGGTTCTCGGCCGGTTCGGGATCAGGAAGCCGAAGCAGCCGGGCAATGTGGACGGTGGTTTGGTGCACTTGGGTGATATCAGGCAGGGGAGGCGAGGTGAGCAAATCTCCCGATTCGGTCTCAAATACCAGGCTGAACTCGATTGATCTGCCGCTGTTCTTTCGAATATGCATCCCCGAAATTTCATCGTATCTGATCAGTCTTTTGTGCAACTTCCCGAATGGACGCTGTTCGCCGATCAGGATTTCGCCTGATGTAATGATCCAGACGACATTACGATCAAGTAGAGCTGCGCCCAGCAGGAGGCATCCGAACAGCAGTGCAAAAAGGGCGGCGACGCCAAGCCAATATTGGTTCGGCAGATGGCTAAGGCCAGGCAAGGCAACCAAACAAAGGAGTACGGCAGCGCCTGCGAGAGCGAGCCGCTCGTTAAGCGACGTGCCCTTGCGTAGCCTGACTTCATTCTCGTTAGTCGCAGCATCCATCGATGGCGGCAAGCATCATGACCGACGTGGTCACGTAAGCGGCTAAGTGTAAGGCTGAAATACGGCAGGCGAGAGTAGCCCATCGCGGCAGACTATTCGCGATCACCTACTCGCCGCAAGGTTGCGTTCAGCGGTCCTCCAAAACAGAGCGACCCGGCTGGGGGGCATCCCGGCCGGGTCGTTGGAGGTCGCTTGGGAGTCTGGAGCTTGGGAGGTAGGAAGAATTCAGCGGGGGGTCTCGCTGTCGTAGGAGATCACACAGACCTCCTTGGGGTTCTTGGTGCCGCAATCGACCACCTGTTCGCGCACGAATGTCGAACCGGCGTCGCGCTGGGCGCGGGGCTGGACGTTCTGGGCCGACAGAGTGGCCAATGTTGCGACGGCGCCGAGCGGGACGATGAAAAAGCGGAAGGACGGCTTCAGCATGTTCGCTCTCCGGTTCGGCGTTTGCGTTGCGTCGTTGATGATCGGTATAGGGGGTGAGTTTTTCCGGGTGATGTCGCCATTTGTTTCATTTGTTTCGTCGGAGGTAATCTTTGTCCGTCGAAATCGACCCGTTTTTCCGTCATTAATTCCGATCTAAGTAATTGAAGTCGCTTACCTTTACGCGGCGATGCTGTCCACGCCCGCGCCCTTAAGCAACTCGGCCAATTGTTTGCGGGCATAGAACATGCGGGTCTTCACCGTGCTCTGGGGAATACCGATGATCGCGCCGGCCTCTTCCACCGACTTCTCGTGGTAGTAGACCAGGTTGATGATCTCGCGATGCGCCGGCGACAGCTTGGCAACGCAGGCGCGCAGGATGGCGCTGGTATTGTTGCGGTCAAGCGAGGCTTCCGGCGTGTCGGCCTCGTCCGCGATCTCCAGCACGTCTTCCTGCTCGATGTCCTCATGCTTGCGCTGGCGCAACGCGGTCAGCGCCTTGAAACGGGCGATCGACAGCAGCCAGGTCGAAACCTGCGAGCGGCCCTCGAACTGGGCGGCGGTCCGCCACACGTCGAGAAACACCTGGCTGACGAGGTCTTCCGCCATCGTGGTGTCACGCACCATGCGCAGCACGAAACGGTAAACCCGGACGTTATGGCGGGAGTAAAGCACATGCATCGCCGTGCGGTCGCCCTTGGCAATACTCTGCAGCAGCGTTTCGTCGGATGTCGCGCGGGCGGCGGCAATCGACTTCTTGGCTGCGGCGTTGATGGCGATGACGTTCGACATGACAGGCTCCCAATTCCACGCCGGGCGGCGTTTCGTTGGGAGAATTGTTAATTAGGCTCGGTTTCGGGATGTCTGCTCCACAAGGGAAAAATGGTTTCGTGGCCGAGAGAATTGTTTCGTCGCGGGGCCCGCGACGAAACATTCGGAGATAAAAGGCCAGTAATTTCAATATGCGGAAAATTGGAAGATTTCAGATGCGGATTAGTTCCGCAGGTAGACCCTCATCCCTGAGGAGCGGCGCCTTCGCCGCGTCTCGAAGGATGCAGGCCCAGACGGGCCACATGGTTCGAGACGCCGCTTCGCGGCTCCTCACCACCATGAGGGTCGAACAGCAGAAGCGCCGAGGCTTAACCCTTCTCACCCGTCGGCGAGAACAAATAGCCGCCGCCTCTGATTGTGCGGATCACGGCGGGCTTGGTCGGATCGATCTCGATCTTGCGGCGGATACGCATGATGCGCAGATCGACGGCGCGGTCGAAAGCCTCGGCGTCGCGCGCATTGGCCAATTCCAACAGCCGCTCGCGCGACAACACCCGCTTCGGATTCGCCGCGAACACTTTCAACAGACCGAATTCGGACGCCGTCAGCGGATGCTCGTTGCCTTCGTCGTCGCGTAGCGCCTGGGCTTCGAGATCGAGCCATTTGGTGCCGAACCGCACCAGTTGTTCCTTCTCCGCCTTGGCCGTCGCGGGCTCGGGCGTCGCCGTCTTGGCCGGCGTGCTGCGGCGGAGCACGGAGCGGATCCGTGCCATCAGTTCGCGCAGCTCGCAGGGCTTTGCGATGTAGTCGTCGGCGCCGAGTTCGAGGCCAACGACGCGGTCGATCGGGCTCGCGGTCGCCGTCAGCATGATGACGGGAACGTTGATGCGGCTCTTCAGGTCGCGAATGATCGAAAGCCCGTCTTCCTCGGGCATGTTGAGGTCGAGCACGACGAGGTCGGGCACGGCGTTCTCGATCTCCTTGCGCAGGCTCTTTCCCCCGTCGCACAAGGTGACGCCGAAGCCGTGCATCTTGAGGTAATCACCGACCATCTCGCGGGCCGGCGCCTCGTCGTCGACGATGAAGATGTGCGGGTTCTGGGTCATGTCGTCTCTGTCGCAGGCAGTGTAACCGTAAATGTCGATCCCTGCCCGGGTCCGGCACTTTCCGCAGTCACATGGCCGCCATGCATGTCGATAATACGTTTGACGATCGACAGACCGAGGCCGGTCGAGCTTTCGCCGGCGGTCGGCTTGGCCGATAGCCGCTGGAAGCGGCCGAACAGCCGGCCGAGATCCTCCGGCGAAAGGCCGGCGCCCTGGTCGGCGATGCGGATCACCGTGTCGCTGCCTTCATGGCTCACAGTGACTGTGATCTTGCCACCGATCGGCGAATATTTGATGGCGTTGCTGACGAGGTTGTCGATCGCCTCGCGGATCCGGTCGGCGTCGCACATGGTAACGATGTTCGACGGGGCCGATACCGTAATGGCCTGCTGCTTGTTGACGGCCGAGGGCAGGTTGGAGTCGGTGACCTCGTTCACGAGGGCTCCGACATCGACGGGTTCGCGGCGGATGGTGATGTCGAAGGCATCCGCCATCGCATCCGAAATCAGGTGGTCGACCATCGAGGTCAGGCGTTTGGTGGCATCCCTGATGTGCTCGACCTGTGCGGTGACGTTCTCCTTCGGCGAGCCTGCGCCGATCAATTCGGTCAGCATCTCGGTGCGGCCGAGGATCACGCCGAGCGGGTTCTTCAAATCATGCGCCACGGTGCCGAGAATTTCGTTCTTGAAGCCGTTGGCGCGCTGCAGCCGCAGCCACTGCGCCGAAAGGCGGCGGTTGGCCTGCATCAGCGCGCGGGTGCGCTGGGCGACGCGGTCCTCGAGCTGGGTGTTGGCCTCGTGCAGTTGGCGATAGAGGATGACATTGTCGAACGCGATCGACAGCCGGCTGGAGAAGATCTCGACCAGCGCGCGGTCGGTGTCGGAAAGCTGGCGCTCGGCCTGCAACAGCACCACCACTTCGCGGCCGCTGCCGGTGCGCAAATAAAGCACGCTGCGATGGTCGGCGAATTCGTTCTTGCGGCGCTGGAAGGCCGCTTCCACCATTTGCCGCAAATCCGGATCGAGCGCCTTGGAGCTCGTCGTGCCGATAAACCGGCTGTAACAGCCCGAGCCAGCCAGCACCGAGAATTCGCTCCCCGGGGCACCGTCGTCGCGCAGCACCAGGATGCCGGCGCAGTCGACATTGAGCAGCGAGGCGAGCTGCGTCAAAACGCCTTCCGCCAGCCGCTGCATCGATTTGAAGTCGTAGAGCGTCGAGGCGGCGTCGATGATGATCTCAAGCCCGCGCCTTGTCTGCACCATGCGCTCAAGCTGCTGGTAGCTGCGCAGCGCCGCCGTCAGCGAGGTGAACAGCTTGTCGGCTGTCAACTCGGTCTTGGCCTTGTAGTCGTTGATGTCGTACTGGACGATGACGCGGCGCTCGGGCGCCTGCCCGGGCTGGCCGGTGCGCAGGATGATGCGGACGGTCTCGTTCTTGATTTCGTTGCGGATGTATTCGACCAGGTCCAGGCCCGCAACGTCGGTCTCCATGATGACGTCGAGCAGCACGGCCGCGACGTCCGGGTTGTCGCGCATCAAGATGCGGCCTTCAGCCGCGGAATAGGCCGACAGGATTTCCAGCGTCGCGCCGTTGAGACTGTAGTCGCTGAGCGCAAAGCGGGTGCCCTCGTGCACCGCGGCGTCATCGTCGATGACGGCGATCTTCCACTTGCGCGCGGATGAGTCCTCCGGAGCCAGTCCGGTATCGTCGATCAGGTGGAGGACATCGTCCTGTTCGGCCATTGCGAAGTTCCGTCGGCTGCTGTCTGGTCTGTATTCGTGGATCCGCCCTTGGCGACTTTCGGCATGATAATGCGGAAGGTGGTGCCTTGTCCCAGCCTCGACTCCAGCATCATCCGGCCGCCGAGCTGTTGAGTGACAAGATTATAGACGATATGCAAGCCCAGTCCGGTGCCGCCCTCGTTGCGGCGGGTCGTAAAGAAGGGGTCGAATGCCTGCCGTTGCACGTCCGGCGTCATTCCGGCCCCGTTATCGGCAAAGATGATCTCTACGTCGTCGCTGCCGCGCGCCCGGGCCGAGATCGTGATCGCGCCGGAGCGGCCATCGGCAAACGCATGGTTGGCGGCATTGAGGAAAAGATTGGTTAATATCTGGCCGTAGGAGCCGGGATAGCCGTCGATGACGAGCCCTTCCGGCACCTCGACCGACAGCGTGATCGCCGCTTTCTTCAACACCGGCCATAAGCTCGCGACGATCTGGTCAGTGGCCTCGCTCAGGCTGAATTGCCGGCGCTCTGCGTGCGAGCGGTCGACCGCCACCTGCTTGAACGACTGGATCAGCTCGCCGGCGCGATGCAGGTTCGCCACCAGTTGCCCTGCTGCGTCGCGCGAGCTCTTGACGAATTCGTCGAGCTTGGAGCGGCGGAGCGGCTCGGTGCGCAACTCGGACTCGAATGTTTCGGCCCGCCGCGCAAAGCTCGACGCCACCGTCAGGCTGATGCCGATCGGGTTGTTCACCTCGTGGGCAACACCGGCGACCAGCCCGCCGAGCGCCGCCAGCCGTTCGGCGTCGATCAGGTTCTGCTGCGCGGCGTTGAGCTCGAGCAATGCGCTCTCCGCTCTTTCCTTCGAGGCGCGCAGTTCGTCCTCTGTTTTGCGTTTGGCGATGGCGTTTTCGCGGAAGACGTCCACCGCGCGCGCCATGGCGCCGACCTCGTCCCGGGCGGTAGTGCCCTGTACGCGGCGATCGTAATTGCCCGACGTGATTGCATGCATCGAAGCCAGGATCTGTTGCAGCGGCAGGCGGATCGAGAGCGCGATCAGGACGCCGGCGGACAGGATGATGCCGAGGAACATCACGGCGATCGACAGCACCCGGCGCGAGATGCTCGATAGCGTCTTGTCAAAAGTCTCCTGCGCCTTTTGCTCGCGCTGGCGCATCTTGACCGATAGCTCGTCGATCACCGCGATGGCCTCGGCCTGGCTGGCATCGATAGTGTTGCGCAAAAGTTCGGTCCGGACCGCGAGTTGTTCGGTCAGCTTGGCCATGCCCTCGCGCAGTGCCACCGTCCGCGCCTGCAGCCGCGTCAGCGCCATGCGCTGCAGATCATTATCGGCCAGATCGGTCATCGCGGGGATCGTCTTCTCGATCGTCTCGGTATTCCTGCGGGCGTCTTCCGCAGATGCCGAGGCCGGCGACAGGTAATAGGCGTTGGCGGCGACCAGCAGGGCCGTAAACGCCTCGCGTGACTTCCCGAGCGCGGGCCAGATCTGCGCGTCGCGATGCCCGGTGGCGCCCTCGATGATCGAATACAGCCCGGCCATTTCGCGGGCCGGCCCCAGCACCTGCTGCTCATAGGTCTTGGTGATGGTGGCCTGCACGGCGCGCAATTCGCCGAAGCCGTTGAGGAAACGGTCGGTGACCTGTTCGAGCCGCTCGACTGACCCTGATAGCATCGGGTCGTTCGAGGCGCGCGTGGTCAGCGTACCGAGCACCGCTTCGCGCAGCAGCAGGATCTCGGCGAACAGTTCAGGGCTCGGCTGATTGATGTAGCGATGGATCAGGTTCTGCAGCCGGCTGGTTTCGCTTTCGAGATGGGCCAGGATCTTATCGGACTCCCGCACCTGCCGGACGTCGTCCCATGCAGAGCCCAGCACGTTGGCGCCGTTCCAGATCAAGACGGCGAGCACCATGACGACGGCGGAGTTCAATCCCGCGATCGACAGAATGCGCCATCGGATCGGCACCGCGCGGAGCCATTGCACGACGCGAAAGCGCCCGCGCGCGGCGAAGCTCGCCGGCCGTTGCGCTGTTTGCTGCTGTTGCGGCGCGCCGGTCAAATCCACTCCACTCTACGAAGGCGCCCGACCAATAACGGCGCCACCGTCCCGATCAATGCAACGTTGGTACGGTGGAGATCGATCGCACCGGTCCGGGTCTGTCCGGGACGGTCCTGTTCCGCGCCGAACTGGCGGGAATGGAACATTTCGTCCCGATGCCTGTCGTTTCGGGGATCGGCGGCAGGAAATCCGCGCGCAAAAACGCCCATTGAGACCGCCGTTAGCAACAGCGCGACAACAAGCACAAAAGTCCGCGAAAGGTTGGCGCGGCGATACACAGGCGACAAATCCCCTTAGAGATGGAGTCTGCGGCGGAGAGAAAAGGTTCAACGCAATTTTTAGCAGAGTTTGCCGATGCTTGGCTATCAGGGACACGGCGGGGCGGCGGCTAGCCTGGGGTTATCCTCAGGCGCCGGTTGCAATCTTTAATTGTGCATTGCGGCGATGTCGGCGGATTGAAACCGCGGTCGCAGGCATTTATGAGGATGCGGCGAACGGGTACATCGCTCGCGCGGCAGAGCAGGGTGTCACCGGTGAAATCGGCCTTGAGGTTCTTGCAATTCGCAGCGCTCGCCGCCGTGGCGCTTGCGTCCCCCGCCCACGCCGCCACCGAGATCATGTGGTGGCACGCGATGTCAGGGGAACTCGGCAAGCAGCTGGAAAAGCTGGCGGCCGATTTCAATGCGTCGCAGTCCGACTATCGGATCGTGCCAACCTACAAGGGCAACTACACCGCGACGGTGACGGCGGCGATCTTCGCATTCCGATCGCGAACCCAGCCGGCCGTCGTTCAAGTCAACGAGATCGCCACCGCAACCATGATGGCGGCAAAAGGCGCGATCTATCCGGTGTTCGAATTGATGCGCGACCAGTCGGAGCCGTTCTCGCCGGAGGCCTATCTGCCGGCAGTCACTGGCTACTATGCCGACGTCGCCGGCAACATGCTCTCATTCCCGTTCAATGTCTCGACGCCGATTCTCTACTACAACAAGGATCTGTTCCGCGCCGCGGGCCTCGACCCCGAGGTGGCGCCGAAGACCTGGGTCGAGGTCGGAGCCGCGGCGAAGCGCCTGCGTGCGGCCGGCTCGCCCTGCGGGCTCACCACATCCTGGCCGTCCTGGGTCCATGTCGAGAATTTTTCTGCCTTCCACAATCTGCCGCTGGCAACCCGTGGCAACGGCTTTGGCGGACTCGATGCAGAACTGACCTTCAACAATCCGGACCTGGTTCGGCACATCGCGCAACTCGCGGAATGGCAGGCGACGAAAATTTTCGACTATAGCGGCCGCGGGCAATCGGCCGAGCCGCGTTTTCAAAGGGGTGAATGCGCCATCTTCATCGGCTCGTCCGGGACACGCGCCGACATCAAGGCCAATTCGAAGTTTGAGGTCGGCTACGGCATGATCCCGTACTGGCCCGACATCGCCGGCGCCCCGCAAAATTCGATCATCGGCGGCGCCACGCTATGGGTGCTGCGCGACCGGCCGCGCGCCGAATACACCGGGGTTGCGCGGTTCTTCGCCTATCTCTCCAAACCCGAGATTCAGGCCGCCTGGCACCAGAACACCGGCTATTTGCCGATCACCCGCGCCGCCTTCGACCTCACCCGCGCGCAGGGCTTCTACGATCGCAATCCGGGTACTGCGATCGGAATCGAGCAGATGACCTTGAAGCCGCCGACCGAGAATTCGAAAGGAATCCGGCTTGGGTCCTTTGTGCTGATCCGCGACGCCATTGAGGACGAGTTGGAGCATGTCTTCAGCGGCAAGCGGTCGGCGCAGGCAGCGCTCGATGCAGCCGTCGAGCGCGGCAACCGCCTGCTGCGCCAGTTCGAGCGGGCCAATCCGGATCGGTAGTCTCCACCCGTCATTGCGAGGAGCGAAGCGACGAAGCAATCCATCTGTCCTCGAGTTGAGCTATGGATTGCTTCGCTTCGCTCGCAATGACGGCGGAAAAGTTCAGTGCCAGCATGATCGCATCACTTCCGGCCTTCACCGACTACGAGTCCTTCCGCGCGTGGCGCACCGATCCGGCGCAATGGCTGCCGATCGCGCGCGATATCGCCCGCGGCCACGGCCTGGCATGCGCGGCGCCGCACATTTTCTCCACCGGCACCAATCTCGTCGTTGCCCTCGACGAAAAGCTCATCCTGAAAATCTTCCCGCCTTTTCTTCGCGCCCAATTCGTCTCGGAACGTGGCGCGCTGGCACAGCTTCACGGACGGCTTCGTGTCGCGATTCCCGAAATCGTCGTCGAGGGCGAGCGCGACGGGTGGCCATATCTCGTCATCACGCGGCTATCGGGCGTCTTGGGCGCAGATGCCTGGCCATCGCTGCCGGAAACGGACAAGGAGCGTGTGCTTGCCGAGATTGGCGAGACCATCGCCGAGGTGCAGCGCGTTCCCGTTGGACCGCTCGCCTCGGTCGAGCCGGGCTGGGACGTCTTCATGCGCCGGCAGATCGAGGGATGCCGCGCCCGGCACGCGCGTCTCGGATTGCCGCAGAAATTTCTCGACGGCCTGGCCGAATTGCTGCGCGATGCGAGCTTGCTGGTCGCGCTGGACGGGCCAGCGGTGATCCTGACCGGCGAATATATCCCGGAGAATTTTCTGCTGAGCCGCGGCCCCTCAGGTTGGCGGCTCGCGGGGCTAATCGATTTCGGCGACGTGATGACGGGGAGGGGCGAATATGACCTGCTGGGTCCGAGCGCCTTCATGACCGCCGGCATGCCGCGTCGCGTGCGAAGCCTGTTTGAGGGCTACGGATACTCAGCCGCATATATCACGACCGACCTTAAGCGGCGGCTGATGGCGCTGATGCTGCTGCATCGCTTCGGCAACCCGGCCAAGCAAATCTGTATCGAGGGCTGGCAACAGAGGGCCGGCAGTCTCCACGAATTGCAGGATCTGCTTTGGCCGGTTTGAGTGCGCCGCTCAGCAATAAAGCGTCGAATATCTGCATAATTTATGAGCAAATATGCACCTTTGTATGCAATCCGCAACGAATGTCGCATCCCCGGACGCTATTCGTTTCGGGTGCATTCGCCCGCAGCATCAATGAGTTGGCGCGAAAGAAAGCTTCCCTTAACGGTTGGCACGAACCTTGCGATTCCAGTTCCAAAGCCGTTTCCCCTCGGGCGTTGGAGCATCACCCATGAAGCGTCGCGATTTCCTGAAATCCGTCACCGGAGTTGCCGCGGGCGCGATGGTGCCCGCGCCGGCGATCTGGTCCTCCGCCAAGGCGCAAGCGCGGTCGGAAACGCTGCTGATCGTCTCGGAAAGCGGGCCGAACAATCTCGACATTCACGGCGTCGGCACCAACGTGCCCGGCTATGAGGTGTCGTGGAATTGCTACGACCGGCTGATCAGCCACGAAATGAAGAGCGGTCCGGGCGGGGTGCCGTATTACGACCGCGACAAGTTCAAGCCCGAGCTCGCCGAGGACATGAAGGTCGGCGACATGTCGGTGACCTTCAAATTGAAGAAGAACGCGAAATTCCATGACGGTGCGCCGGTCACGGCGAAGGACGTCAAATGGTCGCTCGATCGCGCCGTCAGCGTCGGCGGCTTTCCGACGTTCCAGATGGGCGCGGGCTCGCTGACCAAGACCGAGCAGTTCGTCATCGTCGACGACAACACGGTGCGAATCGATTTTGCCAAGAAAGACCGTCTCACCATTCCCGATCTCGCGGTCATCGTACCGTGCATCGTCAATTCCGAGTTGGTGAAGAAGAACGCCACCGAGAAGGATCCGTGGGGCCTCGAATACACCAAGCAGCAGACCGCGGGCTCCGGCGCCTACAAGGTGGTGAAGTGGACGGCCGGCACCGAAGTCATCATGGAGCGCAACGACGAGTGGGTCGGCGGTCCCTTGCCGAAGGTCAAGCGCGTGATCTGGCGCATGGTGCCGCAGGCCGGCAACCGCCGCGCGCTGCTGGAACGCGGCGACGCCGACATCTCCTACGATCTGCCGAACAAGGATTTCGTCGAGCTGAAGGACAGCGGCAAGCTCAACATCGTCTCGGTGCCCTATTCCAACGGCGTCCAGTATATCGGCATGAACGTGAAGATCGCGCCGTTCGACAACGTCAAGGTCCGCGAGGCCGTCGCCTGCGCGATTCCGTACCAGAAGATCATGGATGCGGTGCTGTTCGGCCTGGCCAAGCCGATGTTCGGCGCCGCAGCCGACAAGGCAACCGAGGTGGCCTGGCCGCAGCCGACCAAATACGTCACCGATATCGCCAAAGCCAAGGCATTGCTGGCGGAAGCCGGGTATCCCAACGGCTTCGAGACCACGCTGTCGTTTGACCTTGGCTTTGCCGGTGTCAACGAGCCGCTCTGTATTCTGGTGCAGGAGAGCCTGGCGCAAATCGGCATCAAGACCACGATCAACAAGATCCCCGGCGCCAACTGGCGCACCGAACTGAACAAGAAGGTGCTGCCGCTCTACACCAACGTGTTCTCCGGCTGGCTCGACTATCCCGAGTATTTCTTCATCTGGTGTTACGACGGCAAGAATTCGATCTTCAACACCATGAGCTACCAGTCGAAGGCGATGGACGAATTCATCCACGGCGCCGTCGACGCCGCGGCAATCGGCAACACCGCCAAGTACGACGCCGACGTCAAGGGCTTCGTCGATCTCGCCTTCAACGACATCCCGCGCATCCCGCTCTATCAGCCCTACGTCAACGTCGCCATGCAGAAGAACGTGTCGGGTTATCAGTACTGGTTCCACCGCCGGCTCGACTATCGCGCGCTGGTGAAGGCGTGATGTGATGATGGGCGCGCGCGACATGTCCGCGTGTGTTGCTCTCGCTCTCTTCGGTGAGGTGCGCACAACTCTCTCATTCCCTCCCCCCTTGCGGGGTCCGAGGCGAGCGAAGCTCGCTCTCGAGGGCAGGGAGAGGGGTGGCGGCAAGGGCGGTGCGTGTGGCTTACCCCTCTCCCCAGCCCTCCCCCGCAAGGGGGGAGGGAGCGCAGCAGAGCTTGCGGCGCGCTCTCAGCCAATTACGGAGCGCGCATCATGCTGACAATGATCGGCAAGCGGCTGATGTTTGCGATCCCGTCTCTGATTGGGGTCGTGATCGTCACGTTCCTGCTGACGCGCGCACTGCCGGGCGATCCTGCGGCCTATTTCGCCGGACCCGCGGCGAGCAAGGAAGCCATCGAGCAGATCCGCAAGAAACTCGGCTTCGACAAGCCGCTGATCGAGCAGTTCTTCCGCTACACCAACGATCTCGCGCATGGCGATTTCGGCAATTCGCTGACCACGGGCCAGCCGGTCGCGACCGAAATCCGCAACCGCCTGCCGGCATCGGCCGAGTTGACGCTGCTCGGTCTCATGGTTTCGATCGGAATCGCGATTCCGCTCGGTGTGCTCGCCGCCACCCGGCCTGGCTCCTGGATCGATCATCTCTGCCGAATCACGACAACGGCTGGCGTGTCGCTGCCAGTGTTCTTCACGGGTCTCGTGCTGGTCTACGTGTTCTATTTCAGGCTCGGCTGGTCGCCGGCGCCGCTTGGGCGGCTCAACGTGTTCTACAGCGCGCCGCCGACCGTGACCGGTCTTTACCTCATCGACGCCCTGATCGCGCGCGAGTTCGAGACGTTCCGTTCGGCGCTGAGCCAGCTCATCCTGCCGGCGGCGACGCTGGCGATCTTCTCGCTGGCGCCGATCGCGCGCATGACGCGCGCCTCGATGCTGGCGGTGCTGGCGTCCGACTTCGTCCGCACCGCACGCGCCAGTGGGCTTTCGCCGTCGACCGTGATCGTCACCTACGCGTTTCGCAACGCGATGCTGCCGGTTATCACCACGCTCAGCATGGTGTTCTCGTTTCTGCTCGGGGCCAACGTGCTGGTCGAGAAGGTGTTCGCGTGGCCCGGCATCGGTTCCTATGCGGTGGAAGCGCTGATCTCGTCGGACTTCGCGCCGGTGCAGGGTTTCGTGCTGACCATGGCGGTCATGTACGTCCTGCTCAATCTGGTCATCGACATTCTCTACGGCGTGATCGATCCGCGCGTGCGGCTTGAAGGATGAGGTTCGAAGATGAGTAGCGTTGCGCCTGCCGTTGAGCCTGCTGCTCCCGCGCGTACCTCGGGGTTCGCTGCGATGTTCGAGCACACCCGCTACGTGCTCGGCGAAAACCGCGTCACCGCCTTTGCTTTCGGCCTGCTCGTCATCATCCTGTTTGCCGCGATCTTCGGCCCCTACATCGTGCCCTACGATCCGCTCGCCAGCGATACTGCTTCAGCCTTGAAGCCGCCGTCGGCGGCGCACTGGTTCGGCACTGACCAATTGGGCCGCGATATCTTCAGCCGCGTCATCGTCGCCACCAGGCTCGATACGTTCATCGCGGTCGCCTCGGTGGCGCTGGTGTTCCTGATGGGCGGGCTGGCCGGCATCGCCGCCGGCTATTTCGGCGGCTGGACCGACCGCATCGTCGGGCGCATCGCCGACACTATTATGGCTTTTCCGCTGTTCGTGCTGGCAATGGGCATCGTGGCGGCGCTCGGCAATACCGTACAGAACATCATCATCGCCACCGCGATCGTGAACTTTCCGCTCTACGCCCGCGTCGCCCGCGCCGAAGCCAATGTCCGCCGCAACGCCGGCTTCGTCCAGGCGGCGCGGCTGTCCGGCAATGGCGAGATGCGGATCCTGCTGGTCCACATCCTGCCCAACATCATGCCGATCATGATCGTGCAGATGTCGCTGACCATGGGCTACGCGATCCTCAACGCCGCCGGTCTCTCGTTCATCGGCCTTGGCGTGCGCCCGCCGACGGCGGAATGGGGCATCATGGTCGCGGAAGGCGCCACCTTCATGGTGTCGGGCGAATGGTGGATCGCGCTGTTCCCGGGGCTGGCGCTGATGATCGCGGTGTTCTGCTTCAACCTGCTCGGCGACGGCCTGCGTGACATCGTCGATCCGCAGCGGAGGACGTGATGGCTGATTCAAGCTTCACTCGCCTCTGCCCCCGCATGGGGGAAGGAAATGCGACAGGAGTGCTGATCGTTCTACTTTGCATGGGGTTGTTTTCGAGATTTTTGCGGAGGTCATCATGACGGCCCAGCCCCTTCTCGATGTCCACGACCTCACCGTCGAATTCACTACCCGGCGCGGCATCGTGAAAGCAGTACAGCACGTCAACATCTCCGTGGCCAAGGGCGAGACGCTGGGCATCGTCGGCGAATCCGGTTCCGGCAAGTCGGTGACATCATATGCGGTGATGCGGATCCTCGACCGCGCCGGCAGGATCGCCGCCGGTTCGGTGATGTTCTCCGGCATTGACGTCAAGGCTGCGACCGAGAACGAGATGCGCGATTTGCGCGGCCGGGAAATCTCGATGATTTTCCAGAACCCGCGCGCGGCGCTGAACCCGATCCGGAAAGTCGGCGACCAGATCGAGGACGTACTGCGCCAGCATGTGCAGAGCGCGGCGAGCGACCGCGGCGAGAAGGCGATCGAGGCGCTGGAGCAGGTCAAGATTGCTCGTCCGCGCGAGCGCTATCATGCCTATCCGTTCGAGCTTTCGGGGGGCATGTGCCAGCGCGTCGTGATCGCGCTGGCGCTGGCCTGCAATCCGCAGCTCCTGATCGCGGACGAGCCGACCACCGGCCTCGACGTCACCACGCAGAAGGCGGTGATGGACCTGATCGTGGAGCTGACGAAGCGGCGGCACATGTCGACGATCCTGATCACGCACGATCTAGGCCTCGCCGCCGCCTATTGCGACCGCGTGGTGGTGATGGAAAAGGGCCGTGTGGTGGAGACGGCGAAGTCGGCGGATATTTTTGCGAAGCCAGAGCACGCCTATACGAAGAAATTGATGCGCGCGACGCCGAGGATCGGGGTGTCGTTGCGGGATCTGCTTCCCGAAGACGAGGCGGCAGTCTCTACCTCTCCCCGCACGCGGGGAGAGGTCGACGCGCGAAGTGCGGCGGGTGAGGGGCACTCTCCGCACAACGTGCTCGCTGAAACAGCCCCTCACCCCGACCCTCTCCCCGCGAAGAGCGGGGAGAGGGAGCAGAAACCCCTCCTCCTCGTCGAAAAGCTGGTGAAAGAATACCCGCGCCAGGGCGCCACTGCCGTGCTCGGCAAGCTGTTCTCCCGCAAGCCGCCGGTGGAAGCGGAAGTCTTCCGCGCCGTCGACGGCATCAGCTTCACTGTCGGCCACGGCGAGAGCGTTGGCCTCGTTGGTGAATCCGGCTGCGGCAAATCGACGACGTCGATGATGGTGATGCGGCTATTGGACCAGACGTCCGGACGCATCAGTTTCGATGGCGAGGAGATCGGCGCCATTCTGCCGCAGGCCTTTGCGCGGCTGCCGCTGCGCAAGAGCATCCAGATGGTATTTCAAGACCCGACCGACAGCCTCAATCCGCGCTTCACCGCCGCGCGCGCCATTGCCGATCCGCTTCTGCAGCTCGGCGACATCAAGGGCCGCGACGCCCTGCGTGCCCGCTGCGAGAAACTCGTCGGCCTGGTCGGCCTTCCGATCGACCTGCTTGATCGCTTCCCGCACCAATTGTCCGGCGGCCAGAAAGCCCGCGTCGGCATCGCGCGCGCGATTGCGCTGCATCCCAAACTGGTGATCCTCGACGAGCCCACGGCAGCGCTCGACGTCTCCGTTCAGGCCGTCGTGCTCAATCTGCTACAGGACCTCAAGCAATCCATGGGCATGAGTTATTTGTTCGTGTCGCATGATCTCAATGTGGTGCGTCTGCTCTGCGATCGTGTCATCGTGATGCGGGCGGGGCGAATCGTCGAGCAGGGTCCATCCGAACGCGTGCTCGGTGATCCGCAGGACGCTTATACCAAGGAATTGCTGACGGCGATCCCGCATCCGCCGTTGCCGGTTTAGTTGTCATGCCCCGCCACCCGGTCCGGCCAATTGGCCGGCCGGATGACAGGCTCCGACCGGGCATCCAGTAATCACCGCCGGTGGTTACTGGATCGCCGGTCAAGCCGGGCGATGACCAAGAAGGAGAGAGCCGTGACGACCGAGAATCCCCTGGACAATTACATCGATGCCGTCGCCAAGGCGCTGGCGCTGCCGGTCGAGGAAGCCTGGCGTCCCGCAGTGCGGGCGAACCTCGAAGTGTCGCTGAGGCTGGCGCGGCTGGTCGATGAATTCCCGCTGCTGGACGAGACCGAGCCGGCCAGCGTCTACACAGCGTGATAAGGTTATGACCGTGAACAGTGACGGGCTATCGGCCCAACAAATCGCGCAGGCCGTCGCAGGCGGCAAGCTATCCGCAATCGACGCGACCGAAGCCGCACTGGCGCGAATCGCCAAACATGATTCCGTGCTGAACTCGTTTACCGACATCACCGCTGATCGCGCGCGCGCAAAAGCCCGCGCAGTTGATGCCGCCATCGCCGCCGGCCAGAACGTGGGGCCGCTTGCCGGCGTGCCGTTCGCGGTGAAGAACCTGTTCGACGTGAAGGGTCTTGCCACCCGCGCCGGATCGAAGATCAACCGTGATCTTGCCCCGTCACCGCGCGACGCTAAGCTGATCGAACGCATGGAAGCGGCCGGCGCCGTGCTGGTCGGCGCGCTCAACATGGGCGAATACGCCTATGACTTTACCGGCGAGAACGTGCATGACGGCCCGTCGCGCAATCCGCATGATCCGACGCGGATGACCGGCGGCTCGTCGGGTGGCTCGGGCAGTGCGGTCGGCGGCGCTCTTGTTCCGATCGCCCTGGGGTCCGATACCAACGGATCGATCCGCGTGCCGTCGTCGTTCTGCGGCATCTTTGGGCTGAAGCCGACCTACGGCCGGCTGTCACGCGCCCGCTCGTTTCCCTTTGTCGCAAGCCTCGATCATCTCGGGCCGCTGGCGCGCAATGTCGGCGACCTCGCGCTGGCCTATGACGCCCTGCAGGGACCGGATGCCGATGACGCCGCCTGCACGACACGGCCGGTCGAACCGGTTGCGCCGCTGCTGGCCCAAGGCATCGACGGCTTGCGAGTCGCGGTGGCCGGCGGGTACTTTCAGAAGAACGTCTTTCCGGAAGCGGTCGAGGCCGTGGCGCGCATCGCCAAGGCGCTGAACGCGACCAAGACAGTCGAGATTCCCGAGGCCGCGCGCGCCCGCGCCGCGGCTTACGTGATCACCACGACCGAGGGCGCATCGCTGCATCTCGATCGCCTGCGCAAGCGTCCGAACGATTTCGACCCCGCCGTGCGTGACCGCCTGATCGCCGGTGCCATGGTTCCGGCGCCGCTGGTCGATCGCGCGCAAAAATTCCGCCGCTGGTATCGGGCAAGGGTGCTGGAGCTGTTCCAATCGGTGGACGTGATCATCGCACCGGCGACGCCCTGCATCGCGCCCAAGCTCGGGCAGGTAAACTTCGTGCTCGACGGCGTCGAATTGCCGGTACGCGCCAATATCGGCATCCACACCCAGCCGATTTCGTTCATCGGCCTGCCGGTGGTGGCGGTGCCGGTGCCGCTAGAGCCGATGCCGATCGGCGTGCAGATCATCGCCGCGCCCTGGCGGGAAGACATCGCGCTGCGAGTTGCGCATGCGCTGGAGCGGATGGGTGTTGCGGCAGCGCCTGCGCCGAGAGGACTGTAGCCATGGAGATCGATCTTCCCGAGGTAGTGGCCGAAGTCACCGCGCAATTCCAGCGCTACGAAAAGGCGCTGGTGTCGAACGATGTCGCGGTGCTCGACGAGCTGTTCCATAACGATCCCCGCACGCTGCGCTATGGCATCGGCGAAAATCTCTACGGCTATGACGCCATCATGGCCTTCCGCGCCGCACGCTCGCCGGTCGGGTTGATGCGGCGGACCGACAAGACCGTGATCACGACCTATGGCCGCGATACCGCCGTTGCCTCGACGCTGTTCTATCGCGATGGCGCACCCGGCAGGGTAGGGCGGCAGATGCAAACCTGGATACGGTTTTCCGAAGGTTGGAAGATCGTCGCGGCCCATGTCAGCATCATCGACGAGCCCAAATCTTCCGAGCAAGCGTCTTCCAACCAAACGGATCAAACGCCATGAGTCTGGAAGATCTGCCGGAAGCCACGGTTCGCCGCGTCGATCGCCCTTCGTCGCAGCTGGACAAGGTCACGCGCGCGGAAGAACTGCGGCTGCAGCTTGCCGATGAGATCGTGCGCGGCGTATTGCCGCCGGGTTCAGCGCTCGATGAGACCGATATCGCCCGGCGCTTTGCTGTGTCCCGCACGCCGGTACGTGAAGCGTTGCGCCAACTGGTGGCAAGTGGTCTCGTGGAAGCCCGCGCCCATCGCGGCGCCGTGGTGGCGCAGCCCTCGCTGGACCGGCTGACCGAAATGTTCGAAGCGATGGCGGAGCTGGAAGCGCTGTGCGCCGGGCTCGCGGCCGAACGGATGCCGCCGGGGGACCGTCAGAAACTGGAAGCAATCCACGAGGAGTTGCGGGTGCTGAGCCATGCCGGCAATCCCGAACGCTTTCACGCGGTCAACGAGCGCTTTCACAACGCGATCTATGCCGGCTCGCAGAACAGCTACATCGCCGAGATGACGCTGGCCACAAGGGTGCGCGTGCAGCCGTTCCGCCGCGCCCAGTTCCGCAATCTTGGGCGGCTGGCAAAGTCGCACGCCGAGCACGACCGCGTCGTGGTTGCGATCATGCGCGGCGACAAGAGCGGTGCGGCGGCCGCGATGCGCGCGCATATCGAGCTGGTGCGCGGGGAGTACGAAATTTACGCGGTGTCGGTGTAAGAATTCTCTCACTATGCGTTCCCCGGACGCAGCGCAGCACGTAGTGGTGCGCTGCTGAGCCGGGGTCCAGAAGTGGGTCCCGGCTCTGCGGAGCAGCGTTGCACGCCGCGCCGCGTCCGGGACACGAGGGGCTACACCGCCGCTTTCTCCGCCATGAACGCGCGCCAGCCGCCGTGGGCCGAAATATCGCGCGCGCCGTTGATTGCGGCGGGCTCGACCAGAAATCCCTTTACGCCCCTTTCGTCGGCCAGCCGTATCGTGCCGATGCCGAGCGGCGGCGGGATAGCGGCGACGAATTTGCCGAAGGCTGTCGCCGACAACGCCCAAAGCTCGAGCTTGATCGAACTGCCTGCACCTTGCTCCACGCGCAGCATGCCGGGTTTCGGCGGCATGATATCGAGCGCGTAGAGCTTGTAGTCCGGCGCTGTCGTGGTCGCCTCAAGCAGGCGGGCGCCGAGCGCCTGCAGCTCGCCGTTGAGCGCCATGCCGGAAAGATGCGCGCCGACCACGGCGAGGGTGATTTCATCGCCGCCCGCCGCTGGCGGTAGCAAAGCAAGCGTTGGCTGGGTCACGCCCTTGGCTCCCATCTTCAGTTTTGTATCGGCATGAAACATGCGACCGATGCTGGCGAGTTGCGCGTCGCGTCCCGCAGGCGCCAATAGCGTGATACCGAACGGGATGCCGTCGGGCTGCATCGCGGCCGGCAGCGCAAGCCCGCAGAGATCGAGCAAATTCACAAAATTGGTGTAGGTACCGAGCCGGCTGTTGAGTTCGATCGGATTGGCCAGCACCTGCGCCGTCGAATAGGCGGTCGGCGCCGTCGGTAGCACCATCGCGTCGAAACTGGCGAAAGTTTGCTCGGCCGTCCGCCGCAGCGCCTGCAAGCGATAGAGCGAGGCGAAGGTATCGGCCGCAGTCAGCCGCGCGCCGGCCACTGTGATCTCGCGCGTCACCGGATGAATCGAATCCGGCGAGGATGCCAGCAGGTCGCGGATGACGAGGTAACGCTCGGCGACCCACGGTCCCTCATAGAGCAGCCGCGCGGTTTCATAAAAAGGTTCGAGGTCGAATTCGACCAGCGTGGCGCCGAGCGCCGTCCAGCGCTTGAGCGCCTCGTCATAGGCTTTCTCGGAAACCGCGTCGCCGAAGAAAACCAATTGGCCATTGCGCGGCACGCCAAGCCGGAGTTTATCGGGAAATGCTGACATGGGTCCGAGCGGGCGGTCGCGCGAAAACGGATCGGCACCATCGGGTCCGGCCATCGCGGCTAGTGCCATCATCGCGTCGTCGACGGTGAGCGAGAACACCGAAATGCAGTCCAGCGTGCGGCAGGCGGGGACGAGCCCGGCGTTGGAGATCAGCCCGAGGCTCGGCTTTAGTCCTACGATGTTGTTGAGCATCGCCGGCACGCGGCCCGAGCCCGCGGTGTCGGTGCCGAGCGCCAGCGGCACCAAGCCGGCGGAAACCGCAACCGCCGAGCCTGAACTCGACCCGCCCGGAACGAGATCAGCGCGGATCGGGTTGACGGGAATACCGTAAGGCGAGCGGACGCCCACCAGGCCGGTCGCGAACTGGTCGAGATTGGTCTTGCCGATCACGATGGCGCCGGCCGCGCGCAGTTTTGCGACGGCCGTGGAATCCTGTGCGGGCGAATACGAGAAGGCCGGGCAGGCGGCCGTGGTCGGCATGCCCCGCGCATCAATATTGTCTTTCACTGCCACCGGCACGCCGAGCAGCGGAAGCGATGCCGCATCTTTCGAGGCCAGCGCTTCAGCCTCGCTAAGCGCATCCTTCTCGTCGCGCAGGCTGATGAACACGGCGGGATCATTATGGTCGCGGATGCGCTGATAGCTGCGCGCGACGGTTTGCGCCGGGGTGAACGCGCCGGCGCGGTGCGCGGCGACGATGGCGGCAATGGTTTCAGGCGCGTCGGACCCCATGGCAGCAAAACTCCAGCGAGCAAAGGCTACCCGGACTGAAGCAAGCGATGTGCCATTGTGTACAACGGCTCGGTCAGGGTAGGTGTCAAAGATAGAAACGTAATTTCAGACACTTACTGTGCAATAGCGTGTGTTGTGCGAGGGCCGCGCAGTCGAGCACGTGCCTAAAATTTGGGCGGAGAAGCTCAAGGCGCGGCGCCGCCGCGATCAGGTGAAGTCCGAGAGTATCTGCAGCAGTTTCTCCCGGTTCTCCTTGCCGATCTTTTCGGCCACATGGCGCTCATGTTCGGCGGCAAGCCGCTTGAACTGCGCCAGCGCGGTCCGGCCGCGCGCGGTCAGGTGCAGCGCGTGGGAGCGCCGGTCGGTGGCGGATTTGATGCGGCTGACGAGATCGCGCTGTTCAAGACTGTCCAGGAGATGCACCAGCCGGGCGCGCTCGATGCCGAGCCGCTTGGCCACCGCCATCTGACTCAGGCCCGGGTTGGCGCCGATTACCGTCATCACGGAATACTGCGTGGGCCGGATATCGACAGCGCCGAGCGTGCGAATGAAATCCTGAAAAATCCAGATCTGAAAGCGCCGCACCGCATAGCCGGCGTGGCCCGCCAGCGCGTCGAGGCCGATTTCGCCATTCACTAGATCGCTGTGCGCGTTGCCGTTTTCACTTCGCGCGCGGCCAGGGCGCGGCCGAATACCAGCGCGTGAGTTGGCAATTCTGGGTGCCTGACTGTTCCTCGCCATCGTTCCCTTCTAGCGCTTCACGCAGCTAAGGGGAAGATTGTTGTTGACGACAACAATTGTTGTGCTCAAACATTAGCTTCAAGCCAGCCCTTTCGAGGCTGCAGGAGGAAGCCCATGACCATCGCCGCCATAAGCGGTGCCGAATCCCCAAACCTTTTTGCGACGCCCACGATCGTTGCCGATCGCCGGACCGATGGCAGCATCATCCTGAAATCGACCACGCCGCTGCGGCCGAGTGCGCGCTGCATCGGCGACTGGCTGGAGCACTGGGCGCGGCGGGCGCCTGACCGGATCTTTCTCGCCGATCGCGCCAGCGTTGATGCGCCGTGGAGCACCGTCACCTACAAGGATGCGTTGAAGCAGGTGCGCTCGGCTGCCAGCTGGATTCTCGCGCAGGGGTTAAGCGCCGAGCGTCCGCTGGTGATCCTGTCCGACAACAGCGTCGAGCACGCGCTGTTCGCGCTCGCCGCCCAGCATGTCGGCGTGCCATCGGCCGCGATTTCGCCGGCCTATTCGCTGATGTCCAAGGACTTCGACAAGCTCAAGAGCATGGTCGAGTTGCTCGAGCCTGGCGTGATTTACGTTGCCAGCACAAAACCGTTTGCCGCAGCGCTGGCGGCGATCAAGCCACTGCATTCGGCCACCATCGTCAGCGGCAGTGCGGACGCGGCCGACGCGATCTCCTTCCGCGCCATCACGGCAACGCCGGAAACACCCGATGTCGAAACGGCTTTTGCCGCGGTCACGCCGGACACCATCGCAAAATTCCTGTTCACCTCGGGTTCGACCGGCACGCCAAAGGCCGTGATCAATACCCAGCGCATGCTGACCTCGAGCCAGCAGGCCAAAGCGCAGACCTGGACGTTCCTCGAAGATATCGGCGAGGATCTCGTGATCCTCGACTGGCTGCCGTGGAGCCACACCTTCGGTGCAAACCACAATTTCAATCTGGTGTTGCGCAACGGTGGCACGCTCTATGTCGATGGCGGCAAGCCGGCACCGGGGCTGTTCGCGACCTCGCTCGCCAATTTGCGCAGCGTGATGCCAACCGTCTATTTCAACGTGCCGCGCGGCTTTGACATGCTGATCGCGGCGCTGCGCGGCGACGACGAGTTGCGGAAGAAGTTTTTCAGCGAGGTGAAGTTCGCCTTCTACGCCGGCGCAGCGTTGCCGCAGAATCTTTGGGACGCGCTGGAAGAACTCTCGGTCAAGACCATTGGCCGTGCGCTGCCGATGGTGTCGGCCTGGGGCTCGACCGAAACCTCGCCGCTCGCCACCGATTGCCACTTCCAGGCCAAGCGCTCCGGCAACATCGGCGTGCCGATCCCCGGGACCGAACTGAAGCTGGTGCCGTCAGGCGACAAGCTGGAGGTGCGGGTGCGCGGCCCGAATGTCACGCCCGGTTACTGGAAGGCGCCGGAATTGACCGCGCAGGCGTTCGACGAAGAGGGTTTTTATCTCATCGGCGACGCCGTGACCTTTGCCGATCCGGCGCGTCCCGAACTCGGACTGTTCTTCGATGGCCGTGTCGCCGAGGACTTCAAGCTCAATTCGGGCACCTGGGTCAGCGTCGGCACCTTGCGCGTCGCCGGCATCGCGGCTCTGGCGTCGCTGGCGCAGGACATTGTCGTGACCGGCCATGGCAGCGACGAGGTTCGCTTCCTCGTGTTTCCGAATATTGCGGCCTGCCGTGCACACGCCGGTTTGCCCGACAGCGCCGACGTGAAAGATGTGATTGGCCACGACAAGGTTCGAAGTGCGATTGCCCAAGGGCTCGCGAGGCTGAAGGCGCAAGCTGGCAATTCGTCCGGCCACGCAACACGCGCGCTGCTGCTGGCCGAACCTGCGTCCGTCGACGGCGGCGAGATCACCGACAAGGGCTATATCAATCAGCGCGCGGTGTTGACGCGGCGCGCGAGCGCAGTGGCAACGCTGGACGACGACGCCTCGGCCGAATGGATCGGCTGCGCGGGCTGAAATGCCAGAGCGTTTTCAAGCGAAGTGGACACCGGTTCGCGTCAAGAAAACGCGTCAAAACAAGAATCTAGAGCCCGGTTCTGATTGAATCAGAACCGAAAAGGCTCTCGATCATGATGATTTTTGGTTGGAAGATTGGGCCGCAGACGCGCTTCACCTCTCCCGCTTGCGGGGGAGGTCGGCGCGAAGCGCCGGGTGGGGCTTCCTCCACTCGGGCAGTGTCGCCCGCGGAGACACCCCCACCCCAGCCCTCCCCCGCAAGCGGGAGAGGGAGCGCACTTTCTTCGTGGTCGCAATCAAACCCAATTTCATCATGCTCTAGGCGCGTCGGGACGCCGCGTGCTTGTGCGCCTCGACCAGCCGAACCAGCATCTGCAAGAAAGCTGTCTGCTCACTCTTGCTGAGCGCGGAAAGCGTCTGCGCATTAAAGCTCTCGCCAAGCCGGCTGGCCTCGTCAGCGCGCCTCTCGCCTGCCGCGCTGAGGCTGAGCTCGACCGCGCGCTTGTCCCGCGCGGATCGCTTCCGCTTCAAGACGCCGGTCTCCTCCATCCGCGACAGGATTTTCACGAGGTTTGGGAGCTGCATCTTCAGCACGGCGGCGAGTTCGCTCTGCGTCACCGTCTTGTTGTCCCGCACCGTAACCAGGATGGCGTATTCGAGCGGCGAAAGTTTTAAGGACTCGAAATACGGATAGAACGCCTCGAAGTTTTCCAACTGCAGGATCCGGATCATGAATCCCGGGGTCTGCTGCAGCGCGGTGAGATCGAGTTTTCGCGCCGAGTCCGGCACGGCCGGTCTGGCCGCTCCGTTGCCCCTGCGCATCGAAACTTTTCCGATTCGTTCCATGGGCAATAGCTCGCACGGCATCACATGAATTGACAATCCTCAAAATGCTTATAAGTTATAAGTAATTTCGAAGCGGTCGCGAAGGCCGCCTTTTTCCATACCGGAGGGAAACGCATGCGAGAGTTTTTTCGCACAGGAATGCTCATGGTCGCGCTCGGCGGAATGTTCGCCAGTGCTTCCCAAGTCCAAGCCCAAGACCGCGTCCGGATCGGCGTGCTCAACGACCAGTCGGGCGTGTTCTCGACGTACCAGGGCGTCGGTTCGGTCATCGCCGCGCAAATGGCGGTGGAGGATTACGGCGGCAAGGCCGCCGGCAAGGTGGTCGACGTGATCACGGCCGATCACCAGAACAAGACCGACGTCGGCGTAGGCATCGCGCGGCGCTGGTACGACACCGAAAGCATCGACGCCATCTTCGACTTGCCGAACTCGGCGATTGCGCTCGCGGTTGCCAATATGAGCGAGCAGAAGAACAAGGTCTTCATCGGCTCGGGCGCCGGCACAGCGCTTCTCACCGGCGAGAAGTGCACGCCGAATACCGTGCACTGGACCTACGATACGTATGCCTATGGCCGCGGTCTCGGCAAAGCCGTGGTAGCCCAAGGCGGCAAGAAATGGTTCTTCCTGACCGCCGATTACGCCTTCGGCCATGACCTGGAGAAGCAGGCGATGGAAGGCGTCAAGGCCTCCGGCGGCGAAGTGCTCGGCGCCGTGCGCCATCCGCTCGGCACCGCCGATTATGCTTCCTTCCTGCTGCAGGCGCAGGCCTCGGGTGCCGACATCGTCGGCGTCGCCAATGCCGGCGACGACACCATCACCTCGATCAAGCAGGCGGCGGAGTTCGGGCTGACGCAAAAGCAGAAGCTGGTCGGATTGATCCTCGGCATGAACGGCATTCCCGCGCTCGGCCTGAAGGCAGCCCAGGGCGCGCAGATCATGAATCCATTCTATTGGGATTTGAACGACGGCACGCGCGCTTTTGCAAAACGGTTCGCCGAACGCCATCCGCAAAAGAATTATCCGAACGACATGCAGGCCGGCGTCTATGCTTCGGTGCTGCATTATCTGAAGGCCGTCGACAAGGTCGGCAGTGCCGCCGACGGCAAAGCCGTAGTGTCGGCGATGAAGGCGATGCCAACCGACGATCCGCTGTTCGGCAAGGGAACCATCCGCGCCGATGGGCGTAAGATTCACCCGCTGTTTCTGCTCGAGGTGAAGAAGCCTGACGAATCCACGTCAAAATGGGATCTGTTGAAGGTTGTCGCTACGATCCCGGGCGATCAGGCCTTTCGTCCCGAAAGCGACGGTAACTGCCCACTGGTCAAGAGATGATCTGACTGGCGGCGGCCGGTACGAACGGGCCGCCGCCGAAAATCGGTCGCGGAGGCTTGCCGTATATGTTGCCAAGGCAACCAATTTATGCGAGCGTGTTTTCACAAGAGCGGCCGATCGCAGAGCACGGAGATTGCCGGGCCGCACAGGGAGAAACGGATGTTTGGGCGTGTCGGATCGTCGCGACGCTATGCGATGTCGCGTGCGCAGTCGGGTGGCCGCGGCGTAGCTAATAGGCGCCGCTCAGCTCTGCGTATTGACTTCGCCCGCGCCTTTCACGGCGTCGAGATTGCCGTGCACCCGCAGCAGCAGCGCGATCAGGGTCTCCCGCTCCGGCTTGCTCAGGCAGGAGAGCAGGCGACGCTCGCGTTCGAGCGCTACCGCGATGACCTGGTCATGGGTGGCATAGCCCTTCAGGGTCAGCGAGATCGAGTGGGTGCGACCGTCCTCGCGGTCGGCCCTGATGCTGACCAGCCCGCGTTCTTCCATGCCGGCCAGGGTCCGGCTCACGGGTCCCTTGTCGAAACCGATCACGTGACAGATCCGCGCCGCAGAAATTTCCGGCTCGATTGCGAGCAGCGACAGGATCCGCCATTCCGTGACGTTGACCCCAAAGCGCTTCTGATAGACCACGGTCGCGCTGCGCGACAATTTGTTGGCGATGAAGGTGATGAGGGCCGGAACGTAACGGTCGAGGTCGAGCACCTGTTCGGCCCGTCCGCTCCTGCCTGCCGCGCCCGCACGGGGCGCGCGCGCCTGTCTGTTCCTGCTCATGCTTTTCCGATGCTGCTCCAGCGTTCCAGACATAGAGACAGCGCACGCCGCTCTGCAAGAACATTATGCAGGAGACCCACATGAGCGCGACATCCCGGATCGATTCTGCAACCCCGGAGCCGAGTGCGCCGGCCGGCGTGCCCCATCTGGACGTGGATCCGTTCTCGACCGAGTTTTTCGAGGATCCGCACCGGATCCACAATGTCCTCCGCGAGGCCGGGCCGGTGGTCTGGCTCGAAAAGTGGGGCGTCTATGGCGTCGCACGCTATGCCGAGGTGCACGCCGTCCTCAACGATCCCCTGACCTTCTGTTCGAGCCGCGGCGTTGGCTTGAGCGATTTCGCCAAGGAGAAGCCGTGGCGACCGCAAAGCATCATCCTTGAAGCGGACCCCCCGGCGCATACCAGGACGCGCGCGGTGCTCGCCCAGGTGCTGTCGCCGACGGCGATGAAGCAGGTCCGCGAACATTTCACGGCGATGGCCGCGGCCAAGGTCGACGAATTGCTGGCGCGTCGAAGTTTCGATGCGGTTGCCGATCTCGCGGAGGCCTATCCGCTCTCGGTATTTCCTGATGCGATGGGCCTGAAGCAGGAGGGGCGGGAGAACCTGCTGCCCTATGCTAGCCTGGTCTTCAACGCGTTTGGGCCGCCGAACCAGTTGCGCCAGGAGGCGATCGAGCGCTCCGCGCCGCACCAGGCATATGTCGCCGCGCAATGCCAGCGTGAAAATCTTGCGCCCGGCGGCTTCGGCGCCTGCATCCATGCCCGCGCCGATGCCGGCGACATCACGGCGGAAGAGGCCCCTCTGTTGGTGCGCTCGCTGCTTTCGGCAGGACTCGACACCACCGTCAACGGCATCGGCGCCGCCGTCTACTGCCTGGCGCGTTTCCCCGATCAGCTTGCGCGGCTGCGCAGCGATCCGACGCTGGCGCGCAACGCGTTCGAAGAGGCGATCCGTTTCGAAAGCCCGGTACAGACCTTCTTCCGCACCACGACGCGCGAGGTCGAACTCGCCGGCCATCGCATCGGCGAAGGCGAAAAGGTTCTGATGTTCCTCGGTGCCGCCAACCGCGATCCGCGGCGCTGGGAAAATCCTGACAGTTACGACGTGACCCGCCGCACCTCCGGCCATGTCGGCTTTGGCTCGGGCATTCATATGTGCGTCGGCCAGCTTCTCGCGCGCCTCGAAGGCGAGGTGATGCTGGCAGCGATCGCGCGCAAGATCGCAAGTATCGAGATATCAGGCCCGGTGAAGCGCCGCTACAACAACACGCTGCGCGGCCTCGAAAGTCTCCCCATCACGATTTCTCCGGCCTGACGGACCACCCATGCCGAGCATCACGTTTGTTCACCCTGACGGCCGGGCGCAGCGCATCGACGCCGGCGATGGCGAAAGCGCGATGCAGGCCGCGACGCGCCACGATGTCGGTGGGATTCTGGCCGAATGCGGCGGCAACGCGATGTGCGCCACCTGTCATGTCTATGTCGACGAGGGCTGGCTCGCCCGCCTGCCGGGCATCGGCGACGACGAGGACGCGCTGCTGGACGGCGCCGCCGCCGAACGGCGGACCAACAGCCGTCTGTCCTGCCAGATCAAGCTTGCTGCCGATCTCGATGGTTTGGTTCTCAATCTGCCGGACCGGCAATTGTGACGGCCTAATCGCCTGAACTGAAGTCAGACCCGGCGAAGTCCGGGAACGCTCAAGAGCCAATTCGAAAGGGAGAGAACAATGAGGGGTTTCAGGTTAGGTCTGGCGCTTGCCTTGTCTTGCGTGGCATCGGCCGCGGCGCGCGCGGAAATTTCCGGTAACGTCGTGCGCATCGGCGTGCTGAACGACATTTCCGGTATCTTCCAGGACACCAACGGCATGGGCTCGGTGGAAGCCGCGCGCATGGCGGCGGAAGATTTCAATGGCGGCGGCAAGGGTATCAAGGTCGAGATCGTCTACGCCGATCACCAGAACAAGGCCGACGTCGGTTCGGCGATCGTGCGCAAATGGCTCGACGTCGATGGTGTCGATGCCGTGGTCGACGTGCCGAATTCCGCCGTTGGGCTCACCATCAATTCGCTGCTGCGCGACAGCCGCATGACGTTCCTTGCTTCGTCGACGGCGAGCTCCGACCTGACCGGCAAGTCCTGCTCTCCCAACACCATCCAGTGGGTCAATGACGCCTGGGCGACCGGCAACTCGACCGCGGCGGCGATGATGGCGCGCGGCGGCAAGGAATGGTACTTCATTACGGTGAATTTTGCGCTCGGCCAGGGCATCGAGGCCGAGGCCACCAACTACATCGAAAAGCACGGCGGCAAGGTGCTGGGCTCGGCCAAGCATCCGCTCAACACGCCGGACTTTGCCTCGCTTCTGCTGCAGGCGCAAAATTCCAAGGCCAAGGTTATCGGCCTCGCCAATGCCGGGGGCGACACCGTCAATGCGGTGAAGCAGGCGGCCGAGTTCGGGCTTCAGCAAAGCGGACAGACAATGGTGGCGTTCCTGCTGTTCATCAACGACGTCCATGGGATGGGGCTGAAGGTGGGCCAGGGCCTGCAACTGTTCGAGGCGTTTTACTGGGACATGGATGAAAACACCCGCGCGTTTGCAAAGCGCTTCGCGGCGCGGCCGGGCGTGAACGGCAAGATGCCGAGCGGCAATCAGGCCGGCGTCTATGCTTCCACGCTCGCCTATCTCAACGCAGTGGCAGCGACCGGCAGCGATCACGCCAAGGATGCGGTGCCCGAGATGAAGAAGTTCAAGGGCAAGGACAAGCTGTTCGGCGATGTCACCATCCGCCAGGACGGCCGCGTTATCCACCCGATGTACTTGTTCGAGGTGAAAAAGCCGGAAGAGTCGAAATATCCCTACGATTACTACAAGCTGGTCTCGACCATTCCGGCCGACCAGGCCTTCCGCCCGCTCGCCGACGGCGGCTGCTCGCTGGTGAAGTGAAAGGAACTGCTGCGCCCTCTCCCGCTTGCGGGAGAGGCATAGGCGGCCTGTGGCCGCCGTTCTTCAGAAGAACGCCGATGCGGAGCATCGGCTATGGGTGAGGGCGTCGCCGCATAATCGATGTCAGACGCGAGGCAGGCACAGCGCAATCTTATTTCGATTGACGTCCGCACGGCGCGAACCATTGTTGGCCTGACGGCCGGCCGAAAAACGCGGCTGCAGGACGATAGAGTGGAGGAAACGATGCAACGCCTCAAGTTCGATATGCGTGCGTGGGTTCAGTTGGCTGCGCTGGCCGCTGCGAGTTCGTTCTTTGCCGCGGATGCGACAGCCGCAAAGATGACCGGCGATCCCGCCGCGACCTGCAGCGATCTCATCCGGCCGACCGACAATGCCGTGCGGATCGATTCTGCGACCATGGTCGCGCCATCGCCGCTCGCCGTCGCCGAAAGAGCACCGACGCCGGCGGCGCGCATAACCCCGGCCAACCCGGAATTCTGCAAGGTGCTCGGCCAGATCGCGCCATTAGATCCTAAGGCGCCGCCAATCAAATTTCAGGTCAATCTTCCGGTCGAGTGGAACGGCCGCTCGCTGCAATATGGCGGCGGCGGCTTCAACGGTGTGCTGATCACCGGGCTTGCCTTGCCGCCGGCTTATCCGTTCGGCGCGCCGTCGCCGCTGGCGCGCGGGTTCGTCACCTACGGCACGGATTCCGGCCACGAGACCAAGCCGGGCGAGCCGCCGCAGACGTTTGCGCTCAACGACGAAGCCTTTGAGAATTTCGCCCATCGTTCCTACAAGCGCGTGCGCGACGCCGCGGTTGCCCTGATGGTGCGTGCCTACGGCAACCCGCCGGCCAAGCTGTATTTCATGGGATCGTCGGAAGGTGGCCGCGAGGGGCTGATGATGGCGCAGCGCTATCCCGACGATTTTGACGGCATCTTTGCCCGCGTGCCCGTCATCAACTGGGTTGGGCTGCAGCACGCCGGGACGCGGTCGGGGCTTGCAACGATGGGCGAGGGCTGGATCCGCCCCCCGCAGGTCGAGCTTGTGGCCAAGGCGGTGCTTGCTGCTTGTGACAAGGCCGATGGCGCCGAGGATTCGCTGGTGCTGGACCCGGTTGGCTGCAAGGCGAAATTCCAGCCGGGCACACTGCGCTGCGCGGCGGGCCAAAACGGCGATCAGTGCCTGAGCGAGGCGCAGATTGCGGCGATCAAGACGCTGCATTCGACGTACAAGTTTTCGTTTCCGCTGGAGAACGGCCTTGATGATTATCCGGGCTGGGGCGTCTCCGGCGAAAACATTCCTGCGTTCGGTCCGACCGGCGGCTGGGTCGCCTGGTGGCTAGGCAAGGCGGCGCCGGCGCAGCCGCCGCTGCCTCAGAACGGCATCGCCTGGATCTACGGCGCTGGCGGCATTCAATATGTGTTCGCGCGTGATCCGAAGCTCGACGTCACGACCTACAGACCCGAGGATCACAAGGAGCGGCTGCTGCAGGTATCGCGGTTGATGGATTCAACCAATCCGGATCTGAGCCGCTTTGCCGCGCGCGGCGGCAAGCTCGTGATTCTCGAAAACATGGCCGACTATGCCCAGAGCCCTTACGCGGGGATACGCTACTTCGAGAACGTGCAGCGCACATTGGGCAAGGAAAAGACCGCGGAGTTCGCCCGCCTCTACACGGCGCCCGGCGTCGACCATGTCGGCTCCGGCGCGCCCGCCAATGTCGATATGCTGGCCGTGCTCGTTGATTGGGTCGAGAACGGCAAGGCGCCTGGCGATCTCGAGGTGATCGAGCAGAAGGTCGAAGCGCCGGCCTTCGAGACGACGCGCGCGTTGCCATTGTGCCAATGGCCGGCTTGGCCGCATTACAAATCGGGGCCGACGAGTAGTGCCGCCAGTTTCGCCTGTGCGCCGTGAGGGGCTCCGCCCGCACGGATACCTGCGAGGCGAAACCTATCCCGTGACCTTGCTCGAGCCCTGCGTGATCAGCCGCGCGGCGCGCTGGTCGCGGGCGTGGATCCACAGCCAACTCAAGGCGACGCTCAGGCGGTTGCGCAGGCCGATCAGGAAGTAGATGTGGGCGATGCCCCAGATCCACCAGGCGAGATTGCCGCGCAGCTTGATGCGCCCGAAATCGATCACGGCCTTCTTCTTGCCGATCTGCGCCAGGCTACCGGCATGCTTGTAGCGGAATGGCGGCAGCGTGCCGCCGGAGAGGCGCGCCTTGATCAGCGCCGCCACGTAGCGCCCCTGTTGCTTGGCCGCCGGCGCGATGCCGGGCACGGGATTGCCGTCGGGGCCTGCGATCGTCACCGTATCGCCGATGGCAAAGACATCGGGATGGCCGGGCACGGTCAGGTCAGGCTCGACCTTCAAGCGATAGGCGCGATCGGCCGGCGCCTTCATCCATTCCGCCGCGCGCGAGGCGCGCACGCCGGCCGCCCACACAATGGTTCTGGCCTCCAGCCTGTTGCCGCCATAGACCACGCCGTCGATGGCGCACTCGGTGACGGGCTGCCCTAGCACCACCTCAACCCCGAGCTCCTCAAGCGCGCGCTGCGCATAGGCGGAGAGATCCTCGGGAAAGCCGGCGAGCACGCGCGGGCCGGCCTCGATCAGGACAACGCGGGTCTTATGGGTATCGATGTTGCGAAAGTCCGGCGGCAGCGTGTCCCTGGCGAGGTCGGCAATTGTTCCAGCCATTTCGACGCCGGTCGGGCCGGCGCCGACGATAACGAAGGTGAGTAGCGCCGCGCGCCGCGCCGGATCCTTCTCGCGCTCGGCGCGCTCGAAGGCGACGAGGATGCGCCGCCGCAACGTGGTGGCATCCTCCAGCGTCTTCAGGCCCGGTGCGAACGGCTCCCATTCATCGTGGCCGAAATAGGCGTGGCGGGCGCCGGTGGCGAGGATCAGCGTGTCGTAGGAAATCGTATCGCCGTCTTCGAGCAGCACGCGCTTTCCCTCGGTATCGACGCCATTCGCGTTGGCGAACAGCGTCGTCACTTCGGGGCGGTCGCGCAGGAGATAGCGGATCGGCCATGCAATTTCCGACGTTGCCAGCGAAGCGGTCGCGACCTGGTAGAGCAGCGGCTGAAACAGATGATGGTTGCGACGGTCGATCAGCGTGATCCGGACCGGCGCCCCGGCCAGGCCAAAGGCGGTCTCCAGACCGCCAAAACCGGCGCCGACGATCACGACATGATGGGGTTCTTTCGGCACTGTTGTCATGGAACGCGACCCCGGTTTCAGATGTCTCAACGCATTGGATTATGTAGCCATTCTCGCCTGCGGTCCAAACGCCTTTGCTAATCGGCCGATAGCGAAAGTGCATCGCGGAAGGCGAAAAGATTCTTTCCGGGACCGCATCCTTTGCCTGTTCCGAAACGTCCTTGGGCTCGAGATGGCCGCAGAACAGGAGAAAACCATGAGACGGACCGTAATCAGGTACAAAACCAAGCCGGAAATGAGCGACAGGAACGCCGAATTGGTGGCGGCGGTGTTTGCCGAATTGGAGGCGGCGCAACCGGAAGGATTCCGCTATCTGTCGCTGCGGCTGGAGGATGATACGTTCATCCATTTCGTCGAGACCGCAGCCGATGACGGCTCCAGCGCTTTGCCGAAACTGGCGGCGTTTCAGGCGTTCCAGAACGGCATTCGCGAGCGTTGCGCCGAACCGCCGCTGCCGAAAGGCGTGACCATCGTCGGCAATTATCGCATGTTGCGTGAGACCGAGAGCGCGCTTGCCGGAGTCTGAATGACAGTGGTTCCCGAGACGTCCGCCGGCTCTGACATCGAGCGCCTGCTGGTGGCGATGCGCCCAAGGTTGCATCGCTATTGCGCGCGCATGGTGGGCTCCGTCATCGACGGCGAGGACGTGCTGCAGGACGCCATGATCAAGGCGGTGGAGGCGCATGCCTCCGCCGGCACGCTCGGCAATCCCGAAGGCTGGCTGTTTCGCATTGCGCACAACACCGCGTTGGATTTTCTGCGCCGGCGCAACCGCCAGGAAGCGTTCCGGGGACCAGCGGAGGTGGACATGATCGTTGACCAGCTCGATGCCGTGGCGAGCCGCCAGATCGCCGCGACCTCCTTGCGCACCTTCATGCGGTTGCCGGTGCCACAGCGTGCGAGCGTGATCCTGATGGACGTGCTCGGCTGCTCGCTGAAGGAAATCTGCGAGGTGATGGATTGCAGCCTGCCCGCGGCCAAGGCTGCGCTGCATCGCGGCCGCGCGCAGTTGCGGGAAATCGCCGATGAGCCGGACGACACGCCGCAACAAAAACTATCCGACGCCGATCGCGAGCGGCTCGGCGCTTATGTGGCCCATTTCAACGCGCGCGATTTCGACGCCATCCGCGCCATGATCTCGGACGATGTCAGGCTCGACCTGGTCAGCAGAACCCGCCTGAACGGCAAGGCCGAAGTGTCCCGCTATTTCGGCAATTACGACAAGGTCAGCGACTGGCATCTGGTGCCGGGGCTGGTGGAGGGGCGCCCCGCCATCCTGGTGTTCGATCCCAACGAAGGCGACACCAAGCCGAAATATTTCGTGCTGCTCGGCTGGTCGGCCGGCAAGGTTGCGACCATCAGGGATTTCCGCCACGCGCCCTACGTCGTTGATGGCGCTGAATACCTGATCTGAACGAGCGCTTCTGCAAGTTGCGCCATCGTCACGGCGCGCCAGCCCGGCTGCAGCAGTCGACCCATCAGGCTTCCCCGGCCCCTCAAAACCGCGACAATTGTTGCCGGGGCAACCGGCATTATATTTCTTGCCATCCCCGCCATCCGCGAATTATGGTGCAGGTGGCTTAAGCATGCGCCGAAGGTTCTAACCGGAGCCTTGGGTTCATGCTTGCCGCTGACCGGCGATTTCGCGCACAAAACACCTCACAGATAAGAGGCGCGCGGAGCAAGCGTTGCCGGTCGCCCGGTTGACCGGGTTTTGAGTGATAAACAGGAGGGGAGTGATTATGAAAAAGGCATTCTGGCTGGCGGGCGCTATGGTTCTGGCGCTGGCGCAGCCCGCGCTCGCGGGCGACACCATCAAAATCGGCTTTGTCTCGACCTTCAGCGGCCCGACCGCTGTGATCGGCAACGACATGCGCAACTCGTTCGAGCTGGCGCTCGACCATCTCGGCCGCAAGATGGGCGGCAAGCCGGTCGAGGTGATCTATGAGGATGACGGCCAGAAGCCCGATGTCGGCAAGCAGAAGACCGAAAAGCTGATCCAGTCCGACAAGGTCGATTTCATCGTCGGCTACATCTGGTCGAACGTGCTGCTCGCCTCGCTGAAGACCGCGGTCGATTCCAAAACCTTCCTGATCACGGCCAATGCCGGCCCATCGCAGCTCGCCGGCGAACTCTGTTCGCCCTACGTATTCTCGACCTCCTGGCAGAACGACCAGACCCCGCAGGCGGTCGGCACCTACATGAACCAGAAGGGCGTGAAATCAGTGTTCCTGATCGGCCCGAACTACGCCGCCGGCAAGGACATGCTGGCCGGCGTCAAGAGCACCTTCAAGGGCCAGGTCGTCGGCGAGGAATATACGGTGTGGCCCAGCCAGCTCGACTTCTCCGCCGAGCTGACCAAGGCAAAGAATTCCAAGGCCGAGTCGATCTTCGTGTTCTATCCGGGTGCGGCCGGTGTCCAGTTCCTCAATCAATACGCCCAGGCCGGACTGAAGGGGCAGATCCCGCTCTATACCGCGTTCACGATCGACGAATTGTCGCTGCCGCTGCAGAAGGAAAACGCGATCGGCGTGCCCGGCGCGCAGCAATGGGTCAACGATTTGCCGTTCCCCGAGAACAAGAAGTTCGTCGAAGACTACCGCAAGAAGTACACCGGCCTGCGCCCGACCTTCTACGGCGCGCAGTCCTATGACGCCGCAAACCTGATCAACAGTGCGGTGGTTGCGGTGAAGGGCGACACCTCGAAGAAGGACGAGATGAAGGCCGAGATGGAGAAGGCCAACTTCAAGTCCGTGCGCGGCCCGTTCAAATACGGCAACAACCACATTCCGATCCAGAACTTCTACCTGCAGGACGTGGTAAAGGATGCCGACGGACAGCTCTCGCTGAAGACGGTGGCGACCATCGTCGAGAACGACCAGGATCGCTTCCACGACAAATGTCCGATGAAGAAGTGATTGTTGGCATGGCCGGTGCATGATCTCGCGGACGTGCTCTCGGGCTTGACCCGAGGGCGGTTAACGACAGATCATCCGCCCAACAAGAAAAATGGCGGCGGCGCAGATGTGCTGCCGCTGTTTTGTTAGGGCATGATCCGGACCCGGAGGGCCACGTTAGTGCAAAGTGGGAACCGGTTTTCCGAAAAGATCATGCCCAAAGATGGAGCGGGACGACGAGTCATCCCGCGTTAGATCCAGAGTTTAAGGATTCATGCTCGTCCTCGTAGAACAATCGCTGAATGGCCTGCAGTTCGGCCTGCTGCTGTTTTTGCTGGCAGCCGGCCTGACGCTGGTGTTCGGCATCATGGACTTCGTCAACCTGGCGCACGGCTCGCTCTACATGATGGGCGCCTATTTCGCGGCCACCTTCGTGGCGTGGACCGGCAGTTTCGTGTTCGGCATCCTGCTCGCGCTCGGCGCCACGCTGCTGCTCGGCACTCTGCTTGAGTTCGTAGCGCTCCGGCATCTCTACGGCCGCGACCATCTCGACCAGGTGCTGGCGACCTTCGGGCTGATCCTGTTCTTCAACGACGCGGTGCGGCTGATCTGGGGCCCCGCCGGCCTGTCGCTGCCGCTGCCGGCCTGGCTGACCGTGCCGGTCCAGATCGTGCCCGGCGTGTTCTATCCGGCCTACCGGCTGTCGATCATCGTGGTCGCGCTGGCGGTCGCAGCCCTGCTTTACATCGTGGTGATGCGGACCAGGATCGGGATGCTGATCCGCGCCGGCGCCTCCAACCGTGAAATGATCGGCGCGCTCGGCATCAATATCAAGCTGCTGTTCACGCTGGTGTTCGGGCTTGGCGCGGCGCTCGCGGGCCTTGCCGGGCTGATGCAGGCGCCGATCCTCACGGTGCAGATCGGCATGGGCGAGAACATCCTCATCCTTGCCTTCGTTATCATCGTGATCGGCGGCATCGGCTCGATCCGGGGCGCCTTCATGGCCGCGATCTTCGTCGGGATGATCGATACGCTCGGCCGCGCCTTCCTGCCCGATCTCCTGCGCACCGTGCTGAGTTCCGCCGCCGCTTCGACCGCCGCACCCGCATTGTCGTCGATGCTGATCTATCTCCTGATGGCCATCGTCCTCGTGGTGCGGCCGGAGGGGCTGTTTCCGGCTACCAAACGATGAAATCTCACATCAACGCCCGCAACGTCATCGTGGCGCTCGTCGCGCTTGGCCTCACCTTGCTGCCGGTCTATTCGGCGCTGACCGGCGACATCTTCATCCTGACGCTGTTCACCCGGATCGTCATCTTCGCGCTGGCTGCCGCAAGCCTCAATCTCATCATGGGCTATGGCGGCATGATGAGTTTTGGCCACGCCGCCTATCTCGGCATCGGCGGCTACGCCGTGGGCATTCTCGCCCATGAAGGCATCGGCTCCGGCTTCATCCAGTGGCCGGTCGCGCTGGCGCTGTCGGCGCTTTATGCGCTCGTGATCGGTGCGCTCAGCCTCCGCACGCGCGGCGTCTACTTCATCATGATCACGCTCGCCTTCGCGCAGATGGCCTATTACATCGCCTCGGGTCTCTCTCGCTATGGCGGCGACGATGGCCTCACCATCTACAAGCGCAGCACTTTCGGCGGCCTGATCGACCTGTCGAACCGCGTGCAGTTCTACTATCTCTGCCTCTTCTGCCTGTTCGGGGGCGTCTATCTGATCTGGCGCATCATCAACTCCCGGTTCGGCATGGTGGTGCAGGGCGTCCGTTCCAACGAGCAACGCATGCAGGCGATCGGCTTTCACGCCAACCGATATCGTCTCGTCTGCTTCGTCATCTCTGGCACGATCTGCGGCCTCGCCGGGGCGCTGCTCGCCAACAACACCGATTTCATCAGCCCGGCCGGGATGTACTGGACCCGCTCCGGCGAACTCATGGTGATGGTGGTCTTCGGCGGCATGGGCTCGCTGTTCGGTCCCGTCCTGGGCACCATCGTGTTCCTCCTGCTGGAAGAAGTCCTGTCGCAATTCACCGAATATTGGGCGCTGATCATGGGCCCGCTATTGCTGCTGATCGTGTTGTTCGCGCGCGGCGGCATCATGGGCCTGCTCGGGAGGTGGAGCCGTGGCTGAACCCTTGCTCCGCGTCGAAAACCTGATCCGGCGCTTCGGCGGCATTCTCGCGACGGACAATCTGTCGCTCGATGTCGTGCCGGGCGAACTGCACGCCATCATCGGCCCGAACGGCGCCGGTAAGACCACGCTGATCAGCCAGTTGACTGGACAGTTGATGCCGAATTCCGGCACCATTCACTTCGCCGGCCGCGAGGTCACGCGGCTGCCGCCCTATCAGCGCAGCCGGCTTGGCCTGGCGCGCTCGTTCCAGATCACCTGTCTGCTGCCGGATTTTACCGCAGCCGACAATGTCGCGCTCGCAGCCCAAGCCCATGACGGTCACTCGTTCCGTTTCTGGGGCTCGGCGCGCAAAGAGAGGCATCTGCGCGACGCGGCGCAGGCCGCGTTGACCCGGGTAGGGCTCGCGCGGCGCGCCGACGTACTCGTGTCGGAATTAAGCCACGGCGAACAGCGCGAGCTCGAGCTGGCGGTCGCGCTCGCCACAAAGCCGCAATTGCTGCTGCTCGACGAGCCTATGGCCGGCCTCGGCACCACCGAATCCGCGCGCATGGTGGCTTTGCTGAAGGAGCTGCGGAAGGAAGTCACCATCGTGCTGGTCGAGCACGACATGGAGGCGGTGTTCGCCCTCGCCGACCGCATCACGGTGCTGGTCTATGGCCGCGTGATCGCCTCGGGTGATCCCGACGCCATCCGGAATAATGAGGAAGTCAAGCGCGCCTATCTCGGCGATCAGCATGTGGTGGTCAGCCATGGCTGAGTCAAAAGCCGCCGAAACCCTGCTCGAAGTTGAGGGGATCGAGACCTGCTACGGCCTCAGCCAGGTGCTTTTCGGCCTGTCGCTGAAGGTGCGTGCGGGTGAGATGGTCGCCCTGATGGGGCGCAACGGCATGGGCAAGACCACGACCGTCCGTTCCATCATGGGCATGACGCCGGCCCGCGCGGGCAATATCCGCTTCGCGGGTGAGCAAGTGCGCAGCCTGCCGTCCTACCGAATTGCAAAACTGGGCATCGGCCTGGTGCCGGAGGGACGCCAGATCTTTCCGAATCTGACGGTATACGAGAATCTGGTGGCGGCCTCGGGCAACCGCGCCGGCAATGCCGATCCCTGGACCATCGAGAAAATCCACGCGCTGTTTCCGCGGCTCGCCGAGCGCGGCAACAATATGGGCGTGACGCTGTCCGGCGGCGAGCAGCAGATGCTGGCGATCGGTCGCGCGCTGATGACCAACCCGAAGCTTCTGATCCTCGACGAAGCCACTGAAGGCCTCGCACCGCTGATCCGCGAGGAAATCTGGAACTGCCTTTCGATGCTGAAGGGCCGCGGCCAATCGGTGCTGGTGATCGACAAGAACGTCGCCAACCTCTCCCGCATCGCCGACCGCCACTACATCATCGAGCGCGGGCGCACGGTATGGACGGGGACGAGCGAGCAGTTGATTGCCGAGCCGGATTTGCAGCACCGGTATCTCGGGATTTGAGACTGGAGGCGAGATCTATCACCGTCATCCTGAGGCGCGAGCAGAGCGAGCCTCGAAGGATGCACGGCCCGGCTGGTGGCCGTCGATCCTTCGAGACGCGCGAAGACGCGCTCCTCAGGATGACGGCTCTAACAGTCAAAACATCTCAAAATATTCGCGGTGCTCCCAGTCCGACACCTCGGCTTGAAACCGCTCGATCTCCGCATTCTTGATGTGGACGTAATAGTCCACGAACTCCGCCCCCAACGCCCCGCGGAAGAACGGATCGTCCTGCAGCGCGAACACCGCTTCTCGCAGGCTCTTTGGCAACAGCGCCGCCTTGGTCTCGTAGGGCGTATCCGCCGATGGTCCCGGATCGAGCTTACGGTCGACGCCGTCGAGCCCTGAGAGAATCTGCGAGGCCATGTAGAGATATGGGTTCGCCGCCGGCTCGCCGATCCGGTTTTCCAGCCGGGTGGCCGCATCGCCCGGACCGCCGAGCACGCGGATCATGACGCCGCGGTTATCGCGGCCCCAGATCGCGCGATCCGGCGCCAGCGAATAGGAGCGGTAGCGCTTGTAGCCGTTGATGGTCGGCGTCGTGAACACGGTCGACGCGCGGGCGTGCTCCAGCAGTCCCGCGAGATAGGCCCGGCCAAACGGACTCAGCACCTCGCCCTTATCGCCGGGCATGAACGAGTTTTCGCCGCTGGCGCGCGACACCAGCGATTGATGCAGGTGCCAGCCGGAGGCGAAGACATTGGGCAGTTTCGGCCGGCACATGAAGGTCGCGTGATAGCCATGGCGGCGTGCGATCTGTTTTACGGCCGATCTGAACAGCACCATGTTGTCGGCGGGCAGGAGGCCTTTGGTCGGCTGGAAGGTGAATTCGCACTGGCTCGGGCCGAACTCGACCTCGATCGAACGCAAGGGAAGGTCGAGCGCCAGCACGTCGCGGCGGATGATTTCCAGCGCCGGCTCCATCTGGTCGTAGCGCTGCTCGGTCAGATACTGGTAGCCGTGCGAGAGCAGGCTGACCGAAGGCGGCGTACCGGGCTGGCCGGCATGCTCCGGCGCCATATGCGCCTCGTCGAGCTTGAAGAGATGGAATTCGACTTCGAGCCCGGCCACGAAATCGTAGCCGCGCTGCCCGAGCTGGTCGATCACCTTGCGATAGAGATGTCGCGTCGCGAACGGCACCGGACGGCCATCGTTGAAATAGAGGTCGCACAGCAGCCAGCCGGTGGTCGGCGCCCATGGCAGCACGCGAAAGGTGGTGGGATCCGCCACCATCAAGACGTCGGCGGCGCCTTCCATCTCCTTCATGCCGAACCCGCCGCCGGCGGTGAACACCGGGAATACCGTCTTGTGCGAGGTATCCTTGGCGAGCATGGTGGTGGTGATGGAGCAGCCGCTTTCGAGCGAGGCAATCGCTTCGCTGGCCACCAGCGTCTTGCCGCGCAAAATGCCGTGCTGGTCGGGGAATGACAGGCGGATGACTTCGAGATTTTTCTCTTCGACGATCTTGCGCAGGCGGCCCGCCGCCTCCTGCTGCTCCCCAGACCACATCCCGTGACGTTCCACAAAACTCAACGCGTCACCCCCGCGAGTCTGAACTGAATAATTGAAACGGCGCTATATCGGCCGTCATTGCGAGCCAACGGGTCGCGCGAATGCGCGCCCGATGACAGGCTCCGCGAAGCAATCCATAGCACCGCAAGCGTTGGCATGGATTGCTTCGTCGCTGCGCTCCTCGCAATGACGGAGGAGAGACCATCACTCCGCTGCCGTGAGGTGGGGGACCTTGCCGGCAATCTCCGTCGGTACCGGCGCGGCCCACGGCGCGCCGCGGCGGCGCTTGACGTCGATTTCCATCCAGTAGATTTCCCAGCCCTGCGTGGGTCCGATGCCGTCCATCGTTGCCGGGCCTTGGATGCTCCGCGCGTGGGCCGCGTCGAGGAACAGCATCGGCTTCTCGCCGCCGGCGACCTTCTCGATCTCCTGCCGCAGCAGGCGGCGATACTGCACGATCGCCTTGTCCGATTGTCCCAGATGCTCATTGGTGCGGTCCTGGATCGCGCCCATCGACTCCACCGCCCACTGGTCGTGGACGTTGATGTCGGTCCCCATGCCGGTATAGGTTTCCGTGGCCTGTTCGTGCGGGTCGAAGCCGTAATCGTTGCTCTTGTTCTTGCGCGACTTGTAATCCGGCAGTTCATAGAGTTTGAGGCGCTGGTCGCGCATCTTCTTCTTGTCGACCGGCGTCGTATAGCTGGTGAAGATCGCGTACCAGTAGCAGTTCTCGTCATCGATAGGCACGTGCCACTGCGTGATCGTCATCTCCGTACTCATCGGGATAACGAAGCCATGCGGGAAGAGCTGATTGGTGACGCGCACATGCGTCCGCTCTTCATCGATCTCGCGCAGCGCGATCAGGCGCAGGCCGTATTCGGTATGTTCGACATTGATGATCGGGTTATCGTACTCGCGCAAAATCTTCGTCATCGGCATGTCGCTGCCGGCGGACGCGCCGCGGAACTGCTTGCCGTAGGCGGTGGAAGTGTCCTCGTCCTCGAAGAAGCGGTGCAGGAACGAGGCGTGCGCCGGATCGATGCCGACTTCCAGCGCCTGCAGCCAGTTGCAATTGATGTGGCCCTTGAATGCAAAGGTATGGCTGTCGGGTGCCACAAAACAGTCGATCTCCGGAAACGCCGGCGGTTCGCCTTCGCCGAGAAAGGCCCAGAGGATGCCGCTCTTCTCGACCACGGGATAGGAGCGCTGCTTGATGCCCTGGCAGAGCTTTGAGTCCTTCGGCTCGGCCGGCGTCTCCAGGCACTGGCCGGAGACATCGAACAGCCAGCCATGGAAGGCGCAACGCAAGCCGCCGTTCTCCAGCCGTCCGAAGGCGAGGTCGGCGCCGCGATGGGCGCAGTGGCGGTCGATCAGGCCATAGCGGCCTTGCTCGTCGCGAAACAGCACGAGGTTTTCGCCGAGCAGTTTTACGGGCCGCACCGGCCGCGGGCCCTGCAGCTCATCCACCAGCGCCGCCGGCTGCCAGTACATGCGCATCAGCTTGCCGCAGGGGTCCTTGCGACCGGTGCGGGTGATCAGGTCGTTCGCTTCCTGGCTCATCATGGCGAGAATCTCCGGTGATTGGATTTGTTCGCCTATTGAACTTTTGTGCGATTTTAACGTAGGCTGGGCGTGAGGCAAGCGGATTATGGAGGCAGTGATGCCCAAGCTGAAGCGCGCGGTGGGCGCAGACAACCGCGGCGCCACCGATTTCATCGAAAGCCTCGACCGCGGCCTGCGCGTGCTCGAAATATTTGGCGGCAGCCGGCAGCCGATGACGCTGAGCGACCTTGCCAAGGCCGCCGACCTGCCGCGCGCGACCGCACGGCGCATCCTCTTCACGCTCGAACGCGCCGGCTTCGTTGTAACCGACGGCAAGCTGTTCCGCCTGATGCCGCGCGTGCTGGTGCTGGCGTCAAGCTTTCTCGCTTCCAACCATGTCGTCTCGGTGCTGCAGCCGGCGCTGGATCGGCTGTCGAGCGAGGCGCAGGAGATCGCGTCGATGGCGATCCTTGACGGCAACGAGGTCGTCTTCATCGCGCGCGCCAGCCCGACGCGGATATTTTCCGCCGGCATCGATATCGGCTACCGGCTGCCGGCATTCTGCACCTCGGTCGGCCGCGTGCTGCTGTCGCGGCTGGCCGACGACGAACTGGCCGCCGCGCTCGACGGGATGGAGCTTGCGCCGCTGACGCCGTTCACCCTCACCGACAAGAAGCTGCTCCTGAAGACGATCATCGCCGATCGCGTGCAAGGCTATTCGCTGGTCGATCGAGAAGCCGAGCCGGGATTCCGTTCGGTCTCGGTGCCGGTCCGCCGCTACGACGGCGCCATCGTCGCCGCCATCAACATGGGCGCGCATGTCGATCGCGTGTCGTCTGCCGAGATGATCGAACGCTTCCTGCCGCGCCTGCGCGAGGCGGCGGCATCGGTCAAATCGATGCTGGTCTGACGGGAGCCTCACTATCTCCGCCGTCATTGCGAGGAGCGAAGCGACGAAGCAATCCATTCTATCCCGAGTCGCGCGATGGATTGCTTCGCTTCGTTCGCAATGACGGAATCAGGACCCGAGGAAGCTTGCCGCGTCGTCTGATCAGGCCCGCTTAAGACGGCGGCAAGCGTTTGAACGCGGCTTCGATCGCTTCGAACTTGGCGACGATCTGCGGTGTCACCAGATAATGCAGCGTCGCCGCGACTGACAGGCCGACAATCATCGCGATAATCGCGTACTGCGTCATCAACGCCAGCAATATCGCCCGCAGCCGGCGCCGCCGGATCTTCGGCGGCTTGGCGGCAAGGAGGGCGTCGTCTTCGCCTTCAACGCTGCTCATGAGATCGCGGTCTAATGCTCGGACAGAAGCTGATCGAGGCGCGACTGCAGCCGCCGGTTGGCCCGTTCGGTTGCGCGCAGCTTGCGGGCCCATTCCAGCGGAATGACGTCGCTCGTCTCTTCGACATCTGAAAACACCAGCCCGGCCGCGTTATGGTCGCGCCAGGCGAGACGTGCCAGGCAGGAGAGGCCCCTGCGCTGGATTTCGAAATCGATCCGGTCGGGGATGATGGCCGAGTTCTCGAATTCGATCTTCGCGCCGCGCCTGCTGAAATTGCGGACGACGCAGGCAAGCGTCGAATTGCGCGCGTTGAACGCGACCATCCCGCCGTAATAGACGCGGGCTCTTTGGTGTTGACGGCGCTCCAGCATCATTGTCCTCCATGCGATTAACGCTTTAGTAACACTCCTTCAGCGTGTATTGCAGTCGCCGCTCGCATGGAACTTGTGCGGTGGTTAACGGTCGCGCTTGCCGTCATGCAACGTCGGTTTGTCCGGAAATCAAGCGTTTACGAATGGCGCTTTCGTAGAAGCGATCAGGACACCGCGCTGCGCAGGCCGAACGCGTGCTTGTCATGCAGCACCGGCGCCACCGCATCGCTGAGTCGTGCGGCGGCGGCATCCACCGAAAGCCCCGCGGTGTCGACCACGGCTGACGCGCGGGCGTAAAGCGGCTCGCGGCTGACCAGGATGTTGCGCAGCTCCGCCATCGCGGAGCGATCGTCCGCCATCGGGCGCAAATCGCCTTGGCGGCGGACGCGGGCCATGTGTTCTTCCGGCTCGGCCTTCAGCCAGATGGTGTAGAACGACGACAGGATCAGGTCGAAGGTGAGTGGCTCGGAGACGATGCCGCCGCCGGTCGCCAGCACCATCAGTTCTTTGCGCGCCAGCAATTGCGAGAGCGCCGCCTGCTCCATGCGCCGAAAACCTTCCTGGCCGTAGAGCGCGATGATCTCGGCAACCGACAATCCGTTCTGCGCCTCGACTTCCTTGTTGAGCTCGACGAACTTCCAGCCGATCTTCTTCGCCAGCATCTTGCCGAGCGTGGATTTGCCGGCGCCGCGCAGGCCGATCAGAGCGATGCCGGCGAACGAGATCCGCCGCTGCGCCGACAGGCCGCCGCCGGCCAGCGCATTCTTGGCCTGCGCGATCTGGGCCGGCGTTGCCTTGCGCAGGAGGTCGCGGATCACGGCCCAGTCAGGCGCCGGCTCCGTTGCGGGAATCAGGTCTTCGAGATGCGCGCCCATCGCGTTCGACACGCGCCGCAGCAGCACGATCGAGACATTGCCCTTGCCGCTTTCGAGTTGCGCGATGTAGCGCTCGGATATTCCTGAAACCTTGGCGAGCACTTTTCGCGACATACCGCGAAGGGCGCGCATGGTGCGCACACGCTGGCCAAGCTGCTCGAGAAAGCCGGATTCGGGGTCACTGGCCTCGGTCATTTCCCTCGTTCGGGCATTGCGTCGGGGTGAACGGATTTCGGAAACATAATGCCGATGAGGATTGACAGCAAGCGCGGCCGGTGTCTTTGTATGAATTATAATTCTTAAAAACTCAGGAGAGAAGCGTCGTGAGCGGCACGTCCGGTTCGTACAATGCGGTGACCTGGCTGCTCGACCGCAATGTCGAGGAGGGGCGCGGCGCCAAGCTCGTCTTCACCGACACCGTCACCGAACTCACCTATGGCGAGCTGCAGCGGCAGACCCGCCGTGTTGCCAACATGCTGCGCCGGCTCGGCGTCCGCCGCGAAGAGCGCGTGGCGATGATCATGCTGGATACGGTGGATTTCCCGTGTGTGTTTCTCGGCGCGATCCGCGCCGGCGTCGTGCCGGTACCGCTCAACACGCTGCTGACGGCCGAACAGTATGCCTACATTCTCGGAGACTGCCGTGCGCGCGTCCTGTTCGTCTCCCAAGCGCTGCTGCCGGTCGTCAAAGATATCGTCGCGCAGATGCCCGACCTCGAGCATGTTGTCGTGTCAGGCAGGGACGCGCACGGCCACAGGAAACTTTCCGATGAGCTGGCGCGAGAGAGCGATACGTTTGCGACCGCGGCGACGCATCCCGATGAGCCGGCGTTCTGGCTCTATTCCTCGGGCTCGACCGGCATGCCCAAGGGCGTGCGGCATCTGCATTCCAACCTCGCCGCAACGGCCGACACCTACGCTAAACAGGTGCTCGGCATTCGCGAGGACGATGTTTGTCTGTCGGCGGCAAAACTGTTCTTCGCCTATGGCCTCGGCAATGCGCTGACGTTTCCGATGTCGGTCGGCGCTTCCACGGTCTTGCACACGGAACGGCCGACGCCGGCGGCGATGTTCGCGCTGATGAACAAGTACAACCCGACCATCTTCTACGGCGTGCCGACGCTGTTCGCCGCGATGCTCAATGACGAGACGCTGAAGGATGCCCGCGCCGGCAATCGCTTGCGCATCTGCACCTCAGCCGGCGAAGCGCTGCCGGAATCGGTCGGCAACGCCTGGAAGGCGCGTTTCGGTGTCGACATCCTCGACGGCGTTGGCTCGACCGAGCTGCTGCACATCTTCCTCTCCAACGCGCCCGGCGACATCAAATACGGCTCATCGGGCCGTCCAGTGCCCGGCTACAAGGTGCGGTTGGTCAATGAAGCCGGCGCCGAGGTGGCTGACGGCGAGGTCGGCGAATTGCTGGTCGATGCGCCCTCGGCCGGCGAGGGCTACTGGAATCAGCGTGCCAAGAGCCGTTCAACCTTCGAGGGCCACTGGACCCGCACCGGTGACAAATACATTCGCGACGCCGACGGCCGTTACACCTTCTGCGGCCGAAGCGACGACATGTTCAAGGTTTCGGGCATCTGGGTCTCGCCGTTCGAGGTCGAGAGCGCGCTGATCACCCATCCGGCCGTGCTCGAGGCCGCCGTCGTGCCGGAAGCCGATCCCGAAGGATTGTTGAAGCCGAAAGCCTTTGTCGTGCTGCGCGCCGGCGCGAAAACCGATGACCTGCATGAGGTGTTGAAAGAGCACGTCAAGCAGAAGATCGGTCCATGGAAATATCCGCGCTGGATCGACGTGGTGGAATCCCTTCCGAAGACGGCGACAGGGAAGATTCAGCGGTTCAAGCTGCGGGATAGCGAGACGGCGAAGGCATGATGGACTTGTCGTTCGAAATGCAAAGCGTTGCTGCAAGTGGCGCTCGTTCCCTCCCCCCTTGCGGGGTCCGAGGCGAGCGAAGCTCGCTCTCGAGGCTAGGGAGAGGGGTAAGCCGCAACGGCGGTGCGCGTGGCTACTCCTCTCCCCAACCCTCCCCCGCAAGGGGGGAGGGAGCTCACCGCGCCGTGTTGTGAGGGGAGCGGTTACAATGACAACCCTTACCTCCCAGGGCTTCCTCACCGTCGGCGCCTCGCATCTCGAATATCGCATGATCGGCCCGTCGCCCGAGCACGCGCCTGTTATCGTGATGCTGCATGAGGGCCTCGGCTCGACCGGCCTGTGGGGCGATTTTCCCGACAAGCTCCAGGCCGCGACCGGCGCCGGCGTATTCGTCTATTCGCGCGCGGGCTACGGCGCATCGACGCCGGTGAAATTGCCGCGCCCGCTCGACTACATGCATGTCGAGGCGCTCGACGTGTTGCCAAAACTACTCGACAAGATCGCCTTTCGCCGCGGCCTGCTGCTCGGCCATTCCGATGGCGCTTCGATCGCGGCAATCTATGCGGGCTCGCATCAGGATCACCGCGTGCAGGGCCTCGCGCTGATCGCCCCGCATTTCATCGTCGAGGATATTTCGGTGGCCTCGATTGCGGCGATCCGGACCGCCTACGAGACCACGAACCTGAAGGGGAAGCTGTCGCGCTGGCACCGGGACGTCGACAACGCCTTCTATGGCTGGAACGGCGCCTGGCTCGATCCGAAATTCCGCAACTGGGATATTTCCGAATACCTCGCCTATATCCGCGTGCCGGTCGCGATCCTGCAAGGCGTGGATGACCAGTATGGGACCATGCGCCAGGTCGAGATCGCCAGGGAAGAGTGCTACTGTCCGGTCGATGTGACTGTGATTCCGGGCGCGGGACATCAGCCGCATCGCGAAGCGCCGGAGGCGACGCTCGATGCGATTTCGGAATTCGCAAAGGCGGTGTTGCAGGTGCAGGACGGCTCGCAGGGACGGGCCGCGTAACGCATTTTCTTCTTCTGTGCTTGCCGAGGCGCTGTTCCGATGACTGCGCCGCGCTCAGGCATCGGACATCTGCCGCTGCCGCGATGGGCTTATGTGCCCGACCAGTCCAAGGAAGTCGCCGCCGATTACGAAACGCTGGCCCAAATCGCCACTCAGGTGCCGGCGCGCTTTCAGGGCTACGTGCCGGCGCGCCACCCGGCCTGCGCTACGGCATGGCGCTCAACGACCATGGCTACTTCTGGGAATCGCAAGAAATCCTGGAAGCGGTATGGGCGGCGGCGCCGCAGGGCGGCCGCGAGCGGATATTGTTGCGCGCCTGCATCCTGATTGCGACCGCCAATCTGCGGATGCACAAGCCGCACGTCGCGGTGCGGCTGTTCGGTGAAGCGCTCGGCGAACTCGAGGGGCTGAGCATGCGGAATGCCGGTAGCGACGGCTTTGCCGACAGCTTTCCGGTTGCGGCCCTGGCGGGCCTCATCACGGCCAAATTGGAGCAGCCGCAGCTCGCCCCGGCCTATTGGGTAGCTTTCGCGGCCGCCGGCCGAACATGAAACAAAATGCATGTTCCAGCGCTTTACGCTAGACTCAACCGAAAACATGCATTATTGTGCATGCAGCGAACCAAGCAAATCCTGAGAAAAACGACAGAGGGTGGCTCATGGCCGGTGAAGATCGCGTCCTCGCAGGCGGCGCGAAATACATCGATTTTCAAACCGATCCGTCGCGCTACCGGCACTGGAAGCTGGCGGTCGAGGGCGAGGTCGCAACCCTCACCATGGACGTCGATGAGAATGCCGGCCTGTTCGAGGGCTATCAGCTCAAGCTGAATTCCTATGATCTCGGCGTCGATATCGAACTCGCCGACGCCGTGCAGCGGCTTCGGTTCGAACATCCTGAAGTAAAAGTGGTGGTGATGCGTTCCGGCAAGAACCGCGTGTTCTGCGCCGGCGCCAATATCCGCATGCTGGCGGGCGCGACCCACGCCCATAAAGTCAATTTCTGCAAATTCACCAACGAGACCCGCAACGGCCTGGAAGATTCGTCGGAAAATTCCGGGCAGCGCTTCATCACCGTCGTCAACGGCACGGCGGCCGGCGGCGGCTATGAGTTGGCGCTCGCGACCGATCACATCATCCTGGCCGATGACGGCGCCGCTGCCGTGGCGCTGCCGGAAGTGCCGCTGCTCGCGGTGCTGCCGGGCACCGGCGGTCTGACGCGCGTGGTCGACAAGCGCAAGGTGCGCCGCGACCATGCCGACTTCTTCTGCACCATCGAGGAAGGAATTAAAGGCAAGCGCGCGGTTGCGTGGCGGCTGGTCGACGAGATCGCGCCGAACAGTAAGTTGGAGACCAAGGTCGCCGAGCGTGCAAAAGAATTCGCCGCCGCCTCGAAGCGCAACGGCAGCGGCAAGGGCGTCACGCTGACGCCGCTCAACCGCACCATTGACGACAGCGGAATCCGCTATGGCTTTGTCAACATCGACATCGACCGCGCCGCGCGGATCGCCACCATTTCGATCAAGGCGCCGGAGGCCGCGCCGCCGGCCGATATCGATGGCCTGATCGCGCAGGGCGCGTCGTTCTGGCCGCTGCAGGTGGCGCGCGAGTTGGACGATGCGATTCTTCACCTGCGCATCAACGAACTCGAAATCGCGATGCTGGTGTTCAAGTCGCATGGCGATCCCGCCAATGTGGTAGCCTGCGACGCCTTCCTCGAAGCCAACAAGGCGCACTGGCTGGTCAACGAAATCAGGCATTACTGGAAACGCGTGTTGAAGCGCATCGACGTCACCTCGCGCACGCTGGTGACGCTGGTCGAGCCCGGCTCCTGCTTCGCCGGCACGCTCGCCGAACTCGTGTTCGCCGCCGACCGCTCCTATATGCTGATCGGCTCACGCCAGGGCGACAACCGCCCGCCGCCGGCGATCCAGCTCACCGCGCTGAATTTCGGCCCCTATCCGATGAGCCATGGCCTGACCCGGCTGCAATCGCGCTTCCAGGCCGATCCGGCCGATCTGGAGCGCACGGAAGCCACCATCGGCACCACGCTCGACGCTGAGGAAGCCGAAGAGCTCGGTCTGGTCACCTTCGCGCTCGACGACATCGATTGGGACGACGAGGTGCGGGTGTTCCTGGAAGAGCGAACCTCCTTCTCGCCCGACGGCCTCACCGGCATGGAAGCAAATCTGCGCTTCGTCGGTCCCGAGACCATGGAATCGAAAATCTTCTCGCGCCTCACGGCGTGGCAGAACTGGATCTTCCAGCGCCCCAACGCGGTCGGCGAAGAAGGCGCGCTGCGCCGCTACGGCACCGGCCAGAAGGCGCAATTCGATATGACGAGAGTGTAGCGGAAAACCGCCGTCATCCTGAGGTGCGAGCGCAAGCGAGCCTCGAAGGATGGTTGGGACCAAGCCAGCATCCTTCGAGACGCGGCGAAGCCGCCGCTCCTCAGGATGACGGTCGAGCAAGACGCCATAACGACTCCAAGGAGCACGCCATGAACTTCATGAACGTCGACTACTCGACCAAAATCCCTAACAACGTGAATCTCAGTGAAGACCGCCAGGTGCTGAAGGCGCTGGAGGGCTGGCATCCCGGTTACATGGATTGGTGGGGCGACATGGGGCCGGAAGGTTTTCAGCAGTCGCTGGTTTACTTGCGCACCGCCTATTCGGTCGATCCGCGCGGCTGGGCCAAGTTCGACTACGTCAAGATGCCGGAATACCGCTGGGGCATTCTTCTTGCTCCCCAGGAAGAAAACCGCGTCATTCCCTTTGGTGAGAATTACGGCAAGCCGGCTTGGCAGGAAGTCCCCGGCGAACACCGTGCCACGTTGCGCCGCCTGATCGTGATCCAGGGCGACACTGAGCCCGCCTCCGTCGAGCAGCAGCGCCATCTCGGCAAGACCGCGCCTTCGCTCTATGACTTGCGCAACCTGTTCCAGGTCAATGTCGAGGAAGGCCGCCATCTCTGGGCGATGGTCTATCTCCTGCAGAAATATTTCGGCCGCGACGGCCGCGAGGAGGCCGACGATTTGTTGCGGCGCCGCTCGGGCGATGCGGATTCCCCGCGCATGCTCGGTGCCTTCAACGAGGCGACGCCGGACTGGCTGTCGTTCTTCATGTTCACCTATTTCACCGATCGCGACGGCAAGATGCAGTTGCACAGCCTCGCGCAATCCGGCTTCGATCCGCTTTCGCGCACCTGCCGCTTCATGCTGACCGAAGAGGCGCATCACATGTTCGTCGGCGAGACCGGCATTAGCCGCGTCGTGCAGCGCACCTGCGAGGCGATGAAGGCGGCCGGCATCACCGATCCCACCGACGTCGCCAAGGTCCGCGCGCTCGGCGTGATCGACTTGCCGACCATCCAGAAGAAGCTGAACCTGCACTATTCGCTGTCGCTTGATCTGTTCGGCTCGGAAGTATCGACCAACGCGGCGAATGCCTTCAACGCCGGCATCAAGGGCCGCTACAAGGAAACCCAGATCGACGACGACCACCAGCTCAAGAACGCCACTTATCCGGTGCTCAAGCTGGTCGACGGCGTGATCAAGCGGGTCGACGAGCCGGCGCTGACCGCGCTCAACATGCGGCTGCGCGACGACTACACGCAGGATTGCGTCAAGGGCATGCTGCGCTGGAACAAGGTGATCTCGACCGCGGGCTATCAGTACAAGCTGACCCTGCCGAACGTCGCGTTCCACCGCCAGATCGGCGAATTCAAGGACGTGCACGCGACGCCCGACGGCGTCCTGATCGACGACGCCACCTGGAACCAACGCAAGGGCGAATGGTTGCCTTCGTCGCAGGACGGCGACTTCATCGCCTCGCTGATGAAGCCGGTCACCGAAGCCGGCCAGTACGCCTCCTGGATCTCGCCGCCGAAAGTCGGCATCGACAACAAGCCCGGCGATTTCGAGTACGTGAAGATCGAGACCTGAACCGCCCCGCATCGGGGAGCAGCACATGGACCCCGACAACGACCTCGAAGCAATGGACCGCGACCAACTGGTCGCGGAGGTGAAGCGTCTAAGGGCAGGCATCCGCACGCACCGCGACAGCACCGGTCATGATTTGTGCTGGCATCATCCCGATCTCTGGGGACTGCTGCCCGAGCGTGTCGCTCCGGAAGTAGCCGTCCCGCCCTGGCCGAAATTCCTGCGCGGATGCCTGCGATACCGTGAAGCGCTGGATCGCGAGCTGCCCAACGCGCCGCAGGCTGATTTCGAGTATGAAAAGGACGAGCCGTGAGGGAAGCGCAAGCGGCATCCTCAATGCACGCCGTCATCACCCGCGAAAGCGGGTGATCCAGTAAACACCAGCGTCAATAACAGAAACGCCGCGGTCAACCAGTTGAAGCCGCGGCGTACTGGATACCCCGCTTTCGCGGGGTATGACGCTGTGGGGCTACCCCGCGATCTCGCTGCCCGCCGTCGCATACACCACGCCGCCGTCCACCGCGATCGTATTGCCGACGACATAATTCCCCGCGCGCGAGGCAAGGTAGATCGCGACACCCGCCATATCCTCGTCGGTGCCGACGCGCCGTGCCGGAACGCGCTTTGCCACTTCATCGGCGTGATCGCGCGCGGCGCGGTTCATGTCGGATTTGAAGGCGCCCGGCGCAATCGCGGTGACGTTGATATTGTCCTTGATCAGCTTGGCCGCCATGCGCCGCGTCAGATGGATCACCGCGGCTTTACTTGCCGCATATGAATAGGTCTCCGTCGGATTGACGAAGATGCCGTCGATGGAGGCGATGTTGATCACCTTGGCAGGACGATCGGGCGAGGCCGCTGCGCGCAGCGGCTTCGCCAGCGCCTTGGTCAGGAAGAACAGCGACTTGACGTTGAGGTCCATGACCTTGTCCCAGCCGCTTTCCGGGAATTCGTCGAATTCCGCGCCCCAGGCCGCGCCCGCATTGTTGACGAGGATGTCGAGGTTCGGCTCCAGCTTGATGATTTCGCCAGCCAGCTTTTCGCAGCCTTCGACCGTCGAGATGTCGATCGGCAGCGCGATGCATTCGCCGTCATAGGCGGCGGTGAGTTCTTTGGCGGTCGCCTCGCAGGGACCTGCCTTGCGCGCGGTAATGTAAACCTTCGCCGCGCCCTGCGCGAGAAAGCCGGCCGCGATCATCTTGCCGATGCCGCGCGACCCGCCCGTCACCAGCGCGACGCGACCCTGAAGCGAGAACAGATCCTTGAACATTGCGTTCCTCCATTTGCATTGCCGGAGGTTTTGGGCGTGGGAGCAGGGCGAGTCAAGAAAGGGAAATGGACCCGTAGCCCGGATGGAGCGCAGCGCAATCCGGGGAAGCTCTGCCGACTTTGTGAGACTGTCCCGGATTTCGCTTGCGCTCCATCCGGGCTACGGCGCTACGAATTGTATCTACGCCGCGTCGATGCGGCGAAAGCCGTTCCACATGGCGGTGGCGGCGCCGGAGGTCAGGATGGGGATGATCCGTTCGTCCTGGTAATTGCCGTTCAGCGAGATTCGCTGCAGCGCCGTCAGGTGGTCGGCGCTTTCCGGAAAAATCATGCCCGGCCGCGTCGTGACTGCCGTCTTGAATCCTGCCGCCTTCGCCAGGCGGAATTCGCGCTGGCCCGCGGCGGTCCGGTCGCCATAGGGATAGGCGAGATGAAGCACCGGCCGCTGCAACGCCGCTTCGATCCGCGCGCGGCTTTCGGCCAGTTCGAACGAAGCGGTTTCTTCGCTCTGCCGCGCCAGATTGCAATGCGTAACCGTATGCGCGCCGATCGTTACCAGCGGATCGTCCGCGAACGCCTTCAGCTCCTCCCAGGACATGCAGAGATCGCCGGCGATGAGATACTCGTCGACGTCATGGCGCGTGCATAGCGCGGAGATCTCGCGCTGCAGGTCGTGTTCTCCCGGCAGTCGGCGCAGCCAGTCGTGGATGCGGTCGAAGGTGGCCTGTTTGGCTACCGGCGTCGAGGCATCGAGGCGGATTGCTGTGCCGCCGATCGGGACCTCGATCGAGGAAGCCTTGGCGATCACCTTTTCGAGCGCGACCCACCACAACCTTCCAGTGCCCTCGGCGAAATCGCTCGTGACATAGACGGTGAGGGGCGCGTCAAACTCACGCATCACCGGCAGCGCGTAATCGCGGTTGTCGCGATAGCCGTCGTCGAGGGTGAAGCAGGCAAAGCGCCGCGCGAAACTCCGCTTCTGGAGTCGCTGATGCACCTCGTCCATGGTGACGATGTCGACGTCGAGCGTGCGAAGGTGCGCCAGCATCGCACGCAAGAACTCCGGCTCGACTTCGAGATGATGATTGGGCTGAAACTCACCGTCGCGGCGCGGACGGACGTGGTGCAGCATGAAAATGGCGCCGATGCCTGCGAAGATTGGTCGCAGCAGGTAGTGCGCTCGGGAGAAGTACAGCGCTTCCAGCCCGGCGCGAATGACGGTGTTGCGAAGCAGTTTCATCGAGATGCAGGGCTGCCCGGTTAATTACGGGGACGAAACTAGCGACAGAGCGCTGAAGAAACGGTTAGCCGGACCGATTTCCGCTCCTTTCTCGCCTGCGACATTTCGGGTTTGACAGCCTCGCAAGGGTTTGTTTTCTCTCCGTTCCAGACCCGGCGGGAACTCGAATGCGCGGACTTTTCAGGTGGAGTAGCAAATGGTGGCCGGGTGTCATTCCGCTGGTCATTTGTTGGGCTATCGCGGCCTGGACGAGTACAGAACCACTGGAAGTTGACTTGGCGCAGCGTTCGGCCGCCGCGCTCAAGGGCACCATCCTCGATAAACGGCGGATCTCGGTCGAAGGCCGCGACGTGACCCTGGCCGCAGACGCATTCTCGGAAGACGGCCGGCAGAGTGCGGTGGCTTCGGTGGAAGCGGTGCCGGGCGTGCGTTTGGTTAACGACGAAACCCGGCTCGTTCCCGAAGCCAAGCCGTTCGTCTGGTCGGCCGAACGCGACGTCGTCCGGGTAACGCTCTCGGGCAATTCGCCCCTGCCGGCGAGCAAGAGCCGGTTGATGGAGGCGGCGCGCGCCAATCTCGGCGGTGTCGAAGTGGTCGACCGGATGAATTTGTCGCGCGGGGCGCCGCCGCATTTCGACAATGCCGCGCTGTTGCTGCTCGACCAGGTCGGCAAGCTGAAGGAAGGCAAGATCACGCTGTCGGACACCAAGGTCAGCCTGTCCGGCATGGCGCGTGAACTCGGCGGCCGGGAAGCCGTCGCCGCGGCGCTGAAAAATCTGCCCGAGGGTTTTTCGGTCGCGGCCAACGACGTCAAGGCGCCTCCCTATATTTTCCAGGCCTACAAGGATCCCGTCGCGGTAACGCTGACGCTGACCGGCAACGTGCCCGACAACAACGTCCACGCCATGCTGGTGGCGGCTGCGGGGCGCAAATTCTTCAGCGAAAAAGTCGTCGATAACCTCAAGACGAGCATCGGCGCGCCCGCAGGTTTCGCCAACGCGGTGGTATCAGCGCTCGGCGCGCTGTCGCGGCTGTCGACCGGTACGTTGGTCGTCTCCGACCGCGAGGTGAAACTGTCGGGCGATGCGCTCTATGACGCCGCCGCCAGTCAGATCCGCGCCGGCCTCGGCAAGGACTTTCCGCAGGGCTGGCAGTTCAAGCCGGAAATTTCGGTCAAGCCGGCCGCCGCGCCGGTGGACGCGACGGTCTGCCAGCAATTATTTACAGAGCTGCTCGGCAAGGCCCGGATCCGCTTCGAATCCGGCAAGGCCGATATCGTCGCCGATTCCGCCGGTCTGCTCGACCGCCTGATCGAAACCGCGTTGCGCTGTCCGGCCGCCAATATCGAGATATCAGGGCATACCGACGCCGACGGCGACGAGGCAGCCAACCAGGCGCTGTCCGAGAAGCGTGCGCAGGCGGTCGCCGACTATCTGGTTAAGGCGGGATTACCCGCCAACCGGTTCAGTGCGGTCGGCTATGGTTCGACCCAGCCAATTGCGGGCAACGAGACCGACCAGGGCAAGGCGCAGAACCGCCGCATCGATTTCGTGGTGAAGTGAGCATGGCCTATCTGACCACATTCTACTGGGGCTGGCTCTTGGCATCAGTGCTGCTCGGCTTCGCCATGGGCTGGATATCCGTGGTTCAGCACGGCGAAGGCATCTCGCGAAAATGGCGGTGGGCGCTTTCGGCTTTGGTCGCGGCGCTGGTCGCAGCCGCGCTCGCGCGCGTCGTGCCCGGCCGTTTCGGCTACTGGCTCGATCTCGGCCTGATCATGTTCGCACTCTACCTCGGCGGCTGTGCGGTCGGATCATGGTTGCGCAACTGGGTGGTCTCGCGCAGTGCGCCGCCGGCCTGACTGCATGATGCGCCGGCTAGTTTTACCGCCGTTACCGTCACGGGTTGTTGACCAGTCCAGGCTATGGTCCGGAACCCCCATCAGGCGGCGGAATACAGCAAAACTGTGCCACCGCCGTCATCAACGGCGCCTAATATGTTGAAGAAGCGCGTTTTATTGTCGTCCGGCGAATTCCACTTCGGCCCAAAACGCGCTACCAGAGGGGCAGGGGAGCCGCGTAGCGGCGGCGGGGTTCGCGCCAGTGCCGTCGTCGCAGAAGCGCAATTCGAGGTGTAGATGCTGGAAGCAATACGCAGGGCGACTTCGTTTCTGCGCCAGAAACAGGTCCTGCATAAGCTCGGGGTCGTTATCAGCATCACGGTCATCGCCGTTGCGTGCTACGTGCTCTATCACATGCTCCGCGGCATCGACACCAACGAGGTGATCGACGCCATCAAGGGCACCGAGCCGCGCCGGATCGCGCTGGCGGCCCTGTTCGTGGCGGCGGGCTATTTCACGCTCACCTTCTATGACTGGTTCGCCGTCCGCGCCATCGGCCAGCACCACGTACCCTACCGCATCAACGCGCTGGCGGCCTTCACCTCCTATTCGATCGGGCACAATGTCGGTGCCAGCGTCTTCACCGGCGGCGCGGTGCGCTACCGGATTTATTCGGCCTGGGGGTTGAACGCGATCGACGTGGCCAAAATCTGCTTCCTGGCCGGGCTGACCTTCTGGCTCGGCAATGCCGCGGTTTTGGGCCTCGGCATCGCCTACCATCCGGAAGCCGCTGCCGCGATCGATCAACTGCCGGCCTGGCTCAACCGCGTTGCGGCGTTTGGAATCATCATTGCCCTGGTCGGATATGTCGCCTGGGTCTGGGCCCAACCGCGCAGCGTCGGCCGCGGACCGTGGACGGTCACCCTGCCGGGCGGCCCGCTGACGCTGCTGCAGATCGCCATCGGCATCGTCGATCTCGGCTTCTGTGCGCTGGCGATGTACATGCTGGTGCCGGACGAACCCGATATCGGCTTTGTCGTCGTCGCGGTCATCTTCGTGTCGGCGACGCTATTGGGTTTCGCCAGCCATTCGCCGGGCGGGCTCGGCGTCTTCGACGCCGCCATGCTGGTCGGCCTCTGGCAGATGGACCGGGAGGAACTGCTCGCCGGCATGCTGCTGTTCCGCGTCCTCTATTATATTGGCCCTTTTGTCATATCTGTAATCTTGCTGACGCTTCGGGAGATTATCATCGGCGCGCGATCGAAGCGCCTGCGCCATTTGGCGCCTGCCGCCGACCCCGAGCCGAGGCATGAGGCCCCCGTCTATGTGCGCGAGCGTGGAGACACCGGCGCCTGATGATGCGGCGGGCGCCTCGCGAACAGCGGAAGGAAAGCCTGCGTCCATGGCGATAGACGATTCGAACTCCTCCTCCTTTTTTGCACCGTGGCCGGATCGGCTGCGGCATTCGGCCATCATCCTGCTGGCCGCCGGGCTGGCGCTTTGCGCGCTGGTGCTGCTGGCCGATCTCTCGTTGGCGCGGGCGGTTGCGGTCTTCATCTGCATCGCCGCCGCAGCGCTGGTGCCATGGCGGCTGCATGACACCGTCGGTTCCCGCGAGGATGTCCGCGCCGTCAGTCCGGTTGAATCTGCTGCCGTTAGCGCCGTCGTTGCCGGCATGCCGGACCCGGCCGTGCTGCTCGACCGCGCCGGCCGCGTCATTCATCTCAATGCGGCGGCCGCCCAGCTCGCGCCGGCGTTGCGCAAGAACGAACTCGCCCAGTTCGCGCTGCGCTCTCCCGAGATCATCACCGCATTGCGCGAGGCGATCGCGACCAGCGAGCCGCGCCGCGCCAACTATCTCGACCAGGTGCCGGTCGACCGCTGGATGGAACTGATCATCACGCCGGTACCGGTGCCGACGCTGTTCGGCGGCACCGAACGGTGCATGCTGATGACCTTCCACGACCAGACGCCGTTGCGCCGGGTCGAGGAAATGCGCGCCGATTTCGTCGCCAATGCCAGCCACGAGTTGCGCACGCCGCTGGCTGCCCTATCTGGCTTCATCGATACGCTGCAGGGCCCGGCCAAGGATGACGCCAAGGCGCGCGAGCGCTTTCTGTCCATCATGCATACGCAGGCGACCCGGATGGCGCGGCTGATCGACGACCTGCTGTCGCTGTCGCGGGTCGAACTGTCGGCACATGTCCGCCCCGAAGCTTGCGTCGATATCGTGCCGATCATTCGCCAGGTCGCCGACGGGCTGGAGCCGCTGGCCAGGGAACGCCAGGTCGCGATCCAGATCGATCTGCCGGAGACGCCGGTCTCGATTGCGGGCGATCGCGAGGAACTGCTGCGGCTGTTCGAGAACCTGATCGAGAACGCGCTCAAATATGGCGCGTCCGGCGGAAGGGTGATCGTCTCGCTGAACCAGGTCGCCGCGGGAGAGGGCGCGCCGGAAGTCCGCGTCATGGTCCGCGATTTCGGCCCCGGCATCGCGCCGGAACATCTGCCGCGGCTGACCGAGCGCTTCTATCGGGTCGATGTCGGCGACAGTCGGGCCCAGGGTGGAACCGGGCTCGGTTTATCCTTGGTGAAACATATTCTTAACCGTCATCGCGGCCGTCTTTTGATCGAAAGCGTGCCGAAAAACGGCGCCACCTTTACTGCCTGTTTTCCTCCGGCGAAATCCTCGACGTCGGCCTAAAGACAAGCAAGTTCAATTAGTTGGGTGTGTCATCCAACTGTCATCAAACCTTCGTAAAAGCTCTATCGACCGCGCCTACACGGGCGGCATGAGCGCGATCGGGCGCAACAGCGCTTCGCTCAGGAGATGGAGATCAACCATGAATTTCGTCAGGACAATCGTCGCCGCCGGCCTAGTCGCCGCGTCGACCTCGGCGTTCGCTGCCGATATCACCGGCGCGGGCGCCACCTTCCCGTTCCCGCTCTATTCGAAGTGGGCCGACGCCTACAAGAAGGAGACCGGCAACGGTCTGAACTACCAGTCGATCGGCTCCGGCGCCGGCATCAAGCAGATCGTGGCCAAGACCGTGACCTTCGGCGCCAGCGACATGCCGCTCAAGCCGGAGCAGCTTGAAAAGGACGGCATGATCCAGTGGCCGCAGGCAATGGGTGCCCTGGTGCCGGTCGTCAATCTCGAAGGCATCAAGCCGGGTGAACTGGTGTTCTCGGGCGAACTGCTCGGCGACATCTATCTCGGCAAGATCAAGAAGTGGGACGATCCCGCGATCGCCAAGCTCAATCCCAAAGTGAAGCTGCCGAGCGAGGCCATCACGGTGGTTCGCCGCTCGGATGGATCGGGCACGACCTTCCTCTGGACCGACTATCTCTCCAAGACCAATGCCGAATGGAAGGCGAAAGCCGGCTCCGGCACCGCCGTGGAGTGGCCGACCGGCGTCGGCGCCAAGGGTAATGAAGGCGTCGCCGGCAATGTCAGTCAGACCAAGAACTCGATCGGTTACGTCGAGTACGCCTATGCCAAGCAGAACAAGCTGACCTATGGCGCGGTCATCAACAAGGCCGGCAAGACCGTGCAGCCGACCATCGGTGCGTTCCAGGCCGCAGCCGCCAACGCTGACTGGGTCGGCGCCAAGAACTATTACGTGATTCTGACCGACCAGCCCGGCGAAGCCTCGTGGCCGATCACCGGTGCGACCTTCATCCTGATGCACCGGGAGCCTGTGGACAAGGCGGCCTCGGCCGAAGCCATCAAGTTCTTCAAGTGGGCGTTCGAGAAGGGCGACAAGATGGCTGAAGAACTCGACTACATCCCGATGCCAGACTCGGTCGTCAAGCAGATCGAGAAGACCTGGACCTCCGAGATCAAGAGCTGAAGCAGACGTTGAGCACGTCGCGCCCCGTCATTCCGGGGCGCGACGAAGTCGCGAATCCGAAATCTCGAGATTTCTGGCCCTTCGGACCATCCCGGAATGACGCCGGGTAAATCGTCAAGAAGATCGCCTCAAAGCAGAAGCGACATTTTTCGGGCGTTGAAGTAAAAGACAGGGGACCAGCGTGGCAGAAATGGCGGTTGAAAGCGACGTAATGGAAGCTGCCGGACCCTATGACCGCGCCCGGGCCCTTGGCGCTTTCAAGTTTGGCGATATTACCTTCTACTGGATCACGCGCGCCTGCGCGATCTCGGTCCTCCTGATCCTCGGCGGCATCATCCTTTCGCTGATCGTCGGCGCCTGGCCCGCGATCCGGGAGTACGGCGCAGCATTCCTGTGGACGCAGCGCTGGGCGCCGTCGGCCGATCCTCCGGTGCTGGGTGCGCTCGGCCCGATCTACGGCACGCTGGTCACCTCCGTGATCGCGATGATGATCGCCATTCCCGTCGGCCTCGGCATTGCGGTGTTCCTTACCGAGATCTGCCCGCTCTGGCTGCGTCGTCCGATCGGCCTTGCCATCGAACTGCTCGCCGGCATTCCCTCGATCATCTACGGCATGTGGGGCTTCTTCGTGCTGGGGCCGTTCCTGGCCAACAACTTCCAGCCGTTCATGATCAGCGTGTTCGATGGCGTCCCGGTGCTCGGCACGATCTTCGCCGGCCCGCCGTCCTATCTCAGCCTGTTCAATGCCTCGCTGATTTTGGCGATCATGGTGCTGCCCTTCATCACCGCAATCTCGGTCGACGTGTTCAAGACGGTGCCGCCGGTTTTGAAGGAGGCGGCCTACGGCGTCGGCTGCACCACCTGGGAAGTCGTCCGCAACGTCGTGATCCCCTATACCCGGGTCGGCGTGATCGGCGGCATCATGCTGGCGCTCGGCCGCGCGCTCGGCGAGACCATGGCGGTCACCTTCATCATCGGCAATTCGTTCAAGATCCAGTCCTCGCTCTTCGCGCCCGGCACCACGATCTCTGCTGCGATCGCTTCCGAATTCGCCGAGAGCGACGGCCTGCACCAGTCCGGCCTGATCCTGCTCGGCCTGTTGCTGTTCATTCTGACGTTCTTCGTTCTTGCTGCCGCAAGGCTGATGCTGATGCGGCTGGAACAGAAAGCGGGGAACTGAGATCATGAACCCGATTTACGTATCTCGCCGCCGCAACAACATCATCGTCAAGTACCTGTGCATGGGTGCCGCGCTGTTCGGCGTGACCTGGCTCGCTTTGATCCTGTTCACGCTGTTCTTCAATGGCCTTTCCGGCATCAATTTCGCCGTCTTCACTCAGGATACGCCGCCGCCCGGATCGACCGACGGCGGCCTGCGCAACGCCATCATCGGCTCGATCATCATGACCATGGTCGGGGTCGGCATTGGCGCGCCGCTCGGCCTGTTCGCCGGCACCTACCTCGCCGAATACGGCAAGCACGACAAGCTCACCTCGGTGATCCGTTTCATCAACGACATCCTGTTGAGTGCGCCCTCGATCATCATCGGCCTGTTCATCTACGGCGCCATCGTGGTGCCGATGGGCGGGTTCTCGGCGTTCGCCGGATGTCTCGCGCTCGCCGTGATCGTGATCCCCGTGGTGGTCCGCACCACCGAGGACATGCTGGGATTGGTTCCCAATCCCCTGCGGGAAGCGGCGTCCGCGCTCGGCATGCCGCGCTCGCTGGTGATCCGGCGCATCGCCTATCGTGCGGCGCGCGCTGGCCTGATCACCGGCGTCCTGCTCGCGACCGCCCGGGTCGCCGGCGAAACCGCGCCGCTCTTGTTCACCGCGCTCTCCAACCAGTTCTTCAGCCTGGATATGACCAAGACGATGGCGAACCTGCCGGTGACCATCAACAACTTCGTCCAGAGCCCCTATGCCTACTGGAAGCAACTCGCCTGGGCCGGTGCCCTGTTGATCACGCTCACCGTATTGGCCCTGAACATTGGCGCGCGCATTCTTGGCGCCGAGAGGATATCCAAATGACCGAACTCTCCGTATCCGTAAGTAACGCGAGCGGCCCAGTTCCGCAGGTGGCGCTGCCCGAGGCCGCACCCAAGGTGACCGCCCGCGGCCTGAACTTCTACTATGGCGAGCACCACGCGCTGAAGGACATCAATCTCACGCTCGGCACCCATCGCGTCACCGCCTTCATCGGCCCGTCCGGCTGCGGCAAATCCACGTTGCTGCGGATATTCAACCGGATGTATGATCTCTATCCGGGTCAGCGCGCCACCGGTCAGCTCTTGCTCGACCAGACCAACGTCCTCGACCCGAAGCTCGACCTCAATCTGCTGCGGGCCCGCGTCGGCATGGTGTTCCAAAAGCCGACGCCGTTCCCGATGACGATCTACGAGAATATCGCCTTCGGCATCCGTCTCTATGAGAAGATCTCGAAGTCCGAGATGGACGGCCGGGTCGAGAAGGCGCTGCGCGGCGGCGCGCTGTGGAACGAGGTCAAGGACAAGTTGAACGCCAGTGGCCTCTCGCTGTCCGGCGGTCAGCAGCAGCGGCTATGCATCGCGCGCACCGTTGCGGTCAGGCCCGAGGTGATCCTGTTCGACGAGCCCTGCTCGGCGCTCGATCCGATCTCGACCGCCAAGATCGAGGAACTGATTCAGGAACTGGCGGAGGACTACACCATCGCCATCGTCACCCATAATATGCAGCAGGCGGCGCGCGTCTCGGACAAGACCGCCTTCATGTATCTCGGCGAGCTGATCGAATTCGACGATACCAACAAGATTTTCACCTCGCCGCGCGATCGACGTACCCAGGACTACATCACGGGGCGGTTTGGTTAAGGAGATAACAGATGGCTTCTGAGCACACCGCCAAGGCATTCGACAGCGACCTTCAGGAATTGACGCGCCTGGTCGCCGAGATGGGCGGCCTGGCTGAGCGCATGATCACCGAATCCGTCGACGCGCTGGTCCGCCGCGACGTCGCGCTCGGCAAGCACGTCGTCGCCACCGACGTCGAGATCGACCGCCTGCAGCATCTGATCGAGGAGCGCGCGGTGCTGACCATCGCCCGCCGTCAGCCGATGGCGATCGATTTGCGCGAAATCGTCGGCTCGATGCGGGTTGCCACCGATCTGGAACGGATCGGCGACCTCGCCAAGAACATGGGCAAGCGCGTCGCGGCGCTGGAGAACGATTTCCAGCCGCTGAAGCTGATGCGCGGCCTCGAACACATGACCGACCTGGTACAATCGCAGGTCAAGTCGGTGCTGGACGCCTATGCCGCGCACGATCTGCCGGCGGCGATGGCGGTGTGGAAGGGCGACGAGGAAGTCGACGCCATCTGCACCTCGCTGTTCCGCGAACTCCTGACCTATATGATGGAAGATCCGCGCAACATCTCGTTCTGCATCCATCTGATGTTCTGCGCCAAGAACATCGAACGGATCGGCGATCACGCCACCAACATCGCCGAAACCGTGTTCTACATGATCGAGGGTCAGCAGATGCTCGACAAGCGCCCGAAGGGCGACATGACGACGTTTGCGACCACCGTACCCAACACTTGACATAGTGTTTTCCAGCGACGTGGAAACCGGTTCGCATGAAGAAAACGCGTCAAACAGAAGAGGCAAGAGCAGGATGAGCGCGCGCATAATGGTGGTCGAGGACGAGGAAGCGCTGACCACGCTGTTGCGCTACAACCTCGACGCAGAAGGCTACGAGGTCGAAACCGTCGGCCGCGGCGACGATGCGGATACACGGCTGAAAGAGCGCGTGCCCGATCTCGTCGTGCTCGATTGGATGCTGCCGGGGCTGTCGGGCATCGAGTTGTGCCGCCGCTTAAGGGCGCGCCCCGAAACCAAGCAATTGCCGATCATCATGCTGACCGCGCGCGGCGAGGAGAGCGAGCGCGTGCGCGGGCTTGCGACCGGCGCCGACGACTACATCGTCAAGCCGTTCTCGGTGCCGGAACTTTTGGCGCGGGTGAAGGGCCTGTTGCGGCGGGCAAGCCCCGAGCGGCTCGCCACCGTGCTGACCTATGGCGATATCGAACTCGATCGCGAAAAACGCCGCGTCGCGCGCTCGGGCCGTCAGATCGATCTCGGCCCGACCGAGTATCGCCTGCTGGAATTTTTCCTGGAGCATCCCGGCCGCGTCTTCAGCCGCGAGCAGTTGCTCGACAGCGTCTGGGGCCGCGACATCTATATCGACGAGCGCACCGTCGACGTCCACATCGGCCGCCTGCGCAAGCTGCTCAACCCCGGCCGCGAGCAGGACCCGATCCGCACCGTCCGCGGCGCGGGGTATGCGCTGGATGATAGGTTTGCGAAGGTGGAGCCGTAAGGCTCCATCGTTGTCCGCGCGAAAGCGGGGACTCTCTCATCGTCATTGCGAGCGAAGCGAAGCAATCCATCGTGCGGCAAAGCAAGTATGGATTGCTTCGCTACGCTCGCGATGACAGTGGAACGCGTAGCCCGGGTGGAGCGAAGCGCGACCCGGGGAATGTCAGCCCATCGCGAGATCGTCCCGGATTTCGCTTCGCTCTATCCGGGCTACGGCAAACCGCGACTTACCTTGTTGTCTTCGGTTGCTGACGCCGGCGGTCGGCCGCGGGCTGGTAGGCGATGCGCGAGTGATGGGCGCAATAGGGCAGGCCCGTGAGCGCTTTGCCGCCGCAGAAGAAGAATTCCGGGCTCGAGGGATCGCCGACCGGCCAGTGGCAGGTGGCCTCGTTCAGTTCGAGCAGCGACAGCCGCTGGCTCATCGGCACGACGTTGTCGAAGGCGATCGGATCTGGCTCCATCTCGACTTCGAAGGCGTGCGCGAGCGCGGTGTTGCCGCGCGAGACCGGGCGCGAAACCCGCATCATCGGTTGGGCGGGGCGTGCCTTGCGCTGCCGCGGGGCGGCCGAGGAGGGGCTCTTGGCGCGGCCGGAAAGGCCCAGCCGGTGCACTTTGCCGATCACGGCGTTTCGCGTCACATTTCCGAGTTCCGCGGCGATCTGGCTTGCCGACAATCCGGCTTCCCAGAGCTTCTTAAGCTGCTCGACGCGATCGTCGGACCAGGTCAAAACCGTCATCGTAATCTTCCCTTCGCATCGCGCCGGCCAATCGGGGCGGCGCTGGCGATGTCATCGTCTCAAAAATCCCTGCGGTCAGAATCCCTTAGCCCTCGCCGGGCGCGCTAACCGCGCCCGAACGTTTACGCCTGCACAAAAGGACTCCAGGGATCAGAACTGCCGCACGAGATGTCGTATCCGACAGCCCAAACGCTACAATATGGCGTGACTCCGGCGCAAGAGTCCGGGCCCGAGCGTCCACATGTTCTGACATCTAGGCATTTCACTGCGTGGTTTCCACCACACCGCAATCCTACGGATTTCAGCCCCTTGCACGGCAGGAAAGGCCGTTCCGTGGCGTGTTGACAGCGCTCCCCGCCCACATAGAATGCCTCTCACGTGCCGCCCTTAAGAGGCGGCACGTTTCGTTTTCGCAAGACCGGCTGTTGCCGCGTTCGCGCCAATGCACGCCCGCGGCAGGTCTCAAAGGCAGGTCTCAAACCTCAGTGATTGCCATGACCAATAGCGCCACGTCGCATCTGCTCCCCGTCTTCGCCAGGGTCGATCTCGGCTTCGAACGCGGCGAAGGCTGCTGGCTGACCTCCACCAATGGCGAGCGTTATCTCGACTTCACCTCAGGCGTCGCGGTGAATGCGCTCGGTCACTGCCATCCGCACCTGATCAAGGCGTTGCAGGAACAGTCGACGAAGCTCTGGCACATGTCGAACCTGTTCAAGTCGCCCGATGGCGAAAAGCTCGCCGCGCGGCTCTGCGAGCAGAGCTTTGCCGACCTGGTGTTCTTCTGCAATTCCGGCGCGGAGGCGATGGAAGGCGTGATCAAGGTCGTGCGCCGCTATCAATTCTCCAAGGGCCATCCTGAACGCTATCGCCTCATCACCTTCGAGGGCGCGTTCCACGGCCGCACGTTGGGCACGCTGGCGGCCACCGGCTCCGCGAAATATCTCGAAGGCTTTGGGCCGCCGATGGACGGTTTCGACCAGGTGCCGCATGGCGATCTCGAAGCGGTCAAGAAAGCGATCGGCCCGCAGACCGCCGGCATCCTGATCGAGCCGGTGCAGGGCGAGGGCGGCGTGCGCTCGGCGCCGCAGTCTTTCTTCAAGGCGCTGCGCCAGCTCTGCGACGAGAAGGGCCTGTTGCTCGCGTTCGATGAGGTGCAGACCGGCATGGGCCGCACCGGCGATCTCTTCGCCTACAGGCGCGTCGGCGTGACGCCGGATGTGATGTCGCTGGCAAAGGCGCTGGGCGGCGGTTTCCCGATCGGCGCGGTGCTGGCGACGGCGGAAGCAGCAAGCGGCATGACGCCGGGCTCGCACGGCTCGACCTTCGGCGGCAATCCGCTGGCGATCGCTGCCGCCAACGCCGTGCTCGACGTGATGCTGAAGCCCGGCTTCTTCGATCACGTGCAGAAGATGTCGCTGCTGTTGAAACAGAAGCTGGCCTCCGTCGTCGACCGCTATCCCACTGTTCTCTCGGAAGTGCGCGGCGAGGGGCTTTTGGTCGGCGTCAAGGCCGTGGTGCCGTCGGGCGATCTCGTCAATGCGTTGCGTGACCAGAAGCTGCTGACGGTCGGCGCCGGCGACAATGTGGTGCGGTTTCTGGCGCCCTTGATCGTGACCGAGGCCGAGATCGACGAGTCGGTCCAGATGCTGGAGCGCGCCTGCGTCGCGCTGTCGAGCTCGCAGTTGAAGAAGGCGGCGGGATGATGAGCAAGTCCGTCCGTCACTTCCTCGACATCAACGAACTGCCGTTAGATGAATTGCGCAGCATGCTGGCGTTAAGCGCCACCATGAAGGCGAAGCTGAAAGCGCATGAGAAAGGCAAGAAGCCGCTCGAAGGCAAGACGCTGGCGATGATCTTCGAACGCCCCTCGACCCGCACCCGGGTGTCGTTCGACGTCGGCATGCGCCAGCTCGGCGGCGAATCCATCATGCTGACCGGTGCCGAGATGCAACTCGGCCGCGGCGAGACCATCGCCGACACCGCGCGCGTGCTGTCGCGCTATGTCGATGCGATCATGATCCGCATCCTCAATCACGATGCGCTCCTGGAATTGGCCGCGCACGCCACCGTGCCCGTGATCAACGGCCTGACGCGGCGCTCGCACCCCTGCCAGGTGATGGCGGATCTGATGACCTTCGAGGAGCATCGCGGGCCGATCGAAGGACGCACCGTGGCCTGGACCGGCGACGACAACAACGTGCTGGCCTCGTGGGCGCATGCGGCCGAGCGTTTCAAGTTCAAGCTCAACGTCGCAACCCCGCCGCAGCTCGCGCCGAACAAGGCGATGAAGGACTGGATCAAGGCGACGCAGGCGCCGATCGTGCTCGGCACCGATCCCGAAGCCGCCGTGCGCGGCGCCGATTGCGTCGTCACCGACACCTGGGTCTCGATGGGCGACAAAGACGGCGAACATCGCCACAATGTGCTGAAACCTTATCAGGTCAATGCGAAGCTGATGTCGCTGGCCAAGCCGGACGCGATCTTCATGCACTGCCTGCCCGCGCACCGCGGCGAAGAAGTCACCGATGAAGTGATCGATGGCCCGCAATCGGTCGTGTTCGACGAAGCCGAAAATCGCCTGCATGCGCAAAAGGGCATTCTGGCCTGGTGCTTTAACGAAGTGGCGTGAGCCGTAGTTGCGTTCCCCGGACGCTGCGCAGCGCGTTAGCGGTGCGCTGCAGAGCCGGGGTCCACACCACTTGCAATTGGGTCCCGGCTCTGCGGAGCAGCGTTGCACGCTGCACCGCGTCCGGCACACGAATCACCCCTTTCGTTTTGCATTCCGAGCCCCCAGATAAGGCGCCATGGATTCACAATCAGACATCAAAATCACAATCGAGGCGCCGATCCGCGCGCCCTCGTCCGTTCCCGTCGATGATGCGGTGCTGCCGTTCGAGGTCGCCTCGCTCGATCTGCGCGGACGGCTGACCCGGCTCGGCCCCGCGCTCGACGACATCCTGACCAAGCACGATTATCCCGCGCCGGTCGGAAAACTGCTTGGCGAAGCGATCGTGTTGGCGACGCTGCTCGGTTCGGCGCTGAAGTTCGACGGCCGTTTCATTTTGCAGACACAGACCGACGGCCCGGTATCGTTTCTGATCGTGGATTTCCAGTCGCCGGATCGGCTCCGTGCCTATGCGCGCTATGACGCAAGGCGGTTGAAGGACGGGCAGGATTCAGGCGCGCTGCTCGGCAAAGGGCATCTCGCGATGACCATCGATCAGGGGCAGGACATGAGCCGCTACCAGGGTCTGGTGGCGCTCGACGGCGGCAGCCTCGAGGATGCTGCCCATGAATATTTCCTGCGCTCCGAGCAGATCCCGACCCGCGTGCGGCTCGCGGTCGGCGAAGAATGGCGCGGCGGCGACGGCGGCAAGCATCGCTGGCGCGCCGGCGGCATGCTGCTGCAATTCCTGCCGAAGGCGCCCGAGCGCGCGCGGCAGGCCGATCTGCATCCGGGCGATGCGCCGGAAGGCGCGCTGGCGCATACCGTCGCCGAGGATGACGCGTGGGTCGAGGGTCAGTCGCTGATCGGCACCGTCGAGGACGTCGAACTGATCGATCCCGATCTGTCGGGCGAGCGTCTGCTGTATCGCTTGTTTCACGAGCGCGGCGTGCGCGTGTTCTCGCCGCTGACCTTGCGCGCACAATGCTCCTGCTCGCGCGAGGCGGTCTCCGCGATGCTGAAAAGTTTTGCGCCCAAGGACCGCGCCGAGATGGTCAAGGATGACAAGGTGATGGTGACCTGCGAGTTCTGCTCCTCGGTCTACCAGTTCACCCCGCACGAAGCGGGCGTGGAGGAGTAGGGCGATCGCCGGGTGTCAAGGCGTTCGCCGCAACCAACCGGATTGCCGGATTGGGGTATAGTGTTTTCGCGCGAAGTGGATATCGCTTCGCGTGAGGGAAACGCGTCAAAACAAAATCTAGAGCGTCGGTTCTGATTCAATCGGAATCGATAATGCCTCAGCTCAACAACGTACGGACCTGGGTGACCGCATCATAGATTTCGATCTGGAGCATCGGATAAGCCGATTTCAGTTTCCGGCCCGCTGCTTCGGCAGCCTCGGCAGTGTCGAACTCTGACTTGAAATGGCCGTCGACAACCATCACGAAGCCCTCGGTAGGAAGCCGGTCGGCTCGCGGTGCTTTTTTCGACTCCGGTTCTTCAATTGAGAGAATGGGCTTTTTCATTCTTGGTCCTTTGGCTCGTCGCGATATTTAAGTCGATCTGCATCGCGCGGGGCGCTGGCCGTGCTGCCAGCGCGGCACATTGCCGAAATCGTGCTGATCCTGTCAGACATCGTAGGGCCTCGTTTGGCAGACCCGGCTCAACCCAGCCTGAGAAACTCCGGCGGCAAGGGCAGGCGTACAAGGCCCCCCAGGTCCAGGGCCTCGCCGCTTTCCGTGATATCCGAGAACAGCACCTCGACATAGGGATGCTGGCGGTTATGAGCGGCGCCGCGTTGGTATTTCGCGCTTACGATCCGCTCAATCGCCGCAAGATTGCGTCTGCCCAACGCGTTGTACTGATCGCGAAACAGACTCTGCCGTTCTCCCCGGTGCTCGATGGATTCGACCCAGACGTCCATCACCTTGCGGCCTATGAATGCTTCGACCCGTTCAGTTCCGTCGCGCGCGAAAAGCCGTAGCCCGTCCATGTTGTGCGGGCTGTCATCGATGCCGAATTTTGTCAGTGACATGTTTTTACGTGACATGGGGTATCCTCCTGTTGCCGAAATTGGTTCGCCTCGGCAGTTCGTCGGGGACTGCGCCTAGCTCATCGTCCCATCGCGACAGAGCCGCGGCGCGCGATTTCGCGTCGCGATGCGCATCCTCCGTCGAAGCCGTTTTGTGGGCCGGCATGGTTCTTATGCTTGTGCAGGTTACGCGTTACTCTTTGAATCAGGCGAGCGCAGCCACTGGGTCATGTGCGCGCCAGTTTCCGCCTGCTCAGCCCGCCTTAGAATCGCCTCGCGCAGGACACCGGGGGGAAGCGATTTAGCTTCGTCGCGCAGCCGCGTCGCATGTTCAATTAGCCGCTCTTCAAGAGGCTGCGTCTGTGTGAAACGGTGTCGGTACTGTGTGGAACGGTGTCGTTGTTTCTGCATCGCTCTGCGCCCTCTTTCGAGTGAGGCGGGAGCGCAACTGTCTCTCAGTCACCGATAGATGCCACATAGGGGGCGGCGATGATTTGAAGATGGGTATCCTGTCCGTCGAATATAAGAGCACTAGGTGGTGTGGACACTTACCGCATCCATAAGATGATGGCTGCGAGAGTGACGACGGCACGGTAGTTTCGGGCAGTCTTTTCGAAGCGGGTTGCGACGCGGCGGAATTGCTTGAGTTTTGAGAAGCAGCATTCCACGAGATGGCGCTGGGCATAGAGATGCTTGTCGAGCGGATATTTGAGCGCGCGTGACGGATTGTTAGGGATGACGGCGAGCGCGCCTTTGGCAGCGATGGCCTGGCGCAAGTGATCGGCGTCATAGGCCGTATCGGCCATGACGACTTCGGCGGCCAATCCCTCGATCAATGCGGCGGCTTGCGGTGCATCGCCCTTCTGACCTGCGGTAAGGATGAACCGCACGGGACATCCCAAGCCTCGAACGGCCAGATGTATCTTGGTGCTCAGGCCACCGCGCGAGCGGCCGAGCGCCTGATCTTCAGACCCCCTTTTTTGGCCCCGGCAGCGTGCTGGTGGGCTCGGACGATGGTGGAGTCGACGATCAGATATTCGAAATCCGGATCATCGGACATCGCCTCAAAGATGCGCCACCAAACACCCTTGACGCTCCATCTACTGAAGCGACGGAATACACTGTTCCATTCCCCGAACGCTTCCGGAAGATCACGCCAGGGAGAGCCCGTACGCACGATCCACAGCACACCTTCCACAAACATCCGATTGTCGCGGCCCGTCGAACCCTTCTGGTCAGGTCGGCCGATGATCAGCGGCGCCATCCGCTCCCACGCCGCGTCGCTCAAAACCAACCGGTCCATCACACCCAAGGCTGCCTCCCCAAAAGCAGCCTTGAATCTGATTTGCTCCTAAAAAGGAATCCTTAGAGTCCACACCACCTAGTGCATACAGTCCGAGTTTAATTCGAGGACTTGGACATCTGCCGAGATCCGCAAGCGGTTAGCCCGCCCTAAGGGACTTCCGAGTCGATTAGTGGTTCGACCACAGTCCGATGGAGGTGATCGCACGCAAGGCATTCGAACGTCCGGATGTCGAAGCCGATCGGGCCGGGTGTAACCCGCGCCAACATGGTTCTTGTCTGGCAGAAGAAGTCACGGCGTTAAGCGTCTATTTTGGGAACGATTGAGCATCCTGTTACTTGAATACCTAAATATCTTAGAGGAATCCGATGAATATCCTGCCAGTTGATCGCGCGCTGAATATTTATGGGGCCCTCGCCGACCGCTCCGAGTTGGAAGGTGTGCGGGAGCGACTGTCCAAGCATCTTATGAAAAGGTATATCGAAGGAGAACGAGACGAGCACCGTCTGACCGTGGAAGGCCTATCATATTTACGAAACCTTTACCGCGAACTGGATTCTCGAAAATAGAGATGAGTCGTTTGCTCTTCGCGCTGTTTCTTGAGTGATCGGCGACGACTTATCTCTGCTTTCGCAGCGCGCACGGCGTCATTTCTATTTGTTTGTTTTCGGATTGTTGACGTGTCGCAATGTCCGCCTGCTGTGGGCATTAGAGGATAGGTTTTATGGGGATCATGGGGTGGTCGAATAACGAGCACCGGTGACAAATCACCACATCAGATGTCACGGGCACGAACTCGATAGTGCGCGTGGGGCGCCGCATAACGAGCTTCGTCGCGGGCAACCGTTTCTAACGAAAACGGGTTGGAACTGTTGTCGCCGGGATCGTTTCATTGGGGCGACGGGATGCCATACCCCTTGGTATCCGATGAATGACGGGCCTCAGTACGCCCCCGTGCTGGGGCCGTTCTTTCCCAAATACGATTTGGCTTCCGCAATACCCGAATACGAGCTTATGCGGCCGCTGAAGTCAGAGAAGCCATCGGCACGTCGAGTGCGTAGACGAAACCGGTCGGCGCATAGGTCAGCCGCACGTCGCCCCGGAGCTGCCTGCCGACCGTCTCGATCAGCCGTGTCCCGAAACTGCGCTTGTCGGGCGGGCGGACCGCCGCACCGTCCTTCTCGGTCCATGTGAGGCGCAGGCGCTGCGACTGTTGATCGAGCGTCCAGTTGATGTCGACGCGTCCTTGCGGGACCGACAGGGCACCAAATTTCGTGGTGTTGGTGCAAAGCTCGTTCAGTGTCATCGCGATCGCAATGACGGCACCAGACGTCATCCGGATATCGGGTCCCGAAATCGAGAACTTCGGCTCGTCGGGATCATCGAAGGCTTGGGTAGCGCTGCGGACGATCGTGCCAAAATTCGCGCTGGTCCATCTTGCCTGCAAAAGCAGATCGTGCGCGCGTCCGAGCGCGAGCAGCCGGCCCTCGATGGCGTGCTGCGCGTGCCCGGCTTCGGGCAAATCGCGCAGGCTCTGCGAGACGATGGCGCCGACGGTTGCAAGCGTATTCTTGATGCGGTGGTGCAACTCCTCGAGGATCAGCTTCTGCAGCTTGTCGGCCGCCTCGCGCTCTCTGGCGTCGATGCCTGCCGTGGCCAGCAAATTCTGCGCATTGATCTCAGCCTGCGCGAGCAGAAGCCGCAGGCTGACATTTTCTGCCGCCAGATCGTCCTGGTATGATGTTGCCCTGCTTGCAGGACGCGGGTCGGTTCGGAGGTCGGCTTCAGGCATCGCCGATTGTATCATCATAGAATGGGTACCGCACTGATCTTCGGGGGGCTGGGTTTCTGCCGCAATCTCGCGCTTTGGGCCGTGTCGGAGTGAAAAGCGCTGGCGTCTCAGGCGTAGCCGATCATGTCGCGCATTTCGGCTATCACTTGCTCGGCATTAAGTGGCTTGCCGAGAAACCTGCTGCGGGGAGGAAGATCGAGGTGCGGCAGGTTCAATTGCCCCGATACCACGATGATCCTGATGGTCGGCCAACGCTCATGCACGGCATGCGCAAGTCCGACGCCGTCCATTTGGCCAGGCATCTGGATATCGGTGCACATCAGTACGATGTCGGATCGGGATTCCAGGATTGCGACGGCTTCGGCTGCATCCAGCGCCTCGACTGGCGTGTATCCCGCGTCTTCCACAATATCGACCGCGCGCATGCGGAGCACCATCTCGTCCTCGACAATGAGAACGACAGCGGGAATGCATGAATGATCAAGTACCATCATAAGCGCTCGCGGGGGGAAACGGCCGTCGACCGGACAGGCGTTCGATTTGGGACAAGCATCTCGCTGTCCATATGATCCACGCTGGCTCAACAATGACGCAATAAAGTCGCCATCAACACTCGCGATTCGGGCAATTGATCGCCAGCTCTCCACCAGGCTTCCGCTCTGAAAAAGAGCGTTCCAAAAGCCACCAGGTGTCGCTATTCGGCCGGTCTGTTGCGCTTGCCGCAGAGCAGTTCGTGAATCTCGACGGCATTTCGAAGGACGATTGCTTTGTGAAACGCTTCGGTGCGCTCATCCCCCGGCAACATCTTGCGAGCCTCGTCCAGGGCGATCACCGCCCTGGCATCCAGATCGCGCGCAAGCGCCGATTGGAATTGTTTAATCAGAGATAGCCCGTCCCGCAGTGAAACCGCGCTACGCTCGATCACCATTGAACAACCATCGCAGCGGCGACCAGCAGCACAAGAAAGATCGGCATCAATACTGGGGGTACCAGCCACTCACGAAGATTGAATGTAGGGAATTTTGGCATATGACCGCCCTTTTAGTTGAGGCGGGAGCGCAACGCTCTCAGTCACCGATAACAGCCCGGGGCGCGCGGTGATATCTTACATATAGTGACTGTCTGCCGAATAGCGAGGAGAATCGCAATTTGTTTTCCGGGGCTGCCCGGCAGGCATTGTAATGCGGCATTGAATAGCCATCTGAATGCCAGCGCCATCGTATGCTTCTGCATCGCCCTTACGGCAGCGCGAAGCTTAGCCACGCCAAATCTTGTCAGCGATATTGACCAACCGCATATCGCTTCGCTGTGCGCGTCCTGGGTTTGAACGAAGCCTCGACACAGGTCGTGCAAGAGCCGGTGAGGCGCGTTGTTCATCCGCTGTTGATCCAATCGGTACCATCCATGGTTGAGTTTCCAAATCATAGCCGCTCATATGATCAAACCCGGCGAGCCGTGCGGTTCTGGGGGCACGACAGTGCGCTGGAAGCGACATTCTTTATAGACGAGGGCGCATTGAGGCGGATTCAGCCAGATGCCCGCCCCGACGAGTCCGGTTTCTTGAATGCGTTCGATTGCAACCGTGATGTGATATGCGCGGCGGCCGCGAAGGTTTACGTCCGTGGAAGCCGGGGCTCTTACGATCTGGTCGCGGGAAATTTTTGAAACGAGCGCTTTTTATGAAGCGCCGTTCGTTACGATGGTTCGCGGAACGGCTGCAGCGAGCAAACGCCCTCACGTGTGAAAACCGGCCAGGTTGAGCGCCGCATATCGGAGTGCCGGCTGAACTCCGAGCGATTCGTTCGCATCCGAAAAAGCCGCGGATTTCTCCGCGGCTTTGCTCGTATTCAGACGGTTTCGGCTTTCTCAGTAGCGATCGGTGCCGATTCCGACGCTGACGCCGGGCGCGCGGATGCCAATGCCGCCACGTTCCTCATAGCCGCGGCGCTCGATGTAACGCTCGCGACGGGGAGCATACCCGTATGAATGACGGTGCTCACGGATAATGACACGGCGTTCACCACGTTGGCGCCAGCACTGGCCTGCCTCATTGCAAACCATGCGGACGTTCTGAATGTTGCTCTCCGGAGCGACTGATACATTCGGGGAAAGCGGTGCCGCGGAAGCGGCCGTCACAAGAAGGGCACTTGCGCCGGCTGCCAGATAGATCGCGAGGTTTTTCATAATGTCTCTTTCCAAAAGTAATTGTGTCAGGAGACCAAATAGCCTCGCGAGGCAATGGTTCCAGGAGCTAGCTGTAAATGTCATTGATCGCAGGTGGTGGATTTCGTCGATGCTGAAAGGTTTGCCGGAAAAGACTGCTGCCGGGATGGTCAAGGACGGCAAGGTGGTGGTGACCCTCCGAGTTCTGCTCCTCGGCCTACCAGTTCGCGCCGCATGAAGCCGGCCGTGGAGGGAGTAGTGGCGCTATCGCGGTGCAGGGTGGGCAAAGGCGCGAAAGCCGTGCCTACCATCTATCAGCGATCACGCTTCTCGATGATGGGCACGCTTCGCTTTGCCAACTCTACGACTACCAACTGGCATATGTGATCTCTTGCGTGACTGCCCGACGGGCAAATCACTAAAACCTGTCCAGCCCTTCGCGCAAAAATATTCTGCTTTCGTTCTCACCCAAATCACGCGCATAACTCCGCTCGTCTCACGGCAGATGAGGGGCGCTTCGCGATCGTCACGAACGTGCGGTGAGATGCGATGGACGCTGAATGCGCAGGACGTAGGCGCAGGAGGCGTACGGCGAAGTCGTGTGGTTCTGGCGCCGCGGTGCTGGCGTTAAGTTGGCGGGAAGTGTCCCGCCGATGACGGTGGCAAGAAAGCCGTTCACCGGGAAGAGCTCGAAGTAAGCCGTAAAGCCATTGCGCAGGGAAGGCCGGGATGCTCCCGCTGTACCTGTATGCTCGTGTGCGCGTTCTTAGTGCGCAAATTGCACACGAGACCGCGGGTGCGGCGCGCACCCGGTCTTCCCTGCGCCCTCTGATCTCATAGAGGGCCGAACGACAATGCAAACCTCGGGCGATGAGCGCCGCGAGAGGGCGAACGTATGTCCACCCGTCATTGCGAGCGAAGCGAAGCAATCATCTTTCCGCGCGCGAGGTGATCATGGATTGCTTCGCTGCGCTCGCAATGACGGGGAGTGGGCAATGGCCCTAGTTCAACACCCGCTTATTATCGGGGCTGTCCAGCGAGAACGTCGGCACGTCGATCTCGAAACGCTCGCCGCTTTCGCTGACCATTTGATAGCGCCCGGTCATGAAGCCCGACGCGGTCGGCAGCGGTACGCCGCTGGTGTATTCGAAGCGCTCGCCTGGCGCGAGCACTGGCTGCTCGCCGACCACGCCTTCGCCACGCACTTCCTGCTTGCGGCCGGTGGCGTCGGTGATGATCCAATGCCGGGTACGAAGCTGCACGGTCTCGGCGCCGGTATTGGTGATGACGATGGTGTAGGACCAGAAATACTGACCCTTGTCGACCGACGAGCGTTCGGGGAGGAAGTTCGGTTCGACGGTGACTTCGATCTGGCGGGTGACGGCGCGGTACATGCGGGCAAGCTTCCGGAAATCCTGTTCGCATCATAGCCGGGAATGCCGGGGGAACCAATCGCCGCTGCGCCGGGTTGCCGCTTGCTTCATCGCGGTTTCAACATAGTTCCGTTCTAGAGCGCAGCCGCGCTGCCCGGCCCCGTACCTTCCGCTTGCGTATTCCTTGCGTATCTGGCGTGCAAGTTGCGGGCCGATATTATCTTTTCCGGACAGTGCGCGCGAAAAAGCTCAACTGCCCAAACGGTGCCAGATGTCGTCCATTGCCGATCCAGTCGCCGGAACGCCACGCAGCGATGCCAAGGCCGCCGCTGCATCTTCCGCACCGGCGATTGCGCTCCCGGTGGCCGGCGAGCGCGAATTGCGGCTCGACCTGTTTCGCGGCATGGCGCTGTGGCTGATTTTCATCGACCATCTGCCGACCAACATCCTGACCTGGTTCACGATCCGCAATTACGGATTTTCGGACGCCACCGAGATCTTCATCTTTATCTCCGGATACACCGCCGCCTTCGTCTATGGCCGCGCGATGCTCGAGGCCGGCTTCGTGGTGGCGACCGCGCGCATCATGCGGCGCGTGTGGCAGATCTACGTCGCCCATGTGTTCCTGTTCACGATCTTCCTCGCCGAAATATCCTACGTCGCCACCCGTTTCGAGAACCCGCTCTACAGCGAGGAAATGGGCATCATGGATTTCCTCAAGCAGCCGGATGTCACGATCATCCAGGCGCTGCTGCTGAGATTTCGGCCCGTCAACATGGACGTGCTGCCGCTCTACATCGTGCTGATGCTGTTTCTGCCGATCATCCTATGGCTGATGAAGTGGCGGGCCGACGTGGCGCTGGGGCTATCGGTGCTGTTGTACGCGCTGACCTGGCACTTCGACTGGTATCTCACGGCCTATCCGAGCGGCTTCTGGATCTTCAACCCGTTCTGCTGGCAGTTGCTGTTCGTATTCGGTGCTTGGTGTGCGCTGGGCGGCGCGCAGCGCATGTCCCGCATCCTGGCATCGCCAGTGACGATGTGGATCTGCATCGCCTATCTGGTGGCCGCATTCTTCGTCACGCTCACTTGGCACATTCCGCAGCTCAGCTTCCTGATGCCCAAGCGGATCGAGCAGTGGATGTATCCGATCACCAAGACCGACCTGGACGTGCTGCGGTTCGCCCATTTCCTGGCGCTGGCCGCGCTCACCGTGCGCTTCCTGCGTAAGGACTGGTCGGGCCTCAAATCGCGCTGGCTGCGACCATTGATCCTGTGTGGCCAGCATTCGCTTGAGGTATTCTGTCTCGGCGTCTTCCTGGCCTTTGCAGGACACTTCGTGCTGGCCGAAATTGGTGGGGGTGCCCTGACGCACGCCCTGGTCAGTCTTGCCGGTATCCTCATCATGTGGGGCGTGGCGTGGGTGATTTCGTGGTACAAGCATTCGGCCGACAAAGGAGCCTCGAAGACGAAAAGCACGGCAATCAACGCCGACATGGCGGGAGGAAGCGCATGAGGCCCGGCTCGGGAGCTGTGCTGGTCCTGACGCTGCTTGCGGGTCTTGCAGCGGCCGGATTGGCTCGTGCCCAGGATGCCGCTCCCCAGGCTTGCGAAGTTCCCTCCCATCTCCTCTCCACCGAGAGCACGCTTCCGAAGGTGGCCGAGGCCGTCAAGAATGCCCGGCCGCTGACCGTCCTGGTGGTGGGGAGCCGCTCATCGACCATCCTGTCCTCCGAAAACAGCGCCTATCCGGCCAAGCTGCAGGCGGCACTGAAGGAGAAGCTGCCCTCCACCCCAGTCAACCTCTCCGTAGAACTACAGACCGGCAAGACCGCCGAGGAGGTCGATCCCAGCCTCGTTAAGCTGGTGGAAGCAAAAAAGCCTACTTTGGTCATCTGGCAGACGGGAACCGTCGATGCTATGCGATCTGTTGATCCCGACGATTTTCGCAGCGCCATCGACGAGGGAGTTGCTGCGCTGCAAAATGCGGGAGCCGACGTGGTTTTGGTCAATCTGCAATACAGCCCGCGCACGGAAACTATGATTTCCGCACCGCCGTACCTAGATAATATGCGCGTAGTGGCTCAGCAGCATAATGTTCCGCTGTTCGATCGGTTCGCTATTATGCGTCATTGGAACGACGCCGGAGATTTCGACCTGTTCAGTACCTTTCATGGCACCGATATGGCCAAGAGAGTTCACGCCTGCCTCGGCCGCGCGCTGTCGAAATTTGTGCTCGACGCCGCCCGCCTCGACCAGGCGCAGCAGAACTAGGAACTAGCGTTAATGAGTTCTCACTGCCCTTTTCGTTTGTCGACATTGCTGGCTGTCACGGCCGCGGGCCTCGCGCTGCTGATGCCTGCCTCGGTGTTGCCGCTGAATGCCCAGACGCCTTCGCAACAAACCGGCCAGCAGGCGGCGCTGTCCGATAACCCCAAAGCCGAAAACAACCCGGAAAAGAAACCCTCGGCTGAAAGCGCCCCGCCGCAGGCTGCGCCAGCGGCCACCGGCAATCCGGCCGCGCAGAAGGGCGTCACCGGCAAAGCGATCGACAAGGTGAAGGAAGTCGCGAAATCGGCCGGCGACATCTTCAGCCGCGTTCCCTGCCTGCCGCCGAAGGGCGCTTCCAAATCGATGGGATCACTGCCGCGTGTCGCGAGCAAGCTCGTCGCGGGCCAGCCGGTGGTGATCGTCGCTTTCGGATCGTCATCGACCCAGGGGTACGGCTCCAGTTCACCGGAGTTTACGTATCCGAACAGGCTCGCAGCGCAGCTACGCCGCAAATATCCGACGGCCGACATCTCCGTCATCAATGCCGGCAAAGGCGGCGAGGACGCGCCGGAAATGATGAAGCGGCTGCAGACTTCCGTGATCGACTTGCATCCTGACCTGGTGATCTGGCAGGTCGGCACCAATGCGGTGCTGCGCAATCTGGATCCCGCCGAGACTGCCAAGCTCATCGACGAAGGCATCACGCGTATTCAGGCTGCAGGCTCCGACGTCGTGCTGATCGATCCGCAATATTCGCCGCGGGTCAACGAGCATGCGGAAAGCGCCGGCAAGATGATGAAGCTGCTGAACAAGACGGCCGAGCTTCGCAAGGTCGGCGTCTTCCCGCGGTTCGCGGTGATGAAGGACTGGCACGAGCGGCAGGCGATTCCGATCGAGAATTTCGTGATCGCCGACGGCCTGCATATGAGCGATTGGGGCTATGCCTGTTTCGCCCAACTGCTCGGCGATGACATCATCAAGTCGGTCGGCCAGATCAAGCTCGGCGTCACCGTGCCCTCGGACGTGCGGGCGTATCGGCCGATGTGAGGTGATGTGCGGACGAACCATCCGCCGTCATTGCGAGGAGCGCTAGCGACGAAGCAATCCATTGCTCCCGTAGGAAAGATTCTGGATTGCTTCGCTTCGCTCGCAATGACGACGGAAGCACCGTCCATTCGCCTGCTCACGCCTTCTCCAGCGCCGCCTCAAAATCCTCGATCAGATCATCGGCATGCTCGAGCCCGGCCGAGAAACGGATAAAGCCTTCGCTGATACCGAGCTCGGCGCGCGCCTCCGGTGTCAGCCGTTGATGCGTGGTGGTCGCAGGATGGGTGACGAGGCTCTTGGCATCGCCGAGATTGTTGGAGATGCGCGAGATCTGCAGCGCATTGAGGACGCGGAAGGCGGCGGCCTTGCCGCCCTTCACCTCGAAGCCGATCAGCGTCGAGCCGCCGCGCATCTGCTTCTTCACCAGCTCCGCTTGCGGATGATCGGCGCGGCCAGGATAGATCAATCGCGAAATCTTCGGATGGCTTGCCAACGCCTCGGCGATTTTCGCCGCGTTGTCGGTCTGCGCGCGTACCCGCACTCCCAGCGTCTCCAGTCCCTTGAGCAGGACCCACGCGTTGAAGGGCGAGAGCGATGGCCCGGTCTGCCGCATGAAGTTGTGAATGTGCTCTGCGATGAAAGCTTCGGACGAGAGAATAATGCCACCGAGGCAGCGTCCTTGACCGTCGATATGTTTGGTTGCGGAGTAGACCACGACATCGGCGCCGAGCGAAAGCGGGCTCTGCCAGATCGGCGTGGCGAAGACGTTATCGACGACCAGCCGCGCGCCGCCCTTGTGCGCGATCTCGGCAATCGCGGGAATATCGAGCACGTCGAGCGTCGGGTTGGTCGGGCTCTCCAGAAAGAAGGTCTTGGTGTTAGGCCGCAATGCGCGCTGCCATTGGTCGAGATCGAGGCCGTCGACCAGCGTCGTTTCGATCCCGTAGCGCGGCAGGAGGTCCTGCACGACGTACAGGCACGAGCCGAACAGGGCTTTCGATGCCACCACATGATCGCCGGCTCTGAGCGGTGCGAGGATCGCGGTCGTCACCGCGGCCATGCCGGTGGCGGTGGAGCGAGCAGCTTCCGCACCTTCGAGCTCGATCATGCGGCGCTCGAACATTGAAATCGTGGGATTGGAATAGCGCGAATAGATAAAGCCGGGATCCTCGCCCTTGAAGCGCGCCTCGCACTGCTCCGCGCTGTCGTAGACATAGCCTTGGGTGAGGAACAGCGCTTCCGACGTCTCGCCGAATTGCGAGCGCAGCGTGCCGCCATGGACAAGGCGGGTTTCGGGACGAAAACGCTTGGTAGAACCAACTTCAGACATGTGACCTCCGCCGTGACCACCGGAAAATGGCCACAAAAAACCGGCCTGGAATAATTTCCACAGGCCGGGATCACACGTGTCCCCGGCCTGTTTAGCGATTTATTTAACGTGGCTGCAAGCCGGCCGGCTCAAATCACCACGGGATAAGTCATGCTGATATTCGCTTGCGCCCTTTCAGTCAAGGCAGCCATCGGATAACCCCTAAAAGCCCATATTTACGAGGTTTGGATGACATTTGGGCATCCAGGGCCACCTCAGAGGACCGCGCCGTGTCGTTCACGCTTCCGCCCGACGGTAACGGAATTCTACCCGACCGCATGATCGCGGCGATGGCGGATGCGGGCCTGATCCTGCCGGCCTATCCGTTTGTCGAAAGCCAGATCCAGCCGGCGAGCCTCGATTTACGCCTTGGCGACGTTGCCTACCGGGTACGCGCGAGCTTCCTGCCCGGTCCCGGCGCGACCGTCGCCGAGCGCATCGACGAATTGAAGCTGCATGAAATAAACCTCTCCGACGGCGCGGTGCTGGAGACTAATTGCGTCTACATCGTGCCGCTGCTGGAAAGCCTCGCGCTGCCGCCACAGATCGTGGCCGCGGCCAACCCGAAGAGTTCGACTGGACGGCTCGACGTTTTCACCCGCGTGATTGCCGACGGCACCCGCCGCTTCGATATGATCGGCGCCGGCTATCACGGCCCGCTCTATGCCGAGATCAGCCCGAAGACGTTTCCGGTGCTGCTGCGCGAGGGCTCGCGGCTATCACAAGTGCGTTTCCGCACCGGCGACGCCATCCTCGATGCCGACGAGCTCGACGCGCTGCATGGCGCCGAGCGATTGGTCGATATCGACGATGCCGATCTCGCGAATGGCGTGGCGCTGTCGGTCGATCTCTCCGGCGAGAACACGGGCGGCTTCGTCGGCTACCGCGCCAAGCGCCACACCGGCGTGGTCGATATCGACCGCCGCGGCGGCTATGCGGTCGACGAATTCTGGGAGCCGATCCCGGCGCGCCCGGACGGTAGCCTCATCCTCGATCCCGGCGAGTTCTACATCCTGGCCTCGAAGGAGGCCGTGCAGGTGCCGCCGGATTACGCCGCGGAAATGGTGCCGTTCGATCCCTTGGTCGGCGAATTCCGCGTGCATTACGCCGGATTCTTCGACCCCGGCTTCGGCTATGCCGGCGCCGGCGGGCAGGGCGCGCGCGCCGTGCTCGAAGTGCGCTCGCGCGAGGTGCCGTTCATCCTCGAGCACGGCCAGATCGTCGGCCGTCTGGTCTACGAGAAAATGCTGTCCCGGCCGGATGCGATGTACGGCCAGCGCATCGGCTCGAACTATCAGGCCCAGGGGTTGAAGCTCTCCAAGCACTTCCGGGTGTGACGCCTGCGCCGGACCGCGCCTCAGTCGCGCACGTTAGAGATAAACTCGCCGATCTGCGCAATCGCGCGATGGGCCTCCGGCAACACCGGCACGAACAATTGCCAGGCGTGCGGCATGCGCCGCCAGATCTCGAGTTTGCTGCGCGGATCGTGTGACCGAAGCTTCTCCGCCATGCGGACCGCGTCGTCTCGGAGAATTTCATCGCTACCGACTTGGATAAGCACCGGCGGCAATCCGGCGGGATCGCCGTAGAGCGGCGAAGCATAGGGCGTACGCGGATCGGCTCCGCCGAGATAGAGCTTCGTCAGGCCGGGAAGATCCTCGACGTTCAGCATCGGATCGGCCGCTGCATTCGTCTTCAGCGAGGCGCCGGTAAGGGCCAGATCGGTCCAGGGCGACAAGGCGACGGCTGCGGCAGGAAGCCGTTGGCCGTCATCACGCAGTCTCAACAGCAAACCCAGCGCCAGGCCGCCGCCAGCCGAATCTCCCGCCACGAACAACTGGCGGCTATCGGGCGTGTTGTCGACGAGCCAGCGATAGCCCTCCACGGCATCCCCAAGCGCTGCCGGAAAGGCGTGTTCCGGGGCGAGGCGGTATTCGAGCGCCCAGACGCGGGCTTGCAAAGCGTCGGCAATCCGCCAGAGGAAGTGCCGGTAATAGACCGGCGCGCCGGAAACATAGGCGCCGCCGTGGAGATAGAGCACGTTACGTTCGGGCCGGGATGCCGGCGTGGTAACCCGGTGAAACCGCACCCGACCGGCCTCGATCTCGACCGTTGCGCTCCGGGCGGGCGGATGCGGCACAAACCGCTCCATCGCACGCATGTTTCGCCGCCATTCCTCGACATCGAGACTTCCGCCGCGCCGCTTGAGCAACATGCGAATGCCCAGGCGCAAAAGTTCTGCCCGCAGGCTCATGGCCGTCCTTGCGCTCAGGCTCTGAACGGCACGGCTGTGGGCAGGCGCGGCCGGTCGGTAGGCTCTTGCACGATAAGACCGTCCTCGATCTCGACGATGCGATCGGCGTAGGGGACCACGCGCGGATCGTGGGTGACGACCAGCACCGCCCGCTCACGCTCATGGGCGGTATCGGCGAGAATACGCATGATGCCCTGGCCGTTTTTTCCATCCAGTGCGCCGGTCGGCTCGTCGGCAAGAACGACAGAAGGGTTTGCGACGAGAGCGCGCGCGATCGCAACCCTCTGCTGTTCGCCACCGCTGAGCCCGCCCGGCAAACTGTCCACCTTCTGCTCGAGCCCGACCATCGAAAGGGCCTCCCGCGACTTCTGCGCCGCGCGCCTGCCGTGCTCGTCACGAATATCCAGCGCCAACTGCACGTTTGGGTCGCGGTCAGCGTCGGGAACAAATGATAGGACTGGAATACGAAACCGACATGCTCACGCCGAATCCTGGCAAGTGTTTCCTTGTCGGCGTTCGCTGTCGGCGTCCCGCATACGGTAACGGTGCCCGAATTCGGCGTCAGCATGCATCCGAGGATCAATAGCAGCGTGGTCTTGCCGCTCCCCGAAGGGCCCATCAGCAGTGTCAGCTCGCCCCGGCGCAGCGAGAGATCGATGCCGCGCAGCGCCTGCACCTCGCCGGCGCCGCGACCCAGCGTCTTCTCGACCGACTTGGCTTCGACCACATAGTCATTCATCGCATGAACACCGTTGCTGGATCAATACGAACGACACGGATGATTGCCCCAATGCCGGATGCTACGCACATCACCACCGTCAGCGCGAACAGCGCCGCCATCAGCCATGGCGTGATGACTATCGGCAACGCGCTTTTGGCGGTCATCTGAACGACGATCGAGCCGATCCCGGCGGCGATGGCAAATCCGATCACCGCGTTGATGAGTGCCTGATAGATGATCACGGTGTAGATATAGGCGTTCGAGGAACCCATCGCGCGGAGGGTGGCGAATTCGTTCAGATGATCCTTGGTGCTGGAGTAAAGCGTTTTGCGCGACGATCACGGTGCCGACGATCACTCCTAGCATTGCGCCGGCAAACAGCGCGGCTCCGGCCCCCGTGCCAAACAGCCAAAACGACCGGCTGCGGCTGCGGAATTCGTCCGAGGTAAGAACCTCTGCATCGCCGACTTGCGCGCGAATGGCGCTGAGCGCCTCCTCCCGGTCGGCGTCGCTTTTCAGCCGGACCAGAACGCTGCTGGCGCGATCGCGCGGCGTGCCGGTGTAGTTGCGCGCGTTTTTCAAGTCCACAAATACATAAGGCGTTGTGGCGAACGAGCGGATACCGTCCGTGACCGCGACCACGCGCACCTTGCGGCCGCGGATCTCCGCGGTCGAGTCGACGCCGCTGACACCGAGCCGGTCAAAGTAGGAGCGGTCGACCACAACGTTCGCGCCCTGCGTCAACGCCTGCACGTTGCCCTCCACGACGTTGAACGGTTGCAGGCTGCCGTCGCGCAGGTCGGCTCCCACAATGAAGACCGGCGTCAATTCGCCGCTTTCCAGGCGCCAGTCCGAAAATCCGATCACCAGCGGGACCGCAGAACTCACGCCGTCGACCGTGGCGACGCGGTCGCGCAGCTTGACGTCGAGCAGCGAAGGATCCTCGAAGCATTTGGCGCCCTTGGGCAGGATCCACAAATCGGCGGAGGCATGGTCGATCATCGTCGTGACCATTCGGCCGAACCCGAGGAACAGGCCCATTTGGATCATGACGAGGACGACCGAGAAGACGATTCCAACCATGGTCGCGACGAAGCGAAGCCGATCGTGGAACAGGTTGCGGGACGCAAGTGTCAGTACCAGCGACATATCGGCATCCGTTATCGCGGTTGATTGGCGATGGCTCTCTCGTCTCGTGGCTCGGAATGGCGCGAAACGAGAGCTCTCACGCCGATTCTTATTCCGGCGCTTGCAGCCAGACTTGCGGCGAGCGCAGCGGCAAAAACGATCGTTGCCTTGCCGATCGCATTGAGATCGATATCCAGCAGCGCGTATTGCAGCCACACGACCACGACGTAATGCAGCAGATAGATGCTGTAGGCATTGCTGGAGAGGCTATCGAGCAGGCGGTCGCGCGATTGCAGCAGCCGAAGGCAGATCGCGAGCAGACACAGAGCGGCGGCCGCGGAAGCAACTGGAAACGCCAGCGCCGAAGCCAGGCGAAAGATCGGTGCGCTTGCCCACCACTCCGGCATCGTCAACGATGTGAGCCCACCCCACGCGGACATGCTAGCGATGGCGGCCGCAAGCCAGGCCAGCCAATGACGTGCAAGCGGACCATCGGGACGCAGCAAGCTGTGCTCGGGCCGGTGGCTACCTATCGCAAATCCTACGAAGAAATAGACCACGTAGTGCAACGGCCGGCTGAGCTGAAATGAAAATGGGCCGAGAAAGGTCCATTCCCACGGTGTGAAGACCATCGCCAGCGGCACATAGGCCAGCGCAGAGAGCGCCGCCAGCGCGAGGAAGAACAATAGCGGACGGTCGGCAATGCGAGCCGCGAGCGCGCTAAATGCCCTAAGCCAATGCGGGACGAACGCGTGGAGGGCGGCCGCAACGGCGCCCAGCAGAAAGATCTGCCACAAGAACCATTGCGGCCCGGCAGGCCACATCGGAAGCGCGCGCCAATGTTGCCAGAAGGCGCTGAAGGAGGGATCGGCCGCGGTCAGCCGATAGGACGCGAAGTAGGCGAGAGGGCTGAGAACGCCGACGGTAATAACGAACGGCAGGCCGATCCGCCACGAGCGCTCCAAGGTGTAGGTGCGAGGCCCCTTGCGGCCGAGGCTGCACGGCGTGAACAGACCGGCCAGCAGAAACATCAGCGACATCAGGCTGACATCCTGCCACGCGCAAAACAGGTCGAAGCCGAACCAGCGTTGATTATCGAGGATTGGGAATGCGATCCAGCGATAGGGCGGTGCGTCGAACGGAAGGGATCGGCCGGTTGCGATGCGAGGTACGGCAGCACGGAGTGAAATGCGACCACGATGACGATGGTGATCGCGCGCAAGTTGCTGAGGGGCACATTGACCTGTGATGACACGGCCATTCGTCCACGCTGCCATCCCACCGATTTGGGAACCGGCAGGGGTTCAACGTGGAGCCGGCGGGCTCGTTCCTGTTAACGGGCGGAACTCCGCGCCCCCTTCGGGAGCGTGGTCTCCCAGCCGGGTCGACCCCCGGGAGACCGTGTTGCTTTTACCGCGATGCCGACCTCGCCGCCGGCGTCACGCGCCAAATCGTGTTGCCGACATCATCAGCCACCAGCAGCGCGCCCTGCTTGTCGAGCCGCACCCCGACTGGGCGGCCCTGCGCCTGGCCCTTGTCGTTGAGGAAACCGGTGAGCACGTCCTGCGGCGGTCCGGATGGCTTGCCATCCGTGAAGGGGACAAAGATCACCTTGTAGCCGGAGGGGGGCTTGCGATTCCAGGAGCCGTGCTGGCCGATGAAGGCGCCGCCCTCCATCTCGGCCGGAAACAGCTTGCCGGTGTTAAACGCCAGCCCGAGGCAGGCCGTGTGCGCGCCTAACGCATAATCCGGCACCATCGCCTTCTGCACGAGATCAGGCCGTCGCGGCTCGACGCGGGTGTCGACATGGTCGCCAAAATAGCTGTACGGCCAGCCGTAGAACGCGCCGTCCTTCACCGACGTCATGTAATCAGGGACCAGGTCGTTGCCGATCTCGTCGCGCTCGTTGACAACGACCCAGAGTTCGCCGGTGTGCGGATTCCAAGCGGGGCCGTTCGGATTGCGCAGGCCCGAGGCGAACACGCGCCATTGACCGCTGGCTCGATCGACTTCCAGTACCGCCGCGCGATCCTTTTCGGCATCCATGCCGTTTTCACCGACATTGCTGTTCGAGCCGACCGTTGCATAGAGCTTCGTGCCGTCGGGGCTGGCGGTGAGATCCTTGGTCCAATGATGATTGAGCGTGCCGGCAGGCAGGTCTGCAAGCTTGACGCCGGGCCCGCTGACCGTGGTGTCGCCTTCGCGATAAGGGAATTTCATGATCGAGTCGGTATTGGCGACATAGAATTCGTCCCCAACCAGCACCATGCCGAACGGCGAATTCAGCCCGCTGATGAAGGTGCTTCTCAACTCGGCGACGCCGTCGCCGTTGGCATCGCGCAGCAGCGTGATACGGTTGGCGCTGGGAACGCCGGCGCCGGCCCAGTTCTGCGCCTGCTTGTAGATGAAGCCCTTGATGCTCATGCCGCTGCCCTCCTTCGGCGGCGCGTTGGTCTCGGCGACCAGCACGTCGCCGTTCGGCAGCGTGTAGACGGTGCGCGGATGGTCAAGGTCGAGCGCAAAGGCGCTGACCGTCATGCCGTTGGCGGCGGTCGGCGTGGCGCCGTTCGGCCAACGCCTGACGGTTGCGATGTCTACCGTCGGGATCCAGGAATGCTCTGGCGGGGGCAGGTTGGGCGAAGGACCATAGCTCTGCGCCACGGTCGCGGTTTCCTTGGGATCGCTACAGGCGGCCAGCGGCAGCGCCAACGCGCCGATGCAGATGGCCAGGAGGAGGGTCTTGCGCATGGCAGGGTTCTCCGGGATATCGCCCGTACAATGCAGTGCCGGCCCGAACGTTCGTGTTCCGGCATGAATTCCCTGTGAAACGGCCGGCCGAAGGCCCGCCACGCAATCCCGCAGGCCCCCATTGCGCCCCGTGCACGTGGAATCAGCCTCCGCCATGCTAGGAAGCAGCGCGCCGCTGACGACCCAAGTCCGCGCGCGGGAGCAGAAATGTCCGATCTCGGCGTTGCCGAAATTCCCGTAGACGAGAACGAGCGTCCGCTTCCGCCGCTGGCGGCTCCGGCGAAAAACGCGCTGCTCGACGGCCCGATCCTGCGCACGCTTTTGTGGCTTGCCTGGCCGAATGTGATCGCGCTGACCGCGGGCACGTGTGTCGTCATCGCCGAAACCTCCTATATCGGGCGGCTCGGCGTGGAGTCGCTCGCCGCGATGGCGCTGGTGTTTCCAACCGTGATCCTGACCATGACCATGTCGGGCGGCGCCATGGGCGGCGGCGTGGCGTCCGCGATCGCACGTGCGCTCGGCGCGGGCGATCTCGACCGCGCCTCGACCCTTGCCGCGCACGCGCTGCTGATTGGCCTTTGCTTCGGGCTGGCCTTCATGCTGGGCATGCTGATCTTCGGGCCAAAGCTGCTCGAACTGCTCGGCGGCCGCGGCAACGTGTTGACCCAGGCGGTGGCCTATACGCAAATCTTCTTCGGCGGCGCGGTCGTGCCGTGGCTGATGAATACGATGGCCGGCATTTTGCGCGGCACCGGCAACATGAAGCTGCCGTCGCTGTTGATGCTTTCGTCGGCGATTTGCCAGATCATTCTCGGTGGCACGCTTGGCTTGGGTCTCGGCCCGATCCCGCAATTCGGCATGCGCGGCGTCGCGGCCGGTTCGCTGATCGCTTACCTGATCAGCATCTCCGTGATGTCCTGGTATCTGTTTTCCGGCCGCGCGCGTGTCGTTCCCAAGATCAGGGGCCTTCGTATTCAGTGGTCGATGTTCACCGATATCCTGAAGGTCGGAGCCATCGCCTGCTTCTCGCCGCTGCAGTCGGTGCTGACGATCAGTATCTTCACCCACATGCTGGCGAGTTTTGGCACCGAAGTCCTCGCCGGCTACGGCATCGGCGCGCGGCTCGAATTCATGCTGACCTCGATCTCATTTGCGGTCGGCATCGCCTCGGTTCCGATGGTCGGCATGGCCGTCGGCGCGCAGCGCATCGCGCGGGCCCGCAAGATTGCCTGGACGGCGGGGCTCGTCGCATTCGCCTCGGTCGGCACGTTCGCGACCTTCATCGCAATCTTCCCCGACATCTGGGTCAACCTCTTCACCGACGATGCGGCCGTGCGTGCCGCGAGCCGTCAATATCTTTCGACGGCAGCGCCGATGTACGCCTTCCTCGGCCTTGCCACGGCGATGTATTTTTCGTCGCAGGGCGCGGCCAAGGTGATCGGCCCGGTGATGGCGCAGACCGCGCGGCTGTTGTTCATCGGCGCCGGTGGCTGGTGGCTGTTGACGCACGACGCCACCGCGCAGAACTTCTTCATGCTCGCCGCTGCATCGATGGTGCTGCTCGGCGTGCTGTCGTGGGCCAGCGTGGTGCTGACGCGCTGGGGGCCGAAGCAGCGGGTGCCCGTGGTTAGGCCTGTGCTGTCGTGAGGATTGTCATTGCGAGCCAACGGGTCGCGCGAATGCGCGCCCGATGACAGGCTCCGCGAAGCAATCCATCTTTCCACTCGCGGAGATATGGATTGCTTCGTTGCTTGCGCTCCTCGCAATGACGGTGACGACTACCGCCGCCGGTGACGCTTGGCCGATCGGCCGCCGCCGACGTTGGCCATGCGCATCAGTTGCGGGACCATGCTCATCAGCTCGCCGCCGCCAGCGCCGCCGAGCATGCCCATGAAGTCACTGCCGCCAATGCCGCCGAAATTCATGCCACCGGCGTTCACGCCGTAACCCTCGGGCACATAGCCGCCGCCAAGACCGCCGCGAATGCCGCCGCCCATCATGCCGCCGAGCCCACCGCCGCCCTCCATCATGCGGCTTATCATCGGGCCCATGGTCTGCATCATCATGGCGAAGCGGCGCTTGCCCATCTTCGCCTTCATCATTTCCAGCATCGGCGCCATCTGCGTCATCATATCCTCGCCCCCGCCGATGCCGGCAAATTGCGCCTTTGCCGGCGTCGACGTCAGGGTGAACAGCAATAGCAGCGTGGCCGCCTGGCAGACGACCTTGTCAGCTCCAGTCATGGTTTCTGCTCCTCATGCGCCGCCGGCCGCGGGCGCGGCGCCGTTCGGACGCATGGGGTGAGGCTAGGAGTGGGCAGGGAGCCAATCTGTGAGAAGGATCACGCCAGCTTGTGCCGGTAACGCATGGTCACGCCGCGTTTCGTCCGAACGCCTTCTGCATGGCAAGCACGCCCTGATCCATCTGTGAGGAGACGTAGGGCGCGATCTCGTTCGGCAATACGTCGACGATCCAGACCAACCGGCTGCGCGCGTCGCCATCCGCGAACACCTGGGCCGACGCACTATAATGCCTCACACGATCGCTGTTGATTGCATAGACCAGCCGCATTCGTTCGTCGTCGCAATCGACCAGCGTCTCGCGCGCGACGGTGCCGTTAGCAAAGGTGACGATGCGCGCGTCGCCGTCGAGCTTGGTGTCAGTGACGAACCCCGGCGCCAGCCGGGTATGCAGCGCGCCGAAATCGCGCAATGCGTCCCAGACGTCGTTAGGGGAGGCGTCGAGGGGGATGTCTTTGTGGATGGAAGCCATGATGATGAGTCCTTTTGAAAGGCGATTGACGTTCAGCCGTCATTGCGAGCCGACGGGTCGCGCGAAATGCGCGCCCGATGACAGGCTCCGCGAAGCAATCCATCTCTCTGCTTGCCGTGGCATGGATTGCTTCGTCGCTTCGCTCCTCGCAATGACGTGGAGAGAGCGGGCGCCCTTACGTACAGACCGCCTCGACATTGTTGCCGTCGGGGTCGATCAAAAACGCCGCGTAATAGGTTGGGCTGTAATCCGCGCGCAGTCCCGCGCCGCCATTGTCGCGGCCGCCGGCTTTCAGGCCCTCGGCGTGGAATTGCTTGATTGCCGCATGGTCCTTGGCTCGAAATGCGACATGGGCGCCGGTGCCGGCCTTGCCCTTGTGCAAATGCAGCCAGAGCGCGGGCGCGCCTTTCGGGCCAAAGCCTGCGCCGGAATCATCCCGCGAGCACAGCACGAAGCCGAGGGGCGCGAGCGCGGCCGTATAGAAGCGCACGCTGGCGTCGAGGTCGCCGACGCGTAATCCGATATGGTCGTACATGATGTTCTCCAGTCAAAAGCGCGCTGATGTCGCGCGGCCTGGAGAAAGCCTAGCTAGTGGAGCACCAGCCGTTCTTGGAAAATCTTGCGCATGCCCCGCGATGCCTGCCGGAACTTGAGCGGCGAGGCGCCGGCGGCGCGATGGAAGGTGCGCACGAAATTCGAGAGGTCGGCAAAGCCGACGTCATAGGCGATATCGGTGATCGGACTGTCGTCGTCGGCGAGCCGCCGCGCAGCATGGCGCAGCCGTGAGCGCACCAGATATTGGTGCGGGGTGACGCCGAGCGCTTGCGAGAACAGCCGCAGGAAATGAAACGGGCTGATCCCGGCCTGCGCGGCGGCGTCCTCCAGATTGATCTGACGGTGCGAATTGGCGTCGATCCACAGCGCGGTTTCCACCGCGCGGCGGCGGTCGCGTGCCGCATCAGGGCCGGGTTTGCGCGGCTTGCCGGACACCACCTCGACAAAGCGGCTCGCCAGCACCTGGCCGATTTCGTCGAGACCGATGTCGCTGCTGCCATCTGCTGCCGCCTGCGCCAGTTCGCCGAGCACGACCAGTTCCGGCAATGGCGGCGCGGAGCCGATCTGCCAGGGCGCCCGGCTGTCGCCAATGGTTTCCACCAGCTCGGGAGCGAAGTAGAACGACAGGCATTCGTCGCCGCAGACGTGCTCGTGGGTGCAGGTATATTCGTCGCCGGGATGGCCGATCAGCACCGATCCCGCCACCAGTTCGCTGCACTTGCCGCGGCTGCGAAGGCCGAAACTGCCTTTGCGCACATAGGAGATCGAGTGGCCGCCATGCTGCTCCGGGAACGGCTTGTCGCCCGGTCCTGCCGTGCAGCGAAAGTCGAAGACGGAGATCGATTTGCGTTCAAGAAGCGTGGTCGCGATCATCCCGCCTACTTAAGGATGCGGGCGCGGCGGTGCAACCGGCAGCAGCACGTCGAACAGCGTCTTGCCGGAGGTCTGGCTGGCGCCCTCGATCGAGAGCAGCCGGCGATTGGAGATCGCTCCGCCGTGCGGCGAAATCTTGTCGGCATAATTGCCGGCTTCGAGCACGCGATGACAGGGCGCGATGATCATGAAGGGATTGCGGCCGATTGCCTGCCCCACCGAATAGACTGCGCCCGAAGCTGGAACAGCTTGGCGAATGGCGCGCGGTCGGCTAATCATGGCAGCATGATCCGGAAAAGTGGTTGCCGGTTTTCCGACAAGATCATGCTCGATACGAAAGAGCGACCCGCGGGCGTAGTTCAATGGTAGAACGGCAGCTTCCCAAGCTGCATACGAGGGTTCGATTCCCTTCGCCCGCTCCAACCCCTTCGAGAACGCGTGAGAAGCGGCCGGCCTTCCAAAAGGTCGGCAAGAACGATTATTTTTCTGATGCTTTTCCGCAAAGCCGTTCCAATCGATCGAGAAACGGCTGCTGGCTTGCGAGGATCTTCTCCCTAGCGGTGGGCAGGCTAAACCACGCTGCCCGATCAATCTCGGGGAAGTTGATGATTCGACCGCTTTGCGGAGGCCATTCCATCGCAACCTCATTGCATCTGATGGAGCTGACATCGAGATCGCCTTCAAGCGCATAGCCCCAGACGATCTTGCCGGCACGCTGTCGTACCTGGCCTAAGGACTGCAGGGAGCCGGAGGCTTCGATCCCGAGCTCTTCCGCGAACTCGCGCCGCGCTGCTACTTCCGGATCCTCTTCGCTATCTAATTCTCCCTTCGGGAGCGACCAAGCTCCCCGATCGCGGGTGCGCCAGAACGGTCCGCCGGGATGGACGAGCAGAACCTCTATGCCGCCTTTACGGCGGTACATCAGGATGCCAGCACTGGTGACCACCATCGGACTTAACCTGCGAATATCCAAATCATTCCGCAGCTGCACTGGCCGCCTTGGCCTTTTCCTGCAGAACCGCCGCGATCGCGTCGTCGACCCGCTCAAGCCAGATGAATTCCAGTTTGGAGCGGGCGCTCGCCGGTATGTCCTCGAAGTCGCGGCGATTTCTGGCCGGTAGCATCACACGGGTCAGGCCTGCAGCCGCAGCGGCGACGATTTTCTCCTTGATGCCGCCAACAGGCAACACCAGACCGCGCAATGAAATCTCGCCGGTCATGGCGGTATCGCTCCGCACTGTGCGATCCGTCAGCAGGGACGCCAGCGCGATGAACATCGCGACGCCCGCACTTGGTCCGTCTTTCGGTGTAGCGCCGGCCGGGACGTGAATTGAATGTCGGTCTTTCCAAACTGCGCGGTTTCGATGCCAAGCTGAGATGTGCGGTTCTTGACCAGGGTCAGAGCCGCCTGCGCGCTTTCGCGCATGACCTCGCCGAACTGGCCCGTCAGGATCAGCGTTCCCTTGCCGGGCGTTCGCGAAGCCTCGATAAAGAGAATATCGCCTCCGACCGGCGTCCATGCAATCCGGTCGCCACACCGGGAATGCTGGTACGCATGGCGACCTCATTTTCGAACCGAGGCGCGCCCAGAATAGTGGCGATGTCGTTCGATGAGAGGCGAACCCGATCGGTACTGCCTTCGGCGATCTGGACGGCCACGTTGCGAAGCGCCTTGCCAATCTCTCGCTCCAGATTGCGAACGCCGGCCTCTCGAGTATAGCTGCGGATGATCAGTCTCAGCGCCTCCGGATCGATCTCGGCCTGCTCCGTCTTGAGCCCGTTGGCCTGCAGTTGGCGCCGAACGAGATAGCGCCGGGCGATCTCGAGTTTTTCGTCTTCAGTGTAGCCGGCGAGACTGATGATCTCCATCCGATCCAGAAGCGGGCCGGGAACAGTATCGAGCATATTGGCGGTGGTTAGAAAGACGACGCGCGAAAGATCGAATGGAACGCCGAGATAATTGTCGCGGAACGTCGCGTTCTGCTCGGGGTCGAGCACTTCGAGCATCGCGGCGGAGGGATCGCCCTGAATCCCGCGGCCCATCTTGTCGATCTCGTCAAGCATCATCACGCAATTGCGAGCGCCCGCCTTCTTGACGGCCTGGATAATGTTGCCGGGCAGTGAGCCGATATAGGTGCGCCGATGGCCTCGGATCTCCGCCTCGTCATGAACGCCACCGAGGCTGACTCGCACGAAGGGACGCTCCATGGCGCGCGCAATGGATTGGCCCAATGATGTTTTGCCGACGCCCGGTGGACCGGCAAAGCAGAGAATCGGCGCCTTGCCGCCAGGCGCGAGCTTTCTGACGGCGAGGTATTCGATGATTCGGCTCTTGATCTTTTCCAGGCCGTAATGATCCTCATCGAGAATCCGTCTTGCCTTGACGATGTCGATCGGCTTCTCCTCAGGCAGGCCCCACGGCAGTTCGATCAACCAGTCGAGATAGCTTCGTACCATCCCGGCCTCTGCAGCTCCGTCCGTCATCCGCTCGTAGCGGCGGAGTTCCTTTCGCGCCTGGCTTTCCGCCTCGGGTGGCATGTTGGCCTTGGCAATGGCCTCGGTCAGTTCGGCTAGCTCCTGCGCCTTTCCATCACCCTCGCCGAGCTGGCGCTGAATGGTTGCCATCTGCTCGCGCAGGATTGCTTCTCTCTGACGCTGATCGAACGTGGCCTTGGTCTGCTGGCCGATCTTGTTGCTCAGCCTGAGTACTTCGATGCGTTCGGCCAAATGACGTGAGACCTTTTCCATGCGAAGGCTGAGGTCGACCGTCTCAAGAATTTCCTGCTTCTCCTGCGGCTTGATGTCCATGTATGAAGTCGCGAGGTCGGCTAGCGTCGATGGGGAAGTGGTGCCTTGCAGCACCGCGATCAATTCTTGCGCCTGCGGCAGCAATTGTGCCGCCTTGATAGCCTGCCGCTGCAGATTGAGAAAACGAGCTTCGATCTCGGGTGAGCCGGTCGTCGGCTCCGGTATGTGAAGGACGCGAGCTACCGGATACGGGGTACCCGGCAGGAAATCCAGCACGCGCATTCGCTGCACGCCTTGGCAGACGATATGGTGGCTGGCCGCGCCACGGCTTGAAAAAGTGATGGCAGCCGGCCGCAACGACGGCAATTACGGGATTGGCTCTAATGAACTCGCCAGCACGATCGTACCGGCTGTGCAGGCCTTCTTCGCCGTGCGCGATGTCGGGCGAAAGCGACCGGCTGAAGCGCGAGGTCGGAAAATTTCTCAACTCGGTGCGCGCCGCCTGAGCGGCTTTGCCAGCGAGCACGCGCCGAGCGGGCGTCTCGAAGGATGCCGGCCACAGACAGGCCTCATGGTTCTCCCGGCGATGCGAAGCATCGTCCGGAGACGCATTTGGCGCTCCTCATCATGAGGAACTTATGACGCGGTAAGCTTACGGCGCAATCGTCAACACCGCCTTCATGTTCGGATGATAGCGGCAGTAATATTCGACGCTACCGGCCTTCTTCAGCACCGACGTCACCGTCTTCTTCAGCGGCGTGGCGACATCGAAATCGCCGTTGCGCGCGGTCGCGGTGTGCGCGAACACGTCCTTGTTGATCCATTCGATGGTGTCGCCGACCTTGGCGGAAACTTCTGCCGGCGCGAATACCAGATCGTCGATCGTGATCTGGATCGTCGCCGCATGCGCCGGGACGACCGTCGCGCCCAGGAGCAGGGCAGCGATGAAAGGCAGACAGCGTCCCGGATGCATGGCGGGCTCCCTATTTCAGCTTGGTGGCGATTTGCTCGGCGTGCTGCTGGTGGCCCTGAAAAATCTTCAGGCCGGTCTGCAGCAGGCTCTTCAGCTCGGCATTGCTGGCTGACGGAATCAATTGCGTCTCCAGCGCACTGTTGACGGTCTTGTGGTAGGCGACCTCGTGGGCGACATAGGCCTTGTCGTATTCCGCTCCCTTCAGTTTGTTGAGTTCGGCAAGCTTCTCAGTGGCCTGCTTCGACAGCGTCTTGCTGGTGTCGTTGTCCTCCGGCGTCACCTTCAGCTTCTTGACGAGATCCAGCGCCTGCTTGTTCACGGCCTCGTGGTCGCGCACCATGTCTTCCGCGAATGCCTTGACGTCCTTGTTGCTGGCTTTCGCGATCGCCTGTTTGGCGGCGTTGATGTCGATCACGCCGGCGGTGTAGGCGATGTGCGCGATCTGGGGATCGGTTGGTTTTGCGCCTTGCGCCAGCGCGGCGCTGCCAAGAAGGCTCAATGCGGCGATCGCCGCGCTCAATCGTATGAACATGGTTTGATACTCCTGTGGCGCCGGGCGCGCGCTCGGCGCATGTTGGTTGCACAGGGAATTGGATGGAGAAGGCGGCTGGAGGTTCCGGAAATCGGCCTTGTCGCAGCAGTTGGGCCTGCATGGTTCGAGACGCGCGGCTTCGCTGCGCTCCTCACCATGAGGTGCCAAACCACCCTCATCCTGAGGAGCGCGCCTAGCGCGCGTCTCGAAGGATGAGGCGACCCGCCGTCAGTTGCCTCTAATACCCCAGCCGCTTCAGCACGGCGTCCGTCAGCCGCTCGCAGCGCCTGCCGGCAAAGGGGAACGCCTCCATCACCACGGGGCCGATCTTGTTCTCGACGATATCGCGCAGCATGGTGCGGGCGCGGTGCAATCGGGTTTTTACCGTCTCCGGCTTCAGCCCAAGAATCTCGGCGGTCTCTTCCACATTCATTCCTTCGATCACGCGGGTGATGAAGACGAGACGGAACGCTTCCGGCAATTCATCGATGGCGTGTTCGACGACACGCTGAATTTCACGCTGGGCCATGGATTTTTCCGGATCGTCGGCGGCAAGAGGGAACTGGATGATCTGGGCCTCCAGCGCGCCCTGCGGCAAGGAGTCCAGTTCGACGGCAGGACGCTGGCGCCGAAGGCGGCCGAGCGCCTCGTTCATGGCGATCCGCGACAGCCAAGTCGACAGGCTGGAATCACCGCGAAAGTTTTCCAGATGGGTGAAGGCACGGACATAGACCTCCTGCACGACGTCCTCGGCTTCGCCATCGTTGCGCAGGATGCCGCGGGCAAGGCGATAGAGCCTGCGGTTGTTGGCCTGCATGATGGCGCGTACCGCCGCCTCGTCGCGGGCCAGAGCGCGGCGCACCAACTCGGCGTCACCGGTATCGAGAGGCGCGATGCTCGGTATGTGGGCTTGGCGCATGATGTCCACCAATAGCAGGGTATCGGGATTGGATGCTGCAGGAGCCGGCAGGTTCCCGAAATATTTTGACCACATGGAGGGCTGCACCGAGCCTTTCAATTTTGCGATAGAAGCCATGTCGACATTCAAATTCCTCGAACCTTCGCCGCGATCTATTCTGCACGCCAATCAACCCGGGAATCGCGGAGGAAATTGAGCCTGATGGCGGAAGCAGCAAAATCACGCGCCGAGGCCACACCGGCGCTGCCGACGTGGCCGGACGAGATCTACCGCGTGCTCAAGGACACCGGCATTCGCCAGGTTGCGATGGTCCCGGACGCCGGCCACAGCCGCCTGATCCGCTCCTTCGAGGCCGATCCCGAGATTCGCGTCGTCACCCTGACGACGGAGGAAGAGGGCGTAGCGATGCTGGCGGGTGCGTGGCTCGGCGGCGAGCGCGGTGTGCTGCTGTTGCAGTCGAGCGGCGTCGGCAACTGCATCAACATGCTGTCGCTGCCGGTCATCTGCCATATGCCGCTGTTGATGATCGTCACCATGCGCGGCGACTGGGGCGAGTTCAATCCGTGGCAGATCCCGATGGGGCAGGGCACGCGTCCCTCGCTTGAAGCCATGGGCGTGATCGTGAACAAGGTCGACGAGCCTGATCTCGTCGCCTCCGCGGTGCAGGGCGCGGCGGACCTCGCTTTCAATACCTGGAAGCCGGTGGCGGTCCTGATCGGCCAGCGTGTGCTTGGCGCCAAGAATTTCAAGGAGCTTGCCCGCAAATGAGCAATCCGAACGCGCTTCTGCATCGCCGCGATGTCGTCAACGAATTGTTGCGCGACCGCGCCGAGCTTCTCGTCGTCGCCGGGCTCGGCGCGCCGAACTGGGACGTCTCGGCCGCCGGCGACCATCCCAACAATTTCCCGCTGTGGGGCGCGATGGGCGGTGCCTCAATGATCGGGCTTGGCCTTGCTTTGGCGCAGCCGAAGCGCAAGGTGCTCGTCGTCACCGGGGATGGCGAGATGCTGATGAATGTCGGCTCGCTCGCCACGATCGCGGTGGAGGCGCCGAAGAATCTCACGATCGCCGTCCTCGACAACGAGCGCTTCGGCGAGACCGGCATGCAGAAGACGCCCACCGCCTCCGGCGTTGACCTTGCCGCCATCGCGACCGCTTGCGGCATCCGCACCTCCCGCATCGTACGCACGATGGCTGAAGTGACCGAACTGCGCGACCTCGTTCATGAAGGCCGCGGAACGGCCTTTGCGCAGATCAAGATCAATCCCGAGGCGCTGGTGTTCGTAATGCCGCCAGCCGATGGCGTGATCCTGACGACACGCTTCCGGCAATCGGTGCTGGGAGACGACGCGCTGTTTAATTGAGGAGTGGCATTGCTACAAAGATCGTCATGCCCGGGGCTTGTCCCGGGCATCCACGTCCTTCATGGCCGGATCAAAGACGTGGATGGCCGGGACAAGCCCGGCCATGACGGAAAGGGAATGCGTACCCCTCGCTACGCCGTCATGTTGATCTTCCAGAGTCCTTCCTTCGAAAGCTGTTGAATCTCGGACACGATCAGCGTCGCGATCGTCGTCGTTGCGATCGACGGCGGGTGGGCGATCGGCGAGGCCAGAATCAGTTCGCGCGACACGGCGGGACTGACCGCGGCCATCTCCAGGCGGTTCGCCGCCACCTCGGTGCGGATCGCTGAGGGCGGCAGCAGCGTATAGCCGAGCCCTTCCTCCATCAGGCTGATCTGGGCGCGGTAGGAGTCGACCTCGATCATGGCGTTTAACTTCAGCTTTTCGCGCGCCAGCGCCTTTTCCAAGAGCGCCCGCAAGCCATGCGAGATGCTGGGCAGGATCAGCTTCTGCTTCACCAGCCACTTCAGATCGACCTGCTTACGCTTGTTCAAGCCGGATCCTGGCGGCCCGACCGCGACGATATCCTCGCGGCCGATCGATTGGACCTGAAGGTGGAGGTCGACCGCCGGACCATAGATGATCGCGAGGTCCATCTCCCCGCGGTGCAGCCACTCGACCAGGTGCCCGCCATAGCTCTCCACGATGCGCAGCGAGACGTCGGGAAAGTCGTTGAGGACGTGGCGGGCGAACCGTCCGGACAGGACGGCACTGACCGTCGGCACCAGCCCAAGGATGACGCGGCCCGACGGATTGCCGTTCGCCGATTTGAGGTCGTCGCTGACCTGCTCGATCTGGCGGATCAGGCCGGTGGTGCGGTCGAGCAGCATCCGGCCCGCGCTGGTCAGGAGCATGCCGCGCCCGTTGCGCACGAACAGCTCGACGCGAAGCTCGTGCTCGAGCAGCTTGATATGCCGGCTGAGCGCCGGCTGAGCAGCACGCAGCCGGTCGGCGGCCTTGCTCAGGCTTCCGAGTTCGGCTACGGCCCGGAAGGTCCGCAATTGTTTGAGATCCATCGGGTGCTCAGGGTGCCTATTATGCAAGCGATCATATGCCGTTTTCGGAATCTCCGTCCATGACCGTACCCTCAGTCAGCCCCTCGCAAGTCCGCACCGCGCTGCTGCTGCGCGAGGAAATCGCGCTGCTCGATGTCAGGCATGAGGCCGTCTTCGCCACCGGACACCCACTGTTTGCCGCCAACATGGCGGCCGACCGGATCGCGCTCGAAGCGGAGACGCGGCTGCCGCGCAAGGACGTGCCGATCGTGATCTATGACGCTGGTGAAGGCCTCGTCAGCGCAGCCGCGGATCACCTGAACGCGTCGGGCTACACCAATGTCCGCCAGCTCGACGGCGGGCTGCAGGGCTGGAAGTCGGCGGGCTATGAGGTGTTCGAGGATGTCAATTCCTACGCCAAGGCGTTCGGCGAACTGGTCGAGTCGCGCCGGCACACGCCTTCGCTCGCCGCCGAGGAAGTCGGCGCCCTGATTGCGAGCGGCGCCAACATTCAGATCCTCGATGTCCGCCGCTTCGATGAATACGCCACCATGAACATTCCCGGCTCCATCAGCGTTCCCGGCGCGGAACTGGTGCTGCGCGCCGGCCGCGCCGCGCCGGATCCCGAGACTACTATCATCGTCAATTGCGCGGGGCGCACCCGCTCGATTATCGGGACCCAGTCGCTGATCAATGCCGGCGTCGCGAACGAGGTGCGGGCGCTGCGCAACGGTACCATCGGCTGGACCCTGGCCAAACAAAGTCTCGAACACGGCAGCGACAGGCGCGGCGAGATCGGCGCCATCGAGGGCGGCGAAACCAATGCGCGCGACGTTGCCTATCGCGCCGGCGTCCGGCATATCGGATCAGAGGAAATGGCGGCGTTGCGGGAGCAGGCCAACCGTACGCTCTACTGCTTCGACGTCCGCTCGGAGGAGGAATATACGGCTGGCCATATCGCGGGTTTCCGCCATTACGCCGGCGGGCAGTTGGTGCAGGAGATCGATATGGCGGCGCCGGTGCGTGGTGCCCGTATCGTGCTGACGGACAACATGCGCGTGCGCGCCGACATGACGGCGTCCTGGCTGGCGCAGATGGGCTGGGAAACTTACGCGCTCGAAGGGGGCTACGACGCCACGCTGGAAATCGGGCCGCCGCGCCTGATCCCAAAGCCCGACCCGTCACACCGCTACCGTCGTCCCTATGAGGGCACCGATGTCAAGGAAAGCGCAATGCAGGCCTATCTCGACTGGGAATACGGCCTCGTCGAGCAGCTCCGCCGCGACGGCACGCATGGATTTTTCGTTATATGAGATCCCGTAGGATGGGTGGAGCGCAAGCGATACCCATCATTCATCCGCGCCGAAACTTGCCAACTTCTCGGCCGAATAATTCTCGCCGATCGACAGCGCGCAAATCCGCGAAAGCTGCACATAAGGAAGGCCGGTCTCCTCGGCCCATTCATTGAACTGCGCCTGCACCTTTGCGAGATCGCGCTTGGAGGTAACCGTCTCTGCAATGTCGAGCCCGGCGTCGCGCAGACACAGCACCACGTCTCGGGAGGTGACGAATCCGTCCCAGCCGAGGAAGCGCAGCATCATCTGCCCGGTATTGCCGCCGAGCCGGCTGCCGCGCTTGGCCAGCAGTTCCAGCAATCCGGCTTGATCCGACGACGGCCAGTTCGCAAGGAACTTGCCGAAACTACCGTGCTCCTTGGCGATATCCCGGACGAAGCCGGCATTGGCCCGCACCGACATGATCTTGGCGCCGTTGCGCACGACGTGGGTGTCCTTCATCAGGTCGTCCCAGAAGTCGTCCGGCTGCAGCGTCAGCGGCCCGGGCTTGAAGTCGAGAAACGCCTTCTCGAACCCAGGCCATTTGTTCTCGATCACGCTCCAGGCAAAGCCCGCCGAGAACACCCGCTTGGTCATTTCCGATAAGATTCGGTCGTCGCCGAGCTTGGCGAGCGCCTTCGGGTCCGGCTTGGCCGGCAGCAGCTTGGCGAGTGCCTTCGGCCCGCCCTTGCGCTTCTCGGTGCGGGCGCGGATGGTCTTGAATGCCGTCACGGTGCATGGCCCCATCTGGCTAATTTGAAAACCACGGCTGAATACCCGGAAAGCCCCAGTGTAGCGGATCGTCCCGGAATTCCCAGCCGGCAGCCTGGAAGGTTAACCGTCGCAGAAGTGATCGGCTGATCTACAAAGAATGGATGGCGTCCTGGCTGGATTTCGCCTAAAGCATCCCCACCTCATTTAAATCCGTCAGGCCGTGCGGCTGCGCGTCGTCAATGCGCAGCTTTTGAGTCATTTCGGTTCGAGGCGCCGTTTCATATTTCCTGGCCGACAACGCCAACCAAGGTCTGACATCTCGTGACATTACTGCCCGCAAATGCGCCGCTCGCCCGAGCTTTGGCGGAACGCAACTACGATCGGCTAACGCCGGTGCAGACGGCGGTGCTGGCCGACGACGCTGACGGCCGTGACCTGCTCGTTTCTGCGCAAACGGGCTCCGGCAAAACCGTCGCCTATGGTCTGGCGATTGGAACGAACCTGCTGGATGGCGCCGAACGATTCGAGCGGGCTGCCGCACCCCTTGCATTGATTGTCGCGCCGACGCGTGAGCTCGCGCTTCAGGTACACCGGGAACTGGGCTGGCTATATCAGCACGCGGACGCGCGCGTGGTTTCCTGCGTCGGCGGCATGGATCCGCGCCGCGAACAGCGCGAGCTGGCCGCCGGCGCTCATATCGTGGTCGGCACGCCGGGGCGGCTTTGCGACCATCTGCGGCGCGGCCGGCTCGACGTCTCGGAATTGAAGGCGATCGTGCTCGACGAGGCCGACGAGATGCTCGATCTCGGCTTCCGCGAGGACATGGAGTTCATCCTGCAGGCGACGCCGGACGACCGCCGCACGCTATTGTTCTCGGCCACCCTTCCGCGCGGCATCATTGCGCTGGCGAAGCAATATCAGCAGGAGGCCTTCCGCGTCGAAGTCGCGGGCGACGAAGGCGGCCATGCCGACATCGAATATCGCGCGATCCGGATCGCCGCTGGTGATGTCGAACACGCCGTCGTTAATATCCTGCGCTACTTCGAATCGCCGGGCACGCTGGTGTTCTGCAACACGCGCGAGGCCGTGCGGCACCTGCAGGCAACGCTGCTGGAGCGCGGCTTTTCGGTGGTGGCGCTGTCGGGCGAGTTGACCCAGAACGAGCGAACGCTGGCGCTGCAGGCGTTGCGCGACGGCCGCGCCCGCGTTTGCGTTGCGACCGACGTTGCCGCGCGCGGCATCGATTTGCCGAACCTCGACCTCGTCATCCATGCCGATCTGCCGAACGATCCGGAAGTCATGCAGCATCGCTCCGGCCGCACTGGGCGCGCCGGCCGCAAGGGCGTCAGTATATTGCTGGTGCCGCCGGCGCGGCGGCGGCGCGCGGACATGCTGCTTAAGCTCGCCGGCATCGACGCGGCCTGGGGCTTGGCGCCGCAGCCGGATGAAATACGCAAGCTCGATCAGGAGCGGCTGCTGAAGGACGATCTGCTCGCGGCTGAAACAACGCCCGAAGATCTGGCACTCGCGCAGGCGCTGCTTGCCGAACGGTCGGCGGAAGAAATTGCCGCCGCGCTGGCGCGGCTCTATCGCGCGCGGCTCCCGTCGCCCGAGGACATCGTCGATCCCGGTGAGGAGCGCATCAAATCTCGTGCCGAGCGTGCCCACGAGCGGGCCGATCGCGAGTCCGGACTCGGTTCGAAGCCGGCCAAATCTTCCGCACGCCACCGCATGACGGAGGACACCGTGTGGTTCAGCGCCGCTATCGGACGCAAGAAGAATGCCGAAGCGCGCTGGCTGCTGCCGATGTTGTGCCGCCGCGGCAGCATCAAGAAGGAAGATATCGGCGCCATCCGGATTCTCGATACCGTCACCGAATTCGAGATTTCCGCGCGCGTCGCCGACCGCTTCGCCGCCAGGGTTCGCCGTCCCGATAAGGAAGACAGCATTCGCATCGAGCCGATGACGAATTCTCCGCAGCGCGAGGAGGTTCGCGCAAAGGAATGGACACCGAAGCCGCACGGCAAAACCGCAAAGAGCTCCGACCGGGCGGGGTTTGACAAGGAAGTGCGTTACGATAGGAAGAAACCGCATCGGGACAAGCCGGCTCACGCCGGAAAACCGAGGCACGAGCGCGAGGCGCCCGCGGCGCCTGCATTCGGCAAGAAGAAAAAGAAGAAGTTTCGCGGCTGACCGGCATGACCGAGACCTCAACGGCCCGTCGCGGAGCCCGCAAATGAGGAGCCGCCATGAGCGTCTACATCGTCGCCCAATTGAAATTCACCCGCCGCGAACTCTACGACCGCTATCAATCGCGCTTCATGGGCGTGTTCAAGAAGTTCAAGGGCAAGCTGCTGGTGGCGGACGCACATCCGGTCGTGCTGGAAGGCGAATGGCCGCGCGACAAGGTCGTGATCATGGAATTTCCTGACGACGCCTCGGCAAGGGAATTTCAGAATTCCCCGGAGTATCAGGAGATCTCGGTCGATCGCAAAGCCGGCGCCGATGCCATCGTGCTGGCGGTAAGGGGTTTGTAGGATGCCCGCCTTTGCCACGTTGACTTGATCTGCGCCGGGGGGTTCCCGCGAGGCATTATGGCATTCCGGAACATCAACGAGGCCGGCTTTCGCCGAACCATTCTTGTGCTATTGCTATTGTCAGACGCCTCGCTCGCTTGGACATGATTGCGTCATCATGCCGAAGCTTGCGAAGCCTTAAAAATCCTTCAGCATTGGCCGAAAGAATCATGACCGCACTAGAGCGCAACGCCTCCGTCTCGATTGATCCCGTAAAGCTCGACCGCCTCGCCGAAGTGGCTGTCAAGGTCGGCTTGCGGCTGCAGCCGGGGCAGGACCTGCTGCTGACCGCGCCTTCGGTCGCGCTGCCGCTGGTGCGCCGGATTGCCGTACATGCCTACAAGGCCGGCGCGGGTCTGGTGACCCCACTCCTGTCGGACGAGGCGATCACGCTGGCGCGCTACCGCTACGGCCATAACGACGGATTCGATCGTGCCGCCGGCTGGCTCTATGAGGGCATGGCGAAGGCATTCGGCGCCAACACCGCGCGCCTGGCCATCGTCGGGGACAATCCGATGCTGCTGTCGGGCGAGGATCCGGTGAAAGTGGCGCGCGCCAGCAAGGCCAATTCGATCGCCTATCAGCCGGCGCTGGAGAAGATCGTCAATTTCGATACCAACTGGAACATCATCGCCTATCCGAGTCCGTCCTGGGCCAAACAGGTTTTTCCTGATGTCTCCGAGGACGTCGCGGTGGCAAAACTGGCGGATGCGATTTTTGCAGCGTCCCGCGTCGATCAGGATGGCGCCGTCGCCGCCTGGGAAAAACACAATGCCGTGCTGCGCGAGCGGACCGAATGGCTGAACGGCCAGCGCTTCCATGCGCTGAAGTATTCCGGCCCGGGCACCGATCTGACGATCGGGCTCGCCGACGGCCACGAATGGGAGGGCGGTGCCTCGACCGCGAAGAACGGCATCGCCTGCAACGCCAATATCCCGACCGAGGAAGTCTTCACCACGCCGCATTGCCGGCGCGTCAGCGGCCATGTCGTCTCCTCCAAGCCGCTGTCCTATCAGGGCACGCTGATCGACAACATCGCGGTCAGGTTCGAGGAAGGCCGCATCGCCGAGGCAAGAGCCTCGCGCGGCGAAGAGGTGCTGAAGAAGGTGCTCGACACCGACGAGGGCGCGGCGCGTCTCGGTGAAGTGGCGCTGGTGCCGCATTCCTCGCCGATTTCCAAGAGCGGGCTGTTGTTCTTCAACACGCTGTTCGACGAGAACGCCGCCTCCCACATCGCGCTCGGCCAGTGCTACTCGAAGTGCTTCGTCGGCGGCGACAAGCTGACGCCAGAACAGATTGCGGCCCAGGGCGGCAACAAGAGCCTCATTCACATCGACTGGATGATCGGATCGGCCGAAACCGACATCGACGGCATTCACGCCGACGGAAGCCGCGTGCCGGTATTCCGCAAAGGCGAGTGGGCGTAATCAGCCCAGCTCGAGCTTGTAGAAGTTGGTCGCCGTCTTCGAAAACAGCGCGGTCTTCTCGGCTTCGCTGTACTGCGCGGCGAGCCGCTTGAAGGCGTTGAAGATCACCTGATAGCTGCACTGACCTTTATCAGGCGGAAAATTGCTTTCGAACATGCATCGATCGGGTCCAAAGGCCTCGATGCAGGTTTCGATATAGGGACGCCACGCGGTGGCGGCCTGTTCCGAAGACGGCGGCTTTGGGCGCAGGTGAAAGTCGTAGCCGAGCAGGCACATCGCGAGCCCGCCGAGCTTGACGACGACATTTTCGCATCGCGCGATTTCCTGGATCGAAGCCTTCCATTCCGGGAACACTTCCTCGCGCCGCCCGGCAAAGCGGCCGATGCCGACCGGGCCGCCGCAGTGATCGAGCACGATTTTGGTGTCGGGAAAGGCGCGGGCGAGATCGGTGAGTTCGCCGATCTGCGGATGAAACAGCCAGGCGTCGAAGCTCAGGCCCAATGGTGTGAGGCAGGCAAAGCCCCTGCGGAACGTGCTGTCGCGTAACAGCCCCGGCGGCCGCGTCGCATACATACCGGCGACGTTGGGATCGGCATCCCAGGCCGAGGAATGGCGGATGCCGCGGAAGCGGCCGTTGCCGGCAGCGATCTCCGCTTCCAGCACGCCCTTCGCGCCGTCGCCGAGCAGCAGGTTGACGTGGCTGACGATGCCGGCGCAGATCGCAGCCTTGCCATAGCCGCCGCTCGCCGCCATCGCCGCAACGCCATTGGCGAACTCGACCTCGCCGACCGGGCGAAACGCTTCCGGCCCTTGCGCGCGGTACATCGAGCGGCAATCGACATAAACGGTCGCGATAATGTTATGACCGGAGGCGATGTCTGTAGCCATCTCCTCGATCATGTAGCGCAGGCCGCCGCGGTCCCAGAGATGGTGATGCGGATCGACGATCGGGCGGGCGGGATCGATGATCTCTTCGGTGTGCTGCGCCAGCCAGTCTTCGCGCGGATCGACGTAGAGCCCGCTTCTGGAGGCGGGTGCGGTGCTGGCGGCCATGAATTTTCGCTCCCTTCGATTTATTGTTGGCGTGACCTTCCGTTGGCCACACTGTCAGCCCGGCAGGCCGCGTATGAAATCGATGATCGCGGCATTGACCTCGCTTGGGCGCTCCTGCTGGGTCCAATGCCCACAGCCAGGAAGTATGCGCACGTCACGCAGCGTCGTGACGATTTGCCGGAGGTTGGCGATATGCTGGTCCATGCCAGGGGGAGCAGCCACCACCATGTCGTGGTCGCCAGCGATAAAGAGCGCGGGGACGTTTACCGTGACGCCTGCAAACGCCGCCATGAGTTCCCAATTGCGATCGATGTTGCGGTAATAGTTGAGCGGACCGCGGAAGCCAGTACGTTTGAATTCTTCGGCATAAAAATCAACGTCCGCGTCGCTGAGCCATGCAGGCAATTTCGGCGGGGGCGCAGCTTCGCGCAACCAACTGCCGTTGCGCGGCACCATGTCGGGGGTTCCTGTTTTCTCGCCGCGGGCTGCGGCCGCGCGAAATGCCGCGGCGCCTTCGCCCGACGCGCCATAAAGCGAGTTCAGCACCCAAGCCCGCGGATCCCGCTCCATCTCCGCCTCGGCCACGCCGGGCTGCTGGAAATACAGTTGGTAGAACTGCGCGTCCGCGGTCTGCGGCATCACGCTGGTCGGGCGCGTAGGGCCGCGCGGCCGAAGCGGTACGCTGAGGCTTGCAACGGCGCGGAAGCGGTCGGGGCGCAGGCGCGCCGCCTGCCAGGCAATGTGCGCTCCCCAGTCGTGGCCGACGACAACGGCGGTCGGCACTTCGAGGGCATCGAGCAACCCTATCAGGTCACCGATCAGATGGAAGATCGTGTATTGATCGATTGCCTCCGGCCGATCGCTCTTGCCGTAGCCGCGCATGTCCGGCGCCACCGCGTGGAAACCCGCTGCGGCCAGCGCGGAGAGTTGATGGCGCCAGGAATACCAGGATTCCGGAAATCCGTGGCACAGGATCACCGGCGGCCCCTCGCCCTGCTCGGCGATGTTGAGGCGAATGCCGTTGCTCTCGATGATCCGCTGCGTCGGTCCGCTCAAGTTTCTCCTCCTTGCTTCGATTCCGAAAGCACATTTGCGCCGCGTCACACCCCTTCCAGAATGATCACCGTCGGCGTGCCGGGCAGCGTGTCGCGCGAAATCTTCAGGGTCCGCTCGCTCCGCTGATCGATCTGGAACTGCTGCCCGATCAGGCGCATGAATTCCTCGAGCGGTGTGGCGAAACGGTGCATCGGCAGCACGATGGAGGAACGCAGCCGCCGGGTGATGTCGGAAACGCCGTCGAGCGACATCGTATAGGTGCCGTCGATCGGTACCATCACGATGTCGAGCCGGCCGATCGCCGCAAAATGCGTCTCGTCGAGTTTGTGATGCAGATGTCCGAGATGGCCGATGCAGAGGCCGGCGACTTCGAAGATGAAGATCGAGTTGCCGTCCTTGATCATACCCCCGCTTGAGCCCTCGCCATAGTAGCGGCGGATGTCGGTCGGCACGTTGCGAATATAAACGTCGCGGACGCGTGTTGAGATATGCGCCGCCTGTCCGTTCTCGCCCCAGCCATGCAGGACGTGCGTAATTTTTGGATCTGGAAATAATGTGTAGTGGGTCGAGTGCGCGCGGTTCATGGTGACGACGTCGGGAAGCCGCCCCGTTCGGTAGGCACCGTTGAAATCGGTCCCGATCCGCACGCCACCGGGCGTGTCGATGTAATAGGTGGAGTGTCCGACATAGGTAATCGCGACCTCTTCCACTTTGGCGGCGGTACGGCGCAAGCCGACCGGAACGGCGCGTGGCGGCGCGTTCGCCATCGCGAGGCACTCGCTGCGTAAAGGCTGCTGCTGGGCGGCCGCCGGGACGATCAGCGAACCGAGGAAGGCGAGGGCTGTGGCAAGGGATCGCAACATGGCATGACCCGTCAGCGGTGAAGACCGTGGGCGACACTGTATCGCCGAATTTTGCAGCCGTCATGATGACATTCACGCTCAGCCCTGCGCTGCAATCACTTCATCGGCAGGCGGCCCTGTCATATGGTGAAAACCAACCAGGGAGTTCGTCTTGACCGAAAACGCCCCCGCTGCGCCTGCCCCATCATCGAAGCGGTTGGAGCCGCTGCGCCAGGTCAATGCCGGCCCGCTCAGCATCGCCTATTACGAGGCAGGCCCGGCAGATGGCCCCGCCGTGATGCTCATGCATGGCTTCCCTTATGACATTCACTCCTATGTCGACGTTGCGCCGCAATTGGCCGCGCAAGGCTGCCGTGTCATTGTTCCCTATCTGCGTGGCTATGGCCCGACCCGGTTTCGCGATGCCGCAACGCCGCGCTCGGGCGAGCAGGCGGCGGTCGGCGCCGACATGATGGCGCTGATGGATGCGCTCGACATAAGCCGCGCCGTGTTCGCCGGCTATGACTGGGGTGGACGGGCGGCCTGCGTCGGCGCCGCCTTATGGCCGGAGCGCTGCCTCGGGCTCGTCTGTGTCAATTCCTATCTGATCCAGGATATTGCCAACGCGATGATGCCAATGCGCCCCGAACGCGAGGTGGCGCTGTGGTACCAGTACTACTTCCAGCTCGAGCGCGGCCGCGCCGGCCTTGCAGCCAACCGGCGCGAGATCGCCCGAATATTGTGGACGCAGTGGTCGCCGAACTGGTCGTTCGAGGAGGCCTGCTTCGAGCGGACCGCGAGCGCTCACGACAATCCCGATTACGTTGATGTGGTGATCCACAGTTATCGCCACCGCTTTGGTCTGGCTGAGGGCGATCCGCAATATGCCGACATCCAGCGCAGGCTGGCAACGCTGCCTCCGATCACCGTGCCGTCGATCACGCTGGACGGCGCCGACGATGGCGTGGCGCCCGCGAGCGATGGTGCTGCCAGCGCGTCGAAATTCACCGGCCGCCGCGTCCATCGCGTGGTGCCGCGCGTCGGGCACAATCTGCCGCAGGAAGCGCCGGAAGCTTTTGCTGCGGCTGTGATGGAGCTGGTTCGCGGATAAGTCGAACTTTGCCGCATGGCAAGCTGCTTCGAAAGCGGTCATCTTCCCTGCACAAGTCCTCCAAGAAGGACGAAATTTCGTGGGGCGGAACACCATGGCAAAGCGTCACGTCGTTGCGATCTGGCTTGCATCTTTGGCACTCACACCGGCTTCAGCCGAGGAATTCCCCAACCGTCCGATCACCTGGGTCGTGCCGTTCGCACCGGGCGGCATCACCGACACGACGTCGCGCATCGTGGCCGAGGAAATGTCGAGGACGCTCGGCCAGTCCGTCGTGATCGATAACCGGGCCGGTGGTGGCGGCACCGTCGGCACCGAGCAGGTGGCGCGCTCAAAACCCGATGGCTACACGATGATCTACGGCACGCAGGGCACCATGGCGGCCAATGTCACACTGCGCAAAAGCCTATCGTATGATCCGCTCACGAATTTCCTGCCGGTGCATCTGGTCGGAGAAAGCCCGAACCTGTTCGTGGCCTATCACGGTGCGCCATATAATTCGGTGCCGGAGTTCATCGCCTATGCCAAACAGAATCCGGGCAAGGTGACGTTCTCCTCTTCCGGCGTCGGCACCGCCACGCATTTGGTCGCCGAGTTGTTCAAGACGGTTGCCGGCATCGAGATGCAGCATGTGCCCTACCGGGGCAGCGCGCCGGCATTGAACGACATGATCGCAGGGCGCGTCGACGTGATGTTCGATTATCCGGTTTCGGTCGGCCCCCATATCGAGGCCGGCAAGCTGAAGCTGCTGGCGACCACCGCGCCGGAACGCCTGCGTGCGTTTCCGAACGTGCCGACGATGGCCGAACTCGGCATGAAGGACATGACCACCCAGAGCTGGTCCTCGATCATGGTGCCCGCCGGCACGCCCGCGGCGGTGGTCGACAGACTGGCGGAAGCCGCGCACGCGGCGCTGACGTCGCAACGCGTGCGCACGCATTTCGAAAAGGTCGGCACCCGCCCGATGACGTTGCAGAAGGCCGAGATGATTCCCTTCATCGAGAAGGAGATCAAACGCTGGGGCGATGTGATCGAGCGGGCAGGGCTGGAGAAGCAGTAGGGCTCATCCCCGCCGCGGGCTGATCTTCCACGTCGCGGCCAGAATCCCGGCGGTCAGCGCGCCGCTGATCACGGCGGCGATTGGGATCGTGACGGCAAGGGCTGCAGTCGCAGCCCAGCCGATTGAGCAGAAGGCTTCTGCGAATGTCGCCAGTCGCGACGAAGTCTGGCGGCGGCGGAACTGGCTGCGTTTGGCCTGCACGCGGAACCAGAGCTGGATCGCAGCGGCGGAGACGGTGGCGATAATGACGCCGAGCGCGGTGACGATCGCCTGCGTCACGGAGGCAAACGCAAGGGCTGCGATCAGCGGCGTGAAGATGGCGCCGATGGCGATCAGCACCACCTCGAGTTTGGCGCGGATCACGCGCGAGGGCGGCAGCGGTGCGGTTGCGACCAGGTCGGCGGCATCTTCTCCTGATATCGTCAGCCATGCGAGGCCGCCGGCAAGCTGGCCCGCCGCCATAACGATGACGGGCGTGATCAGCACGATCGCGTTAGAGCTTTCGGAAAAACTTCGCCACAGCATCAGGGCCGGCGGCACCAGATAGAGCAGTTGCATCAGGCTTTGCGACAGCAGCCACGGGTCGCGCCGCAGCAGCAGGAATTCCTTGGTGCGCAGCGCCCGCTGCCGCGAGCCGCCGCGAAATGCCGTCGGGCGCGGCCCGCAACGGACAGCGCGCGTGGTTGCGGCGACACGGACGACGGTATCGGCAAATCGCGGCGAAAAGACCGCCATCACGGCGCCGAGCAGCAGGAGCCCGCCGGCCAGGAGCCATGACAGCACCATGCCGTCGCCGATCGCCGCACGCGCCGGCCACCACAGCGGACTGTCGAGATCAGGCGCATAGACTGAAGCGGCATCGGAGGTCAGCACTGCAAAACGAGACAACGTGCCGTAGGAAAGGATGGCCGCGACCTGCAGCGCGATGACGAAGCCGGCGCCGATGACGGCGGCCACGATCTGTGCGACGAGGCGGGTGCGGCTCGGGCCGATCAGCCTGAACAGCAGCACGGTGATCGCGATCGCTACCGCTGCAGCCGAAAGGCCAATGGCGACGACGACGCCGAACGCCGAGAGCCAGCGCGCGCCGCCGCCGATCACGAGAACGTCGACAAAGGGCGTCGACAATAGCAGCGCCATTCCGATGACGGACAGCGCGATCGCCGCGATCCGCACCGAGAACACGTTGGCGAGGTTCGCCGGTGACGACATCAGGAGGTCGAGATCGGCGCGGGCGTAAAACACCCGCGTCACCGATTCGATCGCCTGCGACAGCATCAAGGCCCAGGCGAGAAAGATGGTCGCGGTGATGACGATCAGTTCGGGCTTGCCGAGCGGGGCATGCAGATCGGCGAAGCGGCCGATCACCGCATAGGCCGGCAAATGCATGATGGCGGCGAACACGACCAGGGCGATGATGGCGCGCTTTCGCTTGCCGCGGCTGCCGGTCATCATGGCCAGCCATTCGCGCCAGGCCAGCCGGATTTCGTGCCGGGCAAACCAGGTGAGCGCGGCGGCCGAGCTCATGCGGCGGCCGCGTCGGCGTCGACGAGCGCGATGAACATGTCTTCGAGGCTGGTGTCGCCGCGGCCATTCTGCTGGCGCAGTTCGCTGAGCGTACCCTCGGCCACCAGCCGTCCCGCGGCGATGACGCCGATCCGGTCGGCCATCCGCTCGGCGACTTCGAGAATGTGCGTCGTCATGATCACCGTGCAGCCGGAGCGGACGCGCTCCTGCAGCAATCCTTTGACATGCCGCGCCGACAGCGCGTCGAGCCCGGTCAGCGGCTCATCCAGGATAATCAGCCGGGGATCGTGAACCAGTGCGCCGGCGAGCGCCACCTTCTGCCGCATGCCCTTGGAAAATCCCTCGCAGCGTTCGTGGAGATGCGGCTCCAGTCCAAGCGACGCCAGAAGCTGGTGAGCGGAATTTACGGAAACCGCTGAAGCGATGCCCCAGAGGCCGGCGACGAATTCGAGATATTCCAGCGGCGTCAGCTTGTCGTAGATCATGGGCTCGTCGGAAACCCAGGCCATGATCTGCTTGGCAGCGACGGGATCGGCAAGCGCATCGATGCCCAGTATCGAGACAGCGCCGGCGTCGGGCCGCAGCAGACCGGCGACCATGCGCAAGGTCGTGGTCTTGCCGGCGCCGTTGGGGCCGAGCAGGGCATAGAACTCGCCGGTGCGAACGGTGAGGTCGAGCGCATCGACCGCCGGGCGGTCAAAACGCTTCGTTAACCCTCGCACCTCGAGCGCCGATACATCCGCTTTCATGATTTCGGAACGGTCCAGTTGTTCGTCGCGGACAATGAACCGAAGAACTTTCGGCGCGGTGAATCTGGTGGACCAAATCGCGCTAAACCCCGCAACTTCCCGGGCTGCGGCATTTCTCCGCAATTGTTAACGGCGCCGCTCGCAGCGCTTTGTTGACAGCGGTCGGCGCTTTGGGCTCAATGCAACGGGACATATGCGGCTGCAGGCATCGTCGATGCCCGGCAGCGTGTAGACACAAGATGCGAAAGAGGCGATCGACAGAATCGCCCGGCATCGGGGAGGGAAATGATGCTGGACTTCGTTCAGCAGCTGGTGAGTGGCATCGCGCTCGGCTGCGTCTATGGCCTGATCGCACTCGGCTTCGTGCTCATTTACAAGGCAACCGAGGTTATCAACTTCGCCCAAGGCGATTTGATGATGCTGGGCGGATTCTTCGCCTTCACATTCATCGGCATGCTCGGCCTTAATTACTGGCTTGGATTCGCCGGCGCGGTAGCAGCCATGGCTCTGTTCGGCATGCTGGCCGAACGCGTGGTGGTGCGTCCGATCCTCGGCTATCCGCAGTTTTCAATCATCATGGCAACGATCGGGCTCGGATACTTCCTGCGCTCCGTGGTCGGCATGATCTGGGGCACCGACGATTTCAAGATCGAGACGCCGTTCAGCGACGGCGTGCTGCGGATTGGTTCACTGGTGCTGGCATACGACAAGCTCTCAGTGATCGCCGCCACCATCATCCTCTGCGCGCTGTTGTACCTGTTCTTCAACCGCACCACGCTCGGCACCGCGATGCGCGCCAGTTCGGAGAACATGCTCGCTGCCTACTACATGGGCATTCCGGTCAAGCGTGTGGTGTCGATCGTGTGGGCGATCGCTGCGGCGGTCGCGACCGCCGCCGGCGTGCTGCTGGCGCCGATCACCTTCATTCACTCCAATGTCGGCCTGGTGCTGGGCCTGAAAGCATTTCCCGCCGCTGTGCTCGGCGGCTTCGGCTCGATCCCCGGCGCCGTGGTCGGAGGCGTGCTGATCGGCGTGATCGAGAGCATGGCCGGCTTCTATCTGCCGCAGGGCTGGAAGGACGTCGCGCCCTACATCGTCCTTCTGGTGGTGCTGCTGCTCAAGCCCGAAGGCCTGTTCGGTGTTCACATGCGGAAGAAGGTCTAATGCGTTTTCTCTTCAAGACGGATTACGAAGACGACATCAAACTGTTTCCGCACAGCGGCTATATCGTTTCCTACGGTATCCTGCTGGCATTCTTGGCGATCGCGCCTTTCGTGCTTTCGAGTTACCTGGTCAGCCAGCTCGTGTTCGTCTGCATCTACGCCACTGTGGGTGTCGGGCTGATGATTCTCACCGGCTTCACCGGACAGGCCTCGCTCGGCCATGCCGCATTTCTGGCGATCGGTGCCTACACGGCGGGTTATCTGCAGCAATACAACGTCCCGTTTCCGGTCTACTTCCTGGCCGCCGGCCTGATCACCGGCGTGGTCGGTGCGCTGGTCGGTTTCCCGGCGCTGCGGCTGCAGGGCATCTACCTGGTCATTGCGACGATTTCCTTTGGCTTCATCGTCGAGGAAATCCTGGCACGCTGGGAGACGGTGACCCACGGCAACGAGGGCATGCGGGTCAAGACTTTGAGCTTGTTCGGCGCCGTGGTGCCGCGCGACGGCCCGACATTCTATTTTCTCTGCCTTGGCGTGTTGATCCTGACCATCGTCGGCACGCTCAATCTGCTGCGTTCGCCGACTGGCCGCGCCTTCGTCGCAATCCGCGACAGCGAAACCGCGGCGCGCAGCATGGGCGTCAACGTCTCGCTCTACAAGGTGAAGTCGTTTGCGATCAGCGCGGCCATCACGGGATTTGCCGGCGTGCTGTTTGCGCACAAAATGTCCTTCATCAGTCCGGAAATGTTCACGCTGCAGCTCTCGATCGAGTTCATCATCGTGATCCTGATCGGCGGCATCTTCAGCCTGCACGGCGCGGTGCTCGGCGCGATCTTCCTGGTTATGATAGATCCGTTCCTGACTTACCTGAAGGATGACCTGCCCGTCATTATCGCCGGAATTGCCGCAACCTTCGGCGCCGACAGCATTACGGCCGGAAAAATTCATAGCAATGTCGCCGCCATTGCATCCGCCAACGGCCTGAAGGGCGCCATCTACGGGGTGATCATCGTGCTGTTCGTGCTGTTCGAGCCGCTCGGTCTCTACGGCCGCTGGCTGAAGATAAAACTCTTCTTCCAGCTCTTCCCGCTCTACAAGCGCGCCACCTTCAAACGCCAGAAGATCTACGTGAAATCGGAGCGGAACCGATGAGCTATTTCCGTGCGGAAAACCTGTCCCTGCACTTCGGCGGTCTGAAGGCGGTCGATTCCGTCAGCTTCGCGGTCGAGAAGGGCGAGATCCTCTCGATCATCGGCCCGAACGGCGCCGGGAAGAGTTCAATCTTCAACCTGATCTCGCGCATCTACCCGCCGACCTCAGGCAGGATCTTCTTCGAGGACCAGGACATTACCAATCAGCCGGCCTACGAGATTGCAGGGCTTGGCATCGCCCGCACCTTCCAGAACATCGAACTGTTCGAGAATGCGACCATGCTGAGCAACCTCTTGGTCGGCCGGCACCGCCACTCCGCCACGCGGCTCTGGCAGGAGCTGTTGTTCCTGCCGAGCGTGCGCGCCGGCGAAAAGATGCATCGCCGCCGCGTCGAGCAGGTGATCGAATTTCTCGACCTCGAAGCCTATCGTGACAAGCTGATCTCGGGGCTCCCTTACGGTGTCCGCAAGGTGATCGAGCTGGCGCGCGCGCTGTGTACCGAGCCGAAGCTGATCCTGCTGGACGAGCCGTCGTCGGGACTCAATGTCGAGGAGACCGAGGACATGTCGTTCTGGATCCGCGACATGAAGACCGAGCTCGGCATCACCGTCTTGATGGTCGAGCACGACATGACGCTGGTCAATCGCGTCTCCGACCGCGTGATTGCGCTCAACTATGGCCGTGTGCTCGCGATGGGCTCGCCGTCCGAGGTGCAGCGCCATCCCGACGTCGTTGCCGCCTATCTCGGCGCATGAGGATGATGCCATGAGCGCTTCCGACATCATCCTCAAGCTCAGCAATATCGAGAGCTATTACGGGCCGATCATGGCCATCCGCGGCATCAGCCTGGAGGTGCCGCGCGGCCGCATTGTCACCCTGCTCGGCGCCAACGGCGCCGGCAAGACCACGGTGCTCAAGACCATCTCCGGCATTCTCGATCCGCAAAAGGGTACAATCGAATTCTTAGGCAAACCGATCCAGCGCATGGAGGCCGACAAGATAGTGCGGCTGGGTTTAAGCCACGTGCCGGAGGGGCGCGAGGTGTTTCCGTTCCTCTCGGTGCGCGAAAATCTGATGATGGGCGCCTATCCGCGCAAGGATCGCGACGGCGTCGCCGAGGACCTCGAGCGCGTCTACGGCTATTTCCCGCGGCTGAAGGAGCGCATCAACCAGCCGGCCGGGCAGCTCTCCGGCGGCGAGCAGCAGATGCTGGCGATCGGTCGGGCGCTGATGAACCGGCCGACCCTGCTACTTCTAGACGAGCCCTCGCTCGGCCTGTCGCCGATCCTGGTGAGGGAGATCTTCACTATCATCAAGCGCGTCAACGAGGAGCAGGGCATGTCGATCCTGCTGGTCGAGCAGAACGCCAAGGTCGCGCTGGAGACGGCGCATTACGGCTACGTACTGGAAATCGGCCGGGTCGTGATGAACGACACCTGCGACCGCCTGATGAATTCAAAGGACATCCAGGAATTCTATCTCGGCGCCAAGGAAGAGGGCGCCCGCGGCGAACGGCGCTGGAAAAAGAAGAAGACCTGGCGGTAGAAGACTTGGTTTTAAAAGACTTGGCGTTAGAAGACCTGGCGTTAACCGTCACAGTCAAAAGCATGGCGTTTAGAACGAGTTAGAGCTAAATTCGAGCCCTGCTTCGAAAACCAAGACCGGTCCAAATACCGGCACCGGAAGCAGGCGACACAGGGAGGAGATGAGCATGGCCAGGCCGGCAGTGCTGACAGTCGCCGACACGATCGCGAAGAGCTTCTTGCTGTCCGTGGAAACGCGCGGCGACCGGCCGGCGATCCGCGAGAAGAAATTCGGCATCTGGCAGCCGACCAGTTGGCGCGAGTGGCTGCAGATCTCCAAGGACGTGGCCTATGGTCTGCATGCCAGCGGGTTCCGGCCGGGGGACGTCGCCTCGATCATCGCCAACGCCGTCCCGGAATGGGTCTATGCCGACATGGGCATTCTCTGCGCCGGCGGCGTTTCATCCGGCATCTATCCGACCGACTCCTCGTCGCAGGTTGAGTATCTGATCAACGATTCCTCGACAAAGGTAATCTTCGCCGAGGACGAGGAGCAGCTCGACAAGATCCTCGCCTGCCGTTCGCGTTGCCCGACGCTGCAGAAGATCGTCGTGTTCGACATGGAAGGCCTCCACGGTTTCAGCGACCCGATGGTGCTGTCGCTCGCTGAATTCATGGCGCTCGGCCGCAACCACGCGCAAGGCAACGAGGCGCTGTGGGACGAGATGATCGGAAGCCGCAGCGCAGGCGATCTCGCCATCCTCGTTTATACCTCGGGGACTACCGGCCCACCCAAGGGCGCCATGCATTCCAACCGCAGCGTGACGCATCAGATGCGCCACGCCAACGATCTGTTTCCATCGACGGATTCCGAGGAACGGCTGGTGTTCCTGCCGCTCTGCCATGTCGCCGAGCGAATCGGCGGCTACTACGTCTCGCTGGCGCTGGGATCGGTGATGAATTTCGCCGAAAGCCCGGAGACCGTGCCGGACAATCTGCGCGAGGTGCAGCCGACTGCCTTCCTCGCGGTGCCGAGGATCTGGGAAAAGTTTTATTCCGGAATCACGATCGCGCTGAAGGACGCAACCACGTTCCAGAACTGGATGTACCGCAACGCGCTCGCCATCGGCAATCGGATGACCGAGTACAAGCTGCAGGGAGATACGCCGCCACTGTCCTTGCGACTCGCCAACCGCGCCGCCTATTGGCTTGTGTTCCGCAACATCCGCCGCATGCTCGGCCTCGATCGGTGCCGGCTGGCGTTTACCGGCGCGGCCCCGATCGCGCCTGACCTGATCCGCTGGTATCTCGCGCTCGGCCTCGACATGCGCGAAGTCTACGGCCAGACCGAGAATTGCGGCGTCGCGACCATCATGCCGCCCGATCGCATCAAGCTCGGCTCGGTCGGCAAGGCAGCGCCGTGGGGGGAGGTTGCGATATCGCCGCAGGGCGAGATCCTGATCCGCGGTGATTTCCTGTTCATGGGCTATCTGAACCAGCCGGAGAAAACCGCCGAGACCATCGACGCCAAGGGATGGCTGCACACCGGCGACGTCGGCTCGATCGACAATGAAGGCTTCGTCAAGATCACTGACCGGATGAAGGACATCATCATCACCTCGGGCGGTAAGAACATCACGCCGTCTGAGATCGAGAACCAGCTAAAATTCTCGCCGTACGTTTCGGATGCTGTGGTGATCGGCGACAAGCGGCCGTACTTGACCTGCCTCGTCATGATCGACCAGGAGAACGTCGAAAAATACGCGCAGGACCACGACATTCCCTTCACCAATTATGCCAGCCTGTGCCGGGCGCAGGAAATCCAGGACCTGATCCAGCGCGAGATCGAGGCGGTCAACGCCAACTTCGCGCGCGTCGAAACCATCAAGAAGTTCTACCTGATCGAGCGTCAGCTCACGCCCGAGGACGAGGAGCTGACGCCGACCATGAAGCTGAAGCGCAGCTTCGTGAACAAGCGTTATGCGGCCGAGATCGAGGCGATGTATCGCGAGAAGGCGGTGGCATAGCGATATTTGGAACCAAAATATTTGAAAACGGCGAAGGACTGAGAAGGCCCCACCCCTTCGCTCAACACGGGCCAAACGAAGAGGAGACTGCAATGTCGAAATCGTTCAAGGCGCTGGGCCTTGCGGTGAGCGCCCTTGTGCTGACGCAACTGCCGGTCGCAGCCCAGACCAAGATTACCGATCAAGGCATCTCGGCCACCGAGATCGTCGTCGGCACCCATCAGGACCTGTCCGGTCCGATCAAGGTCTGGGGCGTGCCGGTTTCCAACGGCATGAAGATGGCGGTGGAAGAGATCAATGCCGCCGGCGGCATCCACGGCCGCAAGATCAAGTTGATCCTGGAGGACAGCGGCTACGATCCGAAGCGCGCCGTGCTGGCGTCGCAGAAGATGGTCGAGCGCGACAAGGTCTTCGCCATGGTCGGTCCGATGGGCTCGCCGACGGTGCTGGCGTCGCAGGATATCCTGTTCGATGCAGGCGTGCTGCAGCTATTCCCGCTGACGGCGGCAGAATTCACCTTCAAGTTCGATCCGGCGAAGCCGCAGGAAAGGCTGAAGTTCAACAATCTGCTGCCCTACGTCGAAAGCACGCGCGCCGCCGTCAAATACATGATCGAAGCGAAGAACTTCAAGAAGCCCTGCATCATGTATCAGGACGACGAGTACGGAAAGAACGTCCTTGACGGTTTCAACCAGCAGGTCAAAGCGATGAAGCTGGAACCAGCCTCGGTCACCAGCTACAAGCGCGGCGCCTCCGATTTCAGCGCGCAGGTCGCGAAGATGAAAGCCGACGGCTGTGATATGGTCGTGCTCGGCACGGTTATTCGCGAAACCATCGGCGCGATGGGCGAAGCCAAGAAGCTCGGATGGGACGTGACCTTCCTCGGTGCCACGCCGACCAACGTGCTGGAAGTGCCGGCGCTCGGCAAGGACGCCGTCGAAGGCCTCTACGCCGCGTCCGGCTTCGAAATCCCGTACGAGGACACGGCAAAGGGCAAGGTCAAGGATTGGCTGACCAACTACAAGAAGATGTTCGGCACCGACGCCAACACCCAGGCGATCATCGGCTACAACGCCATGATGACGTTTGCGTTCTATGCCGAGAAGGCTGGCAAGGATCTGACCGGCAAGAAGATGATGGATGCGCTGGAATCCGGTGAGCAGTTCCGCGACATCTTCAACTCGCCGCCGACCAAGTTCTCCAAGACCGACCATCTCGCCAACACCATCACCCAGGTCCAGCAGATCAAGAACGGCCGCTGGGTGCTGGTCAAGGAAGGCCTGATGTTCTGAGCGCTTCGCTCTAAGCGCAATGACCAGGGGCTGCGCGAGACGATCGCGCAGCCCTTAGTTTTTTGTGCTGTCATTCCGGGATGGTCCGAAGGACTAGGCCCGGAATCTCGAGATCTCGGGTTCGCGCTAGCGCGCGCCCCGGGATGATGTCGTCACGTCGAAGCCAATGCACGGAGTTCACATTCCTTTGTCGCAGAGGGAAAACAGGCGTTCGACTGCGACACGCGGCTCGCCGCTATTGCTGAAGTACCTTCTGCAACTGGTCGCCGAGGATTGCCGGTTCAACGGGCGGCAGATAGGTGAGGCCAGCCGCCTTGGCGAGATCGGCTATGGTTCCTGCCGCCTGCAGATCAGAGAGCGCCTGGTTGACCGCAGCGATGAGAGCCGGATCGCTGGCGAGGCCGACATAGCCCCTGTTAACGCCGATGGGATAATAATATCCGGATGCTGTGAGCTTGGTGTCCGGATGGGCGGCGCGGTGGGCATCGAAACGGCGCAGGTCGAGCAATGTCGCATCGAAGTCACCGCGATTGAGCGCGCCCAGCAGGTCGTCTCGTCCCGGAACCAGATGCGTAATGTTGTCGATCAGCCGTCCCTTTTCAAACGTCATCAGGATAGCATCGGCCAACGTGCCGCTTTCAATCGCAATGCGTAGCCCGGCGAGATCGCCGATGCCGGAGATCTTGCGGCCGCGCGCCTTCTCACCGAGCACGACGGTCAGCGGCGAGTAAACATAGGGCTGGCTCGGCGCAAGCACGCCGACCGGCGCCCGGCGGCGGCGGTCGTCGCGGGTGGCGCCCTCGAAATCCGGCAGCTTCGCCGTCTTGACGCCGGGTACCGCAAGCGCGTCCTTGGTAAGGGCATAGCTGCCGACCAGCGCGCAGCGGCCGTCGGAGAGCAAGGCATTGGCTTCGAGCGCCGGGCTCGAGCTTTCGTCGAGCTTGCTTTCGAACCATTGGATCTTGAGCGGTCGGCCGAGGCGGCCGGCAACAGCCCGCGCAAGCGCGACGTCGAACCCGCTGTCGGGCTTTCCACGCTGATGCATCGAGAGTGGAGGCAGGTTCTCGTCGAGACAGACCTTCAGCGGATCTTCAGCCGCGCGCGCTGTCGTCGCCGTCGCAAGGAGCACGGCAGCGACTGCGAGCCGGCGCTTCATCGATTCCTCCGGCTCGATACAAAGGCCCAGATCTCCGTAATCTCCTGATCGCTCAGAATGTCCTTCCAGGGCGGCATGTTGTTCTTGCCCTGCTTCACCGTCGTGGTGAAACGCTCGTTGTCGTCCGGGAATGCGCGCAAGTCGGGTGCGACCGTGCCGGCAGTGACCATGTTGGGACCATGGCAGTGCCCGCATTTCTGCGCATAAGCGGTCCTGCCGGGACCGATCAGCGCCTGATCGATGGCGGCTTGTTGCTGTGCGGTGGCCGGCATCGTCATCCACGCGATAGCTGCCACCGCGATGGCGGCAAGAGACGCCGCCATCCACTTCCGTATTGTATTCGTCATTCGCGTTCCGCGATCAGTTCTTTATCGCGAATAACCACAGGGAGCCGCCTGTAGGCACTTTAGCAAGCCGCTCATCGCCGGAGAAGATCGAATAGACGCCGCCATAGCCGCTGGTGACGGCGATATACTGAACACCGTCCTGTTGCCAGGTCACCGGTTGTCCCTCGATGCCCGAGCCGGTCTGGAAGCTCCACAGCTTCTTGCCGTCGTTGGCGTCAAAGGCGTCAAACTCGCCGGTCAACTGGCCGGAGAACACGACCCCGCCGGCCGTCGACAGCACGCCAGAGAAGCGCGGTATATCGCTCGGCACTTCCCACTTTGCCTTTCCGGTCATGGGATCGATGGCCTTGAGATGGCCGCGCGGTCCGTCAGGCCACGCCCAGATATCGGTCAGGTCCATGCCGAGATACCATTCGCCTTGTTTGTAGACGGCTGGCTCGGCCTTGTAGTTGCCGCCGAAGTTGAGCGTATTGGCGTAGGCAAGGCCGGTCTGCGGATTGTACGACATCGGCTCCCAGTTCTTGCCGCCGAGAATCGACGGATGAACCGTAACCTTCTTGCCTTCGCGGGCATCCTTGGAGACGTCGGTCTCAATCGGCCGGCCAGTCTTCATGTCGATGCCTGAGGCCCAGTTCACCTTCACATAGGGATTGGCCGCGAGCAGTTTCCCGTTCGTCCGATCAAGGACGTAGAAGAAACCGTTGCGGTTGGCATTCATCAGAGCCTTGGTGGGCTTGCCTTCGATTGTCATGTCGGCAAGCACCATCTCGGCGACCGCGTCATAATCGAACGGATTGTTCGGCGAGAACTGATAATGCCATTTGATCTTGCCTGTCTTCGGCTCGAGCGCGAGGACCGCGCAGGTGTAGAGATTGTCGCCGGGACGCACCGCCGCATTGAATGGGCCCGGGTTGCCGACGCCCCAATACACCGTGTTCAGTTCAGGATCGTAGGAGCCGGTGATCCAGGTCGATCCGCCACCGAGCTTCCAGGTGTCGCCTTTCCAGGTGTCGCCGCCGGGCTCCTCGGGGCTGGGTATCGTGTGGGTTCGCCACAGGCGCTTGCCCGTCTCTGGATCATAACCATCGATGAACCCGCGCGTCCCGAACTCCGCGCCGGAAATGCCGGTGATGACGACGCCGTCGGCGACGAGCGGCGCCACCGTCATCGAGTAGCCTTCCTTGAAGTCGGCCGCTTTCTGACGCCACAGCTCCTTGCCTGTCTTCATGTCGAGCGCAATGACATGGGCGTCGAGCGTGGTGCGGAAAAGCTTGCCGTTAAAAATCGCACCGCCACGGTTGATGATGCCGCAACACACGATGCGCGGCGTCTCTGCCGGGTATTCGACCTTCGTCTTCCAGATCTGCTTGCCGGTCTTTGCGTCAACCGCCATCGTGGCGTTGTGACTGGTGACGTAGATGACGCCTTGGTATACCAGCGGCTGCGACTGCGCGCTTCGATCATCTGCGAAGCTGTAGTTCCACACCGGCACCAGGTTCTTTACATTATCCTTGTTGATCTGCGTAAGCGGACTGAACCGCTGCAGATGATAGCCCATACCGTAATTGAGAACGTTGGCTGTGTCGGTCGCTCCCTTGACCAATTGTTCGGTCGTCTGAGCGCTTGCACCGAGCGGCGCAAGAATGACTAGGCTTGCTGCAAACGCAATGCTTCTCATGCGGTCCCTCCCAATGAATTTCCTGCGCGCCTATTTGCTGGCACTGTGAAGCAACCATCCCTGAAACGGGAAAAAGCGTCAACACGAAAGTCGAAGATGATGCGCGAGCTCTCCTCGAAGAGAGCAAGGAGCTTGTCTCGTCGTGCTTTCGGATGCGCCGGGCATCACGGCTGCACCGCACCATTCCAAGAGAGAAGGAAGATCAGGCAAGGAAAGCAGATCGTTGTCGACTGTCTCCGCGCAACATTTGCGCGCCGTCAGTCGGCAAGCCTCGAGTAGTCAGTCCGCGGAGGCAGCCAGATAGCTTACGACGAACGGAGCCACTGGGTTGTTGATGGCTGCGGCGAGTACGGGAGAATCAGCGTATCGCATCACGCCGTGCTCACCGATTGCGAATGTCGGCCGGTAGTTTCTGGCGTCGGAATCGCTGACCATGGCCATGCGGCGATTGTCGAGCATCAACCAACGCCCATCCAGCCGCGCGGCAGCGACGGCGTGGGCTTCGCCCTGCATGGTATCGTGCATGACTACGATCCTGAGGTCGTCGGGTCCGATGCCGGCGCGACGCAACGCCACAAACTTCGCAATCGCGTAGTCCTCGCAATCGCCGCCGCCCCGTTCGAGCGTGGCGAGCGGGGAACTCCAGACGTCGATCTGACCGTGCTGGGCGAGGTCGTTCGTCGCCTTGATGGAGAGATTGATCGCGCGATTGATTTCGCCGAGGCGGGCACGGCCGTCGCGGAGTTTCGCGGTATCGATGATATCGAGGAATTTCAGCGCGGCCGGAGACACGCAGCCGTCACGGTCGCCGTCGCAGAGTGCAAGCTGCACCATTTCGTCGTCGAGCCGGCGTTGCACACTGGTCCATTTGTCGTGCAGTCCGCCGCTGGAGAGGGGAGATGCGACAAGTCCGAACGGCTCGGCCGATCGCTGGATCGGTTCTACCCGCGCGGATGGCTCCGGCGTCTCCGCGCGCAGGTCGGCTGGCCCGAACCAAGCCAGGCCGCACGCGACAATGCCCGCACGCCATGCGCGTGCATAGACTGACAACCCCATCTGACACCCCTTGTCCGGGCATCGGCGGGCCTGCTCTGCCTGCTCGTGCCCGGATCATTTCAGAACGGGCAGGATGGGCAACGGCGCTTTTGATCCGTTTAAAACGAGGGGGGCCTATCGGAAGTTTGCGAAGCAGCGTGAACGCGGCCTTGCCGGTTTGCAGATGATTTTATCGATCCGCCCAGATCGGCGCTCATCAAGCCGCTCGGTTATCCGAGACAGGGCGCGGGACATGGCGCAAAAATTTACGGTTGCGAAAGGGTCACAGATTACCGAATTAACCTTACCCGCGGGACCGCTCGTGCGCGATTGCAACCTGTCCCGGACGCCTTGGAGGGGATGACGGCTTCGAATAGATTCGCGAGTTGATCAGTCTCCGGCCACTGTCGCCTTCCCGCAGGAAGCGGCATTCGCTGCGCTGCGACAGAGATAAAGTATTGTGACTGCTTATCTTTATGCCTTGAGAAGCCGGTGCCCGTTTTTCGATCAGTTCGAGTAGGTTCCCGGCCTTTTCCTCGCCACAGTTTCGCCCGACAGTTTCTCCGGACCTTTTCGGTCCTGTTGCAGACTTACCCATGTTGAGGGTATTCGCGGCGTGCGAGCTTTTGTGTTCCCTACCTGCGTGGTATGAAAACCCCGCAGGAAATTTCATACTTCTTAACCATTTAGATTGGTGTTCCATTGAACTATGCCGGCAAATTCGGATCGGGCGACCTCGACCCTTTTTCCGGCACGGACATTGGCCTCGGGCCTCTGCTGTCACCGCACGGCCATCTTGCGTCTCCCGGCAAGTTCCATGTCGACAAGGTTTCGACACAGGCGCCGTCCGACGCCATAATTATTCCTGATGCCCATCTGCTCTTCAGCGGCGACTTCAAGCGATCGGGAGTCGACCTGATCCTCAGCAGCGGCGACCGCGAGGTCGCGCTGCGCGATTACTTCAAAGGGGAGAAGCGCGCCGCGCTGGCCTCGCCCGACGGCGCCCACCTCACCGGTGACATCGTCAACGCGCTCGCCGGGCACACCCAGTTTGCGCAGGCCGACGGCAGCGCCAGCGTCGCCCCCGCGATCATCGGCCATGTCACCAAGCTGACCGGGAATGCGACCGCGATCCGCAATGGTGTCTCGATCATCCTGAACCAGGGCGAAACCGTCCATAAAGGCGACGTCGTCCAGTCCGGCTCCGATTCGACGCTCGGCATCACCTTCATCGACGGCACCGTGTTCGGTCTCGCATCGAACGCCAGGATGGTGCTGAACGAGATGGTCTACGACCCCAACGGGTCGGATAACAAGTCGCTGCTCAGCCTGGTGCAGGGCACGATCTCGTTCGTCGCCGGTGCCACCGCCAAGAAAGGCGACATGAAGGTCGACACCCCGGTCGCGACCATGGGCATCCGCGGCACCGCGGTGCTGGTCGAGATCGACTTCGAGGTGCCCGGCTCGGGTATCGCGCCGCCGGCGAAATTCCAGGTGCTGGTCGAGCCCGACGGCACCACCGGCTCCTACATCTTGTTCGACAAGACCACGCTGACGCCGATCGCGACCGTCAGCCGGGCCGGCACGCAGACGATCATCAATGGCCAGGGCACGGTCAGCTTCCAATCGTCGGTGCAGCTATCGCCCGACGCGCAGAAGATCATCAGCGACGTGTTCTCGCTGAAGTTCACCGACCTGAACAACCCGAACACCAAGCTCACCACCAATTTTACCGATTCGATCGTTCCGGAAACGTTTTTCGTCAAGCTGGCCGGCGGGGAGTTCATTCCCGTGACGCTTCAGCTGCTCAACATCCCGAGTGGGGCTACTCCCTCCGCGGATCCGGGGCCGCCCCCCAGGCTCGTGCATATTCCGGGGCCGCCGGAGGCCGCGGCGCACGGCGGCGCGGTTACCGAACGGATCGATGTGACCGCGAGCTCCGCGCTCGACAGCGTCTCCGGTGTAGTCAACTACATCGACATCAACCCCGGCGACACTCCGAGCGTCAGTACGCAGTTTTCTTCCTTTGTCTATCAGAACGCGCAGGGCGCCGACGTCACTGCCACGCTGACGGCGCAGCAACTGGCTGCGATCAAAGCGGTCGAAGTGCCGCTGTCCGTAGTGCAGGATCCCAACGGCAAGAACATCGGTACGGCGACCTGGACCTACAACATCGCCGACGGCGCGTTCGACTTCCTCGCCGCCGGCGAGACGCTGAAGCTGACCTACATGGCGCGGGTCGACAACAATTATGCGCCGAGCAACGAGACAACATTTGTGCCGTTTACGATCGTCGTCACCGGCACCAACGACAAGCCGACGATCTCCGCGACCGGGGGCGAGATCACGGAGCGGATCGGCACCGGCAATACGGTGATCAATACCGTGTCCGGTACCGTTACCTTCGGCGATGTCGACCTGACCGACCGTCCCATCGTCAGCGCGGCAATCTCCACGACCGATCCGTTCCGCTATTACGATGCGCAGGGCAACGACATCACCGCGACACTGACGCCGGAACAGTTGGCGGCGATCCTGGCCGTCGAGGTGCCGCTCAGCGTGGTGCAGGGAGCCGGAAACACCAACAACGGCACGGCGACCTGGACCTACAGCATCGAGGACAGCAAGTTCGACTTTATCGCCAAGGGCGAGACGTTGACCCTCAACTATGTCGCGCAAGTCGATGACGGCCACGGCGGCGTCATCTCCACGCCGATCACGGTTTCGATCCAGGGCGCCGACGTCGTCGTCATCGGCACCAACGACGTTCCGACCGTCGAGGTGACGAACGCTGCGTTCCCCGAGCTGGTGAACCCCAGCCAGCCGAATCCGACCGGATCCTCGGCGATCCATACGGTGTCGGGCACGATCAGCTTCACCGACGTCGACCTCACCGACCGCCCGGTGGCGAGCGCGGCCTTCACGTCTTTCACCTACAAGAACGCCGCCCTCACCGACATCACCTCATCGGTCACCGCAGCCCAGCTCGCCGCGATCGCGGCTGTCGACGTGCCGCTGACGGTGGTGCAGGCGAACGGCAATACCAACAACGGTTCGGCAAGCTGGAGTTACAGCGCAGCCGACGGGGCGTTCGATTTCCTCGCCGACGGCGAAATCCTGACGCTGACCTATACGGCCACGGTCGATGATGGCCATGGCGGTGTGGTGACCAAGCCGCTTACCGTCACCGTCACCGGCAGCAACGATACGGCTGATATCACCAGCGACCCGCAGACCGCGACCATTGCCGAACGTGCCGATGCCCACAATTCAGCGACGCCGGATACTGCCAGCGGCGCGATCACGTTCACCGATGCCGATCTGACCGACACCCACGAGGTCAAGATCACCGGCGTCAGCGCCTCCGGCGTGATGACCGGCCTCGCCAACGGAACGGTCCAGCTAAGCTGGCTGTCTCTGGGGCCATTGACCGATTCCACCGATGGCGTGCAGGGCTCGAAGAGCTGGTCGTTCTCGGCGCCGGATAGTTATTTCGACTACCTCGCCGATGGCGAGATGGTCACGCTGACCTACACGGTGGAGGTCGACGACCATCATGGCGGCGTCACCTGGCAGGATGTCGTCGTCACCATCGACGGCAGCAACGACGCGCCTGAAATCGCCAGTATCGCGCAGCAGGGCCTCACCGAGCGAACCAATGCCGCGGCACTGACGACGACGATCCCTGTTACATTCACCGACCTCGACCTGTCCGATGTCGGCCACACCGCAGCCGTCACTGGCGCGGCGGCGTCCGGTACCACCGCGGGCCTTGGGCTCGATCAGGCGGCGCTGGTCGCGCTGGTCACGCCGGGCGCGGTGACCAAGGGCACTGGTTCATCGTCCGGCTCGGTCGATCTCAGCTTCTCGGCCGCATCGTCCGCTTTCGACTATCTCGCGGCCGGCGAGCAACTGACGCTGACCTACACCGTTTCGATCGACGATGGCGATGGCGGGGTAGCCGCGCAGACCTTCGTCGTCACGATCGCCGGCACCAATGATGCGCCGGTGTTCACCGGCGCCAGTCTCGCGTCGACCTATCAGGCGGGCGACGCGGCGGTCGCTCTGGCCGGCAGTGTCTCGGCCAGCGACGTCGATAGCAGCAGCTACGCCGGCGGATCGTTCACCGCGACAGTGACGGCTGGCGGAAACCAGGGTGACACGCTTGCCATTGCCAACGGCGACGTCATCTCGCTCAGCGGCACTGACATCCTGTACGACGCGGACGGGGTCGCCGGTCCAGGCAGCGCCAAGATTGTCGGAACGCTCTCGGACTATGACACCAATAGCCTGCTGGTGGCGCTGAACGGCAAGGCCGACGATGCGGCCGTCGCGGCGCTCGCACAGGCGATCGAGTTCTCGAACACCACGCCGGACGCGGTAGCCGGCGAGCGCACCGTAACGTTCACACTCAAGGATGGCGGCGGCACCGCCCATGGCGCAACCGACAACGCGTTCTTCACCACCAAGTTGACGGTCACCGAACCGCCGCCCAGCAACAACGCGCCGGTCATCCAGACCGACCAGCTCAGCATCACCGACCACCGCGAGGGAACGACCACCCTTTTCGGCCTGTACGTTGCCGATCCCGACGCGGGAGACACATTGTCGGTCAGCGTCGTGCCCGCAAGTGTTGCCGGTAGTGTCGAGCTGTCGGAGGTCTCCGGCACGCTGGCGCAGGTCAACGATGCGCTGAGCGTCGTTAACTATCATGACGGCCAGGGAACCCAAGAAGCCGACATTGTGACGGTTACGGTTTCGGATGGCTCCGCCACCGACACTGTAAACTTCATTTTCAATGTGGCTGGAACGGACGGTCTGGACACCTCGACGCTGGCGACCTCCGGCAAGGACGTGATCTTCTCGACCGAGCAGGCCGACACTTTGGTGGGCGGCGCCGGCGCCGACCAGTTCGTCTTCGCGGAAGAGATGGGCAAGGACACGGTCGCCGATTTCAAGCCGGGCCAGGACAAAATCGACCTCCTCGCCTACCTGCCGTTCACGCCAGACGATTCCGACTCCTTCGATGGGTGGCTCAACAGCAGCGCCGTCGAGCAGGTGGGCTCCGATACCCTCATTCAGTTCGATGCAGACAACAGCATTCGGCTGTCGAGCGTTGCCAAGGCGAACCTGCAGATGAGCGACTTCATCCTTCACCCCGGCGGATATATCTGATCCTGCTCGTAGGCCCGGGATGGCCCCCGTGAGACTGGAGGCATGCCTGACGTTCCGATGCGTGATATCCAGACAGTATGAAACAACTGCGGGTACTACGGCGATGGTTTGCGCGGCGCATCGGCTACGCCCGACTGCTTTGCCTGGTGCTGCTGATCGGGTTCGCCGCGCTTCGCGTCGCCGATCCTGCCCCCGTTGAGGAAATCCGCGTCAGAACCTTTGATGCCTTCCAGCGCATCGATCCGCGCAAGAAGACGGCACGGCCGGTCACCATTGTCGATATCGACGACAAGAGCCTCGAAAAGCTCGGGCAGTGGCCGTGGCCGCGCACCCGGCTTGCTGACCTCATCACCGAACTGACCCAGCTCGGCGCGGTCGTGATCGCGTTCGACGCGGTGTTCCCGGAGCCCGACCGTCTCAACCCTGCCTTGGCCGCGGACACCTTCCGCAATCTCGACGAGGAAACCCGTACCAGGCTGCGCGCCCTGCCGAGCAACGACCAGATCTTCGCCGACGCCATCCGGAAGTCGCGCGTCGTGCTCGGCGAATCCGGCTTGCCGGAGGAAATCGCAACGCTGGACAAGACGCTACCGGTCACCGGGCTCGCGATGCTGGGCGAGGAGCCGCAGCGCTTCATGTTCGATTTTCCCGGCCTTCTGCGCAACGTTCCGGTGCTGGAGCATGCTGCCGCCGGGCGCGGCCTGTTCACCATTAGGCCCGAACGCGACGGCATCGTGCGGCGGGTGCCGATGATCATGCTGGCGCAGGGCCAGACCATGCCGTCGCTGACGTTCGAGATGCTTCGGGTGGCCAGCGGGTCCGGCACCATCCTGATCAAGGCCGAAAAGGCCGGCATCAAGAGCCTTGGCATCAAGGGCGTCCAGATCCCGACCGACCATAATGGCCAGCTCTGGGTCCACTACGCCCGCAACGATGCCTCGATCTATGTTCCGGCGGTCAACGTGCTGGAGAAAAACGTCGCGCCCGACATGATCGCGGGCAAGCTGGTGCTGATCGGCACTTCGGCGGTCGGCCTCAACGACATCAAGACCACGCCGGTGTCCCGCGCCATGCCGGGCGTCGAGATCCACGCCCAGGTGCTCGAAAGCGCGCTGACCGGCGCGGTGATCTCGCAGCCGAACTATGGCATCGCCGTCGAATTCGCGACCGCGCTGCTGTTCGGGCTTCTGGTTATCGCGTTCGCGCCGCTGTTCGGGCCGGTCACGCTGGTCGCGCTGGGAGCGGCGTTTGCGGCCGCGTTGCTCGGAACGTCGGTGTATTTCTACACGCAGCACCGGCTGCTGATCGATTTCACCTATCCCCTGATGTCGACCACAGCGATCTATCTCACGCTGATCTTTTCGAGTTTTGTTCGGGAACAGCAGCAGCGTAAGCAGATTCGCGGCGCGTTTGCGCAGTATATGTCGCCCGTGCTGGTCGAGCAGCTGGCCCAATCGCCGGAAAAGCTCGTGCTCGGCGGCGAGGAGCGCGAGATGACCATCATGTTCTCGGATGTTCGCGGCTTCACCACAATCTCGGAGACTTACAAGAACGATCCGCAAGGCCTGACAGCACTGATGAATCGCTTCCTGACGCCGCTGACCAACGCGATCCTCGCCCGCAAGGGTTATATCGACAAGTATATGGGCGACGCCATCATGGCGTTCTGGAACGCGCCGCTCGACGACAAGCAGCATGAGATCAACGCCTGCGAGGCTGCGATCGATATGCTGGAGAAGATTGACGAGGTCAACAAGCAGCGCGAGCAGGAAGCCGCCGATGGCGGCCACGTCTACATCCCGCTCAACGTCGGCATCGGCATCAATACAGGCATCGGCGTGGTCGGCAACATGGGGTCCGATCTCAAGTTCAACTATTCGGTGCTCGGCGACAGTGTCAATCTCGCTTCACGCCTGGAAGGCCAGTCCAAGGAGTACGGTTTTCCGATCATCGTCGGATCGAAGACCGCGATGGCCGCGAAGGAGAAGTTCGCAATCCTCGAGCTCGACTTCATCATGGTGAAGGGCAAGACGGAGCCGGAGGTGATCTACGCCGTCGCCGGGCGCGAAGATCTCGCGCAGTCCGGCCGCTTCCAGCGCCTGCGCAATCTCACGATCGAGATGCTGGCCTGCTACCGCAACCGCGACTGGGATGGCGCGCTCGCGGCCATCGAGCGCGGCCGCAAGGCCGACGAGGCAAACGTCCTGGAGCGGCTCTATGATCTCTACGAAGCCCGGATCCGCGGCTATCTCGAAAACCCGCCGCCGGAAGACTGGAACGGCGCCTTCGCGCTGCTGACGAAGTAACGCCGCAGCGAGTAGGATGGGTGGAGCGAAGCGATACCCATCAATTGCTCGGCGTAAGCATGATGGGCTTCGCTGCGCTCTACCCATCCTACCGACTCGTCATGCGCGGGCTTGACCCGCGCATCCATCACCCTTCAGAAGAATCTTGCGAACGAGATGGATTGCCGGGTCAAGCCCGGCAATTACAGTGGGCCCTCACTCCAGCCCGATCTGCGTCAGGTCTTGAAACCAGTGCTGCGCCTGCACGAACTTCTTCACCTTCGGCGACAGCGCGTGCGGGTTGGTGTCGTGCACCACCCAGACCAGCGTGGCGTCATCGACGATTTGCGCGTGTGCCTGTGCCAGCAGCTCGTCCTGCTTAGCGACATCAAACGTCTGCTTGGCCTTGTCGATCAGCGCGTCGACCTTCGGATTTTTGTAGCCGCCCCAGTTGACGCCGACCGGCGCGATCTGGCCGGAGTGGAAGAAGCGCACGATCGCGTAAAGCGGGTCCGAGGTGACATAGGCTATGTTGTTCGACGTGATGACGGCGTTCATCTCGTCGGCCGCGCCCTTGCGCCAGGCCGTGTATAGCGTCTCGAGCTCGACCACCTTGAAGTCGATCTCGATGCCGATTTCCTTGAAGCTCTGCTGCAGGAATTCGTTCATCGGCAGCGACAGCATCTGCCCGGTGCCGCCCTGCGCGATGATGAAGGTCGTCTTCAGCGGCTTTTCCTTCGAATAGCCGGCCTCCTGCACCAGCTTCTTCGCCGCGGCGACATCATATTTGAGCTCGAAGGACGGTTTGCCGAACCACGGGCTCGACGGATCGACCTGGCCCTTGGCGGGCTTGGCCAGACCGTTCATCAGGCCGACCACGGCCTCGCGGTCGATCGCGAGGTTCAGGGCCTTGCGCAGCCTGACGTCGGTCCAGGGCGAGCCGGGCAGCACGCTCAGATGATAATTCCAGACATGCGGCGTGACGTTGTCGACGATCTTCATGCCCGCGGATTTGAGCTGCGGCACCGCATCCGGCGCCGGCGTTTCGATCAGATCGACCTGGCCGGCCAACAGCGCGTTGGTGCGCGTCAGCGCTTCCGGCATCGGAAGCAGCACGATCTTGTCGGCCTTCGGAAGCCGCTTCTTGTCCCAATAATCGGCATTCCTGGTCAGCTCGGCGAGTTCGCGCGGGACGAGCTTCGTCAGCTTGAACGGCCCGGTGCCGGAGGGCTGGCTGGCGAACTTGTCCCAGTCCTTGCCGAGCTTTTCATATTGCGCCGGGCTGGAGACCAGAAACCACAGCATCTGGTACGGAAAGAAGGAATCGACGGCCTTGGTCGTGATCTCGATGGTCGCATCGTCGATCTTGACGTAGCTCGCGACCGAGGGCAGGCGGGTCTTGACCTGCGCGCTCTGGCGCTTGTCGAACTGCGGTGCCTTGTCGTTGAGCACCTTATCCAGATTCCAGATCACCGCGTCGGCATTGAACTCGCTGCCGTCATGAAATTTGACGCCCTTACGCAGAGTGAAGCGCCATTTCTTCTTGTCGCTGTCATCGACCTTCCATTCGGTCGCAAGCCCCGGCACCAGCTTGCCCGGCCGGTCGGCCACATCCATCTCCCAGGCCACCAGCGGATCGTAGATCGTATAGGCAGAAAACTGATAGGCACCGGCGCCGCGGTCGGGCTGGCCTGTCGTCAGCGGGATGTCCGCCATCGAAATGCCGTAGCGCACAATGGTTTCGGCCTGCGCCGAAATCATGGAGATGCCAAGAGCCAAACCTACGGCTAGAGTTGCGGCAGGAAGAAGCATCGAATTTCGTGTGCGCATGAATTAGGCTCCATCGGCGAGGTTTGGAGCTAAAAATGCAAGCTTGGTGCCAGCTTAGGCATCGGACGTGACTTGCATGCGCGCTTCACAAGGAGTTGTGCGGTCAAACGCATAGCCCGGAGGGAAGCGCGCCGTTTGGCACAGGCGTTGCATACGGCTGCATAAGAATTAGTCACCGGAGCGTGGAGAAGGGGATTGCTGCAAATGCGTAACGACAAATCGAAGAAGACGGCCACCGCGTGGCTGCTGGCGACGGCGCTGGTGGTCGGGTTGCCGCAACTCGCAAGCGCCGAAACGGTGCTGCGGATCGGCATGACGGCTGCCGATATTCCGCGCACGCTCGGCCAGCCCGATCAGGGTTTTGAAGGCAACCGATTTACCGGGTTAACCATGTATGACGGCCTGACGATGTGGGACCTCTCGTCCCGCGACAAGGCAAGCGTCATGATTCCGGGCCTTGCGACCGAATGGAAGGTGGACGAAGCCGACAAGAAGAAGTGGACTTTCAAGCTGCGTCCCGACGTCAAATTCCATGACGGCTCGCCGTTCAACGCCGACGCGGTGGTCTGGAACGTCGAAAAGGTGCTGAAGCAGGATGCGCCGCAGTTCGACGCCAGCCAGGTCGGCGTCACCGCCTCGCGCATGCCGACGCTGGCATCCGCGCGCAAGATCGACGACATGACGGTGGAATTGACAACCAAGGAGCCGGACAGCTTTCTCCCGATCAACCTGACCAACCTGTTCATGGCGAGCCCTGCCAAGTGGCAGGCGTTCTATGACAAGGCTGAAGGCGCCGACGCCAAGGCGAAATCGCAGGCCGCCTGGGCCGCGTTCGCCAGGGACGCCTCGGGCACCGGCCCCTGGAAGATGTCGAAGTTCACGCCGCGCGAGCGGCTCGAACTCATCAAGAACGAAGGCTATTGGGACAAGGGCCGCGTGCCCAAGATCGACCGGATGGTGCTGCTGCCGATGCCGGAAGCCAATGCCCGCACCGCGGCATTGCTGTCCGGCCAGGTCGACTGGGTCGAGGCGCCGGCGCCCGATGCGGTCAAGGAGATCAAGGCGCGCGGCTTCCAGCTCCAGGCCAATGAATCGCCGCACGTCTGGCCATGGCAGTTTTCGCGCATTGAAGGCTCGCCCTGGAACGACATCCGGGTCCGCAAGGCCGCCAATCTCTGCGTCGACCGCGAAGGGCTCAAGGAGGGGCTGCTCGCGGGCCTGATGGTGCCGGCGACCGGCACGTTCGAGCCCGGCCACCCCTGGCGCGGAAAGCCGACCTTCGAGATCAAATATGACCTGAAGGCCGCTCAGAAGCTGATGCAGGAGGCCGGATACGGCCCGAACAAGAAGCTGACGGTGAAGACGCAGACTTCGGCGTCGGGATCGGGCCAGATGCAGCCTCTGCCGATGAACGAGTATCTGCAGCAGGCGCTGGCGGAATGCTACTTCGACGTCCAGCTCGACGTCATCGAGTGGAACACGCTGTTCACCAATTGGCGCCGCGGCGCCAAGGACCCGAGCGCTAACGGCGCCAACGCCACCAACGTGACCTACGCGGCGATGGATCCGTTCTTCGCGCTGGTGCGCTTCCTGCAGTCGTCGATGGCGCCTCCCGTCTCGAACAATTGGGGCTACATCAACAACCCCAAGTTCGACGAGCTGGTCACGAAAGCGCGCCAGACCTTCGATCCGGCGGCGCGTGACGCGGCGCTGGCCGAACTGCACGCGGCTTCGGTGGACGATGCGGCGTTCCTCTACGTCGCCCACGACGTCTCCCCCCGGGCCATGAGCCCGAAGGTGAAAGGCTTCGTGCAGCCGAAGAGCTGGTTCGTCGACTTCTCGCCGGTGTCGATGGCGCCGTAAGGGCGGAGCGCGTGATGTTTGCTGCCCCTCTCCCCTTGTGGGAGAGGGTGGATCGAATGAGCGAAGCGCATTCGAGACGGGTGAGGGGTTCTCTCCGCGGACCTACCTCTCTCGTTTGCAACGTCTGCATCCGCGGATAGAACCCCTCATCCGGCGTGGACCAAGGTCCGCGCCACCTTCTCCCACAGGGGGAGAAGGGAAGAAGAGAGTTGCTCGTGTTCGCTTACATTGCCCGGCGTATCGTCTACGTCATTCCGATCGTGATCAGCGTCGCGCTGGTGTGCTTTCTGCTCGTGCACATCACGCCCGGCGATCCCCTGGTCGCCGTGCTTCCGGCGGATGCCTCGCAGGAACTTGCGGCGCAAATGCGAACGGCTTACGGCTTCGACCGGCCGCTCCCGGTCCAGTTTGGCCTTTGGCTGTGGCGCGCCATCCATGGCGATCTCGGCAGTTCGATCGCGACCGGTCGCCCGGTGCTGACTGAAGTGTTGCGGGCGGTCGGCAACACGGTCACGCTTGCGATTGCCGCCGCGCTGATCGGCTTCACGCTCGGGCTGATGTTCGGCCTGATCGCCGGCTATTTCCGCGACACCTGGATCGACAAGGTCGCGACCTCCATCGCGATCGCCGGCGTCTCCGTGCCGCATTACTGGCTCGGTATGGTGATGGTCATCATCTTCTCGGTGCAGCTGAACTGGCTGCCCGCCGTCGGTGCCGGCCCCGGCGGCTCCGGTTCGTGGGGCTGGGACTGGGAGCACATGAAATACCTGATCCTGCCGGCGATCACGACGTCCGTGATCCCGATGGGCATCATCACCCGCACCGTGCGCGCGCTGACCGGCGACATCCTTTCGCAGGACTTTGTTGAAGCGCTGCGCGCAAAAGGCCTGCGCGAATGGGACGTGTTCCGCCACGTCATCAAGAACGCCGCGCCCACCGCGCTTGCGGTGATGGGCCTGCAATTGGGTTACATGCTCGGCGGCTCGATCCTGATCGAGACCGTGTTCTCGTGGCCCGGCTCGGGCTTGCTGCTTAATTCCGCGATCTTCCAGCGCGACCTGCCGCTGTTGCAGGGCACGATTCTGGTGCTGGCGCTGTTCTTCGTCACGCTCAATCTGCTGGTCGATATCGCGCAGGCGGCGATCGACCCGCGCATCAAGCGGGGCTGATCATGACCGTGATGTCGGATACCGCCCTGCAAGCCGCGCCCGCCACCAAGGCGCGCGGCTATTGGGCCACCGTCGGCCGCCGCATCGCGCGCGACAAGGTCAGCATGATCTGCGCCTTCGTGCTGGTGCTGATCTTCGCCTCCGCGCTGCTGGCGCCATGGCTCGGCCTCGCCGATCCCTATCAGGGCTCGATGATCCGCCGGCTTCGCCACATCGGCACGCCGAATTATCCGCTCGGCACTGATGAACTCGGCCGCGACATGCTGGCGCGACTGATCTATGGCGGCCGGCTGTCGCTGATCATCGGCATTCTGCCCGTGATCTTCGCCTTCGTGATCGGCACCTCGCTCGGCCTCATCGCCGGCTATGTCGGCGGCCGGCTCAATACCGCGATCATGCGTACGATCGACGTCTTCTACGCTTTCCCGTCGGTGCTCTTGGCGATCGCGATCTCCGGCGCGCTGGGGGCGGGCATCGTCAACTCCATCGTTTCGCTGACCATCGTGTTCGTGCCGCAGATCACCCGCGTCGCTGAAAGCGTGACCACCGGGGTGCGCAACATGGATTTTGTGGAAGCCGCGCGCGCCTCCGGCGCCGGACCTTTTACCATCATGCGCGTGCATATGCTCGGCAATGTGCTCGGCCCGATCTTCGTCTACGCCACCGGATTGATCTCGGTCTCGATGATCCTCGCCGCCGGCCTGTCATTCCTCGGCCTCGGTACAAAACCGCCGGAGCCGGAATGGGGCTTGATGCTGAACACGCTGCGCACCGCGATTTATGTCAATCCCTGGGTGGCGGCGCTGCCGGGCGTCATGATCTTTGCGGTGTCGATCTGCTTCAACCTTTTGAGCGACGGCATGCGCAGCGCCATGGACATCAGGAACTGACGTGATGAATGAGACAAGCCCGTCAGTCGATCATCTGGAGCCGGTCGAGGACATTGGCGGCGCGGCGCAGCCGCTGCTGCAGGTCGTTGGTCTCACCAAACACTTTCCGGTGCGGGGCGATCTGTTCAGCCCCCGCAAGACGGTGCGCGCGGTCGATGATGTTTCTTTCTCCATCGCCAAGGGCGAAACCGTCGGCATCGTCGGCGAATCCGGTTGTGGCAAGTCGACCACTGCGCGATTGTTGATGCATCTGATGAAGCGCGATGCCGGCGATATCGTCTATGACGGCCTGCAGGTCGGCCGCGCACTGTCCTTGCGCGAGTTGCGCCGCGGCATGCAGATGGTGTTTCAGGACAGCTATGCCTCGCTCAATCCGCGCCTCACCATCGAGGAATCGATCGCCTTCGGCCCCAAGGTCCATGGCATGGCCGACGCTGCCGCCCGAACACTGGCGCGCGAACTGCTTGGCAAAGTGGGCTTAAGGCCCGAAACCTTCGCCAACCGCTACCCGCACGAGATTTCCGGCGGCCAGCGCCAGCGCGTCAACATCGCGCGTGCTCTGGCGTTGTCGCCGCGGCTGGTGATCCTGGATGAAGCGGTCTCGGCGCTGGACAAATCGGTCGAAGCCCAGGTGCTCAACCTGCTGGTCGATCTGAAGCGCGAATTCGGCCTGACTTATCTGTTCATCAGCCACGATCTCAACGTGGTTCGCTACATCTCGGACCGCGTGCTGGTGATGTATCTCGGCGAGGTGGTCGAACTCGGCCCGGTCGACAAGGTCTGGGATGCGCCGGCACATCCCTACACGCGGGCGCTCTTGGCTGCCATGCCGTCGTCCGACCCCGATAACCGAACCGAGACGCCGCCGATCTCCGGCGACCCGCCCAATCCGATCGACCCGCCGTCCGGCTGCCGGTTTCACACCCGTTGCCCGTTTGCGGAGCCGCTCTGCGCAAATGCGACGCCAAAACTCAGCGATGTCGATACAATGGGCCATCAGGCGGCGTGCTACATGGCCATACCCGGCTCCGGACACAGCCGCGCACCGGCCAAAGAAAACGCCAAGAAAAATGACATGGGAGTAACCGCTGCATGACAAGACCCGATCCCAAACAGGTCAAGGTAATGACCGATGTCGCCGGCGTGCCGCAAGATGCGGAAGTTTCCGCTCGCATCGCCAATTCCATCGGCCCGGCCTTCGACGGTTTCGCACCGGTAGCCGGTACTCTGCCGCTCGATCTCGAGCCCGCGACTTTTCTGCTGGTGCAAACCGCGAAGGTGGCGAAGTGAGCAGCGAACCCGCCTTGATGTCAGCGGTCGCGGTCGCGAAGGCGATCGCCGGCAAGAAACTCTCCTCGCGCGAGGTGACGCAATCCTGCCTCGACCGGATCGCGCAATGGCAGCCGCGCGTCAACGCCTTCATGGCGATCGAGGCGGAGGATGCACTCGCCGCCGCTGACGCCGCCGATGCGGCGCTCGCCAGGGGCCAAAATCTCGGCCCGCTGCACGGCGTGCCGATGGCGCACAAGGACATGTATTACGAGGCCGGCAAGGTCGTGACCTGCGGGTCGAAAATCCGCCGCGATTTCGTGGCGACGACGACCTCGACCGCGTTGCAGCGGCTGAAGGACGCCGGCTCCGTCAGGCTCGGCTCGCTGCAGATGGTCGAGTTCGCTTATGGCCCGACCGGCCATAACGTGCATTACGGCGCGGTGCGCAACCCCTGGAACGTCGATCACATCACTGGCGGCTCGTCGTCCGGCTCTGGTTCGGCTGTCGCCGCGCGGCTGACCTTTGCCGCGCTCGGTTCGGATACCGGCGGCTCGATCCGGATGCCCGCGCATTTCTGCGGCGTCACCGGCTTCAAGACCACGGTCGGCCTGATCAGCCGCGCCGGAGCAATGCCGCTGTCGCAATCGCTCGACACCGTCGGCCCGCTCGCGCAAACGGTCGAGGACTGCGCGCTGCTCGTCGGGCTGATGGCGGGCGCCGACCCCGAGGACCCGACCACGTCCACGCGGCCGGTGCCGAACTATATGGCCGCGACCACAGGGTCGATGAAGGGTCTGAAGATCGGCGTGCCCACAGCGTTCTATGTCGACGATCTCGATTCCGAAGTGGCGCGGGTGCTGGACGAGACCATCGCTACCCTCAGAAAAGAGGGGGCCGAGATCGTCAAGGTCGAGCTGCCGGACCAGCGCCAGCTCACGGCCGCCTGCCAGATCGTGCTCGCCACCGAGGCGGCTGCCTTCCACAAGCGCTGGATGATCGAGCGGCCGCAGGATTACGGCGGTCAGGTCTTGATGCGGCTGCAGAACGGGCTCGCCATTCCGGCCGTGACCTATCTCGAAGCCATGCGCTGGCGCGGTCCGGCGCTGGCCGCCTACCTCGCTGCGGTGGAAGGCACCGATGCCGTGATCGCGCCGGTCGCGCCGATGCCGGCGGCGACCATTGCCGAGAGCGATGTCGGCAACAGCCTCGATGCGGAAGCCGTCATCCAACGCATCACGCGCTTCACCCGCCCGATCAACTATCTTGGCCTGCCGTCGCTTTCGATTCCGTCAGGCTTCACCAAGACCGGTCTACCGGTCGGCATGCAGTTGATCGGCCGCCCCTTCGATGAGGCCGGGCTGGTGCGAATCGGCGCGGCGTTCCAGCGCGTCACCGACTACCACCAGCAGGTACCCAAACTGGCATGAGCAACCTCGTCGATATCCGCGACCTTAACATCCGCTTCACCGGCGAACGTACGGTTCATGCCGTCAACGACATCTCGCTCTCGCTCGGCGAAGGCGAGGTACTCGGCCTGCTCGGCGAATCCGGCTCGGGAAAAAGCGTGACCCTGCGCGCGCTGATGCGGTTATTGCCGAAGAAGCGGACGCAGATTTCGGGCACCGTGAAGGTGTTGGGACGCGACGTGCTCGCAATGAACGACGAGGAGCTGTCGGCGTTTCGCGGCCAGACCGTCTCGATGATCTTTCAGGAGCCGGCGCTGGCGCTCGATCCGGTCTACACGATCGGCCGCCAGATCGCAGAAACCGTGGTGCGCCACGAAGGCAAGAGCGAAAAGGAGGGACTCGCGCGCGCGCTGGAAATGCTGGAGGTGGTGCGAATTCCCTCCGCCAGGCGCCGCCTCGAAGCCTATCCGCACGAAATGAGCGGCGGCATGCGGCAGCGCGCCATGATCGCACTGGCGCTGGCCTGCAAGCCGAAAATACTGCTGGCGGACGAGCCGACCACGGCGCTGGACGCCACCGTGCAGATTCAGATCCTGCTGCTGCTGCGCGAACTGCAGCGCGAGTTCGGCATGTCCGTGATTTTCGTGACCCACGATATCGGCGTCGCCATCGAAATCTGCGACCGCGTTGCCGTCATGTATGCCGGCCAGATCGTGGAGCAGGGCCGCTTGCGCGACATCGTCCGCACTCCGGTGCATCCCTATGCCAAAGGGCTATTGGCCGCGACCGTCCACGGCGCCAAGCGCGGCCAGCGGCTGGAGACCATCCCGGGCACACCGCCCTCGCTCGACAAGGCGCCCGTCAGTTGTTCGTTCGCGCCACGCTGCACGGTTGCGCAGCCGCGCTGCGTCGAGCGTCTGCCGCCGAATGTGCAGGTGTCTGCGGATCGAATGGCGCGCTGCGTGCTGGCGCAGCCGATCGAAGTTTCTGCAGCTACTTGATGTGATGAGGCGAGGCTGCCCTTGGCGTTCCCCGGATGCAGCGCAGCGCGCCGCACTTGCGGCGTGGTGCGCTGCTGATCCGGGGTCCGGTCGCTGCGGCTAGGTCCCGGCTCTGCGGCGCACCGCTTCGCGCTGCACCGCGTCGGGGACACGAGAATAATTCACCCACCCAGCCCTGGATCAGCCCATTGCTCGATTTGCGCCGGTCCAACGACCTGTTTTGGCTGATGGGGATTGAGCGTGCCCGCGCTGGCGGACCAGCCCTTGGCCAGGATTTGCATCGCAAAAAGTTTAGCGTCGATTTCCGATTTAAACGTGCGGGTAGAGCGCGCCATGCCCTCCGCCGGCTCGTCCGTCCTGTCCGGACTAAAAGTCACATACCAAATGTCGCCGTGCTTCATGCCGACATAACGCGTGTGACGTAAAAAAGTTTCACTTCGCGGGCGTCGTTGATTGGTGCGCGGATTGCGGCTCGTCACATCGGACAATCATGGGATAGGCTGACATCCGGCCTGCGCCGCGAACCTGGGGGACTTCAAATGCAGATTTCCAACGAAGGCATTCTCGTCATTCTGTTTGTCGGCCTGGTGGCCGGCTGGCTCGCCGGCAAGATCGTGCGCGGCACCGGCTTTGGTATCATCGGCGATATTCTCGTAGGCATCGCCGGCGCGCTGCTCGCGAGCCTGCTGTTTCCCAAGCTCGGCATCCGTATCGGCACCGGACTGGTGTCCGAGATTGTCTACTCCACCATCGGCGCCGTCATTTTGCTGCTGATCGTGCGGCTGTTGCGGACCGGCGGACGGTTCTAGCGCGGCGGGCGCGCAGACCGGCAGACCCTTCACCGCGAGCAAGCGGTTCGAATTTCAGCGGTGCGGCCCGGCGGATTGGACCCACGGCATTGCCCGTCCGTTCCAGGACGTGGTGGCGGATCCCAATCTGACGGCTCAGTAGTTCCGCCAGCCTACCGGCGACTGGGTCCGCATCCGCGCGCAAGCCCGCCGGCGGCCGACGGGCGGGCTGGGCGCCGAAGCGGCGTCGTCTTGGTCATATCAACAGCGACATCGGCTCAACGGCGAGATCGGCCGGGTCTGGATTCGATGATTCTGGTGCCGTTTCCGCGCCAGCCGAAGGCTGAACCCGCCGAAGGGCTCGCGCCGGCGTCAAACTAGCTGCCCAATCGCGCGAATGCCGCCTCCAGCCGCTTCATTGGGGTGAACTGGAACGGGGTTAACGTGACTTAAATAGACGATGCCCGAAAACATCGGTAAAACCTGCACGTCACCCGATCCATTTGAAGAGACACGCATTTATGGTAGCCGCTCCCGGCGTCCGGCGTTCCGAACTCGGTGAGGCGTTGCGCGCCTGCCGCAACGCCTTTATCGGCGTCGGCGTCATGAGTTGCATGATCAATTTGCTGTACCTCACTGGCTCGATTTTCATGCTCGAGGTCTACGACCGCGTGCTGCCGAGCCGCAGCGTGCCGACCCTGGTTGGTCTCGTGATTCTCGCTGGCGGACTCTACATCGCGCAAGGCGGCCTCGATCTGATCCGCGGCCGCATTCTCGGCCGTATTGGAACCGCGCTCGACGAAGCCATCAATGCGCGCGTGTTCGAAACCGTGGTCCGTCTGCCGCTGATGGTCGGCAGCCGCAATGAAGGCCTGCAGCCGTTGCGCGATCTCGACAATGTCAGGTCGTTCCTGGGCAGCATGGGGCCGGGCGCGTTCTTCGATCTGCCGTGGCTGCCGTTCTACCTCTTGATCTGTTTCGCCTTTCACTGGCTGCTCGGCGTCACCGCCCTCGGCGGTGCCATCATTCTGGTGGCGCTGACGCTGATCACCGAGTTCCTGTCGCGCGCGCCGGCCAAGGAGGCAATGTCGCTGGCAGCGCGGCGCAACGATCTCGCCGCGACCAGCCGGCGCAACGCCGAAGTGCTGGTCGCGATGGGCATGTCCGGACGTCTGATGAAGCGCTGGGGCGAGACCAACGAGACTTATCTCGCCGGCAATCAGCGCGCCAGCGACATCGCCGGCGGCCTTGGCGCGGTGGCCAAGGTCCTGCGCATGATGCTGCAATCGGCGGTGCTCGCGGTCGGCGCCTATCTCGTGATCCACCAGGAAGCCACCGCCGGCATCATTATTGCGGGCTCGATCCTGAGCGCACGGGCGCTGGCGCCGGTCGATCTCGCCATCGCCCACTGGAAAGGTTTTGTCGCCGCGCGGCAGAGCTGGCATCGCCTGTCAAAACTCCTGCAGCAAATGCCGGCGGCGAATGAACAGACGCTGTTGCAGGCGCCGTCGAAGCGGCTGTCGGTCGAGGCGGTCAGCATCGTCCCGCCAGGCGACCAGCGCGTCATCGTGCAGGACGTCAACTTCGCCGTCGAAGCCGGGTCCGGCGTCGGCGTTATCGGTCCGAGCGGCTCCGGCAAGTCGTCGCTGGTGCGCGCGCTGGTCGGCGTCTGGACGCCGGCCCGCGGCAAGGTGCGGCTCGACGGCGCGGCACTCGACCAATGGTCGTCGGACGTGCTTGGCCGCCACATCGGCTATCTGCCGCAGGACGTCGAACTGTTCGCCGGCACCGTGGCGCAGAACATCTGCCGCTTCGATCCCGACGCGAAGTCTGATGCGATCATCGCCGCCGCCAAGGAGGCCGGCGTGCATGAGATGATCATCAAGATGCGCGAAGGCTACGATACCCAGATCGGCGAGCAGGGCGCTGCTCTCTCCGCCGGTCAGGCGCAGCGCGTGGCGCTGGCACGCGCGCTCTACGGCAATCCGTTCCTGATCGTGCTCGACGAGCCGAACTCCAATCTCGACAGCGAGGGTGACGAGGCGCTCACCCGCGCCGTGCGCGCCGCCCGCGAGCGCGGCGCCATCGTGGTCGTGGTAGCGCACCGGCCGATCGGCATCGAGGCGGTCGATCAGTTGCTGGTCTTGAAGGACGGCCGCATGCAGGCGTTCGGCCCGAAGGAAACCGTGCTCGGACAGGTGCTGCAGCGCGTCCCGTCGCCGACGCCGATCAAGATCGTATCCGAAGCGGGAGCTGCGAAAAAATCATGACCGCGGAGCTGAAAGGCGCGCGTCGCTCGATACGCTCGCATCTTATCGTGGGTCTTGCGCTGATGCTGGTTCTGGCCGGCGGATTCGGCGGCTGGGCCTCCACGGTGCAGATTTCCGGCGCGCTGATCGCACCGGGCTCGGTGGTGGTCGATTCCAACGTCAAGAAGGTCCAGCACCCGACCGGTGGCGTGGTCGGCGAGGTCCGGGTGCGCGACGGCGACGTGGTCAAGGCGGGCGACGTCGTGGTGCGGCTCGACGAAACCGTGGTCAAGGCGAGCCTTGCCATCGTGGTCAAGACGCTGAACGGCTTGTGGGCGCGGGCAGCGCGGCTAGAGGCCGAGCAGCGTGGCCTCGACAAGATCAAGTTCCCGCCGCAACTGGCCGATCGCGCCGACGACCCTGACGTTCGCGACGTCATCGCGAGCGAAACCAAACTGTTCGAGGTTCGCGTGTTCGGGCGCGCCGGGCAGAAATCGCAACTGCGCGAGCGCGTGGCCCAGCTCCACGAGGAAATTGCCGGCCTCACCGCGCAGGAGCAGGCCAAGGAAAAGGAAATCGCGTTGGTCGAGAAAGAGCTGGTTGGAGTCCGCCAGCTCTATGAGCAGCGCCTGATCCAGATCTCGCGCCTGACGATTTTGGAGCGCGATCTCGCCCGGTTGTCGGGCGAGCGCGCGCAATACATCGCCGCGCGTGCGCAGGCGAGGGGCAAGATCACCGAAACCGAGCTGCAGATCATCCAGATCGACAAGGACGTGGTCAGCGAGGTTTCCAAGGATCTGCGCGAGACCAACGACAAGATCGGCGAGTTCGTCGAGCGCAAGGTCACCGCAGAGGATCAACTGCGCCGCATCGACATCCGCGCGCCGCAGGACGGCGTCGTGCTGCAGTCGACGGTCCACACCGTCGGCGGCGTCATCACCGCGGGCGATGCCATCATGATGATCGTGCCGAAGGCCGACGACCTCTCGGTCGAGGCCAAGGTCAATCCGCAGGACATCGACAAGCTGCAGATCGGCCAGAAGACGCTGCTGCGGCTCTCCGCTTTCAACCAGCGCACCACGCCGGAATTGAACGGCGTGGTGACCCGCGTCTCCGCCGACGTCACCACCGACCAGCGCACCGGCCAGAGCTACTATATCATCCGCGTCTCGCTGCCGCCCGACGAGGTCAAGCGCCTCGGCGAGGTCAAGATCATCCCGGGCATGCCGGTGGAAGCCTTCGTGCAAACCGGCGATCGCACCATGTTCTCCTATCTGATGAAGCCTTTCAGCGACCAACTGATGCGGTCGTTCCGGGAGAGGTGAGGGTTGTCGCTGCGTAGCCCGGATGGAGCGAAGCGCAATCCGGGAAATGGTACATGCGGCAGCCACTGACCCGGATTTCGCTGCGCTCCATCCGGGCTACGATCGCTTCACTTCAACAAATTCTCCAGCAGCAAATTCAACGCCGTCTTCGCAAACGCCTCCATATTGCCCTGGCGGTCATTGCTCCCGGTCTCCAACGTGAACACCGCAGTTTGCGGTCCTGCCACCGCCATGCAGCAATGGCCGGCGGCGTCGCCATAGCGGTTGCCGGTCGGTCCCGTTGCGCCGGTTTCCGACAATCCCCAGTCCGTCGCAAAACGCTGGCGAATCTGGCTCGCCAGAAGTTTTGCATAAGGCTCGGACGCCGAGCGAATGCCCCTCATCGCCTCGTCAGGAATATCCATCAGCAGCCGCCGCGCATCCCGCGTATAGACCACGGCGCCGCCGAGGAAGTAGGCCGATGCGCCGGGCACCGACAGGAGCGCCGCCGAGATCAGGCCGCCGGTCGAGGATTCCGCGACCGAAATCGTCTGTTTCCGCGCGATCAGTTGCGTCGCGATCTTTTCGGCGATCGTAACAAGCTCTTTCATTTCAACTCCTGCGCGTACGCCATTGGTCCAGTCATGCCTTCCTAACACAGGAGGGTTACGCTTGCCGAGTTGCGGCACGCGAGCCGCCCTGATTGAATGCGTCAAAACAGCCGCATCGCGCGCATACGAGGAAACACCATGACGTCGCCGATCGCGGGTGGCGTGGACTGCGATCTGCATCCCGCCGTTCCGCATCTGACCAGCCTGTTGCCTTACATGAACGACTATTGGCGCGACCAGGTGACGACGCGCGGCATGACCGATCTTGTCTCGCAATCCTATCCCACCCATTCGCCGATCTCGTCGCGGCCGGACTGGCGGCCGGCACAGGGCAAGCCGGGTTCGGATCTAGCCGACATGCAGAACCAGGTGCTCGACCGGTTCGGCACGGCCTACGGCATCTGCAATCCGCTCTACGGCGTGCAGATGGTGTTTTCCGAGGACATGCAGGACGCGTTCTGCCGCGCGCTGAACGACTGGCTGGCCAAGGAATGGCTCGACAAGGACGATCGGCTGCGGGGCTCGATCGTAATACCCTCGCAAAGCGTCGAGAAGTCGGTCGCGGAGATCGAACGCTGCGCTGAGGATAAGCGCTTCGTCCAGGTGCTGATGCTGGTCATGGGCGACATGCCGCTGGGAAAACGCACCTACTGGCCGATCTACGCCGCCGCCGAACGGCTGGGCTTAGCCGTCGGCATCCATGCCGGCAGCGCCTACCACAACCCGCCGACCTCGATCGGTTGGGGCTCCTATCACATCGAGGATTACGTAGCGCAAGCGACCGCGTTCCAGACCCAGCTCACCAGCCTGATCGTCGAAGGCGTGTTCGCCCGCCATCCGAACCTGAAAATGGTGATGCTGGAATCAGGCTTCACCTGGTTGCCGGCCTATCTGTGGCGGCTGCACAAGTTCTGGCGCGGCATCCGGATGGAAACCCCGTGGGTCGATCGCGCGCCGCTGGAGATTGTGCGCAGCAACATCCGCTTCTCGTTGCAGCCGGTCGATGCGCCGCCGGATCCCGCAACCCTGCATCGTTTGTTTGACCATATGCAGTCGGACGAATTGCTCCTATTCTCGACCGACTATCCGCATTGGCAGTTTGACGGCGACGACGTGCTGCCGCCGGGATTGTCGTCCGATCTTGTCCGCAAGATCATGATCGATAATCCGCTCGCGACCTACGGCCGGTTGCAGATGGTGAAGGAGACGACGCCATGAACGTCCAGTTCCGCCCAGAGCCTACGGCATCGGTCAGCATCAAGACCGCGATCGCCGATTGCGACATTCACCCAGCGCGCGCCACCAAGGACGAACTTTATCCGTTCATGGCGAAGCGCTGGCATTCACATCTGGAGACCTATGGCATCGGGGCCTATCACGGCATGATGGAGGGCCCGCCCTATCCTAAGGCGCAGCCCAACGCCTCGCGCCGCGATGCCTGGCCGCCGGAAGGCGGGCCGCAGGGCTCCTCGCTGTCCTTCATGCAGAAGCAGCTTCTCGATCCCTACAATGTCGCACTCGGCGTGCTCAATCCGCTTGCCACCGGGCAGGGCTTGCGCAACCACGATCTCGCCGGCGCGCTCTGCTCCGCGATCAACGACTGGCAGATCGAGAAATGGACCAGCAAGGACAAGCGCCTGAAGGCTTCGATCGTCGTCCCCAATGAGGACGGTCCTGCCGCCGCCGCCGAAATCCGCAAGCGCGCGGGCGACAAGAATTTCGTCCAGGTGCTGCTGCTCAGCCGCAACGTCGAACCGCTCGGCCAGCGCCGCTATTGGCCGATCTACGAGGCGGCGCAGGAGATCGGGTTGCCGGTCGGCGTCCACGCCTTCGGCTTCGGCGGCAATCCGCTCACCCCGTCCGGCTGGCCAAGCTTCTACATCGAGGAGATGGTCGGCCATTCTCAGTGTCAGCAGAGCGCGCTGGCGAGCCTCGTACTCGAAGGCGTGTTCGAGCCCTTCCCGAAGCTGAAGATGGTCATGATCGAGGCCGGCTTCGGCTGGGCGCCGTCACTTAGCTGGCGGCTCGACAAGACCTTTGAGAGGCTGCACGGCGAGGTGCCGCATCTCAAGCGAAAGCCGTCGGAATATATCCGCGACCACATCTGGTGGACGACGCAGCCGATGGAAGATCCGGAGCGCCGCGATCACCTGTTCCAGACGATCGAATGGATCGGCTGGGACAAGCTGTTGTTCGCGACCGACTACCCGCATTGGGACTTTGACGAGCCGTCGCGCGTCCTGCCGGCCGGCGTCAGCGATACCAACCGCGAAGCGTTCTATCTCGGCAACGCGAAGAAGCTGTACGGAATTTCTTGATGGTTCGGCACGTCATTGCCCCGGTGGACGAATTGCCACCGGGGACGCGAAAATTCCTCGACATCGACGGCCGGCCGATCGCGATTTTCAACATCAAGGGCGAGTTCTTCGGCCTGTTGAATCGCTGCCCGCATCAGGGCGCGGCCTTGTGCGAGGGCCCGTTGATTGGCCTCGCGCAATCCTCCAACCCCGGCGAGATCGAGTATACCAGGCTAGGCGAAATCATCCGCTGCCCCTGGCACGGCTGGGAATTCGACATCCGCACCGGGCAGTCGTATTGCGATCCCAAGCGCTTTCGCGCGCGGGCCTACCCGGTCAATGTCGAGCCGGGAGCCGCCGTGGTGAAGGGGCCGTACGTGGCGGAGACGCTCGCCGTGTCGGTCGAGAGCGACTATGTCGTGGTCGATTTGTAGCGCCGTCATTCCGGCGCGTCGAAGGCGCGAACCTGGACGTGCAATTGAGCCAAGGGACCACGTATCCCGGCAGAGGCTAAGGTTCAAACCGTCCTGAGCGAAGTGGCAAGGCAAGGAGCAGTGCGTTAACGGCCCATGGTTGCAATGCACAAGTCGGATGCCGCACATCGCGTCATTCGCTGCGCTGCAAGCCGGTGCGACGTGACGCTTCTCGAGGCTGATCAGCGAACCGGTCGGCCGCGATCGTCTCGAGCACCTGCAATCCAAGCTCGAGTCACTGATGAGTTCCCCTCTGCGGCGGCGGTTCTTCAGCCGCGGACAAAGCTCTGGTCCGCATCTTTCTCGGAGCATTGACCGGCCGTGGAACGGACTTCGCCTTGGCGGAATTTACCCTCGAAAGCAAGGTCAACCTGATTTTTCATTTGGTTCAAGCATCGGCCTCGGCGGCAAACCATCGTGAGAATGGCCGCCGCAAGACGGGAGGCAGGGGCGGCACGCCGGCACGAAGCCGCAGGGAGGATGTGATGAAGAAGTTGGCCGTAGTCACGTGTGCTGCGCTCGGCCTGTGGGCGCTCGACTATTCGAATGTTTTGGCTCAGGCACCGAAAACATTCACGCTAAAATTCAATCACGTGCTTGGCCCGAAGGAGCCATACCACGACGGCTTCCTGAAGTGGGCCAAGGCCGTCGAGCAGCGCACCAATGGCGGTCTCAAGATCGATGTCTTCCATTCCGCGCAACTGGGTCTTGAGGAAGACATCATCGAGCAGATCAGGCAGGGAGCCAATATCGGCCAGAACACCGACGCCGCGCGTATGGGAAACTACGTTCCCGGCATCGCCGTGATGAACGGACCATATTTCGTCGAGACGCTGGAAGAAGTTGCCAAGCTGCGCAAAGCGCCGACCGTCGCAAAATGGCAGGAAGAACTTGCGACCAAGTTCGGGCTCAAGGTGGTGTCTTTCAACTGGGTGCAAGGCTATCGACATTTCTTTACGAACAAGCCGATAAAGACGCCGGATGATCTGAAGGGCCTGCGCATCCGCACGCCGCCGGCGCCAATTTGGCAAGAGTCGATACGCGCGCTTGGTGCCGTGCCGGTAGCGATGGCATTCGGCGAGATGTACCCGGGACTGCAGCAGCGGGCGATCGATGGTGTCGAGCTGGTTTACAACAACATTCCGGGTGGCCGCTTCTACGAGGTGCTTAAAGTCGCGAATGAGACAAGGCACATCATGCTGATCAACTTCGAAGTCGTCAGCGCCAAATGGTTCGACAGCCTGCCGAAGGAGTATCAGGACGCGCTGGTGGAGGAGGCCGATCGAGCCGGAGAGGAGACATCGCATCAGATCCTGAGGCTGGAGGCCGAGGTCGAGCAGCAATTGAAGTCTCGCGGCATGACGATCAACAAGGATGTCGATCTCGCCGCTTTCCGGAAGGCCGGCGAAAAGGCGTACGAGGTCCTGAAGATCACCGACGCCAAGAACGCGGTGCATAAGGAGATCGGCAAGTAGGTTCCGCCAAATGCAGAAAATCTACCAGCGTGTATGCGCCGCCGAGGCATGGATCGCCTCCGTGTTTCTCATCGTGATGGTAATCCTTATCTTTCTTGGCGGCGTTATGCGGATGCTGGGCCATCCGATCAACTGGTCGACGGATGTTTCGACCGCCCTGTTCGCCTGGGCCTGCTTTCTGTGCGCCGATATTGCCTGGCGGAAGAATAGCATGATGGCCATCGAAGTTTTCGCCAGTCGCCTGCCGGACAAGCTCCAGACCGCCCTCCGTATGGTGAACTACGCATTGATCACCGCGTTCCTGTTTTACCTCCTCGTGATGGGCGCCTATTTATCGTGGATCAGTCGGGTACGCAGCTTCCAGGGCATTCCGGAAGTCAGCTACTCCTGGGTCACAATGAGCTTGCCGGTCGGCGCGGCGCTGCTGATCGTGACAACCGCGCTCAAGGTCCGCGGAGAACTCCGGGGCGAGCGCGCCGAATATCGCGCCGTCGACGTCATATGATCCGACGCGCATAGCCATGCTGATCGTAATCATTGCGTTCACGGTACTGATGCTGATCGGAATGCCAGTTGCCTTCGCGATTGGAATTGCCGGCGCGCTGTTCTTCATTCAGCATCCGGAACTGCCGGCAACAATCCCGATACAGGTAACGGTAACCGAGACGCAGAATTTCGCGCTGCTTGCGGTTCCGCTTTTTATCCTCGCCGGCAATTTTCTCAACAACTCCGGCATCACGACCAACCTGCTCAAGCTGGCCACGGTGCTGACAGGAAGAATGCACGGCAGTCTGGCGCAGACCTCTATTGCACTCTCAACGCTGATGAGCGGGGTGACGGGATCCTCCATTGCGGACGCCGCCATGAATGCCCGCATCATCGGTTTGCAGATGCTCAAGCGCGGCTATGCCCGCGGCTACGCGGCCGGCGTGATTTCGTACGGTTCTCTGCTGGCGCCAATCATTCCCCCCGGGATTGGTTTCATACTGTATGGCACAGTCGGCCAGGTCTCGATCGGACGGCTGTTTGCCGCCGGCATTATTCCGGGCCTCATGCTGTGGGCAGCTCTCGCCTTTGCGATCGCCATCACCGCCCGCCGCCGCGGCTACGGGCCGGAACGCGAGACGCGGGCGACTGGGCGTGAAATCCTGCTGGCGTCCTGGGGTGGCATCTGGGCGATCCTGTTTCCCATCATGCTGTTGGCGGGATTGCGCTACGGCGTCTTCACGCCATCGGAGATTGGAGCCTTCGCGGTCATCTATGCGGTGGCGGTGGGGTTCTTCGCTTACCGGATGCTGACGTTCGCGGGTTTCCGTGAAGCCATCGAGGGCGGCCTGGTCGATGTCGGGGCCGTGATGTTCCTGCTCGCGCTCTCGGCGATCTTTGGTTACGGCATCGTATTTGAGCGAATACCCGAGGTGATTTCGGATTGGATGCTGAGTGTGACGGAAAACGCGCACGTTGTAATGGTGCTCATCGTGCTCTTCATCCTGATCGCTGGCACCTTCATGGAGGGCTCGGTGCTCATCATCATGCTGACGCCCATTTTCCTTCCGCTGGTGACGAATTACGGCATTGATCCGGTCCATTTCGGGCTCGTGTTCATTATTGCTGCCACGATCGGAAACTACACGCCGCCCGTCGGCGCCGCCATGTTCGTCACCTGCCAGGTGCTGCGTTGTCCCATCAGTGAGTACACCCGGGACTCGACGCCGTTCTTGATCGCCGTCACCGTGGTGACTTTGATACTGATCTTTGTCCCCTCACTGGTCTTGCTTGTCCCTGATATGATCTTCGGTGCCGATTTGAGATGAGATCGAACGGACGGTCGATCCTGGCACGTCGCGTCATTTTGCTGGCGCGCGTCAGTTGCAAACACGCTCGGGGTGCAAAGCTGGCGCCTGCGGGCGTGCCTATTGGCTTCCCTGCGCTGCCGGGGAGTGATAGCGTTCCGACCGAACCCACTCATCTGGGGGAACTTTCACATGAGTGGGTGCGCTTACATTGCTTTTTCCGACCGATCTGACCTCGTTCCTCGACCTCATACGCCAGCACGGCGATGTGGCCTACAGCCTGATGTTTGCCTATGCGGCTTCGCATAGCCTGCTGCTTGCGCTATTTGCGGGCTACGCGGCGCATTCGGGGGCGCTGGGTCTTGGCACGCTCGTCGTGGTCTGCTGGTTTGGCAGTTTCGCCGGCGATGTGATCCGCTTCTGGATCGGGCGGCGCTATGGCGCCCGCTTGCTCGATCGTTTTCCGCGGTTCGAGCGGCCCGTGCAGACCGTTGTCCGCCTGACGGACCGCCATTATCTCTGGATGATCCTGTTTCACCGCTTCCCGCATGGCATCCGCGGGCTCGCGGGGTTTGCTTACGGGATATCGCAGCTGCCTTGGTCCACTTTCCTTGCGCTCAACTTCGTCGCGGCGGGCTTTTGGTCCGGAGCCGTTGTCTCGGCCGGCTATGCCTTCGGTCAATTCTCGGAGGCGTCCATCAACAACGCCTCTTCGGGCCTTGGCATCGTGATGTTGGTCGCGTTCCTCGGCCTCTCCTGGTTGCTCAGCAGGAAGCTCGACCAGATCGCAGAGCGGTACTGAAGCAAGATGTGCTCGCCTGTACTGACGTCGATGGGGCGTGCATGCCCGCCTCAGGCGCCGAGGAGTCCGCGGCGCAGCAACCCGGCCAGGGCGCCATGGAGGCTGGCTTTGCTTGCGATATTGCCGTGGGATGCGCTGAAAAGCCGAACTACCAGCCGCTGATATTGTTCGGTAGTAGGTTCAAGGCGCGCCAGCACTGTCTCGCGGAATCGCGAGACCATGGATATGTCTGTCCATCCCAGCCCCTCCAGATGAATCTGATACCGCCAGCCCGCAAGCTCGAGGGCGTTGCCGGCCGGACCCGAAAAGCGCACCGAGGTCAGCGACACCGCAAGCAGGCGACACGACAGGATTTTACCTTCGCCCAACAGCCAGGCGGGCTCATCCGTTTCGAACATGTCGCCGGCGCGAGGCAGTTCGAAGCAGACAAGAAACGCGACGAAGGCAATCAGCATCGCGATGCCGGCCCACAGCAAATTGAAGAAGTCGAGCGAGGAAATCTCGCTGGCCGCATAGGGCGAGACGAACGCCCACGCGATGCTGGCGGCTGAGCTTAGGGTGATCAAGCCAAAGATCGCGGCGAGCTTCCAATGCACGCGTGGCGTCGAGCGGTCGCCGCCTTTGTCGGTGATCTTGAACGGGCGGCCGAACGGCTTGAAGATGGCGCTTAGCAGCGTCGCGGTCACCGCAAAGCAGGTGACAGCGTGAGTGGCCTCCATGAACAACGGCAGCGTCCGCCCGCGCGAGATCCAGGCCATGTAGATGATTTGGCCGACCAGCGCCGGCACGCCGTAGCGCAAGAAGGTGTGGTAGTCGGCTTCGAAGGCGGGCAGGCCGCCGAACCAATAGATCGTCGGCGCGATCAGCAGCAGCACCATGAATGGTTTGCAGAGCCAGTTCAGCACCCCGTGAAAATAGTGCCAGCGCTGGGTGAAGCTGAAGCCGCGGCCGAACAGCGGGCCATTGCGGAGCAGGGCGACCTGTATGGTGCCAAGGCACCAGCGCGCGCGCTGGGTGATGTACTCGGGGATGCCTTCGGCCGAAAGCCCGAAGCTGAGCGGTTCGTTCAGCCACCATGTACGGTAGCCGTGCGTGAGCATCGTGTAAGTGAGATTGATGTCTTCCGAAATCGCTTGCTGCGGGAAGCCGCCGATCTCGGCAAGCCGGTCGCGGCGAACGACAAAGGAAGTTCCGACGCAGAACGCGCAGCCCCACGCGTCCTTGGCGGGCTGAAAGACGTCGAAGAAGAAGCGTTGATCGTCGACCCAGCTCTTCCCGGCGAGCAGATTGTGCTGGATCGGGTCGGCGTTATGATAAAATTGCGGCGTCTGCACGATCGCAACCTCCGGATCGGACAACAGCAGCCCGACCGTGCGTTTCAAAAGATCCCGCCGTGGTGCAAAATCGGCGTCGAGCACCAGGATGACGGGCGCATTGGTCTTGCGAGCGGTCGCCATGAGCCCATGATTGAGATTGCCGGCCTTGGCGCCGTTGTTGTCTGGCCGCGTCAGATGATTCGCGCCGACTTGTGCGCAATATTCCCGCAGCCAGTCGCGCCTGGTGTCGTCCAGCACCCAGACCGTCGCATTGGGATAGTCGAGTGCCAGCGCGCTGAGGATAGATCGTTCGAGGATTTCGAGCGGCTCGTCATAGGTGCAGATGAAGATATCGACGGCGGGATAGCTACGCGATGCAGATAGTTCGCGTTGCGCCGCGTCGGCCTGCGCGGAGCGATCGGTGCTGCGGAACAGAATGATGATCGAGATCAGCGTGTAGAGAATGGCAAGCAATTCAAACAAAATGAACAACCGCGGCCACAGGCTTTCGGCCGACAGCGCAAACGGCGGCAACGTATCGTTCCATCGCCAGAGCGCATAAAGGATCAGAAGGGCTGAAGTCGTGATGCCGAACAGGATACGGTCCTTGGCATGCAGCGGATCCAGCAGTCGCGCCATCACCAGAAGGCCAAGGAGGATTCCCGTATCGATGGTGAGGATCGATAGGTCATCGCCGGCGCTCGGGAACATCATCGTATCTTTTCCCCGGTGAACGGATTCCAGCCCGTTTCGGCCAGCACCGCCCAGGCCGTCGCGCCGAGATGCGGTCGGCGGTAGTAGAAGAAGTCGGGCACGGTGCCGGTGGGGTCGATCGACAACCCCGTCGTTAGTCGCGCGGTACGCGCGGCGTTGAGCAGACCGGAGCGCGTTTGGTCGGCTTTCAAATTGGCCAACAGCCGATCGCTCTGCGATGTGTTGCCGCTGATCCGGTAGGCCAAGGCCGCCTGCGCCGTTCCCTCGACCCAGATGCCGTCGCGGTCGCCGTTGAAATCGAAGCCGCCATCGACCGCCAGGTGAGTTTGCGCGAAATCAAGCGTGCTTCGCCAGGCCGCAGGCGCATCCGGCACGGCCATCCATGGCCAAAGCTGAGCGTCGAGCGCGAGCAGGCCTTCATCCGCAAGATTGCCGTCGGGTTTTGTGCCGAGCAGGAAGTGATTTCCGCGGAAGGCACGATCGAGCAACCGCCGGGCCTGCCCGGCCGCGTCGGCGTATTTTGGCTCACCGGTCAGGCGGAACAACCAGCGCGCGGCGGCGTGGACGTCGGCATTGTGCTCGGTCGACATCCAGGTGAGTGTGACCTGCTGCGGATCGTAGCCGTGAAAGCCGCCGCAGAAGCCGTCGCCGCAGGCGGTCGCCGCGATAACCCAATTGATCAGCCTTCTGGCGTCGGCGAGATACTGCGGATCGTGCGTCGCCTGGTGCAGCGTCAGCAGCGCCAAGGCCGCCCATGCAACGTTGCCGGTCGAGGTGCCGTCCTGCGCAGCATCCTCGGCCCAGATCCTGGCGTGCTCATCCCACCATCCCGGTAGATTCGGAGCCCCGTTGCTAACCGAGCCGGCGCCATAGGCATTGCGAATTCGATGATCGTTAAAGGTCCGGTCCTTGCGGGCCGCCCGGCTCAATGCATTACCGATCGGTTTGGCATCCCGCACGTTGCCGCAGGCGATCAGCGCAATGACGGCGAGCGCGTTGTCATAGACAAACGCTGTCGTGGCAATGCCCGCCGGCAGGCTTGCTTCGTCAGCGCCAGGTTCATAGCTGCGGATGAAGACGGCGTCGGCCTCGCCGGTCAGCGGTGCCACCGCCCTGTTCAGCCCGGCACAAAACGGACCGCCGCTTTTTTCCGGCTGCTTGCTCGCAGCGGGCGTCGAACCCAGGACCATTGCACACAATGCCATTACGATCGCGTGCTTCATCGCGATACGAGCGTGCGAGTGCGGGACCACCAGTTTTCATCGGCCTTCGACGCATCCGGCTGGGCCATGCCGGCACGGCGTGTATTCGCATCGATCGGGTGGTTCTGCGCGGTCTCGCCGTTGCGGCCATCATCTTGCGTCCACGAGGCGACGAGATTGCCGAGCCGTCGCCAGGTGACCGACATCGACGGCACCATGCCGTTGTCGCGCGTGACAGTGACCCACTGGCCAACCGGGCAGGCCGCAGCATCCGAAGCCTGCGTTTCCCGCTCCAGCGCGCCAGCCTCGTTCGCGCCTTCAGGCGTAATGATCGCATAGAGCTCGCGCCGTTCGGTTTGCGGAAACGGCACGGCAAAGCGCTCATCGACTTTGTCGCTGGTCTTCGGCAACACCGCGTTGACGATACCGGTCCGGAACGTACTCCCGTCGATGCGGACACGGGTGCCGGGCATCATGTTCTGGCCTTGCCGGTACGAGAAAATGGCAACCACGAAGCGCTTGTCGCAATCGACGACGGAGCTGATCGTATCGCCGGGGTTGACGTGACGCCCCATCGCAGCGCCGATGGTCAGCACCTTGCCGGGCCCGCGAGAAAGGACGTCGGCTCCCGCCAGGCTCGCAAGCCGCTTCTGCTCGGCGTCGATCAGGCGCTCCAGGTCGCTGAGGACGGCGGATTGCTGCCTCTCCTCGATCTCCATGCGCTGGGCGTCGAGATCGATGTCCCGGCGCTTTTGCGCCAGATTGTTCAGCACAACCAGTTCCTCTCCGACATAGATGCCCCTGTTCAAGGCATTGAGCTGCGCTATTTTTTTATTGAGCTTGGCGCCTTCCGCGTCCGCATTGTGCATGGCCGCGGCATATTGCTGCGTGGTCGGCTTGAGCATGTCCATACTCGCCGTATTGCGCGTCACCATGTTGCTTTGCCGTTCCACCAGGGCTTTCTTTTCGCCGCTCTGGGCATTGGATTGCGACACGCGGGCGCGCAGCTCCTCGATCTGCGACTGGAACTGCATCTTGAGCTGCTCGGTTTGGCTGGCGAGTTCGGTCTCGAGGGAACCAACATAGGCGCGGTCGGACGCTGCCTTTGCCCGCGTCGCGTCGAGCTTCTGGCGCGCATCGGATGATTTTTCCTCTAACGAGATCAGCGTACTGCGGTCGACCCTTGGATTGCTGATCTGCGCCAGCTTGTCGCCGTCGCGAACGTCGCGGCCGGGAAGCGCCGTCAGCGTGTCGATTTCGCCCCCGATCGGTGCCGTCAGCAGCGTCACCGGCGCGTTGACAACGGCGCGGTCGGATTGATCGGCGGTGATCGGCGGAGCCACGGCCGTCACCATCAACGCCGACAATAGCCCGGCGACGCCGATGGCGGAAACTCTCAGGATGGCCGGGTGTCGCGGGGCTCTCGGTGGGGGGCCGTGGCCCAACCCGGAGGAACGTTCAGTCGCACCGGTGTTGAATACATTGTTCATCAACTCTCTCTCGGTTGGTGGCGCCCGAAAGAGCGTTTCCTCACGGACGGCTCCGGTTCCTCCAGCGCCTTGTTAATGCACTGCAAACAACGCAAGGCGCGATTGGTTCAAGGCAGTTCGGGAAAAAGCTGCAGAAAATTTCGGCGAGGAAATGCTCAATGAACTCGCGTTACAGCGATCACGTCTGCGACATCATCATCAACCAACGCAAAGCGCAGCGAGCCCACCATTCCAAGATTGCGGCGTGGAGAGATGGTGGGCACGCTGTCGCTTTGCCCACCATACGGTTCTGCGACTTCAATGTTGGTTATCGACCGCCGCCACCACCACCGCCGCCGCCGCCACCGCCTCCGCCGCCGTCACGCATCGCCTGGTTTTCGCGCGGATCGAGATTTTTCATGTAGTTCGGTGAAGTGTCGCGGCGAGTGCGAAGCTGCGCCACATAGTTCATGTGATCTCCGCAAGCCTGCCGTGATACCGCCTGATCGCAGTACGGCGACGCCACGAACACGGGAGCGGCCATGGCGCTGGTCGCACCGATCGCGACCAAAGCTGCCGCGGACAATATTGACTTCATCGACATCTGTACTCTCCATTCCTGTTGGGCGAAGCCGGAATGGCTCGCACAGGAGTTCGACGGCGCCAGACGAAAACCGGTTCGGAAGAGTACGTGATGTGGGTCACTCGGATAACCTGATCGTGAACGATCTCCGGCATTCCGGGCCGTCGTCACCCGCGAAAGCGGGTGACCCGGTATCCCAGAGACGTCCGTGATTGAACCGAGAAGCCGCAGCGTACTGGATCCCCCGCAAGCGCGGGGATGACGATCTGTGAGTGGCGCTCGCAATGACGTGGAAAGGCGGCGGCCTTACTCTGCCGCCCCCTGTGCCATCGCACGCCGCTCCATCGCATAGCGCACCAGGGCGGCGAAGCGATAGATGCCGTGCACGAACTTGCCATAGGGCATGGTGACGAACAGCGAAAACACCACGCCGAGATGCAGCGCCAGCAGCGGTCCCATCGCGGCCGTCTCGCGCAAGATCAGCAGCACCATGCCCGTGAGACTGGTCAGGAACAGCATGACGATGAACGCCACATCCATGCCGTAACGCGCTTCATCGACCAGGATGGAATCGCGCTTCCATCGTTCAGCGAGCAAACCGATCGGCCCGATCAACAGCCCGATGCCGCCGAGCGTGCCGAGCACCACGGGCAGATCCCACCACGGATACGGCGCCTCGCGCGCCAGCAGATAGTGATAGAGCGTTGCGACGCAGGTCGAGGCAAAGCACAGCGCAAAGCCATAGAAGGTGAAGTGATGATAGAGTTTGCGGCGGTCGGTGGGGCGGTCGTCCTCGTTGAAGCAGCCGACGCCGCCGCCGTCGAGGTAGCGCAGGTCGCCGGCGTCGCGGATGGCCTGCAGCAGCGCGCGTGCATCGGTCTTCATGCCGATGGGTTCGCCGATGTCGCGCCAGAAGGCGCGCACGCCCATCGCCAGGGCCGCGATAGCGTAAAGGAACGCCGCGCCGAACAGGGCTGCCATCGCATTGTGCGGCATCAGCTTGTAGAACGCGCCCGGTCCGGTATGCGTGCCGAACAGAATTTGTCGATCGTTCATCGCAGCAAAGCCGAAGATGAACGCGGCGACACTGAGCGCGGCAACGAGGCTGATGACAAGCCCATTGCGCGCGAACGTCCCCGCGAAGGCGCGTGGCCATGCATAGGCCGCATAGGATTCCGCACGCGCCACCGCAAGCGTCCTCGGCACATTGACGTTGAATTCATGCGGCGGCGAGAACTGGCAATCGGTGTAGCAGGCGCCGCAGGCGTGGCAGAGATTGGCGAGGTAGTTGAGGTCGCCGTCGGAAAACGCGCGGCGCATTTCCATCGCCGGAAACACCGCGCACAGCCCCTCGCAATAGCGGCAGGAATTGCAGACCGTCATCAGCCGGTCGGCTTCCTCCAGAATCTTCGTTCTGTGCATGATGCGTTGCTTCCTGCCCTCGCGCCAACCCGGTTACTTCGTCAGCCCCTTGCCCTCCAGCCACTTCTGGATCAGTGCGGCGACCTCGGCGTTGTTCTTGTCCATCATCACCATGTGCGAATTGCCCTTGATGCCGACTTGCGGCAGGTCGACGACATCGACGCTGCCGCCCGCCGCCTTGATCGCGTCCGCAAACGCGAGGCCGTTGGCGCGAATCTTCGGCCAGCGCGAATCCTTCTCGATGTAGTCGCCATAGACGATCAGCGTCGGAATGTTCTTCAGCACGTCGACCTTGGCCGGATCGCCGACGCCGGCCGGCTCGATCGCAATCAGCGCCTTGACCTTGTCGGGCCGGGCCTGCGCCACCTTGAAGCCGAAGCTGCCGGCCTGACTGTGGAACAAGATGATGGACGGGCCAACGCGGTCGATCTCGGCGATATAGGCGGCGATGATGGCATCATCAGTGGTGGTCCAGCGCGGCACGTTCTGCTTGACGAAGTTCTCATAGCCCTCGTTCGGAAACTGGCTGCCCGGCATCAGCTTCCGCTTGGCTGGATCCGGATTATAGGAGCCGGCGCCGTCGCCGATCCGAAACCGCTCGAACGGATTGGCGGTCGTGAGAAATACCGGCTCGCCCTTGAAGATATCTGGATATTGCGCCCAGCCAGCGCGGCCGCGCTCGACCGCATCGGAATTGTAGACGGCCCAACCCTTGCGCAGAAAATAGTTCAGCCAGCCCTCGCGCCCGTCGGGCGTCGTTTCATACGTCACGCCGGTGAGGCCGCCGCCGTGCCACATCAAGAGCGGATAGGCACCCCTCTCGTTGGCGGGCAGAAAATACTGCACATACATCTGCTCCACCTGATACGTGCCATTCGGATCAACCTTCGCAGGTACACCGCCGGGGGTGAAGGTCACTTCCTTCACCGGCTTGCCGGAAATTTCGACGAGCCGTCCGCCGACGTGGAAAGAACCCATGTCGCGTAGCGCGATCGGCTCGGCGGCGTTGGCCAGTGTTGCGTTCATTAGAACGACTGCAGCAGTTGTGATCGCAAGCCGCATCATAAGTCCTCCCCGTTGCCTCTCCCTCTCCCCGCCCTTCGCGGGGAGAGGTTACTCAAGTGCCATCCTAATTCCTCGCATTCTTCGCCGCTTCCCGTCCCGCCACCCGGCCGAACACGCTGCCGATGGTCATGCCGATACCGGCCGCATAGCCCTTGCCGAGTACGTTGCCCGCCATGATCTCGCCGGCCGCGAACATGTTGGCCGAAGGCTTGCCGTCCTTCATCACCATGCGCCCCTGCCTGTTCACGCGGGTGCCGAGATAGGTGAAGGTGATGCCGGGCCGCACCGGATAGGCGAGGTAAGGTGGTGTCTCGATCCGGCGCGCCCAATGCGTCTTTGGCGGCGTCAGCCCTTCGGTGCGGCAATCATCCAGGATGGTGTGATCGAATGTGCCGGGACGCACCGCGGCGTTGAACTCGGCAATCGTTTTCTCGAGCGCTTTCGGATCGAGTTCAAGCTTGGCAGCGAGTTCGGCGATGCTGCCGCCCTCGATCGGTGGAAACAGCGTCGGCATGAAACTGTTGCGAACCGACGCATCGAAGATGATATAGGCGATCTGGTCCGGTTGCGCGGCCACGAGCCGCCCCCAGATCGCGTAGCGCTTCGGCCAGATGTCTTCGCCTTCGTCATAGAAGCGCTGGGCGTGCTTGTTGACGACAATGCCGAACACGACGGAGTCGTGGCGGGTGATGATGCCGCCGTCGAATTTCGGTGCGCGAGCGTCGATCGCAACGGCATGGCATTGGGTGGGATCGCCGATGTCCTGCACGCCCTTGTCGAGCAGCATTTTCAGGATTGAGCCGCGGTTATACGGCGTGCCGCGGATCAGGAAATTATCCGCCGCCTCGCCCCAATACTGCTTCAGCCATTCGATATTGGCTTCAAAGCCGCCGGCGGCAGCGACGAGTGCGGAAGCGCGGATTTCACTCGTGCCGTCGATCGGCTGATTCAGCTTCGCGGACAGGAACATGCCGTCCTCGATTTCGAGGTCGATCACCTCGGCATCATAGACGATCTCGACGCCAAGTTTTTCCGCGGTGAGATAGAGCGCATTAAGCATCGCCCTGCCACCGCCGAGGAAGAACGAGTTGGTGCGGCCGAGACTCAGAGTGCCGCCCAGCGAAGGTTGCCAGCGCACGCCCTGTTCGACGATCCAGTTCAGGATGTCCTTGGACTCCCTGATCATGAATTTAGCGAGTTCTTCGTCGGTCTGCCCGCCGGTCAGCCGCAATAGATCGTCCCAGAATTCCTCTTCGGTATAGGGGCCGGTAAGAATATCGGTCGCGGAGTCGTGCGCGCAACGCATGTTGCGGGTGTGGCGGGTGTTGCCGCCGCGATAGAATTTCGGTGCGCCTTCCAGCACCAGCACGGAAGCACCCGCGCGCCGGGCGCTGATGGCGGCGCAGAGAGCGGCGTTACCGCCGCCGATCACCAGCACATCGAACTTCTGACTCAAATCGGCCATGCGCTCTTGTTGTCGTTGTTGGCCTGGAAAATCAAACCGGCGCTCGGCCAGGAAAATCCATCCGCCGCGCGATTTCTAGCCCGATGCAACGGCCGCGTCACGCCTCTCGTGCGCCTGCATCAGCAACAGCATGGCCGCATGCGACGATGTCGCATGCACCTGGCTGTGTTGGAATATCAGCGCGGTCAGGGACGGTTCTGAACGGAGGCGAGCAGCCATTGCCGGAAGGCCGCGAGCTTTGGCGGATCGGCTCTACCCGCCGGCGAGACCAGATAGAATCCGGCATCGACCGGGAAAGCCATCTTGAAGGGAACGACCAAGCGTCCCTTGGCGATGTCCTCCTGCACATAAGCCGTGCGGCCCATGGCAACACCGAGGCCGTCGATCGCGGCCTGCACCGTCATGAAGATCATGTCGAAGGTCAGGCCCGGTTGTTTCGAGAAATCGGCCGGCAGCCCGGCCGCCGTCAACCACAGCCGCCAGTCGTCGCTGTTGGCGTTGCTGGTATGCAGCAGCACGTGATCCCGGAGGTCTTCGGGGCATTTCAGCGGCTTGTTGCCCTTGAGCAGCGCCGGACTGCACACCGGGAAAAGCTCGTCCGCCATCAGCCAGTCGGAGCGAACGCCAGGCCATTGGCCGCGGCCGTAGCGAATCGCGGCATCGACCTTGTCGCGCTGAAAGTCGACGAGGTTGATCGAGGTCGTGATGCGTACGTCGATCCCCGGTTGCGCTTCCTGAAAAGCCGTGAGGCGCGGCAGCAGCCATTTGGCGGCTAGCGAAGCCAACGTCGACACCGTCAGCACATGGTCGTCATCTTTGCGCAGCAGGCGATCGGTTGCGAGCCGGAGATCGTTGAAGGCCGCGCGAATGCCGGGAAGGTACTCCTGCGCTTCCGTCGTCAGCGTCAGCGAGCGGTTCTGGCGGACAAAGAGGCGAACGCCGAGCTCTTCCTCCAGCCGCTTGATCTGGTGGCTGATCGCGGTCTGCGTGACGTTCAGCTCAGAGGCGGCCTGCGTGAAGCTCAGATGCCGGGCGGCGGCCTCGAAGGCGCGCAGACCATTCAGCGACGGCAGCCTGGCGGTCATTCCGCGATCTCCCAATGCATGAGTTTATATCATCCGAAGCGGTACAAAGTGTCGTTTGTGAACGGCCGCGGTAGCGCAGATATTAGCGCCAACAGATTACTACAGGAGCCGAAAATGTCCACTTACACGCATGAATCGATGATAAATCATCATGGATCGGGGATTTTGAGCCAATTGGCCGAGACCCTCCATGTCTGGCGGCAGCGCTACCAGTCGCGCCGCGAACTGGCCAAGTGGTCGGAGCGGGAACTCCACGACATCGGCGTCTCCTGGAGCGATGTCGCCTACGAGGCCGAAAAGCCGTTCTGGCGGGCTTGAGTAGCAGCCAGGCCGGCGCCGCCTCAATAGAGGGGCGCCGGCCATTTCATTGAGGACCGACGGGGAGCGCGCCATGACCGCCCTGCGTTTCGACGATCTCAGGCAATATTCCGACGTGCTGCGTTCGCGGCAGGGCCAGGCCGTGACCGTGCGCTTCGTCGAGCCGCGCGATGCCGAGGCGCTGCAGAACTATTTCCGCGCGCTCTCGACGCGCTCCCGTTACAACCGTTTCCTCGGCGCGGCCAGCGAACTGCCGCCGTCCGAACTCGAGAATTTCATCCATGTCGGCGACGCCGATCGGTTCAGTGTGATCGCGACCATGCTGGTCGACGGCCGCGAGACCATCGTCGGCGAAGCGCGCTATGCCTTCGACAGCGAGACTGCCTCGATCGAGCTCGGCCTGTCGATCGACGACCGCTGGCAGGGCCACGGCATCGGCAAGGCGCTGCTGAAAAATCTCGAATGCCGCGCGGCTGCGTTCGGTGCCGAGCGTATCTTCGGCGACACGCTGCGTTCCAACGACGCCATGATCGCGCTCGCCCGCAAGTCCGGTTACGCCTTCACCAATACGCCGGGCGACTGGAGGCTGACGCGCTTCCAGAAAGAAATCCACGTCGAACCGCAGGAAATCCCATGCGCCAGTTGGCGGCTCGCCGCCGTCTCTCCCAGCGCAATGTCCTCGCTTGCGGTTTGACCACTGAGCCCGGTTCTGGCCGCACCAGAACCGGGCCATTTTCCGCTTATGCTGCTTCCTCGGTAAAGTCAGTCGATGCTGCCAGCGTCCGCCATTCGGCCAATTCCCTTGCAACGAAGGCGTTCTTCGCTTCGATCCGCTCTACCGTGTCACTGCCGAGCGGCAGCCGCAGCGGCGGATTCTTGGCGTTCACGAGCGCAATGAATGCATTCGCCAGCTTGCGCGGGTCGCCGCGCTGGCCGTGGTTGACGTCGGCGGCGTGGGCGCGGGTGTTCCCGATTCTCTCGCGGTAATCCTCGATGTGCTGCGCGGTGCGCGCCAGCGAGGTCTCGTCGAGGAAGTCAGTTCGGAAGAAGCCGGGCTCGACCACGGTGACCTTGATGCCGAGCGGCGCCACTTCGCCGGCCAGCGCCTCGCTGATGCCTTCGACCGCGAACTTGGTGGCGCCGTAGACGCCCCAGCCGGGGTAACCCGCGTAGCCGCCGACCGAGGAGATGTTGATGATGTGGCCCGAGCGCTGCCGGCGCATGTGCGGCAGCACCGCTCTGATAACGCCGAGCAGGCCGAACACGTTGGTGCCGAACAGTTTGGCGGTCTCCGACGCGCTTGCTTCCTCGATCGCGCCGAGCAGGCCGTAGCCGGCGTTGTTGACGAGAATATCGATGCGGCCGAATTTTTTCACTGCCTGGCCGGCGGCCTCATGCGCCTCGGCTTCGCTGGTGACGTCGAGCCGCGTTGCCAGCAGCCGCTCATGCCCGCCGAGGCGGGCGGTAACTGTGTTGGGATCGCGGGCGGTCGCAACCACCGCATCGCCTGCCTTCAGTGCGGCTTCGGCGATCAGAGCGCCAAAACCCCGGGAAGCTCCTGTGATGAACCAGACACGCATGTTGTTGCTCTTTCCGTTGTGGCCCGGCGGGTTCGCCCGACCTGATGGGCAAAAACTAGCGGCTCGCCATATCTGAGATAATCCGCTAAATATTTCATGAGTTATTGAGAAAAATTCATCAATGCGGATCGACCCTTCCGACCTCGCCACCTTCCTCGCGATCGCGCGGCACCGCAGTTTTCGTGCGGCGGCGACCGAGCTTGGCGTCTCGGCTTCGGCGCTCAGCCATGCGCTTCGCAATATCGAGGAGCGGCTCGATGTCAGACTGATCAACCGCACCACGCGCAGCGTTGCGCTGACGGAAGCCGGCGAGCGGCTGTTCTCGCGGATCAGTCCGGCCTTCCGCGATATCGATGACGCGCTCGAGGACCTCAACAATTTCCGCGGCAAGCCGGCCGGCACGCTGTGCTTCAGTGCCGCGCGGCAATCGACCCAACTGGTGCTGCTGCCGATCGTGACGCGCTTCCTCAAGAGCTTTCCCGACGTCAGCGTCGAGATCGTGATCAACGACGCACTGATCGATACGGTTGGCGCCGGTTTCGATGCCGGCGTGCGTTTCGGCGAAACAATCGCTGCCGACATGATCGCGGTTCCGATCGGTCCGCGGCATCGCTTCGCGGTGGTGGGCTCACCCGGCTATTTCAAAGCCCACAGGCCGCCGATCACGCCGCATGACCTGAAGGGCATGCCGTGCATCCGCTACCGCTTTACCAGCGGCGTAGTTTACCGGTGGGAGTTCGAGCGCGGCGGCATCGAGGTCGATATCGACGTCGAGGGGCCGCTGACGCTGAACGACCAGGATCTGATGGTGGACGCGGCGCTGGATGGCGCCGGCCTCGCCTTCGTGTTCGAAGCGCAGGTCGAGGAGTTGATTGCAAAACGCAAGCTGGTGCGCGTGCTCGCCGACTGGTGTCCGGCCTATCCCGGCTTCTTCCTGTACTATCCGAGCCGGCGGCAGTTGCCGGCCGCGCTGCGGGCGTTCGTCGATTTCGCGAGGACTCCGTGATCAGTGACCTGTAAACACCGGTTTGCGCTTGTCGATGAAAGCTTGCACCGCCTCCTTGTGATCGGCGGTGGTGGTCAGGCGGACGAGGCGCTCGGCCTCGTGGTCGCGCGCGGTGGCGAAGTCGAATTGGAGCGCTTCGTCGAGATTGTCCTTGATGTAGCGCAGCGCCAGCGTCGGGCCTTCGGCCATGGATTTGGCAAGCGCGAAGGCTTCAGTCTGCAGCTTGTCGTCGGGCACCACGCGGTTGACGAGGCCGATCGCCTCGCATCTGGCGGCATCGACCTTTTCGCCGGTGAACATCAGTTCGCGCGCCCGCGAAGTGCCGACGAGCCGCGTCAACAGCCAGGCGATGCCGTAGTCGCCGGAGAGCGCCACCCGGACATAGCCGGTGGAAATGAACGCCGTTTGCGCCGCGATTCTGATATCGCAGGCCAGTGCGAGCGCAAGTCCTGCACCTACCGCGGGGCCGGGCAGCGCCGCAATCGTCGGCTTGCGCACCGAGGTCAGCGCGCCGGTAAGCAGGCGCTGCCGTTCCTGCAGGTCGGCCACCTTCTCCTCGTAGGATAGCTCTAACTTCTTCTTGTCGCGATGCGCGCCCATGCCCTTCACATTGCCGCCGGCGCAGAACGCGGTGCCGGCGCCCGTCAGCAGGAGCGCGCCGACCTCGGGGTTCTCGCCGCAGGCCTTGATCATGCTGCGAAGCGCCGGCGTCAACGTATCCGAGAACGCGTTGCGCGCTTCGGGGCGGTTCAGCGTGATGACGGCGACGCGGTCGCGGATGACGCAGAGCAGTTCGTCGGTACCGGTGTCGATCCTGGTTTCGGTGGTCATTGTTATCCCCATTCTTGGCTCCGTCATTGCGAGGAGCGAAGCGACGAAGCAATCCATCTTCCCTTATGCGGCGCTATGGATTGCTTCGCGGCGCTCGCAATGACGGCGATGGCTTCAAAACCTCTCCACCCACGGCCGCAACTCCACCTCCCAAGTCCAGGCGCTGCGCGGCTGCTGCAGCACGTTCCAGTAACTCAGCGCAATGGCGTCGGGATCGAGCGTCGAGTCCGGCCGGTCGGCAGGCTCCGTACGCGCCGCACTGCGGATGCCGCCGTCGATGACGAAATGCGCGACATGGATGCCCTGCGGCGACAATTCGCGCGCCATGCTCTGGGCCAGCCCGCGCAGTGCAAACTTGCCCATCGCGAACGGCGCCGACTGCGGATAGCCCTTCACGCTGGCGGAGGCGCCGGTGAACAGGATCGCGCCGTGCTTGTTCGGCAGCATGCGTGTCGCCGCCTGCTGGGCCACCAGAAAGCCTCCGAAGGCGGAGACCGCGATCGCGTTCGCAACTTCGGCCGGAACCAGGTCGGTGAAGGCGCCGCGTGCGCGGGCGCTGGCGTTATAGACGACGATATCGGGCGTGCCGATCTCGCGCTCGACCATGCCGAACAGCCTCTCGACTTCTTCGGCTTCGGTAGCGTTACAGGCAAAGGCGCGGGCGCCGGTCTCGGTACAGAGCGCGCCAAGCTTCTCGATTTTGCGCGCGGCAAGCGCAACCTTGATGCCTTCACGCGCAAAGAGCCGCGCCAGCGATGCGCTCAATCCCTCGCCGACGCCTACGATCAGAGCAATCTTGTAGCTGGGAATTTCCATGGGCGCTCTCCAGAGAAGGCGGGGACCTGGTATCTAGGGCCGCAATCCCGAAGGGCAACCCACAGGAACGAGCATCGGGTCGATATCTTCTCCGTCTGTCTCGCCCGAGCAGGACAGCATCTCGGCGCCGATGATGCGGTATCCGTCCGTCATGGGCGGGCCCTCCAATTATGCTTGTTGACGGCTTGAACGCCTGCGCTATCGGTAGATGATCAATATCGGGCGGAACGAACAAGGGCTAAAAATGCATCCACTCATGCAAAACCGTGCAGTCGAGTCAGCCAGTCAGCCGGGATTGCTCGCACCTGATACGACGGGGATGAACTTTTACCGCGCCGATCCGGCGTTGACGGATCTGCTGCGGCTGCATCTTCCAGATGCGCTGTTTCGCCATATCGAGCCGCATCTCGACCGGCTCGGCGAACTGGCCGGCGGCTATCTCGACGAATGCGCGCGGCTTGCCGATCGCCACACGCCGGTGCTGCACCAGCGCGACAAATTCGGCCGCGATATCCAGTATATCGAATATCACCCGGCCTATCGCGAACTGGAGAAAGCCGCGTTCGGCGAGTTCGGCATTCATGCGATCTCGATCCGCAAGGGCATCATGGGCTGGCCGGACAAATACCCCGTCGTCGCCAAGCACGCCTTTACGTTTCTGTTCAATCAGGCCGAGTTCGGGCTTGGATGCCCGATCAACGTCACCGACGGCTGCGCAAAACTGCTCAACAATTTCGGCAGCGAAGAACTGAAGGCAAAATATCTCGACGGCCTGACGCAGACCGACATGAGCAAGCTGACTCAGGGTGGCCAGTTCATGACCGAGAAAGAAGGCGGCTCGGACGTCGGCACGCTGACGACGAGGGCCGTGCCGGAAGGCGAGCATTGGCGGCTCTATGGCGAGAAATGGTTCTGCTCCAATGCCGACGCCAAGGTGGTGATGCTGCTGGCGCGGCCGGAAGGCGCGGGTCCCGGCACGCGCGGCGTAGGTCTTTTCCTGATGCCGCGGTTTCTCGACGACGGCTCGCAGAACCACTACCGGATCGTGCGCCTGAAGGACAAGCTCGGCACCCGCTCGATAGCGTCAGGCGAGATCAAGTTCGAGGGCGCGATTGCGTACGCGGTCGGCAAGCTTGACCGCGGCTTTGTGCAGATGGCCGAGATGGTCAACTCGTCCAGGCTCTCCAACGGCGTCAAGTCCACCGCGCTGATGCGGCGCGCGCATCATGACGCGATGACGGTGGCGAAAAACCGCGTGGTGTTCGGCCAGCGCATCGTCGACCTGCCACTGGCGCGGCGGCAGTTGATGAAGATCATGCTGCCGACCGAGCAGGCGCTGTCGATGAGCTTTCTCACGGCCGACGCGCTCGATCGCGCCGAGGCCGGCAGCCAGGATGCGGCGGCACTGTTGCGGATCCTGACGCCGACGCTGAAATTCCGCGCCACGCGCGATGCGCGTAAAGTCTGCGGCGATGCGTTGGAGATGCGCGGCGGCATAGGCTATATCGAGGAGTTTGCCACCGCGCGGCTGCTGCGCGACGCCCATCTCGGCTCGATCTGGGAAGGCACCGGCAACATCGTCGCGATCGACGCGCTCACGCGCGCGGTCGGCCGCCACGGCGCCGATGCCGCGCTATCAGCCGACCTGCACGCCCGCCTCGACGACAGCGCCAACGTGCCGCAGGCCTGGCGCAATCGCCTGCGTGAACTGACAGACCGCGCCATCGGCTTCGCCCGCGAAGTGGCGAGCCGGACCGATAATGAGGGCGACGCGCGGCGCGCGACCAGCTTGCTCTACCATGTCGCCAGCGCCGTTGCGCTGGCCTGGGAGGGCGGGCGGATTCATGAGATGCGCGGTGACGCCAGGCGGTTGTTTCTATCGCGGATGGTGGTCGACCATCGCGTCGCGCCGGGCGATCTGTTCCGGCTTGCGGAAAATGCCACCCAGCGCGCGATCACCGGCCATCTGCTCGGCGAACGCAGCGTCGGCATGGCCGAGGTTGGCGAATTGCTTGTCGCAGCGTAGGCTATCGTCAGTCCAAGTCAAAAGAACAGAATTGAAGGGGGAGCACCAATGAAGGCCGCCGTCCTGCATGAAGTCAACAAGCCGCTGGTGATCGAGGAGGTCAGCGTGCCGAATCCCGGCCCGCGCGAAGTCCTGATCCGCACGCGCGTCGCCGGTCTCTGCCATTCCGACCTGCACTTCATGGAAGGGCTGTATCCGCATCCGCTGCCGGCGGTGCTTGGGCATGAATCGGCCGGCATGGTCGAAAAGGTCGGCTCCGACGTCACCTACGTAAAGCCCGGCGATCACGTCGTGACCTGCTTGTCAGTGTTTTGCGGCACCTGCGATAACTGCACCACCGGCCGCACCGTGCTCTGCACCGATACCACTGTGAAGATGCTGCCCGGCCAGTCAAACCGGCTGTCCTGGGCGCGTGAGGAGAAGCTTCATCAGTTCCTCAATCTCTCGTCGTTCGCCGAGCAGATGCTGGTGCACGAAAACGCCATCGTCAAAATCCGCAAGGACATGCCGCTGGAGCTCGCGGCTCTGATCGGCTGCGGCGTCATCACCGGCTATGGCGCGGTCGTGAACACCGCAAAGGTTCAGGCCGGCGAAACGGTGGCCGTGATCGGCTGCGGCGGGGTCGGCATGGCCGCGATCAATGGCGCGGCGATCGCCGGCGCCGGCCGCATCATCGCGATCGATACCAATCCGGCCAAGCTGCAGTTGGCCACCAAGCTTGGCGCCACCGATATCGTCGATCCCGCCCGCGGCGATGTGGTGCAGCAGGTGCGTGAACTCACCAATGGAGGCGTGCATCACTCCTTCGAGGTGCTGGGCCGCAAGGAAACCGCCGAGCAGTCCTTTGCGATGCTGGCGGCGGGCGGAACCGCGACCATTGTCGGCATGATCCCGTTCGGCCAGAAGATCGAGCTGCACGGCTTCGACTTCCTGCGCGAGCGCCGCATTCAGGGCTCGTCGATGGGCTCCAACCATTTCCGGGTCGACATGCCCCGCCTGGTCGAATTTTACATGCGCGGCAAGCTGCATCTGGAGGACTGGATCTCGGCCAAGCTGAAACTCTCCGAAATCAACGAAGGTTTTGCCAACATGAAAGCCGGCAAGACGCTACGCAGTGTGATTGTGTTTGATGCGTGAGGTGTCTACCACTCGTCATGCCCGGGCTTGACCCGGGGCATACATCGATCTTCACAAGAAGCTTTTCGCAAAGGGGATGGATTGCCGGGTCGAGCCCGGCAATGACGGCGTTGGCTTACCGCGACACATGCGCCGATACCGCGAGCCACTTGCCATTCTGCTTCGCCCAGCAATCGGTATAGCGCCCGTGAGCCTGCTGGCCGTCCGCGGTCGTATAGCTCGTCGCGGCGTGGATGATGGCGAAGTCGCCGAGCACGCGGATTTTGACGTCGTGCGCGGTGAGATTCTTGATTGTCACCGGCACAGCCGTCTGTTTGAGAAACGCCGCACGGTCGACCAGCGACTTGTCGGGATTTGAGCAATAGAAATCCTGCGCAAGGATTTCGTCGAAGCGTTTGACGTCGGAGTTTTGGACTGAATTCACATAGTCGCGGTTAAGCTCGGTAAGTTCTTCGATGTCTTCGCTCATTGGTTTTCTCCCGATATCTCCCCGTCATTGCTAGGAGCGAAGCGACGAAGCAATCCACGTCTCCGCTTGCGGCGCGATGGATTGCTTCGCGGAGCCTGTCATCGGGCGCGCATTCGCGCGACCCGTTGGCTCGCAATGACGACGCCTCTCAATCATCAAACATCGGCGGCGGCTTGAAGCCGCCGAATTCGCGCTCGATCAGTTCCGCCAGCTTTAGCGTTGTGCGATCCTCCAGCCACGGCCCGACGATCTGCACGCCGACCGGCAATCCGTCCGGCGAAAAGCCGGTCGGGATCGCGGTCGCGGGCAGGCCGGGTAGTGTCGCGATGCCCGGCCACGAAAGCTGATCTGGATAGATGTGGTCCTTGCCGTCGATCTTGATACGGCGTTTTTCCTGGTCATCGAAGTGATCGTGCGGAAAGGCGGGTGTCGGCATGATCGGACAGATTACGGCATCAAAGGTCTTGAACAGTTCGCGCCATTGCGCTCGCAGGCGCGCGCGCGCGACGTCGTCCATCAGCCAGTTGCGGTGGCTTTGCGCCATGCCCCGCAGGCGTTCGGCAGCGAGGCTTACATCGCTCTGCGGCAGGGCGGCGGCGGCGGCCTGCACGCCGGCATAGACTTCCGGCGGGAAGGAGGCGGCGAGGAACGACATCAGCATCCGCATGTAGAGCCGGGACGTCTCGGCAAAGTTCGGCAGCAACGGACTGTTGCGATCGATCTTTACACCGGCCCTTTCGAGGTTGGAGGCGAGCTTGTGGATCGTGCCGCGCACCACCTCGTCGGTCGGCATGACTGGGTCGGTATCGACCACCAACACGCGAAAATCCTTTAGCGCGCCGTGGCGCGGCGGCGGCAGGGCGAGTTTGTAACCCTTGCCGGCCTCCAGCGGGTCGGGGCCGGCGATGGTGTCGAGCAGCAGCGACAGATCGGCGGCGCTGCGTGCCATCGGGCCGATCACGGCAAGGTCGCGGTCGAACGGCAGCGGCTGGAATGGCGGCGGCGTGTGGCCGCGCCCCGGTACCAGCGCAAAGGTCGGCTTGTGCGCATAGACGCCGCAATGAAAGGCGGGCACGCGCAACGAGCCGCCGATGTCGGAGCCGAGCGACAGCGGGCCATAACCCGCCGCGAGCGCCGCCGACGATCCGCCGGACGAGCCGCCCGGCGTGCGGCTGAGGTCGAATGGGTTATTGGTGGTGCCGTAGATCTGGTTATAGCTCTGCCAGTCGCCGAGCCCGAACGGGACATTGGTCTTGCCGAGGATGACGCCCCCGGCGTCTTTGACGCGCGAGATCGACAATGCGTCTTCCGTCGGGGTGAAATCCTTCTGGGCCGGGATGCCCCAGGTCGTTGGCAGGCCTGCGATATTGTACGATTCCTTCACCGTCATGGGAATGCCGAGCAATGGCTTCTTGACGCCGCGCGCGAGTTCGGCGTCGGCGGCACGGGCGGCAGCAAGACCGCGCTCGAAATCGCGAACGCAAATCGCGTTGATCTTTGAGTCATGCCGCTCGATCCGGCTGATCGCGTCCTCCGCTAGTTCAACCGCTGAGACTTTCCTGTCAGAAAGCGCAGATGACAATTCGACGGCGGTCTTGAAACTCCATTGCGATTTGGCCAAGGCGTGCTCCGCTCTGTTTCCGAATGCGGCGCGGATGATGCTTAGTTTGGGGGCGCGCGGCAAGAGCAATGGCTGTACAGCGGCGGTCCTCTCTTGCCGGTACGCTACTGGCGAACGCGTCGTTTGCGCGGTAGTCTCCTGTACCGCCCACAATTCGAAGAAAGCCACGACGCAAGCGACGGCAGTCGCGGCGCCGCAAAATCCTTCGCCGCGGTCAATTGCTGGACCCGTCCCGGCTGGCCTTTGTCTTTGCGTTGCCCTTTGCCCCTCGCAGGAATTGCACCAGCAACCAACTCACTTGGTTAGGCTGTTCCTGCTGCACCCAGTGGCCCGCGCCATCGACGAGATGGCAGCCGATCATGTTGGTGCAGGCCTTCGATTGCATCGCTTCATAGACGCCGGGGCGTTGATAGGTGCCCCAGTCCTGCTTGCCCGAGATGAACGCAGAGCGCACGTCGATGGTGCAGCCCGACCATAACTGCAATTCCGGCGTGAACGCGCCCGAGGTGCCGCAGCGATACCATTGCAGCCCGCCTTGGAATCCGTTGCGCTCGTACTCGGCGCTGTAGAAGGCAAGCTCGCTGTCGGGCAGCCATTTGTTGGCGGCGATTTCGGCGGCCGACGGCATTTCCTCCGCGACGGTGGCGGCCATGTCCTTGGCGAGGTCCATCACATAGTAAGTCGGCAGCTTCGCGATCTCTTCCGCGGTCCAGGATTTGAGCGGGTAGGGCTTGTTGTCTTTCCAGTCCGCGCTCTTGTAATGGTAGTAAGCGCGCAGGAAATCATGCACGCCCTGCGGCGCGCGGTGCATGTCCTCATTCGCCTCGCGTGTCGAGTAGTACCACTGGTAATGCTTGCGTGGCCGCGGCAGCGCCGCGAGCTCGCGATGGATGGGGTCCTCGGCAACAGGCTTGGCCGGCCCATCCACTGTGTTGAACGGTAGCGAGGGCGGGCCGCCGAACGGCGCGCTCATCATGACGACCGAGCGAAACACGTCGGGGCGGATCAGCGCGCACCACGCCGCCACCGACGAGCCGAAATCATGTCCGATCACGGCATCGACCTCGCGATACCCGAATGCCGATACCAGCCCAAGCATGTCGCGCACCAGATTGGGGAGCCGGAACGAGGCGAGGTCGCCGTCATAATCCGGGTCCCATCCGGTGGTGCGGCCATAACCGCGCTGGTCCGGCGCGATCACGTGATAGCCGGCTTCCGCAAGGACAGGCATTACCTTGCGCCAGGAGAAGGCGAGTTCGGGAAAGCCGTGCAGCAGCAGCACGCAGGGCCGGCGGCGGGTCTCGAAGCCGGCTTCGAGCACATGCATGCGCAGGCCGTTGATGCCATCGACGTAGCGGGAGCGGATCGTGGAGGGGAGCGGGATATCGGGGAGGGTGGGCATGGTGGCTTCGCCTTTCTTCCTCTCTCCCCCTGTGGGAGAGGGTGGACGCGATGCGCAGCATCGCGGACGGGTGAGGGGTTGTCTCCGCGGAGAGAGACCCCTCATCCGCCTTCGCGTTCCGCGAAGGCACCTTCTCCCACAAGGGGAGAAGGGAAGGAAGGACGAAAGAAAAAAGACAAGCCGGGCATGACGTGCCGAGACTTGCGTGCCCCGGACGCAGCGCAGCGCTCTCGGGATCGCGCTTCGCGCGACTCCGGCGGTGCGCTGCGTCGCCGGGGCCTATCTGGCCGCTCGTGGGTCCCGGCTCTGCGGCACAGCGTCGCCGCCGCGCCGCGTCCGGGACAAGAGAATTACGCCTTCGCCGCCGCCTTCGGCCAATACCTGTCCCGCAGGTGCCGCTTCACCAGTTTCCCGGTTGGCGTGCGCGGCAACTCTGCCTCGAAGTCGACGCTCCTCGGGCATTTGATCGGCGACAAATGCTTGCGGCAGAACGCGATCAGTTCGGCCTCGAGTTCCTTGCCGGCCTTGGCCATGTCGTGCGGCTGCACCACGGCCTTGACCTCTTCGCCCATTTCCTCGTTCGGCACGCCGAACACCGCGACGTCGGAAACGGCAGGATGCGTGATCAGGACGTCCTCGGTCTCCTGCGGGTAGATGTTTACCCCGCCCGAGATGATCATGTAGCTCTTGCGGTCGGTGAGGTAGAGAAAGCCTTCGGCGTCGAGATAGCCGACGTCGCCGAGCGTCGACCAGCCCTTGGCGTTGTAGGCCTTCTTGGTCTTCTCGGGATCGTTGTGATAGGTGAAAACAGGCGCGTCGGCGAAATAGACCGTGCCGATTTCGCCGACCGGCCGTTCCTCCTCGTTCTCGTCGAGGATCTTCACCTTGCCGACCACCGCGCGGCCGACGGTGCCGCGATGGGTCAGCCATTGCTGCGAGTTTGAAACCGTGACGCCGTTGCCTTCGGAGCCGGCGTAATATTCGATCAGGATCGGTCCCCACCACTCGATCATCTTGGCTTTGACATCGACCGGGCAGGGCGCTGCGGCGTGAATGGCGCCCTTCAATGACGAGACGTCATAGCGATTGCGCACCTCGTCCGGCAATTTCAGCATGCGCACGAACATGGTCGGCACCAGCTGCGATTGCGTGACCCTGTATTTCTCGACCAGCCTCAAGAATTCCTCGGCGTCGAAATGTTCCATGATGATGGAGGTGCCGCCGAGCGTGATCGCCATCATGTTGAAGCGCAAGGGAGCTGCGTGATAGAGCGGCGCCGGCGACAGATAGATGCTGTCGGACGACATGCCGCACATGTCGGCGCAGAGAATTTTCAGGAGCGGGTTCGGCACGTCGATCGCCTTGCCCTCGAACTCCTTTTTGATGCCCTTGGGCCGGCCGGTGGTGCCCGAGGAATACAGCATGTCATAGCCAGCGACCTCGTCCGTAATCGGCGTCACCGGCATCGCGATCGCTTCCTTGTCGAAGGAGCGGAAGCCGGGCGCCGGCTCGTCGACCATGAAGAACAGCGGCTCGCCGGGTTCGCCCTTGATCAGGCCCTTGACCTTGTCGGCGCATTGCGGCGTGGTGATGAAGACCTTGGCGCCGCAATCCTTCACGATATAGGCGATCTCCTCCTCCGTGAGATAGCGGCTGATCGCGGTGTAATAAAGGCCCGAGCGCTGCGCCGCCCAGCAGATCTCCATGAATGCGAGGCGGTTTTCCATCAGGAAGGCAATATGGTCGCCGGCCTTCAGGCCGAGCGAACGGAACAGATGCGCGCCCTGGTTCGAAAGCTCGTCAAGCTCGCGATAGGTGATCGCCTTGCCGGTCCCGGCCATCTGATAGGCGATCTTGTTCGGCGTGTTGCGGGCGTGGACGGACGGGTGGGTCATTGTGATGCTTCGGCTCCGCGCTTGATGTGGCGTTCCCCGGATGCTGCGCAGCGCGCAAGCGGTGCGCTGCTGATCCGGGGTCCATTGGGGCACGAATGGGTCCCGGCTCTGCGAAGCAGCGCTTGCGCGCTGCATCGCGTCCGGGACACGTGAGACTTACAGCCTTTCCACGATTGTCACGTTCGCCATGCCGCCGCCTTCGCACATGGTCTGCAGGCCGTAGCGCTTGTTGTTCTGCTTCAGCGCGTTGACCAGCGTGGTCATCAGCTTGGTGCCGGAGCCGCCGAGCGGATGGCCGAGCGCGATCGCGCCGCCATTGACGTTGAGCCTGTCAGGATCGGCGCCGGTCGTCTTCAGCCACGCCACCGGCACGGCCGCGAAGGCTTCGTTGACCTCGAACAGGTCGATGTCGTCGATCGACATGCCGGCTTTCTCCAGCGCGCGTTTGGTGGCGTGCAGCGGCGCATCCAGCATGATCACGGGATCGCCGCCCATCATGGTCATGTGATGGATGCGCGCCAACGGCTTCACGCCGAGCGACTTCAGGCCTTTCTCGTTGACCACCAGCACGCCGGAGGCGCCGTCGCAGATCTGGCTGGCGCTGGCGGCGGTGTGCTTGCCGTTCTCGGCAATCAGCTTGACGCCCTTGATGCCGTCGAGGCTGGCGTCGAAGCGAATGCCTTCGTCGATATGGTGGGTGTCGGTCGAGCCGTCGGCGCGGGTGATCTGCAGCGGAACGATTTCATCCTTAAACTTGCCACCTTGCGTCGCGGCAATCGCGCGCTGATGGCTGTTGTAGGAGTATTCGTCGAGCTGGTCTTTCGAGAGCCCGTACTTCTCCGCCATCATTTCCGCGCCGGTGAACTGGCTGAACACGATGTTCGGATATTTCGCCTCGATGCCCGGGCTCTTGTAGTGACCAAAACCGTTCTTGGCCGGCAGCGACGAAGCAAGCCCCATCGGCACCCGCGTCATCGATTCCACGCCGGCGGCGATCACGATGTCCATCGAGCCGGCCATCACTGCCTGCGCCGCAAAATGCAGCGCCTGCTGCGACGAGCCGCACTGCCGGTCGACCGAGGTGGCGGGCACGCTCTCGGGCAGCTTCGAGGCCATCACCGCGTTGCGAGCGATGTTGTTGGACTGTTCGCCGGCCTGCATCACGCAGCCCATGATCACGTCCTCGATCTGGGCCGGGTCGACGCCGGAGCGGTCGACCAGCGAATTGAGCACGGAAGCGGCGAGATCGGCCGGGTGCCAGCCTGCGAGACGTCCGCCCTTGCGGCCACCGGCAGTGCGTGCGGCGGCGACGATATAGGCCTCGGCCATGTCTGTTCTCCCTGAATGTTGTTGTGGCTTGGAAAGATGGGCCGGATTTAAGGGGGGCAGCGGGATTTAGTCAATCAATCAATTAACTCTTGAGTGCAGCCGCGGCATGCGCTTATGTGCGGCCCGGATCTCCGGCAGGCAGGAATGGGATCACCCTTGAATACCAGCGTACCGACCAGGCTCCCGAGCGGCAAAAATACAACCGCCGAGAAGCTGCTTGTGGCGGCGAGCGAGCTGATGATCGAGCGCGCCTCGATCGAGGTATCGCTGTCCGACATTGCGCAGAAGTCGGGCGTCAACGCAGCGCTGGTGAAATACCACTTTGGCAACAAGGACGGGCTGCTCTTGGCGCTGCTGGCGCGCGACGCCGCGACCGAGATGTCGCAACTCGAATACCTGATCAGCCAGCCGATCTCGCCGACCGCCAAGCTGCGCCTGCACATCGGCGGCATCATCCGCGCCTATCACCAGTTTCCCTACATGAACCGGCTGATCCACTACCTCCTGCACGAGAGCAGCGCGGAAGCCGCCGACCAAGTCTCGCAATTCTTCGTCGCGCCGCTATTGGACTTCCATCGCCGCCTGCTCGCCGAAGGCGTCAAGGCCGGCGAGTTCCGCGATATCGATCCGGTGCTGTTCTACACCAGCCTGATCGGCGCCTGCGATCACCTGTTCTTCGGCCGCCACGCGATGTCTCGCGCGACCGGAGTCGGCCCGGTCACCGACGAAGTCTGCCGCGACTACATCAAGCACATGGAAGCGCTGATCTGCGGCGGCATGTTGAATGGGCGAATAGCAGCGAATAGCGAATGAATCCATTCGCCACTCGCTATTTGCCATTCGCCAACTAGAGAAGAAAACATCCAAGGAAAGGCTCTCAAAATGCAGTTGAAAGACGTTGCCGTTCTCATCACCGGCGGTGGCTCCGGCCTAGGGGCCGCGACCGCCCGCGCCATGGCCGCCAAGGGTGCCAAGATCGGCGTGCTCGACCAGAACAAGGAGAATGCCGAAAAGGTCGCGGCCGAAGTGAAGGGCGTAGCCCTTCATGCCGACGTCACCAGCGAGGAACAGATGAAGGCGGCGATCGCCAAGGCGGAGGCTGCTCATGGTGTCGCTCGCGTGCTGATGAACTGCGCCGGCATCGGCGGCTCGCAGCGCGTGGTCGGTAAGGACGGCGTCTACCCCCTGGAAAAGTTCGTTCGCATCATCAACGTCAACCTGATCGGCACCTTCAACGCGCTGCGCCTGTTCTCCGAGCGGCTCGCTACCGCGCCCCCCGTCGGCGAGGAGCGCGGCGTCATCATCAACACCGCGTCCGTTGCGGCCTATGAAGGCCAGATCGGCCAGATCGCGTATTCTGCCTCCAAGGGCGGCATCGTCGGCCTCACGCTGCCGGCGGCGCGCGATCTCGCCAGCTTGAAGATCCGCGTCAACACGATTGCGCCCGGCATCTTCTTCACGCCGCTGCTGATGGGGCTGAACGAGGAAGCTCGCAAGAGTCTTGGCGCCCAGGTGCCGCATCCGGCCCGTCTTGGCGAGCCCGACGAATACGGTGCGCTCGCGGTGCACATCGTCGAGAACGCGATGCTCAACGGCGAGACCATCCGCCTCGACGGCGCCATCCGCATGGCGCCGCGGTAGGGCTCCCTTCTTCCCTCATGTCCGCCGAAGCCTTCAGGCGAAGGGGGATGTGGGAGAAGGTGACTTCGCGAAGCGAAGACGGATGAGGGGTTCTCTCTGGCTGGCAACCCCTCACCGCATCGAATGCAGGGCTAACGCCGGTGCTGCCCTCTCCCACAAGGGGAGAGGGCGCAGCAACGGGCGCCGCAATCCGTGGATGCAGGGAGCGCCTCGTGACTCAACCGCTGCTGATCGAACATCGTGACGGGGTTGATTGGGTCACGCTCAATCGCCCGGACAGCCTCAACGCGCTCGATCGCTCGTTGATCGACGCGCTCAATACCTATTTCGAGGGCCTGCAGCGCAACCGTTCGACGCGTGTCGTGGTGCTGAAGGGTGCAGGCAGCGCGTTCTGCGCCGGGCTTGATCTGAAACACGCCATGCAGCGCCGCGCCGGGCAACAGGAGCCGCCCGGCGTGACCGAATCGTTGGATTCGCAGCGCCGCATCGCCGACATCGTGATGCTGATGCGGCGCTGCCCGCAGCCGATCATCGCGCTGATTCAGGGCGCGGCTGCCGGCGGCGGTTTTGCGCTGGCGCTCGCTGCCGATATCCGGATTGCCACCAAATCCGCGCGGATGAACTGCGCCTTCATCAAGCTCGGTCTCGGCGGCTGCGACATCGGCACCTCCTATTTCCTGCCGCGCCTGGTTGGCGTGTCGGTCGCCTCCGAACTGATCCTCACCGGCCGCTTCATCGGCGCCGAGCGCGCGCTCGCGGTTGGCCTCGTCTCCGAAGTCGTCGAGGAAGGCGGGCTCGATGCCGCAGCCGAGCCTTACGTCGAGGCGATGATGACGGCCTCGCCCGTGGCCTTACGGCTCTCCAAGGAATGCCTCAACATGAGCGTCGATGCCGGCTCGATCGAAGCCGTGATTGCGATGGAAGACCGCAATCAGGTGCTGTGCAGCCGCTCGGAAGATTTCAACGAAGGCATCAGGGCCTTTCTCGAAAAGCGAAAGCCTGTCTATATCAGGCGGTGATGACAAGATCCGCAAAAGGACAAGAATTCCGGGAGACGCAATATGAGTGGGAGTGCAGCGAAGGTGCTGACAAAGCCGGCCTTCCGCAAGATCGAGTGGCTGCCGCGCGACATCGCGGTCGAGCGTCGCCCAGACGGCGTCATCATCCTGAAGTCGCGCATTCCGCTGCAGGCTTACGAGAAGCATATTCCGGCATCGCTGGCAAAATGGGCCAAGCAAGCGCCCGAGCGCATCTGGCTGGCGCAACGTGGCGGCCCGGAGCGGCAGTGGCGGAAGGTCTCTTATGGCGACGCCAAGCGCATCGTCGACGGATTGACACAGGGCCTGCTCAATCTCGGCCTCGCAGAGGGCCATCCCGTTGCGATCCTGTCAGGCAATTCGATCGAACACGCGCTGATGACGCAAGCTGCGATGCAGGCGCGCCTGCCGGCAGCACCGGTGTCGCCGGCTTATTCGCTGATGAGTCAGGATCATCTCAAGCTCAAATACCTCTTCAACCTGATCAAGCCGGCGGTCGTGATGGTGCAGGACGGGCCGGCCTTCGAGAAGGCCTTGAAGGCGCTCGATCTCACTGATGTCACCGTCGTGCATGTCTTGCGTCCTTGCGACGGCATCAAGAGCGTATCCTTTGCCGACCTTGCGGCCACGCCGGTGACGAACGCGGTCGAGGAGTCAATTGCGAAGATCACGCCTGACACCATCGGCAAGCTCTTGTTCACCTCGGGCTCGACCGGCATGCCGAAGGCTGTCATCAACACGCAGGAGATGATGTGCGCCAATGCGGCGATGATGATGCAGGTGCGGCCGCGCGATCCGAACGGGCCACTCGCCACCGTGCTTGACTGGATGCCGTGGAATCACACCATGGGCGGTAACGCCGCGTTCAATCCGATTCTGATCGATGGTGGCACGCTCTATATCGATGACGGCCGGCCGATGCCGGGTCAGTTCGAGGAGACCATCAAGAATCTGCGTGAGGTGTCGCCGACCTATTATGCCAACGTACCCGCCGGCTATGCCGCGCTGGCCGCTGCAATGGAAAAGGACGACGCGCTGTGCCGCAGCTTCTTCAAGAACCTGACCGTGATGGCCTATGGCGGCGCGCGGCTGCCTGACGATCTCTACGACCGCATGCAGGCGCTGGCGGTGAAGACCACCGGCGAGCGCATCGTGTTCTACACCGGCTGGGGCTCGACCGAGACCGCGCCGACGTCGACCGGCACCTATTGGGACACCGAGCGCGTCGGCCTGATCGGCCTGCCGTTTCCCGGCGTCGAATTGAAGATGGTGCCGTGCGGTTCGAAATACGAATTGCGCCTGCGCGGCATCAACGTCACGCCGGGCTATTTCGGCCAGCCTGAATTGACGAAGAAGATGTTCGACGAGGAAGGCTTTTACTGCATCGGCGATGCCGGCGTGTTCGTCGATGAGAACGATCCGCTGCAGGGCATCATCTTTGCCGGCCGCGTGGTCGAAGACTTCAAGCTCACGACCGGCACCTTCGTCCATGTCGGCTCATTGCGCACCGATGCCATCGCGGCCGCGACGCCGGTGGTGCATGACGCGCTGGTTACGGGGCAGGACCGTCCCTTCATCGGGCTCTTAGCCTGGCCCAATCTGCATGCCTGCCGGCAGATCGTCGGCAACCCGGATGCGACGTTTGAAGATGTTGTCAGGCATCCCGAGGTGATCGCCTGCTTGAAGCGCGGGTTGGAAGCGCACAACGCCTCCGCCACCGGCAGCAGCATGCGGATTGCCCGCGCCATGCTGATGGCCGAGCCGCCCTCGATCGACGGCAACGAACTCACCGACAAGGGCTACATCAACCAGCGCGCCGGCCTCGAACGCCGCGCCGCGCTGGTGGAGAAGCTTTATGCCGACAAGCCGGGAGACGACGTAATCATTTTGAACTGATCGTAGGATGGGTAGAGCGCAGCGAAACCCATCATTCGAAGCCAAAAATTGATGGGTATCGCTTCGCTCCACCCATCCTACAGAGCCATTACCAACGCGAGTAACACGCCATGAACTTCGATTTCTCCGACGAACAAAAACAGATGCGCGACGCGGCGAGAAAATTTCTTGCCGAAAAGTGCCCGCCGAAGGCCGTGCGCGAGGTGCTCGACGGCAAGTCGCCGTACGACAAGGAATTGTGGAAGGGCCTCGCCGAGATGGGTTTTCTTGGCGTCGCGATCCCGGAAGAATTCGGTGGCGCCGGCGCGGGCCATCTCGAGCTCTGCGTGATCGCGGAAGAGATGGGCCGCGCGAATGCGCCGGTGCCGTTCTCCTCCACGGTCTATCTCGCCGCCGAGGCGCTGCTGCTGGCCGGCTCCGATGCGCAGAAGCAGAAATGGTTGCCGAAGATCGCCGCAGGCGAGGCGATCGGCACGCTGGCGCTGTTCGAGGGCAAGGGCAATCCGTCGCCGAAGGCGATCAAGCTGCAGGCTTCCGGCGGCACGCTCAACGGCATCAAGAAGCCGGTGCCGGATGGCGCGATTGCCGATTTCGCTGTGGTCGCCGCGCGCACCGGTTCGAGCGGGCGCGATTCCGATATCTCACTGTTCCTGGTCGACCTGAAGGCCGGCGGCGTCGAGGCGAAGCCGCTGACCAACATCGATCCGACCCGTGGCCAGGCCGAACTCATCTTCAAGAATGCCAAGGTCGAGCCGCTGGGAGCTGCTGGCGAGGGCTGGAGTATCCTCACGCAAGTGCTCGACCGCGCCGCGGTGCTGCTCGCGTTCGAGCAGGTCGGCGGCTCCGACCGTGCGCTCGAAATGGGTCGCGACTACGCGCTCGACCGTATCGCGTTCGGCCGGCCGATCGGCTCGTTCCAGGCGGTGAAGCACATGCTCGCCGACATGTATGTCTCGGCAACGCTGGCGCGCTCGAATTGTTATTACGGCGCGTGGGCGCTCTCGACCAACGCGTCGGAATTGCCGGAAGCCGCTGCAGCCGCGCGCATCAGCGCGACGCAGGCGTTCCAACACTGCTCCAAGAACAACATCCAGGTTCATGGCGGCATGGGCTTCACCTGGGAGTTCGACTGCCACATGTACTACCGCCGCGCCAACACCACCGCGCTGACGCTCGGCAGCCTGTCATACTGGGAAGATCAGTTGATCGACCGCATGCGCAAGAAGAACGCGGCATAAGGCACCTGTAGGATGGGTAGAGCGAAGCGAAACCCATCATCACACCGGCCGAGAAGGAGATGGGTATCGCTTCGCTCCACCCATCCTACGAAGCCGGAACGCGATCGAGGATTGAGAACATGAACTTCGACGACACACCGCAGGAAGCCGCGTTCCGCGCCGAGGCCCGCGCATGGATACAAGCCAATGCGCCGAAGCAGTACGAGGAAGAACTTCGAAAATCCTCGCTCGGCCGCACAGTGCTGAAGGGCGCCAACATTCTCGAGGTCGCAAAGGCCTGGCAAAAGAAGAAGGCCGATGCCGGCTGGGCCTGCCTGCACTGGCCGAAGGAATATGGCGGCCGCGGCGCCTCGCCGATCGAGCGGGTGATCTGGCAGCAGGAAGAGGGGCCGTTCGGCAAGCTCAGCGGCATGTTCATCATCGGCCATGGCATGTGCGGGCCGACCATGATGGCCTATGCCGGCGAGGAGCAGAAGCGCAAATATCTGCCGCCGCTCGCTTCCGGCGAAAAAATTTGGTGCCAGCTATTCTCCGAACCCGCCGGCGGCTCCGACGTCGCAGGGCTTCGCACCCGCGCCGAGAAGAAGGGCGACGACTGGATCATCAACGGCCAGAAGATCTGGACCTCGGGCGCGCATTATTCCGATTACGGTATCCTGCTGACGCGCACCGATCCCAATGTGCCCAAGCACAAGGGCCTCACCATGTTCTTCCTTGATATGAAGAGCCCGGGCGTCGAGGTGCGGCCGATCAAGCAGGCCAGCGGCCAGTCCGACTTCAACGAGGTCTACTTCACTGACGTGAAGATCCCGGACTCGCAGCGGCTTGGCGCCGTCAATGACGGCTGGAACGTTTCGCTGACGACGCTGATGAACGAGCGCATGTCGATCGGCGCGGGCGTCGCGACAGGCTTTCCGGAACTGTTCGAGTTCTGCAACGGCCTGATGCTGGAGAATGGACCCGCGATCGAGGACCGCAACGTTCGTTCACGTCTTGCGAACTATGCGGTGAAGGCGAGCGGCCTGAGATATACCAGCATGCGCGCGATCTCGGCGCTGTCGAAAGGCGAGCGGCCCGGACCGGAAAATTCCATCGGCAAACTGGTGGCGGGATCGATGGTCCAGGAAGTCGCGATGTATGCGCTCGACCTGCAGGGCGCCGCCGGCGCGCTGAGCGGGCCCGACGACGCCGAGGTCGCCGGAAAATTCCAGGCGATGCTGCTGCGCGCGCCGGGCACCCGCGTCGAAGGCGGCACCGACGAGATCATGCGCAACATCATCGCCGAGCGCGTGCTTGGCTTGCCCGGCGATATCCGCGTCGACAAGGACGTGCCGTTCAACCAGATCCCGACCAAGGGACGCGCATAGAAATGAAGGCCCTCATCCTGAGGAGCGGCGCATGCGCCGCGTCTCGAAGGATGAAGGCCCGGCTGGTGGCCTCATGGTTCGAGACGCGCTTCGCGCTCCTCACCATGAGGGTAAAGAACGATGCAAGATTAGAAAAATGAGAGGTCCGCCATGAACTTCGACGATACCCCGCAGGAAGCGGAATTCCGCAGCCTGGCCCGCAAATGGATCGACGCCAATGCGCCCAAACAATACGAGGCGGAGCTGTCAAAATCCTCGCTCGGGCGGATCCGGCTGGAGAAGGAAGACATCGTCGATGTCGGCAAGGCGTGGCAAAAGAAGAAGGCCGAAGGCGGCTGGGCCTGCCTGCACTGGCCGAAGGAATATGGCGGCCGCGGCGCCAGCCCGATCGAGAAGGTGATCTGGCAACAGGAAGAGGGCGTCTACGGCAAGCTGACGCAGCCGTTCCAGATCGGCGAGGGCATGTGCGGCCCGACCGTGATGGCGTTCGGCAGCGAGGAGCACAAGCGTCACTATCTGCCAAAACTTGCTTCCGGCGAGCACATCTGGTGTCAGCTCTTCTCCGAACCGGCCGGCGGCTCGGATGTCGCGGGGCTGCGAACGCGCGCGGAAAAGCAGGGCGACAACTGGATCATCAACGGCCAGAAGATATGGACCTCGGGCGCGCATTATTCCGACTACGGCCTGCTGATCACGCGCACCGATCCCAACGTGCCCAAGCACAAGGGCCTGACGATGTTCTTTCTGGACATGAAGAGCAAGGGCGTCGAGGTGCGGCCGATCAAGCAGGCCAACGGCATGCAGGAATTCAACGAGGTCTATTTCACCGATGTCGTGATCCCCGACAGCCAGCGGCTCGGCGCGGTCGGCGATGGCTGGAACGTGTCGCTGACCACGCTGATGAACGAGCGGATGTCGATCGGCTCGCGGCTCGCGACCGGCTTCCCCGAGATGTTCGAATTCTGCTCTAACCTGATGACCGATGACGGGCTCGCGATCGACGATCCCGCGACGCGCTCAAAACTCGCGAGTTGGGCGGTGAAGGCGAGCGGGCTGAAATACACCAGCTACCGCGCCATCTCCTCGCTATCGAAGGGCGAGCGGCCGGGCCCGGAAAACTCCATCGGCAAGCTGGTGTCGGGTTCGATGCTGCAGGACATCGCGACCTATGCGATGGACCTGCAGGGCGCGGCCGGCGCGCTGACGGGCGCCGATGAGGAGGCGGCGCGCGGCCAGTTCCAGCAGATGCTGTTGTCCTCGCCCTCGATGCGCATTGCCGGCGGCACCGACGAGATCCTGCGCAACATCATCGCCGAGCGCGTGCTCGGCCTGCCCGGCGACATCAGGGTCGACAAGGACGTGCCGTTCAACAAGATCCCGACCAAGGGGCGGTAGTTCTCGGCCCGGTAAACTCTCGCGTCCCGGACGCGGTGCAGCGTGTCCCGGCGATGCGAAGCATCGTCCGATGCGCTGCTCCGCACAGCCGGGACCTACACGCAATTGGCCCCGGCTCTGCAGCGCACCGCTCCGCGCTGCGCTGCGTACGGGGCACGAAAGTGAGCAAGGCCATGGATACTGCCGTGAACCAACAAGATCGCATCGACGTGCTCGAGGACCTCCTGAACGAGCGCTACTCCGTTCGAGCTTTCCTGCCGCAGGAGGTGCCGCGCGAGACCATCGAGCATATTCTGAAGGTCGCGCAACGCACGGCGTCATGGTGCAACAGCCAGCCCTGGCAGGTGCTGATCGCCAGCGGCGGTGCCAAGGAAAAGTTTCGCAAGGCGATCTATGCCGAAGCCGCCTCCGGCGCAAAGGACGATCATGATTTCACGCCGCCGCGCGAATATCTCGGCGTTTATCTCGAACGCCGCCGCGAGAGCGGTTTTCAGCTCTACAATACGCTCGGCATCGCCAGAGGTGACAAGATGGCCTACGCCAAGCAGGCGCTGGAGAACTACAATTTCTTCGGCGCCCCCCGCATGTCGCCATCATCCACACCGACGAACCGCTCGGCATCTATGGTGCGGTCGATTGTGGCGCCTATGTCTCGAATTTCATGCTGGCCGCACAGGCGCTCGGCCTCGGCACCATTCCGCAGGCCGCATTGGCGCGGCATTCCGGATTGATCCGGCGTCACTTCAAGCTGGCAGATGATCGTCGCGTGGTCTGCGGCATCTCCTTCGGCTATGCTGACCACGCCCACAAGGTCAACAGCTACCGCACCTCGCGGGCGAGCGTCGCCGATACGGTCACCTTCGTGGACGAGTAGCTGCCCTTCTCCCCTTGTGGGAGAAGGTGGCGCGAAGCGCCGAATGAGGGGTCTCCATCCGCGGAGACAACCCCTCACCCGTCTTCGCGTCGCGAAGCCACCCTCTCCCACAAGGGGAGAGGGGGAAGAATGTTCAAGCTCCGCGACCTAGCAGCTCCTCGGTGACATCGTCGGAAAACCGCTTCTTGATTCCTGCGACCACCACCCATTCGGGATCGTTGGGGATTGCCGTCGCACCCGGCATGCCATGATCGAGCAGGGCGCGCGCGCAGCCGGCCCAATCACCGCCTTCGACCGGCTCGTTGCAGGAGGCCCATCCCAGCGTGCCGCAGGCATTGTCGCCATGACCATGCTGCTCGCTCCACTCAGCGCCGTGTTCAAGCAGGAAGCGCGTGAGCGCCGCGTCGCCCCGGAACACCGCGAGGTTGAGCGCGGATGCATCCCAGTCGCCGCCGCGCACCGCGATCGGCCAGCCGAGCCGGACCATCAGCTTGACGACGTCATCGGCGCCGGCTGCGGCCATATCGGGCAATAGCCGGAACTGTGCTGCCGGCAACGCGGACGGCAGGTCGGGCCGCCGCGAGCGGATCGCCCGCGCCTCCGTTTCGTCGCCGCGCGCACATGCGGCGACAAAGCGTTCTTCGTCTGAGATATCAGGTTCGCCCTCGCGCAGCAGGGCTGCGACCTCGGACAGTCCGAACTGCAGTGCCAGCCTGTAGGCACTGATGCCGTCAGCGGTTGGTCGCAACCGGTCGGCGCCGACCTCCAGCAATGCCTTCACATGGCGCGGGCGCCGGCGGTAGATCGCCCATGCCAAAGGCGAACCCCAATCGGTCAGCGGCTTGTTTCGTGCTGGCTCGTTTGGATCGCCGCCATGCTGCAGCAACAGCTTTAGCGCGCTGTCGTCTTCGAGATCGATCGCGCGGTAGATCGCGTTGCTCTCTGCAATCCGCGCGCCGTGCTCTAGCAATAGCCGCGTGCACGCGGGATTCTCCAATGAATGATAAAGCGATTCGCCGTCATTGGGATCTGCTCCCGCTTCGAGCAGCAATTTGGTCAGCGCCGGATCATGGTTGCTGCCGGCCGCGCCATAAAGCGTCGAGAGCGGATAGCGTTGGTCGGGCGCATTCAGCGATCCAGGCGGCCAGCGGCTGTAGATGTGCTGGTTGGCGTCGGCGCCTGCCGCGATGAGCAATTGCGCGCAGCGATGCAGGCGCTCGCGAAATTCTTCCACGCGCAGCAGGCTCGAATGCGCGACCGCGAACAGCGGTGGCAATCGCAGCGGGCCGCCGGGACGGTTGATCCAGGTCGGATCGGCCTGTGTCGCTCGCCGCAGCGCGTCTTCATCGCCGATCGCGCAGGCGAGATGGGGATCGCCGTCAACAAGTTCGGGATCATCGGTCATGATGCGCAGCGCGACGCGCGGGTTGGCACGGTTGATTGTGCCGCTGACGTCGCCAGAATAGAGAAGCTGAGCCCAGTACAGGACGCGGGCGGCGCGCTCGTTGCGCACAGCCGTCTGTACTTCGACGTAACGCTTCAGGTCGGGCCAGGAAGCAAAGCCGTGCTCGCGCGCGATGCATGATTGCGCGTCGTGCAGGCGAAGATCGAGGGACGCAATATCGCCGTCGCTGCGGCCGGCCGCCGCCGGCAGCGCTTGCCGAAACCGCGCCATCGTCGCCGGGTCGCGGCTTCGATAGAGGCGGATCAATTCCTTGGCTTGTTTCTTCAGATGATCGAGATTCAATCGATCGGGAGACCGGTTCATCAGACACCTCCGTGCATGACATCGCCGACGGCCCGCAATACCGGCTGCACAAAGGCTCTAGATTTCGCTCGAAAGCTGCAAGTGGGTTCAACCCTTCCCGCGGGCCCGGGAGCGGCTTGCACCGCAGGCGCCACAATATGGCTGCAGCGGGCAGGGGTCAACGTACTCAGGCAAGCGGAAAAATCCCGGTCGCTGGCGCGGCCGGGATCTTTCTTACAGAACGCTATTCGATCAGTAGGCGCAGACGTTCACGGTGCGCAGGCGCATGCCACGGCGGGTTTCGACCCAGCGCTGCTGCAGGCAGCCGTTCAAACCGGTGTTGACGTAGACGCCGCCGAAGCCAACGCCGATGGCGGGACCCCAGCCATGGCCCCAATGATGGCCCCAGTGATGGCCGTGGTAAAAGCCGCCGGCGGAAGCGGGCGCTGCAGCGGCAATGGTCAGCGAGGCGGCGGAAATCAGTCCGAGGGTAACCTTGCGAAACATACTCATTTTCTCCAGTTGCTTGGCACGAGGCCGTTGTTGCGTCCCTGCCCATCAGTCGGACCACAGGCGGATTGCGTTCACGCGCAAGGGGGAGAATCGTGTTTCAGGAGTGTTTCGTGTCGCCAAATATCGCGTCCCGGACGCGGCGCAGCGCCACAAGTGCGTTCACGCGCGTCTTCGACGCGCTATGGCGTTGAGCCGCAGCGCCGGGATCCAGCGCCAGGGATCCCGGCATAGCAGCGCATCACGCCGCAAAGTGCGGCGCGCTGCGCAGCATCCGGGGTACGCCCCCCGCTCTAGAACCGCGGCGGCCGCTTTTCTGCGAACGCCTCGATGCCTTCCTTGATCTCGGCGCTACGCATGCTCTCGCGATGGCGCAGGTCGGCAGCCTCTTCGTCGAGCTTGCCGCGGGCGAATTCGTTGATGGCGTGCTTCATGCCGCGCATTGCCAGCGGCGCGTTGCCGGCCAGGATAGCGGCGAGACGATCCACTTCCTCGTCCAGCATCTCGACCGGCGCCATGGCGGTGAGGTACCCGATCCGCAGCATTTCCGGTGCGGTAATCTTCTGCGCGGTGAGAAACAGCATTTTTGCGTTGTCGACGCCGAGCCGGGAAACGTAGCGCTTAATTCCGCTCTTGTAATAATGCAGGCCGAGCCGCGCCGCCGGCATGAACATTTCGGCCGTATCGACGCCGATACGGAAATCGCAGGCCAGCGCCAGATCGGTCGAGCCGCCATAAACGCCGCCATTGAGCCGGCAGATCGTCGGCACGCCGAGATCCTCCAGCCGGTTGACGACGACCTCAAACGCCGATCCTGCGCTCTGTTGTTCCTTCTCGCTGGTCACTCGATCCGCGACCGAATTGAGATCGTAGCCCGCGCTGAAGGCGCGGCCGGTGCCGGTCAGCACCAGCACGCGGATCGCGGGATCAGCCTCGATCCGGTCGAACAGTTTCATGAGTTCGCCGAGGTCCTCGCTCTGCAACCGGTTCAGATGTTTCGGCCGGTTGAGGCGGATGGTGGCGCGCGGGCCGCTGATCTCGAGGATGGGCGCGCTCGCCGTCTCGGCTGTATCGGACATTATTTGCTCCATTGTTCAGCCGTCATCGCCAACACAAGCGTGCCTGCTGCTGGGGAGAGCGTCAACGATGCCCTCGCGCCCGGTGCGCCAGGCGGTCGGGTTCGGGCCATGGGCGGGCTATATGGACGGGAATTTTACCCGGGAATAGTGAGAATCCCGACAAAACGTCGCCTTTTCCTCGTATACCAAAAGGGCCCTGCGGGCATTACGATAGCGGGCGCCGCAGCAGAATCGCGAAAAATCAGTCCCTGAAGAAAATTGGTTGGCCTCCAATGGATACGTCTCATCTGGCACAACACGCGGGAACGGCCGGTGCGCTGTTTGCCACGATCTTCGTGGTTGCCACCACGACGATGAAGACCATGATCCCCTTGCGGGTTTTCGGCATTCTCGCCAACGTCATCCTGATCATCACCGCAATTCCCGCCCGAAACTACCTGGTCATGGTGGTGCAGTTGATCATGCTGCTGGTTAATTCCTATCGGCTGCACCAGATGTTGCAGTTGGTGCGCGACGTCAAAAAATCCGTCAACAGCGACCTGTCGATGGAATGGTTGAAGCCGTTCATGACCGAGCGCCAATGCCAGGCCGGCGAAATCCTGTTCTACAAGGATGAGAAGGCCGAGGACATGCTCTATATCGTCAGCGGCAAGTTCAAGCTGGTCGAATCCGGCATCGTGCTGCCGGTAGGCGCCATCGTTGGCGAGCTCGGTATGCTGTCGCCGTCGAACATGCGAACCCAGACGCTGGAATGCGTCGAATCCGGCCTCATCCTGAGCGTCAGTTACACCAAGGTTGAGGAGCTCTACGTGCAGAACCCGGCCTTCGGCTTCTATTTCCTGCGGCTGGCGAGTGCCCGGCTGTTTCAGAATATTGAAACGCTTGAGCGGCGACTGGCACAGCAGTCTGCGCCGGCAGCCGAGCCGAAACCCGCGTAGAGGCCGGAGCCCAAGGAGTGTCAGACCGCGGTATTCTGTCGTCGTTGCGTTATCTGTTGGCCGATTTCATCGGCGACGATGACGACGAGCCGCCGTTCCTGCCCGAAGGACTGCCGGAGCCGGTGATGGCGGTGGCGAGCGAGGCCATCCATCTTCTCATCGACTATCAGGGCCCGAGCTACGCCCGGCTCTACGTCGACCGGCTGCGGCGGTTCATCGGAAAACGAGGCGTCGACGAAGTGATGCTCGGCGAAATAGCGCGGCTGATGGCGGAGCGCATGAGCTATCAGGACCCGATCCGGATCGCGCAGCTCAAGCTTGCCGAACTGCACGGCCCGGCCGGCGCGTCGGCCGGGTCTGTCGAGGTCAAAAAATTCCGGCTTGAAGAGCTGATCGGCGCACTGCCCGCCGTGATCGCCGAGTACGTGCTCGATGCGCTGGAATGGATGGGGTGGGCGCACAAGCGCGTCTCCATCCGCTTCAGCACGGCAAGCCGCTTTGGCATTCGCCGCCTTAAGATCGAGGCGGGGCTGCGGCGATGGCGGCTGCTTTCGGTGCGCTATGCCAAGGAGAGGGTCTGGGTCGAACGCTGGCTGCACATGATCGACCGCAGCCTGACCAAACAGCCCCAAGCCGCGCCCACGATCATCCAGACCGCGACCATGATCGAGGGCTATGGCGACGTCTATCGGCAGGGCATGGCCGATTGGCACGCGATCATCGACGGGCTTGCCAAGCCGACCTTCGATGGCGTGCTGGCCTTGTCGGATCTCGCCGGCGCAATAGCCGAAGCGCGCGCCGCCGCCTCGCCCGACCCGCGGCAGGCCGCGCTCAAGCGCAAGATCGCGGAGATAAGGGCGCGGGTGTCTGCCGGCGCGGATGCGGCAGTCCCGTCATCCTGAGATTGTAGGATGGGCAAAGCGACTTGTCCGCCGTAGCTCGACGAGCGAAGGCGGAAGCGTGCCCACCATCAGTCATCGTAGAACTTGGCCTTACGCGCTCTGCGCCGTCTTTACGACCACGACCCTGTCGTCCTGCGGATGATGCCGCTTGAGATGTTCGCGGCGCAAGCCGATTTCGTCGCGCACGAATTCATAGCCGAGCTTGAAGGTATCCAGCCCATCACTACTGATGGTGCCGTCGCGCAAGCCGATCACCACGCCGCGCAGGGTCGCTTCCAGCTCGTCCTGCAGTTCGTCGAGCGCGTCGAGAGAGTTGGCGTATTCGATGCGTTCGCCGATATCGAGAATCGCGGTCGCGAGCTGGCTGGCCTTTTCCGGTGCGATCCGGGTGACCTTGGCGTAAATGGCGGCAAAAATCGAGCCGATGATGCTGAGCGCCAATAGCGCCACATACATCAAATCGCTGTAGCGCTCGACAAAGGACTTGGTCTCATCATTGATGTATTCGGCAGCGCCCGGATGCGCCACGACGAAGGCGTCCTTGTCGGTTTCTGCGGGCTCGATCTTTGAGGCGAAGCCGTCGGGTAGCGCAAGCTCGGCCTTGTTCTCATAGATGATCCGCGCAAGGTCGCCCACGGTGGTGGTCGAGAGCTTGGATTGGGCGACCAGTAGCCATTCGAGCCCGATCGTGTCGACGTCTTCCGCAGGGACGGCGGGGGAGGCGGACAGCATGCCGGTCGCCACCGTCTCCTCCGAGATCGCCGGGTACTTCCTCGCGATCGCTTTCGCCGAATCGATCGCATTCAGGGTAAAGCCGCCACGCCTGGCATATTGCTCGTAGCTCTTGTCCTTCACGACCTGCGAAGCGTGCGCGATCCTGATCACGGCGCCGAAGCCTGCGGCGAACAGTTGGTCGAAGGTTGCGCCCGGCGGGGCCATCTGGACCCGCGCCGCCGCGTCCGGAGTGTCGGAGAGCTCGAGAATGTTGCGCACCAGCGCAGCCCCGCTCTCGTTGTCGGCGACGACGGCAATCTTCTTTTTCTTCAGCTCCGCGATGGATTTGATTTTCTTGCCGTTCGGGCTAATCAGCAACAGCAGGTCATGTTCGAGGATCGCCAGCGCGCGGGCGCGGGGCGGAATCCTGGCGTCGGTGCGCAAGATCGCAAGGTTGGCCTCCTTGCGATCGAACTGCGACAATGCCCTGGCATTGTCGCCGTTGGTCACGATCTTGAGCCGCAGCCGCGAGGAATTGTTCTTGAGCACCGCCGCGAGCCGGGCGGCGAAACGTGCCTCGGGGCCATTGCGCTCGCCGACGGCAAATACCAGCGTCTCGGAATTGCGCAGCAGCGTCCGGCCACCCCACACCACGGCGGCGGTCAGGACTAGCGTCAGGATGGAAAACAACAGGATCTGGGTCCGGTTGCTCTTGACGGACCGCAACCGGGGACGCGGCATTTTCGGATGCGCCGTTGGGGCTTCAGCACGCATGGCTCGTACCCGGGTCAGGGACGTATCGCCGCCGGGCTGGGCGCCGCAGGCCGTCCGAATGGATTCGTAAATACCTAGAAAAGAACGATAATTTTGACCACCGGCCAATGATAGCCCGCGCTTACGGGCTTGCAAAGCGCGCCCGCCGGTAACCTTACCCCGGGCCGCGCTGCGCGCCCTTGCCGCAGTATCGCAGTTCCGCCACACCGTGCGATTTTCAGACTACCCACAGGTGCATTCCGCCACAGGAGATGTCATAAATAAAGGCACCGTTCGAATAGTCCGGGTTTGACAAGAACATTGCGCTGACAGCCTAGGCCCCGGTTTTCGCCATCTCGTCAGTCCCAGCAAAGGGCGTCAGCTTTGTTGTTTCCTTCGATGTCGTCCTCGATCCCGGTAGGTGCGCTGGTCGGATGGATGCTGCTTCTCACCGTGAAGCACGTCATTGCCGATTTCGTACTGCAAACTTCCTGGATGGCGATCGGCAAGGATCAAAAGACCGGTTGGGCGCTGCCGCTGCTCGCGCATTGCCTCGTGCACCTTGCGGTATCGCTCGTGCTGATCCTGATCGTCGCGCCGCGATTCTGGTTCGTTGCCTTTATCGATTTTTTCATTCACATCACCGTCGACCGCCTCAAGGGGATCATCGCCTCCCGGTTCGGCGTGACGCTCGAGAACGAGCATCCGTGGTTCTGGACACTGATCGGTGTCGATCAGGCGCTGCACCACCTCACCGGTTTCGGCCTGGCGATCTTCATGGCGGCGAACTGATACCGCGACCGGCGGCATCGACCCGATCCACTTTCGAAATTGCACGCGCATCTACGCTGGCGCGAATCACGTTCCGATTCGTATTCGGGCTCCACTGGCAAGTCCCCCGGAACACTACTGGTGCGGGTGGTTAACTCTTCATTAGAGAATTGCGCGGCATCTTCCGGATAGGGAGAACCGCAATGTTTTCAAGCCGCGACGCCTTCGAGAACGATTTCTGTCCAGTCCGGGACGAGCTGCTGGGCGAGATGTATCGCGCCAATCCGCATGGCCTGTCGCTGCTGGTGGAAAGCGTTTCATCCGACGTCCGCGCCATGCTGGCACTGTTCTGCTACCGCCGCAGCCACCTCCACGCGTTGGCAGTCGCCATCGCGGCGAGCTGCACCGAACGCGAGTTGATCCATTTCGGCGGCCGTGTCGGTTCCACGCTCTATGCGCTGTCGCGCGAACCCGCCGCGCGTTCCGCCTCGTCGTCATCGCACGGCGGCCGCAAGCCGATCACCCTGTCGACCAAGCCGCTCTCGACCTTCAAGCCGATCGAGGATGAGATCGACGACGAAGATTTTGCGGAAGCGGTGACGGCGTAAGTCAGTTCAGCGGGTAGCCCGGGTGAAGCGAAGCGCAACCCGGGGGCTCTCTCGCAACCGGCTCGAGTCGCCCCGGATTGCGCTTCGCTCCATCCGGGCTACTGTCAATCGAGATACGTTACGCCAACACCGGCAATCCGTGCCGCTTTCGCGCCATCGCGCATTCCACGTCACCGGGCATGCAGGTGCGGCACACTTCGGGCCGCACCGCGTAGATCTGGCACGACGTCGCCTCGCCGACTTTGCCTGACAGCGCCGAACAACGGTCGCCGTCGCAGCGCATTCCGGACAGCCTTGCGTTGACGAATTGTTCCGGGATCAGGTCGAGCGCCGCGTCGTCCTCGGTGGTGAAGCGCGGCCAGTTATGCGAGTAATTGCAGCAGGCACCGCAGGCCTGGCAGGGGTTTTGGTTGTCGGCGGCGAATCCTTGCATGCCTCGCGTTTAGCCCGGAATGACGGCCGCGGCCAGCCGCCCGGCGCCAGGTATCCTGTCTAGGTATCTTTGGGCGCTTCCCAGACCAGGCTGCGCCGCCATTTCGCCCGCAGGATATCGCGCCGTTCCGGATATTTTTCGTCGTGATAGACCGCGTCGACGACGCGGTCGGTGCGGAAGCTGCGAAAATCCTTCCGCAGTTCGCACCACGCCGCCAGTATCCGCACCGCCTCGTGATAGCCGACCGCGATCGGCCAGATCGTGCGCTGGCTGTCGCGGCCATGCTCGTCGCGATAGTTCAGCGTGATCTTCTTGCCTTCGTGGATTTGCGTCCGTGTCCGCACCATGTCGATGCGGTCGGGCTCCCTATTCCATGCCCGTCGGGCGCGGCTGGCCGGCTCCAGCACGAATGGCCGCAGCCGCTCCGGCACGGTCTCGGCGACTTTCGCCATCAGGTCCTGGGCTGCGCGCGCCAGCGCGGGATCGGCGTGGCCGACCACCCATTGCGCGCCGAGCACGCAGGCCTCGATCTCGTCAGGCGTAAGCATCAAAGGCGGCAGGTCGAAGCCCTTTTCCAGGATGTAGCCGACGCCGGCTTCGCCGCGGATCGGCACGCGCTGTTCGATCAGTGTCGTTATATCGCGATAGATCGTTCGCTTCGAAGTCTCCAGCTCCGCCGCGATCGCGTCTGCGGTCAAAGGCTTCCGGGTGCGCCGGAGCACCTGAATGATTTGAAACAGCCGGTCGGCCCGTCTCATGGCTGGTCTCTTTTCCTGATCGATGGCCCACGATGCTGACAGCATGTTGGCAGCAGGGGTTTTGTATATCGGGACAACACCTCAATGAAAGGGAACTTGTCCATGACGATTTTCAGCGAATTCGGCTTCCGGCGAAGCCGCGGACCTCTCGTGAATGCCCACCGGTTTGCATTGGAACAGCTCGTTTCCATCCACTGCGTCACGACCGACCTGCGCTGGGCGATGGTTGAGCTGGCATGGCGTTCGCTCGTCGCCATCTGCGCCCTGGCGCAAGAGCAGCTTGCGTCGTGGGCGCGCAAGTCCCGTTCGCCGCGGCAGGAGGAGGCCGGCGGCCGGCATTGCTGCTGCTGACACTATGGTGGCAGCAGGGGGGCGCTAGCCTCGGGCGTGCTTTTGAGATTGGGAGACCCGCATGATTACCCTCTACGGCTTCGGTGCCGGCTTCGGCCTGCCGGAGATCAGCCCCTTTGTGACCAAGACCGAAGTCCAGCTCAAGATGGCTGGTCTTGCCTATCGCAAGGAGAAGGCCAAGCCGCCGGCTTCGCCCAAGGGGCAGTTGCCCTACATCGTTGATGAGGCCGAGACGATCGCCGATTCCACCTTCATTCGCGCGCATCTGGAGGCCAAGTATGGTTTCGACTTCGATGCGCCGCTCAGCCTGCAGGCGCGTGCGCAGGCCTGGGCCTTCGAGCGGATGATCGAGCATCATATTTATTGGGCGCTGGTCGGCGCGCGCTGGGTCGACGGCGACAATTTTGCCAAGGGGCCTGCGCATTTCTTCGACAGCGCACCGGCGCACTTGCGCGAGAAGATGCGCGAGGACGCCCAGTTCCGTGTCGCCGAGAATTACCTGCTCAGCGGCCTCGGCCGCCACGCCCCGGACGAGGACATCGATCTTGCCGCCCGCTCGCTGTTTGCGCTGTCGGTCCAGCTCGGCGACAAGCCGTTTCTGATGGGCGAAACACCATGCGGCACCGATGCCACCGCGTTCGGCGCGCTCGCCGGAATTCTGACGCCGTTCTTCGAATCGGCACTGCGACAGCGGACCGAGCAGTTCGCCAACCTCACGGCCTATGTCGACCGGATGATGCTTTTGTATTATCCGGAATTCGCCTGGGCGCCGGTGCAGCAGCAGGCCGCCTGACTAACTCGCCGGAGCCGGCTCGCCCTTCAACGCGGCCAGCTCCGCTTCGAGCTCGGCGATGCGGGCGTCGCGCACGGCAAGCGCCTGCGCGACATCGGCGGCATCGAACTTCTGCGGGATGTGCTGCGGGCAATTGGTGTCCCACGCCGCGATCCGAAACAGGATGACTTGTTCGGGCCGCGCCTTGTAGCCGTGCGGCATCAGCGATTTCGTCAGGGCCGGATCGTCTTCCACCACGCGCGCCTCGCCCCAGATTTTTACGCGCCGGCGATGCGCGTAGTCCATCACGAAAATATGCGCCTTCGGATTCTCCGACAGATTGCCCTGGCTGATGTACTGCCGGTTGCCGCTGTAATCGGCGAACGCAATCGTGTTCTTGTCGAGAATTTTGACAAAGCCCTTCGGCCCCCCGCGGTGCTGGATGTAGGGCTGGCCATCGGCCGAGGCAGTCGCGAGATAGAAGCTCGTGGTTTCAGCCAGGAAGCCGGCGAGGTTCTCGTCGATCTCGACGCGCCAGCCGCCGCGTGCCTCGACGCTGGCATAGGCCTCGCGCGAGCCCTTGCGGGTCTGGATCGCTTTCACCGCCGGGGTGAAGGCGACGTCGCTGGAATAGGTGTGAACCTCAGACATCTGAGCCTCCCGTCATGGAGCGCCTACACGGTCGTTCTTCAGCTCCAAGATGGCCGTTTCGGTAATATAAACAATCTTGGGTATTGACACTTCACTATTGCTGAATATGCAATAGTCGGATGGACCGGCTCGATGCCATGCAGGCCTTTGTCGCGGTGGCTGACTTGCGGGGCTTTGCTCCCGCGGCGCGCAAGCTCGCCCTGTCGCCGTCGGGCGTCACGCGGCTGATTGCGGCGCTGGAGGATCGCCTCGGCGCGCGGCTGTTGCAGCGGACCACGCGGCAGGTGACGCTGACCGACGCCGGCTCACGCTATCTGGAGCGAGCGCGGCGAATTCTGGCCGACGTCGAGGAGGCCGAGGGCGCCGTCGCGGGCGAGCGCACGCGGCCGGAAGGGCAACTCGTCATCTCGGCACCGGTCGGTTTCGGCCGGCTGCACGTCAGCCCGATCGTGTCGGCCTACCTGAAGCGCTATTCCGAGGTGAGTGTCGACCTCCGTCTGTCGGACCGCATGATCAACCTTGTCGAGGACGGTGTCGATCTCGCGGTCCGGATCGGCCATCTACCCGACTCGACGCTGGTGGCGCGACATGTCGGCGAGATGCGGCGGATCGTGGTGGCTTCGCCCGGCTACCTCCGGGCGCGCGGCGAGCCGCAGCGGCCGCGGGACATCTCCGCGCATGACACGATCCAGTTCGGCGCCATGACCGCGGCGCTCGACTGGCGTTTCGTCGAGGACGGCCGCGAAATCCGCGTCGCCAGCACGCCGCGCTTTGCCACCAACAGCTCGGACGCCGCGATCCAGTATGCCGAGCAGGATGGCGGGCTGACGCGGGTCATGGCCTATCAGGCCGCCGAATCGCTTAGAGGAGGGCGGCTCAGAATCGTATTGGCGCACTTCGAACAGCCGGCGATGCCGATCCACATCGTCTATCCGACCTCGCGGCTGCTCTCGGCCAAGGTGCGCACGTTCATCGATGTCGTGACCGAGATGGCCGACTGGCATTTTGGCTAGGTACCGTGCCCCGGCTGCGGCGCACCGCGACGTGGTGCGCCGCAGAGCCGGGGCCCATTTCGGCCGGTTGCCGCATGGGTCCCGGCTCTGCGGAGCAGCGTACCGGACGATGCTTCGCATCGCCGGGGCACGCTGCACCGCGTCCGGGACACGCGGCGCCTACACCGGCTCCTTCTTCGGCACTACGCGAAACGTCGCATTGGCCCGCGCGATCACGGCGTCGTCGGCCTTGATCAGGCTCTGCGCGAAACAGATCGTCTTGCCGGTCTTGACCACCTCGCTCTCGACCGCGAGCCACTGCCCGACCTCCGCGGTGCCGACGAAATCGACCGCCAGCCCGATCGTCACCAGCGACGACACACCGCCCATCACATGCGCGCAGCTATGGCCCATGGCGTGGTCGGCCAGCGCCGCGATCAGCCCGCCATGAATCAGGCCGCGTCCATTGGTGTGCGGCTTTGCAAGCCGCAGCCCGATGATGACGGCCTTGTCGGTCTTCTTCGAATACAGCGGCTCCCAGGGATCGGTCAGCGGGCTCTTGCGGGTGTGCGGCTCGAACCCTGCGGGAATGTCGGATGCGGTCATTGGCGGCTCGGGATGTGACGATGTCTCCGTCATTGAACGCGACGCGCCGGCTGAAGTCACCACCTACAAAGTTTTAAACGGCATTGCGACGGGTGTTTGAAATGCCGCGTTTTATCCTTCCGTCATTGCGAGCGGAGCGAAGCAATCCATGCTTCCGCGTATGCGGGACGATGGATTGCTTCGTCGCTTACGCTCCTCGCAATGACGGCGACATTATGCCTCGCCCTAAAACGGCAGCCCGACATAATTCTCCGACAGCGACGCCGAGGCCGCCTTCGAGTTGACGACGTAATCCAGCTCGGCGAGCTGAATCCGTGCGCCGAATTCGCCCTGGTCCGGGAATTTGTGCAGCATCGAGGTCATCCACCAGGAGAAGCGCACCGCCTTCCAGACGCGCGACAATGCCTTGGCGGAATAATTGTCGATCCCGGCCGAGGATTTCTCGTCGTAATATTCGCGCAGCGCCTGCGAGAGGTAATGCACGTCGCTGGCGGCGAGGTTCAGTCCCTTGGCGCCGGTCGGCGGCACGATGTGGGAGGCGTCGCCGGCCAAAAACATCCTCCCGAACCGCATCGGCTCAGCGACGAAGCTGCGCAAGGGCGCGATGCTTTTTTCGATCGACGGGCCGGTGACGAGTTCGTCGGCCGCCTTCTGGTCGATCCGGCGCTTCAGCTCGTCCCAGAACCGTTCATCCGGCCACTGATCAATATGGTCGTCGAGCGAGCATTGCACATAGTAGCGGCTGCGGCGCATCGAGCGCATCGTGCACAGCGCAAAGCCGCGCGCATGGTTGTTGTAGATCAGCTCCGGGCTGACCGGCGGCGTCTCCGAGAGGATGCCGAGCCAGCCGAATGGATAGATCCGTTCAAAGGTCTGGATCGCTGACGGTTTGACGCTTGCGCGGCTGACGCCATGAAAGCCGTCGCAGCCGGCGATGAAGTCGCATTCGATCTCGTGGGTAACGCCATCCTTCACATAGCTGACGCGCGGGCGGTCGGTATCGAAATCGAGCGGTTTGACGTCGGCGGCCTGGTAGATGGTGGTTAGGCCGGCCGCCTTGCGCGCGTTCATCAGGTCGAGCGTCACCTCGGTCTGGCCGTAGATCATGACGGTCTTGCCGGTCGCGCCGTGCAAGTCGATTCGGTGCCGCGCGCCGCCAAACGCCAATTCCAGACCATGGTGGACCAGCCCCTCGCGATGGGCGCGCTCGCCGGCGCCGACCTCGTCGAGCAGCGCCACCGTGCCTTCCTCGAGCAGGCCGGCGCGGATGCGGCTGAGCACATATTCGCCCGTCTGGCGCTCGAGAATGACGTTGTCGATGCCGTAACGGTGAAGTAGTTGCCCAAGCAACAATCCCGCCGGACCTGCACCTATGATTGCTACTTTTGTCCTCAATACCCGCTCCTCCCGGTATTATAGGTTCCAAGCCGGCGGTTGCCCCCGAGCTTGGAATAGTAGTTATATCATATAACGGTTTTGGCAAAGGACATTGGCGCGAAGCAGTTCAAGTGTACTTCGCGGCGGTGCACATGGCGACCAGGGGAAGAGGAGACGCCGTGGCTGAACGTTCGCCTTGAAAACGCAGGCGAGTTAGATAACATGTTAATTAACGAGGTCGGGCGATCGAACAGCCCGCCGTGCCAAGGGAGAGAATGCCGATGAGGAAAGCATTTCTGGCGATGCTGTTGGCCGCCAGCGTGACGCCTGCGCTGGCGCAGGAAAAAACCTTCGAGCTGAAATTGTCGCACTGGGTGCCAGCCTCGCATCCGCTGCAGAAGGCGCTGGAGGAATGGGGCGCCGCGGTCGAGAAAGAATCCGGCGGCACCATCAAATACAAGGTGTTCCCGGCGCAGCAGCTCGGCAAGGCATTCGACCATTACGATATGGCACGCGACGGCATCGCTGATGTCACTTACATCAACCCGGGCTATCAGCCGGGGCGGTTTCCACTCATCGGCGCGGGCGAATTGCCCTTTCTGATGTCGGATGCCAAGGGCGGCTCGATGGCGCTCGACGCCTGGTATCGCAAATATGCCGAGAAGGAGATGAAGGACGTCAAGTTCTGTCTGGCCTTCATCCATTCGCCGTCGACGTTCCATTCCCGGACGAAGAAAATCGTTACGCCCGAAGACATCAAGGGCATGAAGATCCGGCCCGCCCACGCCACCATGGCGAATTTCGTCACCCAGCTCGGTGGCACCAACGTGCAGTCCTCGGCGCCCGAGGTCCGCGACATCATCGAACGCGGCGTGGCTGACGCCGTCACCTTCCCGTGGGGGTCGGTGGTGCTGTTCGGCATCGACAAGGTGACGAAGTATCACATCGAAGCGCCGATCTACGTCACGACCTTTGCCTTCGTGATGAACAAGGACAAGTACAACCAGATGTCCGACAAGCAAAAGAAGGCGATCGACAACAACTGCAACACGGAAGCCTCCGGCCGCGTCGGCGAACCCTGGGGCAAGTACGAAGATGCCGGCGTCGAGAAGATCAAGGCGATGACGGGTCATGAGGTCTACAAGCTGACGCCGGAGCAGACGGCGGCTTGGAAGAAGGCGGCCGAGCCGCTGGTCAAGACCTGGGGCGAGGGCGTCAAGAAGAACGGCGGCGACCCGGACTCGGCGCTGGCCGAACTCAAGGCCTCGCTCACCAAGTACAACGCGCTCGCGCAGTAGAACGCTGGCTGCGCTCCCTCTCCCGCTCTTGGGGGGAGGGCTGGGGTGGGGGTGTTGCCACGATTCACACTGTTCGAGTGGAGAGAGCCCCCACCCGCTGCGCTTTCGCGCAGCGACCTCCCCCGCAAGCGGGAGAGGTGAATTGAGTTTGCGGCTAACCACACGGCATCACGCTTAGGGACATCTGGAATGAATCGCGCGTGGATGGATCGTTTCATCGATACGATCGAATGGATCGCCGCCGGCTTTGTCGGCATCGTTGCGCTCAACATCTTCATCGGCGTCCTGCTGCGCAACACGCTGAACTATGCGATCCCGGACTCCTTCGATATCGGGCGCATGTTGCTCGGCATCCTGATCTTCTGGGGTATCGCCGCCACCAGCTATCGCGGCGGCCATATCACGGTCGATCTGATCTGGGCCAATGTCGGTCCAAAGTACCAGCGCATGATCGACGTGTTCGCGACGCTGGTGCTGCTGTTCGTCGTCACCGTGCAGACCTATACCCTGTTCGACAAGGTGCGCGGCACCTACAACGATAATGTTCTCACCTTTGAAATGCACATGCCGACCTGGCCGTTCTTTGCGATCGCCTGGGCTGGCGACGCAGCCGCGGTGCTCCTGATCGCGATCCGCACTTGGCGGCTGGTCTTCCATCCGGAAGACATTCATGACGCCAAGATCAAGACCGTGGAGTAGGCGGCATGAGCACCGATACCGTCGCGGTCCTGGGATTTGTCGCGCTGTTTGTGCTGATGGTGTTGCGCGTGCCGGTCGGCATGGCGATGGGCCTCGTCGGCGTCTGCGGCTTCGGTTATCTGGTCGGCTTCACGCCGGCGCTGAAGATGGTCGGCCAGACCTCGATGCGCACGGTGACCGACTACACCTTCGGCGTGATCCCGATGTTCCTGTTGATGGGCGCGTTCGTCAGCAATTCCGGCATGAGCCGCGAACTGTTCCGCGCCGCCAATGGCTTTGTCGGCCATCTGCGCGGCGGGCTTGGCATTGCTACTGTCGGGGCCTGTGGTGGCTTTGCCGCGATCTGCGGCTCGTCGGTGGCGACCGCCGCGACGTTTTCGGCCGTCGCCTATCCGGAAATGCGGCGCTATGGCTATCCGCAATCCTTTGCCACCGGCGTCATCGCGGCCGGCGGCACGTTAGGCGCCATGTTGCCTCCGTCGACGGTGCTCGCCGTCTACGGCATCATCACCGAACAGGACATCGGAAAATTGTTCATCGCCGGCATCATCCCCGGCCTGCTGGCCATTGTCATGTACATGCTGACGATTTCGCTGATCGGCTGGTTCCGGCCGGATTTCCTGCCGGCGGGTCCGCAAACCAAATGGCGCGAGCGCTTGGCCGGCCTGAAGAACATCTGGGCGCCGGTGTTGCTGTTCATCTTCGTGATCGGCGGGCTTTACGGGCTGCCGTTTCTGCCGCGTTTTACTCCAACTGAGGCGGGCGGCGTCGGTGCCACCGGTGCGTTCCTGATTGGCGTGCTGACGGGAAGGCTGGACAAGGAAAAAATCCTGGGCGCGTTACTGCAGGCTACGCGCACCGCCGCCGCGGTGTTTACGGTGCTGATCGGCGCGCTGATCTTCGGTTATTTCCTGACGGTGACTCAGACCCCGCAGAAGGTCACCGAGCTGCTCACCGGCCTCGGGCTCGGTCCCTACGGCATCCTGGCCCTCATCATGGTGATGTATCTGGTGCTCGGCTGTCTGATGGATGCCATGGCCATGATCATCCTGACGGTGCCGATCATCTTTCCCGTGATCGTGCATCTCGGCTTCGATCCGATCTGGTTCGGCGTCATCATCGTGATGACGGTGGAACTTGGCCTCATCTCTCCGCCGATCGGCATGAATGTCTTTGTCATCAAGAGCGTCGTCACAGACGTGTCGTTCTCCACGATCTTCCGTGGCGTGATGCCGTTCGTGGTGACGGATTTGATCCGGCTGGTGATCCTGATCGCATTTCCGGTACTGGCACTGTGGCTGCCGCAGCGGATGGCCGGATAGGGTGGTCGATGACTCCGCAGCTTGAGACCAGATACGTTTTCACCATCACCGCGCGGATCGGCGAGGTGACCTCAGTGGGCGAGATCGGCACCGGCATGCGCCGGATCATTCCGATCATCGGCGGCGAGGTGAAGGGGGAGAGGATCAACGGCAAGGTTCTTCCCTTCGGTGCCGATTTCCAGATCATTCGCCCGAACGAGCTGATCGAGCTGGAAGCAAAGTACGCCTTCGAGACCGACGACGGCGCGGTGGTCTATGTCAAGAACAAGGGCCTGCGCTTCGGCCCGCTCGAGTTGCTGCAGAAGCTCAAGCGCGGCGAGCCGGTCGATCCGAAACTGATCTATTTCCGTACCGTGCCGAAATTCGAAACCGGGGCAGAGAAATATCGCTGGCTGATGCAAAACCTCTTCATCGCCTCCGCCGCCCGCCACGCCGACCGCGTCGTGATCGACGTGCATCAGGTGTTGTGAGCAACCGTCCTAACCACCGTCATTGCGAGCCAACGGGTCGCGCGAATGCGCGCCCGATGACAGGCTCCGCGAAGCAATCCATCTATCCGCGGGTTGAGGCATGGATTGCTTCGCTTTTCGCTCGCAATGACGTGGAGAGAGAAGTCGCCGCAACAGAGCGAAGGCGGAAAGTGGGTGACCCAGTATTCCAGAGACAGCAGTGATCGAACGGATAGGCCGCGGCGACTGGATCCCCGCATCCGCGGGGATGACAGTTGAGTGTTGCGTCGCCGCTTCCCCGTCATTGCGAGCGCAGCGAAGCAATCCATTTCGCCGCTTGCGGAGGCATGGATTGCTTCGTCGCTGTCGCTCCTCGCAAGGACGTGGAGAAGCCGCGGCGTACTGGAGTCCCGCCTACGCGGAGATGACGATGGTGTATTGCGTCGCTACCTCCACGTCATCGCGAGCGAAGCGACTTGTCCGCCGAAGCTCGGAGAGCGAAGGCGGAAGCAATCCACCTCACCACTCAGGGATAGATGGATTGCTTGGTCGCTGGCGTTCCTCGCAACGACGGGGAGGAGGAGCCATAGCCGCAACATCGCGCCTTGACTCCCGCCCGGCAAAATCGTTATAAAACATAACTATTCTGCGCAGGACCTAAAATTGCCCATGGGAAACGCCTCCACCGCCGCTGCGGGTCAATCCGACCTGCTCAAGATCGAGCAGAAGGGCGCGGTGCTGACCGTGGGCCTCAACCGTCCGGCCAAGCGCAATGCGCTCAACGACGGCATTATCCTCGCGATCCAGGATTGCTTCTCCAATCTGCCCGACGGCACAGGCGCCGTGGTCGTCCATGGCGTCGGCGACCATTTCTCCTCCGGACTTGACCTGTCCGAACTGACCGAGCATGACGCCACCGAGGGCCTGCGGCACTCGCAGATGTGGCACCGAGTGTTCGACCGCATCCAGTATAGCCGGGTCCCCGTGATCGCGGCGCTGAAGGGCGCGGTGATCGGCGGCGGGCTGGAGCTGGCCTGCGCGGCCCATATCCGGGTCGCCGAACCGTCAGCCTACTTCGCGCTGCCCGAGGGCCAGCGCGGCATTTTCGTTGGCGGCGGCGGATCGGTACGGCTGCCGCGGCTGATCGGCGTGGCGCGGATGATCGATATGATGCTCACGGGGCGGGTCTATTCGGCGACCGAAGGCTCGGCCTACGGCTTCTCGCAATATCTCACGGACGCCGGCGGCGCGCTGCCGAAGGCGCTGGAACTGGCGGAGCGCGTGGCGGCGAACGCGCCGCTGACCAACTTTGCCGTGCTGCAGGCGCTGCCGATGATCGCGGAGGCCAATCCGCAAACGGGTCTGCTGATGGAGTCCCTGATGGCAACCGTGGCGCAAAGCGACAAAGAGGCCAAGCGCCGCATTCGTGCGTTTCTCGACCACAAGACCGCAAAGGTGAAGCCGACCTGACATGAGCGCCAAGCCCAGCATGTCCGCCTCGACCGATTCAGCCGCGCGCTTCGATCATCCGCTGCGCCCGATCTCGTTCGGCACGCCCGCGGTGCATGTCGAGCGTCGCGACGACGGCACCATCTATCTGCGCCCGAAAGCGCAACTCCGCGACTATCCGGCGCGCATCACCGACCGCCTGCATCATTGGGCCGCAGCGGCGCCCGATCGGGTCTTCATGGCCGAGCGCAACGCCGCACGCGGCTGGCGGCAGATCACCTATGCAGAGCTCCTGACGTCGTCGCGGCAGATCGCGTCAGCGCTGCTGGCGCGCGGGCTTTCGGCAGAAAAGCCGGTCGTCATCCTGTCCGGCAACTCGGTCGATCATGCACTGGTTGCGTTCGGCGCGCTCTATGCCGGCATTCCCTTCTGTCCGGTATCGCCGGCCTATTCGCTGGTATCGCGGGACTACGGCAAGCTCGGCTACCTGATGAAGCTGTTGACGCCCGGCCTCGTGTTCGTCGACGACGCGACGAAATTCGCCGATGCGCTCGCCGCCAATGTGTCGCTTGGCACCGAGATCGCGGCATCGCGCGGCGTGCTAGCAGGACGCGAGGTGACGGCTCTGTCTGACCTTATGGCGACACCGCTGCATCCGCGGCTCGACGCGGTGCACGAGACCATCGGCCCGGAAACGATCGCAAAATTCCTGCTGACGTCGGGCTCGACCGGCAACCCGAAGGCGGTCATCAACACCCAGCGCATGATCTGCGCCAACCAGGTGATGCTGCGCGAGACGCTGGCGTTCCTGAAGGACGAGCCGCCCGTCATCGTCGACTGGCTGCCGTGGAATCACACGTTTGGCGGCAATCACAATATCGGGCTGACGCTCTACAATGGCGGCTCGATGTACCTCGACGAAGGCAAGCCAATGCCCGGCGGCATCGAGGAGACCGTGCGCAATCTGCAGGAGATTTCGCCGACGGTGTATTTCAACGTGCCCAAGGGTTATGAATCGCTATTGCCCTATTTGCGCGACGATGCAGCCTTGCGCAAAAAATTCTTCGCTCGCCTCCACGCCATGTTCTTCAGTGGCGCGGCGCTGTCGGCCTTCGTCTGGAACAGCCTCGACGAATTGTCGGTCCGGGAAACCGGCTATCGCGTGCCGATGCTGACCGGCCTTGGCGCGACCGAGACTGCGCCGTTCTTCATGTCGGTCAATCCGCATACCAGCCGTTCCGGTCATGTCGGGCTGCCGGTTCTGGGCAATGACGCGAAACTCGTGCCCAATAATGGCAAGCTGGAGGTTCGCGCCAAGGGGCCGAATGTGATGCCCGGCTACTGGCGTCAGCCTGATATGACGGCGAAGTCTTTCGATGAGGAAGGCTTCTACAAGATGGGCGATGCGCTCAAGCCGGCCGATCCCGATAATTTCGACGCCGGTTTTGATTTCGACGGCCGCATCGGCGAGGACTTCAAGCTCGCAAGCGGCACCTGGGTCAGCGTCGGCCCGTTGCGGGCGCGCTTTGTCGCGGCCTGCGCGCCGCTGGCGCGCGACGTCGTGATTGCCGGCATCAACCGCGACGAAATCTCGGCGCTGGTGGTGCTCGATCTCGACGGTTGCCGCCTGATCAATCCGACGCTTCCGCATGACGACCTCGCTGCCGCGGCGTCCGACCCGCTGATCGTCGCTGCCTTCCGCGAACGCTTTAAGAAGCTCGTCGCGGGCGCGACGGGTTCATCGACCCGGATCATGCGCGCTGTGCTGCTCGATACTCCGCTGTCGATCGATCGCGGCGAGGTCACCGACAAGGGTTCGATCAACCAGCGCGCTGTTCTGGAGAACCGCAGCGCGCTGATCGAGGAAATCTATTCGCCCGCGCCACCGGCGCAGGTGATCACGCTGTAACCGAATTCGCGCAAAGCTTGTCAGGGAGAGCACCATGCAGTTGAAGGATCAGGCCGCCATCGTCACCGGCGGCGCATCGGGATTGGGCGCTGCGACCGCGCGCCGCCTCGCGGCACAGGGCGCCAAGGTCGCAGTCTGCGATCTCAACGCCAGCCTTGCAGAGGCTGTCGCGGCCGAGATCGGCGGCGTCGCCGTGATCTGCGACGTCTCCGACGCTGCCTCCGCGGAAGCTGCGATCGCCAAGGCCGCGGCGGCCCATGGTCCGGCGCGCGTGCTGGTGAACTGCGCCGGCATCGGCGTCGCCAAGCGCGTGATCGGCAAGGACGGCCCGATGGCGCTCGGAGATTTCGACAAGGTGATCAAGGTCAACCTGATCGGCTCGTTCAACATGCTGCGGTTGGCGACCGCTCCGATGTCGAAGCTCGAGCCGCTTGCGACCGGCGAGCGCGGCGTCGTGATCTCGACCGCCTCGGTCGCGGCCTATGACGGCCAGATCGGTCAGTCGGCCTATTCAGCCTCGAAGGGCGGCATCGTCGCCATGACGCTTCCGATCGCGCGCGAACTGGCGCAGTTCGGGATTCGCGTGCTGACGATCGCGCCCGGCCTGTTCCTCACGCCGCTGCTCGCCAACCTGCCGCAGGAAGCGCAGGACTCGCTTGCCGCCTCGATCCCGTTCCCGCGCCGCCTCGGTCAAGCCGACGAGTTCGCCTCGCTCGCGCTGCACATGATCGACAACCCATATTTGAACGGCGAAGTGGTGCGGCTCGATGCCGCGCTGCGCATGGCGCCGCGGTAGGGACCCTTCATGTTCGTCAACCGGCGCGACGTGCAGATCCAGTGGGGCGATTGCGACCCCGCCAACATCGTTTACTACCCCCGATATTTCGCGATATTCGACGATTCGACCTCGATCATGTTCGAAGCCGCCGGCTTTTCGAAACAGGACCTCATCCACAAATATGGCCTGGTCGGCATCCCGATGGTGGACACGCGGGCGAAATTTCATATTCCGTCCACCCATGGCGATTGGATCCGGATCGAAAGTCGGATCGAGAGCTTCAAGCGATCGAGCTTCGAGGTCATCCACAACGTGTTCAAGGGGGAGGCATTGGCGATCGAGGCGTTCGAGACCCGCGTGCTGGTCGGCAAGCACCCGGACGATCCCGCGAAGCTGAAATCGGCGCCGATGCCGCCGGAGATCATCGAGCGATTCATGCGGGGCTGACTTACTATCCGGCATGACCTAAAGAAGGGGCTGAATTAATCGCCCGGTTTTGCTTAAGACTGCAGATAATAATCCAAGGGAGGAATGAATGAAGAAGGCTTTTCTTTCCGCGGCGGCCGTCATCGCGGCCCTCGCGCTGCCGGGAGCACCGGTCATTGCACAGACCAATGAAATCACGATCGGTATTACCGTCACCACGACCGGTCCCGCAGCCGCTCTCGGTATTCCCGAACGCAACTCGCTCGATTTCGTGCCGAAGGAAATCGGCGGCGTGCCGCTCAAGATCATCGTGCTCGATGACGGCGGCGATCCGACCGCGGCGACCACCAATGCACGGCGCTTCGTAACCGAATCGAAGGCCGACATCATCATGGGCTCCTCGACAACACCTCCGACGGTTGCGGTTTCTACGGTTGCGAACGAGGCGGGGATTCCGCATTTCGGCCTGGCGCCGCTCCCCATCAACGAGGCGCGCATGAAGTGGTCGGTCGCGATGCCGCAGCCGATCCCGATTATGGGCAAGGTGCTGTACGAGCACATGAAGGCGCATGGCATCAAGACCGTCGGCTATATCGGCTACTCCGATTCCTACGGCGATCTCTGGGTCAACGACTTCAAGACCCAGGCCGTTCCCATGGGCCTGACCATGGTTACCGAAGAGCGCTTCGCCCGCCCGGATACGTCGGTCGCGGGCCAGGTGCTGAAGCTGGTCGCCGCCAATCCCGACGCCATTCTCATCGGCGCCTCCGGCACCGCCGCGGCACTGCCGCAGACCACGCTGCGCGAGCGTGGCTACAAGGGCCTGATCTATCAGACTCACGGCGCCGCCAGCATGGACTTCATCCGCATCGCGGGGCCTGCGGCGGAAGGCGTGATCATGGCTTCCGGTCCGGTGATGTCGCCGGAGTCCCAGCCCGACAGCGCGCTGACCAAGAAGCCGGGGCTGGCGCTCAACACCGCCTATGAAGCCAAGTATGGCGCCAACAGCCGCAGCCAGTTCGCCGGCCATTCCTACGACGCCTTTGAAGTGCTCAAGCGCGTGATACCGGTGGCGCTGAAGAAGGCCAAGCCGGGCACGCCGGAATTCCGCGAGGCGATCCGTCTGGCGCTGATCTCGGAGAAGGAAATCGCGGCGAGCCAAGGCGTCTACAACTTCACCGAAAAGGATCGCTACGGCCTCGACGACCGCTCGCGCATTATCCTGACCGTGAAGGACGGCAAGTACGTCCCGGCGAAGTGAGGGAAGGCAACGATTGAACCCTCAATGGTGAGGAGGCGCCAATGGGTCCGCGCGAATGCGGCCCGACGGCAGCTACTCTGGATGGGGTCTGACAGGGTGGGACGGCGCGAAGAGCGCCTTCCCACCCTACTTCTGGAAATTGAGCGGCGACAGATTGACCGCGACGCAGGGGACGTTGAGTCCGGCCTGGCCATCTGCCGGCAGGCTTCGCGGATCGCCCATCGACCGATCTGCTCAATCAGGCCGCACTCCTCAGCAGCGGGATGAACTTGAGGGAGAGACCTCGCCGAGTACAGGGGCGGGCCAGCGCGCTAGCGCCTCGACGCGATATAGGACGCCGCCGATCGTCCTGGTCTGCGGCTGATAGTGCAGCGTCAGCCCATCGCTTGCATTGGCCTGGCATAGCGCCGCGTTGTAGACGACCCGCTGTTCGGCGAGCCTGTTCATGTCGGCGCTAAAAGAAGCGGTGGGTGCAACGGCCTATCTGCCTGGCCCTGTACATCGCCGCGTCCGCTTGCTGCATCAGGGTGTCGATATCGGTGGCGTTGTCCGGATAGATGCTGATGCCCATGCTGGCTGCAATCGTTACCTGCCTGTTGTCGATCCAAAGTGGCGTCGCCAAGGCTTCGGTGATGTTCGATGCGACAGCGAAGCTCTCGCGATGCGCCGGGCGTTTCCCTACTCATAAGCACTGTAACAGGCTTAGGCAGTTACAAAAAGTGAATTTTGGAGGGTTGCAGTTCGAGCCGAAGGCTGTTGCGCGCATGCTTCGAGTGTCGTTGCTTTATCGGGTGGAGTGGGCTGGGAGATTTGTTCGAAAGGACGCTCCCGATGGCACGACAGCAGATTGAGAGGTTAGATTTCGCAGACCCGAGCAGGATGACGCATCTCCGAATGGATCAGGAAATCGGATCTTGTTCTGGCGCAGGAGTTTATTTCAAGTTTTGCGAAAGCTGCCACCATATGGCGGCGGCAATTACCCGGACCGTAGCCGACGCGATCCGGCCTCCTGATCATTTCTTCGGATCGCGTGCAAGGGCCGCATCTTTCACGATCGCGGACCTGAGGTTTGCCTGGGTCGGTGTCGTGGTAGGCATCGCCGGGTTGGCTGCGCTGCTTTTTTTCGTCTGGAGCGAAATTGGAGCAGGCACGGTAGGTGCGACCGAACGGCGCGCAGATCTTTCCAGCCCGGCCGCCGTCCCTTGGGTTGAAACGCAGGCTGAGAGGATGGAAGCGATAAGACGACGTGGTCTGGATTTGTTGCGGGCGGACATTCCCGAAGACGAGCCGTCCCAATCGTTAGCGCGCGGTGACCGCCTCGAACTCTACGACGGGACCATAAAGCCAGTCATGCGCATCGCAACGGCCGGCGAGGGCAACAACAACGTTGCAGCACCGGCTCCGTTGCCGGCAGAGCCTGCTGCGAGCAAACCTGCCAAAGCAAAAGCAAAGGAGAAGCATGCAGTGAAGGCGCGTCCGGCGCATGGTGGTCATGCGCGGCGTGCTTCAAGGTATTCCCGTGATCGGGTCAGGGTGGTACACGCCAAGAACGTGCAAGCCGAGCCGCAGATGACCTCAGCCGGCGGACTGCAGGCAGACCGGGCGCCGCCGGAGGAGAACAAGTCGTTCGGCTGGTTCAAGCGGCTGCCGGACACGATCGTGCCGTCCTCGTGGATAGGCGGCTGGGATAACCTGTGGGCGAAAGGAAATGGCGGTGGAAGTTCATCCTGCAGCCCGTCTGTAAATCCGGCCACAGGATGCCCGCGGGAGGTTCAAGCCGGCCCGCGATAGCGGTCCACAAGTGGCGCCTGCAATTGACCAAGACGTCCTCCAGCTGCGTGGCTGAGAAACCCGTAAAGGACTTGAGATGCGAGAACGCGGCGGCAGAGACCGTCATCGTCTCGCTGCCGGGCGGCAGTCGAAGGATCCGGTCGAACAGATACGAAAGGTCTGTGACAGAAACAGGCTGCCATACCTTTGCTAATGGCCCTTCGCGTCATTCACGGCGGCGCAGCAATTCAGTCGCTCTTGGAGCGAAGCGAACATTCAGCGAGTTGCAATTACCGAACCGAATTTATGAGTACGTGCCGCCTATATCCCGCTTGCCCCCTCATGCTGGAAGCCGAGATAGCTCGCCGCGACGCGCTGGTTGCTGGCGATATCCTTCGCCGATCCTGACAGGATGAATTCGCCGAGTTCCATGACGTAGGCGCGGTCGGCGATTTTGAGCGCCGCTTGCGCATTCTGTTCGACCAGCAGCACCGACACGCCGGCGGCACGCAATTCGCCGATGGTGCGGAAAATGTCGGCCACGATGATCGGCGCGAGACCAAGGCTCGGTTCGTCCAGCATCAACAGTTTTGGCGCGCCCATCAGGGCGCGACCCATCGCCAGCATCTGCTGCTCGCCGCCGGAGAGCGTGCCCGCCAATTGCTTGCGCCGCTCCTTGAGCCGTGGAAACAGCGCATAGACGCGCTCGAATGATCTTGCTGCCGTCGCCTTCGGAATCCGGAAGGCGCCGAGCTGCAGATTGTCCTCGACGTTCATAGTGCCGAACAATTCGCGGTGCTCCGGCACGAGACAGAGGCCCGCCGCGACGCGATCCTCGATGTCGAGCGGGGTCATATCGGTGCCGGCGAAGGCGGTGGCGCCCTTGAGCGGCAGAACGCCCATGATGGCATTCAGCAGCGTGGTCTTGCCGGCGCCGTTGGCGCCGATGATGGTGACGATCTCATCGTCGGCGACGTCGAGCGAAACCGAGCGTACAGCTTCGACCTTGCCGTAGGAAACATGGGCGTCGGAGACCGATAACAGCGCACTCATGCGGTAGCTCCGAGATAGGCCTTGATCACATCGGGATTGGTTTTGATCGCAGCCGGCGTGCCCTCGGCGATCTTGGTGCCGAAATCCAGCACGACGACGCGGTCGGCGAGATCCATCACAAAGCCCATGTCGTGCTCGACCAGCAGCACCGACATGCCGCCGTCGCGCAATTGACGGAGCAGCGCAGCGAGCCGCTGCTTTTCCATGTGGCGCAGTCCCGCGGCCGGCTCGTCGAGCAGCAGCAGCAATGGATCGACGCACAGCGCGCGTGCAATCTCGACAATGCGCTGCTGGCCGAGCGACAGGCTTCCTGCCAACTGGTCGATCTGGTCGCCAAGACCGACGCGTTCGATCTGGCGCGCGGCTTCCGCCAGCAATTTCGCCTCGTCGGTCCGGTCGAGCCGGAACATGCTGGAGATCGCGCCCGCAGACCCTCGCAGATACGCGCCGATCGCGACGTTCTCCAGCACGGTCATGTCAGGCACCAGCTTGACGTGCTGGAAGGTACGCGCGACGCCGAGTTTTACCACCTCCTGCGGCGGAGCGTTGTCGACCTTGTGACCGAGCACCGAGATGGTGCCGCCGGTCGTCGTCAGCACGCCCGTGATCAGGTTGAAGGTCGTGCTCTTGCCGGCGCCGTTGGGGCCGATCAGGGCGACGATCTCACGGGAGCGGACGTCGAAGGAAACATCGTTGACGGCGATCACGCCGCCGAACTGCTTGCGCGCCTTCTCGATCTGCAGCAGCACGGCGGACGAAGCCTGTGCGCGCACCGGCGTGGCAAGCGGAAGCGACGTATCTGGCATCCTGCGATTCGACTTGATCGGCAGTCGCGACATCAGCCAGGGCCAGACGCCGGTCGGCGCCAGTTGCAGCAGAACGACCAGCAGGATGCCGAACACAATGGTCTCGAGTTGGCTCTGGCCGCCGAAGATATAGGGCAGATAGCTCTGCAGGATCTCCTTCAGGATCACGACGATGCCGGCGCCGAGCACCGCGCCCCAGACATAGCCGGCGCCGCCGACCACGGCGATGAACAGATACTCGATGCCGGCATGCGCGCCGAACGGGGTCGGGTTGGCCGCGCGCTGGAAATGCGCATAGAGCCAGCCCGAGAGGCCGGCGAGAACCGCCGCATAAACGAATACCAGCAGCTTGGCGCGCGGTGTCTGCACGCCGAACGCTTCGCCGGCGATGTGCCCGCGCCGCAGCGCGCGGATCGCGCGACCGGTGCGGGAGTCCAGGAGGTTCATGGTCAGCAATGCCGAGACCAGCACCGCAATCCAGATCACGAAATAGATTGTGCCGGGCTCGAGCATCCGGAAGGTGCCGATCGAGAGCGGCGGGATGCCGGAGATGCCGTCATTGCGGCCGAGGAATTCCAGTTTGCTGAACAGGTAAAACAGGCCGATGCCCCACGCGATGGTGCCGAGCGGCAGATAATGGCCGGACAACCGCACCGTGACGATACCGAGCAGGACGGCGGCGATGCCGCTGACCACGAGCGAGAGCGGCAGCGTCAGCCATGGCGAGACGCCATAGGCCGTGGTCAATACCGCCGTGGTATAGGCGCCGAAGCCACAGAAGGCTGCCTGGCCGAACGAGGTGAGGCCGCCGACGCCGGTCAAGATCACGAGGCCCATCGCCACCAGTGCGGCGAGGCCGATATTGTTGAGCAGCACGATCCAGAATGGCGGGACGCCCGGAATGAACGGGATCGCTGCCATTACGAGCGCGAAGACGATGAGAGGGGTGCGCTGGTTCATCGCCGTCAATCCTTCTCTTCCTCGACCGCGGGCGCTGCGAGCGAACGCAGCACCAGCACAGGAAGGATCAGCGTAAAGACGATGACCTCCTTGTAATTGCTGGCGTAGAACGAGGAGAACGCCTCGACGCTGCCGACCAGCAAGGCTGCGACGGCGGTTAGCGGATAGCTGACGAGTCCACCGATGATCGCGGCGATGAAGCCTTTCAGGCCGATTAGGAAGCCGGTATCGTAATAGAGCGTGGTGATCGGCACGATCAGGATCCCGGAAATCGCGCCGATCAGGGATGCCAGCAGGAAAGCAATCTGCCCCGACAGCGTGGTGCGGATGCCGACGAGGCGGGCGCCGAGGCGGTTGACGGCGGTAGCGCGCAACGCTTTGCCCATCAGCGTGAAGCCGAAGAACAGCCACAGCGCGACGATGAAGGCGACCGTCAGCCCGTAGACCGCAAGGCTCTGGCCGGTGAAGCGCAGCGGGCCGATCGTCAGTGCGGTATTCGACAGGGCGGGTCCGCGCAGGCCTTCGGCGCCGAAGAACACGAGACCCAGGCCCTGCAGCGCGAGATGACAGCCGACGGAGGCGATCAGCAACACCAGCACCGAGGTATGGGCGATCGGTTGAAACGCGATGCGGTAGAGGAACAGCCCGATCGCCGCGACGATCAAAAGCGACAGCGCGATGTTGACTGCGATCGGGGTCTTCGGACCGGCAAGGCCGTAGGTCAGAGCCAGGATCGCAGCCGGGAGGACGATGTTGAGGGCAAAGGCCCGCGCGACCCGCTTGGGCCGTAGCGACCGCCGCGCGCCAAACAGGTCGAGGGCGAACGCGACCACGCCCATCGCCATTGCCAGCTTTGCGGTGCCCGGCACCTGACCAGTTGCCAGCATGGCGTAGCTCAGCGCGCCGAAGGTCACGAACTCGCCCTGCGGAATCAGGATGACGCGGGTGACGGCAAACACCAGCACCAGCGCCAACCCGAGCAGCGCATAGATCGCGCCATTGGTGATGCCGTCCTGCAGCAGGAACAGCATGATCGTCGTATTCAAGACTGGCGCTCCCCCTAAAAGCGTCGCCGGTCCTGACCTCGCACGGTCCGCCGGCTGTCCCATATCTCGGCAGTTGAAAGGCGCCGATATTTGATATATCAGATAACAATTATTAAATATAACATCAAGGCCCGGTCACCAGCCGAGCCTTTTCGGGGGCGAGCCTCACGCCATGACAGTTTCCAAGGCAGCGACCGATGTCGTCAAGTCGCCGCGCAGCAACGGCAAGGAAATCGCCGATGGCGCCGCGGAGAGTGCCGGGCTGCAACTGGGCGAGCTGGCCGACCTGCTTGGCTATTCGCTCAAACGCGCGCAGCTCAAGATATTCGAGGATTTCCTGCGCTGTGTCGCGCCGCTGCAACTGACGCCGGCGCAATTCTCGGTGCTATTGTTGCTCGATCGCAATCCCGGACGCAACCAGACCGAAATCGCCAACACGCTCGGCATCCTCAGGCCGAATTTCGTCTCGATGCTGGATGCGCTGGAGAGCCGCGGCCTCTGCGCCCGGATGCGCTCGACCAACGACCGTCGCTCGCACATCCTGGTTCTGACCGACAAGGGCAGGGCGGTGCTGACGCGCGCCAAGAAGCTGGTCGCGACTAAGCACGAGGCGCGCCTCAACGAGCTGCTGGGTCCCGCCAACCGCGTCGCACTGCTTGAAATGCTGTCAAAGATCGCGGCGGAGTTTTGAGTAGTTAGCGGTCATTCCGGGATGGCCGAAGGACCAGACCTCAGATGCGCAACTGCGCATCGGGGAATCTCGAGCTTCTCCGATGTGCAATCGCACATCGTAGTTCGCTTCGCGCCCCGGAATGACGAGCTCACGCCGCGACGATGCGGCCTTGAGCCCCGCGCCCGCGTCCCGACAGGAATTGCCGCTCGATCTCAAACGCGGGAAGCGGCTTGCTGAACAGGAAGCCCTGCATTTCCGTGCATCCTTCGGATGCGATGCTGTGGAGCTGCTCCGCCGTTTCCACGCCCTCGGCGGTCGCCGTCATGCCCATTCCATTGGCGAGCGCGGCAACCGCGCGCACGATGTTGAGCGAGCTAGAATTCTCGGTGATGTTCTTGACGAACGAGCGATCGATCTTGATCTTGTCGAACGGAAAGCTCTGCAGATAAGTCAGCGACGAATATCCGGTGCCGAAATCGTCCATCGCGATCCGGATTCCGAGCGCCCGCAACTGATGCAGCACTGCAAGCGTCGCTTCCTTGTTGTGCAACAGCACTGTCTCGGTGATTTCGATCTCGAGCCGCGTCGGCGCGAGACCGGAAGCGGCAAGCGCGCCGACGATCACCTGCATCAGGCCGGGACTGCGAAACTGGATCGCTGAAATATTGACGGCGACGTGAAGGTTGTCCGGCCATTGCGCGGCGGTGGCACAAGCCTGCCTGATGACCCACTCGCCCATCGGCACGATGAAGCCGATCTCTTCGGCCAGCGGGATGAAGGCGGCCGGCGAGATCATTCCCTTGGTCGGATGATTCCAGCGTATCAGCGCCTCGAACCCGCTGATTTCCTTGCTCGCCAGGTTGACGACCGGCTGGTAGTGCAGCTCGAACTCGCCCGCCGGCAGCGCCTTGCGCAGATCCTGCTCCATGATGCGGCGGGTCTGCATCTGCAGGTCCATCGCCGGCTCGAAGAAGCGGAACGTGCTGCGGCCGTCGCTCTTGGCGCGGTAGAGCGCGAGGTCGGCGTTGCGCAGCAGTTTGTCGGGGTTCGATCCGTCGCCGGGACCGACCGAAATGCCGATACTGACGCCGATCACGGCCTGCTGGCCGTCGATTTCATAGGGCTCGCTCAACGCATCAATGACGCCCTGCGCCAGCGAAGTGGCATCGGCAGGGTCGGAGATCGTGGCCTGCACGATGACGAATTCATCACCGCCCATCCGTGCGATCGTGTCGGAATCGCCGACGAGCCGGCGCAACCGTTCGGCGACGCTCCTGAGCAATTTGTCGCCGCAGGGGTGGCCGAACGTATCGTTTACGGCCTTGAATTGATCGAGATCGAGGTGGTGGACGGCCACCATTTCCCCGCCCGAAACCCTGCCCAGCGCATATTCGAGCCGGTTGTTCAACAGCACCCGGTTGGCAAGATCGGTCAGCGCATCGTGATGCGCCATGTATTCGATCTTGACCTCGGACTGGCGCTGCTCGGTGATATCCTCATGCGTCGCGACCCAGCCGCCGCCGGGCATCGGGCGGTGGCGGATCTTGAAGGTGCGCCCGTTCTTCAACTCGACGATGCTGTCTTTCGCTTCATTGGAAACCGCCACGTTGGTGCGCCATTGCAGATATTCGTCCCGCGTCATGGCGGGGAAGCTGCCGGCTTCGAAGCGCAGGTCGACGATCTCGACCAGCGACATGCCGGGGCTGACGCGCTCGGGCGCGATGTCGTACATCTCCACGAAGCGATCGTTGCAGACGATCAGGCGGTGGTCGGAATCGAAGAAGCAAAGCCCCTGCGACATGTTGTTGATCGCGGTGTCGAACTGGAAGTTCCTGATGCGCAGGGCTTCTTCCTGCTCCTTGCCCAGCTCGTATTGCTTCTTCAGCCGAGCATTGAGCTCTTCGCGCTCCGTGATGTCCTCATGCGTCGCCATCCCGCCGCCGCCGGGCATTGGGTAGACGGTGTAGGCGACGATCCGGCCGTCGGTGAACTCCTGCACCGTGGTGTCGAGTGCGATGTCGCGACCGACGCGCTCACGGATATAATCATCGACCGCGACCTGCACCTTCAGGCCGAGATTCAGCCGGTGCCGGATCAGTTCATGAGTCGGTGTTCCCGGCTTCACCTGTTCAGGCGAGAGGCCGTACATTTCCCTGTAGCGGCGGTTGCAGAAAACGACCTCGCGCTTCTCGTCGAAGACGACGATACCGAGCGACAAATGGTTGATCGCCTCCTCGAGGCGCGCACTCAAATGCGCTGACCGCAGCGCGGTTGTCGAGATGTGATCCGTCATAGAGCGTTCCCCAGCCGCCACTAGCGGCTCTCCTCCTCCAGGAGAACGGCCATTAGATGCCAAGCTGGTGAATCGCAGCTTCGAGATAGGCAAACAGCGCGCGGGTTCCTCGCAAACTGCTCAACAAAGCGTTAACGCCGTCAAGGCGCATGCGACGTTCCGGAACTGCCCGGAGATCTACGCCGGGTCCACCAAAATCACCCTGACGTCGTTGACGTTGGTGAGCGTCGGGCCGGTCAGCAGGAGATCGCCGGTCGCCGAAAAGAACGCGGTCGCATCGTTGTTGGCGAGATAGGCCGCAGGATCGAGGTCGAGCGACTTCATCTTCGCAAACGTCGCCTGATCGATCAAAGCGCCAGCCGGGTCGGTGGCGCTGCCGGCGCCGCCATCGGCGCCATCGGTGTCTGCGGCCAGTGCCACAATGCCGGACGTATCCTTCAGAAGATCCGCCAACGCCAGCGCATATTCCTGGTTGGGACCGCCGCGGCCATTGCCACGCACCGTCACCGTGAGCTCGCCGCCCGACAGGATCGCGGTTCGTTTGCCCTCGCTTTGTGCTTTCAGCGCCAGTCGCGCATGATCGGCCGCCACCTCGCGCGCCTCGCCTTCGAGATCCGCGCCGAGGCCGATGACCTCATAGCCTGCGTCCTTCGCGACCTTGATGGCCGCGTCGAGCGAAGCCTTGGGCTTTGCAATCATCTCGAATCGCGCGCGGGCAAAGGCGGGATCGCTGGGCTTGCAGCTCTCGTTCTTGGGATCTTCGAGTGCGCGCCTGACGGCATCGTCGACTGTGAGATTATACTTTGCGACCAGGGCGCGGGCGTCCGCCAGCGTGGAGGAATCCGGTACTGTCGGTCCCGATGCAATCGCGGACGGATCGTCGTGCGGTACATCGGAGATCGCAAGCGTCACGATCTCGGCGGCACGCTGCCCGGCGCGGGCCAACCGGCCGCCCTTGATCCGCGACAGATGCTTGCGCACGATATTCATCTCGCCGATCGGCGCGCCCGAACGCAACAGCGCGCGGTTTACCTGCTGCTTCTGTGCGAACGAAACGCCATCTGCGGGTGCGATCCAGTTTGCCGAGCCGCCGCCGGACAACAGCACCAGCAAAAGATCGTCCGCAGTCGCCTCCGCGGCGAGACGCAACGTCTCGTCGGCGGCTTTCAGCCCGGCTTCGTCGGGCACGGGATGGCCGGCTTCGACAACCCTGATCCGCCGCGTTGGCACGCCGTGGCCGTGGCGCGTGGTGGCAAGGCCGGTCAGTCGCGACGGATCAAGCCCCAGCGTGTCGAGGTAGTGCCGTTCGGCCGCAGCCGCCATCGCCGCCGCGCCCTTGCCCGCGGCGAGGCAGATCACCTTGCCCCTAGGCGCGGGACGCAGATGCGCCGAGAGCACCACGTCGGGATGCGCGGCCGCAACGGCCGCATCAAAGATCGCACGCAACAGGGAACGTCGGTCGGTCATGATCTGCAACGGGGCTGCTAACGGGACGGGAGGTCTGGTTATCCATCCAATCGCTGCAAAAGAAAACCCCCGCGGGCGCGCCGCGAGGGTTCTTCCGGCCGGCCAATGGGCCGATCAGTATTCGGAATGACTAGCCGCCGGCGTCACCGGACAGGATTTCACCGAAGCGTTCCCAGGTCTCGCCCTTGAACTTGATCAGTTGCACCGACGAGATCGGGGCAAAGTCGGTCGGTGACGTGTTGACCTTGATGCCCGGCAGCAGACCTCCGAGTTCGAGGTCCTTGATGCTGGCGGCCTGCTTCATGACGTTCTCGCGCGTGAGATTGTCGCCGCAGGCCTTGAGCACATGCACGAGACCCTGCGCCACCGTGTAGCCGAACATCACTGATGCGTCGGCGCGGTTGGCTTCCGGATAATACTTGTCCAGGAACTCGTTCCAGGCCTTCATGCCTGGATCATCCTTCCACTGTGCATCCGTCGGATCCTTCAGGTATTGCGAGGAGATAATGTCCTGCGCGTTCTCCATGCCGGCCGGCTTGATGACGCTGCCGATCGAGGCCGAGACGTTGTTGAGGAAGTGCAGCGGCTTCCAGCCGATCTCGGCGTTCTTCTTGATCGCCTGCGCCGCGAATTTCGGCGTGGTGATGTTGATAAACACGTCGGCGCCGGACGCCTTCAGCTTGACGATATGGGAGTCGATGGTCGGCTCGGAGACCTCGTAGCTTTCCTCCAGCACGATCATCGACGCGGCCTTGGCGCCGAGCCCGTCCTTGAAGCCCTTCAGGTAGTCCTTACCGTAGTCGTCGTTCTGATAGAGAATGCCGATCTTCGCGTTCGGCTTCTCCTTCAGAATGTATTTCGCATAGATCTGCGTTTCGCTCTGGTAGTTCGGCTGCCAACCCATGGTCCAAGGGAAATTCTTCGGATCGTTCCACTTGGTGGCGCCGGTGGCGACGAACAGTTGCGGCACCTTCTTGCTGTTCAGGTATTTCTGGATCGCCGTGTTCGGCGGAGTGCCGAGCGGGTTGAAGACGAGGAGCACTTCATCGCTCTCCACCAGCTTGCGCGCCTGCTCCACCGTCTTCGGCGGGCTGTAGGCATCGTCATAGCTGATAAAGTTGATCTTGCGCCCGTTAATGCCGCCTTCGGCGTTGATCTTCCTGAAATAGGCTTCCTCAGTCTTGCCGATTACGCCATAGGCGGAAGCCGGTCCGCTGTAAGGCATGATGTTGCCGATCTTGATTTCGGTGTCGCTCGCGCCGGGATCGTATTTCTTCTGTGCGAGAACGCCGCTCGACGATGCGGCGAGTAGTCCAAGCGCGGCCGAAACAACCGCAAGTTTTTTCATTGTGGACATTTCTGTCTCTCCCTTTTCATTTCTTAATGTAACTGTCGGTCCCCTTGACGAGGCTCTTTTGACAGCGTCGTGATTAGCATCTTGCCGAAAGCCTCACAAACAAAAAGCCCCTGCGGCAAAAGCCGCAGGGGCTGCATCTCCAGCAGAGCTCGCAGTCGGGTTAGCCGCCGACGTCACCCGAGAGAATTTCGCCGAAGCGTTCCCAGTTCTCGCCCTTGAACCTTATCAGTTGCAATTGCGAGAGCGGAGCAAAGTCGGTTGGCGACGTATTGACCTTGATCCCAGGTAGCAGGCCGCTGAGTTCGAGGTCCTTGATGTTGGCCGCCTGCTTCATGACGTTTGCGCGGGTCAGGTCGTCGCCGCAGGCCTTTAGCACGTGCACCAAACCTTGAGACACGATATAGGCGTACATCACCGATGCATCGGCCCGGTTGGCTTCCGGATAATACTTATCCAGGAACTCGTTCCATGCCTTCATCGCGGCATCGTTCTTCCATTGCGCGTCGGTTGGATCCTTGAAGTATTGCGACGAGATGATGTCCTGTCCATTCTCGAATCCGGCCGGCTTCATCACGCTGCCGATCGAGGCCGAGACGTTGTTGAGGAAATGCAGCGGCTTCCAGCCGATCTCGGAGTTCTTCTTGATCGCCTGCGCCGCAAACTTCGGCGTGGTGATGTTGAAGAAGACGTCGGCGCCTGACGACTTCAGCTTGACGATGTGGGAGTCGATCGTCGGTTGGGAGACTTCGTAGCTCTCCTCCAGGACGATCATTGATGCGGCCTTGGCGCCAAGTCCGTCCTTGAAGCCTTTCAGATAGTCCTTACCGTAATCATCGTTCTGATAGAGGATACCGATCTTGGCGTTCGGATGGTTCTTCAGGATGTACTTGGCATAGATCTGCGACTCGCTCTGGTAGTTGGGCTGCCAGCCCATCGTCCAGGGGAATTCCTTGGGGTCGTTCCACTTGGTGGCGCCGGTGGCGACGAACAGTTGCGGCACTTTCTTGCTGTTCAGGTACTTCTGGATCGCGGTGTTCGGCGGGGTGCCGAGCGGGTTAAAGATCAGCAGCACTTCATCGCTCTCCACCAGCTTGCGGGCCTGCTCCACCGTCTTCGGCGGGCTGTAGGCATCGTCATAGCTGATGAAGTTGATCTTGCGGCCGTTGATGCCGCCCTCGGCGTTGATCTTCCTGAAATAGGCCTCTTCGGTTTTTCCGATCACGCCGTAGGCGGAGGCCGGCCCACTGTAGGGCATGATGTTGCCGATCTTGATTTCGGTATCGGTGGCGCCGGTGTCGTATTTCTTTTGTGCCAATGCGCCGCTGCTGGTCGCGGCAAGCAATGCGAGGGCAGCCGCAAAGGCTCCCAGTCGCAAGTTGATAACGGACATTTTTTGATCTCCCTAGGATCGGTGACTGTGTCATTGTTTTTGATTGGAGCGCTTGGCGGCTCTTGGCTGTATTGAATACCTTTCGGCTGCGTCCAGCAACAAAAAGCCCCCGCGACGGCGTCGCGGAGGGCGATATTTAGTCGGATGCTCCGGGAAACTACCGCCCCGCGGAATATTGGTTAACGGCCGGGTCCGCCGCTGATGACGTACCCGAACAGATCCCGCGGCGTGAAGTTACCTCTTCAGTTTACCTATCATCTGCTGCGCAACGATCGCGACCTGCCTTGCGCCGTGCGGCACGAGGAAGATGACGATAAACAACAGCACGCCGAACACCGCCCCGGAGAGGCCCTTCGAGATATGTTCGGCGATATTCGGCACGAAGATGATGAAGGCGGCGCCCACGATCGATCCCGGCAGCCAGCCGACGCCACCGACGACCATGCCGAGGAACAGCGAGATCGCGAGCGTGATGGTGTAGCTGTCGGGCGCCACGAACTGCACCGCGATAGCGCCGAGCCCGCCGGCAACGCCGGTGATGCCGGCCGAGACGCCGAACGCCAGCGTCTTGTAGAGGGCGACGTCGACGCCCATCGCGGAGGCCGCGATCTCGTTATCGCGGATCGCCATGAAGGCGCGGCCGGAGCGCGAGCGCAAAAGATTGACCGAGGCGATATAGATCCCGATGGTGATCACCAGCGTAAAGTAATACAGCCACATGTCCTGCGACATCGGCAGGCCGAACGGCGCATCGGGCTTGGTCACGACCAGTCCCTGCACGCCGCCGGTCCAGTGCTCGAAGAAACCGAGCTTCAAGAGTTGCGGCATGGCGACCGCAAGCGCGAAGGTCGCCAGCGCGAGGTAAATGCCACTCAACCGCAGCGCCGGCTGGCCGAACACGAATCCGAAGGCGAAGCAGATGAGGCCCGCGATCGGCAGCGTCAGCGCATAGTTCATGCCGCCATGTTCGATCAGGATCGCCGACGTATAGGCGCCGACCGCGTAGAACGCGCTCTGGCCGAGTGAGAACTGGCCGCTTCCGCCGGTCAGGATGTTCAGGGCGAGAACCGCAAGTCCGTAGATCAGGAGCATCGTCATCTGGAAGATGATGAAGTTCTTGACGAACAGCGGTCCGACGATCAGCGCGGCGAGCACCACGAGCGAGGTGCCCAGGCCGAGCGTCATGGCTCGCTTCGGAACGGCTTCGACGGCCGGTGCTTCAGTGACGACTTCCTCAGCAGCGCTCATGATCAAACTCGCTTCACGATGGGCCGGCCCAACAGCCCAGCCGGTTTGACGACCAATACGGTGATGATCAGCGCAAGCGCGATCGGTAGCTTCAACTCGTTACCGACGCCGGGAATGTAGGTCCCGGCGAGATTTTCAAAGATGCCGACCAGGAATCCGCCGACCACGGCGCCGAGCGGGCTGGTCAGGCCGCCGAGGACGGCCGCGGCAAATCCGTAGATCAGCACGCCGCCCATCATGTTCGGCTCCAGGAACACGACCGGTGCAATCAGGATGCCGGCGATCGCGCCGATCGCCGACGCCATGCCCCAGCCCAGCGCGATCATCCACGACGTGTTGATGCCGACCAGGCGCGCCGATTCAGGCAGCGAAGCGGCCGCGCGCATCGCAAGGCCGATCCGGGTAAACTGAAAGAAGAAATAAAGTGCGAGCAGCAGCAGCAAGGTGACGCCGATCATGCCGGCCTGGTGGGTCGAGATGAGCTGGCTGCCGAGGAAGGGCGAGGATCCGAACGGTGTCGGATACTGCTTGATCGTGAAGTCCCAGATCAGCCCGGCACAACTGTTGACGATCGCAAACAGGGCGATGAAGCCGGCGACGTTGGTCAGGACCGGCGCCTTGGCGAGCGGCTTGAACAGCAGCCGCTCGATGACGATGCCGCCGGCAAAAGAGATGACCAGCGTGATCAGAAACGCCCACCAGTAGGGTATGCCCCACTGCATTAGCTGCCAGGAAATGAAGGTCGAGAACATCGCCATTTCGCCCTGAGCGAAATTCAGATGGTCGATCGCCTGGTAAATCATCACGACGGCGAGCGCCATACAGGCATAGATCGCGCCCGTGGCGATGCCGGCCAGGACTTGGTTGGTAAATAGCTCCATGGCCGCGCTCCTCAGTAGCCGAGATAGGATTTACGGACGTCTTCGTTGGTCGCGATATCCTTGGCGTCGCCCGACATCACGATCCGTCCGGTTTCGATGACGTACGCCTGGTCGGCGAGTTCCAGCGCCAGCTGCGCGTTCTGCTCGACCACTAGGATGGTGACCTTATCCTCGCGGTTGATCTTGCCGAGAATCTTGAACAGGTCGCGCACGATCAAGGGGGCAAGACCGAACGACGGCTCGTCCAACAGCATCAGCCGCGGACGCAGCATCAGCGCCCGCGCGACCGCGAGCATTTGCTGCTCGCCGCCGGATAGCGTTCCGGCCTGTTGGGTATGCCGTTCCTTCAGCACCGGGAAATGGTCGTACATGCGCTCGATGTCGGAACCGATGTTCTTCCTGTCGTTGCGGGTGATAGCCCCAAGCTGCAGGTTTTCCTCCACTGTCATGGTGGTGAAGGTGCCGCGGCCCTGCGGCACATGGGCGATGCCAAGGCGAACGACGTTTTCGGTCGATTGGCCGGAAAGCGGTTTGCCCTCGAACTCGATCGCGCCGGTGGAGCGCACCATGCTGCAGATCGCGCGCAAGGTGGTGGTCTTGCCGGCGCCGTTGGCGCCGAGCAGCGTGGTCAGGCTGCCCTCGTTGAGCGAAAAGCTCAGGCCATGAAGCGCCTGGACCTGGCCGTAATAGGCGCGCAGATCCTTGACGTTAAGCATCGCGGTCATTGGTCTTTGCTCCCCAGATAGGCTTTGATGACATCCGGGTCGGCCTGGACCTGGGCCGGTGTTCCCTCGGCGAGCTTGCGGCCGAAGTTGAGTGCGACGACGTGGTCGGCGATCGACATCACCAGACCCATGTGATGTTCGACCAGCAGCACCGTCATGTGGCGCTCGTCGCGAATGCGCTTGATCAGATCGCCAAGCACGTGGACTTCTTCGTGATTGAGACCGCCAGCAGGTTCATCGAGCAGCAGGATCTTGGGATCGGCAGCCAGTGCGCGCGCCAGCTCGACTCGTTTTTGGGTACCGAACGGCAGGCCCGACACGATGGTGTGAGCGACGTCATCGAGGCCGAGATAGCTGACGATCTCGTGGACGTGCCTGTTGAGCTCGGCCTCGCCACGGCGCACCCAGCCCAGTCGCAAGGAGTCGCTGATGATGTCGCTGTTGGAACGGGAATGGGTCCCGACGCGAACGTTGTCGAGCACCGAAAGATTGGGAAACAGCGCGACGTTCTGGAAGGTGCGCCCGATGCCGATCTCGGCGATCCGGTGCGGCGGGCGCGCCAGGATACTGACACCTTCCATCAGGATGTCGCCGGAGGATGGCTGATAGAGTCTGGAGAGGCAATTGAACAGCGTCGTCTTGCCGGCGCCGTTTGGCCCGATCAGACCGAGGATTGCGCCCTTATGCATGTCAAAGGACACACCGTTGAGCGCGATGATGCCGCCGAACACGACGCTGACGTCGCGGACCGCGAGCAGGGGAGCATTGCCCTGCGCGAGCTGTGCCTGCGTCATCGCGTCCCGCTCGCCGTGATCACGGAGCGGGAATGACCGCGCAAATGTTTTTGCCGGTCATGGTGAAAGCTATCTGATCCCCTCGGCCAAACGTGCAACTTTTCCTCCTGATTTCAACTTCTTGTTCTCTGATTTTTTGATTGCGGTGCTGCGCCGCCCAGCGCTGCTTCGATGTTCCTTACCATCGTGACAAGACGAGGTCCAATGTCGTTGATCAAACGATCTTCCGTGAAGCGGAAAGCGGGCGCGCCGCAATTGAATGCGTATGGTCCGGTTCCGTCGCTGAGCTTCAGCGGCACACCTACGGCGTGCACATCGTCCTGCCATTCGCCGGCAGAGATAGTGAATCCGTGGCGCGCGAGCATTTCGCCCGCACGCTCGATGCCGTCACGCATTTTGGGCCAGCGATTGCCGTAGTGGTCGCGTAGTTCGCGCAATAGTGAGGCGCGTTCGTCGTCGGGCAGGGCCCAGATGTAGGCTCGCCCCATCGCGGTAGTCGCGATCGGAACGCGTGAGCCGACGTCAAGTTGCACACCGAGCAGCCCGGTGCGGCTCTGGCCGAAATAGATCATGCTGTGACGGTCGCGTCCGCCGACCGCTACGGCGCCGCCGGTCTCTCGCATCAGCGCTTCGCGATAAGGCTCGGACAAATGCCGAACGCCGAGATTGGCAAGGGCGGCATACCCCAGCGCCATGGCTGATGGCGCGAGCTGATACTTTTCGAAACGCGGAACGGGTGTAAGATAGCCGAGTTTGGTCAGGGTGTAGGTCAGCCGGGAAATGGTTGGCTTCGGCAGTTTGGTACGGGCGGCAAGTTCTTGATTGCCAAGAAGCCCGTCATTGGGTTGGAATGCGCGCAACACATCAAGTCCGCGCGAGAGCGCGACGACGAAGCTGCGATCACTCGCCACTTTCTTCCCTGGACGCTTCATTCCCTGCCGCTGCTGATGAGCTCGTTGACAAGGGACGTGCTTCAAAATAACCCTCGCTGTCAAGGTGTGGAATTAAATTTCGCAGTGCGAAATTGCCAAAAAGACGACCGTAGCCACTCAACGCAAGTCGAGCGGCAATCCAAGAACAAACGATCCAGGGAGAGTCCCGTGAACGAAGTCGTAAAACTCGAGCGTCATGACGTTATCGCCATCGTCACGGTCAACAGTCCTCCCGTTAACGCGCTGAGCGCCGCGGTGCGCGGCGGTATCTTCGAATGCATGAAGAGCGCGATCGCGGATTCGGAAGTGAAGGCGATCGTGCTGACCTGCGCAGGCCGTACCTTCATCGCCGGCGCCGACATCACTGAATTCGGCAAGCCGCCGAAGCCTCCGGGCCTCGCCGAGGTGCTTGATCTCATGGAGAACTCGCCGAAGCCGATCGTTGCCGCCATTCACGGCACGGCGCTCGGCGGCGGTCTCGAAGTCGCGCTGGCATGCCACTATCGCGTCGCGGTCAAAGAAGCGAAGCTCGGCCTGCCCGAGGTGAAGCTCGGCCTGCTGCCGGGCGCCGGCGGTACCCAGCGGCTGCCGCGCGCGGTCGGGCCCGAGCTCGCGGTCAAGATGATCGTCAGCGGCGATCCGATCGGCGCGGCGGAAGCGCTCAAGAACGGCCTGATCGAGGAAATCGTCGAGGGGCCGGCGTCGGGCGGTGAAGCTTTCGCGCGCAAGGTGCTGGCGGAGAAGCGTCCGCTGCGCAAGCTGCGCGACGATGACAGCAAGCTCGCTGCCGCCAAGGCCGACATCTCGATCTTTACCAATGCAGTCGCGGCATTGACCAAGAAGGCGCGCGGGCTGGAAGCGCCGTTCGCCGCGGCCGATGCGGTGCGCGCCGCGATCGAACTGCCGTTCGATGAGGGATTGAAGAAGGAGCGTGAAGGTTTCCTCAGACTGGTCTCCAGCGACCAGTCCAAGGCGCAGCGTTATGCCTTCTTCGCCGAGCGCGAAGCCGCCAAGATCGCCGGCGTGCCCGAAGGGACCAAGCCGCGCCCGGTCGAGCGCGTCGCCATTATCGGCGCCGGCACTATGGGCGGCGGCATCGCCATGTCCTTTGCCAATGCCGGTATCCCGGTGACGCTGATCGAGACCGGCGAAGAGCAGCTCAAGCGCGGCATGGGCGTGATGCAGAAGAATTACGAGGCGACCGCGGCGCGCGGCGGCATCCCGGCGGATGCCCCCGCCAAGCGCATGGGCCTGATCGACGGCAAGGTCGGTCTCGAGCACGTCAAGGACGCTGACCTTGTGATCGAAGCTGTGTTCGAGACCATGGCGGTCAAGAAGGAAGTGTTCGAGGCGCTCGACAAATACGCCAAGCCCGGCGCGGTGCTGGCTTCCAACACTTCGTATCTCAACATCGACGAGATCGCGAAAGTCACAAAGCGTCCGCAGGACGTACTCGGCATGCACTTCTTCTCGCCGGCCAACGTGATGAAGTTGTGCGAGATCGTGCGTGCCGACAAGACCGCGTCGGATGCACTGACGACCGCGGTGTCGATCGCGCGCAAGATTGCAAAAGTGCCGGCGGTAGTCGGCGTCTGCGACGGCTTTGTCGGCAATCGCATGCTGGCCCAGCGCGGCAAGCAGTCGGAAAAGCTGTTGTTCGAAGGCGCGTTGCCGCAGCAGGTCGACGCTGTGGTGACGAAGTTCGGCATGCCGATGGGCCCGTTCGCGATGAGCGATCTCGCCGGTCTCGATATCGGCTGGCGTTCGCGCAAGGACCGCGGCATCAAGTCGGAAATCGCCGACGCGCTGTGCGAGGCCGGCCGCTTCGGCCAGAAGACCGGCAAGGGCTACTACAAGTATGAAGGCGGCTCGCGCGCGCCGCTGCCGGATCCGGAAGTCGAGAAGCTGATTGACGAGACGCTGCAGCGGATGGGCCGCAAGAAGCGCGTCGTCAGCGACGATGAGATCTTGGAGCGTATGATGTACCCGATGATTAACGAGGGTGCGCGCATCCTCGAAGAGGGCATCGCGGCCCGGCCGAGCGACATCGACGTGATCTGGCTCTATGGCTATGGCTGGCCGATCTATCACGGCGGCCCGATGTATTATGCCGACCAGGTCGGGCTGAAGCACATCGCGGACCGGCTGTCGTACTATGCGAAGGAGACCAATGATCCCTCGCTCGAACCAGCGCCGCTGCTCAAGCGCCTCGCCGCCGAAGGCAAGACGTTTGCGTCGCTGGCCCAGCAGTCGAAGGCGGCTTGATGCTGATTGTGGGCACAGTCTCTCCGTTCCCTCCCCCCTTGCGGGGGAGGGTCAGGGAGAGGGGTGGCCGCATCGGGACTGCCCGTGTGGACCCCCTTCCCCAACCTCGAGAGCGGGCTTCGCTCGCCTCGGACCCCGCAAGGGGGAAGGGAGCCCGCGCAGTTGTGCTCACCTCACGGTCGTCAAAGTGCTTATGACCCATCCCGGCGAGCAGTTCTTTCCGCAAGGCGTCCGCTGGGACGAGCCGATCGCGTGCGGCACGCTGCCGGACCTGTTGTCGGACGCGGCCGCCGAATTCGCCGCACGGCCGGCCATCGAATTCCGCGACCGGCCAATCAGCTACAGCGAACTCGAAGCGTTGGTGGAGACCGCCGCCAGCGCCTTCCTCCGAGCGGGCTACGGCAAGAACAGTTCGGTCGCGCTGTTCCTCGGCAATTCGCCCGATCACCCCGTCAATTTCTTCGGCGCGCTGAAGGCCGGCGCACGTGTCGTGCATCTGTCGCCGCTCGACGGCGAGATCGCGCTGTCGCACAAGCTTACCGACTCGGGCGCGCGGGTGCTGGTCACCAGCAATCTATCGGCGCTGTTGCCGACCGCGCTGAAATTTCTCGACAAGGGACTGCTCGATCGCCTGATCGTTTGCGAGGACGATCATTGGGGCAAGGTCGGGACCCCCCAGACGGCGCTCCCGGCTAATCCGAAGATCGTCACCTACCAGCAATTCACCGGCGGTGCGGCAAAGCCGGCGCAATGGCCCGCGATCTCGGCCGACGACGTCGCGCTGCTGCAATATACCGGCGGCACCACCGGCCTGCCGAAGGGCGCGATGCTCAGCCACGGCAATCTGACTTCGGCGGTATCGATCTACGATGTCTGGGGCAGGCCGGCGCGCGCCGAGCGCAATGCGATCGAGCGCGTGATCTGCGTGCTGCCGCTGTTCCATATCTATGCGCTGACGGTGGTGCTGCTGTCGTCGATCCGGCGCGGTAATCTGATCTCACTGCATCAGCGTTTCGACGTCGAGGCCGTGATGCGCGATATTGAGGTCAAGCGTGCTACCGTTTTTCCCGGCGTGCCGACGATGTGGATCGCGATCGCAGCTCTGCCGGACCTCGACAAGCGCGATCTGTCCTCGCTGGTCAGCGTTGGCTCGGGCGGCGCACCGCTGCCGGTTGAAGTCGCACGGATCCTGGAGCGCAGGGTCGGCATGAAGCTGAAGAGCGGTTGGGGCATGACCGAGACCTGCTCGCCCGGCACCGCACATCCGAAGGAGGGGCCGGACAAGCCCGGCTCGATCGGCCTGATGCTGCCCGGCATCGAGATGGACGTGGTGTCGCTGGAAGACCCGACCAAACTGATGCCGGTGGGCGAAACCGGCGAAATCCGCATCCGCGGCCCGAACGTCACCAAGGGCTACTGGAACCGGCCGAAGGAAACCGCGGAAGCCTTTGTCGGCGACCGCTTCCTCACCGGCGATATCGGATACATGGACGCCGACGGCTATTTCTACCTGGTCGACCGCAAGAAGGACATGATCATCTCCGGCGGCTTCAACGTCTATCCGCAGATGATCGAGCAGGCGATCTATACGCATCCTGCCGTGCAGGAAGTGATCGTGATCGGCATTCCCGATGATTACCGCGGCGAGGCGGCAAAGGCGTTTATCAAGCTGCGCGCGGATGCAGAGCCGTTCACGCTGGATGAACTGCGCGCCTTCCTTACCGGCAAGCTCGGCAAGCACGAGCTGCCCGCGGCGGTCGATTTCGTCAGCGAACTGCCGCGCACGCCGGTCGGAAAATTGTCGCGCCACGAACTGCGCATGCAGCAACAGCCTTCGAAAACCGCCAAAAGTAAGAACGTCGCTTAGCCGGAATGTAATTCATTCGCTCACAAGGAGGATCCGATGGATCTCGCTTTCAGCAAGGAAGAAATCGCGTTTCGTGAAGAAGTGAGAGCCTTCTTTCGCGACAACGTACCGCCGGAAACGCGGCGCAAGATGGTCGAGGGCCGTCATCTCTCCAAGGACGAGATGATCGCCTGGTGGCGCATCCTGAACAAGAAGGGCTGGGGCGTCTCGCACTGGCCCAAGGAATATGGCGGCACCGGCTGGAGCTCGGTGCAGCAGTACATTTTCAACGAAGAGCTGCAGATGCATCCGGCGCCGGCGCCGCTCGCCTTCGGCGTTAGCATGGTCGGACCGGTCATCTACACCTTCGGCAACGAGAAGCAGAAGCAGTACTATCTGCCGCGCATCGCCAATGTCGACGACTGGTGGTGCCAGGGCTTCTCGGAGCCGGGCTCGGGATCGGACCTCGCCTCGCTGAAGACCAAGGCCGAGCGCAAGGGCGACAAGTACATCATCAACGGCCAGAAGACCTGGACCACGCTGGCCCAGTACGCTGACATGATCTTCTGCCTGTGCCGCACCGACACGACGGCAAAGAAGCAGATGGGCATCTCCTTCATCGTGTTCAGCATGAAGTCGAAGGGCGTCACCGTGCGCCCGATCGAGACCATCGACGGCGGCCACGAGGTCAATGAAGTGTTCTTCGACGACGTCGAGGTGCCGGTCGAGAACCTGATCGGCGAGGAGAACAAGGGCTGGGATTACGCAAAATTCCTGCTTGGCAACGAGCGCACCGGCATCGCCCGCGTCGGCGTCTCCAAGGAGCGGCTGCGCCGCATCAAGGAACTCGCTGCCAAGGTCGAGTCGAACGGCAAGCCGGTGCTGGAAGACCAGGGTTTCCGCGAGAAGCTGGCGGCCTGCGAGATCGAGCTGAAGGCGCTCGAGCTGACGCAGCTCCGCGTCGTCGCCGACGAGGGCAAGCACGGCAAGGGCAAGCCCAATCCGGCGTCTTCGGTCCTGAAGATCAAGGGCTCGGAAATCCAGCAGACCACCACTGAACTGCTGATGGAAGTGATCGGCCCGTTCGCAGCTCCCTACGACGAGCACGGCGACGACGCCTCCAACGAAACCATGGATTGGACCGCCCAAATCGCGCCGAGCTACTTCAACAACCGCAAGGTCTCGATCTACGGCGGCTCCAACGAGATCCAGCGCAACATCATCACCAAGGCGGTGCTGGGGCTGTAGCCCCGCCACAATAACACCTGTCGTCCCCCGCGAAAGCGGGAGACCCAGTACGCCGCGGCGATCGTGATTACGGCAGCGCCTGCGATTACTGGATCCCCGCTTTCGCGGGGATGACGATTGAGAGTTCGTAGGATGGGTGGAGCGAAGCGATACCCATCACAACAAAAGACCGAACAGTACGATGGGTTTCGCTTCGCTCTACCCATCCTACGGGTTCGATTTCCATGCCTCAGGCATGATTTGAGAGAGCAAAAGAACATGGATTTTGATTTGTCCGAGGAGCAGCGCCTTCTCAAGGAAAGCATCGACGGTCTGCTGACCGATTCCTACGATTTCGATGCGCGCAAGAAGTACCAGAAGGAGAAGGGCGGCTGGAGCAAGGCCGTCTGGGGCAAGCTCGCCGAACAGGGTCTGCTCGGCTTGCCGTTCGCGGAAGCCGATGGCGGCTTTGGCGCGGGTGCGGTCGAAACCATGATCGTGATGGAAGCGCTCGGCAAGGCGCTGGTACTGGAGCCGTATCTCGCCACGGTCGTGATAGGCGGCGGCTTCCTGCGCCATGGCGGCTCGGCCGAGCAGAAGGCCGCGCACATCCCCGGCATCATCGGCGGCAGCAAGACTTTTGCCTTCGCCCAGCTCGAGAAGAACTCGCGTTACGACCTCGCCGATGTCTCCACTACGGCCAAGAAGAAGGGCGACGGTTGGGTCATCGACGGCGAAAAATTCGTCGTGCTCAACGGCGAGAATGCCGACACGCTGATCGTGACCGCGCGTACCAAGGGCAGCCGGCGCGACAAGACGGGTATCGGCGTGTTCCTCGTGCCGGCAGATGCCAAGGGCGTCACCCGCAAGGGCTATCCGACCCAGGACGGGCTGCATGCCGCCGATATCACCTTCACCGGCGTTGAGGTTGGCGCTGACGCCGCGATAGGCGATCCAGAGAATGGATTACCGCTGATCGAGCGCGTGGTCGATGAGGCCCGCACCGCAATGTGCGCGGAAGCCGTCGGCGCGATGGATGAATCGCTGAAGACAACCGTCGAGTATCTCAAAACGCGAAAGCAGTTCGGTGTTCCGATCGGCAGCTTCCAGACCCTGCAACATCGCGCCGCCGACATGTTCGTCGTCCTCGAACAGGCCCGCAGCATGTCGATGTTTGCGACGATGGCGGCCGATTTCGAAGACGCCAAGGAGCGCGCGACGGCGGTGGCCGCTGCCAAGGTGCAGATCGGCAAGTCCGGAAAATTCATCGGCCAGCAGTCGATCCAGCTCCACGGCGGCATCGGCATGACCCAGGAAGCCAAGATCGGCCACTACTTCAAGCGGCTGACCATGATCGAGAACACCTTTGGCGATACTGACTACCACCTCCGCCGCGTCGCGGAAGGCGGGCTGGTGTAAGCCACATGTCATTGCGGGGCACTGATGTTGCCCCGTCATTGCGAGCGTAGCGAAGCAATCCATAGTGCCGCAAGGTCGGGCATGGATTGCTTCGTCGCTTCGCTCCTCGCAATGACGAGGAGAGAGCGAATTCAGGGAACAACCAACAATGAAAACCACCCCGTTCGATCTCACCGGCAAGGTCGCCGTCATCACCGGCTCCAGCCGCGGCATCGGCCGCTCCTCCGCTGAGCTGCTCGCTAAACTCGGCGCCAAGGTCGTGATCTCCAGCCGCAAGGCCGACGCCTGCCACGAAGTCGCGGAAGGCATCAAGAAGGCCGGCGGCGACGCCCATGTCATTCCCTGCAACATCTCGCGCCGCGAGGAGGTCGAAGCGCTGATCGCAGGCACCACCAAGCACTACGACAAGGTCGACATCCTCGTCTGCAACGCCGCAGTGAATCCGTATTACGGTCCGCTGCTCGACATCAAGGACGAGGCCTTCGACAAGATCATGGGCAGTAACGTCAAGAGCAACATCTGGCTCTGCGCGCTGGCGATCCCGCAGATGGCGGAGCGCGGCAACGGCTCGGTGGTGATTATCTCCTCCATCGGGGGATTGCGCGGCTCTACCGTGATAGGCGCCTACGGCATTTCGAAAGCGGCAGACTTCGCGCTGTGCCGCAGCCTCGCCGGCGAATGGGGCCCAAAGGGCGTGCGCGTCAATTGCGTGGCGCCGGGTCTGGTCAAAACCGATTTCGCCCGGGCGCTCTGGGAAGATCCCGAAAACCTGAAGCGCCGCACCGCCAGCACGCCGCTGCGGCGGATCGGCGAGCCGGATGAAATCGCAGGTGCCGTGGCCTATCTGGCCTCCGATGCCTCCACTTTCATGACCGGCCAGACCATTGTGGTGGATGGCGGCGTGACGACGGCCTCCGTGTAACCGGTCTCGTGTCCCGGACGCGGTGCAGCGTTCTTCACGCTGCTCCGCAGAGCCGGGACCGATGCTTCGTACCCCAATCATGGGCCCCGGCTTAGCAGCGCACCGCCGGAGTCGCGCGAAGCGCGCTGCGCTGCATCCGGGGCACGGGATATTGACGAACCTCCCCCAATCGGATTGCCTCTCAGCAATCAAAACCTCCCCGGGGAAGCAACGTCATGTCCTTTGTGCTGGCCATCGATCAGGGCACCACGTCTTCGCGCGCCATGGTGTTCCGTGGCGACATCTCCATCGCCGCCACCGCGCAGCAGGAGTTCCCGCAGCATTTTCCGGCGTCCGGCTGGGTCGAGCACGAGCCGGAGGACATCTGGACGTCGACGGTGACGGTCTGCCGCGAGGCGCTGGAAAAGGCCGGCCTGAAAGCAAAAGACATCGCGGCGATCGGCATTACCAACCAGCGCGAGACCACGGTGGTGTGGGACCGCGCCACGGGGCAGGCCGTGCACCGCGCCATCGTTTGGCAGGATCGTCGCACCGCTGACATGTGCGCCAAGCTCAAGGTTGAAGGCCATGAGCCTGCGATCTCGGCCAAGACCGGCCTGATCATCGATCCCTATTTCTCCGGCACCAAGGTCGCCTGGATCCTCGACCACGTGCCGGGTGCGCGCGAACGCGCCGGGCGCAGCGAACTGATGTTCGGCACCGTCGATTGCTATCTGCTGTGGCGCCTGACCGGCGGCAAGGTGCACGCCACCGACGCCACCAACGCCTCACGTACGCTGCTGTTCAACATTCACACCGGCGACTGGGACGACGAGCTCTTGAAGCTGTTGCGCGTGCCGCGCTCGATGCTGCCGGAGGTCAAGGACTCCTCCGCCAAATTCGGTGAATCCGTGCCCAACTTGTTCGGCAGCCCGATCGCGATATCCGGCATCGCCGGCGACCAACAGGCAGCGACCATCGGCCAGGCCTGCTTCACGCCCGGCATGATCAAGTCGACCTACGGCACCGGCTGTTTCGCGTTGCTCAACACCGGCACGACGCCGGTCGCCTCGAAGAACAAGCTGCTCACCACCATCGCCTATCAATTGAACGGCAGACGCACCTACGCGCTCGAAGGCTCGATCTTCGTCGCCGGAAGCGCCGTGCAATGGCTGCGCGACGGCCTCGGCATCATCAAGCAGGCGTCCGAAACCGGCCCGCTCGCCGACAAATCGGACTCGATGCAGAGCGTCTATCTGGTGCCGGCCTTCGTTGGCCTCGGCGCGCCCTACTGGAATCCCCGCGTGCGCGGCGCGCTGTTCGGCCTGACCCGCAATACCGGCCCGGCCGAACTCGCGCATGCCGCGCTCGAAAGTGTCTGCTACCAGACCTTCGACCTCTGGGCCGCAATGCGCGCCGATTGGCCGGACGCAACCGCCGCCAACATCGTGCTCCGCGTCGACGGCGGCATGACGGCGTCTGACTGGACCATGCAGCGCCTCGCAGACTTGCTGGATGCACCGGTCGACCGGCCGATGATCCAGGAAACCACGGCGTTAGGCGCGGCTTATCTCGCGGGACTGAACGCCGGCGTTTATCCTGAGCCGACCAAGTTCGCCGACAACTGGCGCCTCGAACACCGCTTCAAGCCGGCGATGAGCGAGGCGACGCGGGAGCGGAAGCTGGCGGGATGGGCAAGGGCGGTGAAGGGCGTGCTCGCGAGCGATGAAGGGGAGTGACGTCAGTTGATAGTGCCCGACGGCTATTCGGACGTTCCCGCCGGCAAGATCGCCGCTATCGTCACGCATCTGGAGATGACTGAACGGCCCGCGCCGCGTTCCGATCCCCCCGGCGCATGGTCGCTGCGCCGGGTGGAGATGCCGCCGCTCGATTGGTTTCGCGATCTCTATCGTCGCGTTGGCGAGGAATGGCTGTGGTTCTCGCGAATACAGATGCCCGACGCCGAACTCGCGGCGCGGCTCCATTCGCCGCCGCTCGAAGTCTACGCGCTAGTGGATAACGGCCGCGACGAGGGCCTGTTAGAGCTGGATTTTCGCGAGGCCGGCCAATGCGAGATCGGCATGTTCGGCGTCACCGCAAAACTGGTCGGCACCGGTGCCGGCCGCTGGCTGATGAATCACGCGCTGGAAATCGCCTGGTCGCGGCCGATCACACGCCTCTGGCTGCACACCTGCACCTTCGATCATCCAGCCGCGCTCGCCTTCTACCAGCGCTCGGGCTTTCGTGCCTTCCGGCGGCAGATCGAGGTCGCCGACGATCCCCGGCTCGACGGCACCGCGTCGCGCAACGTGGCGCGGCATGTGCCGGTGATTGAGTGAAGCGCCAAAGCGTCCTCATCCTCGGCCGTCATCGCCGCGAAAGCGGGATCCAGTATTCCAGAGACGTTACGACAGAACCGAGACGCTGCGGCGTACTGGATACTCCGCTTTCGCGGAGTATGACGACTTGTGGGTGGATTCGTCAGAGCATTCCCTAAGACACCTCCTGCTTCGCCCGTTGCATTATTGACCAACGTACTTAGGATGGTGTGCAGCGCAACACCGACCCAGCATGTCATGCCCGGGCTTGACCCGGGCATCCATCACTCTTCGGAGGAATCTTTCCAACGAGGATGGAAGGCCGGGTCAAGCCCGGCCATGACGAGCAGAGAGAAACCATGATCCTGATCGGCCAATTCGACTCCCCCTTCGTCCGCCGCGTCGCCATCGCGATGCGGCTCTATGGCATCGACTTCGAGCACAAGCCGTGGTCGACCTTCGGCGATGCCGACAAAATCGCGGCCCACAATCCGCTGCGGCGGGTGCCGACGCTGGTGCTGGATAGCGGCGAGGCGCTGATCGAGAGCGCGATGATCCTGGACTATCTCGACGACCGCGTCGGGCCCGAGCAGGCGATGATCGCGCGGAGCGGCGAGGCGCGCTGGCGGCATTTGCGGATTTGCGCGCTGGCGATGGGGCTTGGCGACAAGGGTGTCAGCCTGTTGTACGAGCGCGTGCTGCGTAAGGAGCAGCTCGATCTCTGGGTCGAGCGCTGCAAGGCGCAGATCGCGGGCGTGCTGGAGGTGCTGGAGAAGGAGCGCGCCGCGGTCAAGACGCCGTACTGGTTCGGCGAAAACATCGGCCATGCCGATATCGCGGTCGCCTGCGTGCTGCGTTTCGTCGGCGAGGCGCATTCGGAGCTGTTCGACGCCAGCTATCGGGCGCTGAAAGCGCATTCCGCCGCTTGCGAGGCGATGCCGCCGTTTAAGGAAATCGTGCAGCCGCTGGCCCCGCCGAAGGGGTGATTGAGCTGCACGGGGCCGCGCCCGGCCACGGCCGCGGAGCCAGCCCGATCCTACTTTGCATGGGGTTGTTTTCGCGATTTTTTCAGCAGTCGCTGGCCCCGCCGAAGGGGTGAGGGGCTTTCGTAGGGTGGGCAAAGCGCAGCGTCCCCACCATCCAGGATGGTCTGCCGATAAATGGTGGGCACGGCGCAAGCGCGCCTTTGCCCACCCTACTTCTGCCGCATCGTCTCCGGTGTGTCCGGCTGCGCCATCGGATGCGCTTTTGCAAACGTCGGCAGCGCCATCGACGTTTCGAAAATGCGCTTCACGGTCGGATAAGTCGTCAGATTGACCTGTTGGTTCAGCGCCACAGTGACATGGCCGACCATGCAGATGTCGGCGATTGTCGGCGCATCGCCATGGCAGAATTCGCCGGTGTCCTTGTTATCAGCGAGATGCCCCTCTAGCGCCGCCAGCGTTTCGACGATCCAGTGCCGTCGCCATGCCGCCTGCTGGGCGTCGCGCAGGTTCAGCTCGTGATCGAGATAGCGCCGCACCCGCGGCGTCAGCAGCGGATGGCCCTCACAGGCGACCATCAGCGCCAGCGCGCGGACGCGGGCGCGGCCGGCGAGGTCGGCGGGCAGCAGCGGCGGGGTGGGGTATTTCTCGTCGAGATATTCGAGGATGGCGAGCGACTGGAACAGCGTGGTGCCGTCATCTTCGACCAGCGCCGGCAGCACCATCTGCGGGTTGATCCGGCGATATTCGGGATCGCGATGCGCGTTGGCATCGATGTCGACGAAGATCACTTCAGCCGGCACATTTTTCAGATTGAGCGCGATGCGAACGCGAAAGCTCGCCAGCGATCGCCAGAAGGAGAAGAACTTCATGGGGCCTCCGCACTTCTCTTCCCCTCTCCCCTTGTGGGAGAGGGTGGATCAATCGTGCGAAGCGCGATTGAGACGGGTGAGGGGTTCTCTCCGCGGATAAAACCCCTCATCCGGCGCTTCGCGCCACCTTCTCCCACAAGGGGAGAAGGGAAGAAAGCGGTTCTACGCCCCCACCGCCTTCTTCCGCCAGGCCAGATGCACCGCGCAGGCGCAGCCGGGCGGGTGCGAGGTCAAATCCTTGGAGGTCACGTCATTGGCGGGAACGGCCGCGATCGGCGCTGGTTCTCTCGCTGCCGCCTGCTCCTGCGATGGGATATAATTCAGCACCGGGGCCAGCCAGCGCTCGGTCTCGGCGACGCTCATGCCCTTGCGCACGGCATAGTCCTCGACCTGGTCGCGCTCGATCTTGCCGACACCGAAATAGAAGCTCTCGGGATGGGAGAAATAAAGTCCTGACACCGACGAGCCGGGCCACATCGCAAAGCTCTCGGTCAACTTCACACCGGCTGTCTTCTCTGCATCGAGCAGGCGGAACAGCGTCGCCTTCTCGGTATGATCCGGCTGCGCGGGATAGCCGGGCGCCGGGCGGATGCCGGCATATTGCTCCAGGATCAACTGGTCGGAGGTCAGTGCCTCGTCCGGCGCGTAACCCCAGAATTCCTTGCGGACGCGCTGATGCATCCGCTCGGCAAAGGCTTCCGCGAGGCGATCGGCCAGCGCCTTGCACAGGATCGAGGAGTAATCGTCATTGGCGTTCTTGAAGCGATCGGCCACCGCATCCTCGCCGATTCCTGCCGTGACGACAAAGCCACCGATATAATCTGATACGCCCGACGACGCAGGCGCGATGAAATCCGACAATGCGGCGTTGAAGCGGCCTTCGCGCTTCTCCAACTGCTGGCGCAGCGTATGGAACGTCGCGATCTTCCGCTTGCGGCTGTCGTCGGCATAAACCGCGATATCGTCGCCCTCCGCATTGGCCGGCCAGAAGCCGACGGTAGCGCGCGCTGTGAACCATTTCTCCTTGATGATGCGCTCCAGCATCTTGCGTGCGTCGTCATAGAGCGAGCGCGCGACCTCGCCGATCTTGGGGTCATCGAGAATGGCCGGGAAGCGCCCGGTCAATTCCCAGGTCTGGAAGAACGGCGTCCAGTCGATGTACTCGGCAAGTTCGGCTAAATCGTAGGCGTCAAAACTCTTGAGGCCGAGGAACGAGGGCTTCTTCGGCGGGGCCTTGGCAAAATCGGCCTTGACCGCGTTGGCACGGGCATCCGCCAGCTTCAGCCGCTTCTTGTCGGCCTGCGCGCGCAGATGCGCCGCGGAAATCTTGGCGTATTCGGCGCGGATGCCGGCGGCATAGGCCTCGCGCTTGTCGGGTGAGAGCAGCGAGGACGCCACGCCCACCGCGCGGCTTGCGTCGTTGACATGCACCACCGGACCGCCCTTGTAGTTCGGGTCGATCTTCACGGCAGTATGGACCCGGCTGGTGGTGGCGCCGCCAATCAACAGCGGCATCTTCATACCCTGCCGTTCCATTTCGCCGGCCAGAAAACTCATCTCGTCGAGCGAGGGCGTGATCAGGCCCGATAGCCCGATGATGTCGGCGCCCTCGGCTTTCGCCGTCTCGATGATCTTGGTCGCGGGTACCATGACGCCGAGATCGATCACCTCAAAATTGTTACATTGCAGCACGATACCGACGATGTTCTTGCCGATGTCGTGGACGTCGCCCTTGACGGTCGCCAGGACGATCTTGCCGGCGGCGCTGCGGCCGTCACCGGTCACGCCATTGGCGAGGTTGCGCGCCTTCTCCTCTTCCATGAACGGCATCAGATAGGCGACCGCCTGCTTCATCACGCGCGCGGACTTCACCACCTGCGGCAGGAACATCTTGCCGTCGCCGAAGAGGTCGCCGACGATATTCATGCCGGCCATCAGCGGCCCTTCGATCACATTCAGCGGACGCTCGACCAAGAGCCGCGCGGCCTCGGTGTCTTCCTCGATGAATTCAGTGATGCCGTGCACCAGCGCGTGGCTCAGCCGCTTTTCGACGGGCCATTCGCGCCAGGCGAGATCCTGCTCCTTGCTCTGCTTCTCCTTGCCGCGGAATTTTTCGGCGAGCGCCAGCAGCCGCTCGGACGCGCCGGGGTCACGGTTGAGAATGACGTCTTCGCACACCTGCCGCAGCTCGGCATCGATGTCGTCATAAACGATCATCTGGCCGGCATTGACGATGCCCATGTCCATGCCGGCATGGATGGCGTGATACAGAAACACCGAGTGCATCGCCTCGCGCACCGGCTCGTTGCCACGGAACGAGAACGACAGGTTGGAGACGCCGCCGGAAATATGCGCGCCCGGCAGGTTCTGGCGGATCCAGCGCGTCGCCTCGATGAAGTCGACGCCGTAATTGTTGTGCTCTTCAAGGCCCGTCGCGATCGCAAAGATATTGGGATCGAAGATGATATCCTCAGGGGGAAAGCCGACCTCGTTGACGAGGATGTCGTAGGCGCGCTTGCAGATCTCGGTCTTGCGCGCGAACGTGTCGGCCTGGCCGATCTCGTCGAACGCCATCACCACGACGGCCGCGCCATGGCGGCGCGCGATGCGGGCCTCGTGGATGAATTTCTCCACGCCTTCCTTCATCGATATCGAGTTTACGACCGGCTTGCCCTGGACGCATTTCAGGCCGGCCTCGATCACGTTGAATTTCGAGGAGTCGACCATCACGGGCACGCGCGCGATATCGGGCTCGGCGGCGACGAGGTTGAGGAACGTCACCATGGCGGCTTCGGAATCGAGCAGACCCTCGTCCATATTGACGTCGATGATCTGGGCGCCGTTCTCAACCTGGTCGCGCGCCACCTGCAGGGCCGCAGTGTAATCGCCCGCGGTGATCAGCTTGCGGAATTTCGCCGAGCCGGTGACGTTGGTGCGCTCGCCGACGTTCACGAAAGGGATCGCGGGCGTCAGCTCGAACGGCTCGAGGCCCGACAGCCGCAGCCGCGGCTCGATCACAGGCACGATACGCGGCTTGTGCGGGGCGACCGCGGCAGCTATCGCGGCGATATGGTCGGGCGTGGTGCCGCAGCAGCCGCCGACGATGTTGACGAGGCCCGCTTCGGCGAACTCGCCGATCAGCCGCGCCATGTAATCCGGCGTCTCGTCGTACTGGCCGAACTCGTTGGGCAGGCCGGCATTCGGATAGGCGCACACCAGCGTGTCGGCGACACGGCCGATATCGGCGATATGGGCACGCAGGTCTTCCGCGCCGAGCGCGCAGTTGAAGCCGACGGTGATCGGCTTGGCGTGGCGGATCGAATTCCAGAACGCTTCCGGTAATTGCCCGGAGAGTAGGCGGCCGGATTTGTCGGTGATGGTGCCGGAGATCATCACGGGCACGTCGATGCCGCGTTCTTCCGTGATCTCCGAAATCGCGTAAAGCGCCGCCTTGGCGTTCAGCGTGTCGAAAATGGTTTCGACCAGCAGCAGGTCAGCGCCCCCGTCGAGCAGGCCGTTGACCTGTTCGCCATAGGCCTTGCGCAGATCGTCGAAGGTGACGGCGCGGTAGCCGGGATTGGAAACGTCGGGCGAGATCGAGGCGGTGCGGTTGGTCGGGCCCAGCGCGCCGGCAACGAAGCGCTGTTTGCCGTCCTCGGCCGAGACGCGCTCGGCGGCGGCGCGGGCAAGCCTGGCGCCATCGCGGTTTAGTTCATAGGCGAGGTCCGACATGTCGTAGTCGGCCTGCGCAATCGAGGTGGACGAAAACGTATTGGTCGCGACGATGTCGGCGCCGGCGCGCAGATAGGCGGCGTGGATGTCTTCGATCGCCTTCGGCTGCGTCAGTATCAGGAGGTCGTTGTTGCCCCTGATATCGCGATGGAAGTCCTTGAAACGCTCGCCGCGAAACGCGGCTTCGTCGAACTGCAGGCCCTGGATCATGGTGCCCATGGCGCCGTCAAGCACCAGGATGCGCTCGCGGGCGGCGGCGAGCAGGGCGGTTCGCTTCGGCGAAATCGAAGAAATCATCGGATCAGGCGGCTTTCTGTGCGCCATTGGGGCGAATGCCCAGCAAATGGCTGATCGCGAACACGAGGTCCGCGCGGTTCATGGTGTAGAAGTGAAAGGTATCGACGCCGTGCTTGGCGAGCTTGTGCACCTGGCCGGCGGCGACGGTGGCGGCCACCAGCTTGCGCGTCTCGGCGTCGTCGTCGAGTCCCTCGAACTTCTCCGCCAGCCAGTCCGGCACGGTCGTGCCGGCGCGGGTCACAAAACTGCGCGCCTGCTTGAAATTGTGCATGGGCATGATGCCGGGGACGACCGGGATGTCGATGCCGCGGGCGCGGACGCGGTCGAGGTAGCGGAAGTAGAGGTCGTTATCGAAGAAAACCTGGGTGATGGCCCGCGCCGCGCCGGCGTCGACCTTTGCCTTTAGTGTATCGATATCGGCATCGATCGTCGGGCTCTCCGGATGTTTTTCCGGATAGGCCGACACCGAGATTTCGATATCGGGGTAGCGCTTCTTGATGCCCGCGATCAGGTCGGGCGAACTTTGATAGCCGTCCGGATGCGCGTGATAGGCAGTGCCGATGCCGGTGGTTGGATCGCCGCGCAGCGCTACGATGTGGCGGACGCCGATCTCGTGATAGCGCGCCACTACGTCGTCGATCTCGCCCTTCGGCGCGCCGACGCAGGTCAGGTGCGCGGCAGGCGTTAGGCGCGTCTCTTTCAGGATGCGGGCAATGGTCGAATGGGTCCGCTCGCGGGTCGATCCCCCGGCGCCATAGGTCACCGAGACGAAATTGGGCGCGAGCGGCGCCAGCCGGTTGATGGTCTCCCACAAGCTCCGCTCCATCTCTTCGGTCTTGGGCGGAAAGAACTCAAAGGAGATCTTTGGCGAATGCAGCGCGCGATGGCCGTCCAAAGCGGGGGGCGTAACCTCGGTCATGGCACTTCACAAAGCTCCGAAACTATGGGCGGACGTCAGCCGTAGCGACGAGGAGCTAAAATAAGCGAAACAGGGCTGACCAAACAGCCCATTCGAGATGGGAAATAGCCCAATATTGGCAAAGTATATGAAACTATGCCTTAGCTGAAGGTGTAGTTGGGCTGAGTTGGCAGAAATTTATTTAGTAAATACAATGAGGTGGAAGAATGATTATCACCTGCGGGCATGTTTGTGGTTGGGCAACGGTAAACAATAGCGAACTTGTCACATTTCGTCCCACTCCAGCGCTGGGATGTGGCGCTCTTTCCCCACAAGTGCGGGCCTGCTCTGCGCCGGCCAGGCCTTTGTCGCCTCCGGTTGCCGCACTAGTTTAGCGCCATGATCCAGCTTTCCGTCCTCGACCTCTCCGTCGTCACCACAGGCACAAGACCCGCCGCCGCGTTGCAGAACAGCATCGATCTGGCGCGTCATGTCGATGGGCTCGGCTATGTGCGCTACTGGCTCGCCGAGCACCACAATCTGGCGTCGGTGGCGAGCCCCGCGCCTGATTTGATGATCGGGCAGATCGCCGCGGTGACCAAAAACATCCGCGTCGGCTCCGGCGGCGTGATGCTGCCCAACCACGCGCCGCTGGTCGTGGCCGAGCGCTTCAAGATGCTGGAGGCGCTGTTTCCCGGCCGCATCGATCTCGGCCTCGGCCGCGCGCCCGGCACTGACGGCGCCACCGCTCACGCGCTGCGCAGCCGGCTCGACCGCCGCGAGGGCGACGATTTTCTCGAACGGCTGAGCGAACTGGTGTTGTGGGAGACCCGCGGCTTTCCCGCCGGCCATCCCTACAACAATGTGGTGGCGATGCCGGACGACACGCCGCTGCCGCCGATCTGGCTGCTCGGCTCCTCCGACTACAGTTCGGAACTGGCGGCGCAGGTCGGCATGGGCTTCGCATTCGCGCACCACTTTGCCTCCTATGACGCGATCGCGGCGATGACGAACTACCGCAGCCACTTCAAGCCGTCCGGCTGGCGGGAGACCCCGCACGGCATTCTCGCTGTCGCAGCGGTCGCCGCCGAAACCGATACGGAAGCCGAAAGGCTCGCTTCGTCCATGGACCTCAACCGTCTGCGCCGCGACCGCGGGCAATACTTGCCATTGCCGAGCGTCGAGGAAGCGCTGGCCTATGACTACTCCGACGCCGAGCGCGCCTCGGTCATGCGTAACCGCTCACGGCTGTTCGTCGGCAGCCCGGCGACCATCATGGCGAAGCTGCAGCCGATGATTGCGGCTAGCCAGCCGGACGAGCTGATGATCATCACCGCTGTGTATGACCACGACGCGCGCAAGAAGTCGTATAGTCTCTTGGCGGACGCGTTCGGGCTGAGCAAGAAAGCCGCCGCCTAGATCGTGATGACTTTTCTGCGAATCTATATCTCATTCTTTGAGCATTCCTGATCTGCAGCCTGCGTTTGTTCGAGGCTCAGAAGCAACCAAGCGTTGTCAAAGAAGTTGTTGAAGTCTCCAGCCAAAGGAGACAAGCCATGGAACTGAAATCTGCAGTTGTTGGGTTGGCCGCCCTCGGCGGCGCTATCCTCGCCGTCGGCTCAGCTTCCGCCGCGATGCCGAACGGGCCTTCCGCATGCCGACCAGATCTCGCGCCAAGCTACTGATGTCGAGCCGGTCCGCTGGGTCTGCAACGCCTGGGGTCGCTGCTGGTGGCGTCCTGGTCCGAGATGGGGCGCCTATGGCGCTTGGGGTCCGCGCCCCATGTGGCGTCCGGGATGGCGCGGCGCCTACGCTTGGGGCCCCAGGCCAGTTTGGGGCCCGCGCCCGGTGTGGGGTCCGCGCCCCGTGTGGGGTCCGCGTCCAGGGTGGGGCTGGAACGGCCGGTGGTGATCGGAGAGGGGCGTACGCCGGCTGATAACGCCGCGAGTACCGCTTTCATAATATCCGTATCCGCTTAGAGCTTTAGCCGATCTGGCTGCTCCGCTCCTTGGGCTGAACAAGAAAGTGGCGGCCTAACCGCTCTCCGTTCCCCGGACGCAGCGCAGCGCGCCGCGCTTTGCGGCGTGGTGCGCTGCAGAGCCGGGGCCCAGTATCCGCGGTGAGATAGATCGCGGCTCTGCGGAGCAGCGCCAAGCGCTGCACCGCGTCCGGGACGCGAGAGCTCTAGTCCAGCTTCTCGCTAAAGGTTGCCCGGAACGGATGCGCCGGATAGACGCCGACGATGCGGAACTCGCGCGAGAAGAATTTCAGTTCCTCCAGCGCAAAGGCGAGGCCCTTGTCGTCGGGATGGCCGTCGACGTCGGCGTAAAATTGCGTCGCAAAGAAATTGCCGTCGACCATGTAGCTTTCCAGCTTGGTCATGTTGACGCCGTTGGTGGCAAAGCCGCCGAGCGCCTTGTAGAGCGCGGCGGGCAAATTGCGCACCCGGAAAACAAAAGTGGTGACCAGCGGGCCCGAGCCTTGTTTCGCCCAGTCGGCCTCGCGGGCCAGCACCACGAAACGGGTGGTATTGTGGGCCTCGTCCTCGACGTCCTCGGCAAGAACATCGAGGCCGTAGATCTGCGCCGCCAGGCGGGACGCGATGGCGGCGACGCTCTTGTCCTTGCGTTCGGAAACGTCGCGCGCGCTGCCGGCGGTGTCGGCGGCCACGATCGGCTTGATGCCGAGCTTGCGGATGATGCGCCGGCACTGGCCGAGCGCGTGGACGTGGCTCTCCACCGTCTTGATGTCGGAGAGTTTTGCCCCCTTCGGCGCCATCAATTGATGGCGGACCGGCAAAAACCATTCGCCGACGATGAACAGGCCGGACGCCGGCAGCAAGTGATGGATGTCGGCGACGCGCCCGGCGACCGAATTCTCGATCGGGATCATGCCGAGGTCGGCTTCGCCCGAGGCGATCGCCGACAGCGCGTCCTCGAAGGTCGCGCAGGGCAACGGCTCGGCGTCCGGATAGGCCTCGACAATGGCGATATGGGAGTTGGCGCCAGGTTCGCCCTGGAATGCGATTTTGAGCTTTTTGGTCATGTCTCGGTTTCTCTGGCGGGCCTTTTAGCAGCCGCTCAGCTATTTGCCAGTATCCGGCGGGCGGTTTCGAGGTCGGCCGGGGTATCGACGCCGCGCGGCACGCTATCGACGATGGTGATGTCGATCCGCATCCCGGATTCCAGCGCGCGTAGCTGTTCGAGTTTTTCCTGCTGCTCCAGCGGCGAGGGGGGCAGGGTCACGAACCGCTCCAGCGCGGCGCGGCGGTAGGCATAGAGGCCGATATGGTGGTAGCGCGGTCCGTCACCGTGAGGCGCGGTGGCGCGGGTGAAATACAGCGCACGCAGCCGGTTTGGACCGATCGGTGAGCCGACCGCCTTCACCACGCTCGGCGCCCGGTCTTCCTCCTCGGTGTGGATCTGCGAGGCCAGCGTCGCGATGTCGACCGCAGGGTCATCGAGCGGCGGCAGCGCGGCGCGGATGGTGTCCGGCGCGATCGTGGGAAAGTCGCCCTGCAAATTGACCACGATCTCGGCCCGGCCGGACGGATCCAGCGTCTGCATGGCCTCGTGAATCCGGTCGGAGCCGGAGGGATGGGAGGCGCGGGTCATCACCGCCTCGCCGCCGGCGGCCCTCACCGCGTCGGCGATCTCCGGCGTGTCGGTCGCAACCGCAACCCGGCCGATTTTGGCTTCTTCCGCCCGCCGCAGCACGTGCACGATCATCGGCAGGCCGGCGATATCCAGCAGCGGCTTGCCCGGTAGCCGGGTCGCCGCCATCCGGGCGGGAATCAGCACCAAAATACGGGAATCGGTCATCGTCTGAAGGCCCGGCGGATAGCTGGTTTTGATGGGGATGGGATGAAATTCGGCGCGTTTATACGGGTTGCCAGAGCCCGGGCAAACCGATATCTCAACCCTGCTGAGGGTGCGGCGCGAAAGGCTGATTCCTCACGCGCACCCGCGGCCGTTTTGCCGGCCTTCAGTCGATCTTTCCGGCCTGGAGCCTGATCCCGTTATGGACTCCTTCGAACTTAACAAAATTCTCGGCGCCGTCCTCGGTACCTGCCTTCTTCTCCTGGTGACCAACTTTGCTGCGGAGGCGATCTTTGCGCCGGTGAAGCCGGAAAAGCCGGGCTTAGAAATTGCCGTAAAGGAAGACACTCAGGCTGGTGCAGCCAAGGAAGCCGCCGCGCCGTCCGAGCCGATCGAGAAGCTGCTGCAGACCGCTTCGGTCGAGAAAGGCACAGCCGCCGCCAAGAAATGCGCCGCCTGCCACACGTTTGAGAAGGGCGGCCCCAACCGCGTCGGCCCCAATTTGTACGGTGTCTTGAACGAGCCGAAGGGCCAAGGCCGCGGGGGGTTCAACTTCTCGGCCGCCTTGAAGGCCAAGGGTGGCACCTGGACGTATGAAGATCTCGACAAGTTTCTCGCCAACCCCAAGGCCTTCGTTCCGGGCACGGCGATGGGGTTCGCCGGCATTCCGAAGGACAGCGAGCGCGCCGACGTGATCGCCTATTTGCGCAGCCTTTCCGACAGCCCGGCGCCGCTGCCGACCGCGGCGAAGTAAAATTTCGCCAGTCCTGCAGGGACTTCGCCACGACATGACGGCCAGGCATTGCCTGGCCGTTTGCGCATGAGGGATCGCATTGTCGTGATCGGAGTTGTTACCGGGACTTTTCGCCGCAGCGGCGATGTTCCCAAGCTGCTATCATGAGGAAAAAGCAACGTAATTCGTCGAACCCTTGCCTTATATTGGGTCCTCACTAGCTCGGCCTTGTTGTTTGCGTGGTTCGTGGCAGGGGCGACGAAGTTCGAAACAACGGATACTGGCGTCAGCAACAGGAATTCTGCATTTGGCCATTACCCGACGACATCTTCTCCAGGGCAGCGCAGTTGCCGCTATGGCACCCGCATTGGGGCTGGGCATCTCTGAAATTTCGCCGGCTCACGCACAATCGGGCGCGGGCGAACCGGTCTTTCGGCACGCCCTGTCGCTGTTCGGCGAAATCAAATACCCGGCCGGCTTCAAGCACTTCGACTACGTCAATCCAGAGGCCCCGAAGGGCGGCACCGTACGTCAGATCCAGATCGGGACGTTTGACAACTTCAATCTTGTAGTTGCCGGCGTCAAAGGGGCGCTCGCAGGCGGCGTTCAGCTGATTTACGAATCGCTCATGACGCAGTCACTGGATGAGGTTTCAACCGAGTACGGCGAGCTAGCCGAAGCCGTCAGTCACCCCGAGGATTTCTCCTGGGTCATCTATCGTCTCAGAAGAGAGGCGAAATGGCATGACGGAAAGCCTGTCACGCCTGAGGACGTCATCTTCTCCCTTAATGCGTTCAAGCAACATCATCCGCAGTACTCGGCCTACTACCGCCATGTGGTGAAAGCTGAAAAGGTCGGTGATCGCGACATAAGATTCAGCTTCGATGCGCCAGGCAATCGAGAGCTTCCGCAGATTGTCGGACAGCTCACGATCCTGCCGAAGCATTGGTGGGAGGGTACCGACAGCGAGGGTCGCAAGCGCGATATCGCTGCAACAACGCTGGAGAAGCCGCTGGGCTCGGGCCCCTACCGCATCAAGGAGTTCGTACCGGGAAGGACGATAACGCTGGAGCGGGTGAAGGACCATTGGGGACGCGATTCCAGCACTAATGTCGGCCGCAATAATTTCGACGAACTGCGCCTGGAATATTTCCGGGACTCTACGGTCGCGCTCGAGGCGTTCAAGGGCGACCAGGTCGATTGGCGCACCGAAAACAGCGCCAAGAACTGGGCCACGGCCTACGACTTTCCGGCCGTCCATGACAAGCGCGTGCTGCTTGAGGAATTTCCAAACCGCAGCTCCGGAATTATGCAGGCGTTTGCGCTGAATATCCGGCGTGACCAGTTTAGGGATCCGCGGGTTCGACGTGCGCTGAATTATGCATTCGACTTCGAGGAAATGAACAAGCAGATCTTCTTCGGTCAGTACAAGCGCATCAGCAGCTATTTCGATGGCACTGAACTGGCTTCAAGCGGCCTGCCTGAAGGCAGGGAGCTGGAAATACTCGACGCCGTCCGCGCGGAGGTGCCGCCCGAGGTATTCACGAAGCCCTATACCAATCCCGTCGGCGGCAGTCCCGAAGCGGTTCGCGAAAATCTTCGTGAGGCGCTGCGCTTGCTGAAGGAAGCCGGCTATGAGGTGCGCGAGCGCAAGCTGGTGGATAGCAAGACCGGCGCGCAATTTACGCTCGAATTGCTCGGCGCAGACCCGACCTTCGAACGCGTCATGCTGTTTTTCAAACCTTCTCTGGAGCGGCTAGGTATTGCTGTCAGCGTGCGCACGATCGATCCGACGCAGTATGAAAACCGGCTTCGTAGCTGGGATTTCGATGTGGTGGTCTCGTCGTGGCCGGAATCGTTGTCGCCCGGAAATGAGCAGCGTGAATATTGGGGCTCGCAGGCGGCAGACATGGCCGGCTCGCGCAACATCATCGGCATCAAGAATCCCGCGGTCGACAAATTGATCGAGCGGCTGATCTATGCGAAGGGCCGGGAAGACCTTGTTGCAGCGACCAAGGCGCTCGACCGCGTGCTGCTCTGGAATCATTATGTCGTGCCGCAGTGGAACTATCCCAAGGTTCGTACCGCGCGGTGGGATCGCTTCGGCCGGCCGTCCGAATTGCCGAAGTACGGCTTGTCGGGCTTCCCATCGCTGTGGTGGTACGATGCCGATAAGGCAGCCAAGATCGGCAAGCGCTCTTGAAGGATTTTTCGCGCATGGCGCCATTTTCCCGCCGGCACGTCCTCGGCCTTGGTGGAGGCGCGCTAGGTGTGCTCGTGCTCGGGCCCGCTCGCGCCGCCGATGAGAATGGCGCCGAGGTGCACGGCATCTCGGCGTTCGGCGATCTGAAGTACCCGGCCGGCTTCGAGAACTTCGACTATGTGAATGTCGCGGCCCCCAAGGGCGGTGTGTTTTCGACCATTCCTTCGACGCGCTCCTACAATCAGTCCTACCATACCTTCAATTCGCTCAACGCCTACATCCTCAAGGGCGAGGGCGCGCAGGGCATGGACCTGACCTTCTCAGCGCTGATGGTGCGGGCCGGCGACGAGCCGGATGCGATGTACGGGCTCGTTGCAAAGTCGGTGCGAATTTCGCCGGACAAGCTGATCTACCACTTTACGCTGCGCCCCGAGGCCAAGTTTCATGACGGCTCGAGAATCACGGCGCACGACGTCGCCTGGTCCATCAACACGCTGAAGGCCAAGGGCCATCCGCTAATTCAGGTCCAGATGCGTGACGTCAAGGGCGCCGAGGCGCTCGACGATGCGACCGTGATCGTCACCTTCGCCGAGAAGCGCGCGCGCGACGTGCCGCTCTACGTCGCGGGCCTGCCGATTTTCTCGAAGAAATATTATGAGACGCGGCCCTTCGATGAATCGACGCTGGACACGCCGCTGGGCTCGGGGCCCTACAAGGTTGGCAAGTTCGAGGTCAACCGCTACATCGAATACGAACGGGTCAAGGACTGGTGGGGCGCGAACCTCCCGGTCTGCCGCGGTTACTACAATTACGATGTGGTCCGCTACGAATTCTATCGCGACCGCGACGTTGCCTTCGAAGGCTTTACCGGCAAGAACTATCTATTCCGCGAAGAGTTCACCGCGCGCATCTGGGCGACGCGTTACGATTTCCCCGCGATCAAGGATGGCCGCGTTAAGCGCGAGCAGGTACCGGACGAAAGGCCGTCGGGCGCGCAGGGCTGGTTCATCAATACCCGCCGCGACAAGTTTAGGGATCCCCGCGTGCGCGAGGCGCTGATCAACGCTTTCGATTTCGAGTGGACCAACAAGACCATCATGTACGACGCTTATGCGCGGACGCACTCGCCGTTCCAGAATTCGGACATGATGGCGAAGGGGCCGCCCTCGCCAGACGAGTTGAAGCTGCTCGAGCCATTCCGCGGCCAGGTGCCCGACGAAGTGTTCGGCCAGCCCTACGCGCCCCCGGTTTCGGACGGCTCGGGGCAAGACCGCAACATGCTGCGCAAGGCGCAGCAATTGCTCAACGAAGCCGGCTTCGTCATCAAGGACGGCAAGCGGATGACGCCGAGCGGCGAAGTGTTTCGCATCGAATTCCTGTACGATGAGCCCTCGCTGAATCCGCATCACGCGCCCTATATCAAGAATCTGGGCACGCTCGGCATCGAGGCGAGCCCGCGCCTGGTCGATGCCGTGCAGTACCGCGCGAGGGTGGAAGATTTCGATTTCGACATGACCATCACGCGCTTCTCGATGTCGAGCACGCCGGGCGATGCGATGCGCGCCTTCTTCTCCTCGCATGCCGCCAAGACCAAGGGCTCGTACAATCTCGCGGGCATCGAGAGCCCTGCCATCGACGCGCTGATCGAAAAGATCATTGCGGCGGATACCCGCGCCGAGCTGACGATTGCCTGCCATGCCTTCGACCGCGTTTTTCGCGCCGGGCGCTACTGGGTGCCGCAGTGGTACAACAAGACGCATCGGCTGGCTTACTGGGACGTGTTCGATCGTCCGAAGAACCTGCCGCGTTATCAGATCGATGCATCGGGCTCCGGCGAGCGAGTTATCTGGTGGTATGACGCCGCCAAGGCCGGCAAACTCGAGCAGGCGAAGCAATAATGACCGCCTATATCGCCCGCCGCATCCTGTTGATGTTTCCGACCTTGCTCGGCATCCTCTTCATCTCCTTCGTGGTCGTGCAGTTCGCGCCGGGCGGCCCGGTCGAACGTGTGATCGCACAGCTTTCCGGCGCCGATACCGGCGGCTCCTCGCGCATATCAGGCTCTTCCACCGGTGACTTTGCCGGCCGTACGCCCCAGGCGGGCGCCTCCGCCGATGCTGTCAATTCGAAATACCGCGGCGCGCAGGGGCTCGATCCGGATTTCATCAAGAACCTGGAAAAGCAGTTCGGCTTCGACAAGCCGGCGCATGAGCGCTTTGCGCTGATGGTATGGAATTTCGCCCGCTTCGATTTCGGCAAGAGCTACTTTCGCGACACCACCGTGTTGCAGCTGATCAAGGAGAAGCTGCCGGTCTCGATATCGCTCGGACTCTGGCTGACGCTGCTGACTTATTTGATCTCGATCCCGCTCGGCATCCGCAAGGCGGTGGCGGACGGAACGCGATTTGATACCTGGACTTCTGCCGCTATCATCGTCGGCTTTGCGATCCCCGGTTTCCTGTTCGCGATCCTGCTGATCATCCTGTTTGCCGGCGGTTCATTCTTCAATTGGTTCCCGCTGCGCGGATTGACCTCGGACGGCTGGTCGCAATTCCCCTGGTACTGGAAGATCATCGACTACTTCTGGCACCTCACGCTGCCTTTGATCGCGATGGGTCTCGGCGCCTTTGCCACCATGACGCTACTGACCAAGAACTCGTTCCTTGACGAGATCCGCAAGCAATACGTGATGACCGCGCGCGCAAAGGGCTGCAGCGAGCGGCAGGTGCTTTACGGCCACATCTTCCGCAATGCCATGCTGATCGTGGTCGCAGGCTTTCCCGGTGCGTTCATTGGCGCCTTCTTCTCCGGCTCGCTGCTGATCGAGACCATCTTCTCGCTCGACGGGCTCGGGCTGCTCGGCTTCGAGAGCGTGCTCAACCGCGACTATCCTGTCGTGTTCGGCACGCTGTTCATCTTCTCCCTCGTGGGCCTTGTGGTGGGTCTGATCTCCGACCTCGCCTACATGTGGATCGATCCCCGGATCGATTTTGAGGCGAGGGAAGTCTGATGGCGCTGCTCGCTCCACAACCGGTCGAAACCACCGCGCGGTCGCCGCTTGGCGACGTCGTTCCGGCCACGCAGCACGCGTTCGCGCCATCGCCGCTGAACCGCCGGCGCTGGCAGAACTTCAAGGCGAACCGCCGCGGCTACTGGTCGCTCTGGATATTCCTTGCGCTGTTTGTGATCTCGCTGTTTGCCGAGCTGATCGCCAACGATCGGCCGTTCCTTATCAAGTATGACGGAAAGCTGTATTGGCCGGCGTTTGTCAGCTATTCCGAGACCACTTTCGGCGGCGATTTCGAAACCGCGGCCGACTACCGCGATCCCTATTTGCAAAAGCTGATCGCCGAAAAGGGCGGCACCATCATCTGGCCCTTGATCCGCTATTCCTACTCCACCCACAATCTCGATTTGCCGACGCCGGCGCCGTCGAAGCCGACATGGATGCTGACGGAAGAGCAGTGCAAGCCCGTGGTGGAGAAGAAGGGCCTGAAGAGCTGCAGCGACCTCGAATACAACTGGCTCGGTACCGACGACCAGGGCCGCGACGTGGTGGCGCGACTGATCTACGGTTTTCGCATCTCGGTGCTGTTCGGCCTGACGCTGACCATCCTGTCCTCGATCATCGGCGTCATCGCCGGCGGCGTGCAGGGCTATTTCGGCGGCTGGACCGATCTGATCTTCCAGCGCATCATCGAAATCTGGAGCGCGATTCCCTCGCTCTATCTGCTGCTGATCCTGTCATCGGTGCTGGTGCCCGGCTTCTTCGTACTGCTCGGCATTCTCCTGCTGTTCTCCTGGACCTCGCTGGTTGGCCTGGTTCGCGCGGAATTCTTGCGTGGGCGCAATTTCGAATACATCCAGGCGGCGCGTGCGCTCGGCGTCTCAAATGGCGTGATCATGTTCCGGCATCTGCTGCCGAACGCGATGGTAGCGACCATGACCTTCCTGCCGTTCATCGTGTCGTCCTCGGTGATGACGCTGACCGCGCTCGACTTCCTCGGCTTCGGCCTGCCGCCGGGTTCGCCCTCGCTCGGCGAGCTGCTGTCGCAGGGCAAGTCCAACGTGCAGGCGCCGTGGCTCGGCTTCACCGGCTTCTTCTCGGTCGCGATCATGCTGTCGCTTTTGATCTTCATCGGCGAGGGCGTGCGCGACGCCTTCGATCCGCGCAAGACGTTCCGGTAGAGCATGATGGACGCCATCAACCAGCCCTTGCTCGATGTGCGCGATCTCTCGGTGGCGTTTCACCAACCGAGCGGCGCCACGATTGCGGTCGACCGCGTCTCGTTCTCCATCAAGCGCGGCGAGTGCGTGGCCCTGGTCGGCGAGTCCGGTTCCGGCAAATCGGTCAGCGCGCTGTCGGTGCTAAGACTGCTGCCCTATCCGACCGCGTCGCATCCCTCCGGCACCATCCATTTCAAGGGTCGCGAGCTGCTCAATGCCTCGGAACGCGAGATGCGCGAAATCCGCGGCAACGACATCTCGATCATTTTTCAGGAGCCGATGACCTCGCTCAATCCGCTCCACACCATCGAGGCGCAGATTGGCGAAATCCTCTCGCTGCATAGAGGTATCAGCGGATCGATGGCGCGGGCGCGGACGCTCGAACTGTTGACCCAGGTCGGCATTCCCGATCCGGAAACGAGGCTGCAAAGCTATCCGCATCAATTGTCCGGCGGCCAGCGCCAGCGCGTCATGATCGCGATGGCGCTCGCCAACGAGCCGGACCTTCTGATCGCGGACGAGCCGACCACCGCGCTCGACGTCACGGTGCAGGCCCAAATCCTGGCGCTGCTCGCGGAGATCAGGTCCCGGCTCGGCATGAGCATGTTGTTCATCACCCACGACCTCGGCATCGTCCGCCGCATCGCCGACGTGGTCTGCGTGATGAATTCTGGCAAGATCGTCGAGCAGGGGCCGGTCGAGGAGGTCTTCACCGCGCCGAAACATGCCTATACCCGCGCGCTGCTCGCGGCCGAGCCCAAGCCCGATCCGGCGCCGCCGCGGCCCAACGAGCCGGTCGTGATGTCGGCCGACAATCTCAAGGTCTGGTTTCCGATCAAGCGAGGGCTGTTGCGCTCGACCGTCGGCTACATCAAGGCGGTCGACGGCGTCAGCGTCGCGGTCCGCAAGGGCGAGACGCTCGGCGTCGTTGGCGAATCCGGCTCGGGCAAGACAACACTGGGTCTCGCGCTGCTCCGGCTGATTTCCTCCGACGGCCCAATCGTGTTCCTCGGCAACAACATCCAAGGCCTGCGCTTCAAGGCCATGCTGCCGTTCCGACGCGACATGCAGATCGTGTTTCAGGATCCGTTCGGCGCGTTGAGCCCGCGCATGTCGGTCGGCGACATCGTCGCCGAAGGCTTGAGCGTGCATCAGCGTTCCCTGTCGTATGAAGAGCGCGAGGCGCGTGTCGTCAAGGCGCTCCAGGACGTCGGCCTCGATCCAGCGACGCGCTTCCGCTATCCGCATGAATTTTCCGGCGGTCAGCGCCAGCGCATCTCGATCGCGCGCGCGGCGGTGCTGGAGCCGAATTTTGTCGTGCTGGACGAGCCGACGAGCGCGCTCGATATGCTGTTTCAGGCGCAGATGGTCGATCTATTGCGCGAGCTGCAGCGCAAACGCGATCTGACCTACATGTTCATCTCGCACGATCTGCGCGTCGTGGCCTCGCTGGCTAGCCATCTGATCGTGATGCGTCACGGCAAAGTGGTGGAGGAGGGGCCCGCCGCGGAGCTGTTCAAGAACCCGAAGAGCGACTACACCCGCGCGCTGTTCGCAGCGGCGTTCCGGATCGAGGCGGTTCCGGACCTATAGCCTGTCATGCCCCGCCAACGGGTCGCGCGAATGCGCGCCCGATGACAGGCTCCGGCGGGGCATCCAGTACGCCGCGGCCTCTCGATTCACTCACAACGGTCTCGGAGTACTGGATCACCCGCTTTCGCGGGTGATGACGGCGGAGCTCTCGGCTATAGCCGCTTGATCGCCGTGATCTCGCTGCCGACGGCCTTGATCCGCGCAATGGCCTCCTGCGTGTTCTCGATCACCGTTGCCATGTGGTGCGCGTTGGCATGCACGATGCTGGCGACGTCGCGAACGATCGCGACATGCCCCTTCCAGAAGATCAGATCGCCGCGCTGCAGCTTCTTCATCTCATCAGGACTCAACGTCCGGCCGAGGCTTGCCTCTTGCATGTCGCTGTCGCGCGGACAGCCGATGCCGGCGGCGTTCAGCGATACCTGGACGAGGCCGGAGCAATCGATGCCGAGCGAACTCTTGCCGCCCCAGAGATAGGGCGTGCCGATGAAGCGTTCGGCAACCGCGACGAAATCCTTTTCCACGGCATCGAGGCTGCCGACATGGTGGCGCGGCAGATACCAGCCGTCGCTTGTAATGGCGAACGCGCCGTCTTCGCGTATGACCGTCATCCTTGCTCCCGTCGCCAGCGTCTCGACCGGCGGCAGCTTGATCGAGGGACCTGGAAACGCGAACGTCCGCAGCGCCGTGACCTTGTGCGTCGGTGCGGCCGCAGGTTTTGCCAGCGCTGCATCCGGAATCCAGCCGACATAGCCGTCGCTCGCGAGTTGGCCCCACGCAAACCCTTCGCCATTGCGGTCGTAGATCGTGACGCGTTCGCCCTTCAGCGCCTGCGTCAGCATCATGGCGCCCGCAGCCGGTCGCTCCCACAGCGGCGCGATGGCCTCAGACACGCAAAATTCCTCGCCGGAGACATAGCGCGCGGCCTTCACCTTGCCTTCGAGATATTTCGCGGCGAGGTCGGGTCGTGCCGGCGTCAGGCGCGGATCATCCATAGCGTTCGCTCAACAGTTTGTAGATCGCGCGTGCGGCCTGGCATTCGCCGCCTTCGGGACGCGCGGGTTTTGCCGAAGGCGTCCAGCCGTAGATATCGACATGCAGCCAGCTCTTGGCATCGGTGACGAAGCGCTGCAGGAACAAGGCGCAGGTGATCGAGCCGGCAAAGCCGCCCGACGGCGCGTTGTTGATGTCGGCGACCTTCGAATCCAACCACGAATCATAGGGCGGCCACAGCGGCATTCGCCACAACGGATCGTTCTCCCGCTTTGCATGTTCTGCGACGCTTTCGGCGAGCGTCTCGTCATGGGTATAAAAGGGCGGTAAATCCGGTCCCAGCGCCACCCGCGCCGCGCCGGTCAGTGTGCCCAGATCAATCAACAGATCCGGCTTGTCTTCGTCCGCCAAGGCCAGCGCATCCGCCAGCACCAGCCGTCCCTCGGCATCGGTATTACCGATCTCCACGTTAAGTCCCTTGCGCGACTTGAAGATGTCGAGCGGACGGAAGGCGTTGCCGGCGACCGCATTCTCGACCGCGGGGATCAGGACGCGCAGCCGCACCTTGAGTTTCGCGTCCATCACCATCTGCGCCAGCGCCAACACGTTGGCGGCGCCGCCCATGTCCTTTTTCATGATCAGCATGCCGCTGGATGATTTTATGTCGAGCCCGCCGGTGTCGAAGCAGACGCCCTTGCCGACCAGCGTCACTTTGGGATGGGAGGGATCGCCCCAGCTCAAGTCGATCAGGCGCGGGGCGCGCGCCGAGGCCATGCCGACCGCGTGGATCAGCGGAAAATTCTGCTTCACGAGTTCGTCGCCGACGGTGCAGTCGAAGCTGGCGCCGAAACGCGCCGCCAATGCTTTCGCGGCTTCCGCCAGTTGCTCCGGCCCCATGTCGTTCGACGGCGTATTGATCAGGTCGCGCGCCAGCGCCGCCGCTTCCGCCATCCGCGCGATGTCGATGATATCCACGCAGTCGGGCGGCACCAGCCGGACCTTGGGTTCTTCGGCTTTGCGGTAGCGGCCGAAGCGGTAGCTCCCCAGCGCAAAGGCGAGCGTCGCAAGCCGCAGATCGTGCGACGCGTTGGCGAAGCGATAGACGCCCGGCGGCAGCAGGCCAGGCAGCGCGCCGGGCCGGAACAGGTCGCGCAACCTGGCGGTCTCTTCATCAAGCCCGAACACGACCTGCGCAATCTTCCCGTCGGGCGCGGGCAGCGTCAGGCACTTGCCGGGCTTGGCCATAAAATCATTGGCGAGCGCAAACTGCCGGGCCGGTTCGGGAAGGTCTTTGGCGATCGCGCTCCAGGTCGTTTTGGTGGCGAAGGTAATCGGAATGGCGGGGGCGATAGGTGCGGTCTCGAACGGCGATTGCATGCTTGTCTCGTGAGGGGATGGGCGTGTCTGGCAGGCATAGCACGGCCGATTAACCGGCCGTTAGGGTTAACAGTCTATTGCTGACTCGTTCGGCTCTATTTGTCCCGCCATTCCTATGAGTTGAAGTGCTATGCGTCGATCGTCCAGCCACGCCGGGTCTATCGCCCGGTTCCTGACCTCAGCCGCGGTAACCGCGGTTTTGGCCGCGGGCCTCGGCGGCTGCAAGACCATGTCCGATATCACGGGATCACTGGATTCGTCCTCAACCAAGGCCCAAGCCGCCCCCGAAGATCCGCGCCGCGCGGCCGAGGTCTATGGCGAGCGCTACCGCGCCAATCCCAAGGATGCCGAGGCGGCGTTGGGATATGGCCAGGCGCTCCGCGCCACCGGCCAGCGAGCGCAGGCCGCTGCCGTGCTCGAACAGGCCACCATCGCCCATCCCGGCAACAAGACGCTGCTCGCTGCTTACGGCCGCGCGCTCGCCGACAACGGCAATTCGCAGGCTGCCTTCGACGTGCTCAGCCGCGCCCATACGCCCGCCAATCCCGACTGGCGCATTCTCTCGGTGCAGGGCACCACGCTCGACAAGATGGGCAAGCACGAAGAGGCCCGCCGCTATTACGCGAGTGCGCTGAAGATCGTGCCGGAAGAGCCGTCGGTGCTGTCCAATTTCGGCCTCTCCTACATGCTGACGCGGGAGCTGCCGCAAGCCGAGGAAACGCTGCGGCGCGCCTATTCCAATCCGCGTGCCGACGGAAGGGTGCGGCAGAACCTCGCGCTCGTCGTCGGCTTGCAGGGCCGTTTCGCCGAAGCCGAGACCATCGCCAAGGGCGATCTGCCCGCCGACGAGGCGGCTGCCAACGTGGCTTACTTGCGGGAAATGCTGAGCCGCAAGGACAAGGACCATTCGCGTCCTCCCGGCAACAAAGCGACCGTCCCGGTCGCCGCCCTCAACCGGCCGGACTGAGCATCGCCGCCATCATCGCTGCCAATGCGGGTGACTTGTTCCGCCGGAGTTCAACGCGCGAAGCCCGATCTGACGTTCCGAAGCTAACCGTCATCGAGCAGGCGTCGGCGTGATGCCTCGCCTACTTTCGGCTTGCGAAGAGTTCGGGCGGGCCGGCCGCACGACCGACGACGGCCGAATGGCGCCGCGCCGCGGCCTCACGGCAACGCCTGGATCTTGATGTAGGTCGGTCCGAGAATGACGATGAACAGGCAGGGCAGGAAGAACAGGATCATCGGCACGGTCAATTTCGGCGGCAGCGCCGCCGCCTTCTTCTCGGCTTCGGTCATTCGCATGTCGCGGTTTTCCTGCGCCATCACGCGCAGGCTCTGGCCGAGCGGGGTGCCGTAGCGTTCCGACTGCATCAGCGCCAGGCAGACCGATTTCACGCCCTCGAGGCCGGTGCGCTTGGCGAGGTTCTCGTATGCCACCTTACGATCCTGCAGGTAGGACAATTCCGCCGTCGTCAGCGCGAACTCCTCCGACAGCGCGATCGATTGCGAGGCGATCTCGGTGGAGACCTTGCGGAAGGCGACTTCGACCGACATGCCGGATTCGATGCAGATCAGCAGGAGGTCGAGCGCATCGGGAAAGGCGCGCTTGATGGAGAGTTGGCGCTTGCTGATGGCGTTCTTCAAGAACAGCATCGGCGCCTGCAGCCCGAGATAGGCGGCGCCGATGCAGATGCCGAGCTTGACCGTCAACGACTTGTCCATGTTGGTGATCACGAATACGTAGAGGGCCGCGCCGAGAAACAGCACGACCGGCGTCACCGCGCGGGCAAACAGGAAAGTGACGTACGGCGCGTGGCCGCGGTAGCCGGCCATGATCAGCTTGTCACGCGCGGCCTCCTGCGCCAGCCATTTGGTCAGGTTCAGGTCTTCCACAACCTTGGAAACGAGTTGCTTCGGAGTCTGGCGCAGCGACACCTTTTCCGATTTGTTGAGGCGGTCGCGCTCGCGCTGGCGGAGCCGTTCGCGCTCGTTGGCGACCGCCTTCATGCGCTTGGCGAGGCCTTCGCCGGCAAACAGCGGCATGATCAGCGTATAGGCGGTCGCACTCGCCGCGATGGCGGCAAGCAGCATTGTCATGAACCGCGCGTCGTGCATCTTGGTGATCAGAAAATCAATCATGGCGCACCATCAGAAGTCGAAATTGATCATTTTCTTCATCACCAGGATGCCGATCGTCATCCAGCCGACGCAGCATAGCAGCATGAACTGGCCGAGATGGGTGGTCCAAAGCAGCGAGATGTAGTCGGGCGTCGAGATCCATACCATTATCATCACGGCCGGCGGCAACGAGCCGATGATGCCCGCGGAGGCCTTGGCTTCCGTCGACATCGCCTGAATTTTCTCCGCCATCTTCTTGCGGTCGCGCAGCACCTTGGAGAGGTTGCCGAGCGCTTCCGACAGGTTGCCGCCGGACTTCTGCTGGATCGCGATCACGATGCCGAAGAAGTTCGCCTCCGGTACCGGCATCCGCTCGTACAGCCGTACGCAGGCCTCGCCGAGCGGCATGCCGATAGTCTGGGTTTCGATGATGGCGTTGAACTCGCTCTTGAGCGGTTCCGGCGCATCGGCTGCGACCACCTTGATCGATTCGAACAGCGGCAGACCGGCCTTGATGCCGCGCACGATGACGTCGACGGCATCGGGAAGCGCTTTCAGAAACGCCTTCTCGCGCCGCTTCTTGAGATAGCTCAAGAGCCAGCGCGGCAAGCCGAGGCCTGCACCAAACGCCATCACGGCGGCGCCCAACAGCGAGCCGCCAGCGATGAATGCTAGCACGAAGCCCGCTGCGGCGAGGATGCCGGAAGCAATCCAGAATTTCTGAGGCGTCCAGGATCCCAAGCCGGCCTGGGTGAGGCGGGTCGAGAGCGGAACGGACTTGTCCTTCTTGCGCCGTGCGTCGAGTTCCTTGAGCGATCCCTCGACCTGCTCGCGGCGCGAGCGCTGGCTTTTCTCGGCCTGGCGCGCCGGCGCATCGGAACGGGCGATCGAGGCGCGGCGCGATTCGGCCTTCCTCTCGCCCGACAGCGACGGATAGATGAATACCCAAGCCAGGCCGCCGATGGCGGTAGCGGCGAGGAAGGCCAGTGCGAGTGTCTGCATTGTCATTGCCCCCTCAAGCCTTGTCGGAGACTTCGGCGGCATCGAGCGCGGCGGCAAGCCGCTTCTCCTCGCCGTAATATCGCGCGCGTTCCCAGAACCGCGGCCGGCCGATACCGGTCGAGCGGTGCCGCCCGATGATCTTGCCGTTCGCGTCTTCGCCGACAATGTCGTACAGGAACAGGTCCTGGGTGATGATGGTTTCGCCTTCCATACCCATCACCTCGGTGATGTGGGTGATGCGGCGCGAGCCGTCGCGCAGGCGCGCGGCTTGCACGATGACATCGATCGAGGCGCAGATCATCTCGCGGATGGTGCGCGAAGGCAGCGAGAAGCCGCCCATCGTGATCATCGATTCGCAGCGCGACAGGGCTTCGCGCGGGTTGTTGGCGTGCAGCGTTCCCATCGAGCCGTCATGGCCGGTGTTCATGGCCTGCAACAGGTCGAACGCTTCGGGTCCGCGGACTTCGCCGACGATAATGCGCTCGGGGCGCATACGCAGGCAGTTGCGGACCAGTTCGCGCATCGTGACCTGGCCTTCGCCCTCGATATTGGGCGGGCGGGTTTCCAGCCGTACCACGTGCGGCTGCTGCAACTGAAGTTCGGCGGCGTCTTCGCAAGTGATGACGCGCTCGTCCTCCTCGATGAACTGGGTCAAGCAGTTCAACAGCGTGGTCTTGCCGGAGCCGGTGCCGCCCGAGATCAGCACGTTGCAGCGGACGCGGCCGATGATCTGCAGGATCTGCGCGCCCTCCGGCGAAATCGCGCCGAACTTGACCAACTGCTCGAGCGTCAGCTTGTCCTTCTTGAACTTACGAATGGTGAGCGCGGGCCCGTCGATCGCCAGCGGCGGAACGATGGCGTTGACGCGGGAGCCGTCGGCGAGGCGGGCGTCGCAGATCGGCGAGGATTCGTCGACGCGCCGGCCGACCTGGCTGACGATGCGCTGGCAGATGTTGAGGAGCTGCTGGTTGTCGCGGAAGCGGATGCCGGTTTTCTGTATCTTGCCGGCGACTTCGATGAACACCGTGCCGGCGCCGTTGACCATGATGTCGGCGATGTCGTCGCGCGACAATAGCGGCTCGAGCGGGCCGTAGCCGAGCACGTCGTTGCAGATGTCGTCGAGCAGCTCTTCCTGCTCGGCGATCGACATCACGATGTTCTTGATCGCGATGATTTCATTGACGATGTCGCGGATTTCCTCGCGCGCGGACTCGCCGTCGAGCTTGGCGAGTTGGGCAAGGTCGATCGCCTCGATCAGCGCGCCGAAGATGGTCGCCTTGACCTGGTAATAGTTGTCGGAGCGCCGCGCCTCCATGGTAGCCGCGGGCTGCTGCTTTGCGGGGGCGAGCGGCGGCGAAGCCACCGTCGGCGCCGCGATCTCGCGCGGCACGGCTACGGCGCTGGAGGCCGGCTCCGGCGCCTGAATGGCGGGCTTGAGTACCCGCGTATCACTATCATTTCCGCTACGCTTACCGAACACGATGGCACTCCACGCGGGCTATCTACTTCTTGGCCCGCAACTTCTCGATCAAAGGCGATAGCAACGAACTCTTCGGCTTCTTGGTCTCGCCGCGGCCGGTGAGCCGTTGCGCAATCTGCAGGAACATCTCAGTGGTGCGATGAGTTGCGGAGATCTCCGCGATCATCTGGCCGTTGTTGGCGGCCGAGCCGAAGATTTGCGGCTCGAATGGAATCGTGGCGATCGGGTGGTTTTCGATCGCCTTGGCGAACTCGGCGGCGGGGATCTCCGGCCGCTTCGGGATGCCGACCTGATTGAGGCAGTAGAGCGGCGCACGATCGTTCGGCCGCGATGCCTTGAGGTGGTCGAAGATATTCTTGGTGTTGCGCAAGTTGGCGAGATCGGGCGCGGCGACGATCAGGATGTCGTCGGCCGCGATCAAAGCGCGCTTGGTCCATCCCGACCATTGATGGGGAACGTCGAGCACGATGCAGGGCATCGTGGTGCGAAGCGTATCGAAGATCGAATCGAAGGCTTCTGCGCCGAAATCGTAGACCCGGTCGAGCGTGGCCGGCGCCGCCAGCAGGCTGAGATGGTCGGTGCATTTCGACAGCAGGCGATCGAGGAACGCGGTATCGACCCGGTCAGGCGAGAACACAGCATCGGCAATGCCCTGCGGCGGGTCCTGGTTGTAGTCGAGACCGGCGGTGCCGAAAGCGAGGTCGAGATCGGCGACGACGGAATCCAGCGCCAGATCGCGCGCGATCGCCCAAGCGACGTTGTGGGCGACGGTCGACGCGCCGACACCGCCCTTGGCGCCGACGACGGCAATGATGCGGCCGACCGCCTTGGCTTCCGGTGAGGAGAACAGGTTGCAGACCGAGCGCACGACGTCGATCGCGCTGACCGGGGCGATGACGTAATCGCTGACGCCACGGCGAACCAGTTCGCGATAGAGCATGACGTCATTGACGCGCCCGATCACGATCACGCGGGTTCCGGCGTCGCAGACGGTGGCGAGCTGGTCCAGGCCGGCGAGAATGTCGTTGCGGCCCTCGGTCTCCAGGATGATGACGTTCGGGGTCGGGGCCGAGCGGTAGGCCTCGATGGCCGCGGCCATGCCGCCCATCTGGATCTTGAGATGAGCCTTGCCGAGGCGGCGGTCTTCGCCCGCCGACTGCACGGCGGCCGCGGTTTCCACCGTCTCGCAGAACGCCTGCACCGACACCCGCGGCGCCGGCGCGATGTGGTCCTCGGTCGACGGCGCCGTGATGTCCGGCTGCGATGCTGCATTCTGGCGCGAGTAAGTGATCATTTGCCGGTATCGCTGAGTTTGGCCTTGTCGCTCTCGGGATAGGTGGTCGCGGTGGACGTACCCTTGCGATACTTTTCGAAGGCTGTGCCACGGCGCGGCGCATAGGCTGGGGTTTCGGGACGCGGCTGTGCGAGGTCGGACGGGTTGTCGACCATCGCCGCCAGATTGCGCTGGTTGGAGCAGCCGAAATTGTAATACTGCTTGTTGTCGAAATAGCCCTTGTTGTGGATCGACGGTCCAAGGTCCTCCGGCCACAGCCCGCAGGGGCCGGCCACCGCCGAGATCTTCGGATAGTTGAGGCGGAGCGCGGCCATGTGCCGGGGATCTTCGGGATGATACTGACGGACATTGATCGCGCGCGGCGGCACGCCCGCAGCGGCAAATGCCGCCCGGATCTCGCGCAATGAATCCTCGGCCGCCCGCGCGTTCGGTGTATTGACGGGCACGTCGACGCTGATGACGCCGGTGCCTTCGCGAAGCCAGTCTTGGGCCAGGCCCATGACGTCGGCGCGCTGAGAGGCGGACAAGCCGCCGCGTCCGCGACCGACGAAAACGACGATCGAGCGGTCGGCTTCCTGGATCGCGATCGGATGGCGCAGGCGGTAATCGTCGGGCACACCGGCCGTCGTCACGGGATCGACGACGGTATGTTTGCAGGCGCCGAGCGCCACGGAAACACCGATCAGCGCTGCGGTCAGGCGCAGCGCGCGCTTGCGATCGGCGGGTCTTGCGGATGTGCTCTGTGGTGTCATCGTCCCGCCTCAGTCCGTAATAAAGCCGTAGGTGCCGCGATAATTCCGAGCCTTCTCGACGCGGCCTGGAACGCCGTAGATGCGATTGATGCTGCCGAGCAGGTCCGCCTGCGGGTCCGAGGCGCTGGCAAAGCCGTCATCGGGGCGCGACAGGTCCTTCTGCGCCACCGCGCGCACCACATAGGGCGTGACCAGAACCATCAGTTCGGTCTGGTTGTTGACGAAGTCGCGGCTGCGGAACAGCGTGCCGAGAACCGGCAGTTGCGCCAGGCCCGGAAAGCCGTTGATGGCCTGCTTGGTCTGGTCCTGGATCAGGCCGGCCATCGCCATCGCGCCGCCGGACGGAATTTCCAGCGTCGTCTCGGCGCGGCGGGTCTTGATCGAGGGAATGGTCGTTCCATTCTGGCCGCCAGTCAGAGAGTTTTCGGTCGAGACTTCCGACACTTCGGTCATTACCCGAAGGCTGATCCGTCCCTCCGTCAGCACAACCGGCGTAAAGTTGAGCGAGATGCCGAATTTCTTGAAGCTGACGGTCTGGACGCATTGTCCGATGCCACCGGTCGCCGTTGTTTGGCAGGTCACGCCGGTCGGAATCGGAAATTCGCCGCCGGAGATAAAGGTTGCGGACTCGCCGGAAATGGCGGTGAGGTTGGGCTCGGCAAGGGTCCGCACCACGCCGGCGCTTTCCATCGCGCGCAGCGTCGCCTGCACGGATGGCGTCGCGCCGAAAGCCGCTTGAAGGCCATTGCCGGCGACGAGCGGCGCATTGTTCGCGGTGAACGGGTTGTTGTTGGCGAACCTGACAACGGATGTGCCGTAGGTCAGGTTGGCGCTGAGATCGATGCCCATCTGCTTGATGATCGAGCGCTGGACTTCAGCGAGCGTGACCTTCAACATCACCTGGTCACGGCCGCGAATTGCGATCGAATTGACGACTTTTTCGGCGCCGCCCACCAGGCGGGCGGCGATCTCGGCGGCCTGTTGCGCCTCGACCGGGTTCGCCGCGCTGCCGCTCAATAGCACGCCGTCACCGACGCCTTCGATCTGGATGTCCGAATTCGGCAACGACTGCTTCAGCGCGGCGCGCACGCCGTTGAGGTCGCGCTTGACCGCGATGTCGTAGGCCGCGATCTGCGCGCCGGTGGAATCGAAGAAAACGATATTGGTCTGGCCGACCGCGGCGCCGATGATATAGGCACGCTGGGTCGAACGCACCACGGCGTTCGCGATCTTCGGATCGGCAACCAGCACGTCCTTGATCTCGCGCGGCAGGTCGATCACGATGGATTTGCCAATCCCGAGCGAAACGAAGCGCGCGTTCATCTGTCCGTCGGCGGACATCGGCGCGACGCGATAGTCGCTCGCCAGCACCGGCGTCAGCGCCGGATTGAGCGTGAGAGCAGCCACAGCCGAAAACGACAGGGCGCGGACGATGAACGTTCGCATCATCGGCTGAATTTCCCTGCACTTCATATCGTGCGTCCTTTCGGTCACTTCTGCATCGTCTGCTGGCTGGCAACGCCGTAACGAATGACGTTGAGGGCTTCGCCGCGCTTGTTGAGTTGTTCGTCCGGCTTTTCGACTGCGTTGATATCGGCAATGCTGCGCAGCGCCAGCGTCAGCGAGCCGCTCTGGCGCGACCGCGCCAGCGTTTCGGCCTGCTCGGGCTTCAGCTCGAGGGTGACCGTCCTGCCGACCAGCGAGCTGGCGCCTTCTTTTTCCTTCGGCGCCTGGTCGATCGCGAGAACGCGAACATTGATGAGAATGATCTCCGAACTGGAGATATCCGGACCCTTCTCGTCCGGATTTTTCTCGCGCTTGGTAAGAATCACGTCGACGCGGTCGTTCGGCAGGATGAAGCCGCCGGCGCCGGTTTCCGGCGAAATTTCAGTGGAAATGGCCCGGTAGCCCGCCGGCAGGATCGCCGCCATGAAACCGGAGCCGTCGGCCTTCACCAGCTTCTGCTCGCGAATCGGCTCGCCCGCGATGAACGGCGCGCGGGCGATCGAGCCGGTGATCTCCTTGACGGCGTCGGCCTTGCTGGCGCGGCTGATGAAATTGCTGCTGGCGGTCGCGGCCGGCCAGGTCTGCCATTGCAGATCGTCCGGCTTGACCGACTGGCCGAGGCCGATATCCGACTTCGCGACGAGAATATCGACGGTCTGCATCTGTACGACCGGCTGCGCCGGGGCAGACTTGTCGTCGGACCCGCTGGCGAGATATGCGGCAATGCCGCCGGCGCCGATCGCGATGGCCAGGACCACAATGCGTGCGGTATTCATACGCGCTCACTTTCCACATTACGCTGCGACGGTTCCGCCGCTGTGATGGGAGTTGACCAGCTATTCGTCAAAGCATGGTTAATGAGGCGTGTGTAAATTGCCTTAACGGAAAGTTAGCGACGTTGGATCAGCGCATCGCGAGGTGAGTGAGGTCAACCGCCTTGATCCATTCGGTTTCCGGATAGACGATCAGCGCGCCGAGCGCGAGCGCGATGCCATAGGGGATTCCGCTCTGCTTGTCGTGCAGCCGGTTCAGCCAGGCTTGTCCCGTGAGCAGGGAAGGTAGCGGCCATTGCCGGAACTGAATCAGCAGGACCGTCAGCGCGCCGCCGAGCAGCGAGACGTAGACCAGATAATTGAGGAGGTGGTCGAAGCCGAACCAGAGCGCCACGCTGGCTGCGACCTTGGCGTCGCCGCCGCCGACCCATCCCATCGCGAAGCAGGCAAAGGCTACGACGAGAACGGCGGCGCCGGCGCCGAAATGCAGGAGCATGTCGTGCAGACCCATGCCGCCGAACACCGCAAGCGCAACGAATCCCGCGATCAGGGCCAGCGACACCCGGTTCGAGATCGTCATGGTGAAAAGGTCGCTCGCGGCTGCGAACGCCATGAGGGCCGGAAACAGCAGGAGGCGGGCGGTATCGAGGATCATGAATTCACGCTTGCTGGCGGTTGACCCGAGGTCCAGGCTCCGGCTGAGCCTAGCCACGAGAAATGAACAATCGGGAAACGCCGGAGATCGCAGGTCGTGCGCATCCGAGGCGGCTTTCTGAGTCCGGCGCGCCGACCTTGCGAAAACAACAAAGGCCCCGGCATGCCGGGGCCTTTGAAGTTAGCTCGCAACCGTCGCTTACTTCAGCGAGGTCGAGATCGTAACGAAGTTGGTCGACAGCTTGGTGCCGAGGCCGTTGACGGCGGTGATGATCGCGATCGCGATGCCGGCGGCAATCAGACCGTACTCGATGGCGGTGGCGCCGGACTCATCCTTCACGAAACGCGAAACGAGATTCTTCATGATAACTCCTGTGTACACACGTGGCTGGTCGAACTTAAGTTTGGTCTCGCCGGCGTTCTCAGCACCGTGACCATGGCGTCACCCTAGGGTGCGACAATTTCGGCGCAGTTAATTCGACCGTGCAAAAATGCCTGGAACTTGCAGTTCTTGAGCACAGTAAACGCTGCATTAAGGCATCCGATAAAATGCAAGCGCAGCTTCGTTGCATGGCTGCCAGCGGCGCGGCGCCTCGATCGACGCCTTTGATTCACGGCTCCTTAAGCGCGAGCAGATACCCCTTGCGGTGTCCGATTGAACGAGGTCGTCATGTCCGGTTTGCCAATGGAAGTCATCGAGGTAGTGGGCCAGACGATAGCGAAGGTCGTTCCTGTCACGATCGCGCTCGCCCTTGTGTTCACGGTACTCTCGCATTTCTGGGCCTGCAATCCGGGCAAACCCTGGTGGCGCAAGCGCGAGCTCATCACCGACATCTGCTATTGGTTTCTCGTGCCGGTGTTCGCGCGCATCTTCCGCATCGGACTATTGGTGCTCGGCGCCGCGGTCATCTTCAACATTCATGAGGTCGACGAACTGATTGCATTCTACGACAATGGCCATGGACCGCTGTCGCAGCTTCCGCTCTGGGTGCAGGCGCTGTTATTCCTCGTTGCATCCGACTTCATGCTGTACTGGCTGCACCGCATGTTTCACGGCGGCGGGTTCTGGAAGTATCATGCCATCCATCATTCCTCTGAGGATCTCGAGTGGATCTCGGCAGCGCGATTTCACCCCGTCAACCTGTTCATCGGAACGATCCTGGTCGACGTCATCCTGCTGATGGCGGGGATCTCTCCCAACATCATGCTGTGGGTCGGGCCGTTCACGACGTTCCATTCCGCCTTCGTTCACGCTAACCTGAACTGGACGCTCGGACCATTGAAGTATGTGCTTGCCACGCCGGTCTTCCATCGCTGGCATCACACCTCGCTCGAGGAGGGCGGCAATACCAATTTCGCGGGCACCTTCCCGCTCTGGGACATTCTGTTCGGAACGTTCCGCATGCCGGAGAACCGGCTGCCGGAAACTTACGGCGTGGACGATCAGCAGATCCCTGCCGAGATCGGCGGGCAATTGGCCTATCCATTCCGTCAATAATCCGGCCGGTCATTTCGCATGAGCACTGAAGCCGGGACGATCCAGCGGGCCAAAGCCTTCAGCCTTGGCGACGTCCCGGCATGGCTCTGGCTCGGAATTGGCTTCTACGCGCTGGTACTGATCGGCGGGCGGGCACTTCTGAACGATTCCGATACCTACTGGCAGATCGCGGTGGGCCAGTGGATCCTCGACCACCACGCTTTGCCACGCGTCGACATCTATTCCTTCACCAGGGCGGGAGAGCCGTGGACATCGTCGTCCTGGCTGTCGCAGGTGCTGTATGCGGTGAGCTACAATCTGGCGGGCTGGACCGGACCTGTGGTTCTCGCCGCGACCTCTATCGCCGTAACCTTTGCGTTGTTCGCCCATATTCTAGGTCGCCGCATTCCCGCGGCCTATGCGGTCGCGGTTGCGATCGCGGCGCTGGTGCTCTCGATGGGGCATTTTCTGGCGCGCCCGCATGTGCTGGTGCTGCCGATCATGCTGGCGTGGGCGTACGGCCTGATGTCGGCGAGCGAGCGCGGCCAGGCGCCGTCGCCATGGCTTTTGCCGTTGATCGCGTTGTGGGCGAACCTGCACGGCGGATTCGTGTTCGGCCTGGTGCTGGTCGGCGCGTTCGCGCTCGATGCGCTGTGGAACGCCGATCGCGCGCAGCAAAGGTCGCTGGCGCTGCGCTGGGCGGTGTTCGGCCTTGGCGCGCTGGTGGCCTGCTGCGCCACGCCTTACGGCTGGGGATCGATCCTTGCCGCACGCAAGATTCTTGATCTCGGCGAACTCCTGCATCTGATCTATGAATGGATGCCGGCGGACTTCAGCAAATTCGGCGCGTTCGAGATGGCGATTCTTACGCTGATCGCCGGCGCGCTTTACGGCGGCGTCAAGCTCACGCCGCCACGGATCGCGCTGGTGCTCGGCCTGTTGCACATGGCGCTGTCGCACGTCCGGAATATCGAGATCTTCGCGTTGTTGCTGCCGATCGTGGTGCTCGCACCGGTGGCATCGCAGTTCGCGTTGCGGCCGGCCTGGCCCGCCCGCACCGGCGCTCCGATGTCTGTGATGGCAGCCGTGATGGTCCTGCTCGGCGGCTGGACATGGCTGCTCGCGGCCAACACCACGTTTGCACCGCCGGAAAGCCAGTCGCCTTCGGCGGCCGTCGATGCGCTGAAGGCGCATCATCCGAAGCGGGTTCTCAACGATCTTCCGTTCGGCGGCTATCTAATCTGGCGGCAGATTCCCGTATTCGTCGACGGGCGCGCCGAGCTCTATGGCGAAGCCTTCGATGTGGCTTACTACCGCGCGATGCAGCTCAAGGATGTCAACCAGTTTCTCGACATGCTCAAGAGATGGGACATCGACGCCGTACTGCTGACGCCGCACACCCCGGCGGTCAGCCTGCTCGACAATATCAGCGGCTGGCGGCGCGCTTACGCCGACGAGAACGCGGTGCTGCACGTTCGCACCAACTGACCTGGATCAGCTTCGATTTGTAGCGGGCGAACTGGCGGGCGAGCCGGGATTCTGGTACGCGGGCCGGATGAACCTGCCGATCGAAGTCGTGGAAATGCTGGGCCAGACCATGGCCAAGGTGGTGCCGGTCACGATCGCGCTGGCCCTCGTGTTCTCGCTGCTTTCGCATTTCTGGGCCTGCAATCCCGGCAAGCCGTGGTGGCGCAAGCGCGAACTCGTCACCGACATCTGCTACTGGTTCCTGGTGCCGCTATTCGCGCGCGTATTCCGCATCGGACTATTGGTGCTGGGCGCCGCTTTGCTGTTTGGAATTCACGATGCCGACGAGCTGATCGCCTTCTACGACAACGGCCACGGCCCATTGTCGAGGATGCCGTTGTGGCTGCAGGCGGTCCTGTTTCTGGTCGCTGCCGACTTCATGATGTACTGGCTGCACCGCATGTTCCACGGCGGCGGATTCTGGAAATACCACGCCATTCATCATTCGTCGGAAGATGTGGACTGGATCTCGGCGGCACGCTTTCACCCCGTCAACCTGCTGTTAGGTACCATCGGGGTCGACGTCGCGCTGCTGATCGCCGGAATTTCGCCGGGCGTGATGCTGTGGCTCGGGCCGTTCAACATCTTCCATTCGGCGTTCGTTCACGCCAATCTCAACTGGACGCTGGGGCCGTTCAAATACGTCGTGGCGACGCCGGTGTTTCACCGCTGGCACCACACCTCGCGCGAGGAGGGCGGGGACACCAACTTCGCCGGCACGTTTCCGCTCTGGGACATCCTGTTCGGGACCTTCCGAATGCCGCCGGATCGCCTGCCGGAGCAGTACGGCGTGGACGATCAGTCCTCGTTCCCGCGCGAAATCATTGGGCAACTGGCTTACCCATTCCGCAAATAGGCCGGCGGCGGATTTCTTGCCGTACGGCGGGGCCTATTTGCCGTTTGTTCATGAATTGTCGTCAGATTCACCTTGTCGGGCGCCGGTTCCGCTGCGTATCGCCATCGCCGGCTTGTTGATGCCCCGGGGTAAAGTATGTCGTTCAAGTTCCCGCGTATTCGCGCACGCGCGCGTTTTGGATTGCGTTTCCTCGCTGCAGGAATGCTGTTGTGGCCGGCCCTCGGTCTGGCCTCGCCCGATCCCGACCGAATAGCCGTCTATGTCGATCAGGCGAAGCTTGTGAAGCTTCCCGCCAAGGTCTCCACCATCGTGGTCGGAAACCCGCTGATTGCAGACGTTACGCTGCAGAGCGGCGGCATCGTCGTCGTCACCGGCAAGGGCTACGGCGCGACCAATTTCATCGCCATGGACCGCAACGGCGAGGTGCTGGTGGACCGCCAGATCCAGGTCGAAGGCCCGACCGATCAACTCGTCACCGTCTACCGCGGCGTCGAACGCGAATCCTATAGCTGCATGCCGATCTGCCAGCGCCGCGTCACCCTTGGTGACGGCGACGGCTACTTCAAGACTGCAATCGATCAGGCCGGCTCGCTCTCCAGCCAGGCCGCCGGGTCCGCGGGCAGCAAATGAACTGAACCTGTTGCGCAGGGCTCGCCGTCCCGTTCGGTGGTCGCGTCGGCGCTGGTCTTCGGGGCGCGGTTAATATCCGCTTAATGGCGCAGGCCGTTCTGTCTGGATCGGACGAAACAATTCAACAATTAGTTTCGGATAGGTTTTCGCGGCAATTCCCCTCGCGTTCTGAGGTCTCTTCGATGCCGCCTTCCACAGCTTCCAAGACAAACATCCTGCGCAGGTTTGGTCGCAATCGAAGGGGCTCGGCCGCTGTCGAGTTTGCGCTGGTTGCGCCGATATTCTTAGCCGTTCTGTTCGCGATCATCGAACTGGCACTGGTGTTCTTTGCCAGCCAGATCCTCGAAACCGTGACACAGGACTCGGCGCGTCTGGTCATGACCGGCCAGGCGCAGAACGCCAAATACACCAAGGAGCAGTTCAAGGACATCGTTTGCGCCAGGCTGGTCACGATGTTCGATTGCGCGAATGGTGTCTCGATCGATGTACGGAGCTATCCGGCGTTTGCCGGTGTGAACATCGCCGAACCGATCGATTCTGCGAAGGTCTTTATCGACGACACGAAATACTGCCCCGGCAAGGCGGACGATGTCGTCGTGGTGCGGCTGTTCTATCCATGGCCGGTGTTCGTCACCGGGCTCGGCTTCGATCTGAAGAACCTTGCCAACGGCAAGCGTCTTCTGACTGCCACCGCTGCATTCCAGAACGAGCCGTTTCCGACCCCCGGTGCTACCTGCTCATGAGCGTTTCCATGAAAACGAAAATGCCGTCATCGATTTGGCTGTTGCGCCTGCGGCGCCACGTTGCCGCTCTGCGCAGGAACAACAGCGGTCTCGCGGCGGTCGAATTCGCCATGATCATCCCGCTCATGGCTATGCTTTTCCTTGGAACTTACGAGTTTTCCGCGGGCGTTGCCATCGATCGCAAGGTGACGATCATGGCGCGCACACTCTCGGACCTGACGTCGCAGAACACCGAGGTCACCGACGACAAGTTGACCAACTTCTTTAATGCCGGCAAGGTGATCATGACGCCCTATTCGTCTTCGTCGACCACGCTGCAGGCGACGATCAGCGAACTGTATATCAATCCAGACACGCTGAAGGCGCGGGTGCAGTGGAGCAAGGGCGCCGAAGCGCATTCGGACGGCAACATCATCGAGATCCCGGATGCTCTGAAGATTGGCGACACCTACCTGATCTACAGCGAGGTGAAGTACAAATACGTGCCCAGCGTCGCCTGGTTCATCAACAAGGTGAGCGGCATCACGCTGAGCGACGTCTCCTACACCCGTCCGCGCCAGGGGCTTTGCGTAAAGTACAAGACGACGGACTGCACCAAGAAGTGAGGCGGCCGCCACTGATCGGATGAGTGCGTCGAAAAAGAATTATAAAGAAAAAGGCCGCGCCATGGGCGCGGCCTTTTGATTTATTCAGGAGCGATTTCCGGGACGCTCTCGCATCGCCCCGGAAAATCGCTTATCCGGCGGCACGCAGATTGTCGGCCGAAGATTTGCCAGAGCGGCGATCTGCCACGATTTCGTAGGAGATCTTCTGGCCTTCACGCAACGTTCCGAGGCCGGCACGCTCGACAGCGCTGATGTGCACGAACACGTCATTGCCGCCGTCATCCGGCTGGATGAAGCCATAGCCCTTGGTAGCGTTAAACCACTTCACGGTTCCCATGCTCACTGGGGTAGTCCCTTCTCAGATAGACAAGTCGTAGCCCACCTTTCGATGGGCTGGTGAGATCGAATTTTTGGAAGGGTCGTCAGCGTCTAAACCGGCTGTACCGGTGGATAGCTAATGTCGTCCGGCCGAAAATCGATACCTAATATTATTCGATAGTAGGGTCCAAAACAATCCTGACGTGCGATTTTTTGATTCGGCCGGCCAGCCGCCCTCGATCGCGCGCGACGCGGCTGCGTCGGGCGCGATTTCAAGGGCGTTTACGATGCGTTTACCGGCGGCGGAACTGGCCGCCGCGCGGCGGCGCGCCACGCGGGGCGCCCGTCGACGGGCGCTCGTCCTTGTGTCGGAAGATCAGGCGACCCTTCTCCAGATCGTATGGCGACATCTCGATCGTCACGCGATCGCCTGCCAGCGTCTTGATCCGGTTCTTCTTCATCTTGCCCGCGGTATAGGCAACAATCTCGTGTCCGGCATCGAGCTGCACGCGATAGCGCGCGTCGGGGAGGATTTCGGTCACCAGTCCTTCGAACTGGATCAGCTCTTCTTTAGCCATGGTGGTCTCCAGGTCGATCGAGGCTAGCGCTGCGGTCGGTGGCTACGGTTCGGTTGATTATTCGGACGGCTCTCGCGATGCAAGAAGGCGACGCCTTGAATGCCTTCGCTGTGGCCGGCCTGGCTCTTGCCGCCCTGCTGCGCCGGACGCGGCCCTTCATGCCGGTTCGGCTGCGGCGCATTATTACCACCACCGCGGCGGCGTCGGCGAGGGCCTTTTGAAGGCTGGCCCGCGTCATTGGACCTCACGGTGTGGGCACGTGGCGCCGAGCGTCCACCCCGGTGTTGGGCAGGCGCGGCAGGCGCGGCGTCGCTTCTGCCCGGCGTGCGGCGGTCTTCCCGCGGCAGCGCGATGCGAATTAGCCGCTCGATGTCGCGCAGATAGCCCATTTCCTCGGCGCCAGCGATCAGCGAGATCGCCACGCCCTCGGCGCCGGCACGCGCGGTGCGGCCGATGCGATGGACATAGGTTTCGGGAACGTTGGGCAGGTCGAAATTCACGACATGGCTGATGCCGTCAACGTCGATGCCGCGCGCGGCAATGTCGGTGGCGACCAACGTGCGGATCTCGCCGGAGCGGAACGCCGCCAGCACGCGTTCCCGGTGGTTCTGCGACTTGTTGCCGTGAATGGCGTTGGCGTTGATACCGGCCTTGGCCAGCACCTTCACCACCTTGTCGGCCCCGTGCTTAGTGCGGGTGAAGACCAGCGCACGGTCGACCGGTTCCTGCTTCAAAAGCTGCGCCAGCACCGCTGGCTTGGCCGCGAAATCGACCTGGATGATGCGCTGGGTGATCCGGTCGGCCGTCGAGGCCACCGGCGTCACCGCCACCCGTGCAGGGTCGCGCAGCATGGATTCGGCGAGTTCCGCGATATCCTTCGGCATGGTGGCCGAGAAGAACAGCGTCTGCCGTTTGATCGGCAGCTTGGCGACGACTTTGCGGATGTCGTTGATGAAGCCCATGTCGAGCATGCGGTCGGCTTCGTCAAGCACGAGGAACTCGACCTGGTTCAGCTTCAGCCCGTTGCTCTGGACGAGGTCGAGCAGGCGGCCGGGGGTCGCCACCATCACTTCGACGCCCTGCATGACCGAGCGGACCTGGCGGCCCATCGGTACGCCGCCGATCGCCAGCGCCGAGGTCAGGCGGATGTGGCGGCCATAGGCGTTGAAGCTGTCGAGGATCTGGCCTGACAGCTCGCGGGTCGGCGACAGCACCAGCACGCGGCAGCTCTTCGGCTGCGGCCGGATTCGGTTCTCCAGGATCCGGTGCAGGATCGGCAGCGCAAAGGCTGCGGTCTTGCCGGTGCCGGTCTGGGCGATGCCGACCACGTCACGGCCGGTCAACGCGATAGGGACGGTCTGGGCCTGGATGGGTGTAGGCGTTTGGTAGTTCTCTTCTTTGAGCGCACGCGAGATGGGATCGGCGAGGCCGAAATCCTGAAAGGAGGTCAAAAGGGTGGTTCTTTCCATTAAAAAGGCAGGCGCCCGGCTTCCATGGCCAGGAGCGCGCGAGTGTGTCTAAGACACCCGCGTGTTGGGGGCGTCGGTTTTGCTAGCTGAAGGGGGCAAGCCAGAAACCGCAAAACGGGATCAGAACACGCGGCTCGCAGGGACCCGATGATTCTCTAGGTCACGACAGTCATATGGAGCACCTGCGCACCGCTTTCAAGGTGAATTCGGTGCGCCCCGCCAGCGCGGTTAAAAGAAACCGATTGGCCAGATCGCGCCGTGCCGCCCGGCGGACCCAAACGACCAAATTTCGTGCAACAAATTTAGCCAAATAGCGGCATTTGCACAAAAAATGGATAGTTTGCCACCAAAGCATACATTTCTGCCGTCTAATAAATAGGCAGATTTCCCGCCGGCGGTTTTTGCCACGCCGGAATTTCCGAGCGATTATAGGAGTTTATGGGGCCATCGAGCGATGGCATGGTTCTTGCGATTCCGTTAACGCAGGCGGCCGTGGGGCCGTTTCGCAGCGTTTAACGCCTGCGTCAGGGAGATGACATTTCATGCTTACAAAATTGATTCACGATATGGCGACGGTGAGCCGCCGCCGCTGGCTGGCGGCCACCGCCGGCCTGGTTTTGGGCTTGGCTGCATTCTCGAACGCCAAGGCCCAGGAGACCATCAAGGTCGGCGTCCTGCACTCGCTCTCCGGCACCATGGCCATCAGCGAAACCACGCTGAAGGACACGATTCTCTTCCTGATCGACGAGCAGAACAAGAAGGGCGGCGTGCTCGGCAAGAAGCTCGAGGCCGTCGTGGTCGACCCCGCCTCGAACTGGCCGCTGTTTGCCGAAAAGGCCCGCGAGCTGATCACCAAGGATAAGGTTTCGGTCGTGTTTGGCTGCTGGACCTCGGTGTCCCGCAAGTCCGTGCTCCCGGTGTTCAAGGAGCTGAACTCGATCCTGTTCTACCCCGTGCAATACGAGGGTGAGGAGAGCGAGCGCAACGTGTTCTACACCGGCGCTGCGCCGAACCAGCAGGCGATCCCCGCCGTCGACTATTTGATGAAGGACGAGAAGGTGAAGCGCTGGGTGCTGGCCGGCACCGACTACGTCTATCCGCGCACCACCAACAAGATCCTCGAAGCCTACTTGAAGTCGAAGGGCGTCAAGCAGGAAGACATTATGATCAACTACACGCCGTTTGGTCATAGTGATTGGCAGACGATCGTGGCCGACATCAAGAAGTTCGGCTCGGCCGGCAAGAAGACTGCCGTCGTCTCCACCATCAACGGCGACGCCAACGTTCCCTTCTACAAGGAACTCGGCAACCAGGGCATCAAGGCGACCGACATTCCGGTGGTCGCGTTCTCGGTCGGTGAAGAAGAGCTCGCAGGCATCGACACCAAGCCATTGCTCGGCCATCTCGCCGCCTGGAACTACTTCCAGTCGATCAAGTCGCCGGAGAACGAGAAGTTCATAAAGGCCTGGCAGGCCTACACCAAGAATCCGAAGCGCGTGACCAACGATCCGATGGAAGCGCACGTCATCGGCTTCGAAATGTGGGTGAAGGCGGTCGAGAAGGTGAAGTCCACCGATCCGGACAAGGTGATCGATGCGCTCCCCGGCATCGAAGCCAAGAACCTGACCGGCGGCACCTCCAAGATGCTGCCTAACCATCACATCACCAAGCCGGTGTTCATTGGCGAAATCAAAGCCAACGGCCAGTTCGACGTGGTGTGGAAGACCCCGGGCCTTGTCGCTGGCGACGCCTGGTCGAAGGAGCTCGAGGGCTCCAAGGACCTGATCGGCGACTGGGTCGGCAAGAAGTGCGGCAACTACAACACCAAGACCAACAAGTGCGGCGGTCAGGGCTCCTGAGCTCGATCTGATCCGAGAGGATCATGATCCGTCTGACTTGCAATAAAGAACTTCCAAGAGTTCTTCGAAGAGACCTACCGGAGAAGGCGGCGATGCCGCCGCCTTCTCCCACACTCCTGCCGGGGTCGTATTGTGTCTGCCAATTTCCTTGATCGCTTTCGCGCGCTTTTGTTCGCGATGCTTCTGGCTGCAGCATTTGCGGCGCCGGCGCTGGCGGGTCCGTTCGAGGACGCCGTCGCCAAGTTCGCCAACGACGATTTTTCCGATACCGATGAGGCGATCGGCGCGGTTGCGACATCAGGCAATCCGCTGGCCTTTCCGATCATCAGCGCGCTGCAGGAAGGCCGGCTGTCGGCCGATCCGGATACCAAGAAGGTTTTCGTCACTCAAAGCGACGGAAAAATCATCGACGCCGCAACCGGCGCGGCCGTCGACAAGCTGCCCGACAATGCGGCCGCCGTTCGCCTCAACAACCGCCTCCGCCGCGCCGTGGAGGCGGCGCTCGGCGGGTTGACGCTGTTGTCACCGGACCCGGGCAAACGCATCGCCGCCGCGGAATCGGTCTTCAAGAGCCATGAGGAGAGCGCGCTGCCCGTAATCGACGGCGCCCTGGCCAAGGAAACCAACAAGGCCATCAAGGCCGCCTTCGCGGAAGCCCGCGCCGCCATCCTGCTCTACAAGTCTGACGCGACCGAGGTCGAGAAGCTCGAAGCGGTCGCGCTCGTTAAGGCGCGCGGCGATCAGGAGGCGATGGCGCTGCTGACCGGCTTGGGCAGCGACCTGCCGCCCAATGTCGCGCGTGCCGTAGCAAGCGCGATCGCCTCGATCCAGAGCAATCTGCAGATGTGGTCGATGGTGCAAAACGCCTGGTACGGCCTGTCGCTGGGCTCGGTGCTGCTGCTTGCCGCAATCGGCCTTGCCATCACCTTCGGCGTCATGGGCGTCATCAACATGGCCCACGGCGAAATGGTGATGCTGGGCGCCTACACCACCTTCGTGGTGCAGGAAGTGATCCGCACCAGCTATCCCGGCCTGTTCGATTATTCGCTCCTGATCGCGGTACCGCTGGCGTTCCTCGTTGCTGGCGCAGTCGGTGTAGCGATCGAGCGCGGCATCATCCGCTTCCTCTATGGCCGCCCGCTGGAAACACTGCTCGCGACCTGGGGCCTGTCGCTGGTGCTGCAGCAGGCCGTGCGCACCGCGTTCGGCCCCACCAACCGCGAGGTCGGCAATCCCTCCTGGATGAGCGGCGCGTTCGAGCTCGGGCAGATCACCATCACCTATAACCGGCTCTGGATCCTCTGCTTCACGTTGGCCGTGTTCGTCATCCTTCTCGCCATGCTGCGCTACACCGCGCTCGGGCTCGAGATGCGCGCGGTCACACAAAATCGCCGCATGGCGGCTTCGATGGGCATCGCCACCTCGCGCGTCGATGCGCTGACCTTCGGTCTCGGCTCGGGCATTGCCGGAATTGCCGGCGTGGCGCTGTCGCAGATCGACAATGTCAGCCCCAATCTCGGCCAGAGCTACATCATCGACAGCTTCATGGTCGTCGTGTTCGGCGGCGTTGGCAATCTCTGGGGCACGCTGGTCGGCGCCTTCACGCTCGGTATCGCCAACAAGTTCCTGGAGCCGGTCGCCGGCGCCGTCCTCGGCAAGATCGCCATCCTGGTGCTGATCATCCTGTTCATCCAGAAACGTCCGCGCGGCCTGTTCGCGCTCAAAGGCCGGGCGGTGGAAGCATGATTCCGGTTTTCGCAATGAATGGCTGCCCGGTGCTCCGCTCCGACTCCCTCTCCCGCGTGCGGGGGAGGGCTGGGGTGGGGGTCTCTCTGCGAGTCACACCGGCCGTGTGGAGAGAATTCCCCCACCCGGATCGCATCATGAGATGCGATCCGACCTCCCCCGCAAGCGGGAGAGGTAAGGGAGGGTGCCGCCAATGACACCGCATATCCTCACACGCTCGCTCGATCGCAGCGCCACGATCTTCCTCGTCGTCGTCGCCGGCCTCGGCGTGCTGATCCCGCTGTCCAATCTCCTGCTGCCGGCGGGCTCCACGCTGCAGGTGCCCACCTATCTGGTCGCGCTGTTCGGCAAATACGCCTGCTACGCCATCCTCGCGCTCTCGATCGATTTGATCTGGGGTTATTGCGGCATTCTCTCACTCGGCCACGGCGCGTTCTTCGCGCTCGGCGGCTACGCGATGGGCATGTACCTGATGCGCCAGATCGGCAGCCGCGGCGTCTACGGCAACCCGGTCCTGCCGGACTTCATGGTGTTCCTGAACTATCCGGCGCTGCCCTGGTACTGGCACGGTTTCGATATGTTCTGGTTTGCGGCGCTGATGGTCATTCTTGTTCCGGGCCTGCTCGCGTTCTGCTTCGGCTGGCTGGCGTTCCGCTCCCGCGTCACCGGCGTCTATCTCTCGATCATCACGCAGGCGATGACTTACGCGCTGCTGCTGGCGTTCTTCCGCAACGATTTCGGCTTTGGCGGCAACAACGGCCTGACCGACTTCAAGGACATCCTCGGCTTCAACGTGCAGGCCGACGGCACCCGCGCCGCTCTGTTCGCGCTGAGCTGCCTGGCACTGATCATCGCCTTCCTGATCTGCCGGGCGGTGGTAACCTCGAAACTCGGCAAGGTCTTGATTGCGATCCGCGATGCCGAATCGCGTACGCGCTTCCTCGGATATCGTGTCGAGTCTTACAAGCTGTTCGTGTTCACGCTGTCGGCCTGCATGGCTGGCGTCGCCGGCGCGCTCTACGTGCCGCAGGTCGGCATTATCAATCCAAGCGAATTCGCGCCGGGCAATTCCATCGAGGCGGTGATCTGGGTTGCCGTCGGCGGCCGCGGCACGCTGGTGGGTGCCGCGCTCGGCGCTGTCGTCGTCAATTACGCAAAGACCTACTTCACCTCGGGCCCGCTGGCCCCGTACTGGCTGTTCATGCTGGGCGCGCTGTTCATCCTGGTGACGCTGCTGCTGCCGAAGGGCATCGTCGGCACCTTCAATGCCTGGCGGGAATCCCGGAAGGCAACCGAGAAGGCCAATGCCGAAAGCGCTGCGCTCGAAGACGGCGTCGGCGAACCGAAGCCGGCGGAGTGAGCGCATGAGTGTCATGGAGGGAAGGACCACTTCGGCGCTGCTTTATCTCGACGGCGTGCACGTTTCGTTCGACGGCTTTCACGCCATCAACAATCTCTCGCTCACCCTCGAGCCAGGCGAGATGCGCGCCATCATCGGCCCGAACGGCGCCGGCAAGACCACGATGATGGACATCATCACCGGCAAGACCAAGCCGGACGAAGGCACGGTGCTGTTCGACGGCATGATCGACCTGACGCGGCTGGACGAAACCCATATCGCCGAACTCGGCATCGGCCGCAAATTTCAGAAGCCGACGGTGTTCGAGAGCCAGACCATCGAGGACAATCTGTTGCTGGCACTCAATGTCGACCACAGCGTCAAGGGCACGCTGTTCTGGCGCGGCAGCAAGGATGAATCCGAGCGGATCGACCGCGTGCTCGAAACCATCCGCCTGACCGACGCGCGCAATCGCCTGGCGGGAAGCCTGTCACACGGCCAGAAGCAGTGGCTGGAGATCGGCATGCTGCTGGCGCAGGACCCGAAGCTGCTGCTGGTCGACGAACCGGTCGCGGGGATGACCGACGTCGAGACCCATCAGACCGCGGAGCTGTTGAAGGAAATCAACAAGGAAAAGACCGTCATGGTCGTCGAGCACGACATGACCTTCGTGCGCGAACTCGGTGTCAAGGTCACCTGCCTGCACGAAGGCACGGTGCTGGCCGAGGGGACCATCGATCAGGTCTCCGCGAACGAGCGCGTGATTGAAGTGTATTTGGGAAGATAGGCGTGGAAGCAGATATGCAGTTTCGTGTCCCGGGCACAGCGCAGCATGAGCGCAGCGAAATGATGCGCTGTAGAACCGGGACCCACTCTGGATCCCGCATCTGTGGTGCATCACTGCGTGCTGCACCGCGCGCGGGATACGAGATGTGGAGGCCGCTTGTATGCTGAAGGTCGACAACATCAATCTCTACTACGGCGCAGCACAAGCCTTGCGCGGCGTCTCGCTGTCCGCCGAGCCCGGCAAGGTGACCTGCGTGCTGGGCCGCAACGGCGTCGGCAAGACCTCGCTGCTCCGCGCGATGGTCGGCCAGTATCCGATCGCCAGTGGCTCGATCATGCTCGATGGCAACGACATCACCGGGCTGAAGCCCTACGAGCGCGCGCGGCGCGGCATCGGCTTCGTGCCGCAGGGCCGCGAGATTTTTCCGCTGCTCACGGTTGAGGAAAATCTCAAGACCGGCTTCGGACCGCTCAAGCGCGAGGATCGCTACATCCCCGACGACGTGTTTTCGCTGTTTCCGGTACTGAATACGATGCTGGGGCGGCGTGGCGGCGATCTCTCGGGTGGGCAACAGCAGCAACTCGCGATCGGCCGTGCGCTGGTGATGCGGCCGAAACTGTTGTTATTGGACGAGCCAACCGAAGGCATCCAGCCCTCGATCATCAAGGACATCGGCCGCGCCATCTCTTACCTGCGCAGTCTCGGCAACATCGCCATCGTGCTGGTCGAACAATATCTCGACTTTGCCTGTGAGCTCGGCGACAATTTTGCGGTCATGGAGCGGGGTGCGGTGAAATATGCCTGCGACCGCGCCAATCTCGATCCCGCGGAGATCAGCCGCCAGATGGCGCTGTAACGTTTTCGAGCGCGGCACACACCGTTTGGGGGACGGATGCGGACCGATATCACGCGCGCGGCTTCGGCAACGTTCGCGGCCAACCGGGCCCAGGGTGCGGTGCGGTTCGGCGTGCATCTGCAGGATGGTGTCACCCGCCGCGGCGACCTGCATGAATCCGGCTCGCTCCGCGTACGTTTTCCCTCGCCCGAAGCAGAAGGGTTGTCCGGCGTGTTCGTCAACACGGCCGGCGGCATTGCCGGCGGCGACCGTTTCGACATCGACATCGGGGCCGGTGAGGGGACGCGGCTGACGCTGACGACGGCAGCGGCTGAAAAGGTCTATCGCGCCCCCGGTCCCGCCGCGCAGCTCAATATTGCCCTGAAAGCCGAAGCCGGCGCCCATCTCGCCTGGCTGCCGCAGGAGACCATCCTGTTTGACCGTGCTCGGATTATCCGCCGCATCGATATCGACTTGGCGGAGGATGCCTCGCTTCTGCTCTGCGAAATCGTGGTGTTTGGCCGCGCGGCGATGGGCGAAACGATGCGGCACGGCGAGTTCGTCGACCGCTGGCGCCTGCGTCGTGGCGGCAAGCTGGTGTTTGCGGAGACCATCCGGCTCGACGGCGACATCGGTGCAAAACTGGCGCGGCCAGCCGTGGCTAATGGCGGCGTTGCCATCGGCACCGCGTTGATTGTGCCCGGCGATGAGGCAGTCGTGGAGCACATCCGCGAAGCCTCGGAAACGTTTGGTGGCGAGGTCGGCATCTCCTGCTGGAATGGATTTGCAATGGCGCGCTTCTTTGCCCAAGATGCGGCCGGGCTGCGCGCCGATATGATGACGGTGCTCGGCCGCGCCAGCGGCGTGGCGCTTCCAAGACTTTGGCTCAATTAACGGCTGTGGCTCAACTAGTCTCTCCTTCACCAGAGTGCTCGCATGAATCTGTCTCCCCGCGAAAAGGACAAGCTCTTGATCTCGATGGCGGCCATGGTGGCGCGCCGCAGGCTGGAGCGCGGCGTCAAACTCAACCACCCCGAGGCGGTCGCCATCATTTCCGATTTCATCGTCGAAGGCGCCCGCGACGGCCGCACCGTCGCCGAACTGATGCAGGCCGGCGCCCAGGTGCTTACCCGCGCGCAGGTGATGGACGGCATTCCCGAGATGATCCACGACATCCAGGTCGAAGCGACGTTTCCCGACGGCACCAAGCTCGTCACTGTGCACGAGCCGATCAGATGAGGCGTGCGGATCTATCAACGTCGTCATGCCCGGGCTTTGTCCCGGGCATCCACGTCTTTCTTGCATCAGATAGTAAGACGTGGATGGCCGGGACAAGCCCGGCCATGACGCAGCAAAGTGTTGTGAGGTAGCAAAGATGATCCCCGGCGAACGCTTCATCAAGGACGGCGAGATCGAACTCAACACCGGCCGCAAGACGGTGACACTCACCGTCGCCAATACCGGCGACCGCCCGATCCAGGTCGGCTCGCACTACCATTTTTTCGAAACCAACCCCGCACTGAAATTCGACCGCAAAAAATCCCGCGGCATGCGCCTCGACATCGCCGCCGGCACCGCGGTTCGTTTCGAACCGGGCCAGACCCGCGACGTGCAACTCGTCGCGCTCGCCGGCAAGCGCACCATCTACGGCTTCCGAGGCGACGTGATGGGCAAGCTGTGATTTGCGGGAACGCGCTGTGATGAGTTGCAGTGAGGTGAGCACACTGGCTGGGCTCCCTCCCCCCTTGCGGGGGAGGGTTGGGGAGAGGGGTATGCCCCGGACTCCGTCCGGAGAGAGTCGTCGCGGTGCGAACCAAACTCGAAATGCGCTCGACAGTCTCGCTGCCGCGATTCGTCAAGCATCGGAGCAAGCGGCACCCCTCTCCCTAACCCTCTCCCGCAAGGGGAGAGGGAACCCTGCCGTCGATGCGTCCCTGACTCGTGCCAATCACATCAGCGGTCGCCATGATGCAATGTGAGGTGAGCACACTGGTGCGGCTCCCTCCCCCCTTGCGGGGGAGGGTTGGAGAGAGGGGTATGCCACACGACGAGGTCAGCAAGATTCAGCGAGATCGCGCCAAGCGCCTGAGGCGCGAGATGACGCGTGCGGAGACGTTGCTTTGGCGCCATCTGAAGGCTGATCGTCTCGCTGGACTTGGCTTTCGCCGGCAGAGCCCGATGGGAAATTACATCGCGGACTTCGTCGCGCATTCCCGCAAGCTCATCGTTGAAGTCGATGGCGAGAGCCACGATTTCGAAGAGCGTATCCGCCACGATGCCAGGCGCGATCAATGGTTCGCGTCTCGTGGTTATCGCGTTCTCCGATTTACCAATAACTATGTGATGAGGAATCTCGAAGGTGTCGTTCTTTCCATTCTCGAAGCAGCGGAGCAAGCGGCACCCCTCTCCCTAACCCTCTCCCGCAAGGGGAGAGGGAACCCGTCCCGCCGGTGCGTCCCTAACGGGTACTGGCGGGAACAAGCCATGATCTCCAGTGATGTGAGCACACCGATCGGGCTCCCTCCCCCTTGCTGGGGAGGGTTGGGGAGAGGGGTGGCCGCGAGTCGCCCTGCCGGCAATTGGCACGAAATTCAGATCTGAACGCTGGAGCCTGATATGTCCGTAAAAATCAAACGTAGCGTCTATGCCGACATGTTCGGGCCGACCACCGGCGACAAGGTGCGGCTGGCCGATACCGATCTCATCATCGAGGTGGAAAAGGATTTCACCACCTACGGCGAGGAGGTGAAGTTCGGCGGCGGCAAGGTGATCCGTGACGGCATGGGGCAGTCGCAGGTGACCAACAGGCAGGGTGCGGCCGATACAGTCATCACCAACGCGCTGATCGTCGATCACTGGGGCATCGTGAAGGCCGACGTCGCGATCAAGGAGGGTATGATCGCGGCGATCGGCAAGGCCGGCAATCCCGACATCCAGCCCGGCGTCACCATCGTAATTGGTCCCGGCACCGACGTCATCGCGGGCGAAGGAAAAATCGTCACCGCGGGCGGCTTCGACAGCCACATCCATTTCATCTGCCCGCAGCAGATCGAGCACGCGCTGATGAGTGGCGTCACCTCGATGCTGGGCGGCGGCACCGGCCCGTCGCACGGTACGTTTGCGACCACCTGCACGCCCGGCCCGTGGCACATGGGCCGGATGATCCAGTCGTTCGACGCCTTCCCGGTCAATCTCGGCATTTCCGGCAAGGGCAACGCGGCGCGACCGGCCGCGCTGGTCGAGATGATCAAAGCTGGTGCCTGTGCGCTGAAGCTGCATGAGGATTGGGGCACCACGCCCGCGGCGATCGACAACTGTCTCGCGGTCGCCGACGATTACGACGTCCAGGTGATGCTGCATTCGGACACGCTGAACGAATCCGGCTTCGTCGAGGATACGGTAAAAGCCTTCAAGGGCCGCACCATCCATGCTTTCCATACCGAAGGCGCCGGCGGCGGGCACGCGCCTGATATCATCAAGATAGCCGGGTTGAAAAACGTGCTGCCGTCCTCGACCAATCCGACGCGCCCCTTCACCCGCAACACCATCGACGAGCATCTGGACATGCTGATGGTGTGCCACCATCTCGATCCCTCGATTGCGGAAGACCTCGCCTTCGCCGAAAGCCGTATCCGCAAGGAGACGATCGCGGCCGAAGACATCCTGCACGATCTCGGCGCGCTCTCGATGATGTCATCGGACTCGCAGGCGATGGGCCGGCTCGGCGAAGTCATCATCCGTACCTGGCAGACCGCCGACAAGATGAAGAAGCAGCGCGGCGCGCTGCCCGAGGACAAGGGCAACGACAACGACAATTTCCGCGTCAAGCGCTACATCGCCAAATACACCATCAACCCCGCGATCGCGCATGGCGTGTCGAAACTGATCGGCTCGGTGGAGAAAGGCAAGCTCGCCGATCTCGTGCTATGGTCGCCGGCGTTCTTCGGCGTGAAACCCGATTGCATCATCAAGGGCGGCTCGATCGTGGCGGCACCGATGGGCGATCCCAACGCCTCGATCCCGACGCCGCAGCCGGTGCATTACCAGCCGATGTTCGCCGCCTACGGCAAGTCGCTGACGGCGTCCTCGGTGGTGTTCACCTCCAAGGCCGCGACGACTGGCGGCCTCGCGCGCAAGCTCGGCATCAGCAAGACGCTCTATCCGGTGAAAAACACCCGCGGCGGCATCTCCAAGAAGAGCATGATCCACAACAGCGCCACCCCAAAGATTGAGGTCGATGCCGAAACCTATGAGGTGCGCGCAGACGGCGAGCTTTTGACATGCGCCCCGGCCGAGGTTCTGCCCATGGCGCAGCGGTATTTCATGTTCTAAGGTCCATCCCGGAACTATATCCAGAACAAAAGTCCGGGAGGATCGAGTGATCTACGTCGTCGCCACGCTGACCATCAAGCCCGAAACGCGCGCCGATTTCATCGCGGCCGCCACCGCCTGTATCAAGGAAACCCGCAAAGAGCCGGGTAACATCGCCTATGACCTGCATGAGAGCGTCACCGATCCCTCAAAGATGGTGTTCGTCGAGCAGTGGGAAAATGCCGAGGCGCTGGTGCCGCATCGTGGCGCCGAGCACATGAAGACGTTCGGCCGCGTCGCCGTGAAATGCATGACGGCGCCGCCGAAAGTCGAAGTCATCACCCCCGAAAAGATCGACGTTCGCTGATCAAGAAAAGCAAGGGGTAGAAACTCATGATCTACGTTATCGCCACCACGCCGATGAAGCCGGAAAACAAGGACGACTTCATCAAGGGGCACAAGGCCTGTATCGCCGAGACGCTGAAAGAGAAAGGCTGCATCTCCTATGAAGGCCACGTCAGCGTGAACGATCCAAACCTGTATGTGGTGGTGGAGCGTTGGGAGACCCGCGACGACCTCAATGCACATGGCCGCGCACCGCACATGAAGGTGTGGCGGGAATACTCCTCGCAGATGAAGACCGCGCCGACGGTGATCGAGATCATCAGCGACGGCAAGGTGGAGAAGTTTTAGTGTTCGCGTATTGCTGCGCATTCAGTGGCCTCTTGGTTCGAGACGCGCGGCGTTGCCGCGCTCCTCACCATGAGGATCTTAGACCTCATCCTGAGGAGGCGCGGAGCGCCGTCTCGAAGGATGAAGCCCAGATGCCCGAATGCGCTTCAGGTATTTCCACATGATCCGCGCGACCAAAGTTTTGGGCCAGCATCGCTGGACGCAAGCAGCCGCCGATACCGTCGTGCTCGATTTCGACGACCGGCACCGGCGGCGGATGGCGATGATGGGCACGCGCGGGCTCGAATTCCTGCTCGACCTGGAGAACGCGGTGGCGCTGCGCGGCGGTGATGCGCTGGTGCTGGAGGACGGCCGGCTGATCGAGGTGGTCGCGGCCGCCGAGCCCTTGATCGAGATCCGCGGCGTCGATCCCCTGCATCTGGTCCGCATCGCCTGGCATCTCGGCAACCGCCATCTGCCGACCCAGATCATGCCGAAGGGCCTGCGTATTCGCCGCGATCATGTCATCGAGGCGATGGTGAAGGGGCTGGGTGCGCGCATCATCGAAATCGAGGCGCCGTTCGATCCCGAAGGCGGGGCGTATGCGCAGGTTTCGCATGATCATGCCTCGCACCATCACGGCCATGATCATCGTCACCATGATGATGATCATGCGCACCATCACGACCACGACGAACATTGCGACCACGATCATCACCACCACGATCATTCCCATGCTCATGACCACAAGTGAGCCTGCGCCCGCCGACGCGAGCAGCGGAATGAGTGCGGAGGAATCAGCGGCGCTGTACCGGCTGATGACCTGGCTGTCGCCGTCCTTCCCGGTCGGCGCATTCTCCTATTCCAGCGGCATCGAATGGGCGGTTGAGGCCGGTGACATTACCGACGCCGCCTCGCTGCGCGACTGGCTAGCTGCGATGCTGGTTGACGGTTCCGGTTTCTGTGACGCCGTGTTTCTGGCGCAGGCGCATCGCGCCGCGTCCGTGCAGGACGCCATGGCGTTGCGCGACATCGCCGAACTCGCTACTGCCTTCGTGCCCTCGCGGGAGCGTCAGCTCGAGACGACAACGCAGGGCCGCGCCTTCATCGACATCGCACGCGCCGCCTGGGCCTGCGACGGGCTCGACAGCATGGTTGCTGCGAGCGGCAGCGCGATCGTGTATCCCGTCGCGGTTGGCGTCGTCAGCGCCGCGCATGCCGTTCCGCTTGCGCCGGCGATGCACGCCTTCCTGCATGCCGTGGTGTCGAACTGGATTTCCGCCGGCGCGCGCCTCGTGCCGCTCGGGCAAACCGACAGCCAGCGCATTCTCGCCGGCCTCGAAATCGATGTCGCCGCCACCGCCCGCCGCGCGCTCGCAGCTTCCCTTGACGATCTCGGCAGCGCTACCTTCCGCGCCGATCTCGCCAGCCTCCGCCACGAGACGCAGTATACGCGGCTGTTTAGGTCATGAGGCCGCAGCAAGCTGTAGCCCGGATGGAGCGAAGCGTAATCCGGGGGCACCTCACATTCGGATCAACTGGTCCCGGATTGCGCTGCGCTCCATCCGGGCTACGATCGTCCAAGCGCGCAACTAGAAGAGCATCGCAAATGTCAAAATCTCACGGCCCGCTCCGTATCGGCGTCGGCGGTCCTGTCGGCTCCGGCAAGACCGCGCTGATGGACCTGCTCTGCAAGTCGATGCGCGAGCGCTACGACATCGCCGCCATCACCAACGACATCTACACCAAATGGGACGCGGAGTTTCTGGTCCGCTCGGGCTCGCTGACGCCGGACCGCATCGCCGGCGTCGAGACCGGCGGCTGTCCGCACACCGCGATCCGCGAGGACGCCTCTATGAATCTCGCGGCGGTCGCCGACATGCGCGCGAAATTTCCCGATCTCGATCTGGTGCTGATCGAATCCGGCGGCGACAATCTTGCCGCGACGTTTTCCCCCGAACTCGCCGATCTCACGATCTACGTGATCGATGTCGCCGCCGGCGACAAGATCCCCTCCAAGGGCGGGCCTGGCATCACCCGCTCGGACCTCCTCGTCATCAACAAGATCGACCTGGCGCCTTACGTCGGCGCGTCGCTGGAGAAGATGGAGACTGACGCCAAGCGTATGCGCGGCGAGCGGCCGTTCGTGATGACCAATTTGAAGAAGAGCGAGGGGCTCGATCGCATCATCGGCTTCATCGAGACCAAGGGCGGCCTGCGCCCGGCCGCGAAGGCCCGGTAGGGCCCAGACCTCCCTCGCCCCGTGAAGAACGGGGAGAGGGACCACAGCGAGCGCGGGATAGCCGACCCAGCGAACAGGCGGCCGAACAAGCGGTCAGGCCAGCGGCAGGTGAGCGGCGCGTTAACATTAATGCTCGGTCCGCCGCCGCAGCCCTCGGATTTGTCCGTCCGCGCCGGAACCAAATCGACGCTGTCAGATTATCAACTTCTGGCGCCGCCAAATCAGCGTTAACGGCTGCCGTGTTGTTTGCCCGCTGCCAAGCTGTCAGTTGCGTGCTGATGATCGCTCCGTCATATTCGCCGCGCTTGGCCTTCGCGCTATTGCCATGTGTCTCTGCCCCGGCAGACCTCGAAATGCTTCCAATACGTCTTCGCCAACACGTCATTCCTGAGTAAGCGAGTGGTTCGGCTGGGCTTCATTATCGGCTTTATCGCGCTGATCGGAGTTCTGCTCTCCGGTCTCGCAGCCTATCGCGTTCACGAGCAGGAACTGGCGATCGACGGCATCGCGCTGTCGCGCGCCATCGACGTTCATGCCAGCCTGGTGCAGGACCGGCTGACCGAGCGCGAATTGCTCGCGCGCGTTGCATCCGGCCTATTTCGTTCACCCTCGGTAGTGAAGGCCAACATGCTGCAGCCGCTGCGTTCGGCGATCTATGCCTTCAAGACCGATTTTGTGGTTGCGTCCTGGATCGCGCGTCTCAAGCCGGGCGATCTGGCGGCTGCGCAGGCGGAGTTGAAGGGGGCCGGGTTCACCAATCCAACGATCAGGGATTTCGACGACAAGCCGCTGGATCTCCGGACCATCAACAAGCCGATCGACGTGCTGATGGATCTCGAGCCGCGCAGTCCGGATACGCTCGGCTTTCCCGGCCGCGCCTACGACCGCCACTCGGTGATCGGGCCGATGCTGGCGCAAGCGGCGGCAACCGGCAAGCCGCTGGCCTCGGACCCGATCCCGCTGTTGCGCCAGAACGGGCCGATCGGTCTCGTACTGGCCTCTCCGATTCTGCTGGAGGGCAGTTCGGAGCCGGCCGGCTTCGTCACCTTTTCCTACGAGTTGGCGCCGCTGATGCTGACCGATGACGACCGCTCGCTGTTTTCGGTGGTGTTGAAGGACCCTGATGACGCCAATGACGAATATGTCGCCAACGAGCAGGGCGTCGTCACGCTGCGGGCGGTGAGGCAGGGCGATCCGCTGCCGTCGGTGGTGCGGACGGTAACGTTCGGCGGCCGCGACTGGTCGCTCGGCTATTACGCCAAGAACAACGCCGCGCAGCGTGCGCAGCAGACCGCGATCGTCGTCGCGGCCATTGGGCTGGCGCTCACCGGCATCGTCTGCGGGCTGTTCGGCTATGTCGCCTACAACAATCTGCGGCTCAGCCGCGAGATCGAGGTGCGGATCGGTTTCGAGCGGCGCTTGACCGCCGTCATCGACGAGCTCAACCACCGGGTCAAGAACATCCTCGCCGTGATCCAGTCGATCGTGACGCGCACGCTGCGCCACGGCTCCGACATGGATGTGTCGCGCGAGCTATTGATCGGCCGCATCCATGCGATGTCGAACGTGGTGACGCTGCTCAGCGAAAGCCAGTGGCAGGGCGTCAAGCTCAAGGGCCTGTTCGAGTCGCGCGCGATCCCGCATGCCGACCGTATCGTCGTCAACGGCCCGGATATCGCTGTCAGCGCGCGTGCCGCCCAGTCGCTCTCGCTGTTGTTCTTCGAACTGGCCTCGCACTCAGACGAGGGCCTGTCGCTGGTCGGCAAGCATCCGCATATCGTCGCGAACTGGGAAGTCTCGGGCGAGGAGCCCGACACGATCTTTCATTTCCGCTGGGAAGAGTTCAACACCAGCGCAGCGACGCGGCGCGAAGACTCGGATTTCGGCCTCATCCTGCTCGACCGCGTCGCTCCCGAAGCGCTCGGCGGCACGGCAAAACGCTACTTCACCGATGTCAGCTATGTCTACGAACTCACCGCGCCGATGGTAACCGTGGTCGACATGACCGAGCGCGACCGCACGGGCGAGATTTCCGCGCCGGTACGGCCGGTAAAGTAGGTCACTCTCTCCGCACGTCGTCCTGCGTGCGCAGAGACGACGGAGTTGGAGAGCTGTACGCTCCATCTCCGCATTGGTTCTCATCGCGCTAATCACGGAGGAGCAGTAGCCCGGATGAGCGAAGCGACATCCGGGGCCGATCTGCAGTTGCTCCCGGATATCGCTGCGCTATCCGGGTTACGACACTACGACACCGGCAACAAAAAAGGCGGCCCGCTCGGGCCGCCTTTTCCGTGCCGTCTCGATCGCGTCGTCAGCCGCCATTGCCGCCGATCACGGCGCGCACCGTCTCGTCGGGCCCGAAATCCTCGGCGCCCTCGACATAGAGCAACGCTGAGAGTTTCGAGCGCGCGCGGTTGACGCGGCTCTTGATAGTGCCGACCGCGCAGCCGCAGATGGCAGCGGCGTCCTCGTAGGAGAAGCCGGAGGCACCGACCAGGATCAACGCTTCGCGCTGGTCCTGCGGCAGCTTGTCGAGCGCTGTGCGAAACTCCTCGAACTCCAGATGCGCGTTTTGCGACGGCTGGGTCTTCAAAGTTTTCGCGTAATTGCCCTCGGCGTCCTCCACCTCGCGCCGCCGCTTGCGATAGTCGGAGCGGAACAGGTTGCGCAGGATGGTGAACAACCAGGCCGGCAGGTTCGAGCCGGGCTGGAACGAGTCAATGTTGGCAATGGCGCGCAGCAACGTTTCCTGCACAAGGTCGTCCGCACGGTCACCATTGCCCGAAAGTGAGATCGCGAACGCGCGCAGGCTTGGTACCGACGCCAAAATGTCGTCGCGAAGAGAGTCCGTGAGAGGCATTAGTCCCTCCCGTCATTTTTTGCTGTTTCGTCGATCTGGGCCGCCGCCGCCTCCGGCCCATCGAGCTTCCGGATCAGCTCCGCAAAGCGGTCCGGCACGCCCTGTCGGACCACATCATCGTACATGGCGCGAAGCTGGTGGCCGATCCTCGATTGAATCTCGGCATTGAGCCCGCCCTGCTTTTTTGCTTCCTTCATGGTCTGATCCACGCTTCCCCGAGAGTTAATTCTCTGTGGTTTCAAGAGGTTACCTCGAAATTGGGCCTAGCCGCCGCGTTATAGGTCAGAGGCTAATGCGAATATCTGCGGATGGTTCCGAAAACTGGGAACTTTTTCTGGAACTTTTTTGGCTTCCGCGAGTAGTCGGGGTGCCAGGGGAACCGGGTCCCCCCGAATCAAGGCTTAAGAAACTTTTAATTGGCGCCGGACGCGGCGCTCAAGGTTACGTCCGCCCAGATGCGACCCTAAGTAACGGCCAAGGATACGGCCCAAGACAAGGATGGAATGGGGATGTCCCGATCACAGCTCGTTGCTGAACATCTGCCGCTGTTGCGGCGCTATGCCCGTGCGCTCACCGGAAATCAGGCCTCGGGCGATGCCTATGTGGCCGCCATGCTGGAGGCCCTGCTGCAGGATGGCTCGCTGCTGGATGAACGGTTCGGCCCGCGCGCCGGGCTGTTCAAGCTGTTCACCCAGATCTGGAATTCGGTCTCGCTCAACGACAATCCTGATGTCGCGACGCTGGCGCTGCCGCCGGAGCGGCGGCTGTCGAACATCACGCCGCTGCCGCGGCAGGCTTTCCTCTTGCTGTCGCTCGAAGGCTTCTCCGAGGAAGAGGTAGCGTTCATTCTCAATACCGACATTGCCGAGACCCGGCAACTGACGGATACCGCCGGCCGCGAGATGGCGGCGGAAATCGCCACCGACGTCCTGATCATCGAGGACGAGACCTTCATCGCGATGGACCTCGAGAGCCTCGTGAAGAATCTCGGTCACAACGTCATCGGCGTCGCCCGCACCCATGCCGACGCCGTCGCGCTCGCCAAGAACAAAAAGCCCGGCCTGATCCTCGCTGACATCCAGCTCGCCGACGGCTCGTCGGGCCTCGATGCGGTCAACGAATTGCTACGCGCGTTCGAGGTGCCGGTGGTGTTCATCACCGCTTACCCCGAGCGCTTCCTGACCGGCGAACGCCCCGAGCCCGCGTTCCTGATCTCAAAACCGTTCCAGCCCGCGATGGTTTCGGCGGTCGCGAGCCAGGCGTTGTTCTTCCAGCGCAACTCGCGCAATCGGACCCCGCGCGCAGCCACCGGTTGATCTAGGCCTTGTTGAGTGAGTAGGAATGCATCCGGCGCGCTCGACTAGCGCGCCGGATTTTTCTCGTCGTGTACATGCCGCAGCTTGTCTGCGATGAATCTGCGAATGGTGTGGGGTAGAATTCGATGAGTATCGGGCTGATCGGCCTTCTCGACGATGTCGCTGGTATCGCGAAGGTAGCCGCAGCCTCCCTCGATGATGTCGCTAGCCAGGCCGCCAGGGCGGGCGCAAAAGCCGCAGGCGTCGTGATCGACGATACCGCGGTCACGCCCGGTTACGTGATCGGGTTCGAGCCGAAGCGCGAGCTTCCCATTGTGGGCAGGATCGCCGCAGGATCGCTGCGCAACAAGCTGTTGATTCTGCTGCCAGCCGCCTTGGTGCTGAGCTACTTCCTCCCCTGGACGATCACGCCGCTGCTGATGCTGGGCGGCGTCTATCTTTGCTACGAAGGGGTCGAGAAAGTGCTGGAAGCGGTCATGCCCCATCAGGCACACCAGCACGAGGCCCAGCTCGGCTCGGTGTCGTTGAACGCTCAGTCAGTCGAAGACGAGAAGGTCGCAAGCGCGATCAAGACCGACTTCATCCTTTCAGCCGAGATCATGGCGATCACGCTGGCGGCGCTCCCAGCGGGGAGCATTTGGAAGCAGGCGCTCGTGTTGGCGGTCGTGGCGATCGGAATCACCGTCGCCGTGTATGGCGTGGTCGCGCTGATCGTGAAGGCCGACGATGTCGGCGTGGCTCTGGCGCGGAGCGACCGCGCCTCGGCTCTAGGCCGCGCGCTCGGACGCGGCATCGTTCGCAGCATGCCCGTGCTTCTGAAACTCCTCAGTGTGATCGGCACCGCCGCCATGATCTGGGTGGGCGGCGGCATCATCCTGCATGGCCTCGAGGTCTTCGGCCCGCCCGCGATCGAACACGCCGTCAAGGCGGCGGCCGAGGCTGCGGCGCACGCGGTGCCGCCCGTCGCCGCGATTGTCGAATGGATGGTTGAGGCCGCCATCTCCGGTGTCATCGGATTGCTGATCGGCGCCGCATCGATTCCGGTCGTCGGATTTGTCATCGCGCCCGCGTGGAAAGCCGTGAAAGCTGTTCTGCAAGGAGGTCGGTAGGCCAGGTAATGCGTGTCGAAGCGGCGCTCATTCTGGGCGAACCACTCGGCGTGCGTGAGGTCGTGGCGATGGTGCTGGCGGCTGGCCTTGCGAAGGGCGTGATGGAAGCCGTGTGGCTCAACAGCCGCGGCAGATGCTGTTCACCTTGGACCTCAGCCTCGCTTCTTCCTGTTCCCACGACGGGCCGGGCTGGTTCGCGAAGCCGGGCCGGTTCGCGAATATAAATGGGATTGCCAATCTCAGATGATCTTCATTCAGGTTCGGCGGAGGTATCGGAAACGGTTGGGCACGTTCGATAATCGCCAGGCTTTCTTCGTCGAGCGCGCGATTGCCGGTACTTTCCTCGAGCCAGCGAGAAACCAGTCCGCCATTGCGGTCCAGGACGAAACCGACCTTGGCGGTGCCACGGTGGTCCGACGCTGCCGCTGGAAAACGCTTGCTGCTATCCAACCGGGCAATGATCTCCTTGTGCCATTCCTTGATCGTTTCGGACCGCGCAACAGCAGGCATGGCGATCGTAGTAAGCAGGGCAATCAGGCTGATTCGGCGCAACATAGGAGACTCTGCAATTTTCAACGCGCCGGATCATATTCGCCTTTTGGTTGATTACAAGGCAGGCTGATCGGTTTGCTCGTGGCAGCGCCGATGCAGCGATGCGGGCTTCCGGCCCACCGGCGCCGGACGATACCGAGCTGGTTCAGCGAGCCAAGCGTCCGGATGAAAGCCCTGGCAGCCTTCGCCGCCCACGAGGGCGAAGTTACCGCCGGCTACGTCGCGGGCGGCAGGCGCGGCTGATGCAGCCTACGTCACAGTTCGGCTGAGGTCGCACCCGCCCGCAGCGTCACTGCGGATGCGGCTCATAAACCTTCGTATAGTCGGTCCATCCGTTTCGATACCGGCGGCTTACCTCGGTACAATTGAGCTCGGCGCGCGCGCACTTTAACGTTGGCGCGTCGAGGCAGGATGCATATCGATTGAACTACCGGCGCAGCGCACGATTGTTCCTCCCGGTCGTCGGCGCCACCTGCCTCGTCACCTCGGTCAGCTTTGGTACCTTAGCAGCGTGCAGGCAAGCCTTTAGCGAATGCTCGCTCGATCGGCGTGCCCTTAAATGAGAGTCCAGTGTCTGATGACACCGTCCGATAGAATCGCGGTCTTTATCGATGGCGCCAATCTATACGCGACCGCCAGGACACTCGGTTTCGATATCGATTACCGGCGTCTGCTCAAGGAGTTCCAGGGCCGTGGCGCGTTGTTGCGCGCGTTCTACTACACAACCGTCATTGAGGATCAGGAATATACATCCATCCGTCCCCTGATCGATTGGCTCGATTATAACGGCTACACCGTCGTCACCAAGCTCACCAAGGAATTCGTTGACGCCAGCGGCCGCCGCAAGGTGAAGGGCAGCATGCATGTCGAGCTTGCCGTCAATGCGATGGAGCTCGCCGGGCGCATCGACAGGATGTTTCTGTTCTCCGGCGATGGGGATTTCCGCCCGCTGCTGGAGGCGGTGCAGCGCCGCGGCGTGCACGTTACTGTCGTCTCGACCTTGACCAGCCAGCCTCCGATGGTGGCTGACGAACTGCGGCGTCAGGCCGACGCTTTTCTCGACCTTGCGGAATTGAAAGCAACGCTCGGGCGCGATCCGTCCGAGCGGCCGGGACTACGCGAAATCCGCCAGCAATTGCCGCCGTTCGCGACGCGCGGAGCGATCAATGGCGGTGGCATTGCGGGATGATTTCTGATTGGTCGATTGAACCGCAGGCTGCGGACTGACCCGAATTGTTGTTGCGTAGAGTTGGAATGGATCCCGCGCGGCCGCTGCACGCCTGTCTTTTTGTGCCGCGGTCTGTGAAGCAGTTCACCTCCGGCTTGTGAAGCCGGCGGTATGATTGCTTCTGCTGATACGCCGCCGATCCCGGAATTCCGCACGTTGGGACCGGGAACCGCCGGCGTTACCGTGTTCTCGGCCAGGCACCTCCCCCTGGCTCGGGCCACCAGCTTCGACGTGAAAGCTGGTCGGACTATCCGGCGCGCCACCTGCGCGCCGGATTTTTTCAAAGGGCCATGCACGCACTGACATGGAGGCTACCAATCGGATCGATTGCTTGTTGAACTGAGCGCCGCGCCCGCATAGGCTCGCTGCAACGAGAAAACAAACGGAAACGTCCCGTCACCGATGCAGCCCGCCGAGCGGCCTTTCCCCCTCCGCCGGGGCCTGATTATCGTTGCGACCTTGGCGACCGCCTATGTCGCGAGCCATTTTTATCGAGCCTCCAACGTCACCATCGGTCTCGACCTGATGCGCGATCTCGCCATCGGGCCGGAAGCACTGGGAGCGCTGACCGGCGCGTTCTTCTTCGGCTTCGCCGCGATGCAGATCCCGTGCGGCTTCTTTTTCGACCGTTTCGGGCCCCGCTATACCGTGGTCGGCATGCTGATCGTGGCCTGCATTGGTGGCGCGATGTTCACGCTGGCGCCGAGCTGGCCGGTGCTGCTCACCGGCCGCGTGCTGATGGGGGCCGGCTGCGGCGTGATGCTGATCGGCAGTATGGTGGTGATCTCGCGCTGGTTTCCGCCGGATCGTTTTTCCACGCTAACCGCGATCGTGCTGTCAATCGGCCTGCTCGGCAACCTCGCCGCCACCACGCCGCTCGCTTGGGCGTCGCAGGCGGTCGGCTGGCGTCCGGTGTTCGGCGCCGTCGTCGTCTTCACCGCGCTCGCCACGATCGCGATCTTTCTGGTGGTGCGCGACGCGCCGCCCGGTCACCCGTTCCTGAGCCGCAAGGTGGAGCCGCCCGGCGAGATGCTCAAAGGCCTGATCGAGGTGCTGCATAACCCGCGCCTGAAGCCGATATTGGCGCTGAACTTCTGCAACTATGCCTGCACCTTCACCGTGCAGGGCCTGTGGGGCGGCGCGTTCCTGCGCGAGGTGCATGGCCTCGGCCCGATCGCGGCCGGCAACGTCCTGCTCTGCGCGGTGATCGCCTACCAGGTCGGCATGCTTGCCTTCGGCCCGCTCGACCGCCGGCTCGACACCCGCAAATGGATCGCCATCGGCGGCACCTCGGCGATCATTTTGTTGCTCGCGATTCTGGCGCTGTTCTCCCACCCGCCTGCCTGGCTACCGATCGGCGTCATCGTCGCCATGGGCTTCTTCTCCGCTTCCAGCACCATGGTGATGACGCACGGCCGCGGCATCTTCCCGGATCGGCTGATCGGCCGCGGCATCTCGACGATGAACACGTCGGTGATGCTCGGCGTGGCCTGCATGCAGACACTCTCCGGCATCATCATCGGCGCCTTCGAGCCGCTCGCGAACGGCGCGCGCACGGAGGAAGCCTATCGCGCGTTGTTCGGCACGCTGACGCTGGTGCTGATCGTGGCGGTTGCGATCTACAGCAGATCGCAAGATGTGAAGCCGAGTGAGGAGATGAAGGCGGCGGGGCGATAGAAGCAGGCAGATTTGAAAAAAAGCAGGGCGCGACCGGCATCACCACGGTCGCGCCCTACGTCGCCGGTCAATGGGGCAGGGGGAATAACCGGCTGCCAGGATGACTCCGAGCCCCCCAAAGTCGTTCCAGCCTCCGACAAATATTTTTTGGGAATCTTTTTCATACACGGTTAAGTGATCGATAAGCATCGGACCTACGGCTACTCGGTTCGGGTTGTGTTCGTGATCGCCATGGGGCGAGGGACACCGAGCCATGTCACAGATTTTCAAAGCAATTTTTGCCCTTCTTGCCGTCTTCGCTACGTTTGGCGCCGTTCAGCTCGCTTCCGGTCACGATCTGGCCAGCCGGCTGAAGCTCGCCGCGACCTCACCCGGAACAGACATCAGCCGCGGAGCAGACATTAACCGCGCCGCCAAGGCCGACCGGGCGGCCGTCAAAGCCGCGGCGGGCCAGACCGAGACGATAACGATCCGGACCGTCGGCCTCGACGACACATCCGTAGTGGTACGTGTTCCCGTGGTTCAAGAGGAGGCGCGGAACCGCCCGGCGCCACCCGCCAAGCCAGACAACAAACCTGACAAATCGAAGACGGTGATCGCCTGCGAACCGCCGGTCAGCGTGTTGACCGAAGTCGCAAAACTGCTTCAGCCCGGCCGCTGCGTCACCTGATCCGCGGCTCCGCGGCGCGAGACATCGTGTCCGCCAAGCGAGATCTGTAGGGTGGGCAAAGGCGCGACAGCGCCGTGCCCACCATTCCAACCGTTCGGTGCAAGTGATGGTGGGCACGCTTGCGCTTTGCCCACCCTACAAACTGAGAGCTGATTTGCTCGCGCCGAAGACGCGCGCACCCGGTCTTCCCTGCGCCCTCTGATTGGAGAGGGCGGTGAGTTGACAAAAAAAACTCGGGTGCAATGCGCCGCGAGAAGGCCGCCTCATATTCCGTTGTCGTCACCCTCGAAGGCGGGTGACCCAGTATTCCAGAGACAGCAGTGATTGAACCGATAGGCCGCAGCGTACTGGATCCCCCGCTTTCGCGGGGGATGACAGCTTGTGGTGCTTCGGCACTCGTCGTTATTGCGACCCGTTGGCTCGCAATGATGTGGATGGGCCGTTGCGCGCTGGATACGCATGCGCGCGGGCCGACGACAACTTCGTTATCTCACGACGGGCGAGCTCACCTACTCCGCCGGCGCCTCGCCGCTGCTTGCGTTGGCGCGGCTCGCGAGAAATCCGAGCGCCAGTCCGCCGATCGCGAGAATCGGGATCAGCTTCTTGACGCCGACGGCGCGGATCACCTGGATGCCGGTCGCGACCAGCATCGGATCGGACAGCACGGTCTGCGCGGTGGATTTCGCCTTCGCCGCCTGTTTGGCGCGCGCCTCGATCTCCTTCTTGCGCACCATGTAGAAGCCGGCCGCAATGAGCGCGACCACGAAGAAGATGGCGGCACCGGTGAGGCAAGCCTGCACGGGACCGTATCGCTCCAGCACGAACACGAAGGCCGCTGCGCAGAGAAAGGCGGCCGTGACCAGCAATGCCATCGCTGCCGCTGCCGCCAGCGAAGTGAGCCGCAACGCGGTGCCGGTCGATTCCTTGAAATCGTCGATCAGTCGCTGAAACATGGCCAAGCCTCGATCTGAAAACCCGCGTCAACGAAACACGCCGCAGCGCTCCGTCGCCACGGGAATGCAAGAGGCGATGCAGGCCATGGCTGTCCAGCGCACGCGATCCTTCGCCAAACCTACCTACGCCACGCCACACCGATCAGAAAGCCGATCCCCAGCGCCAGGGCGACGGTTGCCAGCGGACGCTGCGTGATGGCGTCTTCCAGCGTCTCCTCGATCGAAGATGCGGCATCCTGGGCGGCGTCCAGCATCGCGCTGCCGCGCTCGGACACGTCGTCGGCCACCTGTTCCGCATTGGCGCGCGCCTGCCTGAAGCCATGTCGCGCCTGCTTGCCGGCGGTGCCGGCAAAACTGCTCAGCGCGTCGGTGATCTGCTCGGTCAGGGCTGCGATATCGTTTTTCACAGCGGTCATATCCTTCTGCAGGCGCTCGTAGGTCGCTTTGTCCGTCAGATTCTTCATTGCGGCGTCAGATATCGAAAGCTCCCGGGTACTGAGTTCATCCGCGGAACAAACGCTCCGCCGAATGGGAAGTTCCTTGCCCTAGTCCTCCGGCAGTTGCGGCGAATCCGGCGGCATCAAGTGCTCCTTCATGATCAGCGCGACGATCAGAAGCGGCGACGACAGGAAGGCGCCCATCGGGCCCCACAGCCAAGTCCAGAACGCCACCGCCAGGAAAACCGCAAGCGCGTTCAGCGCCAGCCGGCGGCCGACGATCGTCGGCGTCAGGAAATGGCCTTCCAGGAAAGTCATCACGGCGAACATGGCCGGCGCCAGCAGCCCGGCGCTGATGGTCGGGAGCGCGACAATGCCGACCACGACCAGCACTGCAAACATCGCCACCGGGCCGATGATCGGAATGAAATTCAGGATCGCCGCCAGTGCGCCGAGACTGGCCGGGTTGGGCATGCCCGTGACCGCGCAGATCAGGCCAGTGGCGATGCCGACGCCGGCATTGATCGTGGTCACCAGCAGCAAATAGTTGCCGAGATGCTCCTCGATCTCGTTGAGGATCCGCAGCGTCCGCAGCCGCCACGCCCGCTCGCCGAAATTCAGGATCAGGGCCCGGCGCAGGTCCCGCCAGCTCGCAATGAACAGGATCAGCGTTGCGATGAACAGCAGGAATTCGGCAAAGGTCGGCGACAGGAATTCCAATGTCGGCTGCACCCAGTCGACCTTGGGCAGATGCAATGTCGTGAGCGTACCGGGCCCGCCGAGCATGCTCTGCAGTTCCTGCCAGAGTGCGAGCGGCCGGTCGAACACGTGCAGCTTGTCCTTCAAAAGCGCTCCCAGCTCCGGAAGTTTGCCGCTCCATTCGATCGCGGGCGAGGCGATCAGGCCGACCATGAAAGCGGCGGCGGCGCTGGTGGCAGCCACGATCAGCACCGCAGCGACTGCGCGCGGAATGCGGTAGCGCTCCAGGAGGCTGGCGGCCGGGGACAGCATGGTCCCGACGATAAAAGCCATCGTGATCGGCAGAAGGAGCGCCTTGGCAAGATAGAGGCCGGCAATGATGCAGACGACCAGGAGGCCGACGAGCGAGATCGCCACTACTTCGGTGCGGCGGATGACCGGCGGCAAATCGAGCTTGCTCTCGGGGACCGGCGTGCCTTCCTGCTCGTGAGAAACCTGGCGTTCACCGGGCAACGGCTTTGTCGGCGGGGATTTGGCGGCCAAAGGTTTGGCGGGCGAAGGCTTGGTGGGAATGACGCTCACAATGATTTTCCCTCGCCCGAAGCGGCGGTGACACGGCAAAAGCGACGTCGCGAACCGGACTGCGATCATAACGTGACGCCAAGGTGCGAGTTCCAATCGCGCAGGCGTGAGCGCTGTCGCACTTGACGTGATGCGACGCGACACCGGCGGTTCGGAACCGCCGGCTTGTGGCCGCGTTTGCTGGTGTAGAGCATCCAATGATGCACATATCCCACGGGGCAGTCCCATGACACAGTCCTCCGACCGCCGGCCTTTGTCGCGCGTGGCGAGCATGTTTGTCCTCGTCGCCGCCGTCTTGCTGACGCCGTCGACGCTCTCGAGCGCTGCGAACGCGCAAACGCTCGGCTACGCGTCCACCCAGCCGAATGCTTATCCCGCCGATGAGGTGATCGCGTCCGACGAGGGCGCGACGCCCGAACGGCTTCGCCGCGCCGTCGTCCCGTTCGGTACGACGGAGGCGCCGGGTACCATCGTCATCGATACCGGCAACACCACGCTCTATTACGTGCTCGGGCAGGGCCGGGCCATCAGGTACGGCGTCGGAGTTGGCCGCGAAGGCTTTACCTGGGCCGGGGTGCAGACCATCAGCCGCAAGGCGGAATGGCCGGATTGGCATCCGCCGGCCGAGATGATCGCGCGCCAGCCCTATCTGCCGCGCTTCATGGCCGGTGGTCCCGGCAATCCGCTCGGCGCGCGGGCGATGTATCTCGGCACCAGCCAGTACCGCATTCACGGCACCAACGATCCCTCGACGATCGGGAAATTCGTCTCGTCCGGCTGCATCCGCCTGACCAATGAGGACGTTATCGATCTGTTCAACCGGGCCGATGTCGGCACCAAGGTCGTGGTGCTGCCGAAGAACGCGCCGGTCATGGCGCGCGGCGGGGATTCCAGGACCGGCATCACGGCTCGTCCGGCCGCCGCGCATCCGCGCCCGGTCGCAATTGGTCCGTCGGGCCGCCAGGCGATGAGCCTGATGGCGCCGGAGCTCAACTGAATTGTGCCTGGTATGCGTGAGAGGAGAGCGTTGATGCGATCGGGAAAACTGGCGGCGTGGGGCGCAGCCGCGCTGGCCTGCGCGTCGGCGTTGGCGCCTGCCGCGCAGGCGCAGGACTTCTTCTCGCAGCTATTCGGCGGATTCGCTCGCCCGCGCCACCAGCCCTACATCCAGATGCCCTTCGCAAATGACGACGGTCGGGTGTACGCGCCGCGGGGTGAGGGGCGTTCGCGCTATGCCGGCGGCGGTCAGGCGTATTGCGTGCGGACCTGCGACGGGCGTCACTTCCCGCTCACAACGTCCGACAACGCAAGCCGGGCGGCCTCCTGCAACAAGCTATGCCCGGCGAGCGAAACCAAGGTGTTCTACGGCAGCAGCATCGACGAGGCCGCGGCCGAAAATGGCAAGGCGTACTCGGAATTGCCGAACGCGTTCCGCTATCGCAACGAACTCGTCAGCGGCTGCACCTGCAACGGCAAGGACCCGGTCGGGCTGGCGCAGGTCAAGATCGAGGACGACCCGACGCTGCGCAAGGGCGACATCGTCGCCGGCGCGAACGGGCTCCTGGTCGCGGGCCGCAGCGCCGACAAGCGCGGCGCCGAGCTGAACTTCTCACCCGCATCAGAAAAGGTCCGCGCCAAGTATGGGCGCGTGCCCGTGGTGGCGCGGGATTGAGGATTGTGGTGCCCAATTCCGTCATGGCCGGGCTTGACCCGGTCATCCATCCATCTTCAGAAAATTCGTGCGAAGGGCGATGGATGCCCGGGTCAAGCCCGGGCACGACGAGTCTTTACGCTGCGCGGATCTTGCCGAGGAACGCGGTGACCTATTGCGTCTCCAGCATCTGGGAAGCCTGCTTGACACCCTCGGCGACCGCCGCTGCCGCGTAGGCGTCGGCCTTCGCGCCGACTGCGATTTTCCAAGCGAGCTCGGTTCCGTGGCGCGGAACCCGGCGCGCTCGTTCACGTTAACAAAACACTACCAGCGCATTTTCCGGCCAAGGCCGAAGGGGGCTCCGCATGTTTGTCAGTGTACTCATCACGTTCCTGGTCGTTATCCTCGTCCTCTATCTCATCAACCTGCTGCCGCTCGACGGCCGCGCCAAGCAGATCGCCCGCGTCGTGGTGATCATTCTGGGCGTGATCTCGCTGTTGAGATACATCGCGGTGATATAGCCGCTGCCGCCAACGAAAAGGCCCCGGCGCAGGCCGGGGCTCTTTTGCTCGAAAGCGTGTTCCTATTTCCTACTTCAAGCTTTTGAACCAGTCGTCCACGTCCTTGCGGATCTGGTCCTTGGCGAAGCCGTAGCGCTGCTGCAGCTTGCCTTCGAGTTGCTCGCGGCTCCCCTCGATCACGTTGAGATCGTCATCGGTGAGCTTGCCCCACTTCTGCTTGGCCGCGCCCTTGAACTGTTTCCAGTTGCCTTCAACCCTGTTCCAATCCATCGTCATCTCCTCCTGTTGAGATGGACGATCAACGGCGATCCGCTCCGGACGTTCCGGCCGGAACCGCGGCATCATGACATGGCTCAGCCGGCCGCCTTTGCCTCGCGGCGGCGCGCGGTGAGGATGTATTCGGTGTAGCCGTTCGGCTGCTCGCGGCCCTTGAAGACGAGATCGCAGGCGGCCTGGAAGGCAACACCGTCGAACGAAGGTGCCATCGGCTTGTAGAGCGGATCGCCGGCATTCTGCTTGTCGACCACGACCGCCATGCGCTTTAGCGACTCCATCACCTGATCCTTGCTGACGACGCCATGCGCGAGCCAGTTCGCCAGATGCTGGCTGGAAATGCGCAGGGTGGCGCGGTCTTCCATCAGGCCGACGTCATGGATGTCGGGCACCTTCGAGCAGCCGACGCCCTGGTCGATCCAGCGCACGACATAGCCGAGGATGCCCTGGCAGTTGTTGTCGATCTCCTGCTTCACGTCATCAGGTGCCCAGTTCGACTGCGATACCGGAATGGTGAGGATGTGGGAGAGTTTTGCGCGCTGGCCGCCCTTGGCGAGCTCTTCCTGGCGCGCGATTACGTTGACCTGGTGGTAGTGCAGCGCGTGCAGCGTGGCGGCGGTCGGCGAGGGCACCCATGCCGTGGTGGCGCCGGCCTGCGGATGACCGAGCTTCTGGCTGAGCATGTCGGCCATCTTATCGGGTGCCGCCCACATGCCCTTGCCGATCTGGGCATGGCCGGGCAGGCCGTCGATCAGCCCCATGTCGACATTCCAGTCTTCATAGGCCTTGATCCAGGGCTGCGCCTTCATGTCGTTCTTGCGGATCATCGGACCCGCTTCCATCGAGGTGTGAATCTCGTCGCCGGTGCGGTCGAGGAAGCCGGTGTTGATGAAGCAGATGCGCTTCGATGCGTTCTGGATGCAGGCCTTGAGGTTGACCGTGGTGCGGCGCTCCTCGTCCATGATGCCGACCTTCATGGTGTTCTCGGGCAGTCCGAGCAGCTTTTCCACCTCGCCGAACAATTCACAGGTCAGCGCGACCTCGTCGGGCCCATGCATCTTCGGCTTGACGATATAGACCGAGCCGGTGCGGCTATTCCTGACTTTCGAATTGCCCTTGAGATCGTGGATCGCGAGCAGACCGGCGACCGCAGCATCCAGCAGACCTTCCGGAATCTCCTCGCCCTTCTCATCGAGCACGGCGTCGGTGAACATGTGATGGCCGACATTGCGCATCAGCAGCAGGCTGCGGCCGTGCAGCGTCAGCTCCTTGCCGTCGGGCGTCTTGTAGACGCGGTCGGGATTGAGCGAACGCTTCACCGTCTTGCCGCCCTTTTCGAAATCGGCTGAGAGTGTGCCGTTCATCAAACCGAGCGTGTTGCGATAGATCAGCACTTTGTCCTCGGCGTCGACGGCGGCAACCGAGTCTTCCATGTCGAGAATGGTCGAGACCGCCGATTCCAGGATCATGTCGGCGACGCCGGCCGGATCGTCCTTGCCGATCGCGTGGTTGCGATCGATCTTCACTTCGACATGCATGCCGTTGTTGACCAGCAGGACCGCGGAAGGCTGGGCGGCATCGCCCTGGTATCCGGCGAACTGCGAGGCAGATTTTAGCGCGGTGGCATTGCCGCTCTTGAGCTTCACCGCGAGCTGGCCGGCAATCACGCTATACGACGTCACGTCGGTGTGGCTGCCAGTCGCCAGCGGCACCGCGGCATCGAGGAAGGTCTTGGCCTTGGCGATCACCTTGTCGCCGCGCGCCTTGTTGTAGCCCTTGCCGCTTTCGCTCGGATCGTGCGGAATCGCGTCGGTGCCGTAAAAAGCGTCGTACAATGAGCCCCAGCGCGCATTCGCCGCGTTCAGCGCATAACGGGCATTGGTCAGGGGAACGACGAGCTGCGGCCCGCAGATCTTGCCGATTTCCTCGTCGACATCAGATGTCTCGACCTGCTTCGTGGCCGGCTCGGGCAGGAGATAACCGATCTCCTTGAGGAACGCCGTATAGGCGTTCATGTCGAAAGCCTTGCCCTTGTTGGCGCGATGCCAGCCGTCGATCTTGACCTGCAGTGCGTCGCGGAGGGCGAGCAGCTCGCGATTTTTCGGCCCGAGCTTTTTGACGATGGCGGCGACGCCGGCCCAGAATGCATCGGGCGAAATCCCGGTCTTAGGGGTCGCCTCCTTGGCGATAAAGTCGAACAGGACGGGGGCGATCTTCAATCCGTGGGCATCGACACGATTCATGATGGGCTTTCTCGATAGAAATTGGCGTTCAAACGCAGTTTTCGGAGTGAAAACAGCAAAAAGCGCGCCAAAAAAGGCAGCGTTGGCCGCCCTTTTAGCCCTAAAGCCGGGTCGATGAGAAGGCCCCAAAAGGCCTAGATGTTCGCCGCCAAATCCACCAGTTCGTCGAACAGAATGCCAGTCTCCGCCAGCATTCGCTCGATTTCGTCGGTCGCGTCCGAAACTGTCTTGGCCGAGGTGTCGATGCGCAGCTCCGCCTGGACCGGCGGCTGGTAGTCATTGCCGATGCCGGTGAAGGCCTGCAACGTGCCGGCGCGCGCCTTGGCGTAGTGGCCTTTGGGGTCGCGGCTCTCGCAGACTTCCGCCGGCGTCGCGACGTAGATCTCGCGGAACGAGATGTCGGCGATCCGGCGCGCGGCGGCGCGATCGTCCGCCGATGGCGAGACCGCCGCGACGACAGCGATGTGGCCGTTGCGCGCCAGATGCGTTGCGACTTCCGCGAGCCGACGGATGTTTTCGGTGCGGTCCTGCGCCGAGAAACCGAGATCGCCGTTGAGGCCGGCGCGCAGCGTGTCGCCATCTAGCAGGATGGGCGAACCGCCGCGCGAAAACAGCCGTCGCTCGAGTGCGCGTGCCAGTGTCGATTTGCCCGAACCCGGCAAGCCGGTCAGCCAGATCACCGCGCCATTGTGATGGTAGCGCGCCGAGCGCTCTTCGGGACGCAATGCGGATTCCACCGGCACGATGTCGATCGGAACGGCGCGCTGTCCGGCGTCGACCGACAGCACGAGGCCGCCGCCGGCGATGCGGCCATTGACCTCGATTACCAGCCGACCGGTGCGCGAATTTTCCTGATAGGAGTCGGCCGCGATCGGCTGCGCCAGCGAGATGTCGATTTCGCCGACATGATTGCGCGCGATCGCCGTGGTCTCCTCGTTGGAGAGTTCACCGGGATCAACCGCCTTCTCGATCGCCACCACGCTGGCGCGGGTTTCCCGCGTGCCGAGGCGGATCAGGATCTGGTCGCCCTTCGACAGCGGCTTGTCGTGCAGCCAGAAAATGCGGGCACGAATTCGCCGCGTATCGCGCGGGCTCGCGCCGGAATGGGCGATGACATCGCCGCGCTCGATGAACAATTCGCGGTCGAGCGTGATGCCGACCGAGCGGCCGGCGCCGTGGCTGCCCTTGAGCGGTGTCACCGGCCAGCTCTCCACCGTCTTGATCTTCGCGATCTTGCCGGCGGGCATGATGACGATTTCATCGCCCGCACTCAGTAGTCCGGACTCGATGCGACCCGCAACAATGCGGCGATCGTCGAACTTGTAGATCGCCTGCACCGGCAGTCTGAGCGCCAGTTGCTCCAACGGCCGCGCCGGCTCGAGCGCATCGAGCGCTTCGACGACGGTTGGTCCCTGATACCAGCCGATCCGTGGCGTCTGCTCCGCAACGCCGTCGCCGTCGCGCGCGGAAATCGGAATCACAGCCGAGGGCGTCACGCCAAGGCCGGTCAGATGCGCCGAAATCTCGTCGCTAATCTCCTTGAAGCGATCCGCGCTGAAGTCAACGCGGTCCATCTTGTTGACGACGATCGCGACCTGCTTGATGCCCAACAGATGCAAGAGATAGCCGTGACGCCGGGTCTGGTCGCGCACGCCTTCCAGCGCGTCGATGATCAGCACCGCGCCGTCGGCCTGCGAGGCTCCGGTGATCATGTTGCGCAGGAACTCGGCATGGCCGGGCGCGTCGATCAGCACGACGTCGCGCGAGCGGGTGCGGAAGCGGATTTGCGTGGTGTCGATGGTGATGCCCTGATCGCGCTCCGTCTGCAGCGCATCGAGCAGGAACGACCATTCGAACGGCATGCCGCGCCGTGCGCTGACGGCTTTGAGCATCTCCAGCTTGCCCTCGGGCAGGCTGCCGGTCTCATGCAGCAAGCGGCCGACCAAAGTGGATTTGCCGTGATCGACGTGGCCGACGATGACGATGCGGACTTGCGGGCGGGTGGTGCCGTTCGGTGTTGCCGAAACGCTGGCAGGCAGGATCATGTTCATCGCAACGCTCACAGCAAGTGTCCGTTAGAGATAGCCGGCGACGCGCAGCCGCTCGAACGCATCTTCGGTTTCGTGATCGAGCGCACGGCCGGCGCGCTCCGGCACCTTTGTGCCGTCGAGCTCGGCGAGGATCTCGTCGATGTTGGAGGCGGTCGACGCCACCGGATTGGTGATGTCCTGATCGCCCAGCGAGCGATAGCGCTTGCCATCCTTCGAAAGATACAGCGGGATGATCGGAATATTTTCGCGCTTGGTGTAGGCCCAGATGTCGGCCTCGGTCCAATGCAGGATCGGGTGAACGCGAAGATGTGCGCCTTGCGGCACTGATGCGTTGAACTGATCCCAGAACTCCGGGGGCTGGTCGCGCACATCCCAGCCGCCTTCGAGCCCGCGCGGCGAGAACACGCGCTCCTTGGCGCGCGTCGCCTCTTCATCGCGGCGAATGCCGGCGATCAATCCGTCAAAACCATATTTGGTTAGCGCCCACTTCAGTCCTTCAGTCTTGCGGGCGGCAGAACGCGCGGCCGGCGGCAAGGTTGGATCGACCGCGTCGATCGGCGGGCAGGGCTCGACCTTCAGATCCAGATCCCACTCTTGTCCGAAGCGGTCGCGGAATGCATACATCTCCGGAAATTTCTTGCCGGTATCGACATGCAATGCCGGAAACGGCACGCGGCCGAAGAAGGCTTTGCGCGCCAGCCAGATCATCACATTGGAATCTTTTCCGAGCGACCACAGCAGCGCGAGTTTTTTCAACCGCGCGAACGCCTCGCGCAGAATGTAGATGCTCTGCGCCTCGAGCTCGTCGAGATGATCCATCGAAGGCGGCGGCAGCCGTCCGTCAGCGATAATTTTTTCGACGGCGGAGCCGTTCGGGCGATCAGCGCCACGCAGACGGTCTTTTGCAGAGTTGGAGTTGAGAAGATGCATCTCTGGGCCTTGGCCTTGGGGGGCGAAAATTCTATAGTTGCGATGCAATAGAGAAGTAATAATTTTCTCTTTGCGGGCGCTGAACGAGACATATATAGAAAATAATTCCAGTCAACCCCGAAGTGGGGGAAGCGAGTTTCGCATGCGATTTCTGCCCGTGTTTCTCGATCTGCAAAGCGGCGTGGTGCTGCTCGTCGGAGCCGGCGACCTTGTCCGCGCGAAGCTGCGCCTCTTGGCATCGGCCGGCGCAAACATTCGCTGGTATGCGACCGACGGCAGCCATGACGTTTCGGGGCTCGATGCGACCGCTGCCGCGCGGATCGAACGCGCAACAGGCGATCCGCTCACGGCTGATCTTGCGGGCGTCATCGCGGTGCTCTGCGCCGGCGCCGGTGATATCGGCGTTGCGATGTCAGTGCGCGCGAAAGCAGTCGGCCTGCCCGTCAACGTGATGGACGATCTCGCGCATTCCACGTTCATCTTTCCCGCGATTGTTGATCGCGGCGACGTCGTCGTCGCCGTCGGCACCGGCGGTGCATCGCCGGTGGTGGCACGCCGCGTGCGTGAGCGCATCGAAGCGGTGCTGCCGGCGCGCATCGGCGATCTCGCGTCCTTCATCGGCAGCTTTCGCAAATCGATGCACGCGCGCATTCCCGAATTCGCGTTGCGCCGCCGCTTCTGGGAGCGCGTGATCGACGGCCCGATCGGTGCGCTCGTGCTGGCCGGGCGCAAGAGCGAGGCTGAAAAAGCGCTGAACGAAATCACTGATCCCTCCGCGTTTGCCGGCGCGAGCAAGGACGGCAAGGCCGAGGGCAGGGTGACGCTGGTCGGCGCGGGGCCGGGCGATCCGGATCTGCTCACCATCAAGGCGCTGCGCGCGCTGCAGGATGCCGACGTGGTTTTCTACGACGAGCTGGTGTCGCCGGAAATTCTCGATCGCGTGCGCCGCGACGCTTCGCGCGTTCCGGTCGGCCGCCGCGTCGGCAAGCCCGGCATCGGCCAGAATGCGATCAACAAGCTGCTTATCGAGGCTGCCAGGGCTGGACAGCGCGCGGTGCGGCTGAAGGGCGGCGATCCCTTCATCTTCGGCCGCGGCGGCGAGGAAATCGAAGTGCTGCGCGCCGCCGGCGTTGCCTATTCGGTGGTGCCGGGCATCACCGCAGGCCTCGGCGCTGCCGCGCAATTCGAAGCGCCGCTGACCTTCAGGCGTGAGGCGCTGCGCATTACTTTCCTGACCGCCCACAAGGCAAAGGATGCCGAAGCCGTCGACTGGTCGGTGCTGACAGACAAGAAGATGACCATCGTGGTCTATATGGGCATGACCGCCGCACCGTCAGTCCGTGCAGGCCTGTTGGCTGCCGGCCGGTTGCCGCAAACGCCCGTCGGCGTGTTCGCGCGGGTGACGCGGCCGGATGCGCAGGCCGTGGTCGGGACGCTCGGAAATCTTCCCGCGCTGGTCGAAAAAATCGATAGCGGCCCCGCCATCCTCATCATCGGCGACGTGGTCGCGCATTCCGCGCCGTGGCGCCAGTCCAACGTCAATCAAGTCATCTCGAAACTATTGGATGCTGCCGAATGACCTCTCCGCTCGAACAGAAGAAAATCAAGATCACGGGGCCATCGGTGGTGACCGCCAATCGCACCTGGGATGGCGTCGTGGTCTACCGGACCGCACAACAGGGTTGGTCGACCGCTCTGTCCGACGCCGCGATCGTGAGCACTTCGGATGATGCGCGTGCGTTGCTCGCCGAAAGCGCTGCCGATGACGTCGGCGCGGTCGGTGCCTATATCGCGCCGGTCGAGCTCAAAGGCGGGGTGGTCAAGCCCGGCAATCTCCGCGAACACATTCGGTCGAAGGGCCTCACCATCGACCTTCTTCCGGCCTGAGGCTGATCCATCATGTACGCATATGACGAACTCGATCGCACGCTGATTAACGAGCGCGTGTCTGAATTCCGCGATCAGGTGAAGCGCCGCCTCTCGGGCGAACTCACCGAGGACGAATTCAAGATGCTGCGGCTGCAGAACGGCGTGTACCTGCAATTGCACGCCTACATGTTCCGCGTCGCGATCCCCTATGGCACGTTGTCGTCGAAGCAGTTGCGCCGGCTCGCGCATGTCGCCCGCCGCTACGACCGCGGCTACGGCCATTTCACCACGCGGCAGAACATCCAGTTCAACTGGATCAAGCTCGCCGAACTGCCCGATGCGTTGGCCGAACTCGCCGAGGTCGGTATCCACGCGATGCAGACCTCCGGCAACAATATGCGCAACGTCACCTCGGACCAGTGGGCCGGCGTCGCGCCCGGCGAGGTCGAGGATCCCCGCATCTGGTCGGAGATCCTGCGCCAGCACACTACGCTGCATCCGGAATTCTCGTTCCTGCCGCGCAAGTTCAAGATCGCGATCACCGCGTCCGAGCACGACCGGGCCGCGATCAAGATCCATGACATCGGGCTGCGCCTGCACAAGAACGCAGACGGCGAAACCGGTTTCGAGGTGCTGGTCGGCGGCGGTCTTGGCCGCACGCCGTTCATCGCCAAGACCATCAAGCCGTTCGTCCACGGCCGCGACATTCTCAGCTATGTCGAGGCGATCCTGCGCGTCTACAACCAGTACGGCCGCCGCGACAACATCTACAAGGCGCGCATCAAGATCCTGGTGCATGAGCTCGGCATCGAGAAGTTCGCGCGTGAGGTCGACGAGGAATGGAGGCAGATGGGTCACAGCGCCCTGACGCTCGACCATCCCGTCATCGAGGAAGTGCGTTCGCGCTTCTCCTATCCGGCTTACGAGAAGCTGCCGCACATGCCGGACGAACTGAAGCAGGCCGCGCATGATCCGCTGTTCGAGCGCTGGCGCAAGAACTCGGTGGCCCCCCACAAGGTGCAGGGCTATTCGATCGTGACGCTGTCGCTGAAGCCGGTGGGCGGCCCGCCCGGCGATGCCACCGCCGACCAGATGGACGCGGTCGCCGATCTCGCCGACAAATACTCCTTCGGCGAAATCCGCGTCGGCCACGAGCAGAACCTGGCGCTGCCGCACGTTGCCAAGCGCGACCTGCCGCAGCTCTGGAAGGCGCTCGACCGTCTCGGGCTCGCCACGCCGAACGTCAATCTGGTCACCGATATCATCGCCTGCCCCGGGCTCGACTACTGCTCGCTGGCCAACGCGCGCTCGATTCCGATCGCACAGGAACTGACCCGCCGTTTCGCCAACCACGACACCGCCGACATGATTGGGCGGCTGCACATCAACATCTCCGGCTGCATCAACGCATGTGGCCATCACCACGTCGGCCATATCGGCATTCTCGGCGTCGAGAAAAACGGCGAGGAATTTTACCAGATCACGATCGGCGGCCGCGCCGACGAAAATGCGCAGATGGGCGTGCTGATCGGGCCGGCCGTCCCCTATGCGGAAGTTGCCGACGTGATCGAAGACATTGTCGAAGCCTATCTCGCGCTGCGCGACCGTCCCGAGGAATTGTTCGTGGACACGGTTAAGCGCCTCGGCGTCGAGCCATTCAAGGAGCGGGTCTATGCCACTCGTTAAGAACGGAAGAATCACCACCGACCTGTTCGTCCATGTTGCCGACGGCGCCGAATTGCCGGGCGACGGAGCGGTCCTCATTTCGGCGGCGCGGTTCCTTGAAGATCCGGAAGCCATTCTCAAGCGCGCCGGCAAAACCGGCGTGATCTGGCCGAACAGTCGCGCCGTCGACGACCTCGTGCCCTATCTCGATCGCTTGGCCGCCGTCGCGCTGGTATTCCCGACCTTCCGCGACGGCCGCGCCTACAGCCAGGCGCGCCTGCTGCGCGAGCGGCATGGCTATGACGGCGAGCTGCGCGCCACCGGCCAAGTGCTGCGCGACCAGTTCGTATTCATGTCGCGCGCCGGTTTCGACGGGTTCGAGGTGAAGAAGGATGCCGACGCCGACGCCTTCGCGGAGACCATGAAGCGCTATTCGGTGTTCTACCAGCCGACCGGCGATGGCCGCGTCACCGCGCTGAACCGGCGGATGCAGTTGCGTCATTCGGAGAGTGCCGGCCAGTGACCATGATCTCACAGCATGCCTTTGCCTTGGCAGCGATCCCTCATTCGGCGCAGACGCTCGACCATAGCTTGCGCGACGCTTCGCCGTCGCATGTCATTGAAACCGCTCTGAAGACCGTCGGCCGCGAGCAGCTTGCGCTGGTGTCGTCGTTCGGCACGGAATCGGCAGCGTTGCTCAAGGTGATGGCCGATGTCGATCCCGCGATTCCCGTGATCTTTCTCGACACCGGATGGTTATTCGAGGAAACGCTCGCTTATCGCGATACGCTAATCGCGACGCTAGGCCTTCGCGACGTTCGCTCGATCAAGCCCTTGGAAGAAGCGCTCTCGCGCCAGGATCCCGATCGCGAATTGTGGTTTTCCGATCCGGACGCCTGCTGCCGTATCCGTAAAGTAGAGCCGCTGGCGCGGGCGCTCAAGCCGTTCTCGGCCTGGATCAACGGGCGCAAGCGGTTTCAGGGCGGCGCCCGCGCCGAAATTCCCGTCGTCGAGGAAGACGGAGCGAGGCTGAAATTCAATCCGTTCGCCAATGTGTCGCGCGAGGAGATCGAAGCGATCTACAAGCTCGCCAAATTGCCGCCGCATCCGCTGTTCGCCTCGGGCTACTTGTCGGTCGGGTGCATGCCGTGTTCGAGCCGGACCGCGCCGGACGAGGACGCCCGGGCCGGCCGCTGGCGCGGCAGGCCCAAGACGGAATGCGGCATCCATACGATGAAGACTTCGTAGAGTCCGGACTTCATAGGACAACGAAGCTGCGGAACCGCAAACAATGAAATGCAGTTTCGTTGACTAAGCGGCCTTTCGTCGCGACTTATGCGTTCGTGATTGATGATATTCTTCATCAAGCTGAATGGAGATCAACGATGATCCGTCGCATTCTGCCGCTTGCTGCCGGATTGCTCTGGGCGAGTTCGGCCTTCGCTGCCGATTACACATTGCTCAACGTGTCCTACGATCCGACGCGCGAGCTCTACGCCGATTTCAACAAGGCATTCGTCGCGGCCTATCAGAAAGAAACCGGCAAGAGCGTCGAGATCAAGCAGTCGCATGGCGGCTCGGGCTCGCAGGCGCGCGCGGTAATCGACGGGCTGCAGGCCGACGTCGTCACGCTGGCGCTGGCCTATGACATCGACGCCATCGCCGCGAAGGGGTTGGTGGCGCCGGACTGGCAGAAGCGGCTGTCGCTCAATGCGTCACCCTACACCTCCACGATCGTGTTCCTGGTGCGCAAGGGCAATCCCAAGGCGATCAAGGATTGGGACGATCTGATCAAGCCCGGCGTGCAGGTGATTACGCCGAACCCGAAAACCTCGGGCGGCGCGCGCTGGAATTACCTGGCGGCCTGGGGCTTTGCCGAAAAGAAATTCGGTTCGCTCGACAAAGCAAAGAACTTCGTCGCCGATCTCTTCAAGAACGTTCCGGTGCTCGATACCGGCGCGCGCGGCTCGACGGTAACCTTCGTCGAGCGCGGGGTCGGCGACGTGCTGCTGGCATGGGAGAACGAGGCGTTCCTGGCTCAGCGCGAATTCGGCAAGGACAAGTTCGAGATCGTAGCGCCGCCGCTGTCGATCCTCGCCGAGCCGCCGGTGGCGGTCGTCGACAAGGTTGCCGACAAAAAAGGCACTCGTGCCGTCGCCGAGGCCTACCTGAAGTATTGGTACACCAAGCAAGGTCAGGAAATAGCCGCGCGCAATTCCTATCGTGCGCGCGATTCCGAAATCGCCAAGGAATACGAAAAATCTTTCGCCAAGGTCGAACTTTTCACGATCGACGACGTTTTTGGTGGTTGGACCAAGGCGCAGAAAGATCACTTCGGCGAAGGCGGCATTTTCGACCAAATTTACAAGAATTGATCTGGCCAACGGCCAGCCGTAGCGGAAGCAGGGGGATTTGTGAGCACAGCGGTCGCACGGCGCACGAGCTTGCCCGGGTTCGGTCTGACCATGGGCCTGACCCTGACGTGGCTCTCCGTCATCATCCTCATTCCCCTCGCCGGCCTGTTCCTCAAGACGCTCGAGCTTTCACCCGGGCAGTTCTGGGAAATTCTCACCAGCCGCCGCACGCTGAATGCGCTGAAGATTTCGTTCGGTCTCTCCTTTGCCGCGGCCTGCGTCAACCTGGTGATGGGCACCATCATCGTATGGGCGCTGGTGCGCTACCGCTTTCCGGGCCGACGGCTGTTCGACGCGATCGTTGACATACCTTTTGCGCTGCCGACCGCGGTGGCGGGTGTGGCGCTGACGCAATTGTTCGCACAGAAGGGATGGCTCGGGGCGCCGCTGGCTGAGCTCGGCATCAAAGTGGCGTTCACGCCGATCGGGATATTCATCGCGATGGTATTCATCGGCATTCCCTTCGTGGTGCGAACGGTGCAGCCCGTCCTGATCGATCTCGATCCGGAAATCGAGGAAGCGGCCGCAAGCCTCGGCGCCAACCGCTGGCACACGGTTTTCCGTGTGATTTTGCCGAGCCTGATTCCGGCGCTGCTGACCGGGTTTGCGCTGGCGTTCGCGCGCGCGGTCGGCGAGTATGGCTCGGTGATCTTCATCGCCGGCAACCTGCCGAATGTGTCGGAGATCGCGCCACTGCTGATCGTGATCCGGTTGTCCGAATTCCGTTACGCCGATGCGACGGCGATTGCCGTCGTCATGCTGCTGGCTTCGTTCGTGATCATCTTCGCCGTCAATCGCCTGCAACGCTGGGCACAAACCCGCATTCCCGCGCGTTGAGAGCCGATCGATGTCGATGCAAACGAACGTTGTGACTCAGGCGACGCCGCTGAAGGCCTACGCGTCAACGGCGGGCGTTGCCATTTCCCCGCCGTCGCGCCACGAGGCGCGCGAACGTCCGCGGACGATTGCTTCGTCCAAGGACCTGCGAAGCGAGCCCGGGCCGGTCCGCTTCGTCATCATCGCGCTTGCCGTCAGCTTCCTCACCATCTTTGTCGTGCTGCCTTTGGTCGTGGTGTTCGCATCGGCCTTGTCGAAAGGTTTCGGCACCTATTTCGCCGCACTGGCCGAGCCGGAGGCGCTGTCGGCAATCCGGCTGACCCTGCTGGTGGCGGCAATTTCGGTTGGTCTCAATCTGCTGTTCGGGGTGATCGCGGCCTGGGCGATTGCAAAGTTCGATTTCCGCGGCAAAACCTTCCTGGTCACGCTGATCGACCTGCCATTCTCGGTTAGTCCGGTCATTTCGGGCCTCGTCTTTGTGCTGCTGTTCGGCGCGCAGGGCTATTGGGGCACCTGGCTGCAGGCGCACAACATCCATATTCTGTTCGCCGTGCCGGGCATTGCGCTCGCCACCATCTTCGTGACGTTTCCGTTTGTGGCCCGTTCACTGATCCCGCTGATGCAGGAGCAGGGCACACAGGAGGAGGAGGCGGCGATCTCGCTGGGAGCGTCAGGCCTGCAGACTTTCTTCCGCGTCACTCTGCCCAATATCAAATGGGGCCTGCTATATGGCGTACTGCTGTGCAATGCGCGCGCCATGGGTGAATTCGGTGCGGTTTCGGTGGTATCGGGCCATATTCGCGGCGAGACCAATACCATGCCGCTACTGGTCGAAATCCTCTATAATGAGTATCAGTTCGTAGCTTCGTTTGCGATTGCCTCGCTGCTCGCTATGCTGGCCCTGATCACGCTTGTCGTGAAGACCGTTCTCGAACGGCGTCTGGACGAAGGACAAACCCCAAGGGACGATTCAAGTGACCATTGAAGTCAAAAATATCGTCAAGAAGTTCGGCGCATTCGCAGCCCTCGACAATGTCGATCTGAAAGTCGGCAAGGGCGAATTGCTGGCGCTGCTCGGCCCGTCCGGTTCGGGCAAGACGACGCTGTTGCGCATCATTGCAGGCCTAGACTGGCCCGACGCCGGCGAGGTGCGGATCGATGGTGAGGATGCACTCGGTCACGGCGCCAGCGAGCGCCATGTCGGATTCGTGTTTCAGCATTACGCGCTGTTCCGCCACATGACCGTGTTCGAGAACGTCGCCTTTGGTCTGCGCGTGCAGCCGCGTGCCGTCCGCAAGGACGAGGCCACGATCCGCGCCCGCGTCAAGGAATTGCTCGACCTCGTGCAACTCGACTGGCTGGCGAACCGCTATCCGAGCCAATTGTCCGGTGGCCAGCGTCAGCGCATTGCACTCGCCCGCGCGCTCGCGATCGAGCCGCGCATCCTCTTGCTGGATGAGCCCTTCGGCGCGCTCGATGCAAAGGTGCGGAAAGAACTGCGGCAATGGCTGCGTTCGCTGCATTCTGAAATCCACGTCACCTCGATCTTCGTCACCCACGACCAGGAGGAGGCGCTGGAAGTCGCCAACCGCGTAGTGGTGATGGACAAGGGCCGCATCGAACAGATCGGCACGCCCGGCGATGTCTATGACAATCCCGCAACCGCCTTCGTTCACGGCTTCATCGGCGAATCCATCGTGCTGCCGGTGGAGGTCTCAGGCGGCTCGGTGCGGCTCGGCGGCCGGCCGCTCAATATCGCCGCCGACGGCGCAGCCTCCGGCGCCTCAAAGCTGTTCGTCCGTCGCCACGACATGCAGATCGGCCCGGCCGGAACCGGCTCTTTGGAGGGGGCGGTGCGCCATGTCCGCTCGTTCGGCCCGATCCAGCGGGCGGAGATCGCCTTGACGGGCGGCGAGGGCAAGACCGTGATCGAGATCGATGCCCCCCGGGACCGGGAACTCCAGGCCGGCGAAATCATCAGCCTGCAACCTCGCCGCTACCGTATCTTTGCCGCCCAAGAGTGATTTCGCGTAGCCCGGGTGAAGCGCAGCGCACCCCGGGGCTCCTTCCACGCGGATGGGCTGCCCCGGATTGCGCTCCGCTCCATCCGGGCTACGAACCACGATTTCCGCGGCCGGTCTGCCTCTAATCGCCCCCCGTTCACCATTCAGCCACTGTTGGTATGCAACAAGCGGCCATCCAGGCTTAGGGATTCTCGGGGGATTCTTTCAGTGAAACGGGCGACCACCGCCATTATCGGCCTATTGCTGCTTGCCGGCTGCTCGGCAGACGTCAAGATTCCGGAACAGCCGGCCATGTATCTCGACATGGCCCAACCCGGCGCCACGCTCGACCCTGTGGCGGCGGCGATCCTGATCTCGCAATATCGCCAGAACAACGGCCTCGGCGTCGTCGTAGTCGATCCCGAGCTGATCAAGCTCGCCGAGCAGCAGTCGCAGGCGATGGCGGCCCGCAACAAGATGGATCACAATGTGAAGGGCCCGCTGGAGAAGCGGCTGGGGGCCTCAGGCTATCCGGCGAAGCTTGCGGTCGAGAATATCTCGGCCGGCTATCACACGATGGCGGAAGCCTTTTCCGGCTGGCGCGACTCGCCGCCGCATAAGGCCAATATGCTCAAGAACGGTGTCACAAAATTGGGCATCGCGGCGGTTTATGATCCAAACACCAAGTATAAGGTGTTCTGGACGCTCATCCTTGCATCAACCTGAAGCAACTCCGGATACGGGCTTCGAGGTCTCACAAAACGATAAACTGGGCGTGATCCTTGCTTCGATCTTGCCTGATTGACGCCGTCGCGAACTCTCGCCACGGTGCCCCCCATTGTCCACTAGCCGACGGTCACGATGGATCATTCCGATACCGCGCCGGCAACCACGCCCGCGATGGCGCAGCGTGTGCTGGTCCTGCAAGGCGGCGGCGCGCTCGGCTCCTACCAAGCGGGTGCTTTTCAGGCGCTGTGCCGCTCGGGGTTCGAACCTGAATGGATCGCGGGCATTTCGATCGGCTCCGTCAATGCCGCGATCATTGCCGGCAACGAAGGCGAAAAGCGCGTCGATCGGCTGAAGGAATTTTGGGAGATGGTGTCATCTCCGGTGCCGTGGAAGCCTGTCGCGCCAGGCGACCGCGCGCGCTCGCTGTTCAACGAGACCAGCGCCGCGCTGATTGCGACCTTCGGCGTACCGGGCTTCTTCACACCGCGCATTCCGCCTGCCCCTTTGTGGCCGCCGGGTACCCCGCAATCGCAGAGCTATTACGACACCGCGCCGCTGAAGAAAACGCTCGAGAAGCTGGTCGACTTCGACCGCATCAACGATCTGAAGACGCGGCTCAGCGTCGGTGCGGTCGGCGTAACTTCGGGCAACCTGAAATATTTCGACAATTTCGAGCTCAGGAAGCTCAGCAAAAAGATGGGCCCGGAGCACATCATGGCCTCCGGCGCGCTGCCGCCCGGCTTCCCTTCCATCGAGATCGACGGCGAGCACTATTGGGACGGCGGCATCGCTTCCAACACGCCGCTCGATTACGTGCTGGGCGCAGAAACCAACCGCGATCTCCTGATCTTCCAGGTCGATCTGTTCAGCGCGCGCGGCGAATTGCCGACGTCGTTGCTGGAAGCTGCTGAGCGCGAAAAAGATATCCGCTATTCCAGCCGCACCCGCATGGCTACCGATAAGAACAAGCAGGTGCACAATGCTCGGAAGGCGCTGCGCGAATTGCTTGGAAAATTGCCCGATGATCTCAAGAACGATCCGTCGGTGGCAGTTCTCTGCAACGCGGCCGAGGAAAACACCGTCACCGTGGTGCATCTGATTTACAAGAGCAAGAACTACGAAACTTCATCCAAGGATTACGACTTTTCGCATGTCGCCATGGTCGAACACTGGAACGCAGGCGTCCGCGACGTTCATCTGTCGATGCGTCACAAGGATGTGCTGGAGCGTCCGCAATCCGGCCAGACCATGACGGCCTACGATATGACGAGGGATGTTTGGAAGACCGCCGCAGGCAAGCAGGAGTGAATGGAATGGGTACGTTGAAAGGCAAGACCGCTGTCGTGACCGGCTCGACAAGCGGCATCGGATTGGCTTACGCGCGCGCTTTTGCCGCCGCGGGCGCTAACGTTGTGCTCAACGGCATGGGCGTGCCGGCCGATATCGAGCGCGAGCGTTCCGGCATCGAGACCGACTTCAAGGTCCGCGCGGTGCACTCGCCCGCCGACATGACCAAGCCCCCCGAGATTGCCGAAATGATCGCGCTTGGCGAGAAGACGTTTGGTTCGGTCGATATCCTCGTCAACAATGCCGGCATTCAGTTCGTGTCACCGATCGAGGAGTTTCCGCCCGAGAAGTGGGAAGCCATTATCGCCATCAACCTGTCGTCGGCGTTCTACGGCATCCGTGCCGCAGTCCCCGGCATGAAGAAGCGCGGCTGGGGCCGTATCATCAACACGGCTTCCGCGCATTCGTTGGTGGCGTCGCCGTTCAAGGCGGCCTATGTCTCGGCCAAGCACGGCATTGCCGGTCTCACCAAGACGGTGGCGCTGGAGCTTGCGACGTTCAAGATCACCTGCAACTGCATCAGCCCCGGTTATGTCTGGACACCGCTGGTGGAGAAGCAGATTCCCGAGACCATGAAGGCGCGCAACCTGACCAAAGAGCAGGTCATCAACGACGTGTTGCTGCAGGCGCAGCCAACCAAGGAGTTCGTGACGTCGGAGCAAGTCGCAGCCCTTGCGCTGTTCCTGTGCAGCGACGATGCTGCCCAGATCACCGGCGCCAATCTATCGATCGATGGCGGTTGGACCGCGGCATAGGCAGTCGCAAGCAGGCCCGGGAAGTGCGCCTAGAGCCCGGTTCTGATTGAATCAGAACCGGGCTCTAGACTTTTGCTTTGACGCGTTTTCTTGACGCGAACGGGTGTCCACTTCGCTGGAAAACGCTCTAATGGGCGGTGCTCCCGGTGACGGCTGCGATACTCTCCTGCGAAAAATGCAGCTCATTGAAGCCGAGCTTGCTGGCCACCAGAACCAGAACTGAAGCCAGCACTACTCTCAGCACCGTCTCTGGCACGCGAACCGCGCAGTAGCTGCCGATCACGATGCCGGGCAAGGATCCGATCAACAGCACCCCCATCAGCGCCCAATCGACCGACCCCAGCGCCCAGTGTCCGATGCCGGCTACCAGCGTCAGCGGCACCGCATGTGCGATGTCGGAGCCGACGATGCTCGCCATCGGCAGGCGCGGGTAGAGCAGCAGGAGCGCGGTGACGCCGACTGCGCCGGCACCGACGGATGAAATCGAGACCAGCACACCGAGCGCCACGCCGACCATCACGGTCGCGCGGTCGGTGGTCGCGGCATCGAACCCCTCCATGCGTCGGCGATAGCGCTCCATGATCGCCTTGCGAAAGATCAACGACGTCGCCGTAAGGAGGAGTGCAAAGCACAGCACCAGATTGATCAGGCTGCGCCCGGAATCGCTGTTGAGGTCGAGTTGCCACAGCAAGAGCAAGGTAACGATGCTTGCCGGGATGCTGCCGCTGGCGAGACATATCACTGCCGGCCAGTGAATGCTGCGTGCGAAGCCATGCACCAGGCTGCCGCCCGTCTTGGTCGCCGCGGCGTAGAGAAGGTCGGTGCCGACGGCAGTCGATGGGTGGACGCCAAATAGCAGGATCAGCATCGGCGTCATCAGCGAGCCGCCGCCGACACCCGTCATCCCGACCAGCAAGCCAACGCCGAATCCCGAGGCAACGTAAAGTGGATCAATCATTTCCGGGGGAAAGTTCCATTTCGCATGTGCAAGTATATATCAATGCAAGGAATAAACGTCCTATCGATGGCGGGCGCTCGGGCGAAATAAGAATATTTAGTACGTGCATCGAACCCCCGTGGTTATTTTCCCCAATTTTCCGGTGCACGGCGATAGCGACGTCCTGCGGCCAAAGCGAGACCACCGAAAGGCGGTAGCGGTCACTGAAGCAGCCGCCAACGCGCCCCGAAGACCGTCCTTTGAAGGGATGAGCAGGCTGGCTGCGCCCGCGCATCAGGGTCGACGGGCGCCCGGCATCAGCGTTTGCCGAATGCCAAGACGTGCAGGCCGAGCCGCCGGCGCACGATCCAGAACAGCAGCACCGTCTCGAACGCCAGCGCGATCGACGTCGCCGCCGCCGCACCGTGGCCGCCAAAGCGCGGCACCAGGACGACGCACAGCACAAGGTTCATGACGAAGGCCAGCGCGTAGGCCAGCGCGCAGATGTGCTGATGGCCGAGCATGTTCAGGAGCCGCTCGACCGGGCCGATTGCCGCGCGCACCAAAAGGCCGATCGCGGCAATGAACATGATGTCGTAGCCGACGACGAATTGCGGTCCGAACAGCCACAATAGCGGCTTGCCCAGCGCCAGCAGCAGAATGGTCGCGGCCAGCGACGGCCAGAACGTCCACTGGATCGCATGCGCCACATAGGCCGACAGCCGCGCCTTGTCGCCTTGCGCGTTGTACTCGGCAAAGCGATGCGCCGTTGTCGCCGCCATCGCGTAGTGAATGAAGGAGACCAACGCCAGCGTCTTCACCACGGCAAAGTAGACGCCAACCTCCTCCGAGGAGCGGAATTGCTGCAGCACCAACACGTCTGTGTAGGACAACAGCAGATAAAAACTCTCCACCATCAGGATCGGCAGCGAGACCGCGAGCCAGCCACGGAAATCGTAAGCCCGGGGGCCGGACTCGATATGGCCGGCGAGCTTGCGATTGAGCACGATCATCTGGCTGATCATCGCGACCCATACCGCCGCGGCGCTTGCCCACATCGCGGCGGTGGCGCCGAGATTGAAGCCGAGCACGAAGGCGCCGGCGGTCAGGCCGATCATCAGCGACTGGCGCACGATGAACTGCGGCATCAGGCCAAGCCGCATCCAGTCATGCGAACGGGCGATGCCGTCCTGGGTGTTGGCGACGACGAACGCCGGCAGTGTCAGGCAACCGATATAGAGGGGAACGATCGCGTTGCCGTCGATCCACGGCGACAATCCCTTCACTACGCCCGCCAGCAGCAGCGAGACGATGGAGGAGACTGCGAACGTCATCCATCGGCTGCCGGAAAGGAAACCTCGCAACAGCGCGTGTTCGCCGCGGGTGCGGTATTCCGGAATGATCTTCTGCGCCGATGCCGAGATGCCGAAATCCATCATGCTGCCGAGCAGCAGCACCCAGGTCCAGACATAGACATAGACGCCGTAATCGGAGCCGCCCATCCAGCGCGCCAGCAGGATCTGCGAGAAGTAGGCCAGTGCCGCGCTGAAGACGCGGATGACGAAGATCGTGCCAGCCAGCCGCTTTGTGACGGAGGCTTCACTCGAGCCGCCCAGCAGCGCACGCAGGCGCGCGCTCACGCCGGCAGGCGGAGCGGTTGCGGATTGCGTATCCATCACGGCCACAAGGGTGCATCCCCGAAACGCGCCGCGAGGCGGCGGCGATGGTCGGATGTATCAACCATTCGTTAAGATTCGGTTGGGTGGGGCCGTAATGCGTCGTTCGTGTGGGGTCGATATGAGGGGCTTTAGGGCCGATTGACGATGTTCTGCGGGCAGTTCGCAGTCAAATGGCCTACCGAGATAGCTTGTACCGAGCCGCTGCAGATGGACGGATGCGATCTGCGCGAGCGACCGCAAATCGCATCCGGGCAGATTTGGCTCAATTGGCTGACAGTTTCTGGTTATCCCGCGGCTCCGGTGTCGGTCCGATCCCCCACCGCAATGTCGGCGATGTCAGGAGGTCGGTCTTGAACGCGTTGACGTTCGCGTCCCACTTCATCCAGGGTATGGAGTCGATATAGGGAATTGGCGGCAAGGTGATCGGAGTCACGCCGCGATCGGAAGGCTGGTGGGTATGCGGACTGTCCATTCCCCAGGCTGCCAGCGCCGGCATGGCCAATGCCGCGCCAATGGAAGCTGCGATCAATCGCCGGATGAGGCGGCGATCTTCAACGGTTTTTTTGGGTTGCTCCGCACGAGCGGAGACAATGGTGTGATCAGTGATCATATCATCCTCCTATCGTTCGAAAACTGATCCAGGCGATCGTTGCGAAGCTCATTGCGACCATGAGCCAGTCCAGAACAAGCTGCCCGCTCTTGTGCGGTCTTCGCTGAACAGATGTGCTCATCTCAAGCTCCCGTGGTTTGCCGATGCATCCTTTCCTCGTCTGGCGAACGTGTCGCTGTCAGGCTGCGTATTCAGAAGCGCACCGTCCGCGGCGGGAAGGCGCCTCCGGCGCGGAGAGCGATCTAGGGGGCGAAAAAATCGGGTTCAAGGGGCTTGCGGAATTTTTTGTTCGATACCAAGCCGATGCCGAATGGATAGGCGCAACTGTAGAGTCTTGCTGGCCCGGCCCGCTGATCGCTCTTGTATGGCTCGCGCCTGAGTTGCCGCCCCTTGGTCGCGGCGCCGAACAACCCAAGGAACAAAACGGCCGAGCCGTCGTTTGTTGCCGCGGAGCCATCGCCCGCCGTTCACAACGGCGCATGTCGCGGATAGCCAAAGGTCTTCGGACCCGCCGTTATTCATTACAGGCGCTCGCGCGGATAGCCAAAGGCGATGGCTGCCCCACCCGAATAGCCCGCGTGTCCGGGCCGCGAGATGGATGACCCGAACGATCTGGTTCTGGCCATGTTGGGATTGGCGATGGCTGCCATCATGCTGGTGGCTGGCGCGCTTTATCTCATCATGACACCCGATCCCATACCGACCCGTACAGCACCACCAGCCGTGCAGGTATCCCCGGTTTCGTAGCTTATTGCTCTTGTATCGTTGGTTTGGCGAAACAGCGCGGAAGCGGTTGAGCACCTTCCGCGTGGCGCGTACCTGCCCAGCGAGTCGGTGCGGCTCTCAGCCGGTGACCTACGCCTGTGGGCTCGCGGTGCTCTAGGGAACTTTTCTGGCTTCTTGTAATTTTGAGCTTCGGCCGCATCGTGCGGCCGGGGAGGAAAAATATGAAACTGCTTATCACCGCTGTCACGATCACCACCGCACTGGCTGTCAGCCCGGCTTCTGCCCAGAAGACGGCTTGCACAAGCGAAAACATGGCCAAGCTCATGACGTCCAGCAACGCTATGCCTGATAGTCCCGGCAAATTTGCGATAATGAAAGAGATGGGTGCGGCGAATGCCGCCTTGGCAAAGGGCGACATGCGCAGCGCTTGCAAGAGCTATATGCGCGCTCAGCAAATGAGCGGGCAGAAAGGCTAGGAGTACACATTGCTGAAGAGGTGAGCTGCCAAGCGCCGGCTCTCCTCGGATCAGAAAGCGTCGCTGCACTCAGAGGGACGGCAGGTCGCGTCAATTCAAGCTGACGTTGAACTCGTAAGCCCGGTCGCCGCCGACCAGCGTCAGTTTGAGTGCGGCGCCTTCCGGGCTGGCGCCGGGTGGCAGGCCGTCGAGTTCGAAGGCAAAGCGTTTGACAGCGGGTGGGCTTTGCTCCACGAGCCTGGGAACCGGCAGCGCCCAGTCGGGCGTCGGCCCCTCGACGAACAGGCTGACCTCCTTGGCCTCGGGCGCGGTCACGTCGACCAGCACGTTCTTTCCCTCGCGCTTGACGTCGCGGATGGTCAGCGGATTGGGGTCCCCGATATTGGCCGGCTTCGGCACCGCATTGAGGGCATCGGACAGCGTGCCGTCCTCGGTGCTTGCTACGCTGGCAAAGGCAAGCTCGGCATGGGCTTCGACGGGAATGCAGATCTTCTCGCAGACCGCGTAGCTGATGTGGGTGCGCAGCGTCACCGGCTTGTCGGCATTCTTGGCGACGATCCGCAACGGCAGCACGACCTGTTGCTTGTATCCCAGCGCGGTGCCGCCCGCACCGTCGTCGAATTTCATCGGTGCCGGCCACAGCACCGTCACGGCTTCGACATTGTCGGATTTGGAGAAGTCGAAACGGGGCGGCACGCCAGAATCCCCGGGCGTCCGCCAATAGGTCTTCCACCCCGGCTGCAACTGGATGGCTACACCGCCGAGCAGCACCGCGCCGCTGCGTGATCCCGCCAGTAACCGGACCGCGGAATGGGCGTCGCGTTGCCACGGCGAGGCATCCTGGGCGCGAACTTCCGACGCCGCACACGCGACACACAAGGCGGCGACGCCGAGTGCGGCGCGCAGGGGAACTAGGACGCTCATGGCACGTCTTTACAGGCAAGTTTCGAGGCAAACCATTGAATTGCGTGTGATCGCAGCCGAATGATGCCGGAAGCTTGATTGACAGAAACCGCACCCGATATCAGGATATGAACCTGCAAGAGAAAGGCCTTTGCGGATGAGCCCTGAAGGCAAGACATCGAAGCCTGTCCGCCCCAAAACCGCTGGTTTTGGCGATCATTCGTCCGGCGAGGGCTATCTGGACGGCCGGCTGCTGATCGCCATGCCGGTCATGGGCGATCCGCGCTTCGAGCGCTCCGTCATCTACATGTGCGCGCACTCGTCGGAAGGGGCGATGGGCATCATCGTCAACCGTCCGGCCGGCAGCATCGACTTTCCAGGACTGCTGGTGCAACTCGACATCATCGAGAAGGCCGACCAGATCACGCTGCCGGAAAACGCCGAAACCATGCAGGTGCTGAAGGGCGGTCCGGTCGATACCGGCCGCGGCTTCGTGCTGCATTCGAGCGATTTCTTCATCAAGGACGCGACGCTGAATATCGACGACGGCATCTGCCTGACCGCGACGGTCGACATCCTTAAGGCGATCGCCAAAGGCACGGGGCCGAAGCACGCGATCCTGGCGCTCGGTTATGCCGGCTGGGCGCCCGGGCAACTCGAGAACGAGATCCAGCACAATGGCTGGCTGCATTGCGACGCCGACCCTGATCTGATCTTCGGCGACGACGTCGACGAAAAATATCAGCGCGCATTGCGCAAGATCGGCATCGATCCCGGCATGCTGTCGAACGAGGCCGGCCACGCGTAGCTCCGATCGTCATGCCCCGCGAAGGCGGGGCATCCAGTAACCCACCAACCTTCCCAATTTTCAGAAAACTGCGTTTACTGGATCGCCCGCCTTGGCTGGCGATGACAGCGGAGGATTACTCCGCCGCCTGTTGCCGCACCGTCGGCTCGGTGCCGGCCACCGTCGCACGGCGCATGTCGCGGGGCTGCGACTGGTCGTAGCGCCGCACCCGGTGCATGGTCTGGCGATTGTCCCACATCACAAGGTCATGCACGGCCCATTTATGGACATAGACGAATTCCTTCTGCGTGGCGTGCTCGGTCAGGTCGCGCAGCAGTAACCGCGCCTCGGGCATGCTCATGCCCAGAATCGCGCCCGCGTGCGATGACAGATACAGCGACTTGCGGCAATGCACCGGATGCGTCCGCACCAGCCGCTGCAGCACCGGCTTGAACATCTCTTTTTCTTCGTCGGTATAATCCAGGAACCCGAGCGAGCCGCGCGAATACATCAGCGAATGTTCGCAGATCAGGTCCTCGATCTCTGCCTTGGTCTCGTCATCGAGCGCGTCATAGGCCGCGCGCATGTCGGCGAATTCGGTGTTGCCGCCCTTCGGGTTCACCACCCGCGCCGACAAGAGCGAGAACTTCGCCGGGATCGGGCGGAACGAGCTGTCGGAATGCCACAGGCAATTGCCGAGGTTAAAGAGATGCGCGCGGCTGTCGCGCGGCAATGGCTTGCCGTCCTTGCCGAGGTTGGAGACATCGTTGAGGCCGGTCGACAGGCGCGAATCCTGAGGCTTGACGATATTGCCGCCGCGAGCGTCTTCGCGCTCGCCGAAATTCAGCGCGAATGCGAGTTGCTGTTCGTCGGTGATGTCCTGGTCGTGGAAGACGAGCACGGCGTATTTATCCATCGCGGCTTCGACCTCGATCGCTTCCTGCTTCGTCAGGGGTTTTCGTAGATCAAGCCCGGATACTTCGCCGACAAAATGCGGATGCAACTGCCGAATTGCGATCGCCATGCGTCTCTCCCGAAAGCAGCGGGCGGTTTTGCCCGCTCCGTTTGCAGGAAAAACTACCCCCCAACCTGTCCAAGTCAACGCTGCGGCGCGCATGCGCGCATTGCGCCTGTCTCGTGTCCCGGACGCGGTGCAGCGTGCCCCGGCGATGCGAAGCATCGTCGGTACGCTGCGCCGCAGAGCCGGGACCCACCCTGGACCCGGATCAGCAGCGCAGTACTTCAGGCTGCGCAGCATCCAGGGAACGCTTCACGCATTGCGCGCCATCAGCCCGCCGTCAACCGGGATCACCGCGCCGGTCAGGAACGAAGCCGCCGGCAGGCACAGGCTCAGCGTCATGTGCGCCACTTCCTCAGGCTCGCCGTAGCGGCCGAGTGCGGTGCGGCGCTTGGCATAGATCGTCTTGTGCTCTTCGGAAATCCGCTCGGTGATCGCGGTGCGGATCGGCCCCGGGCAGATGCAGTTCACGGTGATGCCTTCGCGGCCGAGCTCGACGGCAAGCGAGCGCGTCAAGCCGGTGACGCCGGCTTTCGCCGCCGAATAGGGACTGTGCAGTGCGGTCGCGCCGAGCGCTTCGGTGGAGGCGATGTTGACAATCCGCGGGCATTTCGATTGGCGCAAATGCGGCAACGCGGCCCGGATAATACGCGGATGTGCGGTCAGCATCACATCCATTGCCCTGGCCCAGGCGGCCTCATAACCTTCCTCGTCGATCGCCACGCGCACGGAGATGCCGGCATTGTTGATGACGATGTCGAGTCCATCGAAATATGCGGCAACGTCGTTGACCACCTTGATGATGTCATCGGGCTTGGCAACGTCGAGCGGCCATGCCTTGGCCGAACCGCCGATTGCAGCAATCTCGCTGGCGACGGCCTGCGTCGCCTCGGCATTGAGATCGGTGACGGCCACATTGGCGCCCTCGGCCGCGAACACGAGCGCGGTGGCGCGCCCCATGCCGCTGGCAGCACCGGTGACGAGAACGGTCAGGCCTTTGACCGAACGGCTGAGCTGCTTGAAATCTGACATGACGGATCCGGACGACGAAGGCTGGGCACGTTGCAGGATTGACAAGGCTGGCACCGATCCGCAGACAGGTCAAACGAGCCGAGCGAGGTGCAAACGTGACGAATATTCGCGGCCTGCAGATCCGCCGCCTCAAGCCTTCGGACGCTGCGCTGTACAGGGATATTCGGCTGGAAGGCCTCCAGCGAAATCCGGAAGCCTTCGGCAGCACGTTTGAGAAGGAAAGCGCGCTACCGCTATCGTGGTTCGAAGCCGTCCTTGGCCGTACCGCCATCTTCGGCGCATTCATAGAGGAGACGCTCGGAGGCGTCGCGGCCTATGCTGCGCAGGAAGGTGCGAAGCAAGCGCATAAGGCGACACTCTGGGGCATGTATGTTCGAGACACCGCGAGAAACTTGGGGCTCGGGAAGAAGCTCGTTGCGGCGGTACTCGACCATGCGCGCGGACGCGTGGAGATGGTTCAATTGACCGTGGTGAGTGAGAATGAGGGCGCGCGCCGGGTTTACAGCGCCGCGGGTTTTGTCGAGTACGGCTATGAAAAGAGGGGCCTCAAGTATGATGGGCGATATTACGATCAGGTTCTGATGGTCAAATTCCTCGACGAAGGACTGAACTAGAGCACCAAGGAGGATGGCGAGCGATGAACGAACTGGATTTCAGCGGCAGGCAAGTGCTGGTGGTCGGCGGCTCCAGCGGGATCGGCAATGGCATCGCGCAGGCCTTCCGCGCCAAGGGCGCGCGGGTCGCGGTCTGCGGCACCCGCGAAAGCGCAGCCGACTATTCGCCCGACGAAGGCTCTCATCTTGACGGACTCGACTATTTCCAGCTCGACGTCAGCAACGCGCAGGCCATCGAATCCTTCCAGCTATCGTTCGCAAAGCTGGACGTGCTGGTGCTGGCGCAAGGCGCGGTAATCTACCGCCGCGGCGAATTCGAGATGGATGGCTTTCGCAAGGTCGTGGAAGTCAACCTGATGAGCCTGATGGCCTGTGCCACCAAGTTTCATGCGATGCTGAGCGCCAGCAAAGGCTCGCTCATCATCGTCAGTTCGACCGCCGCCTATCACTCCACGATGGGCAATCCGGCCTACAACGCCTCGAAGACCGGCGCGGTCGGGCTGACGCGTACGCTCGGCGAGGCATGGGCCGGGGACGGCATCCGCGTCAACGGCATCGCGCCCGGGCTGGTCGACACCAAGATGACCAAGGCGACGACAGCCAATCCGAAACGGCTCGAAGGCGCGCTCGAGCGGATCCCGTTGAAGCGGCTCGGCACGCCGGCCGACATGGCTGGTGCCGCGCTGTTCCTGGCCTCGCCGCTATCATCCTACATCATCGGCCAGACCATCGTGGTCGATGGCGGGCTGATCCTGTGAGCCCGGCACGGGCGTTTCGAGCGCGGTAGGAACCTGGGCGCGTCTGGTCGGTTAAATCTTCTGAAACAGGAGGGACCGCGATGGATAAGGATCGGATTGCTGGCTCGGCGAAGGATGTTGCGGGTAAGGTCGAAAGCACCGCCGGCGACATGGCTGGCGACGCGAAGACGCAGGCCGAGGGCCGCGCGCGCGAAGCGGCCGGCACAGTGCAAAATCTCTACGGCCAGGCCAAGGATGCCGCCCGCGACGCCACCGACTCCGCGGTCAGCTACGCCAAGGATGCTTATGAGAGCAGCGGCCAGACAGTTCGCACCGGCCAGCAGGCGGTGGCGAAAACCGTGCAGGAAAATCCGCTCGGCGCGCTGTTGGTCGCAGCTGGCATTGGCTTTGCGCTGGCGCTGTTGATGACGCGCCCGCCGCGCCGTCCGCCGTCGCGCTGGCGCTACTACGGCTGAGCCGTATCAGTCATTTCTGGTGCGCAACTGCGTATCTGAGGGCGCGCGTCGGCGCGAACCCGCGCCGCGCCTGCGGCGCATCTCGATCCCAAACTTCTGGATATTCTCCGATCTGCAATTGCACATCGTAGTTCGATGCTGGCGCATCGCCCCGGACTGACAGCTCCTATCGCGTGAAATTGCCCGGCGGCACCTCTGCCGAGCGCCCGACATTGCCCGGCGGGCGTGGCGCGCCCGGAGCAACGGGTCCGCGCGGCGGTGCAGCCGCGGGCGGTGCGGGTGTTCGTGGTGCCGCACCGAAGCCGCCGAAGAAGTCACGCAGTGATGGCCCGTTGTTTTGCGCCGGGCGGAGCTGCATCGGCGGCGGCGGCTGTCTCTTCTGTTGCTGCAACGTTTGCTGCGGCGGCGGAAGCAAGAGCTGCTTCTGTGCGGGGGCGGCTGCCGCGGTTCCGCCCGGCGAGGTGGCTGCCGCTACCGGTGTTTCGCCCTTCGCCGGCTCGCGGCCGATTTCGCGACGAGGCCATACGTAGTCGTCGGCGCGGCCGGCCGGCGCGGCCAGGGCTTCGCCCTTCACCAGCGTGCGCGCGGCGAGCGCATCGACCGCTGCCGGACGCGAGCCGGGACCGCCCAGCAACTGATCGGTGCCGACGGACGAGGCCACCAGCGGCATGACCGGTCCGGCCAGCGGACGTGGCGCCGGCTGGCCGGGCGCGACATTGGCCTCCGGCGTTGTCGGCTCGATCGGTACGGCGATCGGCCCGGAGCGTGCGGCCAGCAAGCGCGTCACCTCGCGCTCGACATAATGCGCGAGCTTGCGCGCGCCGGGTTTGGTGAAGAAGACGCCATCGGCGGTGCGGAGCTGGCGGATCTGGCCTTCGAAGTCGGGACCTTTCTGCAGGAAGCGGCCGGCTTCATCGACAAAGCCATCCCAGATATCGACATAGGTGATGCCGGCCTTGCCGGCGCCGTCGCGATACAGCGCGTCGAGGAACAGCATGTCGGCCGTTCCCCTTTGCCCGCGGATCGCTGGCAGGCCGACCCACAACACTGGGACGCCCTTGGATTTCAGCACGCCGATCAGCTCTTCGATCTTCTTGGTGTAGAGTTCGACCCAGCGCTCGTCGCGGAACTCGTAAAGCCCGCCGCCTGATCGCGCGGGTGCGGCGATTTGTGTGTCGTTATCGGCTGCATCGTCAGGCGACAATTCGGCATCGGCCGGCTTGTCGTCGCGCTTTGCCGTGTCAGTCGAGCCTTCCGGCTTCTTTGCGTCCGCCGGCTTGCTATCTGTCTTGGCGCGCGCGTCCTTCTTGTCTTCCTTCTTGTCGGTCTTCTTCTCGGTGACCGCCTCGCGGATGGCCTGGCGGTCGTGGAGGCCGAGCATGACGACGATGGCATCGGGCTTTTCGGTGGCGAGGATGCCCTTGGCGGCCGCAGCCCAATCGGCGGGCTCGCCGCGCGGCTGATACTTGATCAGGCCGGAGACGGTCTTGTGCTTGCGGATCACGCCCATGTCGGGCTGCTCGGAATAGGCGTCTTCCAAGCCATAGGCGAGCCAGTCGGCCATGGCGTCGCCGAGCACCAGCACGTTACGTTCCGGCACCGTGTCGCGCTTGGCGGGCGCGGGCGCGCGGGAGAAATCCTGGCGCGGCGCCTGCGGCGCCTGCTGCTGGAATGGCGAAAAGAAATCGCCGCCGAACCAGCCGCCGCCACGTTGTGGCGCTTGCCGCGGTGGGCCGCCGAAGCCGCCGAAGTTGAAAAACTGCGCCGACGCGGGTCCCACGATCCCGATCAGAAGCGCGATCGCGACCGCCAGCGCCACCAGCGGCCCGGTCTCGGTAAACACGCGCAAGAAGGACGTTGGCTTTCGCATCCGGGCTCGGTCGCAAATGGATCGTGAAGCGGTTAAATATAGCAGCGGAATCGGGCCGCAAGCGGGCAGATTTCACACCCCATAAACCGGGGTTCCAGGCCCAGCGTCAAGGCTCCCGCCGAATCGTGGTTTTCAGGGTCACTTTAAGCGCTGAAAACACGTCTTAACGGCCCCGCAGCCGATCCAGCACGTCGGAAGAGGCAAATCCGTCCGCCGGCGCTCCGATCGAGGCCTGGAAGCTGCGGAGCGCCTCCCGGGTGTGGCCACCGAACTGGCCATCCGGCGTGCCCTTGTAGAAGCCGCGCTGCGCCAGCAGCTGCTGCAGTTCCAGTCGCTCCGCCCGCGACAGCACCCGTTCCTGCCGCGGCCAGGGTTGCACGAACGGCGGCCCGCCGCGCAGCCGGTCGGCAAAGTGGCCGATCGCCAGCGCATAGGCCTCGGCCGGATTGTACTTCATGATCACCCGGAAGTTCTGCAGCATCAGGAAGCCGGGCCCCTGCATGCCGGCTGGCGCCAGCAGATAGGCTTTCTCGGTCGAATCGGGGAAAGGCTTGCCATCGGCCCGCTTCAGCCCTTGGCTCTGCCACTGCGCAATCGTCATCGCCTTGGACTTGTCCGCCAGCATGAAATTAAAACCCTCCGGCAGCACCACCTCGTAACCCCAGCTCCGGCCGGTCTGCCAGCCGTCTTTCTTGAGGTTATTGGCGGTGGAGGCGATCAGATCGGCGACGTTGTCGACGACGTCGCGGCGGCCGTCACCGTCGGCGTCGACGGCATAGCGCTTGAAGGCGGTCGGCATGAACTGCGTCGGTCCGAACGCGCCGGCCCAGGAGCCGCGCATCTGTTCGGGTCGCAGATCGCCGCGGTTGAGGATCTCGATCGCGGTGAGGAATTCATCCCTGAAATAGGCTTGGCGGCGGCCGATGCAGGCCAGTGTCGCGGTCGATCGCACTACGTTGCGGTCACCCACTTGCGTCGAGTAGTTCGATTCGATGCCCCAGATCGACGCGATGATGTAGCGGTCGACGCCATAGGCTTTCTCCACCGCGTCGAATTGCGGCCTGTATTGGGCGAGGATCTCGCGGCCCTTGGCAAGGCGGTTGTCGTTCACGAGGATGTCGAGATAGTCCCAGATCGCCTTGGTGAATTCGGGCTGCGAGTCCATCAGGTCCATGATGCGCAAATCAGGCTCGAGGCCGGCGGTGAAGCGCTCGAAATTTTGCTTGGTGATATTGCGCCGTGCGGCATCCGGCCACATCGAGGCGACGCAGTTTTGAAAATTCGCCGCCGCCTGCCGGATCGCGGACGCGGTCATCAGCGGATGGCCAGAGGCGCCGTCCTCGCCGCTCCAGGGCGGCGGACCGCCGTTGGGGCCGGGCGCGGCTTGCGGCGGCTCGCTGGACTGCTGGCCTTGGAAGATGTTGCCGAGGAAGTTCGAAATCCCGTTGCCGGAGGATTGGGCATGCGATTGGCCAGAGGAACATAACAGCGCGGCCGCGATTAAGACCGCGCCGATTCGATTGCTCATCGTTCGTTCCATCATGCCGTGCCGTCCGTCGTAACAACCCCGTGCCAGAAGGCCCTGCCACGGTTTCCAATAGCTTAACAGAGGCCATTTTGTTGTCGCACCCGGTAAGCGCAAGGGGAGGTGGGGAGGCGGGAAGGCCACCATACATCCGCCTTTGTTCACGGGTGCAAACCGGCTATCAACGTGCAATCAAAGCGACTTTCCGCATTTCCAAGTTTCTCGATATCAAGGCGCCCGACATCCCATGAAAATCCGTAAAGCCGTCTTTCCGGTCGCCGGCCTCGGCACCCGCGTCCTGCCCGCCACCAAGGCGATGCCGAAGGAAATGCTGACTATCGTCGACAAGCCGCTGATTCAATATGTGGTCGACGAGGCCAAGGAGGCCGGCATCGAGCATTTCGTTTTCGTCACCGGGCGCAACAAGGGTGTGATCGAGGACCATTTCGACCGGATGTTCGAACTCGACACCACGCTTGCCGCGCGCGGCAAGAAGGCCGAGCAGGACATCCTGGCACGCGACCAGCCCGAGGCCGGCGCCATGAGTTTCACCCGCCAGCAGGCGCCGCTCGGCCTCGGCCATGCGGTCTGGTGCGCGCGCGACATCGTCGGCGACGAGCCGTTCGCCGTGGTGCTGCCGGACGAACTGGTGCTCAACAGCCCGGGTTGCCTGAAGCAGATGATCGAGGCCGCCGCGAAACTCGGCGCTAAATCCAATCTGCTTGCGGTGGAGGCGGTGCCTGATGATCTTACCCACCAATACGGCATCTGCGGCGTCGGCAAACGCCTCGCCAAGAACATGTTCGAGGTCGACGGCATGGTGGAAAAACCGCCAAAGGGCACCGCGCCGTCAAACCTCTCGATCACCGGGCGTTACATCCTGCAGCCGGAAATCTTCAAGATTCTCGAAAGCCAGGAGCGCGGTGCAGGCAACGAGATCCAGCTCACCGATGCGATGAAAGCTCTTGCCAAGACGCAAAAGTTCTACGGCGTCGAGTTCGAGGGCGAGCGCCATGATTGCGGCTCCAAGCCAGGCTTCCTGCGCGCCAACATCGCCTACGGCATGGCACGCGCCGAGCTGCGCGATGGCCTGCGCGCGGAGATGAAGAAGTATCTGGAGAAATGAGGGCGGGGTGCCGCTGCTCATTCCGTCATTGCAAGGAGCGATAGCGACGAAGCAATCCATCGTTCCGAATATGCTGGTGCATGGATTGCTTCGCTTCGCTCGCAATGACGGTGCTGGCGTAGAAACTCAAGCCACCAGCGCAAGCTGCGGGATGGCGGCGACCACCGACTGGTTGCGGCCGTTGGCCTTGGCCGCGTAGAGCGCCTTGTCGGCCGCTTCGATCAGATAGGACCAATCGATCGCTGCCGTGGGCGTCATGCTCGCCACGCCGATACTCACCGTCGTCACGCGGGGATCTTCGGCCCATTGTTCGACTTTCAGGCGGATGGTTTCGGCGACGGTGAGCGCTTCCGCCGCCGAGAGGCCAGGCAGAAGTACCGCGAATTCCTCGCCGCCGTATCTGGCCGGACAGTCGCCGGCCCGCCCCACCGAATCCGAGATGCAGATCGCAATGCCGACCAGCACCTGGTCGCCGGCCTGATGTCCAAACGTGTCATTGTACGATTTGAAATGATCGGCATCGATCATCAGCACCGCGATGGGGGTCTGGTTGCGCGCCGCCCGTCGCCATTCGGCATCGATTTCTGTATCGAACTTGCGCCGGTTCTTCAGGCCGGTGAGCGCGTCGGTGGTCGCCAGCTCTTCCAGCTTTTCTTCGGCCTCGGCGCGGCGGCCGATCTCGCGCGCGAGAAACAATGTGGTGGCAAGCACGAACAGGATCAGGGTCACCATGACCGCTCCGATCCGGATCACCTCCCGGTGCCAGAGGCTCAGGATGCTCGCCAGCGGTTTTCCGACGACGACAAAGAACAGGCTCGTATTGGCGCTTCGAACGTAAAGCCGCGGTGTCGGGTCCACCGGTCCGACCCCGGCGTAGGCCCCGCCTTGCTTCAGATTTCCCGGATTCCAGTTTCTTCGCTCTGCCAGATTTTTGCCGACGATGTCGAGGTCGAATGGTTTGCGCATGATGATCGTCCGGTCACGGCGCAATACCGTGATCGTATCGGCGGGATCGAGTGTCAGCCGTCCGAACAAATCGTGGAAATAACTGAATCGGATCGAGCCCGCGACCACACCGAGAAAACCACCATCGGCGTCGCTAACGCGTCGGCTGAGCACGATCGAATAGGCGCTGCGATGCAGCATCGGACGGCTCATGTACAAGCCAATGTCGGGCTTGTCGCGATGGACGAAGAAGTATTCCTCATCGCTGCGATCCTCCGGCACGGGATCGAGGCTTGCCGCATCGATGATCAGCTTGCCCTGCGCGTCGAATACCTGGATCGCGCCGAAATGCCTGGCAGTCGCGGCATGATCGAACAGAATCAGATGGCGAATCTCCTTGCTGACCTTTTCGATCTCCGGCATCACCAGATTGGTCGCGACGCTACGCAGCGACAGATCGTAGAGTTCGATATTGCGGCTGATATCGGAGTCGATGCTCGAGGCAAGATTTTCAAGCGTTTGACGCGCCAGCTCTTCCTCGCCGCGGCGCATGTCAAACATGACGCTGGTGCAGATCGCGGAGAAGCCGATCACCGCCGCAACCGACGATGCGATCAACAGCTTTACCGACAATCGCCAGGGGCGGCGGCCGGAGTCTTTCCTGAACCAACCCTTTCTGGCTAAGTCGCTTTGCCGCTCGAATAGCATCATCCGCTCCAAGCCTTCCGGTATGCGCCGGATAAATTGTTGCGGTCTTAAGCGGCGACGGCGATATGGTAGACAGTTAACATTCGGTTGCCGGCGTCGACGGTTTTGTGCAATTCGCTCAAGAGGACACGCGTGAACGTTTACGACCCGCTGCGGGACTATCTGAAGGCGCAGAAGCGCACCGAATTCGTGCTGAGCTTCGAACGGATTGAGGAGATCATCGACGCCGCGCTGCCGCGTGCCGCGCAGCGCGCGTCATGGTGGGAGACGTTGCGGAGCCCGCAGGAGAGAATGCCGCAGCGCGAAGCCTGCCTGGAAGCCGGCTACATCGCAACGCGGCAGGCGGATGGGAAGAGCGTGAAGTTCAAGAAGATGCCGGTGAGGAAATAGCTGCGCCGTTCAACCTGCATCGTGCCGCGGTTCCTCGAACCACGCGGGCGGTGAATCCCCAAAATTTACAGGCCCAGCACACCGCCACTTTGGTGCGCCTTGCGGACTCAATGTGGAAAATTGCGCGGGGTCCACAAAGTGCCAATTTCAACTGCCAGCCACCCTTCCTGCTACGCGGGCTGTCGTGTATGAGAGAATTGCCAACGGGACGTGCCGATAGTCCCAGGAGCGAATTGGCGGCGCGGATGGTGGCGGCGGTTGGTTAAACCCAAAAGTAGCGATCTGGCACTTGATGGACGCAAGCGCGGACAGGCATTTCAACCGGGGCGTGGCATGGTGAATCGAGTTACGACGGCGCGATCCACCGTGGCGATGCGGCGCTGGGGTGCTCCCGCCATTGTGACGCTCGTGGTAATGGCGGCGCTGACCGTCGACGCCACGGCGAGACAGGCGCGCCCCAAGGCCCCAACCGAGGCGACGGCGCCGCGCGATGCAGGCGAGCCGATCATGGCGATCGTGTCGATCAAGACCCAGCAGGTCACCATCTACGACGCCGACGGCTGGATCCTGCGCGCGCCGGTTTCAACCGGCACCACGGGACGCGAGACGCCCGCCGGCGTGTTCGCCATCCTCGAGAAGAACAAGGATCACCGCTCGAGCCTCTATGACGATGCCGAGATGCCGAACATGCAGCGCATCACCTGGAACGGCATCGCGCTGCATGGCGGGCCGCTGCCCGGATATGCGGCCTCGCACGGCTGCGTGCGGATGCCCTTTGGCTTTGCCGAGAAGTTGTTCGACAGGACGCGGATCGGGATGCGGGTAATCGTCTCGCCTGATAATGCCGAGCCGGTCGAGTTCTCCCACCCGGCGCTATTCGTGCCGAGCCCGGAGGCCATTGCAGCTGCACCGACGCGCGCCGAGACGCTCGCCCGCGAGGCCGCGGAGGCCGCCAGGACGGCCGACGAGACGAAGAAGGCCGCCGCGATGGCGGCGCGCGAGACAGCATCGTTCACGGCGTCGCTGCGCAAGCTGAAGGGGCTCAAGACCCGCGCCGACGCTGAGCTCGCCTACGCCGACAAGGTGCTCGCCGTCGCCAAGACGGACGAGGCCAAGACGCGGGCCGAGGACTTTAGGCAAAAGGCCGCCGCGAAGGCCGCGGAACTGGGAACACAGCTCGACACTGCCAATGCCGACGCAAAATCCAAGCTCGACGCCGCGGCAACCGCAAAGGACGCCGCCAAGGCGGCCGGGATTAGGAAGGCCGACATCGCCAAGGCGGCGAGCGAGGCGAAGCTCGCGCTCGAGCCGGTCTCGATCTACATCAGCCGCGCGACGCAGAAGCTTTACGTGCGGCGCCCTACGCATAAGCCGGCACCTGACGGCGGCGGGATCGTGTTCGATGCGACGATTGAGGTTCCTGTCACGATCCGCAATCCCGAAAGACCGATCGGCACGCATGTGTTCACGGCGGTGGCGCGCAACGGGGCGGCCCTGCGCTGGACCGCGGTCACCATCGACAACGGCGACAACGCCAAGGCCGCGCTCGACCGCATCACCATCCCGCAGGAGGTGCTCGATCGCATCGCGCCGACCGCATTGCCACGATCCTCGATCGTCGTCTCGGACGAGCCGCTGAGCAGCGAGACCAACTATCGCACAGAGTTCGTCGCGGTGCTGAGCACCGAGCCGCAGGGCGGCTTCGTGACGCGCCGGCCTACGGCCGATGTCCGCATTGCGAGCGACGACTTCCAGGGCGACGACGGTTTCGGTTTCTTCAATTTCCCGCGCGATCCGGCTCCCCAAACCGGCAACACGCGCCGGCGCGGCGGCCAGTACTATCGTCCGATGCAACCGGGCTGGTGGTAAGACGCGGCACGCCGCGCGCAGGGAAGGTGGGGCCGCCCATGGCCAGAGGGCGTTGTTGTTGCAAAGGCAATGGCTCCATCGCCGTACAGACAAGCCACGGCGTATGGGGCGCCGCCTTCGCCGGGCCGCTTAGCTCGCCGCTTCCAGCCGTTCTTCGGTCAATAGCCGCATCGCGGCGTCGGCATCCATCGGCTCGCCGAAGGCAAACCCTTGCGCGTATTCGCAGCCCAACTGATAGAGCTCGACCGCATCCGAATCCGTCTCCGCGCCTTCCGCCACCACGTCCATGCCGAGGTCGTGCGCGAGCGCAATGATCGATTTGAGGATCACCGGGCGGGTGCCGCGGCTGGTGGTGCGCACGAAGGACTGGTCGATCTTGATAGTGTCGAAGGGAAAGCGCTGCAGGTAGGCTAGCGAGGAATGGCCAGTGCCGAAATCGTCGAGCGACAGTCCGGTGCCGAGTTCGCGAATGCGTGCCAGCATCTGTGCGGCATGCTCCGGATTCTCCATCACGAGCGATTCCGTCAGCTCAAGCTTAAGCGTGCCGCGCGCCACCGATGAGCGCGACAGCACGGTGCGGATATCGTGGATCAAGTCATGGCGCAGCAACTGCCGCGAGGAAACGTTGACGGAGGCGAAGATCGGTTCGCGCGAGCGCATCGCGCGCTGCCACACCGAAAGCTGCCGCGCCGTCTGGTCCAGCACGAACATGCCGAGATCGACGATCAGGCCGATCTCCTCGGCAATCGTGATGAATTCCGACGGCGACATCCGGCCGAGCTTGGGATGATCCCAGCGCGCCAGCGCCTCGAAGCCGGCGATCGAGCGATCTTCCAGCCGCACGATCGGCTGGTAGAGGATGCTGATTTCCTGCCGCTCGATGGCCCGGCGCAATTCGCTTTCCAGCGTTAGGCGGTCGGTCTTTCGCGCGCGCATCGCCGGCTTGTAGACGTCGATGCGGTCGCCGCCGATCCGCTTGGAATGATACATCGCAAGCTCGGCGTCCTTGATAATCTCGTCGGACAATTGCGCCTGAGGATCCGATAGCGCGAGCCCGATCGAAGCGGTCAGGAAGATCTCGCGGTCGTTGAAGGCGATCGGCGCGCGGATGGTCTTGCGGATGGTTTCGGCGAAGGCGGTGATGCGCGCCGGGTCCTGCTCCGATATCAGGATCAGGCCGAACTGGTCGCCGGCCAGCCGCGCCAGCGTATCCTGCGGTTTCAGGATACGCGTCAGCCTCCGCGCCAGCGTCAGCAGGATGGAGTCGCCGACCGCAATGCCGACGGAATCGTTGACCTGCTTGAAGCGATCGAGGTCGATCACCATCAGCGTCGGCCGCAGATTCGGCATGCTCTTGGCGAAATTCGCCACCGCGCCGAGGCGATCCATGAACAGTTTGCGGTTGGGCAGGCCGGTGAGGTTGTCATGCACGGAGTCGTGCAGCATGCGCTCTTCGGCGTTCTTGATTTCGGTGACGTCGGTCAGCGTCCCAACCACGCGCGAGACTTCACCGTCGGAGCCGACCACCGGACGCGCCTTCAGCGCGAACCACATGAAGTGGCCATCAGGCGTGCGCAGGCGGAAATCCTGCACCAGCCGGCCGCGGCGCTGGTCGAGCACGCTATCCAGCGCGGCGCGGAAGCGGTCCTGGTCGAGCGGGTGCAGCACCTCCAGCCATTTTGCGGCCGGTCCTTCCAGGGTGCCGCGCTTCAGTCCGAGCAGGCTTTCGGTCTCCGGGCTGGTGAACACTTTGTCGGCGGAAACGTCCCAGTCCCAGATCAGGTCGCCGGAGCCGGTCAGCGCCAGCGCGCGGCGCTCGATGTCGGAGACGATGCCGGTAGTCGCGCCGCCGCCGGCGAACGCGTGCTGCATCACCGTAAATCCGATCAGCATCACGATCAGCACGAGGCCGCCGAGCAGCGCCGGACCCACGATGTCGTTGGTGACGCTTCCCGCCACCGTCATGCCGGCCGCGATCACCCAGACCACCAGAAGGAACCAGGTCGGGATCAACAACACCGCGCGGTCGAAGCCATGCGTCGAGAGATAGACGATCAGCGCGAAGCCGGCGAAGGCGATCAGCACCAGCGAGATGCGCGCGATGCCGGAAGCGACTGCAGGATCGAACAGCGCCAGCGCCACCAGCGAGCCGAGGAAGGCCAGCCAGCCGACAGTGATGTGGGAATAACGCACATGCCAGCGGCTCAAGTTGAGATAGGCGAACAGGAACACCAGCAGCGTCGCCGCGAGGATCGCTTCGCCGGCCGCGCGCCAGACGCGCTCGGCGTTGTTCGACATGTCGAGCACCTTGCCCCAAAAGCCGAAATCGACGCCGATATAGACCAGCACCGCCCAGGCCAGCGCGGCGGCGGCGGGGAACATGATGCTGCCCTTGACCACGAACAGGATCGTCAGCACCAGCGCCAGCAGGCCCGAGATGCCGATCACGATGCCCTGGTAGAGCGTGAACGAGTTGACCTTGTCCTTGTAGGCGTCGGGTTCCCAGAGATAGAGCTGCGGCAGTTTGTCGGTGCGGAGCTCTGCCACGAATGTGATGACGGCGCCGGGGTCGAGCGTGATGCGGAAGATGTCGGCGGTTGCGCTTTCCTGGCGCTCGGGGCGATCGCCGGTCGAGGGCGTGATCGTTGCGATGCGCGACAGGCCGAGGTCGGGCCACAACAGGCCGGATGATACGATGCGATAGTGTGGCGCGACGATCAGGCGGTCGAGCTGGTCGTCGGTATTGTTGGCCAGCGCGAACACCACCCAGTTCTGTCCGCCTTCGCGGGCGCGGACCTCGATGCGGCGGACGATGCCGTCGGTTCCCGGCGCGGTCGAAACCTGGATGCGGTCGGTTTCGCTGCGCTGGCGGTCGAGCACTGCGGTGAGATCGATGGCAGGCGCGTCGCTGCGGACGCTGACCGCGTCAATGGCGTGCGCCGCCGGCGCGGCCGCAACAATCATGAGGCCCAGCGCAAGCAGCGCAAGGCACCTGATCAGACGCAATGTGAGTACTCCGCGACCAACGACCCTCCCGGCCCAGCGAACGGGTCGGCGTTGCCAGCGATAAATGACATGAAAGCGAAGCAAATCAAAGGGTTTCCACCCGCGCTTCGCTCGCGATCGGCTAGACTGCCAACACAATTTTGCCAATATGTGCTGACGTCTCCATCCGCCGGTGCGCGTCAGCCGCTTTTTCCAGCGGGAATGAGCTGTCCATCAGCGGTTTTACACGTCCTTCGCGCAACAGCGGCATCACCTTGGCCTCGATCGCGGCGACCATCGCTGCCTTATCCGCATTAGTACGGGGGCGCAGCGTGGAGCCGGTATGGGTCAGTCGCTTCACCATCACCTTGGCAATGTTGACGGTAACCTTGGCCCCGTTGAGCGTCGCGATCTGCACGATACGGCCGTCGACCGCGGCAGCGTCATAGTTGCGATCGACATAGTCGCCGGCGACCATGTCAAGGATTAGGTCGGCGCCGACATTGTTGGTCTCCGCCTTGACCACGGTGACGAAGTCCTCGGTCTTGTAATTGATCGCGCGGTCGGCGCCGAGCTTGAGGCATGCGTCGGCCTTGTCTTGCGAGCCGACGGTCACGATCACTTTGGAGCCGAACGCTTTCGCAAGCTGGATCGCCATGGTGCCGATGCCGGACGAGCCGCCGTGGATCAGAAGTGTTTCGCCGGGCTTGAGCCCGCCGCGCTCGAACACATTGTGCCAGACGGTCATCAGCGTTTCCGGGATCGCGCCGGCTTCCTGGATCGACAGCGACGGCGGCACCGCCATCGCCTGCGCGTCTTGCGCAATGCAATATTGGGCGTAGCCACCGCCCGCGACCAGCGACATCACCTTGTCGCCGAGCTTGTGCTTTTTGGCGCCTTCGCCGAGCGCCACCACTTCGCCCGCGATTTCAAGGCCGGGCAGGTCGCTGGCGCCGGGCGGCGGCGGGTAAGCGCCGGAGCGCTGCGCAACGTCGGGGCGGTTGACACCCGCCGCCATCACCTTGACCAGGATTTCGCCTGGGCCGGGCGTTGGAACGCTGCGGGTTTCGGGCAGCAACACCTCGGGGCCGCCGGGCTTGCTGATGCCGATGACGGTCATTTGCGCGGGCAGCTTTTCCATGATTTGTCCTTGCGAAAGGCTGAGGATTGAGGGCGGCCCCTGATTAGCCAGCCCGGCTGCGGCTGGCAACCGCGTGAAGGGACGGCCAGACCTGAAGGGAATGCCGAAAGGAGGAAATGCATGGCCATCGAAGACGACGACAAGCCGCGGAAGAAAATCAGCCATGAGATCGGCCAGGACCTGTCGCTGCTGTCGGTCGAGGAACTGACGGAGCGGATTGCGCTCTTGAATTCGGAAATCGCGCGGCTGCAAGAGGCCGTCACCAAAAAGCGCGCGTCAAAGGATGCCGCGAACAGTATTTTCAAGTCGTAGAATTCAAGCCGCGACCTCCTCTCGCCGTCGTCCCGGACAAGTGAGCGCAGCGAACGCGATCCGCGACCCATGCGCCACAGCCCGGCTTGTGGCAGGCCGCTGGCCGACTTTCCCTCAATTTCATCCGCCGGTGGCTTTGGGTCCCAGCGCGCGCGCTGGCATGTAGCCCGGATGGAGCCAACGGGTCGCGCGAATGCGCGCCCGATGACAGGCTCCGCGCAATCCGGGAACGCTCGATCTGGTTGCGCTGGCCCCGGATTTCGCTGCGCTCCATCCGGGCTACAATCGCTCGCAAGCAGGTCAATCACAAACTCGGCCAATGGCCGACATGGCAAACAATCCCTAAAGAAATTCGTTCGTTTACGGTCCGTTAAGCTTTCTCGATTATGACTGGCATCGTCCTCGTTTGGACACCGAGTGGCTCCTGTCCACTCTGTTTGACGCCTCCCTGTTATCAACTTCAAAAGCCGCCGGAAACGGCGGCTCTTTTTTGTGCTCACCGCGGCTATTTTGTGCCCCCACGAGCTGGAAACCATAAATCCGGTTGCCGCTGGACTCTCGACGTCGCCCGAGCAATGATTTGTTCATCATAAGCCGGTGGTTCACAGCCGGTTGGGGCAAATAGTGGCGTGAGGGCGTTAACCATGGCGGACCGTTCGCAAAGCGAATCCGCGCTCGTTCTGTTCAGCGAGCGGCTGACTAATTCGGCGGCGTTCGGAACTCTCTTCCGGGAAGGCATGGATCTCGTCGAGGAAACCGCCGCCTATCTCGACGGCGACGGCCGCACCGAAGCCAAGGCGCTCGAACGTTCCGTCAGCCTTACTTACGCAACCGAAAGCATGCGCCTGACCACCCGCCTGATGCAGCTTGCGTCGTGGCTGTTGCTGCATCGCGCAGTCAAGGAAGGCGAGATGACGCTGACCCAGGCCAATCGGGAAAAGACCAAGGTCAAGCTCACGGCCGCCGATCCCGGGCCGGAGGACATGATCGAGAAGCTCCCGCAGCAATTGCAGGATCTGATTGCGCGATCGATGAGCCTGCAGACGCGGGTCCGTCGGCTCGACATCTCGATCCACGCCGCGCCCGCGGAACGTGCGCCGATCGGCAATCCGCTGGTGCCGCAGCTCAACAGGTTGAAAGCGGCGTTCGAGCAGTAAGCCCCGCAAACTCTCTCCGCCGTCATTGCGAGCCAACGGGTCGCGCGATGCGCGCCCGATGACAGGCTCCGCGAAGCAATCCATCTCTCAGCGCATGTGGAGCGATGGATTGCTTCGTCGCTTTGCTCCTCGCAAATGACGAGGATAGGCCGCAGCGCCAAAACAAAAACGCCCCGGGCTACCCGGGGCGTTTCGCATTCTGAACCCAAGAAAGCAGGACCGGACGGCCTCAGTCCTTCTTGAGGAAACCCGAAAACTTCTTCTGGAAGCGCGACACTCGGCCGCCGCGGTCGAGGATCTGCTGCGAGCCGCCGGTCCAGGCCGGATGCGATTTGGGGTCGATATCGAGGTTCAGCTTGTCGCCTTCCTTGCCCCAGGTGGAGCGGGTCTGGTACTCTGTCCCGTCGGTCATCACGACCGTAATCGTATGATAATTCGGGTGAATTTCGGCTTTCATGGCATATCCTTCGGCGCGCCGGCGCCCGTCTCAAAAAGTCAGGGGATACGGGATTTGGCGGCTCTATAGCTCAGGAAGCCTGTCAAAACAAGCTACGTATATGTCCTGATTGGGAATCTCCCGGATTTGCCAGAGGGGGCCGCGGAGGCCTATCTGGGGGCAGAAAAACGGGTCGGATTTCATGAGCGCAGTGGAACAGATTGAAGCCCCCCGCGGCACGCCGCCGCGCGACGCCCTGCTCGAGGAAGAGGCCTTCATCGAGAGCCAGTTGACGCAATCGCCTGCCAGGACCGGCGCCAGGCTTCGCCCGTTGCTGGCGCTCGCGCCCTATGTCGCGCGCTACCGCGGGCGCGCGGCGCTCGCCTTGATTTCGTTGACGATCGCGGCGATCACCACGCTGGTTGTGCCGATCGCGGTCAGGCGCATGATCGATTTCGGCTTCAGCCCGGAAGGCATCGCGCTGATCAACAGCTATTTCAGCGTCATGATCGCCATCGTCGCGGTACTGGCCGCGGCCAGCGCGTCCCGCTACTACCTCGTCATGACGATCGGCGAGCGTATCGTCGCCGATCTCAGGCGTGACGTGTTCGCGCATCTGGTCTCGCTGTCGCCGGCCTTCTTCGACTCCGCGCGTTCGGGCGAGTTGGTGTCGCGGCTCACCGCTGACACCACCCAGATCAAATCGGCGGTCGGCGCCTCGGTATCGATAGCGCTGCGCAACATGATGCTGTTCATCGGCGCCGCCACTATGATGGTGATCACGAGCCCGAAACTTTCAGGCTTCGTGCTGCTGGCGATCCCCGTGATCGTGATCCCGCTGGTCGCCTTCGGCCGCTGGGTGCGGCGGCTGTCGCGCAACGCGCAGGATACGCTGGCGGACGCCAGCGCGTATGCTTCCGAACTGGTCGGCGCGATCAGGACCGTGCAGGCCTGTACCAGCGAGCGGATGGCCACCGCCCGCTTCGGCGGCGAAGTCGAGCAGGCCTATGAGGCGGCGCGCAGCTCGACGCGGGCGCGCGCGGTGCTGACGCTGATCATCATCTTCATCGTGTTCTCCAGCGTGGTGGCGATCCTCTGGGTCGGTTCGCACGACGTGCTGACTGGCCAGATCACGCCGGGCCGGCTCGGCCAGTTTGTGCTGTATGCCGCGTTCGCCGCGGCCGGTCTCGGCCAGCTCAGCGAGGTCTGGGGCGAAGTCTCGGCCGCATCAGGCGCGGCGGAGCGGCTATTCGAGATCCTTCGGGTGAAATCGCAGATCACGGCGCCGTCGCAGCCCGTTGCGCTGCCGCAGCCTGCGCGCGGCGACGTCGGGTTCGAGAACGTCAGCTTTGCCTATCCGGCGCGGCCGGACGTGCTCGCGGTCGACAATGTTTCGCTATCGGTCAAGGCGGGCGAGAAGGTCGCGATCGTAGGTCCCTCGGGTGCAGGCAAGAGCACGCTTTTTCATCTTCTGCTGCGGTTCTACGATCCGGCCAAGGGCACGATCTCGCTCGACGGAGTGCCGATCAAATCGGCGGATCCGCTTGACGTCCGCTCGCGGATTGCGCTGGTGCCGCAGGACTCGGTGGTATTCGCGGCTTCCGCGCGCGAAAACATCCGCTTCGGCCGGCCCGATGCCACCGACGCTGAGGTCGAGCGCGCCGCCGATCTCGCGCACGCCACCGAATTCCTGCGCAAGCTGCCCGGCGGCTTCGAGGCGCAACTTGGCGAGCGCGGCGTGACGCTGTCGGGCGGCCAGCGCCAGCGCATCGCGATCGCCCGCGCGATCCTGCGTGACGCGCCGCTATTGCTGCTCGACGAAGCCACGTCAGCGCTCGATGCCGAAAGCGAGACGCTGGTGCAGACCGCGCTGGAAGAGCTGATGCGCCATCGCACCACGCTCGTGATTGCCCATCGTCTGGCGACGGTATTGTCTTGCGACCGCATCATGGTGATGGACCAGGGCAGGATCGTCGAACAGGGCACGCATGCCGAACTGGTCGCGGCGAACGGGCTGTACGCGCGATTGGCCCGGCTGCAGTTCAAGGGCGTGTAACAACCGCTGGAACCTAAAGTGTCGTCTCGCTGTTGCAACGCCGTGCTTTCTTGCCCGGCTGATTCAACAGGAGATAGTCATGCCCTTTCGCCGCAGTGGTTTTGCCCTGACGCCGCCCTCGGTCGCGATCTTCCTGATTTCGCTCATACTTGCGGTTTGCGCGCTGCTCGTTCGTTACGCCCATGTGTCGATACCGATCATCAGCCCATCGCGCGCGTTCGATGCGCTGGCCATTGCTTATGTGCTGCTGACGGCGGGAGTTTTGATCCGGGGCGTGTAGTTGTCGCCCACGCGAGTGTCGTCACCCGCGAAAGCGGGTGACCCAGTATTCCAGAGACACCAGCAACTGAACCGAGAAGCCGCGGCGTACTGGATACCCGCATGCGCGGTATGACACTGTCGGGCTGGGTGACGTGTTATGCTTTCCATTCCATCTTCAGCACCGGCCGCCCAGACGTCGGGTTCACATCCTCGCCGGCATGGACGAAGCCATTGCGCTCATAGAAGCGAATGGCGCGCGGGTTGTCCTTGTTGACGAGTAGCGTGACGCCCTTCGGAGAGATGCGCTTGGCCTCTTCAACCAACAGGTAGGCGACGCCGGAGCCCCAGTGCTCTGGCGCAACCACAAGCTGGTCGAGGTAGCCTTCGCGATCGACGGTGACAAAGCCGACCAGCGCGCCATCTTGTTCCGCGACCATAATCTCGGCCTTCGGTACGAGATCCCTGCGCCAGCGCCCGCGCCACCATTCCAGCCGTGAGGCGAAGTCGATATCAGGATAGGCCTCCTGCCAAGTGCGATGCCACAGCTCGATTGCGGCTGCTTCATCCTCTGCTCGATAGAAGCGAGTGTAATACGCCACTACCGTTCCGTCAGCTTCAGTTCGATGCGGCGGTTGCGCTTGTAGGCGTCTTCGTTGGCCGCTGAGTCGAGCGGCTGGAATTCGGCAAAACCGGCGGCGACCAGCCGCTGCGCGGGAACGCCGAGGAAAACCAGATATTGCACCACGGAGATGGCGCGCGCCGACGACAATTCCCAGTTCGACTTGAACAGGGGCGAGTTGATCGGCCGCATGTCGGTGTGGCCGTCGACCCGCAGCACCCAGCCGATCTCGCTCGGTATCTGCTTGTCGAGATCGATCAGCGCAGTGGCGAGCTTTTCGAGTTCGGAGCGGCCCTCGGGGAGCAGCACCGCCTGGCCGGTATCGAAGAACACTTCCGACTGGAATACGAAGCGGTCGCCGACGATGCGGATATCGGGACGATTGCCCAGAATGGCGCGCAGGCGGCCGAAGAATTCCGAACGGTAGCGCGACAGTTCCTGCACGCGTTGCGCCAGCGCGACGTTCAGGCGCTGGCCGAGATCGGCAATCCGTCCCTGCGATTCCTTGTCGCGCTTTTCGGAGGCTTCCAGCGCTTCCTCGAGCGCCGCAAGCTGGCGGCGCAGCGCGCTGATCTGCTGGTTCAGCACCTCGATCTGGGCGAGCGCGCGCGAGGTCACCGCCTTTTCGGATTCGAGCGCCTTATTGAGCTCATTGGCGCGGCCCTGGGCGTCGCCGGCACTGCTCGATCCCTCGTAGAGCCCCTTGAAGCGGTCGCGTTCGCCTTCCGCGGCGGCGAGGCCGGCGCGCAATTGCGCGAGCTGGTCGTCGAGCGTGATCTTGCCGAGCTTTTCCAGCGACAGCAGGTCGTTGAGCTGCGCGATCTTGGCGTTGAGTTGTTCGAGCGCCTTGTCCTTGCCGGTGACCTCCTGCGACAGGAAGAACTGCACCACCAAAAACACCGACAGCAGGAACACGATCGACAGCACCAGCGTCGACAGCGCGTCGACGAAGCCCGGCCAGTAGTTGAAACCGGATTCACTACGGCGGGCACGGGCGAGGGCCATTTTCAATTCTCCGACAATCTCGTGTCCCGGACGCGGTGCGGCGTGCAACGCCGCTCCGCAGAGCCGGGACCTACTCGCGATGGGTTCCGGCTCTGCGTCGCATCACCATAGCGTGTCGAAGACGCGCGTAAACGCGCTTATGGTGCTGCGCCGCGGCCGGGACACGAACATTCCACTTCTTCAGCTCTTCTCGGGCTGCCTGGCGATCCGCTCGAGGAGCTTCTTGATCTCGCGGTTTTGTTCGCCCTGGCCGTCGGCCCATTCGCGGATCATCTGCTGTTCGGTGCGCATATGCGCGACCAGGCCCTGGATCGCCTCAGCCAGATTGGCCATCGCCGCCGTGGTGTTGCGGCTGCCGCCGCTCTCTTCCACCACTGCGCGGATACGTTCCATCGCATGCTGCAGTTCACCGCCGATTCCGGAAGTGCCATCGCCATATTCGCGCACGGTGGAAGCCAGCCAGTCCTCAAGGTCGGTATAGAAGCGGTTCTGTGCCTGGCTCGACTGCAGGTCGAGAAAGCCCAGGATCAGGGAGCCCGCGAGGCCGAATAGCGAAGACGAGAACGAAATGCCCATGCCGCCGAGCGGCGCGGCCAACCCCTCCTTCAGGGTGTCGAATAGCGAACCGGCATCGCCGCCGACCTTCAAGCCGTCGATCACCTTGCCGACGGAACCGACGGTTTCGATCAGACCCCAGAAGGTGCCGAGCAGGCCGAGGAAGACCAGCAAGCCCGTCATGTACCGTGAAATATCGCGGGCTTCGTCCAGCCGGGTCGCGATCGAATCTAGCAAGTGCCGCATGGTCTGCTGCGATATCGTCATCCGCCCGGTACGTTCGCCGCCGAGGATGGCGGCCATCGGCGCCAGCAGGGTCGGGCGCCGGTCGATCGCGAGCCCCGGATCGGCGATGCGGAAACTGTTGACCCAGGCCACTTCCGGATAGAGCCGAACCACCTGCCGGAACGACAGGATGATGCCGATCAGGAGCACCCCGCCGATCAGCGCGTTAAGGCCCGGATTGGCAAAGAATGCGACGATGATCTGCTTATAGAGCACGATCGTGACCAGCGCGCATAGCACCAGGAACACCAGCATCCGCACCAGGAAAATCCGCGGTGAGGACAGTTTGCTCAGTTCGATCTCTATCTCGGAGCGGGAGGTGTGGCCTGAGGGCATTTGCGGGGTGTCATCCGTTACGAAAAGCCGCGCTGGCGGCCAATATGGCACAGCGGGCTGGAGAAAAAAGCGGGCAAGCCGCGATTTCGGGCCGACAATGTGGAACCTCTTCCCGAAACCCGGCTTTGACGTCAGCGTATTTTGGAACGGTTCGATGTCCAACCGGGATTCTTCATGACACTCTTATATCTATATCCCGCGGCGCGGGTGGCCATTGCCGCGTCTCTCCCCGTTCTGATGGCGGGCGCCTGGATGGTGCAGCAGCCGGTTGCGCACAAGCCCGTTCTCCCCGCGGCCGCCGCCGGCATTATCCGACCCGGAGGGTCGCGTTAGCCCATAGCGGCGGGCCGGCTTTTGAAAAGGATCGTGCCAAAAAGGGAGGGCGTGGACATGAGCTTCGTCTCCACGATCATGGGCACCGCGGAGCGGGTGTCGCTGCCCGACATCATTGTCCGGGCCGCCATCCACCAGCTCTGCTCACGCACCGCCGCGAAGCTCGCCACCGGAAATGCAGAAAGCGATGCCTGGCTCGCCGACGAAATGGCGGCACGGGCCATTGAATATGCCGACGCGCTCGATATCCAGCTTTACGAGGTGCCGGCCGCATTCTTTGCCCGCGTGCTCGGTCCTAACCGGAAATACTCCTGTTGCTTCTACCGCGAAGCGGCATCGACCCTGCAGGAGGCCGAGGAAGAGGCGCTACGCCAGACGGTGGAGCATGCCGATCTGGCCGACGGGCAGTCGATCCTCGAACTTGGCTGCGGCTGGGGTTCGCTGTCGCTGTGGGCGGCACGACAGTTCCCGCATTCGCAAGTTACAGCAGTCACCAACTCGAACGCGCAGCGCGAATATATTGAGGGCGAAGCCGCAAAGCGTGGGCTGGCCAATCTGCGCATTATCAGGTCAGACCTGAACCTGTTCGCACCGGAAGCGCGGTACGACCGCATCCTCGCGATCGAGATCTTCGAACATATGATGAACTGGCGCGAACTGATGATGCGTCTGTGCGGATGGCTGAAACCCGACGGCCGCTTCTTCCTGCAGATATTCACCCACCGCTCCGGGGCCCATCTGTTCGATCGTGCCGATGGCGAGGACTGGATTGCGCAGCATTTCTTCACCGGCGGCGTGATGCCGAGCCATCACCTGATCCGGCAATATGCCGATCTGTTCGAGGTCGAAAAGGAATGGCGCTGGAGCGGCATGCATTATCAGCGCACCGCGCAGGACTGGCTGGCGAATTTCGACCAACATCGCGACGAAATCGAGCACGTGCTCCGCAAAATCCATGGCGGCGAGACCGCGTTATGGATGCGGCGCTGGCGCTGGTTCCTGCTCGCCACCGCAGGCCTGTTCGGTTACGCCGGTGGCAGCGAGTGGGGCGTCAGCCATTACCGGCTCAAGGCGGCGGCTTAGCCCGGCGTTAATCGATTCGTGCCGGATGCCCCCCGCGCGGTCATCTGCTGCAATCTTATGCAGTGAAACAGCATGTTCCCGACCGTCTATTTCCGATCCAAGAGCAAAAAGCAGCGATGGAACCGGCTCACGATCAAGTGAGTCCGGAAAAATCGGCGGCAGTTCAGGGTGATAGGCGTCGTGTGACATTGGGCCGCCGCGGAACCATATTGCATCGCAGTACGCTTTCCCTATCCTATCTGCCATCAACCGTGAGTTCCCGATACCGCTTACGACAACGTCGCGGATGCTCAATTCGCGCTCTCCAACTTGAACTGGGGCAATGCTTTCAATGTCCGGACTACGAACGCAATCGGCATGCATCGTTGTGATGTTGACTGCGATGGCGCCGCTGTTGGCTGGCTGCAATGAACCCATCGCCGCAACCGCAGCGGCAAAGCCGCCCGAGCCTGAAGTAGGCACCTTCACCATCAGATCTCAGGCCCGCGCCATCGTTCGTGAATTGCCCGGCCGAATCGCACCCACCCGGGTCTCGGAAGTCCGTGCGCGGGTTTCAGGCATCGTCGTCGAGCGCCTGTTCCAGCAGGGCACCGAGGTGAAGGCCGGCGATCCCCTGTACCGGATCGACCCCAAACCGTTCGAGGTGGAACTGCAGGCGAGTGAGGCCGCGCTGGACAAGGCGGAAGCCGCGCTCGATCTCGCCACCCAGCACGCCCGGCGCATTGCGACGCTGACCAGCCAGCGCGCCGCGCCCGAGGCAGAGAACGAAAAGGCCATCGGAGCCCAACGCCAAGCTGAAGCTGAAGTTGGCAGCCGCAGGGCCGATGTCGCCCGCGCGAAACTCAATCTCGATTACGCAACGATCCGTGCGCCAATCAGCGGCGTCGTCGGCGCCGCGCTGGTGAGCGAAGGCGCGCTGGTGGTGCAGAACGAGACCACCAGCCTCGCCACAATCCAGCAGCTCGACCCGATCTACGCCGACTTCACGCAATCGATCTCGGAAATGAACAAGCTGCGCCGTGCGCTCGAAAGCGGCGACCTCGACCGGATCGCGCCCGACGCGGCCAAGGTCCGCCTCGTGCTCGACGATGGCACAGTTTATCCGATTTCCGGCAAGCTTCTGTTTTCCGATGCCAAGGTCGACGCCTATACCGGGCAGGTCACGCTGCGCGGACAGTTTCCGAATCCGAATCGCGAACTGCTGCCGGGCATGTATGTCCGCGTTCTGATCGAGCAGGGCATCGATTCCGATGCCATCGCCGTACCGCAACAGGCGATCCAGCGCGATGCCGGTGGCGGCAGCGAAGTCTTCGTGGTCAAGGACGATGGCCGCGTCGCGACGCAGCCGGTCCGCACCGGCCCGATGCAGGACGGTCTCTGGTTGATCAGTGAGGGCCTGAAGGAGGGCGACCGGATCATCGTCGACGGGTTCCAGAAGTTTGTTCCCGGCGACAAGGTCAAGGCGAAGGCGTGGATCGATGCGGATGCCTCGGTTGGTACGATACCGGGAGCACCGGCAGCACAAGCGTCCCGCTGAGACCGGGACATGCCCAGCTTCTTCATTGACAGGCCGATCTTCGCCTGGGTGGTCGCGCTTTTCATCTGCCTGATCGGCGCAATCTCGATCCCATTGCTGGCGGTCGCGCAATATCCGATCATCGCACCGCCCTCGATCTCGATCTCGACCAGCTATCCCGGCGCGTCGCCGGAGAACCTCTACAACAGCGTCACGCGGCTGATCGAGGAGGAGCTCAACGGCGCCTCCGGCATCCTCAATTTCGAATCTACCTCTGACTCGCTGGGGCAGGTCGAAATCATCGCCAACTTCGTGCCCGGCACGGAGACGGGCGCGGCGTCGGTCGAAGTGCAGAATCGTCTCAAGCGCGTCGAGGCGCGGCTGCCGCGCGCGGTGATCCAGCAGGGCATCCTGGTCGAGGAAGCCTCCTCCGCCGTGCTGCAGATCATTACGCTGAATTCGACCGACGGCTCGCTCGACGAAATCGGCCTCGGCGATTTCATGATCCGCAACGTGCTCGGCGAGATCAGGCGCATTCCCGGCGTTGGCCGCGCCACGCTTTATTCCACCGAACGTTCGCTGCGGATCTGGGTCGATCCGGCCAAGCTGGTCGGCTACGGCCTCACTGCCGACGATGTCAACAAGGCGATCTCGGCGCAGAACGCCCAGGTCGCCTCGGGCAGCGTCGGCGCCGAGCCGAGCACGCCGGAGCAGAGGATTTCCGCGCTGGTGCTGGTCAAGGGCCAGCTTTCCTCGCCTGACGAGTTCGGCGCGATCACGCTGCGCGCCAATCCGGACGGTTCCACGGTGCGGCTGCGTGACGTCGCCCGCATCGAGATCGGCGGCTTGAGCTACCAGTTCAACACGCGGCTCAACGGCAAGCCGACTGCGGGCCTTTCGGTGCTGCTGTCGCCGACCGGCAACGCGCTGGCGACCGCCAGCGCCGTCGAAGCCAAAATGAAGGAACTGTCGAAGTTCTTCCCGGCCAATATCGGCTACGAAATCCCCTACAACATCACACCCGTCGTCAAGGCTTCGATCAACAAGGTGTTGATGACGCTGGTGGAAGCGGTGGTGCTGGTCTTCATCGTGATGTTCCTGTTCCTGCAGAACATCCGCTACACCATCATCCCCACCATTGTGGTGCCGGTGGCGCTGCTCGGCACCTGCGCGATGCTGATGGCGGCCGGCTATTCCATCAACATGCTGACGATGTTCGGCATGGTGCTGGCGGTCGGCATTCTCGTCGATGACGCCATCGTGGTGGTCGAAAACGTCGAGCGGATCATGGCGGAAGAGGGCCTGCCGCCGAAGGAGGCCACCCGCAAGGCGATGTCGCAGATCACCGGCGCCATCATCGGCATCACGCTGGTGCTGATGGCCGTGTTCGTGCCGATGGCGTTCTTCCCGGGATCGGTCGGCATCATCTATCGCCAGTTCTCGGTCACCATGATCTCGGCCATCGCCTTCTCCGCGTTGCTGGCGCTTTCGCTGACGCCGGCGCTGTGCGCGACGCTATTGAAGCCGGTCGAGGCTGGCCACGGCCATGCGCGCAAGGGCGTGTTCGGCTGGTTCAACCGTGTGCTCGAGACGAGCCGTGGCGGCTATTCGCGCACCGTGCGGGGCTCGCTGAAGCGCACCGGGCGTTTGATGCTGATCTACGCCGCGCTGCTCATCGGCCTCGGCTGGGCCTTCGTCCGGCTGCCCGGCGGGTTCCTGCCGGTCGACGACCAGGGCTTCATCACGACAGACGTGCAAACGCCGTCCGACTCTTCCTATGCCCGCACCGAAGCGGCGGTCGAGGCCGTGGAGAAGTATCTGCTCAATCGCGCTGGCGTCGAGGACGTCACGTTCCTCACCGGCTTCAGCTTCCTCGGCCAGGGCATGAACACTGCGCAGGCCTTCATCACGTTGAAGGACTGGTCGGAGCGGGGGCGCAAGGATTCCGCCGCCGCGATCGTCGCCGACATCAACCGCGAGCTCTCGTCAATCCGTGACGCCAGGATATCGGCGCTGCAGCCGCCGCCGATCGACAATCTCGGCAATTCCTCCGGCTTCTCGTTCCGCCTGCAGGACCGCGGGCAGAAGGGCTATCCGGCGCTGGTCGCCGCATCCGAGCGGCTGATCGCTGAAGCCAACGCCAGCCCCATCTTGCAGAAAGTCTATGTCGAGGGCCTGCCGCCGGCGCCGCAGGTTAATCTGGTGATCGACCGCGAGAAAGCCGGTGCGTTCGGCGTCACCTTCGAGGACATCAACCAGACGATTTCGACCAATCTCGGCTCGAACTATATCAACGACTTTCCGAACCGCGGCAGGATGCAGCGCGTGATCGTGCAGGCCGACCGCGTCAGCCGCATGAACGCCGACGACATCCTCAACTACAACGTCAAGAACAGCCGCGGGCAATTGGTGCCGTTCTCCGCCTTCGCCACGGTGCAGTGGTCGAAGGGGCCGACCCAGATCGCGGGCTTCAACTATTATCCCGCCGTGCGCATCTCAGGCGAGGCCAGGCCCGGCTTCACCTCCGGCGATGCCATCGCAGAGATGGAGCGGCTCGCGGGCAAGCTGCCGCGCGGCTTCGGTTTCGAATGGACCGGCCAGTCGCTGCAGGAAAAGCTGTCGGGCTCGCAGGCGCCGTTCCTGCTCGGCCTCTCGGTGCTGGTGGTGTTCCTGCTGCTCGCCGCTCTCTATGAGAGCTGGACCATTCCGCTTGCGGTCTTGCTGACGGTGCCGCTCGGCATCTGCGGCGCGGTGATTGCCGCGACCATGCGGGGGCTGCCGAACGACGTCTATTTCACCGTCGGCCTGATCACCATCATTGGCCTGGCGGCGAAAGACGCCATCCTCATCATCGAATTCGCCAAGGATTTGCGTGCGCAAGGTAAGCCGCTGATTGAAGCGACGGTCGAAGCCTGTTCGTTGCGCTTCCGGCCGATTCTGATGACGGGCCTGGCCTTCGTCTGCGGCGTGCTGCCGATGGCGATTGCGACGGGAGCCGGCGGCGCCAGCCAGCAGGCGCTCGGCACCAGCGTGATGGGCGGCATGATCGCGGTGGTGATTTTGGCGCTGTTGATGGTGCCGGTGTTCTTCGTCAGCGTGCAGCGCGTGCTGGCGGGGGACCGTGAGAAAGTGGAGGAAGTGGCGGGAGCCGAGGTGGTCGGCCGGCCGGCGCCGGTGAAGTCATAGGCCGAGTGTTTAGCGCCAACCGGTTTGCGGCCATGAGCGGATCTTATTGCATGCAGCTAGTGTCATGTTGCTGGGTTCCCCAGCCCTTCCACCAGCGTACTCAAGGCCGCATCCAAGGGGGCCGATCCCACCTTCTCGGGCACCAAGAGCCCATCGATCGCAAGCATGGTCATGCCGTGGACGAGCCCCCAGCCGGCTGCCGCCTGACCTTCTATCGGCCGCTTGCGAATGCTCCCCGCGGCGTGGCCGCGCCGGAGGATTTCGAGGAGAACATCGAACACCGCCAGCCCCCGCTCATTGAGATGTATTCCCACCGATTTCCCCTCCTCCGCGCTAAACATCAGGCGGTAGAGAGCCGGGTTGTTCGTTCCGAACGCGACGTAGGCACGAGCTACCGTAGTAATTTCGTCGCGCAGGGATTTTGGCGCTTTGGGCTTCGCGGCCGATAAAGACTCCCGCAGCCGGTCGAACCCAATCATGGCGAGTTCTGCAAGCAGCGCGGCTTTGTCCGGAAAGTGCTTGTAGGGGGCCGCATGGCTTACGCCAGCTCGGCGGGCGACTTCCCGCAGCGTGAACTGCCAGCCTTTCTCCTCCCGAAGCATATCTAACGCCGTCTCGATAACCGCGCGACGGAGATCACCGTGGTGATAGGGGCGGTTGGGTGCGTCCTGCATCGTACCTCAAAGTTTCTTATGGATACATTGTTGACAGTGGCTACTTAAGCGCCTATGTCGAGGGCGTAAGTTTCTATTGTCTACATCGGAGTGGACCATGAACGCTACCGGAAAAGTCACCGACGCTGATCGGCTCGGCGGCCTCCTCGCCAGCCAACGTGCTGCCTTCCTACGTGAGGGGGCCCCTTCGCTGGTGCAGCGGCGCGCCGATCTGACCAAGTTCCGAGCCGCGATCATCGGCCATCGCAAGGCGATCGAAGACGCCATCAATGCCGATTTCGGGCATCGCTCGAGGTATGAGACGGCGATCATGGAGGTGGCGGGGGTCGCCGAAGGCACAAAGTATCTGATCCGTAAACTTCGCAAATTCATGAAGCCGACCCGCCGACACGTTGCGCTGCACATGCGCATCGGCAACGCCCGCATCCAATACCAGCCGCTTGGCGTCGTCGGAGTGATGTCGCCTTGGAACTATCCGGTGAACCTCGCGCTGATGCCGGTTGTCACGGCCATCGCCGCCGGAAACCGAGTTATGCTGAAGCCCTCGGAGTTCACGCCTGTCACGAATTCGCTACTCGCGAAGACCGGCGGTGGCACCGGGCTCGGCAAGGCCATGGCAGCGAAATTTCTCAGCCTCGGCGCAGACATTCACATTTGCGGACGCCGCAAAGGCGTTTGCGAGGAGACCGCCGCCGAGTTGATGAAACTTCATGGCGGCAAGGTCACCGCCCACGGCGTGGACATCCGCGACGCCGCGGCTGTCGACGCCATGATCGACTCCGCCTTCAAAGACCGTCCTCTCACCGATCTCATCAACAACGCCGCTGGCAATTTCATTTCCCGCACGCAGGATCTCACGCCACGCGGGTTCGATGCTATCGCCAATATCGTGATGCACGGCACGTTCTACGTGACCCACGCTGTCGGCAAACGCTGGATCGCCGGCGGACATCGCGGCAACGTTGTCTCCATTACTGTGACATGGGTACGTAATGGCAGCCCGTACGTGGTGCCGTCCACCATGAGCAAATCCGCGATTCACGCCATGACCATGTCGCTGGCCACGGAATGGGGTCGCTACGGCAACCGCCTCAACACCATCGCGCCGGGAGAAATTCCGACCGAAGGCATGAGCAAGCGTATCAAGCCCGGCGACGAGGCCGGTGCGAGGACCGTCGCTGCGAATCCGATGGGCCGCGTTGGGGAAATGAGCGAGTTGCAAAATCTCGCGACCTTTCTGATCTCCGGCGGCTGCGACTGGATCAACGGCGAGACCATCGTGATGGACGGTGCCCAGGCGCTGGCGATGGGCGGCAACTTCTACGAAGTGCGCGACTGGAAGGATTCAGATTGGGCCGCAGCGCGCGACGCCATCATGGCTCAGAACGAGAAGGACAAGGCGAAGCGTGGTTAGCGGTCCAACTGGACGCAAAGCGCGCCATCAATCAGGGAACACGGCTTGCCGCGTCGATCTGAGCACGCAATCCGGAATTCCAAAGACGAGGAAGTCACAATGACTGGACTGCCCCATCTTCACCCGGCCGCCGCAGCATCTCTGGAGAGGTGGCACGCTATGATCGCAAGGAAAGATCTTGGCGAACTTCCCTCGATCACTCATCCGGAAGTGGTCCTCCGTTTCCCGATCGCATTCAATCCCTACCACAGCGTCGAAGCGTTGGTTCTCGTCATGAGCAACGCGGTTCAGATTTTTGAGGATTTCAACTACCATCGTCAGGCCGCGACTGCCGATGGCCGGAATGTCGTTCTCGAATTCAGCGCCAAGGTTGGCGGCAAGATGGCCAAGGGAATCGATTTCATTCGCTTTGACGACGACGGCAAGATCATCGAGTTCGACGTGATGATGCGGCCGCTCAATGCCGCGCAGGCGCTTGCCGCGGAAATGGCGAAGCGCGTCTCCGGCGCGCTCCCTTCGTTCAAGTGAGGTGAGATGAGATGCGTGTTCATCTGGTCCATGCGCACCCTGAGCCGAACTCCTTTGTGAGCGCGATGCGCGATGTTGTTATCGACGAACTGAAGGCCGCGGGTGCGATTGTCACCATTTGCGATCTCTATCACAACGGTTTCAACCCTGTTCTCTCCGGGAACGATTTCACTTCAAGAAGCCGACCCGATTACTTGGTATACACGCTCGAACAACGGCACGGCTACACTACTTCGACGCTGGCTTCCGATGTTGCCCGCGAGGTAGAGAATGTACTGACGGCGGACCTCATCGTCTTCACGTTTCCAATATTCTGGTTCAGCGTTCCGGCAATTCTCAAAGGCTGGATCGACCGTGTCTTGCTGTGCGGCCCGATGCATAGCGGCAACCGGGGGTTTTACGATCTGGGTGGTCTCAGGGGTAAGAGAACATTTACTGCAATGGCTCTCGGCGGGCGCCGAAATATGTTCGGACCAGACGCCCTCCACGGAGAGCTCGAGACTGGGATGATGCGTCATTTCTTTCAGGGGACGTTAGGCTATGTCGGACTAACCGTACACAAGCCATTTGTCGCCTATCATGTTCCATATGTTGCGGATCGCGAGAGGCAGGCACAGCTGCAGGATCTGCGAGTCTATCTGCGTGAACTCGACCGCCAACCCACCCTTAAATTTCCCGAGCTTAGAGATTTCGACGATGTGCTTACGCCAACGCGCGACCGTGCTCGTTAGCGGGTAGTCCGGCCAATTGAGTTGCTGAGCGTGGCGCTGACGTCATTGTCGCGCAGGGTGGTAAGGCGGCGCCCAAGGCTATCCGCCTCCTTTTCATAGGGGGCTGGATCATCAGCTCAGGATGCTTTCAGGATTGAAATTGCCTCCTCGCAAAAGGCGATACGCTGGGTCTCGAAGTCGATTCCCGCCTTGAGCACGAGAAGACGAAGCTTTTCATCCCGCGTCATTGTCTTTTGCGAGAAATCCCTGGCCTCGATTTCCCGGTAGACCTTGAGCTTTTCGCGGTGTTGTCCGGCAAGTCTCTCCAGCTCTTCGATCAGGCGTGTGGGGCCGATGACGGCTTCCGCCCGAAGCCGGACCATCAGCTCATCGCGAATCGGAGACGGGGCCTGCCTCTCCGTAAGCCAACGTCGCAGTTCCTCGAGTCCGGCGGGCAGCACAAGATAAGTCTTCTTGCCGCCTCGCGCGCCGTCGACGAGAGAGCCTTGAACGAAGCCGGCGGCTTCGAGACGGGCAAGCTCCCGGTAAATCTGCTGATGAGTCGCTTGCCAAAAATAGCCGATGGAACGGTCGAAGCGTTCGGCCAGTTCGGATCCGGAACAGGATCGTTCGATCAATGCGGTCAACAGTGCGTGGGGCAAGGACATCGACGAAAGAGTCTCAACATGACAGTAGAGCTTGTCGCATCAGCTATGGACGAACTCAATGGCGAAGTGGCCGAACTTCTCGGCTGAGATTGGCTTCAAAATCGCGGTGGTGATTCTGGCGCTGTTCATGGTGCCGGTGTTCTTCGTCTCAGTGCAGCGCGTGCTGGCGGGGACCGAGAGAAGGTGGAGGAGGCCGCGGGAGCCGAGGTGGTCGGCCCGCCGGCGCCGGTGAAGTCATAGACGCTGTCATGCTCCGTGACCCCGCGACGCCAGGGCTTCGCCGGGACTTGCGGCCTCGGGCCGTCGAGAAGCCTTGGCGCAGGCGGCGGCCGATGCATCCAGTCCATGAAGCCAGAAATTTGCTGGGCTGACGCCGCGCCAGAGTCCGCTATGCCCCGATAGCCGACGTGCTACTGCATAGCAGCGAAACGACGCTATGTGCCAACAGCAGACTCATGCACCGCATGCAGTTCATTGCTTTGCAATGAATGCAAGCACCTTCTCATTGAAGGCGTGGGGGTTCTCAACCTCCATCTGATGAGATGCCGCCGGAATCGTTGCACGTTCTACGCTCAGTAAGCAGTGCTCCAGTCTGTCGTTGATGAGACGGAACATCTTAGGACTGCGCTCCCCGTCGAGGAGCAATGTTGGCGCTTTCACTTTCTGCACATCCTCGCATGTGGTGGGCGGGTAGAGGTCTCGCGATGAGGTCGCGCCTTTTAGTTCTTGGGCATTATCCATGAGGCGCTTCAGAACGGGAGGTGCGAGTTTCTCGTACGAACCCTCGCCCAACACGCCGTTCACAAATCGACGCACTCCTTCTTCGTCATTCCCCTGCTTGAAAGCTTCGCTCGTAGCGATTGATCTCGTGATAGCGGCGGTAAGAAGAGCATCTCCTTCAGGTGTAGTTTTTAGTAACGGCATTATGGGCGGTTCGCCCAGCGTCAGACTGCGAATGACCTCAGGGTGATCTCGTGCGACTAGGAACGCAATAAACGCCCCATACGAATGACCAATGAGATGAACCGGGGTTAGATTAAGTGCCTTGATGAAGGCAGCTAGGTCTCTCGCATGTATGGTGACAGAGAAATCTGTTGAATCTTTGGTCCATTCATTTGGATAGTGATACCGACGACTGTACGAGATTAGTCGATATCCCTTCGACAACGCCTCAAGCTGTCCATCCCACGTGCGGTAATCCTCCAGTGTGCCGTGCACCAACACCACTGGAATTCCTTGCCCGAGTTCAATGTAATGCAGTGTAAGGCCATTAATTTGCACCTCCCTTGTTTGCATCTCAGAAGAGGATGCGCCTTTCTGCTGCGCGAATGACGGACTCGCGACGAAGAACATGGCTGCTACCGATACGAGGACAATGTATTTCAGGACGAGCGTTCTCGATTGCATATGACTCTCCTGGTGTTGTGATTGTTGCCGGTTCAACTCCTCGAAAAAGCGCGGTACAACCAAGTCTTGTCAGCCTCATATTGCTGACCTCGGTCACGGAGGTTACCAAAGTGATGCGTTTCGTCTTTGTTCGCTCTAATCGCCATCGCGCTTTGGCACATTGCTTGCGCATGACCTTTTCGGAAGACCGGTGTCCACTCTTCCGGATCATGCGTCAGGCGATAGCGGCATAGAGACCGCTCTCGAACTTGGCGAACAGCTTCAGGACCTGATCGTCGGCGAACGGCAGGAGCTGCGTCATGATCGTGCCGGTCACACGCTTGTTCGGATCAATCCAGAAGTAGGTGTTGAACAGCCCGGCCCAGGCGAGGCTACCCGCGCTGCGTCCGGCGGGGCCGGGTTCAGTGTTGATGTCGAACGACAGTCCCCATTTCTGGGTCATGCCGGGGAACAGGTTCGCATCGTTCGAGCTTTCCGGTCGCACTGTCTTCAACGTGACCACGTTGAGATCCCCGATATGGTTCTGCCGCATGAGCGCCACGGTCTCGGGCTTCAGCACCTGCGCGCCGTTGAACGTGCCTTCGTGCAACAGCATCTGCAGAAACGCCATGTAGTTCCGCGGCGTGCTGAAGAGCGCACCGCCGCCCATGAAGAATTCGGGCCGCTGCGGCATTTCGAAGGCCATCGGCTTGAGCGAGCCGTCGCCCTGGCGGCTGAACATCGGCGCAACACGGGCCTTTTGCGAGGAGCTGATCAGAAAGCCGGTATCCGTCATGCCGAGCGGCGTAAAGATCTTCTCCTTGAAATAGACCTCCAATGACTGGCCACTCACGGCCTCAACCGCCTTGCCTACCCAATCAATATTGATGCCGTATTCCCAGCGATCGCCGGGATCGAACACCAGAGGCGCGTTGAAGGCGGCATTCTTGCATTGGCCGATGAAGGGCGTTCCCGTGACCTTCTCAAACTGCGTCATCGGCTCGCTCCAGATACTGTAGGTGAAACCTGCGGTGTGAGTGAGGAGGTGGCGCAGTGTAATCGCTCGCTTGGCGGGGCGAAGCTTCGGTGCGCCGCTGGCGTCGAATCCTTCAAACACCTTGGGTTGCTCAAGTTGCGGAAGCAGCTTGCCCATCGGCTGATCGAGCTCCAGCTTGCCCTGCTCGACCAGTTGCATGCAGGCCGCGCCCGTGATCGCCTTGGTCATCGAAGCGATCCAGAACACGCTGTCCGTGGTGATCGAGGGCCCAAACGCGCCCACGTAGACGATGCCTTTGTCGTTTGCCGCGATGGCGACGAGGCCCGGCACGGTCCGCGCGTTGACGGCCTGCCGCAGCGCCTGATCGACATCCCCAAGCGCGGGGCTCAGGGCCGGTTCGGAAGCGGCGGCGGCCTCCGCACGTCCAACGGTGATTTTTGCCATCGATGATGCCGCCGCCAATGACGTCATGGCTTTCAGAATGGTTCGACGGTCTGGATTGCTGTATCGCATTGTTTCCTCCTTGGCCGCTATTGCTTTTGATTGGCTATTAGAGGTGGTGTGGTTGGCGACCACAGCGCGAGACTAGGATTCGGCACAATGGTCCGCAACCACAATTCGCTTGCCGCCAGCGATGCCGACTGAACCAACCTGCGCCGCGGCGCCGAGGAAGGGGCATCCTCCCATTTCGATTCTTGCCAACAATGTACGACGCGCGTTCGCGCGCTCACGGCGAAACAGGAGGGTACAGGGAATGTCAGCTGCTTTGCCCTATCCATAGCCTCGCACGCAGAATGAAGGAGCATACGAGCTTCGGTCGGAACGGGTACGCCACTTGCACCGGCATTCCCTACGCGATGCTTTCACTGACGTCGGCTAATGGGATGGTCCGGCCGTGCTCCGGCCCTGCCAGCACGAGAAGCTGGCAAGGGGCGCTCAAGACAAGGAGCACGCCATGTCTCAGAAAATCAACGCAGCGATCGCCGTGATCGGCATCGATATTGGCAAAAACTCGCTCCACATCGTGGGTCATGATCACCGCGGTGCCATCGTGCTGCGGCAGAAGTGGTCACGCGGCCAGGTGGAAACGCGGCTCGCCAACCTGCCGCCGTGCTTGATCGGTATGGAGGCCTGCGTAGGCGCCCATCATCTCAGCCGCAAACTCCAGATGCTTGGCCACGACGCCCGCCTGATGCCGGCGAAGTACGTGCGCCCGTATTCGAAGGGACAGAAGAATGACTTCCGAGATGCGGAAGCCATCGCCGAGGCGGTCCAACGCCCGACGATGAAGTTCGTCGCGACCAAGACCGCCGAACAGCTCGCCCTTCAGGCACTGCACCGCGTCCGCGATCGATTGGTCGGTCAGCGTACCGGCGTCATCAATCAGATCCGTGCGTTCCTGCTGGAGCGGGGCATCGCCGTGCGGCAAGGCCTGCATTCCCTGCGGTTCGAGTTGCCGGGCATCTTGGCGACACGCATCGATGTGCTCTCGCCTCGCATGTCGCTCATCATCGAGGGCCTGGTGGAAGACTGGCGCCGGCTGGATCAGCGTATCGAGAGGCTATCTAGCGAGATCGAAACACTAGCCCATCAAGATGAGGCCTGCCGGCGACTGATGACGGTGCCTGGTATTGGCCCGATCATCTCGAGCGCAATGGTGGCCGCGATCGGCGCTGGAGACGTGTTCTCGAAAGGCCGCGACTTCGGCGCCTGGCTTGGACTTGTGCCGAAGCAGACATCGACCGGCGACCGCACGATCCTCGGCAGTATATCAAGGCGCGGCAATCGCTACCTGCGCGCGCTGTTCGTGCAAGCCGCTTGGGTTGTGCTGGTCAAGATCAGGTGTTGGGAGCGCTATGGCCTCAACTCTTGGATCCGAGCCGCCAAGAAACGATTGCATCACAACGTGCTGGCGATTGCGCTCGCTAACAAACTCGCCCGAATTGCCTGGGCGGTCCTCAACAAGGGACGCGCCTTCGCGAGCGTCAAGACGGAGGAGACAGCGTCCCGACCTGCTTGACCCTCGCGCCGTGCGCGGGGCCGTCAAGGCGCAGCCTGGCAGCAGAGAGCAAGACGTCAGGAAAGCACGACGGCCGGCCTTGACGACCCCTTGCGCGCGGCGCGTCTGCGCGCGCAGGCCGGGACGAAGGAACGACCGCCAGGCACGAACAAAGGAACAGCGCGAAGTGAGGAGCTATCGATGACGTAACAACACCCCTTACCCGCCGAGGTCTGCGAGAAGATGAGACGACGATGGAGAATCGGTCTTCCCGGCGCATGCGAACACTGGTGACCCAAATGGCCCGGTCGAGGCCTGTCCGCTAACCAGATCACATGCGCGCTGATATCCATGATGGCCCGGAGCACTGCGCTCCTAGCAGAGGCCGGATACATTGATGCAAGACCGCATCTACCGGATCGTCGAAATCTTCTTGCACCGCACGGCCGGACCATACATTGGGTCATGTGTGGACGACGCCCGCGTTGCAAGAAGAATCTGACGTTCGGCTCGCGGTCGGGTACAAGTCATGTGTCCGGCCTGTTTGCGCGGCACCATGACCGCTGGCCCTGATGTAGTCCGCGGATCGGGTCCCAATCATTCGCAGGGGCTTTGCCGCCCATGACCCAGAAGCGGGTTGTCCCAATCGACGGCTCGACCGTTTCGCATCACGCCATCATCACCCTCGCAATTCGGTTGTCTTGCTCCGCCGTCGCCTCAGGCTCCTATTGCCAAGCCTCTTCAGGCGGCTGCAGCAAGCTCCGGCGCTCGATAGTATCCTCCCTTGGCCATGATCGCCCAAGCGATGCGCGCCATCTTGTTGGCAACGGCAACGGCGACGAGCTTGGCCGGCTTCTTGGCCAGCAGCCTCATGACCCAGGGATGCTTTTGCGGCTGCTGCCGGGCGTGTCGAACAACGGCTGTTGCACCGATGACGAGCAACCGTCGGAGATAGCACCTGCTTGGAGATGCCGCCGAGCCGCTCCTTGCCCCCGTCGAATGCTGCCGCGGCACAAGTCCGATCCATGCCGCAAAATCCCGACCGGATTTGAAGTCACTCGGGTCTGTGACAGTAGAGGCAATGGCCGTGGCCCCGATCACGCCAATCCCGGGCACGGTCTCGAGGCGGCAGCTCATGTCATTGGCACGATGATGGGCGTGAATGGCGCGATCCAGAGTCCCGATTTGCAATTCCAGAGCAGCGAGTTGATCGACAATGGCCTGCAGCGCCTGTTTCATCGCAGATGGAAGAGCTTCGCGGTTACTTTCGTCCGTGATGATCGCGGCAAGCCGCGCGAGACCTTCGCGCCCTCGTCTCCGCAACGAGGCCGAACTCGGCAAGGTGGGCTCGGAGCGCATTGATCAGCTGCGTGCGCTGACGGATTAAAAGATCCGGCGTTCGATGCAACATCAGCAAGGCTTGCTGATCGGCCGACTTAATCGGCACGAACCGCATTGATGGGCGTGTCACGGCCTCACAGATGGCGGCTGCGTCGGCAGCATCGTTTTTCGACCGTTTGACATAGCCCTTCACGTAACTTGGCGGCATCAGACGCACGGTGTGACCGAGCTTGGAGACTTCACGCGCCCAATGATGAGCGGTTCCGCAGGCTTCCATGCCGACCAGGCAAGGGGGAATCTTGCTAAAGAAGCCAATGACCTGCTTGCGCCGCAACTGACGAGTGATGACGACCTTACCCGCACGATCCACGCCGTGCACTTGGAACACGTTCTTCGAGATCAACGCCGATGGTGCTAACCTGCATGTGGACGACCCCCTCCGGTGATTCGTTGTTGAACAATCACCCTTTGGCACATTCGATGCCGGGAGCGGGCGTCGTCCACCACATCATTCGCGTCGGTTTGGCCTGACCACTGTGACTTCCGGTCTACCCGGTGAAGGGACATTCTCAGGATAGGCGGGCATGTCTCAAAGGTGCCAGGAACGACATCGGAGATGCCTTCGAGACTACGCGCCAGGCTCTAGAATTCAGGGTCGATGAGCGGGAAAAATGCTGAAAAAGTTGACGATTTTCCCCAATAATTCTGCCAAATATTGGCGTTTCGACTTTTGAGGTTTACCCGACGAATTCCGACGGCTTTGCGCGAGGAGTATCTGATGAACTCGAGCAGCAACGCAGATTTTTCGACAATACTAAACCGCATTCTTGATACGGCGGCGGACAATCTCAGGATCGCAAAGATTCTGGTTCAAATGGGTCTCGATCCCAACAACATTACCTACGATGCCCTACTCAACCGGCTGCTAGAAATTGTGCTGGCCAACATCACGCTTGCCAATATGTTCGCTGTGATTGGTGCCACCTTTCTTGTAGCTACGTTGCTGATGCATACAATGGTGCCGCTGCGCATCGCGAACATGGTCGGCTGTACATTCTTCGTCGTCTTTGGCGCGCTCTCCGGAAGCGTCGGGACTTTTATCCTGTATCTGCTTTTCCTGCCGATCAATGCAATTCGCCTCCGCCAAATGCTCAAACTGATCAAGAGGGCACGCATAGCCACAGAGGGCGATACCTCATTGGAATGGCTCAAACCTTTCATGACCGAGCGCAAATATCGCAAGGGCGACAAATTGTGCAGCAAGGGCGATGCAGCCAACGAAATGTTTTTGATCATCACCGGAAAATTCCTGGTCACCGAATTCAGCGTAGAGCTTCCGCCTGGAAGTCTGATGGGCGAGCTTGGCTTCCTGACGCCGAAAAATCGACGGACGGCGACGATCGAGTGCATCGAGGGCGGCCATGTGCTGACAATTGAGTATGATAAGTTGCTGGAGATTTACTTTCAAAATCCGGAATTTGGTTATTACTTCCTCATCCTCACCAGTCACCGCCTGCTGGAGAATAATGCAAAGCTTGAAGAAATCATCGCACAGAACAAAATCGCACCGCCGATTGCAGTCGCGAGCGGTACGGTTGAACTTTAGAGGATGCTGAGCGAACAAGCCGATGTCCGCTAATCTGATGGTCCGGCCGTGCTCCTGCCCCGCCCGCGATACGCTTTGCAGCGGCGGCCAAATGCTCTCGATGTCGCAAATGGGTAATCAACTGACCTCCGGCGCCGGACGCGCTTGGTCCGCTCTGGCATAACTACGGACATTGGCGAAATGCGCGGGCGAGTCTGTTTCGTGCCATCACCCGACTCATGCACCGCAGCAAACAGCATCTCTATTAGATCTCTCGCCGGTGATGGAGAGTACCTTTCAGGGCGGTACTCCATTCGGCCTTACGCGCAGTGCCGAAAGCCGATATGATGAACTCGCGGACAAGCCTGCGAGGCTCTCCGATAGCTGCCCCTCAACACGAGGACGCACCGAAATCCGGTCGCTGCAACGGGCAGCGCAGTGGGATCGGCAGCTACAACAATGCTTGTAAAAATCAAACCTACGTTTCGCGGGTGTCGCAGCAGCCAGTGTCTGCACTGCGGTGCTGCACGCCGCGCGAGCCAACCAGGGAGGAAGTCCATGCCTCGTACACTCATGATTGGCGCAGTATCGGGCGCAGCCCTCACTTTGTCAGCGGCCACTTTCGCGCAGCAAGCTCAGTTCGGCACGCCCCAGGAGGCCAGGGCAATGCTCGATAAGGCAGTCGTTGTCTTAAAGGCGGACCAACCGGTGGCCCTGGCGATGTTTCTCAAGGGAGAGGGCGGGTTTCGAGATCGCGACCTTTATCCGTTCTGTTTCCGAACCGGGGACGGGAAGGCGCTTGCGAGTCCGCCTTCCGTTCCAGCTGGCACGGACGTTAGAACCCTGAAGGATGCAACCGGCAATGCATATGGTCAGGAACTCTATGCTGCCGCGCAGAAGCCCGAAGGTCAAATCACCGAAGTTAGCTACATGTTTGTAAGGCCAGGCGCCGACGCAAAGCCGCTACCTAAGGTGAGCTTCGTAACCAGGGTCGGCGAACTCGGCTGCGGCGTCGGATACTACAAGTAACTAACCCGGCCGTGCCGTAATGCGGGCAGTGACGGCCTGACCACCGCCCATCGGTTTCGCAAGTTCTTTGAAGGGCGTGACCCCACGCGGGACCGCGCTACCCCGGCCTCTAAACGTATTTTCAATCGCGCAATCTCGGCTTGATTTTATGCCGCTCGGTACACACAAAGGGCGGTGCGCCGATAGGCCAGAAGCAAAACCTCAAACTGCGAATGTTTGACGATGCCCGCTTCAGCCCCGTGAGCGGACATTGTCAGCTAGACCGGTCATGTCCGGAAAGTGCCCATTAGCCGACATGACCGTTCCACGCCGGCCGCATCATTGCCCAGTCGGCTAAGCCCCTTTACGATCAGGAAACGGGGGGGCGGAGATACTCCATTGACCCGTGAGCAGCGCCGCTTAGCAGCCATCTTTGCAGCCGACGTGGTCGGCTATTCCCGCCTGATGGGGCGGGACGAAAGTGGTACCGTGGCGCGCCTGCGGGAACACCGCAAACTGCACCTGGAACCTGTGTTGGCCGACCATGGCGGCCGCTTGGTTAAGCTGATAGGCGATGGCGCCCTGGTGAAGTTTGCCAGCGCCGTCGATGCACTAGGCGCTGCCATCGAGTTCCAGCAGGTCATGGCCGAGGCCAATCGTGACCAGCCCCAAGACGATGCCATCGTGTTCCGGATCGGCCTGCATCTCGGCGACCTGATTGTGGACGGCGACGATCTCTACGGTGACGGCGTGAACGTAGCCGCGAGGCTGGAGGCCGAAGCGCAGCCGGGTGGCATCGTGATTTCGGGTGACGTGCACAATGCCGTCGCTGGCCGATTGAAGGCGACCTTCGTGGCCTTAGGAGAGCTGTCGCTTAAGAACATCGAGCGGCCGGTGCGCGCCTTTGGAGTGCAGATGGACGGTATCCCGGCCACGGCGGCCCCGCCCCACGCCACTGACGTGCTCCTGACACTACCCGACAAGCCATCCGTCGCCGTGCTGCCGTTTGAGAATATGAGCCGCGACCCGGAGCAGGAATATTTCGTCGATGGTCTCGTAGAGGATATCATCACGGGGCTTTCAAGTTTCAAGTCGCTCTTCGTCATCGCGCGAAATTCGACCTTCGCGTACAAGGGCAAATCGCCAGACATCCGGCAAGTCGGGCGCGAACTCGGGGTGCGCTATGTGCTTGAGGGTAGCGTCCGCAAAGTGGGCAATCGCATTCGCATCACCGGACAGCTCATAGACGCAGCTAACGGCACACATTTGTGGGCAGACCGCTTTGATGGCGCGCTCGAAGACGTGTTCGAGCTTCAAGACCGCGTGACCGAAAACGTAGTTGGCATCATCGCGCCGCGGGTGGAGCAGGCCGAGATCGAGCGCGCCCGAAGCAAGCCTGCGCGCAATCTGAAGGCGTACGATCTGGTCTTGCGCGCCGTTGCGCTGACGCGAACCCGACGGCGGCCCGAGGTCGAGCAGGCGCTCGGCCTGCTTAGACAGGCGGTGCAGATTGATCCGAGCTACGCACGAGGCATGGCCAATCTATCGCTCTGTTGCTGGATATTCATTGCTCAGGGTTTCGGACATCGAGACACCCCTCTAGTTGCAGATAACGAGGTGGCTCAAAGGGCGGTCGCGCTCGACCCGGCCGATTCCGAGGTCGTAGCCATCGCCGCCCTTATCCTCGGTGTGTCGGGCGACATGGAGACCGGCTTAGCCTTAGTGGAGAAGGCCATAGGTCTCAATCGCAACAATGCCGAAGCGTTTCGGGTGGGGGGGAATCTCTACGCGTATAGGGGCGAGATCGATAGGGCGGTCGAGCATCTGCAGCAATGCGAGCGCCTCAATCCATTGGACGCGGGCTGGAGTGGGAGTGTGGCCTACCCGATTGCCTATTTTGGCGCGGCGATCATGAGAAAGTCGTGGATTGGACAGCGCGCATCCTTCGCGAGCGCCCCAATGTCGCGGGCGCGCTTCGCTACCGCGCGGCGAGCCTCGCTCTTCTCGGCCGCACACACGAGGCGCGGCAGGTCATCGCTCGATTGCTCGAGCATGCGCCAGGCTACACCGTATCCGAGGTGCGCCGGCACCACGAGTTCGACATGAATAGCCCTTTCAAGAGACCAGATGTCGCCGAATCCCTGTACCGTGGATTGCGGCTTGCGGGCCTTCCGGAATGATGTCCGCACCCTTGTATGCCATCCAGCTATTTTTCCTCCGCGCTAGGCGAGGTGATCGAGTAAGCGGTTTCGTGATGTCCGTTCTGGGTCAATCGCGTCGGTTGCCCCACCGCTGACCACTTCCGGTCCTCCCCCAACTGCGGACATCACGCATCGGGATCACCACTTTTGAAAAATGCCAGAAGCCGACGAGTTCAGTGCGCATGCAGAAGATGCGACTGTTATTCCGGCCCCCTGTGGCGGAGCCGAACTCATATTCATCGTGGGGGCTCTCAGGCAATATTCGTGCTTCGCAAACATTGAGGAACATTCATCCGGTTTGATCCTTTACTAAGGGGCGGAGAAAGTTCAGGTGACCCTTGAACGTCGGTGAGAAGACCATCGAACGAGACGACTCATTCAGCCCAGCACGGGCTGTTTATCGCACACTGGTGCACTTCTTCTCCTACCGCTTCATTCTTACCCGTAAACAGTCAACCACGACCCACGTCGAAGGATTTGATCTCGCGGTGCTGCCATCGGTCTTCCATCCGAAGATCTTCCTGACCAGCGCATTTTTCGCGCGATTTCTGCAATCGTTAGACTTGCAGGGAAAAAACGTCGTAGAAATCGGCACCGGCTCTGGAATACTCTCACTATCGGCAGCCAAGGCGGGCGCTAAGTCGGTCATCGCCTTGGACATAAATCCGGCGGCGGTCAAGGCTGCCAACTTAAACGCAGCAAAGAATGGTTTTGAGCAAGTAAGAGCGTTTCAATCCGATCTGTTTTCCGCCATACCGGCGGAGCGCAAGTTTGATATCATCATCTCTAGCCCACCATCTTTCTCGGGTGAGCCACGCGACGATGCTGACCGAGCTTGGCATGCTGGTCCTGGTTACCGGGATATCTTGCCTCTGTTCAAGCAGTCCGCTCAGAGGTTGCACCCGAACGGAAGAATGTATCTCCTACTTTCATCAGACAGCAACCTCGCTTTGATGGATCGCCTGACCCGTTCAGCCGGCCTTAGCTCGAAGCAGATTGCAAAGCGCTCAATTTGGGTAGAGGCGTTCTATCTGTATGAGCTTTCGTTGGCAGAAACTGATCTAATACCCGATTAGGAACATCGGATTTGACGGTCTCGGCGTCGTTCCAGGACCGCCAGCCGTCCAAATTTCAAACTCTTTGGCGGCTCCCGACCACTTTCGATGTCCGTTCCGGGTCAATCGCTACACGGGCGACTCAGCGGCAAGTCTGGTCATGCCGGCTATGCCTCCGAAAGCGGAAGTAAATTCAGAGCATTAGCGGCTTCGCTAGTGACCGGTGCGGATTGATGGCGCTCCCCCGGACGTCATTCAAGCTTCGAAACCGGAGCCTCGAATCATGCGCTGCGAATTCAGCGAACATGAGTGGACCGCCATTAAGGCGATGTTGCCGAACAAGCCGCGCGGCGTTCGGCGAGTAGATGACCGCCGCGTGCTCGATGGCATCGTTTGGGTCCTGCGTTCAGGTGCGCCATGGCGCGACCTGCCCGCGACCTATGTCCCCGCACGACTTGTTACAATCGCTACCTTCGGGGGATGATGGTCTTGTCTCGCTGATTTGCCCGACGTGTCAAATGTCGATTTTGGCACTCGATGAGTGCCGGCTACTGTGCATGGGGTTGTTTTCAATATTTTGGCTGGGAGCGCCGAGGCTCCTCCGTGTCGTTCCGCCGTCTCTGGGCGACTGCATCGCCGATCCCGGATGATGACGGCGCGCGGCTTGGAACCGTCGCTCTACTTGCCAAGCGGCTCCAATATCTTCACTAGCTCCCCATGCACGAACTCATTCCCGCACACCACATCCCCGGTCTTCAGTGCGTCGTCATTGCCGCCGATGTCTGAGATCATGCCGCCTGCCTCGCGCACCATGATCTGCCCCGCTGCGATATCCCACGGCGACAGGTTGCGTTCCCAATAGCCGTCGAGGCGGCCGGCGGCGACAAAGGCGAGGTCGAGCGAGGCGGCGCCGAAGCGGCGGAAGCCGGCCACCTTGTTCTGCAGCGCGGCCATCTCGCGGTTCGCCAGCTCATGGTCGCCGCGGCCGATATGCGGCAGGCCACAGGCGACCACGCATTCGTTGAGTTGGCGGCGGCCGGCGACGCGCAGCCGCTGGTCGTTGAGGAACGCGCCCTTGCCGCGCTCCGCAATGTACAACTCGTCATTGGCCGGATTGTAGATCACGCCGGCAATGATGGTGCCCTCGCGGGCGAGGCCGATCGAGATCGCAAATTGCGGAATGCCATGCAGGAAGTTGGTGGTGCCGTCCAAGGGATCGACGATCCAGGTGTGGGTCTTGTCGGCGCCTTCGCGCGTGCCGCCTTCCTCGCCGATGAAGCCGTAGCCGGGACGTGCCTTGGCGAGGTCCTCGTACAGCATTTCCTCGGCGCGCTTGTCGGCCTTGGTGACGAAGTTCGCCGGCCCCTTCAGCGACACCTGCAGATGCTCGATCTCGCCGAGGTCGCGCTTGAGGCTGCGGCCGGCGCGGCGCGCGGCTTTCACCATGACGTTGATAATGGCTGAATACAGCATGATGTGAGCGCTTATGGTGTGAGAGGGAACGGTGCAATGCCGTCAGGGTTTAGGGACTGGGTGCCCTGCTGATGTGCCGCCGTCAAGGCGTGATTTGTCGGCGGTACCGGTCCATTTCCGCGCCGCCTCCTGCACCTTGGTGCGATCCTCGGGGCTGAGCTCCGCAAGCATTTCGTCCAGCTTAGGGTCACCCTTGCCGGCGGTCTTGGCGATGAGATGCCACTTGAAGCCCTCGATTTTGTCCACGGGTGTGCCCGCACCGTAGATCAGCAGCCAGGCCAGCCGGTTTTGCGCGACTGGGCTGTTTTGCCGGGCGGCCTTGCGCAAGAGCGCGACCGCGGCCGGCTGGTTCTTAGGCGTGCCTGTGCCGTTGAACAGCGCAATCGCATATTCGACCTCGGCGTCGACATTGTCGGCCAGCGACGCCGCCTGCAACAGCCGCACCGCCTTGTCGATGTCCTTCGGTACGCCGGTGCCTTCCTTGTAGAAGGTAGCCAACGCGTATTGCGCTTCGGGATTGCCTGCGTCGGCTGCGACGCGCAGCAGTTCGGCAGCGCGCCGGACATCCTGCGGCAGCGTGTTGCCGTCGAGATAGAGCAGCGCCAGATTGTAAGCCGCCTTCGGGTTGCCGAGCTTGGCCGCGGAGGCCAGGAGCTTGACGGCCTGTTCCCGATTGGTCGGCCCGCCGCGGCCGGACAGCCGCATCATGGCGAGTGCGAACATGCCCTCGCGGTCGCCGGCATCGGCTGCACGCTGGTACCAATCGGCGGCCTTGGCATAGTCGCGCTTGATGCCGAGCCCGTTGGCGTAGAGCTCGCCCAGCATCGTCATCGCCTTGGGGTCGCCGTTATACTGCGCGCGCGTCGTCGCGAGATCGAACGCCGTCTTGTACATGCCGCGCTGATAGGCGCCGTAGACGAGATCGACGTTGGGATCCTCGAAGGCGGCTGTCGGCGAGGGCGCGGGCGTGGGTGTCGCCGCCGGTTTGGGCGCTGCCGCCGGCTTCGGCGGCGCGGCGGGCTGCTTCGCTGCGGGCGGAGCTTTTGGCTTGGGCGGCGCTTCCTTTTTCGCCGGCGGCGGGCTGGCGGGCGGTTGCGCGGCGGGCGGCGTCAGCGAGATCTGCGCGGAGGCGCCGGCCACCGTCATCAAGAGGCCCGCAAGCAGCGATATGGGACGCAGGAGTTTCATTGTCCGGCGTTATCCGTGCCCGGCCTTGTCCGTGCCAGACTTATCGATACCAGATTTTTCTTTTCCGAACGCTGCCTCGTACGCTTGTGCGATTGCCTGCGCGGCATCGATCAGCGCAGCCTTGGCGCCACGCGGATCAGCCCAGATGAAATCGCCGACCAGCACGAAATCGGCGCCGGCAGCCGCAAATTCGGAAGCCTCCGCGCGCGACGTAGCAAAGCCGATGCAGGGCGGCTCGAACAGTTCATCCCACCATTGCAGGCGTTCGGCGATCGCTTCAGTTGATGGCCGCTGGCCCTTGGCATCGGGTTCGCCAAACAGCACGTAGTCAGCACCCGCTTCGCCCGCCGCCATCGAATCGTGCCGCGTAGCAAGACCGCCGATGCCGGCGATGCGGTCAGGCTTCAGCGACGGCAAGGCGTCTTCCAGCGCGGCGAGGCCGGTCAGATGCGCGCCGTCGGCGCCGGCCCGCGCCACCAGTTCGACATGGCCGTCGAGCAACAGCGCCGCGCCGCCGTTCTGGATCGCGGGCGCAAGTGCTTTCACGCGTGCGATCATGGTGCGCTGGTCGGTCTGCTTCAACCGCAGCAGTACAGCCGCGACGTCGACCGCGGCCAACAGCTCCGGAAGCTGATTTGCGAACTGCGATGGATCGTCCACCTCCGGCGTCGCGAGATAGAGGCGCGGCGCCGGGCGCGGCGGAACGGGTTTGTTGGACAAGTCTAGGCGACCTTCTTTTCCAGGCCGGTTTCCCACTCGCCCTTGCTCGCCAGCGCGTTCATCCGCGCACGGTGTGTGAACGCGCGCTGGCCTGCGGCGATGTTCTCGGCCTTACCCGACCACGCCTTCTGCGGCGCCGCCTGCAGCGCCCGGCCATAGGAGAAGGTCAGCCGCCAAGGCAGGCCGCCGATCCGGTTCATGGCGTTCAGATGCGCGGTCGCTTCCTCATCGGACTGTCCGCCGGAGAGGAAGGCGATGCCCGGCACGGCCGCGGGAACGCACGCCTTCAGGAGACGGACGGTTTTCTCCGCAACTTCCTCGACGGAAGCCTGCTTCGGGCACTTCTTGCCTGAAATGGCCATGTTGGGCTTCAGCACCATGCCCTCAAGCTCGACGCGCTGGATCCGCAATTCCTGGAATGTCTTGTTCAGCACACGCTGAGTAACATCGTAGCAGCGGTCGATATCGTGATCGCCGTCCATCAGCACTTCCGGTTCGACGATCGGCACGATCTGCGCCGCCTGGCACAGCGCGGCGTAGCGCGCCAGCGCATGGGCATTGACGTTGATCGCGGTCATCGTCGGAATGCCGCCGCCGATATCGATCACTGCACGCCACTTCGCGAAGCGCGCGCCGCGCTCGTAGTATTTTTTCAGCCGCTCGGCGAGCTTGTCGAGGCCGACGGTGACCAGTTCGCCCGGACACTGCGGCAGCGCTTGCGTTCCTTCATCGACCTTGATGCCGGGGATGGCCCCGGACTGCTCGATCAGCTTGACCAGCGGCGTGCCGTCCTTGGCGTTCTGCCAGATGGTTTCGTCGTAGAGGATGACGCCCGAGACGTACTTGCTCATCGCCTCGGTGGAGCGGAACAGCATTTCACGGTAGTCGCGGCGATTCTCCTCCGTGGATTCGACCTTGATGGCGTCAAAACGCTTCTTGATCGTGCCCGAGGATTCGTCGGCGGCGAGAATGCCCTTGCCTGGGGTGACCATGGCGAGGGCAACCTTGTTGAGGTCAGCAAGATTCATGGGAACGTTCTCCGAAAACATCATGCCCTTGCGCACCAAAATAGGCGGTTCTCGGGCAATTGCCTAGAAAACGTTCGTCGCACCGGGGGTGTTTGCGAGGCGGGCGCCGGCTCAGGCAACCCGCGGGTCCAGCTCACCCTTGCCGTACCGCTTGGCCATTTCGGCCGTCGTCAGCACCTTCTTGATCTTGCTGGCCTGCCCTGCGGTATTGAATTCCTGCAGCCGCTGCTTGCACAGCTTGGCCATGGCTTCCATCGCGGGCTTGAGGTATTTGCGCGGGTCGAACTCTTCCGGATTGTCCTTCAGCACTTTACGGATCTGCCCGGTCATCGCCATGCGGTTGTCGGTATCGATGTTGATCTTGCGCACGCCGTTCTTGATGCCGCGCTGAATCTCCGAAACCGGCACGCCCCAGGTCGGCTTCATTTTGCCGCCATTGGCATTGATGATTTCCTGCAGGTCCTGCGGCACCGAGGACGAACCGTGCATCACGAGATGCGTGTTCGGCAGCTTGCGATGGATTTCCTCGATCACGTTCATGGCGAGGATGTCGCCGTCCGGCTTCCGGGTGAACTTGTAGGCTCCGTGCGAGGTGCCCATCGCGATCGCCAGCGCGTCGACCTTGGTCTCCTTGACGAACTTCACGGCCTCATCCGGGTTGGTGAGCAACTGGTCGTGCGAGAGCTTGCCTTCGGCGCCGTGACCGTCTTCCTTGTCGCCCATGCCGGTCTCCAGCGAGCCGAGCACGCCGAGCTCGCCTTCCACCGAGATGCCGCCGAGATGGGCCATGTCGGTGACCGTCTTGGTCACGCCGACATTGTAGTCCCAGTCGCCGGGGGTCTTGCCGTCGGCTTTCAGCGATCCGTCCATCATGACGGAGGTGAAGCCGGCCTGGATCGCGGTCATGCAGGTCGCGGGCTCGTTACCGTGATCGAGATGCACGCAGACCGGGATCTGCGGATAGATTTCAGTGACGGCGTCCATCATGTGCTTGAGCATCACGTCGTTGGCATAGGAGCGCGCGCCGCGCGAGGCTTGGATGATGACGGGCGCGTCGACCGCGGAGGCGGCCTCCATGATGGCGAGCGCCTGCTCCATGTTGTTGATGTTGAACGCCGGCACCCCGTAATCGTGCTCTGCCGCATGATCGAGCAGTTGACGCAAGGTAATGCGAGCCATTCAAATTCTCCTGTATTTGCCGCGCCTTTGGCGCTCCTTCAAGTCCTGGTCTAACGCAGTTTGAGAACTTCGACACCGGGCAGCGGTTTGCCTTCCATCCATTCGAGAAACGCGCCGCCGGCCGTCGAAACATAGGTAAAATCGTCGGCCACCCCGGCCTGGTTCAGCGCCGCGACCGTGTCGCCGCCGCCGGCAACCGAGATCAGCTTCTTCGCCTTGGTGCGCGCCGCTGCGTGCTTGGCCGCAACGACGGTGCCGCGGTCGAACGGCGTCATTTCGAACGCGCCGAGCGGGCCGTTCCAGACCAGCGTCGCGGCGTCGTCGATCGCGGCGTGAATCCGCACGATCGATTGCGGGCCGACGTCGAGGATCATGCCGTCGGCCGGGATCGCATCGAGCCCATAAGCGTGCGAGGGCGAGTTGGCCGCGAAATGATAGGCGACCACGGCATCGACCGGGAGAATGATGGCGCAGTTCGCGGCGCTGGCCTTTTCCAGGATGCGCAGCGCGGTCGCGGCGAGGTCTTTTTCCGCCAGCGACTTGCCGACGCCGACGCCCTGCGCGTGCAGGAAGGTGTTGGCCATGCCGCCGCCGATCACCAGCGCATCGACTTTCGTCACCAGGTTTTGGAGCAGATTGATCTTGGTGGAGACTTTTGCGCCGCCAATGATCGCGATAACCGGCTTTGTCGGCGCTTCCAGCGCCTTGCCAAGCGCGTCGAGTTCGGCCTGCATGGTGCGGCCGGCATAGGCGGGCAGCTTGTGGCCAAGACCTTCGGTCGTAGCGTGTGCACGGTGCGCAGCCGAAAAGGCGTCGTTGACCCAGATGTCGCCGAGCTTTGCCAGTTCGGCTACGAAGGCAGGATCGTTTTTCTCTTCCTCTTTGTGGAAACGGGTGTTTTCGAGGCAGAGGATACCGCCGTCCTTCATCGCAGCGACGGCCTTGGCGGCAGCCTCGCCGATGCAGTCGTCGGCAAATGCAACCGGCTTCTTGATGACGTGGCCGAGCGCCGCCGCGACGGGCTTCAGCGAATCCTTGGCATCGCGCCCCTTCGGGCGGCCGAAATGGGCAAGCAGGATGACCTTGCCGCCCTTGTCCGCGATCTCGGTAATGGTCGGTGCGACACGCTCGAGCCTTGTCGCGTCGGTGACGCGGCCGTTCTCCATGGGCACGTTAAGGTCGACGCGCAGCAGCACGCGCTTGCCCTTCACATCGACGTCATCGAGGGTTCGGAATGTCTTTGGCATGGGCGCTTCTCTTGTCCCGGACGCACTGCGGCGCGAAGTGCCGCTGTGCAGAACCGGGACCTACGCTGGAATGATCCCGAAGGGACCTACGCTGGAATGGGTCCCGGCTCTGCGTCGCGTCACTTCGTGCCGCGTCGCGTCCGGGACACGAGACTCAAACTTGCAGCAACTTCCCCATCGCCACGGCGGTGTCCGCCATGCGGTTGGAGAAACCCCATTCATTGTCGTACCAGGACATCACCCGCACCAGCGTGCCGTTTTGCACCTTGGTCTGGTCCTCGTGGAACGTCGACGAGTGGGGATCGTGGTTGAAGTCGATCGAGACATTCGGCGCGGTGGTGTAGCCGAGGATGCCCTTGAGCTGCTGCTCGGAGGCACGCTTCATCGCCGCGTTGATTTCCTTGACGTCGGTGGCGCGCTTGGCAACGATCTTGAGGTCGACCACCGAAACGTTCGGCGTCGGCACGCGGATCGCGACGCCGTCAAGCTTGCCCTTCAGCTCCGGCAGCACCAGGCCGATTGCCTTCGCCGCACCGGTCGAGGTCGGAATCATCGACATCGCCGCCGCACGGCCGCGATAGAGATCCTTGTGTAGCGTGTCGAGCGTTGGCTGGTCGCCGGTGTAAGCGTGGATCGTGGTCATGAAGCCGGTCTCGATGCCGACGGTGTCGTTCAAGACCTTGGCGAGCGGCGCCAGGCAGTTCGTGGTGCAGGAGCCGTTGGAGACGACCAGATGATCCTTGGTCAGGGTGTCATGGTTCACGCCGTAGACGATGGTGGCGTCAGCATTGTCGGCGGGCGCCGAGACCAGCACGCGCTTGGCGCCGGCGGTCAGGTGCGCGGAGGCCTTGTCCTTGGCCGTGAAGATGCCGGTGCATTCCAGCGCAATGTCGACGCCGAGCGCCTTCCACGGCAGCTTCGAGGGGTCGCGCTCGGCGGAAACCTTGATCTTACCATTGCCGAGGCTGATCGAGTCGCCGTCGATAGTCACGGTGCCGGGGAAACGGCCATGCACGGAATCGAAGCGCAGCAGGTGGGCGTTGGTCTCGACCGGGCCGAGATCGTTGATGCCGACCACTTCGATATCCTTGCGGCCGGATTCCGCAATCGCCCGCAACACGTTGCGGCCAATGCGGCCAAATCCGTTGATCGCGACGCGGACTGCCATGCTGGTTTCTCCTCTGATAGCCGCTGCCAGCCCCGCGGAGACGTTCCACGGAGGTGCTTACGGCGGAACGCCCGGTTCGGCCGGGCGGGAACGGTCAAGATGGGGTCTAGGTAGTCCTTTTTCCCCGAGAGCTCAACCGTCAGCCCAAGCGCTTCACGGCAGCGTTAACGACGGCCTCGGCGGTAATTCCGAAGTGCTTGAAAAGGTCCTTGGCGGGGGCGCTTGCACCGAAACCGTGCATGCCGATGAATTCACCATCCTGTCCGATCACGGCGTCCCAACCCCAGCGTACCGCCGCTTCAACGGCGATCTTGACCGGCGCATTGCCAATAATGGCTGCCTTTCGGTCCGCCGGTTGTGCCAGCAGGAGCTCGAGCGAGGGCACCGAGACCACCCGCGACCGGATGCCACGCTCCGTCAGTTGCTTTTGGGCAGCCACCGCGATCTCGACCTCAGAGCCCGAGGCGAACAGCGACACTTTTGCATCGCCCTGCGCCGCGACCAGCTCATAGGCGCCATGCGCGCACGGATTATCGTTCGGCGCATTGGTGCGAAGCTGCGGCAGGTTCTGGCGGGTCAGCGCCAGCACCGTCGGGCCGTCGACCCGGTTGAGCGCCAGTTCCCAGCACTCCGCGACCTCGACGGCATCGCAGGGCCGGAACACGCGCATGTTGGGAATCGCGCGAAGCGCCGCGAGATGCTCGACCGGCTGATGCGTCGGGCCGTCCTCGCCAAGCCCGATCGAATCATGGGTCATCACGTAGACGACGCCTGCGCCCATCAGCGCGGCGAGCCGCATCGCGGGTCGGGCGTAGTCCGTGAACACCAGGAAGGTCGCGCCGTTCGGCGCGAAGCCGCCATGCAGGAAGATGCCGTTCATCGCCGCGGCCATGCCGTGCTCGCGGATGCCGTAATGGATGAAGCGGCCCTTCGGCGTCTTGGCCGAAAACGCCACTGCCGACTTCGCCTTGTTGTTGTTGGAGCCGGTGAGGTCGGCGGAGCCCGCCAAAAATTCCATCGGCATCGCAGCCGCAATCGCCTCGATCGCTGCTTCGGAAGATTTCCGCGTGGCGACATTCAGCGGCGATTCGAGCAGCGCCTTCTTGTGTGCGCGCAGCGCCTTCGACAGCGTGGCTGGCCGCTCGTGCCGCATCCGCCGCTCGAACTCGGCGCGCTTGCGGGGGCCGAGCTCGGCGAAAACGCTTTCCCATTCCTCGCGCGCGGCAGCGCCGCGGCTGCCGGCGGCACGCCATGCCTTCAGCACATCGTCAGGCACCGAGAAGGCATCGAGCGAAATGCCGAGCTTTTCCTTGGCGCCCTTCAGCTCGTCGGCGCCGAGCGCCTCACCATGGACCTTCGCCGTGCCGGCCCGCGTCGGCGCGCCGTAACCGATCGTGGTCTTGCAGGCGATCAGCGACGGCTTGTTGGATTTTTGCGCGCGGGTGATCGCGGCGGCAATCGCTTTCGGGTCATGACCGTCGATCAATTCCGCCGCCCAGCCCGCGGACTTGAAGCGCTTCACCTGGTCGACCGAATCGGCGAGTGAGGTCGGGCCGTCGATCGAGATGCCGTTGCTGTCATACAGCACGATCAGCTTGTTCAGCTTCCAGTGCCCGGCCATCGCGATCGCTTCCTGCGACACGCCTTCCATCAGATCGCCGTCGGAAGCGAGCACGTAGGTATGGTGGCTGACGACCTTTTTGCCGAACTCTGCAGCCAGCATCTTTTCCGCCAACGCCATGCCGACCGAGGTGGCGATGCCCTGGCCGAGCGGGCCGGTCGTGGTCTCGACGCCGCTGGTCTCGAAGTTCTCCGGGTGTCCCGGCGTCTTGGAGCCGAGCTGACGGAAATTCCGGATCTGATCGAGCGTCATGTCCTTGTTGCCGGTGAGGTACAGCAGTGCATAGAGCAGCATCGAGCCGTGTCCGGCCGAGAGCACAAAGCGGTCGCGGTCCGGCCAGGTCGGAGCCGCCGCATCGAATTTGAGGAACTGCGTGAACAGCACGGTCGCGATGTCGGCGGTGCCCATCGGCAAGCCGGGATGGCCGGATTTCGCCTTTTCGACGGCATCCATGGCAAGCCCGCGAATCGCATTGGCCATACGGGTATGTTCGACCTGCGTCATGTGAAATCCGCCTGAAATGAGGTGCTTGGTTAGGGGTATGTACCGGGCAAAGGCCGCAATACGGGCGTGTTTGAGGGAAAGTGCGGGCTGGATAGCACCTCAATCCCCGGGAGTCCAAGGCGTGGAAACGCGCTTGCCATGCGAAAAGTTGCTTAGCAGTGCATAGCTTCGCGCGGGCGTTGCGCTTGGCTCGCTTGCCACGTAAATTTCGGGCTCTAACCGCTTGCCGAACCGCGGATTTTGCTGCCGTGCGGCGGGCCTACGCGAGGGTGCGCGCTGTCTCTCATGAGCGATCGTCACACCAACGGGACCGGCAATGCCGAGCCGGTCTATGCCGATATCGACGCCGCCACACGGCGCTTGATGATGGCGCTCGATGCGCTCGAAGCTGCGGCCGAGCGGCGGCGCGACGCCGACCGCGACGAGAACGAGTTGGCGAGCCGGATCCAGGCGCTCGGCGCCGATCGCTCGCGCCTTGCCGACGAACTCGACGGCTCGCTGGTGAAGACGCGGCGGCTGGAGCGCACCAACCGCGAGGTATCAGAAAAGCTGGATGCCGCAATCGGCACCATCCGTGCGGTGCTCGATGCCGACGCCGGGGAGAGTGAATGAGTCACATCAACGTCACCATCAATGGCCGGCAGTACCGCATGGCCTGCGAGGAAGGGCAGGAGGTGCGGCTGCTCAAGCTCGCCGAGAGCCTGGAATCGCGCGTCGGAGAGTTGCGCGGCAAGTTCGGCGAGATCGGCGACGCGCGCCTCACCGTAATGGCCGCGCTCACCGTGTGCGACGAACTGCTGGACGCCAACGCGCGCATCCGCGCGCTGGAGGGCGAACTCGAAACCCTGCGCAATGTCCGCACCGCCGCCGCCGACCGCGCCAAGGCTACCCAGGTCGCCGTGGCCAACGCGCTCAACGCCGCCGCCGACCGCATCGAAAAAACCACGCAGGTCATCAACCGCACCATCGGCAGCGGCGTCGCGATCGGGTGATTGGTAGCGTTAGCGCTGGCGGATTCGGTCGGTAACGCTTACATTGCATCCTGCGAGGCTGCGTCGTGCGTCAGGAGCCATATATCCCCGGGGCCTTATCGATCCTTTAGGGAACTGTCCCTGGCCGGGTCCGTGGATCCGGACATATGGTGCCCACCTACTTTCGTAGGGAACTCCGGGATCGAGTGCTTCAACGGCGTTCGCGGCCTCGCACTTTTGTTTTTTCGTTGCGTGCATGTTTGTCATCCCGCGCACGTTCGTCATACGCCGTGCATGCGGGATATCCAGTACGCCGCGGCCCTGCAGTTGAGCACCAGCGTCTCTGGATACTGGATCATCCGCCTGCGCGGATGATGACGGAACGAGCCCCTGCATGACGGCAACCCTGTCGAAAGCCGACCTCCGCACCGCCGCGCTGGCCAAGCGCGATGCGTTGAGCGACGAACAGCGCGCCGCCGCGGCGCAAGCCATGGCAAGGCAAGGCGTGCCGTTTGCGATTCTGCCCGGCATGGTCGTCTCCGGATACTCGCCGATCCGCAGCGAGATCGATCCCGCGCCCTTGATGCGCAAGCTCGCCGAGCAGGGCGCAAGGCTCGCGCTGCCGGCGGTGCTGTCGCGTGGCAAATCGCTCGCGTTTCGCGCGTGGTCGCCTGATGACAGGCTGATGATGGGGCCGCTCGGCATTCTCGAACCATCACCGGCCGCGGCCGAACTCGTGCCCGATATCATGCTGGTGCCGCTGGCGGCGTTCGATCGCGCCGGCCATCGCATCGGCTATGGCGCTGGGCATTACGACTTCACGCTCGCCCACTTGCGCAAGGCGAAGGCCATTACGGCCGTCGGCATCGCCTTTTCCGTGCAGGAAATAAAAGCCGTTCCCGCGCTGCCGCACGACGTGGCGCTGGATTATGTGCTAACGGAAAAGAAAGTGTTCGATTTCCGGAGCTGAACTTTGCGTATTCTCTTCGTTGGTGACGTAGTCGGCCGAGCAGGCCGCGCCGCGGTCGCGGAACATCTGCCCGGCATGATCAGGGGCTGGGCGCTCGACCTCGTCGTCGTCAATGGCGAGAATTCCGCCGGCGGGTTCGGCATCACCGAGGTGATCTATCAGGAACTGCTCGACGCCGGAGCGGATGCCATCACGCTCGGCAATCACGCCTGGGATCAGCGCGAGGCGCTGGTGTTCATCGAGCGCGCGCCGAAACTGATCCGGCCTGCGAACTACCCAAAGGGTACGCCGGGTCGGGGCGCGGCACTGGTCGATACCAAGAACGGCAAGCGCGCGCTCGTTATCAACGCGATCGGCCGCGTCTTCATGACGCCATTCGACGATCCCTTCGCGGTGCTCAATCAGGAGCTAGAGGCCTGTCCGCTGCGCGAGGCGGCGGATGCGATTGTGGTCGATTTCCATGGCGAGGCGACGAGCGAGAAACAAGGCATCGGCTATTTCTGCGACGGCCGCGCCAGCCTCGTCGTCGGCACGCACACCCATGTGCCGACTGCCGATCATCAGATCCTCGCCGGCGGCACCGCCTACATGACAGACGCCGGCATGACCGGCGATTATGATTCTATTATCGGGATGCAGAAGGAAGAGCCGCTGCGGCGATTCACGACCGGTATCCCATCGGCCCGTTTCGAACCGGCCGCAGGGGTGGCGACACTCAGCGGTGTCGCGGTCGAGACCGATGATTTGACCGGCCTTGCGCGGCGTGTTGCGCCGGTGCGCGCCGGCGGCAGGCTCGAGCCGACCGTGCCGGCGTTTTGGGCGTGAGGCCGCGCGGGATTCAATTGAACTGGACCACCTTGTCGAGCGTGATCGGCAGGTCGCGCACGCGTTTTCCCGTCGCATGATAAACCGCGTTAGCGATCGCCGCCGCTACGCCGACGATACCGATTTCGCCGAGGCCCTTGATGCCGAGCGGGTTGACGATCTGGTCCGGCTCGTCGACGAAGATCACCTTGATGTCGTGCACGTCGGCATTCACCGGCACGTGGTATTCGGCGATATTGGCGTTCATGACGCGTCCGAAGCGATGGTCGAACAGCGTTTCCTCGTGCAGCGCCATGCCGATCCCCCAGACCACGCCACCCATGACCTGGCTATGGGCGGTCTTCGGGTTGAGGACGCGGCCGGCGGCGACGGCATTGACCACGCGGGTTACGCGGATAACGCCCAGTTCTTCGTCGATCTTGACCTCCGCGAAGATCGCGGAATGGACATTGCGTGCGTGAGATTTGTCTTCGTCCACCTTGTTGGCTTCCTCGCGCGTGATGCGCTCGGCCTTGCCGGACTGCATCGCACTGGCAATCGAGACCGCACGGGTCGCATCCCGCTTGCTGACGATCTTGCCCTCGATCAGCGCGACGTCGTCCACGCCGGCGCCTGCCAGCGGCGAATCCTTCATCCGGACCGCAAGCTTCAGTAAGTCGCCGCGAACCGCGCGGGCGGTATTGGCAATCGCGTTGCACACTGAGGCCGCGATCCACGAGCCGCCTTCGAGCGGACATTGCGGCAGCGTGGAATCGCCGAGCTTGACGGTGATATTGTCGATCGGCAGGCCGAGCGTGTCGGCCGCGACCTGCGCCATGATCGTGTAGGTGCCTGTGCCGATATCGGAGGCTGCGGTTGCCACTTCCGCATGGCCGTTCGCCGTCAGCACGATACGGATCGTGGCGGGCATCTGCAAAGCTTCCCATACGCCGGACGCCATGCCCCAGCCGACGAGTTCGTTGGCGTCCCGCATCGAGCGCGGCTCCGCGTTGCGTTTGTTCCAGCCGAACGCCTCGGCACCCTGCCGGTAGCACTCACGCAATTGCTTGCTGGTATAGGGAAGGTCCTCGCCTTGGTGGCGATCGGAATAGCATTGCAGCCGCAGTTGCACCGGATCGGTCTTGAGGGCGATGGCGAGTTCGTCCATCGCGCATTCCAGCGCATAGACGCCAGTCGCAGCGCCCGGCGCCCGCATGTCACAGGAGGTCGGCAGATCGAGCTTCACCAGTCTGTGCTCGAATTCTGCATTCGGACTCTTGTAAAGCAGATTGCCCCAGCCGGTGTCGTTGCGCGCGAACTCCTCGAACCGCGAGGTCACGGCGATGGCTTCATGTTGCATTGATTCGAGCGTGCCCTCGCTGCTGGCGCCAAGTGCAAGCCGTTCGATGCTCGCCGGCCGGTAGCCGAGTGCATACATCTGCGCTCTCGCCAGCATGACACGAACCGGACGTTTGAGTGCCTGCGCTCCCAGCACCGCCAGTACGACCTGATATTGCGGGCGTAGGCCCGCGCCGAAGCCGCCGCCCATATAGGGCGACATCACGCGCACTTCGTCCGGCTTCATCTTGAACACGCCGCAAAGATACTTTTGCACGTTCTGCACGCCTTGCGTCTTATCGTAGACGGTGAGCCGACCGTCTTCCCAAATCGCGGTCGAGGCAAACAATTCCATCGGATTGTGGTGCTCGGTCGGAATGAAATATTCTGCCGCATGGCGCACAGCGGCGGACGCAAACGCCTTTCCGGCATCACCGCGCGACTTCTCCGGACTGTCGACCGCAAAGGCGCGGGCGCGCTCCGCGTGCAGATCAGTGACGTGCGGCTCCTTCTGGAATTCGATCCTGACCTGCGAGGCGGCAACGCGCGCTGCCTCCCAATCCTCCGCCAGCACAAGCGCCAGCGGTTGTCCGGTGAAATGAATCTTTTCGTCGTAGAGCGGGCGATAGGGCGAGCCTTCCTCCGGCGCGACTTCGTCCTTGTAGGCGTCATCCTTGTCGGCCATTGGCGGCCGGTTCTGATGCGTGAGCACGTCGATCACGCCATCAACGCCCAATGCCCCGCTGGTGTCGATGCGCACGATCCGCCCCTTCGGTATCGTCGACTCGATGACATAGCCATGGACCAGGCCGGGGACGTTGAAATCGCCGGCATATCTGGCTTCGCCGCTAACCTTGGCCTTGCCGTCGACGCGGGATGTCGCTGATCCGATATAGGATGCCATGGCGTTCACCGTATTTTCTTGTCTGAGACCGATTGCGGCGTGCCTCGCGCGGCTTGACTGAGTGTCCGCACGATGGCGCGTCGTGCCAAGCCAATTTTGAAATCGTTGTGCCCATAGCCCTTAGCGCCGTGCAGCAGCCAGTCCGCGGCTTTCGCAAATGCAGTCGCGTCGGCGTGTTGTCCGAGCAGCGCCGCTTCGGCCGCCGAATTGCGCCACGGTTTGTGCGCCACGCCCCCGAGCGCCAGGCGCGCCTCCTTGATCGTGTCGCCGTCGAGTTCGAGCGCCGCCGCCACCGATACCAGGGCGAACGCATAGGAGAGGCGATCGCGGATCTTGAGGTAGGAATAGTTCGCGCTAAAACCCTTCGGTGGAAGCTCGATAGCGGTGATGATCTCGTCGGGCTCCAGATTGGTGTCGCGCTGCGGCGTGTTGCCGGGCAGGCGATGGAAATCCGCAAATGCGATGGTGCGCGGCCCGGCCGGGCCTACGACATGCACGATAGCTTCAAGCGCTGCGAGCGCTACGCACATGTCGGACGGATGCGTGGCGATGCAGGCTTCGCTCGTGCCGAGGATTGCATTGATGCGGTTGACGCCATCGATCGCCGAGCAGCCGCTGCCCGGCTCGCGCTTGTTGCACGGCGTCGCTGTGTCGTAGAAATAGAAGCAGCGCGTCCGCTGCAAGAGGTTGCCGCCGGTCGAGGCCATGTTGCGCAATTGCTGCGATGCGCCGGACAAGATCGCGCGCGAGAGCAGTGGATAGCGCTCTTCGATGATGGGATGGTAGGCGAGATCGGTGTTCGGCACCATCGCGCCGATCAGAACACCGCCGGCGGAGGTTGGCTCGACGCTCCTGAGCGGCAGGTGCGAAATATCGACCAGCCGGCTCGGTCCCTCGACGTCATATTTGATCAGGTCGATCAGATTGGTGCCGCCGGCGATGAATTTTGCGGAAGGGTCCGTGGCAATCTGCTTGATGGCATCGGCGACGTCGTTGGCGCGCGCATACTGGAATGGGGTCATGATCGCTCCATCGCCTGCTGGATCGCCGCCACGATGTTCGGATAGGCGCCGCAACGGCAGATATTGCCGCTCATGAGTTCGCGAATCTCGTCGGCCGTTTTTGCCTTGCCCTCGGCGATCAGCCCGGCGGCGGAGCAGATCTGGCCCGACGTGCAGTAGCCGCACTGAAATGCATCGTGATCGATGAAGGCCTGCTGAAGCGGATGCAGCTCACCGTCGCGCGCAAGGCCCTCGATGGTGACGATTTCGGCGCCTTGTTGCATCACCGCCAGCGTCAGGCAGGAGTTAATCCGCCGCCCGTCGACCAGAACGGTGCACGCGCCGCATTGTCCGTGGTCGCAGCCCTTCTTGGTGCCCGTCAGGTCGAGGTGATCGCGTAGCGCGTCCAGCAGCGTCGTCCACGGGGCGACCGTCAGTTCCATACGGTTGCCGTTGACGGTCAGCCTGATCGGAATTTTGTCCGGCACGGTGACCGTCCGCGCCGCACGCTTTGCTGTGCCAGATCGGGCCATTTTGACCTCCGCCTGCTGATCTCCGCCTGCCTTTGGCTGGTGCGCGAGGATGCTGCGCGGGGATGATCCAGCCTGCTTGATTTGGCGCGCTGAGGGAGCCCGTCAGCCGCGGTTCCAAGCCTGCCCTATAACGAGTTCGAACAAGGAAGGTTCAGGGTGAAAGCGCGATAGGCGCATCCGCTCCGCGGCAGGTCTTTCAGGCAGCCATCCGCGCAATCACGCGAAGCGACGGACGCAATGATGCAACATGCGCGGTGAGGGTGAGTGGGGTTACAGCCGGTAGGCCGTGCGGAAGCCGCCCCAGTGGCGGCCTTTGACGCGGATCGGCACGTCGATCTCGCGCATCATCACCATTTTGCCGTTGCCCATGTCACGGGCGTAGCTCTGGATCAGATAGGCGCGCTGATTGCGTCCTGCGGCAAGCCCGGCCGGATCGTTGAAGATGCGGCGGTTGCGGCTGTTGGCGGTGTTCCAGGCGACGTCGCCCGGCCGCTGCGGGTGCGAATAGATTTTGTTATGCACCGGCAAATAGCCGTTGGTGTCGATCATGGCGCAGAACGCCATCCGCGGATCCTTGGCGAGGAACGCTTCCTGGAACGCCGGCAACGCTCGATCGGCCCAATCCAGGATCCTGGTGCGATATTGCACCGGGTTGGTGCCGGCTATCTCGACATAATTGGTATCGAACATCTCTTCCATCGAGATCGCGCCGCTATCGATAGCGTTCTCGAAAATCTTCTTCAGCGCCGCGCCGGCTTCCATCGCGCGGGTCACCGCCTCGGTGTTGTCATCCTGGATCGACCACAGCTTGTCTTCGATCTTCTCGGTCAGCGCGGCATTCGTCCGCTCGAATCGGGCCTGCGTGCCGGCCTTCGAGCGCTCGCCGATGCGAATGCGGCAGGCGCCGATGTCCTGCAGCGTCGCATCAAAACTCTGGCCCTGCGCGAGCCTTTCGGCGTCCGGGCCGCTGACCAGGATGCCGTCGATCGAAATCTCATAGACCGGTGCCGAAATCACGCCGCGCGGCGTCTGGATTTCGATCTTGAGGCTGCAGGGCAGCTTTTGCTGTTCGCGGCGCCCCGTGCGCTCGCCTTCCTTTTCTCCTTGCCGCAACAGCACCGCGCAACGCGCCTTGAGCTTCTGCGCAAATGCGGTGACGGCCCGTCCGGCCTTGGCGACGCTTTCGCCATGGACCTCGGCCTCCTTGGTCGCGCTGTCGATTTCGGTAGCGCTGGCGCCGACGGAAGCGATGAAGCTTGAGGCGGAGGCCGCATTGTCGGCCATCTCGCCAGTGGTCGCGTTCTGCTCGGCAACCGCGCCGTTGACGTTCTCGAACACCGGACGGATCGCCTCGATCGCCTGGGTGATGCGATGCACGGCGTCGACCGAGCCCGCGGCATCCCGCTGCAGCGCCTCGATCTTCTTGGTGATTTCCTCGGTCGCGTTCTGGGTCTGCACCGCGAGCGCCTTCACTTCGGTGGCGACGACGGCAAAACCGCGCCCGGCCTCGCCGGCGCGTGCGGCCTCGATGGTGGAATTGAGCGCCAAGAGCGTGGTCTGCCGCGCGATCTGCGCGATCAGGTTGACGACGTTGCCGATCGCGGCCGACGATTCCCTCAGGCGGTCGACATTGACGCTGGCTTCGCGGGCGGCCTCACTGGCCTGGTCGGCGAGCTTGCCAGCGTCGCGCACCTGGGAGCCGATCCCTTGCGCCGATTGGGTGAACTTGTCTGCGGCGTATGAAAAAGTCGTCGCGGTGCCCTGTGCAGCGCTGGTGCGGCTCGTCAGAGCATCGGTGCGCTGGCGGATCGTGGATAGCGTCGCAGCCGTCGCCTCGGCGCCGCCGGCGACCGAATTGGCCGCGCGCTCGAGCTGGCGGATCATCGCGCCGAGTTCGAGTTCCAGAAGTTCGAGAATGGCCTTGGCCGACTCGCCATCGCCCGAAACGGCCTCCGCCACGGCGGCCGGCTGAACCGCCGTTTGAGCCTTGGGCTGGACGGCAGGCAAAGTCGGTTCCGCCACCTGCTTTTTGAACAAACCGAAGGCCATGGGTCTCTCAAAAGTTGAGGACAGGTGCGAAATCCTCTCATCCGAGCATGAAGTCATGGTTAACAGCTGCCTGTTTTTCCCGTAGGCGCGCACTACTTTAGTAGCCGAATCGGCCGTAAATCTTTGATTTCAGCCGATTGCCGGCCTATAAGGCCGCGCTTCACCCCACATTCCCGGGACGAATCCAAGAGACCTCGCATGGCCGGCCATTCCCAATTCAAGAACATCATGCACCGCAAGGGCCGGCAGGATGCCCAGAAATCCAAGCTGTTCAGCAAGCTCGCGCGCGAAATCACCGTTGCCGCCAAGCTGGGAACCCCGGACCCCGCCATGAACCCCCGGCTGCGCGCGGCGGTGATCGCGGCGCGCCAGGAGAACATGCCGAAGGACAATATCGAGCGCGCCATCAAGAAGGCGATCGGCGGCGAGAGCGAGAGTTATGACGAGATCCGCTACGAGGGCTACGGCCCCGGCGGCGTCGCTATCATCGTCGAGGCGCTGACGGACAACCGCAACCGCGCCGCCTCCGATATCCGCTCCTACTTCACCAAATCCGGTGGCAATCTGGGCGAAACCGGCTCGGTCGCCTTCATGTTCGACCGCACCGGCATCATCGAATATGACGCCGGCAAAGCCTCCGATGACGCGATGCTGGAAGCCGCGATCGAGGCCGGCGCCGACGACGTGGTCTCAAGCGAAAGCGGCCACGAGATCTACGCCTCACAGGAAACCTTCCGCGAGGTTGCGAAAGCGCTGGAAGCCAAGTTCGGCGAAGCCCGCAAGGCAGCGCTGACCTGGAAGCCGCAAAACACGGTCGCGGTGGACGACGAGACCGGCGAGAAGCTGTTGAAGCTAATGGACCTGTTGAACGAGCACGACGACGTGCAGAACGTCTACGCCAATTTCGAGGTCTCCGACGCGCTGGTCGCCAAGATGGGCGGGTAGCGGCTGCAATCCCGCCTCTCACGCCGCTGTCGTCGCCCGGCTTGACCGGGCGATCCAGTATTCCAGAGGCCGTGGTGATCGCACCAGACGCCGCGGCGTACTGGATCCCGCCTTCCGCGGGGATGACAAGAGGAGCAAGGGGCGACGAGCCGGCAGGGGATTTCCGTTCTCTTTATGTTTCGTTCATCCGCCTCTGGCGTTATCACTACGCCATGACATCCCCACCGATTCGCCATCCTGTCCGGATTATCGGCATCGACCCCGGCCTGCGCCGCACTGGCTGGGGCGTGATCGAGACCGAGGGCAACCGGCTCGTCTTCGTCGGCTGCGGCTCGGTGGAGCCGCTGGATAATCTGCCTATAGCGAGCCGCCTGCTCGCGATCCATGAGGGGCTCGCCGCCGTGCTCGGCGATTTCAGGCCAGCGGAAGCCGCGGTGGAGCAGACCTTTGTGAACAAGGACGGCGTCGCGACGCTGAAGCTCGGCCAGGCCCGCGGCGTCGCCATGCTGGCGCCCGCGATGTTTGGCATATCCGTTGCGGAATATGCGCCCAATCAAGTGAAGAAGACCGTGGTCGGTGCCGGCCACGCCGATAAGAACCAGATCGCGGTGATGCTGAAAATACTGCTGCCGAAGGCCGAGCCCAAATCCGCCGACGCCGCCGATGCGCTGGCGATTGCCATCACGCATGCCCATCACCGCCAGAGCGCGGCAATGCGGCTGAAAGTGGCGAGCGCATGATGAACTGCCGCCGCGTAATGCCAAGTGAGGAGAGCACGCTGGTCGGGCTCCCTCCCCCCTTGCGGGGGAGGGTCGGGGAGAGGGGTAAGCCCCGGGCTCCGATCGAAGAAATGCGACGGCAGTCGATCAACGAACTTGCCGAGATAATCGATGAGGAAGTCCTTCTTGCTATAGGTCAGGCAATCGAACAAGCGGCACCCCTCTCCCTAACCCTCCCCCGCATCCGCCTTCGCCTAGGCTTCGGCGGACACGAGGGGGGAGGGAACCCGTCCGCCGCTGCGTCCCTCACTGATGTTGGAGCCGCCGTCGCCGGCATCGAATCCCGGTTTTCAAGATGATCGGCAAGCTCAAAGGCCTGATCGATTCCTACGGCGAGGATTACGTGATCCTCGACGTTGGTGGCGTTGGCTATCAGGTGCATTGCTCGTCGCGGACGCTGCAGGCGCTGCCGTCGCCTGGCGAGGCCGCGGTGTTGTCGATCGAGACCTATGTCCGCGAAGACCAGATAAAGCTGTTCGGCTTCCGCACCGACACGGAGCGCGAGTGGTTTCGCCTGCTGCAGACCGTGCAGGGCGTCGGCGCCAAAGTCGCGCTGGCGGTGCTCTCGACGCTGCCGCCCGCCGAACTCGCCAACGCCATCGCGCTGCGCGACAAGGCCGCAGTATCGCGCACGCCCGGTGTCGGGCCAAAGGTCGCCGAGCGCATCGTGTCTGAATTGAAGGACAAGGCGCCGGCGTTTGCCAATGTCGATCCGGCCGTGGTGCATCTCGCCGGCGCGGTCGACAGCGACCGCGCGCCGCGCCCGGTCACCGACGCGATCTCGGCTTTGGTCAATCTCGGCTACGGCCAGCCCCAGGCCGCCGCCGCAATTGCTGCGGCGTCGCGCAGCGCAGGCGAGAAAGCCGAGACCGCGCAATTGATCCGGCTGGGCCTGAAGGAGTTGGCGAAATAGACTATGTTCGCCACTGACCGACCAAGGAATGCTTTCCCGCCATGTTGAGCGAAAAAGACCAAGAACTGATCGCCGCCGCGACTGATGCGATCAGTCGGCGTTATCGCAACGACTGGCAGGAGGTCGGCGCTGCCTTGCGCACCCGCGACGGCCGCATCGTCACCGGAGTGAATATCGACGCCTATATCGGCCGGATCGCGGTCTGCGCGGAGGCGATCGCCATTGGCCGCGCCATCACCGAAACCGGCGATCACGGCATCGAGACCATCGTCGCCGTACGCCATCCGAAGCCGAACGAGCGAGGCGATGTCGCCGTGGTATCGCCCTGCGGAATTTGTCGCGAGCTGATCCACGATTACGATGCAAAGGCGCGGGTTATTGTCCCCGACAGCGGCCGTGAGCCGAAGGTCGTGACCATCGGCGAACTCCTGCCCAACAAGTACAAGCGGGGCGTAGAGTGAACACGCCCTCCCGCATCGTTACCCCCGAGCGCCGTTCCGACGATGTCGGCGACACCGCGCTGCGCCCGCAATTGCTGTCGGAGTTCGTCGGCCAGGCGCAGGCGCGCAAGAATCTTTCGATCTTCATCGAGGCCGCGCGAAAGCGAGGCGAGGCGCTGGACCACGTGCTGTTCGTCGGGCCTCCCGGTCTCGGAAAAACCACGCTGGCGCAGATCGTCGCGCGGGAACTCGGCGTCGGCTTTCGCGCCACCTCCGGTCCCGTTATCGCCAAGGCCGGCGATCTCGCGGCACTGCTCACCAATCTCGAAGAGCGCGACGTGCTCTTCATCGACGAAATCCATCGCCTCAGCCCCGCGGTCGAGGAAGTGCTCTATCCCGCGATGGAGGATTTTCAGCTCGACCTCATCATCGGCGAGGGCCCGGCGGCGCGTTCGGTCAAGATCGATCTCGCAAAGTTCACGCTCGTTGGCGCCACGACGCGGGCAGGGCTGTTGACCAATCCGCTGCGCGACCGTTTCGGCATTCCGATCCGGCTGAACTTCTACACCGAGGAAGAGCTGGAGAAGATCGTTAGCCGCGGCGCCCGCGTTCTCAATATCGGCATGACGCCTGACGGCGCCAACGAAATCGCGCGCCGCGCCCGTGGCACGCCGCGCATTGCCGGCCGCCTTCTGCGCCGCGTACGCGATTTTGCTTCCGCAGCCGATGCCAGCTCGGTCGATCGCGCCATCGCCGACCACGCGCTGAGCGCGCTGGAAGTCGATGCCGCCGGCCTGGACGCGATGGACCGCCGCTATCTGACGACCATCGCGATGAACTATGGCGGCGGCCCGGTCGGCGTCGAGACCATGGCAGCGGCGTTATCGGAGCCGCGCGACGCCATCGAGGACATCATCGAGCCGTATCTGATCCAGTGCGGCTATTTGCAGCGCACCCCGCGCGGCCGGCTGCTCACCTCGCACGCCTTCCGCCATCTCGGCCTCGCCGAGCCCACGCGCGATCCCGCGCAGTTCGGCCTGTTCGGCAACGACAGCGACGATTGATCGCGTCGAACCCGTTCACTCCGGCGGTGCACTAAGGGGCAAAACGCCTGGCGCCTAAGCGCCCGGCCTGCTTGCCGTGGAGTGCATAACGATGGCATCGACCGAAGACGCTGACATGCTTGCCCACATCGCGGAGGCGCCGGAACTGGCGACACCCGATGACACCGAAATCTTTCTCGACGCCATGCCGATATCAGAACTCGCCTCGATGTGGGGCGCGCTGCAGCGCCTGAGCCGGCGCGATCAGACAGGCGCCGCCTGGTCGGCGATCCTCTATTTCGATCATCTGCCGCACAAGCGGCCGGACCGCGCGCTCGACCTCGCGCTTGAAGTGCTGCGCGCCGAATCCGACAAGCCGACCGTGATGCAGCTCAATGACAAGTTCATGCTGTCGCTGCTCTATGCCCATGGCGCCGCCGTGATCGACCGCATCGAGGCCGAGGCAAAGCATAACGCCGCCCTGCGCTGGCTGCTGGGCGGAATTCACTTTGGGCCCGATGAGCCGTTCAAGCGCCGCATCGAGGCGATTGCCGACAGCAAAGCCTGGCGCGCCGACGATCTCGCGCGCCGGACCCCGAAGCATCCGCTTGATTGCGAAGCGATGTCGGTGGCGGAACTGGCGCGCGCCTGGGTCGAGCAATATTCGAAATCCGAGCGCGACCGCGATGATAATTTCTTCACCATGATGGATTACGAGCGTGACCTGCGGGAGGAGGATCCCGACAAGGCGATCGACCTCATCGTCGAGATCCTGAAGATCGAGACCAATTCGGTGATGCTGTCGCTGCTCGCCGCCGGTCCGCTCGAGGATGTCATCAGCATGGAAACGATCGATCGCATCGAGCGCGAAGCTGCCGCCAACAAGCGCTTCCACGACCTGCTCGGCGGCGTCTGGTACTACCGCGCGCCGGAAGAATTGAAAGCGCGCCTGGATGCTCTTGTAGGGCAGAACCGTTGGTGAGAAGCTGCTGGAGGACTGCTGACGTTTTGCACAAACATACCCCAATTCGGGCTCAATCCGCCACCATGTTGGCGCTGCATCACGATTGGATCACATGTTAACACGCCGTCATTTCTTGAAGTCCATGGGTGGCTTGGGCGCAGTGGGCGTCTCGACCACCGCTTACGGATTCAGCGCGCCGGTCGTCCGGCTTCGCGTCGTGCGGTACAATATCTCGCCGCCGCAATGGCCGGCCGGTCTCAAGCTCAGGATCGCCGCCATCGCCGACCTCCACGCCTGCGATCCCTGGATGTCGCTCGATCATATCGGTGAGATCGTCGACCGCACCAATGCGCTCAAGCCTGACATCGTCGTCATGCTCGGCGACTACGTGGCCGGACATCGCAAGGTAACGCGCTTCATTCCCGACGCCGAATGGGCGGGAGCGTTGGCCGGATTGAAGGCGCCGCTCGGCGTACATGCGGTGCTCGGCAATCACGACTGGTGGGAAGACAAGGAAGTGCAACGCGAAGGGCAGGGACTGCCGAGCGCGGGCCGGGCGCTGGAGGCCGCCGGCATCCCCGTGTACGAAAATGACGCGAAGAAGCTCAGCAAGAATGGTCATTCGTTCTGGCTAGCGGGTCTTGGCGACCAGCTCGCCTACGTGCCGGCCCGCCGCTTCCGGCCGCTCAAGCGGATTGGCGTCGACGATCTCGGCGCGACGCTGGCGAAGATCACCGACGATGCGCCGGTGGTTCTGATGGCGCATGAGCCTGATATCGCCCGCCGCGTGCCCTCGCGCGTCGCGCTGCAGCTCTCCGGACATACCCATGGCGGCCAGGTCCGGATGTTGGGGTGGTCACCGATCTCGCCGTCCGGACAGCAGCTCGCCTACGGCCACGTCCGCATGAATTGCGATGTCGTCGTCTCCGGCGGCCTCGGCTGCAGCATCATGCCGTTCCGTCTCGGGGTGCCGCCGGAGATCGTGCTGGTAACGGTTGGGGCGACGAGGCCGGCGGTGGCGTAGCGTTCCTCGCAGCGCTTGCGCGCCGCGCCGATTTTGCGCAAAAGCAGGGCTTTCCAGCGCGATCAGGAACCGCAAGTGGCATTACCCAATCTCGACGGCGAGATCCGCGACGGCCGCCATCACATGCAGGTCCGTGTCTATTACGAGGACACGGATTTCTCCGGCATCGTCTACCACGCCAATTATCTGCGCTTCATGGAGCGCGGGCGCACCAACCATCTGCGGCTGATGGGCGCCTCGCAGCACGCGCTGTTCGAAGAGGCGCAGGAGGAGACGCCCGGCTTTGCCTTCGTGGTGCGCTCGATGCTGCTCGACTTCCTGCGGCCGGCGCGGATGGACGACGTGCTCGACGTGGTGACGTGGCCGGTTGCGGTGAAGGGCGCCTCGATCACGCTGGCGCAGGAAGTGCGGCGCGGCGATGACGTGCTGGTCAAGGCCGAGGTGCGCGTCGCTTTCATCAGCGAAGGCAAGGCGCAGCCGATCCCGAAATCGCTGCGGTTGTTGATGAAGGCCGATCTGGCGCCGGAATAATTCGCGGATTGACTCTTTGTACCGATCGGTACAATCTCCTCCGGCAATCATTCCGGAGAAAACCTCATGTCGCGTCCGCCGCTGCCGCCGTTCACCCGCGAAACCGCCGCCCAAAAGGCGCGCATGGCGGAAGACGCCTGGAATTCGCGCGATCCCGCCCGGGTATCGCTGGCCTATACCGAGGACAGCCGCTGGCGCAACCGCTCCGAATTCTTTGAAGGCCGCGAGGCGATCGTCGAATTCCTTACCCGCAAGTGGGCGAAGGAGCATGACTATCGCCTGATCAAGGACCTCTGGGCGTTCGATCAGAACCGCATCGCGGTGCGCTTTCAGTATGAGTGGCACGACGGTTCCGGGCAGTGGCATCGCTCCTACGGCAACGAGCAGTGGGAATTCGACGAGCACGGCCTAATGCGGCGGCGCGAAGCCAGCATCAACGATATCGCCATCAAGGAAAGCGAGCGCCGCTTCCACTGGCCGGCCCCGGGTCCGCGTCCGGACGATGTCGCGGGACTGAGTGAGAATCCGCTGTGATGGGATGCTGAAAAGAGGCGTCGAACGGGGAGAGGTACTGCGCGCGCTCGGCGAGGTGTTTCGCGCCCATGGCTACGAGGGCGCCTCGCTGACGCTGATCACGGAGGCCACCGGGCTCGGCAAGGGTAGCCTCTATCATCTGTTCCCCGGCGGCAAGGAGCAGATGGCCTCCGAGGTGCTGGCCGAGATCGACGGCTGGTTCGAACTCCATATCTTCGCGCCCTTGCGCACCGCCGATGATCCCGCGCGCGCCATCGCTGCGATGATCGCGGGCGTCGATCAATATTTTCATTCGGGCGATCGCGTCTGCCTGGTCGGCATGGTGGCGCTCGGCTCGGCGCGCGACAGTTTTGCCGAAGCGGTCGATGGTTATTTCGCGCGCTGGCAGACAGCGCTCGCCGCGTTATTGCGGCGATCCGGACTGACGAACAGCCAAGCGCAGCGGCGCGCCGAAGACGCGCTACTTACCATTCAGGGCGCGCTGGTGCTGGCACGTGCACGGGGCGACGCCAAAATCTTTCGTCGCGCGTTGAGCGATCTGACGGCGCGGCTATTGGCGTCGCCGGACTGAGTGTCAGTCCGTAGCCCGGATGGAGCGTAGCGCAATCCGGGGCGGCGCAGCACGTTGCGCGAGTTTCTCCCCGATTTCGCTGCGCTTCATCCGGGCTACGATACCGACACAGGTCCCGGCTCTGCGGTGCATCACCGAAGAGGTGCTGCACCGCGTCCGGGACACGAGATCTTCCTTACGCCGCCGCCTTATGCCTTGCCAGTTCGGCCTTGTAGAGTTCGAACTCCTCGGCGACCGCTTTCGCAATCGAGGGGCGTGCGCGCAGCCGCTCGTGATAGGCCTTCACGTTAGGCCACTTCGCCAGTTCGATCGGCGGCGTCGCCATCGTCCAGTTGATGATGGTGACGAGATAGGCATCCGCGACGCTGAAGTGATCGAGCAGGAATTCGCGGCCCTTCAGGTAGTTCTCGAGATAGTCGAGACGCGACAGATTCTTGTTCAGCGCATAAGTCTTTGCGTCCTGCGGCGCCGTCTTGTCTAGCAGCGGCACGAACAGCGCCTTGTGCAGTTCGGTGCCGATGAAGCACAGCCATTGATGCAGACGGCTGCGCTCCTCAGCCGAGTTGGCCGAGATGCCAGCGCCCGGAAAGTGATCGGCGACATATTGCAGGATCGCCGCGTTCTCCGTCAGCACCGTCCCCTCGTCGGTACGCAGCGTCGGCACCAGCCCGAGCGGATTGACAGCGCGGAAATCCGAGCCGTCCTTCTGCACCACTTTGGTCTTGGGATCGACCTCGAGATAGTTGGCGTCAGCGCTGGCTTCGTGCAGCGCAATCCGTGTCGCCAGCGAGCAGGCGAGCGGCGAGAAATACAGGTCCATGATTTGCCTCCTTGGCGGTTGATCAATCGGCCGGCTTCGAGGCGGGCAGGATTGATTTTTATACTGTTCCGCATAATATGGATCCGGTCAAGGAATTGTTTGCGAAATGGTACAAAAAGGGAAGAAGCCTCCGATCCCCCAGATCGATACACCGATCCCGCCCAAGCGGCGGGGCCGCCCGCGCGCCTATGAGCCGGGCGTGGCGCTCGGCAAGGCGCTCGATCTGTTTCGCAAGGATGGCTTTGCGGCGACCTCGCTCGACGATCTCTCCGCCGCCACCGGCATGAACCGGCCGAGCCTCTATGGCGCGTTCGGCGACAAGCGCGAACTCTTCATCAAGAGCTATCGGCGCTATCGTGACGACGCGCGGGCCGCGATGGGGGACATCTTCAGGAACGAACTGCCGATCCGAAAGCGCCTGGAACGGATCTACACGGTGGCGCTCGACATCTATCTGTCCGGCGAATCCGGCCCGCGCGGCTGCTTTACGGTGATGACCGCAGCCTCCGAAGCCGTGCATGACCCCGATATCCGCGCCATGGTGCTGGAAGGCTTTGCCGAACTCGACAAGGCTTTTGCGGCCTGTTTCCGGCTCGCCCAGGAAAAGGGCGAGCTACCGGCGAGCGCCGACGCGACCGTGCTGGCGCAACTTGCCTCCGCCACCATTCACACTGTCGCCATCCGCGCCCGCGCTCAGGTGCCGCGCAAGGAACTGGAGGCGATTGTCAACGGCGCGATCGGCGTGATGTGCGGGGCGGCGAAATAGCTTTCGGTCGTCCCGGCGAAAGCAGGACGACATCTTTTTTTGCTGCCCGTGTCGGTTTTTGGCGTCCTCATTCGTCCTCGTGACGTGTCCAAAATCAGGAGCCTAGAAATGACCGAGCCCGTCCAGATCGTCACTCCTCATCTCGTTGTCCGCGACGCCAACGCCGCGCTTGAATTCTACAAGAAGGCGCTCGGCGCCACCGAAACCCTGCGGATGCCGGCCGAGGACGGCAAGCGGTTGATGCATTCGGAAATTCGCATCAACGGCGCGCGTATCTCGTCATGGACGACTTTCCCGAGCACCGCGGCTCCCATGGCGTCGACGCGGTATTTCCGCCGGATCAGATCAAGGGCACCTCAGTCACCATGCATCTCGAAGTCGAGAACTGCGATGCGGCGGTGAAGCGTGCCCGTGACGCCGGCGCCACCGTGACGCTGGAGCCATGGGATTCATTCTGGGGCGACCGCTATGCTCGCATCATGGACCCGTTCGGCCATTCCTGGAGCTTTGCGCACAGGCTGCCGGCGAAGGGGTGAGGGGCTTCCCGCACTCTCCGTCATTGCGAGCGAAGCGAAGCAATCCATATCTCGGCACAACGGATAAGTGGTGGATTGCTTCGTCGCTTTGCTCCTCGCAATGGCGGAGAATTAATAACCCCGCTTTCGATCCACCACGTTCTCCAGCGCGCCGCCTTCCTCAAACCGCGCGATCTGGTCCGCGACATATTTCGATATCTCGTCGGGATCGGTGTCGGCGGCATTGTGCGGGGTCAGCACTATTTTTGGATGGGTCCAGAACCGGCTGTCGGCGGGCAGCGGTTCGGTGGCGTAGACGTCGAGCGAGGCGCCGCCGAGCGTGCCGTCGTCCAGGCTTCGCAGGATGTCGGCCTCGTTCTGCAGGCCGCCGCGACCGGCATTGATCAGGACCGGCGCGCCGAGCGGACTCGTGCGATTTAGTTTCTCAAACAGCCCGCGATTGAGAATGTGCCGCGTCTCTGGCGTCAGCGGCAGGAGGCAGACCAGAATGTCGGTCCGCCGCAGGAATGGCTCGAGCTGCGTTTCGCCGTGAAAGCATTCGATACCCTCGACCATTCGCGGGCTGCGGCTCCAGCCTGCGACACGAAAGCCCAGCCGCCGCAGCACGTCGGCGGCATCGGCACCAAGCGTGCCGAGCCCCATGATTCCGACCGAAATCGCGCCCGCCGCCCATTGCGATTTCGGCGCCCAGCGCTTTTCGCGCTGCGACTCCCGCAAGTATGGCTCCTGCCGGTGGTGCATCAGGACATGCAGCACGACATATTCGGTCATCCGCGCGGTGAGATCGCCGACCGCGACGCGCACCAGCGGAACGTCGGGCAATGAGCGATCGGCCATCAGCGCATCGACGCCGGCGCCGAGATTGAAGATGACACGCAGGTTGGGGAGGGCGGCGAGCTCGCCCGGATGCGGCTTCCACACCGCCGCGTAATGCACCTCCGCTGGATCGAACGATGCATCCGGCAACAGCAGTACGCGGCGCCCTTTGCAAACGTCATCGAACCGGCTCTTCCAGCGCTGCGGCGACCAGTTTTCGGTCCCGCCATGCACCAGCAGCGCAAGCGCACCCTTCGTCATTGCCATTCCTTTCGCGTCGCCAACTCGGCGTGACCCGCCTCACATCGCGGACCGAACCGCTTCTGTAGCCTCCTTTCATCCGACAAGGGAGACCTTGCATGCGCAATCTGCTGGTGATCCGCAAAATCGTCATCGTGGCGGTGATGGTCTGGCTGGCGCTCGCCTACCAGAACAATCACCGCGACTTGGGGCCTGCCAGGGTCGGGTCCGTCAGATGAAAACGCTCAGGTGCATCTTTCTGATTCTCGGTGTGTGCGGCCTTTGTTCCACGGCGGCCATTCACGCCTGCAGGCAGTTCAATCCACCACCGCCGCCGATTGTAGGTCCTTGACGGCAGGCGGTGCATGTCAAATTTTCTTCGACGCGCCTGTCGGCTCCGGGCATAATCGTTCGTCATCAAGACAACGGAGATGCTTGAGCCTCATGCTGTACGCCATTCTTTGCTATCACGATGAAGACACCGTCGGTTCCTGGACCAAGGAACAGGACGCCGCGGTCATGAAGAAATTGACCGTCGTGCAGGACAAACTGGCCAAACAGGGCCGGCTCGGTCCGGTGGCGCGGCTGTTGCCGACCACGGCGGCGACCACGCTGCGCAAGGACGATCCGCCGCTGGTGCTCGACGGCCCCTATGCCGAAACCAAGGAACAATTGCTCGGCTTCTATGTCGTCGACTGCAAGGACCTCGACGAGGCGCTCGGCGTCGCCCGCGATCTCGGCGCGGCCAATCCCGGCGGCGCCTACGAGATCCGTCCCGTCGGCCATTTCACGGCGGGGAGTGTGCAGCCATGACCGATACCGCCTGGATCGATGCCGCTCTGACTTCGGCTCGCCCCCAGGCGGTCGGCGCGCTGCTGCGCTATTTCCGTAACCTCGATACCGCCGAGGAAGCCTTTCAGAACGCCTGCCTGCGCGCGCTGAAGAGCTGGCCGCAGAACGGCCCGCCGCGCGATCCCGCGGCGTGGCTGATCATGGTCGGCCGCAATGTCGCGATCGACGACATCAGGCGCGGCAAGAAGCAGACGCCGTTGCCCGAGGACGAGGCGATCTCCGACCTCGACGACGCCGAGGAGGAGCTTGCCGAACGGCTCGACGGCTCGCATTACCGCGACGACATCCTGCGGCTGTTGTTCATCTGCTGCCATCCGGACCTGCCGGCGACGCAGCAGATCGCGCTGGCGCTGCGCATCGTCTCGGGTCTCACGGTGAAGCAGATCGCGCGCGCGTTCCTGGTCTCCGAAGCCGCGATGGAGCAGCGCATCACCCGGGCGAAGGCAAGGGTGGCGGATGCCAACGTGCCGTTCGAAACGCCCGGCGCGGTGGAGCGCTCCGAGCGCCTCGCCTCGGTTGCCGCCATGATCTACCTGATCTTCAATGAGGGGTATTCGGCGAGCGGCGACACCGCCGAGATTCGCAAGCCCCTGTGCGAGGAAGCGATCCGGCTGGCGCGGCTGTTGCTGCGGTTGTTCCAAAGCGAGCCCGAGATCATGGGGCTGACCGCGCTGTTGCTGCTGCAGCATGCGCGGGCTGATGCGCGATTCGATGCCGATGGCGCGGTGATCCTGCTCGACGACCAGGACCGTTCGAAATGGAATAAGGCTCTGATCGCCGAGGGGCTGGCGCTGATCGACAAGGCGATGCGCCATCGCCGCAGCGGCCCCTATCAGGTGCAGGCCGCGATCGCAGCGCTGCATGCCCGCGCCGAAAAGCCCGAGGATACCGACTGGACCCAGATCGACCTGCTCTATGGCGCGCTGGAGATCATGCAGCCGTCACCGGTGGTGACCTTGAACCGCGCGGTCGCGGTTTCCAAGGTGAAAGGGCCGCAAGCTGCCCTCGACATGATCGAGCCCTTAGCGCAGCGACTGTCGAACTATTTTCACTTCTTCGGCGTGCGCGGCGCCTTCCTGATGCAGCTCGGCCGCAACGACGAGGCCCGCGTGGCGTTCGACCGCGCGATCGCGCTCGCGAACACCTCGGCCGAAGCCGCCCACATCCGCATGCACCTCGACCGCCTGCAGCGCGACAGCCAGCCCCGCGGCAAAAAGGCGGGGAAGTAAAACTCCTCTTCCTTCTCCCCTTGTGGGAGAAGGTGGCGCGGATGCAATCCGCGCCGGATGAGGGGTTCTCTCCGCGGAGACAACCCCCTCATCCGTCTCGCTGCCGCTTCGCGTCAGCGATCCACCTTCTCCCCACAAGGGGAGAAGGAAGAAGCGAACCGCGAAAAAATTCGCGTCTCCCTGTCGGTTTCCACCTCCCTCATTCGTCTTGAATCCGAACAGCCATTCAAGACACGGGGACCGATCATGTCCGTCATCACCGAGACCGCGCCTGTCTCAAACCCGGCACGCTGGATGGGCCGCATCCTCTCTGGCCTTGTCATCCTGTTCCTGATGATCGACGGCGCCATCAAGCTGGTGCCGTGGCCGGTCGTCACCGAAACCATGGACCCGATGGGGTACGGTTCGAGCGATGCGCTGATGCGCGGCCTCGGCGCCATCACCATCGTTTGCACAGTGCTCTATGCCATTCCGCCGACCTCGATCCTCGGCGCGATCCTGCTCACCGGCTATCTCGGCGGTGCGATCGCCTCGCACGTTCGCATCGACAGCCCGTTGTTCACACATACGCTGTTCGGACTCTATCTCGGCCTGATGCTGTGGGGCGGGCTGTGGCTGCGCGACAAAAACCTGCGCAGCGTGATCCCCTTTCGCCACTGACTAGCTTCAACGATTGTTCACGGAGTCCGACATGCTGGAAGTCATTGCCGTCATCGCCGTCATACTGGCAATTGCCATCGCCGTGGTGCTCATTCTCGCCGCCACCAAGCCGAGCTCGTTGCGGGTGCAGCGCGCAGTCAGCATCAAGGCGCCGCCGGAAGAGATCTTTCCGCTGATCTCCGACTTTCACCAGTGGTTGACCTGGTCGCCCTACGAGCAGAAGGATCCGGCAATGAAGCGCACCTATGGCGGTGCGGAGCGTGGCAAGGGCGCCGTCTATGCCTGGGACGGTGACAAGAATGTCGGTTCCGGCCGTATGGAAATTCTCGAAGCCACCGCGCCGCAAAAGATCGTCATCAAGCTCGATTTCTTCAGGCCGTTCGAAGGCCACAACACCGCCGAGTTCATAATGCTGCCGCAGGGCGATGGCACCCATGTCACATGGCTGATGCATGGTCCGGCGAACTTCATGTCGAGGCTGATCCAGGTGTTCATGAACCTGGATCGTATGATCGGCAGGGATTTCGAAGCCGGTCTCGCCAATCTGAAGACGATTACCGAGAGATGAGTGTCACGATTCTATCGTGTCCCGGACGCGGCGCAGCACGAAGTGATGCGACGCAGAGCCGGGACGCATCGATGGACCCCGGAACAGCAGCGTACCACTTCGTGGTGCGCAGCATCCGGGGAACGCCGCAAATACCAGACTGAGTTAAACCCCAGGGAGCCAGCGATGCAGATCAATCCTTATCTATTCTACAACGGCAACTGCCAAGAAGCGCTGAAGTATTATGAGAAGGTCCTCGGCGCCCAGATCGGGGCGATGTTTCCTTATGAGGATGCGCCGCCGGACATGCCGACTCCGCCGGATTGGAAGAAGAAGCTGATGCATGCGAGCATTACGATCGACGGCGAGGTGCTGATGGCCTCCGATGCCACGCCTGGCGATTACCATCAGCCGCAGGGCTTTGCCGTCTCGCTGCAGGTCGAGGATCCGGCGGACGCCGAACGCCGGTTCAATGCGCTCGCCGAAGGCGGCACGGTGCGAATGCCCTTCGGCAAGACCTTCTTCTCCAACGGCTTCGGCATGTGCGTCGACAAGTTCGGCATTCCCTGGATGGTCAACTGCCCGAAGGAAGACATGTGAGCTTCTCACGCAATCAATCGTAGGGTGGGCAAAGCGACAGCGTGCCCACCATTGGTGCCTCACGGAAGGTGGTGGGCACGGCGCCTGACGGCGCCTTTGCCCACCCTACGAAATCTCACCTGCATCTCGGATAGATCGCGGCGAGTTCGCGCCCGCGCAGGAGCAGCAGCCGTGAGTTCAATCCGCCGCGCCGGCTGATCCAGTCCCGCACCGGCGCCGGATAAGCCGCGTGCACCGCAATCGAGGCTTCCGGTTCAGCATAGATCCGGCCGCGGCCGTCGATCGAGCGCGCGGCGTGAAATCCGAGCACCGCGCGGCGGGTCACGCAGATGCGCTCGGCCGGCACCGTCATGAGCACCAGCGTGCAGGCCGACAGGCATGGCCCGTCGATCACCACCCGCTCGCCGGATTCGCGCACGCGATCGAACAGTTCGAGAAACGGCCCGACCTGTCCGCCGGGACTGGCGAGAATGCGGATCTCGGCCCGCACCGGCACGATCGCCGCGACTAGCGCGGCGGCGACAACGATGAGCTTGATGAGCGCAATTCCCATGTGCGGCTCCTTCGTCAGCACGGCCCCTCCTGGCCCAGTTACCCTGAGATATGTGGCAAGGTTTGGTCAAGCGTCCGCGCCGGAGACGGCGGCCTCGATAACGGTGCCGGCCTGGCGGGGCGAGTGCGGCGCGCGCGCCAGCAGGATCGCAAAGCGACGCGTCCAGCGTGGCTTCAGAAGCGAATGCGGAACCGCGACCTTCACCTCTGCCCGTTTACGCTCACTGAGATGCGCAGCGTTGCTCCATCGAAATGGTCCGCGCAGTCGTGGAACGAATAGTGCAGCCCTTCGTTCTGGCCTGATGGATCATCTTTTTCTCAGCATAATCTGCGCGGGCGTTTTACTGCTCGTGACGGCGTTCGCACTGGGAACGCCGAGCATGAGACCGGATGTTCCACTAGAAAGGACGGTGTTGCTGCATCGCGGCGCGCTGAACAACGACCTGCCTCCTCGATCCAGCAATGATGGACCGCCAGCCAAAGCCATTCTGACTGGGTTCTGATCCGCACTCCAAAGCAACATAGCCACTGAGGAACTACCCGTTCCGCCGCTGGCCCCGCAGCGTCGGCAGACCAATGCCGGCGGCATCAAAACCGCCATCGACGGCGAGGATCTGCCCGGTGATGTAGCTTGCGCGATCGCTGCACAGGAAGAAGATCGCTTCCGCCAGTTCCTCTTCGAGGCCGTAGCGGTTGAGCGGAATGGCGTCGTGATAGTCGGCGCGAATTTCCGGCGTGTGGACCTGTTTTGCCATCGCGGTCTCGATCGGGCCGGGCGCCACGGCATTGACGCGAATGCCGAGCGAAGCCAATTCGACTGCGAGCTGTTTGGTCAGATGCGCAAGCCCCGCCTTGCTGGTGCCGTACGCCGAGCGCAGCGTGGAGGCGCGCACTGCCGAGATTGAGGTGACGTTGACCATCGCGCCGCCGCCATGTTCCCGCATCAATGGCGCCGCCGCCTTGACGCACAGGAACGGACCGGTGAGGTTGACCTGCAGGATGCGGTTCCAGTCGTCATCCGATGTGTCGAGCAGCGGCGCGAACACCGCGATCCCGGCATTGTTGACCAGTGCGTCAAGCCGGCCGAAACGCTCGCTCACTGCCGCCACGGCGTTCGCGACTGCCTGGGTGTCGGAGACGTCGCAATGCAGCGCCAGCGTATTGTCGGGGTCGGCGAGGCCGGCGACCGCGCCGCGCAGCAATTCGCCTTCGATGTCGAGCAGCGCCACCTGCCAGCCGTCGGCCAGAAAGCGTTTCGCCGTCGCAAGCCCGATGCCGCGCGCGGCGCCGGTGACGAGAACAACTTTTTGCGCGGAATGGGCCATGGCGGGTCCGTTGGCGAGAGGAAAGATTTCCCGCTCCTATAGCCCAGGCCCCGTCGCATGTCCCGGCGACAATGATGCAGAATTCAGCGCTGCCCGGCCGAGCCCCGGCATAGCAAATCCGGTACGGGCGGCTGTCCCGTACCTCACGCATTCGATGATCGTATCTAACCGCCCGCGCGCTGCGCGATCGCCTTCGCTTCCGCGGCGGCGCGCTGCATGCTGGAGGACATTTCGCCGGTCACCGTGCTCTGCTCCTCGACCGCGGCTGCGGTAGCAGTGACATATTCGCTGACGCTCTGGATCGCACTCTTGATGCTGTCGAGCGCGCCGACGACGTCGCCGGAGATGCCGTTGAGATTGCCGATCTCTTGGCCGATCTTGTCGGTCGCCTGCTTGGCCTGGGTGGCGAGGTTCTTGACCTCGGAAGCCACCACGGCAAAGCCGCGTCCAGCCTCGCCGGCGCGCGCCGATTCGATCGTCGCATTGAGCGCCAACAGGTTGATCTGGCCGGTGATGTTGCCGATCAACTCAACGATGCCGCTCATCGCCTGCGCCGCTTCGTTCAGCCGCTGCGCTTGGGCGTCGGCCGCTTCGACCCGCCCGACCGCGGTTGCCGCCGTCTCGCGCGACTTGGTCATGGCTTCGGAGATTTCCCGCACCGAGGCGTTCAGTTCCTCGGCGCCTGCCGCCACCGAATCCATCATGCCGCGCACGCGCTCGTTGCCCATACGGACAAGCACTTGCGCAGTGGTATCGGCGGCGTATTTCACCACCTTGAACGGCTTGCCGTTGAGGTCGAGGATCGGATTGTAGGAGGCCTGGATCCAGATTTCCTTAGCCCCCTTGCCGATCCGCTTGTATTCGGCCGCCTGATATTCGCCGCGGTTGAGCGCCGCCCAGAATTCACGATAGGGCGCACTGTCGCGCTCTGTCTGTTCGACGAACATGCTGTGGTGCCGGCCGCGGATCTCGTCCAGCGAGTAACCGACCGTCCGGAGGAAGTTCTGGTTGGCGCCGATGATGGTGCCGTCCATGTTGAACTCGATCACGGCCTGCGACTTGCTGATCGCGGCAATCTGGCCGGCGAGATCGGCGGTCGAAAGTTTCTGGCTGGTGACATCGGTGGCGAATTTCACCACCCGGAACGGCTTGCCCTTTTCGTCGAGCACGGGATTGTAGGAGGCGAGAATCCAGACTTCCTTCCCGCCCTTGCCGATCCGCTTGTACTCGGCCTGTTGGTTTTCGCCGCGGTTGAGACTCGTCCAGAACTGCCGGTAGGCGGCGCTGCCGCGCTCGGACGGATCGACGAACATGCTGTGATGCTTGCCCTGAATTTCGGCGAGCGTGTAGCCAAGTGCCTTCAGGAAGTTGTCATTCGCGGTAACGATAGTGCCGTCCATCTCGAACGCGATGACCGCCTGCGCGCGGCTGATCGCGGCGATCTGGCCGGCGTCCTCCATGCTCTTGATCTTGCGGGCGGTGATATCGGTCGCGAACTTCACGATTTTGCAAGGTTTACCGCTGCCGTCGAGCACGGGGTTGTAGGTCGCCTGGATCCAGACTTCCTTACCGCCCTTGCCGATCCGCCTGTATTCGGCGGCCTGGTATTCGCCGCGCTTCAGCGCTGTCCAGAAGTCGCGATACGCCACGCTGTCGCGCTCCGACTGGTCGACGAACATGCTGTGATGTTTGCCCCTGATCTCGCCGAGCGAGTAGCCGAGGGCTTTGAGGAAATTGTTGTTGGCGGTGAGAATCGTGCCGTCCATGCCGAACTCGATAACGGCCTGCGAGCGGCCGACGGCGTCGGCAAGCGCTTTGTCTGTCGAGGAGCTCTTGAGAAATTGAAACACCGTAGGCCTCATCCAAATGGCGGTAAGATGTTGAGGCCGTCGTCCAGTTCACCCGAGCCTCGTTGCCTTTTTACGGTTGACCGGGAGGCAAAAAGAATCCGTTAACGCTGTTCTCCGTAATATGACGGATCACACCGCGGCGTAATGCTGATCTTCAGGATGTTCCCGCGCGCCACACCAGCTTAACGAGCATGCGGCCGCGAACCCCAAGACTACCTTCCGTTCACGACGCTTTCATACGCTGCCTGCAGTCGCTCACCGACTGAAGGACCGCTACGTCTGCGCCGCTTTGCGCCGAGATGGCTCTCGCGTAGCTCGTCCATAAATTCGGCCCACATTTTCGGTCCGCCCTCGCTGAGCAGCCGCGCGCGAATGCCGAGTTCCTCGCTGACGGGTAGATATTTGTAACCCCAGGCCGCCATCTGCGCGAGAACGGGCAAGAGCTCGATACCTTGCTCTGTCAGCGAATAGATTCCCTTCTGCTTGTGCGTGGGATCGTCCTCGCGGGTGATGACGCCCTGCTCGAGCAGCGTCTTGAGCCGGTCGGCGAGAATGTTGGAGGAGATGCCTTCCTCCGATTTGGTCAATAGCTCGCGAAAATGCCGCCGGTTACCGAACATCATGTCGCGGATGATCAGCAAGCTCCATTTGTCGCCGAGCACTTCCAGCGAAAGATTGATCGGGCATCCGGAGCGCTGGGCATCAGTCATGGTCGTCTCCTGGGCAGGCGCCAAGGCGCGCCTCAAAAAACCGCTTGCAATATTGCACCAGTTAGATCAAGATGCAACCGGTTGCGTTTCGCAATCAGTTAAAGGGAGATCGAAGATGGCGAGATTGATCATGTGGAACCTGATGACGCTGGATGGCTTCGTTGAAGGCCCCAACCGCGACATCTCCTGGCATTCCGACGTGTGGGGCAAGGAGTTGGAGCAATTGTCGATCGAGCAGATGAACGCCGCCGGCGGATTGCTGTTCGGCCGCATCACCTATGAGCTGATGGCGGGCCACTGGCCGAGCGCGACCGGCGAGGTCGCCGACTTCATGAATGCCGCGCCGAAATACGTCTTCTCGCGCACGGTGAAGAAATCCGATTGGAACAACACGCAGATGTTCAGCGCCAATGTGCCGGAGACCGTCGCGCGGCTGAAGCGCGACAGCGCCAAGGACATCTTTCTGTTCGGCAGCGCCGATCTCGCCAGCAGCTTGATCCCGCACGGGCTGATCGACGAGTTCCGTATCGCGTTAAGCCCCGTCATCCTCGGCGGCGGAACGCCGCTGTTCAAGCCGGGCGAAAAGGTCAAACTGAAGCTGCTCGACAGCCGGCCGTTGTCCACCGGCATCGTGATCCTGCGCTACGTGCCGGCGCCATAAATGTCGGCGTCACCAGACGCAGATCGTCTTGCAACCAGCAAACCGGAGCTTCCATGTCGCTGACGCTGCACTTCCACCCGCTGGCCTCGTTCTGCTGGAAGGCGCTGATCGCGCTCTACGAGAACGACATTCCGTTCCGGCCGAATCTCGTCGATCTCGGCAATCCGGCCGAGCGCGCCGCGCTGCTGAAGCTGTGGGGGATCGGCAAGTTCCCGGTGCTGCGCGACGATGCGCGGGATCAGACCGTGCCGGAATCCAGCATCATCGTCGAATATCTCGATCAGCACTATCGCGGCCGCGTCCGGCTTGTTCCCGAGGATCCCACCCGGGCTCTGCAGACCCGGCTGCGCGACCGCTTCTATGATCTCTATGTGCATCTGCCGATGCAGAAGATCATGCTCGACCGGTTGCGGCCAGAGGGCAGGCGGGACCCGCACGGCGTCGAGGAGGCGCGGGCGCAGTTGCACACTTCCTATGGCATGATCGAGCAGCAGGTGGAAAACGGCGGCTGGGCAATCGGCGAGGATTTCAGTCTCGCCGATTGCGCGGCAATGCCGTCATTGTTCTACGGCAATATGGCGGTGCCGTTCGGCGAAGCGCAGAAAAACCTCAGCGCCTATCTCGAGCGGCTGAAGGCGCGCCCCTCCGTCGCGCGTGTGCTGAAGGAGGCCGAGCCCTATTTCCAGATGGTACCCAAGGAGCCTTGAGGGAGGAGCGTTGAATGGCCGAAGCGAGCAGGGCGGAGACGATCCGCGCCATTTTCAAGGCGTATCTGGCCAACGATCGCAAGTTCGTCGAGGATGCCTTCAGCGACGACTTCCGTTTCACCAGTCCGTTCGATGACAATATCGATAAAGCCACCTACTTCGCGCGATGTTGGCAGAACAGCGACTGGATCGAAAGGCACGAGCTCGAGCGGATTTTCGTCGACGGCGATGAAGCCTTCGTGACTTATCGTTGCATTGCCAAGGGCGGAAAGAGTTTTCGCAATACCGAATTCTTTGTCTTCGACGGCGACAAGGTGAAGCGCATCGACGTCTACTTCGGCGCGGCCTACCAGGAAGGCAAGTTCGTCAGGCAGCCGGGGTAGCGGCACACTTTGCTTTGTTCCCGGACGCGATGTGGCGCGAAGGGCCGGGGCCCACTACGTCTCATAGCGACGGGCCCCCGGTTCTGCGGCGAATCAAGCTTAGGTAGCTTGCTGCACCGCGCCCGGGGCTCGAATAGCGCCAAAATAATTTCCACTGACATGTCGGCTTCGTAAAAGCCCGCGCGTCTTGTTGACGAAGGCCGACGCGGCAGTGGCTGGCCCAAGAAGATCAATACGGAGAATGACGATGCGATTCATGGTGATTGTGAAGGCAAACAAGGATTCGGAAGCCGGCGTGATGCCGAGTACGGAACAACTGGCCGCAATGGGCAAGTTCAACGAGGAGTTGGTCCAGGCGGGCATGATGGAAGCGGGCGAGGGTCTGCACCCGACCTCGAAGGGCGCACGGATCAAGTATCAGGGCGGGCAGGGCAGTGCCAGCCGCGGTCCGTTCCCGCTCTCGGGAGATCTCGTCGCCGGCTTCTGGCTGATCAACGCCAAATCGCTGGATGAGGCGATCGACTGGATGAAGCGCGCGCCGTTCGGCGACGGCGACGAGGTCGAAATCCGCCAGGTGTTTTCGACCGAGGATTTCGGCGAAGCCCTCACGCCGGAATTGCGCGAGCAGGAAGAGCGGCTGCGGGCGCAGACCGCGAAGAAATAACTACCATCGTCATTCCGGGGCGATGCGAAGCATCGAACCCGGAATCTCGAGATTCCGGGTCTGGTCCTTCGGACCATCCCGGAATGACGACACCCGAACAAGGACCCCACCATGCGATTCATGATGCTGATGATCCCCCTGGGCTATGAGACCGCACCGCCGGACGTCCAGCTCGATCCCGAGCGCGTCAAGGCGATGATGAAATACAACGAGGCGCTGAAGGAGGCTGGCGTCCTGATCGCGCTCGACGGGCTGCACCCGCCCTCGATGGGCGCGCGGGTTTCCTTCGCCACCGGCAAGCCCGTCGTTACCGACGGCCCGTTCTCGGAGGCCAAGGAAGTGCTCGGCGGCTACTGGATGATCAATGTGAAGTCGCGCGAGGAGGCGATCGAGTGGGCGAAGAAGTGCCCGGCTTCCGAAAACGAGGTCATCGAAATTCGCCAGGTGCAGGAAATCGAGGATTTCTCCGAGGAAGTGCAGCAGGCGGCGAAAGGCTTCGAGGAATTGCAGAAGGGAAATGCGCATAAGGCGCGGTGAACCCTGGAGGCGCTGCAATTGGGCTGCGCGTGCCGTCAAATCGACAGTCTATCTCAATCAGTCAAACCGCAAAGGAGGAGAACCTCATGAGCACCAACGATACGTTCCTCGCAGTCTTCCTCGGCAGCAAGACCAATGCGAAAATGGCGGCCTGGAATGCGTTGCCTGAGGCTGAGCGGCGCGCCAAGGAGCAGCAGGGAATCGCGGCGTGGAAGGCCTGGGTCGAAAAGCACCAGGCGGCGATCGCCGCCATGGGTGGCCCGCTCGGCAAAACCAAGAAAGTCGATGCAAACGGTATTGCTGACATCGCAAACGAGATGGGCGCCTTCATGGTGGTGCGCGCCGGCTCGCATGAGGACGCCGCAAAAATGTTCGAGAACCACCCGCACTTTACAGTCTTTCCCGGCGAGCGCGTGGAGATCATGCCGGTCCTTCCGATCCCGGGCGGTTAGACCCGGGGCACCTAGAATGGTCGGAATTTGCGCCGCCCCGCAGGCCGTTAATCTTGATGAACACCAGTTAACGGCTTCAAATTAAGTGACGTTTGTGCCTCGCTCATGTAAAAGCCTTTAACATGAGTTGGCAAAAGGACCGCCGCGGCGAGCGTGGCTACCATCACGGCAATCTGAAAGAGGCATTGCTGCAGGCGGCGCTCGACCTGATTTCGCAAAAAGGCCCGGCCGGCTTCACCTTTGCCGACGCCGCACGCATGGCCGGCGTCAGTCCGGCCGCGCCCTACCGCCATTTTCGCGATCGCGACGAATTGCTGTCCTCGATCGCGCAACGTGGCTTCGAGCAGTTCGAGGCCATGCTCGTGCAAGCCTGGGACGACGGCCGCCCCGACACCGTCACCGCGTTCGAGCGGGTCGGCAAGGCCTATCTCGCCTTCGCGCGCAACGAGCCGGCGTTCTATTCGGCGATGTTCGAATCCGGGATTCCAGTCGATTCCAACCCGACACTGATGGCCGCGAGCGAGCGCGCATTCGCCATTATCCGCGCCGCCGCCGAGCGGCTGGCGGCGATGACGCCGCCCGGAACGCCGCGGCCACCGGCGATGATGATGGCGCTGCACATCTGGTCGATGGCGCACGGCGTGGCCTCGCTGTTCGGCCGTGGCGATGCGGCGCGCCGCAAACTGCCGATGTCGCCGGAAGATCTCCTGGAAGCGGAAGTTCTGATCTATCTGCGCGGCCTCGGCTTCCCGACCGACCGCCGGGCTTCCGACCAGAAGCCCGCCGGCCCGCCGCCGGTGCCGCCCGCCGGCAACGGACCTTCGGGTCCTTGGGGCAAGCCCAAATAGCCGCGATTTGATGGCTCCATCTGAGGAACTCGCGCTGATCTCCCCTGTTGCACGTCCCTAACGGGATGACTCCGGCTATGACAACAGCGGGCGCGAATTCACTTGGCGTGACCGAAAAACGATCTTTCCCGGTTGCAGCAGGCATTTTCCTCGGCCTGGGCCTTGGAGGTTTTTTCGACGGGATCGTTCTGCATCAGTTGCTGCAGTGGCACCACATGCTGAGCAACTGGTACCCGGTAAATAACCTCGAGAACCTCGAACTTAACACAAGATGGGACGGCATCTTTCATAGCGCCACTTATGTCTTCGTGCTGATCGGGCTGTTTCTGTTGTGGCGCGCCGCTCACCGCGCGCATCTCTATTGGTCGAGCAAGCTACTCGTCGGCACGATGCTGCTCGGTTTTGGCATCTTCAACACAGTCGAAGGCGTCGTTGATCATCATCTGCTTGGCATTCACCACGTCAACGAGACGGTGGCGCGCGAGCATTGGCCGATATGGGATATCGGATTCACCATCTGGGGCATCGCCATGATCGTGATCGGGTGGCTGATCATGAGGGCGGGGAGGTGGGGGAAGCCGCCATGAGCCGGCTCCCGCCAGCGTTGATGTACCCGATCTTTGGTCTTGGTCTCGCAATGGCCACGCTGCCGATCTGGCGCTTCTGGCTGTTTGGGTTCAGTCCGTCTCTCGATGAATTGCTGCGCCTTCGGTGCCTGGCGTTTTGACTTCGCTGCCTCCCACGCCTGATCAAATAATTTTGGAGGGTGCGGCCAGCCGCCCGCTTGACAAAAACGAGGGATGGTTTAGGTATGTAAATGTTATTTACATTCACAACGGCGTGATCGCCGTCATGGAGAGGGAAATGGCCTACACCGCAGATGTCAATCGATGGCGCGGTCCGACGGAACAGACCTATCGACCGCATATGCTTGAGAGCCCCTGGCACCCCGGCTGGATCGTGGTGACTATCCTCGGCTTCATCATTTGGTGGCCGATCGGTCTTGCCCTTCTCTTATTCACATTAGGGAGCAGAAGAATGGGTTGCTGGAGCAACGGTGATCGCTGGCAGAACAAGATGGAGCGGATGCAGTACAAAATGGACCGGATGCGCGACCGCATGGAGCGCCGCGGCTTTGGCGGCTTCGGCTTCGGCCCGCCTTCCAGCGGCAACCGCGCCTTCGACGAGTACCGCATGGAAACCCTGCGCCGGCTTGAAGAAGAGCAGGTCGAGTTCAAGAATTTCCTCGAGCGCCTGCGCCACGCCAAGGACAAGGAAGAGTTCGACGCCTTCATGGCGCAGCACAAGCAGCGTCCGACCCCGCCGAACGACCAACCGCAGCAGGGCTGATCGTCAACGGCAAGAGGAGTTCAGCCGCAGGCGTGATGCCCCCATGATGCCTGGTGGCGATACAGCCGCCCATCTGCGACCCGCAGGTGGGCGGTTTGTTTTTTGATACTGCTTTGAGCGCGGACAGGGTCGAGGTGCAGCCGCGGCGGGATAGCCTCCCTCTCCCGCTTGCGGGCAGGGCTGTCGCATATGACGGCGCTGAGCTCGCGAGCGCTCAAGTTTCCGCATCGTCATGGCCGGGCTTGTCCCGCCATCCACGTCTTTTCGCGCGGGGACCGAGACGTGGATGCCCGGGACAAGCCCAGGCATGACGAGTTTGTGGACACACCGAACCACTACATGACCGCATATGCGATAGCCTCCCGCGTGCGGGGGAGGGCCGGGGTGGGGGTGCCGCCGCGAGTCACACTGCCCGTATGGAGAGAGCTTCCCCCACCCGGATCGCATCTATCGATGCGATCCGACCTCCCCCGCAAGCGGGAGAGGTGGAGCAACGGCCCATGGCAAGCCAGTTCATCCAAAGTCAGCACCGCCTGCTGGCGCGCCTAGCGGCCGCTCTATATTGTATGGACGCGCTAATGCAGGGCAGTGAATGAAATGGTGTCTGTCGATCAGCTCTGGAACTCGATCCGCACTGAAGCGGAAAGCGCGGTGCTGCGCGACCCGGTGTTCGGCGCTGCGCTATCATCAGCCATTTTAGCTCATCCCGATTTCGGCGGCGCGTTGTCGCACCAGATCGGCGCGCGGCTCGGCAAGGCTCCGGCGGATCATGCACGTTTTGCGCAGCTTGCCCGTGACGCCTTCAGATGCTCACCTGATCTGATCGACGCGGCGAGCCGCGATCTGCAAAGCATCGCCGTTCACGATCCCGCGACCACAACGCTTCTGCCGCCGCTGTTGAACTTCAAGGGTTATGTCGCGCTGCAGGCTTGGCGCGTCTCCAACTGGCTCCGGCGCCAGAGCCGCAACGATCTCGCGCTGTTGCTGCAAAGCCTGTCGTCCGATCAGCTTCAGGTCAGCATTCACCCCGCCGCTTCGATCGGCACGTCGGCGTTTCTCGATCACGCCACCGGCATCATCATCGGCGCCTTTGCCGTGATCGGCGACGAGGTGACGATTTTACAAAACGTCACCATCGGCCGAAAACATTCGGAGCCGGACCGCGCGCCAAAGATCGGCAGGGGAGTGTTGCTCAGCGCCGGATCGACCATTCTCGGCAACGTTACCGTCGGCGATTTCGCCAAAATCGGCGCAGGCACAGTTGTCGAGCGCGATGTGCCGCCCGGCTGCACCGCCGTCGGCGTTCCCGCGCGGTTGACCAATTGCCCAGAAGCCTCGGTGCCGGCCTGAGCGCGACGCGATCCCGCGCTGCGCCCACCATCCATCCCCGATCGCCGCCTGACGGTGAGCACGCGGAGCACAGGCAGTCACACCGACGTCCTCGAACAGCGCAGGCGGGAAGAAGAGGTAATATGGCTGCCCTGATTTTTGTGGAAGGGCACCCTCGCTTGGCGCTGTCCGGCCGTAGGCAGCGATCTGCGTGACCTCGCTGCAAAGGAAAGCTCGGCAATGCGAGGAACAACGCGTCCCTCAGTAAATTGTTTTGATCGTCTGGAAGACCGCGAATGGTCCCTCCACAACCCCGGAGGACACCCGTGAGCGACCACTCGAAAAAGAAATCCATTTCGCGTCGCAATTTTATTGGAAGAACCCTTTGTGGCGCGGCACTTGCCGGGACGGCGCTGCCGGCATGGGCGGCGCCGCCGATTACGCCCCTGCCAGTAGATGACGGGCTGCTGCAAGAGATACGCGGCCGGCGAAAAGTCAGCAAAGCATCGGCCCAGTATCGTGATAGTCCAAATGGCGACCAGCGCTGCGCCGGCTGCGTTAATTTCCGCGGAGGGAGCTGCGCGATCGTCGAGGGACGCATCAGCGCTAACGGCTGGTGTCGCCATTACCAAGCCGCTGGCAGAGGCCGAGCGCCCGGTGCACCCGGTGGCAGGGGTGGTCGTGGAGGCGCCGGAGGCGGTTACTAGAACTGCCCCCAACGCGTACGGCGCCGTAAACGGTGCCTGCGCTGATGCCCGCTTCTAACAGAAGGGTGTATTGGCTGTGCCACGACCACAGCGGCGCAGCAATGAATGTCTGGGCGGCAGCAAAGACGATTAAAGACAGATTACTGATCGGCCGAAGGCGCGCCGCACTCATGTGTCTTAAATTCGAAAAGCCTGACTCGACTTCTATGGGAGGCTCACAATGAAAATCCCTTCTTCCCGCCTCGTGACCCTTACGGCAGCTCTTGTTGCGATTGGCTTCGCGCTTGCACCAGCCTGGGCTCAGCGTAGAAGTGCGCCCGCCGCTCAGCCCCCGGCAGAAAAGCCGACGGACCCGGCGCTGTTGCCCGACCAGGAACTTGGACGCCGGTTCACGGTCAAGGCGGAGGACCTGCCGCCCCCGAAGACCGGCCCGATCGTCAGCAGCCGTTCCCTTGTGATTCCCCATGACGGGCAAACTCCCCGCGTCCCTGAAGGCTTCACCACGACCGCTTTCATGACCGGCCTTGAGCATCCGAGGCGTCTACTTGTGCTGCCGAACGGCGACGTGCTCCTGGCCGAACAGAAGGCGGGCTATCTCACATTGCTGCGCGATGAGGACGGGGACGGCAAGGCCGATTGGATTCAGCGCCACGCGGAGGGATTCAACCAACCTTACGGACTCGCTTGGCGGGACGATCACGTCCTGGTCGCGGATCAGGACGGGATCTGGAAAGTACCGCACCGGCTTGGCGCATTGCGTGCGGGGCGCGGCGGCGAGCAGCCGAAGGCTGCCGATGTGCCGCCGGATCAGCGCAAACCTTCGCCCGCCGTGGTTGGCGAGGAAATGATCACAAGGAAGGGCGTGTTCGGCATCGTTCAAGGCCATACGAACCGCCATCTCGCGATCGACCCCAAGACTGGCGGACTGTTCGTCGGCGTCGGCTCGTCCGGCAATGTCGGTGTCGAACCAGAGGTCAAGGCGACGATCCAGCGCTTCGATCCCGACGGCGCGAACCAGGCTACGTTCGCTTCCGGATTGCGCAATCCGACGGCGCTCGCCTTCGAACCTGGAACGGGCGATCTCTATGCGGTGGTTCAGGAGCGCGACGGCCTCGGCGACCGGCTTCCGCCCGATTATCTGACGCGTGTCGAGAAGGGCGCCTTCTACGGCTGGCCTTACGCATATATCGGTCAGCACCCGCAGCCGGGTTTCGCCAAGTTGAAACCGGACAAGGTCAAGGCTTCAATCAAGCCCGACCTTCTATTCGAAGCGCATTCCTCGGCGATGGATCTGGTGTTTTACGATGGCGAACAGTTTCCGCCCGAATTCCGCGGCGGCGCCTTTGTTGCGCTCAAGGGGTCGTGGAATCGATCCGAACCAACCGGTTACAAGATCGTGTTCGTACCGTTCAAGGATGGCCGTCCGCAAGGGTGGTACCAGAATTTCGCCGTCGGCTTCTGGGTGTCCGGCATGCATCGGGCGGAGATCTGGGGCCGGCCTGCCGCGCTTGCGATCGCCAAGGACGGTTCATTGCTCGTTGCCGACGATACCGGCGGCACCATCTGGCGCATTGCTTACACAGGGCCTCAGAACCGTGCAGGCAAGCCCGATGGCAATACTGAGGCACCACGCTAGCTTGAATGCCCGCCCGGACAGCCGGCGCGGGCGGATGCCGGTACGATCACCACCTGGATTGCGCACGACGCCCCGCGGCGGCAGCAACCGCAGCGAAGGATGATGCAGCAGCGATGTGCAATTGCACATCGTAGCGCGTGCCAAAAGGCGGGGCCTCAGGTGCGCAATTACGCACCTGAGGCTTCTAAGCGACGAAAGCCCGTCGATCCCTGGAACACGTGCGGCAGAGTGCGTATCGCAGTCAGGTCGTCTTGAGTTCTCCGTTCATTCCGTTCGGGTAGAAACCGCCTTTGCTGACACCGGCCTTCTCGGTCAGATAGACGATACGCAGAACCTCTTGCGGCGTACGCGTGAACGCAATCGCGTCGGGGGTCGAAGGCACGAAGTTGGCCTTGCCGTCGACTCTGATCCCCTGGTCTTCTTTTTCGGGGGTCCCGTCAATTTTATCCCGTGCATCCGAGATTGCATTGGCGGCGTCCCATGCCTTCTCGCCCATCATGTAGAGCTGGGAGCGCGCCATTCCCATGTGGTAGGCCTCAACAGCAAGAATTCCGGCCGCCGCTTCCACGAATTCCTTTTTCTTGAGCAGGGGAGTTGCCCCCGCGTAGGCGGTCACGCCGACGTCTTCGAACAGCATGCCGCCGAGCAGGACCGACATGTCGTCGGCAAATGGGTCGAAATCGGCAGGCAATCCGGCAGCCTGAGCAGCAGCCTTGAAGCCGGCGTCGAAGTCGATCGCGGGTCGTGAAATGGCGTTTCGGCCAAGCGTCTTGCGGTAGAAGCGAACGTGGGCCAGCTCGTTCTCCGCCGTCTCTTCAATGAACTCGCGGATCGCCTTCTCCTTGAATTGGGCCTCGTGTCCGCCCACGACTCTGCCGGCATCCATACCGGCATCGGTATCGCTGATGCCCTTGCCGGTGGTTGCGCGCAGATAGGACTCGGCTTCCATGTATTCGAGATTCAGCGCGAAGGTGAGAATGTCTTCGTCGTCGATCGCTGCTCCCTTCTTGCCGATTCCGACCCCCGTGGTCTCGCGCTTCTGCTGGGCATAGGCAGGTGGAATGAGTAGTCCCGCGAGTCCTGCGACCGATAGGCCGGCGATCGATTGCCGGCGGGAAATGCGCAATGCATCCATGGCGTAACCTCCTCCGTTCTGGATTGAGGGCCGCGCCACTCACTGGTCAGCGCTATTGAGGGCGCTTCATGGCGCGACCTCGGTACCAGCTCGTGCTGGAGCGGTACAACGTTAGGCCGCAGGTCACGTTCCAAGCGAACTCGAATCAGGCAGGCACGACGTCGTGAGGCCGCCAGGCTTGGCCTGTGCATGCAATGGTGGGCAAAGGCGCGAGTGCGCCGTGCCCATCATTTCGCATCGATTGTGTTCTCGATGGTGGGCACGCGGAGCCTGTCACCGCGCGCGTTCGCGCAACACGGTGGCTTTTCCCACCCCACGGACTGCTACCGCACCATAGCGCCGTAGACGATATCTTGCACCTGCTCGCGGTAGTACTTCCGAAGTTCGCCGGGTGCCGCCGTTCCCACGACGACGACGAGGCGCTCCTTCGGGTCGCAGAAGAACTGCGTGCCGTAGGCGCCATTCCAGGTGAACTCGCCAGGATTGCCCGGCACTGACGACAGACCTTCGCTGGTGCGTACGGCCACGCCAAGGCCGAAGCTAAAGCCACCGCGATGCGGCTCCACATTAGCTACGTTGTTCTTGATCTCCGGCCCAAGGTGGTTGGAGATCATGTGGTGCACTGTCTTGGGCCCGAGAATGCGCTGGCCGTCGAGCTCGCCGCCATTGAGCAGCATCTGTCCAAAGCGTAGGTAGTCGCCCACGGTCGCAAACGCGCACGCGCCGCCGCAGTCGAACTTGGTTGGCGTATCGAGAAGCTTGATCGCCTGCGGCTTGCCCGTCAGCGGGTCATTGGGAAATGGCCGGGCGAGACGCGCGCGCTGCGCCTCTGTTGGGTGGAATGTGGCGTCCTTCATACCGAGTGGTTGCCATACATTGCTGGCCAAGTAATCGCCAAGCCGCTGCTCGCTGACTTTTTCAACGACCGCGCCGAGCACGTCGATCGAGAAGCCGTACTCGAAAACCCTAGCGGGTTGGTGCGCCAGCGGCAGCTTTGTGATGCGATCGATGAAGGCCTGGGTATCGCCTTCGATCGCCGGTGCGGTGCCCTCCGGATACTGACGCGCGACCGGGCTCGAACTGTCTGGGCGTCCTCCATACATCAGCCCAGATGTGTGTCGATAAAGATCGTGGATGTAGATCGGCGAAACCTGAGCATCGAACTTCAGTGAACCGTCGGGTTGCGGCACGCCCACTTTCATCTCGGCGAACGCGGGATAGTAGTCCGCAAGCTTTGCCCGAAGCGGCAAGCGGCCCTGTTCCATAAGTGTCAGACCCGCGACGGCGGCCATCGGTTTGGTCATGGAGGCAAGCGCGAACACAGCATCCAGCGGCATCGGCGTGCCTTTCACCGGATCAAGCTGGCCGTACGCCTTGTATTGCACGAGCTTTCCGTCGCGGGCTATCGCGACCACGGCGCCGGGCACACGCTTCGCGGCGATCTCCCGGGCAAGAAAATCGTCAAGGCGGGCCAGTCCCTGCTGCGAAAATCCGACGTCATCCGGCTTTGCCTCGGGCAGCGGCGCGGCATTTGCCGCATTGGCGGAGATGCCGGCAACAAGCGCTACGGCCATCATGAATGGCTTCATGGTCTTCTCCCTGGAATGCGGTTCAGGCCCGCAGGATTATTATGCTTGAGTGACCATGTTAGATCGCGCCTCTACCAGCGGCAAGGCGAGCGTGCGAGCAGGGCAATCGGGCCTCGCGTATCCGCTCTACGTTTCATTGAATGATGACGGCATTGACCGGGATCGCGCTGCGTGAGGGTGGGCACGCTTCGCGTTGCCTATCCTACGGCTGCGAGCTGATTTGCTTCGCGCACAAGCACAGTTGATGCAGCCGGCCGCGGCAAGATAACCCGACGGGCAAATCACTTCTGATTTTCCGAAATGGTGTCAAGCCCGGTAATCAAAAATATTTCGCTTCACGCGAGGGGCAAATCAGTCGCATAACTCCGCCCGTCTCACCCGATGGAGGGGCGGCTCGCGATCGTCACGAACGTGCGGTGAGATGCGATGGACGCGAGAGGTGCGCTAGACGGTGCGCGCCCGACGCGTACGGCGAAGTGTGGTTCTGGCGCCGCGGTGCTGGCGTTAAGTCCTTTGGAAGCGAAGCTTCTCTGGGGCGACGGTGGCAAAAAAGCCGTTCACCGGGGAGAGCACGAAGTAAGCCGTAAAGCCATTGCGCAGGGAAGGCCGGGATGCTCCCGCTGTACCTGTATGCTCGTGTGCGTTCTCTTGATGCGCAATGGCACACGAGACCGCGGTTGCGGCGCGCACCCGGTCTTTCCTGCGCCCTCTGAACAAGAGGGCGGGACGTTGAAAGCAAAACTCGCGCAGATGATGTGGCGAGATCGCGAACGCACATTCAGATGTCGTCACCCGCGAAGGCGGGTGACCCAGTATTCTAGAGACGCCAACGCTTGATCGAGAAGCCGCGGCGTACTGGTTCGCGGGGATGACGATGGTTCGCGGGGGATGACGATGGAGAGAGTTGTGTCGCTCGTCTGCTCGCCCACGCCTCCGCATCCCGAATGGCGAGGCCACGGCCGCCTCGCAACCATCGGGTGGGCCCATGGAACCCGGCTCCCGGCCGTAAGCGCCCGGCCGCACTGGACTTCCGGCAATGGAATTCCCTATTGGTAACCGAACGTTAACCAAGCTTAGCGTCTGGTTAGGGACGGAATGACGCGCTGGCAGCCCTCGTTTTGACATGTTGGCAGGGGAAGCAAGGCCCCGCTTTCGGCGGGCCCCCCATGCGACAGGAAACAGGCTCTCGCGCTGGCGCATATCGCCGCGCCCGACGCGCGGCTGTGGAACCGGCGGCCATTTGCTCCCGGAGGAAATAGGGATACTTGCGTTGAGAGGATACTACTCATGAATCCCGCCGACGTGGCTCCGTCAGCCTTGCCGCTCGTCTCGGCCGACGTGTCGCTGATCGCGCTATTCTGGCAGGCCCACTGGGTCGTGAAGTCGGTCATGCTGGGCCTGCTCGCCTGCTCGGTCTGGGTCTGGGCGATCGCGATCGACAAGATTTTCCTCTATTCCCGCACCAAGCGCGCGATGGACCGCTTCGAACAGGCGTTCTGGTCGGGACAGTCGATCGAGGAACTCTACCGCGCGCTGTCGGCCAAGCCGACGCAATCGATGGCGGCGTGCTTCGTCGCCGCCATGCGCGAGTGGAAGCGCTCGTTCGAGAGCCAGTCGCGCTCCTTTGCCGGATTGCAGATGCGGATCGAGAAGGTGATGAACGTCTCCATCGCCCGCGAGGTCGAGCGGCTGGAGCGGCGGCTTCTGGTGCTGGCGACCGTCGGATCGGCCGGACCGTTCGTCGGCCTGTTTGGAACCGTCTGGGGCATCATGTCGAGCTTCCAGTCGATCGCGGCTTCGAAAAACACCTCGCTGGCGGTCGTTGCGCCCGGTATCGCGGAGGCGCTGTTTGCGACCGCTATCGGTCTTATAGCCGCCATCCCTGCGACGATTTTCTACAATAAGTTCACGTCCGAGGTGAACCGGCAGGCGCAGCGGCTGGAAGGTTTTGCCGACGAGTTTTCCGCCATCCTGTCCCGCCAGATCGACGAGCGGGCGTGAGGACGGCAAATGACGAGCGCATCGTGAGATCAAGATCATGGCGATGAACATGGCAGGTTCGACCGGAGGCGGCGGTGGACGCCGCGGCCGTCGTCGCGCCGCCGTGATGGCGGAGATCAACGTCACGCCGATGGTCGACGTGATGCTCGTGCTGCTCATCATCTTCATGGTGGCGGCGCCGCTGATGACCTCGACCATTGATATCGATCTGCCCGTCGCCGGCGGCGGCAGGCAACTGCAAGCCAACGCGCCGCCGCTGACGCTGTCGGTCAAGCGCACCGGCGGGGCCTGCAATTCCAACGTCGAGCTCTATCTCGGGGATACGCTGATTCCGGCCAATGAGCTCCTGCCCAAGATAACGGCGATCAAGGAGACCAGATCGGAGGCCGAGAGGGTGGTATACCTGCGGGGGGACAAAGACGTTTGTTACACGGATATGATGAAATTATTGGGGTATATTCGGACGGCGGGGTTCAAGGCGAATATCGTCATCGTGCCGGAGCAGGGCTCCTGAGCCATGAAGCGGCGCGCGACGATTGACGGCGGAGCGGGAAAGCTCAAGTGAAGCTCAAGGACGTCGACAAGACACTGGTTGCGTCGGTTGCCCTACACGTCCTCGTGCTGGGGTGGGCGATGGTGTCTGTCTCGACCAAGGCCCTCGAAATGCCACCGGAAGATTCGGTAGCGGTCGATGTGATTTCTCCCAATGAGCTTGCCAAGGTCATGGCGGGCATGAAGACGGGCAAGAAGGAAAACCCGAAGCCGCTGGTCGAGAAGGTCGCCGAGGCCAAGCCGGTCGATGACGCCGTCGGGAAGATCACCGAGAAGGCGCCGGTCGTAACCGAGACCGCGCCGCCGCCGCAGCCGAAGGTCGACGAGAAGCCGGTCGAAAAGAAACCCGATCCGCCGAAGGTCGACGAGAAGCCGAAGGAAGAGCCCAAGCAGGTCGAGAAAAAGCCCGATCCGCCGAAGGTCGATCAGATCGGCGACACCATCAAGAAGGAAGAGAAGAAGCCGCCGCCGAAGCCGCCGGTGCAGGCCGCCAAGCCGCCGCCGGAGCCGCCGAAGCAGCGGATCGTGGAGCGGCACTTCGATCAGAACCAGATCGCGGCCCTGCTCGACAAGCGTGATCCGTCGCGTCAGGCCACGACCGGCGACACTCTGAATTCGAATGCGGCCCTCGGCACGGCCAAGGGTGCGGCCGCCAACAATTCCGCGACATGGGGCGCGATGTTCAGGCAGCAGGTTCTGCGCTGCTGGAAGCAGCCATATGGCGGCATCGAGGCGGCGCGGATCGAGGTCGAATACAATATCAAGCTGAAGAAGGATGGCTCGCTTGAGGCGATGCCCGTTGCGGTTACCTCACCGACCAGCCCCTTCCAGCGTGTTTTCCTCGAGAGCGGCCTGCGCGCAATCATTGAGTGCGCGCCCTATCGCCTGCCTCCGCAGTTTTTCGCCGAATGGCAAGCATTCATTCCCGTTTTCGATAATAGAGATCGCTAGCGGCTTGGAAAGTTAAGAGCAGAAAAAGATGTCACGCGAGCACAAGCTGACCAATGCATCGTTCCGCATAGATCGTCGTCAACTTCTGTCGGCGGGGTTGGCGTCGACCGGTCTACTTCTGAGCGGCGCCCGTAACGCGTTCGGCCAAGCGCGCGTTCCTGTCACCGGCGGCGAAGCTGCACCAACGCCGATCGCTATCCCGAACTTTGTCGCAGGTACGCCTGGCGATGCCGAGGTCGGCGTCGGCGTGTCCCAGGTCATCACCAACAATCTCAAACGCAGCGGACTGTTCGCGCCGATCGATCAAGCCGCCTTCATCGAGCGCATCACCAATATCGACGTCGCGCCGCAATTCCAGAGCTGGAAGCAGATCAACGCGCAGGCGCTGGTGACGGGGCGGATGACGCGGCAGGGCGACGGCCGCCTGAAAGCGGAATTCCGCCTCTGGGACATCAACACCAACCAGCAGCTCACCGGCCAGCAATACTTCACCTCGCCGGAATACTGGCGGCGGATCGCGCATATCATCTCCGACCAGATCTACGAACGTATGACCGGCGAGAAGGGCTATTTCGACAGCCGTGTCGTCTTCGTCGACGAGACCGGATCGAAAGAGCGCCGCGTCAAGCGGCTGGCGCTGATGGATCAGGACGGCGCCAATGTCAGGTATTTGACCAGAGGCTCCGATCTGGTGCTGACGCCGCGCTTCTCGCCGTCGACGCAAGAAATCACCTACATGGAATTCGGCCAGGGCGATCCGCGCGTCTATCTGTTCAATGTCGAGACCGGGCAGCGCGAGATCGTCGGCAATTTCCCCGGCATGTCGTTCTCGCCACGGTTCTCGCCGGACGGCCAGCGCATCATCATGAGCCTGCAGCAGGGCGGCAATTCCAACCTGTTCGTGATGGACCTGCGTTCGAAATCGACGACGCGGCTGACCGATACGCCGGCAATCGACACCTCGCCGTCCTATTCGCCCGACGGCAGCCGGATCTGTTTCGAATCCGACCGCGGCGGCAAGCCGCAGATTTACGTGATGCCGGCCACCGGCGGCGGCGCGCAGCGCATTTCATTCGGCGAGGGCAGCTATTCGACGCCGGTGTGGTCGCCGCGCGGCGACTACATCGCCTTCACCAAGCAGGGCGGCGGGGCATTCGCCATCGGCATCATGAAGACCGATGGTTCGGGCGAACGCATCCTCACCTCCGGCTTCCATAATGAAGGGCCGACCTTTGCGCCGAACGGCCGGGTCATCATGTTCTTCCGCGATCCCGGCGGCAGCGGCGGGCCGTCGCTGTACACAGTCGATATTTCCGGTCGCAACGAATTGCGCGTACCAACGCCCGGTTTCGCCTCCGATCCGGCGTGGTCGCCGCTGTTGTCGTAACGGAACCGGGCTACGCGGACGGCCTATCATTAACCGGCAAACATTGCCTAGCCTGCTGATTTCTCAGGCATATTTTTCGTGCGCCGAATAAAAGCAACATCTCGGTAACGATGTTCCCTCAGAAAGGCTTCATCTGAGAAGGGTAGAACTACGCACCCCTAACAGGACGCGTACCCCGAATATGCAGCTCGCCAATCAGAGCGGAGAGCCGGACCAGCGACAGATATCGCCGAAGATTGCGGCGGCGCTGATCGATTCGCTGTTCGAAACTCAAGGTCCGGTGCACGTCGGCATCTTCTTCCTGGTCGTCGCGGCGAGCCTGACCGCGCTGAAGACCGGCGAAAATCTGATCTGGGCATGTGTCGGGCTTCTGCTGCTCGCCGGTGCGATCCGGGCTTTCGATTTGCAACGGTACCAAGCGTGCAAAGCGAACCTGACGGCCGATGAAGCTGAGCGGTGGAAAAAGCGATATCAGATCGGGGCGATGATCCAGGCCGCTGCAATGGGCATATGGGGCGCCGTCACCATGCTGAGCAGCGACGATGCCGTCGCCCATATGATCTGTTTGTCCGTCATCACGGGGGTGCTATCGGGAGGCGCAGGCAGGGCCTATGGACGGCAATGGATATTCCAGTTGCAGGCTGCACTTGCCTTCGGTCCAACCGTGATCGCGCTGGCGCTGCGTGGTACGCCCTATTACATCGCCATGTCGGTTATCACCGCGGCATTCCTTATCGTTGTCATGCAGATGTCGGCCAATTTGCACGGCATATTCTTGCGGGCGCTTCTGGCGCGCGAGCGCGAGGCGGCGCTCGCCGGACAGTTCGATACCGCCTTGAACAACATGCCCCACGGTCTGTGCATGTTCCGCGGCGACGGACAGCTTGCGGTGATGAATCACCGCTTCTGCGAAATGATGGACCTGTCCGAAGATCTCGTGCAGCAGGGCGCGAGCGCGCCCGACATCATCGCCGCCTGCGTGAGTGCCGGATCGATCTCGGCGGCGAGTGGACAAATGATCCTCGCCGAAATCGAGAATTCACAGGCCATGGACGTCGTCACCGCGGACCCCGATCTCACCAGAAACCGTTCGCTATCGTGGACCTTCCAGCCGATGGCCGGCGGCGGTGCAGTCGTGCTCCTGGAAGACATTACCGAGCGGCGCAACTCCGAAGCCAAGATCAGCCATCTGGCGCGGTATGACGAACTGACCGAGCTCCCCAACCGGGTCAACTTCCGCGACGAGATCGGACATCTTCTGGCAGCCCAGCAGGGCGCCGAACAGTTGTCGGCGCTGCTGTTCGTCGACCTTGACCAGTTCAAGCAGGTCAATGACACGCTCGGCCATCCCTGCGGCGACCAGTTGCTGTGCGCGGTGGCCGGTCGCCTGCGTGAAATGCTGCGGCCCGAGGATTTCGTGGCGCGCTTCGGCGGCGACGAGTTCGTGGTGTTCCAGCAGAACATCCAGTCCCCCGACGACGCCGCCGGTCTCGCGCGGCGCATCGTCGATCGCCTGAGCGAGCGCTACAAGATCGACAACCATCTGGTCGAGATCGGCGCCAGCGTCGGCATTGCCATGACCTCGCGCGGCGTCAGCGCCGACACGCTGCTCAAGAATGCCGACATGGCGCTCTATCGCGCCAAGGCCGATGGCCGCGGCACCTTTTGCTTCTTCCGGGAGGAGATGGCGCAAATCGTCGAATCCCGCCGTATCCTCGAACTGGACCTGCGCAAGGCGCTGGCCAACGAGGAGTTCGAACTGTTCTTCCAGCCGCTGGTCAATCTCAAGTCGGGCCGGATATCGACCTGCGAGGCGCTGATACGCTGGAATCATCCAGTCCGCGGCACGGTGTCGCCGACCGACATCATTCCAATCGCCGAGGACATGGGTCTGATTGTCGATCTCGGCCGCTGGATTTTGCGCAAGGCCTGCATGGAATGCATGAAGTGGCCCGAAGCTGTCAGCGTTGCCGTCAACTTCTCGCCGCAGCAGTTCCATCAGCGCGACGTGCTGAGCGAGGTCCGCTACGCGCTCGAAGTCTCCGGCCTGCCGGCGAACCGGCTCGAAATCGAGATCACCGAATCCTCGCTGCTGCGTAACACGCAGTTGACCCACGACGTGCTGTCGCAATTGCATTCGCTCGGCGTGCGGATCTCGCTGGACGATTTCGGCACCGGCTATTCCAGCCTCAGCTATCTGCACAACTTCCCATTGCAGAAGGTGAAGATCGACCGCTCCTTCCTGGAAGGGATCGATAGCGACCGTCCGCTGACGCTGCTGCGCGGCGTGGCGCGGCTGTCAGCCGATCTTGGAATGTCGGTTGTGGTCGAGGGCATCGAGACCAACGAGCAACTCGAATTGATCAGCGCCGACGGGGCGGTAACGGAAGCGCAGGGCTATCTGTTCAGCCCGCCGGTACCGGCCTTGCGCGTCCGGCAGTTGCTCAACGCGTCGCACGGTCGCCGCATGCCTGACGATCAGATCGTCGCTGTTTCTTCGCGATCGATCGCCTGACTTCAGCCTAATCAGCCCCACTGTGTTTGTGCTCTCGACCCGGCTACTCCGGGTTTTTGCGGGCTGCAAGGTTAACCCTAACGTGTCTAAGCCTTTGCAATTTTGTTAAGGGACCGTTAATCTTTTCGCACTCGTAGAAGTTGTTGTGGAAAGATTAGGAGTACAGATGAAGGCCAGAGCCGAACCGCGCACTTCGCTCTTTGCGCCGGAGTCAGGGTTATCTGATCGCGTCGATTGCCGACTCATGGAAACTCCCGAGGAAAAAGATTGCATCTATTTGATGCGTTACAAAGCCTATCTGCATGGCGGAGTAACCGCGCCGTCAGAGTCTGAGCGCGTCAGCGATCATTACGACAATGCGCCCAACGCCTGGATATTCGGAATCTATGTTGACGGAGAACTCTGTAGTTCTATCCGCCTCAACGTCGTGACGTCAGAATGTCGGATTTCCGGTTCAGTTGATTTGTTCGGCGATGTTCTTCACCCGCGGCTCGATCAAGGTGAAGTTTTCATCGATCCGCTTCGTTTGGCTGCGGACCCCGAAAAAACGAGGCGGTTTCCTGACCTTCCCTACCTGACGGTGCGGCTGGCCTATCTGGCATGCGAGCATTTCAACGCCGATACCGGGCTCGCGCTCGTTCGTGCCGAGCATCAGGCGTTCTATCGCCGGGTCTTCATGTCCGAGGTCATCGCCGAACCGCGTTCGTTTCCGGGCTTTTTGCCCAAGGTGGCATTGATGGCGTCCGATTACCGGGCCGTGCGGGAAAAGGTCATGACCCGTTTTCCCATCATGCGTTCGACGTCCGTCGAGCGGCGGATGCTGTTCCAGCGCGCCGGCGAGCGCCATTCCTTGCCGCGCCGTGTCGTCACATCCTTCGAGCAGGCCTCGATCGTTCCGACTTCCTGAACCGGCCGGACAACGGCGGATCAGACCATCCGGCCATAGGCCCCTATCCGAATTTCCGCGACTCGTCATTCTTGGGCCACCGTTCTGGGGCCACCGTTGCCGAAACGCCGCAAATCCGGTGATTTCGGCCCATGCGCGCTTGCCTTCACCCTCGCGCCACATTTACAAATCATTAACTATCGCAGTCGCTTTTCACGGTTTGTCGGCATTTGATCGGGTCTGGCAAGGTTCCATCAAGGTTGACGGAACGTTCGCTTAACCATCCACCTGTAGACCGGATAACAGTCGAAAAACGTGAGCGTTGGAGGCTCCGGAATGAAATACCAGATGCGTATCCTCCAGGGATGGAAGCTGGCAGCTGTGGTCGCTGTGGCGCTGTCGATGGGCGCCTGCGCCAAGAACAACGTCGGCGCCGATGGCGCGATGGCCAGTGCGGCAACCCCGGGCAGCCAGCAGGATTTCGTGGTTAATGTCGGCGACCGCGTGTTCTTCGAGAGCGACCAGACCGATCTGAGCCCGCAGGCGATCGCCACCCTGGAGAAGCAGGCACAGTGGCTGCAGACCTACAACCGATATTCCTTCACCATCGAAGGCCATGCCGACGAGCGCGGCACCCGCGAGTACAACATCGCGCTCGGCGCACGCCGCGCCCAGTCGGTGCGCAGCTATCTCGCCTCGCGCGGCATCGACCCGAACCGCATGCGCACGATCTCCTACGGCAAGGAGCGCCCGGTGGCGGTCTGTAACGACATCTCCTGCTGGTCGCAGAACCGCCGCGCGGTCACGGTGCTGAACGCCGGCGCCTGAGCATTCGGGCTTTCGCAGAATTTCAAAACCGGCGCCTTCGGGCGCCGATTTTATTTAGGCACAGCGTTTTCAAGCGAAGTGGATGCCGGTTCGCGTAAACGCGTCAAGAATCTAGCGCCGCAGGATGAAGTCCCGGATCGTGGCCATACCCCGTTCCGGCGCATCGGGCACCACGGCATGCCCGCAATTCGCAAACCGTTCGAATTGCACGAGATGCGGAGGCAATGCGGCTGCGATATCCGCCTGGCTCTCGATCGGAAGCATCGGATCGTCTTCACCGCCCATCACAAGGGTAGGGCACTGGATGCGATGGAGGTCGGGAAACATGTTGAAGTTGTCGCTCTCGCCGCCCGGTCTGGTGAACCACTGCGACACCTCTGGCCGGTTGACGGCGCGACGCGCCATATCCGGATCGCGCGGGGTCCGGAAGTAAAGCGGCATCGCCACCTGCCGCCACGCGTCGCGCGAGGCTTGGTCCGGATGGCCGCGAAACTCCAGGAAGCGGCGGTGCGCGAGTGCGCCCACTTCGGCGCCGCCGAAGCGCTCGAACAGCGCCACGCGTCGTTCCGGATAGGAACCGCCGGCGGCTTCGGTGCTGATCAGTACCAGCTTGGAGGGATGGGCTGGATGGCGGGTCGCGTAGGCCAGCGCAACCATGCCGCCGAACGACGCGCCGAGCACGATCGGATCGACGATGCCGAGCACCTCGCAGAAGGCGCGCACGTCATCGCCCCATTGCGCCAGATTCCAGCCCTCTCGTGGACCATCCTCGCTGCGGCCGTTGCCACGATGGTCGAGATAGACGACCTGGGCGATGTCGGCCAAAGCGGAGTAGGCAGGCCGATAGATCGAGTGGTCGGCGCCGGGCCCGCCATGCAGCATCAGCAGCACCGGCTTTTCCCGCATCACCGGGCCGTCCGGAACCAGCTTCGCGCCCTCGACATCGAAGAACAGCCGCACTCCGTTCACGGACACGTGCATCGGCGGGTCTCCCTCGATTTGTGAACGGCCGGCCGGACCGGGCGGCTTGTCTTGCAGCAGATACTAAACCATACCGGGATGCAGCAAACCGATTCGGAAACGCCAGTCACAATTCCGGCGTACTCCCTCTCTCAATGTGTTCTGCTTTCGTTTGACCACGTGATTTTCGTCGTCAGGGCAAAATGTCATCCAGATTCCTCAATGCTGCCGGCGCCGCGGCAATTGCCGCGATGCTGGCCTTGTCTGTGCAGACCTCGTCCGCACAGATCACGTTCCCGTGGGAGCGTTCTCCGCAAGGCTCCCCGCAGGTCCAGGCGCAATCTGACGACGCCGATCTGGAGATGCGGATCCAGCGGCTGGAAAACCAGCTCCGGCAACTGACCGGCCAGAACGAGGAATTGCAGTACCGTAACCGCCAGCTTGAGGATCGGCTGCGTCAGCTTGGCGCCGCACCGCCCGCGCCGGGTGGCCAGCCCCAGGGTGCGCAGCCCAACGTGGCCGCGGCGCCGCCTCCAGTTCAGCCCGGCCCGCCGCAGGGGCAACAGGGCTATCCGCAACAAGGTTATCCGCAGCAGGGGGCGCGCCAGCCGCAGGGCTATCCGCAGGCCCAACCTGGCTATGACCGGCAACCGCAGATCGCCTCGCCGGCGCCCATCGTGCAGGAGCCGGCGGCCCCGGCGGTCGGCAGCCGGCGCCGCGGCGATGCCTTCGACCCCAACCAGAATCCCAATGCTCCCGGTGCGCCGCGTGCACTCGGCGGCGGCCAATTGCCGATCTCGAATGACGCTCCAGTCGGCGCGCCCGGCGGACGCGGACCCGGTGAGCCGCTCAACCTCGGCGGTCCGCGCGATCCCGGTGGCGCCTTGCCGCCGCCCGCTGCAGCCGCACCGCCGCCGCGCGGCCCGGGGCCCGGCGCCAGCGCTGCGCTGACCACGTTGCCGCCCTCGGCCACATCCAAGGACGAGTTCGATCTCGGCATCGGCTACATGCAGCGCAAGGATTATGCGCTGGCCGAAGAGACCATGAAGAACTTTGCGCAGAAATATCCGAGCGATCCGCTGATTGGGGATGCGCAATACTGGCTCGGCGAAAGCTATTTCCAGCGCCAGCAATATCGCGACGCCGCCGAAGCGTTTCTCGGCGTGACCACCAAGTTCGACAAATCAGGCAAGGCGCCGGACGCGCTGCTGCGGCTCGGCCAATCGCTGGCGGCGTTGAAGGAAAAGGAAGCCGCCTGCGCGGCGCTCGGCGAAGTGACGCGGAAATATCCGCGCGCATCTGCCGGCGTCAAAGCCGCCGTCGATCGTGAGCAAAAGCGGGTCAAGTGCTAACCGCGATCTCTGCTGCGGCCTCGGTGGTCCGCAGCAGAGCCCCTTGCAACTTGCTGTTTATTATTCGGCTTGCTCGATCGCAGCCGGCATCTTAGCCACCGACATCAGTGACCGCGCCACCTGGTTGAGAAGCTGATCCGAATTTTCTTCCTCGGCGAGCGACTTGGACAAGAGTGCGACGACCGCGCTGTGGCGTAATTGCTGGGCGAGATTCTTGGCCGTTGTGTAGGCGGAGATCTCATAGTGCTCGACGCGCTGGGCGGCACCGATCAGCGCCAGATCGGCCGCGGCGTCTTCCTTTTCCTCGCCTTCGGCCATGACCTCCTGGCCTTCCTCCACTAGCCCCATCATCCCCTTGCAGGGCTTCGCGCGGGCTGTCTTGCCGAGCAATTCGAAGCACTCGTTGATTCGTTCGACCTGGTTCTCGGTCTCGGCGAGATGCTGCTCGAACAGTTCGCGCAATTGATCGAAGCGTGCTGCCTGGGCCATTTTCGGAAGCGCCTTGGTGAGCTGTTTCTCAGCGTGCAGGATGTCGCGGAGCTCATTGATCAAGAGATCCTCGAGTCCGGCTTCATCGACCGGCGGAGAACTTTCAGTGACGATGACGGTGGCGGCGCCCGGTTCAGCCTGAATCGCCGGAGATTCCGTGAATACCCAGCCGTTGCCCTCATTCCAGGGGCCGCGCGTGTCAATTTCGCCATGCTCGCCGGTGCCGGTGGAATCGTTGAAGAACTGGTCGACCAATCCCGGCGTTGGCGCGATGCGGCCGACGCTGAAGTCCGGCTTGTTCATGCTTTCGAGCGCCAGAGCGAACGCCTTCATGTGGGTGATCTCGCGGGTCATCAGGAACTGCAGCGCGTCCTTGGTGCCGGCATCGTCGCAGAAATTGATCAGCCGCTCGTAGACGATCTTGGCTCGCGCCTCGGCCGCGATATTGCTGCGCAGATCGACGTCGAGCTCTCCTGTTATCTTCAGGTAGTCGGCTGTCCACGCGTTGCCTTGCGAGTTGAACAGGTTGACCCCGCCGCCGCCCGCAATGGCGATGAGCGGATCGGCTTCGGCGGCCTGACGGTCGAATTTTGCCGGCTTGAGATGCATGCGCGCCAGGGTGCCGACCACCTCAAGATGGCTCAGTTCCTCGGTGCCGATGTCCATCAGCAGGTCCTTGCGATCCGGATCCTCGCAATTGAGGCCCTGTATCGAATACTGCATCGCGGCCGCGAGTTCACCGTTTGCGCCGCCGAACTGCTCGAGAAGCATGTTGCCAAAGCGCGGATCGGGTTCGTCGACGCGAACGGTGAACATCAGTTTCTTGACGTGGTGATACATGGGAGAGCCTCGAGGTTGGGATGAAGAATCCCGAACGGCACGCTCTGCGCTTTGTTCCTAAACTAAACGCGTGTGATCCGCAGCGACGCGCTGGCTCAATCGGAACTTCAAAGGGGCGGCAGCCTTCTGGCTCAGCAGCAGTTTGATGGGAGTGCCAAGTGCCTTGCGGTAATCGGCAGATCGCCCCAAACATAGGGTTTTCACCGCGCCGGCAGGGCTATGCCTGATTTCGACCTATCCCCCATTTCAGCGAACGAGGCGAAAAGCCTGTTCGCGGACTGGAAGGCTGCGCCCGCGCTCGTGCTGGCAGTGTCCGGCGGTCCCGACTCGATTGCACTGATGTGGCTCGCCGCGCGATGGCGACGCTCGCTCACGCGGGGGCCGCGACTGATCGCCATTACTGTCGATCACGGTCTGCGGCCGGAGGCCGCGCGCGAGGCGCGCAACGTCAAGCGCCTCGCCCGCTCGCTTGATCTGCCCCATCGCACGCTACGCTGGACCGGGGCCAAGCCGAAGACCGGATTGCCGGCCGCAGCACGGGAGGCGCGTTACCGCCTGCTGGCGAAAGCTGCGCGGGCGAGCGGCGCGACGCACATCCTGACCGCGCATACCCGCGATGATCAGGCCGAGACATTGTTGATGCGGATGTTGCGCGGCAGCGGCATCGCCGGTCTCGCGGCGATGGCGCGCGAGAGCGAGCGCGAGGGCGTGTGGCTGGCGCGGCCGTTGCTGGACATCCCGAAATCCCGGCTTGTCGCGACGCTGGACAAGGCAAAGATCGCCTTTGCCGACGATCCCACCAATCGCGACATGAGCTTCACGCGGCCGCGGCTGCGTGCATTGATGCCGGCTTTGGCAGAGGAGGGCGGTGACAGCCGAAATCTGGCGCGGTTGGCATCAAGGCTGGCGCGGGCGAATGCCGCGATTGAGGTGTTGGCCGACGGCGCCGAGCGCTATCTCGCCGTGAGAGATCGTGATGATGCCGCACGCTTCGGGTTCGATGCCCAGGCGTTTGCCGCTCTGCCCGAGGAAATCCGGCTTCGGCTCCTCAAGCGCGCCATTGACCGGGCCGGTCACGAAGGACCCGCGGAACTCGGCAAGGTCGAGGCGCTGCTGGCGGTACTGGACAACGCCATTGCGAACGGCCAAAAGCAATCAAGACTGAAACAGACGCTTGCCGGGGCCGCGATCAGCCTGACCGGAGGCCGAATTTATATCGATGCAGCGCCGCCGCGGGCTAGCCGGGCGTGACAGGCGTTCCTATCTCCCAGTATCCGCAATATCGGGACGGAGAGCCTTAACCACCCCGGAAAAACCCTGGCCTTTTGCGCCATTTTTTGAACGGGAATCGCGTTAAGATGCGTTAAATAGTCCCGTGTGGTTCCCTTGGCATTGACCCGGGCGCCACCTAGATTGGGTGTAGTGGACCGGGATTCTCGCCTCACTACCCAGGAATATTCTAGGGTTACTACCAAGGACATACGGCCGCGATCCGCGCGACCACGAAGGAAGATCAATGAACGCCAATCTGCGCAACTTCGCCCTCTGGGTCATCATTGTCTTGCTGCTGTTGGCATTGTTCACGCTTTTCCAGAATCCGGGTCAGCGCACGTCTTCGCAGGACATCACGTTTTCGCAGCTTTTGAGCGAGGTCGATCAGAACCGTGTGCGCGACGTCGTGATCCAGGGGCCGGAAATCCACGGTACCTTCACCAACGGCTCCTCGTTCCAGACCTATGCACCGAACGACCCGACGCTGGTGAAGCGTCTCTATGACGGCAAGGTCTCAATCACCGCCAAGCCGCCCGGCGATAACGTGCCGTGGTTCGTGTCGCTGCTCGTTTCCTGGCTGCCCTTCATCGCGCTGATCGGCGTCTGGATCTTCCTGTCCCGCCAGATGCAGGGCGGCGCCGGCAAGGCGATGGGCTTTGGCAAATCGCGCGCCAAGATGCTGACGGAGGCCCATGGCCGCGTCACCTTCGAGGACGTCGCAGGTGTCGACGAAGCCAAGCAGGACCTGCAGGAGATCGTCGAATTCCTGCGCGACCCCGGAAAATTCCAGCGCCTCGGCGGACGGATTCCGCGCGGCGTGCTGCTGGTCGGCCCTCCCGGCACCGGCAAGACGCTGATTGCGCGCGCGGTCGCGGGCGAAGCCAACGTGCCGTTCTTCACGATCTCGGGTTCTGACTTCGTCGAAATGTTCGTCGGCGTCGGCGCTTCCCGTGTCCGTGACATGTTCGAGCAGGCCAAGAAAAATGCGCCCTGCATCATCTTCATCGATGAAATCGACGCGGTCGGCCGTCATCGCGGCGCCGGCCTGGGCGGCGGCAATGACGAGCGCGAACAGACGCTCAACCAGTTGCTGGTCGAGATGGACGGCTTTGAAGCCAATGAAGGCGTGATCCTGATCGCGGCGACCAACCGGCCCGACGTGCTCGATCCCGCGCTGCTGCGTCCCGGCCGTTTCGACCGCCAGGTGGTGGTGCCGAACCCCGACGTCGTCGGCCGCGAGCAGATCCTGAAAGTTCACGTTCGCAAGGTGCCGCTGGCGCCGGATATCAACCTCAAGACCATCGCGCGCGGCACCCCGGGCTTCTCCGGCGCCGACCTGATGAACCTGGTCAACGAGGCGGCGCTGACGGCTGCCCGCCGCAACAAGCGGATGGTGACGCAGGCCGAGTTCGAAGAGGCCAAGGACAAGGTGATGATGGGCGCCGAGCGCAAGTCGCTCGTCATGACTGAGGAAGAGAAGCTCTTGACGGCCTATCACGAGGGTGGCCACGCCATCGTCGGCCTGAACGTCGTCGCGACCGATCCGATCCACAAGGCGACTATCATTCCGCGCGGCCGCGCGCTCGGCATGGTGATGCAACTTCCCGAGCGCGACAAGCTGTCGATGTCGCTCGAGCAGATGACGTCACGTCTCGCCATCATGATGGGCGGTCGCGTCGCCGAAGAACTGGTCTTCGGCCGCGAAAAGGTCACCTCGGGTGCGGCGTCCGACATCGAGCAGGCGACGCGTCTGGCGCGCATGATGGTGACGCGCTGGGGCCTGTCGGAAGAACTCGGCACCGTGTCCTACGGCGAAAACCAGGACGAGGTGTTTTTGGGCATGTCGGTGTCACGCACGCAGAATGCCTCGGAAGCGACCGTCCAGAAGATCGACAAGGAGATCAAGCGGCTGGTCGAGGAAGGCTACAACGAGGCCACCCGAATCCTCACCGAGAAGCGCGAGGATCTCGAGACGCTGGCCAAGGGCCTGCTCGAATTCGAGACGCTGAGCGGCGACGAGATCATCGATCTGTTGAAGGGCAAGAAGCCCAACCGCGAATCGGTCTTGGAGCCGAGCACGCCGCGCGCTTCCGCCGTACCCCCCGCCGGCAAGCCGCGCCCGCGTCCCGATCCGGACCCGGGTCTGGAGCCGCAGCCCCAGGCGTAAGAGCGGGATTGCCTTCTGAATAAAAACGCGGCGGCGACGCCGCGTTTTTTTATGCTTGTGATCGGGTCCTCTTGTCGCGAACAGACACTGGCCTAGAGCATGATGATTTTTGGTTAATCGATTTGGCCGCAGACGCGCTTCACCTCTCCCGCTTGCAGGGGAGGTCGGCGCGAAGCGCCGGGTGGGAGCTCTCTCCACTCGGGCAGTGTCGCCCGCGGAGACCCCCCACCCATAGCCGATGCTTCGCATCGGCGTTCTTCCAAAGAACGGCGGCCATAGGCTGCCTATGCCTCCCCCGCAAGCGGGAGAGGGAGCGCAGCTTCTTCGTGGTCGCAATCAAACCCAATTTCTCTAGAGCATCTAAGGGGCGCGGTCGGAACATCGCGTTTTGCGCCGCTGCCTTGCTGGTTCATGTGTTTCAACGACAAGAGCGGGGAGCACTTTGGCGATTGCACAACGGGATTGATTTTCGAACCGTCATAGCGCCGCGGCCGCCGCCCCGAGGTGTACGGCCAGAATGTGTTCCGGGGTCTCGGCTACTTCGACCTTTTGCCCCTCGCCGCCGACGAAGGCGAGCACGGTGCGCTCGCCTTCGCGCCACATGCTGCCGACCAGGGCAATGTTGATGTGGATGGATTGCCCCGTCTCAAATCGCGTGCATTCGATCCAGAAGCGCATGACGTTCTCCTTGATGATGAGGCCGTAGGATGGGCAAAGCCACCGGGTCGCGCGAATGCGGGCCCGATGACAGGCTCCGCGTGCCCACCATTCACACCAACGATCTCGGATAGATGATGGGCACGGCGCAAGTGCGCCTTTGCCCACCCTACGCAGCCGCAGCAAGATTAGAGGCTTCTCGCGTTACACGGATGCCCTCATTTCGTGGGCCGCCGCGACCATATTGACGAGCGCCGGCCGTACCTCCTCCCATTTGCGGGTCTTCAGTCCGCAATCCGGATTGATCCAGATCTGGGTATCGGATAGCCGCGTCCGGGCGAGTTTCAGCAGAGCCGTCATCTCCTCGATATCAGGCACGCGCGGCGAATGGATGTCGTAAACGCCGGGGCCGATTTCGTTCGGGTAGCGGTAGTCCCTGAACGCATCGAGCAGCTCCATCTTCGAACGCGAGGTCTCGATCGAGATCACGTCGGCGTCCATCGCGCCGATCGCGCCGATAATGTCGTTGAACTCCGAGTAGCACATGTGGGTGTGGATCTGCGTCTCGTCGCGCACGCCGGACGAACAGAGCCGGAAGGCGTCGACGGCCCAATCCAGATAGGCCTGCCATTCGGACTTGCGCAGCGGCAGGCCCTCCCGCAGCGCCGCCTCGTCGATCTGGATCATGCCGGCGCCGGCGGCTTCGAGATCGGCCACCTCGTCGCGGATCGCGAGCGCGATCTGCCGGCAGGCTTCGCTGCGCGGAATGTCGTCGCGGACGAACGACCAGTTCAGAATGGTGATGGGGCCGGTGAGCATCGCCTTCATCGGCTTTTTCGTTAGCGACTGGGCATATTGCCACCACTCGACCGTCATCGGCTTCGGCCGCGACACGTCGCCGAACAAGACCGGCGGACGCACGTAGCGCGATCCGTAGGATTGCACCCAGCCGTGTGTGGTGAAGGCGAAGCCTGCGAGCTGTTCGCCAAAATACTGCACCATGTCATTGCGCTCGAACTCGCCATGGACGAGCACGTCCAGCCCGATATTTTCCTGCCAGCGCACTGTGCGGGCCGTCTGGTTCTGCAGGTAGAGCTTATAGGCTTCGTCCGTCAGAGCTCCCCTGGCGTGAGCGGAGCGGGCGTTCCTGACATCGGCGGTTTGCGGGAACGAGCCGATGGTCGTGGTCGGGAACGCCGGCAGGTTGAAGCGCTCGCGCTGAACGGTGGCGCGTTCAGCGAAGACGCTGGAGCGGAAGCGCATCGGCTCATTGATGCCGGCAACACGTGCCGCCACCTTCGGGTCGTGAATGCGCGGCGACGCCTTGCGGGAGGCTGCCGCCTGGTCCGAAGCTTTCAGGCTGTCCGCGACTGCTCTGCGGCCATCGGCCAGCGCGGTTCCGAGCGTGGCCAGCTCCTCGAGCTTCTGCACCGAAAATGCCAGCCAGCTTTTTATTTCGGGATCGAGCCCGGTCTCAAGTGAGAGATCGATCGGGACATGCAGCAGCGAACAGGAGGGGGCGACCTGCACACGGTGCTTGCCGAGTTTGGCGATCACCGGCTCAAGCCGGTCGAGAAGCCGGCTCAAATTAGCGCGCCAGATGTTACGGCCGTCGATGATTCCGAGCGACAGCACGAGGTCGTCAGGAAAACCGGCGAGCTCGTCGATCTGCTCCGGCGCGCGCACCAGGTCGAGATGCAGGCCGGCGATGGGAAGGGATAGCGCAGTATCGCGGTTGGCGCCCAGCCCGCCAAAATAGGTCGCCAGCATGATCTTGAGCTGCGGCACCGCGCTCGTGATCTTCGCATAGGCATAATGCAGCGCCTGATGCGCGACGATATCGAGGTCGAGCACCAGACACGGCTCGTCGATCTGCACCCATTCCGCGCCCCGATCGGCGAGTTCGCGCAGGACCTCGATGTAAACCGGCACCAAGCGATCAAGCAGGGACAGCGGATTGAAACCGGCATCCTTGCTCTTGGCGAGTTTGAGAAACGTGACCGGCCCGACTAGCACAGGGCGGGTCTGATAACCCAGCGCCTTGGCTTCTTCGTATTCCTCGATCGGCTTGCGCGAGGCGAGGACAAATTTCTGATCCTTGGCCAGTTCGGGCACCATGTAGTGGTAGTTGGTGTCGAACCATTTTGTCATCTCGAGCGCCGGCACGCCGTGCGCGGCGTCGTGCCCGTGATTGATATGGCCGCAGCTCGCTTCATGTGCCTTGCCTTGTGCGCCGCGTGCCATCGCAAAGTAAGTCGCAAGGGAGACCGGCCCGCCGTTCCAGCGATAGATTTCCGGAATCGCACCGACCATGACGGATGTGTCGAGCACCTGGTCGTAGAACGAGAAATCGTTCGACGGGATCACGTTGACGCCAAGCTTTTTCTGACGCGCCCAGTTGGCGGCGCGAAGCCCGATGCCGGTCTCGATCAGCGCCTTCTCGTCGGTTGCGCCGGACCAGAAACTCTCCAGCGCGAATTTCAGCTCGCGGCGCGGACCGATGCGCGGCGTGCCGAGGGAGGCAACGGGAAGTGAAGAAGTGGAGATGATGGAAGAAGATGTAGAACCAGACATTGGCTTAACCCCAAAAGTTGGGGGCAAAGGCCGAAGTGACACGTCTGGATTTTCGCGAACGGCAGAGCGCGCGCGGAAAATCGCAACCGCACCACCGGGACACCCCGCCCGAGGACGTGTATGTTGTCGAGGCAGGTCTCCTGGCTCGCGGGTCAATGCTGCTGTCCGGCCTTCCCGAAACCTCGTGAGGCTTCAGTGACTTCATTGGACAGCGGCTCGCCGCTTACAGTTGCGGGGGCAGCTCCGGCTTTGGCTTTTCGGCCGCACCGGCTTCCCTCTTAGCTTCGGAAGAACGTCTCCCGAAGAACCACGACGGGTCCACTTATCGGCAACGCGGCAGGCGCGTCAACTCGGCGACATTCGCTGGTTCGTTGTAATCGTTGTTCACAGCCGCAGGTTCCCTCGCCGAAATTCTTGCACATCACCTGCTCTCCCCATTGACAGGCGGACGCGAATAACACGAGATATAGCCGTCACGGTCCGCCATGACCCAACACATGGTGGCTAAGAGGGAAGCCGGTGTATCGCGAAAATCCGGCGCTGCCCCCGCAACTGTAAGCAGTGAGTTGTTTTCCGAATCTTACGTCACTGATGCGGCATCGCATTGGGAAGACACGGGGACAACGGCGACCTGCGAGCCAGGAGACCTGCCGCGACACCGAAAAAACGTCCACGGGCGGGGTGTCCCGGCGGCGCTTGCAGATTCATGCCGGGGTTTCTCGCCCGCGCATTTGAAGCAGCGTCCTCTCTGACATCCAGCCCCAATACCATCACGGGGTCTCTTGATGTCACTCTCTCTCGATCGCGGAGCCAGTGCCGCTCCATTCATCCGGTTGCGGCCCGAATCGCTTGCCGTCTCGGAAGCGCAGCCGCCGATGCAGGTGATTCGTCGCAACGGCACGGTTTCGAAATTTGACGCCAGCAAAATTTCGGTCGCGATGACCAAGGCGTTTCTCGCGGTCGAGGGACATGGCGCGGCGGCCTCCCGCCGGGTGCATGAAATCGTCGAGCAACTGACCGCCGAGGTCGTCGGCGCGCTGTCGCGCCGGATGAGCGAGGGCCGCACCTTTCATATCGAGGACGTGCAGGACCAGGTCGAGCTCGCCTTGATGCGCAGCGAGCATCACAAGGTCGCGCGCGCCTATGTGCTCTATCGCGAGGAACGTACGCGCCAGCGTGCCGGACAGGACGTGGCCATGGCCGCCCAGCCATCGGGGAAGCCCTCGTTACGTGTCACCCTGGCCAGTGGCGTGCAGGTCCCGCTCGATATCGCGCGGCTGACGCTGATCATCGAAGAAGCCTGCACTGGCCTTCAGGGCGTCGGCGCCACCGCGGTGCTCGCCGAGACGCAGCGCAATCTCTATGACGGCATCAGCGAGGACGAACTGGCGCTGGCGTCGGTGATGGCCGCGCGCACGCTGGTGGAGCAGGAGCCGAACTACGCCTATGTCAGCGCGCGGCTCTTGCTCGACAAGCTGCGCACCGAGGTGCTGTCTTTCGTGCATGACACGCCGACCAGCGCGTCGCAGGCCGAGATGGCCGAGCGCTACGGCGAGTACTTTCCAGCCTACATCAAGGCCGGCATCAAGGCCGAACTGCTCGATCCCGATCTGGCGCGCTTCGACCTGAAAAAGCTTGCCGCGGCATTGAAGCCGGAACGCGACCTGGCGTTCCAGTTTCTGGGTCTGCAGACGCTGTACGACCGCTATTTCCTGCATGTGCACGGCAATCGCATCGAGCTGCCGCAGGCGTTCTTCATGCGGGTCGCGATGGGGCTGGCGATCCGCGAGATCGACCGCGAGGCGCGCGCGATCGAGTTCTACGATTTGCTGTCGTCCTTCGACTTCATGGCCTCGACGCCGACGCTGTTCAATTCCGGCACGCTGCGGCCGCAATTGTCGTCCTGCTTTCTCACCACCATCGCCGACGACCTCGACGGCATCTTCAAGTCGGTCAAGGACAATGCGCTGCTCGCAAAATATTCCGGCGGGCTCGGTAACGACTGGACCCGCGTGCGTGGGCTCGGCGCGCATATCAAGGGCACCAATGGCGAAAGCCAGGGCGTGGTGCCCTTTCTAAAGGTGGTCAACGACACCGCGATCGCCGTCAACCAGGGCGGCAAACGCAAAGGCGCGGTCTGCGCCTATCTCGAAACCTGGCACATCGACATCGAGGAATTTTTGGAGCTGCGCAAGAACACCGGCGATGATCGCCGCCGCACCCATGACATGAACACCGCGAACTGGGTGCCCGACCTGTTCATGCAGCGCGTCGAGGCCGATGGCGAATGGACGCTGTTCTCGCCGGACGAGACGCCCGACCTGCACGATCTCTACGGCGAGGCTTTCGCCGAGCGTTACGCGGCTTACGAAGCCAAGGCGGCGCGGGGCGAGATCCGCGTGTTCAAGCAGATCCGTGCCACCGATCTCTGGCGCAGAATGCTGACCATGCTGTTCGAGACCGGGCATCCCTGGATCACGTTCAAGGATCCCTGCAATCTACGCTCGCCGCAGAGCCATGCTGGCGTGATTCATTCTTCAAACCTCTGCACCGAGATCACGCTCAATACGTCCGACGACGAGACTGCCGTCTGCAATCTCGGCTCGATCAACCTGCTTCACCACGTGCGGGAAGGCCGGCTGGACGAGGCGCGGCTGAAGCGCAGCGTGACCATTGCGATGCGGATGCTCGACAATGTTATCGACATCAACTTCTACACCATTCCCGAAGCGCGGCGCTCGAACCTGCGACACCGTCCGGTCGGCCTCGGGCTGATGGGATTCCAGGATGCGCTGCAGGCGATGCGGATCGCGATGGCGTCCGACGCGGCGGTAACGTTCGCCGATACCAGCATGGAGATGATTTCCTATTACGCCATCTCGGCCTCCGTCGATCTGGCCGCCGAGCGCGGGCGCTATCCGTCGTTTGACGGCTCGCTGTGGAGCCGCGGCATTTTGCCGATCGATTCGATCGAACTGTTGGCGGCAGCCCGCGGCGGTCTGGCGATGGACCGCAGCATGACGCTCGACTGGAATACCTTGCGCGAGCGTGCCAAATTATCAGGCATGCGCAATTCGAACGTGATGGCGATCGCGCCGACCGCGACGATTTCCAACATCTGCGGCGTCGCGCAGTCGATCGAGCCCGCCTACCAGAACCTCTATGTCAAATCCAACATGTCCGGCGACTTCACGGTGGTGAACGAATTTCTGGTCCGCGACCTCAAGTCGCGCGGGCTGTGGGACGAGGTGATGGTCAACGACCTCAAATATTTCGACGGCAGCTTGGGGGCTATCGATCGCATTCCCGATGACCTCAAGGCGCTCTATGCGACCGCCTTCGAGATCGACAGCGCCTGGCTGATCGAGGCGGCATCGCGGCGGCAGAAATGGATCGACCAGTCGCAGTCGCTCAACCTCTATATCGCCAACCCTAGCGGCAAGAAGCTCGATGCGCTCTATCGGCTGGCCTGGGCGCGCGGGCTGAAGACGACCTATTACCTGCGCTCGCGCAGCGCGACGCATGTCGAAAAGTCCACGCTCCGGGGGACCGACGGCAAGCTCAACAGCGTCGCGTCCGTGACGATGATGGCTCCAGCCCCGATCATCGTTGCGCTGGCCGCCACCGCGCCGGATTTAACCGGTGCGGTGGCGTGCTCGATCGATAATCCCGAATGCGAAGCCTGCCAGTAAGCAGCAAGAACAAAAGGAAACCACAATGCTCGACTGGTCCGAACCATCCGCATCCCCGCATCAGACGCCGCCCGTCGTGGCGCAATCCGTCACCCAGGCCGAACAAACCGGCCTCGGCACGATCGATCGCCACGGTGGACGGGTGTCTGTCGACGACAAGCGGATGATCAACTGCCGTGCCGACGTCAATCAGCTGCTGCCGCTGAAATACAAATGGGCCTGGGAGAAATATCTCGCCGGCTGCAACAATCATTGGATGCCGACCGAAGTTTCCATGCAGGCCGATATCGCGCTATGGAAATCGCGCGATGGGCTGACGGAAGACGAGCGCCGCGCCATCAAGCGCAATCTCGGCTTCTTCGCGGCTTCCGAAAGCCTGGTCGCCAATAACATCGTGCTGGCGATCTACCGCCATCTGACCAATCCGGAGTGCCGGCAATACCTGCTGCGGCAGTCTTTCGAGGAGGCCGTGCACACCCACACCTTCCAATACATCGTCGAGAGTCTGGGGCTGGACGAAGGCGAGCTGTTCAACATGTATCGCGAGGTGCCGTCGATTACCGACAAGGCGGCCTGGGCGCTCAGGCATACCCAGCATCTCGACGATCCAGATTTCAGGACCGGGACGCCGGAAGCCGACCAGGCGTTCCTGCGCGATCTCGTTGCCTTCTACGTGATCTTCGAGGGCATGTGGTTCTATACGGGCTTTGCGCAGATCCTCTCGCTCGGCCGCCGCAACAAGATGGTCGGCATCGCCGAGCAGTACCAGTACATCCTGCGCGACGAATCCATTCACCTGAATTTCGGCATCGACGTCATCAACCAGATCAAGATCGAAAACCCGCATCTGTGGACGAGGGCGTTTCAGGACGAAGTCCGCGCCATGGTGCGCGAGGCGGCTGAACTGGAAGCGGCCTACGGGCGGGATACCATGCCGCGCGGTTTCCTCGGGCTGAATGCGGCGCTGTGCGAGAGCTACATGCACTTCATCGCCAACCGCCGGTGCGCGCAACTCGGGCTTCAGCGGGTGTTCGACGAGATTGAGAATCCGTTCCCCTGGATGTCGGAAGCGATGGACCTGAAAAAGGAGAAAAATTTCTTCGAGACGCGGGTGATCGAGTACCAGAACGGCGGTGCGCTGAGTTGGGAGTAGGGGGAAGCCATACTCTCCCAACACGTCGTCCCCGCGGACGCGGGGGACCCATACCGCGTGATTTCTCAATGAGGCACTTAGGTTGGCGCTCTTTGTAAATAACTAGCTCCGGTGGTTGTGGGTCCCTGGGTTCGAGGGACGACCGGAAAAACCGCCGCTTGCGCCCGAAAACTTAAGATTTCCTCAAATCAGTCCGGCCTATTGCTTGAAGGCGTGCGTCTTCGGACAGGCGCGCCAGGCAAGGACCGCGCATGACCGCCTCTCTTTCCACCCCCAAAACCGCCCGCGACCAAGCTCCGATTCCCGAGTGGCTCGTGAAGGTGTGCCTTGCGCTGGCAATGGCCAACCTGGTTCTTTGCCCGGTGGCGTATTTCTCAAGCTGGTGGATTTACGACTCGAAGGGCCTGGGTATTCCGACTGACTTCATCAACGTCTGGGCCGCGGGCCGTCTGGTGCTCGATGGCGTTCCGGCGCAGGCCTATGATTGGGACATCCAGAAGCAGATCGAGGTCGCCAAGCTCGGTCAGGATTTCGTCGGCTATTTTGCCTGGCACTATCCGCCGCCGTTCCTGTTCGTCGCTTCGCTGCTGGCGATGCTGCCCTTTTCGGTAGGCTATGCCGGCTGGGTATATGTCAGCATGCTTCCCTACCTCGCCGTCATGCGCGCGATCGTAGGCCGCAATTTCGGCCTTCTGCTCGCGCTCGCAATTCCGACGGTGCTGGTGAATTCCTTTGTCGGGCAGAACGGTTTCCTTACTGCGGCGCTGATCGGCGGCACGCTCTATCTGATACCCGTCCGGCCGGTTCTTGCAGGCATTTGCCTCGGGCTATTGACCTACAAGCCGCAATACGGGCTGCTGTTTCCGGTCGTGCTGATCGCGGCCGGGCATTGGCGGGTGTTCGTCAGTGCCGGCGTCACGGCGGTCGTGGTGGCGTTTGCCTCATGGCTCGCCTTCGGCATCGAAAGCTGGCTGGCGTTCTTCCACTGGATGCCGAGATTCTCGCAAGCCTTCCTGACCGAGGGCAAAGCCACATGGTGGAAGCTGCAGAGCATTTTCTCGCTGGTGCGTTACTTCGGCGGCAGCGAGCCGCTCGGCTGGGCGTTCCAGTGGGTTCTCACCGCCTCCGTTGCCGTGGTGCTGGCGCTGATGTGGCGAAGCCGCGTGCCCTATGCGTTGAAGGCGGCAGCGCTTGCCGCAGGTACGCTGCTGACCACGCCCTATCTCTTCATGTACGACATGATGGTGCTGGCGATCCCGATAGGCTTCCTGGTCCGCATCGGATTGAAGAGCGGCTTTCGTGCCTACGAGCTTCCAGCGCTGGGCGCCGTCATTGCCCTCATCGGCTGCTATATGTTCACCGGCATTCCGACGGGTCTTGGCGCCACGCTGATCGTGGGCGGTCTGGTCCTGCGCCGCGCCGGCCCCTGGTGGCGGCGCGAGACGGCGCCGGCATTGGCTGCGGCAGGCGCGTGAACGGCGTGACGTAACGCTGGCCACATCGCGCGTCAAAGACGTCAGGTCATCAACCGCTACTTGATGAATGCCGCCCAGAGAGCGGCGTTGGCGAGCGTACCGATCTCGTTCATGTGACAACCGTCGGAGGGGTTGCGGCCGTCATTGCCGATCGTGTCGGTGTCGGGCCCCTGGCGGATGTTGAGCGCTTCATCGACAGCAGATAGTTGGCCGGCACGTACCGCAGCCGTGTTTTTCGGCTCGGCCATGCCGCATTTTGTGCTGCGTGACAGAAAAAAGGGCGCATCGAAGCCAGCCACTCGAAATCGATTCACGAGTTGATGCAACAGCGAGACATATTCTTCCGCTGATATCGTTGACCGCGCGTCCGTTTCACCTTGCTGAAATAGAAAATGCGTCGGCGTCAGGCCCGCTTCCTTCAGCTTCGAGATGGCGTTTGTGATCCAATCCGCCCGCTCATTGTTCAGGACCGAAAGTGAGGCGCTGCCAATAGCAAGGGGCACGACGATCACGCGATCGTAGCGCCCGGCCTGGATCAGAATGTCGCCGAGCCGTGTTGCAAAGCTCCCGCCTATGCCCTCGGCGCCCAGCAGGGGGTCGGCGGCAGCGAAGCATTTGCCCGTGAGCGGGTCGAAATTGTCGACGGCTTCGCGCGCCGTATATCGGGCGCTACCCCAATTGCCCGCATTGCTCTGGCCGTGCACGACGATGATTGCCGTGTTGCCGGATGCGTGGGCACAGGACCGTTCGACACGCGCCGGCGGCGCAACCGTGGCCAAATCGATCTGGTGGGCGCTCGACGTCAGTAGCTTGCCAGCAACCGTGCCGATCACAAGGCCACCAATCAGGAACGCGACAAGGCGCAACAATGGAAATGCTCTCCAAGGTAATTCAGCTGATCGCGCCAGCGCGCAGTTCGCCCGCTCATCGCAAACGGCCTGCATCAGCCGGCTTTACTAATCCGGGCGGAGCGCGACCGATCTGAGGCTGCCCAACTCGGCGCATGCTAAACCTGCCAGCGTTGAGAGCCTGTTAATGGTTCGCAAGCCCCGCTGGCAAAACCCTCCAGATCCGCGTTGCAAAACCTTCTTGTCATCAGCCGTGAATAGTTGTTCACTTCTTCAAAGCGATAGCGCTTTTATCGCTCAAGACATTGAAGGTGTGCGCGTTCTGGCAGGCCCGCGGGGCCCGAGGGCGCGCCCGGGGACGGAAAACGCGCCATGGTCTATCGGCGAACCCATCAGGTCGTAAAGCGGCTGGCGGCGCGGCGTAGTGCCATTCTAGCGGCGGCGCGGGATGCTGCGGCCGAAGGCGGCATGGCGGCGGTGCAGATCGCCCCGGTTGCGGTCCGCGCCAGTGTCGCGGCCGGCACCGTCTATCGTTACTTCCCCTCCAAGGCCGAACTGATTTCCGAACTGATCGCCGAGGTCTCGCGGGATGAGCTGGCCGCGATTCGCCGCGCGGCGGACGCGGCGCCGGGACCGTCGTCGGCGCTCGCCGCCGCCGTCACCACGGTTGCCGTACATGTGCTGTCGCAGCGCAAGCTCGCCTGGGGCATTCTGGCCGAACCCGTTGATGTCGACGTCTCGGCGTCGCGGCTTGCCAGCCGCCGCGACATCTCCGGCGAGATCGCTGCCAGAATTGACGCCGCGGTGCGTGCCGGCCATCTGCCGGCGCAGGATACCGCGCTCGCCGCCACTGCGCTGCTCGGTGCGCTGCATGAATCACTGGTTGGCCCGCTGGCGCCCGAGAATCTGGATGACCCCGCGAAGCTGCGCGACGCCGTGCAAACGGTCACATTATTGGCAATGCGCGCGGTCGGCGTGATGGATGCCCGCGCCCGCGGCCTCGTCGTGCAGGCGGTGCTGCCGGCAAAGGCGCTGGTCGGGGCCTAGAAACTTCCCCCTTTGCGACGCGCCTTTGTCGCAACCATTTGCCACGCTGCGGCTTATCGACGGTCCAACCCGCGATCAGGAGCATGCGATGACCATGACATCAGGGTCCGCCAAATGGCAGGGCGGCATCAAGGACGGCAAGGGCGCGATCTCGACCAAAAGCGGCGCGCTGAACGATTATCCTTACGGCTTTTCGAGCCGCTTCGAGGGCAAAGCCGGCTCCAACCCGGAAGAGCTGATCGGCGCGGCGCACGCCGCGTGCTTCACGATGGCGCTGTCGCTGATTCTGGGTGAAGCCAAGCTCACCGCCGAACACATGGAAACGAAAGCCGACGTCACGCTGGAAAAACAGGACGATGGCTTTGCCATCACCTCGATTCATCTGACGCTGAACGCGAAGATTCCGGGCGCCGACAACGCAAAATTTCAGGAGCTGGCAGGCAAAGCGAAGGCCGGCTGCCCGGTGTCGAAACTGCTGAACACCAAGATCACGCTGGACGCGACGCTGCAGTAGTACTGCTGCTCCGCCATTCCGGGGCGATGCGCAGCATCGAACCCGAATCTCGAGATTCTCAGGTGCGCAATTGCGCACCAGAGTTCGTCGCTTCGCGCCGCCCCGGAATGACGGCTACGCCGTCACTTCGCCCCGCCCTCCGGCTCGACATTGGCGATCCGCACCATGTTGGTGGTGCCGGGGATGCGGAGCGGCACACCGGCGACGATGATCACGCGCTGGCCTGCCTTGGCGAAGCCGTCACGAAAGGCAATCGAGCCGGCGCGATCGACCATGTCGTCCTGGTCGTGGGCATCTTCCGCCACTACGCAATGCACGCCCCAGACGACAGACAATTTGCGGCCCGTCGCGAGATTTGGCGTGATCGCGACCACCGGCAGCTTCGGCCGCTCGCGCGCCACGCGGATCGCGGTGGAGCCTGATGAGGTCCAGCAGATGATCGCCGACAATTCCAGTGTCTCGGCGATTTGCCTAGCGGCGTCAGCAATAGCGTCGCCGACGGTATTTTCGGGTTCGGGCCGCTGCGCCGACAGTACCGCGCGATAGGTCGGATCGCGCTCCACTTCCTCGCCGATGCGGTTCATGGTCGAGACCGCCTCGACCGGGAATTTGCCGGCGGCCGACTCGGCCGACAGCATGATGGCGTCGGCACCTTCGTAAACCGCGGTCGCGACGTCGGAGACTTCGGCGCGCGTCGGCACCGGCGCCTGGATCATCGATTCCAGCATCTGGGTTGCGATCACCACCGGCTTGCCGGCGCGACGCGCCATCCGCGTCATCTGTTTCTGTAGGCTCGGCACCCGCTCCAGCGGCAGCTCGACGCCGAGGTCGCCGCGCGCGACCATCAGGGCGTCGGAAGCGTCGATGATCTCGGCCAGCCGGTCGATCGCCTGCGGCTTTTCGATCTTGGCCATGACAGCGGCGCGGCCGCGGATCATCCGCTTGGCTTCATGGACGTCCTCGGCGCGCTGCACGAAGGAGAGCGCGATCCAGTCGACACCGGTCACCAGGGCTGCTTCGAGATCGGCCCGATCCTTCGGCGTCATCGCCGACACCGGCAGGTCGGTATCGGGCAGGCTGACGCCCTTGCGGTCCGACATCTTGCCGCCGATCACCACGCGCGTTACCGCGCGTTCGGACGAGGTCTCCTCGGCGATCAGGCGCACCTTGCCGTCATCGAGCAGCAGCGCGTGGCCCGGCCGAAGTGCTGCGAGGATTTCCGGATGCGGCAACTGCACGCGGTTGTTGTCTCCCGGTGCCTTGTCGGAATCGAGTACAAAATTCTGGCCGTTCTTGAGCTGGGTCGAACCTTCGGTGAACGCACCGAGCCGCAGCTTCGGACCTTGCAGGTCGACGAGGATGCCGATCGGACGGCCGTAGCTGCTCTCGACATTGCGGATGGTATTGACCAGCTCGCGCATCTTATCGTGCGGCGTGTGGCTCATGTTGATGCGGAACACGTCCGCACCCGCCTCGAACAGCTTCCGGATCATCGCGCTGTCGGATGATGCCGGCCCGAGGGTCGCGAGAATCTTGATACGACGAAGCCGTCTCATTGCTTGGGCGCCGGGGCTGGCGGCAGACCCGGTCCGCCCGGCGGATTGGACAGGCCGGGAACCCCGCCCGGACCCCCCGGTCCCATTGTGCCTGGAATTCCCGGCACGCGCTGCGCGGGCTGCTCGTTGGCTTCGGTCAATTGCACGGTCCACGCTCGCTGTTCGCCTGTATCGACCTCGAAGAACCCGGTGCGGTCATAGCCGCGCGCCAGGCAGTTCTCGGTGCCCTTGATGGTGAATTCCTTATCACGCGAACACATGAAGGCCTGCCCCGACCATTCGCCGCCGCGGTCATAGTCAAGCGCGTAGATGTAATAATAGCGCGCAACAAGAGTTCCGCGCAGCAATGTCTCGCAACTGCGCGATGATACGTTCCACCAGCCTTCGGTGGTCCAGCCCTCCGCATCCTTGTAGCCCAGCGCAATGCCGACCCGGCTGGAAGTGTTGTTGCAGAGCCGGAAATCGGCCGCAGCCGAGCTGCTCCACAGGCACGCCACCGCCAGTGCAAGCAGCGGCGCAAGGCCGGCGGCGGTCACGCGAACGGGGAGGGGAGAAAAGCAGCGCGAATCTTTTCTGATCATGCAGCGAAGCTATATCAAATCATTGATGATTTCGCGTGACCCGGCGGGGCCTGTCAACGGCCGGGAACGCCTTTCCCGCGCTATGGGAAACCGGGACTCCCTTGTGAGACGCCAATTTTGCGCGCAGATATGGCAAAATCTGTGACAATTCCCACCTGATATCAATATGCTCGGCACATCTGACGCGGGATCCAAGACCATGACGATCGACGACAAAACCAGAACAGAACTGGAAGCCGCCGTTTTCCGGCGCCTGGTCGACCACCTGCGTGCCCGCACCGACGTCCAGAACATCGATCTGATGAATCTGGCGGGCTTCTGCCGCAACTGCCTGTCCAACTGGATGAAGGAAGAGGCCGACGCCAAGGGGGTCGCCGTCAGCAAGGACGAGAGCCGCGAGGCGGTCTACGGCATGCCCTATGAGGAGTGGAAGGCGAAATATCAGGGCACCGCCACGGCGGAGCAGCTAGCGGCGATGAAGAAGGTTCATCCCGGGCATTGAGTCCGGTTCTTACTCTCGCGTGGATGGCACCTAAGTTCTCCGTCATGCCCGGGCTTGTCCCGGGCATCCACGTCTTGGCAGCTTCGCAAGGAAGACGTGGATGGCCGGGTCAAGCCCGGCCATGACGTGGCAACAGAGTGCCCTCATCTCCTGTGGGCGCGCTGTGGATGAGCGCGATGCTGCCTTGACGCAACGCCCCCTGATCTTGAGGGTCATTTTGCAAAAGCGCCGTGCGGTAACGCGTGCGGCGCTTGATCTTTCAGCATCACCGTCAGTTCCATTCAGGAGTATCCGATGGCCACCTCCGCCGCTGCAGCCGTCCAAGACGAGCCCGCGACAAGATTCGCCAAAGACCAGCTCAAGGCCATCATCGAGCGCATCGAGCGTCTGGAAGAAGAGAAGAAGACGATCTCCGACGACATCCGTGACGTCTATGCCGAGGCCAAGGGCAATGGCTACGACACCAAGGCGCTGCGCACCATCGTGCGGATGCGCAAGCAGGACGCCAATGAGCGCGCCGAGCAGGAAACCATTTTGGAAACCTACATGCAGGCGCTCGGGATGCTGTGAGGGTTGAGCGCAGTACGTAGCCCGGATGGAGCGAAGCGAAATCCGGGGTCATCTCACACACGGTCCGACTAATCCCGGACTACGCTGCGCTCCATCCGGGCTACTGTCGTGTCGAGTGTGCGGAAACAGTGAACGTTAGCGCAGCGCGGCGGTGCGCAGCACGAACGACTGCGTCGGCAGTTGCGCGGTGGCCGATCCCGTGAAGCGGTCGCAGGCCATGCCCATCATTGGATCTTCCGAGAAGGTCATGGAGATCGCGGCCTGCGGCTTGACGAAATAGGCGCGCATCTGGGTCATCTCGGTGTCGCCGAGTACGGTCGTCGACATCGCGCTGCTGGCACTCGGCGCCAGCATCACTACCCGCATCCAGATATTGTTGCCCTGTGCGGCGGCAAGGCGGGTCGAGGTCGCGACCACGCTGTCGTGACCCTGGGTGCCTTTGGCGACTACGGTGTTGATTTCGGTCGATGCAGCACCGGCATAGCGCGCCGGACGGGCAGGACGCGGGATCGGCGCGGAGGCGGCGACGACGTTGGAGCGATCGACCGGCGAAGGAGCGGCCGGCGCATAGGCCATTGCCTTGTTGAAGGCGTCGCTGACGCTGGCGGTCGGCTGCGGATCGGTGGCCGCGGCGAGCGCCTGGCGGGCGCGCAGGGCCGCGACCTGGGCGGGGGTTGCCTGGTTCGGCGCCGTCGGTACATCGTCCCAGAAGCCGCGGGAATTGATGATATCGGCCGGCGTTTGCGGCTTCGGCTCGGCCTTGTCGGCGGACGCCTGCGCAACCTGCTTCGTCTCAGGCTTGGGCTCAGCTCTGGCTTTGGGCGCCGACACGATCTGGGCGTCGGCCGAGGCAAGCTGGATCGTCGCACCGATCGGCTTTGCGCGGGGGGTCGGGACCGGCTCGGCGGATTTCACAGCAGCCACGCTGGTCGGTGCAGGCTTCTCGTTCTTGACGGGCGCGCTGCCGCCCTCGTCATCCTCTTCGGTCGACTTGCCGCCCCTGAACAGGGCCGCGAACAGGTTCGGCAACTTGATAGTCGCGGCGTCGTTGCCGTTGCCGCGGCGTTCGATGTCGGCGCGGGCCAGTTCATAGCCCTTCATCGGACCGCCATTGGATGGCAGGTGCACCGTGCGTCCATCCGGGAATATCCTGGCCAATTGATCGTGGGTCATGCGCGGCCAGTGACGAACGCTGCCGGTATCGAGGTGGACGAAAGGCGATCCGGAGGTCGGGTAAAAGCCGACGCCGCCACGCTGCAAGCGGAGGCCTGCGGCGCGGATCTGCTCCAGCGGCACGTCCGGGATGTAGAAGTCCATGGCGTGGCCGAGCATGTGCTGGCTGAAACGCGCCACGCCGGAGGAGCGGCGGCGGAGCATGGAGTTGGTGGCGGGGGAGCGATAGGCGGAGATGACCTGGATCGGCTTCTTGCCGTCGACGTCGCGGTAGACTTCCCAGATGATATCGAACAGGTGCCGATCCATCGTGGTGGATTCCTGGCTGCGCCAGTCGCGAAGCAAGTGATTGAGTTTCTTCAGCGCCTCTTCGTCGTAGCGCCCGTCGCGCTTGAAGGTGACGGTGAGATCTTCGCCGGAATGGGTGTGGTGGAAGGAAAGGGTGCGGGTTTCGTTCAGCGCCGTCGCATCATGCACCGTGCCGGCGCCGGCCAGCAGCAAAAGCGACGTCAGGCCGATCCGATATCCGGCTTTTGGCAGAGCAAGCGGATTGAATTGGCGCGCGAAACCAGCCAGCACGTATGAGCCCACCCAGTCGACGAGCGTTCACGGTGTTCTTTTGCAGACCCCCGGCAAAAGACGGTGAACGCTTTCTTAAAGCAGGACGGTTAACCGAGGTTTACCGTCCTGCCCCCAAGCAAGCCTTAACCTAACGCGTGGACTGTGGCGAAAAAGCGCCCGGTGCCGAATCCGGGATGGATATTGGTTAACATAAACAATCTCTCCAGCGAGGAGAGATTGTTGATTTTGTTCCGAAATTCTGCCCTCGGGCCGTAGTGCTCCGGATTACCGGGTGAACCGCGGTTGCGGTCGCCGGCCGACCGGAGCCGGCGGCGTCATGGGTGACGGACCGCCGAACAGGCGCTCGAAGAATGACGGGCCGGAGGAAAAGGTGTTGTCACTGGCGAAGTTGACGCCGGCCGGCAAAGCATCCCTGGGGCGCGAATAATTCGGCTGGGCATGGGAGACCATGACCTCCAGGTCCCGATTGCGGTTGTTCTTGAGCAGCGCGATCATCGTGGCGTCGCGGCCATAGACGTCCTTGCGAAACTGCAACTTGCCGGCGTCATCCACGAACGCGGTCTGGTAGGCGATGTGTACCGGTATGGGAGTCGGGAATTTCAGGTCGATCTCGCTGCGGCCGTACATGCTGCGGATTCTTTCCGGCGTGTAGCGGTCGTTCGGCATAACGATGCCGAGCAGAGTCGCGGCGTATTGGTCCGGGTTCTGCACCCGCATGCAGCCATGGCTGAACGCACGCTCTTCCTTTGCGAACAGATGCTTGTCCGGGGTGTCGTGCTGATAGACCAGGAACTTGTTCGGGAAGTTGAAGCGGATACGCCCGAGCGCATTGGCTTCACCGGGCGGCTGCGAAATGTGGATGCTGCCGTCGCGGCGGCGCTCGAGCCTCAGACCCATGCGATCCAGCACGGTTGGGTCCTGCTGCAGGGCAGGCAGGTATTCGTTGTAGATGATCGACGGCGGCACGTTCCAGGTCGGGTTGACGGTGATGAACTTCATCGTCTCCGTCAGCATCGGCGTGGCGTGCTTGCCCGGCTTTCCGGTCACCACGCGCGTGGTCCACACCGGGGCCCCGTTCTGCATCACCTTCAGCGTGAAGTCGGGCACATTGAGAATGACATAGGCATTGCCGAGCGAGGCAGCGCCGAGTTGGCGCGGCAGCCAGCGCAGGCGCTCCAGATTAACGAGAACGATGTCGATCTGCCGGTCGCGCTTCGGGCTGTTGATGGCCTTGACGGTACGGTCGTCAAGCACGCCGGTCGGCTTCAGATCGACGCTCTCCTGGAATTTGCGCACGGCGGCGGCAACCTTGGCGTCATAATGCGTGCCGTCGGGATTCTCGGCAATGCCGAGCTTGGCGCGCAGTTGCGGCACGCGTGGGTCTTCCGGCGCGACCTCACTCTGCTTCTTGGTAGCCGCCTTGTACGCCAGCGCCGGACCTTCGGCGATGTGGATCATCGGTCCGTCGCCCTGGCCGCGCAGCTCGGCGAGCTTGGCTTTCAGATCTTTGTAGAGCTTGTGCGGCGGATTGTAGCCGTCGAGCGCCGCGGAAGCATCCTTGGCGGTCAAGATGTTGGCGAGCACTTCGGCCGGGTCGGTCGGGTGCTCGGGGTAAAGGATGTCGCCAGCGACCTGCGACCAGTGCATCCGGCCGCTCTGGGCCTGTCGCGCATAGTCGAGCATGCTCGCGGTCAGTTTCAGTTCGGCTTCGGCAAGCTGGTCCGGCGAAGTGGCGGCGGCAAAATCCGGTACCGGATAGTCGGCCGGATTGAGGCCCTCGGCGGCGGCGTCCCTCAGGCGGGCGATCACGCCCTTGCCGCTGTCGGTCAATTTGCCGGCTTGGGTCCATTGCGGCGCATAGTCCCGCGTCGAGTAGAACTTCTCGACGGCAGCGCGCTCGTTCTTGCGGTCGAAATAGCGCAGCGATCGGGCGCCGAGCATGTCGCGCAACCGGTCGGCGACCGGCTGGTCGGCCGGTGCGACGGTGCTGACTTTCACCGGCTCCTTGGCAGGTTCGGCGGCGGGCGCGGTAGCTGTCGCAGCTGGAGGTGTGGTTGTTGCGGCGTCGCTTGGATTGGCCGCGGGCGCGGTGACGTTCTCCGTCGGCTTGATATCCGTCTTGGGTTCAGCCGCTTTCGGGGCGGTCCCCGGTTCGGCCGGCTTCTCTGTGGCTTTGGCCGCATCGGGCACCGCGCCGGTCGAGTCCATCTTGAAATCCCCGATGGTCGGAGGCGGGACGTTGGCCGGTTCGGGACGGGGGACTGCTGCGTCGATCGCGAGCTCGGCAGCGCTGGTGCGCGGCGTCGTCGACTGGGCCGCCAGCGCTGAGGTCGCTGACACCGTGAGGAAGGTTGCCGCGACGGCCATCAGCACGCGGTCAAATCCTGCACGATTCATCGAACAGTCACGCATCGTCACACCCCCTTGGGCGAAACTGCCCCGTCATGGAACAGTCGTTGGCATCGTTCATAGCTTGCGCGGGAAAGCGCCGGCCTGGATCGGTTTCTCTGTCGTACGCCTGCACGCCACGATTCAACGCAGACGATACATGTGCCCCTTTCATGCAGCCAGCGCCATGCGGGACAACTCACGACAAACTGACCTCAAACTACCCGTTTGCATTCGAGTAGCGCGGTTTTGCCACGCTCCCCACCATTTGTCTGTCACCGCCAAGCCACGGTTCAAAAGCTTCCGAATGGTCGATGTCGTTGGTTCGCCACGATCTTTGCCATGCGGGCGCCATAATCGCGCGGGGCGACCGCTCGCTCAGTTCGCGCCTCAGTTTGCGTCCTGCGCGCCGCCTTCGGCCGAGCCGCTGGCGGCAGCTTCATCGAGCTTACGATAGAGTGTGGAACGACCGATCTTGAGCCGGCGCGCGACTTCCGACATCTGGCCGCGATAATGCGAGATCGCGAAACGGATGATTTCGTTTTCCATGTCTTCGAGCGGCCGCACCTCGCCGGTGGTGGTCAGCATCGAAAGGCTGCCGGCAGTGGCGAGGGGGGCAATTGGTATTTCGCTACCCGATACCATTGCAGGCGCCGTCGACGGCGCGACGACCAACGGTTCGCTGGGCGCTAACTGGCCGTCCGGCACGGCATGGCCAATAGCCTGCGGGAAATCAGACAGGCCGAGTTGATCGCTCTCGCTCATGACGACGGCGCGGTACACCGTGTTTTCGAGCTGGCGGATGTTGCCGGGCCAATCAAGCTGCGCGAGATGGGCTACGGCCTCGCCGTTGATGCCGGTGATGGTGCGGTTCTCCTCGGCGGCAAAACGCGCCAGGAAATGCCGCAACAGATGCGGGATGTCTTCGCGCCGCATCCGCAGCGGTGGGATGGTCACCGGCAGCACGTGCAGCCGGTAGAACAGGTCCTCGCGGAACGCGCCGCTCTTCACGAGGTCGAGCAGCTTGCGGTTGGTCGCGGAAATGATGCGGACGTCGACCTTCACCGGCTTGCGGCCCCCGACCGCCTCGACGGTTCCTTCCTGCAGCGCGCGCAAAAGCTTTACCTGCGCCGCGAGCGGGAGCTCGCCGACCTCGTCGAGAAACAACGTGCCGCCGGAAGCTTCGACGAACTTGCCCATGTGCCGTTCGGTGGCGCCGGTGAACGCGCCCTTCTCGTGACCGAACAGGATCGATTCCACGAGATTGTCGGGAATGGCGCCGCAATTGACAGCGACGAAGGGTTTTGCCTTGCGTTCACCGGAACCGTGAATGGCGCGAGCGAACAATTCCTTGCCAACGCCGGACTCGCCCTCGATCAGAACAGGAATGCTGGAAGCTGCCGCCTTCTGCGCGGTGCGCAGCACGGCTGCCATGGTTTCGCTGCGCGTGATGATGTCGGCAAAGGTCAGCCGTCCCTCGCGGCTATGACGGATGCGCTGCAGTTCGCCTTTGAGTGCCGAGGTGTTGAGCGCGTTGCGCAGCGACACCTGCAGCCGCTCGAAGCCAACCGGCTTGACCACGAAATCCTGCGCGCCGGCGCGCATCGCCGAAACCACGTTGTCGATGCCGCCATGCGCGGTCTGCACGACGACGGGGATGCTCAGGCCTGCTTCACGCATTTTTGCGAGCACGCCGAGCCCATCGAGGCCGGGCATGACGAGGTCGAGCACGACCGCGTCAATCGCCTGCGCATCCGGAGCCGTCAGCAAGGCCACGGCCGCATCGCCGCTGTCGACGACAAGGGGCTCATAGCCGCACTTCTGCACCATGTTCTCAACCAAACGGCGCTGCACGGCGTCGTCGTCGGCAATCAAAATGGTGGCAGCCATGGCTCTCCCCGCACGCTACTGTATTGTACCGAATCGGGGCAATTTCGCCGATGCCGATTAACGTTCTCTTAAACGTTGAAAACGGCCTTGTTGAGAAGCGGCTAGACGTTGAGGTGCGGCCACACCTCGAGCGCGCCGCGATAGCACATGTCGAGAGCCACATAGAGTATGATGGCGAGGCCGACATAGGCGATCCAGCGCTGCTTTTCCAATAGCCGCGCGATGAAGTTGGCGGCGAGCCCCATCAGCGCAATGGAAAGCGCCAAGCCGAAGATCAGAATCATCGGATGCTCGCGCGCTGCGCCCGCGACGGCGAGCACGTTGTCGAGCGACATCGACACGTCGGCGAGCGTGATCTGCCAGATCGCCTGGCCAAGCGTCTTTTGATGACCCGCTGGGGCTGGTGCCTCGACCGTCCCGGCAGCCGACAGATCATTCAATTTCGGCTCATGATGATGCGATGAACGCAACTCGCGCCACATCTTCCAGCAGACCCAAAGCAGGAGAATGCCGCCGGCGAGCAGCAATCCAATGATCTGCAGCAATTGGACGGTGATGGAGGCGAAGCCGATCCGCAGCGCCGTGGCGGCCAATATGCCTATCACGATCGCCTTCCTGCGCTGGGGATCGGGCAGTCCAGCGGCTGCAAGCCCGATGACGATCGCATTGTCGCCGGCGAGCACCAGATCGATCATCACGACCTGGAAAAACGCTGTCAGGGCTTCTGAGGAGATCATTTCAAGCATGCGGGCCACTCCGTGAATTGGTCCAATCCGACATCGCAGTTCGCTTGAACTGCCAGAGGGGCCCGGGCTTGGACGCGCGTAAAAAACGTCGCAGTCAAACTGCGCAGATTCTTCTCGTTACTCTGGTTGATGCGACAGGGTGAAAAGTTTGATCATCTGGTCCGGCTCGATCAGAACCGAGAGGACGACGCCGATGAACGTCAGGCTGCCGGCGAGCTCGAACGACATGATGCGGTAGCGATCGCGCCGGCAGAGCAGCGCGAAGCCCGCCGTCACAGCAGCAACCGCAAACAGCAGGGTGACGATCGCGGGCGCCAGCGCATCCGCCGGCACTACGTTCCGGATACCGAACGTCGCAATCAGCACCACGATCAGAATGCCGGCAAACAACTCCTTGCCACGAGCCGCAGGTGCTGGGTCATTCGTTCGGGCAATCTGACTGCAGTCCAAAAAGGCCATCGGAATCTTATTCGCGAGCTGAGATTGTGGTAGGGAACTTCACCGATCCCGGTATTCAGTTGACTAGTTTAGTAATCATGAAACGAGGAAAACAGCAAGGCGGTTTCGCTGAACGGCTGCCGGGCAAGGCTGTGCCGGAAGCCAAGCAGTTGCGGAAATTGGCCGGGGGATTGGCTGAAGTAGCGAAGGGCGGATGCCGAATTGTCGCAGGCGGACCCTCGCTGCTCGCCTCAGCCTGAAATATTACACGTTCATCTCACAGGTCGAAAACGGGTTGAGCCCCGTTCCAACTGAAATTATGGGGGCGTGGGCCAGCGAATTGGGTCTTGAACCGGCCGCCTTCGCGAGGCATCTGTTAAGGTATTACGAACCGGAATTGCACCGGCTGCTGTTCGGAGCGGAAAGCACATGAGCGTGGTTGCGTTCGAGCGCAAAGAGAATGCGGGCGAGTGGAGCGAGCGAGAGCTCAGCACCATTGTCGCGGCTCTGGATGCAGCGCTTACGCCGGGCACCGGACGCCAATGGGAAACCGGCATGACGGAGAAGCGCGATCCCCAGTTCTACCTGTTGGGACGGCTTCCGGATCAGGCTTGCGAGTTGTCCGTGTCGCGGATCGGCGGACGGTATATTCTCGAGGATGGATTGGGGCGGCTGCTCTTCGAGCACCGAAATCTCGATCTGGTCGTTCTGCACGCGCGCGGCAGTCCCGAGCACGTCGTGGCTTATGGTACGCGTGATCGTGTTGTGGTGCGCGATCCGTAGCGTGATGCACGAAAGGATCGAGCCGATGCTCACCGAAAGCGAGGAGTTGCTTGTCCAATTGGCACCGCAGCTTTCGGCTTTCGCCTGATCCCTCGCCCAGTTTCCTGATCACCTCTCAATTTTGAAAGTGTCATGAGCGCAAAACCTGCGACCTCCCGAGCCGTCAAGATGTCCCGTAAGCCCGCCAAGGGAAGCAAGGCGAGCGCAGCCAAAGCCAAAACCGGCAAATTGCCGGAATGGAACCTCGCCGATCTTTATTCCGGCATCGACGCGCCTGAAATCGCGCGCGACCTGCAGAAGATGGATACCGACTGCGTCGTGTTTGAAACAGACTACAAAGGCAAGCTGGCGGAAGGCCTCGCCCGCGACGACGGCGGTGTTTGGCTGGCGGAGGCGGTCAGGCGCTACGAGGCGATTGACGATTTGGCCGGCCGGCTCGGCTCCTATGCTGGCCTCGTTCATGCCGGCGACAGCGTCGATCCCGTGATTTCCAAATTCTACGGCGACGTCTCCGAGCGGCTGACGGCGGCCTCGCTGCACCTCTTGTTCTTCGCGCTCGAACTCAACCGCATCGAAGACGCCGTGATCGAACGCGCAATGCAGACACCTGAGCTCGGACATTACCGGCCGTGGATCGAGGATCTGCGCAAGGACAAGCCGTATCAGCTAGAGGATCGCGTCGAGCAGTTGTTTCACGAAAAATCCCAGAGCGGCTATGCCGCGTGGAATCGGCTGTTCGACCAGACCATCTCCGGCCTGCGTTTCAAGGTCGGGACCAAGGAGCTCGCGATCGAGCCGACGCTCAATCTGCTGCAGGACCGCGCGCCGGAAAAGCGCAAGGCCGCCGCGCAGGCGCTAGCGAAAACGTTCAAGGATAATGAGCGGACCTTTGCCCTCATCACCAACACGCTCGCCAAGGACAAGGAAATTTCCGATCGCTGGCGTGGTTTCCAGGACGTTGCGGATTCGCGCCACCTGAATAACCGCGTCGAACGCGAGGTCGTCGATGCGCTGGTCGGCTCGGTTCGCGCGGCCTATCCGCGGCTGTCGCACCGCTACTACAATCTGAAAGCTGGCTGGTTCAAAAAGAAGAAGCTGGCGCATTGGGACCGCAATGCGCCGCTGCCGTTCGCGGCGGCCGGCACGATCGCCTGGCCCGAGGCGCAGAAGATGGTGCTGACAGCCTATCGCGGCTTCTCCACCGAGATGGCGGCGATCGCGGAACGTTTCTTCACCGACCGCTGGATTGATGCGCCGGTGCGCCCGGGCAAGGTGCCGGGCGCGTTCTCACACCCGACCACGCCCTCCGCGCACCCTTACGTGCTTATGAACTACCAGGGCAAGCCGCGCGACGTGATGACGCTGGCGCATGAGCTCGGCCATGGCGTGCACCAGGTGCTGGCCGCGAAGAACGGCGCGCTGATGGCGCCGACGCCGCTCACGCTTGCCGAGACGGCAAGCGTGTTCGGCGAAATGCTCACCTTCAAGCGGCTATTGTCGCAGACCAAAAATGCCAAGCAGCGCCAGGCGCTGCTTGCCGGCAAGGTCGAGGACATGATCAATACCGTGGTGCGGCAGATCGCGTTCTATTCGTTCGAGCGCGCCTTGCACACCGAGCGCAAGAACGGCGAACTGACCGCCGAGCGCATCGGCCAGATCTGGCTCAGCGTGCAGGGTGAAAGCCTCGGGCCGGCCATCGACATCCGTCCGGGCTACGAGAATTTCTGGATGTACATTCCGCACTTCATCCATTCGCCGTTCTACGTCTACGCCTATGCGTTCGGCGATTGCCTGGTGAACTCGCTTTACGCGGTCTACGAGAACGCTTCCGAAGGCTTTGCCGAGCGCTATCTCGCCATGCTCGCAGCCGGCGGCACCAAGCATTATTCCGAACTGCTCAAGCCGTTCGGGCTCGATGCTGAGGATCCCAAATTCTGGGACGGCGGGCTGTCGGTCATCGCAGGCATGATCGACGAACTGGAAGCGATGGGCTGACGGGGGTTCGGCCGCTGGCGTAAAACGGATTTGTGATGGGCGCGGACACAATTTCAGCCATCGTCGCCGGCCATGATGGTGGCGACAGGAGGGGAGTGCCCCATGATCGAAACCCCGACAAGGCGCGCGGTGCTTGGAGCGGGAGTCTTCGCGGCCGGTTCCCTGCTCACGGTCGACGCCAGCATTGCTGAGGCCCCGCTTGCCCTTACGCCCGAATGCCATGACGGCGACGCCGTGACAGTGGCGCAGACCGAAGGGCCGTTCTTCAAGCCGTCCTCGCCCGAGCGCGTCGAGCTGATTGAAGAAGGCATGGCCGGACAGCCGATCGAACTGGTCGGCTTCGTTCTTACCCGCGCCTGCAAACCGATCGCCGGAGCCTTGCTGGATTTTTGGCAGGCCGACGACAAGGGCCGATATGACAATTCCGGTTTTCGCCTGCGCGGTCACCAGTTCTCGGATGCGGAAGGGCGCTACCGGTTGCGCAGCGTCGTGCCCGGCGCCTATGTCGGCCGTACACGCCATATCCACGTAAAAGTGCAGCCGCGCGGCGGCCGCGTGCTGACCACCCAGCTCTATTTCCCGGGCGAATCGCTTAACCGCACCGACGGTCTGTTTCGCAAGGACTTGCTGATGCGAACGACAAAGAACGCGGGGTGGCTGGCCGGGCGGTTCGATTTCGTGGTCGGCTAGGGGCGGGCGGCCCAGCCTCCGGCCGAGCGCGGGTCCTGAAGCGGACGGCCGAAACCGACCCCGACCAAACGTCGGGATGTAAAACATTTGTTGAACGGAACGGCGGGCAATGTTATACGTTTTGTATAACGGAGCTCGCGCCATGAACGAACAATCGAAAGTTGCGCCCGATCCGCGCGGCCAAGTGATCGGGACCGTCGAAATCAAAAAGATTGGTAACTCCTCGGGGATCATCCTGCCGAAGGATGTGCTTGCTCGGATGCATGTCAGTGTCGGCGATAAGCTCTACGCGACTCTCACGCCCGATGGCGGTTTTCGGCTAACCCCCCATGACCCGGATTTCGAGAAGGCGATGGAAGTCGCCCGGCGCGGCATGAAGCGCTATCACAACGCGTTGGCTGAGCTTGCCAAATGATCGAGCCGTTCTGGCTCACCCGCCAGATGATCGTTGCAATTCACGACGAGCAACTCACGATCCACGGCGGTGCAAGTGGATTGCGCGACGAGGGCATGCTTGAATCTGCACTCGATCGACCGAAAAACAGGTTGGCTTACGAGAAGGCTGAACTGGCTGAGTTCGCTGCAGCATATGCGTTCGGCATCGCACGCAATCATCCGTTCGTTGACGGCAACAAGCGAACGTCGTTGCTGGCGCTCTACACCTTTCTGGGCGTCAACGGCATCGACTTCATTGTGCCCGAAGCGGAGGCGGCTGCCATCATCCTCTCCCTCGCCGCGGGCGAGGTCAGCGAAGAAAGCCTGGCCCGCTGGATCCGGGACAATTGGCCTTCCGAATGACCCGATAGGCAAGGGGGCCGTTGCCCTCCCAAACGCTTTGCGGTAATTGCACGCGAGAAACGCGGATTTTGACTGGGGATACCGATGGCAGACCATAACGAAGTGGCGTACACGACCGCTGAGGGCAACGACTATGCGGCCCATGAGCAGACCTATGAAGGGTTCATCATGCTGGTCAAATACGGCACCATCGCCGTGGTAATCATTGTCGCCCTGATGGGCTATTTCCTGACCTGACGCGTCGCTGACTGCACCGCCGGCCCCGGCGGTGGCCAGAAAATTCGCACGCATGCCGGTTGTGAAACCGGTATCCAACTAAGCGAAAAAGACGCTAGTTTGCTTGCGCGCGCCCGCCGCGCCGGGGAGGCCTCATGAAAATTGCCGTTGCCAAGGAAATCGATCCGTCCGAACCGCGGGTTGCCGCTTCCCCGGACACCGTCAAGAAATTCAAGGCGTTGGGCGCCGAAGTCGCGATCGAACCGGGCGCGGGCATCAAGTCGGGCCTGCCGGATTCCGAATTCACCGCCGTCGGCGCCACCGTCAGCGCGGACGCGTTGAAGGACGCCGACATCATCATCAAGGTGAAGCGGCCCGAGGCCAGCGAACTTGCGAAGTACAAGCGCGGCGCGCTCGTGATCGCCATCATGGACCCTTACGGCAATGAAGCGGCGCTGAAGACGATCGCCGAGGCCGGCGTCTCGGCGTTTGCGATGGAGTTGATGCCGCGCATTACGCGCGCGCAAGTCATGGACGTGCTGTCTTCGCAGGCGAATCTCGCCGGCTATCGCGCGGTGATCGAGGCGGCCGAGTCCTTTGGCCGCGCGTTCCCGATGATGATGACGGCGGCCGGCACCGTGCCCGCAGCCAAGGTGTTTGTGATGGGCGTCGGCGTTGCCGGCCTGCAGGCAATTGCGACCGCGCGCCGGCTCGGTGCCGTCGTTACTGCAACCGACGTGCGTCCGGCCACGAAAGAGCAGGTTGAATCGCTCGGCGCCAAATTCCTCGCGGTCGAGGACGAGGAATTCAAGAACGCCCAGACCGCCGGTGGCTACGCCAAGGAAATGTCGAAAGAATATCAGGCAAAGCAGGCCGCACTCACCGCCGAGCACGTCAAGAAGCAGGACATCGTGATCACGACCGCGCTGATCCCGGGCCGCCCCGCGCCAATGCTCGTCAGCGCCGAGATGGTCAAATCGATGAAGCCTGGTTCAGTGCTGGTCGATCTCGCCGTCGAGCGCGGCGGCAACGTCGAAGGCGCGAAGGCGGGCGAGGTCGTAGATGTCGATGGCATCAAGATCGTCGGCTACACCAATGTCGCCGGCCGCGTGGCGCAATCGGCCTCGAGCCTTTACGCCCGCAACCTGTTCTCGTTCATCGAGACGCTGGTCGACAAGGCGAACAAGGCGCTCGCGGTCAATTGGGAAGACGAACTGGTGAAAGCCACCGCACTGACCAAGGATGGCTCCGTCATCCATCCGAACTTCCAGCCGAAAGCCTAAGGAGAGAAGCCATGGAGCATGTCGCCCAAGTCGTCGACCCCTTCGTATTTCGGCTATCGATTTTCGTCCTCGCCGTCTTCGTCGGCTACTTCGTGGTCTGGTCGGTGACGCCGGCGCTGCATACGCCTTTGATGTCGGTGACGAATGCGATCTCCTCCGTGATCGTAGTCGGTGCGCTGCTCGCGGTCGGCGTGCCGATGATCTCGAGCGGCAGCGGCTGGGCACGCGGCTTCGGCTTCGTCGCGCTGATCTTTGCCTGCGTGAATATCTTCGGCGGCTTCCTTGTCACCCAGCGCATGCTGGCGATGTACAAGAAGAAGGCCAAGTGAAATGACGGCGTGCACCTCGCGGGTGACGAAGACAATGGGGACCTGAGATGAACGCCAATCTGGCTGCACTGCTGTATCTCGTGGCGGGCGTGCTCTTCATCCTGTCGCTGCGCGGACTGTCCAGCCCCGCGACGTCACGCCAGGGCAATCTGTTCGGCATGATCGGCATGGCGATCGCGATCGGCACGACGCTCGCGAGCCATCCGCCGGCTGACGGCGTGGCTTGGCTACTGGTCGTGCTCGGCATCGCCATCGGCGGCGGCATCGGCGCTGTCATCGCGCGGCGGGTGCCGATGACGTCAATGCCGGAGCTGGTCGCGGCCTTCCACTCGCTGGTCGGTATGGCCGCTGTGCTGGTCGCCGCCGGTGCGTTCTACGCGCCCGAAGCCTTCGACATCGGCAAGCCTGGCGCCATTCATGCCTCGAGCCTGATCGAGATGTCGCTCGGCGTCGCCATCGGCGCGCTGACCTTCACCGGCTCCGTGATCGCGTTCCTGAAGCTTTCCGCGCGCATGAGCGGTGCGCCGATCATCCTGCCCGGCCGGCACATCATCAACATCGCGCTCGCGCTGGCGCTGGTGTTCTTCATTTTCGGACTGGTGCGATCCGGCAGCGCGCTCGATTTCTGGCTGATCACCATCATCGCGCTGGTGCTGGGCGTGCTCATGATCATCCCGATTGGCGGCGCCGACATGCCGGTCGTGATCTCGATGCTGAACTCCTATTCGGGGTGGGCTGCGGCCGGCATCGGATTTACGCTCGGCAATTCGGCGCTGATCATCACCGGCGCGCTGGTCGGCTCCTCGGGCGCCATCCTGTCTTACATCATGTGCCACGCGATGAATCGCTCGTTCATCTCGGTTATCCTCGGCGGTTTCGGCGGCGAGACCGCGGCCGCGGGCGGCGGCTCTGGCGAGCAGAAGCCGGCAAAGCTCGGCTCGGCCGACGACGCCGCCTTCATCATGAAGAACGCCTCCAAGGTCATCATCGTCCCCGGCTACGGCATGGCGGTGGCGCAGGCCCAGCACGCGCTGCGCGAAATGGCCGACATGCTCAAGAAGGAAGGCGTTGAGGTGAAGTACGCGATTCACCCGGTCGCGGGCCGCATGCCCGGCCACATGAACGTGCTGCTCGCCGAAGCCAACGTGCCCTATGACGAGGTGTTCGAGCTCGAGGACATCAACTCCGAATTCGCCCAGGCTGATATCGCCTTCGTGATCGGCGCCAACGACGTCACCAACCCGGCCGCGGAAGAAGACAAGACCTCGCCGATCTACGGCATGCCGGTGCTGCAGGTCTGGAAGGCCGGTACCGTGATGTTCATCAAGCGCTCGCTGGCATCGGGCTATGCCGGCATCGACAATCCGCTATTCTACCGCGACAACACCATGATGCTCCTTGGTGACGCCAAGAAGGTCACCGAGAACATCGTCAAGGGGATGTAACGCGATCGCAGGAAGTTCATGACCGGGCTGAAATGGCTGCTCATCATCGTTTCGGCGGGTTATATCTGTGGTCTGCTCGCGCTGTTCTTCGCGCAGCGCGCCGTGCTGTTTCCTGTCCCGACGGGCGTGCGCACGTCGCCGCAAGCAGCCGGCTTCCCGGAAGCTGAAGAACATATCCTCGTCACGGCCGACGGCGAGAAGGTCATCGTCTGGCATGTTCCGGCCAAACCTGGACGTCCGGTCGTCCTTTATTTCCACGGCAATGGCGATTTTCTCGCCGGCTTCTTCGGCCGCTTTCGCGGCTTGATCGCCGACGGGATAGGGATCGTCGCGTTGTCCTATCGTGGCTATGCCGGTTCGAGCGGGCGACCGAGCGAGCAGGGATTGCTGCAGGACGCCGCGGCGGCCTATGCCTTCACGGCAGCGCGATACAGCCCGGACAAAATCGTTGCATGGGGAGTCTCGCTTGGCACCGGCGTTGCAGTGGTGCTGGCAGGCGAACAGCCGGTCGGAAAGCTGATCCTGGAATCGCCTTATACTTCCATTGTGGACGTCGCCGCGTCGGCGTTCTGGTTCGCGCCGGTGCGGCTATTCATGCGTGATCGGTTTCACTCCGACCAGCACATCGCGCGGATCAGGGTTCCGCTGCTTGTGATGCATGGCGCGCTCGATCCCACGATACCCGTTGCTTTTGGCGAACGGCTGTTCGCGCTGGCGAACGAGCCGAAACGGTTTGTCCGCCTCGCCCGGGGAGGTCACAACGATCTGGACAATTTCGGCGCGATTGAAATCGCGCGGAATTTCATCAATCTTGCGAAGGGGTGGTCGCTGCATGGACGGGCCTATCTTCCGTCCACGAACCGGTTGGGAACATGAGCGCACATGGACCGATGCCACGATCGGCCTGGATATTCCCGGCGCTGGCGATGCTGCTGTTTGCCGCGGCCACCGGCTTCGGGCTCAACTTTACGCCGTCAGTTGGCGGGTTTTTGTTCGCGGCCGCTCTGCTGGCGATCCTGTTCGGCACCGTGTTCGCAGCCGTGCATCATGCCGAGGTGATCGCCGAGCGAATCGGCGAACCCTACGGCACGCTGCTGTTGACGCTTGCCGTCACCGTCATCGAGGTCGCGCTGATTGCGACCATCATGCTCGGCGAAAAGCCGCAGCCGGCGCTGGCGCGCGACACCGTGTTTGCGGTGGTGATGATCGTGTGCAACGGCCTCGTGGGCCTGTGTATCTTCATCGGGGGCCTGCGTTACCGCGAGCAGGATTTCCAGGTCTCCGGTGCCAACCTTTATCTTAGCGTGCTGTTCGTGCTGTCGACGATTACGCTAATCATGCCCAATTATACGCTGACGGCGCCGGGGCCGATCTATTCGGCGGCGCAGCTTGGCTTTGTGGACCTGGTCACGCTCATGCTCTACGGCGTGTTCCTTTATACCCAGACGATCCGGCACAGTGATTATTTCATCAAGGAAGGCGGCGGTGCTGCCACCAAAACCTCATCCCTGTCGAACCGGATGCTGGCGCTCAGCGTCGCGCTGCTGCTTATCTCCCTACTCGCCGTGGTGCTTCTGGCGAAGAAATTTTCGGTGGTGGTCGACGTCGTGACCGCGATGATCGGCGCCCACCGGCGTTCGCCGGCGTGCTGGTCGCGATCCTCATCCTGCTCCCGGAGGGGGTCACCGCTATCGCAGCTGCGCGCAACAACGATCTGCAGAAGAGCATCAATCTCGCGCTCGGATCATCGCTGGCGACCATCGGGCTAACTATTCCCGCCGTCGGCCTGGCCACCTACGTGCTCGACAAGGAACTTGTGCTCGGGCTCAACGGTCAGGGCATGGTGTTGCTGTTGCTCACGTTCTTCCTGAGCATTCTCACCTTCGGCACCGGCCGCACCAACATCCTGTTCGGACTGCTGCATATGGTGGTGTTTGCTGTGTTCGTGTTTATGGTGTTCGTGCCGTAATCGGAGAAGAATGAAATGCTTGCCGCCAAATCCGACATTCAGGTCGACACATCAGAAGTCCGCGTCACCGAATGGCGGCTGGCGCCCGGCAGTGCCACCGGACATCACACCCATGAAATGGACTATGTGATCGTGCCGGTGACCTCGGGTGAAATGACGATTGTGGCGCCGAACGGCGAACGCACCAAGGCGCAGCTCGCGGCCGGCAAGTCCTATTTCCGGAAAGCCGGCGTCCAGCACGACGTGCTGAACGAGTCGGCAAGCGAGATTGTGTTTCTGGAGGTCGAGCTGAAGCCCTGACCCTCCCTAGGGTTCCACCTTGATTGCGGTGCCGCGCCGATGGGGAACCGTAGCAGTTGGGCGGGCGTCGCTGCACCTGCACAGGAACTGCTGAATTGCCATCGATCCGTCGCACTTGATCCCTCAATGTGCCTCAAAGTTCCAGCAATAAAAGGGCCGCGGGGAGTGGCCGGAATGCTGAATTACCTCAAGAAATTTGCGGTGGACATCTTCCCCTCGGTGGCTGCGACCGTCATCGGGGCGTACATCGTCAATCACTACATCGTAACCAAGCCCGCCGCGGACGCGCCGGCTGCCGCTGCGGCGTCAACAGCCAATCCCAAGGCGGACGACAAGGCCGAAGCCAAATCCGAAGCCAAGACGGCGTCCGACACCAGGTCGGGCGACACCACTGCCAGCAATCTGCCCGCCGCGGGCGTCAAGGCGAGGGGAATCTCCGAGAAGGCCATCATGGAGAAGACCGCGACTGAACGGCCGGCGGTCGCCGAGAAGGCGCAGGAAAAGACCGAAGCCAAGGCTGACGCCAAAGCCGATGCCAAGTCGGCCGATGCCAAATCCGCCGGTGCCAAGTCTTCTGATACCAAGTCTTCCGATACCAAGTCTTCCGACAACAAGCCCGAGGTGAAGTCGGCCGAAGTCCCGGCCGATGACCAGCGCCGACATGCAGCGGCACCGCGCGAAAAGGAAAAGATTCGGGTCGTGCTGCCGTCGCCAGTGCAGCCCGTGACGACCTCGGCCGCCCCGGTTGCGGCGGCTGCACCGGCCGCCCCGGCCGAGCCGGCGGCTGCGCCGGATGAACGCCGCGACGCCAACGATCTGGCGCGTGCCGCGATCGAGCGCCTGCGCGAAACCTCGCCGCGCGCCCCGGAAGCGGCCCGCGCTCCCGAGGCACCAAGAGTTGCGAATGCATCGGCTGCCGCGAATGCGCCCGCGCTTCGCCCGCTGCCGCCGCCAATCATGATCTCGGGTACGCCGGCCGGCGAACCCCATGGTCAGGCTTCTTCGCCGGCGCGGCCGCCTTATGCCGAGGCGGTCGATCCGAACCGCCCAACTCCGCCCGCCGAGATTCCGGTCTCGCGCCCGCTCGATCTGCGTGCCGAAGTTGCGGAGCCTTCCGTGCGTGAACGCGCCACGGCGGCTGCTGAGGACGCGCTGTCGACCGCCAAGTCGATCTTCCACGCGGTGCTGCCGAAATAGCGGATAGCATTTCGAGCGAAAGCATGCCCTCGGACCTGATCGGGTGCTTTTGCTTGGCGCGCGGGAAAGCGCATCACGTCATGCTGCAGCGAGATCCTGATCCAATCAAATCCGATTGCGCCACGAAGAAGGTGCGCTCCCTCTCCCGCTTGCGGGGGAGGGCTGGGTGGGGGTGTCTCCACGGGCGACACTGCCCGAGTGGAGAGAGTCCCCACCCGGCGCTTCGCGCCGACCTCCCCCGCAAGCGGGAGAGGTGAAGTGCGTCTGCGGCCAAATCGATCTAACCAAAAATCATCGCGCTCTAGTCTAGCCGCCGGTGCGTGCGAGTCCGCTTCGCGCGGCGTCATCCTTGGGCCGGAGCGCCAGCGCACGGCCGTAGGATGTGAACGCCTTGGCCTTGTCGCCCAGGCGCTCATAGGTGACGCCGCGTGCCGACCAGGCCTGCGCGCTGTTGGGATCGGCCTGCACCGCCTCGTCGAGATCGGAAGCGGCTTCCTTCGCCTTGTCGATAGCGAGGTAGCTGGTTGCACGCGCCAGCAGCGGCTCGACCCGTTGCGGCGTCAGGCCATTGGCTGCGGTGAAATCCGCGATCGCCTGCTCATGCTGCTTGTCGGCCTGATGGACCAGGCCGCGGCCGTACAGCGCCTGCACATTGTAGGGATCGAGCGCGAGCGCGCGCTCGAATTCCGCGAGCGCTTCCTCGGTCTTGCCGGACTTGGCGAGCGTCTGGCCGCGCGTTGCGTGGCCCTGGGCATCGCTGACGCTTTGTCCGCTGATCGTGCCGGTCGGTTTCTGCTCGACGGCCTGTGGCTTTTCCTTGTCCGATCCCCACGATCCCAGGTCGAACGAACAGCCGCCGAGGGGCAGGCCGAGAACGATCGCGAGCAGCGCGACCGATGCGGCCGTGAAGCGCGAAGCGCAGGGAAAGGCATTGCAATCGATAACGGCCATGCAGCGGAATACTCGCGCGTCGAACATGGCATAGGTAACCCGATGGCTCGCAAAATGCATCGGTCAAAATGGCCGCAACGGCGTCGACGGCGATGTGGGTTGTTGAGAGCGCCGATTTTCCGGCGCGCCCGAATTCCGAGGAACAAGATCGCGAAAAACAAAACGCGGACCCAAGGCCCGCGTTTTTCATTCAAATCTAACGAAGTGCTTAGCGCGGTCCGCGCGGACCTGCACCCGGGCCACGGCCGCCAGCGCCACCACGGTCGCCACCGGGACCGGCGCCGAACACCGGCTTGGGCTTCATCGGCAGCAAGCCTTCACGCTGCAGCTTCTTGCGGGCCAGCTTGCGCGCACGGCGCACGGCTTCGGCCTTTTCACGGGCCTTCTTCTCGGACGGCTTTTCGTAATGGCCGCGGAGCTTCATCTCGCGGAAGATGCCCTCGCGCTGCATCTTCTTCTTCAGCGCCTTGAGGGCTTGATCGACATTGTTATCGCGGACGAGAACCTGCACGCGGCATCCTCTTTCAATTGATCGGATAGGAATTCTGGTAAAGCGAAGGGCCGGCGAAACGCCTGATCCTCAACCCTGAGCGCGGGCATGTAGCAGACAAATCCGTAAATGTCTACCTGAGAAGGCGGCTTCCGGCCCCGGAAAGCTGCGAAAATCGGCTGGATTCGGCCGCGACCAGCCCGTTTCCTCAAATAACGAGCCCTTCACGGGACCTGCCTAGCATCCAGCAGTGCAAAAACATGCGGGAGGCGAGCATGAATACAAAAAAATATACCGCTGAAGCGATTGGCACGTTTTGGCTCACTTTTGCGGGATGCGGCAGTGCGGTCATCGCCGCCGGTTTTCCGCAGGTCGGTATAGGCCTGGTCGGTGTGTCCCTGGCATTCGGCCTGAGCGTCGTGACCATGGCCTATGCGATCGGCCACATCTCCGGCTGCCATCTCAATCCCGCCGTCACCATCGGGCTGGCCGCCGGCGGACGGTTTCCGGCGCAGCAGATCGTTCCTTACGTGATCGCACAGGTGATCGGTGCTGTCGCTGCCGCGGCGCTACTCTATGCGATCGCAAGCGGCGCGCCCGGCTTCGATCTAGCCAAGGGCTTTGCCGCCAACGGCTATGACGCGCATTCGCCCGGTCAGTACAGCTTGGTGGCTTGCTTCATCACCGAAGTCGTGATGACCATGATGTTCCTGTTCATCATCATGGGCGCCACCCACGGCAAGGCGCCTGCCGGCTTTGCGCCGCTCGCCATCGGATTGGCGCTGGTGATGATCCATCTCGTCAGCATCCCCGTCACCAACACGTCGGTGAATCCCGCGCGCAGCACCGGGCCCGCGCTGTTCGTCGGCGGCTGGGCGCTGGCGCAGCTTTGGCTGTTCTGGGTTGCACCCTTGATCGGCGGTGCGCTCGGCGGCGCGATCTATCGCTGGCTCAGCGAGGAGCCGGCCGGCGTCGTCGAAGGCTTGAAGACGGCCTGATCTGCAAACGCGCTCAATAGCGGTGCGGCTGCTCCTCGCCATTAGTCAGGGACGCACCGGAGTCTGACGTGCGTACTCACCTCACCTGGCGTTACGGTCCAGGCGAGGAGCACGACAAGCACTACTTCCTGCTCGCCGGCATAATCTCGGTGACATGGCCCATCTTGCGGCCCGGCCGCGGCGCGCCCTTGCCGTAGAGATGAACCGTGGCGCCGGGAACCGTCAGCCATTGCTCACAGTCGAGGATATCGTCGCCGATCAGGTTGGTCATGGTGACCTGGCCGTGACGAACCGGCTTGCCGAGCGGCCAGCCGGCAATCGCCCGGATGTGCTGCTCGAACTGGGAGATCGAGGCGCCGTCCAGCGTCCAGTGCCCGGAATTGTGAACCCGCGGCGCGATCTCGTTGACCAGCACGTGCGGTCCGCCGTTTCCGGTAACCACGAACAGCTCGACCGCGAGCACGCCGACATAATCGAGCGCATGGGCGATCTTCTCGGCAACGGCTCGCGCCTGTGCAGCCAACTCATCCGATATCGCGGCTGGCACGCGCGAGAATTTCAGGATGTGATCGCGATGCTCGTTTTCGGTGACGTCATAGCATTCGACATGCCCATCCGCCGATCGCGCGGCGATCACGGAGATCTCGCGCTCGAAGGGAACGAAGGCTTCGAGGATCGCGGATTTGGTGCCGAGTTCTTCCCAAATGCGGATGGGGTCGTCGCCCTCACGAATAATCGCCTGGCCCTTGCCGTCATAGCCGAAGCGGCGGGTCTTGATCACGGCGGGAAGGCCGATGCGGGCAATGGCACTCTGCAGGGTTTCCGCCGACGACACGTCGGCATAGTCGGCGGTGTCGATGCCGAGCCGCTTGACGAAATTTTTCTCGATCAGCCGGTCCTGCGTGGTCTCCAGGATTCTCTGCGCCGGCAATACCGGACGGCGCGCAGCCAGCACCATGGCGGTGGCGGCCGGCACGTTCTCGAATTCATAGGTGATGACGTCGACATCGTTGGCGAACAGCTCGAGCGCCTCGACGTCGGCATATTCGGCGCAGGTTGCGTTCAGCACCACGTCGAACGCGGGCGAGTCCGGGTCCGGCGAAAACACCTGGCATTTGAGGCCGAGGCGCGCCGCCGCCATGGCCAGCATCCGACCCAATTGCCCGCCGCCGAGAATTCCGATGGTGTCGCCCGGCTTCAGCTTCACCTTGCCTGAAACCGTCATGCCGAACCCTCCGGGCGCTCCTTGACCGCATCCGTCTGCTGCTTGCGCCAGGCAGAGAGCCGCGTGGCGAGGGCGGTATCGTTCAGCGCGAGTACAGCCGCCGCGAGCAGGGCGGCGTTGATGGCCCCGGCCTTGCCGATCGCCAGCGTTCCGACGGGAACGCCGGCCGGCATCTGCACGATCGAGTACAGCGAATCGATCCCCGACAGCGCCTTGGATTCGACGGGAACGCCGAACACGGGGAGTTCCGTCAGCGCCGCCGCCATGCCGGGCAGGTGCGCCGCGCCACCCGCGCCGGCAATGATGACCTTGAAACCTTGGGCCTTGGCGCCCTTGGCGAAGGCGAACAGCCGGTCCGGGGTCCGGTGGGCCGAGACGATGCGCCTTTCGCACCCGATCCCGAGCGCCGCCAGCGTCTCGGCGGCGTGGCGCATGGTCTCCCAGTCGGACTGGCTGCCCATAATGATGGCGATCGGTGCGGTCATCTCGTCAATTCTGTTCGGGAATCCAGAAACATAGGCCGATTATAAGGTCGGCCCGGGGCTCATCCAAGGCGTGGCAAGGGATCAGGAATGGACTATCCTGTCTTGGTGAATCCCGGCAAGCCTTCATAAGCGTGCCTGCACAGGGAAGGCCATGAAGAAGAAAACCAGGGCGACCGCCTCCAGGGCCGGAAAACGCCCTAAAAGCGCGGCTTCCGGGCGAAAATCCGCTCCGCGGCGATCACCGCCACCGGCATCCCGGCCGCCGGCAGCGTCCAACGAAACCAAGGCGACGATTCGCCGGCTGAAGGCGGAACTGGCCCGGACCCAGGCGCAGATCGAGGAACTTCAGGCCTCCGCCGACACCGACTTCCTGTTGGGCATCCCGAACCGGCGCGGTTTCGAGCGCGAGCTCAATCGCGCGATCGCCTACATGAAGCGGTATCGCGCCAGCGGCGCCCTGGTTGTGCTCGACGTTGATCGGCTGAAGCCGATCAACGACGCCTTCGGACATGCCGCGGGCGACCAGGTGCTCAAGACCATCGTCGCGGCGCTGCTGGCGCAGGTGCGCTCTTCCGACGTGGTGGGCCGGCTCGGCGGCGACGAGTTTGCGCTGCTGCTGTGGAATCTCAGCGAGACCGACGCCAGGGCCAAGGCGGCCGCGCTGGAGGAGGCGATCGATCGCCTCAGCTTCGTGTTCGATGGCCGCACCATTACCGCGGGGGCCTCCGCGGGCGTCTCTGTGCTCAATACCCACTCCGATGCCGGCCGCGCGCTGGAAGCGGCCGACAGCGCCATGTATGTGCGCAAGGCGCTGCGGCGGCATGAGGCGTCGTGAAGGCGTAGAGTGAGCAAAGGAGCGCTTCGCGCCGTGCCCACCATCAGACGAGCATGGAAGAAGGTTGGTGGGCACGCGGAGCCTGTCATCGGGCGCGCGTTCGCGCGACCCGTTGGCTTTGCCCATCCTACGAATTCGATGATCTACAACCCGCTGAGATCGTCCGGCACGTTGCCGAACTTGCGCAGCAGTTTCGCGTCGCCGAATTCACCCATCATGGGATCGCCGCTGCGGCTGAAGGCAACGGCGCCGATGCTGCCGGCCATCCGCGACATCGTCTCGGCGCGCCGCAACGCGGTGGTCGGGCTTTGGCATTCTTCCGCGGCGCCCGCCACCGGCGAGCCGCTATCGTCCTGCAGGAATGGCATTGCGACGTAATAGGTAACATCGGCCATGTATCTCTCCAGTGTGATCGCTCCAGATCAGGCCGCGTTGCTACTCGCACGTTTGGCCGGCACACAACCGGCTGCTATCGCGGCCTGCAACTCCTCCAGTTCGATTTCCAGATACTCGTTCGCCATGATCAGCGCCTTGATGGTCGACCGCAGATTGCCGTCGCACATCGCAATCGCCTGATCGCAGGCCTGTTCGTAACTGCTGTTGTCGGACAGGGGCGGTGTAGCGGACATGGCTGGACTCCCGAGGCTGGCGGCAGAAGGCATGTTCTCTTTTTGTTCTCGTAGAGTCAAGCCGCATCCGCCAGCCGGAGGCCTGTTTTTGCTGGCCCCCGGCAAGCCTATCGCGCCACGGCATGTGGATGTCGGGGAAAAGAATCTGCCGACAGCTTCGCGCGCCGAACTGCGGGCAGAACGCGGCAATGATCAGGCGATGATGTCAGGCGTGATCTGGTCTTCGATGAAGGCGATCCGGTCGCGCAATTGCAGCTTGCGTTTCTTCAGCCGCTGCAGCCGCAACAAGTCCGGCGCCGGCGACTGATGCAGCGCGTCGATCGCCGCATCGAGATCGCGATGCTCCTGCTGCAGCCTGGCGAGCTCGGTTTCAAGCTCGCGCTCATCATCGTCGGTCATGGTGTACGTTAGCTGAAAGCGCGATCAGGTTGCGAACGGATTCTTCGGAAGCTGACGGTGAATATCGTCGCTGCGAGGCTGCTCCGCAAGCTGATCGAGTTCCATAGTCACGATTGGTTACAGATAAATCCGAAAATATGAGAGGCACGATTCCGGATACCCATCGACAGATTCGGCGGCTGGTGTACACTCGCGCGTCCGGATCGAATCTGAGGTTTCACCCACCGAGGAGATTTCGTATGGCACTACAGGCGCATCTTGTTGAGCTTGAACGTAAGCACAAGATTCTCGAGAATGAATTGCACGAAGCGCTCGTGCACCTTTCCACAGACGACCTGCAAATTGTCGAGTTGAAGCGCCGCAAGTTGATGGTCAAGGATCAGATCGAGCGGTTGAAGCAAGCCGCCGACGAAACTCTCCACTAGCTAAGTCCAGCAAAGTATCGAAAATCCCCACGCGGCCGGATGGGCGCCGATGCGCTCGTCCGCCCGTCGTTACGCTGCGGCCTCCGTCACAGCTCCGCCAGCGCGCCGACATGATCTGCGATCGCGAGAGATGACGTCAGCCCTGGCGATTCAATCCCGAACAGGTTGATCAGCCCGGCGACGCCGTGATCGGCGGGACCCTGGATCAGAAAATCCTGCGTGGCGACGGCCGGCGGCACGATTTTCGGTCGGATTCCGGAATAGCTCGGCATCAGCGCGCCGTCCGGCAGCGTCGGCCAGTAGCGCCGGATCGCGGGATAGAATCGCTCGGCGCGGGCAGGGTCCACCGCATAGTCGATGCTCTCGACCCATTCGACGTCGGGGCCGAACCGCGCCTGTCCGGCCATGTCGAGCGTGAGGTGCACGCCCAGTCCACCGGGCTCCGGCACCGGATAGATCAGGCGTGAAAATGGTGCCCGCGCGCTGCAGCTAAAATAATTGCCCTTCGCGAGATAGGCGCACGGAATCATTTCGATCGGCATGCCCTCGATGCTGCGCGCCACCGCAGGCGCGCCTAAGCCTGCCGAATTGACGAGCAGGTTGCACGCAAGCGTCATCGGCGCCTCGCCGCCGGCTTCGATTTCGATACGACCGGCAGTGGCTCGGGCGTGCAGCAGCGGAGTGTGAAATGCGAAAGCCGCGCCGGCTTCTTCCGCGTCGCCTCGCAGCGCCAGCATATAGGCGTGGCTGTCGATAATGCCGGTGGACGGCGACAACAGCGCCGCGTCGCAATTCAACGCCGGCTCCAGTTCGCGCGCCGCTTCGCCCGTCAGCAACTGCATGTCGTCGACGCCGTTGGCCTCGGCATGCGCGCGGATCGATTGCAGCTTCTCGGTTTCCTTCGGCGTCGTGGCCACGATCAGCTTGCCGCAATTGCGATGCGGAATGCCGTGGTCGCGGCAGTATCGATAGAGCGCGTGCTTGCCGCTGACGCACGTCTGCGCCATCAGGCTGCCGGCGCGGTAATAGATGCCGGCATGAATCACCTCGCTGTTGCGCGAGGAGGTGACGGTGCCAATGCCCTCGGCGGCTTCGAGCACGATCACTTCGCGGCCCGCCTGGGCCAGGCGCCGTGCGATCGCGAGCCCGATCACCCCTGCTCCGATGACGACGCAATCGACCTTGTCCATGTCAGCTTAGAACCCAAGAATCTGGCGCGGGAACCGGCGCTCGCCACGCTCGGCAATCATCGTTCCGTTCGCTGCAGCCGTCGAACAACGCGTTGGTTTGCCTCGAAATACGCCGTACACGCAGTCCCGTTAGCGAAGCATTAATCATGTCGGGCCAATTGCCGTAATTTGGGTCATATTTTAGAATTGTACGGGTAGTCGTTTACCCGATCCAAACCCGTCAAGCCAGACACTCCGCCCGCAAACCTCGGGTGGGTAATGGCTGACAGCAACGGGCAGGCAGGACGGAAGAATTCGATTCCGGCGCAGGCCCTCATCTGTCTGCTCGCCATTGCCGCGCCGTGCGGATTTGCATGGGGCGCCGCGCCTTCCGCGGGCTTTGTGCTGGCGAGCTATATCGGCGAATTAGATCCCAACATGGTCTGGGAGTTCCTGATCGGCGGGATCGTCGTCGCCTCCTTCCTAGCCGCGATCGCGATCTGGATTTTGTCGGCATGGCGCAGGGCCAAGGGCGCCGAATTGCAGCGCAGCGCCTTCATCAGCTCGGCGCTCAACAATCTCAATCAGGGCGTGATGATGACTAACGCGCAAAACCGCGTGGTCTTCTGCAACGACCGTTTCCTCGAAATGTACGGGCTGAGCCGTACCGAGATTTCGAGCCGTATGACCGGCCGCGAACTGCTCGAACTGCGCCGCGCGCGTGGACTTCTCAAGCTCACCGTCGAGGAGTTCCGCAATCTGGCCGGCCGCCCGGAAGGCGTCGTCACCGAACTGCCTGACGGTCGATCGGTATTGTCGAAGATCTTTCGCCTGCCCCATGGCGGGACGATCGGAACGCATGAGGATTGCACCGAGCAGCGCCAGCTGTCGCGCAAACTGGCATCGACCACCAAGTTTCTGGAATCGGTGCTCGACAACGTTCCGGTCTGCGTTGCCGCCAAGAACATCGAGGACGGCCGCTATATCTTCGCCAACCGCGCCTTCGAGCGATTCTCGCACTTCTCCCGCGATCACATCATCGGTAAGCGCGCCGACGAGATCTTCAGCCCCGAAACCGCAAAGAGCATCGAGGCGGCGGACCAGGCGGCGCTGACCGCGCCGGAAGGCTATCAGCGCAGCGAATATGTCGTCGAACGTGGTGATGACAAACGCGTCCTCTCCTCCAACCGCGTAGTCGCGCGCAACGAGAACAACAAGCCGGAATTCCTGATCGCGCTGTTTGACGACGTCACCGACCGCCGGTCGCTGTCGCGCGAACTCGAAAACACCAAGAAATTCCTCGAGCTGGTGGTCGACAACATTCCGGTGTCGTTGATCGTGGAGCGCGTCAGCGATGGACGGTACCTGCTCGCCAACCGCAGCGCCGAGACCATTCTCAACCGCCGCCGCGAGGATGCCACCGGCCTGACCGCCGCCGACATCTTCAATGCGCGCGAAGCCAAGCTGATCATCGCGCGCGACGAGGCCGCGATCAAGAAACGCGGCCTGCTCACCGAAGAGCACCCGATATCCACCAAGGACGGGCTGCGGCTGTTCCTGACCCGCCGCATGACGGTGCTCGACGAGGCCGGCGAGCCGCAATATCTGATCAAGACTCATGAGGATGTCACCGATCGCCGCCAGACCGAGTCGCGAATGGCGCACATGGCCTATCATGATGGCCTGACGGATCTGCCGAACCGCGCCGCCTTCCTGCAGGCACTGGCCCAGATGATCGAGGCCTGCGCCGGCACGGACGAGGAATTCGCGGTGCTGTGCGTCGACCTCGACGGCTTGAAGGAAATCAATGACGTGTTCGGCCACGCAACGGGCGACAAGCTCCTGATCGAGGTTGCGGGCCGCATGCAGGCCTGCGCCCGGGGTGGCGTGGTGGCCCGGCTCTCCGGCGACGAGTTCGGCCTGATCATCGACGGCAAGCAGCCGGAGGTGGGCAAGGCGCTTGCCGAGAAACTCGCGCAGACGCTATCGGACGAGTTTGTGATCGACGGCAAGTCGGTCAGGACCGGGGTGACGACCGGCATCTCGGTATTTCCGCATAATGGTTCGGATGCGGCTTCGCTGCTGGCTAATTCCGGCGCAGCGCTGTTCCGCGCCAAGCAGAAGTCGCGTGGCTCGATCAGCATTTTCGAACCCGAGATGGACCAGCAGATCCGCGATCGCCGCGTGTTGCACCAGGATCTCTCGATGGCGATCAGGAACGGCGAATTGTCGCTGTATTACCAGCCGCAGGCCGCGGCGGGCGCGACGGTCGCCACCAGCAAGGTCATCGGTTTCGAGGCTCTGGCGCGCTGGATCCATCCGGTGCGCGGCTTCGTGTCACCAGGCGATTTCATTCCACTTGCCGAAGAAAGCGGTCTGATCGTCGAGATGGGCGTCTGGATCCTGCGCGAAGACTGCCGGGAGGCCGCCTCCTGGCCGGTGCCGATGCAGATCGCCGTCAACCTGTCGCCGGCGCAGTTCATGCATGGCGACGTGGTCAGCCTGGTGCATTCGATCCTGCTCGAGACGGGCCTCGCGCCCGACCGGCTCGAGCTAGAAATCACCGAAGGCGTGCTGATCGAGGATTTTGATCGCGGTCTGGCACTGCTACGGCGGCTGAAGGCGCTCGGCGTGCGCATCTCAATGGACGATTTCGGTTCCGGCTATTCCTCGCTGAGCTATCTGCAGGCCTTCCCGTTCGACAAGATCAAGATCGACCGCACCTTCGTCATGAATCTCGGGCGCAATCCGCAATCGGCGGCAATCGTGCGCGCCGTCATCGATCTCGGCCACGGCCTCGAAATGTCGATCGTTGCCGAAGGCGTGGAGACCCAGGATCAGCTCGGCTTCCTCGCCGATGAGGGCTGCGATGCGGTGCAGGGCTACTTCCTCGGCAAGCCCCAGCCGATCGGGCACTACGCCGTTCTGGTCGGCCGCAGTGCCGCAAATGACATCGAGACTGCGCGCAAGCTCGCCAGCGCCTGATTCAGCGAAATCGCGCCGCGCTGCATCGCGGCAGCAAGGCCCAGAGATGCGATGGCATGCCTGACCTCTCGGGCTCTTCGATCTGATTTCGACGAGACCCTGGCTTGCCTTCCCTCGAACGCCCGGCTATTTTTTTGCGATCGAGATAGGGAGGGCTGTGCGGTGACGACATTTTTCCGGCACTATCGCCAGCGTGGCCCTGTCAGCGCCCTGCAAATGAGTTTGCAGGGCTGACCAGAGACCCTTTCGCAAATCTCTTCCTGGTCTGCCCCCGTGGCAATGCGGCGTCGAACGTCTGAGTTCGCGCCCGCATTTCAGTAGCTCGCCGCGCTCCGACACGAACATCCGCTGATGGCTGTATGCCCCGGACGTTGCGTTGACCGGCAAGACCAGGGAACGATCATGACCCTTATCAATATTCGTAATCTTGGCGTGACGATTAACGCTCCGCTGTTTTCCCGACTGGATCTTTCCATCAATGCCGGTGACCGCATCGGGCTCGTCGCAGCCAATGGACGCGGCAAGTCCACGTTACTCCGCTGCATTGCAGGCATGGCAGAGCCAGGCGAAGGTGAGATCACCAGATCGCGAGGGCTGACCATCGGCTATGTCGAGCAGGATGTACCGTCCGCGCTCGCGGATACGCCGTTCCGTGCGGCGGTGCTCGACATGCTTCCCGTTGAACGACGGGCAATTGAAAGCTGGAGGGTCGATATCGCCCTGGAATCGCTGGAGGTGCCCGAGGCGCTGCGCGAGAGGCCACTCAAGCAACTGAGCGGCGGCTGGCAGCGTTTTGCCATGCTTGCCCGCGTTGTGGTGGCCGAGGCTGACGTGTTGTTGCTGGACGAGCCGACCAACCACCTCGACCTCGCTAGGATTTGTCAGCTCGAAGCCTGGCTGAACGCGCTGCCCCGGGATATGCCGGTCGTGATATCGAGTCATGACCGCGCCTTTCTCGACGCAACCACAAACCGCACGGTATTCTTGCGGCCCGAGCGGTCGCAGATATTTTCGTTGCCCTATACGCGGGCCCGCGCCGCCCTCAGCGAGGCGGATGCCTCGGATGAACGGCGCTACCGGCGTGACCTGAAGGCTGCCGAGCAGCTTCGTCAGCACGCTGCAAAGCTCAACAATATCGGCGTCAATTCCGGTAGCGATCTTCTGTTGCAGAAGACGAAGCAACTGAAGCAGCGGGCCGAGAAGCTGGAAGATGCGGCAAAGCCCGGGCACCTGGAACGATCCGCGGGGACGATCAAGCTGGCCAACCGCGGAACGCACGCCAAAGTCCTGATTACGCTCGACGAGGCCGTTGTCTCGGCACCGGATGGCAGGTTGCTGTTCAAGACCGGAAAGCAGCTCATCTGCAGGGGAGACCGGATCGTGCTGTTGGGGCCGAACGGGGCAGGCAAGACCCGGTTCGTGGCGATGCTGCGTCAGGCGATCGAAAATCCGGGAGCCACGCAAGCCGGCATCAAGGTTACGCAGTCGCTTGCTCTCGGATATTGCGAACAGAATCTTGCCGATCTTGCCGATACCGATACGCCGATGCACACGATCGTCAGCCGTTTCGAGGTTGGCGATCAGCGTGCGCGCGCATTGCTCGCCAGCTCCGGCCTGTCGGTTGCGATGCAGAGCCGTCCGATCAGCCGGCTTTCCGGCGGACAGAAGGCGCGCCTCGGCATGCTCTTGCTGAGGCTTGTCCAGCCAAACTTCTATCTGCTCGATGAGCCTACCAACCACCTGGATATCGAAGGACAGGAAGTGCTGGAAGACGAATTGCTGGCGCATCAGGCAAGCTGCCTGCTGGTTTCCCACGACCGGAACTTTGTGCGAACGGTCGGAAACCGGTTCTGGATGATCGAAAGAAAGAAGCTGATGGAGCTGGAAGGACCAGAGCGCTTCTTCGCATCCATCAGCGCAACGAGCTAAAGCGGTGGTTGCCGGCTCTTCCCCGGGCTTGATTCATTTCCAGGAGCGACATCCACTTTTGGCCATCATGAACTAGTGTAGTGAAGTCAGCTTCTCTACAGTCACCCTTGCGTATGGCGGACTACGATCTCGCGATCATTGGCGGCGGGTTGAACGGCGTCAGCATCGCGCGCGACGCCGCCGGACGCGGCTTGCGCGTCATCCTGCTGGAGCAGGGCGATCTCGGCGCAGGCGCCTCCTCGGCCTCGCCGCGGCTGATCCATGGCGATCTGGCAAGCCTTGAGCGCCGGCATTTGTTGCGGGTTCGCACGGCGCTGGCCGAGCGCGATATCTGGCTCCGCATCGCGCCGCATCTGGTACGCCCGATGCGCTTTGCGATTCCAGCCCATTCGGACGAGCGCCCGGCCTGGCAGTTGCGCTCACGGCTTCTGTTGTACGACCGGCTGGCCTCGCGCAGCGGTCTGCCGGCCTCGGCGACTGTCGACGTCACGCATCATCCGATCGGCAACGCGCTGAAGCGGCCGTTCGGCACCGCCTTTGAGTATTCCGACTGTGTCGTGGACGATTCCCGGCTGGTGGTGCTCACGGCCGTCGATGCCGCGGTGCGCGGCGCGGTGATTCGCACCGGCGCACGCTGCACCCGGGCCGAACGGGGCAAGGAATGGCGGCTGGTGACGATCGATCGCGGCTTTCGCCAGGTGATCACGACAAGGGCGATCGTCAACGCCAGCGGCGCCTGGACGTCGTCCGTCGCCGAAACGGTGTTGCGCGTGCCGCCGCCGAAGCTTGCCGCCGAGCAGATGGACCAGATCGTGGTCCGCCGCCTGTTCGACAGCGACAACATCTATGTGTTTCAGAACAGCGACGGACGACTGATTTTCGCCAGTCCTTATGAACGCGACTTTACCCTGATCGGCACCGTCAGCCATGCTTTCAAGGGCGATCCCGCCATCGTCGCGATGGCGGCCGGTGACGTCGCCTATCTCTGCGATGCGGCGAACCGCTATTTTCGCGAGCACATCGAGGCGGTCGACGTGGTGCGTACGCTTTCCGGGGTCAACATGGTGCGGAACACCGCGAGCGGACGCGACGGGGCGATGACGCTCGACAACGGCCGCGGAAGAGCACCGCTGCTCACGGTGTTCGGCGGCGACGTCACGACGTCGCGGCTGCGTGCGGAGCAGGCTGTCTCGAAGCTCACGCCGTTCTATCCGATGTCGCCACGCTGGACCGCGAAGGCACCGCTGCCCGGCGGCGATTTTGCCTGGGACCGCTTCGACAATGAAGTCGAGGAACTGCGCGAACGCTGGCGGTTCCTCGGCGAGGAGGAGGCGAGACGCCTGGTCGGCGCCTACGGAACGAACGCGAAGGAGATCCTTGGCGACGCCAAGGAGCGCGGCGACCTCGGCCCCGCTTTCGGACCGGAATTGACGGGCGCCGAAGTCCGCTATCTCATGCAAAAGGAGTGGGCGCGCTTTCCGGACGACGTTTTGTGGCGGCGCACGAAGCTTGGCCTCACCATGCCGCCTGCGGACCGCGAGGCGCTGGCGGCGTTCATGCCGGCGGTCGTGTGAGGAAATGGATGGGACATGCACGGCGTGATCAGGCCAACTGTTTTTCTGGCGATCATCGGCTTGCTCGGGGGAATAGCCTATCGCTATTTCATTGATGATCCGATCGAAGCAACGCCGTCGTATTATCTCCGGAGCAGCTTGCACGGGATGGGCATAACGCTGGCCGCCTGGGGCGTTCATCTCTACTTCACGTCGCGACGAAGTGAGTGGATCAGCAGATGGCCGTTGCTGATGGATCTGGCGGTGCGATCCGCGACCATGGCCATCGTCGTCGCGAGCGCGGCGCTGGTCTTGCAGGTAACGCTATACTGGGAATGGATCGAGACGAACTGGCTAATTGAGGAGTTTCCCATTGTCGTTGCGTTTAGCTTCTTCGCGTCCCTGCTCGTCCTGTCCACCTTCGAACTGACACGGCTGGTCGGCAGCCGCGTTTTGTTCAACGTGGCGCTTGGGCGATACCGAAGCCCGGTGCGGGAAGCGCGCGTGCTGATGTTTCTCGATCTTGCGGGTTCGACCTCGCTCGCCGAGACGATGGGAGAACTGCGGGTGCAAGGCCTGCTCACCCGTTTCTTCTTCGACATTGACGGCGCGATCGTCGCGCATGGCGGTGAGGTTCACGCCTATGTCGGCGATGAGGTCATTGTGACATGGCCGCTCGATGACAGGATGTCGGGAGGACGCTGCATCGATTGCTTCTTCGCGATTGCCGATGCCATCGCGGAAAGAGCGGACTTTTATCGTCAGGAGTTCGGCATGGTGCCGAGCTTCCGCGCCGGCCTGCATGCCGGTTACGTGGTGATCAGCGAGTGCGGCAGCTCACGCCGCCAACTTGCCTATTTCGGGGATACCGTGAACGTGACGGCGCGGCTGCAAGAGCACTGCAAGGAGGTCGGCCGGAACTTGCTGGTATCGGCCGACCTGCTACGACGCGTGAAACTCGAGCCCGTCTTCGCCGTCGAAGCGCTTGGAGAGGTTCGCTTGCGGGGGCGGGCGGCGGCTATCGAGGTGTTTGCCGTCGAGCGACGTACCTGATCGTCGCGACCTGCTTGACCTCACCTAGTTTCGCTGCGCTTGCCGCGACCAGGCCTCGTCACGCGCCGAAGGCCTGCGGTCGAGCCGGGCCGAGATGCGCCGGGCCGCCTTGTCGCCCTGGCCGGCGCGCAGGTACGCCACGATCAGCGTGTCCTCCCACAATTCGCGCTGGGCGTGGCTGCCGCCGATCCGCGTCAAATCGGAAATGGCAGGTTCGAGCAGGCGTATTGCACGGTCATTGTCGCCTTCCGCAAATGCGCGGATGCCGCGACAGAGGTCGATGGCAGCCTGCCCCGGCAACAGCTTGCCGTCGGCTGCGCGTGTCTCGAGCTGCGCCAGTCGCGTCTCCAGCGCATCGCTGCCGGTCATCGCCGCGGCAAGCGCAAAATGAACGTCGGCAAAGTAGGCTCCGGCTTGCGGAAAGTATTTTTCGCCATAGGCCGCAACGTCCCTCCAATGCGCCTCCAGCCCGGTCTGGCCGGCTAGCGCAAGCCGCCACAGCAGCGAGGCGCCGTCGGTGAAGATGTTCAGTGGCGGATAGGGCCGGCCTGCCGGCTTGATATGCTGCTCATAGATCGCAAGCGCGCCGTCGAGATCGCCGGCGTCGAGCAAAGTCAACGCGACGTGCCAGGCCAGGTGCCCATGCAGAAAGCTCTGGCGGTCATGCGCGGGCATCCATTGCGAAAGGAAGCTGCGGCCGGCCTCCATGTCGCCCTGCTCGAACATCGCATGCGAGAGGCCATGCGCTGCGTTGGCGTTGGCCGCTCGCAGCCCCATTGCGCGCTCGGACAGCGTCCGGCCGGTGGAGAGATTTCCCGCCTCGGTGTGCGACCAGCCGAGGTAACTGACAAACCACCAGTCCTCGCCATAATGCCGTGCGTGGCGTTCGCAGATCGCGAGCTTGGCCGTATCGTGATCGGGGCGGCCCGAGAACGCGTAGAGACCGAATGCGCCGAGCAGCAGCGACAGCACCTGCGCATCGCGGGGATATTCTTCCAAATGTGCCTCGCCGCCGCTGACGGCAAGCTTCGGCTTGCTCTCGATCACCGCGGCGATGATCTCGACGTGATTCCTTTCGCGCGGCGTTGCGCCGGCTGCAAGCTCTCGGGCCTGCGCCGCCATGGCGCGCGCTTTGCCGCCCTCCATGTTGAGCTGATGCAGCCGCGCGCGGCCGATATGCGCCAGCGCAAAGCCCGGATCTTCCGCAATCGCCTTGTCGAAGGCGTCCTCGGCGCCGTGCCAGGCCGACAGCATGCAGTCGACGCCGTCGCGGTAATGCGCCGCGGCGCGATCCGAGGCGGTTGTCAGTGGAAGATCGTACCTGTCCCGGTTCATTTTCTTGTCCTTGGGCGCGGTGGCATCGTCAGTTCTAGAAGTCGAGCTTGTCGCGGACGGCATCGATACCCGCCTTGGCGCAGGCCTCGTCCGCATCGCCGCCGGGCGCTCCGGAGACGCCGACGGCGCCCAGCAGCGAGCCTGCCGCTTCGACCGGCAACCCGCCGCCGATAATGACGGCGCCGGGCAGGTTGCGGATTCCGGCCTGCATCGTTCCGGGCTGACTGATGGCATTGAGTTCGGTCGTGCTGGTGCGAAAGCTCACCGCCGTCCATGCCTTGCCCGAAGCGGTCGTTACCGTGTGGGGACCTGCAAAGCGGTCGCGCAGCAACACTTGCGTCACGCCGAAGCGGTCGACGACGGCGACCGTGACCTGAAAGTCGCGCTTCCGGCAATCCGCCAGCGTCGCACGCGCCAGATCGAGCGCCAACTCGGGGCTCAACGATTTGTAGGTGACGAGGGCTTCCTGGGCGGCGGCCGAGCTGACGAGCAGGCAAGAGATCGCCGTCGCTGCCAGCAAATTCCGAACGGTCATCAATCCCTCCCGATCACTCCTATCGCGCGCGGCGGCCGGCTTTCTGCGAGCTGCGAACCTTACCAGAGACGGGAGCTGCATCCAGAATATTGTGGCTGCTTGTTCCGGGCCGGTTGAGCGGATGGCGATCCGCCGCTAGCGTGCGGCCATGACGGCGCAGGCAAATGGCATGAGCGGGCAATCGCCTGAGATCGACACAGCGAAAATCAATACGGCCGTGGCGCAGACGACGCCGATGGCGTCGGCCGACGACACGCCGCTGCTCCGCATCGAAGGAGTGTCGAAGAAATTCGGCGCCTTCCGCGCCGTGGACCGGCTCTCGCTCGACATCAAGGCGGGCGAGTTCTTTGCGCTATTGGGCCCGAGCGGCTGCGGCAAGACCACGCTGCTCAGGATGCTTGCCGGGTTCGAGACCCCGGACGAGGGCCGCATCCTGCTCGGTGGCCGCGATATCGCGCCGGTGCTGCCGCATGAGCGGCCCGTCAACATGATGTTCCAGAATTACGCACTGTTTCCGCATCTCTCGGTGCGGGACAATATCGCGTTCGGCCTGAAGCGCGCCGGGATGGCGCGCGCGGCCATTGATTCCCGCGTGCGCGAGATGGTCGCGCTGGTCAAGCTCGAGGGCATGGAGAAGCGCAGGCCGGATCAGCTTTCCGGCGGCCAGAAGCAGCGCGTGGCGCTGGCGCGCTCGCTGGCGCGGCGGCCCAAGGTCCTGTTGCTTGACGAACCCTTGGCGGCGCTCGACAAGAAGCTGCGCGAAAGCACGCAGCTCGAGCTGATGGAACTGCAGCGCCGCCTCGGCATGACTTTCATTGTCGTCACCCACGACCAGGAAGAGGCGATGACGATGGCGAACCGGATTGGCGTCATGGATGCCGGCCGGCTCGAACAGGTCGCCACCCCGCGCGATCTCTACGAGGCGCCCGCCTCGCGCTGGATCGCCCAGTTCGTCGGCGACGTCAATTTGTTCGATGGCGAGGTCACCTCGCACGAAGACCATCGCCTGATGATTGCGACCCGCGACGGCGGAGGCATCGTGGTCGCCGAGCCGCGCGATCTCGTCGGCAAGACCGTCGTCTCGGTTGCGATCCGCCCCGAGAAGGTCAAGCTGTCGCGCCGCGGCCCGGCGTCGGACGCGGGCATCTCGCAGGCGATCAACCGGCTCGAAGGCGTCGTCACCGATATCAGCTATCTCGGCGGCTCGACGGTCTACAAGATCAAGCTCGGGTCCGGCGCGGTGGTGCGCTCGTCGATCGCCAATACCGCGCGGCTTAATATCGACACTTTGAGCGCCGGTCAGGGCGTGGTGGCTTGGTTCACGCCCGACGATTGCGTGGTGCTGGAACGATGAGCACGCGCCGCATCTTCGCGCAGCCGGCGCGGTATGCCGCCATCGCGCCCTACCTGTGGATGGTGCTGTTCTTCCTGGTGCCGTTCGCCTTCGTGCTGAAGATCAGCCTGTCGCAGACCGCGATCGCGCAGCCGCCTTATGTGCCCGTCTTCGATTTCTCCGAAGGATGGACGGCGATCAACGCGGCCTTCGCGCAGTTGTCCTTTGATAATTTCAGGCTGCTGATCTCGGACAGTCTCTACATCAGCTCCTACCTGCGCAGCGTGATCGTTGCCGTAACCTCGACATTGATCCTGCTATTGATCGGCTACCCCATCGCCTACGGCATGGCGCGGCTGCCGCAGCGCTGGCAGGCGATTGCGATGATGCTGGTGATCGTGCCATTCTGGACCTCGTTCCTGATCCGCATCTATGCGTGGATCAATATTTTGCAGCATGACGGCCTGCTCAATAAAATTCTGCTCGCGCTGCATCTGGTCTCGTCGCCGGTGGTGTGGCTCTCGACCGACAGTGCGATGTATCTCGGCATCGTCTATTCCTATCTGCCGTTCATGATCCTGCCGCTGTACGCGACGCTTTCGAAGATGGACGCGTCGCTGCTAGAGGCCGCAAGCGATCTCGGCTCGTCGCCGCTTCAGGCGTTCTGGTTGGTGACGTTCCCATTGTCCTTGCCCGGTGTCGGCGCCGGCGCGCTGCTGTGTTTCATCCCGATCATCGGCGAATTCGTGATTCCTGATCTTTTGGCCGGCTCCGGGTCGATGATGATCGGCCAGACGCTGTGGCTCGAATTCTTCACCAACAAGGACTGGCCGGTCGCCGCCGCAGCCGCGGTCGCCTTGCTGGTGCTGCTGGTGCCGCCGCTGTTGCTTTACGACCGGCTGCAGCGCCGAACTCTGGAGGGCAGCCGCTGATGGCGCGACGTGTCGGCAGGATATCGCCATTCAACATCACGGCACTCGCGCTGGGGATGGCGTTTCTGTATCTGCCGATTGTGATCCTCGTCATTTATTCGTTCAATGCCTCGCGGCTGGTCACGGTGTGGGGCGGCTGGTCGCTGCGCTGGTACCATGAATTCTTCAACGATCGCGCCATGCTGGATGCGGCATGGATGAGCCTGCGGGTTGCTGCGGTATCGGCCACGATCGCAACGCTGCTCGGCACGCTGGCGGCTGTGGGGCTGGCTCGCGGTGAACGCTTCAGGGGGCGGACGCTGTTTTCCGGCATGCTCTACGCGCCGCTGGTGATGCCCGAGGTGATCTCAGGGCTGTCGCTGCTGCTGCTGTTCGTAGCACTCAACGCCGAGCGCGGCTTCTGGACGGTGACGATCGCGCACACCACGCTAACGATGTGCTTCGTCACCGTGGTGGTGCAATCGCGTCTCGCCTCGCTCGACCGCAGCCTGGAAGAGGCCGCGATGGATCTCGGCTGCGATCCGGTGCAGGCGTTTATTCGGGTGACGGTACCGCTGATCCTGCCTGCAATCGCCGCAGGCTGGATGCTGGCCTTCACGCTCTCGCTCGACGACGTCGTGATCGCAAGCTTCACCACCGGCCCCGGCTCGGCAACGCTGCCGATCCGGATCTACTCCGAAGTAAGGCTGGGGGTGAAGCCGGAGATCAACGCGATCTGCACCATGGTGATCGCGCTGATCGCGGTGCTGATCGTGATCGCCTCACTCGCCTCGAAACTGTCGGGCGCGGAGGTTAAGAGCGCGGCGCCGCTGTAGCAGCCGTCATTGCGAGCGAAGCGAAGCAATCCATGTCGCCGCGAGTGGAGGAATGGATTGCTTCGTCGCTACGCTCCTCGCAATGACGGAGGCAACGTTCAAGATTTAACCGCGCCGGCTGTCAGCCCGCCCACCATATACCGCTTGAACGCATAATAGATGGCGGCCGGCGGCAGCGCGTAGATGAAGCCAGTGGTCATCAGCAATTCCCAGGGCGAGTCATCCGCGGCCAGGAAGTTGCCAAGCGCCACGGGGAGCGTGATCTCGGTATCCCTCGATAGCAACAGGAACGCGTAGAGATATTCGTTCCAGGCGAGCAGGATCGCGTAGGTGCCGATCGCGACCAGCGAGGGCATCATCAACGGCACATAGACCAGCCGGAACAATTGCAGTGTGGTGGCGCCGTCCATGGTGGCTGCTTCATCCAGTTCAACCGGCAGCTTGTCGGACGCCTGCTTCAAAACCCAGATCGCGTAAGGGGAGGCGATCGTCACCATCGCCAGGATCAGCGACCAGTGATTGTTCAACAGGCCGTAATTGCCCATGGTGCGGTACATCGGCACGGCGAGAAACGCCGCCGGGATAAAATAGGTGAACAGCGCCAGATTCATCACCCAGCGCCCGCCGGGGACGCGCAGCCGCGAGATCGAAAAGGCGGCTGCGGTCGCGATCATCAAGGTCAGCGCGCCCGCTGAAAGCGCGATCACCACCGAATTGAAGAACTGGATCCAGAAATCGCGCAGGAAATAATGCTGCTGGTGGAACACGATGCTGAAATTGTTCAGCGTCGGATGATCAGGCCAGAGTTTGCCGGAGAACGCATCTTCCTTCGGCGAGATCGCGAACAGGAACATGTGGTAGATCGGCACCATGGTCCAGATGAACACGGGAATGCCGATCAGCAGCAGTTTGGCTTCGGTGCCGACTTCGCGGAGTGTGGGCAGCTTCATCGCGACAACCGTTTCATCATGAAATAGACCAGGGGCAGCACCAGCGGCAGCGCGCAGACGATGGAAGCCATCGCGAGCGAGAGCTGGTCGAGCCGGAGATAGCGGATACCAAGCGTGGCGAGCACGTGGGTGAGGTCGGCGGGGCCGCCGCCGGTGAGCAGATATACGCTGTTGAAGTCGCCCAACGTCCAGATCATCGAGAGCAGCGTGCAGGTGATGTAGAGCGTCTGCATCGACGGCCAGGTGATATAGCGGAATTTCTGCGACCAGCTTGCGCCGTCCACCTCGGCGGCTTCGTAGAGATCGTGCGAGATCGCGAGTCGCCCGGTCATCAGAATCAACGTCCAGAACGGCAGCGATTTCCAGATGTGCACGCCGATCGCCATGGCGAGCGCGACGCTCGGATCGTTCAGCCAGTTCGGGCCGTCCTCGGCGGTGAACTTGAAGATCAGTTGGTTAATCACGCCCCATTCCGGATTGAGCATGAAGCGCACGGAAAGGATCGTCGGTATCGAAGGCACCGCCCACGGCAGGATGAACAGCACCGACAGCCATTTGATCCAGGTGCGCTGCTGGGCGAAGAAGCCCGACAAAAACAGCGCGATCGCCATTTTCAGATTGATGCCGACCAGGAGGAAGATCAGCGTGTTGACCGCAGCGCGCGCAAAAATCGGATCGTGATAGAGCGCGACATAACTCGCCGGATGCCGCGCCAGCCACAGCCCGTAGCCGACGGGGTAGACCACGAAGGCCAGGAACACCAGCAGATAGGGGGCGAGCAGCACGATGCCCCAGACTTGCGGGGTGGTCAGCCGGGCTGATAGCGGCGGGCTTGCTATCGCCTGATCGCCGGAAAGCGTGATTGCCATGGTCGTCCGTACTTACAAAAATGAGGCGGCCGCAAGCTGCGGCCGGTGTGTTCGTAACCTCTCCGCGCTTGCGGGGAGAGGTCGGATCGCTCTTGCGATCCGGGTGAGGGGGTACAGGACTTTCCGCGGGTTGCGCTCGCGGAGGGAGCCCCTCACCCCAACCCTCTCCCCGAGAAGGACGGGGAGAGGGAGGAGTGGCCCTGTGCTGTTCGTATTAACCCGCGACCTGCTTGATGCGGGCGATCAGTTCGTCGACGGCCTTGTCGACGGGCACCTTCTCGCTCACCACGCGGTTCATCGCCTTGGCCCAGACGTTCTCGTTGTTCAAAATCGTGAACTTCCAGTTCTTGGTGAAGTCGAACGGCGTGGTGCCGCCGGTGAACTGGTTATAGACCGCCTTACGATGCCGGTCAGCCTGCCAGAACGGGCTCTGCTGGCTGGCCGTCGTCACCGGGAACCAGCGGCCGAGCGCGCCTTCGATATAGGGCCGGATGTTCTCCTCCTGCAGCAGGAACTTGATGAACTCCTTGCCCTCGGCCTTGTTCTTGGCGACCGTGAACATCAGGCCGGTCTTGACGTCGGAGCGATACTTGATCGGCGTGCCGTCCGGCTTGTTGGGGAAGGACGCGGTGATGATGGTCTCATCGTAATTCTTCTTGCCGAGCGCGCGCTGCTCCGGCGTCAGCGCCGGGTTATTGGCGTCGTCGAGCCATTTCGCGGCGATCGAGATCGTGAAGTTGTGCGTCATCACGATCGTCTTGTTGTGGAAGGCGACGTTGTTGTCCGGATCCTTCCAGGTGGTGGAGGAGGGCGGTGTGCAGCCCTTGATGTAGGTGTCGGTGTAATCCTTCAGCGCCTTGATCAGGTTTTCCCGCACCTTGGGATCATCGACCAGGAGCTTGCCGTCGTCGTCGACCAGCTTGACGTTGTAGGCGTCCATGAACGTATAGAACGACTGGAACGAGTCGGTGGATTCCACGCCCATCGGCTGGCCGACGGCGTAAACGCGCTGACCGGTGGCCTTGCGGATTGCTGGTTGCACCTTGTTGCACCAGAACGACCAGTAGTCTTCCCATTTGGTCGGGATGTCGCTCTGCTTGAAGCCGGCCTGCTCCAGCATGTCCTGCCAGATCTGGACGTGCATACTCTGCTGCTTCAGCGGGAAGCCGTAATAGGCCTTCTTCTTGGCGACGTCGTTATAGAGCAGCGCGGTTTCCAGCGTGTTCGGCGCGAATGCGGACTTCATCGGCGTCAGGATGTCGCCGAGATCCTCGAGCTTGCCCTCGAACGCCCACTTGCCCTGCGCCTGCACGTCATAGCTGTCGGAATAGGCGACATCGGGCACGGTGCCGGAATCCAGCGCCGCCACCGTCTTCGGGATCATGTCCTGAATGGCGTATTGCGAAAGCTCGACCTTGATGCCGGTCTTGGCCTCGAATTTCTTGATCGCCTCTAGAAGCGCATCGTCTTCGGACTTGTAAAAGCCCTTGCCGAACCAGACCGTGATGGTCTTCTGCTGGGCGAGCGCGGGTGCAGTGGCGCAAAACAGGCCGACGGCAGCGACCGCGAGTGAAACTAATCTCCTGGATATCACATTGTTCTCCCTGAAAACGCCGGCTTGTTAACCGGTTGGATAAAAGACTAGCCCATGCGCGCGGCGCGATCCAGATGGGCGATGCAAACTTCTGTAGGGGAATATTCAGGGCGCAAATGCGGCAAAGATGTCTGCGCACGCGTAAGCGTTTTGGTTCAATCATTTTGGTTCAATCATTTTTGCGTCCTCCGATGCCGGAAGAACATGGCTGATCGACGGCTTGGCTCAGCGCTACTCAGCATCAAAGACGCTGCTGGGGGCAGCAGCAGATAGCATGCGCATATGCGGGGCAGTTAAAGACCCGCATATCGCTGCGCTCATCCGGGCTACGACCGTTCATCCCTAGCGATAGCCGACGCATCTCAGAAAACCCCGATCTGCGGCTTGGCAATCATCAGCCACATTATGATCGCAACGGCGGTGAACGCCGGAATGCCAAACGCAAACCACAGCCAGAAGATCCGGTGATATTCGTTCGGCAGCGGCTTGCCCTCTGCCGCTGCGATCACGGCGAGGTCGCGCAGGCGCATTTGCATCCATACCACCGGCAGCCACAGCGCGCCGGTGATGACATACAGCACGATCGACCAGAAGACCCATCCGTCCCAGAACGAATAGCCGACGTTTAGCACAAGCAGCGTGCCGGTGATGGGCTGCACGACGACGGCGGTCGCGGTGAAGATGAAGTCGGCAATCACGACGATGCGGGCGACGCCGGCGATCACGGTCGGCTTGCCGCCGAGGTGGGCCGCCAGCATGAAAAAGGCGATGCCCGCGCCCGTGCCGAGCAGCACGGCGGCGCCGACGACATGGAGATATTTGAGGACGAAATAGAGCATCATCGGTCCTCGAGCACCGCTAGCGCCGCGAAATGCAGGACGATGATCGGCCAGATCTTCAGCATCGGCCCCAAGGGGTCGGCCCAGAGCCGCGGCACCAGGATGGTACCGATGATCGCATACGCGAATGAGATGGCGATGGCCGCATAGAGGCCGTAGCGGCTGGTCGGCCTGTAGGCGATCGCAATTCCGATGACCAGATCGGCCAAGGCGCCCGCAATTATCGTCAGCGCGGCAGCCGTGCCTTCGACGCCGCCTTCGCCCATGAGGCCCATGCCATAACCCCAGCCCGGCCCGAGTGAGATTAAACCGGTCGAGATCCAGAACAGGGACAGAACGACAAAGATCGCGGGCTTGACCAGGTACATGCCGGCAAACCAGCGTTCCTGCACGGAGGCCGGCTCAGCGGCAAAGAATTCCGGAAGGCTTTTGGGCTGCAGCCCGAGCCGCTGCATGTCTTCGAGATTGCCAACGGCGCCGCGCACCATCTCGCGCTCGGCCGTGCTTCGTACGGGAGGCCGCCAGCCGAGGTACGAAATCATGTCGCCGAGCTTGTACATGAGGCTGGAAGCGAACTGCGGCAGGCGAATTTCCCGTGCGGGCGGCCAGCGGCACCAGCGGCGGATCAGCGCGACGACTTCGCCGAAGGAATAGCGCTGCGGGCCGACCAGTTCGACAACCTGCCGTGCCGGCGTGGCGGGGTCGAGAAAATGCTCCACGGTCCGTACGACGTCCTCCAGCAGGACGATCTGGAGCTGTCCCGTGTTCGGCATCACGGGAATGGCGGGCATCGCGGCCAGGCCTCGCATCAGCGCGCTGGCGCCATAGGCCGGGCGGCCGATCACCACTGCGGGCCGCAAGATGACCCAATCGAGATCGCGCTCCATCAGCGCCTTGTCGCCTGACAATTTCGATTGGGAAAAATCGCTCGGGGTTTCGCGGTCGACGCCGATGGCGGAAAAATGGATGACGCGACGGATCTGGAGCTGCTCGCAAGCGGCAAAGAGGTTCGCGATGCCGTGGTGATGCACCATTGACGTGGAGTCGCCCGGGCTGTCCTGGAGTACCCCTGCGCAATTCACGACCGCCTCGACGCCATCGAGATGCGGTAGCCAGTATGCGGGCGATGTCGCCTTGGAGATATCGACGTTGCCGCTCCTGCTCATCGAAACGACGGAATGACCGCGCGAAGTCAGGTAAGCCACGAGTGTCGATCCGATTAGCCCGGTCCCTCCTATAACAGCAATTTTCATGACCGGCTCCGCATTGAAAGTCACGCCTGTTTCCGCGAACGCAGGCTCCGAACGAATTCCTCCAGAAAGGGAAGCGCCTCAAACAACACGGAAGCCGACAAGAAACCGGCGACGAATTGCCAGGGCAGCGGGTGCTGCTTGAGAACAAGGTCATAGCGCGCAGCCTCGGGGCCAAGTCCCCACAGGCTGAGAAACTGCGGCCAATTTAACGCGATGACGATGAGCATGGCCGTGAGAGGCATCAGCTCGAGAAAACTATGCACATGCTGTTCGATGGGCGGGATGGTTCGCTTTTGGCTGGCGAATGTCGTGTCCCACCACGCCGTCAATTGATGCAGAACGAAGCAGACAATCATGATCGCGATGATGAGCGCGTTGATCTCAAAGAACATCGCCGCCATGAGGGGAATGCCTATCTCTGCCAACATCAACAGATGAAGCAGCGATTCCTTGTAGCCGCTCGTCAATTCGATCCGCATAGCGCGATGGCAGAGGTAATCGGCAAATCCGGCCAATAACCAAACCGGCAGGACAAAATACAACAATATCGTTTCGGCCGCGGCGGGATGAGACATCGGCTTTCCGGCTAAGCGGTCCTCGCATCACAGCGTATCGGGAGTGCGGACGGGCGAGGATTTGTCCTCATTCCTTAGTTCCTGCTCAGCCAGACGCCAGAATTCGTCCTCTTTGCCTTCGGGCTTGCCGTTGCGCTCCCAGATCTCATAGGCGCGCTTTTTGATTTCCTGTTCGGTTGGCTCGGTCATCAAAAGGTCTCCTCCATCCATCTCTGCACGGTAGCTGTCGCGCGGCTGATCTCAGCGATTGGGACGTCACGTCGAAGCTTGCGATCATCGCGAGGCTGCAACCTCCTTCACTGACGCATGCAGTCGCCATCGCGTCTACGCGCAGCGCTGCATGACGGCTTCCGTTCATTTCGGGATAAGCGCGCAGCGAGGAGCAAGGTTCCTGGATGAAACCGGGCTTAGGTTGGTTTTGGAACAAAGATATCGCAATCGACTAGGACTGCGGCAGCGCGCGCCGGCTTCCTATCGTCCCGGTCAAGGACGGCTCAAAACGAATTTGCCAATTCGATCTCTGCCTTAAGCGCCGCGATCCGCCGCTCGGCTTCCCGTGCCGTCAGGTTTTTCTCGAACAGTTTTGGCTGATAGGCCTCGGCGCTGAGCGTGCGCAGCGTCGCCAATTGGCGCGGCGTCATCGGCGCATCCACCTGGTCCGGTAGACGGGACATCTGGAACCTCAAAGAATCTTTGATTCGATCCAAACTCTTAACTTGAAATTTGTTCTTTATTTGTTCTTATGGGGTTCTACCGCAGCGAGGTGGCCCATGGACAACAAATTGAATGAAATTCGCAGAAAAATCAGGTTCTTACGGTCGGAGATGCTGAGCGCGGAGGATAACATCCGCAAACGGGTCAACCGGGATGAGGACTGTTCGGAAGCCGCAACGCGTCTGATGGCCATGCGGGCCACCATGGTCGGCCTCATCGGCGAACGGAACCGGCTTGGCGGCGAAGAGCGGCTGCTCAATGTCGATGAGCGGCTGAAGCTGGAGGTCCGTGCGGTCAGCAGGAAGCCCGCGATCGGGGCGCCTGGCCGCCGTGAGCGATGATCCCATTCAAGCCCTGCGCCGGTGGGTTGCCGAACTGGATCAGCTTGCTCGTCAGCTCAATCAATCCGGGCTGGATAACGCGCGGGCGCAGCTCCTGCTCGCGCGCAAGCGGGCGGAGTTGGAAGATTTCATCAACAGAGGCCGGCGATGTCAGGACCACTCAGATGGTACAACCCCAACGCAGATAACCCGCCGTGGCTAAAAGCCCTGGCGGAGGTTCGGATCAGGGCGACGCGGGAAGGATGGTGCCATGCCCACGTCCAGGCAATCGTTGTCGCGATCGATCAATATGCCGAAGCGGCGCTGGGCAATCGGGATTACTTTCTCAACAGGCCGCATAGCATAGGTGATCGCCGCAGCGACAACATTCCATGAGCATAATTCGGAGGAGGTTGCATGCTTGAGCGATGCGGCTACAGAGCGGCGCTTTACCTATTGGCTTTGATCGCGGCCGTGAATTGCAGCCTTTTCATCTATTCGCAGTGGTATCTGCCGCGACTTGGGGATGGTCTTGCGGTTCACGCGGTGGCAGCGCTGGTCGTTTTGCTGGGCCTCTGGCTGTTCAGCAAAATTGCGCGATACGCAGGTGCGGCATTTTATTTTCTTGCTGCGGGATCTACCGCCTTTGCATTTTGGGGCTTTACTGGCCCGGTGCATGCCGGTGTCATCTGGGGCGCGACAATAGGAGTTCTGAGTCTGGCTGCCGCATTGCTCCTCGTTTTCTCAAAACCATTCGCAAGAGAATTTGCGGCCGAGCGCGAAAAGCGACCTGCGTATAAGAAGTATCTCCTTCACGCGTTCACGTTGGTGATCGTCGTTGCGGCGGGAGCTGCCGCATTGGTCGACGTCGTCGCTTTGTTTTCCAGCTACCAAGCCCAGTAAGCGGATTAGCTAAGGCGCAATCCGTCAACCCGGGGTCGTTAAGGCGGATTACGCTGACGTTAATTCGCTTTCGCCGGTGCATTGGCCGGCGCGTCCGCCGCCGCCTCCGGTACCGCCTGCCGCGATCCTCCACCGGTAAACCGCTCGATTACCGAGCGCACCGCATCGCGCGTCTTGCGATCCTTCACCGCATCGAGCAAGGGCGCTGCGCCCGGCGAACGGCGAATCAGGCTTTCCGGATCGGGAAACACCAGCGGATCATCCCACGGGCCCTGCACGACGAAGGGCAGCTCAAAGCCCTTGTCGCCGCCGGCCGCGGTTGAGGTCAGGCTGGCGACGCCCTTGAGGTCGTATTCGCGAGCTGGCACCGAGGCGGTGCCGGTGAGCGTCAGGCGCGTGGTCGGTCCATCGACGCGGATATCCTCGACGGTGGCGATGCCGTCGTTGAAGTGCACCGAAACGGTGAGGTTGTCGTAAGGTGTCGTGCCCGAGCGAAAATTACCGCCGCCGGATAGCGGCCGCCGCTCCAGCCGCTTCAAGAGCTGCTCGACATTGAAGCCGGCGATCGCGCCGTCGTGACCGGTGAGCGTGGCGGTGCCGTCGAGCGAGGAGGCGAGGCCGAACGGGCTCGAGCCGGATGCCATCAACGAGACGCCGAGATTGCCGCGGCCGGAAAGCTTGGTGATGCCGAACAATTCGCTGGCGCAGGTCTGCAGATCGACATCGGTGAACTGGAATTGCGCCTTGACGTCGGCAATCGCGTCCGAACGCGCGATGCCGAACGAGCCCTTGGCGATGCCGCCATACATCTGCGCTTCGCCGACCGAGAGCGCCAGCGCACCGCCGCGCAGATTGGCGCCGAACGCGGTGCGACCGAGTTTCGTCGGGCCGACCGTCACCCTCGCCGCCGACAGGCGCATATCGAGGTCGGTGGCGGAGAGCGAGGTGAGGTCGAACAATTGCCGGTTCCAGTCGCGCGCGCCGCTCGCCAGCAGGCGGACGGTCGAGATATAGGGCGTGAAATCCAGGTTGCCTGCGGCAAGCGTCGCCTGCAGCGTCTGGCGGCCGTTATTGGCAACCGTCATCACGCCCTCGGCGACGTTGCCGTCGAGTTCGACATTCACGTTGGTCAAGGCAACCGAGGCGCCGACGACGTTGGCGCGGGCCTTCAGCGCGAAGCGGCCGAACCCGCCGCTGCCGGGCACCGGCTGTCCCATCCAGCGCAACGCGTTGCGCAGTGACACGCTGTCGACGGTAACCGTGCCATCCATCATCAGGCTGGTACGGTTGGCGACCGAACCGTCGAAGGCGAGTTTCAATGGCGCGCTGACCAGCCGCGCCTTCAGACCCGAGCGGTCGCCTGAGAGCATCGCGACGAAGTCGCTGGCCGAGATCGAGCCGTCAACGCGTTCGCCGCGCCAGTCGAATTGTCCGGTCGCGGCGAACGAGCGCGAGATCGACGGCCAGGCCAGCGAGAGATCGATGTCGCCGAGCTGTTCGGTGACACGGTTGGCGGCATCCTCGTATTTGAGCACACCGTCCTGGATCCTGATTTCCGAGAATGACACCTGGTTTTCGGCGCCGGGCTTCATCGTGCGCGCGATGCGTTCGACAAACGGCGTCCAGTTGCTCTGGCCGCTGGCCTCTCTGACGACGTGGATATGCGGCCGCAACATCATGACGTCTGCGATTTCGAAGCGGCGCAGCAACAATGGCAGCAGGCGCAGATTTGCGGTCAGCACCTCCACCTGCAGCGCGGGGTCGGCGGTGCCGCCGCCCTTCAGCCCGACATTGTGGAACGAGACATAGCTGCCCGGAAACACCGATACGTCGATCGCACCGGTGACCACCAGTTCGAGCCCGGTGACGGCGCGGATCTGCGCCTCGACTGCCTGCCGTAGCGCGTCGCGGTTGATGAACCAGGAGGTTCCGATCAGGGCGAGCACGGCCACGCCGAACAGCGCCGCAACCGGCATCCCGAGGCGCTTCATTCCTTGGGCCATCGTCAGTGACATATCCGGATCTGGCTAAACCGAACTCGGTTGATGCTAAAAGGTCTATGTTGATTAGGGCAGGCGGCGCAAACGTTAAGCCCGTGCCAACCCATGCAACTTGAAGGCTTTTCTTGACGCTTTCAAGGCCGACATGGCACTCGATGGGCAGTTCGGCGGCATAATCCACCCGTCATTGACGCACCGCGAAGAATTCGCCTAATAATCCGGAGATAATGCCCGGCTTTCAGCCGTTCCCTCCATCAGGTCATATTACATGAACAAGGTTTACCCCGACGCGAAATCGGCACTCGACGGCGTTCTCAAGGACGGCATGATGATCATGTCCGGCGGTTTCGGTCTGTGCGGTATTGCCGAAACCCTGTCGGACGCAATCCGCGATTCCGGCGTCAAGAATCTGACGGTGGTTTCCAACAATGCCGGCGTCGACGGTATCGGGCTGAGCCGGCTCCTGGAGACCCGCCAGATCAAGAAGATGATCTCGTCCTATGTCGGCGAGAACAAGCTGTTCGCGCAGCAATACCTCGCCGGTGAACTGGAACTCGAGTTCAATCCGCAGGGCACGCTGGCCGAGCGCATCCGCGCCGGCGGCGCCGGCATCCCGGCCTTCTATACCAAAACCGGCGTCGGCACGTTGATCGCCGAGGGCAAGGAAGTGAAGGAGTTCGACGGCGAGAAATACATCATGGAGCGCGGCCTGTTCGCCGATCTCGCCATCGTCCACGCCTGGAAGGGCGACACCGCAGGCAATCTGATCTACCGCAAGACCGCGCGAAATTTTAACCCGATGATGGCGACCGCCGCGAAGATCACCGTCGCCGAGGTCGAGCATCTGGTTCCAGCCGGCGAACTCGACCCGGACTGCATCCACACGCCGGGCATTTTCGTCAAACGCATCATCGAAGTCGGAACTGGAAAGAAGCGCATCGAGTTCCGCAATACCCGGCCGCGCCCGTCGAGCGCGTCCGCGGCCGCAACGGGAGTAGAAATCTAATGGCCTGGACCCGTGAACAGATGGCGGCGCGCGCCGCAAAGGAACTGCGCGACGGCTATTACGTCAATCTCGGCATCGGCATTCCGACGCTGGTTTCGAACTATATCCCCGAAGGCATCGACGTCAGCCTGCAAAGCGAGAACGGCATGCTCGGCATGGGGCCGTTCCCCTATGAGGACGAGGTAGACGCCGACCTGATCAACGCCGGCAAGCAGACGGTCAGCGAATTGCCGTCGACCAGCTATTTCTCATCGGCCGATTCCTTCGGCATGGTGCGCGGCGGGCATATCGATCTCTCGATCCTCGGTGCGATGCAGGTGGCGCAGAACGGCGATCTCGCCAACTGGATGATCCCCGGCAAGATGGTGAAGGGCATGGGCGGCGCGATGGACCTTGTCGCCGGCGTCAAGCGCGTCGTCGTCGTGATGGAGCATACCGCCAAGGACGGCCCAAAACTCCTGAAGAAGTGCACGCTGCCGCTGACCGGCGAACGCGTGGTCGACATGGTCGTGACCGATCTTGCGGTCTTCACCATCGACAAGCACGGCAAGGACGGCATGGCGCTGATCGAGCTCGCCGACGGCGTCACGCTGGACGAGGTGAAGGCGAAGACCGAAGCCGAGTTTCGCGTCGCGTTGAAGAACGCCTGACTGATGGCGGGGCGGTCGGCTGTCACTGTCCGCCCCGCGCGTCCCGAGGATGCAGGCTTCATTGCCCGCAACATCCTGTCATCGCAGCGCGGCCCGTTCCCGCGCGGTTGGTTCGACATCGCGCTTGGCTGGGACGAGCCACAATGCCTTTCGTTCGTCGAATGCATCGCGATCGCGCCAGCGCAATCGTGGTGGCACATCACCCAATTCATCGTCGCTGAGGTCGAAGGTGAGCCGGCGGCATCGCTCTGCGCGCTGCCCGCTGAAGGCACCGAGGCCGCCGCGCGGGCGGCGATTCGGGAGGTGGCGACCGCGATCGGGCTGAGCGCCACCGATCTGAAGGCGATCTTCCGGCGTGGCACCTATGGGGCGAATTGCTGGGTGCAGGGCGGCGAGGGCGAATGGCTGATCGAGCATGTCGCCACGCTGCCGGCCTATCGCGGCCGCGGGCTGGTGCAGGCGCTGATCGATCACGCGCTCGCGGCCGGAAGAGCCGCGGGATTCGAGCGGGCGTCGATCTCGTTTCTGATCGGCAACGAGGCCGCCGAGCGATGTTATGCCAAGGCGGGCTTTGCATTCGCCGAAGAAAAACGCGACCCGGCGTTCGAGGCGATTACGGGTTCGCCGGGATTTCGGAGATTTGTGAGGGCGATGTAGGACGCTCCTGCTTTGCGATTTGGGACATAGGCTGTGCTGTCAGACCTCATCCTGAGGAGCCGCGTAGCGGCGTCTCGAAGGATGAATGGCACCAGCGCGGCCTTGTGGTTCGAGACGGCGCTAAAGCGCCTCCTCACCATGAGGATCTAATAGTTGCTACGACGTCCACTCACGCCGGCCCTGCCGGTACGTCCGAAAACCGCGTCAGCCACGCCACCGGGCCGATACTGGCGGCGACGATCAGGAGCGCGGCGAGTGCGCCTTCCTCGAAACTGCCGCGGCTGGCGTACTGGTAGATCGAGGTCGACAGCGTTTCGACGTTGAGCGGCCGCAAGAGCAGCGTCGCCGGCAATTCTTTCAGGCAATCCACGAACACCACGATGATCGCGCCAAGCATTGCGGGGCGCAAGAGCGGTAGATGAATTAGCCGCATCGTCGTGGCCTGGCCGGCGCCGGCGGCGCGCGCGCTGTCGTCGTAGTCACGCGGGATTCGCTCGAACCCCGCCTTGATGAATCCGGTCGGCACCGCCAGGAACCGGATCACATAGGCGATGACCACGGCGGCGCCGGAGCCGACGATGATCAATCCCGGCAGCGATCGTCCGAGCCATCCGGCGAGCGTGTTCAGTCCGTTGTCGATGGCGAGCAGGGGCGCGAGCAGGCCGAGCGCCAGCACCAGCCCGGGCAGCGTGTAGCCGGTCTGTGCGATGTTCATCGCGACAAACCGCAGTGTGTTCGGCCGCCACCGCCAGGCCAGGATGGTCGCAAATCCGAGTAGTAGCGCGCTCAGCGTGGCGATGCTTGCAAACGCGACCGAATTGAAGGCGTCGCGCCACAACGTCATGTCAAAATTCGCAAACAGCCCGCGCTTGAAGCTCTGATGCGCAAGAAACAATAGCGGCACCAGAAATCCGAGGCAGACCGGCAGCAGGCAGGCGGCGAACGCGCAAATGCCCTTGATGCCGGTGAGCGGCGTCCGTTGCGTGAGCCGGGGGCTTTCGGCGGAAAATTCTGTCGTGACGTTGCGGCGTCCGTAGCGCTCGATCGCGATCAGCCCGGCTACGATCGCCAGCATGAAGCAGGAAAGCTGCGCGGCGCCGGCAAGGCTGCCGCGGTTGAGCCAGGTCGTGAACACCGACACCGTGAGCGTACGAACGCCGAGATATTCGCTGGCGCCGATGTCGTTCAGCGTTTCCAGCGATACGAGTGCGACGCCGACTGCCAACGCCGGTCGCGCCATCGGCAGCGAGATGCGCCAGAAGATGGTCCAGCGTCCGGCGCCAAGAGTCTTGGCGGCTTCCGCGAATTCCGCGCTCTGGAACTGGAACATCGTGCGCGCCGAAAGATAGACGTAAGGATAGAGCACCAGCGCGATCACGATGATGGCGCCGGGCAGCGAGCGCAGGTTGGGAAGCAGGCGCACCGCATCTCGCAGCGGCATCCAGTCCGCGAGGGTCTGGTGGACCAGGCCGAGCGGCTCGAACAGGTCGACATAGACATAGGCCGCGAGATAGGTGGGGATCGCGAGCGGCAGCGGCAGCAGCCACAGCAGCATTTGCCGGCCGGGGAATTCATGCAGCGAGATCGTCCACGCCGTGCCGGTGCCGATCGTGAGTGACAGCGCGGCAACCCCGCCGAGCAGCAGCGTGGTGTCGAGCAGGCTTCGCGGCAGCACATATTCGATGAGCGGCTGCCAGACGTCAGGCGCAGGCTGCATCGCCAGCGCGATGATGGAGATGACGGGAGCGGCGACAAGAATGGCGGTCGCAACCGCAATGGACGCGGCGATGCGGCCCGAGCGGGTAACGGGATTCACGTCGTCACACGTCGGCGAGGTAAGCCGAGGTTTATCCGCTGGCGCAGGTGGGCTCCCTCCCCCCTTGCGGGGGAGGGTGGGGGAGAGGGGTGGCCGCGAGCGACACTGCCCGTATGACTTACCCCTCTCCCTAACCCTCCCCCGCAAGGGGGGAGGGAACGCATTCGTGTATGCCGCGCAATCACGGGTCTAATGCTTCGCGGACGGTCGTGCTCAATTATCGAACCCGACCTTGTCCACCAGCGTCGAGGCCGTCTTGCGGTTGGCGACGATCTTGGCGATCGGCATCGGATCAGCGGTGAGCTTGCCATAGCCCGCAATGGTTGGGTTGACGGCGACGCCGGCGCGGATCGGGTATTCGTAGTTGGAATCGGCGTAGATCTGCTGCGCCTTCTCACCGGCGAGCCACTCGATCAGCTTCACGCCATTGGCCTTGTTGGGCGCGTTCTTCGCGAGCAGGACGCCGGAAAGATTGACGTGGGTGCCGCCGCCTTCGAAGGTCGGCAGGATCACCTTGGTGGCTTCCGCCCACGGCTTCTTCTCGGGGTCGTTGTTCATCATCAGCGCCCAGTAATAGGTGTTGCCGATGCCGATATCGCACTTGCCCGCCGCCACGTCGCGCGCGGCTTCGCGGTCGCCGCCGGAGGGCTTTTGCGCCAGGTTGCCCTTCACGCCCTTCAGCCATTCCTCGGCCTTGGCCTCGCCGTACTTGGTCACATAGGCCGCGAACAGGCCGTTGTTGTAGATGTGCTGGCCGGAGCGGATGCAGATCTTGCCCTTCCACTTGGGATCGGCGAGCTCTTCATAGGTGATCTTGTCCTGCTTGACGCGGTCTTTCGAGGCGTAGATCACGCGGGCGCGCATGGAAATGCCGGCCCAGTGGCCGTCCGGATCGCGATACTGCGCCGGCACGATCTCGTCGATCACCACCGACTTGATCGGCTGGGTGACGCCGGCCTGCACGGCATCGTCGAGGCGGCCGAGATCGACCGTGAGCAGCACGTCGGCGGGGCTGTTGGCGCCTTCCGCCTTCATGCGCTGCTCGAGACCAGAGCTCGCCGAGACGACGTTGACCTTGATGCCGGTGTCTTTGATGAAGGCCTCGAACAACGGCTGGATCAGCTTGGTTTCGCGGTAGGTGTAGACGTTGACCTCGCCGTCGGCGGACGCCGGCGAGGCTCCGAACGCGGTAAAACAAAGCAACGCTGCGGTTGCGGCGGTAGCGCGAATATTCATCATGAGAGCTGCCCGACAAAGCTGGTGAAGATGCCAGTCTCAGTAGCGCAGCGGCTGCGATGTCGTCAGCGACTGGATGTCGCGAATGGCTCGATTTAGAAGGATTCCATGCTATAGTTTAGAGTGATTCCAAACATGGCGAGCCATCGCACCATGCGACCCGCGAAGCACGGCGGGACGCAGATGGCTGGGGCACGACCTATCGGCTGCCAATAGCGAGATCGAAATTGACTGCCGCGGTGTTGCCGCCGCTGATGACGACGGCAACGCGTTCGTCGGCGGCGGGCTTGTAGGCGCCCGACAGGATCGCGGAAAATGCTGCCGCGCCGCCCGGCTCTGCCACGATGCGCAAGGCGCGCCAAAGCGTCGCCTGTGCGTCGGCGATTGCGGCGTCGGAAACCAACACGGTTTGTCGTGCGTATTTCTGTACGATCGGGAAGACCTGTTCGCCGACGCGCCGCGGCGCAAGCGAATCCGCAGCCAGCCCGCCGGCCTCAGCATCGATCGGATGGCCGGCTTCAAGGGCCCTGGTCAACGTGGGCGATGCAAGCGGCTCGACGCCGACTACGTTGATGCGGCCGGCATACCAGGCCGCGATCCCGGCGATCAGCCCGCCGCCGCCCACAGATACGAGCAGGGTATCGATGTCAGGTGCCTGCTCCGAGAGCTCAAGGCCGATCGTTCCCTGTCCCATGATGGTCTCCTTCTGATCGAAGGCCGGCACCGGCAGTGCGCCGGTTTGCTGCGCCCATATCTCGCTTGCCGCGAGCGCATCGGCATAGCGGTCACCTTTGATCGCGAGGTCGGCGCCGTAGTCGCGGATGCGTTGCAGCTTCGCCGGCGAAGCGATGCTCGGAACGAAGATCTTGGCCGGCTTCCCAAGCTTCATTGCGGCATAGGCCACCGCCGCGCCATGGTTGCCGCCCGACGCCGCGACCACGCCGGCCTGCGGTACATTGCGGGTCAACAGATTGGCAAAGGCGCCGCGCGCCTTGAACGAGCCGGAGTGCTGCAGAAGCTCGAGCTTGAGCGTCAGCGTACGGCCGGGAAGGCCAAATTCGGCGCCATCGACTTCGACGACCGGCGTCCGCCGGATAAAGGGTCGAATGAGCCGCTCGCATTGTAAGATCGTTTCCGAGGTTACGGCATCCACCGGCGCGGCCATCACAAGGCGCTCCCCCACTCATTGACAGGAATTAGTCATTTAGCTAATTGGCAATATGCCTTCTTTGCAAGACGACGTCGAGTCTGCTTTTCGCGCGCTCGCCAACGATCGGCGGCTTTTGATCCTGGAGTGGCTGAAACGCCCTCGGGCGCATTTTCGCGAGCAGGTCGACGGCGATCTCGTCAAGGACGGCGTGTGCGGGGTCTTGATTGCCGAAAAGCTCGGCGTCAGCCAACCCACCGTGAGCGAGCACCTGAAAATACTGTCGCAAGCGGGACTGGTGAGCGCCAAGCGCGTCAAGCAGTGGACGTTCTACAAGCGCGATGAAGCACGCATCGCAAAGCTGAAAGCGGCCATGCTCGCGAGAATCTGAAGTTTCGGCTTGCTCTGGCGATGCTGTCTGTGAACGCTGGCATTGCCGATATTTTGAGCAACCAGACGTGCCTTACCGTTCGACCTTGGCATCATCAGTGCCTAGTCTTGACCGACAAGGAGATGCTAATGCGCGCGGTGCTGGACTATTGTACCGGAGGAACGAAGCGAGCCGTGCCGGCGGGCACGCTCGTGCTCCATGAGGGCAGCAGGACCGGACATCTGTTCGTGCTGCTCGAAGGACGGCTGGAGGTCATCAAGGGCGATAGCGTCGTCGCCGTCCTGACCGAGCCCGGCGCGATGCTGGGCGAAATGTCGGTGCTACTCGAGCAGCCGCATACCGCGACCGTGCGCGCCGCCGCCGATTCCGTCGTCTACGAGTTCGACGACGCCGCGGCGTTCCTGCGCGATCAGCCGGCGATGGCACTCTTGATCGCGCGCCTGCTGGCGCAGCGCCTCAACGTCGCCAACACCTATCTGGCCGACCTGATGCATCAATATGCCGGTCAGGGTAACCATCTCTCGATGGTCGGCGAACTCCTGCAGAGCATGATCAACCTGCCGCCGACGCAGGTCTCGCCAGGCTCGGATCGGCAATCCGACCCAAGGATTTGAGCCACGCTGGAACGATCGTGACCGGCGCGGCCGGCCGCTGCAGGGGTGCCTTGAGATCGATGTAATGCGCCTCGCCCGCCGGCAGCCAGAACGCCGTGCTCTCATCGAGATCGAGCACCATATAGACCGGCGGGCGACCCGGCTGCAGGCCGGCGTTGAATACCCAGGTTGGGCCCAGCCGGTCGAACCACGAACCATCCGAAATGAATGGCGACTGATGCACGTGGCCCGAGATCACCATCGACGGTTGGTACTGCGCGATCCATTGCACCAGTTCGACGTCACCGAAGAACCGCTTGCCGCCCCAGCTCGTCGGCGAATTCGCCGGCGGCGCGTGATGCACCCAGATCCAGCGCGGCGCCCGTGCTGCCGCGGCGTCGCGAAGCTGGGTTTCGATGCGGCTCTTGACCAGCGGCCCGTCCCACCACGGACACACCGTGAAGCCGACGTCGCCGACGGTCAGGCTGTCGCCGTCGCAGGCGATGCCGAGCTCGCGGACCTCGCCGATCCAACGCGCGACCTTTTCGCCTTCGGCGCTGCGGTCGTCGAGATCGTGATTGCCCGAGCAGAGAATGACGCGCGTCGTTTGGGAGAGCAGCGACAGGTATTTTTTCACCACCAGAATCTGGGCGCGGAAATCAACGAACGATCCGATATCGAGCGCGTCGCCGGCGAAAATGACGACGTCGAATTCAGGCGCTGCCGCAAGCAGCCAGTCGAACTGCGGCAATGAATAATGTAAATCGGCAACGACAAGGCAACGCATAAAAATCAAATCCAAAAAATGCCCGGGAAACAGGCGACCCGCAGGCGGATGTATTCAGGCAGACTGGATTCGAGCAAGAATTGTGCCGGTCATGACTTCAAACGGCATCCATCGCCCCGCTGGAAGGACCAGGGCGGATACCATAATCGAGCTTGATGGCTACTCGACGTCCGATATGCGGGGATAGCGGACCAAATTCCGCATCGCAGCGAACGACGCTAAGTGCCAAATCCGGACATACCCTGGCTTGGCCCCCAATCCGATCAATTTCAGCGTGAATAGACCAAGCACAGCGCGAACATCGCACAAAGTGGCATCTGTTATCTCACGCGCTCGCGCCGTGCAGCGCTTGTGCGGAGCCTGCCTACCGAGGGTTGGCACTAGGTCAGTTCCGCCGGTTCCGGACGATGGTGAAGGGCGGCTTCGACATGGAATTGTCCCCGGCTGGTGCTAAGATCGTAATTGTGTTCGAGCCTGCACGCTGGACGATCCCCAAAACTTCAGCCGCTGGCGGGCACGGCAAGCATTCCACATCTTAATTCCAGCAAGCGGAGGAGAAGCCTATGCGCAAGTCTCTCGCCGTTTTCCTTTCTGGCGTGGCGCTGGTCATTGCCGCGTCGACCGCTCTAGCCGGAGAACAGGTGCTAGAATTCAAGCTCGTCACCAAGCCCATCGATGTCAAGGTAACAGAGGCAGCAAACGTCGAAGGACAGACGGTCATGTCCGGCAAGTTTTTTGGCGTCGCCGTCTTCAAGGACGGCCGTATCGGGGTGAAGGAGTTCGCCCATTCCGCAGACCTGCTCAAAGGCTCGGGACCCTTCTACGGCTACAGCACCTACACCTTCGAGGATGGCTCGATCACGGCGCGTTACACCGGCTTGGCCAAAGACGGCCTGTCAAAGGGCGAATACACGATCCTCTCGGACACCGGTGCCTATGCCAACGCTAAGGGTACGGGCAGTATCGAAAGCGTGCCGAACCCGTTCAAGGGCGTCAACCTCTTGGACATAAAATTGGTCGTCAAGACGCCCGGTACGTAAAAGGCCCTACACACAGACGCGCCTCCGCAACTCTAGTGCCGTGAGGCGCGGTTCCAAATCTGACGGAGGGTTGTCGGTTCCGCTATGACTCGGCGGTCTGCGCGTGATCGCGCGGCAGAGTGAGGGTAAATCGCCTGCACTTGCGGTCATATGGGCCGCGACTTCGCGAACGGACATCGACCGCCAAAATTCACCGTTGTTGGAGGCTCAGAACGATGCCTTACAGAGCACAAATCGTCACGTTGCTGACGGCCGCGGCTTTGGCCACGTTCGCAGCGTTCTCATCCGGCAGAGCGGCCGACCAGACGCCGAAACTCTTGACCGAGCACTTCATGATCGACGCTGTCGATCCTGGGATAAAGCTGTACGTCAGAAACAAGCGCCCGGAAGGCATGACGCAATTTGCGGCACAGAAAACGTTGCTGTTCGTCCATGGTGCGACCTTGCCAGGCGAGGCGATATTCGATTTTCCGCTCGAAGGGCTATCCTGGATGGACTACATCGCCCAGCGCGGCTGGGATGTGTATCTGGTGGATGTGCGCGGCTACGGTCGATCGACGCGGCCGCCGGAAATGGACCAGCCAGCAGCCAGTAATCCTCCTATCGTCACGACCGATGTCGCGGTGAGGGATGTCGGCTCTGCTGTCGATTTTATCCTTCAGCGGCGAGGCGTCTCCAAGCTCAGTCTCGTGGGCTACTCATGGGGGACAGCTATCACCGGCGCCTACACCGGCGACCACAACGACAAGGTCGATAACCTCGTGCTTTTTGCGCCCATATGGCTGCGAACCCCGCAGCCCTCGCAAACTGCGCCCCCTCCGTTGGGCGCCTACGTTGCAGCCCCGCCCACGCGGGAGCGCCTGCAGGTCGGCGCACCCGATGATCGAAAGCGCGACTTGATGCCGGGGTTCGAGGCGTGGGCGACGGCTGCCATCGCCTCCGATCCCGTTGGCTCGAAACAGGAGCCCCCGGTGCTGCGCAGCCCAGCCGGCGTATTTCAGGACGGCCGGAATTACTGGCAGGCAGGCAAGCCATATTATGATCCAGCGCAGATCAAGGTCCCCACGCTGGTGATCGTCGCGGAGTGGGATGGGCTCGCCCCTCCGGAGGGCGCGCAAGCCGTTTTCCGCAAGCTGCCGAGCGGCCCCGACAAGCGGCTTGTCATGATTGGCGAGGGATCCCATTTCGTGCTGTTGGAAAAGAACCGGATCCAGCTTTTCCACGAGGTGCAGCTCTTCCTCGATAGGGCGCGCCTGACAAACTGACAGCTCTTCGCCCTGTTCGCGGAGCAGTGTCGCCATTTCGATCACGACGGTTGCGCGCGTCGTTGGGGGCCGGCTACTTGGCAATGCGCCTCTAAGAAGCGCTGACAAGCGCCGAGAGTCCGATATGGGTCGATTCCGTTGAAGAAGTCGGCCCGCGAGCGAGGCGAGCCGCAAATGCGGCACAGCCGACCGCTTCTCAGGCCGGATTTGGCTGCGGCATTGGGACCAGCTTGGCTAGTTTCCGGAGGTTCTGGGCGGTTGCTGCAAGGAGGAACTCGTCGCGAGCCCCGTTTGGTCCACGTAATCGCAGTCGGTCGAGCTTGAGAATGCGCTTGAGGTGAGCGAACAACATTTCGACCTTCTTACGTAGCCGTCGCGATGCTCGACCTTCCCAGGATTTAGCAATCGCCCGCGCCATGTCGCGGGCTCTCTCATGGATCGAGCGAGGCACCTTTCGAGCAGGCGTGTTCGGGCAGCAGTGTGGCCTCAAGGCGCAGGCGTCACAGTCAGCCTTGCTCGCTCGATAAAGCAACGTCTCGCCATCATTCACACGCGTCCCTGTTGTGGTCAGCGTCTTGCCGCCAGGACAGATATAGACGTCGCTGACTGGATCGTAGTTGAAGTCCTCCCGTGTGAAGGTCCCATCCTTGCGCGCTGATTTGTCGAACACGGTCACATGCGGCTCGATGCCGTGCTCATCGACCAGCCAGCCCAGCATGTCGGCTGAACCATAGGCGCTGTCACCGAGAAGCCTGGACGGGTGAAGACCGAAGTTCTTTGCGGTCCGCTCGATCATGCGCTTGGCAGCGAGAACTTCTGCCTGCCGGATCGCTGTGGTCGGCTCAACGTCGACAATGATCGCATTTTCCACATCGATCAGATAGTTCGTGGAGTAGGCAAAGAAAGCCTGTCCGCCATGGGCACCGGTCCAGCGCGCGGCAGGATCAGCCGGTGAGATGAACTTGGGGACGATCTCGGTCGCGGCCCCAAACGCCGCATCGTCCAGGACAGCTAGATACTCGTCGACGGCACGGCTTGCGGCTTTTGGCGGCAACCCCTTTTCGCCCTCGACGCCGTTCTGCCGGTTAGCATCGGCCTTGATCAGGCTAGCATCGACCGCAAAGCCTTCTCCGCCAACCAGACCCTCGTCGATGCAGCGGCGCAAGACGTCTTCGAACAGCCGTCGCAGCAGATCACTATCGCGGAAGCGGCCATGTCGGTTCTTTGAGAAGGTCGAATGATCGGGCACGTCACCATCGAGCCCAAGGCGGCAGAACCAGCGGTATGCCAGGTTGAGGTGAACCTCTTCGCACAGGCGCCGCTCCGAGCGGATGCCGAAGCAGTAACCGACCAACAGCATCCGGATCATCAGCTCGGGCGCGATCGAGGGCCGCCCGATCGTGCTGTAGAAGGGGGATAGCTCTCGCCTTAACCCATCGAGGTCCACGAACCTGTCGATCGATCGCAACAAATGATCGGCCGGAACGTGCCGCTCGAGCGAAAACTCATAGAACAACGCGACCTGCTCAACTCGCTGATGTCCCATCATGATTCAGTCCTCTCGCAACGACTGAATCAGCGAACATCAACCAGCGCAACCGAAGACTTTTTCAACACAATCGGTCAAAACCGGAAATCCTCAGTGCGAGCATGAAACGGCCGCTTTGCGCCAGGAAGCGGCCGGCGCAGACATTGCCTCCGTCAGGTCATTCGGTCTTCAGATTGGCGTCACGCACCACCTTGCCCCACTTCTCCATCTCCAACTTGATGCGCGCCGTGACGGCCAGTCTTGTCCCAGGCTTGCGCACGTAGCGGATGAGGACCCTTTGCGAACAATTACGCATCGGATTCTATATTCACCAAAACTTCCCCGGCGATGATTTCGGGGTCGCCAAGAATAAGGTCATGCAGGCTTGCTCGAACAAACTCCAGAACTTTGTCGTTCGCCGCAATGGCGCTTTCGCGGTCCTCGAATATCATCACAGCGACACCGACGCCTTCGCCCCCATCCAGTACATAATAAGATCTGAATCCGGGCGATTCCCTCAGTATCCGACCGATGCCGCTTTTGGCGCGGCGAGCGGCATCCGCAACCGAACGAACCTTGGTGTACTTTCGAATGAATATGTACATCGGGCCACCGTGCGTCTCAGTTCCAGCCCCACGCATCAAAGCATATCGGGCAGGCCGCTGCTGGACTAGGGCCTACTTCCGGGATGGGTCACTCGCTACAAGGGCGACCCAGCGGCAAGTCCAGCCATGTCCGCTGTGACGCCGAAAGCGGAAGGCAATTCAAACTCGCCTCAATCCGAATTTGGCTGCCCGCTAATGAGTCCACGCCCTAATCCTCGCTGGCCCTGAAGCGGCCGAGTCCCTTCAGCACGAATGGCGCCACTAGCGCGATCAGCGCGATGCCGAGCAGCGTCGCCGACATCGGACTCTGCAGCAGCACGATGGGATCGCCGAGGCTGATCGCGAGCGCGCGGCGCAACTGGCTTTCGGCAATCGGCCCCAGGATGAGGCCGACGACGACGGGCGCGATCGGAAAATCGAACCGGCGCATCAGGAAGCCCAACACGCCGAAGGCTGCCAGCATCGACAGCTCGACCACCGACGGCTTTGCCGCGATGGTGCCCATGGTCGCAAAGACGAGAATGCCGGCGTACAGCCATGGCTGCGGGATCGCGAGCAGTTTTACCCACAGCCCGACCAGCGGCAGGTTGAGCACCAGCAGCATCACGTTGGCGATGAACAAGCTCGCAATCAGGCCCCACACGAGATCAGGCCGCTCGGCGAACAGCAGCGGTCCCGGGTTCAGCCCGTATTGCTGAAAGCCCGCCAGCATCATCGCAGCCGTGGCCGAAGTCGGAAGCCCGAGCGTCAAAAGTGGCACGAGCGTGCCGGCGGCGGAGGCGTTGTTGGCGGCTTCCGGTCCCGCGACGCCCTCGATCGCGCCCTTGCCGAATTCTTCCGGATGTTTCGACAGCCGCTTCTCGGTCGAGTAGGACAGGAATGTCGGAATTTCCGCGCCGCCTGCGGGAAGCGCGCCGATCGGAAAGCCGAACATCGTCCCGCGCAGCCACGGCTTCCACGATCGCATCCAGTCCTGCTTCGTCATCCACAGCGAGCCGCGCACCGGCTCGATCTTTTCCTCGGCGTGATGGCGGCGCGATGCCACGTAAAGCGCTTCGCCCAAGGCGAACAGGCCGACCGCAAGCGTCGTCACCTCGACGCCGTCGAGCAGTTCGGGGATGCCGAAAGCAAGCCGGGCCTGGCCGGTGAGCTTGTCGATGCCGACCAGCCCGAGCGTCAGCCCGATGAACAGGCTGGTTAGTCCGCGAATCGGCGAATCGCCGAAAGTCGCCGACACCGTGATGAAGGCCACGCACATCAGCGCGAAATAATCTTCAGGCCCGAAGCGCACCGCAAAATCTACCAGCCACGGTGCGAGAAAAGCCAGGCCGATGGTGGCAATGGTGCCCGCGACGAACGAGCCGATCGCGGACGTCGCCAGCGCCGGACCGCCGCGGCCGGCCTTGGCCATCTTGTTGCCTTCGAGCGCGGTCGCCATCGACGCGCTCTCGCCGGGCGTGTTGATCAGGATGGCGGTGGTCGATCCGCCATACATGCCGCCGTAATAGATTCCGGCGAACATGATCAGCGAGCCGCCGGGATCGAGCTTGTAGGTGACCGGCAGCAGCAATGCGACCGTGAGCGCCGGACCGATGCCGGGCAGCACGCCGACCGCAGTGCCGAGGAACACGCCGATCAGCGCGTAGAGCAGGTTCATGGGCTGCACGGCGACAGCCATGCCATGCGCGAGCGCGGCGAAAGTTTCCATTACAGCAGTCTTTCCAGAGGCCCGGCGGGGAGGCTCAACGTCAGCAGCCGATCGAAAGCGAGATAGATCAGGGTCGTCATCACGACGGCGATGGCGAGGTCGGCGAGAAGTGCACGCCGCCCGAACGCAGCCGAGGTGGTGACGAACAGCGCCGATGTCGCCAGGATAAAGCCGCCGCCAAGGCCGATGATGGCGATCAGCAGCGCAAGCCCGCTAAGGATCAGCAGCACAGGCTTGGGGTCGGCGCTCTCGCGCGGCGGCAGGTTGCCGCGCAGCGCGTCGATCAGGTTGGCGATCGCGAGGATGCCGAGCCCGATCGCGACGACGATCGGCATCGCCTCGGGGCCCATGCCGTACATCGTGGTGGATGCCAGCTTGCTTGCGTCCCACACCAGCACCGCAGCAAGTACGGCGAGCGCCGCGGCAATGACGAGACCCGCGGGATCGATGCGTCGAGAGACTGGCCGCTGCGGAAGATCGCTGAGCGCGCTGTCTGTCATGATTTGACGAGGCCGACCGACTTCAGCACGTCGGTGACGCGCGTCGTCTCCTTCTTAAGGAAATCCGCGAACGCATCGCCGGAAAGATACGCGTCATCCCAGCCCTTCTGTTTGAGGATGTCCTTCCAGGCGTCGGATTTGACCATCTTCTCGACCGCCTCGCTCAACGTCTTGCGCTGTTCTGCCGTGATGCCGGGAGGCGCGACCACCGAACGCCAATTGGCGAGTACGAGGTCGATCCCCTGTTCCTTGAAGGTCGGAATATCGATGCCGGCGATACGCTTTTCCGACGTCACGCCGAGTGCGCGCAATTTGCCGGACTTGATCTGTCCTTCGTATTCGCTCAGTCCGGAAATGCCTGCGGTGACCTTGCCGCCGAGAATGGCCGCCAGCGACTCGCCGCCGCCGGAGAACGGAATGTAGTTGATCTTCTTGGCGTCGGCGCCGATCGTTCCCGCAAACAACGCCGCCATCACGTGATCGACGCCGCCGGCCGAGCCGCCGGCAAAGGTCACCTTGGCGATGTCGGCCTTCACGGCCGCGGCCAGGTCCTGCGCCGTCTTGAGCGGCGAATTCGCCGGCACCACGATCACCTGGATTTCCTCGGTCAGGCGCGCAATCGGCGTCACCTGTTCGAGCGTCACCGGCGACTTGTTCATGGCGAGCGCGCCGACCATGACGAAGCCGTTCACCATCATCTGGTTGCCGTCGCCCTTGGCGCTATTGACGAACTGCGCGATGCCGACGCTGCCGCCGGCGCCCGCCACATTGGTGACCTGGACGCTGCGGGCGATCTTGGCGGCGACCAAAGCCTGCTGCATCGCGCGGGCGGTCTGATCCCAGCCGCCGCCAGGGGCCGCGGGCGCCATGATCTTGAGCTCGAGCTGCTGCGAGAGGGCAGGGCTGCCTGCCGCAAGCGTCAACGCGACGACCGCGCCGAACAGGCGCGCATGAAACGGCATCATGGGATTTCCTCCAGGCTCGCGCGGAGCCGCTGTGTGTCAATTCGTCGCATATCAGCCGGAAAACCCGCCGCTGTCCAGAAGGACCTTTGCGTGGCGGACCAGATCTTTCAGATTTTCGCTATGGCTTTGCAGCGCGCGCGTTGGCCTCGGCATTCGTCTCGACCGCCAGTGAGACGCCGATTGCTCGGCACACGTCCGAACAGGGCCTGTACTTTGTGCGCCTTGGCTTGGGCTACCGCGCCCGAATAAGATGCCATGACGAAAGTGACCAAGGCCGTTGGTGTGGGATAAGAAATCGATGCCCGAAAACGTTCACTCCAGTCGAGAAGCCGATCGAAGCAGCGACCGCAAGATGCGGCTGTTCTCCGGTCCGCTGAGCATGTTCGGTGCCAAGGTCCAGATCGCCCTGCACGAGAAGAACATCGATTTCGAACTGATCATGGTCCCCTTCACCATGAAGGTGGGCTACGCGCCAAAGCATCCGGAAGTCCTGCGCATCAATCCGAAGCGCCAGGTCCCGGTGCTGATCGACGGTGATCTTGAGATTTTCGATTCCACCCAGATCTTCGAGTATCTTGAAGACATCAAGCCGGATCCTGCGCTGTGGCCCGCGAGCTCTGCGGCGCGGGCGTGGTGTCGCCGGCTCGAGCATGAATCGGACGAAGTCTACTTCCCTCACATCATCAAATTGATGCAGCTCTGGAAGACGCCGCTCGATCCCGCCGCGGAGCTCGCGCGCGAGGGCGCTGCGGCCTATTATCTGACCATGGAGCGCGTGCTCGATGACCGCGAGTTTGTCGGCGGCGCCTATTCCTTTGCCGATATCGCGTTCTATATGGCCCAGCTCTTCGGCGCGCGCTGGGGCGCCGACATGACAAAAGAAACGCCGAGGCTGCTGCAATGGCGGCAGCGCATGACGGCAAGACCGGCGGTCATCAAGGTCGTCGAACCGATGGCCGATTACTTGCGCAGCCAGGGTCTCAGCGTCCCCGCGTTTCTGCCGTCAACAGCGACGTGATCGACGCTTGCGGCTACGCACGCGCTCTCACCGTCATCCTGAGGTGCGAGCGCAGCGAGCCTCGAAGGATGCACGGCCCGGCCGGTGGCCGTCGCCCTTCGCGACGCGCGCAAGCGCGCTCCTCAGGGTGACGGATCACGTGGTTCGAGGTTACTTCGTCCGCTTTAGATGCGCGCCACCGCGTGCGGAAACACGATCTCGATCAGCGTGCCGGAACGGCCGCCGGTCTTGATCTGGAATTTGGCGCGGTTGGCTTCCACGAGCGCCTTGGTGAGCGACAGGCTGACGGCCGCACTCTCGGACTGATCCGACGGCGCCCGCGTGCGGAACGGCTCTAGCGCAGCGGCAACCTCGTTGTCGTTAAGGCCGTGGCCGGTGTCGCGGACCCGCAGCATCACCTCGCCGAAATCGGATAGCGCGGTCGAGACGATGACCTGGCCGCCGGCATTGGCGAGATGGATCGAATTGCCGATCAGGTTAAGCGTGATCTGGCGCAACGCCCGCGCGTCCGCGATCACAGGCGGCAGCGTGTGCGCGAGCGAAGTGCGGATGATGATGCGCTCGCGATTGGCCTGCGGCTGCATGACAGCCACGCAGCTCTCGACCAGCTCGTTGAGATTCTGGTTGGTGAAGGCTAGATCGAGTTTGCCGGTTTCGATCCGCGAGAGATCAAGCAGGTCGTTGACGATGGCGATCACGTGTTCGCCGGCGGCGCGGATGTCCTTCATGTATTCGCGGTAGCGCTCGTTGCCGAGCGCGCCGAAACGCTCACCGATCATCACTTCGGCAAAGCCGATGATGGCGTTCAGCGGCGTCCGCACCTCGTGGCTGATCCGGGCCAGCACGTCGGCCTTGGCGTTGGCGGCGCGTTCTGCCAGCCGCCGCGCCTCGCGCAATTCGCTCTCGGTCTTCTTGGCCTGCGAGAGATCGCGGAACACCGCGAAGAAATTCGGGCCGTCAGGGCGGGTGCGGCCGATGGTCATCGACAGCGGGATGATGCCGCCCTTGCTTTCCCGGCCCAGCACCTCACGGCCGTGATCGAGCAGGCTTTCGACGCCGGAAGCCTTGATGCCGGCGAGATATTCGAACACACCGTGCTGGCTTTCGGGCGCAAAGAGATCGGCGAGATTGCGTTGGATGAGTTCGTCGCCGTCATGGCCGAACAGCGCTTCAGCGCTGCGGTTGGCTGCATGGATGTTGCCTTCGGCGTCGAACATCAGGATGCCTTCGGCCGTGGTGTCGAGGATGGCAGCGAGTTCTTCGGCATTGGCATGGCCGACATCGGACGGTTCGGAGATGTCCAGCTCCGCTACCGGCTCGGCTTGCGCGATGGCGGCCGCGATCGCCGCGCCCTCATGGCGCGTGGTCGAGAAGATCAGCGCCAGCGCCGAATCGCCGTCCCATGAAATCGTGTAGAGGCGGGCCTCGGCGGCCGATGACGGCGCATCTGCATCCGCAGGCCCGCTTGCGGAAATCGTCACCGGCCTGCCGGTGTCCGATGTCGAGGACGCATTCGACGTGCCGGGTTCGACATAGAGCGCGTCGAGGCCGCCAGCATCTTCCAGCGCATGCAGGCTGGTATAGCCCATCTGCGTAAGGAAGGCGGGGTTGGCATAGAGCAGGCGGTCGAGGCGGTAGATCAGGATGCCGACGGGTAAGAGATCGAGCAGCGCCTTGTCGCGCGCGGTTTCGCCATGCGCGGGCGGTTCGGGCGGCGCTAGCCATTCGGGCGGCTCGCCGGCTCGTTCGCGCGCGAACAATGCGACGGTCGGTTCAAAGATCGTTTCACCGGTGACGTTCGGCACCGCCTCGTTGCCATTCTCGGTGTCGAGCCGCGCCGACAATTGCCGCGCGAGTTCGTCGAAGGCGCTGTTCTCGACCGGCGTCAGCGATAGCGGCTTCGCCTCGCCGGGGGCGCGGAATGGCACCACGTTGGGAGCGTCTGCGGGTAATTCCGTCATGGTGCTCTTCGAGGCTTCGTTGGCGCTTTCCCCGGCGCTTTCCTTGACGGTTTCTTTGGCGCTTTCCTTGACGCTTTCCTTGGGAGGTTCCACGGGCGTTTCCAAATCGTTTCGATGTGAAGTCGCGGCAGCAATCGGTTCGGGCAATTCGTCGACCAAAGGCGGTGCAACGCCTGTCGGCTCGGGAAATTCCGGGGCGGGCGGTTCTTGCGGCATTGCCATCCCGCCGGACAATTCCGCCAGGCGCAGGGCGGCGAGCCGGGCCAGCGCGTCGAAATCGCGGCAGACGCCAAAGCCGCGATAGCCGATGAAATTCCGCTGCCCATCGAAAATCGGCGAGCCGGATAGTTCAACCGGCAGAGTGCTGCCGCCATCGACCGGCCACTTCAGCACGATGCCGCTCCAGGTCGCGCATGTGGCGAACGCCTTCATCACCCGGCCCTCGGGATCGAGCGCAAATTTCTCCGCGATCTCACGCCATGGCCGGCCGAAGCCGGCCGTGGTGCGCGGGCCGATCAGGCCGGTGAATTCGTCGGTGCCGAGCGTGAAGCGGCCTTCCCGATCCATCTGCCAGGTGAAGCGCAGCGGCAGGCGGCGGGTCGGCTGGCCGGCAAATGCTTCGAGCGCAGGTATTGGAGTGCGTGGAGCAGGCTTAATCGCGGCCGGCTCATCCGCGGCGGCAGGCTCGGCAAGCGCATCGAACAATGCAAACTCGGCGGGCGCTTCGCCCGATTGCGCCGGTTGTTCGTAGTCGGGAGACGGCTGCGGCGCGACCGGTTGCTCGATGACGGGCGCGCTCGGCTGCGGGGCTGGCGTTGACGCTGTTGTGTCGGGCTGAATCCCGTTCTGGGGCGGCTCATACGCCCGCGCCGGCCGTGGCGCGATCAGCGCGATGTCGCCGGCGGCGATCAGGACACCATGACTGCCATCGGGAAAGTCGAACCGCGAACAGCCGCAGGTCGCAAGCATGCCGGGCGCCGCGCCAAATCCCCGTAACCGCTCCAGGCGGATGGCGCCGTTGGCGAGCAGCCGTCCTGCGAGCCGCGCGATCTGGCGCCGGTGCCGGTCGGCCGGTCCGAAGGTCTTCTCAGTAAGGGCTGCGGCGCTGGCGGCGCCGAACACGCGGGCGCCGGCTGGATTGGCCCACAGGATCTGCCTGCCGTCGGCCGTCCACAGCCATGCGGGCAGGCGGCTCGCCGCATAGGCCGCCAATCGCGGATCGCTCTGCGCCCGCCACTGAAATTCCGCGTCCTTCATCGCAACTACATGACCGTCCGGCGTCACGATCGGCAGCCAGAATGCCGACAGCGTTAATGGATGGTTACTATCGCAAGCCGGCGGCGGCAGGTCCACGGCCGGCTGGCCGGCAGTGGTTTTAAGCGGCGGATAACCTTAACCCGGCTGAACCCTTGGGCCGCCGGCCGCGTTGGGTGGTTGCAAATGCCGTCAGGGGTCCACCCTGAGTAACCTCCCGGGCGCCGCATCCGTTCCGGGCGCGATCCGTACGACCCCCTTGGCGGCATCTGGACGCAATCCCTGCCCGTGCAAAGGAGCGCACCATGAGCGACGACGTGCGAGACCGTTTCGAGATACCCAAGGAAATGCGATCGATGGCGGAAGCGAGCCTGGAGCAGGCCCGCAAGACGTTTGAGAAATTCGTCGCCGCCGCGCAGACCACCGCCGATACCATCGAGGAGCGCAATGCCACGGTGCGCGAGGGCGCGAAGGATGTCAGGCAGAAGGCCGTCGCCTATGCCGAGAAGAACGTGCAGGGCTCGCTCGATTACGCGCAGTCACTTCTCAAGGCCAAGGACCTGACCGAGGTAATGCGGCTGCACAGCGAATATGTGCAGGGGCAAATGCGCGCGCTGACGGAGCAGGCGAGCGAAATGAGCCAGATCGTCGGCAAGGCCGCCATCGATGCGGCGAAGCCGAAAGCCTGACCCGCCCGCAGCGGGGCAGTATTGCAAGCGCGAAATGGACCGGCTGGAACGCGCATCCGGTGCGGGTTGCCCATGCGGCGTCGCACCAGAAATTGCAGTGCGTTGCACAAATTTGACACGATATGGGTGCTTATTGGGCGAGCCCGTGGATGGGCACTTCCGTGAGTGCGTGTGTACGTGATCCCTTTCGGTGTTCCGGTCATCCGCCCGGCACCCGCCAGGGGAACATCGATTAACCCCATTGTGAAGGATGCAAGCCTTGACCAGCTCCACCGATCCCTTCTCCGCCTCCATCATTCCCTTCGAAGTTCCCGAGCAGATGCGCGCACTTGCTGAAAAGGGCGTCTCGCAGGCCCGCGACAGCTACGCCAAATTCAAAGATGCAGCTGAAACCCACAACGGCACCATCGAGGCCGTGTTCACCACGGCCAGCAAGGGCGCCAGCGAGTACAACGCCAAGCTGATCGAGTTCTTCAAGGCCAATACCTCGTCCTCGCTCGATTTCGCGCAGGATCTGCTCGGCGTGAAGACGCCGGCGGCGGCGCTCGAGCTGTGGACGGCGCACGCCAAGAAGCAGTACGAGACCTTCACCGCGCAGGCCAAGGAGCTTGCCGAGCTCGGCCAGAAGGTTGCGACCGAGACCGTCGAGCCGATCAAGGCCTCCGCCTCGAAGTACTACAAGCCCGCTGCCTGATCGGCCCGCATCGCCAACGAAAAGCCCGGGCGAAGCGGCCCGGGCTTTTTGATGCCCCAAGAGGGGCCATTTTTCCGGGCCTCGCCAGGCTCCGGCGCGACCCGCACATGAACGCAACACGCGCCCGAAACGACTATATAATTGGACGCTTCCCGGCCTTGCCAAAGGCCGGCGTTGCACCTAGTTTCCGGCCCATTCGTGACCCCCCTTTGGGGCCCGCGCAGGATGCAGTTGTAGCTCAGTTGGTTAGAGCGCCTGTCTGTGGAACAGGAGGTCGGTGGTTCGAGCCCACCCAACTGTACCAGTTCTTCACTCTGTTGAATTAGCTGCCGAACTGCCGTGACACTTGCGCTGTGGCGCGTACTCCAGCCGTGCTTGCCAAGCCCCACCCGTTCACCCACTATTCCGGGAATCATTGCGGCTTGGGGGATTAATGTCGATTTTTCGGATCGGTAATTTTCAGCTCGGATTGTTGCTTGCTACCGCCCTCGCGGTTTCGATCTCGCCCGCCGTCAGTCAGACCTACACCCCCGAACAGGAGCAGGCCTGCACTGGCGACGCGTTCCGGCTGTGTAGTTCGGATATCCCGGATGTCGGCCGCGTCACCGCCTGCATGGTGCGCAATAAGTCTCAACTCTCGCCGGCTTGCCGGGCGCACTTCCGTCCCGAGCCCGATGAAATCAGGGCCCGGCCTGTAGGCCGGCCGACGGTCATCCGGCCGGCAGCCCCGCGCAAGGCCGCTACCGCCAAGCCGCGCAACGCCAAAAAACCGAAAAAGCCCGCGACCTGATGGCGGCGCACCATTTCAAGACCCGCTCGCGTGACAGACCGACACTTGCCGGCGGCCACTCCAATGAACATCTCGTCGGATAAGAGGAGAGGGTTCGTTGAGTAAGCATCAAAAAGAGCTCGACCGGCATTTTGCCTGGTTCGAGAGGAAGCTGCCGCCGGGGCCGGCGAAGTTCGTCGGCTGGGTGCGCAAGCCGTCGTCGATCTACGTCCGAGTACCGCTCGCCATACTGCTGGTCGCCGGCGGCTTCCTCAGCTTCCTGCCGGTGCTCGGGCTCTGGATGCTGCCGCTCGGACTCCTTTTGTTCGCGCAGGACGTGCCGCCGCTGCAGAAGCCGTTGGCGCAGGGGCTTGGATGGATCGAACGCAAATGGCTCGAACGTCAGCGCGCAAAGCTCGAACGCGAGCGCGAGCGCGCAAAAAGCGCGCAATGAGTCAAGCAAGCCGGGCTTTTCCGCTTCCTTTGGGTGACCGGGGTTGCACGGTGTGACTCAAAAACCAGCCTTATTGGCAATTAAGTGGCTTCATCGCGGCGAGTGATAAATTTTTCTTTCACGAATCAGCGCGCTGATTCATTTTCGGCTTCTGGGGTCAACTGGAGGCCAAGGTATGAACGTAATTGTTTTCGCATCACGTAAGGGGGGCTCGGGAAAGAGTACCCTGGCTGCTCACCTCGCTGCCCATGTTCACAAGGCAACGAAGCCCATCCTGCTCGTCGATGCCGATCCGCAGGGGTCTCTTACGCTCTGGCACAAATTGCGCGGCACCAACGAGCCGCCGATCAAGGCCGCGGTGAATTCCGTCAGCGGCATCGTCGCTGCCGCCAAGCGCGACGGCATCGAATGGGTGTTCATCGACACGCCGCCGAATTTGTCGGCCGTCGTCGACGATGCGATCCGTAACGCCACCATGGTGATTATTCCGGCGCGGCCCGGCGTGTTCGACGTCAACGCGGTGCAGGAAACCATTCAGACCTGCCGCTCGGCGCGCAAGCCCTACGCGGTCGTGATCAACGGCGCGCCTGCCGAACGCGACGGCGCCGAGAGCCGCATCGTCAGCATCGCGCGCGAAGCGCTGGCGAAATTCCGCGCGCCGGTGTGGAGCGGACAGATCACCAACCGCGCCGATCTGATCATGGCGCTGAGCCAGGGCGAAGGCGCCCGCGAATATTACGCGGAGGGCCGGGCGGCAGCCGAGATCAGCAGGCTGTGGGGCGCGATCGAACGTTCGATCAAGGCGATCCGCGGAACGGCGTCGGCATCGGGCGCCATGCACAAGCAGGCGGCGTAACAACGCCGCTCTCGATCTGCCGGACCGATAAAGAACGCGCGGGCTCCGCGCGTTTTTCTTTTGGTGGGACTGCAAAATTGTTTCCTCGTCATTGCGAGGAGCCAACGGGTCCGGCCTTTGGCCGGCCCGATGATAAACCCCGCGACGAAGCAATCCATCTATCCCAGCGCGGAGAGATGGATTGCTTCGCGGAGCCTGTCATCGGGCGCGCATTCGCGCGACCCGTTGGCTCGCAATGACGGATAGAGCGGCGATGGCCGCCTCACGCCACCATCAGCACGTAGAACACGACGACCGGCGACAGCGTCAGGATCACGGACCAGATGCCGACGGCCCACAAAATGTCCTCGGTCGAAAAGCCCTGTTCAGGAATGTTGTTGTTCTCGAAATGCACGACGCGCCCCGCGTTTTTCTGTTGTATGGGGATCTTGATACGCGAACGGTTTTAAAAACCCGCTTGCCATTTCGCTTGCATTTGACCGCACCTGCTACCGTCGATTAACCACCGCCATGTCTGGTTAACTTTCCCTGATCGCACGGCGTCAAACTCGAGCGAAGCCTCGCCCGTAACATTAGAATTTTAAGCGTATTGATCTTCCTCCAAGAGAAAAGACGGGGATGGCGATGAGCACTCACGGCAAGAAATTTCCGATGGCTGAGTACGCCCAGAGCATGCACGACGTTCTTCTGGTGTCGTCATTCGCCGCCTGGGCGATGCTGCTCGGCTTCGCGCCCGTGATGACCTATCGCCTGCTGGTCAGCTAATTCGGCTTCTCCCTCTCGCTGGTGAGACGAGAGGGAGCCGATCGCATGCTTAAGCCCGCCGCAAAAGCTGTGGCCTGCGCCGCTCGATTTCCTCGTCGAGCAACGCCGCGAGTTCCGCGCTCACTTCCACCATCGGCAGACGAACCTCGGCGCTGTCGATCAGTCCGTTGCGCGCCAGCCAGTACTTTGCGGGCGCCGGGCTCGGTTCGGCAAATAGCAGCCGGGTCAGCCGGGAGAGCTCCTTCCAGCAGGCCCGCGCGCCGTCGCGGTCGCCCTGCTTCAGCAGCGTCCGTAGCGATGCGAAGGCCTCGGTCTCCAGATGCGCCGACAAAAGGATCGCGCCATCGGCGCCGTCGGCAAGCGCGTCGTGGTACTCCGCGTCTTCGCCGGTCAGCACGCGAAACCCCGATGGGCGTCTCGCCAGCAGATCAATCGACTGCGCGCGGTCGGCGCCGCAATCCTTCATGCCAACGATGTTCGGATGCTCCGCGAGCTGCAGCAACGTCTCGTTGGTGAGGCTGACGGCGGTCCGGTAGGGAATGTTGTAGAGCACGATCGGCCATGAGGCGTGATCGGCGAGCGCGGTGAAGTGCTGCACGAGGCCGCGCTGTGACGGCCGGATGTAATAGGGGCTCGCGATCAGATAGCCGTCGATCGGCCAGGTCGCGGTCTCATCCAGCGCATCCTTCATCTTCGCGGTGGAGGCGCCGGACAGGCCCAAGAGGATCGGCAGGTGGCGCCGGCTGGCGCAGAGCTCGCTGCGCGTCACCGTCACCAACCGCTCGAGTTCGCCAGGGCGGAGCGACATGCCTTCCCCCGACGTCGCCGCGAGAATGAAGCCGTCGACGCGGCCCGCCGCATAGTGTCGGACGAGCCGGCGCAGCGACGCCTCGTCGAGTTCGCCGTCGCGAAACGGCGTGATCAGCGGTAGCCACAGGCCCTGCAGCCGGCTTGCCAGGTCGTTGGTCGAAGGGGCAGTCATCGTTCCATCTCCTCTTGGGGGTGAGCCGGAGACGGGACCAAATAAAAAACCCCGTCCAGACGGCGGGGCTTCGGGATCGTGGGTTCGCGGCTGTCTAGCGCGCGCGTCGATCTCGGGTCCCCGGATGGGGACCTTTTTTCGACGACAGGGCTGCGCACGAACTCGTGATCATGTGCGGATGATGGAGGCCGAGAACCTCAATGTCAATCTGTGCGGGAACATGACGCGGACGTGAAAAAAAGCCGGGCTCGAATGAGCCCGGCTTGAGGTATTGGCCACGTGAGGCCGACACAATCACCTTCCAAGAGGGATTACTGAACCGCCGCGTCACTGGAGGAGGGGGACATATGCGCGACGCGACCGCTCAGCGTTTGAGCACTATGATCCTCATCAGTGCCTTGCAGCAACCGTCCGAGCCGCATGTCAGTCATGCGGAGAGCGGGGCCTCTATAAAATAGGCTAATCCGCGAGCGGAAGGCTACCGCCTCTAGGACGGCCAGCGCTGCGCCTTGCTGACGACGAAGTCGCGGAACACCTGCACGCGCGCTACCGTCTTCAGCTCTTCGGGATAAACAAAATAGGTGTCGAGCTGGATCGAATCGGACTCGCCGAACAACTGCACCAGGCGGTTGTTCTCTTCGACCAGATAGTCGGGCAGGGCAGCGATGCCGAGCCCCTGCTGGCAGGCGCGGACTAAACCTAAGATGTTGTTGACCTTGAAGTAGGCTTCGCGCGGACCCGAGCCATTGCGCCCGGCATCGATCAGCCAGCTCCGGTTCTGCAGGTGCGACGGCACCTGCGCGTCGCCGAGCATGATGATGCGGTGCGAATCGAGGTCGTCGAGCGTGCGCGGCGTGCCGAAACGCTTGATGTATTCCGGCGAGCAATAGGCATGAAAGCCGATCGAGAACAGCTTGCGCTGGATCAGGTCGGGCTGGGTCGGCTTGCGGGTCCGGATCGCGACGTCGGCCTCGCGCATCGACAGGTCGAGATCCTCGTCGGTGACGATCAGCGAGATGCGGATGTCCGGATAAAGCGCGGTGAACTCGTCGAGCCGTGGGATCAGCCAGTTGATGCCGAGCGCGGGCGGCGTCGTGATCTTGAGGTCACCGCTCGGCCGCTCGCGGCTGTCGGTGAGTTTGGCGCGCGCCGCCTGCAACTGCATGAACACGTCATGCGCAGTGCGGAACAGCAGATCGCCCTGCTCCGTGAGGATGAGCCCGCGGGCGTGGCGGTGGAACAGCGACACCGCAAGCTCCTGCTCCAGCGCGCTGACCTGCCGCGACACCGCGGACTGCGATAATCCTAATTGCTCACCGGCATGGGTAAAGCTTCCCGCTTCAGCCGCCGCGTGAAAGACCTTCAGCTTGTCCCAGTCCATGTCAAATCCGTCCCGTGATCTAGCCATGACTATTCAGCCGCCGCGCGATCGCTCGCGCGCAAAGCCAGGAAGCGTTCGGCCTCAAGCGCCGCCATGCATCCAAGGCCGGCAGCCGTGACCGCCTGCCGATAGGTTTCATCCGCGACATCGCCCGCGGCGAACAGGCCGGGGATCGAGGTTGCGGTCGAGTTCGGCGCCACCTCGACATAGCCTGATGGTTTCAGCTTGATCTGGCCTTTGACGAGGTCGGTTGCGGGCGCATGCCCGATGGCGATGAAGACGCCGTCGGCCGCAACATCCCTGCGTGCGCCGGTCTTGACGTTCTTCAGCCGCACATGGGTGACCTTGCTCGGGTTCTCGGCGCCGCAGATCTCGTCGATCGCCGAGTCCCACACCACCTTGATCTTCGGATTCTTGAACAGGCGGTCCTGCAGGATGCGCTCGGCGCGGAAATGATTGCGGCGATGCACGATCGTTACCTGCGAGGCAAAGTTGGTCAGGAACAGCGCTTCCTCGACCGCGGTGTTACCGCCGCCGACCACGATTACTTCCTTGCCGCGGTAGAAGAAGCCGTCGCAGGTTGCGCAGGCCGAGACGCCAAAGCCCTTGAACTTCTCTTCTGAGGGAATGCCAAGCCAGCGCGCCTGCGCGCCGGTGGCGAGGATCACGGTTTCCGCCAGATAGACGTCGCCGCTGTCGCAGGTCAGGCGGAACGGCCGCTGCGCCAGTTCGAGCTTGGTGACGAGATCGGTGACGAGTTTGGTGCCGACATGCGCCGCCTGCTTCTCCATCTGCTCCATCAGCCACGGACCCTGGATGACGTCGGCGAAGCCCGGATAGTTTTCCACGTCGGTGGTGATGGTGAGCTGTCCGCCGGGCTGGATGCCCTGGATCAGCACCGGCTCCAGCATCGCACGCGCCGCGTAGATCGCCGCGGTGTAACCGGCGGGGCCGGACCCGATAATGACGACCTTGGCATGGATAGGCGCGGGCATCGGCGATTCCCTCTCTTTGGAGGATTTTGATGAGGACTTGTGCGGAAAGCGCTCAGGCCGGCATCGCGGCGGCGCCAAAAGTGTCAAATCCAAGTCTATGATATCTGGGTAGCTATGCAAGAATTGCAATTCATCCCAGCGAATTTTCCCCGGAACTGAAGTAACAATCGCGAAATATGACGTTGGTCGCGCAATAAAATTGCGCAAGGCGCCCGGCGTGCGCTAAGAGAGTTGCCAGGAAGGCCAGCCCACGCGGCCAGAATTAGGGAACCCGACGCGCGTGTCGAAGAATCTTGACGAAATCGACCTTCGAATTCTTGCCGAAATCCAGGCCGACGGCCGAATCACCAACGTGGAACTGGCCAAGCGCGTCGGTATCTCGCCGCCGCCCTGCCTGCGCCGGGTCCGCACGTTGGAGGAAGAAGGCTACATCCAGGGCTATCGGGGCCTGTTGGATCCGCGCCGGCTCGGCTTCGACGTCACCGTGTTTGCTTCGGTCCATTTGTCCAGCCAGGCGGACGCGGATTTGCGCGCGTTCGAGGATTTCGTGCGCGCCGAGCCGCTGGTGCGGGAATGCTGGATGCTGTCGGGCGAGATCGACTTCATCCTCAAATGTGTCGCGCCCGATATGGCGACGTTTCAGGATTTCGTCACGCACCTGACGGCCGCGCCGCATGTACGCAACGTCAGGACGTCGCTGGTGCTGCACAATTCGAAATATGAAGCGGCGGTGCCGCTCGATGTGAAGGTCGCGGGGTGAGGTGCTCCGGCCTATCCCCGTCATTGCGAGGAGCGAAAGTACGAAGCAATCCATTCTTCCCACGCGGAGAGATGGATTGCTTCGCGGAGCCTGTCATCGGGCGCGCATTCGCGCGACCCGTTGGCTCGCAATGACGAGGCGAGACCTCAGCTCACTTCTTCCGCATCGCGTCGACGCTGTACGGGCCGCCGCCTGCAGTCGAAAGATAAAGGCAGGCGAAGCAGAACAGGATCGCAAGCGTGCCGCCGTTGATGAGCGGAAAAAAGCTCTTCGGCGCATGACCGATGAAGTAGGCGAACGCCATCTCACCGGAAAGAATGAAGGCGACGGGCCGTGTGAACAGGCCGAGCAGCAAAAGCGCGCCGAGGATCAACTCAATCAGACCGGCAGCTCCCGATAGCGACATCAATTCCACCTTGTTGAGGAAGGCGTAAGGGTTGCCCTCCGGAATTGTCGGAAACTTCAGGATCTTGGCGACGCCGTATTGAAACAGCAGCAGTCCAGTGATGAAGCGAAACAGGCTCAGCGCCGTCGGCTGCCATTTCACGAGCATCTTGTCGATTTGGTCCATGTCATCGTCCCCTTGTTTGGCACGCTAGAAACTAGCGTGACGAAATTACACGGTGTTGGCGAATTGCCTGTGATGCCGACACAACACCCGTGAAATTGAATCATTCCCCTTCAAGTCGCCGCTCCGCGACGCTATCGCGATTGCAGCGCAACAAGATGCCCCTGGCAGACGGCAGCCTGCTGTCTATCCGCGCGAACGACGAGGTTTCGTCGCGCCGGCGTCGCCGATCCACTTAGTTATAGTCAATAACCATTGTCCGGAGTTCGGATATTCTGAAATGTGCCGCACCACCACTCACAATCCTGTCAGCAGCGCGGCAACAAAAAAGCCGCGTGGAGAACGCGGCTTTGTCGCAACAGTAACTTGCAGGTGACTACAGCATGATCCGGACCCGAAGGGCCGCGTTAGCGCAAAGCTGATACCGGTTTCCCCTCGCGACAAACGCGGAACGCGTTAGCGCGGAGATCATGCTCGAATAAATGAGACGGAGCGGGATGACGATTCGAAGAACGTCATCGCGCTCTATCGCCACTCGACCTTGGTGATCTCGTAGGCCTTGGCGCCGCCGGGAGCCACGACCTCCACGGTCGAGCCCTTCTTCTTGCCGATCAGGGCGCGAGCCAGCGGCGAGGTGATAGAGATGCGGCCCTTCTTGGCGTCGGCTTCCGGCTCGCCGACGATCTGCCACACCGCTTTCTTTTCGGTGTCCTCGTCGACCAACGTGACGGTCGCGCCGAACTTGACGGTGTCGCCGGACAGCTTCGAGATGTCGATGATGTCGGCGCGCGCGAGCTTGTCCTCGAGCTCGGCGATGCGGCCTTCGTTGTGCGACTGCTCTTCCTTGGCCGCGTGATATTCCGCGTTCTCGGAGAGGTCGCCATGCGAGCGCGCCTCGGCGATATGCTCGATGATGCGCGGACGCTCCACCGACTGGCGCTGCTTCAATTCGACCTCCAGGGCGGCATACCCGCTAGCAGTCATCGGAACCTTGTCCATCATCTCTTTCCGTCCTTCCCTCGTGCGAGCCGCCAGAAGCTAGCGCGCACGAGCTACGCTTACGATTTCGATCAGGCCCTTGAGCTCGACACACACGAACCCGCCGGCCTATTGATGTTAGGCCCCGTTAGGGGCCTTACAACATCCAAACGGGCGGTGGGTTCCAGCCATGCCGGCTTTGTTGCCGATCGTTTCGCGGGCATTTTCGCCCGCCGAACGATCAGTTTTCGGAAAAATAGCTCTGTAGCGTGCGGACCTCAAGGTCCCCGCCCAGATAGGCGCGGATGCCCTGGGCGGCGGCCACAGCACCTGAAAGAGTGGTGTAATACGGCACTTTATGCAAGAGGGCAGCCCGCCGCAGCGAACGGCTGTCGGCCAGCGCCTGCGGCCCTTCGGTGGTATTGAAAACGAGCTGAATGTCGCCATTGGTGATGGCGTCGACGATGTGCGGCCGCCCTTCCAGCACCTTGTTGACTTTTTCGGTCGGAATGCCCTTGTCGGCGAGGAAGCGCTGGGTGCCCGAGGTGGCCATCACCTTGAAGCCGAGCGAGTGCAAGAGCCGGACCGCCTCGGCGATACGAGTCTTGTCGATCTCGCGCACCGAGACGAAGACGGTGCCCTTGCGCGGCACGCGGGTGCCGCCGCCGAGTTGGCTTTTTGCGAACGCCACCTCGAACGAGCGGTCGATGCCCATCACCTCGCCGGTCGAGCGCATCTCCGGACCGAGCACGGTATCGACGCCGGGGAAGCGCGCGAACGGGAAGACGGACTCTTTGACGCCGACATGGCCGAGTTGCTTCTTCTTCAGCTTGAAATCGGCAAGCTTCTCGCCGGCCATGATTCGTGCCGCGATCTTCGCCACCGGCGTGCCGATGACCTTGGCGACGAACGGCACGGTGCGCGAGGCCCGCGGATTGACCTCGAGCACGTAGATCTCGCCGTCCTTGATCGCATATTGCACGTTCATCAGCCCGACCACGTCGAGGCCAAGCGCGAGCTCGCGGGTTTGCCGCTCGAGCTCCTCGATCATCTTCGCATCCAGCGAATGCGGCGGCAGCGAGCAGGCGGAATCGCCGGAGTGAATGCCGGCTTCCTCGATATGCTCCATGATGCCGACGATGAAGGTGTCCTTGCCGTCGCACAGGCAGTCGACGTCGATCTCGGTGGCATCAGACAAATAGCGGTCGAACAGCAGCGGGTTCTTGCCGAGCACGGTGTTGATCTGCCCGGTCTTGTCGTTGGGGTAGCGCGCCTTCACGTCAGCCGGCACCAGCTCGGGTAACGTCCCGAGCAGGTAATCGTCGAGCTGGGTTTCCTCGCGGATGATCTGCATCGCGCGGCCGCCCAGCACGTAGGAGGGGCGCACCACCAGCGGCAGGCCGAGATCGGCCGACACCAGCCGCGCCTGCTCGACCGAATAGGCGATGCCGTTCTTCGGTTGCTTTAACTTCAGCTTGTCGAGAACGCGCTTGAAACGGTCGCGGTCCTCGGCGAGGTCGATGGCGTCGGGCGAGGTGCCAAGGATCGGCACGTCGGCGGCTTCCAGCGCGCGCGCCAACTTCAGTGGGGTCTGGCCGCCGAATTGCACGATGACGCCGTGCAGCGTGCCGTTCTGGCGCTCGGTGGCGACGATTTCCAGAACGTCCTCGGCAGTGAGCGGCTCGAAATATAGCCGGTCGGCGGTGTCGTAGTCGGTCGACACCGTCTCCGGATTGCAGTTGATCATGATGGTTTCATACCCGGCATCGTCGAGCGCGAAGCAGGCGTGGCAGCAGCAATAGTCGAATTCGATGCCCTGGCCGATCCGGTTCGGGCCACCGCCGAGAATAATGACCTTCTTGCGGTCGGAGGGAGCGCTCTCATCGGCCAGCGCGCCCGCAAACGGCGCTTCATAGCTCGAGTACATGTAGGCGGTGGGAGAGGCGAATTCGGCGGCGCAGGTGTCGATGCGCTTGAAAACGGGGCGTACGCCGAGCGCGTGACGCTTCGCGGTGATCTCGGCTTCGGTGGACTCGGACAGCACGGCGAGCCGCGCGTCGGAAAAGCCCATCGCCTTCAGCATGCGCATGCCATAGCCGTTCGGCGGCAGGCCGTGCCTCCTGATCTTGGTTTCCATGTCGATGATGCCGCGCATCTCGGCGAGGAACCACGGATCGATCTTGCAGGAATTGAAGATCTCGTCGTTCGACCAGCCGAGTCGCATCGCCTGCGCCACCTGCAGGATGCGGTTCGGCGTCGGCGTGCCCAACGCGGCGCGGATCGCGTTTTTGTCGTCGCCGCGGCCGAGCCCCTCGATCTCGATCTCGTCAAGCCCGGTCAGTCCGGTCTCGAGCCCGCGCAATGCCTTCTGCAGGCTCTCCTGAAACGTGCGGCCGATCGCCATCACTTCGCCGACCGACTTCATCGAGGTCGTCAGCGTGGTGGACGCGCCGGGAAACTTTTCGAACGCAAAGCGGGGGACTTTGGTCACGACATAGTCGATGGTCGGCTCGAACGAGGCGGGCGTCGCGCCGCCGGTGATGTCGTTGGCGATTTCATCGAGCGTGTAGCCGACCGCGAGCTTGGCGGCGACTTTTGCGATCGGAAAGCCGGTGGCTTTTGATGCGAGCGCCGAGGAGCGCGACACGCGCGGGTTCATCTCGATCACCACCATGCGGCCGTCGTCGGGATTGACGCCGAACTGCACGTTGGATCCGCCGGTCTCCACGCCAATTTCGCGCAGCACCGCGATCGAGGCATCGCGCATGATCTGGTATTCTTTGTCGGTCAGCGTCAGCGCCGGCGCCACGGTGATGGAATCGCCGGTGTGCACGCCCATCGGATCGAGGTTCTCGATCGAGCAGACGATGATGCAATTGTCCTTCTTGTCGCGCACCACCTCCATCTCGAACTCTTTCCAGCCGAGCACGGATTCCTCGATCAGCACTTCGTTGGTCGGGGAGGCGTCGAGGCCGCGTTCGATGATGTCGAGGAATTCCTCCTTGTTGTAGGCGATGCCGCCGCCGGTGCCGCCCATGGTGAAGGAGGGGCGGATGATCGCCGGCAGCCCGATTTCGGACAGCGCCATCAGCGCCTCGCCGAGCGCATGCTCCTGGTAACGCTTGCGGCGTTCGTTTTCGCCAAGCGTCCATTGCCGTTCGAGCTCATCCAGCGCGTCACCGGATAGCTTCTCGCGTTCGGCGAGGTATTTGTCGCGATAGGACTTTTTCAGCGCCGAGGCATTGGCGAGCCGCGATTTCGGCGTCTGAAGACCGATCTTCTCCATCGCGTTGCGGAAAAGCTGGCGGTCCTCGGCCTTGTCGATGGCGTCAGCGGTGGCGCCGATCATCTCGACGTCGAACTTGTCGAGGGTGCCCTGACGGCGCAGCGACAGCGCACAGTTCAGCGCGGTCTGGCCGCCCATGGTCGGCAACAGCGCAAAGCCGCCGGGGATGACGTAGCGCTCCTTCTCGATGATCTTGGCGACGATTTCGGGCGTGATCGGCTCGATATAGGTCGCGTCAGCCAATTCCGGATCGGTCATGATGGTGGCCGGATTGGAATTGACGAGGACGATACGGTAGCCCTCTTCTTTCAGCGTCTTCACCGCCTGGGTGCCGGAATAATCGAATTCGCAGGCTTGGCCGATCACGATGGGACCAGCGCCGATGATCAGGATGGTGGAGATATCTGTTCTTTTGGGCATCAGCTCTCAGACTGGATTTTGGGCACAAAAAAAGGGCGCGCAGCCGCGCGTCCCCTAAGCCAAGAGCGCGGGTCACCCTCGCGCGCGGGTGGTCTTTAGACCAGATTCCGCACCCGCGAAACCCCCAAAAACCGGCCATCAACCGTCATTTTGGGAGAAATCGAAGGGTATCTGTCGAGGCCCGCCTGCGCTCTTCGAGCTATGGGTGGGGCCGGTCCGTCTACGCTTTCGCTTTGCTCAAGCTACGCCGGACACGCTTTACCCCGCCGGTCTCCTGCGTGGCTGCGCCACGCGTAGCCGTCAGGGCGAAGCATGGAGGCCCGGCCTGGATTTGAACCAGGATAAAGAGCATTGCACTGCTCCCGCGTCGACGCTTCCGCCACCGGGCCGTGGCAATCATTGCCCATCAGGGTGCGGTGAACCATCCTTACCGTGCCTTAGGGTTAACAACCTTAACGCGCGTGGAACTCAACTGTGTTGGAATGCGTGCCGCGCGACGAACGTCATCCGCCACGGGTTGTGGCCGATGTTCTGATGCGCGCGCGAGGCGGTGAAGCCGGCGGCGGCGAGCTTCTCAATCATCTCGTCTTCGCTGTAGCGCTGCAGCCCGACGCGCGTGCGTAGCTGCCGATAGTCCGACAGCGCCGTGCTCGCGAGGCCGTACAGGGCGTCTTTCAGGAAGCCGTGGGAGGCGGCGAATTTCAGAAGTGCCAGCACGTCCCTAGCCATGCCGACTTCCGGCCGCAGGATGTCGCCGAGCACGAGGCGGCCCTTGGGCTTCAGCAACCGGCGAATGACGCCAAGCGCCGAATCCAGTTCCCCTGGCGTCATGTATTGCGCGACCGAATTCATGACGACGAGATCGACCGAGTTTTCCGCCATTCGCGTGAGATCCTCGAGCGAGCGCACGCGGATCTTGGTGTTTGGCGCAAAACGCGCGATCAGCCGGCCGCGAACGCCGGGCGCGGGTTCGGCCAGATAGAGTTTTGCGCAGGCATCCGCCACCTTGGCAGCCGACAGCGCTTCGCCGCAGGCATAGTCCAGCACGACGGCGTCGGGCGAAGCGATATAGCCGATGATATCGCGCGCGATGATCTGGAAATGCAGGTCGCGATGCAGCTTGCTCGCATAAATCGTATGCGTGGAATCGTAGTAGTCGATCCATTCGTCCATCGCAGTCGGGTCCGGCAAAACTGGGGGTTCCGGCAACGGAACCGTTACTTAGGTGGGGCGTTAGACGGCCCGGCGTTCCCTGCCAATGCCGTCGTGCCCAATTCCTAACAGGAAGGTTCAACGTGAGCAAAACCAGCAATAAATCCGATAAGGTATCTTCCAACCTCGATACGCCGACCGACCTGCCGCTGGCCGCCGTAGACAAGATCTCGGCCTCGCTCAATACGCTGCTGGCGGACGCATTTGCGCTCTATCTGAAGACCAAGAACTTCCACTGGCACGTCAGCGGCCGTCATTTCCGCGACTATCACCTCATGCTGGACGAGCAGTCGGAAGCGATCTTCGCCACCACCGACCAACTCGCTGAACGGGTGCGCAAACTTGGCGGCGCCACGCTACGCTCGATCGGACAGATTGCCAAGCTGCAGACCATCAAGGACAACAACGAAGACTACGTGCCGCCGCGCGAAATGCTGCGCGAGCTGATGGAAGACAACAAGCATGTGGCGGCGGCGATGCGCAAGGCGCACAAGCTCGCCGATGAGCACGAGGATTCCGGCACTGCGGGCCTGCTTGAGACCTTCATCGACGAGACCGAGCGCCGCACCTGGTTCCTGTTCGAGGCCAGCCGCCAGGAAGGCGCCAACGTGGCGTGAGCGGTTGGAGTAAAGGCGGGTTAGCGGAAGCGCAACCCGTCATGTCCTGCGTGGATTACGCTGTGCTAGTCCACCCTCCGACTTCTTCGGGTGCCGCAGCGGCAGTTACAAAAAACGGGCGCGCACAAATGTCCCGATTGCCAGGCGCCGATAAAAGGCGCCCCGTCTCATCGCGTGCCGCGCTTCCACAACCGGACCAGCGGCCCGTCTTCGCCCAGCACCGGATCGGTCTTCGGCAGCTTCACTTCCGGGATCGTCTTCAGCGCCCTGGCGTGGTTCTCCGGCGTCGGGCGCGTGATCTGCATCGGCGGTCCCGGCGGATAGGCGCCGACGACGCAAAAATCGGGGCTGGCGGACACGCATTGATGCCCGGTGCCGGCGGGAAGGATCGCGACATCGCCGGGCGTGATTTCGAGCTCCTTGCCGCGGTTGCCGCCGAAGCGGACGCGCGCACGACCGCGGGCAACGCCAAGCGCCTCATGCACCGTGGCGTGGTAGTGCACATAGTCGTAGATGCCGTTGCGCCACATCGCACCCCAGCCATTGGCGCCGAACAGCGCCTCGATGGTCTTTTCCGGGTGATCGTTTCCGGGTGATCGTTGGCTATATAGACCGCGCCCTTGTAAACCAGCAACGGCAGGGGATTGTTGGGCACGAGGCCGTCATCCTCGAACACGAAGGTGAGCGGCTCAATATCGGCGCTGACGACGGACATTGTTGATCTCCGCGAGTGGCAGCAACCACTAGACCCTCATGGTGAGGAGGCGCGCAGCGCCGTCTCGAATCACGAGGCCCGTGGCCCATCCTTCGAGACGCCGCTACGCGGCTCCTCAGGATGAGGTCTGAGTAACATCCTACAACTTCAAACCGCCCTCCGCGCCTCACGTTCCCTTGGAATCTCGAAAACCAGACACGTCGTCGTCGCATGCGCGAGCAGGCGGCCGTTGGCGTCGGTGATCCGCGCCTCGGCGGTGGCGGCGCGGCGGCCGACATTGAGCGTCTTGCCCTCGGTGCGGACAGGCCCGGTATCCTTTGTCATGCCCTTGATGAAAGAGATCTTGAATTCCAGCGTGGTGTAGCCGGTGCCGGCGGGAAGGGCGGTATGCACCGCAAGGCCCATCGCGGAATCCAGCAGGATCGCGGCATAACCGCCATGCACCGAGCCGATCGGATTGTAGTGCCGAAAGCCGGGCACGCTGTAGAACACCACATGTCCCTTCTCGGCGGTGGAATCGAACGGCTCGACGTTCTGCATGATCGGTGGTGTCGGCAGCTTGCCGTTGAAAATGCCGCGCACGAAGTCGAGGCCGGACATCGAGGCCATGACGTCGGTCGGCGCTACGCCGTATTCGACCTGCGGGGCGACGGGATCGTCGTCCATGGAGTTGGCTCCTGATTTCGATGATGAGTATCATATTAACCGGTGCCGATGCCCGCAACCATCGTGTCCCGGACGCGGTGCAGCGTGCAACGCTGCTCCGCAGAGCCGGGACCCATTGGCTGGGCTGGGATGGAGCGTGGGCCCGGATCAGCAGCGCACCGCTTCGCGCTGCGCAGCATCCGGGGCACGAGAGCGCGCCTTACGCCCGCTTCTTCGCCCGCATCAGATCCGCAAACCGCTTGAACAGGTAATGCGAGTCGCGCGGCCCCGGCGAGGCTTCCGGGTGATACTGCACGGAGAATACCGGCTTGCCCTTGAGCTCGATGCCGCAATTGGAGCCGTCGAACAGCGAGATGTGGGTCTGCATCGCGCCCTCCGGCAGCGTAGCCTGGTCGACGGCAAAGCCGTGGTTCATCGAAGTAATCTCCACCTTGCCGGTGGTCTCGTCTTTGACCGGATGATTGGCGCCGTGATGGCCCTGATGCATCTTCTTGGTCTTGGCGCCGACGGCCAGGCCCAGCATCTGATGACCCAAGCAAATACCGAACGTCGGCGTGCCGGACTGGATCACCTGCTGAATCACGGGCACCGCATATTTGCCGGTCGCGGCCGGGTCACCCGGGCCGTTGGAAAGAAACACGCCGTCCGGCTTCATCGCCAGAATGTCTTCGGCCGAGGTCGTCGCCGGCACCACCGTGACCTTGCAGCCTTCACCGGCCAAGAGCCGCAAAATGTTGCGCTTGATGCCGTAGTCGATCGCGACCACGTTGAACTCAGGTTCGGTCTGCCGGCCAAAGCCCTTCTGCCAGGCCCACGGCGTCTCATCCCAGGTGAAGCGCTGGCCCGACGTCACCATCGGCACCAGATCCATGCCTTCCAGGCCGGGCCATTCGCGCGCCTCTTCCTTCAGGCCGTGCAGGTCGAACACCCCGTTCTTGGCGTGCGCAATCACCGCGTTCGGCATGCCCTTTGAGCGGATCAGCGCAGTCAGCGCCCTGGTATCGATGCCGGACAGCCCGATGATGCCGCGGGCGCGCAGCCACTGGTCGAGGTGCCGCGTGGCGCGGTAGTTCGAGGGATCAGTGATAGCCGTGCGCAGGATAACGCCGCGCGCGCCCGGCGTCGCCGCCATGTTCACCGTCTCGATGTCTTCGTCGTTGGTGCCGACATTGCCGATATGCGGGAAGGTGAAGGTGATGAGCTGCCCGGCATAGGAGGGATCGGTGAGGATCTCCTCATAACCGGTCATCGCGGTGTTGAAGCAGACTTCGCCGACGGCATGGCCTTCCGCGCCGAGGCCAAAGCCCTCCAGCACGGTACCATCGGCAAGCACGAGGAGCGCGGTCGGTTTCTGGTCCGGCCAGGCTGAAGCATTTTCAGATGTTGTCATGAGCGCACTTCATAGTCGCAAGCGCCCCCGCCCGTCAAAGCCGGACGGCCAAGAAAGCGGGGGATTCACATGCGTTTGCCGCATATTTGACAGCCGGTTCCGCCGTGTCAGCCGTTTTCGGCCAAATCCGGCCGAAGCGGGAGGACATTCGGTGCCGATGCTCCCCGTCTCCGGCGCGTCGGCCCTCGCGGATCGCACCGGAATGCCAGTGGCGCGGCCGGCGCAGCCCCTATATAGACGCGGAATCTTCCGACCAAGCGCCTTCCGGCGGCACCATTCTCAGTGAGGCGACCATGCTGCGCGACCAAATCAATAATGCGGTCAAGGACGCCATGAGGGCGAAGGACGAGCGCAAGCTCTCCACGCTGCGCATGGTCAATTCGACCATCAAGAACGCCGACATCGACGCGCGCGGGCAGGGCAAGCCGCCGCTCTCCGATGCGGACGTGCTCGGCGTGCTGCAGAAGATGATCAAGCAGCGTCAGGAATCGGTCGAGCTCTACGACAAGGGCGGCCGCGCCGAGCTCGCCGCGCAGGAGCGCGAGGAGATCGCCGTGATCTCGGCCTATCTGCCGAAGCAGATGTCGGACGACGAGGTGAAGGCCGCGATCTCGGCCGTCATCGCCGAGACCGGCGCCGCCGGCATGAAGGACATGGGCAAGGTGATCGGCGTGCTGCGCGCGAAGTTTGCCGGGCAGATGGATTTCGGCAAGGCGAGCGGTTTGGTGAAGACGGCGCTGACGGGATAAATTTTTCGTGCCCGGGAACCTTCGCGCTGATGAAACATCGAATGAGTTCAAGCTCGGAGTGGTGACGTAGCGCAACGCGAGCGGAGGAAGGCATGGCTGATCAGCAAGCGCCACCCGCCGGTCCCGATCTATCAAAGGGCGTAACCCCGTCGGAATTCGCGGGCCAGATGTTGCTCGGCCATGTCGGCGACGATGAAGTCTTGCTGGTGCGTTCGGGATCGGAAATTTTCGCGATCGGTGCGCATTGCACCCATTATCACGGGCCGCTGGCAGAGGGTCTCGTCACCGGCGAGGGCATCCGGTGCCCCTGGCATCATGCTTGTTTCGATTTGCGCACCGGCGAAGCCGTCCGGGCACCGGCGCTCAGCCCGGTCGCAGTCTGGAAGGTCGAGCAGCAAGACGGTCGCATCTTCGTTCGGGAAAAGCGCGAGCAGCCCAAGCCGCAGGTAATGGGCGTCACCGATGCGCCCGAAAGAATCGTGATCGTCGGCGGTGGCGCGGCGGGTTTTGCCGCCGCCGAGATGCTGCGGCGGCAGGATTATCGCGGCAGCATCGTGATGCTGAGCCATGAGGCCGCGGCACCGGTGGATCGGCCGAACCTGTCAAAAGACTATCTCGCCGGCAGCGCGCCGGAGGACTGGGTGCCGCTACGGCCGGATGAGTTCTACGCCGAAGCGAAGGTCGACCTGCGGCTCAACACCGAGGTCACGTCAATCGACGCTGGCGCACGCCATGTCGTCACATCAGGCGGCGAGACCATTCCCTATGACCGCTTGCTGCTGGCGACCGGTGCGGAGCCGGTGCGCCTGCCGATACCTGGCGCGGACCAGCCCCATGTTCACGTCTTGCGCTCGCTGGCCGATTCCCGCGCCATCATTGCAATGGCCGGAGGCTCGCGGCGCGCCGTCGTGATCGGCGCGAGCTTCATCGGGCTCGAAGTCGCGGCGTCGCTGCGCGCCAGAAATATCGAGGTCCATGTCGTAGGCCTCGAGCAGCGGCCGATGGAGCGCGTGCTGGGGCCCGAGATGGGCGACTTCGTCCGCGCTCTGCATGAAGAGCACGGCGTCATCTTCCATCTCGGCGATACCGTAACCGAGATCGACGGCAAACGCGCGACGCTGAAAAGCGGCGGCGCGATCGAGGCCGATATCGTGGTGGTCGGCGTCGGCGTGCGTCCGCGCCTTGAATTGGTCGAGAAGGCGGGGCTGGCAATCGATCGGGGCGTCACCGTCAACGCCTATCTGGAAACCAGCGTCCCCGGCATCTATGCCGCGGGCGATATCGCGCGCTGGCCCGATCCGCATTCTCTTGAGACCATTCGCGTCGAACATTGGGTGGTGGCCGAGCGTCAGGGCCAGACCGCCGCGCGAAACATGCTCGGAGCGCGCGTGCCGTTCCATGCGGTGCCGTTTTTCTGGAGCCAGCACTACGATGTGCCGATCAATTATGTCGGTTACGCCGAGAAATGGGACGAAATCACCGTAGACGGCGACATCCCCGGCAAGGATTGCCTGCTGCAGTACAAGAGCAAGGGCCGCGTGCTGGCCGTCGCCTCGATCTATCGGGACATCGCAAGCCTCGAGGCAGAGCTTGCGATGGAGAAGGCGCGGGCGTCTTAAGTCAGGCCACAAAACGTAGCCTCCGCGTCATGCCCGGGCTTGTCCCCGGCATCCACGTCTTTAAACTCGCGGCAAGCAAGAAGGGTGGATGGCCGGGATGAAGCCCGGCCATGACGAGAGGAAACAACCAAGGCCATGCTCACCGAAGCCTCCACCTACGACGAGCTCTACCGCGACTTCCGCTGGGACATTCCTGCTCGCTTCAATATGGCGACCGCATGCTGCGACCGGCATGCGGATGGTTCAGGCCGGTTGGCGCTGATCTATGTCGACGAGGGCGGCGCCACGACGCGTACCTCGTTTGACCTGGTCGCCGAGCAGTCGCGCCGTTTTGCCAACGTCCTGAAAGCCGACGGCCTGTCGTGCGGCGACCGCGTCGCGGTGTTTCTGTCGCAATCGCTTGAATTGCCGATCGCGCATTTCGCCGCGTTTCGCTCAGGCATGATCTCGATCCCGCTGTTTGCGCTGTTCGGCGAGGACGCGCTGGAGTTCCGTCTGTCGAATTCCGAGGCCAAGGCTGTTGTTACCGACGAGAGCGGCTGGGAGAAGCTCGCGAAAATACGCGATCGCCTTCCTGCGCTGTCAAACATCTACGTGATTGGCGACCGCGCGCCCGCCGGCACAAAGCCGTTCTGGTCCTCGCTGAAGGCCGCGTCGCCGGATTTTGCGACCGTCGACACCGCGGCCGACGATCCCGCCCTGATCATCTACACCTCCGGCACCACAGGCAATCCGAAGGGCGCGCTGCACGCGCATCGCGTCGTGCTCGGCCATCTTCCGAACGTCGAGATGTGCCACAATTTCTTGCCGCGGCCCGGCGACCTGATGTGGACACCAGCCGACTGGGCCTGGATCGGCGGGCTGATCAACGGCCTGCTGGCGTTCTGGTATCACGGCATTCCGCTCGTCGGCCATCGCGCCCGCAAATTCGAGCCGCAGGCGGCGATGGCGATGATGGCCGACCTAGGCATCCGCAACACGTTCCTGCCGCCGACCGCGCTGAAGCTGATGCGGCAGGCCGGTGTGAAGAATTCCGGCGTAAGACTGCGCAGCATTTTCACCGGCGGTGAATCGCTCGGCGGCGAATTGCTCGGCTGGGTGCGCGAAACCTTCGGCATCGACGCGCATGAAGTGTTCGGCCAGACCGAATGCAACCTCGTGATCGGCAGCAATTCGAACCTGTTTCCGATCCGTCCCGGCTCGATGGGCAAGGCGACGCCGGGCTTCGACGTCCGCATCGTCAACGATCGCGGCGAGGAATTGCCTAGAGGTGCGCGCGGCATCATCGGCGTGCGCCAGCCCTGTCCCTGCACCATGATCGAATACTGGAAGAATCCGGAAGCGACTGCGAAGAAATATGCCGGCGAATTTTTGCTGACCGGCGATCTCGGCGTGCAGGATGAGGACGGCTATTTCTGGTACGTCAGCCGCGAGGACGACGTGATTACCACCGCCGGTTATCGCGTCGGCCCGTCGGAAATTGAACATACGCTGATGAAGCATCCGGCGGTGGCGATGTCGGCGGTGGTCGGCATACCCGATCCGATCCGCACCGAATCCATCAAGGCCTGGATCGTGCTGCGCCCGGGCTTTGCCGCGAGCGATGAACTGGCGCGCGAGATCCAGGAGTTCGTCAAAGTACAGCTCGCCGCCCACGAATACCCGCGCTTCGTGCAGTTCGCCGAAACGCTGCCGATGACGGCCACGGGAAAGGTGCTGCGGCGCGAGTTGCGGGCGCTGGGATAGGGCTCTTCGGTCAATTCGACGCGGTAGAAAAATGCAAAAGAAAACTTCTCACGCCGCGGGCCTGCACCGCGCCTCGCTCAAGAAGCTCCATGATTTGGATGCGGCGCTGGAGCTTATGTATTATGGCTGGCGCGGGATGACGCTCTCGGCCGACCAGTATCTTGCCACGCTTGGCCTGTCGCGCCCGCACCATCGCATTCTCTATGTGGTTGCGCGACAGCCCGACATCTCGATCGGGTCGCTGATCGAAATCCTCGGCATATCCAAGCAAGCCGTGAACCGGCCGCTTAGCCTGTTGCTGCAGCGTAAACTTCTGACGTCGAAGCGGTCGCCCGAGCAGCATCGCTCCAAATTATTGCTGCTGACGGAAGCCGGTCGGCGCATTGAGCAACGGGCATCTGGCTACGAGCGCAAGGTCCTACGCGAGGCGTTTGATCGTGTCGGGCCGCCGGGCGCTGCCGCCTGGATGACCGTCATGGGGGTCATTGCTGACAACAATTAATAGCCTGTCAGGTCAACTTTATTGACGTGAGAGTCGCCCTGTGTCATCTCTTCCCGGCAATTGCACCGAGGGAGGGCGCGAGCATGACTGGACAGACAATGGACCGCGCGGCGGCCGGACGCTTTGTCGAGACGTGGTGCGCGAACTGGCGCAAGGTCGATATCGACGCGGTCGTTTCGCACTTCGCCGAAAACGCCGAGATGCGCAGCCCGCTGGCGCTCAAATTGATGGATTCCCCGGTAGTCGCTGGCGCCGAGAACATCCGTGCCTACTGGCAGAGGGCTTACGGTGGCATCGAGAGCGCAGACCTGAGAATCCTGAACTGGAGCTGGGACGATACAATCGCGCGCCTGACGGTGTGGTGGCAGCTGGGCGACGCGCGCGCCAGCGAGTTCATGGACTTCGACGGTGCTGGCCGTGTGGTGCGCAGCGAGGCCTTTTACGGAAAGTAGCCATGCGATTTTCGGATTTCGTCCTGCTCCTCAACACGCTCTGGTTCGGCGCCGCATTCATCCAGTTCAGCGTTGCCCAGGGCAATACGCTGAAGATACTGGTACCCCGGGAGGAGCGCGGAAATCCGATCGCCCCAACCTTGTCGGCCAGCGTTGCGTTTCTGGGCGGGATCAATCTGCCGATCGGCCTCCTGTCGCTGTATCTGTTGGTCGCCCGGCCGGCCTTCTTTCAGGCGATCGAAGCGCAGCTCGCGTTGTTCCTGTTCTTCGCCGCGTGTCACTTCAGCCAGTTTGCCTACAACCTTCCGGTCCTGATGCGCGGCGGACGCGTCGGGGTGGCGTATTGGCCCGTGTTGAAGGGGCCGATGCTCCGGATTTTTGTCATCGATGCGATGCTGTTCGCGGCGAATCTTGCCGTGGCCCTCCTGCTCGTGCGCAGTTCCTGACAAGCGCAATCCCGTGTCCGGCCGCTGTAGAGCGGGGGCAGGGAACCACCTGCGCCCGCTACCGATGATCGGCTGGGCAGCCCTGAGTCCGGAGGCGGGTGATCCAGTGTTCCAAGACAGCCGTTATAAATCGAGAAGCCGCAGCGTACTGGATACCCCGCATGCGCGGGGTATGACAGCGTGAAGGTAACGACATTACCTCTGCAGACCAATCGATCAAGTTTGTTCCAAAGAACGGCCGCGAAGTTTGGGACCCTGGATTCGCAGGGACGACAGCGAGACCTACGGTGTCCCGATCCCTAATTCCTTCAGCGCGGCCAGCATCCGCTCCGGCGGCTGCATCTTGATTGTCAGCGCGTTGCCGGTCTCCAGCAGGCTCTTCAGGCTCGACAGGATTGCCGGCCAGCCTGTACGTCCGCCGGACAGGATGTCGTCGCTGATCTCCCGGTCATGCGATTGCAGCATCGTCAGTTTGACTGCATCGCCGACCTGCTCGATCTCGTAAGTGACGAGCGTTGGCCCGAGCTTTTCGAGCAGCGCCGGCCAGTTGACGTTGAAGGTGACGGTGAGCTTCCTCAGCGGTTCGCACTCGATTACCTCGCCCGAGATATGCAGGGCGCCATCCGGCGTGCGCATGATGAAGGCACCGCCGACCCTGAGATCGACCTCGACCGCCTGGCCGGAGAAATACTGCCTGGAAAACTCCGCCTGCGTCAGCGCCTCCCACACTCTCTCCGGCGTCGAGGCGATGTAGATGGTGTAGACAATGGCGGGCTTGAAGTTCTTGACGTTCATGACACACCTTCGGTGCCGAGAGCGGAAACCGGAATTTCGAGCGCGGTGCCGGATTCCAGCAGGCTCTTGAGGCTGGACATAATGGCCGGCCATCCCTTGGAGATGCCATCCAACAGCTTGCTTCCCTCTGCAAATCCTTCATGCGTGAGCGTGAGCTTTACGAATCTGCCGTGCTGCTCGATGGTGAAGACGACCTTCGTAGCCTTCTCATTGCGGTATGCCTCGTTGGTCACGTGCTTGAAAGTGTAGGAGAGCCGCCGCGGCCGATCGGCCTCGAGAATCTCCCCGGTATCGGTCGTGGTGCCGTTCATGACCAGCGCCAGCGGCGAACTAATCTTCCAGTCGGATTTCAGCTCGGTGCCGAACCAGTAGCGTTTGGAGAACTCGCTGGACGTCAGTGCCTCCCACAATTTCTCCGGCGTGGTCTCGATATAGATGACGTAGACGAATTCCGGCTTACTCATCACGCTTCTCCAATTGCCGTTTCAACTCGCTGAGCGCAGTGAGTTTCCCGCGCTCGAATTTCTTGATCCAGCGTTCGCCGATCTGATGGATCGGAACCGGATTGAGGTAGTGCAGCTTCTCGCGGCCATGCTTGTGCGTCGTGACGAGGTTGGCCGCTTCGAGAATCCCAAGGTGCTTGGTCACGGCCTGCCGCGTCATGTCGAGGCCGTCGCAAAGCTCGTTCAGCGTTGTCCGTTTTTGGCGTGAAGCCTGTCCAGCAGCGAACGCCGTGACGCGTCGGCGAGCGCTTTGAAGACCTCATCCATGCCAAAAATAATAGGCAACCGAAAGGTTGCGTATCAAGCGTGTGTTTTGGGGCGCAGTCCAAGGCTGTGTTATCGTGCCGTCAGCCAACACAGATTGGTTTTAAACAGTCGGGGTGGAACATGAGCGGTCGCCTCAAGCTCGCAGCTTGCTTCTCGATCTGTTTCCTCGCATCGTCAGGCATCGTTTGCGCGCAGCAACAGGTGATCGGCGCGCCGCCCGAAGCACTCAACATGAAGCTGGTTGGAACCAGCGACCTGCAGGCGCGCAGCGCCTACCAGCCGACCATCCATCATCAGGGCGACCGCTGGATCGCCTATATCGGCCATCACGGCGGCAGCGATGAGATTCCGGCGCCAGTCAATCCGCAGACTGGCAAGGCCGAGCCGAACGGCACGTCGATCGTCGACGTCACCGATCCCTCACAGCCGAAATATCTGCGCCACCTTCCGGGTCAGGAGGGCAAGTATGAGGGCGGCGGCGCGCAGATGGTGCGGATCTGCGACGGCAAGGCGTTGCCAAGGGGCGATCGCAACTCGGTCTATATGCTGCGCACCTTCGGCGGCGAGGCGCATGAGATCTGGAACGTTGCCGATCCCGCCAATCCCGTATTGATCACGCGGATTGCGGGACTGAAGGACACGCACAAGAGCTGGTGGGAATGCGACACCGGCATTGCCTTCCTGGTGTCGGGCGCGCCGGACTGGCGCACGCGCCGCATGACGCAAATCTATGATCTTTCCGATCCCGCGCACCCGCAGAAAATCCGCGATTTTGGTCTTCCCGGTCAGGAGCCGGGCTCGACCGGTGCGGTGCCGACCGAATTGCACGGGCCGATCTCGACCGGGCCTTCCGGCAACCGGATCTATTTCGGCTACGGTACCAACAAGGGCGGGATTTTGCAGATCGTCGATCGCGAGAAACTGCTCAACGGGCCCAAAGAGCCAACCCCGGACAATCTGCGCTCGCCGGAAATTGCGCGGCTGACCATGTCGCCGTTCAACGGCGCGCATACGACGTTTCCGATGCCGGGAATGCCGATTGCGGAATTCGCGCGCGACAAGGATGGCAAGACCCGCGACATCATGATGATCGTCAATGAAGCGATTTTGAACGAATGCAACGAGCCGCGGCAGATGGTGTGGTTCGCCGACGTTACCGTCGAGAACCGGCCGATGATGATATCGAGCTATACGGTGCCGGAGGCGAGCGGGACCTTCTGCGAGCGGGGCGGGCGGTTCGGCGCGCATTCTTCCAACGAGAGCATGGCGCCGGTTTTCTACAAGAAGATGGCCTTCATCTCCTTCTTCAATGCGGGCGTGCGCGCGCTCGACATTCGCGATCCCTATCATCCCAGGGAAGTCGGCTATTTCATCCCGTCGATCACGGCGGCGACCGACAAGCGCTGCGTTAAGATCGACGGCAAGGATCGCTGCAAGATCGCGATCCAGACCAACAATGTCGAAACCGACGAGCGCGGCTACATCTACATCGTCGACCGCGCCAATACCGGCCTGCACATCCTGGAACTGACCGGCCCGGCGCGCGCCGTCGCCGGTCTGCCGTGAGGGGCGGTGATGCGTCGATGGCCGGTCATCGTTGTTGCGGCCGCGGCGCTCGGTGCGTTGTCGGGCGCCGTGGCCTATCAGCAAACCGTGCCGCGCCAAGGCGAACAGAAAGACTCGTGGCAGGAAGTCGCCTGGCCATTCCCGCGCGACGGCTGGCCCGCGGGACGCGCTTTTCGTTGCCGCGGCGCGTTGTGTGGTGATGGCATCGAGGTATACGTTCGGCCGAAAATCGGCTTCTGCAACTGCGATCGCGGCGTCGCCGACGACGACGAAGTCGATCGTGTCACCGATGTTGATTTGATCAGCGAGTCCTTCGTGCCGCTCGCGCCGGGCGAGATCGTCCATGTCGCCGATATGGCCGGGCGGACCAGGGCCTATGATCTCAAACTCTCCGACAGCTTGCGGCGCGTCGCCATCGGGATCGCCGTCTCGCGCCGCTGCGACCTCCTCGTCGCCGTCGCGCACGGTAACGGTGACGCGCCTGAGGTGCGGCGCGCGGCGCTGGCGCTGCTGGCGACCCGCGAAATGACGCGCTGGATGATGGCTGCGATGGATGAACGATGAGGCGGTGCTTCCTAACCTCGCCCGCTTGCGGGGAGAGGTCGGATCGCATCGAAGATGCGATCCGGGTGAGGGGGTACAGGTCTAGCAACGGCCACAGTTCGCGGAGAGAGCCCCTCACCCCGACCCTCTCCCCGTAAAGAACGGGGAGAGGGAGTTGGAGCGCGGCTTCCATCTGTCGCCTCCGCATGCATAATGACGTAACCGCTCTCCCACCGAGTTCTCCTCCATGTCCCTTCAGGTTTATCTCGCCTTTGTCGCTGCCTGCATCGCGCTCGCGTTGTTGCCGGGTCCTGTAGTCACGCTGCTGATCGCCAATGGCCTGCGGCACGGCACGCGCGCGGCGCTGATCAATTGCGCCGGTGCTCAAACCGGGCTTGCCATCGTGATCGGCATCGTCGCAGTCGGGCTGACATCGCTGATGGCGACCATGGGCTACTGGTTCGACTGGGTGCGTTTTGCCGGCGCGGCCTATCTGATATGGCTCGGCATCAAGCTGATCTGGTCGCCTGCGGAGGGCGTCAACGCCGACGAGCCGCCACCGCCGCCGCGCGGCGGATTTTTCCTGCAGGGCCTGCTGGTGCTGCTCTCCAATCCGAAGGTGCTGGTGTTCTTCGGCGCGTTCATTCCGCAGTTCATGGACATGGAGAAGGATCACTTCCCGCAGGTGGCGCTGCTCGGCATCACGTTCATGGTGATCGCGGCAGCGACCGATGCGATCTATGCGCTGCTCGCCGGCCGCGCGCGAATGTTCTTCTCCAAAGAGCGGACGCGGCTGGTGTCGCGCGTCTCCGGCGGCTTCATGATCGGCGGCGGCATCTGGCTGGCACTGACGCGGGCAAAGTGAACTCGCGGTCTATGTGATGTGCTGGTCCCGATCGGCCGCGAACTGGTGTCGCATGCAGCGGCGTGCTCCCTAGCCTCCACCCGCAAGGGGGAAGGGAACGCGACCTTCGCCTTGGCGAGACCCGATCAATTGCTGCTTGCGCAACATCTCCTCAATCTCGCCAAGTATCCGCGCCAGCCGCTCCGCCCATGCCTTCTCGCCCGCCTGATCCGAAATCAGATCCTGACGAATTTCGATTCCCGTGTTCATCAACCCGCGCGCCTCGCCATGCACGGGGATCGTGTAATCGGTCTCGTCGCTGACCGCATAAGGCTCGTTGTCGCCGACTACGAGATCGCCCTCGGCGCGCAACAGCTTTAGCAACAGCGGCGGGAGGTGCTTGTCGCGATGGTAGAGCGTGCCGATGTGCCAAGGCCGCGCAATCCCGGCATAGACGGGCGTGAAACTGTGTAGCGACACCAGCACTGTCGGCATGGCGGCGTTTCCGCGCTGGTCGATGATCTCGTCGATGCGCCGGTGGTAGGGATCGAAGATCTGCGCCCGCCGTATCGCGGCGGCTTCGCGCGAAATGCCTTCATTGCCGGGAATCGTGGTCGCCTCGCTGATGCGCGGGATCGAGCCTGCGGCGTGCGGTGGGCGGTTGCAGTCGATGACGAGCCGTGAGTAACGCTGCACGATCAGATGGGCATCGAGATGTTTTGAGAGCGCTTCCGCGACGCCGGCAATTCCGATGTCCCAGGCGATATGGCGTGTCAGTTCGCTCTCGGGCAGGCCGAGATCGCCAAGCACGCGCGGAATGAGCCTTCCATAGTGATCGGAGGTGAGCAGGAACGGCGAGCGCCCTGATTCGTTATATTCACGGACTGGAGGAGCATCTTCGGTGCTGAGGAGCAGGGCTGTGCTGGCGGCGTCGTTCAAAGCGTTTTCCTTGGAGTATTGCCCATCGAAGCGGCACCCCGATCTACAATTGGGCAGGATTCGGCCCTTACCAGACCTGCCAGAATCGACGATTGTTTGACGATGCCGCTCCTGACCGTCAACCACAAGACCGTTTATCGCTACACCCGTCCGGTCGTATTCGGCGAGCACCGCATCATGCTGCGCCCGCTGCCGGGACATGACTTAAGGATCCGCGCAAGCGAACTCGAGATCGAACCGAAGCCGATGTCGTTGCGATGGATTCACGACGTGTTCGGCAACACGGTTGCGATCGCGACCTTCGACGAGCGCGCCGACACCTTGTCATTCACCGCAACCGCTACCGTCGAGCACAATCCGGCCGAAAAGTTTGCGCTGACGCCGGACGATCCCGCCTATTTCTATCCGTTCCTCTACGACGACGAGGAATTTCCCGACCTGTTGCAATTCGTCACGCCGCAATATGGCGACCCCAACGGCGAGCTGTCGGGTTGGGCACGGAAATTTCTGGACGCCGAGGCGCCGACGCCAACGTTCAAGGTCCTGAGCGGCATGACGCATGGCATTCGCGAGGCCTTTACCTATCGCAAGCGCCATGAGCAGGGCACCCAGCATCCGCTCGACACGCTGCAGACTGGCTCCGGTACCTGCCGGGATTATGCGCTGTTCATGATCGAGGCGCTGCGCCGGCTCGGCATCGCCGCGCGCTTCGTCTCCGGCTACATCTTCATTCCTGGCGACGGCGCGCATGGTCATGTCGGCGGCGGCTCGACGCATGCTTGGGTGCAGGTCTATCTGCCGAGCGCAGGGTGGATCGAGTTCGATCCGACCAACGGCATCGTCGGCACCCGCGATCTCATTCGCGTCGCGGTGGCGCGCGATCCGTGCCAGGCAATTCCGTTGCATGGCACTTATCTCGGCTCGCCTGACGCGTTTGCCGGGATGGAGGTCAGCGTCAACGTCGTCTCGGCCGGCCAGGAGACGGAAGCGCAGCACGAGGTACAGCAGGCGGAAAAGGTCTGAGCCATGGAGATCAAGGTCGGCTTCGAAATCGCCTATGCGGCCGTGCAGCCGACGCCGATGGTGATCATGCTCTCGATACACCCGTCGCGCTTTGCCGACATCGTCGGCACCGAGCGCATTGTAGCCGAGCCCGATGTGCCGATCGGCTTCTACCGCGACGGTTTTGGCAACGTCTGCGGCCGGCTGGTCGCACCCGCCGGCGGCGTCACGCTGCGCGGCGACGCGCTGGTGCGCGATTCCGGCCTGCCGGACGCCGTAGTGCCGACCGCGCAGCAATTGCCGATCGATCAACTGCCGGATGAAGTGCTGCAATATTTGATGCCGAGCCGGTATTGCGAGACCGACAAGCTCACCGATATTGCCTGGTCTTTATTCGGCAACACAGCGCCGGGCTGGGCGCGGGTGCAGGCGATCGTCGACTTCGTGCACAACCACGTCAGCTTCGGCTATCAGCACGCCCATCACATGAAGTCGGCGCACGACGTCTACGCGGAGGGCGCCGGCGTCTGCCGCGACTTTGCGCATTTGGCGCTGACCTTCTGCCGCTGCATGAACATTCCGGCGCGCTACTGCACCGGCTATCTCGGCGACATCGGCGTGCCCCGCGATCCCGCGCCGATGGATTTTTCCGGCTGGTTCCAGGTCTATCTCTCCGGCCAATGGTACACCTTCGACGCCCGCCATAACGTGCCGCGCATCGGCCGTATCCTGATGGCCACCGGCCGGGATGCTGCCGACGTCGCGCTGACCACGAGTTTTGGCCGGATGGATCTGGTGAAATTTTTCGTCATCAGCGAGGAGGTCGTGCCGGCGTAGCCCCGTCATTGCGAGCGCAGCGAAGCAATCCATTGCTGCGCACATCGCAAACACCGTATGGATTGCTTCGTCGCTTTCGCTCCTCGCAATGACAGCCAAATGCAAAACCCATGATTTCAGATCGACTGTTCGTCTACGGCACGCTGATGCGCGGCTTCGACCATCCGATGGCGCAGCTATTGTCGCGCAGTGCGGATTTTTTGGGCACGGCTACCTGTCGTGGCCGGCTCTATCTGATCAAGCATTATCCGGGGCTGGTGCTGTCGGATGACGCCAACGAAATCGTGTTCGGTGAACTGTATCGTTTGCGCGATCGCGACGCGTTGCTGGCCGAGTTCGACATGTATGAGGCCTGCGGCGCCGGATTTCCGGAACCGACCGAATACATCCGCCGCATGCTACAAGTGACGCTGGAAGACGGCACGGCGGGCGAGGCGTGGACCTATCTCTACAACTGGCCGGTCACCGGCCTGCCGCGCATTGCGTCGGGCAGGTTTTTGGAGAACTAGCTCGCATGTCCCGGACGCGGTGCAGCGCTCCTGGCGATGCGAAAGCATCGTCCAGTGCGCTGCGCCGCAGAGCCGGGACCCATGCTCGTTATGCCGCACGTGTGGCCCCGGCTTAGCAGCGCATCACTGTCGTGCTGCGCAGCATCCGGGGCATGAGCATCACCCAGCATCCAGCCTCTCCCGTTCCAGCCTGATGTCCACCTCGCGCTCGACATATTTCCACTCCTCGGTCGCGCGCAGCGTGCGGACCAGCTCCTCGAATTCCTCCGCATGCTCGGGCGCGTATTCAAACCAGGTGAGGAAGTCGAAGGCCTCTCCGAGATCGCGGCTGTGATAGAGCTGGCGGGCGATCGCCGGCAGGTATTTCAGGCTATCGGCGATGTGATGCGATCTGTCCTCAAAGATCTGCCGCCGCTCCTCCTGCGTCAGCTCCCACCACGCCGCCGATTTCTTGATCGGGATCAGCGCCGCATAGGTCGCCTCAGGTCGGCCGATCTCGGCCGGCACGGCGTCAAGCTGCGTCTTCTCGGCCCGCTCGGTATAGCGCAGGTGGCTGGCGACGCCGGCCAGCCGCCACGAGGTCGGCGAGGGCAGGATCGGCAGTGCGATCGACAGGGAATGCACGACCGACAGCGACGGCGTCGGCGAAAGCGACGCGCCCTTCACCGGCGCAAACCGCGTCACCCGCCACGCCCCGCTCCTGCCACCCCGGAACACCGTGAACATGCGGGGTATGGAAGCGCGGAACCGCGATCGGATCAAGCTAGTCACCGTCATTCCGGGGCGCGTCGAAGACGCGAACCCGGAATCCGGAGATTCTCAGGGGCGCAAGGGCGCCCCATAATTCGATGCTACGCATCGCCCCGGAATGACAGGGCCTGTGAATAACCGGGAGAATCATAACAACCTTCGTATTTTACCGGTCCATCCATATATCCATGATCGGTTCGCCCACGGCCAGGCAAAAACTCACCCCATGCGCTTCACGCCCCAATTTCTCGACGAACTGCGTGCCCGGCTTCCGGTCTCGGAAGTCGTGGGCCGGCGCGTCAAGCTGAAGAGGGCAGGGAGGGAGTTTAAGGGCCTGTCGCCCTTCCAGCAGGAGAAGACGCCCTCTTTCACGGTCAACGACCAGAAGCAATTTTACCACGACTTCTCTACCGGAAAGCACGGCAACATTTTCGACTTCGTCATGGAGACGGAAGGCGTCTCGTTTCCGGAGGCCGTCGAGCGCCTCGCCGCCATGGCCGGCCTGCCGTTGCCGGCGGCGACACCTGACGCTGCGCGCCACGAGCAGCGCCGCAAAACGCTGCATGACGTGATGGAACTCGCGGCAAAATTCTTTGCCGATACGCTGGCCTCGCGGAACGGCGCCAAGGCGCGCGGCTATCTCGGTGACCGCGGCATTTCACCGGCGACGCAGCTGCAGTTTCGCCTCGGCTATGCCCCGGGCGAGCGCTTTGCGCTGAAGGAGCATCTCGGCGCGCAGGGCATTTCCACCGAGGACATGGTGGAAGCGGGGCTGCTCGTTGGCGGCGACGATATTCCTGTTCCTTATGACCGCTTCCGCGACCGCGTGATGTTTCCGATCGCCGACGCCAGAGGCCGCGTCATCGCCTTCGGCGGCCGCGCGCTGGAAAAGGACGTTCCGGCAAAGTATTTGAACTCGCCGGAAACCCCGCTGTTTCACAAAGGCGACAATCTCTACAACCTCGCCACCGCGCGACAGGCGACCCATGACGGTTCGCCGCTGATCGTGGTCGAAGGCTATGTCGACGTCATCGCCATGGTCACCGCGGGCTTTGCTGGCGCGGTGGCGCCGCTTGGCACGGCCTTGACCGAAAACCAGCTTGCGCTGCTCTGGAAGATGGCGGACGAGCCGATCCTCTGTTTCGACGGCGACCGCGCCGGACAGAAAGCAGCGTACCGCGCCGCCGACCTGGCGCTGCCCAACCTCACGCCCGGCAAGAGCCTGCGCTTCGCGCTGCTGCCCGAGGGGCAGGACCCCGACGACCTCGCCCGCACCGGCGGCCGCGTCGCGATCGAAGAGGTGATCGGTGCCGCGCGCGGGCTCGCCGACATGATCTGGTCGCGCGAGATCGAGGGCGGCACGTTTGCAACCCCCGAACGGCGTGCGGCGCTGGAAGCGCGCATCAACGAACTCTCCAATGGCATTCGCGACGAGGTCGTGCGCCGCTACTACCGGCAGGATCTCGCCGAACGCCTGCAGCGCGCGTTTGCGCCGGAAGGCGCGCGAGGCGGCTACGGCCGGGGTAATTTCCGGACCGGCCGCCCCGAATCACCCCGCGCGTTTGCCCCGCGCGGAGCGGGTCCGGCCGGCCGATTCGCCCCCCGCGGCGGCCGCCCGCCGGGGATAACTTCAGGAATCGCCCCCGGCCCCTACCAGGCGGCGAGCCCCCAGCTTGCGACCAGTCCGATCATGCGCGGCCAACGCAGCGCGATGTCCCGCCGCGAGGCCCTAATCCTGCAATCCCTGATTAACCACCCTTGGCTGCTGCACGATCATCTGGAGGAGGTGGCCGCTCTGGAACTGGCGCATCCCGAGGCCAACAAGCTCCGCGCCGGCATTATCGCCGCCTTCGCCAACGATCATCACCACTCTCCCGACGTCGAGGAGCAGGCCGAGAAAATGCGCGCCGATCTCGAGGCCCGCGGATTAGGCGAGGTTCTTCAACGGGTTGAGCGAGCGATCACGACGGTGGCGGTGTGGGCCGCCAGGCCCGGCGCGGCGCGCGAGGACGTTTTGGCCACTTGGCAGCAACTCGTTGTCTTGCATCAGAAAACGCACGCCCTACTTAGGGAGAAGAAAGATGCCGAACTGGCATTGGCCGAGGAGACCAGCGAGGCCAATCTGGCATGGCTGAAGGATGTCAGCGCCCGGCTGGACTCCCTCGACGGCACCGAGGCCCTGATTGAGGGTTTTGGCGAGCTTTCGGGCCGGTTCCGCAAAAGCGTTTGACGATTAAAAAATGATGCGGACGGCTCTGGCCGGGCCCGCGAAAAGACTCGCCAAATCTATGATTTGGCGGCAAAAACAGGGTTAAGCAAAGCTTAAGGGCCTTCGGGCTACGAAAGACAGAAACCGGTGATGCGGAAGGCAGGGGTGGCGACAGTCTGCGCCGCCCTTTGCGCGTCGTAACCATGGTGCGGAAAAGCGGGTGCCGCTTTCGACCGATCATGCGAAGGCGAATGAACAGAGCGAGGTGGCGATCGAACGTCGTCATCTCGAACGAATTGAATGAAGAGCTGCGGGTTGGTGTGACGCACGCCTGCATGAAGCGCGTTTCGGGAGCTTGATGAATGGCCACCAAGGCAAAGACGCTGCAGGTTAAGGACAAGGAAAAAGACGACAAGGCAGCGGACGCCCCTGAGAAGGATAGCCCCGACGCGCCGTCGCCGTTGCTCGACCTGACGGATGCCGCGGTCAAGAAGATGATCAAGCAGGCCAAGAAGCGCGGCTTCGTGACCTTCGATCAGCTCAACGAAGTCTTGCCCTCCGACACTACCTCGCCCGAGCAGATCGAGGACATCATGTCGATGCTCTCGGACATGGGCATCAACGTCTCCGAGGCCGAAGAGGCCGACGAGGAGGCCGAGAAGGAAGAGGCCGACGACGACACCGACAACGAGCTTGTCGAGGTCACGGCGAAGGCTGTCACCGAGGTCAAGAAGTCCGAGCCCGGCGAGCGCACCGACGATCCCGTCCGCATGTATCTGCGCGAGATGGGCACGGTGGAATTGCTGTCGCGCGAAGGCGAAATCGCGATTGCCAAGCGCATCGAGGCCGGCCGCGAGGCGATGATTGCGGGTCTCTGCGAAAGCCCGCTGACTTTCCAGGCCATCATCATCTGGCGCGATGAGCTTAACGAAGGAAAGATCTTCCTTCGCGACATCATCGATCTCGAAGCGACTTACGCCGGCCCCGACGCCAAGAACAACATGAACCCGGCGATGATCGCCGCCCCCGCCGAAGGCGCTGCCGCCAACGGCGAGGCCGCGCCCGCGCATGTCGCGCCGCCGGCTGCACCTCCCGCGCCGACTCCGTTCCGTACAGCCCCTGCGGGAGATGCGGAGACCGAGGAGAAGGATCCGGCGGAAGCCGCCGCCGAAGGCGACATGGATGACGACGAGTTCGAAAACCAGATGTCGCTGGCTGCAATCGAGGCCGAGCTGAAGCCGAAGGTGGTCGAGACCTTCGACAAGATCGCGTCCGAGTACAAGAAGCTGCGGCGTCTTCAGGAACAGGACATCGCCAACCAGCTTCAGAGCGAGTCGCTCTCGCCCTCGCAGGAGCGCAAGTACAAGAAGCTGAAGGACGAGATCATCGTCGAGGTGAAATCGCTGCGGCTGAACCAGGCCCGTATCGATTCACTCGTCGAGCAGCTCTACGACATCAACAAGAAGCTGGTCTCGTTCGAAGGCCGCCTGCTGCGCCTCGGCGACAGCCACGGCGTTGCGCGCGAGGACTTTTTACGCAACTACCAGGGCTCGGAGCTCGATCCGCGCTGGCTCAACCGTGTCTCGAAACTCTCCGCCAAGGGCTGGAAGAATTTCGTCCATCACGAAAAGGACCGCATCAAGGAGTTGCGCCACGAGATCCAGTCGCTGGCGGCGCTGACGGGGCTTGAGATCGGCGAATTCCGCAAGATCGTGCACGGCGTGCAGAAGGGCGAGCGCGAGGCGCGCCAGGCCAAGAAGGAAATGGTCGAGGCCAACCTTCGCCTGGTGATCTCGATCGCCAAGAAATACACCAACCGTGGCCTGCAGTTCCTCGACCTGATCCAGGAAGGCAACATCGGCCTGATGAAAGCGGTCGATAAATTCGAATATCGCCGCGGCTACAAGTTCTCGACCTACGCCACGTGGTGGATCCGGCAGGCGATCACGCGCTCGATCGCTGACCAGGCGCGCACCATCCGCATCCCCGTGCACATGATCGAGACCATCAACAAGATCGTGCGCACGAGCCGCCAGATGCTCAACGAGATCGGCCGCGAGCCGACGCCGGAAGAACTCGCCGAAAAGCTCGGCATGCCCCTGGAGAAGGTCCGCAAGGTCCTGAAGATCGCGAAAGAGCCGCTCTCGCTGGAGACGCCCGTCGGTGATGAAGAGGATTCACACCTCGGCGATTTCATCGAGGACAAGAACGCGATCCTGCCGATCGATGCGGCGATCCAGTCCAACCTGCGCGAGACCACCACGCGCGTCCTGGCCTCGCTCACCCCGCGCGAAGAGCGCGTGCTCCGCATGCGCTTCGGCATCGGCATGAACACGGATCATACGCTGGAAGAAGTCGGCCAGCAGTTCTCGGTGACGAGAGAGCGTATCCGTCAGATCGAAGCCAAGGCGCTGCGCAAGCTGAAGCATCCGTCAAGGAGCAGGAAGCTGCGGAGTTTCCTCGATAACTGATTTTCTCAGTCAGTACTGACTGTCATTGCCGGGCTTGACCGGCAATCCATCGAGACAAAAGCGGCGGGCGAAAGCCCGCCGTTCTTATTTTCGGCGCGCTGAGTTGGATCTGTGTGCTATCTGCGACCCGTCATCCTGAGGTGCGAGCGCAGCGAGCCTCGAAGGATGTGCGGCCCCGCTGGTGGCCGTCGTCCTTCGAGACGCGACGCAAAAGCGTCGCTCCTCAGGATGATGGATCACATTGACGAAAGCTTGCTTTATCAGGCGCTAGCCGACTATTTTTTCTTCACGCCGACGCGGCTGATGCTCTTGATCTTGAGCGGCGCGCGGCCGGATTTCTCAGCGATCTCGCGGTCCTGCTCCATAATGTAGCCGCGCGCCGGCTCGTCGCCGTCGAGCCCACCGAGCAATTCGGCAGGCACCCGCCGGTTGGAGCGTTGCGAGTCATCCTCGTAGACGACATTGAAGAAGGCGAACTCGCCTTTGGGATTGGTTCCGGGTTTTTTGGCCATGGGCGGCTTGTCCTCGATAGGATCGCCGCTGTCAATCACCCTCGCTCCGCGCCGGTTTGCCCTGCGGGACGTCGGCGACGCGATTTGTCTATGGCCACTTTGCCGGCATACTGTTCGCCTGGAACAAGGGGAAGGGCATTGGTGATGCCGGCAGCTTCCAACACCAAGAGTGATTTCCGACCGGTGCTGATGGCCTGCTGCCTTGCCATGCTGGCGGTGGGTGACAACAGCACGGCGATCATGGCGGCGCTGCCCGAAATGAGAGCTGGCCTGCAACTTGGTCCGGCGGAAGTCGAATGGGTGGTCAATGCCTATCTACTCACCGCAGCGATATTCATCATCGTCGGCGGCGGCGCGGCGGATCAGCTTGGGGCGCAAAGATCCTCGGTTGCCGGCATCGCCCTGTTCGCTCTCGCCTCACTGATCATTGCGCTTGCACCAGCCGGATTCGTGGTGGTCGGGGCACGTGCGCTGCAAGGGTTGGGGGCCGCGTTCGCCGTGGCCGGCACGCTTGCCGCGGTGACCGAAGCCGCGCCCGACTCGCGGCGGGCGGAGGCGATCGGGGCATGGACCGGCTTCCTGATGCTTGGCTTCAGCATCGGTCCGCTCGTCGGCGGCGCCGTGACGCATTACGCGGGCTGGCGCTTTATCTTCTGGCTGAACGTCGCCGCCATGGTGCCCGCAGCGCTGATGCTGCTGCGGCACCCCGGAGCGCAAGGCGGTCGCACGATGTCGATGGACTGGGTGGGCCTTGGTATTCTCGCGGTCTTCATGGTGACGTTGATAACGGGGTTGCAGGCGTTGGCGCATGTTCGCGTCAATCCGCAAGCCGCAATCGTCCCGCTCGCGCTGGCGCTGATAGCGTTCGGTGGACTGATCCGGACGGAGATACGGTGCCGTCAGCCGCTGGTGGACTTCGGCCTGTTTTCGAACCGGAATTTCGCGATCGCCGCCGGCCTCCTGTTCCTCGTGATGTTCGACATCATGACGCTGCTGCTCTACTACAACCTCTTTGCGCAATCCGCAGGCGGACTCGGCATGTCCGCCGTTGCGGCCGGCCTTTCGCTGCTGCCGCTCTCCGTTGCGCTGTTCGCCTTCGCGCGAGCGGCTCCCTCCATTGGAATGAGGATCGGCGTGCGGCGCATGCTGACAGGTGGATCGCTCCTGCTTGCGCTCGGCTGCGCGATCATCTGGTCGTCGTTGCAGATCGAAGCGAGGTTTGCGCTTCTGATGCCCGGTCTCTTTGTCGCCGGCGCTGGAATCGCCCTCATTTACGCTTCGGCGCCGCGGCTCGGACTTGCAACGCTGCCCCAATCGCAGGCGGGAAAAGGCTCTGGGCTACTGAATTCGTGCAGCTTTCTAGGCGGCACAGTCGGAGTGACGTTCGGAGGCATCGTCTTCGCGCTGAGTGGATTCTCCGGCGTGCCCGTGCTTCTGGGAGTTTCAGCGCTGGCTAGCGCGGCGCTCTGCCTTCGGCTGCACGCGGATTGAAAGTCCATTTGTCTGAGCAAAATCTGCAAATCTCCGCCCACCTTTGATCCCGATTGTCAGCCACCCTCCGCGGCGTGCATCACCTCCCGAACCAGGCTGCCCGGCGCCTCGGCCCGAGTGCCGCCGCCATCTGGCCGCCGCTACGCCGCTTCATCGCGCGCGAACATCGGCTCGGCCGCTTCATGGCGCGGCGCCGCTCAACTTCAGCCCTTTACGAATTCCTCCGCTTCGGCGTGAAGCAGGCCTGGGCCTGCTTGTTCGGCGGCATCGCGATTTTCCTGATGGTCGCAACCTGGCTCTTTTATCCGGCGAGCGCGCCGCTTGCCCGCTACGACTTTCTGTTTCTCTGCATGATCGCCGTTCAGGTCGCCCTCTTCGCGGGCCGGCTGGAGACATCGGACGAAGCGAAGGTGATCCTGATCTATCATTTCGTCGGCACCGTGATGGAGATATTCAAGACGCAGGTCGGCTCCTGGATTTACCCGGAGCCGAATTTCTTCCGGATCGGCGGCGTGCCGCTATTCTCCGGCTTCATGTATGCCTGCATAGGCAGCTATCTCTGCCGTGCGTGGCGCCTGTTCGATTTCGAGTTCTCCGATCACCCCCGGCGCCTCGGCCTCATCGTGCTCAGCGTCGCGATCTACGTCAACTTCTTCAGCCATCACTACATGGTCGATCTGCGCTGGATCCTGTTCGCATGGGCGGGCTGGATCTTCTTCGGCACCCGCGTGTATTTCAGGATCTGGCACGACCATCGTTCGATGCCGCTGTTGCTCGGGCTCGTGCTGGTGTCGCTCTTCATCTGGTTCTCGGAAAACATCGGCACGTTCACCAGGATCTGGCTCTATCCGTCACAGCAGCAGGGCTGGTCGATGGTGTCCTTCGGCAAGCTCGGGTCATGGTTTTTGCTGCTGATCATCAGCTACACGCTGGTAAGCCTGATCAATCCGCCGCGCGAGCGTGCGACCAGCGTCCGGGAAAGATTCAATTGCATGCCGGGTTGTTGGCATCCGCGACCGTGAGGAAGGTAATGGTGGCAGGCGCGATCTCAACCGAACCCGGTGGCGACGTCACCGCTGCGAGCCGCGGAAGACCGTCATTCGGGCCGAGATCCAAAACTGTTCCATTCAGCTTCACGCCGGCGCTTTCCAGATGATCCGCCGACAGCGTGTAACGCTCGCTGGCCGCGGGCAATCGCAAGAGGGCAGTGGCCGTCCTGTCCGTATTGATGGCGAGCAATATGACGGCCCCACGTTCGCCTCGCCGGCAATGCGCGTACAGGTGAATCCCCTTGTGCACGCCGGCGTCGAGAACGGTCGTTCCCATCAGTCTGCGCCACAGCAGCGCCGCCCAGTAATTTGGCCGCGGCCGCAGCGTCGTCTCGTCAAGCAGGCCGTAGTCGCTTGCCGCCAGCGTGTTGTGCGCCACCATCTGGACGCCGGCCCTGGCAAGCCGGCCAAGCTGATCGAGATATCGGAACGTATCGAGGAACGTGGCAGCCCAGGGATTGCCGCCGCAGGCTGTCTCGGCGGTTTCGGTCAGCCACATCGGTCTACCAGGCGTAAACTCGTCTCTCAGCGATCGGTAGAACGCGAGCGTCTGCTCCGTGCTCTTAAGCCACGCTTCCGAAAGGGCGGCCTCTTGTGTGGTTTGGCCCGGAATTCCGGAGCATCGCTGCGAGAGGGCGCCATAGTGATGATAGGAAAACGCATCGATGCCGGGGCCGGATGCGGCAAGCAGATCCCGCGTACTGATGAAGCCGGAGCCGGACTGCGACGCTGTTGTCTCGCCAATCGAACCAGGGCCCAGAACGATCACATCCGGTTCGTTGTCCCCGATGAATGCAACAAAGGCTTTGAAGTCCCGCCCGTAAGCTGCCGCGTCGTATCCTTTCGGCGCGCCGCCCATGGCGGCCAGCGTCGGTTCGTTCATGAACTCAGCGGCGGCAATTCTGCCACCGATGGATCTGGTGTAGGCGAACAAGCGACGCGCCTGATCGCTCCGCCATCGACCTGCTGCGTCCCGGGCACCGGGGCTTATCGCCATCGACGTCACGATCTCTGCATTGACCGCGCGGGCAAAGTCGATGACGCCTTTCCAGCGCTCGCGGCTCAGCACCGCGCGGAAGCCGTTGGGCGGCGTTGATGGCGTCTCATCGCTTTCAGCAAAGTAGGTGCTATTGGCCCAGGTGCCGCTGACGCGCAGGTAGGCCGGGGCCAGCGCGGCAGCCAATGCGCGCAGCCGGGCGTTCGAGAGATCGATGGGCTTTCGATATTCGAAGAGGTCGGGATTCGCGCCGGCTGGAAGATTCCCAGCATTATCACCACCTCGATCTGACGGCGCTGCTGCGCTCGCCCTGTAAGGCTTCCAGAAGCGTCCGCCGGTGACCTCGACCATTTCCACATTGTACGATTGAAAGCGCTCGTCGACGGTGCCGAGACGCGGCAATCGTGAAGGGTCGACGGAGAGCGTCGGCGCCTGGGCGGCCGCCTTCTGGATTCCCGTGAGTGCGGCGATCACAATTACAATTCCGACTTTGAAACCACTGGACCTGGTCATGGCATTGTCCTCGGAGGAGCGCCCGCCGAGCAGCTCGGAATGCACGCGCCGGAGCGATGCCGACCGCGACAGCATTCCTTTCCGCGGAGCGAAGGGGAACAATTGCAGTTCGCTCATTGCCAAAGAAAGTGGAAGCCACTTGCGAAATGATCGAATAATAGCCATGTATGGTCAATCGAGTTTCGGCCGAACGACTTGGCCTCGCCGCTCATAGCGCGCCTGACTGACGACCCTCTCCCCAGACCTCGAAATTAGCCTGCTGCGTTCTTGAGCGCGGTTCCAAACACATCTATCTTGAAGGACGATCTCCCATGAATACGGGAACTGTGAAGTGGTTTAACAGCCAAAAGGGTTTCGGCTTCATTCAGCCGGACCAGGGAAGCCAAGATGTTTTCGTTCATATCAGCGCTGTCGAACGCGCCGGCATGAGTACCCTCAACGAGGGACAGAAGGTTTCCTTTGACGTCGTTGCAGATCGCCGGACTGGCAAATCTGCCGCGGAAAATCTGCGCGCCGCGTAATCTGCCGCAACCGACGCCATGCTGCTTTGACCACGGATGTACTGGCAGAGCCTTTGGTTCGCGACTCCGCGCCGGGTTTACCGGTCGCGGAGTTCTTTTTTGCATATCGCGGCAATGCCGCCAAGCTGGCCTTTAAGACTTGGCCTTAAGACTTAGCCTTGAGCAGTCTGTTGGCGGTGGCCTGCCCGTTGAAACAAAACTGAGGTCGGGAACGTGCCTACCAATATCAATCTAGATCAGGAACATGATGACATCATGTACCCGCAGGTCCTCCCGTTTCTTTTGGTCCACGCAGGGTGCGTCGCGGCGTTCTGGTCGGGCATCACATGGCAAGCGACTGCAATTTGCGTCGTTCTATATTGGCTGCGCATGTTTGCGATCGGTGCCGGGTATCATCGGTATTTTTCGCACCGAGCTTACTCGACAAGCCGGGTGTTTCAATTCATCCTTGCATTCCTTGCCCAAAGCAGCGCTCAGAAAAGCGTCCTTTGGTGGGCTGCGAAACACCGACATCACCATCTTCATTCAGATTCCGAGCTAGATGTGCATTCACCCCGGCACAAAGGCTTCGTGCACAGTCATGTCAGCTGGATCTTCTATCGACAGCACGATGCAACCGATCTGGTAAAGGTTTCGGATTTTGCATCGTATCCTGAGTTGATGTGGCTGCACAAATTCGAGGTTTTGCCAGCGGTCACGATCGCTGGTCTCTGCTTCCTCATCGCCGGATGGCCGGGGCTCGTGGTCGGCTTCCTCTGGAGCACCGTCGTTCTGTATCATGCAACGTTTTGCATCAATTCCCTAGCACATGTTCACGGACGCAAGCGGTATGTTACGGGCGATGATTCCCGCAACAATTGGCTGCTGGCTCTCCTTACGATGGGTGAGGGCTGGCACAACAATCATCACGCGTACCAGAGCAGCGCTCGGCAGGGCTTCCGTTGGTGGGAGATTGATGGGACCTATTATGTTCTAGTGGCCTTGTCCTGGCTCGGGATTGTCTGGGATCTAAAGAGGCCGCCGGAGCCGGTTCTGCGCAATGAGCAGCGATTGGGATCACGAGTGCTAAGCCGAACGGCTGAGCAGCTCGCTAGACGTTTCAACCCCGAACACATCGCGCAGGCTATCAAATCATCAGTCCACGAGACCGAATTGTGGTCGGTGCGGGACGCGCTGCTTCTATTGCAGCAGCGGGCCGATTTGCGTTGGAATCTGCATCCGCCTCACATGCCAACTCGTGACCAGCTACTCGCTGCAGCCCAGGAGATGTTCGCGAAGACCAGATTTTTGGACGACATCGTCGAGCGTGCATATGGGGTCCTGATCGAATCTGTCGGATCTCTATTGATCAGTCCACCTCGGTTGGCCGTGGCAAATTCGAAATCGCAAGCGAGCATGGATAGCAGACACCCATCCTCAAATGGCTGATGCCTCCATTCTTGTGTAACCAGTGGCGTTTACCTCAAGCGTCCCCATATAAGGTGCATGGCTAGCTGGCAAATCCGGCACGCAGGAGCCGGAAGGCGAAGACTTAGCTCCGACAGATGCTGACCGGGGTCGTTCGTACACGTAGCCCAGCGTGGACCACGGGGCGACGCGCATGCCGAAGCCAATAAGATCGCCGCTGGGCGGCCTGCGTCGATTAGAGCAGCGGGGGTCACAGAACCCTATCTATCTGCATTCAACTTGATTCGTGACCAGCGCGGCAATTTTCATAAGGAGCAGTGTATGCGAAAACTTCCCAAGCCTACCGAACAAGAGATCAATGAGGGACCCCAAACAGTATCTTTTCAGATTGCGAATGGAAACGCGCGGCAGGGCTGCATACTGCAAACCAGCTTCCCTACGAAGGCACAGGCGCAGAAGTACCTTCTCGCGAATTGGCCGATCATCGAAAAGATGGCTCGCGACGCTCTCGCGACGGGGACCGTTGAAGGCGGCCAGCTCAAGCTCACGATGATCTAAACAGCCCATGCGGACGGAGCAGACACCGTTACGTCGCTATCATGATCGATCTTGATTCATGACGGGCCCCGTGGGTAAAACCGCATGTGGCCGCACGCGCCCATACCCGGATTTATGAGTAGACGCCCTAGACCGCCGCCAACGTTGCGTTAAGCTGGCCGCGCGAGCGAAAAGTCGGTAGAGCCGAGGAACTCGGGATGTTCAAGAGCAAGAGATTTACGACGGCCATTTTCCTGACCTTGGCTATCCTCGCATCTGCAGGCCCCCCATCCCACGCCGCCCAATGCGGCAATTCCGCCGCCGGCTACGAATCCTGGAAGCAGCAATTCGCCGGCGAAGCCCGAGCAAAAGGCATCAGCGCTTCGACCATCCAGGCCTTGATGGCGACGAACTACGCGCAGGCGACCATCAACGCCGACCGCGGCCAACGCAGTTTCAAACTTTCGCTCGATCAGTTTCTTGCCAAGCGCGGCGCCACCACGATCGTCGCGAGGGGGAGGCAGCTCAAGCAATCGCAGGCCGCGCTGTTCGCTTCCATTCAGAGCCGCTATGGCGTGCCGCCGGGGCCGCTGCTTGCGATCTGGGGGATGGAGACCGGGTTCGGCAGCCAGCGCGGCAATCAGAACATGCTCGCCTCGATCGCGACGCTGGCCTATGACTGCCGGCGCTCGGAATATTTCACCGAGCATCTCTACGCGGCGCTGCAATTGATCGACCGCGGCGCGCTCCCTGCCAGCCAGCGCGGCTCGATGCATGGCGAGGTCGGGCAGACGCAGTTCATGCCCAAGGCCATTCTGGCCTACGGCACCGGCAATCTCGAAAACGCGGCCAACGCGCTGATGTCGACCGCGAACTTTTTGAAGGCGCATGGCTGGCGCGCGGGTGCCGGCTATCAGCCGGGCGAGCCGAATTTCGCCGCCATCCAGGCCTGGAATGCCGCGGGCGTCTATCAGAAGGCGATCGCGCTGATGGGTCGTCAGATCGACGGCGGGGAGTAGGGCGGTCGCCGACCTCCGAAGCCAATCGCTCCGTCGTCCCTGCGAACGCACTAGCAGATGCACACATTGCCGGCTGCGACGGAATGACTCGATGTCTTGATTTGGCCTTCCGCAGCGACGGTCTGCTGTGATTCTGTATCTGGCACTTCGATTCCATTGAGGTGCCAAGATGTTGAACGAACAATTCAGGCTTGGTCGGTTCGGGGATGGCCGTCTCGATAAAGGGGGGCGGCTCTGCTCGAAGGGATGGTCACGCGCGCCAGCTCGTGCTTGCGTCGAGCGGCGGATGGTGATCGGGCCAAGATAGTCCGATACGGCCGATTTCTCGCCAATGAGAACGTGAGCTTGGAAGCACTGCTCGCAGGCTGGGGCGAACAGACGGCGGTTGCGGCGGCCGGCCGGCACGTGCTGGCGATCCAGGATACAAGCGAGATCAACTTTAGGACCCAACCCGAGCGTCGGCGCGGGCTGGGTGAGATCGGCAAAGGGAACAGCCACGGCTTGCTGTTGCATGCGATGGCCGCCGTGGATGCCGCCAGTGACGCCTGTCTGGGGCTGGTAGGCGGGAAGATTTGGACGCGCCAGGGCCGGGTTACGGTGCCGCACGATCAGCGGCCACTGGAGCAGAAGGAGTCGGAACGTTGGATCAGCACGGCCCATCGAGCCAAGCAGGTGCTCTCTGCGGCCACGATGGTCACGGTGATCGACGATCGCGAGGGCGACATCTATGCCAAATGGGCGAGCGTATCGGCCTCAAACTTCCATCTGTTGACGCGGAGCATGCATGATCGCGTGCTGGCCGACGGTGCAAGCATGTATGCCACCGCCAGCAGTTGGCCCGTCGTCGACACTGCCACCATCGACGTTGTGGCGCGTGCCGATCGGCCCGCCCGACAGGCCAAGCTGGTGCTGCGGTTCGGTCGGGTCACCCTCAGAAGGCCGCAGAACGCGTCTGCCGACTTACCGCGGACAGTCGAACTCGCTTTGGTCGAGGTCGTTGAAGTCGATCCGCCAGCGGGCGTCGAGCCGCTGCACTGGTACCTGCTGACGACCCATGACGTGAACGATGTCGCGTCTGCCTGGCAGATCGTCAACTGGTACAAAAAGCGTTGGATTATCGAGCAGCTGTTCCGCCTGATCAAAACGCAGGGGCTGCAACTCGAAGACAGCCGGATCGAAACCGCCGATCGGCTGCTCAAGCTCACCGCGATCGCCGCCAAGGCTGCCGTCGTGATCCTGCAACTGGTTCAGGCTCGCGACGGACGCAGCGCCGAACCTGCCAGCAACGCGTTCAACAAAGAGCAGATCAAGCTGCTCGCCGCACTGGCCACCAAGTACGAAGGCAGAACCAAACTCCAAAGCAATCCACATCGCCCGCAAACCTTGGCTTGGGCCTCATGGATCATTGCTCGCCTCGGCGGATGGGATGGATACCCTCGCACCAAACCCGGCCCCATCACCATGAGGCATGGCCTCCAATACTTCTTGGGCGTGGCTTCCGCCTGGGAGACCCTCAAAGATGTGTGAATCAGCTAGTGCCAACGCAGGGACCCATAACCACAGGCGGCAATTTGTTGAAGCCAAGCCGTTAAACAGCCCGCTTCAACAACATCGGCCGCGGCGTATGGGTCCCCGCGTGCGCGAGGACGACGAGGTTTCGCGCACGTTTTTCCCATGGCATGATCGGCACGAGACTTAACAAGGGATTCGCATGCGCATATTTCGTTGGGCCATTTTTCTCGGCGCCGTCATCCTCTCCACCCCCACTTACGCCGCCCGCTGTGGCGGCGATTTCAACACCTTCGTTTCCGCGATGGCGGCGGAGGCGCAGGCCGCCGGCGTGTCGCAAGCGGTAATCAGTCAGGCGTTCGCGGGCATCACGCAGGATCCGGCGGTGCTCGCTTTCGACCGCCGCCAGCGCGGCACCTTCAACAAGACGTTCGAGCAATATGTCTCCACCCGCGTCGGCCCCGGGCGCATCAACATCGGCCGGCAGATGCTGCAGCGGCACGCGTCACTGCTGGCGCGCATCGAGCAGAAGTTCGGTGTGCCGCCACAGATCATCGTCGCGATCTGGGGACTGGAATCGGATTACGGCAAGGGCGACATCGGCAAGATGCCGGTGATCCGCACGCTGACGACCATGGCGCATGATTGCCGTCGCACCGAATTGTTTCAGGGCGAATTGCTGGCCGCGCTGAAAATCGTGCAGCGCGGCGATCTTCCCTTGCGCGATTTGATCGGCGCCTTCGCCGGTGAACTCGGCCAGACGCAATTTCTGCCGTCGTCCTACATCAAATACGGCGTCGATTTCGACGGCAACGGCCATGTCGATCTTCGCCACAGCGTGCCCGATGTGCTGGCCTCCACCGCGAACCTCTTGCACGTGTCAGGCTTCAAGGCCGGTGCGCCCTATGGCGAAGGCACCCCGAATTTCGAAGCCATGCGGGAGTGGAACAGGGCGACGATCTACCGCAAGACGATCGGGTATTTTGCGGATCGGTTAGTGGGGCGGTGATTCCGCGCACTTGTCGTCATCCCGCCAACGGGTCGCGCGAATGCGCGCCCGATGACAAGCTTCGCGAAGGAATCCATGTCTCCGCACAAAGAAAGAACAGGTTGCTTTGCTGCGCTCGCAATGATGGCGCTTCCCAAGCGACGTATAGCGCACACCGTTGCCACGCGCTCAGTCGGCTGCGGGGGAGGGTGGGGGAGAGGGGTGGCGGCAACGGCGGTGCGTGTGGCTTACCCCTCTCCCTAGCCCTCCCCCGCAAGGGGGAGGGAACGCACCTCCCGTAACGCACGAGCTTCGTTTGGCAACGGTCAGCTCACTTCGCCTGCGCGCCGATCCTCTCGATCCGCTTCGCCAACACCGCCCAGTACGTCGCCGGGCGAAACCGCTGCAAGAGGTCCATCAACTTCGCGTCGTTGCCGATCAGAATGCGCGGCTGGTTTTTCTCGATGCCGCGGATGATGCGTTGCGCCGCGGCCGGCGGCGTGGTCCTGGCGATCGCATCGAAACGCTCGATCGATTCGGCGCGACGGGCATTGTCGGCGATGCCGCTGCCGCTGCGCGAGTTGCGCACGATGTTGGTTAAGACGCCGCCGGGATGCACCACCGAGAGCTTCACCGGGCTGTTCGCCATCGCAAGTTCATGCCGCAGGCTTTCCGAGAATCCGCGCACCGCGAACTTGGCGGCGCAATAGGCGGTCTGGCCGGGCGGGGCGACGATGCCGAAGATCGAGGAGAGGTTGACGATATGCGCCTCGCGTTGCTTCGAAAGATGCGGCAGGAAAGCGCGCGTGCCGTGCACCACGCCCCAGAAATTGATGTTGATCAACCATTCCATCTGCGCTTGGTCGACCTCATTGAAGGCGCCGAGCAGGGCGACGCCGGCATTGTTGATGATGATGTTGAGCTGCGGATGCGCGCCAATGGCCGCGTTGGCAAATTCCTGGATCTGGGCGGGCTCGCCGACATCGACGCGGTGGATTGTTACCTCGCGCTTGTTCGCGTTTGCGATCTCGGCGGCCACCTGCTGCAGCCCGGCCTCGTCACGATCGGCGAGTGCGAGGTCGCAGCCGCGCGCGGCCAGTTCCAGCGCCAGCGCGCGCCCGATGCCACTGGCGGCGCCGGTCACGGCGGCCGCGCTTCCAGATATCGCAGTCATGTCGGGTCAAACTCCTTGCAGGTCGGCAATAGTGGGTTCCTGCAAACTTTCGCAAATTGGAACTGAACCATAAAGCGGTTTCCGCGCTTAGTGTCGAATACCCGACACAGGCGGTATCGCCAGCCGACGCGATCCTGAGAGGAGGCTCATATGGGACAATCCAAACCTTATCGCGCAACGGCCCTTATTGTCGAAGACGACCCGATGCAGCGGGATATGCTCAGCCTGTTGCTGGAAGAGAGCGATGTCGACGTCATCGAATGCGAAAGCGCGGAGGCCGCTGAGCTGGTGCTGGAGCGCGCGGCCGGCGATCTGGTCCTGATGCTGACCGACGTGCAGCTCGCCGGTGATATGGACGGGGTCGAACTCGCGCACATCGCCAGGAAGTACAATCCCGAGATCGGCGTGATCGTCACCTCGGGCAAACCGCTGCATCAGGAATTGCCCGATGGCGTGCAGTTCTGGGCCAAGCCCTGGGCGCCGCTCGACGTGATCCGCGAGGCGGAGCGGATGGTGTATGCACGGCCGCACGGCGGCGAATCGCGCCCGTGAGCGGCGGCGCGCTGCTTTCGCGCCCGACGCCGTCGTGTTAATGGCAGGGCATGACCCTGTCGTTCCTGCTGACCTCGCTGATCGTCGTCGCTTCCCCCGGAACCGGCGTGCTCTACACGCTGGCGGTCGCGCTGACACTGGGCGCACGGCCGGGCATCGCGGCGGCCTTCGGCTGTACCCTCGGCATCGTGCCGCATATGCTGGCCGCCATGCTCGGGCTCGCCGCCGTGCTGCACACCAGTGCTCTGGCGTTTGCCGCGCTGAAATGGTGTGGCGTGGCGTATCTGCTTTACATGGCCTGGCAGGCGTTGCGCGAGACGGGCGCGCTTGCGATCGACACGCGCCCGGCAGCGAAGGCGCGCTCCAGCCGGCGCGTCGTCATGACCGCCGTCCTGGTCAACATCCTCAATCCAAAACTCTCGATCTTCTTCCTTGCCTTCCTGCCGCAATTCATCGCGGTGGATGAGCCGCATCCGCTGGCGCGAATGCTGGAATTGAGCGCAGCCTTCATGGCGATGACGTTTGCGGTGTTCGCGCTCTACGGCCTGTTCGCGGCCGCGCTGCGCGACCGCGTCATCACGCGGCCGAAGGTGATGGCCTGGCTGCGCCGCAGCTTTGCGGCGGGATTTGCCGCGCTCGGGGCCAGGCTGGCGCTTGCGGAGCGGTAGATTTTCGCGCGCCCGTCATTGCGAGCGCAGCAACACGATCCATACTGAGGGTGGCAGCCGCAAATAAAAAGGCGGACCTGCGGCCCGCCATTCTCCAAAATTTCACCCGGAGTTGGGAGCCCGGGCGGAGCTGAGCACTCCACCCGGGCCGAAATTCACTTCTTCTTCGACTTCTTGGCCTTCTTGGCCTTCTTCGCCTTCGCCTTCTTCGCTTTCTTAGCCATAGTATCCTCTCAAGGTTTTCATGGATTGAAACGCGACACCGAGGCATGCTTGGCGGAGGGCCAGCCTCGCAACATCCTCACACACGATCCCAGCAGATTCGCGGCGCGATGCCGCGTGCCGTCATGGCGGTGTCATCACGTTATCCACAGTTGTTATGCATTTTGATGCGATTTTTTGCCGAAACGAGCGTCGCCGCTACCGCTCGCATGCGCGCGCATGATGCTTAACGATGTCCGAACGCGCGCGACCTTCATCAATTCAAAACCACGGTTTGGATTGGCCGGCGGCCGTCAGAGTCCGTTAAGCGCGCAGAACGATCCGGCGCCGCCGCTGGTGCCCGAAGCCGAAACGGCAGCGGACGTTGCCCTCCGCAAGTGGGCCTGAGACGTGCTACTAGAGCGTTTTCCAGCGAAGTGGACACCGGTTCGCGTCAAGAAAACGCGTCAAACAAAGGTCTGGAGCCCGGTTCTGATTTAATCAGAACCGAAAAGGCTCTAAGGTTCGTCACTGGACTTCGATCATGAATTTTCGCCTCGTCGTGGCGGCACTGTTCGCTCTCTCACTTCCTGCTTGCGCCTCCGCGCAATCGCCCGACCTCGCAGCGATCGCGCGTTCGTCGGGCACGCCAGATATTCCCGGCTTGAAGATGGTCTGGCTGGCGCCATGGGGCGATCTCGCAAAGGCTCATCCCTGGCGCAACATCATCGTGCATCAGACGGAGGGTCCGGCTGGCTCCGCGCGCGGCGGCGCGCTGGCGCAATCGAAGAACCCGACGCGGCGCGGCGTCATGGTTTGGGTCGAGACCGACGGCACGGTGTACTGGGCGGTCGGCGAACATCTCGTTCCGACGCATGGCGACGGCGCCAACCGCAACGACAACAAGTACATCGACAACGGCCCGACCTATCGCCAAGTGGTCGGCAGCAATTCGGTCGGCGTCGAATTCGCCGGCAATTTTCCGGACGTGACGCGGGGCCCGACGGATGCGCAGATCGCGGCGTGGCGTATTCTGGTAAAGGTGCTGCGCGCGCGTTACGGCATTCCGCTCGATCGCGTCTATGCGCACAACTGGATCGACTTCAAGGACGCCCGCTATTGCGAAGGCTGTGCGCTGGCAAAGATGGCGCGGGAGTGGGGGGAGTAGGGGCGGGCGTGAATGCTGCCTAGCACTCACTCGTCGTCGCCCGGCTTGACCGGGCGATCCAGTATTCCAGAGACCGAGGTTATTGCGCGGTGTCGAACGACCGCCGCGGAGTACTGGGTCCCCCGCTTTCGCGAGGACGACAGCGGGTTGGTTGCAACAGCGTGCTCAAAAAACAAAAAGCCGGCGTTGCCGCCGGCTTTCGTTACTCGATACCTCTGCCGCGAATTAGTGCGCGGCTTCGAGTTCGGCTTCCTGACGGGCAATCGTACCCTTGACGGCCGACTGCACCTTTTCGAAAGCGCGGACCTCGATCTGCCGCACGCGTTCGCGCGAGACGCCGAATTCGGCGGCGAGGTCTTCCAGTGTCATCGGCTCTTCCGCCAGGCGCCGCGCCTCGAAGATGCGGCGTTCGCGCGGATTAAGCACGCCGATAGCGCCGTTCAACGCCTGACGGCGATGATCGAACTCCTCGTGCTCGGCCATCACGGCTTCCTGGTTGGGCGAGGTATCGACCAGCCAGTCCTGCCATTCGCCGGCTTCGCCGTCGTCGCGGATCGGCGCATTGAGCGACGCGTCGCCGCCGAGACGGCGGTTCATGTCGATCACGTCCTGATCCGTCACGCCGAGACGCTTGGCAATCAGCTTTACCTGATCGGGGTGGAGATCACCCTCGTCCAGCGCGGAGATCTTGCTCTTCGCCTTGCGCAGGTTGAAGAACAGCTTCTTCTGGTTCGCGGTGGTTCCCATTTTCACGAGCGACCACGAACGCAGAATGTACTCTTGAATAGAGGCCTTGATCCACCACATGGCGTAGGTAGCGAGACGAAAGCCCTTCTCGGGCTCGAACCGCTTGACCGCCTGCATCAGGCCGACATTGCCTTCCGAAACCACTTCGGAGATCGGCAAGCCGTAGCCGCGATAGCCCATGGCGATCTTGGCCACGAGCCGGAGATGGCTGGTGACAAGGTGATGTGCCGCGTCGCGATCGTCATGCTCGCGCCAGCGTTTGGCGAGCATGTATTCCTGCTGGGGTTCCAGCATCGGAAATTTGCGGATCTCGGCGAGGTATCTAGAGAGACCGGATTCTCCATTGAGAACCGGCAACGTAGCTGTACGGGCCATTCGAGCGCCCTCCAGTGGTTCAGGCCCCCGATAGCGGCGGGCCCGGCAGGTGATCGCTGTGTTAAAGCCGATCAGGCTGCGATGTTCCGCGTTGGATATTCAACGCATATGCAACATAGCAAAAAACGAACAAATAGGGAAGGAATGCTGACGTCACGTCCCCGTGTGGCAGCCATAACCTATTAGTATAGCTTAATTTTCCTGAAAAGCCTGCGTCATAGGGCCGCTTCCAGGGCGCGTTGCAGAAGGATGAGATCCTCCGGCAGGGGCGCCTCCCAATGCAAAAGTTCTCCCGTTCTGGGGTGTTCCAGGGCAAGCAGATAAGCGTGCAGGGCCTGCCGGCCGAGGGCGGCTAGCGCCGCCTGGCCTTCGGGGCCGAGGTGGCGCGCCTTGGTCTTGAAGTGCGGGCCGTAGACGGCGTCACCCATCAGGGGGTGGCCGATATGGGCAAGGTGCACCCGGATCTGATGGGTCCGCCCGGTCTCGAGCTGGCAAGCGAGCAGGGAAGCGACCGGTTTGCCGTCGCGCCCCTGATAGGCCGCCTGCAATTCCCAATGGGTGACGGCCTCGCGGCCGCTTTGGCGCACCGCCATCTTCTCGCGGGCGTACGGATGCCGGTCGATCGGTGCGGCGACCGTGCCGCGCTGGCGGTTGGGTACGCCCCAGATGAAGGCCATGTAGCCGCGCTGCATCGGACCCGTGCGGCCGTGATCGGCGAATTGCGCGGTCAGTGATTGATGGGCGTGGTCGTTCTTGGCGACCACCATCAGGCCCGTCGTGTCCTTGTCGAGCCGGTGCACGATGCCCGGCCGCCGGACACCGCCAATGCCGGACAGGCTGGCACCGCAATGGGCGATCAGGGCATTTACCAGCGTGCCGCTTTCGTGGCCGGCGGCGGGATGCACGACAAGACCCTTCGGTTTGTCGATAACGATGATGTCGTTATCCTCATAGACAATATCGAGCGCGATATCTTCGCCCAAAGGCTCCGGCGGAGCGGCTTCGGGGACATCGATTGTGATCGTATCCCCTCGCGCGACATGATAAGCGGGGTCGCGGATGGGGGTGCCTTTGGCAGTGACGGAACCGGCCAGGATCAGCGCTTTCAGCCGCGAGCGCGACAGTTCCGGGCGGAGCACCGCGAGCACGCGGTCGAGGCGGGGCGATCCCTCGTCGCCGCCGACGGTAACCTCCAGCCTTTGACCGCTATTTGATGATCCCTGTTCCAACCAAGAGTCCTGCATGACCGATACCGTCGCGCCCGAACCGACCCCCGAGCAGGCCGCGCTGATCGCGCGGGTGCGGCGGATGATGCTGATCGCGGGCCTGACCTCGGCGCTTGCGGTGGCCGTGGTCCTGATCGCCGTCGGGTACCGTCTTTACCGCGGCGAGGGAAGCCCCGCGCCTGGCACGACGGATATCACTGAAACCCTGCCCAAGGGCGCCCGCATCGTCTCGGCGGCGGTGGCCGGCGAGCGGCTGGTGCTGACGCTGGATATAAGTGGGGTGACCGAAATCCGCACTTTCGACGCCAAGACGCTGAAACCGGCCGGAAGGCTCAAATTCGTCAATGAACCCTGAGGGCAGGGCGGATCGGGTGTGCACCGGGGGTCGGCCCGAGGACCCGAAGCAACAGAGTTAACTACCCGTGCGAAGGCTTCAGACTTGCCTTGCCCGGCGCACATTTCGCGGCTATTCCCTGAGGCCATACGCTCCCTTCGTCTAGCGGTTAGGACGCGGCCCTCTCAAGGCTGAAACAGGGGTTCGATTCCCCTAGGGAGCGCCAGTGATCCTCTTTTCACATTGATCTCCTTCGCTTTTTCATCCGTTTCCCCAAACTGTCAGAAAGGGTTTGGGGAAATCTGTTCGCCATAGCCACGGCGACAGGCACGCCGGTTTTGCGCCGGGTGTATTCGAAGCCCTCATCATCCGACTGCGTCCAAGTGGTCAAGTGGAGCCTGCGGGATCGGAAACTACGGTGGCAACCGGTAATGGCATCAGCATTTCAGCCAGATTAGAGCGCCGCCCTGTAGGCGCCGCTCGTAAGCTGCCGGGAAGGCCGATTGAGCTTGTGCCAAGCGTCAATGAGCAGGCCGCTCTGACGCGCGCAAAGATCCTGCGGCAGCAGGAGACGAGCTTGCGCGAGATCGCCAAGGTCTGGAAAGAAGATTCGGGCTGGCATCGATGGATACAAAGAGCGTGCAGCGAAATATTAGAACCGATTAGGCGGGCCGTCAGCCCCAGTGGCAGCTCGCCGCGATCGTAGGGGACTCCGCTGCCAACACTTTTCACGTGAGCAGTTCGTGGGACACATGTGCTATGGAATGATGCTGACCGTTATTGTCGTGACTGGTCGCGTGTTCCTCCATAGCAGCTGAGCCCATCTTAAGGATTGCCGCCAGCTCGGTGCCGTGAACGAGGAGAACGGGCGTATCGTTAAGCTCTTCTAGCTCAACGGCCGCGGTGGGGGTGGAAGGAGGAGCCTGATCTTTGAAGTGGAATGCCGGTTCGTGGCCAGCGCCGCCGGTCCCGCACGCGGGTTCGGCCGGCTGGGGGGCGGCCGCCAATGCCTTTGCAGAGGCCGAGTGTGAAGGGTGCTGCGAATTGCTCTGACCGGGGGTACCTGCCGCTTCTGTCAGCTCGCCGGTCGCTGATGCCTTCGCAGCGGCCGAGTGCGAAGCATGCTGCGAGTTGCCATGACCGCCACCATTACCCGGTGCGACGCCAGGTTCGACCGGCTCGGCCGCTTCCATAGTGCTTGCGGATGCCGAGTGTGAAGAGTGCGAGTTGTTGTGGCCGACGCCGTTGCCCGATGTGACGCCCGGTTCGGTTAATTCGCCGGTCTCCAATGGCTTTGCAGAGGCCGAGTGCGAAGCGTGCGGCGAGTTGCCATGGCCGCCACCATTACCCGGTGCGACGCCAGGTTCGACCGGCTCGGCCGCTTCCATAGTGCTTGCGGATGCCGAGTGTGAAGAGTGCGAGTTGTTGTGGCCGACGCCGTTGCCCGATGGGACGCCCGGTTCGGTTGATTCGCCGGCGGCCAATGCCTTTGCAGAGGCCGCGTGTGAAGGGTGCTGCGAGCTGCCGTGGCCGGGTGTGGCGCCCGGTTCTGTCGGCTCGGTGGCCGCGGATGCCTTCGCAGCGGGCGAATTCGAGGCGTGCTCCGACTTGCTGTGGCCGACACCGTGACCCGATGTGAGGCCCGGTTCGGTTGATTCGCCCGCCGCTAATGCCTTTGCTGAGGTAGAGTGTGACGGGTGGTGCGAGCTGCTGTGGCCGGGTGTGGCGCCCGGTTCTGTCGGCTCGGTGGCCGCGGATGCCTTAGCGGGCGAGTTCGAGGCGTGCTTCGACTTGCTGGGGCCGACACTGTGACCCGATGTGACGCCCGGTTCGGTTGACTCGCCGGCGGCTAAGGCCTTTGCAGAGGCCGCGTGTGAAGGTTGCTGCGAGTTGCTGTGGCCGGGTGCGGCGGCCGGTTCTGTCAGCTCGGCGGTCGCGGATGCCTTCGCGGCGGGCGAGTTCGAGGCGTGCTTCGACTTGCTGTGGCCGACACCGTGACCCGATGTGACGCCCGGTTCGGTTGATTCGCCGGCGGCCAATGCCTTTGCAGAGGCCGCGTGTGACGGGTGCTGCGAGCTGCTGTGGCCGGGTGTGGCGCCCGGTTCTGTCGGCTCGGCGGCCCCGGATGCCTTCGCGGCGGGCGAGTTCGAGGCGTGCTGCGCGTTAGCGTGGCCCCCGCTATTGCCCAGTGCGAAGAACTCGGGAAGTTCGAACCCGGCGGTTGCGTGCGCCTTGGCTGGCGCGGTCGTCACAGCACCGGTGTTCGCGTGGACCGGCTCCTTCTTGGATGTGAAATGTTCCTCCGTCAGGACCGTTGCGTGGCTGTAAGCAAGCTCGATTGACGATACGTGCGCCGGCGCAGCAATCGCACCATCGTCGCTCTCTTCCGTTGCATAAGCCGAATCGTCGTCGGAACTACCGAGTCGGATCGAACCGATCCGATCCCGCCCGAAATGGAATCTCAAGCCATCGTCGGCAGGCATCGTCCAAATACCAGCTGTCACGAGCGTGCTCTCGCTCGTCGCCGCTTCGCTGGAAGCCTCGGCGCTGCCCGCCGTCAGAACGGTCCCATCGCTCGCGGTCGCCACCAGCAGCGCAGGATCGATTCCCTCCAAAGCCGCCGCGACAGCCGCCGCTTCCCGCTCGTAGACGAAATCTGACTCGGCAACGGACACAACTCCCTGCAAATGGATTTCCAGCAGGCCCGGATCGCCGATATCAAGGCTGCGATCCGTCGGATTCACATAGATGATCGTTTCATTGCTCGCGGGATTGTAGATCCAGGCGAGAGTATGCGGCGGCACGGATTTGCTTGCTGACGTCATGTGCAGGAACGCCAGCGCGCCGAAAGCCGCCAGGTTGATCTTGTCCTTCCCCGATGTGAAATCGATGATGGTGTCGAACTGGGTACAGTTGGAATCGATCGCTGAAAGATAGACAAAGATGTCATCATCCTTGCTGCCCGGCAGCTGGTCACCGTTATATCCGCCGAAGATGGTATCGTTGCCGTTGTTGCCGTTGATGGTGTCGCTGCCGGATCCTCCGTAGATCGTGTCGTCTCCACCGGTATCCCTAATCGCATCGTTCCCTGAGCTTCCGTAAATAACATCCACTAAGCCGGTGCCGTTGAGGGTGTCGTCACCGGCGACGCCAGGGATTATTTGGCCCGCGTTACCTTCTCCTGTGACGCTGTCGTGTCCAAACGCGAGCGGCAGGCGGGAGTCGTGGACAACTGGGCCTGAAGCCAAGTTGTCGACATCGTTGGGGTCTACATGGCTGGCGCCATGAATGGTGATTGTCGCCTCTTGTGTGGTGCCATCCAGGGTGGCGACCGTGGATGTGTCGATCAGCATTTCGCCCCGGTCGAGCACCTGCGTTGCGGCATGAGAGTTGTCGAGTGTGTAGATCCCCACGCCGGCGGCCATCATGCTGAAGGCGCCATAGCCTCCATGACTCTTTACCGGATTCGAGGCAAACCCCAGCGGCGGGAACTGCTGCGCCGTGGGGCTGCCGATCTGGTTAATCGCTTGCAGCAGCGGCGAAATGAAAAGATGGGGCGTGCCGGATCCAATCGGGCCGTAGCCTCTCCCGATGTTGGAGAGGACGGCCTGCTCGGCCGCGTGCAGCTCTTCCATTCTCGCAGCCGAGTGCGTGACTTGGTTCACCTTAATTGGGGAGCTTCTCTGGGTAAGCACGACCGTCTCGCCGGGATCTGCAACGATGACGTGCCGGAGGATCGCTTTCTTCCAGAGCTCAAATGCGGAGTGCTCAAGATCCTTGGAGGCGGTGCTGTCCTCATCCAGGAAGGTGCTGTTCGCGTCCGACGTCTTGATGTCGCTCAAGATTGCGAACGCCAGGGCGGCGAGCGAGAGCGTCCCGAAGCCGGTGGATCGTTGTGACAACGCGATCGTGGCGAGCACGGTCCTGTTACTGATTTCAAGCTTCTGAAATATGTTGTAGAGGTGTACTTTGACTGTGCCGGGGGAAACGTTCAGCTGGCGCGCAATCTCCTTGTTCGACAAACCTTCGGCCACTAGTCGTATGATTTCGCGCTCGCGGAGCGTGAGCACCCTCAGCATTTTTTCGATTTTGGCGCGGTCTAACTCCTTCCCGTTTGGCGAGAGGTCTTGGGACGGTTTCGGTCGCGCACTGGTGCGCTCCGTCATCAGCCGCAGGGAACGCAGAATGGTGTCTGGGTGTGCGTAATTCGAAATTGCACTGCACGTGCCGGCCGCGATTGCCGCGATGAGATCGTCGTCTCCTTCGGGTTCGGCAAAGAACACCAGCCGAGTGGGAAGATTCTCGGCTTTCGCAATGGCGAGGATCTCGGATACCGTCAGGTCAGGCAACGTGTTAGCAACAAGCGCGACGTCGGGTGCCAAATTCCGAATTGCATCGAGGCAGCTTGTTCCGCGTCTACACGACGCAACAATCTCGAAGTCGTGCTGTGCTGCGAATATCGACGTCAACCCCTGCAGAACGATCGGTTGTCGATCTGCGATCACCAGCCGGATGCAGCGCGTGAATTTTCCTTCGTCCGCGGACACATCTAACATAGGCTTGACCTCGCCTGCTCAGCGCGGTGCCTTAGTCCTCTTGCTACCCCAGCGCCAAATCTAAAATGTCTGGCGCCGGCAGCCCGGGTTACCCGCTGCAATCTCTGAACTGGATGACTCATTCCGCAAGGGGAAGGCGAGAAAGCTGCCATCAGTTTGCGTCTTGGTGCGAGATGCGTCCAACCCACTTAGAGAATGGACCTTTTTTGTATCCCACCGCAAGCCCCAGTTCTAGCTTGATTAGACTAGGCGCGAAAATGGCTGATCGTGCAGGTCGCAGTTGTATCCGGCAAACTTGGTCATAGTGCACTGGTGTTGAACATTTCTCGCTTTGCCGTATCTTACGTTTATGGATCGCGAGCGAGAAGAATTGGCAATCCATGAAAAGTTGGCGCGCTGTAGACAGCTTGCCAAAGAGTACGTTAGTGAACCAACGGCAGCTCACCTTCGGGAATTAGAGGCAGAGTTACTGGCTCAGCTTCGCCGATTAGAGGGGCAGTAAGGCCGCCCCTGTTTCAGCGTCTTCTTCACGGCGCCGCCCCGGATAACTGTCAGTCGATAGCAGCAGGGCGAGTTTCCGACCAAGCTCATCAAGTTGGTCCAGCAGCTAGCGCCCTGTTCGCTTGGCTTCCCTCGAGGATCCTAATGATCCTCCGGTGCAGGTACCACAGATCTTCCAGACCGATTACTGTAAGCGTGCTGCGTTAGTTCCAGCCTCGGAACTAAGATGCCCAAGCGACGTAAGCAATCCAAGCCCCACACTTCGAACAGAACATCGCTGCAGAAAGGCGAGGCCGAAGCACTGCTTGGGTCGACACCGGGGGGCCGAAGAAACCGGGGGCCGAAGAAAGAGGCTCTGCTGGAAAACTGCTGCTCACATAAGCGAGTGGCTATCATCGCTGGGCCTGCACCCTCCTACGGAACTGAGAGCTGTGACCGGCCGAAAGACAAAGCCTGCACCCGACGACCACCGTTCGTAGGCTGCAGCTCATCGCGAAGCCCGCTCACGCTGGCCAGCCAAGCCGCGGCCGCCTGGTGGTGCTCCAACGCCGGGGCGGGCAGACCTGCCTCCGGGCTGGGGGTGCCTGGGAAGACGGACCGGAGGCGGCCGTAGTACGCCGGCGTGAGAGTTCGGTCCTAAATTGTCCGCGTAGTTCTACGAAGACCCCAGGGTCTCGGCAGATGTTCTCACCGGTCGACGCTGGCGAGCCGAGGTTCTGCTCTCTGATAATCCGGCCGCACGTCGGCGCCGCGATGGCCGCAAACCGAGCAGACGAATAGGGCCTCCAGATCGGACAGCCGCAGGCTCTCGGGCCAGCAGTCAGCGTCTATCACAACCGAATGCGAGCACTTGTAGTCGCCGCAGAACACATGCACCCGGCGAGCGCCGGACTGCCGCATTTGCCCAAGAGTGATCGTCTGCTCGACTAGCATGCACGAAATTCTGCCAAGAGTCACAGCCAGTCTGAATATGGCATCCGCCATAGGTTGACCGAGTGGCACGGTCCGGAGCCGCGCCAGTGCGGCGAGGAGGTATTGCGGATGTTGGTCACCGCGTCCGCGGTCCGCGGTGGAGGCGGCATGCCCCAGCGCATCAGGACGAGCTCGCGCTCGGACCGGCGTTGGGACGACAGGGGCGGGATAATCCGGAAACACGCCCGGCAACGCGGCAGGTTGCTGAGGTAGCGGTTCATCACGCGAAAGAGGTGCCGGATGGCTTCCTGGTTGGTCGTGATCGAATAGATGGGGTGATTGCAGTTGCTGCTCGAAAGGCTCAGCCTGGAAGGGAAGCCGGCGAGCCGGCGGCAGCAGGAGCGGGAACATGAAGCACTATGTCGGTCTGGATGTTTCGCTAAAGGAGACGGCTATCTGTGTTGTGGACGAGAATGGCGTCGTCATTCGCGAGGGCAAAACATTTTCGGAACCGGAGGCTATTGTTGCCTGGCTCAACGAAAGCGGATTGCCCCTTGCCAAGGTCGGGATTGAGATTGGTGGTCTCGCTCGTTGGCTGTACGGCGAACTGCGTGCTGCCGGCTTACACGCAGTCTGCATCGATCCCCGAAGACTGCGCGGCGTGACTAGGACAATGCCGATTAAGACCGATCGAAACGACGCTCGCGCTATTGCGCAGGTAATGCGGGTCGGCTGGTACACCGTTGTTCATATCAAGGGTGACGTGAGCCAGGAGCTACGAATGCTTCTCAATAATCGCAAGACGCTTTTGATTAAGCAGATCGATATCGAGAATGAAATTCGGGGCGTCTTACGCGTCTTCGGCTTAAAGCTGTCTGGTCGTATATCTCAAGTAACGTTTGAGCAGCAAACGAATGAACTCACAGATGGCCATCCACGACTCGCGGCGATGCTGCGCCCAATGCTTGTGGCTCGAGCCGCGCTGCGTGAACAGTACGGCGTCCTACACAAGATGGTACTTGAAATAGTACGCCGCGAACCGACATGCCAGCGGCTCATGACGATACCAGGCGTAGGCGCACTGACGGCAATCACTTTTCTAACAACTATTGATGACCCGGATCGCTTTCAACGCTCCCGCGATGTTGGCGCGCATCTTGGCCTTACGCCACGCAAATACGCATCTGGCGAAACCGATCGGAATGGCGCTATTTCGAGGTGCGGCGATGTGATGCTCAGGACCATACTTTATCAGGCAGCGCTTGCACTTCTAACCCGCACCCAGCGTTGGTCTGCATTGAAAGCCTGGGGTGTAAGGGTGGCCAAGCGACGCGGTCTTCGCCGAGCAGTCGTGGCGGTCGCGCGAAAATTAGCGATCGTGATGCATCGGATCTGGGCAGATGGAAGCGAGTTCCGATGGACCCGCGAGGAGGCGACCGCATGATCGATTAGCAATTCAGCGGATCCGCCGAAAAGGCGGAACGACGTCCTGCGAGGACGAGGTCGGGGTGACTGCGCTGCAACCTCTGTGCCTGCAGCACGCGCCTAATAGATAGCAGCTCCCGATCTTCGGACTACCATCGTGAGGCGGCTATGAACGTCGACCTCGTAGACAAGAGCGAGCCTCGCAGGCTGTCGGTAACGAGCTGAACCCTTGTGCCAGCAACCGCAATCAGACAAGAGATTGCACATTGACAGAGCCGGTAGCGACAGAGGAACGCGGGCCGTCAATGACGCGGACTAGGGCTAATAAGTTTACTCCGGCTGATCTTGGGTGCTCCGTCCCATCTCATAGCTCACCTCGACCTCAATGAGATGTATCCGTCTTCCTGGAACGGCCGCACTGCCTTGGCGGCGCCAAACAGCCCGCTAATGTCTATTTTCCTGCCTTTGGTGTAAGCGGCTGAGCTCTCTTCGGTCCATTCCCCGACGAAACCCACGAGCGCATAGCAAGTGCCCATGCGATGATCGGTAGCCTCGGGCTTGAAGTCGCGCGGGAGCCCAAGATTATAGAAGATAGCTCCGGTGGTCTCCAATTCGCGTCCATCAACCACCGGAATGGAAACGAATGCAATGTCGGGTGCGTCGCATTCCTTCCCGTTCCAGTCCATCACTCGCACACTGGGCCGGTGAATGAATCGTCGATCTTGATCGTGACTTCCTGATTAACGGTCGACATCCGTACTCTGCAGGCGAGTTGTGGGTGCTTTCGCTGGTGCACCGGCACCAGGGGAGCCGAACTGTAAAAGCTTCCGGTTGAGCTATCGAGGTGGCGTTTGCGCGCTGTTTGCGAAAGCCACTCACTTCATCCCTTCCAGCAGCTTCCGCGCCTCACCCAACAACGCCTGAATCTGCCTTCGCTCGGCGATCGCATCCCTGGTGAACAGGCCGTGCTTGCGCGCGTTCTGGTTTGCCCTTGGCGCGCCGGATCCCGGTGCACCGCCGTGCATGCGGCAGCGCTTCCTGCCGTGCACCGCCGGCGAGCGGCACGGGCCGCCGGAACGGGTTTGGGCGCCGCAACGCGGGCTCGCCAGCATCGGGCCGGTATTTCTGATGTGATCGCTCATGCCTGCGCTTTCCGCTTGGCATCAGCGGAATCGGGCCCTCGCTTGGAGCCTGCGGCCTTCCGCGCATTCCGCGCCGCGCATGCCGGCTTTTTGTCAGAGACGATCACGCTCGCATGCTGCGTGACGTTGCCGACAATGGCCTTGCCGCCATCCCCCACCGACACGTTCTGCACGGTGATGGCGGGCTCGCCATGGCTCCGGTAGCGGTTGAGCGCCTCGATCTGGGCGGGAAACGTGCGGGCGAGCCTGCCCAATGCGCGGGCGGCGCTGTCGTGCTGAGCGAGGTCGTCCGCATTCGCAAGGTGATGGGCGCACCGCATCGCCATCACATGAACCGAAACCATTTGCGCCACCAGCATGGCCTCGACGGAATCCCGGGGCTTGATGCTCTTCACCATCGAAATCATGAAGGAGAGGTTGACTTCGTCAGGACTCTCGCCGCTCACGCTGGCCTTGACCAATTGTCTGAGGATGCCATGCATCGCTTCGCGATCCGCGACCCCCAGCGCGTTCGTCATGAGCTGTTCGCCGATTTCAGGGTCTGGATGGTCGATGGAGAATCCGTGCGACAGGAGCTTGATCCGCGGGATTGCGGCTTTGGTCTGGTCGGTCGCGGCGATCGCCATTGACATAGCGAGATCTGGAGCGGTGTTCATGTCGAGATTCCCTGGCACGCGCGCGGCAAGCGCACGGTTCGGCCACGCGCAGGCGATCGCTCGCCGCGGCAGTCCAGTGCAATTTCAATTGTGGGTGAGGATTTTTCGGCTGCAATCGCGACGGACGCGCCCGCTATTGCGGGGCGACGGGGATTTACAGGATTGCGGAATGATGAAGGAATGCCGCTGATTTGCCCGACGTGTCAAGCTGCTTCTTCGAATGGCGGCCGCCGCCTGCTACTTTGCACGGGGTTGTTTTCGATATTTTGGGAGCGCGTGTGTCGAGACTCCCTTGCCATTGCAAGCAGTAGTGGGAAGGAGTCTTGCCCTTGGCTCGGTGGCTGCTTGCCAGCCATTCGTCGCCGCACACGCTCTGCTCATTCCCGCTCCATCAATTCGGCGATCGCCTTGATGCGGCTTCTGGCGTATTTCGGCAGGCCGGCGCTCAGCGAATCGCCGCTGTTGAAGGAGCTGTTGCCCATGAGCAGTTGCGCGGGCACGAGGTTTCGCAGCATGGGTGTTTTGCTGTATTCCCTTTGCTTGTTCAGCACGTCGTCCCTGACCGCAATCAGGATGTAGACCGTCGCGATGGCGGCTTCCCGCTCGGTCGGATGCTGTTGCACAATCGCTAGCAGCTTGCCGAATTGGATGACCTGGTTGACCCAAAAGATGTTCTGCTCGAGCCCGCCGGTGACTGTGGAGTCGAGCCCGGTCAGGCTCGGCAGCTCGGCAAGGTGCGGCTGCGTGACCAACATGATCTCACTCTGAAACTCGATGAAATCCGGAATGGGCTTTTTGCTCTCCTCGCGCAGCTTGTTGGCAAGCTGAATGCCCGCCGGAATTTTCCCTTCGAACATGTAGCGGGACTGCACGCAGATCGCCTTCGCGTCCTCGCACCAGCGGCGATTCGGCGGACGGTTGTGCGCGGCGCTCGCGTCCTTATTGGGAACAGCATCGCCCTCCGTGATCGGCCGGTGCTTGACTGCCGGATCGATCTGCTCGAGGAACGCGACATTCGCATACCGCGACAGATCCAATGCCGCTGCCGGCTTTGGAAGTCGAAACCGCGCCTCCGCCTGGTAGACCGAGAGCTTCAGCTTCGTTTGTTGTTTGAGCGTGGGCTCAACGAAGCTCGGGAACAGCGAGAGGAAGCGCCGCTGAACCGGACGTGAGCGGGCCCAATCGTCGAAAGGAATAAGCCCGGTCGAGGAATCGGCGAGCTTGTCGTTGCGTTGGTCGGCGAAGATGACGGTGCGCGGCTTGATCTGTGCGATCGGAACGCTGGCGGCTGAGGGCAAGTCCTCCAGCTGGAATTCCTGCGCGGCCGCGCTCGTGTAAGTGGCCACGCAGGCGGCGATGAGGACAGCGGCACGGTGGAGGCGCATGTCAATGCTCAATTCAGCCGCCGCCAGAAATAATCGGGATCGACTCGCAGCGGCGGTCGCGGGAGGCGCTCCTCGTCATCGGGATATCCGCGCCAGGTGGGATATTCGCGCGGACCAAGACGCCAGGGCGGGAGCGGAAAGAGCGGCCCGCCACCGCCGTAAAGGCGGTTGTCGTAGGACCACTGCTGAAATGGCCCGTCATCTCGGTCATAGCCGCCACGATAGGCGTAGCGTTCTGCACGCGAGACGATCCGAAATTGCGTATCGTCGATTCTGCCCGCCGGATCCCGCTTGAGGTACTCGGTGAAAGCGCGCCCCGAGCCGGCCGGTACAGGATCGCCGGTATAGGGATCGATCGACAGAGTAGCGAGCTGACGCATGGCTTCGCGCGAAGGGCCGTTCAACGCCGTCTTGGGAGCGTGCAGCTCCCAGGCTGCCTGCACGATCGGCTCGAACATCGGCAGCGCCACTTTTCCTCCGGTCTGGCCGGGCCCAAGGGTGCGGCGCCCGCCGTCGCTGTTGTCGTAGCCAACCCAGATAGCGATGGTGACGTCATTTGTGAAACCGACGAACCAGGCATCGGCCGAATTATCAGTGGTACCAGTCTTGCCGCCGACATAGGGCGAGAGATGCTTCACCGCGCGCGCGGTTCCGCGCTCGAGCACGCCCTGCAGCATTGATTTCAACTGGTAAAACGATGCGCGGTCGGCGGAGCCGATCCAGTCCACCGCACGCGGGTCGTGCCGGTAGATCGTGCGGCCGTCCTGTTCGATCGTTTCGATCGCATGGGGCTGGGGCCGTGCGCCTTCGTTGGCGATCGCTGCATAGAACGCCGCCAGGTCGATGAGCCGCACCGTTTGGGCACCGAGCACGAACGGGTAGTAACGCATGCAGTCCTTGTAGAGCTGCGCTTCCATCGCGAGCTCGCAGACTCGGTCGAGGCCTCGCTCGGCGCTGTCGTCGAGGGCAGTCGCGAGCAGTTGCGCGGTGGCGAGATTCCGGGAGTTTTCCAGCGCACGCCGCAGTGTAATGGCGCCCGAAGCGCCGCCGTCGTAGTTCTTCGGTGACCAGAAACCGCGCTGGCGCGCGTAGCCCGTCGCGCGGATCGGTGCCAGCGTGATGGGTTCGTCCATCACCAGCGTGTTGGGCTGCAATCCCTTCCGAAGCGCGGCGAGGTAAGTCAGCGGCTTCAAGGTGGAGCCGGGTTGCCGCAGGCTCTGGACGACGCGGTTGAGCTGGCTTGCCGGATACGAAAAGCCGCCCGCCATCGCGAGAATGCGGCCGGTTTCATTCTCGAGTACGAGCGCTGCTCCCTGCACGTTCGGTCGAATGCGCAGATCGGCGCGCGCCGCTTGCTTACCATTGGCTTTGCGCACCTGCACATAGACCACGTCGTACGGCTTGAGACCGCGCCCGATCGCCGCGCTCCAGGTGTTCAGCGGCAGGATGCTTCCGTCGGTCAGACCGACACTGATCGCAGGGCCGCGCTTGCCACGCGCATTCTCCAGGACGACCGCCGATTGCCAGTGAACGTCATAGAGTGGTAGCCGCGTCGTCTTCAACGCCACGAGCCAAGCCGGTTCCGTGGCCCTCGGGTCAGCCGCAGTCAGACGGACAGCATCGGAAATGTTCGCCTCGGGTCCCTCAAATTTGTAGCGATTGGTGTTCAGCTCGTAACGCGCGAGGCCCTCCTGCAACGTCGCTTCGACTACGCGCTGCAGGGCCGAATTGACGGTCGAGTGCACCGCGTAGGAGGAATTGGTGAGAGTATCGAGGCCCGCGACCATCTTTGCCTCGCGGGCGATGTGATCGACGAAGTGAAAGGCGAAGTCCCGTCGCGTCGGCCGGTACTCGACGAGCTGCGGCAATATTGCTTGCGCCGAGGCGGCCTCGATCATGGCGTCGTCCTGCATGCGGCCCAGCACGTAGGCAAGGCGCTCGCGCGCGCGCTCAGGGTGGTGGTCGGGATTGAAGTAGTTCGGTCCCTTGGCGAGCCCGGCGAGCAGCGCGCCCTCGACTGCGGAGAGCGCCTTGGCTGGTTTACCGAAATAGCTGCGCGCCGCCATTTCGATGCCCCAGGCTCCGCGACCGAGATAAATCGAGTTGAGATAGAGCTCGAGGATTTCCGCCTTGGTCAGGGCGCGCTCCATCCGCGAGGCAACGATCATTTCGCGCAGTTTTCTTTCGTAAGTGATGTCGTTGCCCACCAGCAGGTTCTTGGCGACCTGCTGCGTAATGGTCGAGCCGCCCTGCGGCCGGCCCGGCTTCGTGAAGTTGCCGATGAAGGCGCGCACCAGTCCGCGCTCATCAATGCCGGCGTGTTGGAAGAAGCGCTTGTCCTCAGCGGCGATGAATGCGTTGCGCACCGTTTCTGGGATATCCGCAAGTTTGACCCAGATGCGGCGGTTGTTCGGCGCGTAAATCTCGGCAACGCGCTGGCTCTTGTTATCGAGGATTACGCTGGTGCCAGGAAGCCTGAGCTGCTTCAGCTGCGCCGCGTCGGGCAGATCCTTGACCGCGCTGTTGTAGAAAGCGATGACCTGACCAAGATCGACCGGAGATCCTTCCACTTTTTCGGCCTTGCAGAAGTGCCTGTAGGCCAGGTGGAGGTCGGCCAGACTCAGTCCTTTGAGCGCCTTGATCTCGCTGCTCAAGGCTTCCTTGTCATCCATGGCAGTGGCAATCAGATCGTCCAGGTTGATGTCCTCGATGTCGAAAGCCTTGCGCATGTGAGCGCAGCCGGCACCCAGAAGCTGCGCCACCTCGACGCGGTCGTGCACCGCATCGAACTCCGTTTTGACCCCATCCGGCCGGGTAGTGACCTGACTGAAGGCAAGCGCCGTGGCGAAGATCTTGATGAGAATCGAATCCATGACCTCCCGACGGTCGAAAAACCGCCTCCGTAAGGTCCCTTCTTGTAGGACAATATTAAACAAGCCGGTATTGAGGAAAAAGTTCCTTACGGCCGGAACTACCGCTGCGGCCAGTGCGTTTTAGAAAGACCACATCGGCAGCGCACTCATGAATGCCCCTCTCCCAGTCGTGCTTGCCGCGGCGCTTCTCAGCGCCGCCATCGCCGCGATGCCTGCGGATGCTGCTCCTCGAAAAAAGAAAAGCCGGGCTCTAGCCGCGGTCCCCCCTGCAGCTAGCGTCGCTCAGCCGCCCACGGACAGATTTTTCGCCTGCGACGTCCGGGTGCGAGACTATCTTCGCGAAGGCGGAGCGGTGGCACAGGTGACGAAGATCGAAGTGGACGATGCCCGACTGCAGCTGAACATTCATCATGAGTACGGAGAGGCGGGAAAGTCGTCTCGAAAATACCTCCGCGGGGACACTGAAGAAGAAATGCGCAAAAATCTGCGCGGAATATTGGATGAGTTTGCTGCGGCTGCGAAGGCGGCAACGACTGGTCGCGCTTGGTATGTGATCGCTGCTCGCAAGGTCATGCCGGACCTCCGCGAGGGTTCGGGCGAGAACGCGAGTCCATGGACGGCTATTGTCCTCGCGGACTTTGACGGAAAATGCCGACCCATCACGTTCTATCAGTCTGTCGATCGGAACAAGCTCAATCCTGAACTGAGCAAGAAATTGGATGAGTGAAGTTTGCGCTTGAAGTGATTTGCAGTCGTAGCGACCGCGCCTGGACGCCACGAGGGGCGCGGCTCCACGGCTCCGCACGCGAGATTATCTCGACCGCAGATCCGGTGCTTGTCCGCGACGCTGTCCAGTTGGGAGCTACCATGTTGCCCATCCTTGCGGCACACCGAACAGAGAGTTCGACCCCGGAATGAGCCGAAGAATCGGGTTCCACTTGCTGATCGTGTCGCCAAAGCCGCTGAAGCGGCGCTTGCCGCCGAGCACTTTATGAGCGCCATCGACATCCTGGTCAGGATCGGGTGGCTCGACTCTGGAGCAGTGGAGCGCTGGCGCCGCGGACAGATCGATTGCCTGGAGGAAGCGCTTCAGCAGGACTCGTCGCCGCTATGAACGGCAAGGTCTGCTGATCGAACCGCAAGCCTTGGCAAACGCGCAGCGCGATAAGATCCCAACCCCGTCTGCCTCGTCCGACAACAGAGCCCTACTCGGCAGCCATTGCTGTTCGCAATTCCGGTTCCTCCATAGAATCCTCATGGATCTCATCTGCAGTCGGCGCGATCCGAAACCACGCGGCATAAAGCGCAGGAAGGAACAGTAGGATCAGCACCGTGCCGACCGCCGTGCCGCCGATCAGCGTATAAGCCATCGATCCCCAGAAGACGGAGTGAGTGAGAGGGATGAAGGCTAGCACGGCGGCAAGTGCGGTCAGGATCACTGGCCGCGTACGTTGCACCGTGGCCTCGATGACGGCGTGATAATCATCAAGGCCGGCAGCTCGGTTCTCCTTGATTTGTTCGGTCAGGATCAGCGTGTTGCGCATCAGGATGCCCGCCAGTCCTATCAGGCCCAGAATGGCGTTGAATCCGAAGGGCTGATTAAAGGCGAGCAACACGGGCACGACGCCGACCAGGCCAAGCGGTGCCGTCAGCATGACCATGGCCATCGTCGAGAAGGATCGCACCTGCAGCATGATGACGATCAGCATGGCGGCGATCATGGCGGGAAAGACCGTCGCCAACGCGTCATTGGCCTTGGTTGCCTCCTCGATCGATCCGCCCAATTCGATGCGATAGCCGGCCGGAAGGGATGCGATCAGCGGCTGAAGGGCCGTCTTGATCTCCTTGGAGACCTCTGGAGGTTGGGTCGCCTCATTGATGTCCGAGCGAATCGTGACGACGGGTGTGCGATCGCGGCGCTTCATAATCGGCTCTTCCAGACGGATTTCCGAATGGCCGATCTGGTCGAGCGGAATCGGGCGGCCGTCCCGGCTCGTCAGTGAGAAATCCGCCAGACGCGTCGGATCCAGCCGCTCGCCGCCTGCGCTGCGTGCCACGATGGAGACATTGCGGATGTCCTCGCGGACCTGCGTAACAGCGATGCCCGTGAGGAGGAACTGCAGCTGCCGGCCCACCTCCGCTGGCGAGAGGCCGATGAGGTTCAGTCGATCCTGATCTGGGATGAAGCGGAGCACGGGTGTGCGATTACCCCAATCGCGGTTCGCTTGCCGCACATCGGCAACGCCACGCATGATATCGAGGGCTTTTTCAGAGATAGCGTACAATTGCGCGGGATCAGGCCCCATGATCCGAAACTCGACCGGGAACGGCGTATAGGGCCCGAACACAAGCTGAGTGACGCGCACACTAGCCTCAGGTGCAAGCCCATCTGACACGGCCTGGCGGAGCCGGTGCTTCAAAGCCTCGCGCGCCTCCGCGTCCGGCGTAAGCACGACGATCTTGGCGAAGGACGGATCAGGCAGCTCCGGTGCCATCGCGAAGAAGAAGCGGGGAGCGCCCTGACCGACATAGCTCGTGACGATCTTGGCCTCCGACTGGTGGTCCAGCCAGTGTTCGAGCTTCTCGACTGTGGCGGTCGTCGTCTCAATGCTGGTGCCTTCCGGAAGGCGAACCTCCACCAGCACTTCGGGGCGGTCGGACGTCGGGAAGAACTGCTGTTTGACCGCGCCCATGCCGACGACGGAAAGCGCGAAAGCGATGGCGACGATGCCGCTGGTTACGAACTTGTGGCGCACGGCGAAGGTGATGATCCCTCGCAGGCGCCGATAGTTCGGTGTGCCGTAAATCGCGTGGTGACCGCCTTCGATCGGCTTGATCGCGGGCAGCATCTTGACGCCAAGATAGGGCGTGAAGATCACCGCGACGATCCAGGAGACGATGAGGGCGAACCCCACGACCCAGAAGATGTTGCCGGCGTATTCGCCGGCCGTCGAGCGCGCGAAGCCGACCGGCAGGAACCCGGCGATCGTCACGACTGTTCCGGACAGCATCGGTGCCGCCGTGTGGCTCCACGCGTAGGCTGCCGCCTTGATGCGGTCCATGCCCTCTTCCATTTTCACCACCATCACCTCGATGGCGATGATGGCGTCGTCCACGAGAAGACCAAGTGCCAGGATGAGGGCGCCGAGCGTGATGCGGTCGAAGAACCGGCCGGTTTCCAGCATGATGAGGAACACGACGGCAAGGGTAAGAGGGACGGCAGCCGCCACGACGATGCCGACGCGCCAGCCGAGGCTGAGCAGGCTCACCAGCAGCACCACGCCGAGCGCCATCGCAAACTTCATCATGAATTCGTCAACCGCCGAGGTGATGTTGACGGCCTGGTCGCTGACTTTAGCCAGAGTCATCCCGAGTGGCAGCGTCCGAGCGATAGCTGCGGACCTCTCCTCCAGCGCCTTGCCGAGCGCGAGGCCATCCCAGCCCTCTTGCATAACCGCCGCGAGCATGATGGAGGGCTCACCCTGGTGTCGGATGAGGTAGGTGGGAGGATCCTCGTAGCCGCGGCGGACATCGGCGATGTCGGAGAGTTTCAGCGTCCGCCCCGCAGCGACGATCGGCGTGTCGGCGATCGCCTGGACGCTGTTATAAGCGCCGTCGACCCGGATGAAGACCTGCGGCCCCTTGGTGTCGATCGAGCCTGCCGGTGTGACGGTGTTCTGCCGCTGCAAGGCGGCAACAACATCCTGTGCCGACACGCCAAGGGTTGCCAGTTTGGCATAGGAGAACTCGATGAATATCTGTTCGGGACGTTCACCGAGGATGTTGATCTTCTTGACGCCGGGCACGTGGAGCAGGTCCTGGCGAATGGTCTCGGCTTGCCTGGCGAGTTCGCGCATCGGCATGCCTTTCGCCTTGAGGGCATAAAGGGCGAAGCTCACGTCCGAATATTCGTCGTTGACGAAGGGACCGAGCACACCAGACGGCAGCTTGCGCGCTTCATCCCCAAGCTTTTTGCGGGCCTGGTAGAACTCCTCCTGCGCGCTAGATGGCGGTGTGCTGTCCTTCAGCGTAACCGTCATGTATGCATAACCTGGCCGTGTGGTCGTCTCCACCCGGTCGTACCAGGTCAGCTCCTGAAGCCGCTTCTCCAAAGGTTCGGCGACCTGGTCCTGCATCTCGCGCGCCGTCGCGCCTGGCCATACCGTCGTGACCGTCAGGGTCTTGATGGTGAAGGAGGGGTCCTCTGCCCGCCCGAGCCTCAGGAAGCCGTAGACGCCTGCGAACGCCAGCAGAAGGATAAAGAACAGGGTTACGGCCCGTTCGCGGACGGCGATCGCGGAAAGATTGAAATTCATCACTTGGCCACTCCTATTCCTCGACGTTCGTCCTGACGTTCGCGTCATCCTGCAGCAGGTGGGCCGAGTGAAACGCGCTTACCTAAAAACGCGGGGCCTCTGACTGCGCTTCTGCTAGCTTACAATCGGTTCGGCGACAGCTTCTTTGAGGCCAGCTGCCGCCTGGGCAGCAAGCCCACGGGCCGCTTCCTGTGAATCTTGAAATTCCTCGAGTGCATAGACTTTACCCCACCGCAGGGTGAACACGTGGAGACCACGGTTGACGTAGGACGCGTCGCCGTGGAGCAGCGTTGCGGTGCCGTCCCACTGGACGAACACGGTGGTATGCCAAGGCCACCCCTTCACCCAGATGTTGTTGACCGTGATGTGTAGAGTGGGCTGAACGCGGCCGAGACGCTCAAACCAGCGGCGCAGCGCTTCTTTGTCGTGGCGCTCACCAGCAAGCGCGTGGGCGCCGGAAACGCGGTGATGAACATGCGGCGCGACTGCTTTCACCGCTTCATCCCAGCGATGGTTGTTGACGTGGTCGAAGGTCTTTCGGATTTCTTTCTTGACGACGTAACTGTATAGCATCTGACTTCTCCAACGGCGGTCGCGGAAATATTGAGGCTCATCTGCTTTCAGAGGCAGTCCTGACGCGAGCGCCCTCATGGAGGAGATGAGCGCCGAGGGAAACAATCGGATCACCAGAGCTCAATCCAGAGATCACGGCAGTTTCGCTGCTCACCCGAACAAGTTTGACGGGCCGAAAGCGTACGGTCGAGGTGACGCTATCCAGGACCCAAACACCGGTCTTCCGGCCGTCATCGAGCACGGCTCCCAGCGGCACCTGGACTTCCGGCTGACTCGCCTGGCTTGCCAGCCGAATGGTTACCGTCGCGCCAAGCGGTGCCGCCGCGGCCTCACCGTCGAGCACATAACGTGCCTCATAGGTACGGGTCTGAGCATCGGCGGCATCCGACAACTGCCGCAGATGCGCCGTGTAGCGCCGCCCATCGGCCGCCCCATACACGCTGGCCTCGGCCGCGGAGCCGATGGCTGGCCGGATCGTTTCGGGAAGCGCGACCACAGCTTCGCGGGGGCCGGCCTTTGCGATCCGAACGACCGTCTGGCCGGCCGAGACGACCTGCCCGGGCTCGCCAAGCGTTTCGACTACCGTTCCGTCCGCATCCGCTACCAGGACCGAGTAGGTCGCCTCATTCTCGGCGACCCGCGCATCCGCTTCAGCGGTGGCGAGTTGCGCCTCGGCCGTATCCAACGCGGCCTTCGCTTGCTCATAGCGCTGTCGGGAAGCCCATCCGTTGCTCACCAACTTGGCGTATCGCTGTTCATCCGCTTCGGTCTGAACGAAAGATGCACGCGCGGCGGCAACGGCGTTGCGCTTTGCCGTGACCGCAAGGCGAAGGTCGGTTTCGTCGATCCGCATCAGCGGCTGACCGGCTTTGACCTGCTGACCGGCATTCACAAGCCGTTCCACGATCTTGCCGGCGACGCGAAAACCGAGGTTGCTCTGGACTCTCGCCCCTATGATGCCCGTGAAGCCGCGTTCGGATCCGGCCACCTGCGCCGCGGTCGCTACTCTGACGATCGGTGGTTCCTGCCTCGGGTCGCTCACGGCGGAGGCTGCCTGCGTGCGGATGGAAAGCGCGGTGAATGCGGCCACGCCGGATACGGCGATCAGGATGCTGCCCAGCACAATAACGGGTCTCTTTTTCATGCTATCGCCTCATTCGAAATAGATTGCGTTTGAACTCTATATCTGATATAGATTACGAATGCAATCTAAAAAATGGAGGTCGACATGCGAGTGAGTCGCATTCAGGCCGCGGAAAACCGCGAAGCTGTAATCAATGTGGCAAGTCGCCTTTTTCGGGAGTGCGGCTTTGACGGCATCGGCCTTAAGGATCTGATGAAGGGTGCCGGCCTGACCCAAGGCGGCTTTTACAAGCAGTTCGCATCAAAGGAAGATTTGGCGGCGCAAGCCTCCCGGCGGGCATTGGAGAGCGCCACCCTCCGATGGTCGACAGCGACCGCGGCGAAGCCTGAGGATCCGCTTGGCGCGGTGATCGCGTTCTACCTCAGCACGGAACATCGCGAAGAAAAGATGGACGGCTGCCCAGTCGTGGCGCTCGGCTCTGACGCCGCCAGACAGGGCAGCGACGTGAAAGCGTCATTCGAAGCCGGCATCAAATCGTATCTCGAACTCCTAGGTCGTTTGATTGCCGAGACTGACGGCGAGGAGCCTGATGGCAAAGCCATGGTCATTCTCGCGACTATGGTCGGTGCGCTCACGCTATCGCGCGTCGTCAACGACCCCGATCTGGCTCAGGCCTTTCTGGATAGGGCGGTCGAACACATTCGCGAAACGGTCGCCGCTTGAAAGATCGCCCCTCAAAGCGCAGGAGAAATCGAATGCTTAGCGTGACAAGAGCCAAACCAAGTTTGCTCAAAATATCGGATACGCTTAGCCTGCGTTTTCAAAAGATCGGCAGCGGGCCTCCGTTACTGCTCATACATACGATCCGGACGCAGCTCGAATATTTCCGCAGTCTGGCGCCGCTCCTCGCGACATCGCACACGGTGTACGCCATTGACCTCCCAGGCCACGGACACTCTCCAATAGATCCAAGCGCGAGCTTCGACGAACCCTATTTCAGGCAGGCCGTCATTCGCTTCATCGAGGAGCTAAACCTCTCGGCCGTCACGGTTGTTGGCGAGTCGATCGGCGGGGCATTGGCCCTTACAGTGGCGGCGGCGCTTCCGCAGCGGGTGAAGCGGGTCTATGCGATCAACCCCTACGACTACGAGACCCGCTACGGGGACGGTATTCGACGCGGCAACTGGTTCGCGAATTTTATCATCGGAAGTTTGCAGATCCCGGTACTCGGCGCGATGAATGCATCGCTCGAAAACAAGATGGTTCTCGGCAAGATCATGGGCGGCGGATATCACGACCCGCGCAAACTGCCGGCCGATTTGCTTGCTGAGTTCGATGAAGTAGCCCGCCGCCCGGGATACAAGGGGATCGCACGCAAGGTGCTGGCAGGCTGGCGGTCCTGGAGCAAGGCACGCGATTACTATCGGCAGGTCTCGGCGCCTGTGACGCTCATTTACGGCGATAGCGATTGGTCTCGGCCAAATGAACGCGAACGCACACGGTCGCTGATTCCTGCCTCGCAGATGGTGACGCTCAAAAATACCGGCCACTTCTCAGCTGTTGAGAATCCGTCGGAGCTGGCTCGCGTGATAATGGGGACCGAATGGCCGCAATGATCAAACACGGGAGTGTGCAACTATGCTCAAGCGCCTCTGGGAAAGCTTGAATTACTGGGCTGCTAGGCATGGACGATCCGCGCGGCGAGTACATGTTTAGGCTGGAAGAGCGTGTTGCGAAGCTCGAGCGCGAAGTTGAAGGTCTTCAGATCCAGTCCCGAACAACGCCGGTTGGCTCGCCGGATGACCGCGTCCATCGATGCAAAGTCATCTTCAACAGTGAACGCCGCTAATTCAAGACGACTGTCACAAGTTGAAGCGTCGTTTCGAAGCCGGAATCAAAGCGTATCTCGAAATCCTCGGTCGTTTGATTGCCGAGACTGACGGCGAGGAGCCTGATGGCAAAGCCCTGGTCATTCTCTCCACGATGGTCGGTGCGCTCACGCTATCGCGCGTCGTTAACGACCCCGGTCTGGCTCAGGCCTTTTTGGATAGGGCGGTCGAGCACCTTCGCGAAACGGTCGCCGCTTGAAAGAGCGTTGACCTAACTTGGTGGCCTCAAGAGTTTCAAAATAGAACTATTTTTCCCGCCGTCTGACCCGGGCTCGGCGATGAACCCGCGTTTGTTGATTGCCCAAGGTCGCTCAAAAGACCGTCTCGCGAGCACTTACTCGCGCAGCCATGAGGCGATAGTGCGCCAGTGTCTCCAGCGATCACTTGAATCCGAATAGCCATTAATTCGTAGAGAATCGGGCCGCTGAGCGGGAAGAAATGCCACGCCACTTCCTGGCAGATTCAGCGCACGAGCGCGCCGCGGCTCCGCAGCTACTAGCTTGAAAGCAACAGTGGCCACAGTTGAACTCGTAACTTTTGCGAGTGCGTCGGTAAGCTCGCCGCTCGCTCGTCGGCGAAACGATCATCTAAGTGCTTGACTAGTTCTAAAAAAGAACTGTAGGCTGCAGGGAGAAGATGGCCGATCGCAACGGCCGCGACGTGCCGGGTGCAGCGCTGAATGGAAAGGCGCTGGGACCGATTTACCGAAATTCCCGATGTCGGCTCGCACCGATGAGGGGCGAGTAGGCGGCGGCACAAAAACAAGAACCACGTGCCCGCAAGGGCGCATCGCGTTTGGGAGGAGAGAATGTTGATGAAATGGAAAACCGTAGCGGCTCTGACTTTACTTTTGAGCGGGCCTGCACTTTTGAGCGGGCCTGCATTCGCGGCTGAAGAGCCTGGAATTACAGCGACGGAGATCAAGATCGGCGGCGTTTTTCCCTTCAGCGGACCGGCCTCATCGATCGGGCTCGTGGGCAAGGGAGTTATGGCCTACATACAATCGGTCAACGATCGCGGCGGCATTAACGGACGCAAGATCAACTACGTCGCGTATGACGACGCATACAGCCCTCCCAAAGCGGTGGAGCACGTCCGCAAACTGGTTGAGAGCGACGAAGTGTCGTTCATGTTCGGCCAGCTCGGCACTCCCGGCATCTCGGCTACGGCAAAATACCTGCGCTCGAAAGGCGTGCCCAGCATCGCTATTATCAGCGGTTCTTCCAAATTTACTGACGTCGCGAATTACCCGCTGACGACGACGGGTCTTGTCAGCTACGACACCGAAGGAAAGATCTACGCCAAATATCTGACGAAGACGCTGCCAAACGCCAAGTATGCCATCCTCTATCAGAACGACGACCTCGGCAAAGACTACGTCAACGCCTTCAAGGCGTTTCTCGGCAAAGATTTCGACCGACAGGTCGTGACGGCTTCCTACGAGGTCACTGAACCGACGGTTGATTCGCAGGTCGTCAACCTGAGGAGCTCCGGTGCGGACGCTCTCGTGATCGCCGGCACACCGAAGTTCGCCGCGCAGGCGATCCGGCAAGCATCGGTGATCGGCTGGAAGGCGACCGTGATCATCAATTTCCCATCCGGCTCGGTCGGAGGCACGCTCGCACCGGCCGGTCTCGACAAATCGGTCGGCGTGATCGTCGGTACGACCAACAAGGATATTCTGGATCCGGCATGGAATAACGACCCGGGTATGCAGGCCTTCCGGGTGTTCTTTGACAAATATTTGCCGGGCGCCGATATCACCAACGGCAGCTATCTGACCGGCTATCAGCAAGGCATCCTGCTCGAGCAGATTCTAAAGCAGTGCGGCAACGACCTGTCTCGCAAGAATATACTTGCGCAGGCCAAGAACCTGAAGGACTTCGTCGTTCCGACTGCGCTGCCCGGCATCAAGGTCAACACGACCGATACCGAGAACATGATCTGGACACAGATGCGATTGCAGCGATGGACAGGCACGGGTTGGCAAGCCTTCGGGGAAGTGCTGGACGCCAGGTCCGAGTGACTTCGCACGGGCGAAGCGACGGGTGCGGCAGTTCGCGCGCTGATGCGAACTGCCGACCGGTCTGGCCCGATCGACAGCCCAATTGTCGGCTCGCATGATCCAAGCGGTAGACGCAGCAGCGATGGCATCAGGGTGGTGAATCGCGTCTCGCGGGCTCGTCGGACCATCACAGCAATTCAGGAGTTTTTCGATGTCGACGAAGGCACTGACGTTTGCGCCGAGGGAGCTTTCCATAGAGCGTCGAACCGACGGCACACTGATATTGAGTTCGCCCGTTGAGCTGGGGGAATGCGATTGGCGCATCACGGACTTCCTCCCGACCTGGGCAAATTCCGTTCCCGATAGAATTTTTCTTGCGCAACGCGATGCTAACGGGGGATGGGACGAGATCACCTATCGCGAAGCATGGTTGCAGGTTCAGGCGGTCGGCCAAAGCCTGATCGATATGGGCGCAAAGCCGGCTGACAAGCTGGCGATACTTTCAGGAAACTCCATCGAGAACGCGGTGATCTCGTTTGCCGCGATGTCGATAGGAGTAATCCTGGCGCCGATCTCGCCTAACTACACGCTGATGCCCGGCGGCCTAGCTCGTCTCAAGGATATAGCGGAGGCGCTCCGCCCGAATTTCGTTTTCGTCCAGAGCGGGCGCGACTTTTCCGCCGGTCGCTCGATTCCCGAACTGACAGCCGCAACCTGGATCAGCGTCGATGGCGCGCCGGACACCGTCCCTTTCGGCGTACTGACATCCCGAACGGCGAGTGAAGGATTCGCGGATGCTTCACGTGCGGTTTCCTGCGACGCTGTCGCAAAGATTCTGTTCACATCCGGTTCGACGGGTTTCCCCAAAGGCGTGCTCAATACCCATCGCATGCTGGCGAGCTCCCTGCAAATGGGCAGTCTGCTGGTGTCTCCTCCGGACGCGCCGGTGCAGGTCGAGTGGCTGCCCTGGCACCATACGATGGGCAGCAACGTGATCCTTCACGGCATTCTCAAAAATGGCGGGACGCTCTACATCGATGATGGCCGGCCGCTGCCTCAGCTCTTCCACAAGACGATCGCGAATCTCACGGAGATTTCGCCCACCGCCATGTTCAACGTACCCGCCGGCTATAATCTCTTATGTGACGCGATCGAGAACGACTTCGAACTTGGTGCCAGCGTGTTCAAGCGGATTGACAGATTGAGCTATGCCGGGGCTGCAATCTCGCAGGGAACGCTTGAAAAACTCTATCGGCTGACATCGTTGATCACAGGCCGGCGGATCCCGGTCATGTCGGGCTACGGCACCACCGAAACCGCCCCGACAATCAGTACGACTCACTGGGCCACGGACCAGCCGGGAGAGATTGGACTTCCCGCGCCGGGTCTGCAGCTAAAGCTGATCCCGGTCTCCGATACTTACGAGGCAAGGGTCAAAGGACCCAACGTTACGCCAGGTTATCTCGGAAGGCCGGATTTGACGGAAAAGGCCTTCGATGAGGAAGGGTTCTATCGCATCGGCGATACCGTCTCGTTTCTGGATCCTCAGAAGCCGGAGCTTGGGCTGCGTTTTACAGGCAGAATTTCCGAGAACTTCAAACTCGCGAACGGCACATGGGTCTCGATCGGGAATATGCGCGCGGCAATCCTGGCTGCAACGCGCGGCGTACTGCTGGACATTGTCGTTGCGGGAGAAAATCGTGAATCGTGCGCGCTGCTCTGCTGGTTGAATCCAACCGAGGCAGCACGGATTTCGAAGGCTCCAGCCGCGGATTTGACCTGCGACCCTCTCGTGATTCAATTCCTGAAGGATCGTTTTCAGGAATACAACGAAACGGTCGGAAGCAGCGAAAGAATCTGTTCGTTCTCGCTGCTGAAGGATCCACCGTCATTGGCGGCAGGAGAAATCACCGACAAGGCCTACGTCAATCAACGTGCCGTGCTGAAACATCGCTCTGACCAGGTCGAACGTCTCTACTGCAATGAAGCAAGTCGAGAGGTGATCCAGGTCTGAGGACGAGTTCAGCCGGCCGCGACCGTCGACGGACATCTCGTGTCCGCCATTTGGTGCCTACGGGTATGCTTGCGCTGACATCTGCTTAGCATTGCGGTAGCCCGCGTGCGCAGCCACCTCAAGCGGCGCTGCGGCGCGCCTTCGCCTTCGGTTTCTCCGGCTCCTTTATTGCCGGGGTGTTTCGGGCACCGGGGCCGGGGTGGGTATGAACCTCCTTGGCCGAAAGCGGCTCGCCGCATTCGGAGCACACCATTACCGGATCGAAGTTCTTGCCGCATTTGCGGTGCTGGTGCAGCAACGGCCGCCCGCGTTCGTCGACCATGTGCGTGTCGCCCCAATGCACGATTGCCATCATGATTGGATAGAGATCGAGACCCTTTTGGGTGAGAATATACTCGTGCCGTTTGGGCGACTCCTGATAGGGAATGCGGCGCAGCACGCCTTGCCGAACCAGTTTCTTCAGCCGCTCGGCGAGCAAATGCCGTGTAATCCCGAGCGCGGACTGAAATCCTTCGAAGCGGCGCGTGCGCAGGAAGCATTCGCGCAGGATAAGAAGGGTCCAACGGTCACCGATCACGCCGATGGTGCGGGCCATCGAACACGGCTCTTCTTCAAGGGCATCCCATCGCATTTCCTGCTCTCCAGTCCATCAGGCACCCTGTTTTCCGCTCGAATCTCCAGGGAACCGCCGCTTCCTTACCATTCTAGATAGGTACTCAGCTCCAAACAATCCCTATGGATCGGGCGAAACCAGCAGAAATATGCAACGGTTTGACAGTTCGTTTTTAGAACTGTAAACAAATGGTAGCCGGAGTACCAAACCTGATCATTCGAAACGCTCGCGGGAGGAGCCGACATGTCCCTGAAGGTAGAATTCCAGTTCGATTTCGGCAGCCCGAACGCTTATCTGGCGGAAGTCGCCATTCCCGGGATCGAGCGGCGGACCGGCGTCAAATTCGAGTACGTCCCGGTTCTGCTTGGCGGCATCTACAAGGCGACGGGTAACATGTCGCCGTTCGACTCGCTTCGCGGAATCAAGAACAAACCGGAATACCAGGCACTCGAGACTCAGCGGTTTATCCGGCGCCATAACGTCACGAAATTCCGGCAGAATCCGTTCTTTCCGGTCAACACCTTGATGCTGATGCGCGGTGCCGTCGCGGCCCAGTTCGAAGGCGTGTTCGAGCCATATTTCCGCGCCGCCTACCATCATATGTGGGAAGAGCCGAAGAAGATGGATGACCTTGAAATCTTCCGTAACGCATTCGTCTCCTCGGGCATCGATATCGACCGGCTGATTGCGCGTGCTCAGCAGGATGATGTCAAGAAGAGGCTGATCGACCTGACCAACGACGCCGTCAGCCGGGGAGCATTCGGCTCGCCGACTTTCTTCGTTGGACAAGAAATGTTCTTTGGCAAGGATCAGCTCCGCGACGTCGAGGAGTCGATTGTCGAACAGACCCGGCAACCCGTTCCAAGAACCGCTTGAAGTAGGGCATTGCGGTCTGGGAGTATCGTGGCGAGGCCATGCGCGGGGAAACTAAACCTGTCCTCGGCCCTTTGGCAGAACAAAATTCAGGGAGAATGCTCATGCCTGGCCCGCTTAGCGGTGTTCGTGTTCTCGATCTGACCGGCGTCGTGTCGGGCCCGTTCGCGACCATGTTTCTGGCGGATCAGGGCGCCGACGTCCTGAAGATTGAGCCGATCGGCGGCGACATCACGCGCCGCAGCCGTGCCACCATCGACAAGGACGGAGAATTCTCTGCCCTGTTCATCTCTTCAAACCGCGGCAAGCGTTCGCTGTCGATCGACGTCAAGAGCCCGGCTGGCCGCGAGGTGCTCGCCAGGCTGGTCGCGCAGGCTGATGTGCTGGTGCAGAATTTTCGGCCCGGCACCATGGAGCGCCTCGGTCTCGGCGTCGATGAGTTGCGCCAGCGCCATCCGCGCCTGATCTACGTCTCGATCAGCGGCGTCGGCGATACCGGCCCGTACGTAAAGAAGCGCGTCTACGATCCAATCATTCAGGGCCTGTCCGGCTTCGCCGATATCCAGTCGCAGCCGGTCACCAACCGTCCGCAAATGATCCGCACCATCGTATGCGACAAGACCACCGCTGTCTTCACCGCACAGGCGGTCGCGGCGGCGCTCTATGCCCGCGAGAAAACCGGGCAGGGCGATCATATCCAGGTCGCGATGCTGGATGCGATGATTTCCTACCTGTGGCCGGAAGGCATGATGCAGTACACAGTGGTGGGCGCCGAGACCACCGCCGCCGATCCCAACGATCGGCCGGATCTCGTGTTCAAGACCAGCGACGGCTACATCACAGCCGGGACCATCTCCGATTCCGAATGGCAGGGTTTCTGCCGGGCCTCCGGCGATCCCGAGCTTGCCAAGGATCCCCGCTTTGCGACGCCGGCGGCGCGCTCGGTCAACGCTACGGCGCGCATCAACAAGATGGCGGAATACATCGGTCAACACACCACCGCCGAATGGCTTGAGCGGCTCGACGCTGCCGACGTGCCGTGCGCGCCGATCCTGCGCCGAGGCGAAATCATCCACAATGAACAGGTGATCGCGCGCGGCATCATCGCTGAATTCGATCAGCCGAAGGTCGGACGGGTGCGGCAGCCCAAGCCCGCGGCCCGCTTTGAGGTAAATGAGGCCGCGATCGGCGGGCCTGCTCCCCGGGTAGGCGAGCATTCGCGCGACGTGTTGCGGGAACTGGGTTACGACGATAGCGCCATCGACAGGATGGTTGCCGAGCGCAGCGTGCGCGTGGCGGTCTGAGCCGAAGCCCTCCCGCGATCGGCGAACGGTTCTCAGACCTTCGCCGTCGCCGGCGTAATCGGTGCCACCGGAGCGTTCGCCGCGGCGGCTCGCTGATAGGCCGCTCGGTTTTGAATGCGTTCAAGGTAGGGGCGCGCGTTGTCGCAAATACCGACGCCGTAAGCGATGGCCCAATCCAGGCACGTCGTAAGCAGGATGTCAGCGCTGGTAAACTGGTCACCCATCAAGAACGTCCGGCCGTCTTCCAGCGCGACCTCCACATGTCGCAACTGTTGCCGAAAATATTCGCCGGCTTGTGCGACGACTTCGGGCGCAACTCCATAGATGTGTCCCAGTGCATCCGCGCGATGGCGGCGCATCACGTAAAGGCTCGTCGAATCGAGTTCGGCCACGATAAAGAAGCACCACTCGAGCCAGGCGGCGAACTCGCGCTGGGTTTCGGGAATCAGCGAACGGTCTGGTGTCGAATAGGTTCGCGACAGATAGGCAACGATCGCGGCGCTTTCTCCAATGCAGAAGTCGCCGTCCTGCAGCAACGGGATCTTCTGGCGGGGATTGAGCCTGGTGTATTCGGCGGTCTTGGTCTCGCCCGTTCGCGGCCCGATCGGCTTGATCTTGTAGGACAAGCCAAGTTCGTGCATGGCCCAATGCGCACGAATGGTGCGGCTTGTCCCAACGCCCCACAGGGTGAGTTCGGGTGTTGCGCTCATCACCATTTCTCCACGGACGGACGAAGATCGAGTTCATGGGTCCAGCCGTCTCGGCTCTGCTGATGGGCGAACCAATACGCCTCGGCGATGGAAGACGTTCGCGTCAGGCTGTCCGGAGGAATCTCGCTCGCCTCGATTCCCTTCGCCGCTTTCATGCGCTGATGAATGGCTTCGCTATCGACGCCGGCGTCGATGATGAGATGGACGACGTGGATGTTCTTCGGCCCAAGCTCGCGCGCCATCGCCTGGGCTACCGCGCGAAGGCCGAACTTCGCCGATGAAAACGCCGCAAACCCCTGGCCGCCACGCACGCTGGCGGTCGCACCGGTAAACAAGATGGTGCCGCGTCCGCGCGGCAGCATGACGCGAGCAGCCTCGCGTCCAACCAGGAATCCGGCATAGCAGGCCAGTTCCCAGGCCTTGAAGAACAGCTTTTCTGTGGTCTCCACCAAGGGCTTGTTGACGTTCGAGCCCGCGTTGAAGAGGCAGACCTGGATGGGTCCGAACTCCTTCTCGATTCGCGCGAATATGCCTTGAACCTCTGCTTCCTGGCGGGCATCGACACTGAACGCGTGAATGTTATGTCCCGCGGTCCTCAGTTCGCCCACAAGCCCCTGCGACTTGGACGCATCACGCCTGCAGATGCAAACCGTATAGCCGCCCTTCGCAAAACGCCGGGCGACGGCCGCTCCGATGGCGTCGCCTGCGCCCACAAGTATCGCCACGCCGCGGCTCTCCGCCATTCCGTCTCTCCCCGCCAAGTTCCTATTTGATACTTTAATCGTAGCGGCGGGCCGATACATTGTAAACGAGGCTTTCAACAATGTGGGGGACAATAATAGGGCAGCGAAGTTGCCCCTTCGGACCTCATGAAACAGGATGATTGAATTAGTGATTGACGAGTTCTAAAAAAGAACGTTAGATGCGGCGAATGTGCCGCGTTGCAAAAGTCGGCATGTTTTGGTCGGGAGGTCAGTCGTGGCGGCGCTTTCAGAGACGATCAATCTCGACGAGATTGCCGCTGGCTTGCCTGGCCGCATACATGAAGTAACGGCAAGGCAGGTCGCCGAAGCCCCCGACCGGATCGCCCTGGTCGAGAACAGGGCGTCCTGGAGCTACCGCGATCTGGAGCAGCGCGTTAGAGAGATCGCCACCGTTCTCTCCTCGCTTGGAATCAGAGCGGGCGACCGGATGATTATTGTCAGCGAAAACTGTATTGCGCTGGCTGCGTTGCTGCTGGCGGCAAGCCGGCTCGACGCTTGGGCAATCGTCGCCAACCCTCGATTGTCGGCGCGCGAACTGGACCAGATCCGCGATCATAGCGGTGCCCGCCGGATGTTTTTCACGTCAGGTGTTTCGAAAGAGGCTGCGGCGCACGCATCACGCTATGGCGCGGATAACCGGCAAATAGGCACGCTGCGGGAGATTGGCATTAGCACGCTGAACGAAAGCGCGACTGTCGAGCCGGTGGAGGTCGATCCGGCCAAGCAAGTCGCGGTGCTGATCTATACTTCGGGAGCGACGGGGACGCCGAAGAGTGTGATGCTCTCCCATGAAAACCTGCTGATCAGCGCCAGGACCACGGCGCATTTCCGCAACATGGATCGAGACGACAAGGTCTATCTCGTGCTGCCGATCTCGCATATCGTCGGCATTTCGCTCCTGATCATGACGCTGATGGTTGGCGGCACAGTGCGGATGGTCAGCAAATACGATCCGGCGGCTACCGCCAAGGCGATCGCGGAGGAGGGCATTACCATCCTCAACGGCGTGCCCGCCACCTATCAACGCCTGCTGGAGTACAAGAGTGTATCGGGTCTGAAACGGCTCGATCGGGGCTCGTTGCGCCTGATTGCCGTGGCAGGCGCGCCGCTAGACCTGAATCTGAAGTTGCGTGTGGAGAAGGAGTTCGGTCTTCCGCTTCTCAACGGGTACGGCATCACCGAATGTTCGCCGGGAATATCTGGCGTGCGCTTCGATGCGCCGCGCTCCGATCAGGCGGTCGGTACGCTGCTGCCGGGAGTAGAGGCCCGGGTCAGGACAACCGACGGCATACCGACGTCCAGGGGCGAGATTGGAGAGCTTCACGTTCGCGGACGCAACGTGATGCTTGGCTATTATCGCGCGCCCGAGCTGACGGCCAAGGTGATCGATAGCGAGGGCTGGTTCAATACCGGCGATCTGGCGCGCTTCGACGGCGATTGCTTGTATATCGTCGGCCGCACCAAGGAAATGATCATCCGCTCGGGCTTCAACGTCTATCCCGCCGAGGTCGAAGCGGTCCTCAGTTCACATAAGGACGTGGTGCAATGCGCCGTCGTCGGCCGTCCCGCCGGTGGCAATGAGGAGATTGTCGCCTTTGTGCAGTTGCTGCAGGGGTCGCGGGTGACACCAGCCGAGCTGATGGGTTTCATCCGATTTCAGCTGACTTCCTACAAACGGTCTTCCGAAATCATCGTCCTCGATGCCTTGCCGGCTACTTCGACCGGCAAGATACTCAAGCATAAGCTCGGGGAGGCTTTGCGCGAAGGTAGCGAAGCCCCTACGGCGCAGACGGCACCACTTCGTAGACAGCTAGTCTAACCTGACCGGGAGAACACCCTTGCAAAAGAGAAACGCAACCGTGGCCGTGATCGGTGCCGGTGACTATATCGGCGGCGAGATCGCAAAGAAGTTCGCCGCAGAGGGCTTCACGGTGTTTGTCGGGCGCCGCAACGGCGCCAAGCTCGAACCACTCGTCAAGGAGATCGAGAAAGCCGGCGGCGAAATTCATGCGCGCTCGCTCGATGCGCGCAAGGAAGAGGAGATCATCTCCTTCCTCAGCGACGCCGACAAGCACGCGCCGCTTGAGGTTTGCATCTTCAACATCGGCGCCAACGTCAACTTTCCGATTCTGGAAACCACCGAACGCGTGTTCCGCAAGGTCTGGGAAATGGCCTGCTATTCCGGCTTCCTCGCTGGGCGCGAAGCGGCGCGGCTGATGCTGCCGCGCGGCAAGGGCAATATCTTCTTCACCGGAGCGACGGCGAGTCTCCGCGGTGGAGCGGGTTATGCGGCCTTCGCCAGCGCCAAGTTCGGCCTACGGGCCGTTGCACAAGCGGCGGCGCGTGAGTTGGGGCCAAAGAACATCCACGTGGCGCATCTCATCATCGATTCCGGCGTCGACACCGAATGGGTGCGCCAGCGGCGGATCGAGGCCCTTGGACCGACAGCGCTGGACAACCCCGATGCATTGATGCCGCCGTCCTCGGTCGCGGAATCCTATTGGTTGCTTTATCAGCAGCCCAAGAGCGCCTGGACGTTCGAGCTGGAAATCCGTCCGTTCGGCGAGAAATGGTAACGGGAGCCTCGCGCGATGGAGCTCAATCTTTCCAGCGAGGATGCTGCATTTCGTGACGAGGTGCGCGCCTTTATTGCGGAGAACTATCCGCAGGAAATGCGCGTTCCAAACCCCGAGACTGATTTGACCAAGGAGCAGTCGCTGCTCTGGCACAGGATCCTCTACAAGAAGGGGTGGATTGCTCCGCTCTGGCCCAAGGAATATGGCGGCCCAGGCTGGTCGGTCACGCAGCGCTTCATTTTTGAGCAGGAAACGTCGCGCGCCGGAACGCTGCCGCCGCTTGCGTTCAGCGTCACCATGGTCGGCCCGGTCATCTACACCTTCGGCAACGACGCGCAGAAAAAGAAGTTTCTGCCGCGGATTCTCTCCGGTGAGGATTGGTGGTGCCAGGGTTATTCGGAGCCCGGCTCCGGCTCCGATCTTGCTTCCGTCCGGACCAAGGCGGTGCGCGACGGCGACCACTACATCGTCAACGGCCACAAGACCTGGACAACCCTGGCCCAACATGCCGACTGGATCTTCTGCCTGGTGCGGACTGACCCGTCGGCAAAGCCTCAGGCCGGAATCTCCTTCCTGTTGATCGACATGAAGTCGCCCGGTGTCACCGTGCGGCCGATCATCACCATCGACGGATCGCACGAGGTGAACGATGTGTTCCTTGAGGACGTGCGGGTCCCCGTGGAGAACCTGATCGGCGAGGAAAACAAGGGTTGGACCTACGCGAAATTCCTGCTCGGCAACGAACGCACCAGCATGGCCGGGATCGGCCGGTCCACTCGGTACCTCGGGCGTCTCAAGCAGATCGTGAGAACCGAGGTTGGTGAGGACGATCCAGCGTTCGGGGAATTCATCAGGGAGATCGCGCGCGTCGAGCTCGATGTGCTCGCGCTGGAGGCGACTGAACTGCGCATCGTTGCGCAGATGTCGCGCGGCATCGACCCGGGACCGGCCGCGTCGCTGTTCAAGATCAGGGGCACCGAGATATTCCAGCGCATTACCGATCTGACGCACCAAGCGATCGGCAATTACGGTCTGGCCATCCGTGAGCACCCGGTGAGCGCCAACCGCTTCATGCCGGGGCCGGACTATGGGCACACGGCGACTGAAAAATATCTGAACTCCCGAAAGCTCAGCATTTACGGGGGATCGAATGAAATTCAGCGCAACATTATCGCGAAAGCGGTTTTGGGTCTCTGACTACATCACGAGGCATCCGATGGATATTCAGTTGACGGAAGAACAGGAATTGCTCCGTTCCAGCATTCAACGCTTCCTGCGCGAGCAGTACGATTTCGACGAGCGCCGCAAGATCGTCGCGACCGATGAGGGCTGGAGCCGCAGGCACTGGAAATCGTTCGCCGAACTCGGTCTCTGCGCCGCGCCGTTCCATGAAAGCTCCGGCGGCCTTGGTGGCGGCTCGCTTGCGACGATGATCGTGATGCAGGAATTCGGCCGCAACCTCGTCGTCGAGCCGTACTTTGAGACGGTAGTCCTCGCCGGTGGCCTGATCGAAGCCGTCGGCTCGCCCGAGCAGCGTCAGGCATTCCTGCCGAAGATCATGGAGGGCGAGGCGATATGGGCGCTGGCCTGGGCGGAAGGACGGTCACGGTATGATTTCAACAATGTCACCACTACGGCGCGCCGCCAAGGGGACAGTTTTGTCCTGAGCGGGACCAAGGCCGCGGTGATTGGCGCGCCGTGGGCCGACAAGCTGATCGTCTCGGCGCGCACGTCGGGCGGGCCACGCGATCGCGACGGCGTGAGTCTGTTTGTTGTAGATCGCCATGCAGCCAATCTTCACCTGCAGAGCTTCAAGACCATGGATGGCCGGCGCGCCGCCGAACTCACGCTGATGAAAGTCGAGGTGCCGGCCAGCCAGATGCTGGGGAGCGAAGGCGAGGGCGTCGCCGCCCTGGAGGCGTGCCGCGATCGTGCCATCGCAGCGCTTTGCGCGGAAGCGGTCGGCGCCATGGCGGAGCTGAACTCGGCGACACTAGAATACAGCAAGACGCGTAAGCAGTTCGGGGTCGCGCTGGGGACGTTTCAGGTGCTGCAGCACCGCATGGTGGACATGTTCATCGCGCTTGAGGAGTCGATTTCGCTAACCCAGCATTTGAATTTAACCCTGGCATCGAAGGAAGCGGACGGATCGAAACTGGCGTCCGGCGCCAAGACGAAAGTGGGCTATGCCGCGCGCTTTGTCGCGGAGCAGGCCGTGCAACTGCATGGCGGCATGGGCATGAGCGACGAGTTGAACGTCGGCCACTACTTCAAGCGCATAAGCTCCATCAACGTCCAGTTCGGCGATCCTGCCTATCATCTGATGCGGTACGCGCAGCAGAGCTGAATCTCCTTCTAGCAAATCGACCGCCGCACCCCGACCAGAGGTAAACAATGACCGAAGCCGTAATCGTCTCGACTGCTCGTACTCCGATTGGCAAGGCTTACAAGGGCGCCCTCAATAATACCGAAGGTGCAACGTTGCTGGGTCATGCCATTTCCGCTGCGTTGTCACGCGCTAACGTGGAGGGCTCCGAGGTCGAGGATGTCGTGATGGGCTGCGCCATGCAACAGGGCACCACGGGCACCAACATCGCACGCAAGGCGCTGCTGCGCGCCGGGCTTCCGGTGAGTGTGGCCGGAACGACCATCGATCGCCAATGTGCGTCCGGGCTCCAGGCGATTGCGCTGGCAGCGCGCTCGGTCATTTTCGATGGCGTGGAGGTTGCCATCGGCGGCGGCGGCGAATCCATCAGCCTGGTTCAGAACAACCAGTTCAACAGCTTTCATGCCGTCGATCCCGAATTGCTCGCGATGAAAGGGGACGCCTACATCGCGATGCTGGATACTGCCGAAGTCGTTGCGAAGCGCTACGACATCTCGCGCGAACGTCAGGACGAATACAGCCTCGAGAGCCAGCGCCGGACGGCGGCCGCTCAGCAGGGGGGCCGCTTTAACGACGAACTCGCACCGATCAAGACCACGATGGCAGTCACCGACAAGGCGAGCGGCGCCGTCTCGTACCAGCAGGTGACGCTGTCGGCTGACGAGGGGCCGCGTCCCGATACCACTGCCGAAGGTCTCGCAGGTGTCAAGCCAGCCAAGGGGCCTGGTTTCACGATCACCGGCGGCAATGCCAGTCAGCTTTCGGATGGCGCCAGTGCAGCTGTCATCATGAGCGACAAGCTCGCGGCGCAAAAGGGTCTGAAGCCGCTGGGCATCTTCCGTGGCTTCGTCGCCGCAGGCTGCGAACCGGACGAGATGGGCGTCGGTCCGGTCTATGCTGTGCCTCGGCTGCTCAAGCGACACGGACTTAAGATCAACGATATCGATCTCTGGGAATTGAACGAGGCATTCGCGGTGCAGGTGATCTATTGTCGCGACAAGCTCGGGATCGACCCGGAGAAGCTCAACGTCAATGGCGGATCGATCGCAGTCGGTCATCCCTACGGCATGACTGGCGCGCGGCTAACTGGCCACGCCTTGATCGAGGGCCGCCGTCGCAAGGCGAAATACGCCGTTGTTACGATGTGCGTCGGCGGCGGCATGGGCGCCGCAGGCCTGCTCGAAATCGTTCACTGACGAACAACAACCTGGCTACACTAGACATCTGGAAAACCACATCGGAGGCACGCGTGAAGACTGCAATTACCGAGATGTTCGGCATCGAACATCCGATTATCCAGGGCGGAATGCACTATGTCGGGTTTGCCGAACTCGCCGCCGCGGTATCGAATGCCGGCGGGCTCGGAATCATCACCGGCCTGACGCAACGGACGCCGGAATTATTGGCCAAGGAGATCGCGCGCTGCCGCGACATGACGGACAAGCCCTTTGGTGTGAACCTTACTTTCCTGCCGAGCTTCACCGCGCCGCCATATCCGGAGTATATCGCTGCTATCAAGGAAGGCGGCGTCAAGGCGGTGGAGACCGCCGGCCGCAGCCCCGAGCAGTATATGCCGGCGCTGAAAGCCGCTGGCATCAAGGTGATCCACAAATGCACCTCGGTGCGGCACTCGCTCAAGGCCGAGAAGATCGGCTGCGACGCTGTCAGCGTTGATGGCTTCGAATGCGGCGGCCATCCCGGCGAGGACGACATCCCGAACATGATCCTGCTGCCCCGTGCGGCGGACGAGCTGAAGATTCCGTTTGTGGCGTCGGGCGGCATGGCCGACGCGCGGAGCCTTGTCGCGGCGCTGTCGATGGGGGCCGCCGGCATGAACATGGGTACCCGCTTCATCGCCACGAAGGAAGCGCCAGTCCACGACAATGTAAAGCAGGCCTTGGTCAAGGCGACCGAACTCGACACCGTGCTGGTCATGCGCGCGCTGCGCAATACCGAGCGCGTCTTGAAGAACAAGGGCGTTGACCAGTTGCTGGAGGTCGAGCGCGAGAAGGGCGCAAGCCTGAAGATTGGCGACATCCACGAGCAGGTCGCTGGAGTCTATCCGAAGGTGATGATCGACGGCGACATGGACGCCGGCGCATGGAGCTGCGGGATGGTCGCAGGCCTCATTCACGATATCCCGACCGTGAAGGAACTGATCGACCGCATCATGGCGGATGCCGAGCGGCTGATCAGGGGACGGCTTACGGGATTCCTGGACGCCGACAGCGAGCAAGCCTTGAAGGTCGCGTGAAGGCGCGACGGGGACAGCGCGGATGGCAGAAGATCGGATCAAGGTCGACACCGGCACAGGTGAATTGCTCTGTGAAATCCGGGATCGCGTGGCGCTCATCACGCTGAACCGGCCCGAGGCGCGCAACGCCTTGTCCGATCAACTGACCCCCGCGCTCCGGCGCATGATCAGGCAGTGCGGCGATGATTCCAGCGTCGGCGCACTGCTCATCACGGGCGCCGGGGCCGCCTTTTGCGCAGGCGGCGACGTCAAGGGTATGGGGAGCAATTTTGCGAAGGCTGAAACGCCGATCGATGAGCGGATCGCCGACTTGCGCATCAAGCAGCGCACCCTCACGGGTGCGTTGGTGGGATTACGAAAGCCGACTCTCGCGGCTCTTCCCGGGCCTGCCGCGGGCGCAGGGCTTGCGCTCGCGCTCGCCTGCGACATTCGAATCGCCGCTGAATCGGCTGTGATGACCACGGGATATGCCCGCATCGCCTTGACGGGAGACTACGGCATCGGCTGGCTGCTGACGCGGCTGGTGGGAGCGTCCCGGGCACGCGAGTTGATGTTTCTGTCCGAGCGGATCGACGCACGCCGCTGCGAGACCCTGGGGCTCGTCAACCGGGTGGTGGCCGACGCCGAGCTTCGCGATGTTGCATTTGCGCTTGCAAGGTCCCTGGCCGAGGGCCCCTCGCAAGCTTTCGCCGGCATGAAGGACAATCTTGACCATGCCCTGACCGCCGACCTCTTGGATTCGATGGACCAGGAAGCGGAATACATGGTCCGCGCCGCGCGAACGACGGATCATAAGGAGGCAGTGCGCGCCTTTGTCGAAAAGCGCAAGCCCGTATTCGTCGGACATTAATGTGCATTCAATCTGGAGGTCAGCATCGCTGACCGGCTTTTCCTGATCGAGGCGCAGACAGCGAGCCTTTCTGGTGAATTTCGCTATTGTATATGATGATAATCATCTAATCTTGCTCTGTTTCTTTGATCATTCCGGAGCAGGCGATGCGTTACCCGAAAGACCATGGGCAGCAGACCCGCAGGCGGATCGTCGAAAATGCTTCCTATGGCCTGCGTCAGAACGGTGCCGATGGCTTGAGTGTGGTCGACCTGATGAAGCTCGCTGACCTGACGCATGGCAGCTTCTATGCCTACTTCAAGTCACGGGACGCTTTGGTCGTTGAAGCGCTCGCTTTGGCCATCGATCGAACCGTCGCCCATTGGCTGGATCTCACGCAGGGATTGCCTCCCGAGAAAAGATTCGATGCAGTCGTCGAGTCCTATCTGAGCCTCCGCCATCGCAACAATCCGGCCCGCGGTTGTGCGCTTCCGGCTTTAGCCGCGGATATCGGACGGTCAGGCCCGGAGGCCCGGCGTACCCTTGCAGGCGGGCTCGAGAAAATGATCGATATCATCGCCGGGTTGATTCCGAAGAGATCGCCATCAGATGCGCGGCAGGCCGCCGCCGGCGCAATTGCAACCATGGTCGGTTCGATCTTGCTGGCGCGGGCATCTGGCGACAAGCAACTGTCTGACGCCCTTCTGGAGGCCGGTCGGCAGGCCTTGCGCAATCAGACCGCGGGCACCAGCGCGGAGCGTCTCCAGTGTACAGAATCCGAGTTCGAGAGGAGAAAATCGTGACCGAACACGTGAAAGCCGAAGTGGCCGCGGGTATCATGGTATTTCGGTGCGCCTACTTTCATTCCGAACGGCGACATGTTCTTCGGCAATGATCGCGGGAATCGCCGAAGAACTGGACGCCGGTAACGGCGGAAACATTGCTGACCACCAAACGCATCCGAGCAAACAACATGAATCAATCCAGACACGATACCGCCCGGGACGTTGCCCTCATTGTCGGCGGCGGCCCGGGCATTAGCTCAAGTTGCGCCAGGCTGTTCGCGGAAAGCGGCATGCGAGTCTGCGTCGCAGCCAGAAATCCCGAGAAAGCCGTCCTTGAGACTCTCGAGAAGATGCATGGCGTGCGCCGATATGCCTGCGATGCAAGCGAACCGGCGGCCGTGGAGAAGCTGTTCGAGAATGTCGTTCAGGACGTTGGGACGCCGAGGCTTGTCGTGCATAACATCGATGGCCGTGTTCCCGGCATTTTCCGCAAGAGCGTTATCGAAGCCGACCCGGTCATGGCGCTCGAAACACTTCGGAATGCGGCGTTCAGCGCGTTCCTGGTAGGCCAACAGGCGGCTCGACTCATGCTCGGAAACAAACTCGATCCCAATGGTGCGAAAGGAACGATCATCTTCACGAACGCCAGCGCGGCGCTCAAAGGCTTTCCATCGAGCGGTGCCTTTGCAATGGCATGTCAAGCCAAGTCCGGACTTGCGCAGAGCATGGCAAGAGAACTGATGCCGCAGGGCATCCACGTTGCGAATGTGCCGATCGACGCCGCGATCGGCTGGACTCAGGAGGACGGGACCCGCGCACACCGGCTGGCAGGAACAACTGTCGACGACAACATGGCCGATCCCGACCATGTCGCCGAAACGTATCTGCAACTGCATCGCCAGCATCGGTCGACCTGGGCGTTCGAAGTCGTGCTCCGACCGTGGGTCGAGAAATGGTGACTAGCACTAACGTCGGTGCGGATCTGGGTAGCGCCCGAGCAATGCCTTTCGGGATCGCTCCTGGTGCCGAAGCTGATCGTGATCCTCCGCCACCTAAGGTCGTCTGCAGGTTGCGAGATGCGCCGATATGTCGAACGCAAGTCCATCGGCAGCGACATAGCGAGCGAGGGTTGTTTCCGCCTCTGCCAGGATGCGATCGATCTGCGGCTCCGCCCCGGAGGATTCCATTCGTGGTCCACCGGTTGCCTCCTGCAAGGGCACTGTGGCCCGGCGACTACGCTGCGCGTCCGGCAGCGATTGCCTTCACCTTTTCGGAAGTCAGTCTCTCTCCGCCGATCGCCCAGTCGCCGCTTGCGAGCTCGTTGATCTTCACCCAGGTGACGCTTCGCATGCTCTCGCCCTCCACGGCGACCATCGCTTCGGTCACCTTCTCGATCAGCTGCTGCTTCTGGCCCGGTGTGAAAACGTCACGGATGACGTGAATATCGACGAGTGGTCTATTCCTCCTGTTCCGGGTTCAAGTTCGATCGCCGCGAACCTCTCGGCGCGGCTCATTCAGCGGATGCATTGGCTGCCGGTCCGCGGAATCTCGTGTCCACCGCGACGTCGCTGCGCAAGGTCTGAAGAACGACATAGCACCGCTTGGCGCGAACAATTGGCTTCATTCCGTCTTTGGTGACCTTCCCGGTCACCGGAATAAGTGGACGAGCCCGATGCTTAGGCCCAGCAGGAGGAGCAGCGACAGCGTGACGGCGGCGGTGACCCGTCCGCCCACGGTGGAGAGCACGCGCACGTCGACGCCAAGGCCAAGCGCAGCCATCGAGAGGACGGTCAGGATAGCCGCCGTCTTCGTCACCGGTGCGACCACAAGATCCGGCACGAGCTGGAGGGAGCGCAGGGCTGCGAGCATCAGAAAGCCGATGATAAACCAGGGCACCAGCTTGAATGGGCTGATGGCGGCGACCTTCGTTTGATCGGCATGGAGCTTGCGGCGCCGTGCCGCGACTAGCGACAGGGCGACCACGATCGGCCCCAGCATCAGCACGCGCACAAGCTTTACCAGCGTGCCAATTTGCGTGCTGACGATGCCCGCGGGCACGGTCGCCGCCAAGACCTGCGGAACGGCATAGACGGTGAGGCCCGCCAGAATGCCGTATTGTGTCGCCGACAGGTCCAGCAAGGGGATCAGGAGCGGCAGGCCCAGCACCATCAACACGCCGAGGATGGCGGTGAAGGAGATCGACGAGGCGACATCATCGCTATTGGCTCCGATCACCGGCGCGACGGCGGCGATTGCCGAGTTGCCGCAGATCGAATTTCCGCAGGCGATCAGGATCGACATTTTCGTAGGAAGCCCCAGCATGCGGCTGAGGCCGTAGCTCACCGCGAGCATCACTGCGACGGTGGCGACGATTGCGCTGATCAAGAGATAGCCGGAGGCCGCGATCGCGCCAAAGCTGACGGACGCACCGAGCAGCATGACGGCCACCTCTAGCAGTTGCTTGGCGCTAAAGGCTATGCCGGAACGCCAGCGTTGGGATGGTTGCCACACGCTACGAATCGCCATTCCGAGCAGGATCGCGATGACCAGTGCCTCGACGTAAGGATGGATGAAGACGTGCTCTTCGAGGCGTTGCGCGGCCAGCGAAACGGCGGTGATGATGCCGCAGAGCGCGACCCCTGGAATGACGGCCATGCCGCGGCCGAACATGCCTGGTCGCGGCCGTGCGTCGTCAGAACTGCTTTGGGGTGGCGGCACTTATCCTCCTTGGAGAATAATTTATGCGCCGGACCACGCGGGCTCGCTAGTACATTTTCGGATTGTGCCCATACAGAGAGGTTATATCCCTCAACCTGAATTTGCAGGCGTCGGCATGGCCATCGTCCCGGTTGGCGTCCAACGAGGATCAGATCAACTTGGGCGGTTCAAGGTAGTCCTGCCGCGGTCGCGTTCGAACGGATCATTGGATAGGAACGTCCGGGCAGCCCAGCCCGCACAGCGCATGCCGGCAAGATATTAAAGCGAGGCGAGCAAGCCCTGCGCCCACGCGACGGCGCGCTCGAAGCTGAGATCGCCCGGCTCGAAATAGACCGCGCGCGCCAGCACGATGACGCCGACAAGCCCCCAGAACAGGCCTATGCCGGCCGACTTCAGCCATTTGGACGCGCCGACCGGCGCAGTCGAAGGATCGACCGCCGGGACCGGCTCTCCAAAGGGATCGAATGCGGGCTGGCTCATGATAGCTTCCGTTTCACTAAGGCTAATGTCGCCAATAGCTGCGCGGAAGCAAGGGTAGAGGAATGCCTTTTGCGGCAGCGGCGTGGAAGCGCGTTTTCCGCTGCCGCCCTGGGGTAGGGTTTTCTTCTCTCGACCCGAATATCAGCGCAGCTCAAGACTGCTCGAGCTTGTTGCGCTCCGTTGTCACTGTCCCAGGAATGACTTACGCCGGTAACTTCGCTGCCCACTTCTTCGCCCAAACACCAAGAGGGACAAGAAGGGCATAAAGTTCATGTCCGGTCGGTGTAGCGCGATAACCCTCGTGCGAATGCTCGATCAAGCCTGCTTCACGCAATTCTTTCAGGCGCGAATTAAGAACCGTAGGCGAGATCGATTCGCAACGTTCTTGCAGTTCGCGGAATGTGCAGGGTCCACCTTTGCCGAGATTCCACAAAATGCCCATTGTCCAGCGTCGCCCCAACAGATCCAGGAGCGCCATGACGGGGACGCCTGTCCGCGAGCCTCGGACAGGTCTCCCAGGTTTTGTTGTTTGGCTCATCGGCATTCTCGCTACTAAATAGGTAGCATTCGCTCTGTCAAGGCTGAGGTTGCTGCGTGCGATCCTGCCAGGATTTTTTGTAACTCCGGCCTCTACTCCTGCAAAGACGAGACACTTGCGGCAATGTTGTCCGCCAGGGCTTTCACGAGCGGGACGTAGCGCCCGACGACGTCTGCTCGGTCAAGCGCCGACGTGAAATAGGTCATGCCGACGGTGGCGAGTACGCGCTGATTGTCGATGACGGGGAGTGCGATCGTGTTCGAGGAGCGCGGTTCGACCATCGGGTCGCGTTCTGCAAAACCTTGCTTGCGGATCGTGGCCAGCAAAGCCAATGCCCGTTTTCGTTCGGTGGCGAGTTTGTCTTCGGCCTCCTGCGACCGGGCAAGCATGTCGAGCAGCATCGATCGCTCGCTGACCGGACAGAACGCCAGATAGGCGCGCCCCAGCGCCCGCCCGAGCAGGCTGAGTTGCATATTGAGGGTACCGTGAAAGGGCGAAACCGGGCTGTCAGGAATGGTGCTGAAGCGGACCACGACTGAACTCCGGTCGAGAACGGCGATGGCGATCGGCCAGTGATACTGCCTGGTGAAGGCGAGCGCCCACGGGCGCGCGGCTTCCACCACCAGCGGATCGCCGTGAAAGCCGTTGCTCAGCGATTTGACCCGCGACGCGACCGCGTAGCCGCCCTGCCGCCGGTCGTTCGCGGCATAGCCCAGCGCGCATAGCGACTTCATCAACCGCACCACCGTCGATTTCGGCAACCCCGTCGCTTTGTGCAGGCGATGGATCGAGGTGACGCGGTGGCGGTTGAGCTCCTCCAGCAGCAGGAGCGTGCGCGAGGCGGCTTCGACGGTGTCAGACTTGAGCGGCATCCTGAAATTCCACCTGGTGGAACACGGTGGAATAGCTATGGCCGACCGGCGCCCTCCCTGCAATGGTTTTCGCCAAGCGCCACACCGGGCCTGCTTCCGAGGGCAGCCTGTGCAGATGGCCGGGGAGGAGCAACCGTGTCCGGAGACGTCGTCAGGCCGCATTTCTCGTCATTCCGCCGCCGCTTCTCCGCGCGGCAGCACGTGGTTGGCACGTTCATCAAGACGCCGACCACGCATGCGACCGAAATATTCGGCGCGCTCGCCTACGATTTCGTCGTGATCGACGAGGAGCACGCGCCGATCGATCGCGCGATGACCGATGTCATGCTGCTGGCCGCGCGCGCCAGCAATCTCGCGGGAATCGTGCGCGTGTCGTCAGACGATCCGGCCAAGATCCTGTCCTGCCTGGATTGCGGCGCAGCCGGTGTGCTGGTGCCCCACGTTGCGACGGTCGAGAAGGCGCGCGCGATTGCGGCTGCCGCGCGCTATCGCGGCGGACGGCGCGGCTATTCCGGTTCGGCCCGCGCCGGCGCCTATGGCGGAACGCCGATGTGGACTCTCGTCGATGAACAGGGTGCGTCGGTCTGCGCGATTGCAATGATCGAGGACCCGGAAGCGCTGGATCACATCGACGCCATTGCCGCGGTCGACGGGATCCATGGCTTCTTCATCGGCCGCGGCGATCTCACCGTCGCCCTCGGCGCCAAATCGCCGGCCGACGCCTCTGTCAAGGACGCGGTTATCAGGATCATTGCGGCGGCGAACAAAGTCACCAAGCCGGTCTGCGTGATGGTCGCGAGTGCTACGGAAGCCAAGGATTTCGCCGAGCTGGGCGCCAGCGCCTTCATCATCTCGTCGGATCAGGGCCAGATGCGCCGGGCTGCCGCGCAAACGCTCACCGATTTCAAAACGCTCGTTCGAACCACGGATGGCTCACATGTATCACAGCACTGATCCGCGCGCTGCGCTCGCCGCCACGCCCGTCAGCACAAGGCCGGCGGCTACCCATTTTGCAGGCGCCGAGTATGCGAAGTTCTACGAAACGCCGCCGGCTGAAAATCAGAACGGCGCGCGCACCTGGTATGCCCGCGGCCAGAACTTCATCATCGCCTATAGCGAGGCCGACAAGGGCGCGGTGCTGAGCCGGACGAGCCAGCCCGACGAATATGTCGTGCTGCTTCCCGATCCGGGGGCAGGCGCCGAAATCGTCTGGGGCAACGAGCGCAACGTCGTCAACGGTCATTCCATCAGTTTCGTGCCTTCGGGTGCAAGCTCCGTCACGTTGCAGGGTGCCGCCAAGGTGGTGCGCATGGTGACGACGCGATCGGAAGATCTCGCGAAACTGTGCGCCAATGCCGCATCCTACGCGACGCCGCATCCCAATTTGCCGCCGTTCGAGCCGTGGCCGGAGGCAGCTACGGGCGCGAAGATCCGGACCTACAGTCTCGACGTCGCGGCGACGCCGGGTCGGTTCGGGCGCATCTTCCGCTGCTCGACCTTCATGGTGAATTTCCTCGAGCCGCGAAACGGCCCGCGCGACCCGAGCAAGATGTCGCCGCATCACCATGACGATTTCGAGCAATGCTCGCTGGCGCTGGCCGGCACCTTTGTTCACCACCTGCGCTGGCCCTGGACGACGGACATGGCCCAGTGGCGCGACGACGATCACGAACGCTGCGGATCGCCCTCCATTGCCGTGATTCCACCACCGGCCATTCACACATCGCAAGCCGTCGATCCCAAGCTCAACGTTCTCGTCGACATCTTCTGCCCGCCGCGCCTGGATTTCTCGGCCAAGCCGGGCTGGGTGTTGAACGAGGACGATTATCCGATGCCCGCGCAAACCGCCGCCGGGCAATCTGCGGCCTGACACATCTCCATCTGAAAGGGCCCTGACCATGGCCGACAAGCAAGTGTCCTACCCGAGCACCGTGCCGCTGCCGCCGCTGTCGCGGGCGGCAGAAGTCGCCGAGCTCCTGGTCGGCGCGATCGACCTGCACTGCCATAGCGGCCCGGCAGCCATGCCGCGCATCCTCGATCATCACGAGGAGCTGCTCCATGCGGCGGAAGCGAAGTTCCGTGCTGTGCTCTACAAGGATCACTTCTATGCCGGGATGGCGCACGCGATACTGCTGGAGAAGCTGTTTCCCGAAACCAATGTGAAGCTGTTCTCCGGCATCGTGCTGAACAATGCCTCGGGCGGCATCAACCCGCATGCGGTCGACCATACGATCAAACTCGGCGGCAAGATCGTCTGGATGCCGACGCTGTCGGCCGCGAACCACATCAAAGCCATGGCCGCAGGAAACTCGACGTTTCCGAAGACCTCGCAAAAAATGCTCGATCCGATCCCGCTTTCCGCGCTCGATGCCAACGGCAAGCTCACGGACGACACCAGGAAGGTCATCGATCTCATTGCCGAGGCGGACATTATCCTGGCCGGCGGTCACCTGCCGGCCAGCGAACTGCACATCCTGTTCGAAGAGGCGGCGCGACGCGGCGTCAAGAAGATGATGGTCAACCATCCGACCTACATCGTCGGCTGCAATGACACCGACATCCGCCAGCTCGTCGCGCGCGGCGTCAAGATGGAGCATTCGATCTGTATGTTCATTGAAGGCAAATCCTTGAAGTACAGCCCGGATGATCTCGCGCACTTGATCGAAGTGGCCGGCGTCGACAACACGATTCTGTCGTCCGATCTCGGACTGCAGGGGTCGCAGCGTCCGGTCGATGGCTTCCGCAGCATCACCCAGATCTTGCTCGATCTCCAGATGCCGAGGCCCGCGATCAGGAAGCTCATCGGCGACAACGCGGCGCGGTTTCTGAACCTGCCGGTGATGCAGTCGACCGCGCAAGACGCCGCTTAGCGGGACAAGCGCAAAGACTGCGAAAAGCGGCGTGGGCCCAGGGGAGGAAGTCAGCATGAAACGGGTAGATCGCGACGGTGACGCGCTGATGGACCTCAGCATGTCGCGAGTCATGCCATTCATGGTGGCATTACTGTTCATGGGAGCAAGCCACACCGCCTTCGCGGAAGAGCAGCGCAAGCCGCCGAAGCCGCCGATCATCTTGGAATCGACGGGCGCGTATGAAGTGGGCGGCAAGGTCGTTGCCAAGCCCGGCGATCCCGGCCAGACGCTCTCCTGCGACCATGGTTACATCGAGTACTTCATCCCCGCGAAAAGGCGCAGCGTCGGCCTGATCATGTGGCACAGCTCCAGCACCAAAGTGTGGGAGAACCGCTGGGACGGCGGCGAAGGGTACAAGAGCATCTTCCTGCGCAAGGGCTATCCTGTTTACTTGTGGGACGGCCCGCGCGTCGGCCGCGCGAACTGGAGTTGCGAGCCGATCACCTACACGCCGGATTATTTCGATCAGCGCAACTTTGCCGCCTGGCGTTTCGGTCTGACCTATCTCAGTTGGCATCCGGGCCTGCAGTTTCCGACGGCCGACAAGGAAGCCTGGAATCAGGCGACGCGCGCCCGTTACGACGAGTTCGATACGCTCGAGAATGCAGTGTTGCAGGCGGAGGCCGGCGGCCAGGCGATCGACAAGATCGGTCCCGTCGTTGCCGTCACCAATTCCGCGGGCGGCTGGCGCGCGCTGTTGTCGGCGCTGAAGGCAAAGAGCGACAACATGAAGGGCATTGTCGCCTACGAAACACCAGGCTTCGTCTTCCCGGTGGGCGAGGGGCCCGAGCCGAAGCCGGATGCGCCGTACGGCCCTAATTCCGTGCCCCTCGTCGAGTTCAAGAAGCTGACCAGGTTTCCGATCCAGATGGTGTTCGGCGATTACACCGACACGCGTCCGATCTGGGTCACCTCGGTCAAGATGGCGCGGACCTTCTGCGATATCGTCAATCGTCACGGCGGAGATTGCGAGGTCTTGCTGCTGCCCGATGCGGGGCTGCATGGCAACACGCACATCGCCTTTGCCGATCTCAACAACGAAGCCGTTGCGGACGAACTATCCAAATGGCTGGTCCGCAAGGGCCTGGACAAGTTTGCCGGAGAATAAGCGCTGGTGCCACGCGGGACCTGCGCACAGCTGGGGAGGAAACATGCGCCTGCTCTCTTTCGGCCTCATTGGCCTTGCACTTGCCATTGCGCCATGTCACCGCGCCGCGGCCCAGGAGTGGCCGAACCGACCGGTCACCATGATCGTGCCGTTCCCGGCCGGCGCTGCCGTTGACACGCTGGCGCGCGCCGTGGCCCACACGTTGAGCGAAGATTTCGGCAAGCAGTTCATCGTCGAAAACCGTGCGGGGGCGGGCGGTAATCTCGGTGGGGCGGCGGTCGCCAAAGCGGCGGCAGACGGCCATACATGGCTGTTCGGGACGCCGGCGCCGATCGCGCTCAATAAGTTCATGTACAAGGGCCTGGCTTACGATTCGGAGCGAGACTTCACGCCGGTCATACTCGTCGCCAAGTCTCCAATGATCATTACGGCGACGCGAGACTTTCCAGCGAAGACGCTTCCCGACCTGATCGCGTACGCCAAACAGAATCCGGGCAAGGTCAATGTCGGCCATCCCGGAAACGGCACGCTCGGACACATTACCTCGGCATTGATCCAGCAGTTTGCCGGCGTGGAGATGACACATGTACCTTATCGCGGATCCGCGCCGCTGATCACGGACCTCTTGGGCGGACAAGTGAACGTCGCGATGGATTTCATGCCGACCTATCTGCCACTGGTGGCCGAGCGCAAGGTCCGCGCGCTTGCCGTGACGACAAGTCAGCGCGTGGCGCAACTGCCCGATGTACCGACGGTGCAGGAAGCGGGATTCAAGGGATTCGAGGCGACCGCATGGTACGCGATCGTCGCGCCGACCGGTACACCGCCCGACATCGTTATGAAGGTAAACAAGGCGGTGAACGCCTTCCTGAAGAGCGACAAGGGCAGGACCATCCTCGAACAAAATTCGCTGCACGGCGTCGGCGGCGCGCCGGAAGACCTCAAGGCGTTTATCGATGGCGAACGCGACAAATGGCGCCCCGTGATCGAGGCGGCAAAGATCGCGATGCAGTAAGCGTCACAGGCGGCAGCAGTGGCATCGGCAAGGCGATGGGCATGAAAAGAGAACAATGGAAAAACTGAAACTCTATATCGACGGCGACTGGGTCGATCCGGCCGCGCCGTCAACGCTTGGAATCGTCAATCCTGCAACCGAGGAAACCTTTGCGCGCATCAGCTTGGGTTCAGGGGCCGATGTGGACCGGGCCGCCAAGGCAGCGCGCCGCGCCTTCGCGACCTATGCCGAGACGGGTATCGAAGAACGCCTGTCCTGGCTACAGAAGATCATCGAGGGTTTCAGAACGCGCCTGCCGGAACTGGCGCGGATGATGACGCTCGAAATGGGCGCACCGATCACGTTTGCGACCGAACGTCAGGCCACGGTCGCGCTGTTTCATTTCGAGGAAGCGGCGCGTGTGCTTGCGCAATACAAGTTTGAGGAGCGGATGGGGAACGGGATCATCCGCCGCGAACCGATTGGCGTCTGTGGACTGATCACGCCGTGGAATTGGCCGCTGAACCAGGTTGCCTCCAAAGTCGCGCCGGCGCTCGCAACCGGCTGCACGGTCGTCCTGAAACCCAGCGAGATCGCGCCGCTCAGCGCGATGCTGTTCGCGGAGATCGTCGACGCCGCTGGCGTGCCGGCGGGCGTCTTCAATCTCGTCAACGGCGATGGTCCCATAGTGGGCCAGGCGATCGCCGCCCATCCCGAGATCGACATGGTGTCTTTCACGGGATCCACGGCGGCTGGCGTAAGAGTGGCCAAGCTTGCGGCTGATACGGTCAAGCGCGTTGCGCAAGAGCTCGGCGGCAAGTCGGCCAATATCATCCTTGCCGATGCCGATCTGAAAGCGGCTGTGATGCAGGGCGTTCACGCCTGTTACACCAACGGCGGCCAGAACTGCCAATCTCCCACGCGCATGCTGATTCCGCGCGCGCAGCGGGACGCGGCATTCGAGGCGGCGCGCGAGGCGGTCGACAGCATTCGACCCGGAGACCCGCTCGACCCCGCATCCACCATGGGGCCGCTGGTGAGTCAGACGCAGTTTCAGAAAGTTCAGGACCTTATTCAATCCGGCATCGATGAGGGGGCGACGCTGGTGGCCGGCGGAACGGGTCGGCCTGCGGAAATCAACCGCGGATACTATGTTCGCCCGACCGTCTTCGGGGATGTGACGCCGCAAATGAGGATTGCGCGTGAGGAAATCTTCGGCCCCGTGCTGTCAATCATGAGCTATGATAGCGAGGATGAGGCAATCGAAATCGCCAATGACACGCCGTTCGGTTTGGCAGGCTTCGTGCAGTCTAGGGATGTGGACCGCGCTCGCGCCGTCGCCAACCGTATCCGCGCAGGGCGCGTTTACCTCAACGGTGCTCCTTTCGACCGCAGCCTGCCGTTTGGCGGCTACAAGCAGTCCGGCAATGGGCGCGAATTCGGAATCTTCGGGTTTGAAGAATATCTCGAGGTGAAGGCGATACTCGGCCCCTGAGATCGGTGGGAGCACCGTACGATGGTCGAGCAAGGGACATTATCATATCACTTGGCGGATAGCCGCCCGACGTCCGCGTCAGGCGTGCTTGTCGAGGCGGCGCTTGAGCAGGGTCAAGTGTTGCAGCAGGTCCGATTGCGCGACGGGTGACAGCTCGCCGATCAGGGCGATCACCCATTCCTCGTGCCGGCGTGCCATCCGGCCGAATTCCTTTGCGCCTTCCTGCGAGAGGCGCAGGCGGAAGGTGCGGCGGTCTTCGGAATCGACTTCTCGATGGATAAAGCCGTCGGCTTCCAGCTTCTGAACGAGCGCGGTGATGGCGCCGTTCGAGACCATCAAGAGCTCGGAGACTTCGGACATGGTCGCGCCTGCAGGTTTGCGTGCGAGCTGTGCCAAAAGGTCGAAGCGAGCCAGCGTGGTGTTGAACTCCTTGCGCAGCCGGGCATTTAGCGCCTTCTCGATCCGGGTAGAGCAGGAAAGCAGCCGTAGCCAAATGCGCAATTCGAGATGCGCGCCGTCGGATTCGTGCCCTGGCTCGACCGGCTGCATGCGCGCGCCCTTGGGGGATCGAGCCTTTCGTTTGACCGTGGCGTCCATGGCTGGCATCTCACCCCGAGCTAGATGGAAATCGACCCGATGCTGGCTCCGCCGCAGACGTAAAGCGTCTGTCCGGTGATGAAGTCGGCATCCGGTGAACTGAAGAAACTGACCGCGCGGGCGACGTCGGTGGATTTGCCGAGCCGGCCGAGCGGAATTGATTGCGCCAATTTTTTCGCGCGTTCGGATTCCGGAGACATCACGCTCTCGAACATCTCGGTATCGCCGATCGGGCCCGGCGCGACGACGTTGACGGTGATCCCGAACGGAGCGAGCTCGAGTGCCCAGGTCCGCGCCATGCCGATGATGCCGGCCTTGGTGGCCGAATAGACCGTGCGGGTGGCGGCGCCGAGCGCGGCGCGGGAGGACAGTAGCACGATGCGGCCAAAACGGGCTTGCTTCATGTTCGGCAGTGCCGCCTGCACCAGCGCGATTCCCGCGCCGAAATGGAGCTGTGCCAAGGCGCCGACGTCCTCGTCATCGACCTCTTCCAGCGGCTTTGCGCGAATCGCGCCGGCATTGTGCACGACATGAGTGATAGCAACCTTGACGGCGATTTCTGCCGCCGCCTGGCGTGTCGCAGCCGCATCGAGCAGGTCGACCTCGCGAGAGGAGAGTTTTGGATGGCTCCAGTCCGGCTTGCGCCGCGACAGCGAGATCACGTCATATCCTTCCGCAAGGAGGCCGCGCGCGATCGCAGCGCCAATGCCGGTGTTACCGCCGCTCACGATCGCCGTGTGATGGGACACGTTCATCCTTCCTCACATGAAGAGCTGGATGTTGCCGAAGGCAGCATCGCAATTGATCAGGTCGACGCGCTTGAGCTTGATTTTCAGCCTGCCGTTCTCGACGCTGAGATGATGCGTAGCCCACGCTGCAAAGAGTGTCTGCTCGTCCATCCGGGTCTCGATATAGTGCATCGGGGTCCAGGTGACATAACTGTTGGCGGTGGGATCGCGCGAATCGACCTGCGGCGTCTGCAGCACATGATGGCAGCGGCTCTTCGGCTTCTGGCTGAACGTCCGCGCGCCCTTGAGCCGTTCGACCCGGATCGAGAGCAAGAGCTTGTCCTCATACATCAGCGAGCAGGTCAGCCGCGGATCGGTTTGATTCCATTCCAGCGGCATCCAGTAGAAAGCGTCGTTGGCGTAGAGATCGAGCCATTCGTCGAAGCGCTGCTGATCGATCAGCCGCGCCTCGCGGACGACGAAGTCAATCAGTTCCTGATCGGTGGGAGTCGCATTCTTGAGGGGAGCCTCGGCGAGCATGCTCATGTCACATCCCCATCGTCATGAACTTGGTCCAGGCCCGGAACTGGTGACGCATCGGCCACTCGCTGGTGCCGTTGACCGCCACGTTGGTCTGCCCGGCTTCGTCGGGGCTGTAGAGGCGCTGGAGGTTCACCCACTCGTTACCGTTCGAGTGCAGGCCCTCCTGAGCGCGTTCATACATTTCGAGGTCGTCATGGCCGACGATCGAGGTTGGCGCATTGATGAGCCGGTTGTACATCAGCGTGCGCTCGAGCAGCATGTCGGGCGCATCGACGAGCTGGAACGTCCAGGATTCGACCAGCGTCTTGTTGGCCGCGATCGGCTTGAAGTGCCGCAACAACTGAATCGGACCCTTGATCATGATGTTGGGGAAGTAGACCGTGTTGTGCCGGTTTTCGCCGAGGATCGCCTTGGCGCGGTCCTCGCCATAGGCGGCCGTCATCTTCTCGAAATAGCCCGGCACCGCCGAATAATCAGAATGGATCGAATGGTGCACGCCGGTGTGGCCATGCCCATTGTCCCAGATCCGGATGCCCATGTTCTCGAAGAACTCGTAGGGGCTCATGAAAGGGGCGATGATCTCGACCGCCATCGGTTTCTTGGTGCCGGGCGGCGCCTTCTTCCAGACCTCGACCACGGTCCCCGCGGAGGACTCGTGCGCTACCATCGGATGGCAGGTGTCGGTCTGGTTTTCCACCAGCATCTTCCAATTGCAATTGTGCATGTAACGCAGCACGCCGCCGGCAACCTTGAGCTGACCGACCGGTGAGCGGTCGATCATGTTGTCGAAGCTCGATAGGCTCTCGCCGAAGAACTCCTCGAAATCGAGGCCGCCGTCATTGATCTTGGCGAACACGAAGCCGCGGTAGTTGCGGACATGGCGCACCGGCGCCATGCCGCTCGCCGCATGGCTCTGTTCGAAGCCGGTGTTCTCGTAGCCCTTCTTCAGGGGAATCGCGAGCAGCGAGCCGTCGGTCCTGAAGCTCCAGGCATGATAGGGGCAGCGGAAGAACTTTCCGGCATTGCCGCAGGTCTCTGACGTGATGCGCGTGCCCTTATGCGGGCAGCGATTGTGCAGCACTTTTACCGTCCCGTCGGTGTGGCGGACCAGCAGGACAGGTTGCGTGCCGATTGTGGTGCCAAAATAGTCGCCGGGATTGGGCACCTGGCTGTCATGGCCGACATAGACCCAGCTATTCGGGAACATATGCTCCATCTCGAGCTGGAACACTTCCTCGCTGACATAGACGTCGCGGTGAACCTCCTGGTCGCGGACCAGGGCGCGAATTGCCGCGACGTTGCCGGCATATCGGGTCATGCGTTCCTCCTTCACAGGTCGAGCACGAGTCGCTTGGTTTTTGCGCGCGAAATGCAGATCTGCATCACCTTGTTCGAGGCCTTCTCGCTTTCACTCAAGATGTAGTCGCGATGATCGGGAATGCCCGCGATCACCGTGGTTTGGCAGATGCCGCAATCGCCGCGCTTGCAGTCATGCATTGGGTCTTCGCCGGCCTCGAGCAGCACGTCGAGGATGGTCTTGCCGGCGGGAATGTCATAGACGCGCCCGCTGCTCTTGAGTTCGACCTCGAAAGCGGAGTCCCCGGACTTCTCTTCGGGCGCAGTGAAGATTTCGAAATGCAGCCGCCCTTGCGGCCAGTTCATCCGCTTCGCCAGCGCGATGGCTGCTTCGATCATCGGCAGCGGTCCGCAGAGATACAGCGGCACGTCAGGTGCGAGCCGGCTCATCAAGCCCTCAAGGTCGAAGAAGCAACCGGCTTCGTCGTCGGTGTGGATGGTCGCGCTTTCGCTGGCCAGCCGCTCGATTTCGCCGAGAAAGGCGAGTTCGCTACGGCTGCGGCCGGCATAATAGAACGAGAACGGCCGCTTCGCCGCGTTCAATTCACAGGCCATTGTGAGCAGCGGCGTCACGCCGATGCCGCCCGCGACAAGTGCGACTTCTCCCGCACCCGCGCCGAGCGGAAAATTGTTCGCTGGCGGCGAGATTATCAGGCGATCGCCGGTCTTGAGGCCATGCATAAAGCTGGAGCCGCCGTGGCTCTTGCTTTCCTGCAACACGGCGATGCGATAGGCGGTCGGATGTTCGGCCGCGCGCGGCGACGCCGTTTCGATCAGCGAATAGGAGCGACGGCCGACATCAGGCAGGTGGACGTCGATATGAGCGCCCGCGGCCCAGCCCGGCATCGGCGCGCCGTTGGCGCGCGCAAGCACGAATTCGCGAATGCGCGGCGTGAGCGCCTCGGCCTTCGACACCACCACTTCGAATCGATCCATCCTCAGACGTCCTCGAATAACGTCTCGACGGTGCGCAACGCGCCGTCGAGCTCAGTGCCATCGGCGTCCTTCAGCGCCACCTTGGTCAGCCGTTGCACCCATTCGGCGGCGTCGCGGCGGCCGGCCAGACGCTCGGACGCAAGCATGACCTTGTCGAACTTCGATTCACCGCGCGAATGCGTGTCCGAATAGCCGCCGACGAGACGGCGGGCCTCGCACACGGCGGTTGCAAGCGCCGGGTCGCTGGCAGCGATTTTTCGGATGCGTTGCGCCCATTCTTCGAGATGGCGCATCTCGCGCGCGTGCCGCAGTGTGCCACGACGGAAGCGCCGTAGGCCCGCAACACAGTACAGCAGCAAGAACGACGACGGCGCGGTGGTGCGCAGTTTACGTCCACGATCGATCAGCCGCGCAAGCACCTCGCTGCGCTCGACCTTCTCGCCGAGCCAGGGCGGCAAGAGGCCCGCCATTTCCTCGATTCGCGGATGGAAGAATTCGGTGATCGCGAGAACCTGGTCATTGCCGGCGCGGACTTCGCGGCGGACCCGCTCGAATCGCCCCGCGCGCGTCTTGAGATCGGCCACGCGAATGACATCGTCATAGGCCATCGCGACCGCGAGATATTTTGCAAAAGCCTGCAGCAGACCGGTCGCCTCGCGCGGCATTGCTTCCAGCCGGTCGAGATATTCGCTGCCATATGCGACGTCTTGATAATCGACTACGCGCTGCAGGCCGGCGGCGACGATGCCGTGCACCTCCGGTGGCAACTGCCGTGCCCGCGCGACCAGCGCGTCGTAGCCGGGCTGGCCGATCGGTTCGAGACGTGGAAAGCGTTTTGCGAGTGGCGGCTTCGCCACAGGCTTGATCTTGGGATCCTGCTTGAGCATGGCGGCGGCGCGCTCGCGACCGGCGGCGAAGGCGCGCAGGCTGGCATCGACGCCGACTCCCGCCGCGCGTATCGTTTCCTCAAAATCTTCGACAGTGAAGGGCAGGGCGCCGGAGCCGGCGAGTGCGCCGAACAGCACCGAGGAGACCACGCTGCCGGTGGCGTCGGCGATCTCGGCCATGTCGAACGCGATGAAGCGATTGGCAGCGACGTTTGCCGCATCATAGACCTGCGCCGCGTCGGCGGTGCCATCGCCAGGCGCGGTCTTCTCGATCACCGCCAGCGAGCGATGGGAGGAGCCGATCAACAGCGTGCGATCAGGTGAGACCAATCCGCGCAGAATGGCGCGGCCGGCCTCCATTAATTCGGCGCCGATCACGATATCGACTTTGCCGGGCGCCGGCATCAGCGACAGCACGGGGTGGCGATCGGGCTTATCCGTGTCGGGCGCGATCATCTCTATGTAATAGATCGTGGCGCCGGTACGCTGGGCAACGCCGGGCACCGATGTCGATTGAGCGAACCAGCCGCGCCGCTCCGCCAGTGCCACAATCCAGTCGACCAGCACGCCGCCGCCCTGACCGCCCATCGCGAGCACCGCCACGGTGATCGGGCGGGCCTGACTGAGCGCGATGGAGGAGGGCGCGACTGAGACGTTCATGCCGCCTCCTGCTCGAACATGATACGTCGTCCCGCCCGCCAGCGCTGCAACGCGCCGATCATCCGCTGCCAGAAGCGGTCGAGCCGCGCTTCGAACGCCGTCGGATTAGAAACGATGTCAGCGCGGTAGAACGAGGGACACAAGACAGCCGCGTCCGCGACCTCGCCGCAATGGCCGCAGCCGACGCAACTATTGTCGACGGCGGCGACCGGATTGTCCTTGAGAGGATCGCTGGTCGGCTTCACCGACAGCGAGGGGCAGCCGGACAGGCGGATGCAGGCGTGGTCGCCGGAACAGACGTCTTCATCCACGCCGAAGCGCTCGCGCACGATGCGCTCGCCGCGCTTGGCGGCGGCCGCCAGCATCGGCTTCACGCGCCGCTGCTTGTTCAGCATGCATTCCGACGAGGCGACGATGATCTTCGGGCCCTTCTCCTCCGTCGTCAGCGCCTCGCGCAGCGTATCGCGCATGCGCGTGACGTCGTAAGTGCGATCGATCTGGCGTACCCATTTGGCGCCGACGCCCTTCGCCGCCTCGACGATCGGATGCTTGGTCGAACGCGAACGGTTGTCGGCGCGCGAGGACGGGATGTCCTGGCCGCCGGTCGCGGCGGAATAGTAATTGTCGACCACGACGATCACGCCGTCGTGCTGGTTGAAGACGGCGTTGCCGACGCCGCTGGTCAGTCCGTTATGCCAGAAGCCACCGTCGCCCATCATCGAGATCGGCCGCTTGCCCGCCGGCACGTTGAAGGCGGAGGCCGAGGCCGGGCCGAGCCCATAGCCCATGGTGGTGGCGCCGATATTGAACGGCGGCAGAATCGAAAACAAATGGCAGCCGATATCGGCGGCGACATGATGCGGGCCGAGTTCCTTTTCCACCAGCTTCATCGCGGAAAAGATCGGCCGCTCCGGACAGCCGGTGCAAAAACCGGGCGGGCGCGGCGGCACCACGTCGGCCAACGCGCGGATCTTGTCGTCAACTTCGACACGGTCGATGTTCGGTGCGCGTGCGGCATCCGGCAGCGCATCCGGGCGCCAGCGGCGGATGAAGGCGCCGATCGCATCGCCCGTGATCTGCGCGGTGTACTCGCCGGCCATCGGGAGCAGGTCCTTGCCGTGCAGCTTCGCTGGAATGTCGGCGTTGCGCAGGATCTTGTGCAGCGCCTGCTCGATGAACTCGGGCTGGCCTTCCTCGACCATCAGCACCGCCTTCTTGGTGCGGCAGAAGTCGATCACCTCGCGGTCGACGATCGGGTAGGTCACATTCATCACGTAGAGCGGCACGCGTGTCTCGCCCCAGATATCGGCAAGGCCGGCCTCGCGCAGCGCGGTGATGACACCGTTATACATGCCGCCCTGCATGATGATGCCGATATCGTCGATGTCGCCGTCGAAGGTCTCGTTCATGCCGCGGGCGTGGATGAATTCAACCGCGGCGGGCCAGCGATGCTCGACCTTCTCCTTTTCGTGCAGGAAAGAAGCCGGCGGCAGCACGATCCGGTTGGTGTCGCGCGACGGCTGGTCCAACGCGCGGGCCAGCGGAAACGCGGGGCGGACATTGTCGCGGGTCGCGAAGCGGCCATGCACATGGCAGGCGCGTATCCGTACCTCCAGCATGACGGGCGTATTCGACGCCTCTGATAGCTCGAAGGAATCGTGCACGGCCTTGACGATCGATGCCACGTTGGGCCGCGGATCCACCAGCCAGAGCTGCGACTTCATTGCGAACGCATGCGAACGCTCCTGCATGATGGAGGAGCCTTCGCCGTAATCCTCGCCGATGATGATCAGCGCGCCGCCGGTCACGCCGCCCGAGGAGAGGTTGGCGAGCGCGTCGGACGCGACGTTGATGCCGACCGGCGCCTTGAAGGTGACCGCGCCACGCACCGGATACATCACCGAGGCGGCCAGCGTCGCCGCGGCGGTGGCCTCGCTGGCGCTGGATTCGAAGTGCACGCCGAGGTCGGAGAGAATATCCTGCGCGTCCGACAGCACGTCCATCAGGTGCGAGATCGGCGCGCCCTGGTAGCCGGCGACATAACTGACGCCACATTCGAGCAGTGCTTTGGTAATGGCGAGGATACCTTCGCCGCGAAATTCCTGGCCGGCGCCGAGCTTCAGGTCCTCCACCTCGCGCGCGAAAGAGCGTTCTGCCATGCTCGCCTCCTGAGGGCTCGCCCGGAACTCCGGATGATCGAATATAATTTTAGACATCAAACAAAAATGATGTCAATCGGACCCGCAAGTTCTGAGGCCGCAAAACGCTTCACGCGCATTATGAGTGCGGCTCTAGCCTGTTTCATGGACTTCGTGCACGCGCGCCGAGCTTCCGATCGGCGGCCGGTTCGCTTGACAGGATATTTTAGCCATGAAACATTATTGAGACGCGCGTTGCTCTTGGCGGCGTGCGCAAAACTGGCCTTTGCGGGAGACTGATATGACCCCGGTTTCGCCATTACGCGGGCCGTCTCGCGAACACCTTGCGTGGCCGTTCTTCGATTCCCGCCACAGCGAATACGCTGCCGCACTCGACGCATTTGCAGCCGATCTTGGCGATACGCACGGCGGTGACGTCGACGAAACCTGCCGTTCGCTGGTACGCAGGCTTGGCGCTGCCGGATTGCTGGAGGCCTCGGTCGCGGGCGATCAGCCCGATGCGGTCATCGATTCCCGGCTGATTTGTCTCGCCCGCGAAACGCTGGCCTGGTACAGCGGGCTCGCCGATTTCGCTTTCGCGATGCAGGGACTTGGCACCGGCGCAGTGGCGATTGCCGGTTCTCCCAAAATGCGCGCGCTGGTGCTGCCGAAGGCGCGGCGTGGCGAATGGATTGCCGCCTTTGCCTTGTCGGAGAAGGAGGCCGGTTCCGATGTTGCCGCCATGGCCTGCAACGCCCGGCTTGAAGGCGATCACTACATCCTGGACGGCGAGAAGACCTGGATTTCCAACGGCGGCATTGCCGACGTCTATACGCTGTTTGCGCGAACCGGCGAGGCACCGGGCGCGCGGGGCATTTCGGCTTTTCTGGTGCTGCCGGACGATCCCGGTTTTTCGATTGCCGATCGCATCGATGTGATGGCGCCGCACCCGCTGGCGACGCTGCGTTTCGAGGGCTGCCGGATTCCGGCGGCGCGGCTGTTGGGTTCGCCGGGTGAAGGTTTCAAGATTGCGATGCGCACCCTCGATATCTTCCGCGCATCTGTTGCCGCCGCCGCGCTGGGTTTTGCCCGCCGCGCGCTCGACGAGGCAGTGGCGCATGCACTGTCACGGCGGATGTTCGGCGGCGTGCTGGGCGACCAGCAATTGACGCAGGCAGCCCTCGGCGACATGGCCGCAGGTGTCGATGCCAGCGCGCTTCTCACCTACCGCGCGGCGTGGCGGCGCGACGTGCAGAAAGCTTCCACGACCCGAGAAGCGGCGATGGCGAAAATGGTCGCGACCGAAACCGCGCAAGCGGTGATCGACCGCGCCGTGCAGATGTTCGGCGGCCGCGGCGTACGCTCGGGCGAAGTCGTCGAGCAGCTCTATCGCGAGATACGCGCGTTGCGCATCTATGAAGGCGCGACGGAAGTCCAGAAACTCATCATCGGACGTGATGTCCTGAAGGCGGTCTAGCCGAACGGCGTTCAGTCGCGTCCTGCTACGGGAGTATGAAATGTTCGAGGTCTTGCAGCCACCCGGCTGGGCCAAGCCGAGGGGGTACGCGAACGGCATCGCGGCGCGCGGCAAGATGATCTTCGTCGCCGGCCAAATCGGCTGGAACGAAAAATGCAAGTTCGAGTCCGATGATCTGATAGATCAGATCGGCCAGACCCTGAAGAACGTCGATGCGGTCTTGCGCGCCGGCGGCGCCGCGCCCGAGCATGTCGTGTCGATGACCTGGTTCTTGCTCGATCGCAAGGAATATTCGGCGCGCCTGAAGGAAATCGGCGTCGTCTATCGCGACGTCATGGGTCGGCACTTTCCGGCCATGACGGCGCTGCAGATATCGGGGCTGGTTGAGGACCGCGCAAAGGTCGAAATCCAGGCGATCGCAATGATGCCTGACTAGATGAATTGACAATGCGACGCCGGAAGCGGCGCCAACCCACAGGAGGGTGACATGGCAACGAAAGCGCATGAAAACCACCGGGAAGATGTAGCCGGACGGGCCAATGTCGAGGATACGCCTGAGCTGCTCGCCTATTACGACGAGCTCGAAAGGCTGGAGGCGGGCGCACTCTGGACGGTCGCGAACAAGATCGAGCCGTGGCAGCCCAAATCGTCCTCCGTCCCGGTGCTGTGGCGCTATGAGGACCTCCGCGCGCATGTGCTGCGTTCCGTTGAACTGGTGTCGCCCGAGAAGGCCGGGCGCCGCGTCATCTATCTGAATAATCCCAGACGCCGCGAGCACGCCGCCGCGGTCGGCTGGCTTTATTCCGGCTTGCAGGTCATGCGTCCGGGCGAGGTCGCATCCGCCCACGCCCATTCGGCGTCTGCGCTTCGCTTCATCATGGAAGGCGAGGGCGCCTACACGATCGTCGATGGTCACAAGATGACGCTCGGCGCCAACGATTTTGTGCTGACGCCGAACGGCACCTGGCACGAACACGGCGTCTCCAGCGACGGCACGCCGTGCATCTGGCAGGACGGTCTCGACATTCCTCTCGTCAACACGCTTGAAGCCAATTTCTATGTGGTTCACCCCGACCTGCAGCAGAGCGTCGGTTATCCCGTCGACGACATGACGCACACCTGGGGCAATCCCGGCCTGCGCCCGGCGGGCGCCGAATGGTCCAAGGGATATTCGCCGCTATTGAAGTATGAATGGGGACCGACCTACGAGGCGTTGCAGCGCTACGCCAAGGCCACCGACGGCTCGCCGTATGACGGCGTTCTCATGAACTATGTGAATCCGGTGACCGGCGGTCCGGTGATGCAGACGATTGGCGCATCGATGCAGATGCTGCGGCCGGGCGAGAGCACCCGTGCGCATCGTCACACAGGCAGCTTCATCTATCAGGTCGCCAAGGGACGCGGTCATTCGATCATCGACGGCAAGCGCTTCGACTGGAAGGAACGCGACATCTTCTGTGTTCCGTCCTGGGCTTGGCATGAACATGTCAACGCCTCCGCCAGCGAGGACGCCTGCCTCTTCACGTTCAACGACCTGCCGGTCATGCACGCGCTCGGGCTCTATCGCGAGGAAGCCTTCGGCGATAATGGCGGCCGCCAGCCCCTCGTATCCTAGGAGAAAAGCAGTGCGTCTCGTTACCTATCGCGGCACGGTCGAGGCCGCAGCCCGTCTCGGCGCTGTCGTTGACGATCTCGTCGTGGATGTCGAGAAGGTTGGCCGGCATGCCGGGGTTTTCCTTCCCTCATCGATGCTCGATTTCATTGATCTCGGGCCGCCGGCCTTGGCGGCGCTCAAGAAGATACTGAACGAGAGCAGGGATAACTGGCCGGTCGGCGCTGCGTTGCCGCTTGCAAATGTTAGGCTGCTGGCGCCGATCCCGCGTCCGCGGAAGAACATTTTCGGCATTGGCCTGAACTATGTCGAGCACGTCGCGGAATCCTCGCGCGCGCTCGACACCGCCAAGGACCTGCCCAAGCAGCCGATCATCTTTTCGAAGCCGCCGACCAGCATCATCGGGCCGGGCGAAGCCATTCATCACAACAAGGCGATTACCCGGCAACTCGACTGGGAAGTCGAGCTTGCCGTCGTGATGGGTCGAACCGCGCGGCGCGTGCCGGAGGCGGAAGCACTTTCCTTCGTGTTCGGCTACAGCGTGATGATCGATGTCAGCGCCCGCGACAATCGCCGCGCCGGCCAATGGATCTATTCCAAGGGGCAGGACACCTACGCGCCGTTCGGGCCGTGCATCGTAACGGCAGATGAAATCACCGATCCGCATGCGCTCGATCTCTGGCTCGCGGTAAACGGCGTCGAAAAGCAGCGCTCCAACACGCGCCACATGCTGTTCAAGGTGCCGCTCCTGATTGCCGACATTTCGGCCGCAATGACGCTGGAGCCGGGCGATATCATCGCGACGGGAACGCCCGAAGGCGTCGGCGCAGGGCGCTCGCCGCAGGAATGGCTGTGGCCGGGCGATGTGGTGGAAGCGGAAGTGACGGGCATCGGCCGACTGCGCCATCCCGTGGTGGCGATCTGAGAGGCTTAACATGATCTTCGATATGGAGACGCTGGAAGCGCAGAACCGCTACAAGATATTGACGGCAACGGTGACACCGCGGCCGATCGCCTGGATCACCACACTCTCCGCCAGCGGCGTGATCAATGCCGCGCCTTTCAGCTTCTTCAACGTGATGGGGCACGAGCCGCCCACCGTCGCGATCGGACTGCTGGCAGGCTCGAAGCGATTCAAGGACACGGCGGCGAATATCCTCGATACCGGGGAATTCGTCGTGAACCTCGTTGCCGAGCGCAACGCCGAGGCCATGAACATCACCTGTATCGACGCGCCGCCGGAGATCGACGAACTAGTGCTGGCGGGACTGACACCGGCAGCTTCCGACGCGGTGCGCCCGCCGCGCATTGCGGAATCGCCTGTGTCGTTCGAATGCCGGGTCCTCACCTCGCTGGTGACGGGGCCACGGCAGACCGCCGTGATCGGCCGCGTCGTCCGAGCCCATGTCGATGACGCGGTGATCCTGGACAAGGAGCGCTGTCATATCGATACGCAGGCGCTGCGTCTGATCGCCCGCATGCACGGCAGCGGTTGGTACGCGCGCTCGACCGACCTGTTCCAGATCGACCGGCCGACCTGGGCGGCGTGGCAGGAAAACAACGTCAAGGCAGAGCCTGCGTGACGGGACTTTCCGAGGCGTGGGGCGACGAAGCGGAGGACATCTTGAAGATCGCAATATTGGGTGGCGGAAACGGTTCGTTCGCGGCCGCCGGCGACCTCGCCTTGGCCGGCCATGAAATCCGGCTGTGGCGGCGAAATCCCGGAGATGTCGAGGCGCATCGTGCCGAGGGTGGCACGATCACGGTCATCGATCGATCGGGCCGCCGTGACGTCCGGCTGGGTGTGGTCACGTCTTCGATCGCGGAAGCCATCGACGCGACTGATCTCATCCTGTGTCCGGCGCCCGCCTTTGCGCAGCCGGCGATTGCGAATTTGGCCGCACCGCATTTGCGCGACGGCCAGGTCGTGTTCCTGCCGCCCGGCACATTCGGCTCCTACATCTTCGCCCGCGCCGCCCGCGACGCAGGAAACCGCGCCGAGATCGCAACCGCGGAGACCGGGACCTTGCCGTGGCTGGCGCGCAAGCAAGGTCCTTATGCCGTCCGCATCTCGGGCAGGGGCGCGCGGTTACCGACCGGTGTGTTTCCGCAGCGGCTTGCCCCGCACGCGCTCGGCGTGATCGAGCGCGCGTTTCCGAACGCCATCGAGCCATGCGGGGATGCACTCTCGGCGGCGTTGATGAACGCCGGCCCGATCATTCACCCGCCGCTGATCACAATGAACGCGGGCCCGATCGAACATTTCGAAAAGTGGGACATCCATAAGGAAGGAACGCAGCCGGCCATACGTCGCGTCACGGACGCCCTCGACGCCGAGCGCATGGCCGTCCGCGAGGCGCTTGGTTATGGAAAGCCGCATTTTCCATTGGCGGACCACTATTCGCGCGACGGCGAACCCTGGATGTATGCCCGAGACGCGCATGAGCAGCTCACCGATTCCGGCGATTGGTCCGAACGCCTCATTCTCACGGAGCACCGCTACATGCTGGAGGATCTGCGTCTCGGCCTGTCGTTCCTCGCATCGGTGGCCGGTCTTGCGGGCGTGCACACGCCGCTAGTTAAGGCATTCCTCGCGATCGGCTCCGCCATTACCGGCGAAGATTTCACGGTGACGGGCCGGAGCCTGTCCTCACTCGGCCTCGGCAATCTCAACCGCGCCGCGTTGCAAAATCTTCTGGCCGAGGGTTTCCGATGAAACCGGTGATCGGATGTCTCGGTGCCGGACGAATGGGCCGCGGCATTGCCGTTGTGTTCGCTTTCGCTGGCCATCAGGTTGTCGTCATCGATTTCAAGGAGCGGGACGCGTCGGCATTCGAGACGTTAGCGGCCGAAGCCAAGGCAGAAATCCGTTCGACGCTCGAGATTCTCTCGCGCATCGATCTGCTCCCGCCAGAGCTTGTGCCCACAATTGCCGGACGGATCACGATCGTGCCTCGGCAGGAGGCGGGTATGACGCTGCCGCGCTGCGATGTCATCTTCGAGGGAATGCCGGAGATCCTCGCGCTAAAGCAGGCGGCGCTGGCCGAGGCCTCGCGGCTGGCAGGCGAGGGGCCGATCATCGCCTCGACTACCTCGACGATCCTGGTCGACGATCTCGCCGGATCGATCGAACATCCCGACCGCTTCCTCAACGCGCACTGGCTCAATCCCGCTTACCTCGTGCCGCTGATCGAACTTTCTCCGGGGCGGCTCACCGCGTCGGAGACGACAGCGCGGATGAAGACGCTGCTCGAAGGCATCGGCAAAGTGCCAGTGGTCTGCGCGGCGCGCCCGGGCTTCATCGTTCCACGAATCCAGACGCTGGCGATGAACGAAGCCGCCCGGATGGTGGAGGAGGGTGTCGCCTCCGCGGAAGATATCGACAAGGCCGTGATCTATGGCTTCGGATTTCGTTTCGCGGTGCTGGGCCTGCTCGAATTCGTCGACTGGGGCGGCGGCGATATCCTGCATCATGCCAGCCGCTATCTCGTCGAGGCGCTCGGCGACAGCCGTTACGCCGCACCGCCGATCATCGCGGCCAATATGCGGGAGGGACGCATCGGCATGAAGACCGGTCAGGGCTTCATGAACTACGAGGGCGTCGACCAGGCCGCCTATCGCGAGCAGCGGCTTGCTGCGTTTGCGTCGGCGCTTCGTGCCATGGGTCTCGCACGCGAACCCGTCGCCTGAAGCGAGCGCCATCGCTTCAGTGGCCGCCGAGATAGGCTGCGATCAGTTTGGGGTCGTGGATCAAGGTGTCCGCCGGTCCGGACTGGATGATCTCGCCGGTTTCCAGCACGTAGCCGTAATCCGCGGTCTCCAGCGCGGCACGGGCGTTCTGCTCGACGAGCAGGACCGACACGCCGAGGCTGCGCAGCGAGGCGATGGTGCGGAAGATTTCGCGGACGATCAGCGGCGCAAGGCCGAGGCTGGGTTCATCGAGCACGAGGAGTTTAGGTTTCGCCATCAGCGCGCGCCCAAGCGCCAGCATTTGCCGCTCGCCGCCCGACAGCGTGCCGGCGGCTTGCTTGCTGCGCTCCTTGAGCCGCGGAAAGCGGTCGAACACATCGTCGAGGCTCTTGCGCGTCGTCGAGCGGTCGCGCAGGCTGTAGGTGCCGAGCAACAGATTATCGGCGACCGACATGTCGGCGAACAGCTCGCGCTTCTCCGGCACGAGGCATAGGCCGCGCTCGACGCGGCCCTCGACGTCGATCCGCGAGAGATCGGTGCCTTGGAAGACCATCCGCCCTGTGGACTTCAGTAGGCCGATGGCGGCCATCAGCAGCGTCGTCTTGCCGGCGCCGTTCGGGCCGATCACGGTCACGATCTGCCCTTGCTCGACCGAAAGCGAGACATCGCGTACCGCCTCCACCTTGCCGTAGGCGACCGATACATTCTCGATCGAGAACATCTGGGTCACGCAACACCTCCGAGATAGGCTTCCTGGACGCGGGCATCGTTGCGTATTGCCGCCGGTTCGCCTTCGCAGAGCTTGGAGCCGAAATCGAGCACGACGATACGATCGACCAGCGACATTACGAACTCCATGTCGTGCTCGACCAAAAGGATCGTCAGATGATCGGCGCGCAGCGACCGCAATAGCTCGGCAAGCTTCAGCTTCTCCTGGCGACGCAGGCCGGCTGCTGGTTCGTCGAGGACGAGCAGCGTCGGATCGGCGGCGAGCGCGCGGGCGATTTCGAGCACGCGTTGATTGCCGAGCGGCAGATTGCCGGCTAGCTCGAATGGCTTGTCGCCGAGTCCGACGCGTTCGAGCTGCTGCAGCGCCTCATAACGTGCGCTGGCCTCTTCCGCCTGGTTCAGACGCAACGCGCCGGCGAGCAGGCCGGTTCTGGTGCGCGAATAGGTGCCGAGCAGCACGTTGTCGAGCAGCGTCATGCGGGGGCGCAGCTTGACGTGCTGGAACGTGCGGGAGATGCCGGAGCGCGCGATGTGGAATTGCTGGTCGCGGGTGATCGAGCGGCCCGCAAACGCGATCTCACCGCTGTTGGCGCGCAGGGCCCCCGTGAGCAGGTTGAACATCGTGGTCTTGCCGGCGCCATTTGGCCCGATCAGCCCCAGGATCTCGCCGGACCTCACTTCGAAGCTGACATTATTGACGGCGACGAGGCCGCCAAACCGCCGCTGCGCGCCGCTCACTTTAAGAAGAAGCGTGCCGGGCGCAGGTTGCTCGCGGCGCGGCAACGGAGCCGCGGCTTGCGGACGGGACTGCTTCACGTCGGGCAGAAAGCCTGCGAGGAACGGCACGATACCTTGCCGTGCCCGTTGCAGAAACAGGATGAACAACGCCGAGAACGCAACTATCTCGAGCTGGCCGGAGGCGCCTTTAGCGATCAGCGGCAGGTAATCCTGCACGGAGTTCTTCAACAGCGTGACGATCGCAGCACCAATCACGCCGCCCAAAATGCTACCGGCGCCGCCGACCATCGCCATCATCAGATATTCGATGCCCATCCCGGCTTCGAACGGACCAGGGCTGACGAAACGGCCGAGGTGGGCGTAAAGCCATCCGGACAATGCGCCGAGGAAAGCGGTGATGACGAACGTCACCAGCTTGATCTGAAATGCGTTGATGCCGAGGCTTTCGACCAGCGTATTGCCGCCGCGCAGCGCGCGCATTGCGCGGCCGATGCGGGAGTCGAGAAGGTTGTAGCAGAGGAGAAGTACCGCGACGACGATCGCCCAGATCAGGAAGTAGATCTGCCGGCTCTCGACCAGAGCAATGGGGCCGATCGAGATCGGCGGAATGCCCGAAATGCCGTTATGTTGGCCGAGCCCCTGGATGTTGCCGAACAGGAATGCGATCGCCAGTCCCCAGGCGACCGTGCTCAGCGACAGGAAATGTCCGCCCAGGCGCAGCGTCACGAAACCCAGGATCGCCGCGATGCTGCAGGTCAGGATGACGGCGAGCACCAGTCCGAGCCATGGCGAATAGCCGTTCAGCGCGGTGACCCACGCTGTCGAATAAGCGGCGACGCCGACAAAAGCTGCCTGGCCGAACGAGACGATGCCGCCGACGCCGGTCAATAATGCCAAGCCGATGGCCGCAAGCGAGTAGATGCCGATATAGTTCAGCAGGGTGATGCTGAACGGATTGAGCACGAAGGGAGCCGCCACGAGGCAGGCGATCGCTGCGGCAATGATGAGACGGATCTGCTGCAGTGTCATTCCTCGACTTCCTCTTCGGAATGCTGCGAGGCGAGCGAGCGCCAGAGCAGGACGGGAATCAGCAGCGAGAAGACGATGACGTCCTTCAAGGTGCTGCTCTGGAACGAGGCGAAGCTTTCGAGAAGGCCGACGCCGAAGGCGCCGAGGGCCGCGCCTGGATAGCTGGCCATGCCGCCAACGATCGCGCCGACAAAGGCTTTCAGGCCGAGCAGGAATCCGGAGTCGTAGAAGATGGTGTTCACAGGCGCAATCAGGATGCCGGAGACGCCGGCCATCAGCGATCCCAGGAGGTAGGCGATCGTCCCGGCCCGCGCGGGTCTAATGCCCATCAGCCGGGCGCCGGTCCGGTTCAGCGCGGTTGCGCGCAGCGCCTTGCCGATCAGCGTGAAGTCGAAGAACAGAAACAGCAGGCCGCTGAACACCAGCGCAGCGGTGAGGATCAGTACTGTCTGTCCGGAGACGTGCACGCCGGCGACCTCGATTGCCATCGAGGTCAGCGGCTCGGTCCTGACGCCTTCGGGACCGAAGAACAACAGGCCAAGTCCGACCAGTGCGAAGTGCAGCGCGACTGAGACCGTCAGCAACAGGAGAACCGAGGCGTCTGCGATCGGGCGAAACACGATCCGGTCCAGCAGTGGCGAGATCGGCATGATCAAGAGCAGCGCCAGTACGATTCTGACCGGCATCGGCGGAGTGAAGCGCATCGTCAGCCAGACGACCCCGACCACGATCAGGGGCAACACGAGATAGAAGAGGACGGCCTTCGGTACCGCGCGAAGCTCGCCGGACCGCGCCAGCGAGACGACTTCCATCGTGCAGGCCATGCACGCCAACACGACAACCAGCCCGACCGTTCCGGGAAGCTGCTTGGCGTCGAGCGCTGCCAGCGTCAACGCCGTGAAGGCTGCGATGTCGCCGAACGGAATGAAGATCACCCGCGTCACGGTAAAGATCAGCACGGTGCCGATCGCCACCAGGGCGTAGACCGCCCCGGTGGCTATTCCGTCGATCGCAAGGATCGCTGCGATGTCTGCCGTCATGCCCTCAGTCGTCCTTCCGTGTCACGCGTCGGCATCGCTCAGGGCTGGTAGGTCCAGGCGCCGTTGACCAGGCGGACGATTACCAGCGCGCGCTCGTCCACGCCGTGATAGGCACCGGGCTTGAAGTTGTAGACCGCGTGCACGCCCGAGAGCTCCTTGGTGCCGAGGATCTCGTCGCGTAGGGCCTTGCGGAATTCGACGGTGCCAGGTTTGGCGGTCTTCAGCGCGCCCGCGGCGGCGGACGTGAAGATCATCCAGCCGTCGAAGGAATAGGCCGAGAAGCCGTCCGTGGTCGGGAGATTATGCGCCTTCTGGTAAGCGGCGCGGAATTCGAGTGCCAGTTTCTTGGCGAAATGGCTGTCGGGAAGCTGCTCGGCCACGATGACCGGGCCGGCCGAGACCTGAATGCCTTCCGCGGCCTTGCCGCCGACGCGCACGAAATCGGGATTGACCAACGCTACCGTGCCGTAGGTCTTGCCCTTGAAGCCACGCTCGCCAAGCGCAAGCAGCGGCAGCGCGCCCTGCGTGCCCGATCCGCCGATCAGCACGGCATCCGGACGCACCGCGAGAACTTTAAGGATCTGGCCGGTGACCGACGTATCGACGCGCGCATAGCGTTCGTTGGTCAGCACCTTGATGCCGTCCTCGGTTTCCACCGCCTTGGCGCCGTTATAGACGAGATCGCCCCAGGCATCCGAGAAGCCGATGTAGCCGATGTTCTTCATGGCATCGCGCTTCATGCGATCGGCGACGACCTTGACCAGCAGCGAAGCAGGTTGCGGGACGGAAATACCCCATTGGTCGGCTGGGTTGGGCTGTCCGATCACCGGGGAGACGGCGATCATCGGCACCTTCAATTCGGTCGCGACCGCCATCATGGCGATGGTCGATGGGGCGGTTGCGGTGCCGATCAGGAGATCGACCTTCTCTTCCTCAATGAGCTTGCGCGCGTTGCGGGTTGCGGCGGAAGGATCGGAGCCGTCATCGAGCTGGATCAGTTTGATCTTCTCGCCGTTGACTTCGCTCTTGTATTCCATCGCGGCCTGGATGCCGCGCCCATAGGGGATGCCGATCGAGGAGCCGGGCCCGCTGAGCGAGGTGACGAATCCGATCGTGATGTCGGCCTGTGCGGTCGAGGCCGCGACGAGGCCGCCGATGAGGGCAGTCAAACTCAACATCTTGCGCATTGCATTCCCCTTGGTTGAAAACAGCCGCGACCTGAGCGAGATGTCAGCATGGATCGAGGTCGGACCAGCACGATCGATGCCGTGATTGTCGCCGAAACCCGGCGCGGGTCTGGTCCCCGCCTCCGGACGGGAGTTATGAAATGAGCGTCAACAAAGTCGGTTCCAATCTCGAGCGCCGCTTCGTCACGACGCATCTTGGCCGCATCCATGTCGCTATGGCCGGAACGGGGTTTCCCGTTCTCCTGCTGCATCAGACGCCACGCTCGTGGGACGAATACCGTGATGTGCTGCCGCTGCTCGGCCGCGATTTCCGCGCGATCGCAATGGATACGCTCGGCTTCGGAGATTCCGATCGGCCTGCCGCTGATCCTTCGATTGAACTGTGGGCTGAAGGGGCGTTCGCGCTGCTCGATGCGCTGGAAGAGCCGCGGGCCGCGATCGTGGGCCATCACACCGGTGCGGTAATCGCGGTCGAAATGGCGGCCTCGGCGCCTGCGCGGGTGAGCGCACTGGTGCTCTCGGCCTGTCCTTTCGTCGATGCGGCGCGCCGGGCCAAGCATGACGGCACGCGTGTGATCGACGAGGTCGAGGCGCGTACCGACGGCTCGCATCTCACCGAGCTCTGGGCGCGCCGGCAGCCGTTCTATCCTGCTGATGACATCGATTTGCTGCAGCGCTTTATGGTCGATGCGTTGCGGACTCGTGAGATGGCGGCGGAAGGTCACCGGGTGGTGAATCGCTATCGGATGGAAGATCGTCTGGGAAGCATCCAGTGTCCCACGCTGGTCATTGCTCCGACAGCCGATCCGCACGTTCATCCCGTGGCTCCAAGAGTTGCTGGAGCTATCAAGGGTAGCATCTTGCGCGAGCTCTCAGGAGGCATGGTGCCGCTTCCCGATCAGATGCCGGAGGCCTTCGCCGCCTTGGTCCGCGACTTCGTCCGCGTCGAGCCAGCCAAGGGCGGGAACAGCACCTGAAACGCCGCATCTAACCGCGGCGAATGCGAACCCGTCTGCAACACCTGCTGTTCCGAGGTCGATAATCTCAGCCACGATTGATGACCTTTATCAACGCAAATACCAATGCGACGCGTGCCCGCGCAGGCGCCGATGCCCGTCAATTGTTTAAAGCCTAAAGTATTTATCGGCCGAACGTCAATACGCCAGCTTCGTGCCTTTGCGGAAAAGTTTGCGGCGGCGCGTGCAAGCGCGAAAGCTGAATTCGCCTATGCAAGAGGGTGAGGCGCTCTCTGCCTGTCCTTTCGGCAATTCGGTCTTGTCGCGCGCAGCGGTCGTCGGAAAGCCGTTCAATTGACGCGAAAATTATTTTGTGGTTGAAATATTTCGGTCGAGGGGAATGGCGCTACGCTATCGTGCGCTTTCACATCGCCGGCTTGTGAATGTCGTAGTGTTCTCTCAGACTGCGGTGTATTTGAGGACCGATCGGCACGCGTCGCCTGTGAACGGGATATCCGCTGTGCGCATCTTCTGGCAGAGCTTCGTCGATCAGGCTACTAGCGCGCCCTACATGGCACGGCTTGCGGCCTATCTGAACGAGATCGCGGCGCCCGGCACCAGCGTCCACGTAGAGGGCATCACGCCCGCCGACCGCGACTTCGGCCGCTTGAGCGAATTCCGTTGTGCCATTCAGGCGGTCGACAACGGACTCGCAGCGCAGGAGAGCGGCTTCGACGCCTACGTCATGGGCCACTTCCAGGATCCGGGATTGTACGAACTGCGTTCGGCGCTGACTATCCCGGTGGTCGGCACCGGCGAAGCCACGCTGCTGGCGGCCTCGCAACTCGGCCGTCGGCTCGGCCTTGTCACGCTCGATTCAGCTTTCGAAGTTTGGCATTACGAGCAGGCCGATCGCTACGGACTTTCCGGCCGTGTGGTGCATGTCACCGGCATGGGCTGCCGTCCCGAAGATTTCAGCGCCGCGTTTGCAGGCGATGCGGCGGCGAAGGTACGCATGCTGAGCGACTTTACGGCCTGCGCCCAGCCGCTGGTCGATCGCGGCGCCGACGTCATCATTCCGGCCGGCGTGTTGCCCGGTCTACTGATTGCGAGCGAGCGTGGTTTCAAGATCGGCTATGCGCCCGTGGTGAACTGCGCGGCGGTGGCGCTGAAGAGCGCCGAGATGTGGGTGCAACTGCACCGCCTCAACGGCACCGAGCCGAGCCGGGGGCCCAGCTTCGCGTTGGCCAATGACCGTGCCCGCCAGGATTTCCGCGCGACGGTAGCGCGTACGCACGCCGACAAAGCAAAGAACCGGTAAGGACAAGACATGCTGCAGCCAGACAAGATTCTGTATGAAGCCGAGGTAACGGCGACCGGCGGGCGCGACGGCAAGGCTGCGAGCGATGACGGGCTTCTCTCGGTGTCGCTGTCGTTGCCGAAATCACTGGGTGGGCCGGGCGGACCGGGGACCAATCCCGAGCAGCTCTTTGCCGCCGGATACGCCGCGTGTTTCCTAGGCGCGGTCAAACTTGTCGCACGCACAAGGAAGATCACGCCGTCTGCAGAGCCGACCGTCACCGCCAAAGTAGGCATGGGACCGGTCGCTGTAGGCTATGCGCTCACGGTCGAACTCAAGGTGCTGCTTCCCGGGCTGGAGAAATCCGTCGCCGAGGAAGTCGTGGCCGGCGCGCACGAACGCTGCCCCTATTCCAACGCAACGCGCGGCAATATCGACGTCAAGTTGACTGTACTCTGAACGGCTCACAGGAACACCGGCACTCCGATGCAAAACTCCATCCGAACACCTTATGATCGGGTCGTGATGGCGGTTCCGGTGACGATACCCTACGTGCGCTACTCGATCGAGAGCGCGCAGTGGTGGATCGGCCGCGCGCTGAAGGCGCTGGTTGACGGCGCCGGCATCACGCCGCGCGACATCGATGGTTTCTGCGTTTCGAGTTTTACGGCGGGGCTCGATAGCGGGATCGGGCTCACCCAGCATTTCGGCTTGTGCGTGCGATGGATCGACACCATTCCGCTAGGCGGCGCGAGCGCGATCGCGGCGCTCCGCCGCGCCGCGCGGGCGGTGCAGGCCGGCGACGCGCGCATCGTGGCTTGCGTGGCTGGAGATACCAACCACGTCGATTCCTTCCGCTCCACGCTGGAAAATTTCTCGCGCTTCAACCAGGACGCCGTCTATCCCTATGGCGCGGGCGGCGCCAATGCGAGCTTTGCGTTGATCGCGCGCAACTACATGCGAACGTTCGGCGCCAAGCGCGAGGATTTCGGCAAAATCGCCGTCGCCCAGCGCAGCAATGCGCTCCGCAATCCCAACGCCCTGATGAAAGCGCCGCTGACCATCGAGCAATACATGTCGGCGCGGCCGATCGCCGATCCGATCCATTTGTTCGACTGCGTTATGCCGTGCGCCGGTGCGGAGGCGTTTCTCGTGATGGACGAGGATGTCGCCGCGTCCCTCAACCTGCCCGCCGCCAAAATTCTTAGCACGATCGAGCGCCACAATGCATTCGGCGACGACCCCGTTCAGGTGCGTGGCGGATGGGCGATGGATATCGATGAGCTCTACGCGATGGCCGGCGTCAAGCCGGATGATCTCGATTTCGTCGAGACCTACGACGATTATCCGGTGATCTCGATGATGCAATTCGAGGACCTCGGCTTCTGCCGGAAGGGCGAAGGGCCCGATTTCGTTCGGCAGCACGATCTCACGATCGACGGCACCTTCCCGCACAACACCTCCGGTGGCCAGTTATCGGTCGGGCAGGCCGGTGCGGGAGGCGCCTATCTCGGCGTGGTCGAGGCCCTGCGCCAGGTTCTTGGGCAAGCCGGTCCGACGCAGGTTAGGGATGCACGTGTCGGGTTGGCTTCGGGTTTTGGAATGATCAACTATGATCGTGGCCTTGCTTCGGGAGCGGCGATTCTCGCGGGACCGGGCTCATGATCGAACCGATCATCAAACCGCGCCGGAAGAACCCTTTGCAGCGGACGCGGCTGCCGACGTCGCCGCCGCGCGCACGCAGCCGCCCGTCGCACGGTTTCACGCGGGCCGCCGCCGAGGGGCGCTTCATGCTGCAGCGCTGTGGTGCCTGCGGAACGTTCTGTTATCCGGCGCGCGATGCATGCCCCACGTGCCTTTCCGCCGATCTCGCCCTCACGGACGCGCCGCGGCGAGGGACGCTTTTGTCCGAAACGACGCTGCATGTCCCGGCGGACGTGCACTTCCGCGAGCGCGCGCCATGGCGCATCGGCCTGGTTGCGATGGAGTGCGGGCCAACCCTCGTGACGCACCTGCATGCCGATTGCGAAGAGGGCAGGCCGGTTGTGATGTCGTTCCAACTGGACAAGAGCGGGCAGGCCGTCGCCTTCGCGCACCCCGAACGTGAGACCCCCAACATGACGGATGACAGGCAGTGGCGTGAGATGACGGCTGATCCAAAATTCCGGCGCGTTCTGGTGACCAACGGGCGCAGCATCGTCGGTCAGGAAACGGTGGCTGCACTGAAGGCGGCGGGCGCGTCGATCGTGTTCGTCGGCCTCGCCGAGCCGTGGAAGCCGTTCCGCGGCGAGGATGCATTACGCGCCATGGAGGGCGTCGAGATCGTGTCGCTCGATGTCGGCGACGAGAGGTCGGTCGCCGATCTGGCGGCCGATATCGGCGGCAAGGTCGATATCCTCGTGAACACGGCCGAGCATGTCCGCGCCGGCGGGCTGCTCGATCGGCAAGGCACCAGCGTCGTGCGCGATGAGATCGACCAGAGCTATCTCGGTTTCGTGCATTTGGCGCAGGCGTTCGGGCCGGCGATGCGGATGCGGGGCTCCGATGGCGTCAACAGCGCCGCTGCCTGGATCAATATCCTCTCCGTCTATGCGCTGGCGAACTGGCCGGTGTTCGGCGCCTATTCGGCGTCACAGGCTGCTTGTCTGTCGCTGTCGCACTGCCTGCGGGCGGAGCTTCGGCCCGGCGGTGTCAAGGTGGTGAACGTGTTCACCGGGCCGCTCGATATCGAATGGTTCCAGACGGTGCCGCCGCCGAAGGTGGCGCCCCGCGCGGTGGCGAGTGCGATCGTGTCGGCGCTCAAGCGCGGGCTTGAAGATGTGTTCGTAGGAGACGTCGCCGAAGACATTCGCCAGCGCCTGGCCGCCAACCCCAAGGCAGTCGAGCGTGAGCTAGGGGCGTAGGCAGGGTTGTTGAGAACGGGAGAAGCGCAATGGACAGCAACAGTCTCATGCAATTTGCCGGCGCGGTTGCATCCGGCGCGGTCCGCGTCGTCGATCTGACCTTCACCCTCAGTCCCGATTTTCCGGTCATCGTGCTGCCGCCGGATTTTGGTCAGGCCGCGCCGGTCCGCATCCAGCAGATTTCGCGCTACGACGCGAATGGCCCCGCCTGGTACTGGAACAATCTCACCTTTGGGGAGCACACCGGTACGCATTTCGATGCGCCGATCCACTGGTTCACCGGCAAGGACCTGCCGAACAACGCCGTCGACACGTTGCCGGTGCGCGACATGATCGCGCCGGCCTGCGTAATCGATTGCTCGGCGCAAGCCGCAAAGGATGCGGATTTCCTTTTGACGATACCGGTGGTCGAAGCCTGGGAAAAAAGCCACGGGCGAATTCCGGAACGGCACTGGGTGCTGCTGCGTACCGACTGGTCGAAGAAAGGTTGGCGCGACTATGCCAACTTGAAAGACGACGGCGCGCACACGCCGGGGCCGGATGCAGCCGTGATGCGCTGGCTCGTCGAGGAGCGTGGCATCATGGGCCTCGGCACCGAGACGATCGGCACCGATGCCGGCCAGGCCGGGCATCTCGATCCTCCGTATCCGGCGCATCATTTCCTTCACGGCGGCGGACGTTACGGCCTGCAGTGCCTGTGTAACCTCGATCAGCTTCCGCCAACCGGCGCGGTGATCGTGGCCGCGCCGCTCAAAATCCAGAATGGCTCTGGCAGTCCGTTGCGCGTGCTTGCGCTGGTGCCTGGGCAGGGTTGAACCTTTTCTTACACATCGAGTGACATCATGGAAAACAAGAAGACTCTATTGATTGGCGTCGCGATCTTGCTTGCCGCCATGGCGCCGGCCCATGCCGAAATCCTTGTCGGTTTCGTCACCGGCTTGAGCGGGCCGGTGTCCTCGATCGGCGTGCCGAACGCCAAGGGACTGGCCGCGGGTCAGACCTATGTCGGCGAGATCGACGGTGAGAAAGTCCGCGTCATCCAGCTTGACGACGGCTCGGACCCGGCCGCCTCGACGCGCAATGCCCGCAAGCTGGTCGAGCAGGAAAACGTTGATTTCCTGATCGGCACGTCGGGCGCGCCGCAGACGCTGGCGATGGCGACCGCCGCTATCGAGATGAAGGTCCCAATGGTGGCGGTCTCGCCGATCGCGCCAGTGCCGGCCGGAGAGGGCGGGCCATGGGTGGTGCAAACCCCGCAGCCGACGCCGCTGCTCGTCCAGGGTATCGTCGATCACATGAAGAACCGCAACGTAAAGACCGTGGCCTTCATCGGCTTCTCCGACGCCTTTGGCGACCTGATGTATAATTCGCTGCTGCAAAGCGCCGAGAAGGCGGACATCAAGGTGATCGCCAACGAACGCTATGCTCGCTCGGACAACTCGGTCACCGCACAGGTGCTGCGCGCGGTCTCCGCGCGTCCCGATGCGATCATGCTGGGCGGCACCGGAACGCCCGGTGCATTGCCCGTGATTGCGCTGTCCGAGCGCGGTTACAAGGGGCCGCTCTACGGTAATCACGGCATGATCAGCGCGGATTTCCTGCGGCTCGCCGGCAAATCGGCCGAGGGCATCATCTGCCCGACCGGGCCGGTGACGGCGGGCGAGCAGCTTCCCGAGAGCAATCCGATCCGCAAGGTCGTTCTCGCATTCCGTACCGCCTATGAGAAAGCCAATGGCGAGACGCCAGCCGATGCATTTTCGCCCTACGCCTTCGATGGCTGGCTGGTGTTCATGGATGCAGCCAGACGTGCCAAGGCGACCGGAGCGACGCCCGGGACGCCAGCCTTTCGCAATGCGCTGCGCGAAGCCCTGTTCACGACCAAGGACGTGGTGGGCGCGCACGGCATCTATAGCTATACGCCGGCCGACCGTCACGGCGTCGATAGCCGCGCGCGGATACTGGTCCAGATCGAAGGCGGGAAATACAAGCTGCTGCCATGATAGCAGCGGCCTGCGAGCGGCTCAGCCGTGGCGCAGCTTCGCCTTCAGCGCGCGCATGTCGATCGCGCGATTTGCGCTGACTGCGGCAGCCGCCAACGTCTTGATCTCGCCCCGCGCGAGCTTGCGCGTTGACGACAAGGGAAGTTCGTCGACGATGGCGACGTAGCCGGGCACCTTGTGATAGGCGAGGCGCTCGGCGCAGGTTTTGACAATCGAAGCCGCGAGCGCGGCTGCATCGTCGACCTCCGCATTCGGCACGATGAAAGCAAAAACCTCTTCGCCGCGGATGTCGTCGGGGACGGGTGTCACCGCGCAGCCGCCGATGCGCGTGTCCATGTAAAGCGCGCTCTCGACCTCGAGCACGCCAATGCTCTCGCCGCTGCGCCGCACGATGGTCTTCTTGCGATCGAAGAAATACAGAAGGCCGTCTTCGTCAGCGAACACCAGATCGCCGGTGTGGAACCAGCCATTCTGCCAGGCCGCTTCGGTGGCCTCCTTGTCCTTCAGGTAACCGCTGAAGAAGCCAGCCCGGGCATTGTCGCCCTTGGCGCGGACCAGCAATTCGCCAGGCTTTCCAGGCGCGACATCGGCGCCCTGATCGTCAACGAGACGATACTCCATACTTGATGATGGCCGGCCAACGCAGCGCGCGCCAAATCCCGCCGGCTCACGCGCGGTGGTCGTTGCCGCCGCACCGCCGGTCTCGGTCATCGCCCAGGCCTCGACGATCGGGATGCGGTAACGCTCCTCGAAGGTGGCACGATGGCGGACGTCGACGCCGGGCGCGAAGGCGAAGCGCACCCGATGCTGTCGTTCTACTTCAGTTACAGGCAGTTGGAGCAGAATGGCCGGGATGACGCCCAGACAATGTACGACCGTTGCGCCGCTGTCGGCCACACACTGCCACCAGCGATTGGCGTGGAAGCGGTCGAGCGGAACCACGGCGCCGCCGAGCACCATCATGCCGACAGCGCTGCAGCCGAGTGCATTCATGTGAAACATCGGCAATGGCGTCAGGTTGATCTCGCGATCAGGCCGCAGTTCGGCCACGCCGCCCTGCGCGAGATACCAGTCGGCGACCTGCAGGAAATAGCGGTTCGAGAGCATGCAGCCCTTTGGCTTGCCGGTGCTGCCTGAAGTGAACAGCAGCGCGCATTCATCATTGAACTCGGGAGTTTGGGCGCTGACGTCCGTCCGGCACGGCGGGATACGGCTGTCGGTATCGATGACGCGGGCACGTCCGAGTGCTGCATCCTTCGTCACGTGGATGCGATCCGGGGTCGCCACCAGCAGGTCCGCCTGTGACAGCTCGAGCTGGAAGGATAGTTCGTCGGGGCGTATGTCCGGATTGATCGGAACGATCGAAACCCCGAGCGCATTGAGCGCGAGCCAATGCAGAAAGAAAACCGGCCGATTTTCGAGCAGCAAGGCGACCCGCGCGCCGCGTCCGTAGCCGGCGGCCGCGTATTCGGCTCGAACGCGGTCAACATCGGCCTTGAACGCGCCGTATTCGATGTTGAATCCTTCCGGTGCGTAGGGCAGTTGCGCACTCGCGGGCGCCAGCAGGAATGGCGCGTCCGGCCGCCTTGCAGCCGTGGCGGCGAAAGCATCGGACGGCGATCGATACGGAATGTTGAGACTCATTGCGAACGTCGCTCCCATTCATGTCCTGCCGCCGGACGGTGGTGGCCGGAAGCCCGCACTCAGCACTTGCTGCAGCGGTCTTCGTCGAATACTTTAAGCCTAAACTATATTGCTGGCCAATAGCGATCTATCGCAGACCTGCCCGGCGAACCTTGGAGAGTAGCCTTGGAAGTAGGAGGTGCGTATGCAATCAGGTGATGGCAGCGCGGCCGGGCAGCGGCGGGGCGGGTCGATCTGGCCGCAGGCGGCTGAGCGTTTTCCGCCGTTGGATCGAATTCTCTCGACCATTCTGACGCGGCAGGCCGCGCAGTATCGCGACCGCACCCTGTTTGTCTTTGGCGAAACACGATGGAGCTATGCTGAAACGGCTGCAATTGCCGCTGCGTCGGCTGCCCGCTTGATGCAGGCCGGAATTCGCGCCGGTGACCGCGTTGCCCTGATGTGCTCGAACCGGCCAGAGTTTCTGGAAATCTATCTCGGCTGCGCGTGGATGGGCGCCGTGACCGTGCCGATCAACACCGCACTGCGCGGCATCCAGCTCAGCCATATCTTGCGCAACTCGACGCCGAAGCTGCTGGCGATCGAGTCCTGCTTTGTGCCGGCCCTCGAAACGTTGGAAAGCGACGTCGCGCCGCCGGATACTGTCTGGACAATCGGCGAAGGTGTCGCGTCTCCGGTCGCGCCGGGCTCGATCTTGCCGTTGCCCGTGCTCGGCGACGAAGCTCCGCCCGCGCCGGTCCGGCCGGGCGACACGGTCGCGATCCTCTATACGTCGGGCACCACGGGTCCTTCCAAGGGCGTTTGCTGCCCACAGGCGCAGATGTTCTGGTGGGGCGTCTATTCGGCGCGTGCGCTCGACATTCGCGAAGGCGACGTCCTATTCACGACGCTGCCGCTGTTCCATACCAACGCCCTGAACGCGTCCTATCAGGCGCTCCTCAACGGCTGCACCTACGTGATCGAGCCGAAATTCTCCGCCTCGGGCTTCTGGGCGGCGGCGCGACGGCATCAGGCGACAGTCGGCTATCTGTTGGGCGCGATGGCCGTGATGCTGCTGGCACAGCCAAAATCTGCCGGCGATACCGCGCATTTCCTGCGGGTCGCTCGGTGGCGGCGTTCCCGGCCAATTTCACGGCCCGTTTCTTGAGCGCTTCGGCGTGCCGTTGCTCGACGGCTACGGCTCAACCGAAACGAATTTCGTGTTCGCGGGCACGATCCCGTCCGATCGCCCTGGCACCATGGGTTATCTCGTCGAAGGCGTGGAGGCTTGCATCGTCAACTCCGAGGACGAACCCCTGCCTGACGGCGAGGCCGGCGAGCTGCTATTGCGCGCGCGCGAACCGCTCGCGTTTGCGACGGGATATTTCGCAATGCCGGACAAGACGGCCGAAGCCTGGCGGAATGAGTGGTTTCGCACCGGTGACCGTGTCGTACGCGATGCGGACGGCCACTACCGTTTCGTTGACCGAATGAAGGATTCCATCCGTCGGCGCGGCGAGAATGTTTCGTCCTGGGAGGTGGAGCAGGTGTTGCTGAAGCATCCGGCAATCGCCGCGTGCGCCGTCTATCCCCTGCCGTCCGAAGTCGGCGAAGACGAGGTTGCGGCGGCCGTCCAGCTCGAACCCGCGCGTGAGCTTGAGCCGATCGATGTCGTCAGGCACTGCGAGGGCAAGATGGCCTATTTCGCGATTCCGCGCTTTGTCCGGATCGTCACCGAGATGCCGTTGACCGAGAACGGCAAGATACGCAAGGTCGGGCTGCGCGAGGCTGGGAAGACTCCCGACACCTGGGACCGCGATGCTGCCGGATACAAACTGCGTCGTTAAGATCAGGTGCGGGCTTGGTCCGTCGCTTGCTTCACGGCGTTTTTCAGATCGTCGAGCTCCCTGACCAATCCATCAAGCCGTCCTTTCGGAAACCCGGCAAGCAGCGAAGCCAGCCAGAGGGCGTGCTTCTTTGCCATCCGTCTGAACGCCTTCCTGCCATCGGCCGTCATGCAGACGATCTGCACGCGACGGTCGAGCGGCGACGGCGACCGCGTGATAAAGCCGTCTTCGACCAGGCGATCCACGATCGGCGTCAGATTTCCGGCCGTGACCATCAGGCGCTTCGGTAGCTCACCCAGCACTAACCCGACGGGCTCGCGATCGAGCTGTGCCAGCACGTCGAAGCGTGGCATCGTGAAGTCAAACTCTTCGCGGAAATGGCGCCGCAGCTCGGCGCCGATCAAGGATGTACAGGCAAGGAGGCGAAGCCAAACCCTGACCTGGGCCCGGTTGTCTGTATCCTGCTCAGTCATGTTCTCGTCGTCGATCAGCGCGAGCTCCTTGCCGGCCATCTATCCATCTCTCCCGACGTTCCGTTGTGCGGCCAGACGGATCGGCAATCAGGTTCTGCAGTGGATCCTAAAATCCTTTAGGGCCAAATCAAATGCTTGGGAAGCGGCCAATTTGCCCGGAAATGCGGCGTCGCGCTCCAGCGCGAATTCGCGATAGGGGCAGACTACGCCGTGCTTCAATACTCGACTTTGCATAGCCGGGCCCAGCTGTGAGAAAATATTTTATACTTAAACTAAAAATGAGCCCCCATCCATGGCCCAATTTGAACCTCTAACGCTCTCCGAGCTGCCGAGCGGTATCTGGCGCACGCGGCTTCCAGTGCGCTTCGGCTCCTGCGATCCGGCCGGGATCGTCTACACCCCGGAATATCTCAACTTGTTCAACGGCGTGATTGAGGATTGGTACGGCGAAGCGCTGGGGCTTCCCTATCATGAGCTGGTCAGAACACGGCGAACCGGCCTCGGCTATGCGCATGTTTCGGCGGATTTCGCCAAGCCCAGCAGCATGGGCGACGTTCTCGACGTCGCAGTCATCGAGCGCGATATCGGGCACGCTTCGGTGACGCTCACGGTTCATGCATTCAAGGATGCCGTCGAGTGCGTACGGTCCACCTTCGTGACCGTGACGACCTCGCTGGTGGATCACAAATCGATCGTGTTGCCTGACGATCTGCGCCTTGCGTTGAAAAATTACCAGGCGGGTTGCGATGCGTCGGCCGACCTTGCGTCCGTCTGAGATACGGACCAAATCTACATTGTCTTGTCGGTTGTCCCGAAGGAGCTCCCAATGCGCGTATTGGTTAGCACGATTCTGACGCTCGGAACGATCTTGGCGTCCGCGCCCGCATGCGCCCAGACCTATGATCCAAACTACCCGGTTTGCCTGCAAACCTACGCGTTTGGTGGCGGTCATATCGACTGCAGCTTTGCTTCGCTGGGGCAGTGCGCAGCGTCCGCATCCGGTCGCGGGGCTCAATGCTTCAATAATCCGTATTTCGCACAAGGTGCCAGGAAACCGCCCCGGCAGCGCGGCGTTTACTGAAGGCGTTTGCTAAGATGGCATCGGCTTGCGTCGCAGACGTTACGCTCGATTTTGCCCAAGCCATCGCTTGTACCTATAATCCGGCGAAACCACCATTCCGTGAGGTCATGTGACTGCCCCCAATCCCGCTGCCGGCAAACCGGTCGATTCCGTCTCCCTCGTCAACGTACCACAGTTGATAACGGCCTATTTTGCGTCGAAGCCGGATCCGTCTGATCCCACCCAGCGCGTTGCGTTCGGCACCTCGGGGCATCGCGGGACGTCGCTGAAGAACTCGTTCAATGAAAATCACATCCTGGCAACGACGCAGGCGATCTGCGATCACCGTCGCGAGACGGGACTGAACGGTCCGCTGTTCATCGGCATCGATACCCATGCGCTGGCGGAGCCGGCGCTGGTGAGCGCGATGGAAGTGTTTGCCGCCAACGGCGTCGACATCATGATTGACGAGCGCGGCGGCTATACGCCCACGCCCGTCATCTCGCGTGCGATCCTGAGTTACAACAAGGAGCGAACGAGCGGACTTGCCGATGGCGTCGTCATCACGCCCTCGCACAATCCGCCCGAGGATGGCGGGTACAAATACAACCCGCCGCATGGCGGACCGGCCGATACCGACGTGACGGCCAAGGTTGAAAAGGCCGCCAACGCCTACATGGAAGCCGACATGAAGGGCGTTGCGCGGATGCCGTATGCACGCGCCCGCAAGGCGCCCACGACGCATCTGCACGACTATGTCAGTCCCTTTGTCGCCGATCTCGGCAATGCCGTGGACATGGCCCTGATCAAGTCCTCCGGCGTCAAGATCGGCATCGATCCGCTTGGTGGTGCCGCCGTTCACTACTGGGCGCCGCTGATCGAGCGTTATGGGATCGATGCGACCATCGTCAATGACGCCGTCGACCCGACGTTTCGCTTCATGACGGCGGACTGGGATGGAAAGATCCGGATGGATTGTTCCTCGCCGTTCGCGATGGCAAGCCTGATCCAGATGCGCGACAGGTTCGACGTTGCCTTTGCCAACGATACCGACGCCGATCGGCACGGCATCGTGACGCGCACCGGCGGGCTGATGAATCCGAACCATTTTCTCGCGGTGGCGATCGCGTACCTGTTCGCGCATCGGCCGCAATGGGGCAGCAAGGCCGCCATCGGCAAGACCATCGTCTCCAGTTCGATCATCGACCGTGTCGCGAAAAAGCTGAACCGGAAGCTGGTCGAAACCCCGGTCGGTTTCAAATGGTTCGTCGATGGCCTTGGCACCGGCGGCTTCGGATTCGCGGGCGAGGAAAGCGCCGGCGCGTCGTTCCTCAAGCGCGACGGCTCCGTCTGGACGACCGACAAGGACGGCATGGTGATGGGGCTGCTCGCCGCCGAAATCCTCGGTCGCACCGGCCGCGATCCGAGCCAGCAGTTTGCCGCCCTGACCGCCGAACTGGGCGTACCCTTCTACGAGCGGATTGACGTGCCGGCGACGCCCAAACAGAAGAGCGCACTAAAGGCACTCGGGCCGGAGCAGCTCAACATGCACCAGCTTGCAGGTGAGCCGGTCAGCGCGATTCGGACCCGGGCGCCGGGTAACGATCAATCGTTCGGTGGCATCAAGGTGGAGTCCGAAGCGGGATGGTTCGCCGCGCGGCCATCGGGCACCGAAGACGTCTACAAGATCTATGCCGAGAGTTTTCGGGATCAGAATCACCTGAAGTCGATTCAGCAGGACGCCCAGCAGGCCATTGCAAAGGCTTTCTGACTGCCGTGGTGAGGCAGATTGGGCGGTTCGTAACGGGAATGCCTGACCGCCCTGGCACGGCGGAGGATTATTGCGCCCGGCTGCGCAGCCTGCGCCAGTTCGGCACAGCCTGGAACTCCGGAACGGAATTTTCAGGTCACGGTTGCGCTTGCGATCACGCTGAAATCACGAGAGCCCACGCAGTGTTAGGCTCGGGAGTTAGCTGCCAGAAAGCCGTACCGAACGGGCGGCCTGTGAGCTATCGCGAGGTAGCGGGGGATGAAATGAGTGCGGAATCGATTGTCTACTATCTGAATCGCGTGCCGGAGAGCGATCCGAATGATCAAACCGAATGGCTTGTAACGGCCTTGGGGCAATATACCGGCGCGGAATTGCGCGAGCTGCTCTATGTAGCGGAAGAACCTGGCTTCTTTGAATTAATGCGCGGACTGTTCGCGCTCTCGGACGAGAGCCGTGCCGCCCTGCAGCATTTCCTTGAAACCGGTCACCCGCCGGCCATGAAGGCAGCGATCGACCCGAAGGGCCGGTTGACCATCGAGCATGTCACTGAGGAGAAGCGGATAAAGATGCTTCCCAGGATCGCAAATTAGCGCCTACATCTCCCGGAGGTTGTGCTAGGATCCCCAGCTTGAATAGCTGGGGAGCCAACCCATGGCGACGAGGAAGTCTGGCCCGCTTGATGCGATGGTGGGCGCCCGGATTTGTATGTTTCGCGTCAACCGCGGCATCAGCCAAGCCATGTTTGCGGAACGCATCGGCGTGACTTTTCAACAGGTACAGAAATACGAGCGGGGCGCCAACCGGGTTGGTACCAGCCGGTTGGCGCAAATCGCTTCCGTGCTCGGCGTCCCGGTCGGTGAGTTGTTCGAATCTTCCCAGCCCGGATCTGCCGGCTTGAATTCACCGGTTCATTTGCTCGTCAAGCCGGGCGCATTGCGCGTTCTCAAGGCCTATGCGCGAGTGGCCAGCCCGCGCGTGCGGCTTTGCGTCGCCAAGCTGGTCGAAAGCATCGCCGATCGAACGCCGGGGGCGAGGGCCCCCGTTGCCCGGCTGAATACTGTCGATCGCGATGAGCGGCGCAGGTTTCCCTCGCGGGGATAGTCTTCCGTAGAAAGACGTGCGGCAATCTCGTGCCGCCCCGTTTGATCACGGGAGATCGCGGCTTCAGCCGGTCGCGCGCATCGCAAACCGCTCCGGCGGCCTGCTGCCGGGAATGAACTCGCCGATCCAGTCACGGCGCGTTGCTTCGATATGCCAGGACATCGCCTCAGCCGAATAGGGTGCCGGATCAGGAATGTCCTTGCGGATCTCCTTGCCGTCGAGCCAGCCGCAGCTATGCGAATAGCGCGTCTTGCAGACGAGATCGATATCGCCGTGATCCTGCAGCAGCACGTATCCGTCGGCCGGAAAAAACGTGCCGGCAAGCTCGATCGCAGCAGGCAACTGGCGCACCAGCAGGAATGTGCTGGTGGATTGCGTCTCCGATTCGGAAACCAGCACGCCGACCAAGCTGTGGATTGGCGCAATCGCCTGCGGTGCAACCAATGCGAGAGGCTCCGTGATCGGGCCGGCTGTCGCAATCGAAAGATATTCACCCTCCGGTCCCCAACGGCAGGCGATCAGCCACTCGCGGCTGCGGCTACGAATCAAGGTTGGCTTGGCGTAATCCGATCGAGCAATATCTGCTGCCATGGCTATGACGAAGGCTTTCGCGAGCATAAGTTCCTCCAGGGCGAGGGCGGACTGGCCTCACGTCCGGAGTCTGCACGTTAAGTCGTGAGGTCACCGTGAGCGGTACCGAAAATTCGATGCAGGAATTGTTTGCGCGCGCTGCATCGTTGCTTCTTGGCAACGATGTGGACGCAGTCGGCGATCACGATGCCAGACTCATCCTTGAGGCGCTGGAATATGCCGAAGAATCCAGCAACAGGATTGATTCGCAGCTCGCGAATCGCGCTCATTTGCTGATCGCTGCTTCCCGATTTGCGCGCGTGTTCGAACTGGCCTCGCCCGATGCGCCTGGCCTGATCAGCTTTGGCGCGCAATTCGATCCAGCGCTTGCTGATCCCTTGCATGACGGAAGCCCCCTGGTCGGCGTTTCCGGCGTCGGTCTGACGTTGCGGGAAGCGTTTCAGAGCTGCATCGGCGAGGGCATCGAGTACCTCTCTCAATTGCAAACCGGAACGGACCTGTTGCTCAAACGCGGCGTCGACGATTGGGCCGGAAAACTCGGTCCGAAGGCGCTGGAGCTGGTCGCTGCCCTTTCGGAACGCCGCATGCAACCGGAGCGAGCGCTTTCCTGGTGTCGCGCAACAAGGCTGCCTGACCGAACCGAGGTGTGGCTTCCGGCGGACATCTGCCTGCGTCGGCCGCCAGCGCAACGCGAGTTTGCGCCGCCGTTCCCGCTGAGCATCGGATCGGCCGCCGGTCCGTCACGAGACGCCGCAGCACTGCATGGACTTTTGGAATTGATCGAGCGCGATGCAGCTAGCCTGTGGTGGCGAGGCGGTCAGTTGCCGCGGTCGATTCCGCCGCAGCATGAAGCGGGCATCGCGGCGGAGGGGTTGTTGCGGCAGCTTCGGCATGGCGCACCGGTGCTGCGCCGGACATGGCTGCTCGACATTACGACTGATATCGGCGTGCCCTGCGTCGCGGCGGTCTCCTGCCGGGCGGATGGTTCCGGTTTTGCCTTCGGCCTCGCCGCGCGGCCGGCGCTTGAGGCCGCGGTCCGCTCGGCGATTCTGGAAATGTGCCAGCTCGAATTGGCCGACATCGTCGTCGCAACCAAACGCAGTGAACGCGGCGATAACGCGCTCAACGCACAGGACCGCATCCACCTGCAGCGCGCCGCAATCGATGCCGACGAGTGCAGATTGCTGCAGCCGGTCGCAGAGTGCGCGGCCCATCTGCCCTTTCCCGCAACTGAGGCGAGCGTCATATTTGGATTGATCGTACAGCGGTTGGAAAAGCTCGGAATCGAGACGTTCTACCTCGAACTCACGCGCCAGCGTTTTGCCGTTCCGGTCGTCCGCGTGATTGCCCCAGGCCTGCAACTCGAGCCATCCGAAATCGTCACGGCCAGGCTGCAGGATGCGATGGCGCGAAGTGGGGGTGGCGCAACCTATACCGGAGGTGTCCCTTTGATATAGAGTGGCGGGAATTAACCAACCGGTTCCGGAAACCGTTTCATGCCGGCCAGTGCCAACGCGATGACATCAGACAATGCCGCGGCGGCGCCCGAAAGCGCTCCGCGTCTATCGGTATCGCTGGTCGGGCGGCTCGGCCTGCGGCTTAACGGCCGGCCGATCGAATTGCGAACCCGCAAGGCCGGTGCGGTCCTTAGCTATCTCGCGCTGTCAGAGACCAAGCAGGAGAGCCGCGAGCGGTTGGTCGGCCTGCTGTGGAGCCGCTCCGACGAGGAAAAGGCGCGTGCCTCGTTGCGTCAGGTCGTCCGCGAACTGCGATCGTTGCTTGAGGAGGTCGGCTATGACGGTTTCATCGCGGAGCGGCTGCTGATCGGCCTCGACGTCGGACGAATCGAAGTCGATATCGAAAGCGTGATTCAGCTCGCCGAAGGCGGGCGCGTTCATCCGCTGCTGCTCGACACCCCGCAGCTCGACGGGCGGTTGCTCGAAGGAATGGACGATCTCGACCCGTCGTTCCGGGTGTGGGTGCTGGCCAAGCGGCAGACCATCCATGAACGGCTGATGCGCAATCTCGACGAAGGCTTGACCTCCGCAAGCGTTCCCGACGAATCCAAAAAGAGGATCGCGGCCGCGATCGTCAATCTCGATCCGACCCATGAATACGCCTGCCGCTATCTGATGCGTACGCATGCGGAAGAAGGCGATATTGCCGGCGCGCTGCGCATCTACAAGGCGCTGTGGGACCTGCTCGATCGCGACTACGCCATGGAGCCGTCGTCGGCCACCGAAGAACTCGTTGCTAACATCAAGCTCGGTATTCTGGAGCGCGCGCCGGCCGATCGGACAGCCTCGGCAGCGAATGACGAATTCGCTGTCAGGATGGTCAGAGCGACCGCTCTCCAGCCGGTCGTCCCGATGTCGCCACCGGTCAATGCGCCTGCCAAGACGCGCCTGGTGCTGCGGCCCTTTGCGATGCACGGTGTCGACGAGGACCACAGCCATCTGGTGCAGGGTTTCTCCCAACATCTCGCGGCCTGTCTCGTGCGCTTCCGGGAATGGAGCGTCGTCGATCGTCCTCCGGCGGCCCTCGTGCTTCCGGCGGGTACGTCTCCGCAATACTGCATCGAGACCACCGCCTACCAGGCGGGTGCTGAAATCAACATCGTGATGGTGCTTCGGGACGATACCACCGGGATTTATGTCTGGAGCGAAAGCTTCCGGCTCGGCCTCGGTAACTGGTTCGAAACACAGCAGCGCATCATCCGCCGGATCGCCACCTCGCTGAACGTGCAGCTCTCGACCGAACGGTTGATGCGGTTGGCCGGCGAGCCTGACGTATCGCTCGACCTGCATGACCGCTGGCTGCGCGGACAGAGCCTGATGTCGAAGTTCGATCCCGAAAGCTGGCGGCGGGCGGTCGCCATCTTTCGCGATGCGATCCGCGACAATCCGGGTTTCTCGCCCTGCTACAGCAGCCTCGTGCAGATGAACAACATCGAACATCTGGTCCATCCCGGGATCTTTCGCGATCTGGAAAAGGCCAAGGCCACTCTTGAGCTGGCGAAGACCGCCGTTCAACTGGACCCGGTCGATTCCAGGGCGCATCTGTGCTGCGGCTGGTCCTATGTGATGGCGCTTCGAGAAGCCGAAGCTGCGCCGCATATGGCGCTTGCCTGCGAGCTCAATGACAACGACCCGTGGACGTTGCTGTCGAGCGCTCACTATGAGGTCTTTTGCGGATCAATCGAGCAGGCCCGGCTCAGGGCCGATCAAGCGCTGACGCTCTCACCTGCGCCTTCCTATCTTGAATGGGCTTATCACAGCACTGTGCGATTCTTCTGCGGCGACTATGAGGGAACTATCGAGGCGTGCGATCGCGCGCAAGGCATCAACAAGGTCCTGCCGGCATGGCGGGCCGCCGCGCTATTTCAGCTCGGGGAACGCGTGCTGGCGCAGCAGGAGGTCCAGCGCTTCGTGAACGGCCTGCGCTCATTTTGGGTCGGATCTTCTCCTCCGACCGATGAGGCGGCGGCGCGCTGGGTCATGCAAGCGCATCCCATCAGCGTGAAGGAGCGATGGGAAACCCTGCGCCAAAGTTTGCATGGCGGAGGGCTCCCTGTCGACGGCATCGTTCACCTAGCGCGGAGCTAGGTCATCAAGCGCAATAGCTGATGGTGTAGTCGCCGATACGCTCGGCATGCACCTTGAACTTTTCGGCTTCCGGAATCACCGGATCCATCCCGTTGAACAGCCGCTTGTAGAACGGCGGAAGTGGATAGGTCGCGCCAGGCTTGCTGAGCTTCTCTTCGGAATCCGCGATCGCCGCGGCGGGCGGCAAGCGCACCACGATCGTGTCCAGCTCCTGCTCAACGAACTTCACCTTCTTGAAACGATCCGGCACCGTCATGAACACCTGCGCCTTGGCGAGTTGCTCCTTGAATTCCTGGACGGTGGTCGGGATCGGATACTCGTTGTCGTCGTCAAGATAGTTCTTGCCCGTCGACCACGTCTTTACGAGGTTGCCCCAGCGCTCATGGTTGGTCACTTGCATTCGTTCGAGGGCCATAGTTTCTACTCCTCCGGTTTGCGCGAGACGGACAATTCCGCTCACAAAAATGCAGGCACGGCCTGCTGCAGCTCGGCAATTTCGGTGGTCAACTCCACCAACTGCGCCATGTTTGAGATCTCTGGAACTTCCTGAAGTACGTTCGTCAGGTAAAATTCGCGGGAAACGAGATCCAGTTGGTCGGCGAGCGAGCCGCCGGCCGATTGCGGGACGCTCGCGAGCGCTCCGAATATCACTTCCGAAACGATGATCGAACCCAGCAGCCCGAGTTGCAGGCCCTCCGTCTGCTGCATCGCCTCGAACAAGATGAAAAACGGCAGCGGCGGATCGTTCGAAAGGGTTTCAATGTCCTCATCCGTCAGTGCGCCGTAGGCCGGGGTCGAAAGGAGCCATTCGCGAAGCTGATTGACGCGATAGGCGCGGTCGGCAAGCAGGCGCGAGGTGGCGATGAAATGCGGCTGCCTGCCGCCGATCTCGGCAATCAATGCATCTACCGACCACATGCCGGTGAGGCCCGCGCCGAGCAGGTCGCGATAGAGCAGGCCGACCCGTTCCGTCTCGTCGAACGCCGGAAAGATCTGGTCATTGCCAAGTCCATCGCTGAGATGCGGTCCGATGCGGCGGCTCAAATTCGGCGTCGAGCCGTTAATCTCGAAAAAGCGCGACCATTGCACCATCCAGGTTTCGTCGAGCGGCATGTTTGCCGGGTCGTTCACCGAGCTCTTTTCAAGCGTATTGTTGAGGTCGTGGAGCGACCGGTCATTGATCTGGTATTCGGGCCGCACCATGGCGTGACCGAAGCGAAACGCACCGTGCGAAAACTCGAACGGAATTTCCCAATCTCCGATCGCAGGACCGTCGGTTGGTGCGACACGGTCGATGAAGTGCGGGGCAGGCCCGCAGTAGCTCGCGTAGATTGCCGGATGAATCACCCGTCGCATCAGGTCGTTGCGGATGACGTTGTGATAGATGGCCGTCAATGCGCCGCGAGCGCACAGGAAGCGCTTGTAGGCGGCGCCGAACTGGCCGTTTGGCCCGGCATTGCCTTCATGGCGGCGAATGATATCGACGAGCCCGTTGTGCAGCAGGGCAAACAGCGCGGTGAGCTGGGACATTACGGCGTGATCGTCATTGCGCGGATCGGCAACCAGCGCTTCGGTGAGGGCAATGCGGACACCCGCAATGCTGCGATCGATGCCCGTCACGTTCTCGGCAGGGGTCCGTGCGATATCGCGAAATGGGCAGCCGGTCGCCGATTGCTTTTCCTTCCAGCGCATTCGCCCGAGCCGCAGCTTGGTGCGCCGGTCGTCGCTCGGTGCGTCGAGCGCATAGATGTGCGGCGATCCGACCGGGCCGCTGCCGTACAGCGTTTCCAGCCGAAGCGGCGTACGACGGGCATTGGTCGTCCCTCGGCCGAGCCCTCCCGCAACCGAAAGCGGAATCGCCGAGTGAACCAAATCATGCGCAATGAACTGCAGCAGATAAGTGTAGCCCGAGGGGATGAAGGGATTTTCCCAGTGTTCCGCCGATCGAGCCTGGTGTGGCGGCCATTTTATGGCAGCATCCATTCGCCGTGACAGGCGATGCATCAATCCGCGAAGCTTTGCATGGTGTGACGGCGACTCGAGCGGATCGATACCGAAGGCGCGGAAGCGCTGCGAAGGAGCCGGTGTGCCGAGGAAGTGACGAAAGCCGCGAACTGTCGCTGGCGGATTAGAGCCGCGCGGATTGAGCTCGGAAGTTCGGAAGGAGGATGCGTCAGTGACCTTCTGCACAGCCATCAAGACTATTCTCGCGATTGGTCAAGGCGGCGAGAGTGCGAAGAAAGTCGTGAAATTATCGTGAGTTAAATCGTTAGAACCTGTGAACATCTGTGGACATCTTTTGGCCATGTGGTGCAGCGTGCATAACGCGTGACGCGGCTTCTCGGGCCCTGCTTTCCGGCAAGTGGTGCGACGGTATGATCCGGAACCTGCAGGCGCTTTTGGCGCGTGAAGCTCATTGAGGACGGCATCCTCGGCGCGACATTTCGGCGCTATGCTCGCGATGATGATTGTTGTTTCAGGCGCTGCGCAAGGCGAGCCGCCGCCGACGATCGATCCGACCAGTATTCAATCGAGCTGAGATGCCGATATGGAGTCGCGGCCCACGCGCGGCAGCCGCTCAAGGTAGCCAACATGACATTGCTTCGGCGCATGGGATCAGGTCATCACGTTTGCGAATCGTTGTCTTGCGCCGGTATTCCGGATAGCCATGGCGGTCCGGACTCTCCTGAAGGCATATTCCTTCCATGGCTGATTTTCACGGCGTCTTTCCCTACCTGGTCTCACCAGTCGATGGATCAGGCCAAATCCGCACCGAAGTGCTGGGCCGGCTCTGCGACGACCTCATCAAGGCAGGCGTGCATGGGCTGACGGCGCTGGGATCGACCGGCGAGTTCGCCTATCTCAACCAGGCGCAGCGTGCCAGCGTCGTGCAGGGCACTATCGAAGCCGCTGATGGCCGCGTGCCGGTGATCGCCGGGGTTGCCTCGACATCGACGGCGGATGCGGTGGCGCAGGCGAAGGCGTATCAAGAGCTCGGCGCCGACGGAATTCTTGCGATCATGGAAGCTTACTTCACGGTCGCCGACGCGCAGGTCGAATCCTATTTCCGCGCCATTGCCGACGCGGTCGACATTCCCGTCGTGATCTACACCAATCCGCAATTCCAGCGCTCCGATCTCACGCTCGACGTGATCGCGCGGCTCGCGACCCATCCACGCATCGGCTATATCAAGGACGCCTCCACCAATACCGGCCGGCTGCTGTCGATCATGAATCGCTGTGGACAGGCGATCCGCGTGTTCTCCGCATCCGCCCATATCCCAGCGGCGGTGATGCTGATCGGTGGGGTGGGCTGGATGGCCGGTCCTGCCTGCATCATCCCGCGGCAGAGCGTCGAACTCTACAATCTTTGCAAGGCGGCGCGCTGGGATGAGGCGATGGCGTTGCAGCGCAAGCTATGGCACATCAACGAGGCTTTTGCGCGGTTCAACCTGGCCGCCTGCATCAAGGCCGGACTCGAGATTCAGGGTTACGCGGTCGGCGATCCCATCCCGCCGCAGGCGGCGCTGACGGCCGAGCAGCGCAAGGTGGTCGAGGCGGCGCTGCGCGACCTCGGATAAGGTTAGATCGCCCGCAGCGCCTCCTTCGGTGTTTCGCGTATCAATGCCTCAAGGTCGCTCTGCTCCAGGGTTTCCTTCTCCAGCAATTTTTTCGCCGCACGATCCAGGATCGCACGGCGCGCCTTCAGGATGCCCTGCGCGCGTTCGAACACCCGATCAACGATCGCGCGAACCTCCTCGTCGACTGCCGCAGCGGTTTCGTCGGCATAATCGCGCTCGCGTGTGGGGAAGGGCCGATCGGCCCCGGCCAAGAAGTTGCCGGGATCACGCTCGTAGGCGACGCCGCCGAGTTTTTCGGACATGCCGTAGCGCGTCACCATGCTGCGGGCGATATCCGTGACGCGGCGAAGATCGTCGGCGGCGCCGGTGGACAGGTGGTTGAATACGATCAACTCCGCCGCCCGGCCGCCGAGCAGCACCGCCATCTTGTTCTCCAGTTCCTCCTTGGTCATCAGGAAGCGATCTTCGATCGGTCGCTGGATGGTGTAGCCGAGCGCGCCGACGCCGCGCGGGATGATCGATACCTTGTGCACGGGATCGACGCCGGGCAGCGACAGCGCGATCAAGGCGTGACCCATCTCGTGATAGGCAACGATCTCGCGCTCCTTCGGATTGAGCAGGCGGTTTCGCTTCTCCAGCCCCGCGACCATGCGCTCGACGGCGTTGTTGAAATCGGTCATTGCGACGGCAGTGGCGCCGCGCCGAGTCGCCAGCAGCGCGGCTTCGTTGACCAGATTGGCAAGATCGGCGCCGGTGAAACCGGGCGTCAGTGCCGCGACCGCCTCGGCATCAACGCCGGAGTCGAGCTGCACCTTCTTCATATGAACTTTAAGAATTTCGGTGCGGCCCTTCTTGTCGGGGCGGTCGACCAGCACCTGGCGGTCGAAGCGACCGGCGCGCAGAAGCGCCGGATCGAGGATTTCAGGCCGGTTGGTGGCGGCCAGGATGACGAGGCCGGAGCGCGAGTCGAAGCCATCGAGTTCGACCAGAAGCTGATTGAGCGTCTGCTCCTTCTCGTCGTGACCGCCCGCAAACGGCCCGATCCCGCGGGCGCGGCCGAGCGCATCGAGTTCGTCGATGAAGATGATGGCAGGCGCTTTCTGATGTGCCTGCTGAAACAGGTCCCGCACCCGCGCCGCGCCGACGCCGACGAACATCTCGACGAATTCCGAACCTGAAATCGAGAAGAACGGCACCTTGGCCTCGCCGGCCACCGCCTTGGCCAGCAGCGTCTTGCCGGTGCCGGGCGGACCGACCAGCAGCACGCCTTTGGGCATGCGCCCTCCGAGCCGTCCATAGTCGGTCGGATTTTTCAGGAAGTCGACGACTTCGCGCAGCTCATCCTTGGCTTCGTCGACGCCGGCCACGTCGGCAAACGTGACGCCGGTATCGGACTCGACATAGATCTTGGCCTTGCTCTTGCCGATCGCCATCAGCCCGCCGCCGAGACCTCCGCCTTCCATGGTGCGTTTGCCGATGTACCACCACAGGCCGAAGAACAGCAGCACCGGCATGACCCATGACAGCAGGTCGCGGAGAAAGGTGCTCTCGATCTGGCCGGTGAAGCGGACGTTATATTTCTCGAGCTCCTGCGCGGTCTCCTGGTCGACCCGAGTAGTGACGAACTGTTTCTGTCCACCGGACAGCGGCTCTTTCAACGTGCCCTGCAAGGTCCGGTCGGAGATACCGACGGTCGCGACCTTCCCCTGCTTCAGCAGCTGTTGGTACTCGCTGTAGGGGATGACTGCGATCTGGCTGGCAGTTGAAATGAAGTATTGAATGATGAAGATGCCAAAGATGGCGGCGATCGCATAGCCGACGTTGAAGCGCGTTTTGTTGTTCATCATCGAATTGTTGTTCATGATCGAACTCCGGGCGCACGCCCTCGCGGCAAGCGCGTCGGCGCATTCACCTGGTCCATAAGGCCCGTGGCCCTGGACTGCGTCTCCTGACAATGGGAACAGCGAGGTTTGGTTTCAATGGCGACTACTTCTTGCGCGACAAATCGCGCTGCCTAGATGCTGCCCAGATGATGCAGGACAGGGGGTCTTTAGTGCGCCAACAAGCCTCTGAAACACCAGAAACTTTCGGCCAGCCGGGGCGTTTGTCACGCGGACACCACAGCGGGCTGAAAATCCCGCCTCCCGCTTTCGCGCCTTGCAAGCGAGCGGCATTACCAGATGAGTGACCGATGAACCGTCGCTTCGCGCTTTCTTTAGCCGTCATAGCAGCCGTACTGGTCGCGCTGACCCTTTCCAATATTCGCTACAGCCCATGGACCAATACCACCGCCCGAACCGTCGACCAGCGCGGTCCGCTGTCCGATGCCGAGCGGGCAAACATAGAGCTTTTCGAGCGAGTCTCGCCGTCGGTCGTGCAGGTCGCGGCGCGATCCGCCATGGCCAATCCCTTCGAAGAAGAGGAAGGCCCGGCGGCCTCCGGCCCGGCAGCCTCCGGCACTGGCTTTGTCTGGGACAGTAGCGGTCATGTGGTCACCAACAATCACGTCGTGCAAAATGGCCGCGAGGTAGCCGTTCGCTTCGCCTCGGGCGAGGTGGCCCAAGCTTCAATCGTGGGCGTAGCACCGAACTACGATCTGGCGGTGCTGCGGATCAGGAATCCGCGCCAGCTGCCGCCGCCGGTGGCGCTTGGCAGTTCTAACGACCTCAAGGTAGGCCAAATTGCATTTGCGATCGGCAACCCATTCGGACTAGATCAATCGCTGACGAGCGGAATCATCAGCGCGCTCAAGCGGCGGCTGCCGACCAGCAGCGGTCGCGAGATCGCCAACGTGATCCAGACCGACACCGCGATCAATCCCGGCAATTCCGGTGGCCCCCTTTTGGACTCGGCGGGACGGTTGATCGGCGTCAACACGGCCATCATCTCGCCCTCCGGCTCCAGCGCCGGCATCGGCTTCGCCATTCCGGCCGATATCGTCAATCGTATCGTGCCCGAACTCATCAAGAATGGTCGCGTACCGACCCCGGGAATCGGCATCGTCGCTGCCGGTGAAGCCGTTGCGACGCGCATGGGCGTCGAAGGGGTGATCGTCGTGCGTACCGCGCCCGGAAGTCCGGCCGAACGGGCCGGCATCCGTGGCGTGGATTTCAACTCGGGTGCGCTCGGCGACGTGATCGTTCAAGCCGATGGTAAGCCGGTTCACCGGCTCTCCGACCTGACCGATCAGATCGAGCAGGTCGGTGCGGGCAAGAGCGTCCGCATCACACTGAAACGCGGTTCGGAAACGCGCGATGTCAACGTCGATATCGTGGATATCAGCCGCGGCTAATAGTCCCCTGCAGCAGAATCATACCCGTTCGCGGTCACCCGCGCCCGGCGCGTCGGTGCGTTTGTTACAGTGAGCTGAATGAGTTGTCTCCTGCGGAAAAACCGCTAAAACCCCGCCCGATCCGACAAGAAAGCTCGAAGGACAAACTGATGAACATTCTTCCCGGTAATATGCGGTTTGGTGCGGGCCAGCCGGTCAAGCGTTTGGAAGACCAGCGACTGCTCACCGGGAAGGGACAGTTCATCGACGACAAGCCGGAGGAGGGCGCGTTGTGGCTTTACGTGCTGCGCTCACCTCATGCTCATGCCAAAATCGTCTCGATAGACTCCGAAGCCGCCGCCGGGATGCCCGGTGTCGAAGCGATCTATACCGGGGCCGACCTGATCAAGGACGATATCGGTACCATCCCCACGCTTGCGATCTTCAAGCGGCCGGACGGCTCGCCGATGACGGTGCCGCCGCGGCGTCTGCTCGCCCATGAAGTCGTTCGCTATGCCGGCGAGGCCGTGGCCGCCGTGGTGGCGACATCGCGCGTGCTGGCGCAGACCGCGGCCGAAGCGATCGTGGTCGACTACGAGGTGCTGCCCTCAGTGGTCGACCCTGTCGAGGCGGTGAAGCCCGGCGCACCCGTAGTATGGCCCGAGGCGCCCGACAACATCGTGGCTGTCATGAGCTACGGCGATGCCGCCCAGATCGAGGAAGCCTTTGCCAAGGCTGCGCACACGGTCTCGCTCGACCTGGTCAGCCAGCGGCTGGTGCCCTCGGCGATGGAGCCTCGCTCGACGATTGCCGAGATCGAGAAGAAGACCGGCCGATTGATCCTGCACGTGCAGTCGCAAACGCCCGGCTCTACCCGGGACCTGCTCGCGGAATCCATACTGAAGCGGCCGAAGGATAGTGTGCGCGTGCTGGTCGGCGACATCGGCGGCGGCTTTGGCCAGAAGACCAGCCTCTATCCCGAAGACGGCATCGTTGCTTACGCCGCGACCAAGCTGAACAAGAAGATCCGCTGGCGCGGCGATCGCACCGACGAGTTCGTCGGCGGCACACATGGCCGCGATCTGACCTCGACCGGTGAATTCGCGCTCGACGCCAAGGGCCGCGTGCTCGCCTATCGCGTCCGCTCGATCGGCGGCACCGGCGCGTACTCGTCGGGGACTGGGAACATCATTCCGCTGGTGCTCGGGCCGTTCGTGCAGACCGGCGTCTACGATCTGCCGCTGGTGCATTTCGAGGTGAAATCGGTGATGACCAACACCGCGCCGGTTGGTGCCTATCGCGGGGCGGGGCGGCCGGAAGCGGTGTTCATCGTCGAGCGGCTGATGGATGCCGCCGCGCGCCAGATCGGCATGGACCCACGCACCATCCGCAAGGTGAATTACATCAAACCCGCGCAACTGCCCTATACCAACGCCGTCGGCCAAGTCTACGATTCCGGCGCATTTGCGCACATGCTGTCGCGCGCCGCTGAACTATCGGATTGGGACGGCTTTGCCGCGCGCAAGAAGGCGGCGAAGAAGAAGGGGCTGCTCTACGGCCGCGGCCTCACCAGCTATATCGAATGGACCGGCGGGCGCGCGCATACCGAAAAGGTCAGCCTGCACGCGACCGCGGAAGGCCGCGTTATCCTGCATTCCGGTACCATGGCGATGGGGCAGGGCCTGCAGACCACTTACACGCAAATGGTATCCGATACGCTCGGAATTCCCATGGACAAGATCGACGTCGTGCAGGGCGATACCGATCTCGCCACCGGCTTCGGCAGCGTCGGCTCGCGCTCGCTGTTTGTCGGCGGCACGGCAGTTGCGGTTTCCACCAACGACATGATCCAGAAGGCGCGCGAGAAGGCCTCGAACGTGCTGGAAACGTCCATCGAGGATATCGAATATCGCGACGGCTGGCTGACGGTGGTAGGCACCGACAAACGCATCAGCCTGTTCGAGATTGCGAAGAACGAAGATGGCGCGCGACTCTCCGTCGATTCCGAAGGCGAAGTCGACGGGCCGAGCTGGCCGAACGGCACGCACATTTGCGAGGTCGAGATCGATCCGGAAACCGGGGTGAGCAAGGTGGTGCGTTACACCACGGTCGACGACGTCGGCATTGCCGTTAACCCGATGCTGGTCACTGGCCAGGTTCATGGCGGTGTCGCCCAGGGCATCGGGCAGGCGCTCTACGAGGGCGTCGCCTACAGCGAGGAAGGGCAGCTATTGACCGCGAGCTATCAGGATTACTGCGTACCGCGCGCCGACGACATTCCGCCGATCGCGGTGACGCTGGACGATTCCGCGCCGTGCCGCACCAACCCGCTGGGCGCCAAGGGCTGCGGCGAATCCGGCGCGATCGGCGGCCCGCCCTGCGTCACCAACGGCGTGATGGATGCCTTGAGCGAGCTCGGCATCAAGCAACTCAACACGCCGCTGACGCCGGCCAAGGTATGGCAGGCGATAAGGGATGCGAGGGCTGCTGCGATGTGATTGCCCGTCATTCCGGGGCGCGCTTAAGCGCGAACTATGGTGCGCAATTGCGCACCTGAGAGTCTCGAGGTTCTCAGATGCGCAATTGCGCATCATAGTTCGATGCTACGCATCGCCCCGGAACGATGGTGCGAGTGAGGCCTAGAGCCCCAACACCATCTTCGCGACGATATCGCGCTGGATCTCGGATGAGCCGCCGAAGATCGTATACGCCCGGCCGTTGAGATATTCCGGCACCACCGGCAGCATCTCCTCGGGGATGCCCGGTGCCTCGTTGAGCCGGTAGAGCGGCCGCATTGGTTCGACATAGAGGCCGTCATTGCCGATCACGTCGACGCCGAGCCGCGTCACCGCCTGGCGGATTTCGCTGACGCGCAGTTTTAGGAGCGACGACACCGCGCCAGGATTTTGCCCGGTCTGCAGCGCCGACAGCACGCGCAATTCCGTCATCTCGAGTGTATCGATATCGACCTCGATTTCCGACATCCGCACCGCGATATCGGGATCGTCGATGGCGCGGCCGGTCGCGTCAGATTCGGCAAGGCTAGAGACCGTCTTCAGCGCATCGCGCAGCTTGGCCGAGGCGATGCCGGAGCCGCGTTCGAACTCGAGCAGATATTTGCCGTAGGTCCAGCCCTTGCCTTCCTCGCCGACGCGGTTGGCGACGGGCACGCGCACGTCGTCAAAAAACACCTGGTTGACCTCATGATCGCCACCGATGGTGAGAATCGGCCTTATGGTGATACCTGGCGTCTTCATGTCGATCAGGATGAAAGAGATGCCGTCCTGCTGCCGTTCGGTCTCGTTGGTGCGCACCAGCGCGAACATCCGGTTGGCATGGTGGGCGTGCGTCGTCCAGATCTTGGTGCCGTTGATAATGTACTCGTCGCCGTCGCGCACCGCGCGAGTTTTCAGCGAAGCGAGGTCGGAGCCGGAGCCCGGCTCGGAATAGCCCTGGCACCAGTAATCCTCGCCGGAGAGAATCCGCGGCAGATAAAAATTCTTCTGCTCGGGCGAGCCGAAGCCGATGATGACCGGGCCAACCATCTTGACGCCCATCACGTTCACGTTTGGCGCGCCGGCGCGGGCGCATTCGGCCTCAAAAATCCAGCGTTGCGCCGGCGTCCAGTCGGGCCCGCCATGATCTACCGGCCAGCCCGGCGCGCCCCAGCCCTTGTTGTGCAGCGCGCGCTGCCAGGCCATGCCGATATCAGGATCGGAGAACACCGAAGGCGTCAGCGCGGTGGCGCGCTTCATTTCCGGCGTGAGGTTTGCTGCGATGAACTCGCGTACCTCTTTCTCGAAGGCGCGTTCTTCGGCGCTGAAGGTAAGATCCATGGCTAGCGTTCCTTTCAGGCCTGGACGGCGCGGCCGCCAAGGGCAGCGTGCCGGCGATAATGATGGGCGCTGCCGCCGAACAGCGTCTCGAAGGTGAGCAGCCGTTTGAAGTAGGAGCCGATATCGAGCTCTTCGGTTACGCCCATCGCGCCATGAAGCTGGACCGATTGCTCGGCGACGAAGCGGGCGCATTTACCGATCTTGGCTTTGGCGCCCGAAGCGGCACGGCTGCGCGCCACCGGTTCGGCATCGGCCATCAGTGCGGCGCGCAGCGCCATCGAGCGCGCTTCGTCGCACTGCATGGCCATATCCGCCAGGCGATGGCGGATCACCTGATTGGCCGATAGCGGTCGGCCGAACTGCTTTCGTATCTTGGTATATTCCAGCGTCTGGTCGAGCAGCGTCTGCATGATACCGACGGCTTCGGCACCGAGCGCAGCCATGGCGCGATCGACCGCGCCCTCGATCGCCGGCAGCGCGTCGCCGCCGTCGCCAAGCAGAGCATCGGCGGGAAGCTGCACATCCCTGAGTTCGAGGTTGCAGGCGCGGCCGCCACCAAGCCGGGGGAAGTCGCGTGCGGCGAGTCCGGGAATGCCGCGCGGCACGATGAACAGACCAAGCTTGCCGCCATCGATGCGCGCCGAGACGACGATCTGCGCGGCGGCGCTGCCGTCGAGGACGGCGGTCTTCTGCCCGTCGATACGCCAGCCGTCAGGTGTTCTCTTTGCTGTCGTAGCCACCTTGGCAAGGTCGTATCGCGCCTGTCGTTCGGAATGCGCGAATGCCAGAATCAGTGAACCATCGGCAATTTTCGGCAACAGTGCCTGCTTCTGCGCCTCAGAGCCGCATTCCGAGATCAACGATGCGCCGATGACGACGGTTGAAAGATATGGTTCGGAAACGAGCGCACGTCCGAACGCCTCCATCAGGATGCCGATCTCGATCGCGCCGCCGCCGAGCCCGCCATGCGACTCGGCAATCGGCAGCGCCAACCAGCCGAGATCGGCGAACTGTTTCCAGATGTCGGCGCTGAAGCCGAGCGGATCATTGGCGATCCGGCGGCGATGATCGGCGGTATAGGTCTCGCTGACGAAGCGGTCGGCACTTTCGCGCAGCAGCCGCTGCTCGTCGCTCAGGGTGAGGTCCATCTGATTTGCTTTGCCTTTTTCTTAGCTGGCCTGTGCCGGTTTCCGGACGGAGGGATGGAGGCCCGCGGGATCGACGATCGTCCCGAATTCCTGCAGATTGTGCGCGTGGCAGAGCTGATGCAGCGCGAATGCCTGCTCGATCGCCGCAGGTTGTCCCATCACGTCGACTGAACGGTTGACCGCTTCCTTGGTCAGCTTCAGCGCGAAGGAAGGTTTTGCCGCGATCCTTTCAGCAAGCTTTATCACGAAGGGGGAAAGCTCGTCCCGCGGCACGACGTGGTTGACCATGCCGAGCCGGTGCGCTTCCTCCGCGCTCCAGACGTCGGCGGTGAACAGCAATTCCTTGGCCTTGCGCGGGCCGAGCTCCCAGGGATGCACGAACCATTCGACGCCGCAGACGCCCATGGTGACCACGGGATCACAGAACTCGGCATCATCGCTTGCGACAATGAGGTCGCAGGCCCACGCCAGCATCAATCCGCCGGCGATGCATTTGCCGTGCACTTCGGCAATCGTCGGCTTTGCGAGGTTGCGCCAGCGTCGCGTGATCTGCAGATAGATTTCCTGCTCGCGCGCAAAGCGGCCGTGGGCGTTGGGTTCGGCGAACCCGCCCCAATTTCCGATCGGCGGAAAATCCACGCCGGCAGTGTTCTTAGCCGCCGGACGCAGATCATGCCCGGACGAAAAATGCGGGCCGTTGCCGGCGAGAACGATGACCTTGACCGCATCGTCCTGCACCGCCTGATCGAAGGCGGCGTTGAGGTCGTAGGTCATCTGCAGGTTCTGCGCGTTGCGCGCCTCGGGCCGGTTCATCACGATCCGCGCGATGCGCGGCTCCGGTCGCTCTACGACGATGGTTTCGAAAGCGGTCAATCGGCCCTCCCTCTATTATTGTCGGGCCATGTTGTTATTTCGGCGAATGATAGGCAAGGGCCATCGGGCTACAAAATGAACCTGAGGCAGGCTCGTGCCTTGCATGCCAGACGCAACCAATCAGATAGGTTGGCGTTGAACGTTTCTTTGGGAGAGTTCGATGCGCAGATTTTTAACCGTGCTGGCGACGCTGTCGTGCCTGAGTCTGACCAATTGCGGCTACAACGCCATCCAGACCAATGACGAGCGGGTCAAGTCCGGTTGGTCGGAAGTGGTCAACCAATACCAGCGCCGCGCCGATCTGGTGCCCAACCTCGTCAATTCCGTAAAAGGCTTTGCGCAGCAGGAAAAAGACGTGCTGCTCGGCGTCACCAATGCCCGCGCCAAGGTTGGCAGTATCCAGGCCACGCCGGAGGTGCTGAACGATCCCGCCGCGTTCCAGAAATTCCAGGCCGCCCAAAGCGAACTTACGAGCGCGCTGTCGCGGCTGTTGGTCGTCACCGAAAATTATCCGCAGCTCAAATCGGACGCGCTGTTTCGCGATTTGATGGCGCAGCTCGAAGGCACCGAAAACCGCATCACGGTGGCGCGCAACCGCTACATCAAGGCGGTGCAGGACTATAACGTCGGCATCCGCACGTTCCCAAACAATCTGACGGCGATGGCGTTCGGCTACAAGGAAAAGCCGAATTTCGCGGTGGAGAACGAGAAGGCGATCTCGACGGCGCCGAAGGTTGACTTCAATCCGACGCCGGCGCCCGCCAAGTAGCGGCTGAAAAGGCCACCGCGATGAACGCTGCGAGAGCGTCCCTTCTTGCGCTACTGCTGTGCTGGGCTGCTTCAGCCCTGGCGCTCGTCGCGGTTCCGCCCTTGAGCGGGCCGGTCGTCGATCAGACCGGCACGCTCACCGCCGGCGACATCGCCGCGCTGACGCAGCGGCTGAAGGATCTCGAGACGCGAAAGGGCAGCCAGATCGCGGTGCTGATCGTGCCGACGACCGACGGCGAGGCCATCGAGCAACTCGCGCTCCGCGTCGCGGAAGCCTGGAAGATCGGCCGCAAGAAAATTGACGACGGCGCGCTGCTCGTGATCGCCAAGAACGATCGCCGCTTGCGGATCGAGGTCGGCTACGGCCTCGAGGGCGCGCTCACCGATGCCACCACCAAGCGCATCATCGACGAGGACATCACGCCAAAATTCAAGAGCGGCGATTTCGCCGGCGGCGTTTCGGCAGGCGTCAACCGGATGATTGCGGTCGCCAATGGCGAGAAACTGCCGGAGCCGGAGCCGCCACACTGGCAAAGTCCCGGCCTGTCCAACTATGTCGACCCGTTCAATCCATTTATTCTCGTCTTCGTTTTCATTGTCGGCGGGGTGCTGAGGGCGGTGCTCGGCCGATTCATCGGCGCGGCGGCAACCGGCGGCATCGCGGGAATCTTCGGCTGGTTCGTTGCGGGATCGCTCGCAGCGGCTATCCTCATCGGCCTTATCGCGTTTGTCGTAAGTTTCCTCGTCCAGAACATGGGCTCGATGGGGCCAAGCGTGGGACGCCGCGGCAGAGACAGTGGATGGGTTGGTGGCAGCGGCGGCTCCTGGTCCGGCGGTAGCAGCTCCAGCGACAGCGGGTTCCGCGGTGGTGGCGGCAGCTTTGGCGGCGGCGGTGCATCGGGGAGCTGGTAGACATGAGCATCAAACGTATCATCAGGCATCTTCTCCAGCATCACTGGCGCCGCCGCCGCGATTTCCCGCCAGCCGTCTTGGCGAGGATCGAACAGGCGATCAAAGCGGGCGAGGCAACTCATTCCGGACAGGTCCGTTTCGTGGTCGAAGGCGCGCTCGACGGCGCGCCGTTGTTTCGCAACCAACCCGCGCGAGAACGGGCGCTGGACGTCTTTTCGCATTTGCGGATATGGGATACCGCCGACAATAACGGCGTGCTGATCTATCTCTTGCTTGCCGATCACGACGTCGAGATCGTCGCCGACCGCGGCATCAATGCCAAGGTCGGCGCAGCCGGCTGGGAGAAGATCTGCAAGGAGATGGAAGCGGATTTCAGGGCAGGCGATTTCGAACGCGGTGTGATCAAGGGCGTCGCCGCGGTGTCGCGCGAATTGGCGACCCATTTTCCGAAGGCTGGCGGCGGGGCGAATGAGCTGCCGGACGCGCCGGTCGTGATGTAACTCGCTATCACCGCCCTAAACCAATGGATAGTCGGCTCCACCAGTTTCCATGGTCCCAACCTATACCTCGGTACGCTTTGGCCATACCGGCGTGCAATGGCGTCACCCGGCTCTGGGTGTTACCGATCGAGGTAGAAGTAGTAAGCGGAATGCAAAGCAACGGAACCGGACCTACGAGCCGGCAGTTGCGGGAAAGGGTCGGCGGCGTAACGCCCGCCGGCCTTTCTCTTGATCGGGCGGCAAGCTGAGCCTCTCGACATGTAACGGGATCACGCCTTCACCGGAGGCCGCTCTCCCACCCGCGCCATCCAGGCCACGATATTGATGTTTGCCGTATCGAGCGGCTGGCCGACCTGGCCGGCGAAATCGAGCCAGCCATAGAGCAGGATATCGGCCAGCGTGAAGCGCTTGCTGCAGATATATTGGCGGCCATCGGCCATCTGGCCGTCGAGCCATTGCAGACGGTTGGCGGCGATCATCTTCAGGCCGGGCGAGGCCTCGGGCGCACAGAGGATGCGCTTCTCGAAAAATTTAGGCCCTCTCCGAAACGAAAGCCGTTGGCGAGCGGCTCGCAGATGTTGAGATCGATGCGCCGCGTCCACATCCGGCATTCGGCGCGTTCTTCCGGCGTAGCGCCGATCAGCGGTGGGTTCGGACGCTTCTCTTCGAGATATTCGCAGATCGCGGTGATCTCGGACAGATAGCTGCCGTCGTCGAGTTCGAGCGTCGGCATCTGCCCGTGCGGATTGCGCTTCAAATGCTCGGCCTCGCGGTTCTCGCCCTTGCGCAGATCGACCGTCTGCTTCGGCATCTCCATGCCCTTTTCCGCCATGAACATGCGGACAATGCGCGGGTTCGGCCCGACCGAGTCGTAAAGCTTCATGATGCTGTCTCTCCTGATGCTTTTTTTGCCGGCTTCGTTGTTGCGAACCGTTGAACAAGCCGCCGTTTCATTTGTCAAATGGGCGGATCGCACATTCGCCGCTGCGGAATATGTCGCGGGGCTGGCCTAGCTGTCGTCGAGCTTGTTGAGGTCACGCACCGACTGCATGATCGGTTCGAAATTCGCTCGCGCATCCAGCGCGTCGAATAATTGCGCAGTGTCCGACAACAATCCGTGCGAGCGCTGGATCGCGATCCGCACATCCTCCTGCGGCGTGTCGGACAGTCGCCCGTGGCCCGACAGCAGGATCTTTGAGTTCAGTCCCTTCAGCCGCTCCAGCGACTGAATGTAATCGGCGATGCTGCCCGAGCCGAACACGCCGCCCATGACGCCGCCGGGCATCAGCGTGTCAGAGGCAAACAATAGCCCCTTGTCCTGGTCGAACAGTGTGATGCAGGCCGAGGTGTGGCCGGGCGTGTACATCACGTTAAGGCGGAAATTGCCGAGGTCGATCAAATTGCCTTCTTCCAGCCAGAGGTCGATGTTGATCGGCACGTTCGGCTCGTTGAACATCTTGCGCAGCATCGAGAAGTCGTCGCGCAGCATGATCTTGTTGGCGGCCAGCCTGTGCGCCGCGATGAAGGCTTGGCCGTGGAAGTGATAGGCTGCGCCGATGTGGTCGAGATGCTCGTGGCTCAGCACCACCATGTCGATATCGTCGGGTTTCACCCCGATGTAATTGAGGGATGTCAGCAGGTGCGGATAGTTCGAGGACAGCCCGACATCGATCAGGATGGTACGCGAGCTCCCGCGCACCAGATAGGCGTTCGCCGCGCGGTTCTTAAAGCGGACCTGATAAACGTCTTCGGCGGCCTGGATCAGCGAACAGACATCGCTGTCAAGCAGCGTCTTGAACGGGCTTGGTCTGCGCTCGCTCATCAACCGCCCGCGGTTCGGAAGGCGACCGTGTTGGATGCCCGCAGGCGCTTGCTGAGCGCATCCATGATCATCAGCGCAAAGGCCGGCTGCTGGCTGACCAGGTAGACGAAGCGGGCGTGATTGATCCGCATCACGCGGGTCTTCGGCGAGGCCGCAATGGCCGTTGCCGAACGCGCCGAGCCGTCGATGACCGCCATTTCGCCGAAGAACTCACCCTTGCCGAGCGTGACGATCACGGTCTTGCCGGCGCCGTTCATCTTGGCGATCTCGACCTTGCCGTCGAGCACGACGAACAGTTCCCGCCCGGTCGAGCCTTCCTCAAAAATGACGTCATCTACATCAAACTCGTTGATGCATTTCTCGATGGTCATGGTGGCCCCCTGCCTTTCTGGCTGGTCGGTTGCGTCCATGTTAGTCGGGAAACAGACCGGTGCAAACGGAACCACGGATGCCGCAGGGCAGCATAGGGGACTTGGGTCCGGATGGCGGTGTGCCGGCCAAAATCGGCCCGGATGAGTTCCTAAAATTTCGGTAAGGCCCGGGCCGGTAACGATTTGGCAAGCAATAAAAGTTACCAAATGGTCAATCAATTCTGGAGAATCCAACGTGAGCGATCAGCAACCCCAGCCCACCAGCGGTGACACCGGAACCCTTGGAGCCGGGCCAGCCGGGCCGGACAAGCCGGCGCTGAGCGAGCCGGTGGCCGCTGCGGCTGAGGTCGAGCCCGTGAGACTGGCGCCCGAGCAGGAAGAGACCGCACCGAAGCCTGACGCGCCTAAGCTGGAAGCTGCCGGCACGGAAGCGCCAAAGGTCGAAACGCCAAAGGTCGAGGCACCAAAAGTTGATGCTCCCAAGATCGACGCCGTAAAACCGGAAGCGCCGCGCTTCCCCGGCAATGTGACGATCATGTCGCCTGGCGACCGCGTTGGGGCCGATGCAAAGGCTGCGCCGGTGGAAGGGTCGTCCGGCAAGCGAAAAGTTGGAGCCATGGCTGCCGTCGTGGCCTTGGCAACGGTGGCGGGGGCGCTCGGTGGTGCGCTGGCAACCGCAGGCGTTGGAAAGCTGATGGCCGGCGATTCGGTCCAGGCGTCGGCGAAGGATAGCGCGCTTGAAGCCTCGGTGGCGCGGCTCGATGCCGAGATCGGTGCACTGAAAGCCAGCCTGGAGCATACTTCCAAGACGACGACAGGCCAGCTCAACAAGGCCAGTGACCGCCTCGACAAGGTCGAAAAGGCCCAGGCCGAGCCGGCTGCGAAACTCGCCAAGCTCAGCGAGACCGTCGACAAGCTCCGCGCTGCCCAGGCTTCCGCAACGACGGCTGCCGTGCCGGCCCCTGCGAAGGAAGTGACCGGCTCAGTGCCGCAACAGGTTGCTGCCGCAGCGCCAGCACCCGCGGCTCCGCCCAAGCCTGAAGTCGCCCGGCTGCCAACCGTGGAGGGCTGGGTACTGCGCGATGTCGTCAACGGCAGCGCGCTGATCGAGGGCCGCCGCGGAATGTATGAGGTCTATGCCGGCGATCCCGTGCCCGGTCTCGGCCGGGTCGACGCCATTCGCAAGCAGGATGGCCGCTGGGTGGTCGTGACCAGCAAGGGCCTGATCGTCGCGCGATAACGGCACGGCTAACGGACAGCAAGGCGCTTCACGGCGATGTGAAGCGCCTTTAATCTTGAATAGACCTCTTTGCGCGGTGTTAGTTGCGACATGAGCCGCGCGCCAAGATTTCTCGCCATTTTGTTTGCTCTGCTGTGTGGTGCTTTGTCGGCGCGCGCGGCACAAGATGCGGCGCTTGAGCGCGGTGCCGCCATCACCGATCCCGCGACGTTGCGCGAGCTCGATGCCGGGAAATTTCGCCTCGATCGCATGCTGGTGCCGGAGCGGTCGGCGGATATTCCGCTTGCCAACAGCGAACTGTTCGCCTTGCCATCGTTGGCGGCGGTCCGGCAGGCGATCGACGGCGAGTTCGATCGCTACATGGCGCGGCATCACACGAACCTGCCGAAGGAGACGATCGGCGTCGGCGAGAGCTTCGATTTCCATTTGTTCGACCGCGCGTTGCTCTATTCGGCTGAGACGCGGTTCGTGTTGGCCGGCATCATCAACCGTATGGACCGCACTTACGCCGCAGAAGCAAGCTGCGGTGAGATCCGCCTGATCTATCGCCTGACGCGGATGAACAAGGCGGCTGGCGACGATGCTTCGCCGCCGCGGCTGCCGATGACGTTGAACCTCGTGCTGAAGGCAAGAGGCGAAGGTTCGGCGATCGCGTGTTCCGAAATTGCCAGGCGCTGGCTCTCAGCGTCGGTCGACGGAAAGCTGTCGGCGAGCGATGGCCCGCTCGACCTGATCGACTATCAGAATATCGACCGCATCGAGACCAATCTCCAGATCGCGCACGCGCCGAAATCCTCAGTTCGCGAATTCCGTACCGATTATCTGCTTAAGATGTTTCGCTACGATCGGGACGCGCGGGCGTTCGTGGAATCGCCGATGGAGAACCAGATCGACCGCGCGCGCCTTCTGGCGGACGACCGCCTCAGGCGCGAGTTCAGCGGATGGTTGCTCGATCCCGTCAACCTCGTTGCCTTCGATCGCGGCACCGTGCTGATCCCGGAAAAATTCCTCGCGAGCAGCGCGATCGCGCCAACGCCGGTCGGATTCGATCCATCGGATCTGGAGCCTGAATTTGGACTGGTGCAAGGAGAGGGCGCCGTGTTCAGCGAGGCTGACGTGGTGGCGGCGTTAAAAAAGACCATGGAAGGCGGCGCGAAGCTCCAGAATATCCGGTCACTTGCGGGGTTCGAACGGCGGCTCAACGACGTCACCTGTTCCGGCTGCCACCAGACGCGCGGCATCGGCGGCTTCCATTTCCCTGGCGTCGACTGGATGGCGGACAAGCCTTCGAACACAACCGTAGTGCCGGCATCGCCGCATTTCTTCGGCGACCAGATCCGCCGCCGCGATATTCTTAACGCGCTCCGCGATGGCAAGGCGCCGAATTATTCGCGCGGATTTGCCAACCGTCCGCAGTTGCGCGGCAGCACCGAACTCGCCGGCAGCAATTATTCCGATGGCTGGGGCGCGCATTGCTATGTGCAGGGCAAGCCGGCCGCCACCACTGACGCGAGCTTTCGCGACTGGACCTGCGCCGAGGGCCTGACGTGCCAGGCCGCCGGCAAGACCTCGCGCTTCGGCATGTGCTTCGTCAAAAGCCGCTAGCGCTGCGGACCATCACTTGGCGTAATGCGTCAGGCGCTTGCCGGGCAACAGATCATAGGCCGATTTCCAGCCCGGCAACTGCGCCATCCGTCCGAGCCAGGCGTTGATCGCGGGATGGCTCACCGCCCAATCATATCCGGTCTCGTCAGCGGGATAATGCAGATAGGCCATCATGGAAATGTCGGCCACCGTCGGCCGTTCGCCGATGGCAAATGCATTCTTCTGCATGTGCTGTTCGAGGATCGACAGGAAATCGTCGAGCCGCCTGCGGAAATGTTTCAGCACGTGCTCGTCCGGCGACGGCGTGAAGGTGCGGAAATAGCGATAGGTCGCCATGTAGCCGGTGAGCTTGTGGTTGTCCCAGAACAGCCAGCGCAGCAGTTCGAACTCCTCCTGCTCGATCTCACCACCGAACCGGCCGAATTGCTTTGCCAGCTTGAGCAGGATCGGCGCCGTCTGGGTGAGACGCTCGCCGTCGACCTCAAGCACGGGAATTTCGCCCATCGGGTTGACATCGCGCCGCCATTCCGGCGTACGCGTGACGCCGCCGCCGAAATCGGTCCATACCGGCTCGAACTTCTGCCCGCACAGAGTGAGCATCAGCGCGAGCTTGTAGCTGTTTCCCGACTCCGGGAAGTAATGCAGTCGATAGCTGGGCATGGCGGCTTACGCCACTGCGCCGGCCGAGCGCAGCGCTTTGATTGCTGCCTCGTCATAGCCGGCGTCGCGCAGGATTTCGTCGCTATGCTCTCCGATGCCGGGCGGCTTGCGCGGCTGGACCTTGCGGCTGCCGTCGATCCAGATCGGACTATTGATCGTCAGCATAGTGTCGTTTTCGAACGGCACTAGCACCTCGTTCTCAATCATCTGCTTGTCGTTCGGAATATCATCGAGGATGCCGACTACGCCGAAGACCAGGCCGTTGCCGTCGAGTATCCTGCGCCATTCCGCGAGGTCCTTGGTCGCAAACGTCTCGTCGAAAATCTTGATCAGCTCGACCGACCGCGCGTGACGTTCCTTCTTGGTCTCGAAGCGGGGATCGGTGACGAGATCCTCGCGGCCGAGGCAGCGCGCCAGCGTCGGCCATTGCCGGTCCTCGTTGAGCAGGGAGAGGATCAGCCAGCGTCCGTCCTTGCACTGGTAGTGGTTAGTCACCGCGTTCAGCGCGCGCTCGCGCGGGCGGCGTTCGCCGAATTTCGCGCCGACCAGTTTTGCTTGCGCCAGCACCGAAGCGGCCCAGACGCCGTTGGCCATCAGGTTCGAGCTGACATGCGAGCCCTTGCCGGTGCGCTCGCGCTTGTAGAGCGCGGTGACGATCGCGCCGTAAAGCGCCATCGCGCAGGGGTGGTCGCCCATGCCGGCGATCGAGCGCGCCGGCGTCGTATGTTCATCCGCCCGCACCAGGTCCATCAGGCCGGAGCGCGCCCAATAGGCGTTGGAGTCGAAGCCGGGCTTGTTGGCTTCCTCGCCCTTTTCGCCGTAACCGGTGAAGGAAGCGTAGATCAGACGTTCGTTGTGTGGCGCCAAATGATCATGCGTGATGCCGAGTCGTTCGCGTACCTGCGGGGGATAATTGGTGATGAAGACGTCCGCCTGGGCGGCGAGACGATGCAGCACCGCCTGCCCCTCGGGCTTGGAGAGATCGAGCGCCAGGCTCTTCTTGTTGCGCGCCTCCAGCATCCACGCAAAATTGTACTCGCTGTGCGGGTAACCCGGCAAATTCGGCAGGTTGCGATAGGGATCGCCGGAGCCGGGCGGCTCGATTTTGATCACGTCGGCGCCGAAATCCGACAACACAGTGGCGGCCGCGGGCGCAGCGATGAAGCTCGCGCAATCCAGAACCTTGAGGCCGTCGAAGATACCCTTTTCCATAGTGCCGCCGCTCCGTGTGGTTTGTTGATTTTTTTCGTAAGTCGGAATTACCGTCAGCGAAAGCTGAAGTTCGGATGGGCATTTGGCCCATGTCGGGTGGGCGATGCAACTACTCGCTGCCAGACATCAGTGCTGCATTTCCGCCGGCAGCCGCCGTATTGATGGTCACCGTCTGCTCGGTTGCAAACCGCGCCAGATAATGCGGCCCGCCCGCCTTGGGCCCGGTGCCGGATAGCCCGTGGCCGCCGAACGGCTGCACGCCGACAACGGCGCCGATCATGTTGCGGTTGACATAGATGTTGCCGACCTGCAGGCGCTCGATCGTGTCTTCCACGGTATCGTCGATCCGGGAATGGATGCCGAGTGTGAGCCCGTAGCCCGAATGCTCGATCGATCGCAGCACCTGGTCGAACCGGTCGGCGCGGTAGCGCACCACGTGCAGCACCGGGCCGAACACTTCTTCCGTGAGCTGGCCGGCATCGGACAGTTCGAAAATATGCGGCGCGACGTAATTGCCTTGTGGTGCCTGACCCGCAAAGTGCATCCGGGCCTCCTGCTTCATGCGCCCGATATGCGCGTCCAGCCGCTGCTTGGCCTCGGCGTCGATCACCGGTCCGATATGCGTGGCCGGATCGCAGGGGTCGCCGATAACGAGTTCGCGGGCTGCACCCGCGATCATCTCGATCATGCGATCGGCGACGTCGTCCTGCAGGAATAATAGCCGCAGCGCCGAGCAGCGCTGGCCGGCGGAGCGGAATGCCGACGTCACGACGTCGTCGGCGACCTGTTCGGGTAGGGCGGTGGCGTCGACGACCATCGCATTGATGCCGCCGGTTTCCGCGATCAGCGGCACGATCGGCCCGTCCTTGGCGGCGAGCGCGCGATTGATCGTGCGCGCCACTTCTGTCGAGCCGGTGAAGACGACGCCGGCGATACCGGGATGCGCCACTAGCGCGCCGCCGATCCGGCCGTCGCCGGCCATCAGGTGCAGCGCTGATGCCGGGACGCCGGCTTCGTGCAACAGCCTGATGGCTTCAGCGCCAATCAGCGGCGTCTGCTCGGCCGGCTTGGCAACAACCGCGTTGCCTGCCATCAATGCCGCCGTAACCTGTCCAAGGAATATCGCCAGTGGAAAATTCCACGGCGAGATCGCGACGAAGACGCCGCGGCCGCGCAGGCGAAGTACATTGCTCTCGCCGGTCGGCCCCGGCAGCGGCTTGCCTTCGCCAAACAGCTCGCGTCCCTGCGCCGCATAGTAGCGGCAGAAGTCCACGGCTTCGCGGACTTCCGATACCGAATCGTCCAGCGTCTTTCGGCCCTCTCGTTGCAGCAGCGCGATGAAATGCGCCGCGCGCGCTTCCAACAGGTCAGCGGCCTTTTTCAGCACGGCAGCGCGCGTTCCGGCCGACGTTCTGCTCCAATTCATAAAGCGGGCGCGTGCGGCCGATACCGCCGCATTCGCCTCCATCTCCGTCGCATCCGCAATGCTTCCGGATGCGGGCAGTCGTTCCGCAGCGATGGCCGAGACGAGTTTGCTCAATGCCGCGCGTTCACCGAATTCGATTCCGCGGGAGTTCTTTCGTTGCGGCCCATAGAGGTCGCGCGGCAGCGGGATATTCGGATGTCTGGCATTGTCGGCGCTGCCGACGATATCAGCGGGGCGCCGCAGCAATTGCGAGACCGGTACCGCCTCGTCGGCGGCGAGCGCGACAAAGGATGAATTGGCGCCGTTCTCCAGTAATCGCCGCACCAGATAGGCGAGGAGGTCGCGGTGGCTGCCGACCGGCGCGTAGGTGCGATGAGCGATATCGGGACGGTCTTCGCCGAGCTTTGCATAGAGCGCTTCGCCCATGCCGTGCAGGCGCTGGAATTCGTATCCGCTCTGCTCCGTTGCCAGTTCGAGGATGGTTGCGACGGTGAGCGCATTGTGGGTGGCGAACTGCGGAAATATCCGTGGCCGCAGCGCCAGCAATTGTTTTGCGCAGGCAATGTAGTTCAGGTCCGTCATCGCCTTGCGGGTGAACACGGGATAGCCGTCGAGACCGCGTTCCTGCGCGCGCTTGATCTCGGTGTCCCAATAGGCGCCCTTGACCAGCCGCACCATCATTTTGCGGTCGAGGCTGCGCGCGAGACGATCGACGTAATCGATCACGTCAGCGGCGCGCTTTTGATAGGCCTGAACTGCGAGACCAAATCCATCCCAGCCGGCCAGCGATGGATCAACGAATGCCGCTGAGATCACATCAAGCGACAATTCCAGCCGGTCCGCTTCCTCGGCATCGACAGTGAAATTGAGGTCGTAGGATTTCGCTTGCCTGGCGAGATCGATCAGCCGCGGGACCAGTTCGTCCATCACCCGCGCGCGGCTTATGGCCTCGAAGCGCGGATGCAACGCGGAGAGCTTGACCGAAATACCGGGCCGGTCGGGCAGGGGATGGTCATCGGCCGTGCGGCCGATCGCCTCGATGGCGCTGGCATAGGAAGTGAAGTAGCGCGCGGCGTCATCGGCGGTGCGGGCGCCTTCGCCGAGCATGTCGAAGGAGTAGCGTTGCTGGCGCGCAGAACGCGGTTGCGCCCGCGACAGCGCCGCCTCGATGGTCTCGCCGAGCACGAAATGGTTGCCCATCAGGCGCATCGCCTGCCGCGTTGCGGCCCGCACGGCCGGTGCGCCCAGCCGCTTGGTCAGCCGGCCGATGGTGCCCTGCGGGGTCTCCCCGGGTTGGATCACGCGGGCCGACATGCCGAGCGCCCACGCCGAGGCGTTGACCAGGAAGGCGCTCGACCTGGTTTCATGATGGACGAAGTCGCCCTGGGCCAGCTTGTCCTCGATGAACTGGTCGGCGGTGCGGGCGTCCGGGACCCGCAACAGCGCTTCCGCCAGCACCATCAGCGCCAGCCCCTCCTTGGTCGACAGCGCGAACTCGCGCAGCATGTCCTCGACCCCGCCGAGCGGATCGTCATTGGCTCTGATGGCCTCGATCAGCGCAGTCGCCGTGCGATCGATGCGCCGCTCCTGCGCCGCATCCAGCCGCGCGGCCTGGAGCAGGCGGACAGCCATCGCACGGTCATCAGGCGCGTAGGGCGCGCTGAAGGGCGGAAGCGGCGACGGAGGAAACAGCATGGGATTTCTCTTGGCTTCGGCCAGTCTAGCGGGGCCAGGATGGGCGGAACAGGGCCGCAAGCCCCCTCAATTGCGCAGGGGATGGCGGCGCCGGCGGAACCAACTGGCGCATGGAAAACACAGCGGCCGGAATTTCCGCGGCCTGGTCCACGGAATCGCGGGCTTGCTGGTTGGCAGCGTGCAGGAGCCGCGCTAATCGTCAGGCACGCCCGTCGCTTGGGAACAGCAGGGATCATGAGAGACGCCGCCTCGCCGATACCGGGAAGCCGAACGCGGAACAGTTTTGCGGCCGTGCTTGGCGTGCTCCTGGCCGCGCTGCTTGCAGCGCTGCCGGCGAGAGCGATCGAGATGAGCGCCGAGGTCGCCAACCTCTACAGCTCGGTTTCGATCTATCCGCCGTCAGCCAAATCCATGACCGTGTGCTACGGCTTCGTCTGCCGGCGCCGCGAGATCCTCGATTTCACGGCCGCCGATCGCAGCGCGCTGACGCAGATCATGCAAGCAGGCCGCGCCTCGGCCGCGGCCGAACGCGCCGCCGTGCAGAAGGCGGTGGTGTGGTTCGACCGCCGCATGGGACCGATCATCGGCACCAACAAGCGCGTGCCGAAGGCTGATTTCCGCTACTTCGACGACAAGCACAATTACGATTGCTGGGACACGACGCGCAACACGACCAGCCTGCTGCTGGTGCTGCAGGAGTGGGGCCTGTTGAAGCATCATGCGATCGGCGACCCGCGTTATCGCGGCAATACGCTGGTGTTGCAGACGCCGCACAACACCGCGGTGCTGGTCGATCGCGCCACCAAGGTCGAATGGGTCGTCGATCTCTGGCCGCGCGGCTACCTGCAGCCACCCGACGTGATGACGGTCCAGAAGTGGGTCACGGAAGATTGAGCGGCCGGTTTTTCGCGCAACGATCTGACTATCGTGCGTGCAGAAGCGGTGCCCGCTCCGCCGAACGCTCACAGTTTTCGAAGAGTTTCTTAAGCCCTACTCCCGGATTTAGGTCCGAGAGTGCGCCGTTGCCGATTGCGCGGTCGCGCTAAACCTTGAGGTTCTCGGCCGAAGTCTTGCCGCGGTTGGCGATCTCTTCGTACTCGACGGTCTGCCCTTCATTGAGCGTCGAAAGCCCAGCTTTCTCAACTGCCGAAATATGAACGAACACGTCCTTGCCGCCGCTTGAGGGCTGGATGAATCCGTATCCCTTGGTCGGATTGAACCACTTCACCGTACCTTTAGCCATTCACGTCGTCTCCGCGGAATCAAAAAAATAAACGAGCCGCCGGTCCCCGCACTAACCGGCATGCCCGTACCATCAGGATACGCGGGTTGGGGCAGGCTGGGTAGCGTAAACGGATCGGCCGTTTCGGCAAAAAAGCCCCCATTCCCAGCCGATTCGCGCCGTTTTGCCGGTTTCGCGCCCATTTGACGCGGCCGGGCGGCCGGCAATTTCAATTTTTGGCGAGTGGATCGATCCGCTGCATTGACGCCATCCTTCCGCCTGGAGGGAGGCGGCGGCGAGCCTTCGGCATGGCTGCGCCGCGTTCGCCGACAACTTTCTGAACGATTGTTCAGGTGTGAAAGAACATTGCCTGCGCTTCGAACCACCATTGCCGGAGCGATTTCACGCAGCGGCGCTTTGCTCTTCGTTAGCCAGCGCCGGCAGCATCCGCGCATCGGTCGCGCTGCGTACGATCATCGGCTCGTTGCGCCCGCGGATCTCGACTTCATGCTGCGGCAGCGCGTCGGCATCTAGTCCGGCAGTTTCGCGAACTTCGTCCGAGATGACGACTTCGCATGCAAGGCTCTTGGTCATGTCCTGCAGGCGCGCCGCGACGTTGACGGCGTCGCCGAGCGCGGTGAACACCATGTGATCTCGGTAGCCGATATCGCCGACGATCACTTCGCCGCCGTTGATGCCGATGCCGAAGCGGATCGGTTCGCGCAAATCATGTTCGAGAAATTTATTCAACTCGTCGACATTGGCGGCGATCATCGCCGCTGCGCGTAACGCCTGACGGCAGGCGTTCTGGCGGGTGGTCGAAAGCCCGAACAGCGCCAGCATGCCGTCGCCGACGAACTGGTTCGGCATGCCGCCGCTCTCGAGCACCGCCTGCGACACCGCGCCAAGGAATTTATTGACGATGAAGACGGTGTCGAACGGCAGGCGCTTTTCCGCGAGCTTGGTCGAGCCGCGCATGTCCACGAACAGGCTGACGAGATAGCGCTCCTGACCGATCCGCGTCGGGTTCGACTCGTGGCCGTCGGCGGAGGTGTGCGGCAGGAAGAGTTGAAAGAATGAAAGATCGGTCGGCGGCCGTAATTGACAGGCGAGGCGGATGGATGGATCCGACGTGCCGACCCGGCTAAGCACGAACGCCTCGCGCTGCGACGGCTCCGGCAGCACAGAGCAGTCGCCGATGATGCGGATGCGGCAGGTCGAGCACCGGGCGCGGCCGCCGCACACGCTGGCATGCGGCACGTTGTTGCGCAGGCTCGCCTCGAGTACACTCAGGCCCTTTGGCACACGGACGGTGCGCCCGTTGCCGTAGGAGAGGCTGATCATGCCGCGGCGACGCTCGTTGATCGTGCGCACGCCTCTCGCCACCAGCGCGATACCGATCAGGCCGAAATAGCCGAACAGGAAATAGTCGGTGATGCGTTCGAGCGCCTGCGCCTCGGCCCGCGTGCCGATCTGGCGCTCCGACTGGGTTTGCGCCCGCCATTCGGCGCTGTCATTGTTAATCACCATGCGCCCGCTCTGATAGAAGCCGAGCATGGAAAGCGTTGGAATCAGCACCGCCGCGGCGAGCAGGAACGGCGCGGCGCGCTTGTAGAACGCCCGCATGCGCAGCCACAGATACAGCCCGATGCAGCCATGGACCCAGGCGATGATCATCACCGCGAGCATCATCCAGATCCGCCACGGCGCCCAGATCCAGTACAGGAACAGCACCTGCGGATAGAGCTTCTCATGTCCGTAGAGCGTCTGGCCGAGCCGGACGCCGACGATATGGGCGATGATCAGCATCGGTATGCTGAGCCCGAGCGCAAGCTGCAGCGGCTCGATCGCCTTCCAGCGGAATTGCCGGCGTTCGTAGAGGGCCCAGATGCCGAGCGCCGTGTGCACCAGGCATGCCGTGTAGAACAGGATCGTGATGGGCAGGAATTGCCAGAACGCGGTGTGGATATAGACGCCTGTCGCCAGCGCCTCCAGCGAGATGTTGCCAAGCGCGTGGTTGAGGAAATGGCTGACCAGATAGGCAAATAAAATCACGCCGGTGATAAGGCGGACCTGCCGCAGGCTGATGCCGCGGAGGAAAGTCGTGATCTGGTCTCGGGAGAGGGCGGCCATGCGATCCATGGGTCAATATTCGGTGATGGTAGCGTTTAATTTATCCGGTGAATACCATCTACCGTCGTCCCTGCGAAAGCAGGGACCCATACGCCGCGGCCTCTCTGTAGTGCTGTAGCCCATGGTGTTTTCCTTATCACGATCGGTGGTTATGGGTCCCTGCTTTCCGCAGGGACGACGGAGGATCACTTTTTCTGCAGGGCACGTTGACACCTCCGGGCCAGTCGACGAGAAAGCGCGTCGTGACGATTGCCCAGCCCCATAAAAGCAAAGCCAGTCCCGCCACGCAGCCGTGGCTTGCCGTGGCGCTGCTGATTGCCGCATTGACGGCGATGCGCTTCGTCTATGCAAGCGTGCTCGATCTGCGTACCGACGAGGCCTATTACTGGACCTGGTCGAAGGAGAGCGCGCTCGCTTTTCTCGATCATCCGCCGGGCATCGCCTGGCTGATCCGGTTCGGCACCGCGATTTTCGGCGACACCAATCTCGGCGTGCGGTTCGGCGGCATCGTCGCGATGCTGATCACGCAGCTTCTGCTCGCCGACATCGTCCGGCGCGTGACGCATGACGTGCGTGCCGTCATCTTTGCGGTGCTGTTGCCGGAAGCGGCGCTGTATTACGGGCTGCTGATGGCGAAGGTCGCGCCCGACACCGCGATGATCCCGTTTGCGGTCGCGATGCTGTGGGCGCTGGTGCGGCTCAACGAGAGCGGCAACCCGCGCTGGTGGCTTGCCGCGGGACTGTTTGCAGGACTGGCGCTGCTGTCGAAGTTCACCGCGATCATGCTGCTGCCGGCGGTGATCGCATTTGTGCTGGTACCGGACTGGCGGCGGCGCTGGCTGCTCAGCCAGTATCCATGGCGGGCAGCGCTGATCGCGGTGATCGTGTTCTCGCCAGTCTTGATCTGGAACGCGCAACATGACTGGGCTTCGTTCCGTTTCCAGTTCGTGCGCGCGGTTGCGACCCACCAACTGTCGCTGCGTACCGTCGGCGAATTCATCGGCCTGCAGTTCGGGCTCGTCGGCTTCGTGCTGCTGCCGGTGGTGCTCTCCGGCGTCACGCTGACGGCGTGGCGCGGCTATCGCACGCGCGAGCCGGTCGCGATCCTGCTGTCGACCGCCGTGCTCGTGCCCTTCCTCTATTTCCTCTGGAAGTCGCTGACGCTCCGCGTCGGCGACACCTGGCCGATGTTTTTGTGGCCCGCCGGCTTTGCCGCGACCGCCATCAATCTCGTCATGCTGCCGCGTGAGGGCTGGCCAGACTGGATCGTGAAGTCGACGTTCTTGTGGGCGAGGGTGGCCGTCATCTCCGGCATCGCTTTCGTGGTCGGCGTGTTCTTCTATTACGTCGCGGCACCCTGGAATTTCATCGGCAGGACCGATCCCGTCGGCGGCGAGGCCGGCTATGAGCAGGTCGCGGCCCGCGCCCGCGAGCAGTTGCAGAAGACCGGCGCGACCTGGATCGCGACGTCGGATTATCGCACCTATGCAATGCTGCGCTGGCATTTCAAAGGGCAGGTGCCGGTCATCCAGATCAACGAGCGTGGACGGTTTCAAGGCTTTCGCGATCCCGGCATGAACCTGATCAAGGATCATCCCGGCCTCTATGTCGCCCGCGAGCCGGACCACCGCCTGCCGCTGTGGGATCTCACCACCGCGAAGCGGCAGCCGCTGGAGCGGGTCGAGCGCGTCTGGCGCGGGATGGTGATGGATACCTATGCGCTGGAAAAACTGAACGGCTGGACGCCCGAACTCTCGCCGGCGCAGGATTCGCCGCTGTTCCGCTGGCGCGTGCTGGCAGGGATGATGCGGTTTGATGCCAGCCTCTCGTGAGGCCGTCATCCCCCGCGTATGCGGGGGATCCAGTACGCTGCGGCTTCTCGATTCAATCACTGACGTCTCTGGGATACTGGATCACCCGCTGGAGCCTGTCATCGGGCGCGCATTCGCGCGACCCGTTGGCGGGTGATGACAGTTGAATGTGCGTTCGCGATCTCGCCGCATCATTCGCGCGAGTTTTGCCTTTAGAACTTGCCGCCCTCTCATTCAGAGGGCGCAGGGAAGACCGGGTGCGCGCTGCACCCGCGGTCTCGCGTGCGATTTGCGCAAACAAAAGTGCACACGAGCATACAGGTACAGCGGGAGCATCCCGGCCTTCCCTGCGCAAGAGAAAATAAATATCCCGATGGATTTCCAGAGAGGCATATGGAAAGCCTAAGCTATTGATCGGCCACGAACTCTCCCCATACCATGCCACTCGGTTCTGTTGGCACTCCCACACACCATTGGGACAAAATCGGGGACACACATGGCACGCAACGTTCGCTACTCCAGCCTTGAGACGCGCACGGCGCGGCTGAAGCTCGCCGTTCGGCGGAAGCCGTACAGCGGTCCGTCGCTCGCGCGCGGCGTCTCGCTGATGTACAGGCGCAACGTGACGAGCGGCTCTTGGGTGGTCAAGGCCAGTGACGGCCACGGAGCATACTGGACAAAGGTCGTCGGAATCGCCGACGACTACGACGACGCCAACGGCAAGAATGTGCTGGACTTCTTTCAAGCGCAGGGCGTGGCGAAACAACTCGCGCGCGGCGGCGAGGACGGCAGCGACGACACCGCACCGATTACGGTCGATGGAGCGCTCAAGGACTACAGGCGTGATCTCGAAGCGCGCGGAGCGAATGCGTACAACGCTCAATCACCGCGCGCGCATTTGACACCGGTGCTACTGGCTAAACCAGTGCAACTGCTTAACGCGCACGAGCTGAAAAAATGGCGCGACGGTCTTCTCGGCAAGGTCGCACCGGCCACAGTCAATCGCATTTGCAGATGCCTATGCGCCGCCTTGGAATTGGCGCGACAGCACGACGAGCGCATTCAGAACCGGCAAGCATGGGAAATTGGGCTGGCTGCTCTGCCGGACGCTCAAGAGGCGCGCAACGTCATCTTGTCGGACGATAAGGTTCGCGAATTCGTCAGCGCCTGCTATGGCCTTGAACATCAGTTTGGGCTGCTGGTTGATACGTTGGCAATAACTGGCGCACGACCAAGCCAAGCGGTTCGGCTCCGCGTCGAGGACCTGCACTATCATCCCGTCCGACCGAAACTGATGATGCCCAAGTCCGGCAAAGGCGGCGGTAGAAATCGCGCCGCTAAGAAGAACGAGCGGTACAGCGTGCCCATCACCGTGCAGCTCGCGGCGAAGCTGAAGGCAGCAGTCAAAGGCCGTGCATACGATGCACCTCTATTGCTACAAAGCGATGGCAGACCTTGGGACCGCAACCCTGGGCAGAACTATCACCGGCAGGTTGACAAGGCCGTCGCTGCCACCGGCCTCGATCCAGCCGTTGTAACGATATACGCGCTACGGCATTCGAGCATCGTGCGAATGCTGCTGCAGAACGTTCCAATCAGGTTGGTTGCATCGCTTCATAATACAAGCGTCATAATGATTGAACGAACCTACTCGAGGTTTATCACCGAACACACTGACGATATCTCGCGCAAGGCGCTGCTGCAGCATGAGGAGCCGCAAGCAGGCAACGCCGACAACATTATTGCCTTGGCGAGATGAAGCCACAACGAACTTACGAGCGGGTCGTGATCCAGCGCCATCGTCAGTCTGAAGATTTCTGCTTCTGACTGGAGCAGATGGCAACGCCCTGCAAGTCTCTGAGTTGTTGGATCAGATTTGAAGAGTCGGTGCTAGTATGCCCAAACTCAGCAACAGATCGGGAGGTCGGCGTCGATCACCCGGAGTATCGCCGGTCCGCGACTCGCAAGTCCGTTCCGTTCACATGACTAGCTTCATGACATTTACCGCTCTCTCTAACGCGCAATGGGAGGCCATTCGTTCGACCCGCACCAACTGGCCGAACGGAATCGATTACCGGCGTGAGATCGAGCGGATCGGACAAGACTATTGGGATGCGCAAGCTGCCAGGGAGATTTGGGTCAAGCGATTGCAGGGAAAACAACCGGCAAAGCAGCGGGAGAAAATCCACAAGGCGTGGATATCATCGCAACAGCTGCGGACCGCTCTGGCAGCACTGGGTAATGACGGCCTGCTCGATGATGATTTCCCCTATCCCGATCTCGAGTCACCGGAGAATAGGCTTGAAGCGTGGCTCTCTGAGTATGATCTTTGGGTTCGGCCATTTGCCGGCAAGAGCAACCCGATTCAGGCGGAACTAGAATGGCGCTTGCTGGCCCTTTGGAAGAAGGCCGGCGGGAAGCTGGTTTTTACGAGGGAGCAGGAACCTGGGATGCGGCGACCGACCAAGCCTGTTCGCAGGCTACTGCGCGAGCCAGGCACTCCCTACGGACCCTTGATAGATTTTCTCACGCACACCCTCCACGCCATTCTTGGTAGGTCTCTCACTCCATCCGGGATTGCCGGAATCATCGACCGTCATCGAGGGCGACGACCACCACACGATCCCTTCCTGATGTACGCGATGCGAGTCCGAATCATCGGGTCGTGATTCGCCCGAGTCATCCGGCTACACGAGCAATTAACGAGCAAAATTCAAATCTGCCGCAAGACATTGAATTGCAATGATGTTTCGCCACTTCCTTTATCGATCCTGCACTGAGCATCGATCGTAAACTTATCTGAGCAGATCAACTGCGCTTCATTGCCTCCTACGCGCAACCATACAGTAGGAGCAGATAACACGATGGCCCGCCCTGAGATTACTGGCCGTAAGATAGCATCGCTGGACGCCGCGGAAGCGGACGCCTTTTCGGTCAAAGAATTTTGTCGCCGCAACGGCATCTCTGTGCAGCTGTTCTACAAACTCCGCAACCAGATGCCCCGCACGTTCAACGTCGGGACGCGCGTGCTGATTTCCAAGGAAGCGGCTGCTGCATGGCGTCGCGAGCGCGAGCAGGCGGCGGAGGCAGCTAACGGCATCGCCTAGTTAGCGCGGAAAGAAACGGCGGCGCGCCGGCCGCTCTCTCCAATTTCTCTCTCACGGAATCTCTTAGAATGTTTGTCAGCAATACCAGCGCGCTCACGGGCGCGCCAACCTGTAACGATTTCCCCGAGCAGGAAACCGCCGGACGGGTTTTCCATCCACTGCCGGCGCACAGCTACGATCTGATCGTTATCGATCCGCCGTGGCCGTTCGCAACATGGAGTGCGGCTGGGGAAGGCAAGTCCGCATCGAAGCATTATCGCGTGATGACGCTTCCGACATCAAGGCGTTGCCGGTCCGTGATTTGTTGAAGGACAACGCTGTTGTTCTCCTCTGGACGACCGGCGCGATGCTTTCGCACGGGGTGGCCGTTATGGAGGCGTGGGGCATCACCTTCAAAACCGAGCTTGCCTGGCGCAAGGTCACGCGCAACGGCAAAGTGCGCATGGGCTGCGGCTTCTGGGCGCGCAGCATGCATGAGCCTATCCTGCTGGGCACGGTCGGCAAGCCGAGCAAATTCACGCTGCCGTCTTGCTTCGACGGAATCGCGCGCGAGCACAGCCGCAAACCGGATGAATTCTACCGCATGATCACGGACCGGACGCCGAACCTGCGGCGTGCCGACGTGTTCGCTCGCGAAAAGCGCAAAGGCTGGGACGTTTGGGGTGACGAGGTCGAGAAATTCTCGCCGGCTGCCAGTGAGCAGCCACCCCTTAGCTTCACCTCTTAAAAGGAGACTAGGTATGAAGAAACCTAACGGAAACCGTCGCGAGTATTCGATTCATTCACTCTTCGGCGTGCTCTCCATAGCAGAGGGCTTGCTCTGCCCGAGCTGCAATCGCGCTATTCAGAGCTACGACTTGGAGTCGATCTATCGGTCTGCTTTTCAGATCAATTGTGGCGGTTGCCACCGTACGCTGCTCGCTTACGAGGAGCCGCGGAAGTGAAACTCTCGGCTCCAGCTTGCGTGCTTTCCGATGCGATCTCGCTTGCGAGCGTGATCAAGCGGGGCGGCAATAGCCCGTGCTTCGCGCATCTCGCCACGACTGGGGACGCCGTCTCTATCACGTGCACCGAGAATACAGTGGGCACGATCGCGACCAGCGTCTCCCCAACGATCCAAGAACCGGGCGAGATTGCCGTTTCCATAGCTCGTCTTGCCACTCTTCTTTCCAGCTTCACGGCCGACGCGATCGTCGACATCGAAGGGACCACCGGCGCAGTTAACGTGGTCTCTGGCACTAGCCGTTTACGATTGCCGGCTGTTTCGGTTGTCGAATCGCCAGCGGCAATTACCATCGATCAAGAGGTTGGACGTGTCGAGATCAGCAGCGCCGACCTTCTCCAACTCCTGGAGCCACTCGCAGTAGCGGACCGCACCAGGTTGCAGCTAACAGGCGTTTTTCTGCACGGCGTCGGCCATCAGCTCGTCGCGGTTTCCACGGACGGAATCAGGTTGATCCGTACGAGCGTTGCCGCCTCCACGTTCTCGGAGGACCGTACTCTCATTGTGCCTACCGAGGTTGGCATTGTGGTGCGCCGGCTGTTGCAAAAGGCTGGTGCATCTCGCGTTACGCTTCGGCGATCCCGTAGCCTGATTGCCTTTGAAGCTCCGTCTTTCAGCTTCACCGCTCGCTTGATCGATTCCAGTTTCCCGGCTTATGAAGGCTTGATTCCACCGCCCGCACCAAACTCAGTTTTCTGCAACCGTGGCGACTTGCTCGCAGCACTGTCGCGGCTCGGCGCCGCCGCTTCGAGCAATGACACCGCGCTGGTTGCACTATCCTGGGGAGACGGCCGATGCCTGGACCTTCACCTGGCACGACGCCCGCTTGATGGTGCCGATGTCATTGCGGCCGAAGTGCATGGCAGTGCGGAGGCTGCGCTTTCGCTTCCGCAATTCGCAGCGTTGCTAAAGGAATTTAGTGACGAGCACGTCCTGCTCGAAACTGCAAACGAATTGCCGGTTGTGATCTGTGGTGCGAGCGAGAAGCTGGCGCTCATCGTCCGCTCGAAATGGAACTTCGGTAGTCGCGGGAGAAGGACATGAGGGTCCATGTCCGCGGATCCGCACCAAATTCCAAGATGCACTGTGCAGCGCCCGTATCAAGCTCGAGCGGTCGGGAGCATTGCTGATGGATCAGGGTGCTGACCAACACAACAAGAACCAAGTGTGTCCGCAGATCACGCTGATCACCAAGCGCGGTACGCCTGCGCTGATGTCGAAAAGCATTTCGCTGGACGAGGCGGGTAAGCTGCACAGCGATGCGTCCGAATGCCGGATGGTGCACGGCACGGCAGCTCGCGCGTTCGCGGCAACAGCGAGCGACCTCGTTCTTATCATCGCGAGCTGTGGTTCAGATCAGGCCATCGCGCTTGGTCGCTTAAAAGATGAGCTCCCTGACCGTGTGGAGATCACTGTACCGAGCAGACTTGACCGTCATCCTGGTGCCATTACTCGCTCCCGTAAGTTCATCGATTATCGGCCGGGAAGTCCTGCCTGGGTGCTCATCGATTTCGATGCAAAAGCAATGCCTGAACAGGTGGCTGCCCGGATCGAAGTCGTAGGTGGCATGTGGAACGCCTTGTTGACGGTGGCGCCAGAACTGGCGGCTGTTGCGCGAGTTTCCCGGGCGAGCACCACGGCGGGTCTTTCCCGCAGCGACACCCTTGAGCCAATTCCTGGCTCCAATGGTATGCACCACTACGGGATGGTAGAGACGTCGAACGGTTCTTGAAGGACCTGCACGAGCGCTGCTGGTTGCACGGATTCGGCTGGCACACGATCGGCGCAGCAGGTCAGTTGCTCGAACGGTCATTGATCGATCGGATGGTCGGCTACGGCGAACGCCTGTGCTTTGAAGGCGCGCCCTTGATTCTTCCGCCGCTGGCGCAGGATCCGGTGAAGCGCGTACCCGAAATGTTCGAGGGCGAAGCGATTCAGTCGGATCGGGTTGTACCCCGCCTGACCGAGTTTGAGCGCCATCGCGTCAACGAGGCCAAACGCGCCAGTGCCGAGGCGCTGGGCAAACCTGCAGCAGCTGTTCGCAGTGAACATGACCGCAAGCTCGCCGAGCGAATCGCAGCCGAGTCGGGCAAGCCTCTGTTGACGGCGCTGCGCCTCGTGGCTGCGCGACATCGCGGGGTGCTCTTTCCCGACGTCGAGCTCGAGTTTGATCACCTGGGCGTCGTGACGATCGGGGCCGTGCTGGCTGATCCTGAGCGGTTCGTCGGCGAGACGCTCGCTGACCCCATGGAAGGCGTCGGTTACGGACGCTGTAAGGCCATGGTGATGAAAGGCGAAGACGACGCCCTGCTGATTCATAGCTTCGCGCACGGCCGGGGCGTCTACCTTCTTCGGCACGACCTGAAATCTGGCAAGGCTGCCTTTGCACAAGCTCCAGCCGACGCCATGGTAGAACATGCCCTAGCGATCTTGGCCCAAGCCGAGCTTGAGGAGGACGAGCTCGCAGATTTTGTCGCGCATGTTTCCAAATCTGCGAACGTTGGCGTTCGCGTTTTGACGAGGCGGATCAAGAAGGACCGTGCGCAACGCGAATCCGAGAAGCATAAAGCATCCATGGGATCGAGTACCGATGGCCGCATTATTCGGCGGCGGCCCGAGGCCGACGGCGAGTTGCTGCCGACGATTACATTCGTTGATGAGCTGCTTGCCGCGGACGGGAGCGAAGAGCCGCCGATGCGGAATGCTTCCGGCGCGTTCGTACAGGTGGAGGTGAAGCAGCCCTGGGCGCTGCATCTGCTGACGGCCGAGAGTGCCAATGCGATTGGCGATGACACCGATCTCATGAAGGCGCCGGCAGAGCCGGTCCTCGCTGAATTGACGCCGATCGGAGTTGAACTACTCCTTGAACGCTACGTCCGATGGGAAGTCGTGACGCGGGATGCATATTACTTCGGCGCTTTGCAGGCGCCCTTCATCAATGCGCTGATCGAGTTTCCCGGGAGTGCGCTGCCGGTCGCAAGGGCGATCAATACGGCGCCGTTGGTCACTATGTCAGGTCGAATCATCGATGGGGTTGGACTGGACCGGCCCACTGGGCTGGTCCACCGCATCGATCCCGTTCTTCGCTCGTGTGTTCCGGCCGGTGCCCCGACAAACGATGAGGTCAAATCTGCTCTCAAGTTTCTGTTGGACGACTGGCTGGTCGACGTCGCGCTCGATCCGGTCGGCAAGTGCATTGCCGTCCTGCTCGCGCTCACTCTGCTGCAGCGAGCCTTGCTGCCTGAACGCCCTGCGTTTTTTGTGACAGCGGGGCAGCGGGGCGGGGGGAAGACGACCTTGGTCCACATGATCCTGACGGCGGTCTTGGGGCGACGTGCTGCGGCCGCAGGTTGGTCAGAAAATGTCGAGGAGCGAAAGAAGGCCCTGTTCTCCTACTTGCGCCAGAATGTAGCGGCGCTGGTCTGGGACAACATCACCAGGGGCGGCAACATCACGTGTCCGCATATCGAGGCTGCGTTGACGGCCTCAGAGATTTCCGATCGAGTCTTGGGAGTGTCACGGGTGGAGACGGTCCCCTCGTCCACGATCCAGATCTTCACCGGCAACTCGATTGCGCCGCGCGGGGATATGGCGAGCCGATCGTTCATCCTGCCGCTGGATGTGAATCGGCCAGACCCTGAGAATCGCGCTTTCACGCATGCCGACCCGCTGGCCTGGACGCAGGCAAACAGGGCGAAGATCCTACGGTCGCTCTACACGATCCTGGTCGGCGGGGCGTTGTCGCGCCCAAGAGGCCAGGTTGCAAAAACCCGGTTCAAAACATGGTGGGGGTTGATCGGGTGGCCTGTAGAATATGCGGCCGGACTGCTCGAGATCGAGGTGGACTGCACTCAGCTCCTCAGGGCCGGCGAGGCAAGCGAGGAAGAAGCGAGTGCCGCATCCCGTGCTCTTACCGTCCTGCGAGAATGCTGGGGTGAAGACAGCTTCACCACGCGACTGGTGGTGATGAAGCTAGCTGAATTGGGCTCGATGATGGAGAGCAAGGTCGCGCGTGCGGAGGCGCTCTCCGATGCCTTGGGCGAACTGATCGGAAAGCCGCTCGAGAATCCGACTGCCCGCAGTGTTGGTAAACTCTTCCAGAAATATCTTACGAACCGGCCGGTCTGGCTGGCGGACGGTGATGTCGTGGCGGTGCTTCGCAAGATTCCGGGCCACGATGCCAACGAATACCGGGTCGAGATATCCAATCCGAGGCAGTCCTCCACGTCAGGTCCTCGGGGTTTGGCCCCTGACGCGCCTAACCGGAGCGGCGAGACCAATGCGGCCGCCGGGGCAACAGCAAGGTCGACGGGGAAAGCCGGGAAAGTGGGAAAAGACGGGAATGTTTCGGCCGCCGCTGGCCAGGATAAAACAATTTTTTCGGATGAGCCTGCCGGTGAATGCGAGGGTTGGAGGGCTCGGATATGAATGCCGCCCAGATAATTGAAGAGATCACTTCGTTCGGGATCCAGATCCGGACTGAGGGCAACGACCTGCTGATCAAGGCGGAGGCAAAGCCTCCCGCTTCTGTTCTGAAACTCCTGTCCAACTACAAAGCTGATATTCTCACATTGCTACAGTCTGGCAGTGGGAGGCTCGATCACGCACTTCTCCGGCTAGAGTGTGCGTGCCCCGACTATGTCGACGAGGGCCGCTGGCAGTGGTGCATCAGCGACGCCCGACGCTTCCCCCGAAGCTGGGGCAGTCAGGCCGTGGCTCTTGGATGGACAGCCAAGGACCTCTTTGGGTTGCACGATCCGCCAGCCAATCCGCATCCGTCCTATAGCCGGCTTTCCCGATACGACCAGACAGGTCTGCTCTGGCTACTAGAGGGTCGTCCCGTTGTTGCACTTACGGCGACGACTGCGGCAATCGAATCTCTCGGAGGGCCGTCCATCAAATACCGCAAGTACCACAAGCCAGCCCTTGGGTCTGTTGGCGACTCGCTGGAAGATTTCGTGTGATCACAAATATGCCATTCGGACGACAGAGGTCGTGCGTTGGACCAGGATCTAATCTCTAAGAAAGGGAGCAGTAAGATGAGTGTAGACGTCATCGGAAACAGCAGCGGATGGTGGCGCGTGGCGCTGTACTGGTGGTTTACGCTTGCCGATTACTCCCATCACATCGCGCCAAGCGTTACGAGTGCGTGCCGCCACTGGCGCTCAAGCGACGAGGATGGACTGAACGGCGATCAGGCGCGCGAGCTCGCCGCCGAATTGCAGCGCTCAATAGATGATGGCAGGATTGATGAGTATGCACGCCAACTCTTTGTTCGGTTGTACAACGGCAAAAGAATGAGGTGCCTTGTCGAATACGAAGATGACAGCAGCGATGCTCCCTTTCCGGTTTGTAGGCCAGATGAGCGTCGCTTCGTCAACGAATTCATCGGCGAGGTTCAACGTTTCATTGAGTTCCTGTTGTCCTGCGAGGGATTCCGAATCCAATGATAAGTCACGTGCTTTCAGAGAATTTGGGTCCCTGTTGGAGCGGAGTAATCGCCGGTAGCGCGACCGCACGAGCGTCTCTCAGGGTTGTATTGGAAACGAGGAGTCAGAAGTGAAATGGCAACAATAGCTCAAGCAGCGGCTCACCTTTGCTGCTCGCGAGCCCAATTTGACCAGTACCTGGCTGAGGGCGTGGTCACGCGGCAGCCTAGTGGCAAATACGATCTCGATGAGGTGCGCCGCGAGGCATTTGCCCACCTGCGCTCTGTCGCCGCTGGTCGGGGTGGTGCCGCCGGTGACAAGCTCACGGCGGAGCGCGCTGCTTTAACGGCTGCGAAACGTCGGCGCGAGGAACGCCAGGATGAACTCGAATCCGGTCAGGTTGTGCGACTCGCGGTCGTCCGGCGCTACCTTGAACAGATGCTCGTGGGGATGCGTAATCGATTGCTCAACTTGCCCGGCGAGACCGCCTACATGCTCGCAATGCGTCCGCAGGCCGAATGCTTCGAGATTCTGGACGATAGTGTTCGCGCCGCCCTCGAGGAGATTGCCGATCCCGCCGGCGCTGCCGCACGCGCCGCTGCTGCCGGCGTCGAGAGCAAGAATGGTGAACCCAATAGGAGAGACGACAATGATAGCGAAAAAGAGGATGCCACAGACGCTGCTGAGTGACGAGGTCCCCGGCTTTCGGATTGGCCCGACTGGCGAAGTAGAAATTTTGACCGAGGCCGAGGTCGAGGCACTGGTCTGGCCCGCCGTCCGCGAAGCGATGCATAGAGCGGGCTGGCCGAGGCCAAAACGGACGCTGCACTGATGACACCTTTTGGTTCACGGACCGGCTGCACGTTGTCGATCTCACCGATGATGTGCGCTTTCTTGTACCTGAACAGAGCCGTCACGCATGCTCCCGGTCCATTCCCCGGTTCGACCCGAAGACAGTGTCAAATTCCCGCTTGATAACTCCGGGTCAAACCAGCTCTGGAAAACGATATCAGAGCCTGCTATACTGACACTGCATCCAGAGAAGGGGCCACACCCTCGCCAACCTGCCGAATCCGGGCAAGGTGGTTTCCCGCAAGGGAGATGCGGCCATTCGGCAACGAAACGGGTCGCGCGAATGTCAGTCCTCCTCGGGATCCGAAGGAGGGATTTTTATGCCTACACGTAAGTTCAAGACCCCCGCGACCGGTTCGAGTGAGCTAACTTCGGCTGGCATTCCTTGGTCCGAGGTGCCTGAATCCCCGTGTCCCTATACCGAATGGCTGGATGGGCGCCACGGCCCGGCGAAGGACGCGCTGCCGTCCGTTGATCAGTTTCCTATCCCCGAAGCACTTTTAGCTCTTCCTATTCTGCATGCTGACCGTCCACGCGGATCAAAGCCAATGGCCGATGTTCATGGCGCAAGGCAACGACTGGCTGGTTGCCGCCCTGGAGCTTGGTTGGTCAGTCCGTTCACCGGCTGGCGGTGGGCCAAATGGCCTCATGGAGAAGTTGGCTGGCTTTCGGCCGATACGGTGCTGCCTGACGCCCTCCGCGTGCGATCACGCAACGATGTTCAGTAGGCGTAGCCTAGAGAGCGGTGATGCCCAATTCTGACAGCCGGGAACTGACACGCAGAAGCATCTTAGTTGGTGCGACCGCTTCATTGATTTGCAGGCCAGCCATTGTGCGGGCCGCAAGCTTGATGCCGATCCAGCAACTGATTCTCTCGACCGTTTCAATCAATCCAGAAAAGCCCTCGTTGGGCTTTATCGGCACCTGGCGGATTCACTTCATGAGGCAAGCCTTGAGGAGAGGCTGGGAAGGCCGTGACTCCCAGACGTTCGGTGGAACTTCTGAAGCTGCCGCTCGATGCTATGTCATGTGGATGACCGCACAGGGATTGTGAAAAGCCGGAGGGATGGCCCACGTAATTCTATGGGCGACGGCACCGGCGGACGACGTCGGAATCCGCTTCGCATTTTCGAAGCCGCGTTTGCCGACGCTGCCAAAAGAACTTTGTATAGTACTCTTAAAGGCTGCCCATCGGTTGGGGCATCGTGTTTGGGCGACGCGAATGTAGTGCGCGCGAAAGGCGTGTCCCTTCCCGGATTATTTCGTGGGGGCGGCAGGAGTTTGTGATCGAGCAGGAACTGTAGCGCCTTGCGGAAGGCGTCCTCGGTATCGATTGTCTTTGCGAATCCAGCTTGGCGCAGCTTGACGGTGCTCACGAATGCCCGAGGTCCTTCCAGGGCGCGTAGGCGAATGCGAAGTCCGTATGCTGGTCTCCTTGGCCGACAAGCTCCCGCAGGCTCCGTGAACGAAGTCCGTACTTCGTGACGGATCCGGTCCCAGAGATCCGGATTTTCCTTTTGGGTAGGCTGCCACGCTCGTTGGCATGTCCGGCCCCGTTTCGACACCAAGGAGTCTGGCCATGGCTGGCCACACCTTCCGCCACTCGAACACGTCGCCGTAGGTGATATTGAACGAACTAGGCAGCTCCGGCTTGGATTTCTCAGCCGCTCAGGCTCAAAATCTGAAGGTCATAGGTTCAAATCCTATCCCCGCAACCAGAAAGAGCCGCCAAGTCAAAGGCTTGGCGGCTTTTCTTTTGATTGGGAATTCCTGAAACTGACCGTATCTTTCGTTCGAATCGCTCTCGCTCCGCCATCGACCAGGGCAGTCTGCCTTCGAGCTCGGTCGACCAGCCCCAAAATCCCAACAAACTGAGACCTTTTGGGTGACGGACCGTACTAGAGATTACCGAAGAGGCGGCAATTTGCGGCTGGAGATGACATTTTTCTCCAAAGCTTCGTACTTCGTCATTTCAGTACAGTTCTGAAAACCAAAGGGCGAGCGCAATAACTTGCGCTGCAGTTTGCTCAGGGTTCGAATCCTTCTCCGACGAGCAAGAGTAACAGCCTCTCTAACTTTCAGCAGCCCCGACCGGGAATGTCCGCTATCGGCGGGATAGTGTTGAAAAAGTCTTTTTGGGGGTCACGAACGGAAATTTCTAGAGCCGCTGATGCGTTTCGCGCGCGGCGATATGAGGGGACCACATCGTTTCACACAAAAACGACCACAGAGCATCGTATCGGCGCTACGGAGTATTGCTGTGGCGGAGTCGGCTAAAAATCAAATTTTGCGAGATTTCGGCGTCGTTCGATTTTCGACTTTTGCAACACTATCGGCGGAAGCGCGGAAAACATTTGCTCGTATTGAGATCACTCAGTTTGACCCGAAGCCGAACCATCGCAACAAACACGGGATGTCCGATATGCGGCGCGTCAAACTAGTAGAAACATTAACCTACGTTAAACCGCTGCGGCGGCGACAGTGCTTGCGACTTCATTACGCTTCTCGGCGGCGCGGCGGCCGCATGGCCGCTAGCGGCACGGGCCTCGCGCATGTCTATTCGATCAGGATCAGACCGGGAGGGAGTGAATCGTCGTATAGACTGGCCCAGTCGGATCGTCCGATCGGAACGAACCCTTTGATTTTTGCGGTCTGCAGCGCAGGGACGCCGGATTTCTCCAGCTTGCTGGCAATCAAACCGCGCAAAGGCATGGGCAAATCCAAGCTCCGATCGTCGACGACGCGCGCGGCCCGGAGGAACAGAATCTGCAGGTCGAGCAACTCCGGCGTAGTCCAATCAAAGCGCTGGAAAGCCTGATACGCGTGCTCGACGAGATCGGGCGAGACGACAGTCTCCGGCCCTGCGTAGAGCGGAGTTCGGTTGAGCAGGAGCCCGAGCGCCGCAAGATAGGGAGCGCAGTGCCGCTTGGCCCGTGCAAGCGTCACCGCGATGTCGCAAAAGCAACGCACCAGTTCCGCCTTGGTGTCGTGGTGGATCAGTTCCAGGGATCCAGCCAGGCGCACGAGTTCGTCGGACGCCCTGCCGCTGCGGATCCTGTCGATCTCTCCGGCCATAAGCCTGGTCTGGCGTTCGCGCGTGAGCCCGCCCGCCACCCGGCGCCAGAGGATGTATTCCTGGCTCTTGATGCGCCGACCGGGAAAACACGGGCCATCATGGTGCAGCCGCCACAGGGCATCGATACGAAGGTCGTCCCGGACAACGCCGAAGCCCGGGCGCAGCAGGAATCCAGCCATGATGAGCCATGCCTCTTCGTGGTCCGCCGAACGTCGTCTGTCGTCCCGCCGCTCCTCGAGCGCAGGCCAAAGGGCGCGCAGCAGGGGCCCGTTCCATTCACTTCTGGCAGACGCGAGGATGCGCTCCATACCCTTGAGGATCGTGGCAGCAGTAATCTTGTTCTTTTTGCTGTTATTGGCAGGCTGGGTGAACACGATCCCGATCTGCCTGCGTGCCGTTTCCAGCGCGTCCGCTGAAGCGTTCGGTTCAATCGGAGCGTTTGCCTCCCGCGCCCGCCCGACACCGGGCGCGCCCGCGACGCCTTGGACATGCTCGCGCATGTTGAATTCCAGCGGCCAGGACTGCTGGACGGCGGGGTCGGCGCTGACGCACGAGATGTGGAGCAGCCCCAGTGCGTTCATCCGCGCCGTCAGACCGACGGGCAACATCCCGCCCGGTTCCGGACCGGATAGCTCAGCCGTCCTGACGATGGTCTGGAGCGGGGGCAACGGGTGAAATTCGCCTTCGGACCAGGAAACGATGTCTCCGGCCTGGCTGACGCTCTTCCGGGTTGAGGAATAAGCCTGGAAGCGCACTAGCTGATCGGTGCGGAGCTTAAGCCCAAGATCAGCGATCTCAAAAAGCTGCGACGGCCCTGCACCCTGAGGAAGAACGCATATGAGGGGCGGACGCACTGTCTGGCGATCCGTTGCCTGTATCCCCTCCACTTCGAGAAAGATCGCAGCGGCGGCGCCAGCGGCGATGCGACCCGAACGGTGGTGGAGGAGGGCACCAAATCGCGCGGCTCCGCGCGCCACCGCCAGATCCGGCTCCTCGTTCTCCAGAACCTGCGGTACGAAGCCGTCCTGCCAGCCTCCGATCTGCTCGCGGAGTCTTTGGCGCAGGAGCGGCGGTCGGACGGATCCGCCGTTGAACAGGACGGCATCAATGCGCGGGCGATCGTTGAGAAATTCGGCAAGGTGTCGGGTTATCGCGCTATCGGGAGGATAAGGAAGCCCCCATTCCCTCAGTGCCGCGTGCGTCAGGTACGGCCGCGCCGCCGCGTCGCAGAAGGGAAAAAATCCGTCCAGCAATAGGCTCTCGATTTCCGCCCGCATCACCGTCGCCGCCTGCGAGCCGCCGACCATCCCCGACCCGCGACCGGCCAGTGCAACAACGAACCGCTCATCCGGCGGCCCCGTAGCGGCCAGCGCGTGCTCTTTCAGATGACGGCAGGCGGCGACGAGCTGATCCCATTGCGGGCCGGAAAGCCGGCCGCCCGCCCCGGCAAGCCGCGGCTCCAGGAAATGGGCGACGGCAAGGTCGAGATTGTCGCCGCCGAGCAGCGTATGCTCGCTCACCGCGACACGCCTGATGTCAGGGTCCGGCGTTTGCTCGTTCAGGCGAACTTCAAAAATGCTGAAATCCGAGGTGCCGCCGCCGATATCGATGACCAACACGTGTCGCAGCCCGGCATCGCCATTGTCGGGCCGCTGCCATAATTCGCGCGCTGGGTCGTGGCTTTCCAGCCAGCAATAAAACGCAGCCTGCGGCTCTTCGAGCAGTCGCACATCGCCGGGGAAGCCCGCTTCCTCGGCGGCGGTAATCGTCAGCCGCTGCGCCGCCGCATCGAAGGAAGCCGGGACGGTAACCGTGATGTCCTGATCATCGAACGCAAACCCGGCCTGGGCAAACCGGCTGTTCCAGATCCCCCGCAGATAGTTCAGAATCAGTGCCGAGGAGCGTACCGGTGAGATTTTCTGCTCACGTGCCAGAACCGTCGATCCCCATGGCAGAAAAGGTGCCGACCGGTCGGCGGCGTGATGGCAAAGCCACGACTTCGCGGAATGGACGACCCGTCCGGGCGCTTCGCTTGCCTTCATGCGTGCAAAAAGTCCGACGATCCATTGCCCGGCTCCGACCTCCTCACCGCGCAAGTGTGCTGCGACCGCTTCCTCTGGCAGGTACAGGAAAGAAGGTAGCGTTGGCTTCTCGGTCAGACGCGCCAGGCCTTCCCATTGCGGGACGAGAAGGACCTCTGGCGTCCCCTCGCCGACCAGTGGCGCGAATGCGAGTGCGGAGTTGGTCGTGCCGAGATCAATACCAATGGCGAAGCGGGCGCGGTCTTTCGTCAAGAATTACCTCCAGAGGCGGGGCCCCTATTCCGTGCGGACCTGGAACTCAACCTTCCATCGGCGATCGGAGTTCGTGTGCCTCATCCAAAGCTCAAGGATGCCAAGTTCGGTGACGACGGGGTTGACGCGGACCGGCACCACCTGCCCCACCGGGACGTCCAGCGCCGGGATCGCGACTTCGAGCAGGCCAGCGTCATCAAGGTCGCGCTCGGCGTCAGGGAGGATCTGTCCCGGCGTATCGCCGCTTCGTACCGAGGAGGAGAAAAACCGAAACTCCGCCGTGCGGCCGGTGACAAGGCCGAACTCGCGTCCTTCGATCAGCAGTTCCGTGCCTTCCTGCATCCCCTGCGGGACAACACACAATGCCTTCAGCGGCGGCTTGTAGCCCGGAATGGCGGGCATCGACGTTTCCAGGCCGATGTAATAGGAGCGCGCCGCGCCGGCCTTGATGCACATGCCCTTGCCAGTGGCGCGGTGACGTCCGTAGATCGCGCCGCCGCGTGCGACGGCGAGGTCTGGTTCGAAACCCTGCAATTCGCGGACTGGCTGGCCCCCATTCCAGGACGCCAGCAGATCAAGCACCCGGGTACGGATCGGCGCGGCCTTGAAAACGCCCCCATTGAACAAGACCGCGGTCGGCATCAGCACCTGCGTGCCAGCCGATGCTCCCACCAGAGCGGCAAGCTTTTCGCTTGCCTTCACGTTCTGCAGGCTCTGAGCGAGAAACCGGGCGATATGCTTGCTGACGACCGGATCGGAAGCATAGGGCAGACCGAATTCCTGCAGCCCTGCCATACGGCTCTCGCGCGGCAGGTCGTCAACGCTGGTTCTGGCGAAAAAACCGTCGACAACAACTTGCTCCAGCGTCTCGCGATCGAGAGTCGTTGAGACAGTTTTGGCAAGCAGGCTGGAGCCGCGCGAGGGGACCGCGATGGGCGCCTGCGCCAGCCCGCCATCATCAAACAGGACGATCTTGGCTTTGGAGGCGGCATGCACGAGCGCCAGGAACTGCCAGGAGTCCAGCCGTTTGTCCGCGGCCTCAAGCTTGGCGTGCAGCGCATATGCGAGCGCCAAATCCATATTGTCGCCACCTAACAGAATGTGCTCGCCGACGCTCACACGCTCTAGTTCCAGTCGGCCTTCGACATCTGTGACCGCGATCAAGCTGAAATCGGCTGTCCCGCCACCGACATCGCAGACCAGCACGATATCGCCATCAGCAATCAGGTTTCGCCATTCTCTGCGCCTCTGCACCATCCAGGCGTAGAATGCAGCCTGCGGCTCCTCCAGCAATGTGACGTCCTCAAGCCCCGCAGCCTTGGCGGCCTCGGCGGTGAGGCTTCTTGCGACCTCATCGAACGAGGCAGGAACGGTTACAACGATCTCGCCGTCCGAGAGGTCCCAATCCCGCCCCTGCGCCCGTTCGGTATGCAGGAACGCGTCCCTGAGACGTTGGAGGTAAAGACGTGAGCATTCGAATGGCGAGAGCTTCTCCTCCGCGATGTCGGATCGCCAGGGCAGGATTCGCTGCTTCGGGTCGATATGCGGGTTGGACAGCCAGGATTTGGCGGAGGTCACGAGGCGATCAGGCACGAGCACCCCCCGCTCGCGCGCGAACTGGCCAATGATCGCGCGCTCCCCGGCATCGTTCCAGGGCAGAGGAAACGAACTCTCCGGGAACTCCTCGGAGTGCGGAATATAGATGGCGGACGGCAGTGTCGGCATCTCGCCGATCTGATTTGGTCCCAGGGTTTGCGCGATTTCGATAATCCTGGTCTCACCACTCTCGAGATCGGCGATCGCGATTGCGCTGTTGCTGGTGCCGAGGTCGATAGCAAGACTGAAACGAGCGCTCATGAGGGGAGGTTTGTCCTGGTTGTCGTGCTGTCAATTCGCGTCAATAGCCGCGCGTGATGGAAAGCACCGGTTGTACGTGATCCGACTCGGGCGTCCGGCAGCCGGCCGATTCGAGCCCGCTTATCTCAGTTCCACCTCCGCCGGAGCGATTGCCGGAAGTCGATCGGTCGAGCTCCGCAAAACGCGCGGTAGATTCACCGCATCCGTTTTCCAGCCGTGGTGGACAAGCACTCCCGAGAATGGCGCCGGGCCGCTGATCTTGCCCAGCAGTCGGTACTCGTCCGCCGAATAGCCAGCGGCGACCTGCACCGTCGATCCCTCGCTCTCTGCGCGCACGGGAGAGATTCGGAAGTGCTCCAGCAGGGCGGTCTTGCATCCGGCATGGACCACGCGCGCGGCTGCCCCAACCTGTGCGTCATCATGCGCGTTGATGTCGTCCATCAGGAAATCGACCAGCCGGCCCCTTGCCTGCAGCATCGCCAAAAAGCTGACGATCTCGGCGTCTGCCTGGTTTGCGCGAGTCGTAACAGGCATCGGTCGGGCCGCCTCAGCGCCAGCACTTCGGTTATCCCGTGACGGGCCGCGCCCGACCAGGATCGCTATCAGCGCGACAAGGCTCAGCGCCACCGCCCCACCCGACAGATACATTTGGAATGCGCTCGCTGCCGGCAGCAATTGCAGAGCGTTCACCACGACCAGGAGCAGGACCACTATGATGGCGATCGCTTTCATCGCATGCATGTTTAGCCGCAGCTCCCTTTTGAGACGCATCAGCGTTGATTAACGCACGAAGAATATAGGAAATCGACGGTTGTGGAAACCTAACCGGGTCCGCGCCCGCTAATTGCGCAACCGGCACAGCGCCGCTCGGAACTTCCTAGGTCAGTCGGATAGTCGGAGCGTCCTTGGCCAAACAGGCGACCTGCTCCGAAATCTAATTTCCGCTCTACCCCCGATACTGTTGCAAAAGTCGAAAGTTGCATCAGTCCGAATTTTTGGTGAAACCTTTAAACGCGAGGCAATCGACGATTCGGATAACCTCAATCGCGTTACCGACGTCGCCTATGAGTTTAGCGTGAGGCGATGAGGTTCCCTCAGATCTCTACACGAAAATCGCGCCTGCGGCCCTCAGAATTTTTGACACCTTCGGCAAAACGACTTTTGCAACACAATCCCCCCGAAAGCGGACTCAACTCGGACATCGCGCCATGTCCGAAAAGTGCCCAAGAGCCGACTTAGCGCTGCTTGCTGCCGGTCGAGGAAATGCCATCGCGAGATTTGGGCAGACATACTGCCTTGTAACGGACCCAAACCTGACGGAGGGTTAATCGGTTCCGCTATGACTCGACGGTCTGCGCGTGATCGCGCGGCTCTTGACCGAGCACTTCATGATCGACGCTGTCGAACCTGGGACAAAGCTGTACGTCAGAAACAAGCGCCCGGAAGGCCTGAAGCAATTTACAGCACAAAAAACGCTGCTGTTTGTCCATGGCGCAACCTTGCCAGGCGAGGCGATATTCGATTTTCCGCTCGAAGGACTATCCTGGACGGACTACATCGCCCAGCGCGGCTGGGATGTGTATCTGGTGGATGTGCGCGGCTACGGTCGATCGACCCGGCCGCCGGAAATGGATCAGCCGGCGGCCAGTAATCCTCCCATCGCCACGAGCGATGTCGCGGTGAGGGATGTCGGCTCCGCCATCGATTTCATCCTTCAGCGGCGAGGCGTCTCCAAGCTCAGTCTCGTGGGCTACTCATGGGGCACAGTCGCCGTGCGGCAAGAAAGCGATGGCTATTGCGGCGGAGGGAGCGCATGCTGCTTTGCGGGCAGCGTCGGCGCCGGCGCTTTGCGAAAGGCAGGCGCGCATGACCATCCGTTCCCGACGTGAAGTCGTCACCTTCAAACATCCGTTCCGGATCAGGGGCATCGATCGCCTGTTGCCCGCCGGCGCCTACGAGGTCGTCACCGATGAGGAGACGATCGAGGGCCTTTCGTTCGCGGCGTTCCGCCGCGTCCCCACTATGATCAAGGTGCCGGCGGAAGGCTCGCGCGGGTTGGCGATGGAGGTGGTCTCGATCGGCCCGGTCGATTTGTCGGACGCGCAGCGCATCGACGCGAGCACATCCGATGGCTGACGAACCGCTCGACCTCGACAGCCATCGCGGCATGGCGGCGCAGAGAGCGACCGACATCCGCCGCGCGCTGGCGGAAGTCGAGACCCATGCGCGGGAGCTGCGCGAACGGCGGACCGAGATCGAAGATCACCTGCTGGCGTTTCCCGCCGCGTCGTGGCCGGAGGCGGCCGCCAAGGCGCGCTACGTCCTGAAGCTGTATGCCGCAGGACTGGCGCCGGAAGACACAAGGCATCGCGACCTCATCGCGGCCATCCTCGAGGACTTTGTCCGGCTCACTGAGCAGGGCTGAGGCAAAAGAGGGCTGCGATGGCGGCGCCGCGTCTAGGAGCGTAACTTGAAGCAAGAAAAATCGATCGTGGGAGGATCGCGCCATGAGTCGGACGAAATTTTTCGTTTGGGCATCCCTCGCTTGTAAGTCTCGACTGACCACGCATTTGCAGCATTGCGCTTTGGCCGAGACATAGCCGATGATCGCCATAGCGATATCGGGTCTCCATGGCGCGGGTCTCGACCGCGTCGGCCAGATTGCGCTGTTTGGCAGATCTGGATCTCTTGCGGTCGGACTGGTTGCCGCTGGACTTTGGCTGACGCCCGGGTTCGCCGCGGCAGGTGACGGGCTGCAGGTGACAAACGCCCGGGTGCCAGCCTCCGACCAGATTGGTATCGATCTCCCGCTTCTGATGACGATCAGGAACGATACGGCCGAACCCGACGCGATATTGCGCGTCCGCTGTCCGTTCGCGAATTTCTCCGAAAAGCATACCGTCGATCGCGGCGAAGGCGCGCCCGCCATGCGCGAGATCAAGTCCATTCCGATCCCAGAGAACAAGACGATCGAACTCAAGCGGGACGGATATCACGTGATGCTGCTGCAGACTCGGCAGAAGCTTGTCGATGGCGAGACGTTCACATGCGCCGTCGTTTTCCAGAAAGCCGGAACCAAAGAAACGGAGGTGCAGGTCTCACGAACGCCCTGATCGCGACAGCGGACCGCTGAGCTCGCTGAACGAGGCTTCTCAGTTGAACGCCCGGATGTGCCGGACGCTCGATTCAGCATGAATTTGCCACAGGAGGGCATGACTCATGGAGCGATTTTCAGGTCACACAAGAATCTTCACGCGAGCAGGTCTGCTCGCCATTGCAGTCGCGGCCGGAGGCATGATGGCTGCACAGCCAGTCTCCGCTGCAGACGAGGTCAACCAGGAACGGCTGCTCAACGTCGACAAGGAGCCTGGCAACTGGCTTCATCATCATCAGAATTACTCGGCTCACCGGTTCTCCAGTCTCAAGGAGATCAGCCGCGATAACGTGAAGAACCTGAAGGTCGCCTGGACCATGCACCTCGGCGGCATCGAGGGCGGCGGCATCTGGAGCCATGGCGGGCTGGAAGGCACTCCGATTGCCGAGAACGGCTTTCTCTACGTCACCGATGGATGGGGTTCGGTCTACAAGATCGATGCGCATGGTGGCCGCGGCGTGCTGGTCTGGAAGATGGATCCCAAGACGGACCGTGACTGGGCAGGTGCTGTTGCGTGCTGCGGCGTCGACAACCGCGGCGTCGCATTGTGGGGTGATCAAGTCATTTCCCATACGCTCGATGGCCGGCTGATCGCGATCAACAAGGAAACCGGCCAGGTCGCCTGGCAGCGTACTGTCGCCGATCCGGACAAGGGCGAGACGATCACCGGCGCGCCGTTGATCGTCAAGAACATGGCGATCACCGGCGTGGCCGGCGCGGAGTACGGCATCCGTGGATGGCTCGCCGCCACCGACCTCACGACCCAGAAGGAGGTCTGGCGCACCTACACAATCCCGGGCAAGGGTGAGCCCGGCAGCGAAACCTGGAAAGACAGCAACAACGCGGCTGCCGCGGGTGGCGGTTCGACCTGGGTAACCGGCACCTACGATCCCGCAACCGACACCATCATCTGGGGCACCGGCAATCCCGGACCGGACTGGGATAGCGCTTATCGGCCAGGCGACAACCTTTACACCGACAGCTCGCTGGCCCTTGACGCCACAACCGGCAAGATCAAGTGGCACTATCAGCACACGCCAAACGACCCCTACGACTATGACAGCGTGGCGGAAAACGTGCTGGTCGATGTCCCCGGGCCCAGTGGTCCGCGGAAGCTCGCGCTCGAAGCGGACCGCAACGGTTTCGCCTATGCGATCGATCGCACCACCGGCAAGTTCGTCTGGGGCCTCCCGTTCGTCAAGAAAGTCACATGGACCAAAGGGCTCGACGCAGAGACCGGCAAGCCGATCGAGTATGACCCGAATAAGTCCGTGCAGACCTATATCGCGTCGGTGACGCCAAGCCGCGCCAACATGGAAACCGACATCTGCCCCGGCAATATGGGCGGCAAGAACTGGCCGCCGACGGCCTACAATCCGGATCTGAAGCTCTGGTACATCCCGGTGATCGAGAGCTGCAATCGCATCAAAGTTGAGGTGATGACGCCGGATAAACTGAAACCGCGGGAGTTCTGGACCGGCGGGGGCCCGAGCCAGCCCTTCAGGATCACCGGCAGCGTGACTGCGATCGATGTGACTACCGGCAAGATCGCCCAAAAAATGGAAACACCGTTCCCCAATTTGGGCGGCATGCTTGCGACTCCCGACCTCGTCTTCACCGGGCAGCCATCCGGCGAAGTGATGGCGCTTGATGCCAAGTCATTGCAGAAGCTCTGGGAGTTCAACACGGGCGGCGGCGTCAATGCACCGCCGATGACCTTTACGGTCGATGGCAAACAGTACATCGCCATTCTGGTCGGCCTGGGCGGCGCCTGGGACAAGTGGTTCATCGATTCGACGCCTGAGCTGAAGAAGATACAGCCGGGATCGATGCTTTACGTGTTCGCACTCTGACATCCCAAAAAACGGAGGGCCCGCCAACCGTGGGCCCTCCGGCTTCTTCCACAAGAGACGCAATGATGATCTTTAACCGATTCCCGGCGACGGCAGGCGTGCTGCTCGTGAGCGTCGTCGCCCTGAATTTTTCGACGCCGACCGCTGTTTACGGTCAGTCGGCGCAAACGCCAGCCTCGGATCCGACCAATGCCGGCAAGGCGGTGTTCAGCAAGGCTAATTGCGTGGGGTGCCACAAATGGCACGGCAATGGCGGCGGCGGCTACGGCGGTGATGCGCTGTCGCTGCGCAAGACCGAGCTGACGCGGGATCAGATCATTGAAGCCGTCGGCTGCGGGCGGCCGGGCACCGCGATGCCGTTCTTTATACGCGGCGCCTACGACGAGGTGAAATGCCACGGCATGAACCGCCAGGACGCGGGGGCACAGATGCCGCCCGAGGGCGGAACGTTCCTGCGGCCGAAAGATATCGAAGCCGTCGCCGACTACGTGATCGCACACATCAAGGGAGCCGGCGAGCCCACTTACGCGGAGTGCGTCGCCTTCTTCGCCAGCGCGTCGCGGGTGTGCGACGTCTACAAGACGCAGGAGCAGAAGCCGGAGGATGCGGCCGCCAACACGGGGAAGAACCAGTGATGGACAGACGGAAGCTGCCGGGAATTTTTGCCGCGGGTCTCTTGGCCTGGCAGGCGGTTGCGCTCGCGAACTCTCCGGCAAGGGCGGAAGAATTCAGCGGCAACGATCTGCGTGACATTCGCCTTGGAATGGCTGCGGCCGAGTTGCCGGAGGCCGGCTATGTCGATTTCGCCTGCGCAGCGGATCCGAAGCGTGCATTGGCCGGCTGGAAGAACTGGCGTGACTGTCCTGCCGATGCGCGTGGGACGCGGGCGATCCGATTTGGTTACGATCCGTCGACCAGCCGGGACGGCACCATGGTGGCGGGTCATCCGGCGATCCTCACCCTTCTGATCGACGATACCGGGCATGTTGCCGGTTTGCAGATCGAGACCGATCCGAAGGCGCGTCTCTATATCCGCAAGAAGGCGTTTCTGCTGGGGCTACAGGCCAGATCGCGCTACGGCTCGGACGGCTGGGCGTGCACCGAGGGCCAGCCGGGCGCAGGAGACCAGCCCGTGGGAGGCGTCTACGTCAAGGAGCGCTGCACCAAGACCATCAGCGGCCGTTCGCTCGTTGTCGAACGCAATCTGTTCCGCCGGCCCCATCAGGACAGCAAGAGTTTCGTCGACGAAACGCGGATCAGCATCCTGCGAGCCAAGGATTAGAACCCCCAACCCTCGGCGGGCCGGGTTTCGCAAAGGCGAAAGAGCCGGCTTCATCCGCTTGAAGTCCGGGTGCCCATTGGATTAACGCCGTCGCGATGCTTGCGGCGATGGGCGTTGGAATCTGCGGCCGCTTAGGAGACCAGAGATGTCTCGTTCGAGATCATCGGTTCCCGGTGTCGATGCCGAACTCCTCGCCAGAGACACCGCCAAACTCCTGCCCGAGCCAACCCGCCGCGCCTTCCTACAGGCCGGCGCCAGCGTGGGTGCGCTCGCCTTCCTGACCGGATGCGATATTATCGATGGGCCATCGGCTGAGAATGCGCTGCGCATCGTGTCTCGCTTCAATGACCGCGTGCAGGGGTGGCTCTTCGACCCGAACCGACTTGCCCCGATCTATCCAGAATCCGCGATCACGCGTCCTTTCCCGTTCAATGCGTATTATCGCGAGGAGGAAGCGCCTGATATCGACGAAGAAGACTACAAGCCTCCGTGCGTCCCCATCACGATCGCCATGATCGGAGCCTTGCGGGTGGGCAAGTGCTCGCTCGTTGCTTGAATTACCACTGCAAGATCAGCACGTGCTTCAGGAACAAGCCAGTCCGATGCACCCGGCCGGAGCGCGCGACTAGATCCGGCTCAAGAAAAACGTCTCCAGTTTGCCTTTGCCCTTCACGTCAATGCTGCCACGTGGCTCCAGCGCGAAGCGACCGACGAGGTGGCGCGCGATATCCTGGGACACATGGATTCGATTGGGTAGAGAATAGGCCTCAAGCCGGCTGGCGACATTTACAGTATCGCCCCACACGTCGTAGATGAAGCGGTGCGCGCCGATGATGCCGGCAACCACGGGACCGGAATGTATGCCGATGCGGATTTGCAACGGCCAGCCGAAATGGCTGTTGACGCGGCCTAGCCGATCGATCATGCCGAGCGCCATTTTTGCGATCGCTGCGAGCGGATCGGGGTTCGGATCGGGCAAGCCGGCGACGGCCATGTAGGCATCGCCGATGGTCTTGATCTTCTCGACACCGAGCTCGCGGGCAAGCGCGTCGAACTCCGAGAACAGCCGGTTCAAATATTCGACCATCGCTGCGGGCGTGACCCGTGCCGAGTGCTCGGTGAAGCCCACCAGATCGGCGAACAGAACGCTCACGCCCTCGAAGCGGTCGGCGATCATGGCTTCGCCTTGGTTCAGGCGGCCAATCACACGTCTTGGCAGGATGGTCAACAGCAGCCGCTCGAACTTGGCGGTCTCGTTCTCAATGCGGCGAAGATACTTCTGCTCGCGGTCGCGCCAGCGCTTCTTGTGCAAGCAAGCATTGATCCGCGCGCGCAGCAGGATCGGATCGAACGGCTTTGGCAGATAATCCTCGGCCCCGGCCTCGATGCAGCGGACGGCGCTCTCGGTCTCCGCCAAGGCCGTGATCATGATAACCGGAATGCGACGCAGCCGCTCGTCAGCCTTCATACGCACAAGCACGTCAAACCCGTTGATATCGGGCATCATCAAATCGAGCAGGACAAGGTCGAACTCATCGTCGGCGAGCGCCTGCAGCGCCTGCTGACCGCCGGCCACCGAAGCGACGCGATGGCCATCGTGGGTCAGTCGGCGCGACAGGAGATCGCGGTTGGCCTCGATATCATCCACGACGAGAATGGAGCCAGTTTCGGTGACAGTATTCGTCTCATGCCGGACGGGCCCGAGGCTGCGCAACAAGTCGCTAACAATGACCGCGCCGGTCTGATCGGAGGCCAAGCTCGTCTGCTCGACATCGACCGAGAATCGCACGATGCGATCGAGACGCAGCAGCAGGTCGGTGGCCGCCACCAGCAGGCGGTCGAGATCTGCCCGTAGCGAGCCGGTTGCGAAATTGGCCACATCCTCGCGCACCATCTCGCCATAGCCCTTGATCGCGTTGAGGGGCGTGCGCAGCTCGTGACGCAGCTCCTGCTCTTGCGTGGCGGCCGCTGAGCCGGGTGGGCTCTTGGCGCGATCGCCATCCACCAGCCGGTCGACCTTGCCGGCGAGATCCCGGGCAGCGCCGAGGATACGGTTCATATCGGGGAGAATCTCCGGGCGCTCCTTCCGGGACGCCTCCTCGTGCAGGATTTCTGCATAGCCGAGCAAGGCGTTGACCGGGGACAGCAGTTCCTGGCGAAGGTGGGCAAGCCAAATGCGCCTGGCGCGTGCGCTGTCGGTGTCAATGATGCTCATGGCCGATCCGGACTCGCGCGCCGGGCGTATCGGGGTACCAGCTCGTCGAGCGCCGCCAGCACGGCCTTGCCGCTGCATTCGCCCTTGTGCACCAAACGCTGTACCTGGCCGTTGAGCCGCGCGCGATCATCGGCGGTAAGTGTCTTGGCGGTGACGACGATGATCGGGATGCGCCGCCAGCGGGATTCGGCGCGCACCCGTGCGATGAACTCGAACCCGTCCATCTCGGGCATCATCAGATCGAGCAGAATTGCGTCGGGTAAAGCCTCGTTCAAACGCTCGAGACCAACCCGACCATTCTCTGCTGCGTGACCGTGCAATCGAGCTGCCGCAAGGCGCGCGCCATCAGCTCGCTGGTCGGAGCGTCATCCTCGACTATCAGCACGTGCCGTGGCGAGCCCCTTGGGCAGCACTTTTCCACCGCACGGACCAGTCTGTCGCGATCGATCGGCTTGATCAGGTAATCGGCGGCGCCGAGCGAGAAGCCAATGCCCTGGTTGTCGACGACCGTGACCATGATCACGGGAATTTCGGCGAGTGCCGCATCTTCCTTCATGGCGCTGAGCACGGCCCAGCCGTCCATCTGCGGCATCAGAGCGTCGAGCGTGACGACGTCGGGCTGCAGAGTGCGGGCGAGCTGCATCGCCTCCTCGCCATTGGCAGCCACGCGAACGGCGTAACCGCCTCGCTGCAGGTGTCGGCTCAGCAGCTCCCGCGCGTTGGGGTCATCGTCGACCACGAGAACGATCGGCGCATGCTCGGGCTCGGTGACCTGCGGACCCTCGGAACGCTTCTCTGCCGCCGAGACCGTGTCCGATGCAGCGCGTGTCACCGCCGGCAGACGAACCGTGAAGGTCGTTCCCTTGCCGGCTTCGCTGGTCAGCGTCACATCGCCGCCCATCAGCCGGCAGAAGCTCTTGGTGATGGCGAGGCCCAGCCCGGTGCCGCCATAGGTGCGGGCCGTCGAGGCATCGGCCTGACTGAAGGCCTCGAACACCTTGGCCTGCTGATCTGTCGTCATGCCGATACCGGTATCGCGCACCTGGAACTCGATCCAGTCGACCGCCTCGTTTGTATCACGGAGCGCGGCAAGCGTGATCGTCCCGTTCCGTGTGAACTTGCAGGCATTGCTGAGAAGGTTGAACAGGATCTGCCGCACCTTGGTCAGATCGCTGTGGATCGTGCCGACCTCGTCGGCGCAGTTCACCACGAGAACATTGCCAGTTTTCTTGGCCAGCGCGGTGACGGTCGCCGCTACGCTATCGATCATGGGGCGCAGCTCGAAGGTCTCGAGATAGAGCGTCATCTTGCCGGCCTCGATCTTGGAAAGATCGAGGATGTTGTCGATCAGGCCGAGCAGATGCTTGCCGGCATCCTGGATCTTGCGCAGGTCCACCATCTCGGATTCGCGCCCGGCACTCTGGGCGTCCTCGAACAGGATCTCGCTGTAACCGATGATCGCGTTCAAGGGCGTGCGCAGCTCATGGCTCATGCTGGTGGCCTGCTCGCTCGCCCAGATCGCCTTGTGCAGCTCGCCCTCCATGCGCTTGCGGTCGCTGATGTCGGCGAGGCCGTTGATCATCGCCGGGCGCCCTTCGAACTGGACGCGCTGCGATGCTATGAGCGCCCAGAACTCCTCGCCTCCAGCCCGCTTGAGCAGTATCTCCATGCCCTCCACATGGCCGTGCTCGGTGAGCGCGTCGATGAAGCGCTCGCGATGCTGGGGGTCTGCGTAGAAGGTTTTTGCTTGCAGGCCCAGGGCGGACGAACCTTCGACATCGAACATTTCGCTGAAGCGTTGATTGGCATACTGGATGATCCCGTCATCGAAGGTCACGATCGCCACCGCCATCGGCGCGGCCTCGGCAATGACGCGCAGCCGCTGCTCGCTCTCCTGGATCGCCTGCTCCGCCTGCTTCACGTCGGTGATGTCGGTGTAGGTCGCGACCGTGCCACCGTCGTCGGTTTTGCGCTCGTTGATCTGGATCCAGCGCCCGTCGGAGCGGCGTTGCACATGCGTGCCCTTGGGATCGCGATGCCGGGCCAGACGTTCCGCGACCCAGGCCTCGACGTGCCCCTCCGCGTCACGGATCTCGCCGCTCGTGGCCGCATTGCGGAGGATCGCTTCGAACGATGCGCCCTGTTTCACGACATCGATGCTGCCGCTGCCGTGCATGTCCCGGTACCGTCGGTTGTATATCACCAGCTTGTCATCGGCATCGTAGAGTGAGAAACCCTCCGAGATGCTCTCGATCGCGTCGACCAGCCGGCGCTGTGCCTGCGTAGCCTTGTCGCGTGCCTCCGACAGCTCCTTCGAGCTCAGCTCCTGCGAGCGCTCGACCATGGCCCGATCGCTATCGAAATCGGTGTATGCGGCATCGACGGCTGCCACGAATGGCTGCAAGGCAGCCGGTACTTCACCCTCGACACCGAGGTGCTTTCTGAGCTGGCGTCGTAGCAGCCTGTGCATCTGTGCCCTGTGACAGTTCAGTCCTCGGCGAAGGTTGTTATGGTCATGGTTTGATTATGCAGGCGGCACTCGCCACCGTGCATGAAGGGGCAAAGCTCGCCGTATGAGTAGAACCCGGAAATCTTTGCATCCGTCCCGAAGACATTTCGGATTGCTTCGATTTCTTCTTCGGTGCGCTGCTTCATCACAAGCTTACGACCGACACAGCTCACCAGAATCGCAAGATCCGGTCGCCTGTCGCCCAGCCCGCTGAGGCTGGCCTTGGCGGCGGCCGTCGCGCCGTCGACCAGATTGTCAACATTGGTCTTCATCAACTGCGCCGTTCCGCCCTGTGGGATGTCGCCCGCGAACGTCATTGACTTGTTCTTCTCGTCCACAGACAGGACGGTCCGGACGACACCCTGGCCGCCCTTTGCCTCGGTAACCAGGATTGGAAAAAGCAGGGCAGAGCTTGGCAACTGGTCGGCGTGTGGGCCCAGGTACGATTTATAGAGATCGAGCGCTGACCGCTCATCCAGCTCATAGAGGATGTTGCCCTCGGCCCGGGTGATGGTGCGCAGCGGCCCAAATGGCTGCCAGCCGCCCATCGATCCGTAGCCAATGCGCAAGTCGTCGCCATACAGACCGACCGCCGCCACGCGCTGGGGGCCCGCGCCCTCGTCGGCAATGACCCAGGTCTCGGCGAAGTTGGTTCCGTCTCCGGAAAGGCCGCCGGTGATCGACACGCCTTCCAAGACGCCGCCCGCGAGACCGCGCGCCAGGTCAGAGCCATTGACGTGCAAGCCGTCCGAAAGTACGAACACATGGCGCAATGAGCCGTCGTTCAACTGCTGCGCGAGCTCCTTGCCGACGTCGTAGCTTGCCTTCGCCTCGCCAATCGTAGCGGAGGCAAACCGGAGTTGCGTATGTTCGAAGTCGACAAGGGTGGCAATCACCGAATCGTCGACGACCATGTCGCCTAGAATCTCGCCGGAAGTCGAGCAACCAAGCATGGCGGCCCCTTTGAAGTGATCGCGTAGCTCGCCCACAATGTCACCTGCCTGCATCAGCGATCTAGCGCCGAAAACGAACACGACACTTTGTTGTCCGACTTCACCAGTTGGCAAGTTCGGCCCCCACCCGCCACTTTGGGACCACTTGTACTGAGCCGTTTTCATGAGTCGTTTCCTCTCGTCATCTGTCCGGAACTTGGTCATCTACTGTCCCGCAGCCGTGAGCAGCGTCTCGATCTTGCCCAGCAGCCTCTGCAGTTCGATCGGTTTTGTGTCGTAGTCGTCACAGCCGGCCTCGAGGGCCTTGTCCCGGTCGGTCGCCATGGCGTGCGCCGTAAGCGCGATAATGGGGATCTTGCGCAGTTCGGGCGTGGCCTTGATCCGGCGCGTCGCCTCCCAACCGTCAATCACCGGCAGGCTCATGTCCATTAAAATGAGATCGGGCCTGTCGCTCGTCGCCATTGCGACGCCGCGCGCTCCGTCCTCGGCAATGATGACCTCGTAGCCGCCGCGCACGAGGCGCCGCGAGAGCATGTCGCTGTTCATCTCGTTATCTTCGACCAGCAGGATCTTGGGCATCACACCGCCTCGAGCCGGACTGTGAGCACTGCTTGCCGGAGACCACCCCGAGTGGCCTCAATAGACGCCTAAAAAATCAACTTAGCACTCAAGCCTACCTGTCGCATCACAAAAATGGCGAGTGGCGCCGACGTTGAATTGAAGGGGACGCGTGATCTGGGCTGCGCCTACAGGCAGCCAACCACGTGTGCCACCAGGATAGCCGCAAGCCGGCGTTGCAGATAGTCTTGATGCACAGCCGTCCGCGCGGCAGGGCCGACAGACCTCTGTACCGCGAGGAGCACCATGACCACCGCTAACTTAGCACCTTTGGACATGGCAGGTTAGGGAAGTTTGGCTTCCCGTGTACATTGGCCCCGACTATCGATCTCGCTGCGAAGCAACAAAGTTGAACGCGAGAATAGTTCCGCTGCTTCTGCCTACGCCGCAACGTCGCGTCCGGTACTTCCGATATTGGCAGATACTGTTCTCTAATTCCGGGTCTGGGTGTCAAGCTCTCCACGATCATCCTTGCCGGGCCCACTGTTCTCTCCGCGGTAGGGGTGAACCCTCCGCATGATGGCGTAAGGTGACGTTGGCGGTTCAATGTTGCAATCGCGGTCGTCCTTTCCGACGCTCGCACCAAATCTGTCGAACTCACCATCGCCATCGTCCCGGCTGGGACGTCTTTTCCCGCCGTTTGGCAGAAACTCTGTAATGCCCTCGCTAGGCAGCAATTTCCTTTTTCGACCAGTTGAACTCGGTTCCGTCGATCCACATGCGATGCAGAATGACCGCGAGCTTACGCGCGACTGCGACCTTTGCCTTGCGGAGTCCGTTGCGCTTGACGAGCCTAACCCCCCAAGCCTTCACGGCGGACCACTTCGGGACGCGCGTCAGCAGAACCCCGGCTGCTTCAAACAGGTAACTTCGTAGCATCGCGTCGCCGCACTTCGAGATGCGACCTGACCAATCGAGCTCTCCGGAGGCGTGGCGTCTACTGGTTAGCCCGACATAAGCACCTACGCTTCTCGATCGCGCAAACCGTGCCGGATCGTCAATCGTTGCCTTGAAGGCGAGCGCGGTGATCGGACCGATCCCAGGCATCGTCATAAATCGGCGGACCTGCGCATCATGGCGGGCCAGTTTCATAACCTTGCGGTCAAGCTCGCTAACCTGCTGCCCAACGGCATTGCGCGCTTCGAGCAGCGGTCTGATCGCAGCTATCAGCTCAGGACGGCCCTCGATCAACTCCTCGGTTCGTACGGCGAAGACATTGAACGTGGCGCGGCCGATGACAAGACCGAGGTTCTTGAGAAGGCCGCGAACATGGTTCTCAAGATCGCGCTTGATCTTGACCAGCAGCGCCCGACTCGCCAGCAGCGCCCTGACCGAATGGCTGTCGATATCCTTGACGTGCACCTCTTTGAACCAGCCGGTCTGCATGATGCGGGCGATCCCGATAGCATCGTTGCGGTCGCTTTTGTTGATCTGCATCTTGAGCACGGCCTTGGCATGGCGCGCGTCGATACAGATCACCGGTAGGCCAAGCTGCTTAAGTTCGGTCCACAGCCAGGTGGACGTTGGGCCGGTCTCGAGGCCGATGCGTACTGCATCCGGCGCTTTTGACCTCACGTAAACTGAGATCGCCTCAGGATCTGAATCGACCACGCCCTCTCGCACGACCGACCCCGTCTGATCGACCACGCAGATCGATGTCTGCTTCAACGATACGTCCAGTCCGACAAAGTATTCCATTGCCGCTCTCCATCGTTGCGAGGCCACATGAGGCTGGCCTCTTACGTTCCTGGAGAGCTGATTCCTTTGCCTTTTGTCTGGCTCGATCCCGGAATTACCCCATGTTGCAAAAGTCCCAAAAGGACGCGCGGCTAATTTTCCGCGAAAGAACGAAATAAACGACAATCGCCGGTCAATGTAGCCTCAGGCCCGTTGTCAGAATCGCCGGTGAGTTTAGCGCCCGACAGCGTGGGTCCCCCACGTTATTATTCGATCGTCGCGCCTATGGCTCTAAGAATTTGAGTCACATGCCGAAAAAAGACTTTTGCAACACTATCGGCACTTTTCGCACCTGATAGGCCCGGCTGATGATGTCTATTCTTGAGGGTAAAGCGGACTGCCGAGTTGCGCGCCCAGACTTCCGAATTTGACCCAACTCGGACATCAGCCCTCAGGTACCCCGGCCAATCGCATGCCCTCAATCACGCGGTCGCGCCAGGCACGGAAAGTCGGAACGTCGCTCCGTGCGTTGGTGGCATCACAAAAGCGGCGAATGGTGAAACTCGGATCGAGCGCAAGTCCCGCTTGCACTGTGGCCCGCGCTTCGTCCAGCTCCCCGAGCCGCGCCAGCGCAGCCGCGAGAACGAAATGCGCGGTGGAATGGTTTCGGTTTGCGTCGAGGGCCCGGCGCAGCCAGACGATTGCTTCGGCATCGGCACCGAGCTGCGCCTTGGCGAAGCCGACGATTGCCATCCATCGATGGGCAAAAATGTCGCGAGGAGAAAGGCGGAGTGCCTCATTGATGTGGGGTTCAGTTTCTTCGCCGCGACCAAGAAAAAACTTTGCGCCCCCGATGACAGCATGAGCGGGGGCCAAATTGCGATCCAGAGCCGTTGCGTGCTCGCATTGAACCATGGCTTGGGCCGCGCGCTTCGTGACCACTTGCACGATGCCCAGCAACATGTGAGCCACAGCGTGGTTCGGCGCGAGCGATAATGCTTTGGTTAAAGTCGCCTCGGCCGAGGCAAGCCGCGCTGACCAGTCGTCGGTCATAAGGGCAGCTCCAGTCATCGTATCGACCCGCGCCAAACCAACCATGGCCTCGACATTTTCGGGATCAAGCGCCACCGCCTTCTCGAAAAAACCGCGCGCCCGCGCCATGTAATCGGGGATCAGGCCCTTGTTGAACCAGCCTCGGCCCTGCAACACCAAATCCAAGGCGTCTGGATGTAACGAACTCTCCGCGCGTCTTGCTTCGGCAGCAATGAGTTGCGCATCGAGCGTGTTGGCTAGCCTCGATACGATTTCGTCCTGCATGTCGAAGAGGTCGGCGACAGGCTTGTCGAAGCGCTCGGCCCAGAGGTGGTTGCCAGTTTCGGCGTCGATCAACTGAACGTTCACGCGGAGGCGGTTGCCGCCACGCTGCATCGAACCCTCCAGTACATAGCGGACGTTCAGCTCACGTCCCAGCTTCTTGACATCGATTGCTTTGCCCTTGAACGTGAACGCTGTGTTACACGCAATCACAAGCGCGCCGCTGATGCGCGATAAGTCTGTGGTCAGGCTCTCTGTGACGCCATCCACGAAGTACTCTTGCTCGGGATCGCCGCTGATGTTCGCGAATGGTAGAACCACGATGGACAAGTGTGGCACTGAAGGTGGGCTGGGTGTCGTGCTGCTGTCCTTTGTCGGCAGGCTGAATTCATCCCGGACCATGGCATAGGCCCGCACCGGGCGGTCGATGTTCTTGAGGTTCTGCTCGCCAAGATCGGCGAACTCGATCCCGACCTTGCCTCGGACTTGATCGTAGGTCGAAGACGAGATGCAGATGCCGCCCGGCTCAGCGATCCCCTCAAGCCGGGCCGCGATGTTGACGCCATCTCCAAAGATGTCGTGGGGCTCGACAATCACGTCGCCGATATTGACGCCCACGCGCAAAGCGATGCGTCTGTCTTCCGCGTCACCAACTGTAAGTTCCTTGATGCGGGTTTGAAACTGCGCAGCGGCTCGAACCGCTTGGACCGCGCTCGGAAACTCCGCCAAGAACCCATCGCCGGTGTTCTTCACGACACGGCCGCCGTGTTCGGCAATTGCCGGGGCGACGGCGTCGGTTAGGAGCGCGGCCAGTTTGGCATGGGTCGCCTCTTCGTCATTGTGCATCAACCGCGAGTAGCCAGCTACGTCGGCGGCCAATATCGCCGACAACCTCCGCTCGACCCGGACTGGCCGCTCCTGCACCATGGCCCACGATCCAACCTAGATGCGATTGTACGACAGATCAGATGGGATGCCCACTAAGGCTGATGTCGCATATTGGCACCTTTGAGACATGCCCGCCTATCCTGAGAATGTCCGTTCCTCGGGGCAGACCGGAAGTCACCGCGGTCCGGTCAAACCGACGCGAATGACCCGAATGTATGGTCCGGCCGTGCGGTGCAAGAAGATTTCGATGATCCGGTAGATGCGGTCTTGCATCAATGTATCCGGCCTCTGCTTGGAGCGCAGTGCTCCGGGCCATCATGGATATCAGCGCGCATGTGATCTGGTTAGCGGACAGGCCTCGACCGGGCCATTTGGGTCACCAGTGTTCGCATGCGCCGGGAAGACCGATTCTCCATCGTCGTCTCATCTTCTCGCAGACCTCGGCGGGTAAGGGTGTTGTTACGTCATCGATAGCTCTTCACTTCGCGCTGTTCCTTTGTTTGTGCCTGGCGGTCGTTCCTTCGTCCCGGCCTGCGCGCGCAGACGCGCCGCGCGCAAGGGGTCGTCAAGGCCGGCCGTCGTGCTTTCCTGACGTCTTGCTCTCTGCTGCCAGGCTGCGCCTTGACGGCCCCGCGCACGGCGCGAGGGTCAAGCAGGTCGGGACGCTGTCTCCTCCGTCTTGACGCTCGCGAAGGCGCGTCCCTTGTTGAGGACCGCCCAGGCAATTCGGGCGAGTTTGTTAGCGAGCGCAATCGCCAGCACGTTGTGATGCAATCGTTTCTTGGCGGCTCGGATCCAAGAGTTGAGGCCATAGCGCTCCCAACACCTGATCTTGACCAGCACAACCCAAGCGGCTTGCGCGAACAGCGCGCGCAGGTAGCGATTGCCGCGCCTTGATATACTGCCGAGGATCGTGCGGTCGCCGGTCGATGTCTGCTTCGGCACCAGTCCAAGCCAGGCGCCGAAGTCGCGGCCTTTCGAGAACACGTCTCCAGCGCCGATCGCGGCCACCATTGCGCTCGAGATGATCGGGCCAATACCAGGCACCGTCATCAGTCGCCGGCAGGCCTCATCTTGATGGGCTAGTGTTTCGATCTCGCTAGATAGCCTCTCGATACGCTGATCCAGCCGGCGCCAGTCTTCCACCAGGCCCTCGATGATGAGCGACATGCGAGGCGAGAGGACATCGATGCGTGTCGCCAAGATGCCCGGCAACTCGAACCGCAGGGAATGCAGGCCTTGCCGCACGGCGATGCCCCGCTCCAGCAGGAACGCACGGATCTGATTGATGACGCCGGTACGCTGACCGACCAATCGATAGCGGACGCGGTGCAGTGCCTGAAGGTCGAGCTGTTCGGCGGTCTTGGTCGCGACGAACTTCATCGTCGGGCGTTGGACAGCCTCGGCGATGGCTTCCGCATCTCGGAAGTCATTCTTCTGTCCCTTCGAGTACGGGCGCACGTACTTCGCCGGCATCAGGCGGGCGTCGTGGCCAAGCATCTGGAGTTTGCGGCTGAGATGATGGGCGCCTACGCAGGCCTCCATACCGATCAAGCACGGCGGCAGGTTGGCGAGCCGCGTTTCCACCTGGCCGCGTGACCACTTCTGCCGCAGCACGATGGCACCGCGGTGATCATGCCCCACGTCCGAGATTTTCAAAAGCGGGATACGAAACTCCAGTTTCCAGGTGTTCTTCCCCCCGATACGGGATCGACCATAATCCGCGAGGCTTAGTGCGGTCGAGCTTCAATCACATTGTGGATGCCCGCCGGAAAAACGCGCGTCAGCTCGAAGCCGGACTTGGCAAAGAGGTCTGAAAATTCCTCGCGCGTTCGCTCTCGTCCACCCGGCGAGACAAGCATATTCAGATCGCTGAACTTGGTTGCCGGCATTTCATTGGGGGGCCCGACGAGCCGTTCGATGAGAAGCAATTTTGCAGCTTCCCCCGCCGCGCGCCGGCACACTTTCAGGATGGCGATGGCTTCATCGTCTTCCCAATCGTGAATTACCACCCGCATCAGATATGCATCAGCGCCTTCAGGCACCGTTTCGAAGAAGCTTCCGCCTACGATATTGCACCGGTCGATGACGCCGCGTTTCGCCAATACAGCCCTTGCTTGCGCTACGACGTCCGGCTGATCGAACAGCGTGCCGCGGACGTGAGGGTGAGCGCGCAGGATCGCGGCCAACATCAAACCTTGCCCGCCACCCACGTCCACGATGTGGCGAAATGGGGAGAAATCATAAGCGCGGATCACCGCTTCGGCGCTGCCGCGTGAAAATTGCGTCATCGCCCGATCAAACGTTGCGCCGTGTTCGGGGTGCTCGGCGCGGAATTGCCACACGTCCTTGCTGTTCAGATCTTGAAATGCGTTCTCGCCGGTTTGCACGCTGTGCAACAGGTGGCCCCAAGATTGCCAAAAATAGGGACTTCCGACGACTTCCGCCCACGCCCCGAGCGGCGTCCCGGAATTCGTACGCAAACAATCACCCATGGGAGTGAGCGTAAACGTTCGGCCTTCCTCTTCCCGGAAAACACCCACTGCAGCGAGCGCCCGCAACAGCCGGTACAGCGAATCAGGATGGCTTCTTGTCAGCGCCGCAAGTTCGCCGGCCGAACGAGCCGCGCCACTTAGATGATCGGCGACTCGCAGGGCTGACGCGACATGGATTGCCTGCGTGATCTGAAAACCATTGATCAGGCCCAGCAGATCGAGCCAAGGGTCGGATGTCACTTGACGGACCTCCGTCACTGGGTCGCTTTGAAATCGATGGTTTTCGCGAGATCGGCAAGGCGTCGACGGTATTGATCCAGCAAAGCGGCAAAATCGGCCGCGGTACCTGGACGAGCGGTCTGTCCAACGGCGGCCAGTCTTTCACGAACGTCGGGATCGCTTGCGACTGCGCGGACATCAGATGCAATCCGGTCGCGCAGTGTATCGGGCAGTCCGCGTTTGCCGTAAAATCCGACAACGCCGTCCATTCGAAGCTCGGGGAATCCGGCTTCGGTTACGGTCGGCACATCTGGAGCAAGCGGCACGCGAACGTCGCTGGCTACTGCAAGCAGCCGCGCTCTGCCTGACTGCACCTGCGGCATGATCACACCCAGCGCGTGAACGAATACATCTATGCGGCCCTCGCCAAGATCCTGGAGAGCAGGGCTAACGTCGCGATATGACACAAAAGCGAGATCCAGTTTCGAACTCTTGAAGAACCCGCCTGTAACGAAAGGCGGAAGACCAGGCGAAGCGGCCCAGTTCAGCTTGCCCGGTTGAGCGCGAGCCGTTCGAACTAAGTCGTCGAGCGAGCGGATTGAATTCTTTTCGGAGGCCGCGATTGCAAGGACAACGTCCGAAGTCGGGGAGATCGGGACGAGGTCACGAACCGGATTATAGGGCAGCTTTTGTTGCGTAATCGGATGGACGGTAAAAACGGCCGAGATTGCATACAGCAGGGTATGGTCGTCATCGGTGCCGAGAAAGGCAGAGACTCCTATCACCCCGTCGGCGCCTGGCCGGTTTTCCACGATGACGGGCTGTCCCCAACGTCGGGAGAGTCGTTCGGCAAAGAGCCGGGCGGTGAAATCCGCCGCGGCTCCCGCCGGCACGGGTAGAATTAAACGGACGGTGCGATGCGGCCAGTCGCCGGCAACGGCAGCAGAACTTGAGTAAAAGATGGCGCCCAGCAGGAGGCCGACGACAGCGACGGATCGACTGGCAATGCACATGGCATTCTCCTTCAGCGACCTGTGTTCAACGATTTGAATCTTCACGCGAAGACCGTACCAGGCCCTGTCAGCACGCGCTTAACCTCCGGCTTACTATTTGCTCACCGATGGCTTATCTTTCGGCACCAGCACCGTCGCACGTAACCTAGGTGATGGCACCTTGCGCTATTTCTTCGATGAGTTCGTATTTGACGCTGAACGGCGCGAACTGTACCGCGGGACAGACCTAGTTTCCGTCCCGCCACGAGTATTCGATCTGCTCGACTACTTGATTTGCAACAGGGAACGCGTCCTCAGCAAGGAAGAGATTATCAAGGCGGTCTGGAACGGCCGTGTCGTATCTGACGCCGCTCTGACGACCCGGCTGAATGCAGCTCGGAACGCGATCGGCGATTCCGGCGATGAGCAGCGCCTCATCAAGACACTGCCGCGCAAGGGCTACCGCTTCATCGGACGCGTGCAGGAGGCACAGGGGGACGCAGATCCAACCATCGCCGGTCGCCCGATAGAGCCGCATCAGCCGGCTCTCAGGCTGCCTGATAAGCCTTCAATCGCGGTTCTTTGCTTCGTCAACCTGAGCGCCGATCCGGAACAGGAATATCTTGCTGACGGAATGGTCGATGACATCATAACGGCGCTATCTCACTTCAAGGCGTTGGTCGTCATTGCTCGGAACTCCAGCTTCACTTACAAGGGGCGAGCGGTCGATGTGAAGCAGGTCGGGCGCGAGCTTGGGGTGCGCTATGTTCTGGAAGGAAGCGTCCGCAAAGCAGCAAACCGCATACGGATCACGGCACAGCTCCTCGATACTGCAACCGGGGGACATCTTTGGGCGAACCGGATCGATGGTGGGCTTGGCGACATATTTGATTTGCAGGATCGAGTGACCGAGAGCGTTGTCGCCGCCATTGCACCGGCCGTGGAAAAGGCGGAGATCGAGCACACCAAGCGTAAACCGACAGAGAGTCTGGATGCTTACGCCTTCTATTTGCGCGGAATGGCCAAGCTGTACCAGTTTGCCAGCCAGCGAGCGAACGAAGAGGCGCTACGCCTGTTCTATCGTGCAATCGAGGTTGATCCAGACTTCGCATGTGCCTACGGGCGTGCCGCCTCCTGTTTCGCCCGCCTTAAGGCCGATGGTTGGATTGTCCTCACTCCGAACGAGATAGCCGAGGTTGTGCGGCTCACTCGGAAAGCGATCGAACTGGGCAGAGACGATGCGATCGCGCTCGCCGCGAGCGGATGGGCCTTAGCGTTTGTCGTTCACGATCTCGGCGCAGCCGCCGACTTAATGGAGCGGGCGCTTGTGCTGAATTCCAATCTGGCGGAGGCGTGGCGTTTCGGTGGATGGGTGAAAAGTTGGCTCGGAGAGCCCGAAGCAGCGATCGAACGCTTCGGGCGTGCTATGCGCCTGGATCCCCTAGATCCACGGATGGGCGGAATGCGAAGCGGCGTCGCGCATGCATATTTTTTTGCCGGCCGCTACGAAGAAGCGGCAGGCTGGGCTGCGATGGCATTGCGGGACAATCCAAACTTCCAACCTGCGCTGCGCATCGCTGCCGCAAGCAACGCGATGGCTGGACATATGGAGCAGGCCCGGCATTTGTTGGCCAGGCTGCGAGAGCTAAATCCCACGCTGGTTCTTTCCAATTTGAAGGACGGGCTGGGGCCTTATCAAAAGGCCGAGAACGTTTCCCGATACGAGGAGGGCTTGCGCCAAGCTGGACTGCCGGAATGAAAATCGACACTCAGGTGGCTCACTTCAGCTATTGGCAGATTGTGTTCTCTAATTCCGGGTCTGGGTGTCAAGCTCTCCACGATCATCCTTGCCGGGCCCACTGTTCTCTCCGCGGTAGGGTGAACCCTCCGCATGATGGCGTAAGGTGACGTTGGCGGTTCAATGTTGCAATCGCGGTCGTCCTTTCCAACGCTCGCACCAAATCTGTCGAACTCACCATCGCCATCGTCCCGGCTGGGACGTCTTTTCCCGCCGTTTGGCAGAAACTCTGTAATGCCCTCGCTAGGCAGCAATTTCCTTTTTCGACCAGTTGAACTCGGTTCCGTCGATCCACATGCGGTGCAGAATGACCGCGAGCTTACGCGCGACTGCGACCTTGCCTTGCGGAGTCCGTTGCGCTTGACGAGCCTAACCCCCCAAGCCTTCACGGCGGACCACTTCGGGACGCGCGTCAGCAGAACCCCGGCTGCTTCAAACAGGTAACTTCGTAGCATCGCGTCGCCGCACTTCGAGATGCGACCTGACCAATCGAGCTCTCCGGAGGCGTGGCGTCTACTGGTTAGCCCGACATAAGCACCTACGCTTCTCGATCGCGCAAACCGTGCCGGATCGTCAATCGTTGCCTTGAAGGCGAGCGCGGTGATCGGACCGATCCCAGGCATCGTCATAAATCGGCGGACCTGCGCATCATGGCGGGCCAGTTTCATAACCTTGCGGTCAAGCTCGCTAACCTGCTGCCCAACGGCATTGCGCGCTTCGAGCAGCGGTCTGATCGCAGCTATCAGCTCAGGACGGCCCTCGATCAACTCCTCGGTTCGTACGGCGAAGACATTGAACGTGGCGCGGCCGATGACAAGACCGAGGTTCTTGAGAAGGCCGCGAACATGGTTCTCAAGATCGCGCTTGATCTTGACCAGCAGCGCCCGACTCGCCAGCAGCGCCCTGACCGAATGGCTGTCGATATCCTTGACGTGCACCTCTTTGAACCAGCCGGTCTGCATGATGCGGGCGATCCCGATAGCATCGTTGCGGTCGCTTTTGTTGATCTGCATCTTGAGCACGGCCTTGGCATGGCGCGCGTCGATACAGATCACCGGTAGGCCAAGCTGCTTAAGTTCGGTCCACAGCCAGGTGGACGTTGGGCCGGTCTCGAGGCCGATGCGTACTGCATCCGGCGCTTTTGACCTCACGTAAACTGAGATCGCCTCAGGATCTGAATCGACCACGCCCTCTCGCACGACCGACCCCGTCTGATCGACCACGCAGATCGATGTCTGCTTCAACGATACGTCCAGTCCGACAAAGTATTCCATTGCCGCTCTCCATCGTTGCGAGGCCACATGAGGCTGGCCTCTTACGTTCCTGGAGAGCTGATTCCTTTGCCTTTTGTCTGGCTCGATCCCGGAATTACCCCATGTTGCAAAAGTTTTTTTGGGGTGGCGAACGAAAATTCTTAGAGCCGCTGATCCGTTTTACGCGCGGCGACGTGAGGGGGGCCAAGTCGCTTCATCCAAAATTGATCACGGACCTCCGTAGTGGCGCTGAAAAGCGACGCAGCAGCAGAGAAGTCAAAAAATCAACTTTCGCGAGATTTTTGGTGCTGTTCGATTTTCGACTTTTGCAACACAATCGGCACTTTTCGGACCTCAGAGGCTAGACTGACGATGTCCGTTCTTGAAAGCAAAGCCGACTTCCCGGCTGCACCTCAGGACTTCTCAGTTTGACCCATCGCGGACATCAACCCTCCGGCACCGCGGCCAGCCGCAGACCCCTGTAAAACAGCGCGCGCCCGGCAAGGAAGGCCGGATTGTTGCTGGGCGCGGTCGCGCGCAAGCGACGGATGGTAAAGATCGGATCAAGGGCCAGGGCTGCCTGCGCGGTTGCCTTCGCTTCATTCAGTTCGCCAATCCGCGTCAACGCGTCGGCGAGCCAGAAGCGCGAAAGCGGATTGTTTCGATTGGCCTCAATGCTTCGCCTTAGCCAAACCACCGCTTCCTCGCCGGCATCCAGGTGCAATTTAAGGCGAGCTGATGCGGGAACCTCTGTCCGCGACGGTCGTTTGGTGCTGGGGTGGATATCTCGGGAAGAGCCAACTATGACCAGAACCATTCTTGTCAGTCTTGCCGTCCTCACTCTGTCTGCTTCCGTCGCTATGGCCGCGAAGAATAAGGCTCGCCACGCGGCGAAGCCATCGCCTGCCGCCGCTGCGCCTGCGTCTCCGGCTGTGGGTGCGTCTCCAGTCTTCTGGACGGGCGGTGTGAGCAGCGCTGACCGAGACCTGTATATCCGAAATCAGCGCGACTCCGGCCTTGGCGACAAGCGGTAGGGTCTCAGGCCAGCCGATCAGCGCCAGCTCAGGCGGCGCGCTCCGGCCTGCTGGTCTAGCGCCTGCGTCGGATCGTAGGCCATTACCGCGTGCGGAAAATCCCCCAAATTGGGGGATTTCTTCGCGCTGGCCGGTGACGCAAAACGGGCCGCCCCGAAGGACGGCCCGTCTCCTGGCCCATCGCGACAAATCTGACCCGTCCCGATGAGGTCCGCTTTCAGGGGCGGAGCCGACTAGATTTGCTCGTCGCAAGTATTACCGCTCGTGACCCAAAGCGCCGCCTGAAGAGCGGCTGCTTCGTGTAGCGATACGGGTTTGCATCCCTACTCGCGATGCTTTGACTCAGATCAAAGCAGCCGGAGCCAAATCGAAACCTTGATAACGTTCGTGTTGCGCGGTCTCTAGAGTGTGGGTTGGACGTAGTGGAGGCTCAAATGCGCGCACTGATCGGGACAATCCTCGTGATGGGAATGATGGCGGCCACCTCCGCAGTACAGGCTCAGACCTACGATCCGCGTTATCCCGTTTGCGTGCAGGTCGCGACCATAGACGGCACTTCCATTGGGTGTGGCTATGGTACTTTGGCTCAGTGTCAGGCGTCGGCATCGGGTCGTGGAGCCCAGTGCTTTGCCAACCCGTATTATGCGCACGCAAACAAGAAGGCGTCGCGGCGTGCCAATCAGCGACACCAAAGCTTGAATTGGTGAGGCACGTCTGCTGTTGGCACGAAACTAACATCGACCCCGCCTGCGGTGACGTCCGTCCTTGGGGATAGAGCCGACTTAGTTTAGGCAGCAGCGCACGTCGTCTTTTGACCGAGAGTTGACATTGGCCCTAACCAAGAAGCGCATGGAATTGCATCATGCTTGGCCCTGACCCTCATCGACGTGAGATTAATCTCTCCATCACTTTCAGAGCTTTTCAGCGGTCGCAGGAGCAACCTTGAACATTGTTATGACGTTTCAGTTGTTCGTGGCGATCATCATCTCGCTGTTCGTATCATACAACGTTTTTCATTACGTACTTTTTCTCTTGGTGACTCAACCGAAGGACGCGAGCAAGATCGGGCACGATTTGAATCAATTCGAGCGGCGCCAACTGACCGAGTGGACACCGCAGCCGATCGACTTTCTTAAGCACGACGACGAGAAGCGTACATATGATGACGTGTTCGGGACGTATCGCGACGAGCAAGCGAACTACAGCACATGCGTATTTCCCCGCGTCGCATTTTCGCGTCTCTACGAAGCCGAACGCGTTCTTCTGAAGCTGAAGGACGGGATGCGGCTGTTGGATCTCGGGTGTGGATCTGGCGCGGCGGCCTACTACCTCGCCAGCCAGCGAGATATCGAAGTTGTGTGCGTCACCAACTCATCCGTGCAAGCGGACATCTGCCGGCGGAAATTTGCAAAACTGGGTGGGCGTGGGCAGGTGATCGTTACCGACTTCGACAGCCTCGATCTGCCGAGTGAAAGTTTTGAGGCCATCTATGCGCTCGAATCGATCGGCTATACTAAAAACCTGGACGCTTGGCTGGCGCGCTGTTGGCTGATGCTCAAGCCGGGGGGAAGCCTGTTGATCCGCTCACCGGGGTCGTTGGATCATTGTCGGCGTGAAGAGGATTACCTGAGCGTCACCGCCTTCTTCGACAACTGGCGCTACAATTTTGTCGGCGCCAACCTTCTCGTCTACAAGATGCGCCGATTAGGCTTCAACCCGATCCGTTATCGGCGGCTGCCATTCTGGGCGTGGGGCCTCACGTGGAATTTCATTCAACACCTGGTGTTGTGGAAGTATCGGCTAAAGATGCGCACATTCGTGGAATTGGAACGGATCATTTGGCGCACTTCAAAGGCATTTGTCTTCGGCAACCCGTACAACACTGTGTTGGCTACCAAGCCCGAGGCAGCATCTTGCTCCCTGCAGACTCGTGCATCCTCAGAAGCACTAGGTAGCGTTGCCGAGACTGATCTCTAATCCGGGTGCTTTTGACCCAAATGATCTCCGACGTTGTGGGGTGATCGAATGAGGCGACGACATGCGGAAGTATCTTGGCAATGTCCGTTGTTGGGTGACCAGCGGAAAACGTTTGTTCTCGTCGAGCGTTTCCGGTGTTGACCCAAAGCTGCCATTGACTGACCTCGGGTGCGAGGCCCCATTCAGTGAGGCGGTTTGATTCGATACCATGGTCGTCCCCGACAGAGGCTGAACATGAGACGGCGCGAGGGTTGAGTCCCGGAACGCCGCGTCATAGAGATCGATTGTCTCGCCCAACCGAAGGGAGAACTCCATGAAGGCCATCGCACTGGGCGCATTCGGTGCCGCGCTGCTCGCGTCCGCCGCTTCCGCCGCGCCCCTCAACGCGACGACGATCGGCTCCGCCGAAGTCTCCAACGCCGATCAGGTCGGTCTGGTCTGCAACGAGTATTATGGACGCTGCTGGCGGACCCCAGGACCGCGCTATGTCCTGCACTATTACTACGACCCCAGCTACTTCCCCGGCCGGGGCTACAACTACTACGCTGGCCCCGGCTACTACGATCGCCGCTACGGCGGACCAAGGTTCATCATTCGCGGCTGGTAGCCTGCTCGGCCTCCCGGTGCCGCCGTCCCTGCTCGCCCCGCCGACGAGGTGATCGAATGAAGGCTGATTGTTGCAGTGCATGAGTCAGTTTCTGGCACCTCTGAGACATGCCCGCCTATCCAGAGAATGTCCGTTCACCGGGTAGACCGGAAGTCGCCCTGGTCCGGCCAAACCGACGCGAACGAATGATGCTGTGGACGGCGCCCACTCTGCGGCATCGAAGTGCCATAGGGTGGTTGCGTTGAAGCAAACCACTTTGAGGAGAGCCGTCCATGGGCGAGGTTAGCACGATCGGTCTCGATATTGCGAAGTCAGTCTTCCAGGTTCACGGCGCAGATGTTGATGGCGCGGTTGTGATCCGCAAACGTGTGAGCCGCGCCAAGGTGCTGGAGTTCTTCTCGACTTTGCCGGCTTGCGTTGTTGGCATTGAAGCTTGCCCAAGTGCCCATTATTGGAGCCGTGAGCTCCGGGCGCTCGGCCATACGGTGCGGCTGATGCCCCCCAGTTATGTGAAGGCCTATCTCAAGCGCAGTAAGAACGACGCTAATGATGCTGCGGCGATCTGCGAGGCAGTGACACGTCCGTCGATGCGTTTTGTACCGACCAAAAGCGAGCAGCAACAATCAGGCCTGATGCTGCATCGCAGCCGACAGCTACTGGTCCGTCAACGAACGATGCTGTCGAACGCGATCCGTGGTCACCTGGCCGAGCTCGGCATTATCTCGGCAAAGGGGCGCAACGGCACAGCCGAGCTGTTCAAGATCATTGCTGACGAGAAGGATGGTCGGATACCCGCGGCCGCACGGTTCAGCCTCGATGTTCTTGCCGGCCAACACGCCGCGATCACAGCAGAGATCGGAGCTATCGAGAAGCGCATCCATGCCTGGCATCGTTCGAGCGAAGAAAGTCGCCGGCTCGAGCAGATCCCAGGCGTTGGTCCCATCGTCGCCACCGCCCTGGTCTCAGAAGTCGGTGACTGGAAAGAGTTCTCGTCCGGACGAAGCCTGGCGGCCTGGATCGGGCTTGTTCCCAAGCAGCATTCGACCGGCGGCAAGGAACGTCTGGGCAGAATTTCAAAGCAGGGAAATCGGTATTTGCGATGGCTGCTCGTCACGGGCGCCATGGCCGTTATCCGATATGCGCGGCAGCATGGCACGCGGCGCCTCTGGCTGGCGCATATTATGGAGCGCCGGCCGATCAAGGTCGCCGCCGTGGCGCTTGCCAATAAGATCGCGCGCATGGCCTGGGCCATGATGGTACGCGGAGAGCAGTTCAAAGAGCCAAGATTGCTGCCAGCAGCATAGACAACAGGAGTTTCAACGATTGGCGAGGGCATGACGACGTAATGCAGATACGGTTGTTCCGGGGATTGGGAGAGCCCGTTTGGGTCAACGCACTTTCAAGTGCATGCGAACGATTGGGACCCGATCCGCGCAGAGCATTAGGGCCAGCGGCCACACCTGCCGCATTAAAAGGCCGGACACGTGACCGCACCCGACCAATGCTGCAAAACGTCAGAAAGTTCTTGCCAGGGCGCCGTCCACACGTGCTGACGACGAGCGTCAGCCGACTGTGAGCCTAGCTGCCCGATAAGGTATCATCGCAGACCCTTTATCGGAGGGCGCGAAGTCTTCTAGTCGGTGGATCGACACTCACACAAACTGTGGGTTCCACTAAGCAAATAAAGGATTCTCATCATGCGTAAGTTTCCATTGGTTCCGTTGATCATCGCAGGCTGGATCGTTGTACTGATGCTCGGAGCGCCCCTGCGCGCCGAGACATGGACCACGGAGTTTCCGATCGACAAGCAAGACTTGGCCTCCACTGGTCGCAACCCTTACTTCATCTTGGAACCAGGCCACTACTTAGTCCTCAGAGGGGGCGACGTAGAGTTGACCATCACCGTCTTGACCGAGACCAAAATGGTGGATGGGGTGCAGACGCGCGTGGTCGAGGAGCGAGAAACCAAGGCCGGCAAGCTGTTCGAGATTTCGAGGAACTACTTCGCGATCAGCAAGCGGACCAACGACGTGTTCTACTTCGGAGAAGACGTGGACATTTACGAAGGTGGCAAGGTCGTAAGCCACTCTGGGGCGTGGCTGTCGGGCGTCAACGGGGCGAGATTCGGCCTCTTTATCCCGGGCCAGCCATCGGTGAATGCGAGATACTACCAGGAGGTGGCCCCTGGAGTGGCTATGGATCGAGTCGAGATCATCAGCCTGACCGACACGGTCAGAACGCCGGCGGGGGAGTTCAAGAACTGTTTGAAGGTCAAGGAGACAACTCCCTTGGAGGCCGGCGTCACGGACTACAAATACTACGCCCCTGGCATCGGGATGGTGCAGGACGGCGCGCTGAAACTCGTTAAGTCTGGAACAGCTCAAGAGTCCCACAGATAGGACGTGTTGGCACTCGGCGTCTAATATCCCCGGCGAAGCCATCATCGATGGTGAAGTGGTCATCACTTTATCAAATACGAGACAAACGCCGCGTACGCCCCCAGCATGAACAGGGCATCTGTCTCATCTACCTTCGCCGTGCTGTCATCTAATAGCGCGTGCCGTATTCCCTGCAGAACGATGCTTGCTTGGCAGTAAGCTTGATCATGTAGTCTCCATATTAAGTATCTGCATCTTTGCTGCCGCCGGGGCGATGGAACAAATCGGAACAAGTGTCGTTCTTCTTAACCTGCTTGCATCGTGGGTAAACTGGGAGGACGAACATGTTGCTTCGAGGTACCCTCATAGTTCTTGCCGCAATGCTCGTGCACACGGCGCCATCCGTTGCAGACAGCGGTTCTTTGATTCATCAAGCTCAATTCCGTGGCCCGGGCAGTGGCCAGTGTCCGCACGGTTACGATTTCAATGATAAAGATGGACGCTGCTATCCGCACGGAGCTGGGCGGGATTATCGTGGTGAGGGACGTATGTATCGTGGCGGCCAATACCCTGTGCGGTCATGGCGCCATCCCGGCAATATAGAGCAGCCCTGATCAATAAGGGCATCAAGCCGAAGATCGCGCGGACCGTTCACAGCCCCGCCGGCAATGGTATCAATGGCCGGCGTGCTGTCGTCGCAAAGCTTCAGCATTCAGCGACCGACCACTTGCGAACGCAAGACAGTGTTGATGTAGCTCCGCGCATCATCCTTGGACTTCAAGTCCTTCCGAATTACGCGACCCGTCGATTGTTTAGAATGGCCCAGCCATCCTGCAGGCCGAGATGCCTGGTCTCGAACTGGGTGTCGTCGCGGCGGTGCAAATTGCCAACGGTACCTCAAAACAAAGGCCCGGAGTGCCTTGGAGCCCGGGGTCCTCACAACCTCAATAGCCAATGGGGTGGCAGGATATCGAGCGCACCGGCAATGTCACGGCCGCGTTCAGCGGCAGTGTTGCCGGTACTCCGTTGCGCGCATCACTCGTCGCCTCACACAACCGCGCGAGCGGCTTAGTCCTCTGGCCCCTGCCAGACAATCGTCAAGGTGCTGAATACGTCGGCTCTTGGCACTTTTCGGACGTCACAACCGGACGCAGGAATGTCTGTTGTTGAGAGAAGAACGGAAGTCGCGATTGCATCGCCTGACTTCCGAGTCTGACCCGATTCGGACGTGGGCATAGCCGGACATCGGCCCACAATTGTGCTATATGAACGTTCAATTTCCCCGAGCCCCGGGGGTGCATCTTGAGCAGAGAGCACGTAGAGCGGCGACTGGCAGCGATTCTGGCGGCGGATGTTGCGGGCTCTTGCCGCTTGATAGGGATCGACGAAGAAGGCGCGGGCGCAACTGAAAGCTCTGAGAAAGACGCTTTTTGATCCCAAAATCAGCGATCATCGCGGGCGCATCGTCAAGAACACCGGGGACGGCGCTCTCGTTGAGTTCGGGAGCGTCGTAGATGCCCTACGCTGCGCCGTCGAAATTCAGCGCGGAATGGCCGAACAAAATATCGATGTGCCGCAGGTCAAGCGGATCGAATTTCGCATCGGCATTCATGTCGGTGATATTGTTATCGAAGAGAACGATATCTTTGGTGACGGGGTCAATATTGCGGTGCGTATCGAAGAGATCGCAGAACCGGGCGGCATTAGCATTTCCGACGATGCTCACCGGCAAATTCGTGGCAAGGTAGATATCACCTTTGAGGACACGGGCTCGCAATCTTTGAAGAATATCGCCGAACCGATACGGGTCTGGCGCGTGCGCATTGTCCCAATCTCTTCTCCGGCAATGGTAACACACCTGTCAAGCGAGACTGCGCAGCCGCTCCCTTTCCCCGACAAACCCTCCATCGCGGTGCTGCCGTTCCAGAACATGAGCGGCGATCCGGAACAGGAATATTTCGCCGACGGCATGGTCGAGGACATTATTACCGGACTGTCGCGGTCCAAATCGCTTTTCGTCATCGCGCGACACTCGACCTTTACCTACAAAGGCACGGCCGTCGATATCAAGCAAGTCGGCCATGAACTTGGCGTTCGCTACGTGCTCGAAGGCAGTGTGCGCAAGGCCGGCAATCGCGTTCGTATCTCGGGACAGCTCATCGATGCCGCAACAGGAGCGCATCTCTGGGCCGACCGGTTCGACAGCCAGCTCGATGACATTTTCGATCTGCAGGATCGGGTCACCATGAACGTGATCGGCGCAATCTCCCCTAAGCTTGAACGCGCCGAAATCGATCGAGCAAAGCGTAAACCAACCGAAAACCTTCATGCCTACGACTATTATCTTCGCGCGCTCGCTTGCGTTTATCGGATCGCCCGTGAAGCGAACATTCAAGCGCTCAAGCTCACCAAAAAGGCCATCCGCCGCGATCCCGAATTCGCCCTATCATATGCGCTCGGCGCTCGTTGCTATGTACAAAGGAAAGGTTTCGGCTGGAGAATCGATACTGTTGCCCAAGAGATAGCTGAGGCCCGGCGGCTCGCGAGGCGGGCGCTCGAACTCGATAGAGACGATCCATCGGTACTCGCATGGGCCGGATATGCGCTCGCTTACGTAGTGGGTGAGGTCGAGGAGGGCGCAGCCCTCGCCTCGCGGGCGATAACTCTAGACCCAAATCTGGCTACCGCACGACATTGGGGCGGTTGGGTCCACCTTTATCTCGGGGACGTAGATGCCGCGATCGAGCAATTCGAGGTCGCCTCGCGTTTGAACCCGCTGGATCAACGGATCTTCAACGTTCAGACCGGGCTGGCCTATGCTCATTTTTTCGCCGGCCGCAATGAGGAGGCCTCAACGTGGGCGACGACTGCTTTACGGCAGCAACCAGATTATCGGCCCGCACAATTTATTCTGGCGGCATGCCATGCGATGTCTGGACGGATTGAGGAAGCACGAGAGATCTAAGATATCGACAGATTGGCGCAGGCTTTCCGGATCGCGGGGATGCCGGAATGACCGTTATTGGCACTTTTGAGACATGCTCACTGGCCCTGACGACGTCCGTTTACAGGGGAAGACCGGAAGTAGTCGGCCGACGGCCAAAGTGATGCGATTGACCCGTTGCTGATCTCGTTACGTCTCACGAATTCACTCGGGCAGCCTAGTCGGCACACCGGCCGAATTGTTGGAGAAGATGACGGGACCATGCGGCCATTTGAGCCTATTCCTAGGGTCCAAGGCCCCTCGACGGGTCATGGCGCAAGATTTCTCATTGGCTTAGCAGCGAGCTGAAAGAGCCGGAGATCGTTCGTTAAGAAAAGCGATCGGATGATAAACGACTCGGGCATCGAGGCGCGCTGAAGCAGCGGTATCCTTGTTGGTACAAAATTCCGGTAGAACACGCTGACTTGCATGAAGGCGACTCGAACTCACTTCCTCTCCCACCAGAACGACAAGCCTCGAAGTTTGTATCGTAGTTTACGGTGGATTTTCCGACGGAGATGCGTTCTTTGGGGAGAACGCGGCCTCCCCACAACGAATATCTTGGAACATGACCCCGAATGTCGGCTTTGAACTGATACACCTCCCAAGCTCGGAGCATCTGTGCGTCTGGTTCGAGCAAGTCCAACTCATCTCCCACCTTTCGATGGGCTCCAGGTTGAATGTGCTGCCGCTTCATCGTCCTCCGACAAACCCCACCACCTGCCGCACCCATGGTGTCACTCTGACCGGCCTTGCACCTAGTGCGAAAGGATTTGATTGCCCCCCCGGGCCGTTAGCTGAACTTCGTCAGGGCGATCGGTCTCGCTTGCGGCACGAACGACTGTCACGGTGCACGGCGCCTCGGCGGTAATTCGGGCGCTAACCTTGGCGGAAGCGCCCCCCGTCGTCGATGCACCGATGATCATGTGATTCACTTTGTTCGACCGTGCAAAATCCAGAATGGCGCCGGCAACATTTCGTGACTCAAGAAGATGGAAGGTGATCTTTCCCCTTGGCAGCTGGAGCGGCCGCGCCCAGTTTCTCAACTCGACCAACCTTTGGACGTGAATATTGTCCCCCGCCGCGTCGACGTTGTCGTCGATGGCGATGAGGGACGTCGGCACTACGCTGACGCAGGCGAGACGCGCTCCTGGCATGTTCGCGAGCACCGATGCGCTGGCGTCGAGCAGAGCGTGTCTCACCTCATCAAGGCCGGGACGCAGACTGACTACCACCAGAATGATGGGAGCACGCGGCGGGGATCTGGTCGCACTCGCAACGATCTCCCGCATCGTCATTGCCGCACGGAGCCTTCGCGCGAGGGTCGTTCGGAAGTCGCTCTGCTGTATGCGCTCGCCGCGTTCGGTCAGCACGACAAGGTCCGGATGGCGCAGGTCGAACATCAGATCCTCGGCGTGCGCGTAGCGGGCATCGGGCAGGGGTTCGAGACACTTGAGAATGATCTCCTGCAGGCCCGGTGGAATATCAGGCCGTAAGGCGCGCGGCGGAATCGGATCGCGCCATATGCGGCGGCGCACCTTGCGCATGCGCGCGGGTACTCCGAACGGAAGCCGCCCCGTCGCGAACTGGTAGAGGATCGCGCCAAGCGCATAGATGTCGCTGCGCTTGTCGGACCGGACCCGGAAGAGTTGTTCGGGTGCCATGTATTCGGTCGTTCCCACCGGCCGATGGAACTGCTCTTCCAAAAGATCGGGCAGATGCTTGTGACGCGACAAGCCGAAGTCGACCAGGGCGGCCGCGCCGGACGGGCGGAAAATAATGTTGGCCGGTTTGAGATCCAGGTGCAGCACGTCCTGTTGATGTAGATCCGAGAGGGCTGCGGCCACTTCCGCGCCGATGCTTACGATCCTATCGATCGGGAGTATCTGATCCAGGCTTTTCAGCAACGTCGGCCCCGTGATGTGTTCCATCACGATATAGGGCTGCACCGCGAAATCGCCGTTCGCGACCCATCGCGGTACATGAGGGCCTTTGAGCTCCGCCATGATCATCTGCTCGACCTCAAAGCCGACGATCAACGAGATGTCGCCCTCGAAATCGAGGAGAGGCAACTTCATGACGATCGGAAAGTCGATATCGTTTCGGCTGACACGCCAGATATCCGCCATGCCGCCGCGGTGGATGCGCTCGTCCAGCCGAAAGCCGTCGATTGTCATACCAACCGTCAGCTGCGCCTTCGCCACGTGATCAGATCCCCATTGTCAGTCGCGAGGCCAGAAAGTCCGGTAACCCCGCTTTGCGAATCTTGCGCGCGGCCAATTCGGCATCATAGGGCACGCGCACGTAGGTGAGCCTGTTGCGCGCGTCGTCGAAGAGCCCGTAACAGGCGGCCGGGTTGTTGTCGCGCGGCTGGCCGACTGCGCCAAGCACCGCGAGCCATCGGCGCTGCCCGAGCAAAGGGATCGGCTTGTCATCGGCCGGAACGTGGTGCTGCGGGAGCGTCAGAGCGCTCTCATTGAAGAGCGCTGGAAAATGCGTGTGGCCGCAAAAAGTGAGGCGATGGCGGGTCGCCCGAAAGCTCTGGAAGGCTTCGCGCGGCCCAAGCACGTAGATCCATGTGTCCGGCGCGCTGGCGCTTGCGTGGACATAAAGTCGATCACCTTCCTCAGCGGTCAGTGGAAGCTGGGTGAGGAACGATCGGTGTGCGTCTTTGAGCCGCGTACGCGTCCATGCGATTGCCGTATTGGCGGTGGCGTTCATGGTTTCGCTCGGACTCAAGACCGCCGCGTCGTGATTTCCGAGAACGGCAACGGCGCCGGCCTGTACCATCTCCGCCGCGCGATCCACGACCCACGCCGGATCTGCACCGTAGCCGACGAGGTCGCCTAGAAACACATACCGATCGGCTCCGGCGCGCTGGGCGTCGGCAAGGCAAGCCGTCAACGCCTCACGGTTGCCATGGATGTCGGCAAGCAGGGCAATCAACATCTTGATATTGTAGCATAGACAGCGGCTTGCCGCACCCGATCCGGATCAGCAATGATACAAGCCCCACAAGCGAGACATGTCCTGCCAGCCGCCGTGCAAGACTTCTGCCTGATCTCAGCGGAAAAGCACCAGGATCACGTAGGCGATGCCGATGGCAATGACACCGCAGGCGGCAGTAAGCGACAGTATGCGTTGAAATCGGGTCATTCTGCCCTCCCCCGACAGGCTCATGAGCGCCTCAGGCGAGGCGCTCATGCGGTTGATGATTATCTGCCTTCAATGGACCTGGCTGCGATAGACCGGATCGATCGTTCGCTCCGGTCCACCGCCTGGAAGCTCCGGACAGCATGTTACTGCTTGAAGATGTCCCGTTTGTAGGTCTCCGGCACAAACATCAGACCGATCACAAAGGTCATCAGTGCCACCACGATCGGATACCAGAGGCCAAAATAGATGTCGCCGGTCTGGGCCACCATCGCGAACGATGTGGCTGGCAAGAGGCCGCCGAACCAGCCGTTGCCGATGTGGTAGGGCAGCGACAGGCCGGAGTAGCGGATGCGGGTCGGGAAGAACTCGACCAGAGCCGCGGCGATCGGGCCGTAGACCATCGTCACATAGATCACCAGGATGGTCAGGATGCCGATGATGGTCAATTTCTGCGCGCTGAAGATGTCGAACATCCCAGCGAAATTGGCCAGCCCTGCTTTCGGGTCGATCGGAATCCGCGCGATCGTAGGATTGCTGGCGCCAGGATATCCGGCCGCGGTCAGGGCCGCACCGACATCTCGGGCGAAGTTCGGATCGTTGGCGGTGAATTCCTTGTCTCCAATCCTCACTTTGGCGACCGTACCGCCCGACGCGTTGACCGTCGTTGCGTTCACCGAACTGCGTGCTAGCAGCGCCTTGGCGATGTCGCAGGAGCTCGTAAACTTGGCGGTGCCGGTCGGGTTGAACTGGAACGAGCATTCGGCGGGGTCGGCGATGATGGTGACCTGTGTGTTCACCTGGGCCGCATGCAGCGCCGGGTTGGCCGTCGCGGTCAGGAGCTTGAAGAGCGGGAAGTAGGTGACCGCTGCAATAAGGCACCCCGCCAGAATGATCGGCTTGCGACCAATCCTGTCGGAAAGCGCGCCGAACACGATGAAACCGCCGGTGCCAAGGACAAGCGACCACGCAACCATCACGTTGGCCGTGAAGGTATCGACCTTCAAAATGTTCTGCAGGAAGAACAGCGCGTAGAACTGGCCTGTGTACCAGACGACGGCCTGGCCGGCGACGAGGCCGAAAAGAGCGAGCAGCGCGATTCTGGCGTTTCTCCACTGCCCGAAGGCTTCCGTCAACGGCGCCTTTGACAACGAGCCTTCCTCTTTCATCTTTTGGAAAGCAGGGCTCTCCTGCATCTGCAGACGGATCCACACGGAGACGCCGAGCAACACGATCGAGACCAGGAACGGAATGCGCCAGCCCCACGCAGCGAAGGGTGTGATTTTCGCTCCAGCCGCCGTCGTCACCTCGGCAAAGTTCGCGTTCACGTAGATCTGCGTGAACATGATGACGATCAGAGAAAGCAGAAGACCGAGCGTCGCGGTGGTCTGGATCCAGCTCGTGAAGAAGCCGCGCCTTCCGGGAGGTGCATGTTCCGCAACGTAAATCGCCGCACCGCCATACTCGCCGCCGAGCGCGAGACCCTGGGCCATGCGCAACGCAATGAGCGCTACCGGCGCGATGAACCCAATCGATTCGTAGCTTGGCAGGCAGCCGACCAGGAAGGTCGACAAACCCATGATCAAGATGGTGATGAGGAAGGTGTACTTGCGTCCAACGAGATCGCCCAGCCGGCCGAACACCAGCGCGCCGAACGGACGCACCAGGAAGCCCGCGGCAAACGCCAGCAGCGCGAAGACGTTGCGCGTTGCCTCGGGGTACTGGCTGAAGAACTGCGCGCCGATAATGGCGGCCAAAGCGCCGTAGAGGTAGAAGTCGTACCATTCGAAAACGGTACCGAGCGAAGAGGCAAGGATAACCTTTTTTTCTTCGCGGCTCATCGGATGGCCTCGCGCCGCCACCTCATCCATAGTTGCTTGAATTGACATTTGTGGCCCCCGTGTTTGTACGGGCGCGTTCAACGCTCACGGCTATCGCGGACCAGCGATTGTCGGTCGCTGATCCGAATGCGACACATGCACCGACACTGGCGAAACTCGCCGCCCGCTCTTTTGTGCACCTCGATCAATAGCATTTTCCGGCAATGGCGTCGACTTAGCTGTTTATCGTAGGAGGTTAGTCTATGCCTCCCTGACCGGATGAATGCTGGATGGAGACGACAAAGTGGTCGCCTGCGATGAATGGACGCAGTCGCGCCGCGCATTGAGGTACGACCGCTCAGCCTGAAAGAGCTAAAGTGACAGGGTGCTATTGCGCCGTCTCGAATGTTGCGGCGCCCGCTTCCGCACCCGAGTGAGACAGGGGGATGCGGAAAGAGAATTTCGCCCCGTGATCAGGCTCGCTGTCAACCCAGATGGCGCCGCCAAAGCGTAGTAATATCTGCCTGCAGATGGGCAGACCAAGCCCGGTGCCCTGCGGCTTGTCCGTAAGCGTATTGCCAGCCTGCTGGAAGCGCTCGAATATCTTCTCCTGGTCCTTCTTGGCGATGCCGATGCCGTTGTCCTTTACATCAACGCGGAGGAAGCCAGCCTCCTGCCAAGCCTCAAGCCGGATCCAGCCGTTCTCCTTGGCGCAAAACTTCTCCGCGTTGGAGATCAAATTCACAATTACTTGTGTGAAGCGATCCGCATCAGCCCGGATTGGCGGAAGATCGTCGGGGATCCTGGTCTCGAGCGAGACGTGACGCGCCTTGGCGAAGAGGCCAGCCATACCGGCGAGTGCCTGCTCGATGACCGCCTTCGGAGCGAGGTCCGCCATATGCCATTCTGATGTGCCCGCCTCCATCTTGGCGAGATCGAGAATGTCGTTGATGAGCCGACTCAGTCGCTCGCTCTCCTGGACGACAATACTTACGAACTTATGGCGCTGATCGGCGTCGAGATCCGGGTTGTCCCGCAAGATTTCGCTGAACGAGCGAATCGAGGTCAGCGGGGTGCGAACCTCGTGGCTCACCGTTGCAACAAAATCGTCTTTCAGCTTGTCGAGCTCTTTGAGGCGCTCGTTGGCGGCTCTCAGTTCCGCCGTTGCCGCCTCGAGCTCCCGCGACTTCTGCTCGAGCTGTCGCGAGTAGACGACGAGCTGCGAGGCTTCATCCAGAATCTGCGCGACCTCGTCGATGTTGTGCATCTCTTCCCTCAATACCGAGGCGACCATAATGCGGGCGGAGGCAGCGCCGATGGCGCCGGCGAGCTGGCGCTCCGAATAGGAGACGATGTCCGAGTCGGCCGAACCATGATCGTGGAGGTGTCGTTTGTTCTCGCGCTCGAAACGCGCGAAAGCCGCGTTCGCACGCGCTTCTCCCATGAAGCGGACCAGCAGTTCTTTGAGATCCCCGATCGTCGCGCGACCCCGCCATACGCCCCCGACGTCTGCGGATCGTTTGAAGATTTCAACGAACTGTACCGCCTGACTACGTTCGATAATGGACTGGAACGTCATCAGCGAGACCCCGACAAAGAGCCCAACGTTCACCAGCAGCGTCCAGATCGTGGCGTGCGCGATCGGGTCCAGCCCTGCGAGTCCGAAAAGCGCGTACGGCTTGAGGAGGGCAAGGCCCAATGGGCCATTCTCGACGAAGCTCTGGCTGATCCAGCCCGAGCGCGCGAAAGATGGCAAAAGGAGCGTGTAGATCCACACCAGGAACCCGCCCGTAAGTCCTGCGACCGCACCGGCCTTGGTGGCGCCTTTCCAGTAAATGCCGCCAACGATCGCCGGCACGAACTGCATCGCGGCCGCGAAAGAGACGAGGCCGATCGTCACCAGTGCATACGACTCGCCGATCAAGCGCACATAGGCATAGCCAAGCAACACAACGACGATGATCGTGGCGCGGCGGATTGTCAGCAAGATTCCGGCAAGGTCTCTGCGTTCCGACAGATGCAAGCGGCCGACGCGCAGGAGCAGAGGCATGACAAGATCGTTGCAGACCATGGTTGCGAGCGCGATCGTTTCGACGATGATCATGCTGGTCGCGGCCGAGAGCCCCCCAATGAAGGCGATCAGCGCAAGAATGGGCCGTTGTTCCTTCATCGGCACGGTGAGCACGAAGGTATCGCCATCCACCCCGCCTTGCGGGAAATGCAGCAACCCGGCGAACGCGATCGGCAGCACGAAGATGTTGATGAGCAGGAGATACAACGGGAACAGCCACATCGCCTTCCTGAGGTGGCGTTCGTCGACGTTCTCCACCACCAGCATCTGGAACTGACGCGGCAATACGACGATGGCGCCCATTGCAAGCAGCGTCAGAGTGATCCAACTGGTGTAAGCCGCGACGCCGTCGATGATGAACAGCCTACTCAACGCCCCGGAGGCCTCGGCCTGTGCGAAAATCTCGCCGAAGCCGCCATAAATGCCGAACGTTACGAATAGGCCAACAGTGAGGAATGCAACAAGCTTGACGATTGACTCGAAAGCGATAGCGGCGACCATGCCCTCATGGTGCTCGCTCGCATCGATGTGACGCGTCCCAAACAGGATCGCGAATACGCCCATGATGAGGGCTACGTAAAAGGCTGTGTCCTGCAGGAAGAGAGCGCTCGCCGGAGTGGTCGGCATCACGATCTCGGGATAGTCCAGCAGCACCGAGAAGCTGGTCGATATCGCCTTGAGCTGCAGCGAGATGTAAGGAAGTATGCCGACCACCGCGATAACGGTGACGAGACCGCCGAGTTGAAAGCTCTTGCCGTATCGCGAGGCGACGAAATCCGCGATCGACGTGATGCGGTTAACCTTGCTGATGCGGATGATCTTGCGGATAACGAACCAGGCAACGATGAAGGTGAGTGTCGGGCCGAGATAGATCGGCAGGAAATCGACGCCCGTCGACGCAGCCCTGCCGACCGAGCCGTAGAACGTCCAGGAGGTGCAGTAGACGGCGATCGACAGGGCATAGATGGTGGGATTGGCGATCAGACTCCGCCCTTGGTCGGCACGCTTGTCGCTATAATAGGCGATTGCAAACAGCAGGCCGAGATAAAGAAAGGCGACGGTGATGATGACGGGGCCGCTAAGCATCGCTGGGCTCCCCCGCTGCTTCCCCGGATTCCTTGTCTGCTACGTTCGCATCGGCTTCGGCGAGATCGTTGGCCGCATGCCGGCGCTCGACCGCGAAGGCAACGAGCGCGATGAGGACTGCCCAGACGGTAAACAGGTAGAGATAGAGCGTCGGTACGCCGAAAACCCTGGCCGCCTGGTTGAAGATGATCAGGAGCGGCGGTGCTAATAGAACCGCCCCGAGCAGAAACAGGGCGACCAGAAGCTCGCGCGTACGGCTGGGCGCTAGCATGAAGACCTCTACGGGTGCCTTACTGCCTTTCCGTCTTTCGGGCGCGAGCGAGCACGGCCTCGACTCGCGCTATCGCGTCCTTGGTCGAGAATGGCTTGGTGATATAGTCGTCGGCGCCAAGGGCCAGCCCTTTCTCCCGCTCGACGTCGCGGCCCCTGGCGGTGAGCATGATGATGCGCACGTCATTCCACGCGGGATTGGCCCGGATTTGCTGACAAATCGAAAATCCGTCGATCTTCGGCATCATGACGTCGAGCAGCACCAGGTCGGGCGCCGCCTGCAAAATCTCGGCTAAAGCCTCCTCGCCATCCTTAGCCGTTCTGACCTCGTATCCGGTCTTCCTCATGAGGAACTCCAACGAGAGTAAGATATTCGGCTCATCGTCGACGATAAGAACGCTTTGGGGGTTGCTCATGGCAATCACCGCTGGGGCCGAAATCCGTCTTGCCCTGATCGGCCAAGCAAAGACCTGCATCTCAAAGTTAAGACTAATTAATTCGGGTCGCAATCGGAAGGTTACAGGAAATTGGCTGTTTGCTGGATTGCAATACCCATTGCGCATGTTGACCCCTTGGAGACAGGGCTGGCGGGAAATGCCATATCCCGCGCATGGGACGCTCCGCGACGCCGGCCCGGTGATCTGGATCGAACGCTATGGCGTGTGGGCGATGGCGCGTTACAAGGAGGTGGCGACCACACTCAACGACTGGGCCAGGCCTTCAGGAAAGCGCCGACAGAGTGATCGAATAGCGCAGCTAGTTGCTGCAGTGCATGAGTCCGGTGTTGATGTGGTGGCGACGTCGTCAGAAAACCGTAGACCTGATGCGGTCCGGGGATCGGCTTCGATTTCGTCCCGTGGTCGCCCTTGAACTCGGTGCAGATGCCCGCGAAGCAGATGAGCGGCCGATCCTCATTGATCGCGAACCAGACGACGTCCTTTTTCTTGGTCTCGGCGTTCGGCTCCGGCGCATACTCAGCGAAGCTGTTGAACGGCACCAGGCAGCGGTTTTCCGGCTTCAGCCAGCCGCGCCAGTGCGGCGAGGACGTGTTGCGGATGTTGGTCACTGGCGGCCCGCCGGTCCGCGGCGGTGGCGGCATGCCCCAGCGCATCAAGACTAGCTCGCGCTCGGCGCCGGCGTTGCGCACGACTGGCGCGGGATAATCTGGAAATACGCCGGGCATTGCTGGCAAGTTGCCAACATAGCGATTCATCACCCGAAAGAGCGCGCGAATGGCTTCCTGGTTGGTGGTGATTGAATAGATGGGGTGATTGCAGTTGCTGCTCGAAAGGCTCAGCCTGGAAGGGAAGCCGGCGAGCCGGCGGCAGCAGGAGCGGGAACATGAAGCACTATGTCGGTCTGGATGTTTCGCTAAAGGAGACGGCTATCTGTGTTGTGGACGAGAATGGCGTCGTCATTCGCGAGGGCAAAACATTTTCGGAACCGGAGGCTATTGTTGCCTGGCTCAACGAAAGCGGATTGCCCATTGCCAAGGTCGGGATTGAGATTGGTGGTCTCGCTCGTTGGCTGTACGGCGAACTGCGTGCTGCCGGCTTACACGCAGTCTGCATCGACCCCCGAAGACTGCGCGGCGTGACTAGGACGATGCCGATTAAGACCGATCGAAACGACGCTCGCGCTATTGCGCAGGTAATGCGGGTCGGCTGGTACACCGTTGTTCATATCAAGGGTGACGTGAGCCAGGAGCTACGAATGCTTCTCAATAATCGCAAGACGCTTTTGATTAAGCAGATCGATATCGAGAATGAAATTCGGGGCGTCTTACGCGTCTTCGGCTTAAAGCTGTCTGGTCGTATATCTCAAGTAACGTTTGAGCAGCAAACGAATGAACTCACAGATGGCCATCCACAACTCGCGGCGATGCTGCGCCCAACGCTTGTGGCTCGAGCCGCGCTGCGTGAACAGTACGGCGTCCTACACAAGATGGTACTTGAAATAGTACGCCGCGAACCGACATGCCAGCGGCTCATGACGATACCAGGCGTAGGCGCACTGACGGCAATCACGTTTCTAACAACTATTGATGACCCGGATCGCTTTCAACGCTCCCGCGATGTTGGCGCGCATCTTGGCCTTACGCCACGCAAATACGCATCTGGCGATCGGAATGGCGCTATTTCGAGGTGCGGCGATGTGATGCTCAGGACCATACTTTATCAGGCAGCGCTTGCACTTCTAACCCGCACCCAGCGTTGGTCTGCATTGAAAGCCTGGGGTGTAAGGGTGGCCAAGCGACGCGGTCTTCGCCGAGCAGTCGTGGCGGTCGCGCGAAAATTAGCGATCGTGATGCATCGGATCTGGGCAGATGGAAGCGAGTTCCGATGGACCTGCGAGGAGGCGACCGCATGATCGATTAGCAATTCAGCGGATCCGCCGAAAAGGCGGAACGACGTCCTGCGAGGACGAGGTCGGGGTGACTGCGCTGCAACCTCTGTGCCTGCAGCACGCGCCTAATAGATAGCAGCTCCCGATCTTCGGACTACCATCGTGAGGCGGCTATGAACGTCGACCTCGTAGACAAGAGCGAGCCTCGCAGGCTGTCGGTAACGAGCTGAACCCTTGTGCCAGCAACCGCAATCAGACAAGAGGTTGCACATGGGGCCGATTAACCTGGTACGCGCGGTGCCCGTCAATAGTCCAACCACGGGGCCTCTTCGCCTGGTGGCGCGAATTGTCGCGTGAAACGTCCGGGGTTTAGATGTAGGCTGGATTGAGACCAGGGAGGCGCGACGATGCTCAAGGAGAACTACGTCGCCAAGCAACAGCGGATCGGCGAGCGCCTGTCGCGCGCGATGGCTAGGGCCCACATGGATCGCCGAGAACTCGCCGCACTGACGGGTTACTGTGAGGCACAGATCATGCAGTGGGAGCGCGGGCGCGCGCCGCTCTACCCGAACGAACTCATAAAGCTGTGCCATGCGCTTGACGTGAAGCCAGAGTGGCTGCTGTGTTGGGAACGCCGCATTCACTAACCAGCGGCTTACGGCCACTAGGACCTGATCCCGTTCCAAATGGCCGAGAGGTGCTACGGTATCCCAAACATGCCGACCGGCTTCTCTTTCCAATTGAAGTCCGGCAGGACAGTCAGCGCCGGTTGGGCATTCAAGAAGTCGAGAACCGACGGGAAAGCGCCCGGCATCGGTCGTAGGTTGCCGACGTAGCGGTTGATCACGCGGAACAGCGCGCGGATAGCTTCTTGGTTTGTGGTGATCGAATAGATTGCACATTGCAGTGACCTGATGGATCAGAGCAGGTGCTTCTTTCGCTCTAACCTCTTTAATGCCTCTGAAACCAAATACCCTCTGCTCTCGAGATATTCGCCGTATGTGTCATAGCGGCGAATATTCGCGAGATCGGTTTCTACCTGCAGAATGATCGATGAAATTTCAGAGGGAAGAAAGATGGCGGCTGCCGCAGCATCATCGAACTTCTTTTTTGCTGATGTCCACCAATTACTCGCCTCATCAAGATACTCGTCGGTGTAAAGCTTGGCACCGATGGCCTCGTTCCACATTATGTCGTTAGCACGGTCCAGTTCACGAAGGGCCGAGAGCGTGCTCGCGAAGGTCGACGCCTCTCTCTCCCAGCTTCTTTGAGATTTGAACGTTTCGATTGCCCAAACGACAGCTAGTCGGGCAATCACTAGGGCGCCGACACCCTGCATCGCAAGCTTTAGGATATCCCATATGTGCGTTGCATCGCTCGCAAAGAAAAGCGCAACAACGGAGGCCACGGCGTGGCAATCAAAACGCCCAAGACAAACGATGGCAGCGGTTTAAGCATTTTAAGTCATCGTTCACCCGGCCACCACGTCGAGGGCGGATCGCTCGCGGTGATCTTGGTGGTGCGCAGCGCCACCAGATGGCTCCGCTTCTACGGCCGTCCCTGAAGCTTTGAACAATCCTTGCACCGCATGTAGCGCTCCAGTTCATGGATCGGCGTTGCCTTCGGTCGCCGCACGATGTCGAGGGCAACGGTCTGATGCGTGTTGCAGCCAAGGCATTTTACTTCGAGATAGCCAAACCCGGCATTGATCGCGTCGCCGAGCGCGGGTGATGGCTGCGCCGGACCCTGAAAGCCGAGCATGCGCTTCTTCCACGCCTCGCACCCCAAACGGTCAGCGGTCCTGCGTGCCTCCGCTGCCTGTTCTGCGGCAGCCCGAACCGACGCGCCGTAAATAGCTTCCCGTGACTTGGTGCCCATCGCCTATCAAAGCCGGTCGCCGGGCTTGGCGCAAATCGCGCTATAGCTGGTAGTCGGCCGTTGCCGGAACCACGGCGAATTGTGGCTGTGAATAACGCGGCGACGGGAAGTCTCGACAATTTTGGAGGGCAAGCCATGCGACATCCAGTCGAATTGTCGTTAGGGTGTGCGTTACATCCTGCGAATAAGACTCTTGATCCAGATCATGGAGTTCTCAATAGCCCAGTTGGTCTGGTGAGGCTCGGCATGGGCGCAGCGCCGGGACCATGTCCAAAAGGATTGCGGACCTTCGTGAAGAAGTGCTTCAGCGCCTCCATCTCCCATACCTCGATGAGTTTCGCGCCCATCAGGTTATCAATGTAGTTGTGAGCGCCTTTCTCCTTGCCCGTGGTCAGTTGCTTTTCGCCCGAGATGATCTTGATGGTGCTTTCCAGTGAGCGGGCAGCATAGAAGGCCGGATCGCGCCCGTCCGTATCACGCAAATCAATAGCCTCCTTTATGTCGTGGTCCACGTTGTCCCACTTTGGCTCTGCCACCAACTTCCAGAAAGGCGTCTCAATTTCCTGTGCGACCGTTTGGTCTTCAGAGATTTGAATAAAGCCGTTGTGGTAGTGCAACTGGCAACTCGCTTGGCGAAAGCGGGCATTTAGTTCATTTACTGCCCCCTGAAACTTAGCGTTCAAACCGGCGTTTGCCGCTCTTACACTATCGGCGGTGTTGCCCGGTACCCGAAGCCCCACGCCTTTAAACGTCTTATCGTATATCTCAGCTGTTGCGATATTCTCCGCGAGCTTAGCGTTCAGTCCCGCCACGAAATTCTCGTGCTCACGAAAGCCGATTTCAAATAGGCTGAGGCGCTCTTTGACAAACCGATCAGCCGACATCTTGCCGTCGAAAGGCGTTAGCATCCACTTCTCGCACCTCTCCGCACCGTTGTTTTCAAGGCCCCGCCAAATATTTTGGTTGTCGTAAAAGCCCCAGTACTGCGGAGTTAGTTCCTTCAGACCAAGCTCTCTCGCAAGCAAATCGTGTATCCGCTTCCAAAAATCCTTCCCTTGCTTGTCTACTTTCCCGTCCACGAAGTACGGGCAAATATCGTTCAGGAGCTGGTACCCTGCACGAGTAGGCGGCGGTGCTCCTCGTAAAACGTTTCCCACATACGGGGTTGTGCGTAACGGTGAGCAAAAATATCAGTCAACATCGGTAATTTTCGATCTCCTTGCGAATCGGGAGCCTACACGGTGACACAATGCAGGGTAGCAAAGCTAGGATTGGACGGTTTGTCCCGGCTATTCACAGGGCACTCGATCTCAGAAAGACCCGATAAGTCTTTACTGAAAAGCAACACGTAGACCACGCTACACAGCGGATAAAATTCCTTGAGGCTTCTGCGCGGCTGCCCTCGCCGGAGAATTTTTCCAGTCCATCAAACTGGATAACGTGAACGTCTATCGCGCCGGTAATCCGGTTGATGACAGCGTCCTTGCGCCAGCAAATGGAGCGGTGGCCTGTCCGGCGTCATCTAGCTCGTGCCGACCGCCACGTAGCCGCTCACCTCTCCGCCACACTTCCGTCCAGCACGATTGCCGCTCACTTTTGTGCCAGTCGATGGTCGGCGCGGCGCGGAGCCAGATTGACCACGGCTCGGCGAAGTAGCAGGCTCTCATCCGTCGACTGAGGCCATCCCGGAACAGTCGGCTCAGTCGAGATCGGGAAGTAATTGGCCGGAGCATGGCAGCACCATGGTGACGGGCGAGCCGCTTGAGAAGCTTTTCAGCGCTGCGGAAACGGCGAGCAGCCAGGCGCGCAATATCTGGGTCACATTCCTGCTGTTCGGCACATACCTGGCAATTACTGTCGGAGCCACCACCCATCGCGACCTGCTTCTCGAAAATCCGGTCCGGCTACCACTTCTCGACGTGGACCTTAACCTCTTCACGTTTTATTGGGTAGCACCGCTCTTTTTTATCATTTTTCACCTCTATCTTTTGATCCATCTCTATCTGCTCGCCTCAAAGTTGCACGCGCTTAACGTCGGGATTGAGCATGAGCTTCGGGTGCGGTCCGAGCGCACCGCCTTCCGCCAGCGCCTCGATGGCTTCCCACTGACCCAGATGCTCGCCGGTCCGCACAAGGGCCCGGTCCAGGCCGGCCTTGTTAGGCTCATGGTTTGGGTCACCGTTATTTTGGCACCGGTGATCCTGCTCCTGGCCTTCCAGGTACGCTTTCTTCCGTATCACGCCGAAGCGATGACTTGGTGGCACCGCGGCTGCCTGCTTGTCGACGTGGCACTGCTGTGGGCCTTATGGCCGCGCTCGTATCCACCAACTGCAGCTAGGCCGCGCGGCCTTACCCGCCTCACGTCGACACTCACCGCCCTCGCGCTGCCAGCACTCGCATTAGTAGTCGCTTTATTATCAGTTCTGATTGCAACTGTGCCCGACGAAGGCGTGGAACGGATGCTTTTGAAGACTGGAATGCTGCGGAGTGCAGAGTGCTCCCGCCTGGCGGAATCCACGGAGGAGTCGCCGCATCCGGGCCGAGTTGTCGAGCTGTTAGACTGGTCGACTTGGCGCGAGTCCATGCCACGCTGGGATGCAAGTAAACTTGCGCCGCGGGAATTAGATTTGAGCGGGATTGCCACCAGCAGCGGCGAGGCCCCCTCGGACGATGAGTGCAAACCAGGGCCGCAGACCTGGCGGCCGACTGCGATCCTGTTCGAGGGGCCAATCGATCATGTCCGTGGGATCACGACAAGTCCATTCGCCAGGAACTTAGTCCTGCCGAATTTTCAGATAACCAATAGTGAATCGCGCCGCCGTTCTGAGTTCCGCGGCCGCGATCTACGCTCCGCGTATCTGGCACGGGCCCAGCTAGCCAGTGCAGACCTTCAGGGATCTATCCTCAGTGGGGTCATGCTCGATGGAGCCGAACTGACAGAAGCTCGACTAGGTTGCATAGATAGAGTGGCGTGCGTCAACCTAGAACGCGCATCCCTCCGGCAAGCTAAGCTCGATCGCGCCGACCTCTCAGGCGCGCGGCTGGCTCGGGCTCGGCTAGACAATGCCTCATTGGTGGACGCCTTGCTGCCCTCAGCAGATGCCCAGCTTGCAGATTTTTCGTCTTCCAATCTTCGCGGGGCAGACCTCCGCAACGCTAATCTTACGAACGCCGACCTTGCTCGTGCTGCGCTCGACGGTGCCGATCTCTTCGACACGGACCTGGAAAGCGCAAACCTTCGTGGCGCCAGCCTTCGCGCGGTGAACGCAGTTGCCACGCGCTTCAATGGCGCCGTCCTCGCCGAAGTGGATCTGCGCGGCAGCCGCGTTGTTAGTACCGGGCTGGGCGTCGACCTGAAAGCGGCCAATTTAATCGGCGCGGATCTTGGACAAGTCAATCTAAGCTGGACTGTGCTGGAGCCGCTCGACAGCTTAGCTGCTCGGCTTCATCTCGCCGACTTCCGCAACTCCGTGCTCGTCCGCGATGTGAATTGCTCGTTACGCCAATCAGAGATCTGCGAGCGCGAGGCCGCCTTGGCCACCAGCGATGAGATACGGGCGCTTCTACCTTTCCGTCTGGAGTTGGCGCCCACATCTCCTAAGGCGGTTTTCCCCCAGGAGGACTGGCGAATCGTCGCGCGAGTCGCCGAAGATAGCGAATATTCTGGAAAGCTCGCTGCTTTTCTTACTGATATGGCCTGTAACACTGACGGTGCGACGTACCTAGCTCGCGGCATTACGCGGCGGCTGCTTGACGCGGTCCGGCCCGAGGCGACCCTTTATCCTCTCCGTCCCATCGCCGGAAGGAGGTTGCTCGACCGTTCATGCGCGGGTGCAGCGGGTCTTCCTACGCATATGATCAGTGAGCTTTGTGAGATTGTGCCCGACGCGCCAAGGTGCAAATCGAACTGAGAAACGAGCATCTGAGTTTCTTGAGCGGCCTGCCTAGCAGACCGCTTTGACCCACGAGACATCCTTGGCCGGTTTGGCGAGGATCGGCTTGTCGCCCGCCGGTCTTAGAACGGGTAAAAGTGTTCGTGGCGGTGCATCACAGAGTTTTGCACAGCTGTTCCAGCTCCAGGCGGTTCGGGACACAAACGAGGACACTGCCACGACATCGCGTTGAATTATCTGAGCTTTTTGCGCCCACACCTTCGCAATGGCTTTACGGCTTACTTCGTGCTCTCCCCGGTGAACGGCTTTCTTGCCACCGTCGCCCCCGAGAAGCTTCGCTTCCAAAGGACTTAACGCCAGCACCGCGGCGCCAGAACCACACGACTTCGCCGTACGCTTCAGGCGCGTACGTCTTGCGCACCTCTCGCGTCCATCGCATCCCACCGCACGTTCGTGACGATCGCGAGCCGCCCCTCCATCGGGTGAGACGGGCGGAGTTATGCGGCTGATCTGCCCGGCCTGTTAAGCGGAATATTTTTGCAAGAAGGTCTGGACAGACTTTGGGTGATTTGCCCGTCGTGCCAATTGGTCGCAGCCGCGCATTGAATTTTTCGCTTTTGCGCGCCGCAAATCAGTTCGAGTTGCGTAGCGTGGGCAAAGCGAAAGCGTGCTCACCATTTACGATAGCGGTCTGCCGAGAGATGGTGGGCACGGCGCAAGTGCGCCTTTGCCCACCTACGAAGTCGAACCTCACGCCTCATCGTCGCGCTTGCTCAGCTGGCTCACCAACCACCTAAAGCCGCCTCCCTTCTTTGCGGCCAAGGCACCGCAATTACTTGTAGCGCTCACGCCTGAAGAGCAGAGACAGTGACAAACGAACAACCAAATAGAGGATCCCGATTCCAAGTACGATCCAGATCGCTGTTTCCATTTTCCGGCTCCCTGCACCTCAAGGTGACGATCGCTGCCCTAAGGAATAGAAATTCTCGGCCTTCTGACGAATCGCGTACCCGCCTGCGACACCAACACCAAGCACATAAATCCAGCCTTCGTGGAAGTCGAATAAGTGCGAGTTAAGCATTGAACTCAGAAAATTTTGCACCACGACTATTAGTCCGATCCACCCGATCAGCGTGGTCGCAGAGAATAGCGCTAGGTGGAAATACCACATTGCCAGGAGCACTATGCTGCCGATTAGACCCCATTGTATCGATACGTAGAGTATCTGATTATGAGGATTGCGGACGGAGTTCGCCCATTCCCCGCTCTTGCCCTGCGCTGCCGCCTTGAAAATTTCCTTGGTTGATCCAGTGCCGTGCCCGAAAATTGGTGACTTTGCGATCACATCGATCGAAGTTCGCCAATATGCCAGACGCTCCCCATTCGAGGTAGCTATGTCAGTATCACGGGCTAGTTTGAAATCATGAACGGTCCGTTCGACGCGCCAGCGAAGGTACGGCGATGTTGACCAGATCAGCCCGCTAGCCAGTCCCCCGAGAACAAGTAGGGAAATCGCGGCTCTCGCGCTGAGGAATTTTATCGCAAACAGCGCTGCCAGCACCGGGATATATATCACCGCGGTTCGCGCTACCACGACAAACGTCATGTTAAGAAAAAAGGTGAGCAGCAGCGCCGTACATGCCAGAGCCATTGCGTGGCGTCCTTTCGCTACGAGGCTGACCACGACTGCCGCCAATGCAAAGATGCAGAGGGAAAATTCCTGAGTTTGATCGATGTAGTTTCTAACCGGAACGCCCAGAGGTTTGCCTGCTGCGACAGTTAAGTCCGGCAAGAAATACAGGACCCACGATGTCGCTACCAGCATCGAGCAGGACGCGAGAAAGGCCAGGAAAACCCAATGTCCGCGTTTAGACCGCTGAAAGTGAAAAAGCAGCAATGGAATTACCAGGAGCTTTGCAACGGGGCTTACCCCTTGAATCCTCGCGCTCCACGTATCGTCTGCCCATAGCATTCCAAGGATCGCCAACCCGGCTAGCCCAACAGGCAAAAGCGCAGCCGGATGAGCCAGGACTTTGACGAATGTGTCGTAGTCTATCGTCGGCAGCATGACGACGATCCAGACGGACATAAACACAACCACTGCGGTGGTAGACCACGGCAGAGCCGCCGCAGCCAGCGCGGGATAAAGGTCTGTGCACAGGAGCCAGAACCACGATCGTGTCCAGGCTGAAACCAATGCCAAGAGAGCTGAGCGCTGAGGCGCTGTGCCCATTCCCAATGAGGCCCCAAAAAAGCAATTATTAAAAAACGACTTCGAGACGATGCTAAGCTATGGAACTTGAGAAATCTAATTCCTTAGGTTGATTAGGCGAGCTGAGCAACTAACGCGGGTAGGGAGGCGATTACGATGGGAAGAGCTAGGTCTTCCCACCTAATAAATGACTCGCGCTCCCTAGCGGCGCGACTTCAACTTCGGCTTGATATTTGAAAAGCCGATATCATTTTGGAATCTTCGTCTTCTTGAACTTGCTTGCCGCACTTTGTGTGCGACAAACTGTGCAACAGGGGCAGGGATGTCATTCCGCCAACACCCGAGCGTCGAGCGTTCGCGATGTCCGGTCCAGAGGGCAAAGCGGACCTCTTGACTGCGCTGCTCGAAGTCTGGATTGATCCATTGCGGACTGAGCCGCAACGGATCAGCTACGCTCTCTGACTGAATCAAGGGCTACTTTCAGCAGTAGCACCCACGCTGTGAGCCCTCGAAGCCGCAGCGGCAAAGATCGCTGCGGTATTCTGCGGCGCAAAAAATTCCGTCGGCGAAATCGTACCGGCGTTCAGACGTACAAATCCGTCCATGGCCACTTGGTTGCCGTGAACCGCCCCAAGCAGCCGTTGCAGGTCGGGTGGCGGCGGCTCCAGCGTTGCGAGATCGCAAGTGAATTCGTACATCGCCCCAACCTGCGCGTCTCGGGTGCGCTGATATTCATCCATGGCATCCTCGAATGGCCGTGCGCCTGAGAAAGACTCGTCGAGTGCTGTCGCGCAGAGTTCGGCATCGCGGAAGGCATCGAGAATTCCCTGTGCGGTAATGAAGTCCTTGTTGTAACCGGCGTCCCCCACGAGAGCCCAACCGGGGCCGTAGGGCTTTCGAAAATAGTTCGGGACGGCCGTGCCCGCGAACGGCGCTTCGCGTGTTGCGCTGCGCAGCCGCTTCGCGAAGTCTGGCGCCAAATCGATTGCTTTGAGATAGTTGCTCTCGATGTCCTTCTTGTTCTTCGCAAACTCCGCGTACGGCCATCCGGCAATTACGAGCGTAAGGTCGTCGTGGGTCGGGATTGCCGCAAATCCACGCTTCTCGCGAATATAGGTTTCAAATCGGCCGTTCATGGGCAGCCCGCTCCAATAGCTGTAGTAACCAGCCAAAAGTGGCGGCTTCTGGCGGTAATGTTCAGGGTGGACCGCCTCACTGACCATTGAGTGTCGTCCGTCGGCCCCAACGATAGCGTCGGCATACTCGGTGACGGAACCGCCCTGCTTGGATCGACCCTTGATGCCGACCGCACGTTCGCCTTCCAAAATAATCTCCTCGACGGTAAAACCCTGACGGATCTCCGCACCGGATTCGGCCGCGGCGTCGACGAGCAGCTTGTCGAGAATCGTCCGCCGCGGGCAATAGGCGATTGGATTCTCGTCCGTGCCTGGGGCTCCGGAAATCGTGAAAGCGCCAAAGTCGAAGGAGTAGGTGTGGATAGGTGGGCATCCGGTCGCCACCAACCGATCGAGCAGTCCCCATTGCGAGAGGGCACTCACAGCGAGGGGATGCAGGAGATGAGTGGAGATGGTGTCGCTCGGGAATGATGAGCGGTCCACCGCCAGTACCCGATACCCTTTGCGGGCCAGTAACATCGCCGTTGGCGAACCGGCGCAGCGCGCGCCTACAACAATCATGTCAAATGCCTTGCGCATCGAAACCTCCCACCAAATATTACGTGCCGGCCTAGGCAGACTGGTAGCGGCGGCCGGCCTTAAGGCCCAAAGCTACCCGAAATCCGAATCCCAAACTTTGCTGGAAATCCGTACTTCTTTGCAGCGTATTCAGGGTCCACGCTCGCCGGAGCAAGCAAATGGATGCCCTATCGGAGGTGCTGACCTCGGTGCGCATGACCGGCGCCATCTTCTATCACGCGGAGTGCACTGCCCCCTGGGGTTTCCAGGTGCCGCAACTGCAAAAGGTCGCTCACCTGCTTGCCCCCGGGACCGAGCGACTGGTCAGCTATCACCTGGTCACCGATGGAAAGGCGGTCGTGCGCTTCCCGGGTGAAGAGGATATAGCCGTCGGTGCGGGCGATATCCTGATCATCCCGCACGGCGACGCGCACACGGTTTCAAACGGCTCGCCGTCGACCTTCCTCGATAGCGGAGCCTCGCTCGGCGAATTCCTGGCGGGCAATCTCACCACGATGCGGTTGGGCGGCGGCGGCGAGACGACCAGATTTGTCTGCGGCTACTTCGGCTGCGAGCGGCATGCGGATCGGCTTTTCCTGGCCGGCTTGCCGCTGATGATTAAGATCAATCTCCGCGGCGACCCGGCCGGCGAATGGCTGGAGAACTCGGTTCGTCATCTTGTCTCCCAAGCTGGATCGGGGCGACCGGGGCGATCGGTCCTCCTCTCTAAGATGGCGGAAGCGCTCTTCATCGAGACCATGCGCCGCTACATGGAGGCGTTGCCGCCGCAGCAGACCGGCTGGCTTGCGGGCGCGCGCGATCCGGTCGTTGGCGGTGCGCTGGCACTTCTGCACCGGAAGCCTCGGCATCATTGGACTGTGGACAAGCTTGCCGTCGAGACCGGGACCTCGCGCTCGGTCCTCGTCGAGAGGTTCTCCCGCTTTCTCGGCGAGCCGCCACTAACCTATCTGGCACGCTGGCGATTGCAGCTCGCCGCAAGAATGCTGCAGACGACGGGGGAGGCGGTGCTACATGTAGCCGCGGAGGTCGGGTACGATTCAGAAGCGGCATTCAATCGCGCATTCAAGCGCGAGTTTGGTATTCCACCGGGACAATTCCGAAGGTCGGTCTTCCAATCGGGACTCCCTGGCGGCGACAGGTAAACTCGCATCCCTTCCGGCGCGTTGTGAAGGTCCGCTGTTGGGACATTTGAGACATGCCCGCGTGTCCTGAGAATGTCCGTTCACCGGAGTAGACAGGAAGTCGCCATGTGCGATCAAACCGACGCGAATGACCAAAGCCGACGTTAGGCGTAGCCTATTCTGGCTCGAGCCGCGAGAACCGAAAATTGCAATGGCTTGCGCCGCCGGCCAGCGTTTGTGTCCGTTCGAGGCGAATGCCCCGTGTCGCGTAAGCCTCGAAATCTAACCCGCAAATGTGTGGCAGGATTTCTTGATCTCCGTGTCGGCCAGCGAACTTGCAGAAGCCGCACGCCTTGTAATTGATGCCGAACTCAAAATTATCGCCTGGGCCGGGCTCGACAAAATCATAGACGAAATCTTCCGGATATTCTTCCGCGTGGCTTTTTGCCGCCTGCTCGCGCAGAAGGGCCCGATTTTCCGGAGACATGAATTGACGCCCCGATGCGAGCCGTTTGGCCTCCGGCACGGTCAGCAACTGAGCCTTGTAGCTTTCTCGTTCGATATCGCCGATTACGGGGAGCGCCACGCAATGCCGACGGAGCACGCGCCCGATAGCCATAAAGCCCATTAATCGCATGAAGAAGTCGCTCATGCGACTAGCCGCACCACCGACATAGGGCATCTGAATGAGCACGATTTCGAACTCATCCATCACTTCTTGCCTGATTTTGCCTATGTCGGAGAGCTGCGCGCGTTCGCGCAACATCGTTTCGGCAAGATCGAGGCGCTGGCGCATGGCGGCTTCCATTGCGTCGCGATGGGCCAGATAAAAGGGATGAATTTCAGCCATGAGATTTCCCTACCCGCAGAACCAGCCTATTTCAGACTGGCCCAGCAATCCACCACCAAAGTCGGCTCCAAAGGTTGCAACGGGTCCACTTCTGGGCCCTTTCCGGACGTGGCATGATGCCCGACTTGAGTCTGCTATGCGAACCCAGACGGACGTTCGCCAACGCCTCTGGTTGGTGTGCCCACTTTCGATAGCTCGTTGATGCGCGAACGGAGAAGGTCTTCGGGCGCTGTGGGCGGGCAACTAAGTGTGCAACACCGATCAAGGGCTGTGGGATAACTTGCTCGTCTTGTTTTCGTCGGTTCGATTCAAGGGCGCGCCCTAGCGGAATCGAACCTCACGCCTCATCCTCGCGCTTGCTCAGCAAATCCTTGGCGAGATCGGAGAGCGCAGGGCGCGGCAGTGCCGTGAACGGCAAGGGGCGTGTGACGTCGATCGCGGCTAATCCCAGCCTTGCCGTGAGCAGGCCGTTGAGCACGCCCTCGCCGAGCCGTTGCGAGAGTTTTGCGGCGATGCCGTGACCGAGCATCTGCTGCACCAGGCTGTCGCCCACCGCCATGCCGCCGGTGACGGCGAGATGGCCGATGATATGGCGCAACAGGCTGAGCATGCCGAGCGTGCCGGGCCGGCCGCCATAGAGCCGCGCCAGCTGCCGGATCAAGCGCATTGCGGCGACGAACACGAACAGCACGTCGATCAGCGCGCGCGGGCTCACCGCGGTCACGACCGAAACGCGCTGTGCGGCCGTTGAAACCAGCCGGCGCGCCTCTTCATCGAGCGGCGCCATCAGTTCGCGCTCGGCCAGCTTGATCATGTCGGCGCCGTCGATGATGTCGTCGGCGTGGCCTGCCAGCGTGGCGCGGGCGCGCGCCAGTTGCGGGTTTTGATGCGCGAGCTTGAGCAAGTCGTTAACGACGGCACGGCTCTCGGCGCGGTCGTCGCTGCGCAGCACCTCGGCGGCGCGCTGGTGCAGCTTTTCGATCGCCGCCAGCCGCGCCAGGCCGAACGCTTCGCGCGCGATGACGACGGTCAGCGCCAGTCCGGCTGCCACCGCAAATGCCAGCGCGACGTAGCCCAATGTCTGGCTGCGCGCGAACAGATCCTCGATCAGATTGACGACGCCGAGCCCTGTGCCGAGCAGCACCAGCCCGCCGACGGCCGACCAGAACAGCGCGCCCCAGCGAAAGCCGCGGCGAAGCGGCGCACGGGGCGCATCGACCGGTACAGGTAGCGTTGCGGGATCTGCCTCCGGCGTGATCTGCACCGTACCGCGGGCAGGGCGGCCGGTCTCCTCCGGATCTATCACGATGACGCCGGGGTCGCCGAGCTTGAATGTCGCCGGCCGCCGATGCGGCGTTTTCTCGCTCATTGCAGTCGGTCTCCGATCAGGAACTGAAGGGCGCGGTCGAGGCGGATGTGAGGCAGCGCGGGCTCGTCCTTGCCGGTGCGCTCCAGCAGCGGTGGCCGGAAGCGCAGGAAGCGGAAATCGGCGCTGTCGGACGGCATGCTGGAAAGGCCGCGAAAGCCGCCCTTGAACAGCTCTTCAGGATCGGCGGGCAGATCACCCGGAAAGGTCGCCACTTCGGTCTCGCCATCGAAGGTATCGCCATTGGCGGCCTCGCCCGATGCGGGCGTGCCGAGGATCGACGGCAGCTTCTCCCGGCCGCGCGCAACCATTGCCTCGCGCGTGGCGCGTACTGCTGATAGCGCGACCACGTCGATGGCGGCGCCGGCATACTCGGCGCGGTCGGCCGCCTTGGCGACGGCGCGCCGCAGCACGGCTTCCAGCCGGTCATGGCTGGAATGGTGCAGATGATCGGCCTTGGTGGCGGCAAACAGAATCCGGTCGATCCGCGGACGAAACAGGCTGCTCAGGATGGTGCTGCGGCCGATCCGGAAGCAATCGAGAATGCCGGCAAGCGCGGCTTCGAGATCGTGCAGCGCTTCGGGCCCGGCATTGAAGGCCGCGAGCGCATCGACCAGCACGATCTGCCGGTCGAGCCGCGCAAAATGATCGCGGAAGAACGGACGTACCACGACGTCCTTATAGGCCTCATAGCGCCGCCGCATCATCGCCCACAGCGAACCGTCGGGCGCGGTGCCGTCAATGGACACGTCGAGCGGGGCGAAGGTCAGCGCCGGCGATCCTGCGAGGTTGCCTGGCATCAGAAAACGCCCGGGCGGCAGCAGGCTCATGGCAAAACGTTCGTCGCGGCCGGCGCGCAGATAATCGGTGAACAGTTTTGCGGCGGCGAGCGTCGCCTGCTCGTTCTCGCGGCCGCCGGGCTGAAGCGTCGCCAGATGCTCGTGCCACGGCGCGGCGAGCTTTGCGCGTGGGCCCTCGCGCGACAGCGCAAGGCTTTCGGCCGACCATTGCTCAAAACTCCTGTTGAGCAGCGGCAGGTCGAGCAGCCATTCGCCGGGGTAATCGACGATGTCGATGGTGAGCGTGCGGTCCGCGCCATTCTGCCGCTGGTAATCGATGACGAGGCGCAGTTCAGAGATGTCAGTGGTCGAGTTCGGCCAGCGCCGTTCCTCGATCAGGGTGCGGACGTGGTTCTCATAATCGAACCGCGGTACCGCGTCGTCCGGCTGCGGCTCGAGCCGGGCGCGCGCGATCCGCCCCGAGGCATACGGCTCGAAAACCGGAAACCTGCCGCCGCGGGTCAGGCCGTGGATCAGCGCCGTGATGAACACCGTCTTGCCGGCGCGCGACAGGCCGGTGACGCCGAGCCGCACGGTGGGATTGAAAAAGCTGTCGCCGTAATCCAGCAGTGCCCGCGCCGACAGGCGCGCTTCCTCGATGATTTCTGAAAAACTGGGAGGCATACGGGCGGAAAGCTCGAGAGAGGCGTTGGTGTGCAATTACCGGAGAAGTGGCGATTGGCGGGCTGAAATCAAGCGCTTGTGATCGCCTGAAGAGGGCGATCCCCCCGGGATATCCGGCGGTTACCGGGAGCACGAAAATGCCACGACGATGGGATACTGGCATCGTTCGCCAAAGCGCATGACGACAGCCTTTGAGGGTGGCGGCGCCAACGGTTCGTTGACCTTGGAACCCCCATGTCCTAATCGCTCCTCACCAGCTTTCACGGGCCTGCATGACCATATTCAAACTGAAGCAATTCGCATCGACATCGATCCATGCGGCGGCGGGCGCTATGCATTGGAACTACGACCGCGCCGAGCTGATCGCCGATGGCGTCGTACATATCGTCGGCGTCTGTTTCGGGCTTATCGCCGCCACCACCCTGATCGTGCTGACGGCGGTCTATGCCGGTGCGTTCGAAATTACCGTGGTGTCGGTCTACGTCGCGGGCCTGCTCGCGATGCTGACCTTGTCGGCAATCTATAATCTCTGGCCGGTATCGCGCGCCAAATGGGTGCTGCGGCGCTTCGATCATTCCGCAATCTATCTCCTGATCGCCGCAACCTATACCCCGTTCATCGTGGAGCTGAGGGACAGCTATCTCGCGATCGCGCTGCTGATCGGGGTGTGGTGCATTGCGATCGCCGGCGTGGTGCTGAAACTGGCGCTGCCGGGGCGATACGACCGTTTGGCCGTCGGTCTTTATCTCGCGTTGGGCTGGAGCGGCGTCACGCTTTACGACGCCGTGGTGAAGGCGGTGCCGCCACTGGCGCTGGGCTTTTTGGTGGCGGGTGGCGTGCTCTATAGCCTTGGGGTGATCTTCCATGCCTGGCAGCGGTTGCGCTTCCAGAACGCGATCTGGCACGGCTTCGTCTTGCTCGGCGCCGCCTGCCATTATACGGCTATTCTCGATATGATGATCCTGACGTAGAACTTTAGAAGACGGGGAGGGCGGCCATGCGGGTGACGGGCAAAGTCGTGGTTGTCACCGGCGGCGCCAACGGTATCGGCAAGGCGATGTGCGAGGCCTTCCATCGTGCAGGCGCCGCCAAGGTTGTTGTCGCCGATATCGATCCCGATGGCGCGCGAGCCATCGCCACGCCGATCGGTGGGGCGGCCTTCAAATGCGATGTCGGAAAGGAGAAGGACGTCTATCACGTCATCGAGGAGACCGAGCATCAATTCGGCCCGATTGCGCTGTTCTGCTCCAATGCCGGCATCGGCGGCGGTTTCGATCCACTGTCGGTAAATGCCGGCGGAGACTCCGACGAACCGTGGCAGCGAAGCTGGGCCGTTCATGTCATGGCCCATGTCTATGCGGCGCGCCATTTGATTCCGCGCATGAAGGCCCGCGGCGGCGGCTATTTCCTCAACACGATTTCGGCGGCAGGCCTGCTGTCGCAGGTCGGCAGCCCGGCCTATTCGACCACCAAGCATGCTGCCGTCGGCTTTGCCGAAAACCTCGCGATCTCGCACAAGGCCGACAACATCAAGGTCTCGATCCTGTGCCCGCAGGGCGTCGATACCAACATGCTGCGCTCGATCCCCAAGGGCCCGCAATCCGGCGACGGCGATCTCTCGCCGGAGCAGGTGGCGCAGGACGTGCTGAAGGGGCTGGAAGCGGAAACCTTCGTGATCCTGCCGCACCCGCAGGTGCTCGGCTACATGCGCAAGAAAACCGAGAATTACGACCGCTGGATCGCGGGCATGGCGAAGATCCAGGCCAAGATGCGGGAAGCTTATGGCAAATAGTTTGACCCTCATGGTGAGGAGCGCGTAGCGCATCTCGAACCATGAGGCCCGGACTGGGGCCTCATCCATCGAGACGCGGCGAAGACGCCGCTCCTCAGGATGAGGGGTGGCTCCTACGCCTCCCGTCATTGCGAGCGAAGCGAAGCAATCCATCTCTCCGCGTGAGGAAAGAATGGATTGCTTCGTCGCGTCGCTCCCTTGCGCAAACGCTTCGCGTTTGTCGCAGGCAATGACGGAGGAGAGAATTTCGCGTCACTTCTCTCTTACTGGCACCTGTGCATCAGGCCATCGTCCAGGCGGACCATTGTGCCGGGCTGGCAGATGATGCCGTTGCGCGTTGCGTAGTCTTGGCTCCACACGCCCGGACCGCCGTAATAGGCGTAGGGAGCGCCGCCGCCCTGGTAGGCGTAGGGACCGTTGCCGCGGTAGTAGGCGTAGGGACCGCTGCCGTAGTAGGCGGCAGTCGCTCCGGCTGCGACAGCACCGGCGCCCACTGCGGCGGCACCGGCCGCGGCCCGCCGCGCCTGCCGCCGGGTAACGCGCGGCGCCGGGGTTAACGGATCAACCGTCTGTGCCTGCGCGCGCTCGATAGATAGCGAAGCGCTCCTTTGTTCGCTCCAGTCAAACGAGAGCATGGTAGCGCATGCGAAGACGGAGACCGCGAGGGCAGCTTTTCTGAGGCTTGGCTGTTTCATGGCGTTCACTCCATGGTTGCCCCATGCCGAATTCTCGTGCGAACGTAGAACAACGTCAAGTAAACGCCGCGTGCGGAACTCGCGGGCGAATAGACGAACCTTTGAATCAAATGAGGGTCATGAGCTGGTATGCCAGGCTACTCGGACGAGCCTCTGCGACGCCAGATGCTCCGCATGCGCTGCTGGCTGACATCGAGAAGCAGGGCAAACAATATCTCGACGAGGCCGACAACGGAAACTGGGTCTATCCGGCCTGCAAGCGGAAATCGCCGGATACGGGTGCCGACAAGCAGACGGTCTGCGATCACACGCGGCTGGAAGCTTTCCGCTATCTCTTGATGGTGCCCAGGGGCGAATTCAAGCTGCTCGCCGAGCCGGACTCGCAAGCCGCGATACTGGACGCCTATCTTCGGCACCGGCCGCACGAAGAGACGGTGATCGAGTTCTCCGGCGATACCATGAACGACCTGGCGATTGCCGTCATCGCCGGATTCAACTGGCTCAATCATTGCGCCGGTCTTGCCGGTGCCGACCGCCGACAATTTTCGGGAACGCTCAATCACTTCCGTAAGATTGTGATATCGGCGCAGCGATGGTGGGAGATGGACGGCGCGAAGCAGCGCTACGCGCAGATGCTGCAAGCCGCGCAGGAGCCGCCGCTATTTTTAAATCTGGTCTGGGCCGATTATAGCCGGCTCGCGGGTGAAATCGCCGCGGTGCGCGGGTGACGGCGTCTCCACGTCATTGCGAGCGCAGCGAAGCAATCCATCTCACCGCGTAAAGAAAAAATGGATTGCTTCGTCGCGTTGCTCCTCGCAATGACGTGGAGAGAGGCGTGCCTCAACTCTTCTGCGCGTAGAGCAGCGTGTAGCCCGGATGAAGCGAAGCGAAATCCGGGGTAGGCGCATCCGCGGATGAAATTGTCCCGGATTGCGCTACGCTCCATCCGGGCTACGGGGGTCAAACTTACCCCTTCTGCGCATAGAGCAGCGGAACGGCGGAATCGACCATCACTTCGATCAGGCTGGTGCCGTCATGAGAGAGCCCGTGCTTGAGCGCGCCCGCGAGTTCGGATGATTTCGTCACCCGCACCGCGTGACAGCCCATGCTTTCCGCGAGTTTCACGAAATCGATGCCGGGCAGCTCGAGACCCGGCACGTTGCGCACCTGCATCACTTGGCTGAACGAGCGCATCGCGCCGTAGCCCGCGTTGTTGATGACCACTACGGTCAGTGTCAGGTTGCGCCGCGCCGCCGTCCACAGCGCCTGGATCGAATACATCGCCGAGCCGTCGCCGATCAGGCAGACGGTGCGGACGCCGGGGCATCCGAGCGCGATGCCGACGGCAGCGGGCAGGCCGTAGCCGAGGCCACCGCTTGCCATGGTGTAAAAACTATCCTGGCCGCGCATCGGCATGAACTTTTGCATCGCCGGGCGGTGCGAGGGCGCTTCCTCCACTAGTGCTGCATTGTCGGGCATGGCCTGCGAGAGCTGATACAGCAGGAATTCGACCGGGAGCGGATCGGCCGCTGCGGGGGCCGGCGGCAGCACGCGGCCTGCCGGGATCGCGCGCGCGGTTTCCGGCAGCAGGTCGAGCAGCATTGAAAGTGCGGGCTTCATGGTGGCGACGATGCTGGCGCCCGACGGCGTGACCGCGGCGGCATCGGGATCGTCGGTGATCTGGAAGATCGTGGTGGCACCATCGAAGATCGTGGCATGGCCCTCGACATGGAAGGTGAAGACCGGCGCGCCGATGACGACCACGAGGTCATGGCCGCGCAGCGCGTCCGATAGCTGTCCCGGCGAGGCGTGCAGGAAGCCTGCAAATTGCGGATGGCGTTCCGGGAACGAGCAGCGCGCCGAGAACGGGCTGACCCAGACGGCAGCCTTCGCCTTCTCCGCCACCTTCACCATGAGGTCGACGGCTTCGGCGCGGTCGACGGCGGGGCCTACGACGAGGGCCGGGCGCTTGCTGGCTGCGAGTGCTGCGACCAGCGCCTTCATCGCTTGCGGATCGGGGCCGAGTTCGCGGCTGACGTGGCGGGCCTCGACCGGCTGGGTCGGGCGCGTCCAATCGTCGATCGGAATCGAGACGAAGGTCGGCCCGCAGGGCGGCTGCATCGCGACGTAATAGGCGCGCGCGATCGCGGCCGGCACGTCTTCGGCGCGCGCCGGCTCGACGCTGTATTTGACATAGGGCCGCGGAAATTCCGAGGCGCGCTCGGCATAGAGAAAGGCCTGCAGCGGCAGGATCGAGCGCGCCTGCTGGCCGGCTGTGATGACGAGCGGCGTCTGGTTGCGATGGGCGGTATAGATGTTGCCAAGCGCGTTGCCGACGCCGGCGCCGGAATGCAAATTGACGAAGCCGGCATTGCGGGTCGCCTGCGCATAGCCATCAGCCATGCCGACGACGGAGGCCTCCTGCAGGCCGAGCACGTAGTCGATGTCATCGGGCCAGTCGCTGAGGAAGGGCAGTTCGGTGGAGCCGGGATTGCCGAACACGCGCTTGATGCCGAAAGCGCGCAGCAGGCTGAAGGTGGCGTCCTTGACGGTGACGGAAGCGGCTTTGGCTGGTTTGCGGGACGACATTGGGACTCCCAGATCTAGCTGCATACTCCGTCATTGCGAGGAGCAAAGCGACGAAGCAATCCATGCTTCCTGCGGGGAGGTGTGGATTGCTTCGCGGAGCCTGTCATCGGGCGGCGCTTCGCGCCGACCCGTTGGCGCGCAATGACGGTGAAAATCACCACGTCGCCGTGCCGTTCATTGTCGGCTGCCCTTCCGCATTCGCGATCCACAGCTCCATGCCGGCGTGGGTTTCGTTGGCGTTGATCGAGAACTCGCTGCCTTCGAACAGCGGCTGCAGGCCGCGATAACTGAATTTCTTCGGCGCGCTGTCGCCGTGAAGTTTGGCGGCGAATTCAACGAGCAGCGCGGCCTGCAAGGGGCCGTGAAAGATCAGGCCGGGATAGCCCTCGACCTTGGTGACGTAGTCGCGATCGTAATGAATACGGTGGCCGTTGAAGGTCAGCGCCGAGTAACGAAACAGCAGCACGGGATCGCTGACATGGGTTTCGCGATGCCGTGCGACCGGCGGCGGCGGAGGAGCTTTCGGCGGCGAAGCGGCGGCAGCGCTCCCAACGTCGCGATAGACGATGTCCTGCCGCTCGCGGATAGCAACCCCGCGCGGCGTCGTGATCGTGTGTTCGACGGAGACGAAGCACAGGACGCCGGTGGAGCCCGTCTTCATCGTCACGTCTGAAATGCGCGACGTGCGTGTCGTCTCATCGCCGACGCGCAAAGGCTGGAGGAATTCGATTTCGCCGCCGGCCCACATCCGGCGCGGCAGCGGCACCGGCGGCAGGAAACCGCCGCGGGTCGGATGGCCGTCCGGGCCGAGCTGCGACATCGGAAACACCGGCTGCGCCAGGCACCAATGCGTGGTCCAGGGTGCGGCGTCGCCCGTCTTAGGGTCGCCGATGTCCTGGAACAGGGTGGCGCGCAAGCCCTTCACCAGTTGCGCGGTGACGATGTCTGACGCTTCGGTGCTGCGGCCGATCCATTGGCGCAGATGATCGAGGTTGAGAGCTTCTGTCATAACTGGCGGCTCCTGATACGGGGAGCTTTGGGCAGTTCAACATGGTCGCCGATGGCGGGCACCGCGCCATAGTGCCTGGGCTCGCCGACGAAGATCGCGGCGGGGGCGGCGTAACTCACCTGGCCGTTCGGCGTATCGACCTCGATGCGGCGCAGATGCGGATGCACCGAGAGGTCGGCCATCGTGTTGACCTCGGCGAAGGCGATGTCGGCCTCGTCGAGGCGCTTCAAGAGTTCAGCGCGCATCATCGAGGCGAAACTATCCGAGACCACCTTGTCGGTGAGCTGGCGGTTGCGCACGCGCTCGACCATGTTGGCAAAGCGCGGATCATTGGGCAGGTCGGGCTGATCGAGCACCTCGGCGCAGAGCTTCTTCCACTCGCGCTCGCTCTGGATCGAGATCAAGATGCCCTTGCCGTCCCTGGAATTGAACACGCCATAGGGCGCGATCGAGGGATGGGCCAGCGCCATCCGCTTCGGCGGATTGCCGGCTTCCGAATTGATCAGCGGCACCGCCATCCAGTCGGCCATCACGTCGAACATCGAGATCCGGATATCGGCGCCCCGGCCGGTGCGTCCCCGCGCGATCAGCGCCTCGAGGATCGCCGCATGCGCGGTGGCGCCGGTCGCGATATCGACGACGGAGATGCCGACGCGCGACGGGCCCTCGGGGCCGCCGGTGATCGAGGCAAGTCCGCTCTCGGCCTGGATCAAGAGATCGTATGCCTTGCGGTCGGCATAGGGGCCCTCGTCGCCATAGCCCGAGATGGTGCAGCAGATCAGCGCGGGATAATCCTTCTTCAGACGATCCAGCGAGAAGCCGAGCTTGTCCATCGATCCGGGCTTGAGGTTCTGCAGCAGCACGTCGGCGCTTGCGATCAGCTCTTCGAGTTCAGCGCGGCCCTCTTTGGTCGCGAGGTCGATCACTACGGAATTCTTGCCGCGGTTGAGCCAGACGAAATAGCTGCTCTGGCCCTTGGCGGCGGCATCATAACCGCGGGCGAAATCGCCCTCGGGGCGTTCGACCTTGACGACATGCGCGCCGGCGTCCGCAAGCCGCGAGCTGCAGAATGGGGCTGCGACCGCCTGTTCGACGGAGACGACGATCAATCCTTCCAATGGCAGCATCTGACGTTCTCAGTAGGAGCGGGGCAGGCCGAGCACATGCTCGGCGACGTAGGACAGGATCAGATTGGTCGAGATCGGCGCCACCTGATAGAGCCGCGTCTCGCGGAACTTGCGCTCGACGTCGTATTCTTCCGCAAAACCGAACCCGCCATGGGTCTGCACGCAGGCGTTGGCTGCTTCCCAGGAGGCATCCGCCGCCAGCATCTTGGCCATGTTGGCTTCTGCGCCGCAATCGAGCCCGGCCTCGTATTTGCGGGTGGCTTCCTTCACCATCAGCTCCGCCGCGCGCATCGCGGCGTAGGCTTTCGCGATCGGGAACTGGATGCCCTGGTTCTGCCCGATCGGGCGGCCGAATACGGCGCGCTCCTTGGCGTAGGCGGTGGCCTTCGCAATGAACCATTTGGCGTCGCCGATGCATTCGGCGGCGATCAAAATGCGCTCGGCGTTCATGCCGGAGAGGATGTAGCGAAAACCCTTGCCCTCGTCGCCGATCAGGTTCTCGGCCGGCACGCGCATGTCCGTAAAGAACACTTCGGTCGTGGCGTGGTTCATCATGGTGCGGATCGGGCGGATTTCGAGGCCCTTGCCCTTGACCTCGCGCATGTCGACGATGAACACGGACAAGCCATCGGTGCGCTTCTTGGCCTGCTCCTTCGGAGTGGTGCGCGCCAAGAGGATCATCAGGTCGGAATGTTCGGCGCGGCTGGTCCAGATCTTCTGGCCGTTGACGACGTAGTGGTCGCCGTCGCGCTTGGCGACGGTCTTCAGCGAGGAGGTGTCGGTGCCGCTGGTCGGCTCGGTGACGCCGAACGCCTGCAGTCGCAATTTACCGCTAGCGATCCCGGGCAGGTACTTCGCCTTCTGGGCATCGTTGCCGTGCCGCAGCACGGTGCCCATGGTGTACATCTGGGCGTGGCAGCCGCCGCCGTTGCAGCCCGCCCGCTGGATCTCTTCGAGGATCGCAGCTGCGGCCGACAGTTTTAGCCCGGAGCCGCCGTATTCCTCGGGGATCAGCACCGAGAGGTAACCGGCCTCCGTGAGCGCGTCGACGAACTCCTTCGGATACGCCATTTGGCGATCCAGCTTGCGCCAGTACTCGCCGGGGAACTGGGCGCAGAGCTTTGCGACGGCGTCGCGGATGTCGTGGAATTCGTCTTGTTGCTCTTGTGCGGTCATTGGGTTTTCTGGCGATGGATGCGGGTTGATGTCAATTGCTTAGGGATGCGGAACGTTGTGAAACTGCGGCTGAGCACCTATGCTGAATTGTTATAGCGTATGAACCTGCCTTCGAAGATTGGCAAGTAATGGATATCCGGCAGCTCAGGACCTTCAGTTGCGTGGCGGAGCTCGGCAGCCTCAGCAAGGCCTCCGATACGCTGCGGGTGGCGCAGCCGGCGCTGAGCCGCCAGATCAAGCTGCTCGAGCATGAACTGCGGGCCGAGCTGTTCACGCGGAACGGCCGCGGCATGGTGCTGACGGAGGCCGGCCGGCTGCTGCTGGCGCGCACCGCCGGCATCGTCCGGCAGATCGATCAGGTGCGCGACGAGATCCAGTCCGCCGGCGGCCCGCCCTCGGGCCGGGTGGTGCTTGGGCTGGTGCCGACCGTGAGCTGCGTGATTTCGGCGCGGCTCGCGCGGCGCACGGTCGACAAGTATCCCGGCATCTCGCTCTGCATCGTTGAGAGTTACAGCGGCCATTTGACGGAATGGCTGCACCGCGGCGAGATGGATCTGGCGCTGATCTACGGGCCGTCGAGCGACCTGCATCTTTCCGTGCAAAGCCTCGGCCGCGATCCCATCGTTGCCGTCGGACCGCGCGGCAGCGGGCTGTCCGAGAGGAAGCAGGTCGATATCGGCTGGCTGCTGAAGCAGCGCCTCGTGCTCCCCAGTCATTCGCACGGGCTCCGGGCGCTGATCGAGCAGGCGGCGGCGAAGAAGAAAATCAAGCTCGACGTCAAGCTGGAAGCCGATTCCTTCCGCGTGCTGACCAGCCTTGTCGAGGAAGGGCTGGGGTACACGCTGCTGCCGCCGTCCTCGGTGCGCCACGAAGTCACCAGCGGCCGGCTGGAAACTGCGGCGATATCAAAACCGTCGCCGATGCGCGAACTGACCCTTGCGTCTCCCATCGATCATCCCGGCTCGACTGCAATTGCGCTCGTGAGCGATCTGCTTCGCGACGAACTGATCGCTTGCCGCGAAGCGGGCCTCTGGGACATCAAGCTCGCCTGAGCCGATGTGCGGGCCTTAAGCGCTGGCTTAGAGGAAAACGGCCGGGTGCGGCATTCTCATCTGGCTACTTCTGTCATGCCGCAATTGTATAGGGGGTGGCGGTGGCAGGGTGGGAACTGATTGGCAGGCAGCCAAGCTCGAATTGAAGCGAGCTCGATGAAAACGCGATGGTTGGCCACGAGCTTGGCGTAGCGAACTTGTGCGCTCGCAACGCTCGGCGGTATCATAGCGCTGAGCATAATTTAGTTTGCGGAATTCGTATGAGCCTCAATTTCGTTCTTGTACCCGGTCCGTTGGTTCGGGCGTCGAGCTGGGAGCCTACAGCACAAGAGTTGCGAAAATCAGGACACGATGTTCAGACGCCAGATGTGCTCGACAACCAGCCGCCGCCGGCTTGGCGTGATTGGACGTCCCACCTGCTCCAGCGCATCACCTCGTGCCACGAACCGATATTGGTCGGTCACAGCTCTGCAAGTGTGCTGGTCGCAGATCTCGCGCGCAGGCTACCCTGCCGTGGCGTTGTTATCGTCGACGGAGAGGTGCCGCCATCGCGAGGCGCTGCCTCGCCCGTCCGACCTGCTCTGCGGGATTTTATAAGAAGCATCGCAGCCAGCGACGGAACGCTTCCGATCTGGTCACGATGGTTCGCGGGCGATATCAAGCGCACGTCCCTCGTTGGCCTGGACCTCTTGGCGAGAGACCCGATCGCCTTCTCGTGGGACCACGTTCCGGTCGGGTTCATTCAATGCTCGCCCATTTACGATCACGCAACCCTGGAAGCGCGACGGCGGGGATGGCCAGTAACAACGCTGAAAGGCACGCATCTGCATCCGACGCTGCAACCGGCCGAGACTATGCACGCCATCCTGTCGATGTCGCGCCAACTTGCTAACGCCCCGTAGTGGCTTGCCGGAATGACCGAACCGTCAGCCGCTACGTCTGTGGTGGGAATTCACGATCGAGCCAACGCCGCCAATCGGCCTCGACGTGATTGGCCACAGCGCGCCCGGCCTCTCCGAAGAGGTAGAGACGGACCGTCAGCAGGATAGGCCCTCCGATCGGCATGGCAAAGAGATGTGCGATGCCGGGTGCGGGGTGTTCGAGCCGCAATTGCAGTCCTGGCCACTGAGGAGGACTGACGTTTTCCACGATGCCGCGTAGCTCGGGCACTCCAGCCGGTGTCGCAAAGCGTGTGCCGGCGCTTGCGTCAGCTAATCCGAGCGGACCGACCAGGCGACTCCAGGCATCGCTGCCATTCGACATCGCGGACAGTGCCACTGTCGTCGAGTGTTGCCCACGGAATTGCTCCAGATAGAGCCGCAGGTTCTGGAAGAATGCGATCCAGCCGTAGGTGTGCCCCTCGAACTGGTCATCCCAATCGTCCGTATTGGCGAACCAGCTATGAACGACCCGGACCACACAGGTGCCGCCGTCCTTGGCTTCGACGGTCCACTCGGTGGCTACTGTGCCAGGTCCTTCCTCTGTTTCGGCGACGAAACGCTTGGCCGGCTCCCAAGCGGTGATCTTGGCCTCGGAATCCATTCCCGGACCAAAGCTCGATTTGGTTTCGCCGCCGACCTTTTCGTCCAACGTCGTCGGCACAAACCACGACGAAATGCCGGGACCCGTCGCGATCGCCTGCCATACCTCTTCGGGTGTGCCGGGGACCTCAACCTTGGCTTCGACGCTGCGACGGCCAGACGGTTCCTTCTTCACGGGCATGGTCTGTCCTTTCAGTGGGACGTTTGAGGGAAGGGATGAGACACGATCACCAATCGATGGTTACGGCCTCCCGAAGCGTTCGCATCGTGGTAGCGGCTGACCAGCTCGGTGATGGCTTGTGTCAGCTCACGCGTGAACGCGGCGCGGGCAGCAGGCGAGGCGAAGCGAATTTCTGTATCGATCGACAAGGTCGCAAGCTGCTTGTCGGCTTTCCGCGCACGTTTCCAGAGATCGCCGACTTCGCGAACGATCCGGGCGCCGAGTGCGATCAGATAGCTGGCCGCGAGCTGATCCTTGCTGCGCTTCGGATCGGCTGCGACCGCGCCTAACGCCTCTGGCGAAACAACGAACGACTTGGCCGATAACACCAATAGCCGCTCGGTCAATCCGCCCCACTGCCGTTCGTCCGCGACCTCGACCAACCTGCAGGCTTCGAGCGCGCGCAAATGATAGTTCACCTTCTGACGAGGCAGCCCCAGGCGCGTCGCCAGGATCGCCGCCGACGCGGGCTCTGCGAGTTCGGCCAGCAACGCGCTTCGAATAGGGTCAAGGGCCGCAACTGCAACCGCCGGATCGCTGATCACTTCGATATCGATCATGGCGGTAGCGTACATTGACAAATTTTTTTGTCAAGAAGCGACGCGGACAGTTGCGTTCGGCCGCAGTCTTACCCGACGCGACTGTGCACTGTCATCCGAACGGAGTTGTCGAACCTGCGCAAGCGAATTGGCGATGCTCTTCCTGCCACAAAGGGGAATCGAACGCTGTCGGCGGCGATGTCCGCATTCGAAGGTCACGCAGATAGAGGATAGGGCAGGGCCAAGGTCCGCGTTTGATCAAACCAGACGTCTGCATCGAGTAGGTCCCAGACGCTGATAGATCCCTCCCGTAGTGAGTGGGGAAACAAAGCGCAGGTCCTTGGCGCGTCGTAAGCGAGCCCCGGCGAGATTCGCGCAGGACAGCCATTGACAACGGATATAGTATGTATTCTTATCATTAGTATTCTTATCTATTGAGTGAACCATGCACGAGACTCGCTCTGGACGGACCGAAAAGTCTCCGGTGCTCCCCTCGCATAGGGTGCCCGCTCACTTAGCCCGCCGATTTCATCAGATTTGTCTTGGTGTCACGGCCGAAACTCTCGTGCACGAAGCATTGACGCCCATGCTTTGGGGAGTCTTGTCCGCCGTTCTAGAGGAGCCGGGAAGCGGCCAGCGGCAGCTTGCGGCCCGCATGGGTGTCGATGCGGTCACCTTCGGCCAAATGATCGAATTTCTCGAGCAGAAAGGCCTGGTCAAACGGGAGATCGATCCCGATGACCGACGGGCGCGCCAGCTCTACGGAACGAGGCGGGGCGCTGACTTGCGCCACCGGTTGCGCCCGTCCCTGCTCGCCGCGCAGGAGCGCCTGCTGGCCCCACTCTCGAAAGCCGAGCGCACGGCCCTTCTGGATATGCTGGTGCGCCTGATCGAAGCTCACGATTCCTACGCCCGTCCCGGCAACGGTCGACGAAAGCCGCGACGCAAATCCGATACCAAACCGACGACATAGGAGGCGGCGATGATGGTGCTCCAGCGACAGACGATCAGCTCAAGTCCATGGGTCCGTTTTTTCGATCTGAAATCGCGCAAAATAGCGATGGGTGCAAGTGCTGCACGACGATTGCTTTCCCTGATTATAGTCTCGGGCTGCGCTGCGGTTCTTGCTGTCCCAGTGCCTGCACACGCTGACTGGCCCGAACGTCCGGTGAAGCTGATTGTGACGTTCCCGGCCGGAAGCGCCAACGATGCGGCGGCCCGGATATTCGCCGACTCGCTCGGCAAGCAATGGGGCAAGCCGGTCATCGTCGAAGCCAAGCCCGGTGCGGAAGGCACCATCGGCGTGGGTTCTTTCGTCGCCAGTCAGGACGACCACGCCCTTCTGTATACGGTTGCTGGATCGGTCACCGTTGCGCCCTTGCTAATCGACAAGTTGCCCTACGATGTCGACCGCGATCTGGAGCCGATCGCTGCCACGACGGCGATCGTCCTCACTCTCGCAGTCAGCAACGATCTGTCGGTCCGCAGCATTCCGGAATTGATCGATGTCCTGAGATCAAATCCCGGCAAATATGCCTGGACGTCCGGACCGACCCTGCCGCGAACGTCTTTGCGGCGTTCCTGAAGCGGAACGGCTTGCAGATGAACTTCGTCAGTTATCGCGATGCATCGCAGCCCCAGGCCGACCTCGGCGAAGGCCGGATCCAGGCCTTGGTGACATCACTGACGGCGTCATCCTCCCCGGTGCAGTCCGGAAAGGCACGCTTTCTTGCTGTCATCAATCCGACGCGCGCCGCTGCCTTACCCAACCTTCAGACCGCGCGCGAACTCGGGTACCCCGAACTTGAAATAGACGGGTTAGCCGGCATTTTTGGCAACAAGGCGATGCCAGAAGCGTTGCGAAATCGCGTCGCTGCCGACGTCGCCGCGATCTCTCGCGAGCCTGAGGTTCGCCGAAAGCTGGAGGCCGGCGGTCACACTGTCCTCAACGGGACGACCGAAGAGCTGAAGGCGGCAATCGCGCGGCAACGCGCATGGCTCGGCGAGATCACCAAGCTCATCGACATTCGGAACGCGCAATAGCGCAAAACAAAAGGAGCCGTCCATGCCCTCGCCTACGTCGGCTCTCAAGCTTTTCGACCTCGTCCAGTCCCATCGCGTGACGGCGATAATTTACGTCGCAGCCAAGCTCGGGATTGCCGAGTTGCTGCGTGGCGGTCCGCAGTCCCTCGACGCGCTCGCGAAGGCAACAGGTGCGGATCAACACGCGCTTGGACGCCTTCTGACAGGACTTTCGACCATCGGCGTGTGTGCGCGGGCCGACGACGAGCGATATTCATTGACGGAAACTGGCACGGCACTGGACGGCGCTGCCGACCATTCCGTCAAGAGCTGGGTCATCTTCGAAGGCGAAATGCTTTCCAAATCATGGAGCGGACTGCTTGAGTCCATCGTGACCGGGAAAACGGCCGCGCAGCTTCTGGGCCTGAGCAACAGTTTCGATCTGATGTCGCGCACCCCGGAGAACGTACGCATATTCAACGCGGCAATGGCGGACCTGACTCGTCTGGTCACACCGGACATCCTTTCGGCCTATGATTTTGGCCGCATTTCACATCTGATGGACGTGGGGGGCGGGTCGGGCGAACTGATCGGAGCCGTCGCAAGGCAGTATCCACGGCTTCGCGGGACGGTTCTCGATCTTCCCAGATGTGCCGCAATAGCGAACGATCATTTTCAACGCATGGGTGTCAGTGATCGGGCAAGCTTCCTAGCTGGCGACTTCTTCAAAACGGTTCCAGCCATCGCCGATGCCATTATCCTGAAAAGCGTGATCCACGACTGGGATGACGCACGCAGTGGCGTAATCCTCAAAAATTGTCGCCAAGCCCTGCCGAGAGATGGGACGTTGCTGTTGGTCGAACGAATCATGCCGGATTCGCCGACCGTCAAAGATGAGGACAAAGCGCACGCGATGAGCGACTTGAATATGCTTCGCGGCCCGGGAGGTCTTGAGCGCACGGAGAAAGAACATCGCCATCTTCTCAACGAAAATGGATTCCGACCGGAATCGATCTACCCGGCAGGCCGCTTCAGTGTGATCGAAGCGAGCGTTGGTTGAGAACGATCTGATGGCTTGCAGACTGCTGCCGAGTCTCAAGTCGCGAGAGCCGTCGATCTCCAATTCCGTCTACCGGTTTTGCTAAGGTCGGCTTGGCCACTTCCGTGGCTGGCACTTTTCGGACCTGAGCGTTCAGGCTGACGATATCCGTTTACGAGGGCACAGCGGACTTCTTTTTTGGGCGCGTCCAGGTCCGTTGTTGACCCGAAGCGCACTCTCGACCGCAACAATACGGTGCATCTTATTAAGCCATAGTCGCAGGAGCGCTAATGGACTTCAACGAATGGACTGAGTTCGAAGCAAACCGAATTGTGCACATGGGGGCTCTTACCCCTGAAGAGCGTGTCCAGATCGAAGGTGCCATTAGAAAAGCATTTTGCGCACGGCCGAGATGGCCTTACAGAACGCGATCCGCCCCGTGCTGTTTCTTCCTGAGGCCCCCTCTAATCCATAAACGCCATCTCCATATCCCTTTTGTGGCCCTCAGCCGACGTTGCGGGGGAGATCAGCCTTTAATTCAGGGGCGGACGTGGGGCCGGGCCAGCCCGCGGATCAGCGGGAGGCCGCGGCAAACCCTATGCAGCTACGCTGCCGATGAATGCCTTGGTCACGTCTGCTTCTCCAGCCGCGCCGGTAAAGCCGTTGCGTTGATCGCTTCCGCGAGTCCAGGCGGCTTGAGCTCTCTGCTCACCCGGGAATGCGAACCGGCAATTGCTCGATGCCGCGCACGAAGCTCGAATAGACCCGCTTCGGCTCGCCGACCACCTCGATGCGATCGAACCGCTTGAGCATCTCCTCCCAGACGATCTTGAGCTGCAGCTCCGCGAGCCGCATGCCGACGCAGCGGTGAATGCCGAAGCCGAACGACAGATGGGTGCGGGGGCGGGCGCGGTCGATGATGAATTCATCAGGCCGCTCGATACCTTCCTCGTCGCGGTTGCCCGAAACGTACCACATCACGACGCGATCGCCTTTCCTGATCTTTTTGCCGCCGATTTCGGTGTCGACCAGAGCGGTGCGGCGCATATGGGCGAGCGGCGTCTGCCAGCGGATCACTTCCGGAACCATGGAATCGATCAGCGCGGGGTTCTCGCGCAGCTTCTGATACTGATCCGGGTGTTCGTTCAGCGCCAGCACCGAGCCGCTCATCGTGTTGCGGGTGGTGTCGTTGCCGCCGACAATCAGCAGGATAATGTTGCCCATCAGATTGTCGGGGTCCATGTGCCGGGTCGCGTCGCTATGCGCCATCATCGACAGCAGATCGTTCTTCGGCGGCGCATTGACGCGCTCGTTCCAGAGTTTTGAGAAGTAGGCGTAGCATTCATCCATCTCCCGGCGTCGCTGCTCGGGCGATTCCACAACGCCGCTCTTGGGCAGCGCGGTCGAGACGTCGGACCAGCGCGTCAGCTTGCGCCGCTCCTCCCAGGGGAAATCGAACAGCGTCGCCAGCATCTGCGTTGTCAGTTCGATCGAGACGCGCTCGACGAAGTTGAAGGTCTCGTTGCGCGGCAAATTGTCCAGCACCTTTTGCGAGCGCTCGCGGATCAGTTTTGCCAGCTCATCCAGATGCGTCGGCGTGAACATCGGCGACACCGTCTTGCGCTGCGCCGAGTGCCTGGGCTGGTCCATCGCGATGAAGCTGGGATAATCGTAGCCGGGCGGCACATCGCGGATCGAGATGCCGCCGAGCGTGGAGTCGGAAGAGAAAATGCCGTGGTTGGTGTCGACATGCATGATGTCGTTGTACTTGGTCACCGACCAATAGGGCTCAATCGGCGAGTTCTCGCAGTAGTGTACCGGCTCTTCCTTGCGCAGCCGCTCGAACCACGGCCACAGCGTATCGTTCTGGAAAAGTCTTGGCGCACCGGGATGAAAGGCCTTCAGCGGCGTCGAGTAGGCCTCCTCGCGTGCGGCGCGCAGCAGCTCTTGTCTGTCGGCTCTGATGGCAGTCTGAACGTTCATTGTTCGATCATCCCGGGTGAGCGTGAGCGCGGCTAGGCGGCGATGCGGACCGGCAGGGTCTCGTAGCCCTTGACGAAACTCGAATATACCCGCTTCGGTTCGCCGATCACTTCAATATTATCGTACCGCTTGAGGATTTCTTCCCAGATAATCTTCAGTTGCAATTCCGCCAGCCTGATTCCGACGCAGCGGTGGATACCGAAACCAAAGGAAAGGTGGGTGCGGGGCCGGGCGCGGTCGATGATGAACTCATAGGGACGGTCGATCACCTCCTCGTCACGGTTGCCCGAGACGTACCACATCACGACCTTGTCGCCCTTCCTGATCTGACGCCCACGGAATTCGATGTCTTCGAGCGCGGTGCGGCGCATATGCGCCAGCGGCGTCTGCCAGCGGATCACCTCGGGCACGAAACTGTCGATCAGATCAGGGTTTTCGCGGAGCTTCCGATACTGTTCCGGATTCTTGTTCAGCGCATAGACGCTGCCGGAGAGCGTGTTGCGGGTGGTATCGTTGCCGCCGACGATCAGCAGGATCAGATTGCCGAGGAAATTCTTCGGGTCCATGTCGCGCGTCGCGTCGCTATGCGCCATCATCGACAACAGGTCGCTCTTCGGGGGCTGGTTGATGCGCTCCTTCCACAGTCTTGCGAAATAGGTCGCGCATTCCAGCAGCTCGGCCTGCCGCTGGTCCTCGGTCTCGACCAGGCCGCCGGGATGCGGAATCGTGGTCGCGATGTCGGACCAGCGCGTCAGCTTGCGGCGATCTTCCCAGGGGAAGTCGAACAATACGGCGAGCATCTGCGTGGTGAGCTCGATCGAGACCTGATCGACCCAGTCGAACACCTCGTTCTTTGGAAGATTGTCGAGGCATTCGGCGGAGCGCTTGCGGATGTTGATCGCGAGCTGGTCCAGATGCGTCGGCGTGAACATCGGCGCCACCGTCTTGCGCTGCGCGCTATGGCGAGGCTGGTCCATCGCGATGAAGCTTTCGCGGCGAAGGTCCGGCGGGACGTCGCGGATGGTGATGCCGCCGAGCGAGGCCGCCGACGAGAACACCGCGTGATTGGTCTCGATATCCATGATGTCGTTGTACTTGGTGATCGACCAATACGGGCCGAACATGCTGTCCTTGCAGTAATGCACCGGCTCTTCCCGGCGCAGCCGGTCGAAATACGGCCAGAATGAATCGTTTTGGAACAGTTCGGGATTACCGACATCGAAATCGGCCAGCGGCATCGACTGAGCCGTGTCGCGCGCGGCGCGCAGATGAGAATCTCCGGCGAGATCGATGGTTCCGTGCATGAGCCGCTCTCCCTGATTCCCCGTGCGAAGCATACCGAACGGGTGATGTTTTACCCTATTACATCCCGAGCCGTGTCCCGGCGCAAGAGCGAGTTGGCCGCAGCGCAGTACCGCCCGATCTTGGGCAGCCGCAAGTATTTCGCCTCGTGACAAGCTTAGCTTCGAAGACGAGAGCCCGGTTCTGATTGGATCAGAACCGGACTCTAGGCTTTTGTTTTGACGCGTTTTCTTGACGCGAACCGGTGTCCACTTCGCTCGAAAACGCTATAAGTCTGTTTGAAACAACGTTTAATTCGCCGGGAGGCGGCCATGATTCCCAACGCCCATCGGATGTTGAATTTCGATCTTGGCGAGACTGCGGACGCAATTCGCGACACGGTGCATGCGTTTTCGCAGAACGAAATCGCCCCGCGCGCCGCCGAGATCGACCGCAGCAACCAGTTCCCGCGCGACCTCTGGCCCAAGATCGGCGCGCTCGGCCTGCACGGCATCACGGTCGAGGAGGAATATGGCGGCGCCGGTCTCGGCTATCTCGAGCACTGCATTGCGGTGGAAGAAATATCTCGCGCGTCAGCCTCCGTCGGGCTGTCCTATGGCGCGCATTCCAACCTCTGCGTCAACCAGATCCGCCGCAATGGCAACGAGGCGCAGAAGCGCAAATATCTGCCGAAATTGATCTCCGGCGAGCATGTCGGCTCGCTCGCGATGTCGGAGCCGGGCGCCGGCTCGGACGTGGTCTCGATGAAGACCCGCGCCGAGAAAAAGGGCGATCGCTTTGTGCTGAACGGCAACAAGATGTGGATCACCAACGGTCCGGAGGCGGACACGCTGGTGGTCTACGCCAAGACCGACCCTAACGCTGGCCCGCGCGGCATCACCGCCTTCCTCATCGAAAAGGGCATGAAGGGATTTTCCACCGCACAAAAGCTCGACAAGCTCGGCATGCGCGGCTCCGACACCTGCGAGCTGCTGTTCGAGGACTGCGAGGTGCCCGAGGAGAACGTGCTGAGCGAGGTCGGCCGCGGCGTCAACGTGCTGATGAGCGGCCTCGACTATGAGCGCGCGGTGCTGGCGGCGGGGCCGATCGGCATCATGCAGGCCTGCATGGACGTGGTGCTGCCTTACGTGCACGAGCGCAAGCAATTCGGCGAGCCGATCGGCAGCTTCCAGCTGGTGCAGGGCAAGATGGCCGACATGTACACCACGATGAATGCCTCGCGCGCCTATGTCTATGCGGTGGCCAAGGCCTGCGACCGCGGCGAGACCACGCGCGAGGACGCGGCCGGCGCCATTCTCTACGCGGCGGAAAAAGCAACGCAGTGCGCGCTCGACGCCATCCAGCTGCTCGGCGGCAACGGCTATATCAACGACTACCCGACCGGGCGGCTGCTGCGCGACGCCAAACTCTACGAGATCGGCGCCGGCACCAGCGAAATCCGCCGCATGCTGATCGGACGGGAGCTGTTCGAGAAGACGGCGTAGCTCCTACGCGTTCTCCTCGCTCTTGCGGGGAGAAGGTCGGGATGAGGAGCTCTCTCAACGCAGGTGATCCAATGTGGCGCGACGGCTCCGCCCAACCTCAAACCGGTAAGCTTCGACGCACCTGTGGGACTTGGGTCACACAACGGCCGGCAAATCTGTGGTTTGATCCGCTACCGTTCGCGCTGGAGTTGAACCATGAACCAGATGAGCTGGCCGCCGCAGGTGCCGCCACCGATGCCTTTGTCCGTGCCGCCGCCGATGCCGGTGGCGTTTTCGGGCAGTCGCGGCGAATTCTTCGATCTGGTCAAGCGCGGCGCTGGCCTCGAGTTCGTCACCCTCGGCTTCTACCGGTTCTGGCTGCTCACCGACATCCGCCGCCATCTCTGGGCCAACACCCATGTCAATGGCGATGCCGCGGAATACACCGGCCGCGGCAAGGAATTGCTGATCGGATTTTTGGTCGCGCTCGCGATCCTGGTGCCGGTCTATCTCGGCTATTTTCTGATCGGCCTCGAGGCCGAGCATATCCAGGCGTTTGCCAGTATTCCGCTGGTCGCCTTCTTCTATGTGTTCGGGCAGTTTGCGATTTATCGCGCGCGCCGCTACCGGCTCACGCGCACGGTGTGGCGCGGCCTGCGGTTCTGGATGACCGGCTCGGGCTGGATATATGCCTTGCAGGCATCGCTGTGGGGCCTGTTGTCGGCGGTGACCCTTGGGCTGGCGCTGCCGTGGCGCACGGCGGCACTCGAACGCTACAAGATGCGCCACACCTTCTACGGCGACCTGCAAGGCAGCTTCGAGGGCCGCGGCTGGGAGTTTTTCAAGCGCGGCTGGTGGCTGTGGCTGTTGGCGCCCGTCGCCATGATGGTGTATCCGCTCGCGCCGTTTATCTACGGCGCGTTCAAGGCGATCGAATGGCGCTGGTGGCTCTCGGGTATCCGGTTCGGCGGCGTGCGTGTGGAATCGTCCTTGCCCAAGAGCGCGCTGATCGGCCTGTACTGGAAAGTCATCGGCTGGATCGTGGTGCTCGCATTGGTGTTCTCGGCGTACCTGGCGCTGTCGGCGGCATTGGTCGCCAGCATGAGCGGCGATTCATTCAGCGAGTTTTTCAAGTCGCAGGAATTCGCGAAAAGCATCCCGCTTCTGGTGCTCGTCGGCATCGGCTATCTCGCTTTCGCGCTGGCGATGAATATCGTGATCCGGGTCTACCTGTTGCGTGACCTCTGGGTCAGGGTGCTCGGATCGGTCAATGTCAGCGGTATCGAGGCAGCCGCCAACGTTTCGGCGCGCGGCGGAATGGCCAGCGCGCTCGGCGAAGGATTTGCTGACGGTCTCGATGTCGGCGGCTTCTAGGCTTAAGAGCTCTTATGGCCATGGATAGCGATATGCCAATGTCTGCAAACCCGCTGCTGGGCGGTTCGGTGGCCTATTTCGACGGAACGTCGAGCCGGCGACGGATGGTGACGCTGCGCCTTGCCGACCGGCTCGAAATCAACGAGGGGGAACAAGCGCTGGCGGCGTGGGCCTATGCCGATATCCGTCGCGCCGACAGTCCGGCCGGTATGCTGCGCCTGAGCTGTCTGACCGCGCCTGCACTGGCGCGACTGGAGGTTCGCGACACGGAGCTTGCCAACGAGCTCGTCTCGCGCTGCACCAAAATAGATGACCACATGATCGGCCGCCGCGGCGTTGCCGCCATCGTCGGCTGGTCGCTCGCGGCCGCAGCTTCAATCGTTGCCGTCGTGCTGTTCGGACTTCCGCTCGCGGCCGATCGCCTCACGCCGCTGGTGCCTGAAGCGTTCGAACGGCGGCTCGGCGACGTCGCAGACAGTCAGGTCAAGACGATGTTTGATGCCAAAGTGTGCGATAATGCCGCCGGCCAGAAGGCTTTCGTCAAACTCGTGACCGCGCTTCGGGAATCCGCGGGTCTCGACACGTCGGTGCAGTCGGGCGTGCTGTCGAGTTCGGTTCCGAATGCCTTCGCGCTGCCGGGCGGCAAGGTCTATCTGTTCAACGGATTGTTGGCGAAGGCCGAGAACGCCGATGAGATCGCGGGCGTGCTGGCCCATGAGCTCGGCCATCTCAAGCATCGCGACAGCATGCGCGGGTTGATCCATGATGGCGGCACCTCGTTCCTGATCGGATTGTTGTTCGGCGATATCACGGGCTCCAGCGCGCTGATCTTCGGCTCGCGCACGCTGGTGACGTCGTCGCATTCGCGCGAAGCCGAAAACGACGCCGACAGTTTTGCGATCGAGGTTATGCACCGGCTCGGCCGGCCGGCGAAGCCGACCGGGGAATTGCTACTTCGGGTCACTGGAAAGGAAGGCAAGGGCCTCTCCATCATCTCCACCCATCCCTTGAGCGAGGACCGGCTGGCAAGGATGAGCCGGCAAGACCCGCCGGCCAGCGGGCCGCCGCTGCTGACGAATGAGGAATGGCGATCACTGAAATCGATCTGCGACGGCAAAACCTGACCCGCTCTGGTTACCTACGGGCGCTCTTCCGTGATCTCGCCGCTTCGATCGGTGCGGGCGCTACACCGGCCGGCTTCAAGTCCCATACCGCCTGCATGGCCGAGAAGGCCTGCGAGATCATCGGCTCGTGGCGCCGCGACATCAGACGAAACCGAGGTCGCAGGTCAGCGCCACCTTCTCGGCAATCACGAAATTCCGTTTGCTCGTGACGCGGTCGAGCACGCTGTCGCGGGCGAGGCCGAGGCCATTGCCGCCTTCGACAAGTTCAATCATGGTTTCTTCCTGATCGGCGAAGGCGACGCGCTTCGGCGATGAGCCCATCGGCCGGAACACGTCGTCGAGCAACCTCCGCTGCGCCGAGTCATGTGGCGTTCCGATCCAGGGTAGATCGGCAAGATCGGCCCAGACCTTGCCCAGCACCTTGCTGCTCCATTCGCGTGGGGCGATCACGCGGTAGTCGAAGCGCGTCAGCGCCATGAACTGGAACTTGCCATCGTCGATGGCGCGTTCGGACAGCATCCCTGACGTGAGGAATTCGGCGGGCGTGGCATCGATATAGTATCCGACATCGAGCTCGCCTCTGCCGATCTGCGCCAGTACGTCCTCGGCCATGCCGTAGCGGAGGAAGACTTCGGTCTTTTTCGAGGAGGTGGCGAGGCTTCGCACGAACGGACCGAGCCGGATCGACTCGGGGTCCAAAATCGTGCCGACGCGCAGCGTGCCCCGCAGCGATTCGCGCAACGAATCCGCCGCCGTCCTAAAATCCGCCGAGGCCGATACCGTTCGATGCGCGAGCGGCAGCAGGGCGGCGCCCGCCTCCGTCAGCGTAAAGCCGCCCGGCGTCCGGTTGAAAAGCTGCAGACCAGTGCTCTCCTCCAGGCCCTTCAATTGCAGGCTGACGGCAGGCTGGGTGAGGTGCAGCAACGTGGCCGCACGCGAAACCGTGCCTTCGCGGGCCACGGTGATGAAGCAGCGCAGGGCCTGGATCCGCGGCAGGTCCTTCATTTGAGAGACTTATAGCAAGCGCCCATGACCCCCATTAGACAGGATTTGCTCTTGGAAGTCACAACCTTTCATTGATAAAACTTTGCGTTGTCACTGAAAAAAAGTGGATAGGAGAGGGCCTGGCGGGATGTTCAACCGGCGCGCGAGCGGCTAGCGGAGGTAGCGAAGACTTGGCCGAATCTGCCCTGCGGGCAACTTCCCGATTGCGAGCCAACGGGTCGCGCGAATGCGCGCCCGATGACAGGCTCCGCGAAGCAATCCATCTGTCCGCGCCCGCTGAAACATCGATTGCTTCGTCGCTTTGCTCCTCGCAATGACGGGGTGGGGCCACGGCCCGGACGGGATCCATCACTGCGGCAGGTTATTGACTTTGCGCACCCAGGTGCGCACGTCGGCCAGCACATCCGGCAGCAGCGGCTTGACCTCCTGAACGGTCATGCCGGGCTTGATCCGGGGATCGTAGAGCAGGTTGAGCAGATACTGGTCGTAGACATCGAAATAGCCCATCGACACATTGTCGTTGAACATGGTCCAGGGCACGGTCGAGGTATCGTTGATCGGTCCCAGCGACTGCAGCAATTCCTCATAGGCGCAGTCGAAGAAGACGAAATCGCCATTGTCGACGGTGAGGATCACGTCGGAATGCTCGATTTCGAATTTCTCGTTCTTGCGAAAGCCGGACAGGCATTGCGGGTCGAGCGAAGAGCGAATCTCGCGCGCCCGCTCGCTACCGTAAAAGGTAGCGATCGTGCGCTGGAGATCGCGGTCGCGCACCAGCTTGACCTGCACATTGGCGTCTTCGCTGGTTTCGGCCATCGCGATGTCGAGGTGCTGAACGTGCGCGGCGATATCGGCCACGATCTTCGCAAGCTGCGCCTTGCGGTCGGCGCGCGTGCCGTCGGCAAACACCCGCACCGGCCCGTCATATTTGCGGATGCGGTCGACCCGGCCGGCGAGATGATATTCGGCGCCGAAGGCGATCTTCAGAAAGCCTTCGACGATCTCGCTGTCGGTGAAAATCTTTTTTTCGGCGCGCTGACGCTGCGCGATGGCGGGAATATCGGCGAAGGCCGTGCACGCCACCAACGTTTCGCCGAGCGCTGCGGCGCTCAGGGCAGCCGCTAGCGTCCGTACATACAGGAATCGGCGGGGCGTGCGCATTCAAACAACGCTGCAGCAATTGGCGCGTGCGTGCAAGGCTTGAAAGCCCCGATCACGCGCTTGCGCGCGTGACCGCCCAATTCCGGGATGGCTATAGCCTAATTCCTCACGATAACCGGGGTGCCGATGCGGACGCGGCTATAGAGGTCGGTCACGTCCTCGTTGGTCATGCGGAAGCAGCCGGACGAGACCGCCTGTCCGATCGTCTCGGGCTCGTTGGAGCCGTGGATGCGGTACAGCGTCGATCCCAGATATATCGCCCGCGCGCCGAGCGGGTTGTCGATGCCGCCGACCATGTGGCGCGGCAGGTCGGGCCGGCGCCGCAGCATCTGAACCGGCGGTGTCCAGCTCGGCCATTCCTTCTTCGCAGTGATGCGGTGGGTTCCGCTCCAGCGGAAGCCGTCCCGGCCGACACCGATGCCGTAGCGGATCGCCTGGCCGTTGCCGAGCACGAGATAGAGCCGGCGCTCGGCAGTGTCGATGTAAATGGTGCCGGGGGCAAAATTGCCGGCAAAGTTTACGGTCGTGCGCGGGATCGGGCTCGATCCGCTGGGCATGCCGGGCCGGAAGAAACCGGGGCCGCCGCCCATGATGTCGCGCGTATCTTCAAAGAAAGGTTGGAAGAGATTTTGGGCCTGTGCGTGGCCGGCCCCCGCCAGCATCGCGATCGCCGCAAACAGCAAAGCAAAAGCCCGGAGCATTGTTCTCCCTCGCGAAAGATCTGAATAAGCAGGTCGAGACAGGCCATAATTGCGGCGATCGTGCAAGCAACGAGCCCGTGACCACAGCCATTTTGAAACACCGCGGTTAAAAAAGACAACATGCCCTACGCGATGGCTGCATTGTTCCGCTAAACCTTTGACGAAACGTGCGAACAATGTTTGATCGTCAGCGGCTCTTAAGAACGAAGCGCGAAGGGGAATGAGACCATGAACGGTGCGGAAAGTCTGGTGCGGACATTGGTCGCGGGTGGGGTGGACGTTTGCTTCACCAATCCCGGCACCTCGGAGATGCATTTCGTCGCCGCACTGGATCGGGTCGAGAGGATGCGCTGCGTGCTCGGTCTGTTCGAGGGCGTGGTGACGGGGGCTGCCGACGGCTATTACCGCATGAAGGGCACGCCGGCCTCGACGCTGTTGCATCTCGGGCCCGGCCTCGCCAACGGTCTTGCCAACCTGCACAATGCCAAGAAGGCCAATTCCGGCATCGTCAACATCGTCGGCCAGCACGCGACCTATCACATCGGCTACAACGCCCCCCTAACATCAGATATCGAAGGGCTGGCTCGGCCGATGTCGTCCTGGGTGCGGACCTCGCCGGATGCCAAATCCGTCGCCGCCGATGGCGCCGCCGCGATTGCCGCCGCCAAGAGTTCGCCGCCGCAGATCGCGACCCTGATCCTGCCCGCCGACACCGCCTGGAACGATGCCGACGGCATCGCGCAAGTGCCGGCAGAAAGCCAGCGCGCCAATTATTCCGCGCAGGCCGTCGACCATGCCGCGAAGGTTTTGCGGAGCGGCGGCGCGTCGACGCTGCTCTTGATGACCGGCAGCGCGCTGACCGAGCACGGGCTGGCGCTGGCCGCCCAGATCGCGGGCAAGACCGGTTGCAAGGTGATGGGCCAGACCTACAATCCGCGCATGGCGCGCGGCAGGGGCCGGTTCGCGATCGACCGCATTCCTTACGTGATCGAGCAGGCGCTGCCGATCCTGAAGGATTTTAGGAATATCGTACTGGTCGAGGCCAACGACCCGGTGGCGTTCTTCGCCTATCCGAACAAGCCGAGCATGCTCAAACCCCAGGGCTGCGAGGTTCATCGCATGACCACGGGCGCAGAAAATTCCGTCGCTGCGCTGGAGGCGTTGGCGGGTGCGCTTCACGCGCAGCCGGCCGACCGGCAGCCGCAAAAGATGGTCGAGATCGCCAAACCGACCGGCGCGCTGACGCACGCCTCGATCGCGCAGGCGATCGCGATGGCGATCCCGGAAAACGCCATCCTCGTCGATGAATCCATCACCACCGGTCGCGGCTTCTTTCCGCCGACCGCCGCCGCCGCCCCGCATGACTGGCTGCAGAACATGGGCGGCTCGATCGGCTTCTCGACGCCGGTCGCGACGGGTGCCGCGGTGGCATGCCCGGACCGCAAGGTGATCTGCATGGTCGGCGACGGCAGTGCGATGTACACGCTACAATCGCTGTGGACGCAGGCGCGCGAAGGCCTCAACGTCGTCACGATCGTATTCGCCAATAAGATCTACCAAATTCTTCGCGGCGAATTCGACGGCGTCGGCGCCGGCGAGCCAGGACAGCGCGCGCAAGACATGCTCAAGATCGACCGTCCCGATCTCGACTTCGTCGCCCTCGCCAAGGGCATGGGCGTACCGGGTCGCACGGTCGCCAATGTCGACGACTTCAACAAGGCGCTGGCGGAAGCTGTCGCCGAACCGGGGCCGCGGCTGATCGAAGTGCAGATGTAGAAGAGAACAATTCTTCGAAGTTTGAGATAGCCGGAACGCCGAATAAGATCGTCATTGCGAGGAGCGCAGCGACGAAGCAATCCATTCCTCCGCTTGTGGCACTATGGATTGCTTCGCTGCGCTCGCAATGACGGCATGTGTTTGTCGGAGGCCAGATGCAGACCGAACTGAACAAGGTCGTCACCGCACTTCACGAGTTTTATGCACGCGAAACTTTCCTGCTCGACAGGGACGTCGGCGAGCGCGCGCTGACGCACCGGCTCGCGGTGCAGTTCGAAACGCATTTCCCGGGCTGGGAGATCGACTGCGAATACGACCGGCTCGGCGACCGCACGCTGCGGCTGCCGCACGGATCCACCGTCTCGACCGACGATCACCTCGCCAAATCCATCTATCCCGACATCGTGGTGCACCAGCGCGCCATTCCCAACAATCTGCTCGCGGTCGAGGTGCGCAAATCGGCCAATCATCAGCCGCTCGAGCATGACCAGCACAAGCTGCGCGCACTGACCGATCCGCATTTGTGGTTCGCCTACTGGATCGGCGTGCTGCTGACGCTGGGCAAGACCCACGTCACAATGTCGGAGGTCTATACCAGCGGCGTTCTCGACCAGGCCCTGTCCGGCTGGTTCGCGCAGCGGCTGAAGGATGCAGGGCTAAGCGCAGGCTGAAGCCTGCAAACGGAGAACTTTGATGACGCTCACCTGATCAATCCTGGCCATCGCATTTGTCGCCGTCGCACAGCACGCTCTGGTGCAGCAGGCCGCGGCGCAAGCTCCCGCGCCCGACCTCGAAGCCATTCTGGCCCATCCCAAAATCGCCAAGTCGCTCGACGACATCAAGGCTGACGACGAGCGGACTTTTGCCGAGCAGAAGCGCATCACCGAAATCCCGGCGCCGCCGTTCAAGGAAAAAGTCCGTGCCGAATATTTTCAGAAGTGGATGCAGGAGCTCGGCTTCACGGATGCGTCGATCGATACCGAAGGCAATGTGATCGCGCTACGCAAGGGCAGCGGCGGCGGTCGGCCCAAGCTCGTGGTTTCCGCGCATCTCGACACGGTGTTTCCCGAAGGTACCGACGTCACGGTGAAGGAAAAGGACGGCGCGATCGTAGCGCCAGGCATCGGCGACGATTCACGCGGCCTTGCGGTGCTGCTGTCGTTGATCAAGGTGATGAACGAAAACGGGATCGCGACCGTCGGCGACATCCTGTTCGTCGGCACCGTCGGCGAGGAAGAGCTCGGCAATCTGCGCGGCGTGAAGGCGCTGTTCCGCGATCACACCGATATTGACGGCTTCATCTCGATCGACGGGCTCGGCATCACCCGCATCGTTAATCAGGGGACCGGCAGCCATCGCTACGAGTTCACCTTCAAGGGCCCCGGCGGGCACTCGTTCCAGGAATTCGGACTGCCGAGCGCGACGCATGCCATGGGCCGGGCGATCGCGAAAATTTCCGAGCTGCAGCCGCCGTCCGATCCGAAGACCACCTTTACCGTCGGCACGGTGACCGGCGGCACCTCGGTCAACGCCATCGCCGCCGAAGCGCGGATGGCCGTCGACATGCGCTCGAATTCGACCGAGGAACTGCTCAAGCTCGAGGCGCGGCTGCTCGAACTCGTGAAGGAAGCGGTGGCGGATGAGAACGCGCGCTGGAAGTCCGACAAGATGACGGTCGAGACAAAACTGATCGGCGACCGGCCGGCGGGCATTGTCGCGATGGATTCACCGATCGTCCAGGCGACCCAGCGCGCCGTCTCTGCAGTTACCAAGGGGCCACGGCCGACCTTTGCCGGCTCCTCCACCGATTCCAACATCGCGATGTCGCTGGGCATTCCGGCCGTCACCATCGGCGGCGGCGGCGAGGGCGGCAACTGGCACTCGCGCAATGAGTGGTACAAGCCAACCAACGCCTGGTACGGCCCGCAGAACGCCCTGTTAACCGTCCTGATCCTGACCGGCCTCGATGGCGTGACCAAACCGCTTGCGGTGCGAAACGCCGCGAAATAGGCGGCTGAATTGTCCCCAGCGCCGTTAACCATGCCCCCGATTGGACAAATTGTCGGCCAATTGCGGCCAAAGCGGTAACCGAAAATTCCCGTAGTAATACCGGCGTAGGGGATTGTGGCATGGCGTACAGGATCGTGGCGGAACGCAAGGACGAGACCGTCAGGATGGACCGAAGCAGCATGCTGGTGGCGGTCGCCAAAGCGCGGGTCTGGGCCAGCGAGGGATGGAAGGTCACCATCATCGTCGGCGACGAAAACGAGATCGCGCCGGCCGACGCGCGCCGGCTTTCCTTCGTCTGATCGAAGATTTTTGCGCCGTCTCTCCGACGGCTTCCAAATAGAGTGGAACCGGGAACCCGGGCCGACGTTACACTTGCGGGCAGGCTTTTTGGAGCAGTGCCATGCAGTGGCGGTCTCCAACCACAGGCGCCGACGAAATGCGCGGCACCAGCGACGACGGCATCTCTTACGCAACCGGATGGACCATCAGCGGGCTGGCAACGCTCGGCACCATCGTGGCGATCTGGGTGCTTGGGATCTGATCTAACTCTATCGCTGCGCGACCGGCGTGCCGCCGGTCACGAGCAGTCCTGCCTTGCGCCCGATTAACAGGCCGAGCACCACCAGCAGGCATCACACCGGAAAGAAAAACAACGTCAGGATCAGGCCTCCTCGGGGTCGGTGCGCAGCAGCCTTTTGACGAAGCCATCGGCAACTGCAATCGTCCGCCTCTCCATAAAGCGGGAGGGCCGATCGATCCCACGCTGTTTAGCGCAGCAAAAGATTAATTGGCCTGCCGAAGACCGACAGTCGGAGTCACAACTTCAGATAGATGATTCCTCATCACTGACGGCATGGATGCTTGTAGCCGATTGTTAGTCACTATTAATCTTCAGGTACAATTAAAACCTAAATTTAATTTCGTGTGTGGAGTACCAGTGATGAAATTAAGTGCTGCAGCTTTTGGTATTGCCGCGATAATACTGAGCGCAACCGTTGCGTCCGCGGACGTTTACATGACCGCAAATTTTTCCGGAGCGATCAATCCGGGCGGCGCCAACGTGAAGGCGCCCTTTAGCGGAAATGGGTTCACTCAAAGTGACCCGCTCTCGGGAAGCTTCGTGTTCGACAGTTCGCTGATCCCTGCGCCGGGAAGCGGGACTGTGAATGTCTTCTATTCGAATTTCCCTGACATCGCCGCCATTGCGCCTGCCACAGCCTTCAATCTCACGCTGGATGGGCTCAGCTTCGATCTATCCGACAATATCAACGCGCTTACTTCGGCAGGCATTCAATACAAGAATAGCGTCTTTAACGGGTTCAACTTTATTACGAATTTCACCTTCCAGGCAAAAGACTATCAATTCCGCATCAACGGAACGGTCATCACCGTCAGGCTGATCGATCCCAACACCGGATTTGCGACAGGCGGCAGTTTGATCAATGCCCATATCGACCTGCCTCTGACCAACATCGCTGCCTTCGATCCAAACGCCGTCACGCCAGGCGTCCCCGAGCCGTCCACCTGGGCCATGATGATCCTCGGCTTCGCCGGCGTCGGGTTCATGGCGTATCGTCGGCGCAACAGGCAGCAGCACGTCGCGTAGTCTGATCTTCTAGGATCACAGCCAAACGGACCGCGTTCGGGCGGTCTTCGTCGGCTGCCGACGGACGCGGCGGTTTAAGCTGGTCTTCAATTACCCTGGGGGCTCAATTGCCACGAGCGTAGCCCGGGAATTGCTTCTGCGACGTGCCGACGAGCTGAGGCGACCGCTTACATCAACGAGTGGCTGACCTCGCCCGGACTGCAGCCTCCGAAGGCGTTGAAGAATTTGGTAGGCGCTCGTGAGAAGTGAGGCGCTTCGGTGGCGGCCGCTTTGGCTGTCCGCGTTTTAAAGCTCGTCTAGGCGTGCGCTTCGCAGCACAGGGCCGGACGGCGGTGGACACACCATGGACCGACCTTGAGCCTGCTCCGCGTGCGGCAACTAATTGCTTGGGTCAGGAACCAATGCAGTTATGTTTACTTACTATTCCCTCGACAGCTATTTCCGAGGATCGAACATGAGAACATCTGCATTGGCTTTTTTCCTGCTGATGGCGATCCCTCTCTTGCCCAGTCCAGCTACGTCTCAGGGCTTGGAAATTGGTCCTGGCGGAGTTCGTGTCTACGGGCACTGCGATCAGCTGAGGCGTTCCTGCGAGCGCGGCGAAGGCGGTTGCCGCCGATATCGGGAAACCTGCGAACGGCGGGTTCGACGCGATGGCCTATGTGAAGAATTACGAGCGGCTTGCCTGAACAAGGACAGGTTGGGCGAACGAGGCGAGGGGAATTGCCGACGGTATCGCGAGACCTGTCGTTGACGTTGTCTTGTCGTCAGGCGCGTAGCAGGTGACCCTTGTCCCGCTTGAGGATAATGCATGGTTGAGCGTGTCACGCTGATTACCGGTGCATCGGCGGGAATAGGCACCGCGTTGGCGCGCGTCTTCGCATCAAACGGGCATCGATTAGCCCTGGTCGACCGACGCGGGGATCGCCTGACGACGTTGGCGAGCGAAATCGTCGCGGCTGGCGGCACGGCGCCGATCTTGATTTGTTGCGACCTTGAACACCCCAAGGCCTGCGACAGCATTGCCTCGGCTCTAGCCGCCGAAGGCGTGGAGGTCGAGTTCGTCGTCAACAATGCGGGGTTCGGTCTTTTCGGCTATGCGATCGAACTGGATCGGGCAGAGCAGCTCGGCATCATCGCCGTCAACATCGTCGCGCTGACCGATTTGTCGTTGCGGTTTTCCGAGAGCCTGATCCGGCATCGTGGCGGCATCCTCAACCTTGGTTCGCTTGCCGGTTTTCTGCCGGGCCCAGGGATGGCGGTGTACTATGCGTCCAAGGCTTATGTCCTGTCATTCAGCGAGGCGCTGCGCCAGGAGCTCGCTCCACGCGGTGTGTGCGTGACGACGCTCTGTCCCGGTTCGGTGTCGTCGGAATTTCAAACGCGGGCCGGGATTGAACCCGGATTCGAGCATGAAATCCTGAACGTTTCGGCATCTGATGTCGCGCAGGCGGGGTATCGCGGATTGATGCAGAATAAACGCGTCGTGCTGCCCGGCCTCGGCATGAAGATAGTTCCGTTTCTACTGCGGCTGTTTCCGCGCGGGTTTATCCTGGCTGCGATCGGTCGCATTCAGCTACGAAAACGCGGATAAGGTTACGCCGTCCTCGTGGCGCGTTCGGGCCGGCCACCACTGCAGCGGCATTCGCCACGATAGCCACGGGACGTTGGTCGCTACGCGGCGGATTTCACAGGCTCGCACGCCGTGAGCCGGATTTTGCCGGATCGCGTGAAGCGAAAATGCGTTCTCATCGTCCTTCCGTCGTAACCGCGATAGTCCAGTGAAACGCCGTCCTCTTCCGGCATCAATGCGTCGATCGCGAACGCGTCATTTCCCGCCCTGGCGAGCCGTGGCCGCCAATATCGTTCCATCTCTGATCGACCGTTGAAGCTGCCGCCCTCGCAGCATTCCACGGTGGCCGCATCGTCGTATAGGTCCAATAGTGCATCGAGGCGCCGCTGCTTACAGGCATCAATCCAATCAACGACAATACCCATTGCATCGAAACGGTTATTCACATTTGCCATGTCCGGTCCCTCCCGCGGATCACTAACGGCAAAGCGAATGAACACGTTGTGAACCAAACGTTCAGGCGCGGTTAGGAGGGTTCCGTATATGGAACTACCGGCCGTTCCAAACGCATTTTCGCCAAACTATTATTGGCTCCTGATTGCGGGGCAGGATTTAAATCGGAGTCCTGCATGCTCAAACAAATCCTCGTTGCGTCTGTCCTTGTTGTAACCGGGTCTATCGCTTCGGAAGCCCGTCCTTCCCGCACCGCTCAAATACCCGAATGCAATGTGACCATGCCCTGCGACTTCTCGTTTTCGCAGCCCCGTCGTGAGCGGATCAGTTCTTACACAGCTCAAGCGACCGCACAGAGTTACCGTCGCGAATTGGCGGACGTGAATGTCGATCGCGGTCAAACTGTCGGCGGTCGTCCGGCCGGTTGTCCCCGCTCGTTCTGCGGCTGCGGTGCGTCTATACGTGTTTTCGGCCGGATCGTGCCTGGTCTGAATCTCGCATCCAACTGGCTGCGCTTTCCACGGACATCGCCGGCACCCGGAATGGTCGCTGTGCGACGTGGGCACGTTTTCGTTCTAGAGCGACATGTCGAAGGCGATACGTGGATAGCATACGATGCGAACTCGGGCGGCCACGCAACGAGAATCCATGCGCGCTCGCTGCGCGGCTACACGGTTGTTAACCCGCATGCTGCTTAAAATAACCTAGTCCGTCATACTCGATTGAGCGGCCGCTTTTTTGCCGCCGTGAAGAAGGCGGTCAAGAGGACTGGCTAGCGAGAAGCGGCTCGCGCCACAGGAACGAAAATCTGCGACCCGCATTGGATCGTGTGTCGCATATCCCCGATGCGACATTGACTGAAAGGACCTCAGCGCCGCCGCTGGGGCCCTTTCTGCTGATGGCCTGGAACATAGGCTCCGCTGCGAACGTGGAGCGCGTTTAAAACGCCCGGCGCCGCGGCGGCGGACCGGCTTGCGGGTGGCGCGCACGGGTGAGTTCGGAAATAGCGATCACTGCGGCGCCAGCGATGATGGTGATGGCCGCCATCACAAGAAGGGTTGTGAGCATGGTTTGCTCCCGGAAAGTGCCGCTACCACGACACGCCGCGAATCGTGTTCCGGCAAGACGGGCAAACTACGGGCCGCGACTTATTGGCAGCCTGCCGATGAGTCTGGTGCCGGACAGACGGCGATCCGGCACGGGATTTCAATGGCCCTCGTGAACGAGGGATCACGGGCATGCCAACACGACGGCGCATCAAGCACGAGAAGACTTTCGAGGAACGGCTGGCGGAAGAAGCCAAGCGCTTCAGAGAGGCGGCAAGGGAGGCTCAGCCCGGCATGGCCCGGGAACTGCTCTTGCGGCGGGCGCGACAGATGGAAGCCGCATCTCGGCTAAACGAGTGGCTTCGCTCGCCCGGCATGAGGGCGCCGGAGTAAGGTCATTCGGTTTGGCCTCTCTCTTCCTGTGGCGGCCGCAACGGACGGCTCAAGGGGAACAGGACGTTCTTGACACGGTTGCCCCGTCAGAGGAGGCCCCCATGACCGAAAAACCCACGCATGAACAGCTTGAGGAATTGAAAAGGCTCAGCCGAGAGGCCCGCGTCCCCGACCAGTCCGAAATCGTGACCTCGAAGCAAGAGGCCGAAATTCGCATCCGCGACCTGAAGGAAAAAGCCCGCATCGAATAAGACCAGCCGATTTCGACGGGCTGGTACGCGACACGCTGGTGACGCGACCGGTATCTACCGAATAGGCGGTACCAAAATGCAAAAAAGCCCCGATTGACGGGGCTTTGAATGGTGGACGCACAAGGGATCGAACCTTGGACCTCTCCCGTGTGAAGGGAACGCTCTCCCGCTGAGCTATGCGTCCGGGAAATGTGGGCAAGCAATGAGCCCGTCAGAGCCCGCGATTTACGAAGGACGAACCCCTGGTGTCAAGCGATCAGTCAGGACGTAACCTCGCGTTTTCGCGCGGGAGAGGGGGTAATTACGCGCCCTGCTGACGGGCGCGGGAGGCGTGCGACTGTAGCGCCCGGATGCGCTCGGCCAACGTCCCGCCGCCTTCCGACATGGCGGGGGCGGCACCGGCGACGTCATTGGCGGGCTTGGCCGGCACTTTCGGCACGGCCGGTTCCGCGGCCAGCATGGCCTCGATCGCTGAGTTCGGTCCCTCGAGCTGCATCGCGAGTTTTGCAACTTCGGCCGCGATGTCGTTGATGCGCTCGCGCAATAGCGCGTTTTCCATCCGCTCGGTCGCCCAGGAGCTTTCGGCCTGCTGCTGGATCGCGTTGATGTCGCGCTGCAGTTTGGCGCGCTCGTCGCGGGCGATGCGAAGCTGCTCTTCGACTGCCGCTTTCTCGGCGCGCAATTTTTCCACGATCGACGACTTGCCGCCGCTGATCGCCGCAATCTCCTCGCGCAGTTCGCGCGCGGCGCGTTCGGCGTTTTCGTTCGCCTGCTTGAGCTGATTGTTCTCGTATTCGCGTTCGGCCAGGATCTTGCCTTGCGTCGCCAGCCGCGCTTCGAGGTCGTTGACGCGGTTGCCGAGCATCTCGGCTTCCTTCATCTGCACGATCAATTGCCGGTCGAGATCGGTGACGCGCTGGCTCAAATTTTCGACACGGCTGCGCGCTTCCATCAGTTCGCGCGTCGCGTGCTCGGAATCGGCGCGCTCCTGCGCGAGGCGGGCCTGGGTTGCCGAAAATTCCTTCTCGGCATCGCCGACGCGGCCCTTCAGTTCCTCGATCTGCGTGCGCACCGTGACCAACTCGACCTGGCGGCTGTCCGCCATCATCGACCGGTTGTTCAATTCGTGATTGATCCTGGCGAGTTCGGCCTGCTTGTCGGTCAGCGCCTGTTCGGCATTGCGCAACAGTTCGGTCTTGGCCGCGAATTCCTCTTCGGTGGCGCGTAGCTGCTCTTTCATCGCCTTCTCGCGCGCTTCGAGCGCGAAGATCGTGGCGTTCTTTTCGCCGAGCTCGATCTTCATGCGGTTGATCGCATCGCTCTTCTTGCCGAGTTCGGCGAGTTGGCTCGTGGTCTTGTTCTTGAGCTGCTCGACGCTCATTTCGAGCCGTCGCGCCGACATGGCGAATTCCGCGCGCAACTGATCCTTGTCGGCCTGGATTTCGGCCATCGACAGCGGCGTCGCCGCCTCCAGCCGCCGGGTCGTCAGCCGCACCGCGCGGTTATGCACCAGCGGCACGATCATCAGGCCGAACAACATCGAGACCAGAAAACCGATCGCCAGATACATGATCGGCTCGATCATGGATGGTTACTCCACACAGAGAAGGAATCGTTAATAACATTGCCACGCCGGCCCGACCCTGCGCCAGCCCGATGCCGCGTTAACCTGAATCCATCCGGGAGACTTGGCGTCTATGCTTGAAGATGGGCTTAGAACGGGTTCCAGGTCGCGCGCGGGGTGTATTTGAGATACCCGACATTGGCGCCGAGCCTTAAGCCGATGCCGGAACGGATCGGCACCAGCACGATGTTGTTGGCGGTCAGCGCGGTCATGCCGAAGCCGCCGACGATGTAGGCGGAGCCGTCGATGCCGACGAAGCGCTGATAGATCGCGTTGGTGGCGGGCAGGTTGTAGACCAGCGTCATGGTGCGCGCGCCGTCGCCACCCCAGTCGAAGCCGACCGACGGTCCCTGCCAGTAGACTCTGAGATCGCCGGCATTCTTGGTGTAGAGCGTGCCTTCGCCGTATCGCAGGCCCGCCACAAAAGCGCCTGAGCCCTCTTCGCCCAGCACGTAACCATTGGGCAGGCCCCATTGGCTGACCGCGCGCTCGATGACCGACGCCAAGCCGCGCGAGACATTGCCGAAGAATTTGTGCCCAGCCGAGACCAGTTCTTCGGGCCCGAAGGTCTCGGGACCCGGCTGGCGCTGCGGAGGCGGGTATTGCCCCGGCGGCGGCTGCTGCGCCGAAGCCGGCACGATCCAGCACATCAGCGCGGCGAACGTCACCGCGGCAAGGCGTGAAGCAAACGTCATGAAAGAACCCCTGGCATCGAAATTCTGGCCGCCGCCTTAACCTGACGCCAACTGCATGGCTCTAGGTTGCGCCCAGTGTCCCCTCGACTCGCATGTTATCGGCACCAACTATGACGGCACAACGGCAGGAAAGATACGGTTCACGCCCCCAAATGGCCGTTTTTGCCTTATTGGCAAGCTTTTTTGTTGTCGTCAGCCTTGATTTTGCCGCGCGCGCTGCAACCACCGAGCGGGTGGTGGTGAACCGCTATTCCGGCCTCGCCATCGGAGGCTTCGATCCTGTCGCCTACTTTACGGAATCCATGGCTCTCGAGGGTTTACCCGATTTCGAGGCCCGCGAAGCTGGCGCCGTCTGGCGCTTCCGCAACGAAGGTAATCGCTCCTCTTTCGTCGCGCATCCGGAAATCTACGGGCCTCAGTTCGGCGGCTATGACCCGGTCGATCTGGGGCGAGGGGTGACCTATGCGGGCAATCCGCGATTTTGGGTGATTGCGGGCCAGCGGCTCTATCTGTTCGGCCGCGAGGACAACCGCGATGCGTTCGCCGCCGAGCCGGCGCGCTTCCTGAAAGACGCCGTCGCGCGCTGGCCGGTGCTGGAGCGAGAGCTGGCGCAGTAGATTACAGACGCCGTAGCCCGGGCGAGCGAAGCGACCCCGGGATAAACTGGCGATAACGTCTCGTATTCGAGTTGTCTGGCACGGCCCGCGGGTCGCTCCGCTCGCCCGGGCTACGATTCCATTGCCTTCGGATCGCCCCAAGCGATGAATTCCGGAACGAGGAAGCCCGTCCGTCCCGTGCCAAATTGCAAGGCCGCGCCGCTTGAATCCGTGATCCTGCCGCCGGCGGCTGCGACGACGGCGTGGCCCGCGGCTATGTCCCATTCCGAGGTCGGCGACAGCCGGGGATAAATATCGACGGAGCCTTCGGCCACCCGGCCCAATTTGACCGCCGAGCCAAGCTCGCACCGTACTGCCCCCGGTCTTGCGGCAATAAAGGCTTCGGTCCTGGCATCGCCATGCGAACGGCTGACCGCCACGGTCCATGGCTGGCCGCGCGGCGGGCACGGGCGGGTACGAATCGGCTCAACGAGCGGCTTGCTCGTGCCGAGCGTCAGCCGCTCGGCGCCGCGTCCGACAATGCCGCGCCAGATCAGCCCGAGCGCAGGTGCGCTGATAATACCAAGCAGCGGCGTCCCCTGGGTCACCAGCGCCAGGTTGACGGTGAATTCGTTGCGGCCGGCGACAAACTCCTTGGTGCCGTCGAGCGGGTCGATCAGGAAGAAGCTTTCCATATAGGGCAGCGCGGACGTTTGGACGCGCTCCTCCGAGAGCGCAGGTATTTCGGGCACTAGCTGGGCAAGGCCCTCGGCGATGATTCGGTCGGCCGCCAGATCGGCCTCCGTTACCGGCGAGCCGTCGGTCTTGCCGTCGACCTTCATGGCGGAACGGTTCACGGCAAGGATGGCGGCGCCGGCCCGAATCACGATCTCGGTCAGCGGTTCGATCAGCGCTGCTGCGGCCTCACGATCGAGCGCCGGCGGACGTGCCTCATTCATGAGCTCGGCCCATTTGCTGTTCGTCCTGCCTTACCATTGCCGCCCCCTGCTGGCAGCACGGGGCTGCGCAGTGTATCAAACCGATAAGCACGCGTGATTCGTAACGGTCCGCCCGCAATTTGCGACTCGGCGGCTTTCCAGGAACCCATGATGTCTGGCACTTCCTCTCCCGGTCCGGCTCCCGATACCCTCGAACTTGCGGCGCTGTTGTGTTCGCGAGTCTGTCACGATCTCATCAGCCCGGTTGGCGCGATCGTCAATGGGCTTGAGGTGCTTGACGACAACCCGAAGCCCGAAGACCGCGATTTCGCGCTCGATCTGATCCGCAAGAGCGCCAAGACCGCCTCCGCACGGCTGCAGTTCTGCCGCCTGGCGTTTGGCGCTGCGGGATCGGCGGGCGCGCAGATCGATCTCGGCGATGCCCAGACCATGGCACGCGGTCACATCGAGGACGGCAAGATTACCATCACCTGGAATCTGCCGCGGCTGTTGCTGCCGAAGAACCGCGTCAAGCTGCTGTTGAACATGCTGATCATCGCGCAGCAAACGATCCCGCGCGGCGGCACGCTGACGATCGATCCGATCGGCGACGGCGAGACGATGGGTTTTCGCGTCACGTCTTCGGGCCTCAATGCCCGCGTGCCGCAGAACATCGCCAATCTCGTGAGCGCGAGTTCGACGGCGACCGTCGATGCGCATGCGGTGCAGCCTTACTATACGCGGTTGTTGGCGCAGGCCTGCGGGCTGAGCGTGACGCTTGCACCCGACGGGGAAAAGGTGCTCGTTACTGCTTCCTGAGCGCGCCACCGCGCCGACATGGTTAATCAACGGTTGAAAACAGGCGGCAGAATTCATTTCTGCCGTCTTATCTCTTTGTTGATCCCGTTCTTTTCCATTTGCTCAACCAATATTAAACGCTTTGCATAGAAGCTGGCCCTGTTCCGTAAGGCGCGTCGATGTCGCGTGCCGGTGCGTACGAAGGCCAGTTTCATGGATGATTTGTTGCGGGAGTTCCTGACCGAGACCAGCGAGAGCCTGGATACGGTCGACAATCAGTTGGTGCGGTTCGAGCAGGACCCGAGCGACGCGAAGATCCTGGATAACATCTTCCGCCTGGTCCACACCATCAAGGGCACCTGCGGCTTCTTAGGCCTGCCGCGATTGGAAGCGCTCGCCCATGCCGGCGAGACCTTGATGGGCAAATTCCGCGACGGCATGCCGGTCAAGGCCGAAGCCGTGACGCTGATCTTGAGCAGCATCGACCGCATCAAGGAAATCCTCGCCGGGCTGGAGGCCACCGAGACCGAGCCCGAGGGCACCGACGAAGACCTGATCGAGAAGCTGCATGCGATGGCCGAAGGCGGCCATCAGGCCGACACCGAGGCGCAGCCTGAACCCGCGCCGGCGCCCGTCGTGGCGGCACCGCGGGCGAAGCCCCCGGTCACTTCGGGCACGCTGGTCGAGCAGGTGCTGGAACGCCCGTTGCGTCCGGGCGAAGTCTCGCTCGACGATCTCGAGCGCGCCTTCCGCGAGACCGCGACCGAAGTCGCGCCGGCGCCGGTCGCCAAGGCGGCGCCGGAAGCCAAGGAAGCGGCGAAGGAACTAAAGGCCAAGCCGGCCAAGCGCGCCGCCGCGACCGAGGTCGACGTCCAAGAAGCCGACAAGATCGCCAACCAGTCGATCCGCGTCAACGTCGACACCCTCGAACATTTGATGACCATGGTCTCCGAGCTGGTCTTGACCCGCAACCAGCTCCTGGAAATCTCCCGCCGCAACGAGGACACCGAGTTCAAGGTGCCGCTGCAGCGGCTCTCCAACGTCACCGCCGAGCTGCAGGAAGGCGTCATGAAGACGCGGATGCAGCCGATCGGCAATGCCTGGCAGAAGCTGCCGCGGATCGTGCGCGACCTCTCCGGCGAACTTGGCAAGCAGATCGAGCTCGAGATGCACGGCGCCGACACCGAGCTCGACCGCCAGGTGCTCGATTTGATCAAGGATCCCCTGACCCACATGGTGCGCAACTCCGCCGACCACGGCCTGGAGACGCCGGCCGAGCGGCTGGCGGCCGGCAAGGGCGAGCAGGGCACGATCAGGCTGTCGGCCTACCACGAGGGCGGCCACATCATCATCTGCATTGCCGATAACGGCCGCGGCCTCAACACCGAGCGGATCAAGGCGAAAGCGCTGCAGAACGGCCTCGTCACCGAGGCCGAACTGGAGAAGATGACCGAAGCGCAAGTTCACAAGTTCATCTTCGCGCCGGGCTTTTCCACCGCCGCCACCGTCACCTCGGTCTCCGGCCGCGGCGTCGGCATGGACGTGGTGCGCACCAATATCGACCAGATCGGCGGCACCATCGACATCAAGAGCGTGGCCGGCGAAGGTTCTTCCGTCACCATCAAGATTCCGCTGACGCTCGCGATCGTCTCGGCCCTGATCGTGGAGGCCGCCGGCGACCGCTTTGCCATCCCGCAATTGTCGGTGGTCGAATTGGTGCGCGCCCGCGCCAACTCCGAACACCGCATCGAGCGCATCAAGGACACCGCGGTGCTGCGGCTGCGCAACAAGCTGCTGCCGCTGATGCACCTGAAGAAGCTGTTGAAGATCGACGACGGCTCGTCCAGCGACCCCGAGAACGGCTTCATCGTGGTCACCCAGGTCGGCAGCCAGACCTTCGGCATCGTGGTCGACGGCGTGTTCCACACCGAAGAAATCGTGGTCAAGCCGATGTCGACCAAGCTGCGGCACATCGACATGTTCTCCGGCAACACCATTTTGGGCGATGGCGCCGTGATCATGATCATCGACCCCAACGGCATTGCCAAGGCGCTCGGCGCCTCCGGCTCCTCGGCCCATGAGATGGCCGACGAGGCCTCCGCCGCGCATGGCTTCGGCAGCGAGCAGCTCACCTCGCTGCTCGTGTTCCGCGCCGGCTCCTCGCAGCCCAAGGCGGTGCCGCTCGGCCTCGTCACCCGGCTGGAAGAGATCGCCACCGACAAGATCGAGCTGAGCAACGGCCGCTACATGGTGCAGTACCGCGAGCAGCTGATGCCCTTGGTGCAGATGGCCGGCGTCACCGTGCAGACCTCCGGCGCGCAGCCGATCCTGGTGTTCGCCGACGACGGCCGCTCGATGGGGCTCGTGGTCGACGAGATCATCGACATCGTCGAGGAGCGGCTGCACATCGAGGTCGCCGGCCAGCAGGACGGCATTCTGGGGTCCGCCGTGATCAAGGGCCAGGCCACCGAGGTGATCGACGTCGGCCACTTCCTGCCGATGGCGTTTGCCGACTGGTTCTCGCGCAAGGAGATGCGGGCCTCGTCGATGGCGCAATCGGTGCTGCTGGTCGATGACTCCGCCTTCTTCCGCAACATGCTGGCGCCGGTCTTGAAAGCCGCCGGCTACAAGGTGCGGGTCGCCGTCAACGCGCAGGAGGGGCTGTCGGCGCTGCGCTCGGGCCAGAGCTTCGACGTGGTGCTGACCGACATCGAGATGCCCGACATGAACGGCTTCGAATTCGCCGAGACGATCCGCGCCGACAACAATCTGGGCCAGCTGCCGATCATCGCGCTGTCCTCGCTGGTGTCGCCGGCGGCGATCGAGCGCGGGCGGCAGGCCGGCTTCCACGACTACGTCGCCAAGTTCGACCGCCCCGGCCTGATCGCGGCGCTGAAGGAACAGACCGCCGAGACCCGGCGCGCGGCGTAAGCAGGCTTGGCCGGGGCATAAGGAAGTTAGACCATGACAACCAAGACCGAGACCATCGAGGGCACCGTGGCCGAGTACGTCACCGCCGTGATCGGCGGGCAGTTGTTCGGCCTGCCGATCTCCCGCGTCCAGGACGTGTTCATGCCGGAACGGCTGACGCGCGTTCCGCTGTCGTCGGCCGAGATTGCCGGCGTGCTCAATCTGCGCGGCCGCATCGTCACCGTGGTCGACATGCGCGCCCGCTTGGGCTTGCCGAAGAACGACGACGGCAAGCCGCCGATGGCGGTCGGCGTCGATCTGCGCGGCGAGTCCTACGGCCTCCTGATCGACCAGATCGGCGAGGTGCTGCGGCTACCCGACAATGGCCGCGAGGAAAACCCGGTCAACCTGGATTCCCGCTTCGCCAAGCTCGCCGGCGGTGTGCACCGCCTCGACGGCCAGCTCATGGTCGTCCTCGACGTCGATCGCGTTCTCGAAATCGTGCCCGACCTGATGGCGGCATGACAATCCAACCTGGAACATCCCTCTTGGGAATTGATGTAAGTGGAGACCTAAAATGAAAACATGTCTTGTCGTCGATGACTCCAGCGTCATCCGAAAGGTCGCACGACGCATCCTCGAAGGTCTCGACTTTCAGATCGTCGAAGCCGAGGACGGTGAGAAGGCGCTTGAAGCCTGCAAGCGCGCGATGCCCGAGGCGGTTTTGCTCGACTGGAATATGCCGGTCATGGACGGCTACGAATTCCTCGGCAATCTGCGCCGCATGCCCGGCGGCGACGCGCCCAAGGTGGTGTTCTGCACCACCGAAAACGACGTCGCACACATTGCGCGCGCGCTGCATGCCGGTGCCAACGAATACATCATGAAGCCGTTCGACAAGGACATCGTTACCGCGAAGTTCCAGGAAGTCGGCCTGATCTGATTCTCGCGTTCCCGGCGGCTCAACGGCCTTCGGCTTGTTTTTGTAAGTGTGCCGCTTGAGTTGGGTCGGGTGAAGTAATGAGTGTTGCGTTAACGAAGTCTCCGCCGCCAATCTCGACAAGGCAAGACAAGCTGCGCGTGATGGTGGTCGACGACTCCGTCGTGATCCGCGGAATGATCTCGCGCTGGATCGGCGCCGAGCCGGACATGGAGGTCTCCGCCTCCCTGCGCACCGGCCTCGACGCCGTCAACCAGATTGACCGCATCAAGCCCGATGTCGCCGTGCTCGATATCGAAATGCCGGAGCTCGACGGTATTTCGGCGCTGCCCCAGTTGCTTGCGAAAAAGCGCGACCTTGTGATCATCATGGCGTCGACGCTGACCCGCCGCAATGCGGAGATCAGCTTCAAGGCGCTCTCGCTCGGCGCCGCCGACTACATTCCAAAGCCGGAGAGCACGCGCGAGGCCACCGCTGCCGAGACCTTCCACCACGACCTGATCCAGAAGATCCGCCATCTGGGCGCCCGGGCCCGCCGCCGCGCGTCGCCTGGCGCGAGCCCGGCTCCGGCACTGGCCGAGCGGGTGCGCGAGGTATCCGTTCATCCGGTCGCGGCACCGGTTGCGCAACTGCCACTGGCGCGCCGGCCCTTCAGCATGCTGGCACCGCGTGTGCTTCTGATCGGCTCGTCGACCGGCGGCCCGCAGGCCCTGATGGCGCTGGTCGCCGACATCGGCCCGGTGATCGATCGTTTTCCGGTGCTGATCACCCAGCACATGCCGCCAACCTTCACCACGATTCTCGCCGAACATCTGGGACGTGCGAGCCGCCGGCCGGCGCACGAGGCCGTTGATGGCGAGATCGTCAAGCCCGGTCGAATCTATCTTGCACCGGGTGGCCGTCACATGCGCGTCGTGCGCCATGGCGCCGACACTGTGATCGCGCTCGACGACGGGCCGCCGGTGAACTTCTGCAAGCCTGCGGTGGACCCGCTGTTCAACTCCGCCATCGACGTCTGGCAGGGCAGCATCATGTCGGTGATTCTGACCGGCATGGGCTCCGACGGGATGCGCGGCGGCAAGGAGATCGTCGCCGCCGGCGGCAGCGTGATTGCTCAGGACGAAGCGACCAGCGTGGTGTGGGGCATGCCTGGCGCGGCCGCCAATGCAGGTATTTGCGCGGCGGTTCTGCCGCTCAATCAGATCGCGCCAAAACTGGTTCGGTTGTTTTCGGGAGATCGTTCGTGACGCCTTCAGACTATGAGTATCTGCGTAAGCTTCTGAAAGAGCGCTCCGGGCTCGATCTTTCGGCCGACAAGCAATATCTGGTCGAAAGCCGGCTGCTGCCGCTGGCGCGCAAGTCCAGCCTGCCGGGTATTCCCGAGCTCGTTGCGAAGATGAGGAGCGGGGCCGAGACGCTGACGGCGGAGGTGGTCGAGGCGATGACCACCAACGAGACGTTCTTCTTCCGCGACAAGATTCCGTTCGATCATTTGCGGGAAGCGATAATTCCGGCGCTGGTACAGGCGCGCGCGGCCCGCCGCGCTTTACGCATCTGGTGCGCCGCTTCCTCCACCGGGCAGGAGCCGTATTCGATCGCGATGTGCCTGAAGGAGGCGGGACCCCTGCTGTCCGGCTGGCGCACCGAGATCGTCGCGACCGACCTGTCGCAGGCGGTGCTGGAAAAATCGAAGGCCGGTATCTTCAGCCAGTTCGAGGTGCAGCGCGGATTGCCGATTGGGTTGCTGGTGAAATACTTCACCCAGAATGGTGAGCTCTGGCAGATCAGCGCCGAGATCCGCAGCATGGTGCAGCACCGCCAGCTCAACCTGCTGCAGGACTTCTCCCATCTCGGCGTGTTCGACGTCATCTTCTGCCGCAACGTGCTGATCTATTTCGATCAGAACACCAAGACGAACATCTTCGAGCGGCTGTCCCGGATGTTAGAGCCCGATGGCGTGCTGGCGCTGGGCGCGGCCGAATCTGTGGTCGGCATCACCAACACCTTCAAACCTTATCCGGAGCGACGCGGACTTTATCGCCCGAACATCGCACCGGTGATACGGGCGGGGGCATCGACCCTGGTGCCGCAAACCCTGCGGGCGGTTGCCGCGGCGCGCTGATCTTCTTTACCTTGCCCCGCTCTTCGCGGGGAGAGCGAGAGACACGCCTCCGGGCTTGCCGCGCTACAAGATCGCGTGCGGCAGGAAGCGCGACGTGTTGCCGGTGATCGGGTTCTCGTCCTCGCGGATCGACAGGCCGCATGGCGTGTGATCGACCAGCCAGCTTCCGAGCACCGGGTATTGGTCGGCGAAGCTCGGAAGCGGCGCGAATGCCTGCCGAATGAATCCTTCCGCGCCATAAGGGCCCTGCTGCTCCATCAGTGTGGTGCCGGCGCTGACAAGCGCGACGTTGGCGCCCTCACGCGAATAGAGCGGCTTGCGCACGAATGAGGAGCCGAGCATCGCCGCTTTCGGATCGTCCTCGAAATAGGCCGGCAGCAAATTGGGATGCTTCGGAAACATCTCCCACAGCAGCGGAAGGATGCCCTTGTTGGAAAGGATCGCTTTCCATGGCGGTTCGATCCAGCGGGTGGGTGCTGTTGCGAGTTTTTCGCCGAACGTGTCGCGGAACATCCATTCCCAGGGATAGAGCTTGAAAACAAGCTCGATCGCACGGTCGTCGAGATCGACGAAGCGGCCATCGCCATCCAGCCCGACGTCCTTGATGTCCATAAATGTCGTCTTCAGTCCGGCCTGGCTCGCAGTGTCCTGCAGATAGATCAGCGTACCGGCATCCTCGGTATTGTCGGTCATCCCTGTGAGATGAAGATGCTTGGCGCCGCCATGTTTCTTCCAGGCATCGATCAGGCGCTCATGGATTGAATTGAACTGGTCGGCGCGCTTCGGGATGATGTTTCGCTCCATCGCCTGTTCGAGCCAGGTCCACTGAAAAACCGCCGCTTCGAAAATCGAAGTCGGCGTATCCGCGTTGTATTCCAGCAGCTTCGCCGGGCTCCAGCCGTCGTAGCTCAGGTCCAGCCGGCCGTAGAGGCTGGCATCGTCGCGGCGCCAGCTCTCGGAGAGCAGCGGCCAGAAGGCTTCCGGTATTTTCAATCGGCGCAGATATTTTTCGTCCTTGATCACGCGGCCGACCAGCTCAAGACACATCGCATCGATCTCACCGGTCGGCGTCTCGATCCGCCGTTCGATTTCCTGCAGCGTGAACGCGTAATAGGCCTGTTCATCCCAATAGCGCTCGCCGTCGATGGTGTGAAAAGTGAACCCAACGCCTTCGGCGGTAGCACGCCAGTCGTCGCGTTCGGGGCAGGGGATACGCTGCATGCAATTTCAACCGCCCGAGAAGCCGATGGCATGCCCGAACGAGCCGAAGCCGCCGCGCTGCGCGCTATGCGAGCCAGAATCGGAAGTGCCAGAGGAAGAATGGCTCGAGGACGAATCGCTACTGTAGTAGCTGCTGCGCGAGGACGAGCCGCCGCTGGAGCCGCCATGGCTCGACGAAGAGCTGTGCGACGAGCATTCGGCATTGCTTTGCGTTGGCGACGCCAAGTGCGGGTTTGGTTGCTCGCAAGTGCGGCTCGGCATCAGCGTGTAGGCGGCGCTGCCGACGGCAAATGTGCCCATCAGCAAGAGCGCAACGTGACTAGAGCGCTTGGCCGGCGGCGGCGGAACGGGGCGCGGCGCCGACGGCACCGAGACGGGTTTGCGCTTGCCGAATTCAGGCTCTGAATTGTTCGCCATGGTCAGTAGGTCATGCAAGCGGCGTTGATCGCGCCCGCGGCCAGCGAGGACAGCCCGAGCCAGATCGCGGCGGCGAGTTCGCCCGATGCGATCCGCTTCGACAGGTTCGGCACCGGAACCCTGACGAGGTAATAGACGATGATCTGCACGATCAGCGCGATCGCGGCCCAGATCAGGCAATCCCAGACGTTGGCCGAATGGGTGATAGCGCTGACCAGCGGCAGCACGAAGCCGAGCAGGCTCAAGCCCAGGGCAATCGCGGCGGCCGGTTCATTGGCGCGGATCAGATCGAACTCGTTGTGCGCCGTGACGCGGGTGTAGACGAAGAGGTACGCGACCACGGCAACGATTGCCGTGCAGAAGTAGACCAGGAACGCCGGCAGCCCGGCGAGGGATTGCAGGATCATTGAATTCGCCCCGACTCGTACGTTCCGAAAGGTTCGCACGATCTCTCAGTCGGCGCATAGACGCGAGCGGTTCAATCCCAATAAAAACTCTACCTAGAGTCCGGTTCTGATTGAATCAGAACCGGACTCTAGGTTCTTGTTTTGACGCGTTTTCTTGACGCGAACCGGTGTCCACTTCGCTTGAAAACGCTGCAAAAAATCCCGCCATCTGCGGCGGGGTTCGCAAATCTTCCGCAGCGGTCTTGACGCTGCTGGCTATTCCCTGACCTCGATCTTGCCCTTCATTGCCGGGTGCAGACCGCAGATGTAATCGTAGATTCCTGCATCGGCGAGGGTCAGCTGGGTGGTCTGGCCTTTCAGTGCGATCGACGAACGCTGCGCCTTGGGGCTAGTGATCGTCACCTGGTGCGGCGAGGAATCGGCGTTGTGCCAGATGATGGCCTGGCCCTTGCTGACGACGACGGTCTCCGGCCCGAACTTGAAGTCGGAGATCGAGACCACGCCGGGCCCGGGCGTGGGCTTTGCCATGGCGCCTTCGGGGGTGCCCTTCAGGCCCGCTAGTGAGATAACAAAATCCTGCCCGGCATGCGGCTTGTGGCAGGTGAAGCAGGCCGTCAAATTGGCCTTGTCGTTGACCTTCTTGTCCGGGCCAAACGCCTGATACTCCCATTCGCCGTTCCGAATGTCGTCCTTGTATTCGGTGCCCCAGCCGTCGCGCTTTTCCATCACCGTGTAGGCGACGAGGTCGCCCTTCTGGAAACGGCCGTTGGCGTCCTTGAGAGGCTCGCCGACCGCATCGAGCTGCGCCTTGTACTGCACCAGCGTCAGCACCGTGCCGCTCGGGATCGGCTGCCCCTTGCGTACCGCGTCGACCGCCGCCGGCGTCGCATAGAGCTCGCGATACTGCTTGTTGTCGTAACGATCGACCGTGGCGTAGAGCGTGTCCTTGTCGAAATTCTCCGGGAAGGCGACCTTGTCGCCGCCGGCGAGCGCCGAATAGCCGATGAGCGCGCCCGATGCCGATCCGAGCGCGACAGCGGCAACCAGCCTGACGTTTTTCATGACTTCCCCCTCGTTTGCGGACAATTCCATTAAGTACGAGACACCGCGAAGCGGGTTTCAATCCAGGGGAAGCGAATTTGTCGCGTAAGCGATGGCCCAAACAAAAACCCCGCCATTCGGGCGGGGTCCAGTCGGCAGGAGAGAGCCTTGCGCCTCGCCGTAAGCCCTGATCAGGCCGGAATGCGCTCGTCCGCCTCGTGCGGCTCGCGCAGCACGTAGCCGCGGCCCCACACGGTCTCGATGAAGTTGCGGCCCTCGGAGGCGTTCGCGAGTTTCTTGCGCAGCTTGCAGATGAAGACGTCGATGATCTTCAGCTCGGGCTCGTCCATGCCGCCATAGAGGTGGTTGAGGAACATTTCCTTGGTCAGCGTGGTGCCCTTGCGGAGCGAGAGCAGCTCCAGCATCTGGTATTCCTTGCCGGTCAGGTGCACGCGCTGGCCGCCGACCTCGACCGTCTTGGTATCGAGATTGACCACGAGATCGCCGGTCTGAATGACCGACTGGGCGTGACCCTTGGAACGGCGCACGATCGCGTGGATGCGGGCAACCAGTTCGTCCTTGTGGAAAGGTTTGGTCATGTAGTCGTCGGCGCCAACGCCGAGACCTTTGACCTTGTCCTCGATGCCGGCGAGGCCGGAGAGGATCAGAATGGGAGTCTTGATTTTCGAGACCCGGAGCTGCTTGAGCACGTCGTAGCCGGACATGTCGGGCAGGTTGAGGTCGAGAAGGATAATATCGTAGTCGTAAAGCTTACCCAGATCGACGCCTTCTTCTCCGAGATCCGTCGTGTAGACGTTGAAACTCTCGGATTTCAGCATCAATTCGATCGACTGCGCGACGGCGCTGTCATCTTCTATCAGCAAAACGCGCATGCCAGTCCCCTTTAGTCCGCCGCTCCGGGCGTCAGGTCGGCCGCACTTGCGGCACTCAAAACGCCTTTGAACAACTGATTCGGATCCTGACAGACACATGGTTAACAAAATCTGATTCCGGTTCGCAAGGTCTTCAAGTGCAATTTTTATCGAATCGCCCTAAGATGTTGCGTAGAAGCAGCTTTTCTCTACCGCGTGTGCTTAGTCTCCACATTAAGAGGCGGGCCTAACCGACTCTCGCGACTCACCCTTCTTCTGACGGGCAAGCGCTCTCAGTCACCAAAGACAGTGACGCAATGATTAATGATGCGGGTAAACACGAGGTTAAGCGCCGCCGGCTAAAGCGCGGAAACTTAAGGTTTTCGCAATGAAGGCGCTAGCGGAGCAGATCGGCGATATCGACGGCGTCAATATATATGGCCGCGTCGTGGGCGTGCGCGGGCTGATGGTCGAGATCGCGGGGCCTATCCATGCGATGTCGGTCGGCGCCCGCATCATCATCGAGACCGGCGGAAGCCGCTTCATCCCGGCCGAAGTGATCGGCTTTTCCGGCAGCAATGCTGTCGTGATGCCGTTCGGCGGACTCGACGGCGTCCGGCGTGGTTGCCGCGCGGTGATCGCTACCGCCGCGAGCCAGGTGCGACCGTCGCCGGCCTGGCTCGGCCGCGTCATCAATGCCATGGGGGAGCCGATCGACGGCAAGGGGCAGCTGGTGCAGGGCCCGTCGCCGATGCCCTATCGCAATTCGCCGCCGCCTGCGCATTCGCGCAAGCGCGTCGGGGCGCCGCTCGATCTCGGCGTGCGGGCGCTCAACACGTTCCTGACCTGCTGCCGCGGCCAGCGGCTCGGCATCTTCGCCGGCTCCGGTGTCGGCAAATCGGTGCTGCTGTCGATGCTGGCGCGCAATGTCGACGCCGACATCACCGTCATCGGCCTGATCGGCGAACGCGGCCGCGAGGTGCAGGAATTTCTGCAGGAGGATCTCGGCGACGAGGGCCTGGCGCGCTCGGTGGTGGTGGTGGCGACATCCGATGAGCCCGCCTTGATGCGGCGGCAGGCGGCCTACCTGACGCTGGCGATATCAGAATATTTCCGCGACGAGGACAAGGACGTGCTGTGCCTGATGGATTCGGTCACGCGCTTTGCGATGGCACAGCGCGAGATCGGGCTGTCGGCCGGCGAGCCGCCGACCGCGAAAGGCTATACGCCGACCGTGTTCACCGAATTGCCGAAACTCTTGGAGCGGGCAGGGCCGGGCACCGGCGCTGGGACCATCACCGGCATTTTCACGGTGCTGGTCGACGGCGACGACCATAACGAACCGATCGCGGATGCGGTGCGCGGCATTCTGGACGGCCACGTCGTGATGCAGCGCTCGATTGCAGAACGCGGACGGTTTCCCGCGATCAATATTCTTAAATCGGTCTCGCGTACGATGCCGAGATCGGCCAATCCCGACTATCTCCCCATAATCATGCGGGGCCGCCAGGTGATGGCGACCTACGCTGATATGGAGGAACTGATCCGGCTTGGCGCCTATCGGGCAGGCTCGAGCCCCGAAGTGGACGAGGCGATCCGGTTGCACGAGCCGCTGGAAGCCTTCCTGCGCCAGGCCAAGGAGGAAAAATCGAGCCTCGATGACGGCTACCGCCAATTGGCGCATATCCTCGCCAATTTGGAAACGGAACGCTAACTTTGTCAGGCCATCATCCCCGGCACATGATTAACGACGCCGGTGGGTCCCCCGAGGGAGCCGGCTCCGTCCCGCGTTCAGATTGGGACTTCTGGGGAGTATGAGTCGATGAAGTCACGAGAAACGCTGATCCGCCTGAAGAAATTTCAGGTCGACGAGAAGCGCCGAAGGGTTACCCAGATCGAAGGCATGATCGCCGACTTCCAGCGCATGTCGGTCGACCTCGAGCGCGAAATCCAGACCGAGCAGGAGCGGGCCGGAATCAACGACCCCTCCCACTTCGCCTATCCGACCTACGCCAAGGCCGCGATCCAGCGCCGGGAAAACCTGACCCGCTCCGCCGACGAACTGCGCATCCAACTCGAGGATGCCAAGAGCCTGTTGAGCGAGGCGTTCGAGGAATTGAAAAAGGTCGAACTGCTCGACGAGCGCGACCAGGCCCGCGAGCGCGCCGAAGAGAGCGCCCGCGAGCAGGCCGACATGGATTCAATCGGCCTGATGCGCGCCCGGCTTGGCGTCGCCTGACGCTTCTCACACCATCGGTTGAACGATTGAAAACCCGGGCCTCACGGCCCGGGTTTTTCTTGGCCAATCTTTTGGCCAATCTTCCGGAATCGGCGACTTGGTGGCCCCTGTGACGCAAGGTATGCTACGAAACTTCTCGTCGGCTCCGGCGTAGGACGCATTGGAGGAGCGGGATTTTGGGGGACGCTGAATGCTGACGCCAGCGGAGCTGGTCTGGCTGATTGCCGCGGTGGCGAAGGGGGATGAGGCCGCTTTTGAGCGCCTTTACGCCGCCACGCGCGCGAAACTCTTCGGCGTCGTGCTCCGTATCTTGCGGCGTCAGGACCTCGCGGAGGAGGTCATTCAGGAGGCCTACGTCAAGATCTGGAACAGCGCCGGACAGTTCAACCCTGCGCTCGCTTCGCCGATCACGTGGATGGCGTCGATCGCGCGCAACCGGGCGATCGACGTAGTGCGCAAGAAGAGCGAAAGCTCGATCGAGGAGGAGCCGACCGCGATGGAAGTGGCGGCCGAGTCACCCGATCCGCTGGCGCGGCGCGAGATGACGGAAGAGTTGAAGCGGTTGCTGGAATGCGTCGGCCGCCTGGAGCCCGATCGGCAGAAGCTCGTCCTGCTCGCCTATTACAACGGCTGGAGCCGCGAACAGCTCGCCGCCAAGTTCGAGACGCCGGTGAATACTGTGAAGACGTGGCTGCGCCGCAGCATGATGGAAATAAGGGAATGTCTCGGACTAGCGTCCGGATCTTGAACGATGGCCTATAGCGAAGACCATATCGCGCTCGCCGCGGAATATGCGCTCGGTACTCTCGATGCCGACGAGCGCGCGCAGGTCGAGACCATGATGGCCGTCGATAGCGAATACAGCGCGCTGGTCCATGCCTGGGAATACCGGCTCGGCGCGCTGAACCAGATGGTCGGTTCCGTCGAGCCGCGGCCGATCGTGTGGGAAAACATCAAGGCCGCGATCGGACATTCCACGGAAGCGCAGGCGCCGCTGACGCTGCCTGAGGCGACGCAGCCTGCGCCGCCGCCTGAACCCACGGCTGAGCCGGTGACTCCCGCGGTAGCCGAGGCACCGCCAGTCGTCACGGACAATACGGTTGCGGACAACGTCATCCAGTTATCCAGTCGCGCGAAGCGCTGGCGCAATGTGGCCTCCTTCGCCACCGCAATTGCCGCAGCGCTTATCGCGATGCTGGCGGTGCAGGTGTATCGGCCGGAGCTATTACCGGAGGCGCTGCGGCCGAAGCCGCGCATCCAGACCGTCGAGGTGAAGACGCCGGCGCCACAGCCGACACCGTCGGCGCAATATGTCGCGCTGCTGCAGCGTGACGGTGGCTCGCCCGCGTTCATTTTGACTGTCGATGCGGCGACCAAAAACTTTACCGTCCGCAAGGTCGGGGCCGATGCCGAGCCGGGCAAGAGCTTTGAGCTCTGGCTGATCTCCGACCGCCTCGCGCAGCCGCGCTCGCTCGGCGTGATCGGCGGCAGCGATTTCACCGCGCGCCCGGTGCTTGCCGACTACGACGCCAGCACGATTAACACGGCGCTCTATGCGGTGACGGTCGAACAGGCCGGCGGCTCGCCGAGCGGCCAGCCGACCTCGGCGCCGATCTATACCGGCAAGCTGATCGAGACGGTGCCGGCGAGCGCGCCGCGCTAACCCGTCCCTCATGGTGAGGAGCGCGCTTCTTGCGCGCGTCTCCGGACGATGCTTCGCATCGCCGGGCGAACCATGAAGACCCCCGCTGCAGCCGCTCATTCCGCGGCCATCCTTCGAGATGCAGGCTTCGGCCTGCTCCTCAGGGATGAGGGCCGTGGGTGTGTCAAATAAGGTTTGTGAGCGTCGGCGAGTCCGCGGCACGCAGCGGTCTCGTATCGCGCGGCCAAAAAAGAAAACGCCCGTGGGGAGCGGGCGTTTTCGCAGTCAACTTGGGGGTAGTTGGGGTCTTATATATCCACGCGGCGACTTTGGGGGGCTGTTAAAGGGCCGCATGAATTCCGTGAATTCCTGTGTTGCGGATTCCTCCGTTAACGTACGACTGAGTTACCGGAGCTGGTGATCGCCACCGGCTTGCCGGCCTTCATCACGCGCGTGCTCGCGGTCTGGGTAAGACCTTCATCCGAGGTGTTGCGCGCGGAGATGCTGAACCCGGCGACCACGATACCTGCCACGAGTGCCACGACCACGATCTTGAGATGAGTCGTGCGATCTGCGCTGTAGATCGAATGGTTCATGGAAGTCTCCTGCCGCCTTCCGGCCTGTAGATTTGTCGGATGCGCCGACAGGCTGGTTCAACGTCTCGCGTCAGGCAACGTAGGAATCCGGGATCCCGTTCCCAAGAGGCGATCACAAGCCGGTGAAAAGACTTGAACGGGTGCGATTGGAATGCCCGCGGCGACCGCCGCAAATGAATAAATGTTCAGCAGTTGTAATGGTTTATACCGGCGTCACCACGTTTCAACGCCGAATGGTGCGGGACGGGCCATTTTCGACAAACCAGTTGCCTGTGGCGAAAATGCTTCGGCATTAAGCCGCTGATTTGCCCGTGTTTCGGCCCGCGGCTAGACGCTGCCGACCGTCTTCAGCCGCGCGCGCGGATGGATTTCCGCCTGCGACAACACGGTGGTTTGCGAACGGAAGCGCTCGACCAGCGAGCGCACGAACGGCCGGATCGCCGCCGACGTCACCAGCACCGGCGCTTCGCCCTCGCGGGCTGCCTGCTCAAAGGCGTTGCGAACGTTGGTCATGAACTCCGACAGTTTTGAGGGCTGCATGGCGAGGCTGCGCTCCTCGCCCTGGCCCACGATCGATTCCGCAAACGCCTGTTCCCACCGCGCCGACAGCGCGATCAGCGGCAGATAACCGTTGTATGTGGTGTTCTGGGCGCAGATCTGGCGCGCCAGGCGAGCGCGGACGTGTTCGACCATGGTAGCGGGGTTGCGCGAGAAGGCGAGCGCGTCGGCGATGCCTTCGAGAATGGTGGAGAGGTCGCGGATCGAGATCCGCTCGGCCAGCAGGAGCTGCAGCACGCGCTGGATGCCCGATACCGTGACCTGGCTCGGCACGATGTCCTTGACCAGTTCGCCCTGTTCCTTCGGCAGGTCCTTGAGCAGCTTCTGCACCTCGCCATAGGACAGCAAGTCGCTCATGTTGTTCTTAAGCAACTCGGTGAGGTGCGTCGACAGCACGGTCGCGGCATCGACCACGGTGTAGCCCTTCAGCGAGGCCTCTTCTTTCAGCGCGGCATCGACCCAGGTGGCGGGCAGTCCAAACGTCGGCTCGACGGTATGGATGCCGGGCACGCCGACCTGGTTGCCCGCGGGATCCATCACCATGAACTGGTTCGGCCAGATCTTGCCGGTGCCGGCGTCCACCTCCTTGATCTTGATGATGTAGGTGTTGGCCTCGAGCTGGACGTTGTCGAGGATGCGCACGGCGGGCATCACAAAGCCCATTTCGATCGCGAGCGAGCGGCGCAATGCCTTGATCTGCTCGGTGAGGCGGTCGGTACCATCAGGGCCGTTGACCAGCGGCAGCAGCGCATAGCCGAGCTCGATCTTGAGGTCGTCGATCTTGAGCGCGGTGGCGATCGGCTCCTCCGCTGCGGCCTGGGCGGCTGCGGCGGCCAGTTCGGGCGCGGCGGCGGCGGCCGCTTCCGCCGCCCTGACGGCACCGTTGCGGTTCCGCGCTTTCCAAGCCAGCACGGCGGCGCCGCCGCCGAGCGCCAGGAACGGGAGCATCGGAATGCCCGGCAGCAGCGCCAGCACCAGCATCACGCCGGCCGACATGCCGAGCGCCTGCGGATAACCCGAGAGCTGCTTCATCAGCGCTTTGTCGGCGGCGCCCGTGATGCCGGCCTTCGACACCAAAAGGCCCGCCGCGGTGGACACGATCAGCGCCGGCACCTGCGTCACCAGGCCGTCGCCGACCGTCAGGATGGTATAGGTGCGGGCGGCGTCGCCAAAGCTCATGCCTTGCTGGGCGACGCCGATGATGATGCCGCCGATGACGTTGATGAAGACGATAAGCAAGCCCGCGATCGCGTCGCCGCGGACGAATTTCGAGGCGCCGTCCATGGCGCCGAAGAAGCCGCTTTCGTCCTCGAGTGCCTTGCGGCGCTCCTTGGCGGTCTTCTCGTCGATCAGGCCGGCGGAGAGATCGGCGTCGATCGCCATCTGCTTGCCCGGCATCGAATCCAGTTGGAAGCGGGCGGCGACTTCGGCGATGCGCCCAGAACCCTTGGTGATGACGACGAAGTTCACGATCACGAGAATCGCGAACACGATAATTCCGATCACGAAATTACCGCTCATCACGAAATTGCCGAACGCTTCGATGACGTGGCCGGCGGCGGCGGTGCCTTCGTGGCCGTGCGACAGAATCAGGCGGGTAGAGGCCATGTTCAGCGACAAGCGCAGCATGGTCGAGATCAAGAGCACGGTCGGGAACGCCGAGAATTCCAGCGGTGCCTGGATGAACAGCGACGTCATCAGGATCAGGATCGACACCGTGATCGAGATCGCCAGGAAGAGATCCAGCACGATCGCCGGCAGCGGCAGGATCAGCACCACGAGGATGACGAGGACGCCGAGCGCCAGCGCCAGATCGCCGCGCTTTAGGATATCGCCGATTTCGCTTAAGGACGGAAACTTGCCGCCTGCGCCTGCGCCTGCGCCGCCCTGACCCGCTGTCACATCGACCATGGTAGCCGCTTCCCCCCGCGTCTCCCGCCATCGGGCGCCAGACGTCTTGGCGGCGGCCGAAGGGCCACCGTTCCGAAAGTGAGGTACCGCACTGGCGTCCACGGGGTTCCTCCCGTTCTACGCGGCCGACGACACTCGACTTCACCCGGCAATTTTTGCCCGGTGTATGGTTAGCAAAGGGTTAACGGAGGTGATTTGGGCCGGTATTTCTGGCCGCCGTCCGTCCTGCCCGCATGCCTGTGCTGTCAGCCCCGTCATTGCGAGGAGCGTCAGCGACGAAGCAATCCATGTTTCCGCAAGCGGCGGCATGGATTGCTTCGCGGAGCCTGTCATCGGGCGCGCATTCGCGCGACCCGTTGGCTCGCAATGACGGGGAGAGACACACACCTCCGCGTTCCCGCGGCGCATTCCGCCCGGGCTTTGCCAAAACTTTTCGCCCATCAAGAAGAGGGCGCAGGGAATGCCGGGTGCCGGCTAGCACCCGCGGTCTCGTGTGCAAGAGATTGCGAAGGTGCGCACGCAGCGGGCACCGCCGCGTCCACCGCATTCCGACCCAACGTCCGTGACGATCGCGATACGCCCCTCTAGCGGGCCGGAACGGGCAAGGTTGTAGGACTGATTTGCGGCAATCGAAAATAGATTTATTTTTTCTGACAGGACTAGACAGCAAATCACGTTGATTGCGTTGAGGAAACCGTGCGAGCGGATTCTGGCTGTGAGCCGGTGAAATGCGTTTCCGAGTACGCGGTAATTTGGGCAAGTGAATCAGTCACTTCACAACACCGGGATGCGAGGACTGCAAGCATGACATTCCGTGCGTGCGTGTCAGGTAACTCCTGCGTAGGATGGGTAGAGCGAAGCGAAACCCATCAATCGCGTGCGCGGAGGGATGATGGGTATCGCCCGCTCCACCTATCCTACAGACTACCCTCCACCGCGCTGCTTGGACGATGTCTGATGGCCATCACAGCAAGACCCGTTGCAGAACATGATCTCAAATTGATCTGCGAACACCGCGAGCGGATGTTCGCCGAGTCCGGCCGAACGCGCGAAGCGCTGCGGCCGATGACGATGGCTTTCGAGCAATGGCTCGCACCGCGCCTTGCAGACGGCAGCTATTTCGGCTGGATGCTGGAGGGGGCCGGCTTCGTGATCGCGGGCCTCGGCATGATGGTCATCGACTGGCCACCCCATCCGAGCCATCCGGCCGACCATCGCCGCGCCTACATCCTCAACGTCTTCGTGGAGCCCGAGCATCGGCGCAAGGGACTGGCGAAGCGGTTGATGGCACTGGCCGAGGGGAGGGCCCGCGAACTTGGGGTTGGCTATGCGATCCTTCATTCGACCCGGCAGGGACGCCCGCTTTACGAACGGCTGGGGTGGGGGACGACGAGCGAGATGGCGATCCGGTGGGGACTAGGGGACGGCATTTTGAGCTAATGAGCCAGTGCGCCTTGGTACGTGCTGCGTAGGATGGGTAGAGCGAGGCGAAACCCATCATACTCATTGAATGGATTTTTGATGATGGGTATCGCTGCGCTCCACCCATCCTAAGTACTGCCTGACCACGCGACACCTAGTCTCCCTCTTCTCTAACAGCCGACATCGGACAGAGCTCGTCAATCGCCGAAGGGACGTGTGAGCGTAATCGCGCGGCCCAAATGATCACGTGCAACGCCGACAGAGCTCAACGCTTGCGCGCAGATTCGCCTGAAAAAATAAGCTTTTAATGGTGAACGAGCTCACACCAGGAGCTCGAGCGGCAGGTCCATTTTGCTGGTTCTCGGGGTGATCGAGATGCACGACCGAAATACCATCCCCAAGTTCGTGGTCGGCGAGCTGCCGGAGCTGAAAGGCGAAGGCCGCGACCTGCGAATAGATGCCTGCCGAGGCATCGCGCTGTGGTTCATCTTTCTTGACCATGTTCCCAACAACATCGGAACTTGGCTGACGCTGCGGAACTACGGCTTCAGCGATGCCTCGGAGGTGTTCATGTTCGTCTCGGGCGTAACCTGCGCGCTGGCTTACGGCAGGGCATGGCGCTGCGAGGGCTGGACCGGAGTGATCAGCCGAACGCTGCGGCGAAGCTGGGACATTTATGTTGCATTTCTGCTGCTCACGCTCGCTTGCGTCATCCTGGTTCACCTCGCGGGCACTGGCCGTCTTGCTGACGAGAGCAATACGCGTATCTTGCTGGACCATCCCGGCGCGACGCTCGCGCGCGCGGCGGTCCTGCAATACCGTCCGGTCAATACCGACGTGTTGGCAGTCTTCGTGCTTCTTCACCTCGTGTTCGCGCCGCTGCTGTGGCTGCTGCTGCGAGCGCCGAACGCGACGCTTGGCGCCTCGCTGGCGCTTTATGTGTTGGTGCATGCCTTTGGCTGGACTGTCCCGGCGTGGCCGAACGGCCACTGGGCTTTCAATCCGCTGGCCTGGCAATTGCTGTTCGTGCTTGGCGCGTGGTGGATGATCGAGGGCAAGAGGCCCCGGTCGTGGGTGACGTCACGCACGACGCTTATGCTTGCCGTTCTGTATCTGCTCTTCACCCTGTTCATCGCATTGAGCTGGCGCATCAGACCGCTGGAGGCACTGATCCCGGAGGCGTTGGCGAAACTGATTTACCCCTTGGATAAATCGAATCTCGATCCATTGCGACTGCTGCATTTTTTGGCCCTTGCTGTTTTGGCGTCATGGCTCGTGCCCCGCAAATGGCGAGGGCTGACGACGCCGGTGATGCGCGGCGCGATCCTCTGTGGCCAGAACTCGCTACCAATCTATTGCCTCGGCGTTCTCTTGACGTTCGCCAGCTACGCGGCGCTGCTAAACATTTCAGATGGACTTGCGATGCAGATAGCATTGAGTCTCACTGGCATCGCAGCGATGATCGTGACCGCAACACTGCTAAGCTCGATCAGCATCAAACCCAGGCAGCGATCGCAACAGTGACGCGCCTCGTTGCACATGCGATCCATGTGGCGCTATAAATTCCCCATGTCCCGCGATTTTCGCCTTGATCGCTCTCCCGTCGACGTTCTCAACTATGAGATCGCCCAGGACCAAGCCGTTGGGCTCGGACGGATGGGGCGAGCGCTGGAAGCGGCCCTCGCCAGGCTGCGGGAGTTCGATGCCACCCATCCGCGCTCGGGCGCGCCGGCGTCAGCGCAGCAGGCACGGCGCATCCTAGTGGCGGAGGCCGGCCACGCGCTCTGGATGTTCGTGGTGCAGCGAGAGGCGTGTGGCTTGCGCGACAGCCGCCCTGTCATGCGCGACTATAACGTGCCGGGCGAGGTGCAGCAGTGCATGGGGGCCGTGCCCGCCACATCGATGCTGTCAGCAACATGACTTACTGAGTTTCAATGACCGATCGAGGCCGCCTTGGACACCTTTCGCGCGGCTGCAAGGACCGGAACTCGGGCCCCATTCTCGTTTCCGGGCCAGAATGAATCCACCGCCTTGCCGGATTTGAGTCGCATTGTGACCCAGGTCGCGGCCAAAGGTCGGGCGCGAGGGGGCGCAACACTGGGGTTCTCATGTCCGGTCATTTGCGATTTTGCATCGCCGTTCTTGTGCTTCTCGCAGGTCTCCCGACTTCGCCTGCATCTTCGAATCCTCTTGCAGACTTGTTCAATGTCTCTCCCCCGACGCCCCCTGAGCCCGCTTCAGCGGAAAGGGAAAGGGAGTGCTTGCCGCGACCCGGTACGTCGACGGCGGAAGGTCAGCGCTGGGTCTATCGATCTGAGGGGCGCCGCAAATGCTGGTTCCAGGCTGCCGAGGGGACCGCGACGGTGAAGCAGGTTCGTCATCGCGCCGCGAAGCCTCGTGTCGCCACTGTCGAGGAGAACGAGGCCGCGCGGGCCAAGCAGAAGGCGGTCATGGATGCGCGTGCGGAGCTGCTGCGCTCCGCACCGGCGGAAACGTCTCAGCCGACGCAACCCGCGCCCGAGCTCAAGGTGGTCGATGCCGCTTCCGTCCCGGCTACGGCGGCCGCGGCCTTCGTGCCGCCGGCACCGGTCGCCAACCGCGCGATCGATCAGCTCACGCCTGACCACCCCACGCCGCGCCGGCTCGACGCGGAGACACTTTTGGCAGCCGCACCGGCGCCAAGCGATGCGGTTGCGGTCTCCGTGCCTCCGGCCGCGCCGGTCGCCTCTCCGATCGCCGAGGCGGCTGATGACGGCTGGGGCTGGATGGCAACCTGGCTTGGCGTGCTGCTGATGGCGCTGGGGCTCGCCTTCGTCTTGGGCTCGAGCCGGACCCTTCGGGAGGCCGTGTTGTTGCGCGATTGACGCGAGGACGAAGTTGGCGGCCATCGCGGACGTCGAGTTCGATCCTTGATCTTTCTGTCTACCCCAGCCTTCGCACAAAACACTGGTGCCGCTCCGCAGACCGGCATGGAGAAGCCCGGAATGACGAACGGTGCCAAGGAAACTGGAGCGATGGACACCACGGGCTTCCGGCTAGCCGCGACCGACAAGATGAGCTGCAGAGCGCCAGGCGTGCTGCGACAGCGCTTCGAAGTTTCGAACCGTTTCGACGCGAAGGAGTGCGGCGTCGGCGAGCGTCCCATTGGCGACCGCGCCGAGAGTCGCGCTGCGGTGGATGCGCAGCACCTCGTCGAGTTGCGGCATGGCGCGTTTCGCCCGGCACCTTGCCCATCCTTCCGCCCCATCAAGAAGAGGACGCAGGGACCGCCGGGTGCCTGTTGCAAGAGATGCGAAGATGCGAACTCGCTCTAGCGAGCTTCCGCCTTCCGCTCTGGTGAGCTCCGGCGGACAGACCGCTTCACCCACCTGCAAAAAAATCCGCGTGGGGAAAACTCCACTTAGGTCAACCGAACTGCATTGTTCGACTCGGCAGACCGTGCTCGCTTCCTCAAAATTTGAGTCTGGTTTGCGGGGCAAGGGAGTTGAGCCAGTTTTCCTTTATGCTTCTGCTCGTGATGTCCCTGATGCTCACCGTATGCGTCGGCGTGGCAGCTTGGCGCATGTCCGATGATCGGCCGGAAGTTACCGGAAGCACTTCGCCGGCGTTTATCCACATGCGTTGAAAATCAAGAGCCCCAACTCCTGATGGAGCTGAAGCCCTTGCTGCAGCAGATGCAGCCCGACACCCACACCGGGCTGATGCGAGGATGCTGCGCGTATCCTTCGCCCCAGGCCATAACAAATGTTAGCTCAGAAATAGCTCGACCAGCACGTCGACTTGCCCGAAGCCGAACAGCGGGATTGCGACGACCGCTATTTCCGGGGAGCGCGGCGTTCTTTCAGCTTGAAATAGAGGATGCCGAGCAAGAGGCAGAGGCTGACCGAGTTGGCGATGATGATTACGATGTCGCTCTGCAAGACGCCGTACCCTATCCAGGTCGCAACCCCCAATGCGAGGATCAGGACCATTCGAAGCGAGAGATCGCCGGCTGATCCTGTCTCCCAGCATTTCTTCAACTGGGGAACGTACGAAACAGTGGTGCAAAAGGCAGCGAATAGACCAACAGCAGTGTTCATCGACTGGCAATCGTGCGCGCGTCCGTTCGTTCCAACGAGCGCGCGTTGAGGGACGGCTATGCACGCTCGGTCGCCATTGGGTCTAACAGTTAGCACCGCGACATCTTGATCCGCGTACTGCGTGCCAAGCTCGTCCAAGAGCTTGGCAATAGGAACCAGAAATGTCGTCACGTATTTGTTCGTCGAGGCCGGCGTAACCGCCGGCCGTCGCACGGTCCCGTTTCTTCATGCCCCCAAGAACCCAGGCGGGACCGTGCTCCCCGAGGAGGAGATGATGACAAGCCTAATCAAGAAGAGCGCTCCGGACCGCAGCAAGATCAACACGCGCGAAGCGTGGGAGATGAAGTACTGGACCAAGGCGCTCGGGGTATCAAAGCAGGAGTTGCTTCGCGCCGTCGATAGGGTTGGCAATTCCGCTTCGGCTGTCAGGAAAGAACTGGGGCTGCTCGGCACACGGCATCAGAAGGGATAAGAGGCAGCATGTCTGGCATTCGCGGGATCGGTCGTTTCGCTAACCACTTCTTCTATGCTTGCGCCGGCCTATCTCAGTTCCGGGGATCCCGATGCCGAGATCTTCGGCGCGCGCTCTGATCGATGCCATCGGCCGATTGAGCTTCACCGTCATAAGGGTGAGGCTCTTTCCTGCCCGTGACATAGAACGCAGCAAATTGTCGTCCTCGTCCGACCAGTGACGGCCGCGGTTTTGTCTCATACCGCTCATCGTAGTTTGCCTCTGAGGCCAATCGAGGCGGGCCAGATACAGAAATCAAAAGGACCCAGCTCGCCTCACAGAGCACGGCCGCTGGGCTTCAGTTGAAGAACGGATTTCAACGCTTCCGCCTGTCACTTACATGGTGCAAACGTGCTTGCCGTCAAGAATATTACGCAATTGTAAGCATTGAAGAGCACTCGTCATCAGGAGGAAGTCTTGAGGATTTACGAGCCGCGGGTCCGCCCGAATTTGGAGTGGGTGCTTCCGGTGCACGAGAGCGATCACGAGCACTTGTGGAGCCTGGATGGGACCGCCCGGCGAGCTAGATGGCGACCGATGCCTGTGGCCAGGCTCCTGGTGGACGACGAAGGTGAGCCGCGGGTTGAGGCGGACCTTCCCTGGCTTGGCGGACACGTGCTGGTGCTTCGCGAGCATGCGGCCAGGGTGCTGGCGCCGCTGCTGGACCGTTCCGGCGAACTCCTGCCGCTGGAATGTCCGGAAGCGGACCTGTGGCTGTTCAACGTACTAACCGTTGTCGACGCGCTTATAATGAGGAAAAATCGGAGCTGGTGCGGTTCGACGATGGAGACATCCTTGATGTCGAACGCTACGTGTTCCGGCCGGAGCTGACGGAGGGCCTAGCGGTGTTCAAGGTGCCGCAGCTGCTACGTGGCCCGTTATTCCTGGGCGACGAATTCGTCAGCGCAGTGAAAGCTGCCGGGTTGCGTGGACCCGAATTTATCCAGCTGTGGCCGTAGCGCGTTGGATCGGTAGAGTAGAAATCGAAACGCATCAATCGCGTGCGCGGATGGGTATCGCTTCCGCCTTCGCTCTTGCGAACCTCCGCCTTCGCTCTGGCAAGCTACGGCGGATAAGTCGCTCTACCCATCCTGCGCGCTATGTGGCAACGGGCCTGCGTGGGGCGCACTCTAGTCGCAGTAGCTCCACCTGCCATAGCCGTCGTCGCATCGCGCCCGCGCGCGGTAAGGCACGGGCAGCGGTGGCCGCGGCGCGTATTCACGCGCATAGTCGTGTTCCTGCGCGTAGTAACGCTCCCGAGCGTAGTAACGCTCGGAATAGGCGGGCGTACGTTCGACGTAGACAGGCTGCGCGGGGTAGGGCGTTCCGTACTCGCCATAGACCGCTGCCGGCGCGCGGTAGGCGGGGGCCGGCACGCCGTAAGAGGGCTGCCGATATCCGTAATCGGGTTCCGCGTATGGTCGATGAGCCGGGCTAGGGCGCACATAGATGTCAGCGGAAGGCGCGTAGATTGCGCCGGGCGCCACATAGACGTCGGTGGCCGCGGCGGGCGCGGAGCACAGGACAACAAAGGCCAGCGTGAGCGATGATCGGTACATGTGTGAAGCCTCCAACTACTCAAGCCGCGCCAGCCAGCGTGGTTAATTTTCGCTAAACAATTCGAGGGGCGCAATGATAATCTGCGCGAAGAAGTGTGCCATTTCTGGACGGCGCACACATTCGCAGCGCAAATCGAGGACGCCAGCGCAGTGCGCTCAAGTACACAATTCCGCGATAGCCGTCATTGCGAGGAGCCAACAGGTCGCGCGAATGCGCGCCCGATGACAGGCTCCGCCAGGAAGCAATCCATGCTCCTGTTGCCGCCTGATGGATTGCTTCCGCCGTCGCTCTGCGAGCTATGGCGGACAAGTCGCTTCGCTCGCAAGGACGGCTGGAGAGACACACCCAAAAGATCGTCATCATGAGTGACTTCAACATCCGCACCATGCGGCCGGACGAAATTTCAATCGCCATCGACTGGGCCGCGGCCGAAGGCTGGAATCCGGGGCTTGCGGATGCCACCTGTTTTTCGTGCGTTGATCCGCACGGCTTCTTGATTGGGGAGCTCGACGGTCGGCCTGCCGCGACCGTCTCCTGCGTCAATTACGACGCACGCTTTTCCTTTCTCGGCTTTTACATCGTGCGGCCGGATGTGCGTGGCAAAGGCTACGGCTTGCGCATCTGGAATGCGGCCATCGCACATGCCGGCGCGCGCGTGATCGGACTCGATGGCGTGACGGCGCAGCAGGACAATTACAGGAAGTCCGGCTTTCAGCTTGCTTACGCCAACGTCCGCTACGGCGGCATGATCGCGGTGCCGAGCGCGCCGCAGGCCGGGGTGATTGACCTCCGCGAAATCCCGCTGGCTGACGTGGAAGCAGACGACGCGACGGTGTTTCCGGCGCGACGGCTGGCGTTTCTGCGGGCCTGGATCGGGACGCCCGGACATGTCGGGTGCGCGGTCGTGCGCGATGGTCGGCTAGCGGGCTGGGGCGTGATCCGGCCCTGCCGGAAGGGTTTTAAGATCGGGCCGCTGGTTGCCGACGACCGCGCTATCGCCGAAGCGGTGTTGTCCGACTTGGTCGCCAAGGAGGGCGGCGGGGAGATTTTTCTTGATGTGCCCAGCACCAACCGCGACGCGGTCGCGCTGGCGGAAGGTTTTGGGCTCGCGCCGGTGTTCGAGACGGCGCGCATGTATACCGGCGCGATCCCGCCGCTGCGGCTGGAGCGAGTGTTCGGCGTCACGACGTTCGAGCTGGGGTAGGCACACAACCGTCATTGCGAGCCAACGGGTCGCGCGAATGCGCGCCCGATGACAGGCTCCGCGAAGCAATCCATCGCGCAAGGAAAGTATGGATTGCTTTGTCGCTTGGCTCCTCGCAATGACGGCGGAAATAGGCCACGCGGGCCTCGGCATTACCGGCCCAATGGCATCCGATCCATTATCGTGGTGCCGGCGGCAGAGAACAGTCTGTCCGTTTGCACGAGTTCGAGAGCCTCAACTGCAAAGCGGCCGAAGCTGGTCGTGCGATGGCGCGCGATCGCGCGAATGAACGAACCGGATAACGGGCCCGAAAAGCGGATCAGGTTTGCAAAGGCAGCCCTGCGAAACAGAAGATCGCGAAACAACCCCGGGCCTGCTGTTGATTTTCGCGCGCGAGAAAGATCCTGGGTCGAGCGTATAAGCTGTTGTCTGAGCTCCCAAAGCGAATCGTCTTCGGGAAACAACTGCAGGAAGACGGAATTGGGGGAAACGCCCAGGCCTCGTCCGGTTAGGCCGAAGGGACGAAGCGATCCGATGCAATGCCGCAGTCGGGCGATCAACTCGGGTCGGTCGACGTCCTTCATGTCGTCGAAATTTCGGATCGTCACATGGACGGTGTCGGAGGGGTAATAGTGGTGCGAAGGATGGTGACGCTCGAGTTCAGCCAGGACTTTGCTGATTCCGGAACTGGGCTGTTGAGGAAGCCGGGCGACCAGAGACAAGTGCACAGCCGCGGTCGGGCCCAATGTGGGGAGGATGTATGTTTGGCGCCGAACCGCGGAGAGGCTCAGGGCCGCCGTGCCGATCAGCCACAGAGCGCCAAACTGCAACGCGTCAAACGAGATGCGGGAATTCAAGACGCTCTCCGTCCGACTTGTTTCGGCAGGCGGTATGTTTCGTGCATTCTAGGAACTGGCGCCGTCATTGCGAGGAGCGAAGCGACGAAGCAATCCATCTATCCCCGTGCGGAGAAATGGATTGCTTCGCTTCGCTCGCAATGACGGCCGAAACGTCTATGCCAACATCACCCGCCGCCAGCCCGCTCATTCCGTGACGTCCGCCTGGACGCCGAAAAAATCTCCCAGCTCACCATGAAGATCGCCGCGATCAGCGGGCCGATGACAAAACCGTTGAGGCCGAAGACTTCGATGCCGCCCAGCGTGGAAATCAGCACAACGTAATCCGGCAGCTTGGTATCTTTGCCGACCAGGAATGGACGCAGCACATTGTCCACCAGGCCAATGATTAGCACGCCATAGGCGATCAGCCCGATGCCCTGCCAAACGGCGCCGGTTGCGAGAAAGTAGATCGCGACGGGGAGCCACACCAAGGCGGCTCCGATGGCCGGCAGCAGCGACAGGAACGCCATCAGCACGGCCCACAAAATCGGCGCGTGAACCCCGAGGAACCAGAACGCCAAACCGCCGAGCGCGCCCTGGACAATGGCCACCACAACCCCACCCTTGACGGTGGCGCGAACGACATCGGCGAACCTGGTGAAGAGCGCTGATTTCTGATCGCCGTGGAGTGGAACAGCCTGCTTGATCAGGTCCGCCACTGCCCTGCCATCGCGCATCAGGAAAAACAGCAGGTACAACATGATGGCGAGGCTGATCACGAACTCGAAAGTGTTCATCCCGATGGTAAGCGCCTGGGGAGCCAGAACCTGACCGCCCTTCATCAGGTTGGACGACAATGTTTCGCGAAGCCCTGAAAGGTTTGTCAGGTTGAACCGCTCCAGCCAACCGGTCGCCCAGGCCGGCAGCGCATCGAAGACACGCTGGATGTAGCCGGCGAAATCATATTCTCCGGACCTGATCTTCTCAAAAAGACTCGTTGCTTCCTGCACCAGGGAGGCCGCAACCATCGCCAGCGGTATAAGTACAATCGCGATGATGAGCAGGACGGTTACCAGGGCCGCGAGGTTCGGCCTGCCGGGCATCGATCGCAGCAGCGCCCGATTCACCGGCGCAAAGATGACGGCCACGATGATCGCCCACAGAACGGCGCCGTAGAACGGCTGCAAAATCCAGGCGAATGCCAGCGTAACGGCAAACAGCAAAAGCAGAAAGGTCTGATCATCGATCCTTCGCACGGGCGTCTCGTTCGCTGCTTTCCGGTTCGGCTGCGCAATGCCGGGACCATGGATCCGGTGCGCTTGTCCTCCGCTTGTATAGCGGTTTTTCGTGCCTGTACCGCGTCCGTTCGCAGAATTTCCGGTAACGCCCAGGATCGCGCGAGCCTGAGAATCCGTCACCTCGCTGGCCGGCGTGCGTGCGAGGCAGGGCTCAACCGGCAAATCAGGTGTCAACCGGCTGCGTTCCGACGAAGCGCATATAGGGGCTTTGCCCGGCCGGGCCGAACAACACGACCGTGTAAGGTTGTGGCGTCCCGCCTTCCATTCCCGGTGACCCAACCGGCATGCCGGGAACGGCAAGACCCCTGGCGTTCGGACGCTCCGCCAGCAAGCGCTGGATCGCGAGCGCCGGCACGTGCCCTTCGATCGCGTAGCCGCTCACGACCGCGGTGTGACAGGCGGCGAGCTCAGGCGGAATGCCATGCTGCTGCTTGATCGGCGCAAGATCGGTAGCCTCATGCACCTCGACCGGAAAGCCGGCCGCGCGCAGATGATCGGCCCAGCCCGAACAACAGCCGCAGTTCGGATCCTTGTGGACGGTCACGACAGGGTTAGCGGCAGCGGCGGACGCGATCGTCCGGCCTGCCAGCACGGCGGCGATCACGCCGAGGAAGGACCGCCGGGCGATGCAATGCAGTGTTTCGCTCATCGACTTCACCTTTTCCGTTGGAGGTTCCAGTCAGCGTAGGATGGGTGGAGCCAACGGGTCCGGCCTTCGGCCGGCCCGATGATAAACTCCGCGATATCCATCACCTCTTGAACTGCAGACGATGGGTATCGCTTCCCCCCACCCATCCTACGGACTAATCCAGGCGCGCTATTTATTGAGCCGGCCAGTATTTGCTTCATCTGGTCGATCTCCTGCTGCTGTCCCTTGGTTGTCCCCTTAAGCCTGCAGTTCTGGCTTCACCTCACCGTCATTCATTTCACCAGGATTTGGCCGATCATACCGCCGTCGCGATGGCCGGGAATCAGGCACGAAAACTCGAACGTGCCTGCCTTGGTGAATTTCCAGACGATCTCGGCCGATTTTTTCGGCGCCAACCGCACGCCGTTGGGTTCGTCGTGCTCCATGTGCGGGTGTTGCTTCATATCCTCGGCGTGCTTCAGGTTCTCTTCGGTCGTGGCGAGCAGGAATTCGTGGTCTTCCTGGCCGACGTTGCGGATCACGAAACGGATCTGCTCGCCGTGCTTCACCTCGATGCGTGAGGGCGTATAGGCCATTTCGCTCATTTCAACTTGAATCGTCCGCGAAGGTTTCTTGGGATTGCCGGGCTCGCCGGCCGAATAGGTTTCATGGGCGTGCTTGTCGTGGCTATGCGCAGGCGCCGGCAGTGCGCACAAGGCGGCCATTGCAAGGCCAGCCATTACGATGTTTTTCATCCGATGTTCTCTCTCTCTCTCTCTCTCTCTCTCTCGTTCGTCAACGATCAGCCGCGGCGACGCGCGGCATGTTGGGCTAGATCCGTGGGAAGGAAGGTACGGGCATGCGCGCGCAGTCGAAGCGCAGCCGCCCGTCGTGATGTCGGATCAGGCGATCGGAGGACGATAGAGCAGAGGGGGAGCCTCACCCGGCAGGCGCTGGACGTTTTCGGCAGCGCAGAGCGAGACCGGCGGCGAGGGCATTGCGACGGCAGGCGGATCGGCTGCGATCGCTGAAACGCACAGCACCACGCAGCACGGTCCCGGCGAGGCTTTGCCGTCGTGCTGATCCCCGGCGTGCCCGGGCATGACATGATCGGCATTGGCGTGATGCTGGTGCGAGGCCTCATGTTCCGGCTGCGCGCCGTCATGAATATGCGCGGCGGCAGCCGTCCCGAACTGGTGCACGAGGCACGACGCGGCATCGCCGAGCGCCAGCGCAGCGCCGGGTACCAGCACGCAAAACAGATAGAGCAGGGCAGCAAACCACCCCGCTTTGACGCGCACCGGCCTCGTCAAGCGAACGAACATTGCGGGCAAGCTATCCCCAACCGCCGATTCCGCCAAGGGCGTGAGACGCCGTCCCCATCACAAACGCATGCCTAACATCGCGGCATTGTGGCTTGACCTTGGGCGATTTGACCCCGAAGTTCCGCCTGCCGTGGTAACTTATTCTGAATTCACCAAAGATTCCGACCTGTTCGTTCCCGATTCGCGCCGGGCGTGGCTCAGGCTTGCCGTGGCCGTGTTGATCGGCTCGCTCGGCAGCGTCGGCATGTGGTCGGTGGTGGTCGCACTCCCGGTGGTGCAGACGGAGTTTGCCGCGAGCCGCGGCACCGCCTCGCTAGCCTTTACGATGGTCATGCTCGGGTTCGGTTCCGGCGGCGTGCTGACGGGCAAGATCACCGACCGCTACGGCATCGTCACCGCGATCGGTCTCGGCATCGGCATTTTGGGCCTCGGCTATATCGTCGCGGGTATGTCGACCTCGATCTGGCCCTTTATCCTGGTGCATTTCGCGATCGGGCTCTCTTCGTCGGCCACCTTCGGCCCGCTGATGGCGGAAGCCTCGCACTGGTTCGATCGCTATAGGGGGCTGGCGGTCGCCATCGCCGCCAGCGGCAACTACATCGGCGGTGCGATCTGGCCGCCGCTGGTGAATTTCGGCATGGAGCAGATCGGCTGGCGCACCAGCCATATCGCGATCGGCGTCTTCACCGCGGTGGCGATGACGCTGGCGCTGATCGCGTTGCGTATGCTGATGGGAGCGGGAGGGCAGCGCGACCATGACAATGCGCCGCCGCCGCGCGTGGACTTGCGCCTTTCCACCAATGCGCTGACGGCGATCCTGTCCCTCGCCGCGATTGCCTGCTGCGTGGCGATGTCGATGCCGCAGGTGCACATCGTCGCCTATTGCGGCGATCTCGGCTATGGCGTGGCGCGCGGCGCCGAAATGCTGTCGCTGATGCTGGGTTTCGGCATCATCAGCCGCATCGGTTCAGGCTTTCTCGCCGACAAGATCGGTGGCATCCCCACGCTCCTGATCGGCTCGGTGGCGCAGGGCACCGCGCTTTTGTTCTATCTGTTCTTCGACAGCCTGACCTCGCTCTACATCATCTCCGCGATGTTCGGCCTGTTCCAGGGCGGCATTGTGCCGAGCTACGCCATTATCGTGCGCGAGGCGATGCCGGCTTCCGAAGCCGCGACCCGTGTCGGCATCGTGATCTTCGCCTCCGTGTTCGGCATGTCGTTCGGCGGCTGGATCTCCGGCGCGATCTTCGACGCCACCGGCTCCTACACCGCCGCGTTCGCCAACGGGCTGGCGTGGAACGCGCTCAACATCGGGATCATGCTGCTGCTGCTGATGCGCGCACGCCAGCGGCTCGCGATGGCATGAGCGTCAAACCGCCTGTCCCGCCTTCAGCAGCGAACATCCCGTAATCTTCAGGCTGCCGTCCGGCTGCTGCTCCAGCGTGTAAAGCGCTTCCCAGGCTTCGCCATTGTCGTCGACGATGTGGACGCGCTGGGCGATCCGGCCATTGGCCGAACGCGCCTCGCCGAAGTCGAAACTCTTGTGGCGATAGACCGGGGCGTAGCCTTGCCGGACCATCTGCATGAAGATGTCGGCTTGCGGAAAGATCTGCCTGATCTCGGGCGCGGCATGGGAATAGGCGGCCGCGGCGTCATCGCGGATGAACGCCTGCTCCTGCGCGCGGATCACGCTCTGGGCGGTAGCGATATCGTCGGCGAGGGCAGGGACGCCCGACCCGATGAGGAATGCGAGAACCAGAACAAGAGCGCGCATGCAAAATGCCCCCGACTGGCGGTGCTTGCCACGGTGCAGACAGGTGAAAACTTATACCCACCGGCACGTCGGCGGAAGGACTATTCGCGTAAGCGTTCGGGGGAGGAGGAACAAGCCAAGGCAATTATCGTTTTCTCTCGGGGAGGAACACCCGATGACACTCACACGCGGAAACGTTCGCGGTTATGAGTTCGATCGCATGGTGCTGCTGTTCTCCATGATGGATGGGTCCAGGGAGATTCCCTGCGCCGTCAGCGCTTCAGCGATGGACGATCTGGAACATGCCTCGCGCACGGCGACCAGCGAGCGCGAACAGCAATTCCTGCGCCTGCGTGACCGGATCGAGCAATGCGCGTCGCGCAAGTTCGACGCCGGGGAGTTAGAGGGGAGCCCGCCCGGCATCATCCTGCGCAGCATCGATTTTCGCGGTTAGCTCTGTTGCTGGCCCTGCTCCAGGCGCTGTCGTCGCCGCGATGGCAGGCCGCCTAGTGCGAATGCACGTCGAGGAACGGCGTATCGTTCGCGCTGACGTAGAAGATGACCACCCTGGTCGGCTCGGTGGCGCTGCGGTTGTAACCGGTCATGGGCACGTTCGGCGGTTCGACCATCGCCTCGCCAGCCTTGACCGTGAGCGGTGGACGGCCGTCCAGTTCGAGCGTGAAGGCGCCTTCGAGGACGTAGACCGTCACCGGAAAGCGATGGGTGTGATAAACGGTCTTGTCGCCCGGCTTGAACGTCGCCGTCATGACTCGCACGGTTTGCTTGTCGTCCTTTGGCAATCCCTCGACGACCTGCTGCAGCACCATGTTCGGCTTGGCGATATTCGGCGTGGTCGCTCCGTGTTGCTGCGCCGATGCGGGATGGCTGAGGCCGAGGCCGGCGAGCAGGGTGATGCCCGGCACAAGATGGCTACGCATGTATCGCTCCTTTCGTTAGTCACCGCGCTGTTTCGACGCAACAGCCTAGGCAGCAGGGCGACGCCGCGGGAGCCGCAAGATTGCTAGGTCCCGCTCCAAAAGTGCATAATGGGCGCATGTTCGACTGGAACGACCTGAAATACTTTCTTGCCGTGGCGCGGCACGGCAGCACGATTGCAGCCGGCAAGGCGCTCGGCACCAGCCAGTCGACCGTGCACCGCCGGCTTGAAGAGCTGGAGCGCCGGATCGGCCAGGCGCTGGTGAGCCGGCAGGCCGGTGGCTATCGTCTTTCCGAATACGGCACCACGCTCTTACCCTTTGCTGAACGCGTCGAGGCCGCGATAGGGGATTTCCAGCGGCGGGCAACCGATGTCGAGCATGAGATGAAGGGTGCGATCCGCGTCACGTGCCCTGAGCCGATCGTCATCCGCATAACGCAGTCGGGCCTGATCGAGCGGTTTCATGCCCGCCATCCGCATTTGCGCGTCGAGTTCATCACCAGCGACCGCTATCTCGACCTGTCGAAGGGCGAGGTCGACGTCGCTTTCCGCTCAGGCGATACTGACGACGAGCTAATCGGCCGGAAGATCGCGGATTCATTCTGGGCGGTGTATGCCAGCCGTGATTATGTCGAGCGTCACGGCAAGCCCGATCGTGTCGAAGACTTGTCGCAACATCCTCTTATCGGCTTCGACGAGACGCTGGCCAATCACCGGGCCGCCAAGTGGCTGAAGGACGTCGCGCCCGACGCCAGAATGCCGGTGCGCAACAACAGCGTGCTCGGCCTCGTTTCCGCGGTGAAATCCGGCGCTGGAATAGGGCCGCTGCCGACGGCGCTCGGGGACGCGGAGCCGGATCTGGTCCGTGTGCTCGGGCCCGTGCCGGAGCTGACCCGAAGCTGGCGGCTGTTGACGCACCCCGACATCCGACGCTTGCCGCGGATTGTCGCGTTTTTCGACTACATCGTCGAGCAGCGCGACTCGTTGAAATCGATCCTGACGGGGTAGGCGGGGAAGCCCCCGCGCCTACCGGATAGGGCCGCCGAGATTGTCGATGTCAGGTGAGGGACGGGCGGTAGTCACCGCCCCTGGAAGACCGCGGCGCGCCGCTCGATGAAGGATTGAATGCCTTCGCGCGCGTCGGCACTGTTGAGCACGCGTTCCCGCACGGTCGGGAGATAGGCGATCGCCGCCTGCTCGCCCTGCTCGACATATTTAAGCGCCGCTTCCTTGGTGACCTGAATGCCGAGCGGCGCATTGCCGGCAATGATCCTGGCGAGCGCCATCGCACGCTCGATTTGCTGGCCCGCCGGGACCACCTCCTGGACCAGCCCGATCTCGCGGGCGCGCGCTGCGGTGAATTCGTCGCAGAGGAACAGATGATACATCGCGTTGCCCCAGCCGGTGCGCGACAGGAAGCGGAAATGCGCACCTCCAAGCGGGGCGATGCCACGCTTGGATTCCATCTGGCAGAAGCGGGAATCGTCGGCGGCAACAACAATGTCGCCCGCCAGCATCAGCTCGATGCCGACGGTGAAGACGATGCCCTGCACCGCCGTGACGATCGGCTTCTTGCAGCGCTTCTGCAGGCCGAAGACGTCGACATTACCTTCTTTGAAATTCCGCTTCTCGGCGTTAGGGCCGAAGAATTTCGGCATGTCGAGGCCGGCGGTGAAATCCTTACCTTCGGCGCAGATGACGCCGACCCAATAGTTGTCGTTGTTGTGGAGTTCCGTCAGGGCGTCCGACAACTGCTCCATCATCGCCGGCGAGAACGCGTTCTTCTTGGCGGGGTTGTCGATGATGATCTTGAAGATGCGATCATGGGTTTCGGTGCGGATTGTTCCTTCGCTGCTCATGATCTTCTCCGTCCTGACTGTTCTGGAATGCAGTGCCGGGCTCGCGCCTATCGCTCGTATTTGACGGCAAGTGCGGTGCGGATCGCCGCGGCGCGTTCCGGCGAAAAATGCGCTGCGCCATGTTCAAGCAGGTCGAGGAACGACAGCGCGCCGCCGCGCGACCCCCAGCTTCCTTCCTCGATGATGCGGAAATTGATCCACCAGCCTGGCGACGGCGTCTTCATCCCGCAGGCGTCTGCAAGCGCGGCGTGAATATTGCGGATAACGGCAGCGCGATCCTCGCGCGTCCAGCAGCAGTCCATCACGACGACGTCGAGCACCATGACATCACTAGGCTTGTCGGAGAGCAGCTCTCCGCCGTGCGCGATCATGTCGAGCGGACGCTCGACGAAATGGAGTTGATAGCCGCGGCGCGCCTCCGGCGTGAGTTTGCCGACTTCCGGCACCAGCACGGCATCCGTCAGCGTCTTTGCCAACACGCGCCGCTGATCGGCGTTCAACCGTCCCTGCGGCGTCATCACATGGATGAAGGTCATCACGCACATCCCTTCTGCGGCACCGACTATGACACTCGTCATAGCGTCCCATGGAGCTGGCTATGTCAAGCGTCATATTCTAGGGTGGGCCGTCCATTGGAACAGGATTCGCGATGACGTCAGATACCCGCGCAAAAATGGTGGCAGGCGCCGCCGACCTGATGAGCCGCCGCGGCGTCAACGCCACCAGCATGCGCGAGGTGGTGCGCCACACCGGCACGCCGCGGGGCTCGATTGGCCATCACTTTCCGCGCGGCAAGCAGCAACTGATCGAGGACGCGCTGGTGTTTGCGGGCAAGCAGGTCAGCGGGCCGCTGGGGCATCTGGTCCAATCGCGCGGCGCCATCGCGGGTCTGTGCACCTTCATCGCGCTGTGGCGTCAGACGCTGGAGAGAACGAAATTCCAGGCCGGATGCCCGGTGCTCGCGGTTGCGGTCGAGCAATATGTCAACGATGCTACGGAGAAGGACGGCGAGCCGGACGAAGCCGCACAACGGCATCTGCTCGATCTTGCCGACGGCGTGTTTGCCGATTGGCAGCGCATCATGTTCACGGCCCTACGCCGCGAGGGCGTGGCGCCGGCGCGCGCGCGGCGGCTCGCCGCACTCGTCATCGCGTCCGTAGAGGGAACGGTCGCGATGTGCCGCGCCGCGCGCAGCGCCCAGCCACTTGATGATGTCAGGCAGGAGCTCGAGCTGGTGCTTTCAAGCGCGCTGGCGAAGTAGGCCGAGATGCACCCGACGTCGATCACCATCGAGTGCCGATGTCAGATCCAACGAAGGGGATCTGGCGAGATTGAGTGGTTTGAGGCGACGTAGTCAATCTCGCCGCGCGTGATACCAATGTCCGCAAGCTCGCTGTCCGTCAGGCGACACAACTCGGTTCGCAGCTTCTCGCGTTTGCGCCACTCCTGAAATGCATTCCAGTATGCTTCGAGAGGACTGTAGACGGGCCGCTTTGCGGTTGCCGGTCCCAGCTCGGTAGGCCCTTGAATCGTGCTCATTGCGGTGTGTCCTGTCTGGACTTCTTCACTAGACAAAGTTGCCGCTAGATGCGCCGGCGCGCTTAACTGGTGGCTTACATTTCCCTTACCGGCAGCTTATTCTTCGTGCTGCGGTGGCCTTAGAGGTGACCCAGAAGGAATGGCAACTTGCGCTATCTCTTCGAGAATTACACGCTTGACACTGAAAAGCGTGAACTGCACCGCGGGACGGATGCGGTGTCAATCACACCGCAGGTTTTTGACCTGCTCGATTACTTGATTCGAAACAGGGAGCGCGTCGTCAGCAAAGACGACCTCATTATTGCCGTTTGGAATGGACGCATTGTATCCGATGCTGCGTTGACGACCCGCCTGAACGCCGCTCGGAATGCGATCGGCGATTCCGGCGAAGAGCAGCGCCTCCTCAAAACTCTGGCGCGGAGGGGCTTCCGTTTTGTCGGGCAAGTGCAGGAAGAGCGAGGCGGCACAGCGTCCGACAACTGGGCAGAACCGCCGAAACGCTCCCTGACGCTGCCCGCGAGGCCTTCAGTCGCTGTCCTCCCCTTCGTCAACCTAAGCTTAGATCCAGAGCAGGAGTATTTTGCTGACGGCGTCGTGGAGGACATCACGATGGCGCTGTCGCGCTTTCATTGGCTCTTTGTGATCGCTCGCAATTCGAGCTTCACCTACAAAGGCCGAAATGTAGACGTGAGGCAGGTCGGCCGCGAGCTTGGGTGCGCTACGTACTCGAAGGCAGCGTGCGCAAGGCAGGAAATCGCCTGCGCATCGCGGGGCAGCTTATTGATGCAGAAACTGGAGCACATCTGTGGGCTGACCACTTTGATGGTGCGCTTGAGGATGTGTTCGATCTACAGGACCATGTGACTTCCAGCGTGGTGGGTGAAATCGCACCAAAGCTGCAGCGCGAGGAAATCAAGCGGGCAAAGCGCAAACCAACTGAAAATCTGGATGCATACGACTATTATCTGCGTGGGCTGGCCAGCGCTGGTCGGTGGACCAAGGACGCGAATGCCGAAGCACTCCGGCTCTTTTGCAAGGCTGTCGAGCTCGATCATGGTCTGGCCTGCGCCTATGGCATGGCTGCGTGGTGCTACGTGCAGCGGAAAGCGCGTGGTTGGATGGACGAACGCATTCACGAAAGTGTGGAAGCTGTACGGCTGGCTCGGAAGGCGGTGCTGCTGGGGGAAGATGACCCGATTGCGCTGTGTATGGGTGGATATGCACTCGCCTTGGTAGCCCATGAGTTCGACGATGCGGCGGCGTTCATGGACCGGGGACTAGCGGTAAATCCTAACTTGGGGCGAAGTTGGATCCTTAGTGCGTGGCTAAGAGTTTGGAGAGGTGAGCCGGACTTAGCACTTGAGCACGCTGCGCATGCCATGCGCTTGAGCGCGCTCGATCCTTCCACGTACGCCATGCACGGGGCCATGGCTTATGCCCATTTTCTCGCAGGCCGCTATGAGAAGGCGTCGTCATGCGCCGAAAGCTCTCTACGTTTCAATCCGACTTTCCTGCTGGCCACAAGCATTTCGGCAGCGAGCAATGCGCTCGCGGGGTGACTTGATCTGGCACAACGAGCAATATCGCGAGCACTCGAATGTGATCCCGATTTGCGCGCCACCAATCTGCGAGATTTGGCGATGTTTCGCCGGGAGGAGGACTTCGCCACTTTCGCCAAGGGTCTCCGCAGTGCGGGTCTTCCCGATTAATTGTGATGCCGCATGCTCCAAAGGAGACCGGCGGTTCCTGATGTTTTCTGCAAGACGAATTGAGCAATCCAGATTGACACAGCGTCATCGCGCGCCGTTCCGCCGAAATCGAAATAGGCGGATCGCCTGCGCGCAATAATCGCCTGCACCCACCATCCGGAAATCACGTTCCAAATCCAATCGTACTGATCGGGCCGGCTCGGCAGGTCGATTCGCGTTTTTGTTCAGGATCCCCGGGAGGAACGGGTTATCAGCCGGCCGCTGCCAATGCCTGCCGCATCTCGGCCGGAGAGGCGGGTTCGGCGCCGTGTTCGCGCACAGTTCTAACCGCCTCTTCGACCAGTTCCAGATTGGTCGCGGTCGTGCCGAGCGGCGCATCCTCGAGGCCGACGCGAAGATGGCCGCCCCGCGCGATCGTATCAGTGAACAGCGGGCGGAGATCGGCGCTGACGCCCGCAATCATCCAGGGCGCGCCGGGCGCTTCCTCCTCCAGCAGCGCATGGTAGGCCGCGAGCGCATATGGCTTTGGTGGAAGGCCGACCGCGATCAGATTGCAGAACATGAGACGATAGATCGGCACCTTGACGCCGGACGCGCGCGCAAGCGCTGCGCCGGCACGCAGGAAGCCGGGCTCGTAGATGGCAAAATCGGTATGCAGGCCGCGACGTGCTGCGAAATCGAGCGCATACCGGATATGGGATTCAGGATTCATGTAGGTGCCGCCAGGCTGCGTGTCCGCCGTGATTTTTGTCAGGCTCAAATTGACGCTACCGGGATCGATGACGGCAAAATCCAAGAGGCCGCGCGCGGCAAGTTCTTCGATGTCGGCAAATCGGGCCGCGACGTCGGCGAGCGGGCTGCCGTCGCTGCCTGTGGTTATGAAAGCCGGATAGGAGGGATAGACCGGCACATCGACGTGGTTGCGAATGCCTTCGATGATGCGGGCATAGACCTGCCAGTCGTAGGTCTGCGGGCCGCCGCCATCATAGGCATGGACATGAATGATGGTAGCGCCGGCCCGCGCGCAGGCGACGCCCTCGGCGATGATGGTCTCAACGGTATCGGGAATGCCGGGTTGGAGCGCGCGGCCCCATGAGCCGTTCAACGCCGCCTCGATCCAGACCTTGCGCACGGTGTCGCCCTCCTGAAGATCCAATCCTTCTATCCATAGGGCGTGTACCCGTAAACGAGCGATATCGATTGCTGAGGCTAAGCAGACGCATCTTTGGGCTCTGGCGGATGCCGCAAATAACCAAGGCGGACACGGAGGTCTGGCGCTGCCTTCCCTTATGAAAGGCGCTTTCGCTGGCACTTGAAGGCATAGTACGACCGCCCCACGCCGAGCCAGGGCGGTCGACCAACTTTCTTCAATGACTCAGCGGCACTGACGAGTGAAAATTTTCAGATGCTACCGAGCGTTATAGACCACCTCGCCCTTCCCAGTACGTAGGTATCCCGTAGTGCCGGTGGGTGCGCGTTTCCCAGTCTCGATCTTGCCAGGAGTCGTCACTGAACTCCGGCGCATCCTTGAGCTGTTGCTCGGTGATATTGGTTCGAAAACCACCGAGCGACGTATCATATGTCAGGGCGCTCCACGGGATGGGATAATGGCTGTGGCCCAACCCGACAAATCCGCCAAAGCTCATGACGGCATAAGCTACGCGACCTGACACCTTGTCGATGATGAGGTGATCAATCTCACCGATATTCTTTCCATCTGCTCCATAAACCTCGGTTCCATGAATGTCTTCGCTTGAGATGCATTGATGATCCGGATGGGCTGTTGCGCGGGCCATGGCTCGGCTCCCTTCACAAGAGTGGATTTCGTCGACTTAACTCGGCCGCTACGGGGGTCGTTCCTGGCAGCGGAGAACATTTCACAGCGCGGCCAAGGGCATTTGTTGCGGCGCAGGGAGCCTGAGCGTCCGCGCTGCCGCAAAGGCGGAGACGGCTGCTATTCAGCGCTGCACCCGGATTTATGAGTACGCGCCTTGGCCGCTCAAAACGTCGGCGGCGTGCAGGCGCTTATCACTTCGCACGGCTTTCCACCGACGCAGCGGAAGCGGTGCGGGCGGCGGCTTTCGAAATAATAGGCATCGCCCGGATCAAGAATGCGGCGCTCGTCGTCGACGGTCACCTCCAGCCGGCCGCTCACCACGATGCCGCCTTCCTCGCCGTCATGGGTTAGCGGCACCCGGCCGGTGTCGCTACCGGGCTCGTAACGCTCCTTCAGGATCTGCAGCGCGCGGCCGAACATGGTGTCGCCGACCTGGCGGTAGGAGATCGGCTGCTTGCCGATCTCGGTCAGTTCGTCGGAGCGGTAGAACGCCTTGCGCGGCCGCTCCGGCTCGATCGCGAAGAATTCGGCAAGCCCCATCGGCAGCCCGTCGAGGATTCGCTTCAGCGCGCCGACGGAGGGGTTCATCTGGTTCGATTCGATTAGCGAGATCGTCGAATTGGTCACGCCGGAGCGTTTTGCCAGCTCGCGCTGCGATAGCTTGTGCCGGGCCCGGACGAAGCGGAGTCGCCCACCGATATCGACGGTCATCGAAAATCCCTGTTGCAGGTGTTTCGGATCGAACAAATATGCCCTGACCTGGTTAGCAAAATCAATGGGTTGCAGGAGTGCAGAAAAGGACTTGTTGTGGCTTCCCGAGCGTGGCCCGGTGGACCCTTGAGCTGCCAGCAAAGGAGCTAGACCGTGACCCTTCATCAGAAGCCGAACACCCTGCAGACCGACTCGTTCTGGATGCCTTTCACGGCCAACCGGCAGTTCAAGAAAGCGCCCCGCCTGTTCGCCTCCGCCGAGGGCATGCACTACACCACCGTCGACGGCCGCAAGGTGATCGACGGCTCCGCCGGCCTCTGGTGCGTCAACGCCGGCCATGGCCGCCGCCAGATTGCGGCTGCCGTCGAACGGCAATTGATGAATCTCGACTTCGCGCCCTCGTTCAACATGGGCCATCCGCTGGCGTTCGATTTTGCCGAGCGGCTCACCGAGATCGCGCCGAAGGGACTGGATCGCGTGTTCTTCACCAATTCGGGCTCCGAGTCGGTCGATACCGCGCTGAAGATCGCGCTCGCCTATCAGCGGGCCATTGGACAGGGGACGCGGACGCGCCTGATCGGCCGCGAGCGCGGCTATCACGGCGTCGGCTTCGGCGGCATGTCGGTCGGCGGCATGGTGGCCAACCGCCGCGCGTTCGCCACCCATCTGCCTGGAGTCGATCACATCCGTCACACCCACGATCTCACTCGCAATGCCTTTGCCAAGGATCAGCCGGAGCATGGCGCGGAGCTCGCCGACGATCTCGAGCGGATGGTCGCGCTGCATGGCGCCGACACCATCGCCGCCGTCATCGTCGAGCCGGTGCCGGGCTCGACCGCGGTGCTGCCGCCGCCGAAGGGCTATTTGAAGCGCCTGCGCGAGATCGCTGACAAGCACGGTATCTTGCTCATCTTCGATGAGGTCATCACCGGCTTCGGTCGGCTCGGCACGCCGTTTGCGGCGGATTATTTCGGCGTCACGCCCGACATGATGACGACCGCCAAGGGTATCACCAACGGCACCGTTCCCTGCGGCGCCGTGTTTGCCAGCCGTAAGATCCACGACGGGCTGATGACCGGGCCCGAGGGCACGATCGAGCTGTTCCACGGCTACACCTATTCGGCGCACCCGACCGCCTGCGCCGCGGGCCTCGCAACGCTCGACATCTACAAGGACGAGGGCCTGCTGACGCGCGGGGCGTCGCTGGCCGAATACTGGCGCGATGCGCTGCATTCGCTGAAAGGCCTGCCCAACGTGATCGACATCCGCAATGTCGGCCTGATGGGTGCGGTCGAGCTCTCGCCGCGCAGCGACGGCGTCGGCGCGCGGGGCTATGACGTGATGGTGGATTGCTTCAATCGCGGGCTTTATTTGCGCATGAGCGGCGATTCCTTTGCGATGTCGCCGCCCCTGATCGTCGAGAAGAGCCATATCGACGACATGGTTTCGATCCTCGGGGACGCGATCAAGCGCGTGGCCTGATCCTTGCTCTGAAGAAAATAGAGCGGCCGCGGCGTGCGACGCCGCGGCAGATGCGTGAGGGATTGTGAAAATCATCGTACTCGGCAGTGGCGTGATCGGCGTCACGACAGCCTATTATCTGGCGCGTTCCGGCCACGAAGTTGTCGTCGTCGACCGTCAGGCGGAGCCTGCACAGGAAACCAGTTTTGCCAACGCCGGCGAGGTTTCGCCCGGCTATTCCTCGCCCTGGGCTGGCCCCGGCGTGCCGGTGAAGGCGATCAAGTGGCTATTGATGCGGCATGGCCCGCTGGTGATCTGGCCCAAGCTCGATCCTGTCATGTGGATCTGGGGGCTGAAGATGCTGCGCAACTGCACCGAAGAGCGCTACGCGGTCAACAAGAGCCGGATGATCCCGATCGCCGAATACAGCCGCGATTGCCTGCGCGCGCTGCGCGCCGAGACCGGCATCGTATATGACGAGCGCAGCCGCGGCACGCTGCAGCTCTTCCGCAAGCAGAAGCAGCTCGACTCGACCGGCGGCGATATCGCGGTGCTAAAGCAATATGGCGTGCCGTACGAGCTTTTGGATCGCACCGGCTGCATTGGCGCGGAGCCTGCGCTCGCGACCGTGAAGGAAAAATTTGTCGGCGGGCTGCGATTGCCGGAGGACGAGACCGGCGATTGCCACATGTTCACGCAGGCGCTTGCCAAGGAAGCAGCAAAGCTCGGCGTGCAGTTCAAGTTCAATACCACGATCGAGCGGCTGGTCACGGAAGGCGGCAAGATTACGGGCGTGGTGACCGGCGCCGGCCTGTTACAGGCCGACGCTTATGTTGCAGCGCTCGGAAGCTGGTCGCCGCGGTTGCTTAAACCCATCGGCATTTCCGTTCCGGTCTATCCCGTGAAGGGCTATTCGATCACGGTGCCGGTCACCGATCCCGAGGGGGCGCCGGTCTCGACCGTGATGGACGAGAGCTACAAGGTTGCGATCACGCGGCTGGGTAACCGCATCCGCGTCGGCGGCACCGCGGAAATTTCCGGCTATTCGAACACGCTCGATGCGGCGCGGCGCGCGACGCTCGACCATTCGCTGTCCGACATGTTTCCGCGCGGCGGCGACTTGAGCAAAGCCAGCTTCTGGTGCGGCCTGCGCCCGATGACGCCGGACGGCCCGCCGATCATCGGCGCCACGCGTTACAGCAATTTGCATCTCAACACCGGCCACGGCACGCTCGGCTGGACCATGGCCTGCGGCTCGGGGCGGGTGATGGCAGACCTGATCTCCGGGCGGAAGCCGGATATCGACGTGAGTGAGCTGAATGTGAGCCGGTACGATCACCGGTTTGGATAGGGGCGCACAGGACCTCCCGCCGTCATCGCGACCCGTTGGCCCTCGCAATGACGGCGGGATGAGAATTCGTAGACCTCACGCAGAGCACTGACTTCTGCTATTTGTGTCGCATCGCGGCGTCCGCATCACGGACGCGCCGAGTTCTGTTCAGTGCAGTGCCCGGTCGCGGTCGCTTAGCGCCTTCTTCACCAGTTCCGGCAAGGTCCTGGCGTAGACTTCAATGAATGTGGCGTCGCCATTGGATCTAGGGATGTTCGCGGCCTGCTCGGCGAGACGTGCGGCTTTGGCCTCGCACCTCGCGAACAGGTGCCAGAACCATTCCGGCTTCTTGTCCATGGTCTCCTTGTGCAGCTTGATGACGGCGGCGCCCACGGCCGCCATGGCATTTACAGCGCCCGCGCTCATGGCGCTCAAGGCAGCCGAGCTCATGATATCTTCTCGGGCCTCGGCGGCATCGGCTCGTGCTTTCCCGTGCTTCCCTCGGTTCGGCATTGCTCGGCTCCTATGTACCCTTGCCCTCCGGGAAGCCTAGAGGGCGGGAGTTGACGGCATCTGAATCGACAGTCCTAAATTCGGATTGTCGATTTCATTCGGGTATATCTAAATTCGTTCGCGATGTTGTTCCCGGCACGCGGACAGTCGGTGGACGGCGAAGGAGAGAGGAACGGAAGCGAAGCCGTCATTGCGAGCCAACGGGTCGCGCGAATGCGCGCCCGATGACAGGCTCCGCGAAGCAATCCATCCCACGGGGTGGCGATAGATGGATTGCTTCGTCGCTACGCTCCTCGCAATGACGGTTTCGCCTGCGTCACGCAATTCACCCACAGCACGACCGCTTTCGCATCTTTCGCGGGATTTGAGAAGCGGTGCGGGCGGCGGCTGGCAAAGCGAAAACTGTCTCCTCGCTTGAGCGACCAGGTCTCGGCGTCGACGGTCAGCGTCATCTCGCCTTCCAGCACCAGTCCCGCCTCCTCGCCGTCATGGGTGTAGAGCTCGTCGCCGGTGTTGCCGCCGGGCTCCAGGTGCACGAGAAACAGATTGAGGCGGTTTTCCGCACCCGCCGGACTCAGCAACTGCTTTGAAATGCCGGTGCGCCACAGCTTTAGTTCGGCGCGCTGCATTTCGCGCGTCACCACGCCGCCGGACGCGGCGTCGTCGCTCGGCTGCGAGCCGAACAGCGCGGCGATGCCGACGCCAAGCACGTCGGCGAGCGTCGCCAGCACGCGCAGCGAAGGCGACGACAGGCCGCGCTCGATCTGGCTGAGAAAGCCGATCGACAGATCGGTCTTCGCCGCAATCGTCTCCAGCGAGAGCTTGTGCTCGCGGCGTAGCTCGCGGATGCGGCGGCCGACCGCAAGGTCCATCGCCGGCTCGGCCGGCCTGGCGGCGGTCTTCGCCCTCGACCTGGCCGTTGCCTTTCCGGCGGCCCTTGCTTTGGCCTTGAACGCCGGTTTCTTTATTCGCTTGCCGCCGCTCACGTCAGACCGCTTCCTTCATGTGCATGAAAATCGCTTGCAAACCCGAGGAAAGTGTGACCACAATTTCATATTGGTGAAAATAGGCCTGAACGGCGTTGCCCGCAACTCTTTGGTCTAAGGCGGGCGGGCCAGGCCAGAGTGCAGTTTCAGGAGGTGGTGCGATGGCTCTGAAGCGTCTCGTTCAGGCCGCGGTGGCGGCCATGGTTCTCACAGCCGCGATGCCGGCATCCGCGCAAAAGGTGCTGAAAGTGGGGTCGACGCCGACCGGTGTGCCCTTCACTTTCCTCGACACCAAGACCAACAGCATTCAGGGCATCATGGTCGATCTCATCACCGAGATCGGCAAGGACGCCGGCTTCCAGGTGCAGATCGAGCCGATGCAGTTCTCGACGCTGATCGCCTCGCTCACCTCGAACAAGATCGACATCATCTCGGCGGCGATGTTCGTCACCCCCGCTCGCAAGGAAGTGATTGATTTCTCCGAACCGTTCTACAGCTACGGCGAAGGCCTCTTGGTGCCGAAGAGCAATACGAAGACCTACACCACGCAGGACGATCTGAAGGGCGAAGTGGTCGGCGCGCAGGTCGGCACGGCGTTCGTCGATGCTCTGAAGAAGTCGGGGCTGTTCAGCGAGGTTAAGGCCTACGATACCATTCCCGATATTTTGCGTGACGTGAACGCCGGCCGCCTCAAAGCCGGCTTCGCCGACTATCCGATCCTCGCCTACAACCTCAAGCAAGGCGGCTTCCCCGAGGCGCGCATCGTCGAGAGTTACAAGCCCGCGACAGTCGGTTCCGTCGGCATCGGTGTGCGCAAGGGCGATACCGAGCTGCTTGCCAAGATCAACGCCTCGCTGGCGAAGCTGAAGGCGAACGGCACGGTGGAAAAGATCCTCGATAAATGGGGCCTCAAGGCGCAGGGTGCCTGATGCAAGGCTTCTGGCGCGACGCGACCGAGTTCCTGCCGATCCTGATGAGCGGCGTGGCGCTGACGGTCATCGTCACGATCGGCTCGCTCTTGCTGTCGACCGCGCTCGGCCTGGTCTGGGCCTTGATGCGGGTATCCGGCATCGGCGTCTTCACAGGCTTCAGCGCCGGGCTGATCAACGTGATCCGCGGCATCCCGATCATCGTGCTGTTGTTCTATCTCTATTTCGTGATGCCCGAACTCGGCCTCACTTTGACGGCCCTGCAGGCGGCAATTCTCGGTCTTGGCATCGCTTATTCGGCGTACCAGGCCGAGAATTTCCGCGCCGGCATCGAGGCCATCGACAAGGGGCAGATCGAGGCGGCGCAGGCGATCGGCATGGGCTGGTGGCAGACCATGCGCCGCGTGGTGCTGCCGCAGGCGGTCAAGATCGTGCTGCCGCCCTACGGAAACATCATGATCATGATGCTGAAGGATTCCTCGCAGGCGTCGACGATCACGGTGGCCGAGCTCGCGCTGCAGGGCAAGCTGATCGCGTCCTCCACTTTCAAGAACACCAGCGTGTTCACGCTTGTGGCGCTGATGTATCTCACCATGAGCATCCCGCTCATTCTGCTGGTCCGTCACTTCGAGAAGCGCGGGGGCCACAAATGATCGAACTCACTAACGTTCACAAGAGTTTTGGCAAGCTCGAGGTGCTCAAGGGCATCACGGCTTCCGTCGAGAAGGGCGAGGTGGTCTGCATCGTCGGCCCCTCAGGCTCCGGAAAATCCACCATCCTGCGCTGCATCAACGGGCTGGAGAGCTATGACGGCGGCGATATACTCGTCGAAGGCGCGCGGGTCGATCGCAGCGCGCCCTCGATCGTTGCGATCCGGACGCAGGTCTCGATGGTGTTCCAGCGCTTCAACCTGTTTCCGCATCGCACCGCGCTGGAAAACGTCATCGAGGGGCCGCTCTATGTGAAGAAGGAGCCGCGCGGTGAGGCGCTGGAGCGCGGCCGCGCGCTGCTGGCGCAGGTGGGCCTCGCGGAGAAAGCCGACAGCTATCCGCCGCAACTCTCCGGCGGCCAGCAGCAGCGCGTCGCGATTGCCCGTGCACTTGCGATGCAGCCGAAGGCGATCCTGTTCGACGAGCCGACTTCGGCGCTCGATCCGGAACTGGTCGGCGACGTGCTGTCGGTGATGCGCAAGCTCGCCGACGACGGCATGACCATGGTCGTCGTCACCCACGAGATGGGATTTGCCCGGGATGTCGCCGACCGCGTGCTGTTCATCGATGGCGGCGTGATCGTCGAGCAGGGGCCGGCGAAATCGGTTCTCAACCAGCCGCAGCATGCGCGCACGCAGGATTTTCTGCGGCGCGTGCTGCATCCGCTCTGAGTCTGCCGGCATGAATGCGCCCATCCGACGGCCGCTGCCGCCAAGCCTCTACGCTGATACGGCGGTCGCGCCGGCATCGACGCCGCCGCTCGATAGAGACAAGACGGTTTCCGTCGCAATCATCGGCGGCGGTTTTACCGGACTGTCCACGGCGCTGCATCTGGCCGAGCAAGGCGTCGATATCGCCGTGCTGGAAGCGCAACAGCCGGGCTGGGGCGCTTCGGGCAACAATGGTGGTCAGGTCAATCCGGGCCTCAAGCACGATCCTGACCGGATCGAGGCCGATTTCGGCGCCGAGCTCGGCGGTCGCATGATTGCGTTCGCCTATGGCACCACCAACTTCACGTTCGACCTGATACGCCGATGCCAGATTCCGTGCGAAGCAAGGCAGAACGGCACGCTGCGCGCGGCCTATAACGAGGCGAGCGCCGCGGCGATCGCAAACACGGCAAAGCAATGCATCCGCCGCGGCATGCCGGTGATGCTGCTGAATCGCGAACAGATGCGGGAGACGACCGGAACCGACCGCTATCTCTGCGCCATGCTGGACAATCGCGGCGGCGACCTGCATCCCCTGAGCTATGCGCGCGGGCTCGCGCGCGCCGCGATCGCGGCCGGCGCAGCCGTGCATGGCGAGACGCCGGCGCTTTCCTTGTCGCGTGAAGGCGCGCATTGGCGAGTTGAGACGCCGCGCGGGATCGTGCGCGCCGAAAAAGTGCTGCTGGCGACGAACGGATTCACAGACGATCTGTGGCCGGGCCTCCGCCGCACCATCGTGCCGGTGTTTTCGTCGATTGCGGCCACCGCGCCTTTATCCGAGGAGGTTGCACGCGAAATCATGCCGACGCGCTCGGTGCTGTACGAGAGCGGCCACATCACGGTGTATTACCGGATCGATGCGCATAATCGCCTGCTGATGGGCGGCCGTGGGCCGATGCGCTGGATCAGTAAGCCTACCGATGTCGCCTATCTCATCCGCTATGCCGAACGGCTGTGGCCGCGGCTGAAAGGCGTGACCTGGACGCACGGCTGGAATAGCCGGCTCGCGATCACGCCCGATCACTATCCTCATGTGCATGAACCGGCGGAGAATCTTCTGATCTCGCTCGGCTGCAACGGCCGCGGCGTCGCGCTCTCGACCGCGATGGGCGCCCGGCTGGCGCGCCGCCTCGTCGGCGGCAAGAATGCCGAGATTGATATGCCTATCACCGGCATCAAGCCGATGGCGCTGCACGCGTTCTGGCCGCTCGGCGTCACCGCCGCCGTCGTCACGGGGCGGGTGCGGGACCGGCTCGGGATCTAGTTTCTGACTCCAGCCCTGCTCATGCGGAACCTACGGCAGCGGCGAACGTTCGCTTGCGTAACTCCGATCTGAAGGAGATTCAAATGCGCAAGCAATTACTGTTATCGACGGGAATTATCTGCCTGATGCTGGCGCCGGCTGTTTCCTATGGCCAGGCGCCGGGCGGAAGAGGCGAAGAGCAGAAACAGATGCGGCCGAGCGATTCCGGCAAGGGTGCTGCATCGCAAGAGCGCGGCACGGACCGGGCGCAGGAGCGCGGTCGGGGTGCGGAACAAAAGGCGCCAGGCCCGGCGGGCCGCGAGGAAAGGGGAGCCGGTTCCCGACAGACCGAGGAAAAGGGCAAGGCCACGCCCTCGAGCGAGCGTCCGGCGACCGCCAGTGATGACAAGCGCGGACGCGGCGAGGATGCAAAATCCCGTGAGCGCGCGCAGGATTCCCGCCAGGGCGGCCGCGACGAACAAACAGCCCGTGAAGGCAAGGACGCCAAAGACAGCGGCAAGGGCAGCGCCGAGATGAAACGCGATAGGGCGCGCGATAAGTCCACGGCGGAGCAGGAAAAGTCGAAGGATGGAACCCCGGCCGCTCAGAAGGAGCGCGAGGGAACAACTACGACGCAAAAGGAATCCGGCCGCGATCAGCGCGATAGCTCGAAGGATGCTGCGGAGCGGGGTAAGGATGCGGACCGGCCATCGACCGCGACGGATACCACGCGCACACCGCCTTCTGGCCAGACGACGCAGACCCAGACTGGCCAGACGCAAGACCGCCAGCAGATCTCGACCGAGAGGCAGCTGCGCATCTCCGAGACGCTAACCCGCGAGCGTCTCGCGCCGCCGCAGCGCAATCTCAACGTCTCGATCCGGGTAGGCGAGCGGCTCCCGCGCCATGTGCGGGTGCAACGGCTGCCAGCCACGATCGTGTCGATCGAGCCGCAGTACCGCGGTTACGATTACTTCACGACCGAGGAGGAAATCGTGATCGTCGAACCCCGCACGCAGCGGATTGTGAGCCATATTCCGCGTGACGCGTCGCGCATTCGCGCCGCAGGCGGCGACGCCGCCGGCAGTGGACGTGCGGCCGACGCGATGGCTCAGGCCGGCGGAGCGGCCCAAGCCGGCGGAGCGCCTTGCCGTATCATGCGCCGGGATACCGCGGGCAATCTTACCGAAGTCTCGCCCACGACGGTTGGTTCGACCGCACCGACGGTTGGTTCGACCGCACCGCAGGATTCGATCAGCGTCACTGTTCGCGCGCCGGGCGGCGGCGGATCGACGAATCCGATTGCATTGGGTGCATCCGATGGACAGATCGTGGTTGCGATGCAAGGCGGCGACTGCACCGTGACGATTGAGCCGCAGACGCGATAGGCGGGTGTGTCTGGCCTCGCAAGAGGCCGTCACACCAGAATATCGATACGGGTAACGGAAAGTGCGGCATCTGATTGCCGCACTTTTCTCGTTCAGCGGCATCGCACCTTTAGCAGCGTCGCTGCCTGATGACGGGCCGCCTCCTACCCCTCCACCACTGCCTCGCTCCAGGCGTGGAACGGCTCCGTCGCGCCGCTGTTGGTTTCGCCGTCGCGCAGCACCACGCTGGGGCAGGCGAACTTCATCGGCAGGTTCTGGACGCGTGTCTCCTCGTAATCGAAACGCGAGCCTAGCGCATCGCGCGCGGCCTGCGGCAGACGGACGTCGCCGATCACGATCGCGCCTTCGCTGGCGTCGATGCGCGGCTGATGGATTGCGGCATCGAGATCCATGCCGTAATCCATCACGAAAGACAGAAGCTGGCTTACCGCCGGCAGAATGCGCCGGCCGCCGGAAGCGCCGACCGCGATGCGCCTTCCGTCCGCCGCCTGCGCCACCACGGGCGTGTAATTGGTGAGGCAGCGTTTGCCCGGCGCCAGCGAATTCGGCTTGCCGGGGGTCGGGTCGAACCACATGATGCCGTTGTTCATGGTGATGCCGGTCTGGTTCGTTACGAATTTGGAGCCGAAGGTCGACAGCAAGGTTTGCGTCACCGCGGCCATGTTGCCGTCGCGGTCGACGGCGGAAAAATGCGTGGTGCAGGCCGGTGCCAGCGCTTCGGCGCCGAGCGAGCGCCTGCCGTCTTCGTCGCCCATGTCCTTCAACCGTTCGCGATACGCGGCCTGCAGCGCCGATGCATAGGCGATGTAGGCCGCCGCATCCGGTCCGCCGCGTGCGGGCTTGATATCCTGTTGCAGCAGACCAAGCGTGCGCGAAAGCGTTGGACCTGCGGTGAGTTCGGGCGTCGCGAACACCTTGCCGCCGCGATAGGGGATCGCCAGCGGCTCACGCAATTGAGCGCGGAACGGCTTGAGGTCCTCGACCGACAGCGCGCCGCCCGCGGCCTGAATGTCAGCGGCGAGGCTCTGCGCCAGATCGCCCTCGTAGAAGTCGCGCGGGCCGGCGCCGGCGAGTTGCGCCATCGTGGCCTTGAGCCGGTCCTGCGGCATGCGGACTTTGGACCTGATGCCCCATTGCGGGTTGGGTGGCAGACCGTCTTGCAGATAGGCGGCGGCGCTCGCGGGGTAACGCCGCAAGTCTGCCGCCGCGCTCGAAATCATCACCGTGGTCCACCAGTCGACCGCAAGGCCTTCTGCGAGCGCGATGCTTGGCGCCAGCAATTCCTTCCACGTCAGCTTTGCGTGGCGGCGGTGCGCCTCTTCCATGCCGGCGACCACGCCGGGCACGGCGATCGAGCCGGGGCCGTGAATGTTGCGGTCGTCCTTTACCCGCGGCCAGGGGAAGATGTCGGAAGCCGCGCCACCGCCGGTCAGCGGATAATCTTCCAGCCGCAGGCTCAGTGGCGCGCGCATGCCGTAGTCGATCACCTCGTAGCGGTCTTCGCGCGCCCGGTAGAGCACCATCGCGCCGCCACCGCCGACCCCGCTCATCCAGGGTTCCAGAACGCCAAGCGCAAACGTCGTCGCGATCACGGCATCGACGCAATCGCCGCCCGCGGCCAGCACCTCGGCCCCCACTCGCGCCGCCCTGCTTGATTGCGCGGCGACGATGCCGCCCTTGGAAGTGACGGCCGGCTTGCGTATCACCTGGGTAGTGGAGAACTGGTCGCGCATCGGATTGCCTTTGATCCCTGTACGTGTGTGGTTGCCGGTCGCCGGAGGATTTCGTTGACGCCATTACACCCTAAAAATCTTGGGCCAGCCATGACAGAATAACATGCTGGGAGTTCGCATCGCCCGCCTTCGTGTTGGCGTGTTGCACCCGACAATGGCACATTGCGAACGATGGCCGTATCCACAAAGGAGCATACTGGCTTGACCGCCGACGCATTCATTCATCTGCCGGAGCTGCGAGCCCGGGTAACGCACCCGGAAAAGTCGCTGCTGCGCCTGACGCCGGAGATGCTTTCGATGTGGGAGCGGCGGGCGCGGGCCGGGGGATGGCCGGCAGGCTGGCGGCTGTCGGATGAGGCGATCGAAGCGTCGCGGCTTACGGTGCTCGGCGATCACGCTGATGGCGACGACCTCTGGATCTATTCCTACGGCTCGCTGATGTGGGATCCCGGTTTTCACTTTGCCGAGGTCCGGCTCGCCGACGTCGAGGGTTATCAGCGCCGCTTCACGCTGAAGATCAATCTCGGCCGAGGATCGCACGACCATCCGGCGCTGATGCTCTCGCTGGAGCCGCAATTGGGATGTTGCCGCGGGCTGGCGTTCCGCATTGCGGCCGATTCCGTCCATGCCGAGACTGCGATCCTGTGGCGCCGCGAAATGCTGCGCGGCGGCTATGCGCCGGCGATGGTGCCGATGGCGACGCCGCAGGGATCAATCACCGCACTTGCCTTCACCTCCAACCGCTCGCACCCGAGTTATGTCGGCGAACTGCCGCTCGCCGAGACCGCCGCGATGATCGCGAGCGGAAAGGGCGTTCTCGGCACTAACCGCGAATACCTCGTGCAACTGGCGACGCAGTTGCAGGCGCTGGAGATCGAGGATCCGTATGTCGCGCACTTGCATGCGCAGATCGGCGGCGCTCCCGGTGCTTGAGGCGGTCACCCCACGGCGGCCTGGCGCGTTTATTTTTCAAACAATGTTTCAGGCTGGTTTTGCCGCACAATCCGGCATCCTGACGCAAGTGCAGGACGCGGATAATTGGCATCATAAGGGCCGCCGCGCGGAGACGATCAAGGCCAAAACAATTAATGGAGAGGGCGCGCATGACCGGGGAGATCAAGTCGCACTACGAGGTCGTTGTCGTCGGCGCCGGCGTATCGGGCATTTACCAGATCAAGCGGCTGGCCGATCTCGGGGTGGATGCGCTGGTGCTCGATGCCGCGCCCGATCTCGGCGGAACCTGGTACTGGAACCGCTATCCCGGCGCGCGGTTCGATTCCGAGAGCTACACCTACGGCTATTCTTTCTCGAAAGAGCTGCTCAACGAATGGCACTGGCAGGAGCGGTTTCGAGCCAGCCGGAGAATCTTCGCTACCTCAACTATGTCGCCGACAAGTTCGATTTGCGCAAATACATGCGGTTCAACCGCAGGGTGGAAGCGGCGGCGTTCGACGAGGGCTGTCATCTATGGCGGCTCCGGCTCGACGACGGGCGTGAACTGAGCTGCCGATTTCTCATTCTTGCGGTCGGGTTGCTCTCGGTACCGACGCTGCCGCGGCTTGAGGGCATGGAGACGTTCAAGGGGCATTCTTTCCATACCTTCTATTGGCCGCACGAGCCGGTTGAACTCTCCGGCAAGAAGATCGGCATCATCGGCACCGGCGCCACCGCGATCCAGGTGATCGGCGAGATTGCCAACAAGGTCGGCGAACTCACGGTGTTTCAGCGGCGGCCGAACTGGAGCGCACCGCTCAACAACAGCCCGATCTCGGACCAGGAAATGGCCGACATCCGCTCGCGCTACGACGAGATCTTTGCCGCCTGCCGGCGCACGCCCGGCGGCTTCGAGCACGAGCCGGACCGGCGCGGCTTCTATGAGGCCACGCGCGGGGAGCGGCTCGCGCTGTGGGACAAGCTCTATGACGAGCCCGGCTTGGGGATCTGGCTGAGCAATTTTCGCGAGATTTTTACCGACGAGGCGGCCAATGCCGAGTTTTCCGCCTATATCGCCGACCGCATTCGCCGCCGCGTCAAGGACCCCGTGACCGCGGAAAAGCTGATTCCGAAGGATCACGGTTTTGGCGTGCAGCGGGTGCCGCTGGAGACCAATTATTTCGAGGCTTACAACCGTGACAACGTGCATCTCGTCGACATCAGCGAGACGCCGATCGAGCGCGTGATCGAAACCGGCCTGCGTACCAGCATGCGCGATTACGAGCTCGATATCATCGTCTACTCCACCGGATTCGACGCCATCACCGGCGCGTTCGATTCGATCGACATCGCCGGCGTCGGCGGAGTGAAGCTCGCCGACGAATGGCGCGACGGACCCTCGACTTTTCTCGGCATGATGACGCATGGCTTTCCGAACTTGCTGATGCCGACCGGCCCGCAGAGCGCCTCGGCCTCGACGAATTTTCCACGCGGCATCGAGAACGGCGTCGGCTGGTGCATGGGCCTGCTCGGCCACATCTGGGATCGCGGCTACACGCGGGCCGAACCAACGGCCGAAGCGCAGGCGCGCTGGACCGCCCACGTCACCAAGATGTACGCCATCATGCTGATGCGCAAAGCCAAGTCGTGGTTCACCGGCTACAACTCCAACATCCCCGGCCACGAGCACGGCAAGACGCGATATCTCGTCTACAATGGCGGCACGCCGAAATACGTCGCGGCGATCACCGACGTTGCCGATAAGGGGTATGAGGGAATCGTGTTTGAGACGGAGGGGCGGGTTGAGGCGAGAGCATCGGCCGCCGCGGAGTAAGATGTGCGTAAGGGCAGTGCGTAGGATGGTTTCAGCATAGCGAAACCCCATCATCTCTGGAAGCCTAAGCGATGGGTTTAGCAAAGCTAGCCCCTCATCCTGAGGAGCTCGCAGAGCGGGCGTCTCGAAGGATGTAGGCCACAGACTTATGGTTCGAGACGCGCGGAGCCTGTCATCGGGCCGCGCTACGCGCGGACCCGTTGGCGCTCCTCACCATGAGGGACTTATGGCGCCGCTAGGTTAGTGCGTCTGCAGCAGCCGCCTGGGATGAACGCCATCGACATAGCCCATGAACGGCGGATGGATCGAGTAGCCGATCAGCTCGCGTGCGCGCTCGGGCAGTTTGCTGGCAACCTCGGCAGGGACGGCGAGCGCCATGTTCTCGAGTTGCCGCACCCAGCCCGCGCAATATTGCGGTGTAATGATCAGGCGCGGCCGGTCCGACCGGTTGGCGCCGCCGCGGTGCCACAGCGTTCCCTTGGTGATGGCCAGCGATCCGGATGGCATGATCAGCTTGACGGCGTCAGGCCTGTCGCCTTCCTCGTGACCGGCTTCGTTGGTGAAATGAGCGGGTTTCACCGCGCCCTCGATATAGTGCCCGTCCCACAGATGGCTTCCGGGAATAATTTCGGTGGCGCCATTTTGCTCGGTCGTATCGTCGATCGCCCAGAACGTGCTGATGCCAAGAGCGGGGCGGGGGCGCGGAATCTTCACGCCGCTGTCGTCGAAATGCCAGGGCTGGACAGTCTCGCCGGGATGGAGATTGATTGCGAGCATGGCAGACAACAGGCAGCTGTCGCCGAGTTCGGCTTCCACAAAGGCCATCGCGAGCGGATGGATCGCGAGCTCTGCGAAGACGGGCGATTTCGCCAGCAGTGCATACACCCGGTTGGTCCTGGTGCCTTCAAAATCGTTGCGGCCGAACAGATCCCGCGCCAGATGCGGCGCCAGCGCCGCGCGAATTTCGGCTACGCGGTCAGGTGCAAGAACGCGTTCGAAGATCAGGTAACCGCTGCGGTCGAACTCTTCCTTTAAGGAGGCGAACGAGCGTTCCCCGAGCCAGGGCAAAACCTGCTCCGCTGTCGCTGCCATCGGCGCTCTCCCTCGTGAGCCCGGTCAAGCCAAGGCTTCTTGCGAGATATCATACGCAACTGCGGGGGTTTTTCACGAGATTTCTGCGCGTCGACGGTGGCGCAAATCATGGTCGCGGTGCGAATGCGTAGCGGAACGTGCAGCTCGGCGCGCCCTGCATCAGAGTCTGGTCGCGCCTGAGGCTGACCTCACTGTTGCCGGCGGCAACGATATCGAAATCGGTGGCGCAGACCAGCAGCGCGCCGAGCTCCGGCTCGCCGAGCGCGCGGAAGAAGTCCGCGAACCGGCAATGCGTAACGTCGAATTCCAGCGCCTCCTTGTCGTGGCGGCGCATCTCGACCGTTACCTCCCGCTCGGTGACTCCGGCAAGCGCGGTGTGCATGGTCGCCCATTTGCGCCGCGCGCTACCCTCGACATTCTCGCCGATGGCGGCGAACAGCGCCTTCGACCAGTCGCGCAAGGCTTGTCGCGCAATCGCATCGGCCTTTTGCTGGCCCAGTTCCGCGCGCAACGCCCGCAGCATCGGCACCAGCACCTGCGCCTGGATCCGCGTTTTGTCCAACAGCGACAGGCGGGGATCGACCATATAATTGTCGAGCACGTTCATCGCAGGCTCCTTTCGTTTCCCGACCTCCAGCGAGATATTGCGGCCGGCGAGGGGAGCGCAAGCGAGATAAATTGGGTGATCGACTTAGAAAATCTGATGCATGCCCCTCGATGAGATGCGGCAGGCTCAGGCATGGGGCGGGACACCGGACAATTCGAACCAGCATGGGTTATCGATCGCCACTCCAGGCCGGCGCCAAAGCAGCATAACGCCGGTCGTGAGCGGCCGCTCGGATGAAGCCGAGCGGCCGTTGCCTCGCGCCTATCCCGCAGCCGCGTTGACCGCGATCGGCGAAGCGCCTTCGCCGCTCTCTTCCAGCTTTCGCGGCAACCCTGCAAAACCGCGCAGCGCTTCCGCCATCTTGGCACGTCCACTGACGCCGGTGATCACCACATCCACCATCATCAGCGACGTGTGGATGTGGCCGCGTGCCTGCAGCTGCTCGATCGGGACGCCCGCGGCCGCCATCGCCTCGGCATATTCGATCCCCTCGTCACGCAGCGGATCGAACTCGCAGGTTGCCACGAACGCCGGCGGCAGGTCCGCCAGATTGCCGCGCAGCGGCGAGGCGCGCGGATCGGTGCGGTCGGCGGGCGAACAATAGATATCCCAGAACCAGAACATCAGCGATCGCGTCAGGAAATAGCCGACCGCATTCTCGGTATAGGATGGACGGTCGAACCTGCAATCGGTGACCGGGCACACCAGGAGCTGGCCTGCGATCTGCGGGCCGCCGCGGTCGCGCGCGAGCTGGCAGGTGACGGCAGCGATGTTGGCGCCGGCGCTCCAGCCCGCGACCAGCACCGGTCCCGGCCTGCCGCCGAGCTCGGCCGCATGCTCGGCGATCCAGCGCGTCGCCGCATAACCATCCTCGGCCGCGGCGGGGAAGCGATGCTCGGGCGCATGGCGGTAACCGACGCTGACGACGATCATCCCGCTGCGGCGGCAGATGTCGCGGCAGAACGGATCGTCGGATTGCTCGTCGCCGAACACCCAGCCGCCGCCGTGGAAATAGACCACGATCGGATGCGGCCCGGGCGTCGCCGGCCGATACAGGCGATACTGCAGCAGGCCATCGGCGCCGTGCAGCACGCCGTCGCCGATCTCGCCGACCGGCCGGCCGGCGGGACGACTCTTGTTGAATTCGGTGACGAAGTCGCGCGCGCCCTGGGCGCCGAGCGACTCGATCGCCGGCAGGTTCATCTCTGCCAGCATGCCGAGCACCAGCCGCACATCCGGCTGCAGGCGTACGACCTGGCCGTCATTGCATTGCTCCGGAACGTTCGGGCCGGTCAGCCTGAAACCGAGCATGCCGCGGGCGACGACCTCCTTGCAGATGCTGCGATAGGGGCCGACGCCGCCGGTATAGGGCATCACGCCCTGCGCCTTGCCAGGCACGTTGGCGCCCGTGTACCAGGTGTTGGCAAGCCGATGCAGCGTCAGCATCGAACAGTCGGCCATGTGCTGCGCCCAGCCGGCCTGTGCGGTCTCGGTCGCCTCGATGGTCGTGAAGCCGGCCTCGCGCATCGCCGCCAGCCGCTCGACCACCCAGTCGACATGCTGCTCGATCGAGACCGCCATGTTCGACAGCACCGACGGGCTGCCCGGGCCGGTGATCAGGAACAGATTGGGGAAGCCTGACACCGTGAGCCCGAGATAGGTCTGCGGACCGTTGGCCCAGACGTCGGACAGCGATTTGCCATCGCGGCCCGTGATTGGATGAACCGCCTTGATGGCGCCGGTCATGGCGTCAAAGCCGGTAGCGAACACGATCATATCGACGTCGAACGTGCGCTTGTCGGTCGTGATGCCCGAAGCCGTGATCGATGTGATCCGCTCCTTTCGCAAGTTCACCAGCGTGACGTTGGGGCGGTTGAACGTAGCGTAGTAGTTGGTATCGAGGCAGGGCCGCTTGGCGCCGAACGGATGGTCGCGCGGGGTCAATGCGTCGGCCGTCTCGGGGTCCTTGACGATGGTGCGGATTTTCTCGCGGATGAGGTCGGCGAGCAGCGCATTGCCATCGACGTCGACACCCTGGTCGGCCCAGAGCTGGGTCAGGATGTAGACGAGATCGCCGGTGGCCCAGGCCTGCTCGAACCGCTCGCGCCGCTCGGCGTCGCTCAACTGCCAGCTCACGGACGTCTGCTGCGGATAGGGGACGCCCGCGAGTGACCAGCGCGCCTGCTCGCGATAGTCCGCCCGGTCGCCTTGCAGCCGCGCCAGGCGGTCCGCCGGCGCCGGACCGTTGTGGGCGGGCAGGGCGAAATTCGGCGTGCGCTGGAAAACGGTGAGGTGCGCGGCCTGCTCGGCGAGCAGCGGGATCGACTGGATGCCTGATGATCCCGTGCCGATCACGGCGACGCGCTTGCCAGCGAAGTTGACCTCTTCATGCGGCCAGCGGCCGGTGAAATAGACCTCGCCCTCAAAATCCTTGACGCCGTCGATCTCCGGTGGCTTGGGCGCGGAGAGACAGCCGGTCGCCATGATGTAATGGCGGCAGTAAAGATCAGCGCCATTGTCCGTCGTGAGCCGCCAGCGTTCTGCGTTCTCTTCCCAATTTGCCGCTGTGACCTTGGTGCAAAAGCGGATGTCGCGCCGCAACTCATATCGATCGGCGACGAAACCGAGATAGCGCAGGATCTCGGGTTGCGTTGCGTATTTCTCCGACCATTGCCACGCGCTCTCCAACTCGGGATCGAAGGCGTAGCTGTAGTCGATAGTCTGGATATCGCAGCGCGCGCCGGGATAGCGGTTCCAGTACCAGGTGCCGCCGACGTCGCCGGCCTCCTCGATCACCACCGCCGAGAAGCCGCCCTTGCGCAAGCGATGCAGGAGATAAAGGCCGGCAAACCCGGCGCCAACGACTGCGACATCGACCTGCTGCGTCGTACCGCTGTTCGCTGCTTCAGAAGAACGTGCTGCGACCGCTGCGTCCGGCATGCCACTCCTCCCGTATGTTTACATTTTGAAGGAGGCTACTGCCGCGTGTTCAGTTTGTCATCAGGACATATGCAATCAGTGGATGTTGGTTGCAGACCCATTCTGCCGAGGCGCCGATTTCCGCGATTTCACAAATTCTCCCTACGAAGCAGTGACTTACCCGCGATGCTCTTTGCTACATGCGCTTGCGTCGCTCATTCGTGCGCCGGCGCCCGATTCCGGTGGCCGCCCAGTTCGCGCTGAAATCCAGCGTGAACTCGCGAAAACTCTCCACGGCGGGCGAGAGCGATGCGCTGTTCCGGACAAACATCGCGATCTTCCACTTGACCGTGGGTTGCGTGAGCGGCAGAAACGTCAGTCCGAAGCCGCGCACCAGCGGCTCCGCCGTCGAGGGGCAGATCACGGCGCCCTGTCTCACGCGCAGCATCGATAGCGCGGTATTCACCCGGTGCACCGGCACCAGCTCCTTCGGGTGATGCCTCGGCGGCACGTTGCTCAACACGTTGACGGCGATGTTGGGCATGTAGTTGAGCACGGGCCGCTCGCGCAGATCCTTCCAACTAACCGACTTGCCTTTTGCCAGCGGATCATCGCTGCGCAACGCCGCCCAGAGCGGATCGGCGCAAATCATGTGCACCTCGACCGATTGATCCGGGACGACGCCGGCTGGCCCGAAGCCGATGTCGGTAGAGCCGTTCTGCAAGCCGGCGAGCACCTCCTGGATCGGCACGTCGTCAAAGCGGACGTCCACGCCGGGATGGCTATTATTGTATTCAGCGATCAGCTCCGGAAGCAGCGTGCACGATAAGGTCTCGGGCGCGGCCACGCGCACCAGCCCGCGGCGCAGCTCCTTCAGGTTGGTCAGGCTCTCCAGCGCCTCGTCCAGGTTCGAGAGCACGCGCCGGGCCATTGGCGCAAAGGTCTCGCCGACGGCGGAAGCGGAAACCTTGCGGGTGGTGCGGTCCAGGAGGCGGACGCCGACGCGACTCTCGAGCTCCTTGATGAGGCCCGACAGCGCTGCCTGCGACAAGTGCATGGCCTTGGCGGCTTCCGAGAAGCTCGCGGTCTCCAGCACGGCCACATAGGCGCGCAACTGCCGCACTGTCACATCCATCGCCATGTCGGGTCCCCCAGCGTCGCCGCTCTCGTATTCATAGGATGAGGTTATCAATCGGTCAAAAAATACAGATTGTTCGATAGAAGGCGCGTATCTATCGTTGCGGCCTCGATGAGACGAGTCCAGCGATGTCTGCGATCGCGCCAATGTGGCTCGGATAAAAATGGGATGGACGCGACGGGCTGCACCGCACCTTCGGGCGGTCCCAACGAGGCATTCATGAAAGTCACACGCCGAACGTTGCTCGGCACGATCGCCGCCTGCCTCTCGGCTGGCTCCGGCTTCGAGGCATTTGCCCAAGACGGTTGGCCGTCACGGCTGGTGCGGCTGGTGTCGCCTTACGGCGCCGGCGGGGCAAACGACATCTCGCTGCGCATCCTGGCCGAGCAGTTCGGGCGCAGCCTCGGGCAACAGTTCACCGTCGAGAACAAGCCGGGTGCGGGCACGCGCATTGCCAACGAGCTGGTCGCGCGCGCCGTGCCGGACGGATACACCTTCCTCTATGCCGCCGCGCCCTATGCCACCGCCGAAGCGCTGTTCGGAAAATTGAAGTACGAGCGCAAAGATCTGCAGCCGGTGGCGATGACCGTCATGGCACCGCTGTTTCTGATCGTCAATGCCAAGGCGAGCTTCAAGAATTTGCAGGAGATGATCGCCTACGGCAAGTCGCAGCCCGATGGCCTGACCTTCGCCTCGCCGGGCGCCGGCTCTCAACCGCATTTGGCGGCCGAGTTGCTGCTGAGAGACGCCGGCGTCAAGGGCCTCAACGTGCAGTACCGCGGCGATGCGATGGCGTACACGGAGCTGCTCGCTGGCCGCGTCGACGCCACCTTGACCGCGATCAGCACGGCGTTACCGCACCTCCAGAACGGCGATTTCCGCGTGCTGGGTGTCGCCTCCGCCGAGCGCAGTGACATCTACCTGCAGGCTCCGACCTTGCGCGAGCAGGGCTTTCCCAACGTGGTGGCATCGGGATGGTTCGGCTTCATGGCGCCGGCAGGGACGCCGCAGCCAATCGTCGAGCGGATGCAGCAAGAGATCAACCGTGCGCTCGCCGACCCCGAGGTGAAGCAGAAGCTGCTCGCCCAGGGGCTGGAAACACGCGCCGGTTCGGCCGCCGAATTCGGTAAGTTCATCGACGACGAGACACGGAAATGGAGCGAGGTGATCCGCGTGGCAGGCCTGAAGGGCGAATAGAGCCCTCAGTTTGCGTAGAGACCTTCGACGATGGGCAATCGCGCGGCGCGTAGCGCCGGAAACAGCCCGCCGATCAGGCCCACGATCAGCGCGAGCGCGACGCCTTCGGCGATCAGCCACGGGCTGAGCTTGAAGTCGAACACCACTTGGGTGAAGTTGCCGCCAAGCGTCGAGGCCGTGACGCCATCGAAGATCAGATAGGTGGCGGCGGCACCCAGCAGGCCGCCGATGACGGCGAGCAACAGGGATTCGGCCAATGTTCCGACAAAAGCCGGGAAGCCGCCGAAGCCGATGGCTCGCAGCGTTGCGATTTCGGTCGCGCGCGCGGCGACCGACGAATACATCGTGTTGAGTGCTCCGGCGACAGCTCCGAGCGCCATCGCGATCGCCAAAGGCCAGCCGAGTTTCTGAATCAGGTCGGAGGTTTGCGAGGCCTGTTCGGCAAAGTAACTCGCTTCGGATTTGACGTCGAGCTTCAACCGCGGATCGTTGTCGCTGTAGCTTTTGAGCTCATTCAGTGCGGCCGGCCCGGTGAGCCTCGCACGCACGGTTTGCACGATGTTGTTGCGGTTGAACAGGCTCTGGACCACGGAAAGATCGGCCCAGATCTCGGATTCGAACACGCTGCCGCCGGCCTCGAACACGCCGACGACGGTCCAGCGCGTGGCGCCGAACGATACGGTGGAGCTGAGGTCTAGCCCTTCAAATTCCCGCAGCAATGCCTTGCCGACCACCACCTCGTTGCTGCCGCGATTGAACATGCGGCCTGCGGTGATGCGAACGTCCTTGCGCAACTCGGAGCCCTGTTCACCGATCCCGCGCAGCGGCAGATTGGCCTTGGTCTTGGTCGTGCGCTTGATGCCGTCGACCACAAGATAGAGTTCCGGCGAGATCAGCGGCTTGCCGTCGCTGCCGCGCGCAATCCCGGGTCCATCCTCGATCAGCCGCACCTGATCGCGGCTCACGGTGCTGTTGATCTCGGCCTGCGAGCCGGCCCGCAACACGATGGCAATGTCGTCTGCGCCGGATCCGGCAATGGTGCGCTGGAAGCCGTTGGCCATCGCCAGGAATGCGAGCAGCACGATCACCACCAGTGCGATCGCGATCACAGTCGAGAGCGAGAGCCAGCGGCGCTGCGAGATGCTCTTGAGATTGATGGCGGTGACCGCCGCCACTTGAAGCCAAAGCGAACGCATGCCTATCCCCGTCCGAGCGCGGTTGCAATCTTGAGCCGCATGGCGTTGAGCGCCGGGATGATCCCGGTAATCAGCCCCAGCGCGATCATGAGCGCCAGCCCCTGCAGAGCTATGGTCGGCGATACGGCAAAGCCGGGCACGACGTTGGCCAGGCTGTTGCGCAGCGCCATGGCGATCAGCGCCGCGATCGCCAGTCCGGGAATTCCGCCGAGCAGCGCCAGCAATACGGATTCGCCGAGCACCATCGTTAGGATTCGCGGGCCTGAAAATCCGAGCGTCTTCAGCACGCCGATCTCGCGGGTGCGCTCCCGGATCGACAGCGCCATCGTGTTGCCGACGATCATCAGAATGGTGACGAAGGCGGCGCCGACCACCAGCAACACGATCAGCGCGATGTTGCCGAACTGCGCCGCAAAGGCCTTGCCGAAGGCCTTTTCAGTGTCGGTCGAGGTCTCGGCGGTGGAATTGGCGAACATCGCGTCGATCGCCTTGGCCACGCGGTCGTTGTTTTCGGGCGAGGTGGTCTGCAGGATCATCCAGCCGATGGTATCCTTTCCGAAGCTGCGGGTCTCGTCGAAATAGGGATACTGGAACAGAAGGAAGTTGGTATCGACGTGCTGGGCCTTGCCCTTGGCGATGCCGACAATGGTGAGATCCCAGGTGTGACCACCGCTCTTCTGGCTGAAGATGTTGCTATTGAGAGGAATCCGATCGCCGATCTTCCAGCCCCACTTCTGCGCCAGCGTTTCACCGACCACCGCGCTGCCGCGGTCGCGTATGAAGGCCTGAAGCTGCTCGGGAGGAACGTCGATTTCGCTGCGATAGACGTCGAAATAGGTGTTTGGCTCGATCGCGAGCGCCATGATGAAGTTCTTGGGATCCTGATAGTAACCGCCGAACCAGTTGGCGAAGGTCACCTGCCGCACTCCTTCCACCGCTTTTACGCGGTTGAAATAGGCGATCGGCATCGGCTGGGTGAAGTTGATCTTGTTGACCGTGATCATCCGGTCCGCGGCGGCGGCATCCTCGCCGGCGGTGAAGGCACGGTAAAATCCGGCGAGCACGCCGAAGATCATGAAGGCGATCAGGATCGACACGATCATCAGGCTCGCGCGCAGTTTGCGGCGGAACAGGTTTTTCCGCACCAGGTCGAAGTCGTTCACGCGGCAAGCTCCCGTTCGACGAAGCGGCCCTTGTCGAGATGCAAGACGCGCTTGGCATAGTTTGCCGCCGCGGGATCGTGGGTGACCATGACGATGGTCTTGCCGAGCTCGCCATTGAGCAGTTGCAGAATCGATAAGATTTCGTCGGCGGATTGACGGTCGAGATCGCCGGTCGGTTCGTCGCACAGCAACAGATTCGGGTCCGAGACGATGGCGCGCGCTATCGCCACGCGCTGCTGCTGGCCGCCCGACATTTCGCGCGGACGGTGCTTGACGCGATCGGCAAGCCCAACCACGGAAAGCGCGGTGTGAACACGCTCGGCGCGTTCTTTGCTGCGCAATTTGGTGAGCAACAGCGGCAATTCCACGTTCTGGGCCGCCGTCAGCATCGGCATCAGGTTATAGAACTGGAAAATGAAGCCGATATTGGCGGCTCGCCAAGCCGCCAATTCGCCCTCGGAGAGACCGTCGATGCGATGGTCCGCCACCGCAATCTCGCCCGCGTCGACGCGATCGATGCCGCCCAGCAGGTTGAGTAGCGTCGTCTTGCCCGAACCCGACGGTCCCATGACGGCGACGAAATCGCCGCGGGGAATCGCAAGATCGAGGTGGTCGAAAATCGAGATCGTCTCCTTGCCTTTGGTGAAACGCTTAGCTACGGCGGTAAGGCGAACCATCGGGTGTTCGGCTGTCACATTTGTCTCCTCTTTGAATCGGTCGGGAGCTAGTTCGCGGCGCTGGCGTCGGCGGAGCCGTTCGCCTTATCGTTCGCCTTGGCCTCGCGCAAGAAGTTCACCTTCACCGCCATGTCGGGCAGAATGCGTGGGTCCTTCTTTTCGAAGCGAATGCGGACCTTCACCGTGGCCTTTTCGCGGTTTGCGGTCGGCACGATTGCGATGACAGAGGCGGGAATGGTCCAGTCCGGATAGGCATCCAGCACCGCGTTCACGGGACCGCCGGGGGTGACGCGGCCGATGAAGGCCTCGTTGACGTCGACCTCGATTTCGATGGAATCCATGTCGACGATGGTGCAGATGCCGGTGCGGGTGAAGCCGCCGACTGACATCGGCGAAATCATCTCGCCGGGTTGCGCGCTGCGGTCGATGACGACGCCGGCAAACGGCGCACGGATTTGATGCTTATCGAGCATCGAGGCGCTGCGCTTGGCGTCGATCTTGGCGGTCTCGAATTGCGACTGCGCCTGACGCAACTGAGCGCTGAGCACGCCGACGCGCGCTTGCGCCTTGGTCAGATCGGCCTCGGTGGCAAAATTCTTTTGCGACAGCGTCTGCACGCGCGACATAATCCGGGTCGCATCCTCCAGCTCGGCGGTGATCGCGGCGACGGCAGCGTCGGCCGTCTCGACGCGTGAACGCGCCAGCTCATAGTCCTTTTCGGCCAGCACGCTGTCGAGCCGCGCGACGACTTGCCCTTCGGTCACCGTCCTGCCTTCGTCGGTGAAGACCTCGACCACCTTGCCGGTGATCTCGGCCGCAACGGTCGCCTTGCGGCGTGCCACCACATAGCCGGAGGCCGCCAGGCTGCCGGCCGCCTTGCCATTCGTTGCGGGCTGCTGAGGCTGCTGCGGCGCTTGCTGCTGTGAGTTCGGCTGCGATGCGGTTTGCGGTGCGGCTTCTTTGGGCGGGTCCTGCCAGCGCAGTTCGAAGGCGGCAAAGGCGGCAAAGGCGACGACGCAGGCGGCAACGGCCGCCGCGATCGGTAGCCAGCGGCGGCTCTTCGGTCGTTCCACCTTGGTGGCGCTGCGATCGATCGTCAGCGATCTCAGCAATTTGCTCTTGTCTTCGCGCATCGTTCATTTCCATCCGGCTGCTCGCCGCAGCTTCCGCGCGGGCGACATCGTTCTCGCACGGGCCGTCTCTCTTACAGCCGATCTACAGGTCTCGCCATAGCAGCGGTCGAGCCCTCCGCTTTTTCGTGAGGCGGCGACCCCGGCTCGGTTGTAAATCCCGTTCAGCTCTCGCGCGCGCCGGGCGGCGCCCGTTTTCGACGAGGCGAATGGCGGAAATCTAAGGCCTAATGGCGATAGAAGCAATTCGTGGAACCAGCAAGAGTTGTACGCGCCGCATCGCCAATTTTCAGGACATCAGCATCGCGGATCCCTGCGTAGACGCCTGCGATCCTGAAATGACCGCAAAACTCGGGAAAACCTTGCAGGTCGGAACCCTGTCATTGGACCCGCGCGTATGTTTTTCCCAGCGAAGATACATAATGCTAGGGTTGAAGGCCCACCAGCGGGGAGGGCTTTCTTAAAACGATATTTCTGGGGCTTGCATTAGCCAATGTTCCAAGACAAGAGCTTGAGGAATCGCGGAAGCCTCATCGTGGTTGATCTGCCTATGACGAGACGCCAGCCTGTTTTGATATGGCGTGGCGCAGCCACCATCGTCGGTATACTCCTTGCAACAGCCCTGGTTTGGTGCACCGGAGCGATGGCGGCGGGAGCTGATCTGTATCGGGCGCAGACCGTCGTCACGGGACAGGGCGAAGGCAACCGCATCATCGGCTTTGCCTCCTGTTTGGAGGACGTCCTGATCAAGGTATCCGGCGCACAGAAACTCGCGGGCGACCGTCGATTGGCGGCGTACAAATCGAACGCAAAAAGTTTCGTCAAGGCATTCAGTTATCGCGACCAGTTTGCAGGCAAGCCTGTTCGTGACGAGCAGGGTACCCGCGATCGGCCCTACGATCTGACGGTCGATTTTGACGAAAAGAAAATCGACGGCGTCCTCAAGGCGCTCGGCCTCAAGCCATGGCTTTCACATCGCCCGCGGCTGGCCGTTTTTGTCGAGATGGAGCAGGGCCCGAGGAATTTTATTGTCGCGGCGGATGGAGCTCAGTCCGATTTGCATCGCGACGCGTTGCTCGCAGCCGCCGACAGGCGCGGGATGAACATCGTGCTGCCCAGCATGGCCGCGTTGGCGAAATCGGGCCTGGAAGGCGCGAAGCTCGAGACTAGGCCATCGTCGGCTCTGGCGCCGCTTGCGACAGAGCAGGGTGGGGAACTCGCGTTGGTCGGACATCTGGTTTGGAATGATCGCGAGCTTGGATGGGCCACGCGTTGGCAGATGGACTGGCAAGGCCGGACGCACCGCTGGCAAGTCCGCGGCGTTACGTTTGACGAAGCGTTTCGGCGTGGCGTCGGCGGCGCGGCCCAGGTTTTATCCGACAACGGCGATCCGGCCAGCCAGGCGCCACGCTAACGAAATCGGCCGCAGATTTAGCAGACTTTAGGGGGCGTCACCCGATCTCGATCGCCACCTTCCCGAAATGCGCACCGCTCTCCATGTGCATAAAAGCGTCCCTGACCTGATCGAAACCGAACGTTCTGTCGATCACCGGCTTCATGCCGTTGACGGCAATCCCATCCGCCATCGCCTGGAGATCCTCGACCGATCCGACGGTGACGCCCTGCAGCCGCTGCTGCTGCATGACCATCAAGGGGAGCCGCAGGTCGGATGGCGGCGGCCCGGCGAGCACGCCGATGAACGCGATCGTGCCGCCGATCCTGGTCGCCCGGATCGATTCGTTCAGCGTACCGACCCCGCCGACCTCCACGACCAGGTCGACGCCGTGACCGCTCCATTCGCGGGCTTTCTTCCCCCAATCGGGCGTCGTCTTGTAGTTCAAGGTATAGTCGGCGCCGAGCTGCTTGAGACGTTCGATCTTCGCGTCGCTGGATGAGGTTGCGATGACGCGCGCGCCGCACATTTTGGCGAACTGAACTGCGAACAGGGATACGCCCCCGGTCCCCTGCGTCAGAACGGTTTGACCGGGCTTCACGCCGCCGAGCTTGACGATCGCGCTCCAGGCCGTGAGCCCGGCGCAGGGAAGCGCGGCGGCTTCGATATCGCTGAGGTGCTCCGGTGTTCGGACCAGCGCGTGTTTCGGAAAAACCCGATATTCGGCAAGGACCCCGTCCACCGCGCCGCCGAGGGCTGAGCGCATTTTTGCTTCGCTTGGTTCGCCGCCGATCCAGCCTTCGAAGAAGCTGCCGATGACGCGATCGCCCGGTGCGAATTCACGCACGCCCGGGCCGACCCGCTCGACCACGCCCGCGCCATCCGAAACCGGTACGAGCGGAAATTTCTGACGCGAGCCGTAGCCGCCCTTGACGGTGATGAGATCGCGATAGTTCAGCGTTGCCGCCCTGAGCCGGACGAGCACCTGGCCGTCGCCGGGCGTCGGCACAGGCTTATCCACGAGGGCAAGTCCATCGATTCCGCTCGGTCCCTGTAGCTCATAACATTTCAACGGAAGTCTCCTTTGATGCGGTCCGGTACGCGCAATATTGCCGCAAATGTTCCGGTTCCGCCAACCTTGCGGGTCAGAATCGCGCAGCCATCTCGGCCAGCCGCCGATGTGCGCCTTCGCGTGCCGCCCGGATCGGCTCGACCGGCCCGGTCGTCGGCCCGATCGGCACGAAACGCACGTTGCTGACGCCGATGAAGCGGAGCGCCTCGCGCAGGTAGGGCGTCGCCATGTCGATGCGGCCGCGGTTCATGCCGGTGACGAAGTCGCTGCCGCTGGCGAGAATGATGACCGTCGGCCGGTCCTTGAACAAAGGCAAATAGCCTTGCGCCGGATCGAAGCGGAACGCCAGCCCGGGCTGCGTGATCACGTCAATCCATTGTTTCAGCTTGTAGGGAACGCCAAAATTCCACATCGGCGTCGAGATCAGCACGCGATCGGCGAGCGCGAACCGGAGCGCGATACGCTCGGTGACCGCAAAGGCGTCGCGCTGTGAATCGGTGAAAGCCCGGCCATTAATGCGGGCATATTTGGCCTCCAACACGTAGCCTTCGAACTCCGGCAGGTGATCCCGCCACAGGTTCATCACGTCGATGTCCCAGTCGGGCCGCGCTTGATGAAAGCGGTCGATAAAGACGCGCGCGCCGGCTGAAGATTCCGAATCCGCGCGCGGCGAGCAGCTCAGGTGAAAGAGTTTTGGCATGGCCGCGCCCTGGTCATCCTAATCCCCTGATAACCGCATCGGCGTTGGTGACGACGGCGACGTTCTGCATCGCAAAGTTGATCGAGGCGTTGTGCCAGTCTGCGTTCATGGTCGAGCAGCAGTCTTCCGGCACGATCATGAAGTAGCCCTTGTCAGCGCCGGTGCGGGCAGTGTGCTCGATCGACATGTTGGTCCAGGCGCCGGTGTTGATGATCATGTCGCGGCCGGTCGCCTTCAGGATGGTCTCCAGACGCGTGCCTTCCCAGGCGCTCATGCGCATCTTCTCGACCACGAAATCGCCGGCGCGCGGCTCAAGCCCTGGCACTGGCGCCGCACCCCAGCTTCCACGCACCATCGCGCCGCTATCGACCAGGCCTTCGAACAAGGGAGCGTTGAGCGTGACGCCGGGCGCGCCAGGTTCGACGATGAACCAGACATGGATGATGATGACGCCGCGCGCCCGCGCGGCCTCGGCAAGGCGGCGGACATTGTCGACCACCCGCTGCTGGCGCGCATGGGCGGGCGAGCCGGAATCGGCGAATGCGCCACCCTCCATGATCACGTCGTTCTGCAAATCCTGAATGATCATCGCGCAGCGCCGCGGATCGAGCCGCATGTCGCCGCCGGCAAGTTGTGGTGAGGCAGGCGTGGCAGAGACGGTGTCAGGACCGGACGAGGTGCGGCCGCTCATATAGGGCTCGTGGCGCGGTCCGGCCCTGACCGGAATTGCATAGACCGAATGCGTGGCAGTCAGATAGAGCGTGCGAAAATCAGAGCCGCCCCAGGTGAGATTGGCGACGAGTTCGGGCACGCGCACCTTGCCGAGCAATTCGCCTGATGGCGAATAGACCCAGACACCGCCGGGCGCCGTGACCCAGACATTGCCGCGCTGGTCGCACTTCATGCCGTCGGGCAGGCCGGGCTCGAGCTCGGAACGGATGCCGCTGGCGAATACGCGCGCGTTGGAGAGCGAGCCATCGGCTTCGACGTCGAAGGCGCGGATCAGCGCCTGCGTGGTGTCGTTGACGTAAAGCAGGCGCTCGTCGGGCGAGAAGCAGAGCCCATTGGGCTGATCGAAGAGGTGACGATCGACGACGAGCTTCGGTGGGCCGCCGCCAGGCGGAACACGATAGACGCCCTGAAAGCCGAGCTGGCGCGGCCGTTCGACGCCGTAGACCGGCATGCGGCCATACCAGGGGTCGCTGAAATAGATCGCGCCGCTCGAATGCACGCAGACGTCGTTCGGGCTGTTGAGTTCCTGATTTTCGAAATGCGAGGCGATTACCTCGCGCCTTCCGTCGGGGCGTTCGCGGATCAATGACGAGGTGGCGTGCTCGCAGACGATCAGGTTGAGCTCGGCGTCATAGGTCATGCCGTTGCATTTGTTCGACGGGCGTTTGACCTCGACGACACCACGTTTGGCGTCCCACCGCCGGCGCACGTCGGCCGGCATGTCCGAAAATAGCAGATAATGGAGGGTGGGGTGCCAGATCGGTCCTTCCGTGAATTCAAAGCCTGTGCCGACCTGGCCGACCGGCGCATAGGGATCGATCAATGTCTCGAAGTCCGGGCGCAGCGTGACGTGCGTCATCGGTCGGTCCTTTCAGCGCTCAGGCCGGGAACCAGTGGCGTTGCGGCAAGCTCTGAACGATGGGGCCGGGCACTTGGTCGTGCAGCCGGCCGACCACCATGCCGCCTTCGATCTTGGCCGGCCGGTCGTGGACCGGGAGCAGGTAGCGCGAGTTGCTCAGGAGCTTTTTGATGGCCGCCTTCTCGGCGCGCTTGCTGGTGCCGTGATTGCCCGTGGTGCGCGGCTCCCAATCATGGATTTCGTGGAAGGGATTCACGATCTGGTCGTTGAAATCGTAGATCACGTCGCCGCAGATGGTGGCGATGCCGTCGGCGGTGTGAACATGGATGTTCATCGAGCCTTCGGTGTGGGCGTTGGCGGCCTCGCAATAGACGCCCGGCATCAGCTCGATCGGGCCGGTCACTTCGAGATCGAGGAAGCGCAGTGCGCTCTTGGTGTGCAGGCGGTCGATCAGATGCTTGATATCGGGCGCCGGATATTGCGGATGCATCAGGCCGGAGACGGAATATTCCAGCTCCTTGCGGTTGAGCACGACCGTCGTGTTCATCGGAAACAGATCGTCCTTGCCGGCATGATCGATGTGCAAATGGGTGTGGCAGACGAAGCGGACGTCGCCCATGCGCACGCCGTGGCGCGCGAGCTGGTTCTCGATCATGTTCTCGTGGAACTGGAGCCCGCGCATGCCCAGCGTTTCCATGATCTGGTTGGAGCGGTAGCCGGTGTCGATCACCACCGGATAGGGGCCGCCGACGATCAGGAAGCCGAGCGTCAGGACACGGCGGGTCCGGCCGCAATCGCGGCCGAGCACGAGAAAGCTCGATTCCAGTTCGATATCTCCATAGTCCAGGATCTTGATTTCAAGCGGCATCTGTTCCCTCCCACGTTCTTTTGATTGGCGGATCCGCGCGCCGTCATCGGTCAAGCCGATAGACGCGCGTGGCAGTCGTTCGCAGAACGGCGTCGCGCTGATCCGCGGCAAGCGAGGCTGTCGCGGCGAGGTAGGCGTCGATCAGTTCGCGATAGCTGGTCCAGAGTTTTTCGATCGGAAAATTTGAGCCGAACAGGCAGCGCTGGGCGCCGAAGATCGCGACCGTTTCGGTGACAACACCGGCTACGTGCGCCGGGTCGTTGCGGTGGATGAAGGTGCCGAGCCCGGAAAGCTTTGAGACGATGTTCGGGCAGGCCGCGAGCCGGGTCATCCCGGTGCGCCAGGCGGATCGACCCTGCGGCGAAAGGTCTTCCAGCATGCCGGCGTGCTGCAGGATGAAGGTTACATCGGGACAGGCTTCCGCGAGGCCTGCGGCATCTTCCATTTGCGGCGCGAACACCTGCAGATCGAAGCTGAAGCCATAATCGGCGAGCCGCGCGATGTTGCGGCGTATCTTCGGATCGGCGCAGAGGTCCGGTCGCGCGGCAAAACGATAGAGCGGGTTTTCGTGCCAATGCAGTTGCATGCGCACGCCGCGCACCAGCGGATAGCGCGCCAGACGATCAAGCTGCGGGCGGACATCATCGACGTTGAAGTCGGCATAGGAGACGATGGCGTGCGGCCAGCCATGGTCCTTTGCGGTCTCTTGCACCCAGGCCGTTTCGTCTTCGAAGCGATCGTTGGCCCAGTTGGTCTGCACGTAGACCGACCGCGTTACGCCGGAGCCTGCGAGGTCACCAAGATATTCCTGGATCGGATAGTCGCGGCGGATCGGCTCATAGGGGCCAAAGATGCGCGGCTGCATCGGGCCGACAAGCCAGGGCAGGTCGGCCTGACGCCAGATGTGGTGATGAGCATCGACGATTTCGGTCACGCGGCCTTCCTTTGTCCGAGCGAGAGAACATGCGAGACGATCGCGGCTGTAGACCCGCCATCGACCAGATCATCCACGAAGCGCCTGATCGCGATCAGCGCTTCGGTCTGCGGCTGAAAGGTGGGGCCTGACGCCAGCGGCGTCAGCCAGCTCAGGCGCCAGGCGCGCCGCGACAGCTTTGCAACGGCGTCGCGTAGCGCGGAGGGATCGCCACGTTCGAGGCCGTCGGAGACGATCACGACGGCGGCGCCACGCGCATAGCTGCCGAACCGCGGTACCGCCAGGAACGCCTGCAGTGCGTCGCCGATGCGGGTGCCGCCGTCCCAGTCGCTGACGAGATGCGCAGCGGCGAACAGCGCCTGCTCGCGGCGCTTGAGACGGAGCGCGCGGGTGACGCGGGTGAGGCGGGTGCCGAAGGTGAACACTTCGACGTTGGGAGCCGCGTGCGACAGCGCATGCGCGAGCTTCATGTTATCGTCGGTACGCCCCTTCATCGAGCCGGAGACGTCGATCAACAGCAGGATCTTGCGCGGCCGGGTGCGCCGCTTCAGCCGGCCGAGCCGCAGCACTTCGCCATCGTTGCGCACGCTCTCTCGCAAGGTTCGCCGCAGGTCGGCCCAAGGGCCGCGCCGGGCGCGCCTGCGCCGGTGGCCGCGCCGCCGTGGCAGCCGCGCCGGCGCCTCGCGAGAGAGCTTTCGCAAGACATCGCCGGTTGCGCCCGGCACGAAGCGCCGTTCGACCAGCGCTTCCGCGCGGGCTGCGGCTAGTCCGGATTCGTGGGCTTCATCGGCGAACAATGTTTCGTCCTCGCCGCGGCCTTCCTCCTGCAGGCGAACCACTTCCTCATCTTCTGCGCCCGCCCGATCGACCGCTTCGCTTCCAAGGAAATGGATGTCGAACAGCCGGTCGTAGGTCGCGCGCCGCTCGGGTGGCGGCGCGAGCGTTGCCAATCCAGCCTGCCGAATGGCTTCGAGGCTGCGCGGACCCAGCAGTTCGATGGCGGCCAGGAACGTAGTCGTCTGTTCCGGCGCCACGGCAAAGCCGTTGGTGCGCAGCAGTGCGACAAAGGACACGAAGACGCCGGCAGCGCGCGGCAATTGAGGTTCGTCGCTCACGCGGCAGCCTCCGCAATGAGGGCGTCGAGCCGGCCGGAGATGAAGGTGAGATCCTCCTCGTCCTTCAGTGCAACCCCGATCGAGCGTTTGAACGCATCCGGCCAGCGGACGCCGCGCGCGTGCAGCAGTGTGGCGGCTTCGGCCCAGTCCACGGCTTCCGCGATTCCGGGCGCCTTGCTGAGCGGTTCGCGCCGGAGTTTGCCGACGGCGGCGACGACCGCGCGCGCGGTCGCTTCGGCGACACTGGAAGCCCGCATCATGACAATGCGCGCCTCGCGCTCGGCGGTGGGATAATCGATCCAGTGATAGACGCAGCGGCGGCGCAACGCCTCGTGCAGGTCACGGGTGCGATTTGAGGTCAGCACGACGACCGGGCGCTCGGCGGCGCGAACGGTGCCGCGCTCGGGAATGGAAATCTGGAAGTCGGAGAGGAATTCCAGCAGAAAGGCCTCGAACTCCTGGTCGGCGCGGTCGATCTCATCGATCAGCAGCACAGTGGAGTCAGGCGCGCGCAACGAGGCGAGCATCGGCCGCTCGATCAGGAAGGTCTCGCCATAGATATCGATTGTTTCCTCGCCGGCCTGGCGGATCGCGAGCATCTGGCGCGGATAGTTCCACTCGTAGAGCGCGGCGGCTGCGTCGATGCCTTCATAGCATTGCAACCGGATCAAGCGGCGGCCGAGCACGGCGGCGATCGCTTTTGCGGCTTCCGTCTTGCCGACGCCGGGCGCGCCTTCCAGCAGCAGCGGCTTGCCGAGCGCGAGCGCCAGATAGGCTGCTGTCGCGAGGCCGTCGTCGGCGAGATAGTACGCCGTCCGCAGGGCCCGCTCCAGCGCCTCCGGGCTGTCGATGCCGACGATGTTGCCGCGGACCGTCATGTTCTGCCTCAGCGCCGTGCCTGCGGTCGTGCGCCGCCCTGCGCCTTGATCGCCCGCAAAACTTTTTCCGGCGTGATCGGCAATTCATCCATCCGCACGCCAACCGCGTTGAAGATGGCGTTGGCGACCGCAGGGAGCACCGGATTGGCGCACATCTCGCCCGGGCCCTTGGCGCCGAACGGGCCGTCGGCCGCGGGGCGTTCCAGCACCGCGATATCGTGCGGGCAGATGTCACCGGGTCCGGGCATCAGGTATTCGACGAAATCACGCGGGCCGTGCGCCGGATCGGGATAATAAGGCTCGGGCGTTTCAAACAGCGCGTGGCTGATCCCCATCCAGGCGCCGCCGACGAGTTGCTGTTCCACCAAGCGCGGATTGAGCGCGCGGCCGAGTTCGTAGGCACTGTCCATGCGCACCATCGCGATCTCGCCGGTCTCGTCATCGACCTCGACCTCGGCGACCAGGCAGGCGTGGGCGTAGCAGGTAGCGGGTGACATCTCGCCGGTCTCGGGATTGACCTCGGACAACGGCACCAGAAAGATGCCGCGTCCCGATATTGTCTTGCCTTGCTTGAACTGCGCAGCAATCGCGACATCCTTGGTGGAGATCGAGCGATGCGGCGCGCCCTTGACGTGGATGTTGCCACGCCCGTCGGTCTCAAGGTCGGCAGCGTTGACCTCCAACTCCTCGGCGGCGGCCTCCATCATGACCCCGCGCGCCTCTTTCGCCGCCGCCATCACCGCGTTGCCGACGCGATGCGTGCCGCGTGACGCGAACGAGCCCATGCAGTGTGGCCCGGTGTCGGAATCCGCGGTGTCGACATACACGTCTTCAACGGGAACGCCGAGCGTCTCCGCGCAGATCTGCCGCGTCACCGATTTCATGCCCTGGCCGAGGTCGATCGACGATAGCGACACCGTGAACTTGCCGCTGGGATTGGAATGAACCAGCGCCTGGCTGGGGTCGCCGCCAAGGTTCATGCCGATGGGATAGTTGATCGAGGCGATGCCGCGTCCGCGATGCTTTGCCATGGTCAGCGCCTCCTGGTGCCGAAGACGGAAGAAAAGCGCGTGGCGCCGTGTGATGGCGATGGCGGCCTTGGAGGAGGGGGCGGCGCGGGTGGCGGCGGTTCGTGGATCGGCGCAGGAGGCGCGCGATCGTAGGTGGTCCGCTGCTGTGAGACCGCGGCGCGTTGCGGGACAGGCTCGATCGGTGTCGGCGATATCGCTGCCCGGCTGCCGCCGCCGTCCTGGCGCGACGACATGCGCTTGAACTCTTCGCGCAGCGGCCATTTGGCTTTTTCGGCGGCGACCTGGACGCATTCGATCAACGCGGTGTTCTTGGCCTCGCGCCGGTGCGCCTTCATGTCGCCGTCGCGATAGGCGTTGAGGATGCGAAACTCCATCGGGTCGATGCCGACGAGATGGGCGAGCTTGTCCATCTGGCATTCGAGCGCAAAGTCCATCGCCGTGACGCCGAAGCCGCGCATGGCGGTCGCCGGCGTCCGGTTGGTGAACACGCAGTAGACGTCGCCATGGACGTTCGGGATCGTATAGGGGCCGGGCAGGTGAGCCACGCATTTGACCACCGCGTAGCTGGACAGCCGGGTGTAGGCGCCGCTGTCGAAATAGGCGCGGATCTTGCGCGCGACGATGCGTCCGTCGCTCATCACGCCGTCCTTAATGTAAATGCGCTCGGCGCCGCGCGGCGAGCCGAACTGCATCTCCTCCTCGCGGCCGAGCTGATAGCGCACCGGACGCCCAGTCAGCATCGCGCCGAGAATGGCGAGCGGTTCGGTCAGCGTGTCCACCTTGCCGCCAAAGCCGCCGCCGACGGTGCCGCCGATGAAGTGGAAGGTGTTGGAAGGGACATCGAGGATTTTGGCGCAGGTATCGAGCGAGAAGAACAGCGCCTGAGTCGAGGTGTAGACGACATAACGGCCGTTGGTGTCGGGTGCGGCGATCGAGCCGTTGGTTTCGGTCGGCGCATGCTCGATCGGCGACATCTGGTAGCGCTGTTCGAGGACGTGGTCGGCCTCGGCGAAGCCGCGCTCGACGTCGCCGAAGCGCAGCTTCTGGTGATCATAGACGTCGTGATAGATGAAGGTGTTCTTGGGGTAGACCTCGTTGACGACGGGCGCACCCGGCTTCAGGGCTTCCTCGACGTCGAACACTGCGGGCAGCGGCTCGTAGTCAACGCGCACCTTCGCCATCGCCTCATAGGCTTCTCGCGGAGTGTCGGCGACAACCGCGATGATGGGCTCGCCCTTGTAGCGCACCTTGTCGACCGCAAGCGACGGCTCGTCGTCCTTGCCGAAATTGATCAGGCTGAGCAGCGTATTGAGATTGCGCGGCACATCGGCGCCGCAAATGATGCGGCGAACGCCGGGCGAACGTTCCGCTTCCATCGTATCGATGCGGCGCAGGCGGGCATGTGCATGCGGGCTGCGCAATACTTTCAGATGCAGCATGCCCTGCAGCTTATGGTCATCGAAATAGGTCGAAGTGCCAGTGACATGGCCGAGCATGTCCTGGCGCTGCGTACCCTTTCCGATCTCTTTCAGATTATCGTCGCGCTCGTCGGCGAAGATGTCCTTGCGCAGTTCCAGCATGGTCGTTCCCTTTAGGCGCGTGCGCGACCACTCGCAGCGGCGGCGATCACGGCGTTGATGATCGGCTCGTATCCGGTGCAGCGGCAGATGTTGCCGGAGATCGCCTCAATGACCTCGGCGCGGCTCGGAGACGGATTGCGATCGAGCAGCGCCTTCGCCGCCATCAGCATGCCCGGCGTGCAGTAGCCGCATTGGGCCGCGAACTGCTCCATAAAGGCGCGTTGCAGCGGATGCAGGTTGGGACCGTCCTTCAGCCCGTCGAGCGTCTCGACGGAGCGTCCGGCCACCGACTCCGCCAACGTCAGGCAGGAGAGATGCAGTTCGCCATCGATCAGCACGCTGCAGGCGCCGCAGCCGCCCTGGCCGCAGCCGAATTTCGGCGTCATGTCGCCGATCTGTTCGCGGAGCGCGACCAGCAGATTGACGCCGCCGTCGACGAATAGCGCGACATCGCGGCCATTGTGACGAAACTGGAGCGGGGTCTTGGTCATGATGGCTTACTCCAGCCCGGATAACAGGCGACGAAGGTGAACGCCGACGATCTCGCGGCGATACCAGGCGCTGCCAAGGGCATTGTCTGTGGGCGACACACCTTCGGCGGCTACCGCCGCAGCAGCGTTGATTGCCGCACCGTCAAGCGAACGTCCCTCCAGCGCGCGCTCGGCGGCTCTGGCGCGAATTTGCGTGGCGGCCATCGAGCCGAGCGCGATGCGCGCACCTGAAATGCGGCCGCCGCTAGCAGGCAGATGCGCCGCGAGCGTGATCACCGAACCGCCCTTCGGCTTGATGCGGGCGATCTTGCGATAGCGGAAAGCGTCGGCGCTTGCGGGCCGCTGGCAGGAGACGGCTAGCACCAGCGCGCCGCTCTGGCGTTCGCGGGATTGCAGGAACTCTTCGATAGGCATGTCGCGCGCACCAAGACCGCCCTGGACGGAAACAGTCGCATCTAGCGCGAGCAGTGCGACGGTGAAATCGCCATAAGGGTTGGGCGCGAACAGATTGCCGCCCACCGTGCCCATGTTACGCACGGCCGGCCCGCCGATCGAACGAGCTGGGGCGTGCAGAAAGGCGAGTTCGCGCTCGGCCAGAATTCTCGCAAAGGTGACACCAGCACCGATCGTGACGCGCGAGCTTGCGACATCAATACGAGACAGCGCCCGATCGGTCGCGCGCACGACGGTGGAGATCGAGACATCGCCCTCGTTGAGGGCGCGCATGACCAGCGTGCCGCCGCCGAGATAGCGGGCGCTGCGGTCGGACGACAATGCCGAGGCGGCCTCGCCGAAACTTGCGAATGTCTTCACCGTGACGGGCATGGCTTCGCCTCTGTTTTCATGCAGCCTCCTTCAGGTGCCGGCGAATGGCATCGAAGCCGGCTTGATAGATCTGTTCCGCGACCATTTGAGTCAGCCGCTCGGCATCGGCGGGCCGCGCGGTGAACCTGGATTCCCAGTGCCAGAAGGTGCGGTCGCCGTCGGTGACCGGGAGCAGGCGTACGTGTGCGACATAGTTGAACATCGGGATCGGCGTATCGAGCAGGCAGTAGCTGAAGGTCTGTTCGAGGTCCGAAAGTGCCAGCAGTTGCTCGCGCAGCTCCGAGCCGTCCTGCAGCTTGAAACGTCTGATACAGCCGATCTTGTCGGCGGCCTGTGCGCGTTCGATCGTGCTGGTGGCGACCTCAGGATGCCAGCGGTCGTGGCCGTTGAAATCGCGCAGCACGTTCCAGACCGCGGTTGTCGGCGCGTCGAGGATCGTGCTCTTGACGATATGCGGCACGCTAGCCTCCGAAGGCGCGCTTGAGCGCGTCGAATCCGCCCTGGAACACGCCGGTTCCGATGTTGCTGACGAGCTCGTTTTCCCGCTCCGGCGCGCAGTCGAACTCGGCGGTCCATTCCAGAAACGTCTGGTCGCCGTCGGTCACCGGCGTCAGCCGCAGCGTTGCAACGTAGTTCTCCACGCCCATCGGGGATTCCAGGATGGAGTAGGTGCAGAACATGTCGTAGTCGGACAGCCCGAGCAGCTTCTCGCGGATACGATCGCCGTTGCGCAGGCGAAAATCCCGCACGCATCCGATCTTGTCTGCGGGCTCGCCGCCCTCGATGCGGCTCTCCGCAATCGCGGGATGCCAGTTCGGCAAGCCATTGAAGTCGCGCACGCGCGCCCAGACGCGGTCGTTGCGGGCGTTGACGACAGTGGAAACGTAGACCCGGGCCATGACGCGTGCTTATCCTTTCTTGCGCGGTCCGCGTTCAGCGGGGGGCTCGCCGGCGGCAGGCGCGGTGGGGGACGCGTCGGATTTGCCCGGACCGCTCTTGCGCGTCGCTTCTTTGATGCCCTGCATGTCGCGCGCTTCGCGAATGAGGCCGGGCATCTTGGCGAGGCTGCCGCCCTCGACGCCGATATCGGAAAGGATCGAGTCGATCAGCGGCGCCTGCACCCGGTAGCGCAGCGCCGAGTCGATCACCTCGTCGGTGGCGCTGCGGCCGCTGCCGCCGCCACCGTTACCGTTGAGGCCGTCGACCTGAAGGATGCGGATGCCTTCAATCTTCTCCATCGGCTTGACGCTCTCGCGCACGATACCCTCGATCCGGTCGAGCAGCTTGCGGCGGAACAGCGAGTAGCGCGCCTGGTCGGTGAGCACGTTCTCCGCTTCGTTGAGCAGCCGCTGCGCCTCGGCTTCGACCGCGGCGCGCACGCGCTCGGCGTCGGCAGCGATACGGGTCTCCTCGGCCCGCTTCTCCGCCAGCAGCACCTCGATGGTCTTTTGTCGCTTGGCGATCTCGCTTTCGCGGGCGGTGACGACGCGCTCGGCCGCTTCGGTCGCGCGCACGCGCGCATCTTCGGCCGCCACCTTGGCTGCCGATTCTTCCAGAGATTTCTGATAAAGCGCGATCGCCTTTTCCATCAGCGCCGTTTCGACGTCCTTCTCGCGATTGACCTCCAGTTTCCGCAGATCGCGCTCGCGGCCGATGCGGGCTTCGTCAAGGCCACCGTCGGAGGCGATGCGCGCCCGCTCGACTTCCTCGCGGGAAGCGATCTCGGCCTCCTGCAGCGCCTGGACACGGGCGACTTCGAGTTGCTCGATCGCGCGCCGGCGTGCCAGCCGAGCGGCCTCCAGCGCCTGTTCGCGCGAGACGTCGGTGGTCTCGACTTCCTTGCGGGCATTGATCTCTGCCTGCTTGACCTGGCGGTCGGCATCGATGCGCTCGGAGCGTTTGGCGGCAAGCGCGATCACGCGCTCCTCGTCGGCGATCTCGACCGCTTTTTTCTGGTCGATATTGAGCACTTCGCGCGTCCTGGACGAGGCGATACGTTCAGCCTCCAGCGCCAGCTCCACTTCGACGCGCCGCCGTTCGATGGCATCGCGCCGCTTGAGCTCGGCGGCCTCGATCGCTTCGGTGCGCTCGATTTCAAGTCCCCTTGTTTCTCTTTCGGCCCGAATACGTTGCGCGGCGACGACCTTCTCCTGGGAGATGCGGGCGCCCTCGATCGCTTCGCGCGAGGCGATATCGGCCTCCTCGACGGCGCGGTTGCGCGCGATTTCGAGCGAGCGAACGCGCTCTTCCTGAGCGATGCGGGAGGCTTCGGTTGCCTCTCGCGCGGCAATGCCGGCAACTTCCAGCGCCTGGTTGCGCTCGATTTCCAGCTTGCGTGTGGTCTGCTCGGCGGCGATCCGCTCGGCTGCGAGTGTCCGTTCGCGCGCGATCCGCGCAGCTTCCACGGCCTTCTGCGCCTCGATCTCCGCTTCCTGGATGGTGCGGACCTGCTGGATTTCCAGCGCGCGGGTGCGCTCGTCGGACGCGATGCGTTCGACGTTAACGATCGTGGTCTGGGCGATGCGCGCTTTTTCGGTCGCCTCACGCGCCGCTATCTCGGCTTCTTCGACCGCGCGGGTGCGTTCGATTTCGCGCCTTCGGGTTTCTTCCTCGTTGACGATCCGCGCGTCGGTCACAGAGCGATCCTGCTGAATGCGCGCCTTCTCGATCGCTTCGCGTGCCGTGATCTCGGCCTCCTCGACGGTCCGCGTACGCTCGATGTCGCGCTGTCGCACCTCGCGCTCGGAGGCGATGCGGGCGGTATCGACCGCGCGCTGGTTGGCGATCTTGGCTTTTTCGATTTCCTCGCGCGCCAGCAGCTCCTTCTCTTCGACCGCGCGCGTGCGCTCGATCTCGCGGTGTCTCGTTTCGCGTTCCGAGGCGATGCGGGCTTCGGCGATGGCGAGCTCGTTGGCGATGCGCGCCTTCTCGATGGCCTCACGCGCCGAAATCTGCGCCTGCTCGGCCTCGGTCTCCCGCAAGGCGCGTTCGCGCGCAACTTCCGTGCGCTGCAGAGCGCGGCGCATCTCGATGTCGCGCTCCTGTTCGAGGCGGGCGGTCTCGCTCTCGCGTTCGATCTCCAGCGCCTGACGTTCGGCGTCGAGATTGCGGGAGCGGATCTTGATCATCGAATCCTGTTCGATGTCGTTGCGCAGCTTACGCTTGGCCTCGATATCTTCCATCAGCCGCGTCAGACCCTCGGCATCAAACCGGTTCGACGGATTGAAATACTCGAGATCAGTCTGGTCGAGATCGGTAATCGCGACTGACTCCAGCTCGAGGCCGTTCTGGGCCAGCGCCTCGGCGGCGGCGGCCTTGAGCCGCGTGACGTATTCGCCGCGCTGCTCGTGCATCTGCTCCATGGTCATTTCGGCGGCAACCGAACGTATGGCGGAGACGAACTTGCCGGAAAGCAGGGCATGCAACTGCTCCGGCTCGAGCGTGCGCCGCCCGAGCGTGGCGGCGGCGATGGCGACCGCTTCGCGGGTCGGCTGCACCCGGACGTAAAAATCGGCCTCGATGTCGATCCGCATGCGGTCGCGGGTGATGACAGCGTCATGCTTCGCGCGCACGATGCCCATCGGCAGCACGTTCATGTTGACGGGCGTGTAGTCGTGGATGAACGGCAGCACGAAGGCGCCGCCATTGATCACCACGCGCTCGCCCAAGAGACCGGTGCGGACGAAGGACACTTCCTTCGACGAACGGTGGTAGAGCCAGTTCACGATGTAGACGACGATGGCGATCACGACGATCGCTATGATCAGCCAGAGGATCAATTCGCCAACCAGAATCCCCGACATCTCTTCCTCCCTTTGGTCTCGGCGTTACCGCGCGCCGATCGCCTTGAATTTACGAACCTGTTCCGTGAGCGCCCGCTCCACCGGCAGGCGCTCCATCGACGATGCGCCGTAAAAGCCGTGGCACTTGCGCGTGTGTTTCATGATGAAGTCAGCGTCGGCGGGCTCGGCGATCGGGCCGCCATGGGCCAGCACCAATATGTCCGGATTGACGCTGAGCGCCGCCGCAGCCCAGGTGTCGATCTGTTCCGGGCAATCTTCGAGCTTCGGCGCGGTATGCGCGCCGATCGCACCGCCTGTGGTCAGGCCGAGGTGACAGACGATGATGTCAGCGCCCGCGATCGCCATTGCCGCGGCTTCGCTCTCGCTGAACACATAGGGCGTCGTCAGCATGTCCTTGTCGCGCGCTTTGGAGATCATGTCGATCTCCAGCGCATAGGACATTCCGGTTTCCTCGAGGTTGGCGCGGAACACGCCGTCGATCAGGCCGACGGTCGGAAAGTTCTGCACGCCGGCAAAGCCCAGCGCCTTCAACTGATCGAGAAAACTATCCATGTCGCGGAACGGGTCGGTGCCGTTGACCCCCGCCAATACCGGCGTCCGGGTGACGACGGGGAGCACTTCGCCGGCCATCTCCAGCACGATCGCGTTGGCGTCGCCATAGGGCATCAGGCCGGCGAGGGAGCCGCGTCCTGCCATGCGGTAGCGGCCGGAATTGTAGATCACGATCAGATCGACGCCGCCGGCTTCCTCGCATTTGGCCGATAGGCCAGTGCCCGCCCCGCCGCCAACGATCGGCTCCCCCTTGGCGGCCATGTTGCGAAATTTCTTCAGGATGGCCGAACGTTCGAACTTCGCCATGATCACCTCGCGACTTTCCGACGTGTCCCCGGGCGTCCGACCAGAGGACGGAGCGCGTTGACGATGGCGGATGCAAATTCCGGTTCGTTGATGTGGCGCCTGATGCGGATGAGCTGGCGATTGCCGGTCTGGCGCACGCTGCGTTCCAGCGCGGTAAACAGCGCTGCATCCGCTTCCGGATCCCAGAACGGCTGGCCCGGCGCGTCGAGCGCGGAGACGCCGCCTTCCGGGAGGAAGAAGCGTACCGGCCCGTCCATCCGGTTGAGTTTTTCGCCGATCCAACGTCCCATACGATCGTTCTCTTCCGGTGTGGTGCGCATCAAGGTCACCTGCGGATTGTGAACGTGGAACTTGCGCTGACGATAGCGCTCGGGAATGGTGTCGGGTGCGCCGAAATTGACCATGTCGAGCGCACCGACGGAGCCGATGAAGGGCAGGCGGCTGCGGATGATCGCGCCGAAGCGGTCGTCCGTGGCGGGGAATACACCGCCCATCAGGAGATCGCAGACTTCCGTCGTCGTGAGATCGACAACGGCCGCGAGCATTCCGGAATCGACCAGCTTTTCCATCGAGCGGCCGCCGACGCCGGTAGCGTGGAAGACGAGGCATTCGAAATCGCTGCGCAGATCGGCCGTAATCTTCTGCACGGCGGGCGTCGTCACGCCGAACATGGTGATGCCGACAGCGGGTAACGCAACCCGCGCGTTACGCTCGGCCGCGCTTTGATTGTCGAGACGCGCCTTCACCATGCCGGCGATGGCGTTGGCGCCGTTGGCGAGCACGGCACGCGAGATCGAATTGAGGCCCTGCACGTCGGTGACCGAATACATCATCGTGATATCGGCAGGTCCGACATAAGGACCGACATCTCCCGACGCGACGGATGAGATGATCAGTTTCGGCACGCCGACGGGAAGGCCGCGCATGCCCGGCGCGACCAGCGAGGCGCCGCCGGAGCCGCCCGCCGAAATGATGCCTGCGACATTACCCTGACGGCGCAGCCAATTGGCGAAGGCGTCGGCCATCGCGGTCACCGACGCGCCGCGGTCCGAGCCGAACACGCTCGATCCGCCGCGCCCATGATTGAGCGCGATTTCCTGGGCGGAGACGTCGCAGGTGGAGAGCTTGCCGCTGGTGGAGACGTCGACCAGGCGCGTCCGCAAGCCGTGTCCGGCGATCACGTCGCGAATGAAGCGCAACTCCTCGCCCTTAGTATCAAGCGTGCCGACGACAAGAACGACCGGTGGCCCGGACGCGGTTTGAACGACGGCACCGGCTTGGCGTTTCTGCCGTGCGGCGTCTTCAATCCGGGTGATGCCCGTCGAAAGCGTGCGCGCGGCGGCCTCGATGCGCGCAATCGGCGCCGGCTGCGACCAGCGCGTCGGCAGCGTGGGATTGGAGATATAGATGCGGATTGGCGCTGTGCTCGACGCGCGCGGCGGTGCGGGATGCGCGTTGGCTTCGGCGCCTGCATCCGCGCCTTCGATATCCGCGTCCGGCTCGGCGTGGACTCCAACGACTCCAACACCAAGCAGCCGTTGTTGCAGCTCGCGGTCGGCGGCAAGTCGCGCGGAGTCGATGATGCGATTGATGCGGCCATTGACCATGATCGCGACGTTCTTCGAAATCGCCGTGGCGACGCCGATATTCTGCTCGATCACCAGCACCGACATCTCGCCGTCTTCGGCAAGCCGCACCAGCATTTCTTCGACCTGGGCGACGATGACAGGCGCAAGACCTTCGGTCGGCTCGTCCATGATGAGGAGATGCGGATTGGTCAGAAGCGCGCGCGAGATCGCCAGCATCTGCTGTTCGCCGCCCGAGAGCTGGCCGCCGCCATGGTCCTTGCGCTCGGCAAGGCGAGGAAAGGTCTCGTAGACACGGTCGATCGTCCAGACGCCGCGCCGCATCCCGGCCGCCAGCCGCAGATGTTCGTCCACGCTGAGCGAGCGCCACAGCCGTCGCCCTTGCGGAACGTAGCCGACGCCGAGCTGCGCGATCCGCGCCGGGCTAAGGCGGGTGATATCCTCGCCGCGGACGCGAACCGAACCGCCGCTCGCCCGCAGCAAGCCCATGATGGTCTTGCACAGCGTGGTCTTGCCCATGCCGTTGCGGCCGACCACCGAGAACACGCCGGAATCCAGCGTCAGCTCGACTCCCTGCAGCGCATGGGAATGGCCGTAGTAAACGTCGAGGCCCCGGACTTCGAGGGCAGGCGCTGAACGGCGGATCTCACTCATGGCCGGCCCCGAGATAGAGCTCCTGCACTTCCGGGTCGGCTTCGATCTCGTGCGGCAGGCCTTCCTTGAAGACACGGCCGTTGTGCATCATCGTGACGCTTTCGACGACGCGAAGCGCGACATCCATGTCGTGCTCGATGATGATGTAGCCGATATGGGCGGGCAGCGACGTCAAGATATCGATCAGTTCGCGCCGCTCGGTGGGGGACAGGCCCGCGGCCGGTTCGTCGAACAGGATAAAACGGGGCGCGCCGGCGAGCGCGAGCGCGATCTCGAGCTGCCGCTGCTGGCCGTGCGCGAGCTCCGCGACCCGCTGCTCCCTGACCGATGTCAGGTGCACCGCCTGGATCAGCGCCTCTGTCGCATGCATGAGGGCATCGTTCGCCCCCGGGCGCAGCGGAGAAAATCGTCCGCGGGAAACGCCGCGGCAGGCGAGATAGACATTGTCCCTCACTGTGAGGCCGGGAAACAGCGCTGATATCTGATAGGTGCGGCGCAAGCCGCGCCTGATACGTTCGTAAGGCGGGAAGTGGGTAATGTCCTCGCCGAAGAAGCGGATGGTGCCGGAGGACGGCGGAAAGTCGCCGGTCACGCAATTGAACAGCGTCGTTTTGCCGGCGCCGTTGGAGCCGAGCACGGCGCGGCGTTCGCCGGGGCGAACGGTGATGGTGACGTCGGTCAGGGCAGCGAGCGCGCCGAACAGCCGCGTCACGCCGCGCAGCTCCAGCGCGGCGCCGGCACCGACGGCCGAAAAGCGTGGCGCGGCGCTATCCATGACCGTGGCCTCCGCTTGCGCGTTTTTCTGGTACGGCCGTGCGACGGCGCCATCGCTCCCAGAGACCGATCACGCCGTCCGACGACCAGAACACGATGGCGAGGAAGCCGAGGCCGATCAGCAGCCGGAAGCGATTGCCGTCGAGCCCTAACTTGACCAGCAGATCGAGCGCGAAGGTACGCAGGATGACGAAGATGAAGGCGCCGATGAAGGGCCCGACGGGGCGGGTGATGCCGCCGACCACGGCGATGATCAGAATATCAATGCAGGCGCCGACGCTGACCGAGCCGGGCGAGATCTGCCGGTAGTTCCAGACCTGCAGGACGCCGCCGAGTGCGGCGATGAAGGCCGCGAACGCGTAGGCTGCCACGCGGTGCGCGTTGCCATTATAGCCGAGCGCCGCCATGCGGCGGGGATTGTCGCGCACGCCCTGCAGCGCGAGCCCGAACGGAGCGCGCGAGACATATTGAACGGCGAAATAGCAAAACGCCGCGACGCCCAGCGTGACGTAGTAGAAGGGAATGTCGGAGCGCCAGTCGACACCCCAGAATTTCGGCGTGGCGATGGTGTTGATGCCGGTGTGGCCGCCGAAGATCGGCCAGTTCTGGTTGGTGAAATAGTAGAAGGCCGCGCCGATCGCGAGCGTGATCATGATGGTGTAGATGCCCTCGGTGCGCACCGCGAGCGCGCCGCCGAGCGTGCCGAAGACGGTTGCGAGCACCAGCGCCATCGGCGTTGCAAGCCACCACGGCCAGCCGAGGCTGATATTGGTGTTGGCGCTCATGCCGAACACCGCGACCATGTAGGCGGCAAAGCCGGCGACGGTGAGCTGCATCAGGCTGACCATGCCGCCATAGCCCGCCAGGAACATCAGGCTGAGGGCGACGGTCCCGAGGATCAACGTGGTGGCGAAGATCTCGATCAGGAAAAAGGCGTTAGCGATGAACGGCATGATCAAGAGGATCACGGCGACCAGCCAGACAGCCGGCTTGTTGAATTCCGGCCACGCCAACAACGCCGCGCGCGCTCCTGCCGGCTGACTGGTCTGAGGATGCGCGCCCTGGACCAACGACATGTCAGCGCCTCGCCAATAGGCCCTGCGGTCGCAGCGCCAGCACCAGCACCATGATGAGGAAGGTTACGACGATTGCATAAGTCGGGATGTAGACAGAGCCGAGCTGCTCGGCGAGGCCGATGATGACGGCGCCCAGCGCCGCGCCCGGAATCGAGCCCATGCCGCCGACGATGACGACGACGAGGGAAGCCAGAAGAAATCGGGTGTCCTCGCCGGGCGAAATCGACTGAAAGGTTCCGCCGACGACGCCCGCGATGCCGGCAAGGCCCGCGCCGAGTGCGAACACGGCAACAAAGACGAGCTGGATCGGCACGCCGGTCGCAGCAAGCATGTCGCGGTCGTCGACTCCGGCGCGCACCATCATGCCGACGCGGGTTCGATTGAGCGCCAGCCACATCACGATGCCGATTACGACGGCGGCGACGAAGATCACGAGCCGCACCATCGGGTAGCGCAGGTAGACCGCCTCGCCCGACGATTTGACTGCGGTGACCAGCGGCAATTCGATTGGGCCGACCAGCCAACTCGGGGTCTGGATCTGATAGAAATCGCCGCCGAATACCCACAGCATCAGGTCCGCAAACACGATCGAGAGCCCGATCGTGACCATGGTCTGGCGCAAATCCTCGCCCTCCATGCGACGGAAGACGACGATTTGCAGGACGATGCCGACCAGCGCCACACCGAGAAACGCGATGATGAAACCGAGCACCCATGAGCCGGTCCAGACGCTGATGGCGTAACCGATGTAGCCGCCGAACAGATAGAGCGAACCATGCGCCAGATTGACGTTGCGCATCAGGCCGAAGATGAGCGTGAAGCCGCTGGCCACCAGGAAGTAAAGGCTGCCGAGCGTGACGCCGTTGAACAGGGCGTTGAGAAAGACGCGCTTCCTGCCGATCGCCTCTTCGAGTCCGGGTGGCCAGACGGCAAGGATCAGCCACAACAGCACCGCGACAGCGATCAGCAGTATCAGCGCCCACGCCGGATGGCGTTCGATGAATCTTGTCACGGTAGCAGCCCGGCCATCGCCATACCGTCCTCCCAGACGCCGCGGCCGTTTCGGCTCGCGTTTTGGGGCATCCTAATGGTGCCGCGGACCTTGCACTTGATTGTCAGTATCTTTTCGCGCCTGTTGCACTCAGGGGCGCAAGACTTTGGCGGCGCGGCGGTATTCAGTCGGCGCCATCCCGACATTGGCCGCGAAGAAGCGGGTGAAACCGCTCTGGGAGGAGAAGCCGAGATCGAAGCCGATATCGGCGATCGGCACTTCGGTCGCGACCAGGGCGTCCAGTGCCTGTTCCATGATCAGTGTATTGAGATAGAGGTTTGGCGTGACGCCGGTCTGGGTTCGGAACAGCCGGTAGAAGTGCGGGCGCGACAGCCCAGAGGCCCGCGCGATCGAATCCAGCTCGATCTCGGCGCCCGGGCTTTCGGACATCAGCTTGATGGATTTGCGGACGCGAAAGTCAGTGACGGCGGTGGCGGTCCGTGTCTCCTGCACCGGCTCGGGCGTCTGCCAGCTTTCGTCATAACAACTGTCGATCAACTGCCTGAGTTCGCAGTCGAGGCTGCTCAGCGAAGGCGCGCCGCACACCAGCGCGGCAGAGCGGCGAATATGCCTGTCGAGCGTGGCCGTACGCTTGAAGCAGGTGCGGCCAAACCGCAGGCTGTGGGCGCGGGCCGCATCGGGGGCGAACCATTCGGCGTTGACGTAAAGGACGAAGAAGATCGCCCCGTTCTCCGTGTCGGTCGGGACAAAATTGTGCGGTTCCCAAGGGTTGACGGCAACAATGGAGTCTTCCGCGAGCAGCCATCGCTCATCGCACACATCAATGCGCGCTGGCGTTCCACCGACATGAAATATCAGGTGCCCTTCGCGATGCGCGTGCATGTTGAAGGGGCGGTTCAACTGATAGACCGTCGCGCGACCGAACCGGCCGTGGAAGACGGCGAGAGCCTTGCTCATGCCTTCCCTCCCGCGGGATGTTCTTGTCTTTTCAATGAGCGTTCAACATCCGCCGCGAGAATGCAAGGGTAGATCACATCCTGCCGGGTCGCGCCCGGGCTCCGGCGTGACCGGGGCCCGTTCGCAAATGCGAAGAGGTCAGTACTTCTTGCACTCCGGAACCGTCCGGCTCGGCAGCCCGATCTTGGAGAAAACTGCCGGGTCGTAGCCGAGCGTCTGGTTCACGTTCGGAATGACCTTCACGACCTTGCTGAACAAGGCGCCCTTGCCGTCGTCCACCACCTCGGTGACGAAGTTGGTTCCGATAGCCTGGCGGTTGGAGTCGAGCTTGATCTTGCCATTGGGCGCGTCGAGCTCGATCTTGGCGAGGGCTTCCTTAAGCTTCGCCTGGTTGTTGCTGAGGTCGCCATTGACCTGACGCAGTCCGAGGATCAGCGCCATCGTCGAGTTGTAGTAGTTGGTGGCGAGCAGCGACGGGCTCGGGAACCGCTTGTTCGGTGGGAAGGCGTCCTGATACGCTTTCACGAACTTCTGCCAGCCTGGATCCTCCCAGGTGTCGGCCTGGCCACTCGCGGCGATGGTGCCGATGAGGGCATTTTTGGCATTGCCCTTGGCCGAAAGAATGGTCTGGTCGACCATGATCGAGCCGCCCATCAGACGGGCCTTGCCGCCAGCCTGCTGATACTGGTTTAGGAAATTGACGGCGTCGGCGCCGCCGAGGCCGAGATAGATCGCATCGACGTCGTCGGGAAGAGCAGCAATGACGGAGGCGAAGTCCTTGGTGCCGAGCGGCACCCATTGCCGGTTCGTGACCTGTCCGCCAGCACCGCAGAACTCGAGCACCAGCCCGAACACCTGCGTATAGATGAAGGAATAATCGTCCCCGACCGTCGCAATCTTGCGATAGCCTTTCGTATCATAGGCATACTTGCCCAACCCGACCTGCCATTGCGCGCCGTCCATGTTGTAGCGGAAGAAGTTCGGCGCCGGGTCGACGTAAGTGGTCTCCTGCGCGCCGGAAGCGGCATTGATGAAAGTCAGCTCGGGGCGCGTCTTGGCAAAGTTCTTCACCGCAATGCCTTCGTCACCGGACAGGGGTGAAAGCAGGATCTGGACCTTATCCTGTTCGATCAGCTTGCGTACGGCACGAACGGCGGAGTCGGGCGTCGCATCCGTGGAGGCGATGATGAATTCGATTTCCTTGTCGCCGACCTTCTTGCCGAGCGTGTTGATCGCGGTCTGGTGGCCGCGGATTCCGTCTTCGCCGAGCACCGTATAAGTGCCTTCGAGGGTCGCGGTGACGCCGACCCTGATTTTCTCTTGAGCTAAGGCGGCGCCGGAAAGCAACAGACTGCTCAGCGCGACCAGTCCCGCACAGCTTTTAAACATCGAACCCCTCCCTTGTATCGCCAGTTTTGGTATAGGTCGTTCCGAAATCGCCATGCCCTTCACAATGCATTTGCGACCGGGACCGCCGGGCGAAAGCTAGCCGATGACTGGGGCGGGGCGCGCAACTTCACCTGCCGCAACTTGACCGGTAGTCTCATTTTGCATGCTGCGCCGCGACGAAATTTGCGGCGAGTTCAGGCCGTGAGGCTGCGGACGGTGGAGATGTGGAGCGGTGGACTTTTTGCGGTCAAGAAGATTCATGCGGCTGGAAAGTCGCCGGTACACGGGTCACCTCGCATCAACCGCCGTTTTGGCTTGACCGCCGTCTGCAGTGTTTCTAGGTCCATCCGGATCCGTTCTTTCGCACCGGACCGGCAGGCGTCAGAAAGGCGCTCGGATGGTCCTGCACGCATGGAGAAGGTCCCGCCGTGGCATTTGAACTGTTCAATCTGGCCGGCAAACGAGCGCTCGTCACAGGATCGTCCCAGGGGATCGGCCTCGCCATCGCGCGAGGGCTCGCCGAGCATGGCGCCTCCGTGGTCCTGAATGGACGGGAGCGCAGCAAGCTCGAGGCCGCCGCCGCGAGCTTGACCGCAGCCGGGCACAACGTTGCGGTCGCCGGTTTCGATGTCACCCTCGCCGAGGATGTCCGCGAAGGTATTGCCACGATCGAGCGGACGAATGGCGCAATCGATATTCTCGTCAACAACGCCGGCATGCAGTTTCGCACGCCGCTTGAGGATTTTCCGGCGGAGAAGTGGGAGCAATTGCTCAGAACCAATGTCTCGAGCGCCTTCTACGTCGGCCAGGCTGTCGCGCGCTACATGATCCCGCGCGGCAAGGGCAAGATTATCAACATCGCGTCGGTCCAGAGCGAGTTGGCCCGGCCAGGCATTGCCCCGTACACCGCCACCAAGGGAGCGATCAAGAACCTCACCCGCGGCATGTGCGCCGATTGGGCCAAGCACGGACTGCAGATCAATGCCATCGCGCCGGGTTACTTCAAGACCCCGCTCAATCAAGCGCTGGTCGACGATCCCGAATTTTCAGCGTGGCTGGAAAAGCGGACGCCGACCTCGCGCTGGGGTAATGTCGACGAACTGATCGGCGCCGCCGCCTTTCTGTCGGGAGATGCCTCATCTTTCGTCAACGGGCATACGCTCTACGTCGACGGCGGCATCACGACCTGTCTTTGATTATTGACGCGTCGTTTCACTTCTAGGGAGCAGCGTTTCGTTGCTGCTGTGTTGATTGCGCTCGCCGAGATATCACCTGCGAGCATCCCCGCGAAATGGCAGCGTCCGGCAATCAACGCCGGGCGCTGCGAGCGCAAGATAACGCTGCTCTTACTTCTTATAGGCGGCGATCACGGCTTCACCATCGGCGCCGGCCTTTTTTAGCCAATCGGCCGTCAACTGCTCGCCGATCTTCTCGAGGCCGGACTTCAGCGCCGGAGGCGGCGGCAGCACTTTCATTTTGTTGGCCTGAAGCTGTTCGAGATACCATTTCGCCTTTTCTTCCGCGAGCTTCCAGCCGCGTTCTTCGGCGACCGCGGCTGCTTTGAGGATCGCGTCCTGCGTCGGCTTGTCGAGCGCATCGAAAGCCGCCTTGTTCACGAAGGTCACGTTCTTCGGGATCCATGCCTGCGTATCGTAGAAATGCGTCATGGTTTCCCAGGACTTGCTATCGTAGCCGGTCGAGCCCGAGGTCATGAACGCGTTCACGACGCCGGTGGCCAATGCCTGCGGCAGTTCAGCCGCCTGGATGGTGACGGGCTGCGCGCCGACAAGTTCAGCGATGCGTGAGGTGCCGACGTTATAGGCGCGCCACTTCAGGCCTTTCATGTCCTCGATCGTGTTGAGCTCCTTCTTGGCATAAATGCCCTGCGGACCCCATGGCACCGCGAACAGAAGCATAAGCCCCTGCGACGCGAGCTTCTTTTCGATGGCAGGCTTCGAGGCGAGCCACAGCTTCTTGGCTGCGGGGTAGCTCGTCGCTAGGAAGGGGATAACGTCGATACCGAACATCGGATCTTCGTTCTCGTGCAGCGAGATCAGAACCTCGCCGGCCTGCGCCTGGCCGGTCGCGACCGCGCGTTTGATTTCCGGCGCCTTGAACAGCGACGCGGCGGGATGCACGGTGATCTGCAGCTTGTTGCCGGTGGCATCGGCAACGTCCTTGGCGAACGCGATCAGATTCACCGAATGCGGATTGTCCGCCGGATAGGCCGCCGGAAGATTCCATTTTGTCTGCGCCGTTGCTGGAACGGCAAGCGCCGCGACGCAGGCGGCCAATGCGCACGTCTTTATAAGTCTGAACATGACAATACCTTTCTCTAGCCAGGGAACGCGATCCGCGGCAGCATCATCACGATATCAGGAAACACCGTGATGATGGCAACCGCCAGAACGAGCAAGAAGAAGAACGGCAGGGCTGCCTTGGCGACCGTGTTGGAATCCTTGCCGCTCATGGTTTGGAGGACGAACAGGTTGAAGCCGACGGGTGGAGAGACTTCCGCCATTTCCACCACCAGCACCAGGAAAATGCCGAACCAGACCAGATCGAAGCCGGCCTGCTTCACCATCGGAATGACGATGGCGGTCGTCAGCACAATCATGGAGATGCCGTCGAGTGCCGTGCCAAGTATGACGTACATGACTGTCAGCGCCGCGATCAGCGCGTAGGGGCTGAGCTGGAGGCTGTTCACCCAATTCGCGAGCGCCATCGGGATGCCAGTATAGGCCATCGAGGTGCCCATGTAGGAGGCGCCCGCCAGGATCAGCAGGATCATGCAATTGACCCGCGTCGCGCCCATGACGCTCGCCCAAAACGATTGCCAGCTCAGCGCGCCCTGCCACCAAGCAATCGCGAGCGACCCCAGCACGCCCCAGGCCGCGCATTCCGTTGCCGTCGCCCAGCCCATCAGCAGCGACAGAAAGACGAAAATGATCAGCAGCAGACAAGGAATGAGATTGAGCGACTCAGCAATACGCCTGCGAAGGCTCATCGGCGGCTCGGCCGGTGGCGTCCGCTTCGGATTGGCGAGCGACCAGATCGCGATGTAGCCGGAATAGAGCGCCATCACCAACACACCCGGCAGAAACCCGGCGAGAAAGACCTGAATGATGGAGACGTTCGCCTGCACCGCATAGACCACCATGGTGATCGACGGCGGGATGAGAATGCCGAGCGTGCCCGCACCGGCCAGCGAGCCGAGGCTCAAGCCTTCGTCATAGCCGCGCTTCTTCAATTCGGGTAGGGCGATCTTGGCAACCGTGGCGCAGGTCGCGGCTGATGATCCCGACACCGAGCCGAACACGCCGCAGGCGAGCACATTGACGTGCATGAGCCGGCCCGGCAGCCAGTTCAGCCAGGGCGCAAATCCCCGAAACATCTCCTCCGACAGGCGCGTGCGGAATAGAATTTCGCCCATCCAGATGAAAAGTGGCAACGCGGCGAGCGACCAGGATGCGCTGTTGCCCCACACCGTCGTCGCCAGCACGCTGCCGGCCGGAATGGCGCCGCCGGCGAATTGCATGCCGGCCCATCCCGTCGCCATCAGGGCGACGCCAATCCAGACGCCGGCGCCGAGCAGCAGTGCGAGGAATCCGAGCAGGATGGCGGCGATGGAAAGCAGCTCCATCTCAGACCCCGCTCTGCATGGCGCGCTCGACGATTTCCTCGGCGCTCGTCGGCTTTGGCAACTCATAGCGCGGCGTGAAGCCGCGCAGGACATGGACCAGTTCATCCATAAAAGCGATGAAAAGAATCACGAGGCCGCCGCTGTAGCCGAGCTGCGGAATCCACAGCGGCACCGCGATGACGCCTTGCGAAATATCGGAAAATTTCCACGACTGCCAGGTCATGATCACGGCATGCCAGGCAAAAAAGCCGATGAAGCCGACACCGACAAGGAGGGCTGCGATCTCGACATAATGGCGGACGTTGTCGTTGAGGCGGTCGATCAACAGGCCGACGCGGATCATCTCGCCGTGCTTGAACGTATGCGCCAGCCCGAGGAAGGCGGTCGCCGCCATGCACCAGGAGATGAAATCGTCGCCCGCTGGAATATTGATGCCAAACGGCCGGCCGCCCGACAGCAGCAGCATCAGGACAAAAATCGCAATGAGGAAAAGTCCGGCAAGATATCCGGAGAAAAGGTAGAGCCGATCGAGAAACACGCGGATCATAATGAGACCTTACCCCTCACACGCATACCACCCGGAAGCAATAGACGTACCAATTCCGGTAGTCGTTCCTTCTGGAAGGGTCTATCGATCCGCTTCCCGCCAAAGCGGACGACCGAAATCAACCTCCTAAGGGATAGGTTTTCGGAGTTGTTCGGGACAGTCAAGGCAGGACGGGGCAAATCCCTGCGACTCTTTCTACGGGACACCATTCCGCGGCCGGACCCTTGGCTCTAGTCCTTTAGGTTGAGAGAAGAGCGCGTCAGCGCCTGGCACGGCCTGACGGCCGGGTGAGCCTTATCCGACGGTGGGTGCGGGGCAGAAACTGCTTGCCCTTGGCGCTGAGGAAATCGAGCATCGCCTGGGCCGGCGGCAGCAAGACCTTGTCCTTGCGCGCAAGCGCGAACCACTGCCGCACGATCGGCAGGCCATCGACGTCCAGCGTGACCAGGCGCCGTTCATCGAGCTCGGTTGCGACCGTGTGCGCCGAGAGGAAGGCGATGCCGAGCCCTGCGATCACCGCCTGCTTGATGGTCTCGTTGCTGCTCATGGCAAGGCCGATCTTGGGGCGGATGCCAGATGTCTCGAACAACTGCTCCATCAGCCCGCGCGTTCCGGATCCCGGCTCGCGCGTCAGGAAGGTTTCGCCGGCAAGCTCGCGCAGCGCGATGCGGGATTTCCGCGCCAGCCGATGCGCGGTCGGCGCGATGATGACGTGGGGATGGTCGCCGATCAGGTGGACGTTCATGTCGATGTCGGCGGGCGGGCGCCCCATGATCGCGAAGTCGAGATCGTAGCCGCGCAGCGCCTCGCCGACCTCCTGGCGGTTGCCGATCGAGAGCGTGATTTCGACGTTCGGATAGAGCTTCGAGAATCCGGAGATCATGAACGGTACGAAATATTTTGCGGTCGAGACCGCGCCGATCGAGATGCGGCCCGCGGTCTTTCCCGCCATCATCTCCAACCTGGTCTCGCAGTCGGTGATCGCCGCCTCGATCCGCTCGGCCAGCGCCAATACCTCGCGCCCGGCATCCGTCAGCAGCATGCCGTCGCCGGTGCGCTGGATCAGCGGCAATCCGGCGACCGCCTGCAGGTTGCGCAACTGCAGCGTTACCGCGGGCTGAGTCAGGTATAGCTGCTTCGACGCCGCGGTAACCGACCGGTGCTTCTGCACGGCGGCCAGCGCGCGCAATTGGCGGATGGTCAATTCCCGCAACAGTCGGCCGGCCATGATAGACCCCATTATAATAAAAACTTTGCTCAGGCCAAAGATAACAAAATTTCCCTAATTCGGCAAACTGCGCTTGCTTAAGAGCGCGGGTCGCCAAACGCGGCGAACGCTGCGACAGCGCCGCGAGAGCGCACCGGGGAGACGGCCATGGACGAACGCGTGACGCTGCGTTCACATCTCGACCAATCGATTGCGCAGATCCCCCATGGCGCGGCGATCGGTGCGGTGATCGAGGCCATTGCCGCTGCTGCAATCGAACTCGCCGCGCTAATTGCGGATGGGCCGCTCGCTGATATCACCGGGCAGGATGGTGGCATCAATTCCGACGGCGACCGGCAGAAAGACATCGATATCGTCGCCGACGAAATGATGCGGCGTGCGCTGCGCGATGCGCCGGTGGCGGCGGTGCTTTCCGAGGAAGCGGCGGTGCCGGAAACCTTGCGGCCCGAGGCGCGCCTGTGTGTTGCGATCGATCCACTCGACGGATCGGCCAATCTCGAAAACAACATCTCGATAGGCACCATCTTTTCGATCCGCCCGAGAGGCAATGACATCCTTTCGACCTTCTTTGAGCCCGGCACGGCGCAGTGCGCGGCAGGCTTTTTCGTCTACGGTCCACAGACCACGCTCGTTCTCGCGCTCAACGCGCGCGTCGACATCTTCATTCTCGACAGGCGCGCGCGGGAATTTCTGCTGATCCGGCAGGCCGTGCAGGTCGCACGCGATACGCCGGAGTTCGCCATCAACGCGTCCAATCGCCGGCACTGGCATGGTCCCGTTCGCGCCTACATCGATGAATGTCTCGCGGGTACCAGCGGTGGTGGTGAGGCGGATTTCAACATGCGCTGGATCGGTTCGCTGGTTGCGGAATCGCTTCGCATCCTGGCGCGTGGCGGCGTGTTTCTTTATCCGGCCGATGCCCGCCCCAGCTATCGCGAAGGGAGGATTCGCCTGCTGTACGAGGCCCATCCCATGGCGCTGGTAATGGAATGGGCGGGCGGCGCGGCGTCGACCGGACGGCGGCGAATTCTGGAACTGGGCGCGAAAACCCCGCACCAGCGGGTGCCGCTGATCATGGGTTCTGTGCGTGGCGTGCGCGATATCGCCGCCATTCACGAAAGGATCGAGCCGATGTTCGACAATAGCGATGCGCCGCTGTTCGCGCGGCGCGGCCTGTTCCGCTGACGGGGCATCATAATGTCACGGGCTCATCCCATCATATCGATCACGGGTTCGTCGGGCGCCGGCACGACGTCGGTGAAGAAGACGTTCGAGCAGATCTTCCGCCGCGAAAAGGTGGTTGCGGCCTACATCGAGGGCGACGCCTTCCATCGTTACAATCGTTTCGAGATGCGCGCCAAAATGCAGGAGGAGGCCGAGCGCGGCAACAAGCATTTCAGCCATTTCAGTCCGGAAACCAATCTGTTCGAGGAACTCGAAAGAGTGTTTCGCGATTACGGTGAATCCGGCACCGGAATGACACGTCATTACGTCCACGACGACGAAGAGGCGAAGCTGTACGGCGCCAAACCAGGTACATTCACCGAATGGGATCAATTGCCGGCAGGATCCGACCTGCTGTTTTACGAAGGGTTGCACGGCGCTGTCGTGACCGACAAGGTCAATGTGGCGCAGCATGCCGATCTCAAGATCGGCGTCGTGCCGGTGATCAATCTGGAATGGATCCAGAAGCTGCATCGCGATCGTCGCGACCGTGGCTATACCGCTGAGGCGGTGACCGACACCATCCTACGGCGAATGCCTGATTACGTGAACTACATCTGTCCGCAGTTCGCCGAGACCGACATCAATTTCCAGCGCGTGCCGACCGTCGATACGTCGAACCCGTTCATCGCGCGGTGGATTCCGACGCCGGATGAATCGATGGTGGTGATCCGTCTCAAGAATCCGCGCGGCATCGATTTTCCTTATCTGCTGTCGATGATTCCGCACAGCTTCATGTCGCGCGCCAATTCGATCGTGATCCACGGAGCAAAGCTCGATTTGGCGATGCAGCTCATCCTCACCCCACTGATTCTGCAACTGATGGAACGCAAGAGGCGCACGATATGAACGCTCTCGCTCTATCCCGCATGGCCAGCCGTCCGGATCTGTCACACGCAGAGATGGCCAACGCGATCCGCTTCCTGGCGATCGACGCCGTTGAGAAGGCCAAGTCCGGTCATCCCGGCATGCCGATGGGCATGGCTGACGTCGCGACCGTCCTGTTTTCGCGCTTTCTCAAATTCGATCCCTCGGACCCGGCGTGGCCGGATCGCGACCGCTTCGTGTTGTCGGCCGGCCATGGCTCGATGCTGCTGTATGCGCTTCTGCACCTGACGGGGTACGAGGGCGTGACGTCGGACGAGCTCAGGGCCTTTCGGCAATGGGGTTCGAAGACGCCGGGACATCCCGAGTATGGCCACACCCCCGGCGTCGAGACGACTACCGGACCGCTAGGGCAGGGCATTGCCACGGCCGTCGGCATGGCGCTGGCCGAGCGGCTGATGAACGCCCGCTTCGGCGACGATTGCGTCGATCATTTCACCTATGTGATCGCGGGCGACGGCTGCCTGATGGAGGGGATCAGCCACGAGGCTATCTCGCTGGCCGGGCATCTCAGGCTCAATCGTCTGATCGTGCTGTTCGACGACAACGAAATCTCGATCGACGGCGCCACGTCACTGTCATGTTCGGATGATCAGCTCGCACGGTTCAAGGCCGCAGGCTGGTCGGCCAGTCGAATCGACGGCCACGATCCCGAAGCGATCGCGGCCGCGATCGAGCGGGCGCGCAACAGCGACCGGCCGTCGCTGATTGCCTGCCGCACGATCATTGGCTTTGGTGCGCCGAACCGTCAGGGAACCGAGAAAGTCCATGGCGCGCCGCTGGGTGGCGAAGAAGCCGCCAAAACCCGCGCTGCGCTGAACTGGCCGCACGCGTCGTTCGAGATTCCGGAAGCCGTCCTCGCGCAGTGGCGTCAGGCAGGCCGCCGCGGGCATGCCGCCCGCCGCTGCTGGATCGAACGGACCCGGCGTCTGAGTTCGGATTCCCGCTCGCCATTTCACGACGCGCTGAATCGCAACCTGCCGTGCAGCTATGCGCAAGCCATGACAAAGCTGCGCGATGACTTCGCGTCCGAGCGGCCGAATATTGCCACCCGGCAGGCGTCGCAGCGCGTGATTGATGCAATCGCCGAAGCGCTGCCCAATCTGCTCGGTGGCTCGGCGGATCTCACGCATTCCAACCTGACGCGGGCCAAAACCCAGCGCCCGGTACAGCCCGGCTCGTTTTCAGGCAGCTATATTCATTATGGCGTCCGCGAGCACGCCATGGCGGCGGCGATGAACGGCATCGCTCTGCATGGCGGATTCATCCCCTACGGCGGTACGTTTCTCAGCTTCGCCGATTACAGCCGTCCGGCGATCCGGCTGGCGGCGCTGATGAGCGTTCGTGTCATCCATGTGATGACGCACGACTCCATTGGGCTGGGCGAGGATGGTCCCACCCATCAGCCGGTCGAACATCTGGCATCGCTTCGCGCGATCCCCAATCTGCTGGTTTTCCGACCGGCCGATGCCATCGAGACCGCCGAGGCCTGGGACTGCGCGCTACGGGCGCAGGCCAGTCCGTCAGTGCTGTGTCTGTCGCGGCAAGCGCTGCCCGCCTTCCGCGAAGGCGGCGATGATAATCTGGTCGCGCGCGGCGCCTATGTCGTCGTTGAGCCGCAGGGCGGACGCGATGTCACGCTGATCGCGACCGGATCGGAAGTCGCGATCGCCATCGAAGCTGCGAAAACGCTCGCAAGGGATAATGTCCACGCGGCCGTCGTCTCGGCCCCGTGCTTCGAGCTGTTCCGCCAGCAGTCGCGCGAGTACAGGGCGGAGGTTCTTGGAGACGCCCCGCGGGTCGGGGTCGAAGCCGCGATCGAGGGCGACTGGGCGCGCTGGCTCGGCGATGGCGGCGAATTCGTCGGTATGACCGGCTTTGGCGCATCTGCGCCGGCGGAAACGCTCTATCGCGAATTCGGCATCACCGCGAACGCCGTCGCAGTAGCGGCGATGCGCAGCATCGCGCAGTCAAGGATGGCGGCAACTTGGGCATGACGGTCACAAGAGAGCAATGACACGGAGGCTGCGATGGCGCTGATAACGCTGAGGCAATTGCTGGATCATGCCGCCGAGCGTGGCTATGGCGTGCCGGCATTCAACATCAACAACATGGAGCAGGGCCTTGCCATCATGGAGGCGGCGGCTGCTGTCGATGCGCCCGTCATCATCCAGGCCTCGCGTGGCGCGCGCTCCTACGCCAACGACATCATGCTGGCGAAGATGATCGATGCGCTGAAAGAGATGTATCCGCATATCCCGCTTTGCCTGCACCAGGACCACGGCAACGAGGAATCAACTTGTGCCACCGCGCTGCAGCACGGCTTCACGTCGGTGATGATGGACGGCTCGCTGATGGCCGATGCCAAAACTCCGGCGAGCTACCAATACAATGTCGGCATCACCCGCCGTGTCGTCGACATGGCGCATTGGATTGGCGCCTCGGTCGAGGGTGAACTGGGCGTGCTCGGCTCGCTGGAGCATGGCAGCGGCGAACAGGAAGACGGCCATGGCGTCGAAGGCGAGGTCAGTCACGACCAGTTGCTGACCGACCCAGACCAGGCGGTCGATTTCGTTCGCGCTACCAAGGTCGATGCGCTGGCGATCGCGATGGGGACCTCGCACGGCGCCTACAAATTCTCGCGCAAGCCGGACGGTGACATTCTCGCCATGAGGGTGGTTGAGGAAATCCATCGCCGGCTGCCCAACACGCATCTGGTGATGCACGGCTCGTCCTCGGTGCCGCAGCCGCTGCAGGACGCATTCAACCAGTTCGGCGGCGAGATGCCGCAGACCTGGGGCGTGCCGGTCGAGGAAATCGTCCGCGGCATCAAGCACGGCGTCCGAAAGGTCAATATCGATACCGATTGCCGGCTGGCGATGACCGCGGCGTTCCGCAAGGTCGCAACGCAGAGCAGGAGCGAGTTCGACCCGCGCAAATTTCTGAAACCGGCGATGGATGGCTTGCGCGATCTTTGCCGCGAGCGCTTCGAACAGTTCGGCACGGCGGGCCATGCGTCGCAGATCAAGGTCATCCCATTGGCCGAGATGGCAAGACGCTACCGCTCGGGCGCACTCGATCCACGAATCGGAGGAATAGCCGATGCCGCCGAATGAGCTGACGACGCCTTCATTCCCGACCACTCGCCGCACACCACCCAAGGAGAGCGATATGAACATGCACTCGATGACTGTCCGCGGCAAGGATCGCTATAAATCCGGCGTCCTCGAATACAAGAAGATGGGTTACTGGGAGCCCGACTACCAGCCCAAGGACACCGACATCATCGCGCTGTTCCGCGTCACGCCACAGGAAGGCGTTGATCCGATCGAGGCGTCAGCGGCGGTCGCCGGCGAATCCTCGACCGCGACCTGGACCGTGGTGTGGACCGACCGGCTGACGGCGGCGGAGAAATACCGCGCCAAATGTTTTCGCGTCGATCCCGTGCCGAATTCGCCGGGCCAGTATTTTGCCTACATCGCCTACGACCTCGACCTGTTCGAGCCCGGATCGATCGCCAATCTGTCGGCCTCGATCATCGGCAACGTGTTCGGTTTTAAGCCGCTGAAGGCGTTGCGGCTCGAGGACATGCGGCTGCCGGTGGCCTACGTGAAGACGTTCCAGGGGCCTGCGACGGGCATCGTGGTCGAGCGCGAGCGCATGGACAAGTTTGGCCGGCCGCTGCTCGGAGCCACGGTTAAGCCGAAGCTCGGCCTATCCGGGCGCAACTACGGGCGCGTGGTGTATGAGGCGCTGAAGGGCGGCCTCGACTTCACCAAGGACGACGAGAACATCAACTCGCAGCCGTTCATGCATTGGCGCGAGCGGTTTCTGTATTGCATGGAGGCCGTCAACAAGGCGCAGGCGGCGACCGGCGAGATCAAGGGCACCTATCTCAACGTCACCGCCGGAACCATGGAAGATATGTACGAGCGCGCCGAGTTCGCCAAGGAGCTCGGATCGGTCATCATCATGATCGATCTGGTGATCGGCTACACCGCGATCCAGTCGATGGCGAAATGGGCGCGCCGCAACGACATGATCCTGCATCTGCACCGTGCCGGGCACTCCACTTACACGCGGCAGCGCAACCACGGGGTCTCGTTCCGGGTGATCGCGAAATGGATGCGGCTCGCGGGTGTCGATCACATCCATGCCGGCACCGTGGTCGGCAAGCTCGAAGGCGATCCGGCGACCACGCGCGGCTATTACGATATCTGCCGCGAGGACTACAATCCGATGCGGCTGGAGCACGGCGTGTTCTTCGACCAGCATTGGGCGAGCCTCAACAAGCTGATGCCGGTCGCGTCCGGCGGCATTCACGCCGGACAGATGCATCAACTGCTCGATCATCTCGGCGAAGACGTGATCCTGCAGTTTGGCGGCGGCACGATCGGCCATCCCATGGGCATTCAGGCCGGCGCGACCGCCAACCGCGTCGCGCTGGAAGCAATGATTCTCGCGCGCAATGAAGGCCGCGACTATCTGCACGAGGGCCCCGAAATTCTGGCCAAGGCGGCCGAGACCTGCACGCCGCTGAAATCGGCGCTGGAGGTCTGGAAGGATGTCACCTTCAACTACGAATCGACCGACATGCCCGACTACGTGCCCACGCCCTCTGTCGCGATGTAAGGAGCGGAAATCATGCGCATTACCCAAGGCTGCTTCTCGTTTCTGCCCGATCTCACCGACGAGCAGATTTCCCGGCAGGTCCAGTATTGCCTGGAGAATGGCTGGGCGGTGAACATCGAATTCACCGACGATCCGCATCCCCGCAACAATCTGTGGGAGATGTGGGGATTGCCGATGTTCGATCTCCGCGACGCCGCCGGCGTGATGATGGAGCTGAACCAATGCCGCAAGGTGTATGGTAACAGCTACATCCGCCTGTCGGCATTCGATTCCAGTCACGGCTGGGAATCGGTGCGGCTGTCCTTCATCGTTAACCGACCGAAGGAGGAACCCGGCTTCCGCCTCGAGCGGCATGAAGTTGCCGGCCGCAACATCCGCTATACGACCAGATCATACGCCGCCGACCGTCCGGAGGGCCGGCGTTACGGTTAGTTCATCGGTTCGGTCCGACAGACGAGTTCTCCCTGATCGTGCCTTTCGTCTGCTGGATACACTGCTTCGTCGCTGCAGAAGCGGCGACGGAGTTTTTTCCAGACTGCGCGTGCATCGCGTCGAGGTTTGCCAAATGGACTTGGATACCGCCGACATGACAGACACGGTCAACCTCCGCGAGGAGCTTGAAGCCGTCGGCATCGAAGAAATCCTCACGCAGCTCGACCGCGAGCTGATCGGGCTGATGCCCGTCAAAACCCGTATTCGCGAAATCGCGTCGCTCTTGCTGATCGAACGTATCCGCAAGCGCCTCAATCTGACGTCCGAGGTGCCGACATTACACATGTCGTTCACCGGCAATCCCGGCACCGGCAAGACCACGGTGGCTCTGCGGATCGCGAGCGTCCTCCACAGGCTCGGTTTCGTGCGTCGTGGCCAGGTGGTGTCGGTTACCCGCGATGAGCTGGTTGGACAATATATCGGCCACACCGCGCCCAAGACCAAGGAGGTGCTGAAGAAGGCGATGGGTGGCGTGCTTTTCATCGACGAAGCCTATTATCTCCACCGGCCGGACAACGAACGCGACTACGGTCAGGAAGCGATCGAGATCCTGCTGCAGGTGATGGAATCCCAGCGCGAGGATCTGGTCGTGATTCTTGCCGGTTACGGCGATCGGATGGATAAATTCTTCGCCAGCAATCCCGGCTTCCGCTCCCGCATCGCCCATCACATCGATTTTCCGGACTATTCGGAGCCCGAATTGCTTGCCATCGCCGAGCTGATGCTGCGCGACATGAACTACAAATTCAGCGCCGACGCGCGTGAAGCGTTCACGCGCTATATCGCGCTGCGCAAGACCCAGCCGCTGTTCTCCAACGCGCGCTCGATTCGAAATGCGCTCGACCGCATGCGCCTGCGCCAAGCCAATCGTCTCGTCGCAAATCTCGATCGTGTGCTGACGGCTGACGACATCATGTCCCTGGAGGCGTCGGACGTGCTCGCCAGCCGCGTCTTTTTGAAAGACAAGTCGACGGCTGGTTCGGCGTGAAGCGCGATCGCGCGTTCAATTTGCGGGAAAAGGGGTGTGATGGGATCAACAACGCGCCTCGCCGGAGCGGCGCGGAACGTATCGTTGCGGTGCGACGTTGCGGCGCGGTGATCCGGCGTGGCTTGCCGAGCCGTAGGTCGCGTGCCGCATAGCCCCGCCTTCGCCAATAGGGCTCCGGCCGAGCCGGATCGCGAAACAACTTCCGCCATTCGTTCCACTAACGTATAGTGCTGTGGTTGCTCGCGAGCGACACTGAGTTCCGACTGTGGTTCTAGTTTTTCCCGAAACTGGAGCACTAAAATGACTCATCCATCACGCATGTATCAGCCGCAGTACGATTCGATCGCGAATGGATCACGCATGGGCATTGCCCGTCTGGCGGCGTTCGCTCTTGGGGCGCTCCCGTCGATCGCGTTCGGCGCCGAAAAGCCGGCGCTGAGCCCGGACGCAGCAACGCCACTCGTAACGACTTCGCGAATCTCTGCGACAGTGGAGTTCGGGTTGCCGGCTCTCGCTGCGGCGATCGAGCGGGATATTCCAAAGCGGCTTGCCACCATCGACGAGCGCGTCAACTGCGTTCATCGTCGTGTTCTCATTTTCCGCATCAACGCCAATTGCGATGTCTGGGGTTTCGTCGACCGGACCACCCCGGTCTCTCTGTATGGCCGGGGCGACCGCATCTTCGGGGCCGTCTCCATATATGGCGCGGCCGAAGGCCAGGGAGCCAATCGTTTCACGGCGCGCATTCGCGGCGACACCGAGGCGCGCGCCACGATCGAGGTTGAAGCGCGCCCGGCGCTGCGGAGGGATGGGTCGCTACAGCTGAACATCAGCGACTCCTTTCATTGGAGCGAACATCCCTACCTTCACGTGCTCGGCCGCGAGTTTGACCTTGCGCCCTATGTCGAGCCCAACATCCGGACGCAGCTGGGCCGCATCCGGTCACGGGCGCTGGCGGCGGCGCGCGCACTCGACCTACACGGCAAGGCCGAGGCGGCGTGGCGTCACGCGTTTGAACCGGTCAAACTCGCGGAGGATCCGCCGGTTTGGCTGCAGCTGACCCCGCAGAGCGCGGCTTTCGCGGGCGTCCGCGCCGATGCCAAGGTATTGTGGGGATCGCTTGAACTTACCGGCTCCGCTGAAACCGTGATCGGCCAGCAGCCCCCAGCTGTTACAGTGACTGCCCTGCCGCCGCTCGGCACCGAGGTGGCCGAGCCTGGCACCTTCAACATCATTCTTCCCGTCCGCATCAACTACGAGACGCTCAAGGACAAGATCAGCCAGGCGATCGCAGCCGTGCCGGCACAGGACACGTCCGTGCGCGAGGTTCAGGTTTATCCGTCATCGGGCAAACTCGTGATAGGCCTGCGCATCGCAAAGAGCTCGGATACCGATTCCAGCGCGGGCCAATGGACCTATCTTTCCACCACACCAAACGTCGATACTAACGCCAAGACCTTCAGTCTCGGCGAAATCGACCTCACAACTTCATCAGACGACAGCCAGATTCGATCTGCCGTGGAACAGCTCGCGGCACAATTGAAGAATGTCGCCAATGTCGACTACGGCATCTCCTACCAGAACCTGCTCATGGCGGCGAACGAGCGCCTGACGCGCCCGCTGAAGGATGGCTTTCGCATGGAGGGCCACCTCGACTCGGCAAGGCTCGAAAAGGTGCAGTTGCTACGCGAAGGCATCCTGATTGCCCTTCATGCTAGCGGCGGTCTGAAGATACTTTACGGGCTGTAAGCACGTGAGCTGGACCATGCGATACTTCACCACCAATTTCTTCGGCCGCTGGCGGCGCAAATGGATGCCGAATGCGCTCGTTGCCGCGGCTGTCTTTGGCCTGGCGGGAATAGCGTCGGCCCAGACGGCATTTTATGATGCGCCGGAATCGTTGCTCGCCGGCGCTCCGGGCAGCTTGGTGCGGCAGGAGCCGATGGACGGGGCTCCGCTCGGCGCCTCCACCTATCGCGTGCTATATCGGTCGACGGGGCTGAAGGGCCGGCCGATCTTTGTGTCCGGCGTCGTCATTGTTCCCCAAGGCGCGCCCCCGCCCGGCGGTCGTCCGATCGTTGCCTGGGCGCATCCTACCTCGGGCATCGTCCCGCGCTGCGCGCCGTCGCTCGCCATTTTTCTGTTTCAGCAGATCCAGGGTCTTCGTTCGATGATCTCCCGTGGCTTCGTCGTGGCGGCGACCGATTATCCGGGACTCGGCACGCCGGGCCCGCATCCTTATCTGGTGGGTGAGAGCGAAGGTCGCGCCGTGATCGATATCGTGCGCGCGGCCCGTTCCATTCCCCGCGCGGGCGAGGGCAAGGACTTCATAGTGTGGGGACATTCGCAAGGCGGGCAAGCCGCGCTCTTCGCTGGGATGATGGCAAACACCTACGCCCCTGAGCTGCGGCTTGTCGGCGTCGCTGCTGCGGCGCCGGCAACCGACCTCGCAAAGCTGATGAGCGACGATATCAATTCGATCGGCGGCAAGAACATCACGGCGATGACGCTATGGTCGTGGCACCGCGTCTACGGAGCGGTCATCGACAACGTCATCGATCCGCGCGCCATGCCCGCGATCGACAGGCTGGCGCAAGAATGCATCGAAGGGCCTTTCGACCTGATCGTCAGGCAGAGAACAGGGAGGCCGCTCGAGCAATATTTTTTGACAGTGCAAGATCCGACCAAGGTGGAACCGTGGCGCTCGCTTCTCGAACAGAACAGCACCGGCGTGCTCTCTCCCGAGATCCCCATCTTTCTAGCGCAGGGGACCAATGACCAGATCATCCAGCCTGCGATTACCCAGGCCTACATGGACAAGCTGTGCAAGGCTGGCAGCAAGGTCAGGATGGTCATCCTGCCCGGTATCGGGCACGGACGCGCCGCGCAAGCGAGCACGATGGCGGCGGTGAACTGGATGACTGACCGCTTTGCCGGGAAAATACCTCCGGACGATTGCGTCAGATAGAGCTCGTCCAGAGAGCTGCGAAGGAAACGCCGATCTGCTCGATGGGCATAACAGCTTCGATTTCACCTGTAGCGTGCGGCGGTGCCGAGCTTTCGGTCGCCACCAGCGATCAGTCAGCTGTCAAAACGTCTCGGTAATCTTGCTCAGGCGAGGGGGACGATCCGGGTCAAATCCGCAGGCGCGCGCCGTCTGCTCGATCATCCGATAGGCCGGAACGAGCATGGTGATCGGGTCGGTGGCGGGGTCATCTTCGGCCAACCAGGGCAGCGAGCCATGCGGTCCGCCGCACAGATGCAGCGCGATCTTTTGCTCGCGCAATTCTTCTGCCAGCGCGTCCACCGTGGCCGCCGTTTCATCCATGAGGCGCATCATGAGAACCGGCGTGCGCGATGATAACGCGGCGCGCGGCCCATGCTGCAGCTCGGCGGCGCTCAAACCAATGGAAGGCAGGCGCAGGATTTCCGAAAGCTTGAGCGCGATCTCCCGCGCCGAGCCCAGGCCCAGGCCCCGCGCGGCGACAAACACGGCTGACGCTTTGGTGAGATCATCGGCAATCTCGGACCAGTCGAGCGCCAGCGCGCGGTGCAGGCGCTCGGGCAACCTGTCGAGGGCTGACCGCAGCGCACGATCTTCCGCCAGCTCGGCAACAAGTTCGGCGCTAGCGGCCATCGAGCCAATTACGGTCTTGGTCGCCGCGACCGAGTGCTCTTGGCCGGCTTCGATCGGAACGACGAACTCCGCTTCGTCAGCCACCGGCGACGACGTCTCATTGACGATGGCGATGGTGCGGGCGCCCGCGGCGCGCGCCGACCTAGTCGCCGCGACAAGATCCGGGCTGCGCCCGGATTGCGAGATTACGATGAACAGCGCATCGCGCAGCATCAAGGGCGTACGAAATGCCGTGATCACCGAAGGAGCGCTGGCCGAAACGGGAAGGCGAAGCCGCGTCTCGACCAGGTATCTTAAGAAAACCCCGGCATGCCCAGAGCTTCCCCGGCCGCACACCACGCACAGGGGGGCGGAGCCAATCCCGATTCGCTGTGCGATGTCGCGCCCAGCGGGGCGGTTACGCAGAATTTTGGCGACAACATCCGCGCTTTCCCCGATTTCGCTCGCCATTGCGGATTTCGTCACGGCTCAACCGCTCCGCCTTGCTTGCGCGGTGCCGCTTCCTTGGGATGCCGGTCACGATCCTTGGCTAGCTCGGCAAACACGCGCCGGAGGTTGCCGTCACAATTTTTCAGAATGGTCTCGGCATCAACCCTGTCGACACCCAATGCCAGAAGGCCTGCCGTCTTGATGTCGCCCTCGGCCTGCTCAAGCGAGCGTGCCGCGTGCGACGGATCACAATGCGCGATTTGCGCCACCATGGCCTCGGCGCGCCGCTTCAGCTTGGCATTGGTCGGTTGCATGTTCACCATCATGCCGCGATAGACCCGGCCGAGGCGCAACATGATCCCTGAGGAGATCAGGTTGAGCACGACCTTCTGCGCGGTACCCGCTTTCATCCGCGTTGAGCCGGCGATCAACTCGTGACCGGTCTCTATCAAGATCGGAAACTTTGCCGATTCCAGCAGTGCAGTGCCGGGATTGTTGGCGACACCGATCGTCACGGCACCGAAAGAGCCTGCCTGCTGCAGCGCCGCGACCGTGAACGGCGTTGTCCCGCTGGCGGCAACGGCGATCACCACGTCGTGCGCTGTGAGCCGAGCGGCATCGATCTGCGTGACCGCGTCGTCGACATCATCCTCCGCGCCCTCGATGCTGGTAACGAACGCGCTTTCTCCGCCGGCGACGATGAAGCGGACGCGCTCGCTGGGCCAGGCGAAGGTCGGCATCAGCTCGGCGCCGTCCTGGACCGCCACGCGGCCCGAGGTGCCGGCGCCGACATACACAATGCGTCCGCGATCGCCGAGCGCCGCCTTGGCCGCCTCAGTCGCCGCTGTGATCGCGGGAAGAGCGTGGCCGATCGCCGCGACTGCCGCAAGCTGGCCCTCCCACATCGCTTCCATCGCTGACGTCAGCGGCCATGCATCGAGATCGGCAAAGCGGGGATCGACTTCTTCGGTGGCCATATAGTTGATCCATGCCCCATCAAACGCGGAACTTTGAAGCCTGTTCATGGTCAGCTTCTCTCTTGGGCAGTTCTTTCTTGGGCACGTCAAGCCGCCTTCGCGCAATTAGTAATGCGCCGGCCGCCGCGTCGGCGTCGGGACACCTCAGGCGGGCGCGCAGGTCAGGTGTCAGCCAGGGCGTAATGGCATCGGCGAGCCCGCCCACCAGCGAGAGCCGGTCAATTCCTCTCGCCAGGAACAGATCGAGCAGATCGCCAATGGCGTCGGCCGCGCGTTCCACAATGCGACGGCCGACCGGATCGCCCTGATTGGCGTGCCGTATCACGATCGGCGCGAACGCAGCGTAGTCTGTGGCCCTGGCTTCTTCAGACCAGGCCACCGCCTGATAAGGATCATGATCGAATGCGCCCAGCACTTCTGAAAGCAACGGGGTCAGCTCGCTGCGGCGATCGGCGGCCCGCAACGCCAATCGAACAACCTGCAGGCCGATGTCGGCACCGCTGCCTTCGTCCGACACGGGAAAGCCGTAACCGGCGAGACGGATCTCGCGGCCCTCGATCAGGCCAACACCCACCGAGCCTGTGCCGGCTACCACGATGGCCCCGTCCGCGCCGCTATGGGCGCCGAGACAGGCCGCCAGGCCGTCGCTGATGAAGATGACGGACGCAAAGGGATGCGCGATCTTGTTGAGTGCCGCTTCCGCGCCCCGGCGACCAAGACCGGCGAGGCCAATTCCGGCGTGCATCTGCGCGAAATCCTCGCGCGTCAGTCCGGCCTGTGCGGCTGCAGCTTCAGTGGCCTCCATGATGGACCGCCAAGCCTTCTCGAAGCCAATCCGGGTCGTGGCAGGTCCAGAACTCGCTGCACCGAGTACCCTGCCGCTTTCGTCCTCGATCCGGGCGCGGCAGCGGGTTCCACCGCCATCAATGCCGAGATACGTGGTACCTTTTGTTCCCATGGAAAGTTAACGCGAAGGTTTCGCTCCGGGTCCTCTCAAGAGACCCTTGGTGTACATATGAAGCCTTGTACGAGACTCGCCTCACGAGTCTGTGACTGCCACTCGGATCAATACTGATGGGCCACGCTGGTTCTTCCTCCCTCACGATTGCCGCGCAGCGCATCTTTGATGGTGCCGAGATGCGCGGGCCCGGGTCGGTCGAGATCTCGGAGGGGCGGATTGAACGCATCACCTTCGGCGAGGTGGAGGCGCGCGCCTCCATCCACCTTCCCGCAGACGCGATCCTCGCACCCGGATTCATCGACATCCAGGTGAACGGAGGCGGGGGCGTTCTTCTCAACGACCAGCCAACGGAGGCTGGCGTGCGACGCATCGTTGAGGCGCACCGCAAGGGGGGGACCGCGGGCTGCTTGCCGACCCTCATCACCGATCGCAGCGAGGTCATCGAGCGATTGGCTGCAGTCGCCCAGGCCTGTCTGAAGATTCCCGGCGTTCTCGGCTTTCATCTGGAAGGACCGGCCCTCAACAGGTCTCGCAAGGGCATTCACCCGGAAGCCGAGATACGCGTGCCCGATCGGCGGGATCTCGCCGCGATCAAAAGTTTTGGAGGCCGCGGCCGCTCCATTGTGACCTTGGCCCCGGAATGCGTGCCCGCGTCCATGATCGATGAATTGATCGGCGCCGGATTGCGTATCGCGGCCGGCCACAGCGACGCCACCGCAGCCGAAGTCGGGCAGGCGGTCGATCGCGGTGTCTCGGGGGTCACCCACCTGTTCAATGCCATGTCGCAGTTGAACGCCCGGGAGCCGGGCTTGGTGGGTGCCGCGCTTGGGGATGACCGGCTGTTTGCAGGGATCATCTGCGACGGCATCCACGTTGACCGCGCCGGTTTGCGTGTTGCCTTCCGCTGCAAGGAACGCGACCGATTGATGCTGATCACCGATGCCATGCCACTGACGGGCACGAACGACCGGCAATTCATGCTGCATGGAAGGCAGATCACGTTGAACGAAAATCGCCTGACTGGCCCCGATGGCACACTCGCGGGCGCCCACCTCACCATGATCGAGGCGGTGCGCAACGCTGTTGCGCTGCTCGGCATCTCCCTTGTCGATGCCCTCATCATGGCCTCCCGGACACCCGCGGCATTTCTGGGCCTTGAGTCCGAGCTTGGACGGATCGCGCCCGGATACCGCGCGGACCTTGTCGTGTTCAATCCGAACTTTGAAGTCGTCGGCACATGGATAGGCGGTGTCGGTTCGAAGGGCGAGGCGAGCGAGGCTTCTCACCGAGGTTAGATGCGCAACCATCCCATCATCGTACAAAAATATGGCGGTGTCTGTCTTGAAACACCGGCGAAAATTCGTGCGGTCGCGCGCAGTCTCGCCGACCTGCATGGCCGTGGTCATCGTGTCGTGGCGATCGTCTCCGCCATGGGCAATACCACTGACCAATTGATCCAGATGGCTTATCAGGTAAGTCCTGCTCCCAATCGGCGTGAATTCGACATGCTGCTAACCACCGGTGAGCGCATCAGCATGTCCCTGATGAGCATGGCGCTTTCCGATCTCGGCGTGCCCGCGATCAGCTTCACCGGCAGCCAAGCCGGCGTGATGACCGACGACTCCCATTCCTCCGCACGCATTCTGGATGTACGCCCCATTCGCGTGCATGAGGAACTTGATCGTGGGCGCGTTGTGGTGCTGGCAGGATTCCAGGGCGTTAACGCGGCGACCCGGGAAATCACCACGCTCGGCCGGGGCGGCAGCGACACCACGGCCGTTGCGATGGCCGCGGCGCTGAAGGCCGAACGCTGTGAGATCATCAAAGAGGTCGACGGAATTTGTTCGGCCGATCCGCGCATCGTGCCGGATGCAAAGCCCCTGCGGCGCGTGGACTTCGCATCCCTGTCCGACATGTGCTTCTGGGGTGCAAAGATCCTGCATTTTCGCAGCGTGGAGCTGGCGCAAAGTCAGAATGTGCGTCTGGTTCTGAAGCAGTGGGGTAGCGTTGAACGCAGTACGGAAGTGACGAAAGAGGTTGCAGGCATGGAAAACGGAAAGGTTCTGGCCGTCAACTCGATGGCTCGCATTGAGCACGTGGAGATCGATTCCAAAGATCTCAATCACGGTTTCGAGAAATTTGCGGAGCATCTCAAGCAAAACAGCCTGTCCTGGCCGCAGCTCCTCGCCTCGAGCTTCGCCGTGGAAAAAACCAGCATGACCGTGGCCTGTGATTCAGAGTGGCTCGACGCCCTGTTGCGCACGCTGGAGCAAAGCAAGGATCTGCGCAGGCAGCGCGAGGCTTCAAGTTCGGTTACTCTCACCTGCTTCGGCGGCGTTTCGTCGGAATTACCGTTCAAGGCGTTGCAGGCTCTCGGACAGCACGGGATTGTCCCCGATAAGTACGTGTTGTCGCCGCATTCGGTCAGTCTGTTTATCCCTGTGGAGAGCCGGGAGGCTGCGGTTAAGGCGCTGCATTCGCTTGTCCAGAAAACATAGCTTCGAGAAGCGGACAAACAGGCCTTATGTCTTTGCGCTCTGCAGCATTGTGCTTCAGCGGCAGCCAGCAGCAGTTCTCCGGATTTCTGCTGCGACGATCCGGCGTGGCTTGCCGAGCCGTAGCTCGCGTGTCGTACAGCCCGCCTTAGCCCTCGGGCTCCGGCGCGGCAGCCTTCTCGCTTCGCGAGCGAAGGCTGGTGGGCCCGGCAGGACTCGAAGCTGCAACCAGACCGTTACGAGCGGCGGGCTATCGATCCGCCTCGTTGATTTTGATGTGTTTTCGTTTGGTTTCGATCGCGTTCGTTGCGCTTTATTGAAGTCCTTTCTGGGGGCGAAACTGGTGCCGTCCGTAGCGGTGGTCGATGAACCGCTCCCCGATAGACAGACAATGACAATATTCGAAGGGATGTCTGCCATCAGGTGAAGAGCGGAAATGCTTTCTGCTGTCGACCCACAGCCGAGTCTGTCGATTGGTGGTGGTTTGCGTCGAGCCAGAATCACAGTCTCGATGCATTGAGTTGTTTGCTGAGTCGGGAAGGTGAGGCTCAACTTCCCCCGCTTCTCCGGACGTCTCGAAATTCTCGCGGGGTAAGTCCGGAGATTCGACGAAAGGCGCGAGTGAAGTGGGCGGGGTCAGCATAGCCCGATGAGAACGCCACGTCGATGATTTTGTTCTCGGTATCACTCAGGAGCCTTATCGCATTGTTGAAACGGACCTGCTCCAGCAGTCTCGAATATGTCAGCCCAGCCAACGAAAGCTTTCTCTGCAGACTTCGAACGCTCACTCCAACCATCTCGGCCGCCTGGGCCAGCGCAGGGCCTCCTTCGTCCAGATACGATGGCAGGGTCAATTTGAGAACGCTGACGACGTCATTGCCGAAAGGCTGCCGCTCGGTCTCGGGCAAATTCGACGGAACGACATCCATTGGATTGGGATGGCTCAAGAACTGCAGCGGCACTTCGATCCATGAGGCCCTCTGGCATGATATGAAGCGGGTATTCGGCCAAAGCGATTGAACCTCAATGCCCGGTGTATAGTTTGCTTCAAACGCGATGACTTTCGGTGTCCAGTTTGCGCCCGCGAATTGACGGACAATGTGCATGACAAAAATGTTCTGAAGCCATTGGGACATCTCAAGATGGGAGATGCCTTTCGTTCCAACGAGCCTGCTGCAAATTCTTACGCTCTCGTCGTGCGGCTCCAGCCATAGACGGAGATTTGTATCTTCGACGGGAGCCCACTTGCACATGTGCTGGAAAGCGACCAGCAAGGTAGGCGAATGGCGAATTCGGGCCCGCATGTCCTCACTCAAATGGTCGAATGAGAGTTTCTGGGCTGCTCGAAAGGCGATCTCCGACAAGCCTTGCTTTTCCTGCGCCGCCGTCGCGAACCGAACGGCCGGCAGCAGCGGCACGTAGTGATCCGCCTTTTCTTCCAGGGACGTAGGTAGCTGAAACTTGGCGAGAAGTGCCGCGGTGGGTCCACCTATCTCCGAATGGATCTCGGCAAATGGCATGAGAAATTGACAACGGGTCAACGGAATGACGGTCATTGCTACCTGCCCAAGAAGTCGCGCGATCCCAGTCTAGCAGGCCGCCAACCCTCTTGCTCTATTTCACAGTCACGCAATGCCCGGGATGGGCGGAATGCGCTCGACCAATTTCATTTAGCGAAAATTCTGGCGGCTGATGGCCAGATTGGCGGCCGTGTTGCCGGTAACCTCGAACCATCACTTTTTCTCTTGAGGGAGCATGGGCTTCACGCCTCACACAAACCGATGAGAGCCGTCCGTTTGCCTTCATCCCGGATAGTCCGCGCGGCCATTGTCGCGTCACTGCGGCACGGTGACGCAACTCTCGATAGCACGGCCCATGCGCTCAAAATCAGCGGGCGCACGCTGCAGCGTCATCTCGGGCGCATGGGCACAAGCCACAGCGAAATGCTCGCAGAGGTTCGCTTGAAGATCGCGTGTCACCTGCTCGCCGATTCAAGCAAGCGCTTGTCGGATATAGCCAAATTCCTCGGCTATACCAACGCAAGCAGCTTCAGCCGCTCTTTCGCGCGTTTGATGAAAATTCAACCCGTTGTTTACCGGCGGCAGCAACGTGCCCGTAAACATGATGTGGCGCGCCCCCGCGGGCGGTCTCACGCGATTGGCCGCTGAACTATTACGGACGATTGGCGCGAAATGGCAAGACGCGCGATCTGAATTGGCGCGAAATGTTTAGCGAGATTGCCGGGCTCCTGAAGGAGCCACCTATTGCAAGGCGAGATAATGCTTGGGGCGTTTTCTGGAAAGCCATGCGAGCCGCCCGAAAAGAAAAACAACCCGCTTTCAAGGGAGATAATAACCATGACATTTCGCGCTGCTCTGATCGCATTTTGCGCCGGCGGACTGCTGGTCTTTCCCCAAGACCTTTCTGCTCAATCTACATCCGAACCCAAACCGCACGTGCCGCTTGAGAAATCCATCGGCCAGGCAAAGCCGGAAGTCGTACCCTCTCTCTTCGTCCTCAATTCGCGCGGTGCAAGCTTGAAGGACGGCAAGCTGGTGCTGACCGGAATTTCGCCGAATGCGATCGTATTTGCCGATCGTCCCGTCCGAGCGGCGGGCCACGATCTCACGGCCCGAATCGTCGAGGATTGGGGCAGTGGTAGCGACAATTTCGCGAAAGACCCTCCAAACGCGACCGTTTCGGGGTTCAAAAAGGACGGATCCTCGGTGCTCGACGCCGTCGTCGTACTGAAATCGCCCAGGCTTGAAGGCGACAAGCTGACTTTCGACGTCGATATTCTCGAGGGCGATCTTGCGGGAGCTGATGGGCCGGCATCGGTATTTATCGACATCATCGGCCGCCCGTTCACGCCTCTGTCATTTGCCGGCGTCGCCCGCCGAACGGCTTGGCGGGGGGCCTTCTACCGAGGCGCCGCCGTTGCGGGAGCCGCCGCCGTGGCCGGATCTGCGGCCTATCCGTATTACGCGTCTCGGTGCGGATACTATCCTTATCCGCCTTGCTATTGAGCTGCGCCGACTGGCGGCATCGTAGCCGCCGCTCCGCCCAATTCACCGCCTCGTCCCACATGGCATGAGCTTCACATCTACCCGTCGTTTGTATTCGTTTTCAGGAAGGAGATAGCGATGAACATCACCCGTCGATCCCTTGCATTTGGTGGAATGGGGCTGCTGGCAGGAGCGGCCGCAACACGATCGGTCCTTGCCCAGGATTCCTTCCTCGGGGTGGGGCAAGGTCTGGAGGATTTCTGGCTCGCCAGCGACGCCTACATATTCGGCTATCCTTTGGTGACGATGGAGATGACCCGCCGGATCATCACCAACGTCGCCGAACCCGTGGGCACGCGCGGCCCGATGGGCCAGATCATCAAGCTGCGCCAGTATCCCGACGCCTCGTTCAGGGATGTCACCGCGCCGAACGCGGACACGCTCTACACGACTTCTTTCTTCGATGTCGGGAAAGAACCGTGGGTCCTGAGCATCCCCGACATGAAGGGGCGCTATTTCCTGATGCCCATGCTGGACGGCTGGACGACGGTGTTCCAGGTGCCCGGCAAGCGCACCACCGGCACCGGGGCGCAGACTTACGCCATCACCGGTCCCGGGTGGAAAGGCACGCTGCCGGCCGGCGTGAGGGAGTACAAATCGCAAACCAATATCGTGTGGCTGCTCGGCCGCATCTATTGCACCGGCACGCCGGAGGACTACGCCGGCGTCCACAAGCTGCAGGACGAGTGCACGCTCGTTCCGCTCAGCGCCTACGGCAAGCCGTACACGCCGCCTCCGGGAAAGGTTGATCCGTCGATCGACATGAAGACGGCCGTCCGCGAGCAGGTCAATCGCATGGACGCGGTGTCGTATTTCAAGCTGCTGTGCGACCTGATGAAGACCAATCCGCCATACGCCGCCGACGCGCCTCAGCTTGCCAAATTTGCCCGCATCGGCATCGTTCCCGGACAGGATTTTGACGAGAGCAAGCTGGAGGCGGACTTCCTGAAGCGCGTGCCGGAGGTTTCGTTCGACCGGATTATGCTTCAGTTCAAGGTCAACAAGGCCGTCAGGGACGAGAACGGCTTTGCCTTCACGACGAGAACCGGCATCTACGGCACCGACTATCTGATGCGGGCTTTGGTGACCGCGATCGGTCTCGGCGCCAATCGTCCACAGGACGCGGTGTATCCGGTTTCACAAAAAGATGCGGATGGCCACAAGTACAATGGCGCGAACAAGTATGTGATGCGGTTTGCCAAGGGCCACCTGCCTCCGGCGGAGGGATTTTGGTCGCTCACGATGTACGACAGCGGCTACTTCTTTGTGAAGAATCCGATCAACCGCTACTCGATCAGCGCCCGGGAAGATCTGAAGGAAAATCCGGACGGCTCAACCGATCTCTACATTCAGAAGGACTCCCCCGGCAAGGACAAGGAATCGAACTGGCTTCCCGCGCCTGAGGGCGATTTCATACTCATGCTGCGCATGTATTGGCCGCAGGAAACAGATCCGTCGATCATCAACGGCACATGGACAGTTCCCGCCGCCAGGAAGGTTGGCGCTTGAGAAGCTGGACTCATGCCGGCCCCTGTGGGCCGGCATGAGATCGATTGCGGGCAGAACGAGCTTTGCGCGATCCAGAATGCAGGGGGATGTGATGCTGCCAGGCAGAAGAAAATCCAGAATCCGTTTCCAATTCAGAAACCCGGCCATCGCCTTCGCGATGGCGATGATGTCGGTCTCGCCTGCGGCGGTCTACGCCGACGAAGGCGGCGTCTCATATTGGCTTCCCGGCCGCTTCAGCAGCCTTGCAGCGACGCCTCAGGTCCCCGGCTGGTCGATGGCGGCGGTTTATTATCACACCAGCGTAAGCGCCTTCGGCAGCGCAGCAGCGGCCAGGGAAATCCATGTCGGCAGAATCCCCGCCACCGTGAACGTCGATCTGAACCTGCGCCTGAATGCGCAGGCGGATCTCGTGATGCTCAATCCTACCTATACGTTTGCAACGCCGGTGCTGGGCGGACAACTAGCCATCGGCGTAATTGGACTGTTCGGAAAGTCGAGCGCCGATCTTGCCGGAACGCTGACCGCTTCCGTCGGCCCGCTGGCGATAACGCGCACGGGCAGCTTCGGCGATTCGATCACCTCGGTCGGCGACCTCTATCCGCAGGCAACGCTCAAGTGGAACGCCGGCCTCCACAATTTCATGACTTACGTGACGGGAGACATTCCCGTCGGGGCTTACAGTCCGACCCGCCTCGCCAATCTCGGCATCGGTCACGCTGCCATCGACACCGGCGGCGGCTACACCTACTTCAATCCGCAAACCGGCCATGAATTTTCGGCCGTCGCGGGACTCACCTACAATTTCAAGAATCCGGACACGCAGTACCAGAACGGCATCGACTTCCACGTGGATTGGGGTGCCTCTCAGTTTCTATCAAAGCAGGCTTTCATCGGCCTTGTGGGTTATGCCTATCAGCAGATCACCGATGACTTTGGCCAGCACCCGGCTCTGGGCGGCTTCCGCTCCCGGGTGCTCGGCATCGGTCCGCAGGTCGGCTTCCTGTTTCCTGTAGGAGACATGCAGGGCTATCTGAACCTGAAAGGATACGGTGAGTTCGCCGCAGAGAATCGCCCGGCCGGCTGGAACACGTGGCTAACCTTTTCGATTTCGCCGATGGCGCCCACCACCGTGGCGGCAACTCGGCGAATAACTACGAAATAGCCACGCGGCCACTGCAGCGACGCCGCCAATCTTGCCAGATACGCCATCGGTCAATCAGCTCTCTCACGTACTTCCCAGGCGGCCGCACCCGCGTTTTTTCTCAGCGGGCGAACGAAGTACCACCGACCAAGCCATTGATCTACTGGTGGGCCCGGCAGGATTCGAACCTGCAACCAGACCGTTACGAGCGGCGAGGGCAAACAAAGCGACCGTTGATTTTCCTGCATTTTCGTTGGAAATTGGCTGTGTTCGTTGCGTTCTGGCGAGATTGTTCTGGTACGAAACCGGTGCCGAGGATCTACGCATGAGGACCAATGCCAACCTTGAACTCGACGCCGGCACCAAGACATTCGCCTCGGGCCTGCTGCCGGATTTGATAGCTGCGCTGCGGCGCAGCCGTAAGGGTGACCTTGTGGCCGTGATCAGCGGTGATCCGAGTGTGGGCCCGGAGCTCGAGGCATGGTGTCGCTTCACCCGCAACAGTTTGGTTGACGCGACAGTCGAAGACGGTCGCACGCGATGGGTGCTTCGGTACGGGGAGGCGCCTGAGAATGTGGGGGAAGATCGGCCTGTTGGCTCTCGCTTGTGGCTTTACACCAACTTCGATTGCAACCTGAGCTGCGACTATTGCTGCGTGCGCTCGTCACCCAAAGCTCCGCGGCGGGCTCTCGGTATCGAGCGGGTGCGGCGGATCGCGATCGAGGCCGCGGAGCTCGGCGTGAGTGAGATTTTTGTCACCGGCGGCGAGCCGTTCATGCTGCCGGATATCGGCGAGATCCTTGCAGCGTGTGCTGCTGCGGCGCCGATTATTGTGCTCACCAACGGTATGCTATTCGAGGGACGTCGGCTCGAAACGCTCCGCTCACTGCCGCGCGAGCGCGTAACGTTGCAGATTAGCCTCGACAGCCCCACGCCGGAGCGCCACGACAGCCATCGAGGAGGTGGAACATGGGCACGCGCCTGGAAGGGGATCGAACGGGCCCGCGCTGAAGGATTCCGCGTGCGATTGGCCGCGACAGTGTCGACTGACGCAGAGGCCGATGAGTTCCGCAGCTTCCTTGACGCTCATCATATTAGCGAGGAGAACCGGGTGATCAGGCGGATTGCGCTGCGAGGCTCCGCCACGCAGGGCATCGCTTTGGCAAGGGCGGACCTGGTTCCCGAGGTGACGATCACTGCGGAGGGCGTATTTTGGCATCCGGTTGGAGCCGAGGATAACGACCTGCTGGTCAGCCGTGAAATCTTTCCGCTCGCCGAATCCTTCGCAGCCGTGCGCCGCGCCTTCGATCGCGAATCCGAGCATCAGCGCAGGTTGGCGATGATTTTCAATTGCGCCTGACAAAGGCGCGAGCGCGCTCAACGCCGGACCGGGGCTTTGGAGCGGCTGCTAGGCCAAAGGCCGCGTTAGGAAACCTTGCTGCGTCGACGCTTCCCGTAGTTGCGCATACGCATCAAGCTGCGGTGCTATCCATTGGCGCAACCCTTCCGCTTCGAGCACAGGACGATGGGCCGGGTTATCGTAGCTCATCCCAAACAATGCTTTGGCAAACTGCTGCTCCAACGCGGGGTCCAGATCCGACCGCGCCGTGAACATGCAGTGATTGAAGGGTTGCGATGTCCAGATCTCGGTCAGCGCACCTTGCGGCACCAGGCGCTCGGTACGCACGGTATTCCAGAACGGGCTGCCAATGGCGCCGGCATCGGCGCGGCCGTCGAGCACCGCGCGAACGACATCGGCCTCGCTGGTGCCGGTATCGCCGTGCTTGCCAAGGTCGGTGTTGAAGCGCAGCGTTTGGTAGTCTTTTCCCTCAAACAGTCCCTCGCGCTCCAGAAAGTAAACCGGGAGGATCGCCGCATGGCCGCTGTCGCGGCTGCCGAGAGCCAGGGTGCGGCCGTTAAGGTCAGCAAGCTTGGCGACGGACCCGCCGGTAACCGCGACGATCTTGGTCATCCAGCCCACATCCGTATCGCGCATCGCGATCGGCCGACAGCGATGGTCGCTCCAGGCATCGGCCTGGACATAGGCGAGATTCGTATTCCATCCGATGTCGATGCGCGGCAGCCGCTCACTCGGCGAGGCCAGGAGAGCTGCGACCTGCGCCTCGTAGCTCTGAAACAGCACCACTTCGACGGCGAGGCCCGCTTCATCGTGAAAGTAGCGTCGCATGCCCTCCCAGATACCAACCACTTTCGGATCATATGCGACGGCGCCTACCCAGATCGTCCGGCTCATGATTGCATCCCGCTTCTCGAGCCCACATTGAAATTCGTCTATCGCGATCCAAGCGCTGCCAAGCGGCGCAGAGCTCTCGCGCTCAGAACAGTGGTATTCCCAAAACGGCTTTCCCGATGAACTCGCGCAGCACATCGCCCGTCGGCGCCATGACGGCGCCTGCATGTGCATCGCGGAACAATCGCTCTATGGCCAGATGCTTGGAAAACGCAGCGCCTCCGCACGCCCGCATCGCTGCCGAGGTGACGGCGATGGCAACGTCACCCGCCGCCGCCTTGCTCTCCAGCACGCGCAGCATGGTGGTATCTCGGGGGCGCTCAAGATGATCGACGAGATCGTCGACGCGCGCGGCAAGCCCATCGGTGTCGATCTGCATCGTTGCAAGCTGTGCGCGAAGCGTCGGCAGGCTCTCGCCGAGCGTCTGGCCCAAATGCTCGAAGCGAGCGCCGTTGAGATGTGCTGCCGTCCCCGACACCGCAGCCCGGCAAAGACCAAGCGCGACCGCTGATGTTCCGAGGTTGAATAGCGGAAGCACGACTTCCAGCATCGCCTTGAACCCGGCGCCATCGTCGGTCAGCTGGAGATCGGCTTTAATCTTGCAATCATCCAGGATCATCGGCGCAGAAGCGTTGGCGCGCATCCCGAGACCATCCCACGGGCCGGCGACCGACAATCCGGGCGTGTCACTGGCGACAAGATAAAGGGTTGAATCCGTCGGGCTCTTGCCTTCAGGCGCGAGCGCCGAAACAACGTAGCTTTGTGCATGACCGGCGCTTGTCACCCATGATTTCTTGGCCGTGAGGTGCACGTTGGCGGCGTTTCGCTGCGCTCGCGAGACGGGCGCCCAGAAGTGGCTCCGCGATCCGGCTTCGCTGAATGCCAGGGTGGTCAGGTGTTTTCCGGCCGAAATATCCTTTAGCGTCTGCGTGACCGTGGCACCCGGACGGGCCGTGGCGATCGTCGCGGTAGCGCTCATGTGCATCAAATAAACCATCGCGGCGGACGCGTCCGCTTCTGCAAGTATCGCGACGACGGCAGCGAACGTCCGCGGTCCTAGGGCCGAGCCGCCCATCTCGGTGGGCAGCGTGATCCCCATCAATCCGGCCGAACCGAGCGCCGCGATTGCCTCGGACGAAAATCGCGCTTCCTTGTCATTTTGCCTGGCCGTCGGTGCGAGAATGCGATCGGCGATCTCTTTGGCATTCGAAACTGCGGTCTCGTGATTCATGGCGACCCTCGATTCTTAGGTGTTGCCAGCCAACTTCGAAGATATCGAACCCGCCTCTCTTTGCGATCGATGCTACGCGACCCGCACGATTGGATCAACATGACTAGCTTCGGGCATGGCAAGCCCTTGCCATGCCAACAGCGAGCGGAGGCCGTGATAAATACGTTCTTCAAAGCCGACTTGTTACGTCACTTGAAGAATTCTTTTGTGACTTCGGTGCAGCTTCGGCGGCGCTTGCCCGCCGTCAGGGAGAGCGCTACCGTGCCCGGCGTCGGCGTGACGAGGTTGTCTGGTGATGGCGATCAATGATGGCGGGATCCCGCCCATCCTCGCGCAGAAACATTACACCCAACCGTCCGCATTGGCGCCGGAAAATCTGCCGCGCGAGGCGCGCACGCAAAAGTGTACGTTGCAATTGACCGCGGTCGCGGCCGACCGCCTGCGGTGTCGGCTGCTGTGAGCGTCGCGGCGATCGGCATCATATGCAAGGCGCCGCAGCCCGGCCGCTCAAAGACACGGCTTGCGACGGCGATTGGCGAAGTTGCAGCATCAGAGCTGTCCGCCTGCTTTCTGCGCGACGTGGCCGCGGCAATCGAGGCGGTCCCTGAGGCACTCGGCAGGCGCGGCTATGGCGTCTACGCGCCGGCGGGCACCGAAGACGTCATGCGGCAACTGCTTCCGGCAGGGTTCGGATTGCTACTACAGGCTGGCGATGACTTGGGACACGTGCTGCTTGGCGCGACACGCGCTCTTCTGGACGCTGGACATGACTGTGTCCTGCTTGTCAACGGCGACAGCCCGACGCTGCCAATCCATTTGCTGGTACAGGCTGTTGAAGCCATGCGCGAGCCCGGAGATCGGATGGTGCTTGGGCCAGCAAGCGACGGTGGCTACTATCTCATCGGCCTAAAGCATCCGCACAAGCACCTGTTTACGCAGATCGCATGGGGAACAGAAACCGTAGCTCGCAGTACGCGCGAGCGCGCCGCCGAAATCGGGCTTGCCACAACGCTGCTAGCGGAATGGTACGATGTCGACGATATTGAAACTTTGCGTTGGCTGCAGGACGAACTGGCCGGGCATTCGACCCGCTTTCGCGGCGGCGGATTTGCCCCGGCGAGCCGGGCCTTTTTGAAGGACGCGCCGCAGGTAAGCCAATGAAGCCCATGCCAGGAGCGATCGCCGGTCAATTCGGTCGACTGATGCGCTCCGACCACGAGATATCTCCACTTCGCCTGTTGGCCGGCATCGGAGTTGTCTTGTGCGGTCTTACCCTGGTCACTCCTTACGCCTTCGAGGCTGCTGGCGACAATGCCTTCATTGCTCTGAGCATCCTTGCAGGTCTGCTGACGATCGTAGCGACAAGTCTGGCGGAGCGCTCGCCACCTGGTCATGCACTATGGCTTATCGTTGGGCTTGGGATCGTGCTGAGAGGTTATGTGCTGCTGTTCGATCCACTTCTGTCCAGTGACGTCTATCGCTACGTCTGGGATGGCAGGGTTCAGGCCGCAGGCATTAATCCTTATCGCTTCATGCCAGCTGATGAGACGCTGGCCTTTCTGCGCGACAGCATCGTCTTTCCTCACATCAACCGGGCTGATACGGCCGTAACCATCTATCCTCCCGTGGCGCAATTCTTCTTCCTCATTGTCACGCGGATCGGCGAGAGCGTGACGACAATGCGTCTCGCGCTGCTGGGGTGTGAGTCCGTCACGGTGATACTGATCGTGGTCCTGCTGCGGCGTATGGAACGCCCGGTGACGCGCGTAGTTGCCTATCTCTGGCATCCGCTGCCTGTGTGGGAGATTGCCAACAACGGCCATGTCGACGCGCTGATGGTTGCGCTGATGCTGCTGGGTCTGTGGATTGCCTTGACCGGCCGTGCTCTCCGCGGAGCCGTGGTGATCACTCTTTCAGTGCTGGTCAAGCCCTATGCGGCGCCGGTGCTGGCCGGGATCTGGCGCCCCTGGGACGTCAAGATGCCGCTCGTTGTGATCGCTACCGTCGCGCTTTGTTATCTTCCCTATCTGTCGGTTGGCTCGGGAGTTCTCGGATTCCTCACCAAAGGCTATCTGACAGAAGAGGGCATCAGTGGCGGCAACGATCTCTGGCTGTTGTCACTTTGGCGCCTGGTGTTTGGCGAGCATCAAGGCGACGTTGCCGCCTACGTCGCACTGGCCGCGCTGGTCCTTTGGTTCACGGGGCTCTCCGTGGCCCGCAGCGCTCATCACAGCATCGCATCCCGTCTTGCCGACATCAACATGCTGTTACTTCTCGCGCTCCTGTTGTTGTCGCCCAACTATCCCTGGTATTTTCTGATTATAATGCCGTTTGTCGCCCTGTGTGGATCCGCGCCTACTTGGGCCGTTTCGATCGGAGCGCTGTTGCTGTCCGAACAGCTCGACTGGGATTTCTACATTCCGAGAATTGTGAGCAAATCAATTCTGTTCGGAGGTCTTTTCCTAGCTTGCGCCTTTACGGCCTGGAGGGCCCGCATGCAGCGGACTGCAGATTCCGGGGCATCGCAATGAACGTCTCCGGCGAAGCGCACGGCACTCGCGCGCCGTTCGATCCGCGCCGCTATCACGAGTCGGTTACGGGCGAGCGCACCGAGATCGCCCAGCGTCCGCCGGTCTGCGCCTATCTCGAAGTGACTAACCGCTGCAATCTGCTGTGCACCACCTGTCCTCGCACCTACGAGGAGCTCGAGCCGCCGGCAGACATGAGTTGGGATTTGTTCTCGTCGATTGTCGACCAGCTTCCCGATCTGGCGCGCGTAGTTCTGCACGGCGTTGGCGAGCCGATGCTGGTCCCGAACCTGCCGCAAATGGTCAAATACCTGAAAGGGCGCGGCGTTTACGTCTTGTTCAACACCAATGGCACGGTCCTCAGTGAGCGCAACGGCCGTGCGCTGATCGACGCCGGGCTTGATGAGCTGCGTGTGTCGCTCGACGCGTCAAACCGCGAGAGCTTCAAGGCGATTCGCGGCAGGGATTATTTCGGTCGGATTGTCCGCAATGTTCGCGCATTTCGCGAGCTACAGGAGCGGGAGGGGTTCGCAAGGCCGCAAGTTTCCGTTTGGCTCACCGGCCTGAAAGAGACTGTCGAGCAACTGCCGGCATTTGTGAAAGTTGCGGCGGAGATCGGTGTCAAAGAAGTTTATCTGCAACGGCTCGTATTCTTCACGGAATCCGCCATTGGTATGGCGCGGCCGGATCAGGCCCTGTTCGAGCGCCTGACGCAGGAAGAAGCGGCCTATTTGAAAGAGGCGGAGGATCTGGCGCATTCCCTCGGCGTGACCTTCAGCGCGTCGGGCGCGGCAACCGAGCCGGGACTAAGTCTAAAGGGCAGTGGTGACGGTTCGCCGTGGTCACTCTGCCGACGGCCATGGTCGTTGATGTATTTCACGGCCAATGGCCGTGCCTTGCCATGCTGCATCGCGCCATTTTCGCAGCATGGCTACGACAACTACACCCTTGGCCATGCAGGGCAGCAATCCCTACACGACATCTGGAACGGGTCCGCGTACCGGGAGTTTCGTGCGGCCCTGCTATCGGATAAGCCGCCTAAGAGCTGTGCCAATTGCGGCCTGCGCTGGAGCCTATGAACGAGGTGACCCACGGGATCGGTGGGAAGCGGCCCGTGTTGTGCCAACCGCCGGTCGTTTCCGCGATCATTCCGTGCCTCGACGAGGAAACGGCAATCGGCCAGGTGGTAGCCGCCGTGCTGGCACAGGACGTGAGTGAAGTCGTCGTTGTCGATGGCGGCTCGCGGGACCGTACGACCGATCGGGCACAGGCCGCCGGAGCTCGCGTGATTGTCGAGCCGCGACGTGGCTACGGTCGCGCCATCCAGGCAGGCATCGCCGCTGCGCGCGATGACGCCGACATTCTGGTCTTTCTCGACGGTGACGGCAGTGATCCTGCAGAGCGCATCTCTGATCTTATATCGCCAATCGTCGCTGGGCGGGCCATCTTCGTTGTCGGCTCGCGCGTTCGTGGTTCACGCGAATCCGGCAGCTTGTCGCCGCAGCAGCTCCTCGCGGCTCATGTCGGCACGCTGCTCCTGCGCTTCGTCTATGGCGTAGGCTTCACCGACCTGTCGCCGTTTCGCGCCATCCGGCGGGATGAGCTGAGACATCTCGGTATGAAGGAGGAGACATATGGCTGGAACCTGGAAATGCTGATGCGGGTTGCGGCCGCCCGCTTGCCGGCACTCGAGATCGCCGTCGGGCAGCGGCGCCGGATCGGTGGGGTATCGAAGGTCTCCGGCAATCTCATTGCCGGCATCAAGGCAGCTTGGTCGATTTCGACGACCTTTGTTCGCCTCGCGATTGAGCTGCGACACCAAAGGGGTCCGGGAGAGAGGCGCGGCTAGATCAGCGAGTGCCGGCACCCCGACAAGCAACGATGTCCCGGGGGGCTTTTCGATCCCGTGGCTCCGGCGGCGAAAACACCGCCAGGTATCCGCCGTCGCCTGCGAGCTGATGTGTGGCGATCTCGCGATAGCCAACGGCGGTCAGTTCGCAACGCAACAGCTTGATTGGAGTGCCATGCTCCGACGTCGGACGCTCGAGATCGACAATTCCGACCCGCGCGCCCGACTTTAAGGCGGGCGCCAGATTGTAGAGGAAGGCATAGGGCTGAGCTATTTCGTGATACATGTGCACGAGGATGGCAACGTCGAGCGAGGAAGCGGGAAGGCGCGGGTCGTGTGGTTTGCCCAGCGCGAATGTGACATTTGTCAGCCTCAGGCGTTGCGTTCGCCTGGCGAGCGCGATGAGGTAACTTCGCGTGACGTCCTGGGCGATGACGGAGCCGGTGGGACCGACCAGACGGGAGAGACGGACCGTGTGGTAGCCGGCGCCGGCGCCAATATCGCCGACCGTCATGCCTGGCTTGAGTTCAAGAAGGCGGGCGATCTCACCGGCCTCATTCAGTGAATCGCGGTGCTCCTCGGAGGCGCGGCTCGGGCTGACGATCTGCGCAACGGCGCGCTGAGGCGCGGGAAACTCCTTTGCGGGGACACCCGGCGGAGCCAGATAGCCAATGTCAGCGGCGTGTCCGCAACTTGCGCCCAGACCTACAACAAGCGCCGCTGCGCGGGCCAGTGCCATCATCTGTTCGTCTCCCACGCAAAACGATAACGACTAACCGGCGATGTTGAAGAACCGGCCAATAAGGCCCTTCCCATCGCGCACGACAGGCACGTTGCGCCGCAACCAGGCATCAAGGCCGAGACTGCGGCCGGCGCCCTCGAGCACAAACAGGAACATCAGCATGGCCAGAAACATGTATGACCACGGCCACTCGGCCGGATCGCCCGGCCGATAGATGCCGAGCCAGAGTTGCAGCGTATAGGCGACGGCCAGCACGCCCACGAACCGTACCGCAAGCCCGAGGATCATCGACGCGGCGAACGTCAGCTCGGCAAGAAAAACAATTGGTCCAAAGACGCTCATGTAAGGCAACACAATATCCTTCATGAAGGTGCCGTGAAACTCGAACGCTGCGCGGGTCGTTTCCTGTTCGGTCCAGTATCGCAGACCGTCGGACGCGGGCAGCGGGAGTTTCCACAACATGCCTTCGAACCACATGCAGCCGATCAGGACCCGGACCAGCCAGATTCCAAGATGTCGGCCGCTACGTTGCGCCGAATCCTCCCGCCAATTCTGCAAGGCCACTGCAATGCTGGCGAGCAGCAGCGCCCAGAACAGCGCCAGGATCAGAAAGCGCCAGTTTCCCAGACGAAGATAATCGCTGGTAGTCGCGGTCACGAACTGCCAGATATCGGTAAAGGGATTTTTGGGCATTTGCGCGTGCTCCAAAGAATTGAATAGCTGATCTGCCTATCGGCCAGCTGGCGCACCGCCGCGCGGGCGATTGAGGGGCCTACCAGGTTACTACGCAATGGAACGTGTGGTTATTACGCAGAAGGCGGCATCAAAACCTTAGGCGCCCGTACCTCGTTCGGGGAAGGCTTCCTTGTCCCAGGCTAAGAGACCGCGTGGCGCGGAGATTACGAAAACAGGCTCAGCAAACTACTAATTTCTTTGGTGGGCCCGGCAGGACTCGAACCTGCAACCAGACCGTTATGAGCGGCGGAAACTCGCACTATTCCCACTAGAAGTGCCCATTTTCATTGAATTTTGACTACGTTCGTTTTCTTCCTTTCGACTGGTTTCTGAGGCGAAGCTGAGGCGGTAGGTTTGGCCGTCATCTTGGCGACGGCGTCCTTTAGGTGGTCCGGGTGGTGGTGCCCGTACACGCGCAACAACGTTTCGACGCTCATGCCGAGATACCCGGCGGCTTGCCATGGGTCGGTACCGTTCTGCATCAACCACGTTGCCGCGGTGTGCCGTAACGTATGCGGCGAAACGCCGGGCCCGAGCTTGGCCAGCGTCACCGCATGCTTGAACGCGGTCTTCACGGAAGATACACCTTCGCCGTTGAACTCGACAAAGTGCCGCGCAATAATCTTGCGCTCCTTCCAGCGTCGCAGGTGTGCCAGCAGGCGCGGTGGGATCGGCATCGGCGGCTGCCGTTTGTTAGTCTCCTGCTTCCCCTGGGCGCGTCGGTAGTAGACGCCACGTTCAAGGTCGACAAAGGACCGCCCGATAGCCGCGGTCGGCGAAGCTGACGCAATGGCGCCCGCGCGCGTCCCGCTATAGACCCCGATAAGGATGAACCGGGCGAGATGGCGAAGGGGCCGCTTATTCGTTTCAACCTGCTGTCCTTTATTGGGTCCGCGGTGCATGGTCTGTATCTCGCGGGCGCGCCAACACGTCCAGATTAGGTGGGCGGCTTCATCGCGAGTCAGCCATCGATCGCGGGCAGGGCCCTTCTTGGGAAGCGTGACCTTCACAATGCCACGGTGCAGCCCTTCCGCCGCATGGTTGGCGATGGCTGCCCTGAGATCCTCCAGATCTCGGCGGGCACCGCCTTTATTGCCACGGTGTTGTTGGTACTCACGGCACTTGGTCCGGGTTACCTCCGACAACATGAGCTTTCCCCAAAACTCTTTGAGGCGCCCGATGCGATTGAGATACTTCTGAGCGTCGGAGTTCTCGACGTAAAGGTCGGGGCGGTCGTCAATGAAAATCGAAAGCACGTCGGCGACGGGAATTTTCTCTAAGTCTTGTTCCTTGCGCGTCGGCGCGTATTTTTTTGCAATATAGTCCTTGAGGACTTGCTCAGCCGCTGCAACTTCGCGTTCAGCGCATCCAGTGGCGTAATATCCCGTGCCGTCCCGGATGACCCAAGTGGCTTGATGGGTGAGCTTTCCGGCCCTGTAGCGGGCTGGTCTGAGGTGGAGACGGGCACCCTTACTTCTACGCGGCATCGGCCACGCATCCTTTCAATTTCATTGAGAGTCGTAAACACCTTGCCTGCAATAATCTCGACCGTAAGTCGCCCGCGCTTGGCTTCTCGTCTCAAGCTGTTCTCGGAAATGGTCTGATCCGGAAACGCGATTGCGGCTGCTACGGACAGCCTGAGCGGTGTATCAGGTCCTATATTCTCCAACGATGTTAGCGCCGGTTTGCGCACGGGTCATCTCACAAATGATTCAACCGAGCAACAAAAACCTTCGACACACTTCGATGGCTTTGTGACCGCACATCAAGGAGCCCCGCGCTGATCTAAAGGAAGCGCCGACGCCGGCGAGCTGCTTGCATGCAAAGTTCCGCGAGAGCCGTGGAATTACTCCGCTACGAGGTTTCCAAGTGAAAACGTTCAGGCGAAGAAGCGCGGCATGTGCTCGGAACACCCTCTGTCGCATTGCCAGGCGATCCTGGAGCTGGAAGCCGGAGTGGCTTTCGATCGTTGATTTACATGAATCAACACAAGCGCACTTTTGTTCGTCGCTCAACTGCAAGCAAAGGAAGCTCGCCACATCAAAACGCTAGGTCACGAAAGCCCGTCTCACTTCATATGGTTTGGTCGCAGGTTGAGCAATGCGATCATATTTTTGTAATCAATCTCATTCCAATGCTGCGGAATTGGTGTGGTATGTGCGCATTGACACATTCAACCCTCAGCTATCTCGGTCCAATAGCACCAAAGACATTCTGGCTTTCATCACGCTCGATATTCACTCCTGCCGTGTCACACTCGCGACACTTGCCGACTCTTAGTCTGTCGGTCCAGTGATGGATTGGATCGAGAGTTTAATTCTTTCAATTGGTTAGAACGCGGCGTGTGTACGATGTGTGCACCGCGAGATCAAAGAAAATCTCACGAGCCAACAGAAGCAACCTCGTAAAGCAACCTCATTGGCGTTCGATGCCGGCTTCCTTCGTAAGCGCTGACAAAAGCTCGATGTCGGCCGTAACGCGTTCGGAGATTTTCTTGGGGGCGACCCATTGCGCCTCGAAGCTGATCTCGACGTGACACTCGCCGAGAGCTTGTAATGACCTCCGGTGGCGTGCCGTTGGACGCGAACAGCCCTATCCATTTCAAGAGGTTCCGAAAGTCCGGGCCCCTGTTCTTGTGCCGAAGGAGGTTAGGAAAATAGCGCGCTACGGTTCTGTGTGGTCGTCCCGGGTCCAAAAAAGCTGTTGCGATAACCTAGAGTTGTAGTCAGAATTGTAGCTCCCATTAAGGGGCTGCGTGACACTTAAGCCAGGTACGAAACGGCGCAGAGGTCGAAACGGATCGATTCGGATCAAGGTTCTTCCGAAGGACCCGCTCCTCGCACGCACCCGAAATTTGTGGCCGGTTGAAGCGACGATCGAGTGTGCTACCGTCGGCGACGGCCCGACCAGCGCGCGCGTCGCGATCGTGGACTATAACGCTGACCTCGATACACGGTTTACGCCGGCCAGACTCTTGGCGGACCGCTCAGGATTCGTCGGCATTGCAGGCTTGAAGAACGAGCGGATTCTCGACAACTTCAACTTTCACCAAGTGAACGTCTGGGCGATAATCGAACAGGTCCTGACGGTGTTAGAGGACGATACAGCCTTGGGCCGACCGGTGCCTTGGCGTCGGGCCTCGGACGCCTGTTGGTGTTGCCGCATGCTGGCTACGATGACAACGCGTTTTACGATCGCGATACCGGCGCGCTGCACTTTTGCTATTTCGAAGGCCCCGACGGCAAGCCGGTCCATACCTGCCTGTCGCATGACATCGTCGCGCATGAACTCGGCCACACAGTACTCGATGGGCTGAAGCCTGGGTACAACGAGGTTTCTTCCCCGGAGACGGCAGGGTTTCACGAGTATTTTGGCGATGCGATAGCTATGCTGGCAAGTCTGAAAAATCGCGAAATTGCCAAGCTAGTAACGACAGGAGCGCCGGCGCTCCTGTCGGCCAAAAAATGTCGTCTCGGCTATCGCCAGCGAATTCGGTGCGGCGATCCATGGCCTAGCCAAGCAGGACTATCTGCGAGGCGCCTGGAACAAACGCAAAATGAGCGATTTACGCGGCACTTACGAGGAGCACGGCTGGTCCGAGATCCTGACCGGGGTCTATTACGATCTGTTGCAGTATCTCTACATCCGCAATCTCAAGGAGGTTTCCCGTGAGGCGGGCGGGAAGAAGCGCGACCAACAGCAGGCGATCCAGGCGCTGTTTCGCGCCGCCGACCAAACCGCCAACGTGATGCTCCGGGCCATCGACTACTGCCCGCCGGTGGATTTACGCTACGATGAATATGCGCGCGCCCTGCTGCGCGCCGACGAAGTCGCTTATCCCGATGATTCCTACGGAATCAGATCAGAACTCAAACGCATTTTCCGCCGGCGCGGACTCAAGCCGATGCAAGAGGATCGGCGTGTCAGGAGAGATATCGTTCACGCTTTGCGCGAGGCCAAGACATCGAAGCGATCACCGCCACGCCGGCCGACGCCTATCGGTTCCTCGACGAATTCCGCGAGCTCTTCCAGATTCCCTTCGACGCCAACCTCACCATTGTTTCCGTCTATCACACCAAGAAGCGCGCGCGAAGCGGCTACTGGCCGCCCAAAGAGAGGGTGATCGAATTCGCGTGGAGTGAAGACGTCGAGCTCAAAGGCCGCGCGCTCGGCAAGCTCACCAACACATTGCTGCCGCTCTATTGCGGTGGAACGTTGGTTTTTGACGGCAACGGTAACTTCCTGCATCTGGCGATGGTTCTGCCTACGAAAGATCGGCGGAAGACGCTAGTGCAATATGCCCGTTACCTCATTCGCTCCGGTAGCATGGGAGTGAGCGACGGGATCCGCGGATTGGGCGCGCCCGATGGTGGAAATTTTCGTATCCGCGCCACGATCGAGGGAAGACGACTCCGGCTTCAGCGCAATGCCGCGATGCGGCACGCCCGGCCCAATAACGACCACTATGCTGGAGGGCACTGATGACAGGTACGATTCAGATCCGTGGTTACGTCGTAGGGTTCGGCGACTGCATCCTGCTCAGCCTGCCTGATGGCGCCGAAACCCGCCATATCTTAATCGATTTCGGCCGCGCTCCCAACGATCTGTCTAGCCTGGTGCGCTTCCCGGACATCGCGCCGACATCGAGAAGCAGTGCAATGGAAAGATTGATCTTCTGATTGTCACCCACGAGCATCTCGACCACCTGGAAGGCTTCTATCGCGAGCGAGAGATCTTCAACCGCATGGAAATCGAGCGGGTCTGGATGGGCCTGCCGAGCCATCCGGACTACTACCGGGACTTTCCCAAGGCGAAGCTGCAGAAGAGACTCCGCGACGGTCTGGCTGGATTCGCGCGCGACGTCCGCCGCAACGGGATGGTGCTGCACCCCGCCTTCCGTTCGCTCCTCGAAAACAACTTGGCCAACAAGGACCGGATCGACTACCTGCGCAAGCTCGGCAAGCAACCGATTGCCTACCTGGCGCGCGGCAAGGCGAAAGAATCTTCGACGTTCAAGAACATCAAGATCCGGGTGCTCGCGCCCGAACCGGACGTTAGCGTGTACTACACGACGAGTGCCCGAGAGCGGGCCTTGACAACAGCGCTTGCGGCGGTCGGCACCGGCCACGAGAAGCAGGTGCGTGGCGGCGATGAAGGCTTCGATTGGGACTTTCCCGCGGTGGCGCGCGCCGGTGCTGCGGAGCGCGGCGGCATATCGGCCAGCGATTTCGAGCGGCTTCGGCGCGCCATTCGCGAACACCGAGTGACGGCCGCACGGTTCATCGACAAGGCGCAGAACAATACGTCACTGTGCCTGCTCATCGAAGCCGCCGGCAAGCGACTCCTGCTGCCCGGTGATGCCGAACTCGAAAGCTGGGAAATGATCGAAAAGAAATGCGCCTCCGAACTCGAGCCGGTGGATTTCCTCAAAGTGGCGCATCACGGCAGCCACAACGGTACGCCGCTGCAATTGCTCGACCGCCTGCTACCGTCAAGCGCAAGGCACATGCTCAGGTACTTGTCTCAACCAAGCAGCAAGTCTACGGGACCAAGAACCCAGTCCCCGATGGGTCGCTCTTGAAGGAGCTGAGATCGCGCTGCCACAAGCTGGTGACCACCGACGGCGCGGCTGGCACCGCGGTCGCGCTGTCGTTGTAATACATGCTGGATTCGAAAATTCCCGAATGTTTGCGGGGTCTAAAACAGCTTTGCGCACAACTTTCCGTAGCAAATTGAAGTTGTTCAGTTAATTCCGTTTGATAAACCGATGATTGGCGGGATCTATTCCAGTCCGGCCCGCGATGACTGGGCTTGGTGTTGGTGTGGAGACGGCGCCGAAAAAGCGATAGCGGTCACGGCTGCCCCGTGGCACCTAGTCCCGGCCTTCGAGCCTCGCAGGGAATATTTTATTCTCCGAGTTGCAGGGCCATTGACATACACCCATTTTGAAACGAAAGTTGGATCTTTAGTGATATTCAACCAAAGCGTTGGCTGGGGGTTATATCAATGGCTGCTGATACCGCACATTCAACAAATCCGCTCAACTCCAAATATCCGGAAATCATCACCGAGACGGAATCGGAGAAGCGCGCGGAATCCACGGAAGAGCAGAAGCTGACCTACGAGTCAGGAGCGCCGCGCGGCACGTCGATTATCAAGAAGGTCACCACGACCAAAACCAAAATCCGCACTACCACTCCTTACACTGGCACCGTCTAGCTCGTTAAACGAGACAAGTGAGTGCAACGTCAAAAGGAACATGGATTAGCGAGGCGAGGGTGCCGTTCGTCGCGCTAATCCGCACGGCGTTGCGGGATGCAGGTATTGTCGTGCTGGTCGACACAAGTGGGGCAGGTACGCGCTCCACTGCGCTGGCAGCGGCCCACGGCATTGCCAACCATGAAGTTGTCACATCAAATGGCTCATGGCTGCACGGCGGTTATCTCGCCGGATTTGAAGAGCTGTGTCTTGACCTGATAAAGCAATGCGAGGCCGCCACGCCGCGGCTTCTAGCCAAATACGAGCAAACCTTAAAGAGGCTATGGCCTTTTCGTAGTTCCGCAGCCTTCTTAGTGCCGCGCGATTTGACGAATACGGCAAACCGGGAAGAGCGTACCCGATTTTACCATCACGAGTATCAAAACAAACTTCTGGTGGGCCTTGGTGAATTCATATTGCAAGCGCTCAAAACATCTAACCGCGAAGTCGTTCTCATTATCGACAACTGCCAAGCTCTTTGCGCTACTTCGCGGAGCCTGTTGGAAATTCTCCTAAGACTTCAGGAGAAGTGCAAACGAATTCGATTCGTGATTCTGGACCGCGAGGGCGCATTGCTGATTGCAAATGCGCCGCGATTCGTTCTCCCACCTCTCACCCAACTGGACTTTGAAAGTCAACTTGATGTTGAGAGTCTTGCTTCGGCGCAAAAGGACCTCCTATTCACGCGATCAAATGGCAATCTCGACGTGGGTGCCGCGTTGCTCAAATGCATGGGAAGAGGCCTGGATGCTACTAACCGGTTGAGCGCTCTTGCCATCGTCGATCTGTTTTTAGCCTCTATCCCGCAAGAGCGGCGGGTCGAAATGGCCACTGCATTTGTCGAGGACGGACTTGTTGGCGATTTGATCAATCGCCGAAATGCCGAAACATTGCCTTGTAGTGTGCTAGATCGGCTCAATAGCGAAGCGCACATTCGACGATTGACACAATATAGATCAGGATCAGCTCCGCTGATCCTTGCCCACGCCGTCGCGCTCAGCAACAAGTTCGAGAGGGTCGAAGCGCTGGTCCAGCCCTGTGAAATCCTCATGGGGATCGGGCTTTATGATACCTGGTTCGAATTCTTCGCTGCAAATTATTCAGATCCTGAGTTGCAGAAGCACGGGTCGGGTGATGACCCGATAAACGGGCTCTTTATCAATGCTGCATTCGTTTTGTATGCAATGGGGTATTCCTCTTCCTCACTACCGTTTCTGGAAGCATTCTTGCGGCAGTTTCCACTAAGCCGCTTTGTTCCTACCGCCCTGTACGCACAGTCGATGACCTATGGTCGATACCAGGTGCCCGTAGATATTCCTCGTGCCGAGGCCTGTGCGGTTGCCAACCTGCGGTTAATCGAGGAGAAGTTCGCAAATCATCCACGCTATCAATACATCAAAGTATTTGCGGAGAATGCGTACGCCTACATTAAGGCGCGACAAGGCGACTTGAATAGTGCATTAGCACTTTGCGAGCACGGACTCTCAGAGATTGTCGAAGCATACGGCGAAGGCGCCTTTCTGCTTCATCGATCCATCCTTGTTTACAATACAAGCCAAGTTTATGAGCTGGCCGGAGATGTTGTTCGAGCTGAGGCGCGTCTGCGGGATGCTATTGAGCTCGATCCCTACTATGCCGAGTATTACAATGACCTCGGTAACCTATTGGCCCGCATAGCGGGTCGCGAACGCGAGGCGCTCGATGCCTATGCGCGAGCGATAGAACTTTCACCACCATACTATGAAGCATATTTGAACCGTGGCATTTTGCGCGCTCAAGGTGTCGATGTGACAGGCGCGGAAGCGGATTTTCAGCGTGCATTGGAGATCAAGCCGTCAGAATGGCGAGCGATGCGCGAGCTCGGAAATCTCAATCTGGGACGAGGAGATGCTGCTCTGGCGCTGGCCGCATACGATCGGGCTCTAAGACATGAAGCTCACGACCCGGATTTGAACGCCAACGCTGGCGTTGCTGCGTCCGAGCTCGGATTTACGGAACGCGCAATCGCGCTGGCTCAGGTTGCCATTAGTTCGAATCCGCACCACGCGGCAGCACATAACAATTTGGCGGCCGAATTCTTAAAGCTTGGTCGCTTCGAGCAAGCTCTGGAGCACGCTCATCTGGCCGTTGAACACGGGAATGATCCCGATTTCGAGGCCAATTTGGGCGTCGTTGAACGCCTGGGCTCGAACGCGAAACCCAGCGCTCTTTCAGCAGAAACGTAAGCACGCAGTGCCTCACAAAAAGAACGAATTAACGTCGATGACAAAAAAATTCCCGAGCCAAGCCTTCGAGCAAGCTGGAGTGGACTCGTCGCGTCAGCAGCGTTGTTTTTGCGTACTACCACATTCCTCTTTAGCCGCGGTCGAAACGCCAAGCAAAAGAGCGGCAACGATTAACCCGAGGTCCGAATGAGACCTGAAGTTGCACCATTCGCTGCCGAGTCCGACTTACGCAAGGCGAAGATCACCGGAGGGAAAGTCTTCGCTAGCGATTTTCGGGTGAAGGATATCGCTCAGCAGCTTGGTTGGCCTGATGAATGTGCCCATGCACTGATTATCCGTACAGCCTTCATTGACCGTCCCTTCGTCCGCCTGAACGTTGAACGCCTTGGCCCACAGAATCAGCCTTTTCGCACGATCACAGCTGATACCCTGGCGGAGCACGGTTTGGACAACACAGCCGGCACGGCAACGGGCGCAGGAATGTTGCAGCTATGCCCGCCGAACCGAGTACCGCAGTACCTAAGCCAGCCTCTGGCGATTCTTCTGTTTCAAGATTTCCTGACCTTCCGTAGAGCAGCACAGGAATTGCGGGAGGACCGCGGCATCGTAAGCTACGGTACCCCAACTCCAATTGCCGATGAACGGTCGACTGCGGAGCTGTTAACAGACTGGCGATTGTTGATTGCCCCCGCAATACTATCGACGCAGCACTACCTGCTGTCTCTCTCACAACATCAACTATCAAGTCAGTTCGACCACGGGCACCTTCGGCTCGAGAAAGACCAGTTTACTCGGGCGGACGTGCATGATCCGGTCGCCAATGCGATATACGAAGAACTGTTGAAAATGGCGCCCGGAGAATTCTGCATTGAGACGACGACCTTCACGCAGCAAGTTGATCCTGCTTTCCTCGAACCGGAGACTGGCCTAGCGGGGGTCCAAAACGGCACACTTACAATGCTGGTTGGGACCCAAGCGCCTTATGCTGATTTAAAAGACATTCGCAAGGCTGTTGCTGCCGGCCTAGACAATCCTGCTATACGCGATGTCAAAATCCTCAGTGTCGACCTCGGGGGCGGCTTCGGCGGCCGTGATAAGTCGCCGTTCGTTGTCCAATTGGCCTTTGCTGCAGCTTTATCAGATCGCCCCGTCAGGCTGGCATATGACAGGTTCGAGCAATTTCAGGCCGGGTTAAAACGGCATGGCTCCGGCGTTCACACGTTGATATCAGCCAAGCCAGATGGCTCGCTTGATCGAGCGCTTGTTCACTTTGTATTCGAAGGTGGTGCTGAGCTTAATCTCAGCACGCCTGTGATGCAGTTAGGGGCCCTTCACGCGACGGGATTCTACAGATTCAACAAAGTCAGTGCGAATGGTGTAGTTACACGACGCCCCGTTCCTATCGTAGGCTCGATGCGAGGCTTCGGAATTCCACAGGTCGTTTTCAACATTGAAACGGCCATCGACAAGCTTGCTACTCTAAAGCTCAATCGCGATCCTATCGGCGTTCGCCGTCAGAATGTTCTGCAATACGATTCGGATCCGCAAAAAGCAGATCGCGACATAGCAGGTACCCCGCTCTGCTTCCATGTCGCCAATGCGGAAGTCTGTGACAGAGCTGCCGAACACCACCTGTGGAAGAATCGTGACGAAATCCGAAGAGAAGGAGCGGCAAGAGGCCTCTATTGTGGCGTCGGCTTTGCCGGTTGCATGGAAGCCTACGGAACAAGCGGAGATAGCCAATATGCTGCAGTGCAGCTCGAACTCGACGGGCAGATAACGGTCTGGAGCCAATCTGTAGACCTAGGTCAAGGAGCACGCCGGTCTCTAGGAAAAGTCGCCGCTGACACATTCCGGGCTCCCGCCGATGTGTCGCTGGGCAACGCAGAGCCTTTCGTTTCCTTCGCAGAACAGCTGATCGCGAAGGGGACGACTTATGGCCATCAGGCTACGGCTGCATCGAAGACCGCATTTTTCCATGTTCACGTCTTGCGCCAAGCCTGCGACGCATTGATCAGGCTCAAGATCTTTCCCGGGATACGCGAACTGGTTAACTTCGATACTTCGGACGAAGACCTCTTCGATGCTTGGCGTTCGGATGGCTTCCACGTCGGCGAAGGCAAGCCCGTGTCGCTCAGTACGATCGCCGCACACCTTGATAGGACTAGCGCTCCGCGTTTCGCAATTGCGCATGGTTACTTCTCGAACGGCTGGTCTCGGGCCACTTTCATGGACGGGGAGCGGTCTTTCACATCTTTTATTGATGCCCTTGGCTTTGCTAAGGAAGCGACCTGCCAAGCCACCCTGGTGCCAACTCAAGGCGATCCAATTTTCCCGCCAGCGCACTCGGCTGTTGGAAAGACACGAGTCCCCCGTTCGGCGTACGCAGCCGGCGGCCACCTAGTGGTCGTGGAAATTGACCCAAAGTCGGAAAGTTTGCGGGTTACGGCTGCGGTCTCATTCCTGGATGCTGGCGATGCAATCACGGCGACGATCCTCCACGGCCAGGTTGAAGGTGGATTCCAAATGGGACTGGCTCATGCACTCTTTGAGCAGTTGCCGCCAGCAAGCGGTCAGGACCGGTTTGTAAACTTTGATCGATACATCGTTCCTCGAGCATCGGATGTTATTGCGATAGATCTAGAAACGGTTCTGTTACCTCTTCCTGAAGGCGGTGCGCTGAACGAGCTGCAGGCTAACATTCGCCATAAGGGGGCCGGTGAAATTACGATGACGACGGTCGCTCCGGCGATCGCAAACGCAATAGCGCACGCTCTGGGACATCACGATGAAGACGCTTGGCCTTCTGCGCTACCGATCAGATACAAAGACCTGAAAATCCGGAGCCGTCCAGGTGCTTAGAAAAACCACCGATGTCAGCCTCGTTATCAATGGTCAGCTTCATGACCTTGGAGATGCACCTGCCGACATGCATCTCGCGCACTACCTTCGCGAAGTCGTCGGTCTTACCGGAACCCGCATCGGCTGTAGCATCGGGGAATGTCGAGCATGCACGGTATTGGTTCGGCATTCGCCGACAGAACCACCCACAACGAAGCAATCGTGCATGATTAGCCTGCGTCATGTGAACGGGTGGGAGGTAACTACTATCGAGGGTGTCGCAGTGGGCGAACAACTTCATCCAATCCAGGACGCAATTCTTCACCACGATGCCATGCAATGCGGGTTCTGCAGCGCCGGATTTGTGTTGGCTGGTGTGGTTGCTTGCGAGCAAATGGCGAGTCTTGAGGGGCAGGATCTCGACACAGTCGTCGAAGCGGTAACGGGCCATAACTTGTGTCGATGCACGGGCTACGCTCGGTACCGCAGTGCAATCACGCAGGTCGTCGCGTCTTATGCCAAAAAGAAGTCCTCGGACACGCCGTCGTCGATCTCTGCGCATTTCGGAGCGGCTGTTTCAAGGGATCGCTTTCTGTCGACAGAAATGCCGCTCCGCGAAACGTTGTCTTCCGATATTCAAGACGCACTTCGGTACGTCCCGCTCTTTGACAACCCATTGCTCGAACTTATCAGATTGTTGCGCGATGCGGCCGAAATCGAACACTCCCTACTTGTCCAATACTTGTTCGCTGCGTTCTCGATCAAAACGCCTCAATATGCGGCCCTGGCAGGTTGGCCAAGCCACAGATACGGAGGCCGTCCCCTTCATGTGCTCGGCGTAGCGATTGAAGAGATGGTCCATTTGGATGTTGTGAATAATCTACTTTTCGCACTTGGCGTCGCGCCACATCTTGGCCGACAACAGTTCCCCTATGAACAAGAGATTTATCCGTTCGATTTCAAGCTTGAGGCATTGAGTTTGGAAACCATTGCGAAATACGTTTATGTTGAAGCATCCGCTCGAGCAGTTGACCCGGATGCGCAGACGAATGAGGAAGATAAGCTCTTCGTGGAGCGCCTGTACAAGGTGCTGGGTACCACTCGCCCAAACCGGATTGGCTCGCTCTATCACAAAATCGAAGCGGTTCTCGATCAATTGCGGATGCGTCATCCGCGTCTCATTGACTTTGGGCTTTGGCAACGCCGGCTCGAAGAGGTGCGAGAAGAAGGAGAAAGCGAACACTTCGAATTCTTTCGCTCGTTGTTTGATGGCACGCATCCCGCGCTGCCGGGTCTTGAGGTCTGGGATCCGGCAAATCGCGACTACCCGGCATTCAAGCTGTCCGTGACGAGCGGTTTGCCGTTAACGGGCGAACCGATCCCGCACCACAAACACCCCGCGCTGAGGCATCTTGGTAATTTGCACTACTGGATTGTGTGTATGTTGCTTGATCAGTCGTACAGGCGTGGCGGGCGGTTTCATAATGCGGCGCGTAGGCACATGACCGGTCCGCTCCGCAGTCTGGCGACCGAGCTGGCGCGTGACGGAGAGGGGATGCCATTCGACGTCCTACCTTCAGGGTACGCGCCGGGGGCGGATACTTTGGTCAATTTACAACTGACCATGTCGATGCTTGGTGAAATTGCGTTTGCGGAGAAGCGCTTCGCGGCATTCCTGCCCTTTGATTACTCCAGTCGGTGCGCTCTTGAGACGACGCAGGAGTTGCGTATGACGTCCTGATGGCCGCAAACACTACCGAAATGACGGAAGTGCGCGCGATTGTTGTTTCAATTGTTACAGGCTATCGGTGGGGTGTTCCTCGATCTCCGAGAATTGTTGCATGGCGGAGGAACTTGGTCGCATGGAGGTGGGCTTCTAAATTGGTGAATAAGCGATCTCGACATCGCGTTCATTCTGCCAAACGCTGAATATCACAAGTACAAAGCATATCAGACGAACGGTCAGTCGGCACCGCTCCAAGCGGTCAAGAAATCAATTCAGAAGACCTACAGCACCTCCGAAAGTTTCGGCGATGGCCAAGTCGTCGTCATCACATTCACAGACGGTTTGACCTTTGGGGTGTTGCCGGTTTTCGAGAACAAAGACAGCGATAGCTTCACCTATCCGAACGAAAACGACGGGGGTAGTTGGAAGGTTTGCAATCCGCGAGCAGAAATTGCGGCGATCTCCAAGAGAAGCGAAGCGACCAACAAGAATATGAAATATCTGGCTCGCATGAGCCGCGTCTGGCGCAAACACTGCGACGTGCCAATGAGCGGGATGTTGGTCGACACTCCCGGCTATCAGTTCATTGAGAATTACCAGTACCGCGACAAGTCATTCGTGTACCACGATTGGATCATGCGCGATTTCTTCGATTTCCTTTCAAAGCAAGACCAGAAGCAAACGTACTGGCGTGCACCGGGTAGCGGCTCCTCAGTGACTAGAAAAGGTGTCTTCGAGTTCAAGGCCCGGAGCGCCTATCTTCGCGCGTGCGAGGCCAGTCGTATATATTTGAAGGGGTTCTCCCTGATCGGAAGGCCCCACTCGCGTCTCGCAACCTCGAATGCATGACGAAGGATGACCAGCTCGCGGCGCACTGACGGCGCATTGACCAGCTTGAGCCGGTCGTCGCGATACTGGCTGACCGTTGCGCCCTACAGATTGCTCAGGCTTGTTTGGGACATCCCGTGGGCCAATAGCTGGCGAATGCGCGACCGCTCAAAGACGGCCCCTCGCTTCCTTGGCGTGATCTACTGCTCGTACCGCTTCAGCAGATCAGCGATCGTTAGCTTTCTCATCTCCTTGATGTCGGTGGGCAGTTCCGCCCGATCAATTGATCGCTCCTTCTCACGTGCCCAAGCAATGGCGTCGGCGCGGGTCGCGAAGGATTTTGACAAGGCGGGATAGCCAGCGCGGCGCACCTGCGCTTGCCACGTCTGGCCTCTTTTTCGGATCGTTGGCATGTTTTTCCGTCCAGCTGTGACAGGGCTGTGACGGACTGGGTTTTCAGAGAGATCAGGAAGCGCGAGGGCCAAGCAAAAACTTGAGTGAAATAAACACTCTAGTATTGTCGCGCCGCACCGGGCGATGATGATAACTACGTTTACGCTATAGCCCTCCAAAATGACGCCTGAAAATCAGCCTTAACCGACTGAAATGACAATATTATCCAGACAGTTGATTGCAAACCTCCCAGGGATTGGTTTTGGGGATCAGGTTCTGTAGGTCGTAATCCAGCAGGTTTTGCCGCGCCTCCATCGCGCTAGGTGCGGCTATTCGAGTCTCTCGACCGAATGGCTACTTTGTGACTGCGACCTCAATCAGCTTCGGCTTTTTACGAAGCGGCGTGTGGCGTCCGTCTTCACGATACGGATCGAGTTGTACTGACTGGCAAGCACCTGATAGTCGACGATCAGCTTTCTCGCCAAAAGGTAGGCCAGTGCCGGGTTCATCCGCCTCGGTTCCCACCCATAGCGCTGAGCGACCTGTCCGGTATCAATCGGCATCGACGGATCATTGACGAGGTCAGCCGCAATCCGCAGTGCGTCCTCCTGGGGCGACCATTCCATGAAGTGTTTGTCGAACGTGGCGAAGAGATCCGCCTTTGGGAGACCACGGTCGAAACTGACCGTCACCAGGTCGCGCAGCTCATGCAATGCGTCTTCGATGTCGTCTTCCGACACATCGACCGCCGTTGCCAACTCGCCTGTGCTTTTCTGAGGATCACCAAACATTGCATCCTTAGTTTCCTCGACGAAGACCTTGGCGATCGCCGTTGCGATTTTCGAATACCCGATGGCCGGCAGGTCGATGCTGCTGGGTATCGGGCCAAGCGGGGGCTTACGGGAGACACCATGAATGTCATTCACAAGGTCGCGCACCCCTTGATCGAAGTGCGAGACGTATAGCTCCGGCGAAAGCATGCCCGACAAGAGTGGCGGGAGCTCGCTCGCCGCGAGACCATGGCGGAGCGCGATGAAGCGTGCCTGTCCGGAAATGCGTCGGACCAAGCCTGCATCCATTTCCTGCTGAACCCAGGGCTTTTTCATCGCGCTGGGCGTCAGCAGCACGAGGAAATGGGTGCAGTTTCCCAACCCTTCGTCGATCTTCCGGCGCAGGCTGTCGCCGGAGCGGATCTCCCATTCGGCCCACCAAGTGTCGATGCCGCTCGCCATTAATCCTCGGGCCACTTTCTCGGCCATATCACGGTCTTCAAACGAATAGCTAAGGAAGGCTTTGGGCGAGCCACTCTGCACCGGCAAAAAGGCGGTGGCTTCCAGTTCTTCAGCGCTCATGCGTTCCTTGACGATCGCGAGGAGCTGCGGCGAGCCCTCGATGCTCAAACGCAAATCGTCGAGCGCTTCTCCATGGACGAGCACGGCCGGGAATTCACCGGTGTTGGGATGGCGAATCGTACTGAAGCGCTCCCTCAGCTCTTCCTTGATAGCCTCGATCGCGGCCGACTCGATGTCCTTCGCGAAGTCCCCTGCGTTGAATGCCCGCCCCTTGTATCGCAACCCCATAGATCATCCCCACCGCGTGTTCGCATGTTACCTATTATGAACATATGAGGAACAAAATTCAACGGTGCTGCAGCCTTGAGCTCGGGCGCGGGAGCGCTTCCATGCCCTTATTCCACAGATGACAAACGCCCGCGTGAATTGTCCAATAAGACTCAACTTTGGATGAACGGCTCGTGGGTGCGAATCAGCATGAATTTCCAGTACGGCATTGACGATTGCGATGTGGCTGACAAGAGTCGACTCAGGCAGTATCGAGAGAAGCGCACCGGATGGCTCTACATGCTTGCAGGCGACCCGGACCACGCCGTCTCGAAACAGATCACAGCGATGCTTTGGAACGACGCAGTCTTTCGGGTGACAAATGAATCCCGGCGACTGTCACGGTTGGGCGGCTACAAGTCGTCGGCGCGAAACTGGTCCATCGCCCAGTTCATGGATCAAGGCTTCGTCGCCGTGCAGACTCTGTCGATCCGCAGGCTGATGGACAAGGCGGCGTCGAAGCCTGCACGGCAGGTCATCTCATTGCGCCGAGTGCTCGATGACATCAAGGCACACCGCGAACTCATCACGCGAGAGAATTATGTCGCCTACGATGGCCTGCCATATAATCCAGAACCCGGCGAACGCGCCTATATGGAGAGCCTCGTCAAACGGGGCGGTGGCGTCCATACACAGTGGTTGCCGACAACAGGACCACAGGCGTGGTCAGTTTCGCAAATGGTCCACGAACGGTTCGACAAGTTGTCCGGCGTTGCGCACGATCAGCGGTCGCCGAGTGATGTCATCGCTGATGACGTCTTCGACAAAATAGAGGCCATGCTGACTAAAAGCGGGTGGCAAGACATTGCCGAGTTCGGCAACAAGTTCATTGCTCACGCCGCCGACGAGCATTCGCGCAGTACTTTGTTGGACGGTCAGAACGGCTTTTCTCTCGACAAGCTTGCGCGCTGCCATGAGGGCATTTGCCGCGCTGCGGCTGCGATATACGGCCCCATCCTGTGGGAGGGATCGAGCGGGTTGCTACCCATCCCCCAGTTCAATCACTTCGACAATCTCGAGGCCGCATGGCTGCTGCCTCAGGATATCGAAACGCTTTCCGCATTTTGGGATGCGCATGTCGAAAATGTCGAGTCCTGGACTGAGGGGGATCCGTTCGAAGAAAAGCCAGACTGACAGCCGTCGGTCCTTCCCTTTGCCCTTCTCAGGAGGAAGCCATAAAGCACGCTGGTTATGGATCGCGTCGCCCGGAGACGATCGCAATAATGTTCACGACGGAGGCCGTCGCTTCCAGGCTTATCGCCGCATCTCGGAAACCAGCGGTTCGCGTGTGCGTGGTGTGATTGGCAAGATCGAGGGCCGAGCGCGCGTGCTTTCTGAGTTCCTCGACCGCACCGCCTGCAAGCTCGACAGCGATATACGCCTCTATCATCCTCTTGAAGTCTGAAGGACCAACGGCCTTGCCGTCGAGGATCGGGTGTCGCGCGGCCACGAAGACTTCCTTGGCTAGTGAAAGAAGGGCCTCACGGCAGACGAGTCCCACGCTCTGATATTCAACCTCAGTCTGCGCGGCTTCCAGCTTCTTGCGAGCAATGCCGATCTGCTGGTCGACAAGACTCCAGCCCGTAGGAGAAATGACAGCGGGCGCGCGTCCAGAGCGAAGCCGAGCAGCAAGGGGATCGATCAACTCGGCGATGAATTGGCGGCGTGACTGATAGCTTGGAAGGTCGCCACTGCTCCAGCGGCCATACCACTGCCAAAGATCGGAAAACGGAACTGGGTTCTCTATGCCCTGAGCGGTGAGTTGATCGCTGAGCTCCCCGAAGAGCGTGCGGTACTCCGCGTCGACCTGCTGAATTCTTGGCCCGCCGGTCGCGACGCCGATCAAAATGTCGCGGATCCGATCCAGCGCGGCAAGAATGGGCGCATTGCGTGGTGCGGCCGAGAGATGGGTTTTCTCGTAGTGCTTGATTCCCGTGGCCGTCAATTTCGCGTCGAAGACCATTCCTTCCGGCGCGCGTTGCGTGCTGTGCGTGATCAAGCCATCGCGTCGTAGGTCATCCATGATGGCATCGAACAGTTCGTTCTCGTCTGGAACGGTCGCTTTTGCGGCGGCATTCGCGTCATCGACCGCGACGTCAACAGGGCGTGGCTGCCGCTCATAGAGCTTTGCCAGAATGGCTTGCTTCCAGAGTTCAGATACCTCGCGCTCATTCATGGACGTTCGCCGATCATCTCTCAGGCCGATGGGGATCTCTTATCAGATGATTTCGGGCTTGAGGCGTCCGCTGACGGGCATGAGAATACCCCACGGGTAAGGCGGGTTCGCTTCCCTTTGGTACTGATACACGATCAATTCGGGGAGGTTGCGCTTGTCGTACAGGCATCCGAAACGGAAAACGACGCTGTTCTGGGCTGCCAGAAAACGATGGATGCGACGGATGCCCAGGTTACCTGAGCGGATCGCTGTTTCAAGAAACTGCTGACCCAGTGCTCGCTGCTTGTCTTCTGACCAATGGCTGTCCGGAAGACCACCGTCCAAGGACAAGGATATCTGCGCAATGCCGGCGAGCTTCTTGGCGACGCCGACCGCATGAACCTGATACGACACGGAAACAAGCAGAGCGACTTCTTCAGCGCCAGCCGCGCCCTCATCGATTCCATCAATGGCAAAACGCTTTTGGTCGTCGGCCGCATCCAGAGGACGCCATTTTTGCTGATGGCGGTTCCAATCGAAGATAAGTGTCGACGTCTCGTCGTCGATCAGCACGCCCGTCAGGAACGTCAATGGCACCGGCGCCAACCCAGGAGGACGCAACCGATACGGCGTTCTTTCGGAAGTATCAGCGCATGAATCCACGAAGCAAGGAGCGCCTGCGCGAGATGTTGAAGATCCTCCACGATGAGGACGATTGATGCATTTATCGAAGCGGCCCAAAAAGGCAGCGAACGACTTTTCCGTCCTGCTGCGAACGGTTCTTGGTGAAGACCGCTTCCCCGTGGACGTCAAAGCCCTTGCCATGGAGGTTTCGAAGAACTTCGAAGATCCCATCAGCCGAATCGAGGGGATCGAAATCAACGGGTTCGAGGGCATGCTGCGCGCCAGCCGGAAGAAGCCGGCGTGGCGAATCCTCTTCAATACGACGACGCGATATCCAGGCCGGGAACGCTTCACGTTGGCGCACGAGTTCGGGCACTACGTCATGCACCGCCGGCCATTGACGGCGGCCGACTACGCGAACGGCGCGAGCCCGATAGGCCTGGACTTCGAATGCTCGCCTTTGCAGAGCAACAAATGGAAGGAGTCAGACAGAGAGCGCGAGAAGCAGACACCTTTGCGTCGTTTCTGCTGATGCCGATCGACGATTACCGCCAGCAAGTGAGCGGCAGGCAGATCACGTGGTCGCTTTTGAATCATGTCACCAATCGCTACGGTGTTTATCTATTGGCCGCGGTCCGCAAATGGATCGACTTCACAGACCTGCGAGCGGCGATCCCCCTCCGCCCGGCCGCTCTTGCCCTCTGCTACCCGGTCTCGCCGACGGGCAGGGTTGCAGCGCAGCGCTGCGCTCCAACCCAAGCCCATAGGAGAAAGACCATGACCACGAATGCGAACAACACCCGACCGTTGAAAATGGCACGACGGTTTTCATCCCCCTCAACAAGCTCAAGAAGCACCCGAAGAACGCCCGGAAGACCCCGCACAGCGATGCGTCCATCGAGGCGAAGGCCGCGAGCATCGCCGCCAAAGGGATGCTGCAAAACCTTGTGGTGGAGCCGGAGCGTGACGGCGAAGGCGAGCGGACCGGCTTCTTTCTTGTGAGTGTCGGTGAAGGCCGTCGGCTGGCGGAGCTTCTGCGCGTAAAGCGCAAGGAGATCAAGAAGACGGAGCCGATCCGCTGCGTCATCGACACGGCCAACGACCCCGCCGAGATCAGCCTTGACGAGAACGTCACGCGCGAGAACCTTCACCCTGCCGACGAGTTCGAGCGTTTCCGCGAGCTTGCGGACAATCACGGATGGGGAGCCGAGGAAATCGCGGCCCGGTTCGGCGTCACCCCGCATGTGGTGAAGCAGAGGCTACGCCTTGGCGCTGTCAGCCCCAATCAGATGCAGGTTTACCGCGACGGCGACCTGACCTTGGACCAATTGATGGCCTTCGCCATCACCGAGGATCATGCACGGCAGGAGCAGGTTTATGAAAACCTGTCCTACAACCGCGAGCCGTGGATCATCCGCCGCGACCTGACCAAGACCAATGTGGCGGCAACGGACCGGCCCGCGGTCTTTATCGGCGCGGAAGCCTACACGGAAGCGGGCGGCAACATTCCCGCTGCGCTGATTACCGGCATCCGTTCCGACCTTCCCGGCCAGATAAGAGAATAACGTGACTGAAAATGGATGAAATCAATGTGGTGGCTATACAAAATTGGTGATCATGTTGGTGTGGGGATGTCCCGGGTTCTGTTGAATTTCTGAAGAGGTCGGCGTTGCCCCCCTTGAGCCGATAGGCTCGGGGTGCTGATTCCACAAAGGAGAGCAACGCCATAACGAGAGATATCACACCGGCTGGTTGGCCGGCGACCGGGGCTGTGGACGAAACGTTTGCGGAAGTACGGGCGAGCTTCGATCGGTTCTGCCTTGCGGCGGGGATCGAGGCGCTCGGCACGATGATGGAGGCGGATGTGACGGCGGCCTGCGGGCCGCGCCACGGTCGCGATACGGCGCGGCGGGCGCATCGTTGGGGCCGAACGCGGGGACGGATCGGCTTCCACGGCGGCAAGATCGTGGTCGAGCGCCCGCGGGTCCGGGACGTGGACGGCCGCGAGGTCACGATCCCGAGCTGGGAAACGGCGGCGGAGGAAGACTGGCTCGGTCGCTGGGCGATGAACCTGATGCTGATCAATGTATCGACGCGCCGGTTCGGCCGCGCTGTCCGGCTGCCCGAGGGTGACGTGCCGGCACCGCCCGGATCGGGGATTTCGAAGTCGGCGGCCTCGCGGAGGTTCGTAGCGCTGTCGGCGGCGCGGCTGGCCGACTTCATGGCTGCCGATCTGTCCGCACTCGACCTTCTGGTGATCCAAATCGACGGGCTGCATCTCGGCGACGATCTCGTGCTGGTCGCCGCGATCGGGGTTGACGGCGAAGGCAACAAGCATCCGCTGGCGCTGGTGGAAGGGGCGACCGAGAATGCCGCAACGGTTCAGGTCCCTGCTGGACAACCTGGTCTCGCGCGGGCTCGACCCGACGGTGCCAAGACTGTTCATCGCCGACGGCGCGAAGGCGTTGTCGAAGGCGATCCGCCTCACCTTCGGTTCGGCCGCTGCGATCCAGCGCTGCCAGATCCACAAGGCGCGCAACATCATGGAACGCCTGCCGAAAGAGCATCATGCGGCCACCCGTCGGGTGCTGCGCCAGGCCTGGGAGCTCGATGACGCCGACAAGGCTGAAAAATTGATCCGCAATCTCGCGCGTCGCCTGGACCAGCAATGGCCCGGCGTAGCGGCGAGCATCCTCGAAGGCCTCGACGAAATCCTGACTGGTCCGGTTGAAGCTGCCGAAGGAGCTTCGTCGATCGCTCGCTTGTACCAACATCGCCGAGAACATGATGGACACCATTCGCCGCGTCACGCGCAACGTCAAACGCTGGCGAGATGCCGGTATGGCCTTGCGATGGGTCGCGGCCGGCATGATCGAGGCCAACAAGGGCTTCAGACGATTGAAGGCGCATAAGCAATTGTCGGTTCTGCGTGCGGCCCTTCAAGCTCGCCACAATCGCATGACGATCAACCCCGTTGCCCACGTCACGAGGGCCGCGTAACATTCATTCCGGCAACGTCAGCCCGACGTAGTTCAACAGCGATCGGGACATCCCCCATTTGTGATCCTGTCGGGGGTTACGATTTCACGAGCACCTGGCTCGATGCTTTGAGATTTGCAATTGTCATGCCGGCGAACCTCAGCTGCGATTGAAGACAAGCCATGTTCAGAGCTGGATGCTCGTATGTTACGAAGGCTGATCGAGCGGAATTGGGGCGGCGAGCGGCCGCGCCAGGGCGGTCTGGATGTGAGGTAGAAGAAGCTTCAGTCGGCAGGGCGAGGCGAAATCGTGACCGATGCGCACCGCAGCGGGCCTGGGCTCAGAGTCTCGCCATGCTCATAGCCGCCCGCCCAGCATAGATCTTATTGCCGCCGTTCCCGCTCGCGCGGCAGGCTGGCTATTAGATCCCATCACAAAAGTTTCTATGTCTCGCACGTGTTACCGTGCGCCAGGCAATCGTCCGCGCGGAGCGACTGACCACCGAACTGATCAGAACCGTCGACAGGCTGTTCGCGCCTTTCCCGCTCGATGAAGAGAACAAGGCGCAGCGCGCCCGCGCGGTCGATCAGCGCAAGCGTGTGTTGACGGAATGGCTGAATGCGCAGGCGGCGCGCGACAGCACGCGATGAGGCAGCATGGCGTCTGAAGCCGTGCCCTGCGCTGATGTTCGTCAACGGCGCCGGCGAACTTGACCAAAAACACGACCAGGACCTGCGCGATACCTGCGTCATGCTGCTCGATCGCGCCGGCTGCGACTTGCTGACGATCTGCGACATCACCGGGCACTCGTACCGAAGCGCGCAGACTATCGTGAAGCATTACCGCGCCCGCAATGCGGATCGCGCAGATTCCGGCATCGATCGGCTTGAATTGCAGGTTCGCAAGGAAGGGATGAAGGGCTGATCGCCGACCGGCCCAATCTCATTTCGGCGGCCTTGTAGCCCTGCACGATGCTGTGGTGCTCGGCGCGTTAATATTCGGGAGCGGCCAACGCGGCCCTATCCCGAGTTGGGCGCTGTGATTGTAATTCCCACAGCCGGCCATCGGCTCCAGCAGCTGGTCAAGCACACTCGACTGCGCGCGGCGCTCCGCATCCTTTCGGATGGTGACATTCCCTACGATCCGCATCGACGGTCCCCTGCGTACCGGATTCCATCCGGAACACTCCGAGAACATCACCACTCGTCGCACGGCGTGCGACGTACGACTACAAAAAACGTCGCACGAGACCCGGTTTGTTCTGTGGAGGAATTAAAAAGCCCTTGCGGGCCAGCCTCTCGAGGGCGGTGGGCGCACCAGGGCTCGAACCTGGGACCCGCTGATTAAGAGCACGCTTCCATCATCGATTTTTCGCGAGAATTTTTCCAACTGAGTCGAAACCCGATCATTATAGATCAATGGCTTACAGCCAGAAATCCAACTGCCCGGGCGCGCTTGGCGCGGCGGATCGACGGATCTGAGACTCCGGGCTGGATGTTTAATAATTGTCATGTCGCGTCCATTAACCGATTGAGCCGGGCAAGAATTCGCCCCCGATCCATATGTGAACAAGCCCGGTGTGGCGTTCGGATTTTAGCGCGCTTCCTATTTCCTGCATGTATGTTGCGGCTCCCCAAGGTGATTGCGGGTGCTTGGATACCCGTTGGACGGGAGAACGTCTTTTCGATACCTGCCGTATTCAGCCTGCTAGGAACGAAACGAAAGATGGCTGGAAGGTACGGTAGGCTGGAAACTCGATACCAAGGTCGGCCCGTCCGTGATCCTGGTTCTGGCGGGAATTCTTCCGCAGGTTACCGGAAGAAAAAGGACGACCGGACCGCCCTCTTGAAGGCCATCGATCTCAGCCAGGTGATGAGAAAGCCCTCGGATCCGATGTGCACGCTTGCTCGCAAGTTCACGATGATTTCTAAGACTACCACTTTACGCAAGCATCTCTTTCGAAGCGAAGGTTGCGCTTCAGTTACAGCAATTCGCGTCGGCACCGCCTTGCGGCCGAAGCCATCATCGACGCCACCGTACGGCTCGTGAAGCGCGCGAGCCTCGAAAAGGCGGCCGGCACTGACGTACTGGTCGCACGCAAGCTGTGGGGCATCACGGCCGGCGAGCTGCGCCATGCCGAGGATCACATGCTCTTGCTGGGACGCAAGACCGCGATGGAGCGCGTTGCAACTTCCTGCTCGAAATGGACCGCCGCCTGGCCGTCGCCGGCATGATGGCGCTGCCGATGTGCCGGCGCGACATCGGCGATTATCTCGGCCTCACGCTGGAGACCGTGTCGCGCGCGCTGTCACAGCTTCACGCGCAGGGCATTTTGGGCTTCTCCGGCGCCCGCCAGATCGTGCTCCGCAACCGGCAAGCCTGCACAATCTCGACGCCTGGCCTTTCTCCCTACTAACGTTGTCCCCAGCGACGTGACCGACCGAACCGGCTTCGGCGGCGGCCACTTCTTTGCCGCGATCAAGCCGCACGCCGCGTCTCCGGCATCACCAGAAGAAGGCTCGTTGCCGCACGCCGGACAGTTCGAAGAAGGCGGCATTGCCGAACCGCCGCTTACGTAACCGCCAGGGGCGGTGCTCAGCGAGCCCCCTATGCCGCACGGTGCCGACAATGCCCTCCACATCGCCGCCGTATCGCTCGGAGGGCGGCGCGGCGGGGTCCGCTGAGACGCCGACGGTCGAGCCTCATAGGCGCGGTCGCCTTCTCGCGGACTGGAGATCCGTCGAGCGGTGACTTCGGATCGCGGCCGGGGATCGACAGGTCGCGCGGAGCTTCCGCGCCGCCGGTCAGCGCAACGGCGTCGTATTCATTGAGCATCTCGCGCGGATCCTTTTCGCTCAAGGGAACGACGAATTCGTGAAAATGCTTCACCCGCTCGGCGACCGGGGCGTACTTGCGGTCGTGCCGTTCGATTTCGAGAAAACCCGTGATCTTGCCTATTAAACCCGAAGTACCTGCCGCTTAAGTTCGTTCTGTTTGTTCCTCATCGTCATTGCGAGGGAACGGACGAAGTAATCCCGTGTATCCGATGAGAAAGTATGGATTGCTCACATGGGGAAGTGGTGCGTCAATACGGTTTGTCAGCTCTTTGTTCGATTGCAGGCCAGCTCTTCGTCCCAACCCGTTGGCTATGGAGATCGCGCGCGGAGATCAGGTCAAGGTTGGCCCGTACGGCCGCCGCGAAGCGGCTTGACCTTGACGTGATCGAGAGCGCCATCAGGCTTTCGTGGTCGGGCGTAACTGGGCCGGAGAACTCCTTATCGTCAGCGATCCAAAATTCGAGCCGGTTTGGCGATGTGGTTTACGTGCCAGATCAAACTCACATTCGGTCAGGGGGGCGACTGCACCATAATTCCGCTTGCGGCGGGCAAGCTCGAGAGGACGAGGCCATTCTTCATTGCGGCGTTTGAAGCCATGCAATCCATCGGTTCGTCCACCCGGATCGGCCGAGCCTGATCGGGCCGCGGCGGATTTGTTTCCTTACGAGAGAAGCTTTGATCTCAGACGCTCTTCATCACGGCTGCCTCGATCACAACACCAGCCGTCACGTACTTGCGCGCCAGCGCAACGATTGCGGTCTTGCGACCGCCTTGGCTGTGCGTCTTGAACCAGCGAGCCAGCGCCGATTGCGGCTGGTGCCGCAGCCACAACCAAGCGAGCTGGATCATCGTGGTTGGCAGCCGTGGACTGCCGGCTTTGGACACGCCCTGCTCCCGCTCGATGCCGCCGCTGCGCCAGGGCGTCGGCGCGGGTCCCGCATAAGCAGCAAGCTGGCGGCGGTTGAAGCACTGCCAGTAGAAGGCCTCCGACCAGAGAGCGGCTGCAAAGTTGGGACCCATCGCCTTCAATGCCAACAGCATGGTCATCGGGGCCGGCCCCGTCGTCTCAGTCCCAGGCTTTTCGGCAGCAGCCAACAACGCATCCTGCTCGACTTCCACGGTCTTGATCTGTTCGAGCAGAAGTTCGAGACGATGCAGCTTACGGCTGATTTGCATCTTCCAAATGCGACGGCAACGCCCGAGCGTCTCCAGTGCGCAATGCTTCAAGCCGCGCCCGCCGGTCCTGCCGCAGCGGCGCGCAATCGGATATGCCCTGGGCGAACAGAAGGCCCTTGATCCGGTTCGATGCGCGATCCGTTCAGCAATCAATGTCTGCCATTCGCGGCAAACCCTGCGGCGATCTTCCTCTTCAGGTGAAGATGCCGCCACCATCGCACAGACCCGTGGCTCGCGCGCTTGTAGACCAGAAGCGCCCGCAACAGCGCCTCGCCATCCAGCCTGTCCGCCTTGGCCGGCCTCCGGCGCCGGGAGGTCGCAATCGATTCGTGATCGACCACGTGGCTCTCAATGCCTTCCTGTTGCAGAACCCGGTGCAGCCAGAACCCGTCAAGCCCCGCCTCCTGAATCCTGACGATCGGATTGGTCTGACCGGTTCGGGCCGCCGCCTTGCGCTTGAGTTCCGCAAACAGTTTCATCAGCTCAGCCGGCTCGCCCCTGTGACGCTAAGCCTGGACATCTTCTCGCCCTTCCCGGGCGAAGGCGACGTGACCAGCCACGTCGAACGGCTCAGTTCCAAAACACAAAAATTGCGCCAAACTGCGTCCTGATAGCGGTCGGTCCGTCGGGAGGATGATCGAGCAACATCGTCGTCTCGATGTTGGGTGGTTTCTCGCAACTTCAGTATGGCCAGATCTGGTCGCTATCCACTCTCTTCGCTGCGCTTGCAATGATGGGGTGTGATTGCCTACGCCCTGATCGCGATTTTCGGCTCGGCGTCCGCGTTGGCGGCCATTTCGCGCAGCGCACGCCGGTACTCGTCCGGCATCAGCTTGCGGAATTTGGGCAGCCAGCCCTTCCAATTGGCAAGGATGTCGGCAGCGCGCCTGGAGCCGGTCGCCTTGGCGTGGCGCGAGATCAGGACGTGCAGCCGCTCGACGTCGGAGTCGAGCAGGTTCTTGAACACGTCGACCCGGCCATGCGCCTCGAGGTCACCGGAGTGATGATAGGTGCCGGCGTTGATCAGCTCTTCCGACAGCACCGGCTCGAGCTCGGCCATCGGGAGGTTGCACAATCTGTCGAAATTGCCGCTCTCGTCGAGCACATAGGCGATGCCGCCGGACATGCCGGCCGCGAAGTTGCGTCCGGTCTTGCCGAGCACGACCACGATGCCGCCGGTCATGTATTCGCAGCAATGATCGCCCGCGCCTTCAACCACGGCGACCGCGCCCGAGTTGCGCACGGCAAATCGTTCGCCAGCGACGCCGCGGAAGTAGCACTCGCCTTGAATGGCGCCGTACATCACGGTGTTGCCGACGATGATGCTTTCTTCCGGCACGATGCTGCTGTTCTTCGGCGGCTTGACGATGATCTTGCCGCCGGAGAGGCCCTTGCCGACATAGTCGTTGGCTTCGCCTTCGAGCTCGAAAGTGACGCCTTGCGCCAGCCAGGCGCCGAAGGCCTGGCCCGCGGTGCCCTTGAGGCTGACATGGATCGTGTTATGCGGCAGCCCGGCATGGCCGTAGATCTTGGCGACCGCGCCCGACAGCATCGCGCCGGCGGAACGGTTGGTGCTGTTGATCCCTGCCTCGATCTTGACCGGCGCGCCGCGATCGAGCGCGGGCGTGGCCTTCTCGATCAGCGCGCGATCCAGCACCGCTTCCAGATGATGGTTCTGGCGCTCGGAATGGTAGATCTTCTGGCCCTTCTCTTCCTTCTGCCGCACGAACAGCTTCGAGAAGTCGAGGCCCTTGGCCTTCCAGTGCGCGACCAGCTTGGTCTGGTCGAGCAGCTGGGTCTGGCCGATCATCTCGTTGAAGGTGCGGAAGCCGAGCGACGCCATTATCTCGCGGACTTCCTCGGCGACGAAGAAGAAGTAGTTGATGACGTGCTCGGGCTGGCCGGCGAAGCGCTTGCGCAGGACCGGGTCCTGGGTCGCGACGCCGACCGGGCAGGTGTTGAGATGGCACTTGCGCATCATGATGCAGCCGGCCGCGATCAGCGGCGCGGTGGCGAAGCCGAACTCGTCGGCGCCAAGCAGCGCGCCGATCACGACGTCACGCCCGGTGCGGAAGCCGCCGTCGACCTGGACCACGATGCGGCTGCGCAGCCGCTCGCGCACCAGCGTCTGGTGGGTTTCGGCGAGACCAATTTCCCAGGGGCTGCCGGCGTGCTTGATCGAGGTCAGCGGCGAAGCGCCGGTGCCGCCCTCGAAGCCGGCGATGGTGACATGGTCGGCGCGTGCCTTGGCGACGCCTGCGGCGACCGTGCCGACGCCGATCTCGGAGACGAGCTTGACCGAGACGTCGCCCGTCGGGTTGACGTTCTTGAGGTCGTAGATGAGCTGCGCCAAATCCTCGATCGAGTAGATGTCGTGGTGCGGCGGCGGCGAGATCAGGCCGACTCCGGGCGTCGAATGCCGGACCTTTGCGATGGTCGCGTCGACCTTGTGGCCGGGCAGCTGGCCGCCTTCGCCGGGCTTGGCGCCCTGCGCCATCTTGATCTGCATCATGTCGGAGTTGACGAGATACTCCGTGGTCACGCCGAAGCGGCCCGAGGCGACCTGCTTGATCGCCGAGCGCATGGAATCTCCGTTCGGCATCGGCTTGAAGCGATCGGCCTCTTCGCCGCCTTCGCCGGTATTGGACTTGCCGCCGATTCGGTTCATGGCGATCGCGAGCGTGGTGTGCGCCTCGCGCGAGATCGAGCCGAAGCTCATCGCGCCCGTGGCGAAACGCCTGACGATGTCCTTGGCCGGCTCGACCTGGTCGAGCGGCACCGGCTTGCGCTTCTCTTCCTCCGCGCTCTTGACCCGGAACAGGCCGCGCAGCGTCAGCAGCCGCTCGGACTGCTCGTTCAGGATCTTGGCGAAGGCGCGATAGCACTCCAGCGAATTGCCGCGCGCGGCATGCTGGAGCAGGCCCACCGATTCCGCGGTCCAGGCATGGTCCTCGCCGCGGCTGCGATAGGCATATTCGCCGCCGACGTCGAGCGCGGTCTTGTAGACCAGCGCCTCGCCGAACGCGTCGGCATGGCGGCGCACGGCCTCTTCGGCGATCTCAGCGAGACCCACGCCCTCGACGCGGGTATGGGTGCCGGCGAAGAATTTCGCGACGAAGTCGGCCTTGAGGCCGACGGCATCGAAGATCTGGGCGCCGCAATAGGACTGGTAGGTCGAGATGCCCATCTTGGACATCACCTTGAGCAGGCCCTTGCCGATCGATTTGATGTAGCGCTTGACGATCTCGTAGTCGTCGAGCGAGCCGGGCAGGCGGTCCTTCATCGCGATGATGGTCTCGAACGCGAGGTATGGGTTGATCGCCTCTGCGCCGTAGCCGGCAAGGCAGGCGAAGTGATGCACTTCGCGCGGCTCGCCGGATTCGACGACGAGGCCGACCGAGGTGCGCAGGCCGGTGCGGATCAAATGATGATGCACGGCGGCGCAGGCGAGCAGCGACGGAATCGGCACGCGGTCGGAGCCGACCATGCGGTCGGACAGGATGATGATTTTGACGCCCTCGCGCACCGCGCTTTCGGCGCGTGCGCAGAGCTCGTCGAGCACCTGGTCCATGCCGGCCGCACCGAGACCGGCGTGGAAGGTGGTGTCGAGCGTGCGCGACTTGAAGTGGGATTCGGCCACGTCCGAGATCGAGCGGATCTTTTCCAGATCCGCGTCGGTCAGGATCGGCTGCCGCGCTTCAAGACGCTTGGTGGTGGCAAGGCCCTGGAGGTCGAACAGGTTCGGCCGCGGTCCAATGATCGAGACCAGGCTCATCACCAGCTCCTCGCGGATCGGGTCGATCGGCGGGTTGGTGACCTGCGCAAAGTTCTGCTTGAAGTAGGTGAACAGCGGCTTGGCCTTGTCCGACAGCGCCGAGATCGGCGTGTCGTTGCCCATCGAGCCCGCGGCTTCCTCGCCAATGGAGGCCATCGGCGTCATCAGGATGGTGATGTCTTCCTGGCTGTAGCCGAACGCCTGTTGGCGATCGAGCAGCGACAGGTTGGAGCGCACGCCGGTGGTCGGCACCTTCGGCAGTTCCTCCAGCACGATCTGGGTCCGCTCGAGCCATTCCTTGTAGGGATGGCTCTTGGCGAGTTCGGCCTTGATCTCGTCGTCGGGAATCAGGCGGCCCTGTTCGAGGTCGACCAGCAGCATCTTGCCGGGCTGCAGCCGCCACTTGGTGATGATCTGGTCCTCGAGGATCGTCAGCACGCCCATCTCGGACGCCATCACGATGCGGTCGTCCTTGGTCACGAGATAGCGCGCCGGCCGCAGGCCGTTGCGGTCGAGCGTGGCGCCGATCTGGCGGCCGTCCGTGAAGGCGATCGCTGCGGGGCCGTCCCACGGCTCCATCAGGGCTGCGTGATATTCGTAGAAGGCGCGGCGCTTCTCATCCATCAAGGGATTGCCGGCCCACGCCTCCGGAATCATCATCATGACGGCGTGCGGCAGCGAGTAGCCGCCCTGCACCAGGAATTCGAGGGCGTTGTCGAAGCAGGCGGTGTCCGACTGGCCTTCATAAGAGATGGGCCAGAGCCGGTTGATGTCCTTGCCGTAGAGCTCCGAGCTCACGGACGCCTGACGCGCCGCCATCCAGTTGGTGTTGCCGCGCAGCGTGTTGATCTCGCCGTTATGCGCGATCATCCGATAGGGATGCGCCAGCGACCATGCCGGCAAGGTGTTGGTCGAGAAGCGCTGATGCACCAGCGCCAGGGCGCTCTCGAAGTCCGCCTCATGCAGGTCGGGATAGTACTTGCCGAGCTGGTCGGCGAGGAACATGCCCTTGTAGATCACGGTACGGCAGGACATCGAGCATGGGTAATAGCCCGCGAGGCCGCGGTCACGGCGCTGGTAGATCGCCTGCGAGATCGACTTGCGCAGGATGTAGAGATGGCGCTCGAAATCGTCCTCGGTCTTGGCGGTGCCATTGCGGCCGATGAACACCTGCATGCAGGCGGGCTCGGTCGGCTTCACGGTGACGCCGAGCGAGGAGTTGTCGGTCGGCACGTCGCGCCAGCCGAGCAGGGTCAGGCCTTCCGCCTTGATCTGGTCGGCGATGATGCTCTTGATGACGTTGCGCCAGGCGGTGTCGCGCGGCATGAACAGCGCGCCGATGGCGTATTCGCCCGGAGCCGGCAGCGTAAAGCCGAGCTCCCCGGCCTTGCGGCTGAAGAAGGCGTGCGGGATCTGCACCAAAATGCCGACGCCGTCGCCGGCGCGCGGGTCGGCGCCGACCGCGCCGCGGTGCTCGAGATTGCAAAGGATGTTGAGCGCGTCCGAGACGATCTCGTGCGACTTCTTGCCCTTGATGTTGGCGATGAAGCCGACGCCGCAGGAATCCTTCTCCAGGCTCGGATCGTAGAGGCCTTCGGCCGGCGGACGCGAATTGTGTTCCTGAATCGGATCAGTCGTTTTCGAGGCGACGGTCGCCGACAGCTCTTCTGCCATGATGTTTGCGCGCTCGAATTGCGACCCGTTCATGTCCTCGTCCTCTCCATGCGGCAAGCTGCCTCACCGCCATCTTCGGCGCACCTTGGGCGTTCCGCGGCACCCGCTCTTGGGCCACCGCTCGTCCTTGCGAGCCGCATTTTCTTAAATTCAGGCCAAGGCGTTCTTCGTCCCCCAGAACGGCTTTGCCTCCTCATCCTTGTACTTGGCCAAGGCCTTAAGCAACAGCCGCAGGTAGTGCGCCTTCTCTTCAGCCCCCATTGGCCGCCCCGGGCTATCCAGCGACTTCACCGCCGACTCGACTAACTCGACCGCACGATCCTTGTTGCCGCTTTCGTAATAATACTGAGCGACCGCCCCATAGGACAGAAACTTGGGGAGGGCGCTGCCTTCTGGAGAATTCAGCGCGAGGATGTGTTCGGCCAACTCCTTGCCCATCGCAAAGCGATCAGAATGCGGGAAATCAGAGTTGTCCTCCGCTGGATCGAAGAGTTGGCGGATCGCCCCGACCATCCAGTCCTCAGATTTTTTGTCGATCGCATCGCGAGCCAATTGACGCATAACGGTTAACCCCGTCTGCATGTCATGGATTTTGTGCAGGAGCAGATCCGCATGAACTACGCGAACGCTGATGTCGTCCGGCGTCACTGTAACGCCCTCTTTAGCGGCCGAAAGCGCCGTCGACCAATCCTGCGCCTTCAGCGCCGGCCCAAGTTTGGCCCAGAACGCTTGCATCCGGGCTTTCTCGCGCATTCTAGATTCTGCTTCAGCGATTCGCTCCGCATCCGCTGCTTTGGCTTCATCGCTGGTGCGCCAGGTGCCGTTTAACATTTTTGTAAACACGTCATACAGTTGCATCGGGTGACCGATAAAGGCGACGTGACCGTCACGGTCGATGACGAATGACGTAGGGATAGTGGCAGAAAAACTGGGCGCCATCCAAAGCTTCTTCATTTTTCCCGCGTAATCGAACGCGATCCGAAAATTCAGCTTGGAGCCTTTTTCGGTCAACCACGCGTCCAAGTTCGTTCGCGCCTCCTCGGCCGTTGAGCCTCGCTCGGAAGCTGCAACTGCGATGACCTCAACTGCGCTATTTTTGTATTTTTCTTGCAGTTCCGCGAGATGGGGCATCACCGCCACACATCCGCGGCACCAAGTCGCCCAAAACTCGACAATATACAGCGTTCCCAGCTTAAAGTTGGTGAGGGGCTCGCCACGCACCCAGCTTTCCACCCTCATCGGAGGAGCTGGCGAGTCGATACGAAGGATCACGTTGTTCTCCAAAGCTATTCCCAAACCTTCGCGCGACCGTGCGCGAGATCGTTTGTCTCTAAGAAACGGGGCACGAGTTCAATGAACGAGAGCGCGTCTGCATGCACTCCGCCTGACACCGTGTTGCTCCCGTAGCAACGACCGTGCCAGCACTACCAACGCACATACGCACCTGATTCGGCCTAAGATTGCCTCGGCGGCCCAACACGGCGGTGCGTTTGTAGCTGGCGGCCTTGTTCGATGTCAGACATCGGACGCGGGTCGTGCGCTTCGGGCCGTGGGGTTTTGTGCCCCGCCCATCATGACGATCGCGCACCTGATGTTTTGATGATTGCTGCCGTAACCGCCGTCGCGCAGAACCGGCAAATAGCTGTTAATACGAGCCTCGCTCGCTCTGCCCGTCCAATTGCGCTCCTCCTACTCGGTGTTCCTGCTTCCTAAAGAAAGCGCGGCGATCCGACGGTTACGCTTTTCTTGAACGTTAGCCGATGAGGTTGCAAATCGCGACAACGTCGTTGCATCGGAGCCGCTCGTACCGCCCTGTTTATGTCGTCACCGGTGCCTTCCATCGCATAAAGCGCCGCTCCAGCGCCTTGAGAACGGCATTGAAGGCAAGCCCGATCACAGTGATGCCAATGATGCCGAAATACATTTGCGGGGTCAGGAAGCTGTACTGGCTGTTGATGATGAGATAGCCGAGACCAGCCGTCACGCCGACCATCTCGGACGCAACCCACCAGCATTGCGGACGCGCTGGCGAGTCGAATGCCGACAAAGATGCTCGGAAGCGCGGCAGGAACGATGACCTTGCGGAAGAATTGCTACGGCGTTGCTCCCATTGTCCGCGCCGACTTGATCAAAAGCGGATCGACCTGCTTCACTGAAGCGATGGTGCTATAGATCACCATCGCGATCGACGTCTGATCCCGCGGCGAGCTTTGTGGGAGCTGATCGATCCTCAGACCGATACCTTCGCAAGTCCGTCGTCCCTTCGTCCTTCGGGATAACGGGTTTGCGTTCTACAATTGGCCGCATCGTTTCATTCCTTGCAGCAGCTCGCTTCAGCATCTCGGTTAGAAAACACGCCACGACGAAATTCCGCGCTGCGATCGGGCGGCGTCTCCTTTTTCGGCCGGCCGCTGACCACGGTACCACGATATTGGTGCCCGACACGGAGTCCGTTGCGGCGCAAGGACGCGAGATGGCGCCTTTCTCGATGCTCGGCTTTCATCGAAATGGCCATTGTCGTTGCAGGTCACTGACGATCTGGTCCGTGATCTTCTGATGGACAGTGGCTTTCATGGTTCCCGCGTCTATCGGTTGCGAATGCAACCAAAATGACGTGCCTTGTTGCGGGGTTGAGCCATCACGCCGGAAAACGACGGATGGCGGGCCGTAGCCCCCGCGGCGAGTACGCCGCCGCCGGCGGGCCGTCGGCAAGTAGGCTTCATGCAGCACAGTGTTTGATGGTCTGCGCATGTCGGAAGTCCGAATCTTGCGATGACCTCCGGCCGAATTGCGGCGGAAGCGATCTTCCAGGTGAAGTCGCGCCGCGATCCCACAACGGCAAACGATCTGACGCTCTGCAAAGAACACGCTGAACGACTCCTTCGTCATGAAGAAAATGCGCTCTCGGCGGACAGCCATGGTGGCGGCCGGACCTGGGCGACCATCGCCACGGTTCTGCAGACGCGCGAAGATGAATGACGTCGATCCGCATGCCTGGTTCACACAAACTTTCGAACCGGACGCGCGGGGCTGGCCGATGTCTCAGATCGATGCTCTCATACCGTGAAACCTCAAAGCCTGAATGGCTTCAGCTAAACACTTTCGCGAAGAAGGTGAAATGGGTAGAAGGCTTCGATCGCATACCCAGGCTCCGAGCACTATTGCGTCGCTTCGGACGGCAGCGCCGAGCATCGGCCGTCATCGCGTCCCTGATCGATACGGCCTTACGCCACGTGCGGCATAAACCGCTAAGCATGATTGGCCGCATCCCCGCGGGCTTAGTGTTGCTTATCCAAGTGAGGGGCTTTAGCATTGAGCCCCGCCTTGCGCTGTCGGCTTCCCCGAACCGCCCTTCGGCTTGATGCTCTTCACGGAGGCCGAGACCTCGATCAGCGTGCCATCGACCGAGAAGTGTTCGCTGGACAAGAGCCACACGCACGTGCGGCAGGTTCAGCACAGTGACAAGAACTTGGCCGCGATATCGCCGTCCAGCAGCCGATCCCGGATCTTGCAGAACACGGTCGCATCCCACAGCAGCCGCCTCAGCCACGTGTTTTCGTCCTCCAACCTCTTCAGGCGTTTGGCCTCCGAGACCTCCATCCTGCCGAGCTTGGCTTTCCATTTGTAGATATTGGCGTCACTGACGCCGTGCTTCCAACACAGATCCGCGGCCGAAACGCCAGCCTCGTGCTCCTTTTAAATCCCGATGATCTGCTCTTCCGAAAGCGGCTACGCTTCATGGTCCTTGTTTTGGGCCAGAGCGAACTTCACCTGGATTAAGGCCGTGGGCAAGGTACAGCTGCGCCAGCCTCTCGATCCTTGTCCGGTTTCTGACAGGGGCACACAAAACCTGTGAGCTTCACAACACCGCGCGCCATTTGCGCATCGCGAACTGTTTCAACGCGCAATCAGGCGCTTAATGCGCGCGAGACGTGCTGGCACCGCCCTTGCTCTTTCCCGCCATAGGGCAATAGGGGGCCAATTTGAAGGAGCTGAACATGAGCCGCACGACAGGATCTTGGGCTTACGGATAAAAAGCGCCGATGCCAAGGGGAGAGACTAAGGCCAAAGAAATTCGCGACTCTTCGATGCGGTTTGGGAGCATACCGCAGCATGCGATAGTTGCGGCTAGAACGGCCGAGGGTCCTTGAAGAATCGCACGGCACTACCGGCTACTGAGTAGGAGCGAAAGTTCAGTACCGCTTACCTCGCCTTGCCGTCTGAGGGCAGGGCGAGGAGCGCCTGATCGTTGGATCGCTCGGGGGGCAGCTTGCAAACGTGTGCGGTTGCTCATGGGCCTTGCTTAAGAGTGAATGCGCGGGTGGGAAATTGACCGTCTCATATCATAAATTAGAGCTCCCCAGAATACGGGACCGAGTGGACTTTGCTGCCTTTATGTTGGGAGTAAGCCACATCGACGCACAGGTACGGAGCTGGCGGTCGCCAAGTTTTCGTTTTCAATTCTCCCGATTTGGTCCAGCGTCTATTTGAAGACACTGATTGTTACGGCGCGACTGAGTACCATTACAGAAGCCTTGTCGATGCATAGACGTCGGTCAAGCCCAAACTCTGCGAGAACTCCGAGGTCATCAACCAAGCAACCCTTGATTGATTCCGAGCACAGCGCTGGAAGCGATCACTGCGGCCCTATTCGGGTTCGATGGACGCGACCACGAGGCAGTCTGGCAGCGGCGCGTGTGGTGGCCGTGCAGACGTTCGGAGAAGCAATTTCGAGGACGGCGAGGTAGCGGTCGGCCGCCTGATGCTTATTGTCGCATGGTGTGAACGCCGCGAGCGGATTCTTTCACCAGCCGACCCGGCGGTCGATCGGTCGAAAAATGCGATAGCTTTCTTGCGATGGAGGACGACATGCAGGAAGAGGCGCCGTCGCCGCCCAGGTCCCTTGTTTTCGAAGCGCCGCTGGTCCGGCTGCTCGCGATCAACTTTGCCGCGGGCGTGTCGCTGGCGGTGCTCCTGGTCGGTGGCCTCATGCTGCTCAATCCCGGCAACATACGAGACCTCATCCTGGCCGATAACACCCCCGGCATCGCGCTCGGGCTGCTCCTGTTCGGCTTCATCATCACCCTCAGCTCCAGCGCGATGGGCACCGCCATCATGGCGATGGGGCGACGGCAGCCCGAGGGCCCCCCGCGAGGACCGGGACAGTTCGTGGCTGAGACGGTCGGCGACAAGACGCGCAGCCGGCAGCTGCATGATCGCTTCTGATTGAATAAGAGCCTATGCTCCGGGCAGCCGGTCTCAAGGACGAAAGCGGCACCTACGCTCAGCTCTGCTTTCGAGGGCGAAGCGGAATTGTTGTCCTTGATCTGAGACTAATTCATTCGGCGTGCGTTGCGCGGTGCGTGTCCCCCGAACATCGATTTTGAGGCTGACCTTCGCCTGACCCAGAAGTGCCGACAGGAACATCCCGATCAGAGGAAACTTCGGAATCTGGCGAGCTCCGTGATGTGATCGGCTGACAAGACTTCCGTTACGAGCGGAGGCTGTGGCGCTGTGTGGATTTCGTAAAGATGACGTGTGGCCTCAGGCTTGGTCATAAACTTTCGTATGCAGTCGTCCAGCGTGCCTTCCGCCAGCAGATAGGTGCTTCTGTCTGCACGGCGCTCATTGTTTATGGAGGGCCATTTGCGAAGCATGGCGGGCGCATCGAATCGAATGTGAATGTCGTTCGCGTCCATCATCTCTGTACTCGATCGTTCAACGTGGCTGCTCTGCCTCTGAACAGTCGTGAACTGCCTGATTGCCTCATGCTGCGCCATAAGACACCGCCAGCCTTTGCCGAAGCCGCGTCGACTTCTTTACAAATGGCGCAAAGCGGACGCCCTCAATGATCAGCATTCGCTCGCAGGCAGCAACCCCGCTAAGGCTTTGGCTTCCGATTTGAGAGCATCGATTGCCGACTTGCGGGCGTCGGCATCGAAGCGCGTCCTGATCGCTGATAGCGAAAGGGCGCCCCTCAGTTTGCCGTGTACGTCCATCAACGGCACGGCCGCCGCGGCGACCTCCGGATCCCGCTCTCCGATCGAAACATAAAAGCCTTTATCGCGGATCTTCTTCCCTTCTACGTTCGTTGGCTCGCGGTATGCAGTAAGAATTCGCCCGGCGGCGCCGCGATCAATCGGCAATCGCTGGCCTTCTTCGAGATGATGTCGAACTGAACGTGGAGAATTGACGCGGTAAAGACAGATGCGTTCGTCGCCATCTGCAACATAAAAGGATGCAGTTTCCCCCGTTGCCTCAACCAGGCGACGAAGCGATGGCCGGATGACTTCGCCAAGATCCAGACCGCGCTGATAGAGCGCCCCGAGACGCCACAACTCCGGTCCCGGTCGAAACAACCGGTCCGCGCCGCGGACGAGAAAGCCGTCAGCCTCCAACGAAGAGGCCAATCGGAGTACTGTGCTCTTGTAGAGGTCCGTCATCTCCGCAATCTGCGTCAGCGTGATCGCAGACCGCTCCGCGTTGAGACTTTTCAGGATCGCGAGCGCTCTCCTGACCGCGTCAACTCCTGTCTTGCTCATCTCTGCTCCAGTTCTGTAGAATAGAACCACTGCCATATTAAGGCGCCAGAATCCATTACAGAAGGAGGTAAACGGTTCTGTACGGCAGAATAGATTGACTCTTCTCACACACATGACTATGGATTGCATATAACAGAACGAGTTCTGAAGCGCGAAGGGCAGCCAACGCTGGCCGTTGACTTGCGCGAGGTAATGATCCCCTTCGGCGCATTCATCGCAGTCAAAAGCGTGAACCTCCAAGTAGGCGACGCGGAGTTCGTTGCGGTCATGGGACCAACCGGTTGCGGCAAGTCCACCATCCTGAGCACTGCCACAGGTCTCTCAAAACCCGCCTCGGGAGACGTTCAGATTTTCGGCAAGCCGCTCACGGGACTGAATGATCAGTCCGGCTACATGCTCCAACAGGGGGTCCTACTGCCGTGGAAGACCGCGCAGGACAACGTTGGGCTCGGGCTCGCCTTTCTGGGCAAGTCACTCGAGGAGACGCGCGCCGAGGTTCGGCAGTGGCCCGCCAAAGTCGGCCTGACGGGATTTGAGCAGCGTTATCCGCATCAGCTATCAGGCGGGCAACGCAAGCGCGCGGCGATGGCGCAGACGCTCATCATGGAGCCGAGAATCGTTCTGATGGACGAGCCCTTCTCGACGCTCGACGTTCACACGCGCCGGCTGACGCACCGCATCCTGCCCGATCTCTGGCAGGCCGAGCGCCGCTCCTTGATCTTCATCACCCATCATTTCGACGAGGCGATTACGCTGGCCGACCCGCGTCGCCGTGATGTCCGCAGGCCCTGCCAGCCGGATGGTCGGCGAGGTCAGGATCACGCTGCCTCGTCCCCGGGACGTCTCCGCGCTGCAGACCAGGACGAGTTCGTCGCGCTCTATCGCGAAATCTGGTCGCTGCTTGGGCGCTGAAGTGGAGAGGAGCTATGCCGCGCAGAAATAAGGTCGTTGTCACGCAAGTCGCGATCGTTCTCGCTCTTGTCCTGATCTGGGAGCTGGGGGTGCGATTAGGCCTCATCGACGCCTTCTTCTTTCCGGCGCCGTCGACCCCGGTCGGCAGGATAAGGAACGGGACGTCGACCGCGGATTTCTGGGGCGATGTTGGCATAACGCTGGTCGAGACGATCCTATCATTCGTAGTCGGGATTGCGATCGGCACTGCGCTTGGGATCTGGCTGGGATTAAGCCCGTTTGCCGCTGATGTCGTTCAGCGCTTCATCATGTTCAACGCGATCCCGCGTATCCTGCTGGGGCCGATCTTCGTCATCTGGTTCGGTCTGCGGCTGACCTCGAACGTTGCGCTCGGCGTGACCCTCGTGCTGTTCGTTGCGTTCTTCAACACTTTCCAAGGCGTGCGCGAGGTCAATCCGGTCGTCCTGGCGAGCGCGCGACTGCTGCGCGATTCGAAATCCTCGCTGTTGCGCCACGTCTATCTACCCTCTGCCACCACCTGGACCCTGTCGAGCCTGCGGGTGTCCGTCGGCATGGCGGTCGTGGGCGCCGTGGTTACGGAGTATCTCGGCTCATCCGCCGGGTTGGGGCACCTGATCGCGCAGGAAGGGGTGCTCGATGCGATGGGCGTGTTCGCCGGAATCATCGTGCTGTCCGCATTCGTGGTTGCGCTCGACGCGCTCGTCGATCGTGCCGAAAAGAGGTTGTTGGTTTGTCGGCCAGCGCCGGCTCATGCAGCTTGAACATGTACTTGGCTAATGATGGAGGTGTATATGCGCGTTTTAATCCGACTGATCTTTGGTGTTGCGGCCGCTGGCCTCTGCCTCTTATCGGCTGACGCCGGCGAACCTGAAAAGGCGAAACTGAAGATCATCGTCGGCTCCCACATTCTCAATTACATGCCTGCTGAATTGGGCGTAAAGCTCGGTACCTTCAAAGAAGAAGGGCTCGACGTCACTGTTCGAGAGTTTCCAGGCCGACGGCTCCAAGGCGCTGCAGGCGCTGATTGGTGGCTCGGTGGACGGCGTCGTGCGGTTCTGTGATCACACGATCCAGATGCAGGCGCAGCGCGAGGAGAATCCTGCGTCTTCGTGCTCAACGACATACCCGGCATTCTTCTCGGGGTGCGCAGCGATCGCCGACAAGGTGAAGAGCGGCGCCAACCTCAAGGGCCTGAGGCTCGGCATCACGGCTCCTGGATCAACTCGGTATCAACGGAGCAGCTCGTTGTCCCGACCCGATACAAGACCGATAATCGCGAGGTGAACGTCGATTTCCTGAAAGCGTCGAAAGCGCTGTTTTCCCAGAGCGGCCTGATGGACGCCGAGGCGGCCAAGGTACCGCTGGCTGTGTTGAGCGATTTCGACTCCAGGATCGCCACCGCCAACATCGACCTCAGCAAAAACTTCAACCGCAGCGGCCGAAGATACCGCAAAGAAGGCTTCGTCAGATGTCCCTGCCGCTCACCGGTATCCGTGTCCTCGACCTGTCGAACGTGTTGGCAGGCCCGTTCTGCGGCTACCATCTCGCGCGCTTGGGCGCGGAGGTTATCAAGATCGAAAACCCCAATGGAGGCGATCTCGCGCGGCGCCTTGGCGCCGATCCGCAAAGGGCAGAGCGCCTTCAGGGCCTCTCCTTCGTCGCCGTGAACGCCGGTAAGCAGTCGGTGGCGCTCGATCTGAAGTCTGAAGCGGGAAGGGAAGTGTTTTTCAGGCTGGTGTCCGAGGCCGACGTCCTTCTCGAAAACTTCCGGCCCAAGGTCATGGAGCGGCTTGGTCTCGGTTTTGACGCGTTGTGCAAGCGCAACCCGCGCCTCATCTATTGCGCGATCTCAGGCTTTGGGCAAAACGGTCCTTGGTCCGCCCGCCCGGCCTACGACCAGATCGTCCAGGGCCTTTCCGGCGCGATGAGTGTTACCGGTGATGCAGCCACGGCTCCGCTGCGGACCGGCTTCCCGATCTCCGACACCATTGCCGGGCTAACAGCCGCCTTTGCCATCTCCGCGGCGCTCGTCGAGCAGCAGCAAATTGGCAGGGGTCGGTTCATCGACGTGTCGCTGCTCGAGGCGACAATCGCGGCCATGGGATGGGTGGTTTCCAATCATCTGAACGGCGGAGTCGAGCCGCAGCCGATGGGGAACGAGAATTTCACGGCTGCACCCTCCGGCACGTTCCGCACCGCGACCGGCCCGCTGAATATAGCCGCCAACGAGCAGAAGCAGTACCGGACCCTTTGCGATCTGGTCGGCCGGCCGGATCTGAAGACAGATCCGCGCTTCGCAAAGCGCGAAGCGCGTAAAATGAACCGCTGGGCGCTTAGCGATGAGTTGAATGCGGCGTTGAGCTGCAGGCCTGCGGACGAGTGGGAGGCGCTGTTGAATGCCGCCGGCGTCCCTGCCGGCTGTGTGCTGACCGTTCCGCAAGTTTTGCGCGAGCCGCAGTTGCTGGAGCGCGGCTTTGTCGAGACGCTGCCGCTCGACAGGGCTGGCGAACCACCATTACGCATTACGCGCCCCGGCTTTCGGCTGGATGAGGCGTTTCCTGTCCCCGCGCTCCCCCCCTTGCTCGGTGCGGACACAGAGCGATGGCTGGCTCGGCTCGGTCATACCTATCCGGAAATTGAGCACCTTATCGCAAGCGGTGCCGCCGGAGCGCCACGTCAAGGAGGAGCACATTTTTCGCGGGTCCGCCCGGCGACGGATGGAGCAGCGTAACGGGCAGGAGTTGCACGCAAGCAAGCTTCGGCAGGACATAGGCTGACGAGATTGGAAAACAGAATGAGCGAAACGGAGCTGCGAGAGCAGGCCGCCCATTGGTGGCGGACCTCCATCTGCGACATTGCGCCCGGGCGGATCGCCTACCGCGGATACACGATCGAGGAATTAATTGGTCATATTTCCTTCACCGCGATAATCTGGCTGATGCTGCGCGGCGAGCTACCCACACCGGCGCAGGAGCGGCTGTTGCAGGCTGCGCTGGTTGCATCAGTAGATCATGGCCCGCATGCACCTTCCATCGCCATCGCGCAGATGGCTGTCAGTTGTGGGGTGCCGCTCAACGGCGCGATGGCTTCCGCGATCAACACGCTCGACGACCTGCATGGCGGAGCGGGGGAGCAGGCGATTGAGCTCTATGACGAGGTCCTGCGCCGCAGCGAGACCAAGGATATCGATGAGGCTGCCGCTGAGGCGATCGACCATTTCACCGCCACGCGCAGCAAATATCTGCCCGGCTTCGGTCACCGGTTTCATCCCGTCGACCCGCGCGTTGACCCGCTGCTCGCACTAGTCGATGCAGCGGTCAGTGGCGATGTCGTCAGCGGTTGCTATGCCAGCGCTGCGCGCGCGATCGAGCGCGTCATGCGCGAGCGCAAAGGCAAGCTCATCCCGATGAACATCGATGGAGCCACTGCAGTCGTCTACGGGGAGCTGGGCTTTGCTGCACCCCTAGCTCGCGGCATCTTCTGCTTGTCACGCGCGGTAGGCATCCTGGCCCATGCATGGGAGCAGACCGGACGCAAGGACCGCAATAAAGGGCCGATGCCCAAGCAGTTCGCCTACAAATATCAGGGGCAGCCAAAGCGCAGCCTGAAGGAAGCGCCATGATGTACCTTGAGGGACCACCGCAGCTCACCGAACGCGCGTCTTTTCGGCCATGCCCGCCAAATTGCGTCGGCCCGGAGTCCGCTCGGATTGGGCGGACGTCAACCGTGGAGGCAAGCCGGCTGACTGCTTCATCGAGGGCCGTCGTTCGACGCGTAGGGAAATCTCTATCTGATCGACATTTCCTTGGCCGCATCTTCAGGCTTGCACCCGGTGGCTCCTGGTCCTTGATCGTCAATAACGGTTGGCGGAATGGCCTGGCAGCATTCTCGCGTCGTCTGGGGTGTGCCGTAAGATCAGCAGGTTTAGCTCATTCTTCGGGACGAGCGGTCCGGACGTGCTGGCAATGGACGCCAGACGCTGTTCGTAGCTCATGCATAGCTGGGCCACGTCTTCGTCCTAGCATCGGATGGCGAGTGCATCGCTCCGCATCAGTCCTGCGCTGGCTCGACGTGTACGAGCGTTGCCTTGGGTCAAGATGGCGCTTTGTTTATCACAGAATTAGCAACCGGTTCGGTACGTTCAGTATTGATCGCAGAGTTGGTGCCTTGTAAAGCCACGCTCAAAAAAGCGGCAGCTTCGGCAAGCTGCATCTTATCGTCATTTCGATCAGTTGTTTTTATCGAAGGAGAGCACGGGGCGACGCGTGATCAACCGCTGTATCGACCCGCCGATGCCGGGCTTTTTGCCGGACTCCCCGGCGCTCGGTTATCGGCAACACAGATACAGGGCGCGAGATGATGCTGATACGCGTTGGCAGACCGCCATCGCCGCGCAACTGGCTACTGGTCACCAATATCCGTAACACCTCGTGGTCGCACTGACGCATCTGGCTCAAGCCGGAGAGCCGCTGCTTGCTGCCCGCCAAAGGTTCAGTGGGTGATCGCGGCACAGACGTCGCGTTGATGTAACTTGCTGCCATTTCGGCCAAGGTCGTGTGGACACTTATTGCATCCATAGCATGATGGCTGCGAGAGTTGCGAAGGCGCAATAGCTTCGGGCATTTTTTTCGAAGTGGGTTGCTACGCGTCGGAACTGCTTGAGCTTGCAAGCAGCATTCCACAAGATGTTCCTCGGCATTGGATGCTTCGAGCGGATATTTGAGCGCCGGTGACGGGTTGTTGGGAATGACGGCCCACACACCGAGACTGTCTCCCGAAAAACCGGCCTTGGATCTGATTTGCCGCCTCAAGGGAATCCTCAAGAGCCCGCAGCACATGGGGGCGCCGGAGGATATTGCGGGAGAGCACCTTCGGCGGCCCATTCGCGAGATCGCACGCGAGAGGTGGGAAATATTCAGCCAGCAGCACGGTCGGTAGGTACGCATCCGAGGGCGGCCGCCTTGCAGCGGTTGGCTATTGCATGATTACAGGCAGTATGGACACCATACCCACTGCCAATAATGCGAAAGTTATGGAGGTTGTCGACACAGGACGGCGGCGGTTCAGTATTGAAGCGAAGCAGCGGATTGTGGAGGAGAGTTATTGCTGTGGCGATCCTGTTACTCGCCGCCACGGACTTTTTCCTGGCCAACTGTTCGGATGGCGACGCCTGGCGCGACAGGGCGCTCTTGGAGCGCTTAACCCAAAGATGGCGAACACGGGTTTATTGCGGCTCTGATTGAGCCGGATCCAACGAGAAGCGATGGGAGCCGTGACGCCGCTCGCTGCGAGCAGGTTGTTGGACGGATGGAGATCGTGCTCGGCAGCGGTGTTCGTCTGATCGTCGGAGTGGATGTCGACATCGCCGCTCTATCGCGGGTCTTAAGAGTGCTGGAGGGACGATGATCCCAATTCCGACGGGCGTTCGTGTGTGGCTTGCGACCGGCTACACCGACATGCGGTGCGGCTTTCCGAGTTTGGCTCTCCGCGTGCAGGAAGTGCTCAAGCAAGATCCTCTTGGCGGAAATCTTTTTTGCTTCAGGGGAAAACGCGGCGATCTTTTGAAGGTATTTGGCATGATGGCCAGGGGGCATGCCTGTTTACAAAAAGACTTGAGAGATGAAGGTTCATCTCGCCTTCGGTTGCAGGGGAAGCAGTGACGATCTCTCCGGCGCAATTGAGCTATCTCTTTGAGGGCTCTTGTTGATGCCCCTACTTTTCATGGTGATCCTCCCTCAGATCAATCTTCGCGATATGATGATTTCTCAAGCTGCGAATCGCCTGCAACGCGTTTGTGTTGTCAGGAAAGAGGAAGCGGCCCGAAGCCTCTCGGGTGGTCAGGATGCTCTCTCGCTTGAGCTGAACATAAATCCATTTGACGGGTATCCTGAGGCGTTGTGCTAGTTGGGTTACTGTCAAATGGTCGGCAACCGCCGGCCACCGTGTTCGATGCCGCACCTTGAGGCGGTGTTTGAGACGAATGCGCCGGACCGTGATCGGCAGAACTTTGTCAGCCTCCCATGGCGAGTGATGTCCTTCCTGCGTCAGAATGCGCGCGATCTCATCGTCGTAGGCGCCATCCCGCGCCAATGCGCATATGCGTTCTACCATCTCCTTGTGACGCGGCAGCGCAGCCACAGCATTCACAGGTAGGGTGACTACAAGCTCAGTGGTCGCGCCGCCGCGCCACACAATGCGCACCTCAGCCTTGTCCCGGGCACAGCGGCGCATCACCACCTTTTCGATCAGACAGCGCAAGAGCGCCTTGCGGTGGTCCCTGCGGGTCGCGGGGTTGTCCCATAGCGCCGGAAGACGATTTCCAAGGGCGATCACCTTGGCACGCAGATCGTGAGGAACGCCCAAGGGTTCATTGGACTTGTGCATCGTGCGCTGGGCTAATGCCTCCTCGGCTCGGCGCAGCTCCGATAGAGCGGCTTCCCACCGTCGTTCCAGTTCGCCTGTCACGAGCCGGTTATCGGGATCGGTGCGATTGAACTGGCGCTCGGCGAGGGCTGCCTGATAGCGAAGCCTCTCAACCTGCTGCTCCTCAGCGTGCCGCAGGGCTCTTTCGGACTGCAGATGGGTCTTGCGCGCTTTGGACAACGCATCGATTTCCGCCGGTGCCACAGCTTCCAAGAATGCCGCCGCAACCTGTGCGTCGATCGGTGCGGCGCGCAGGTTCTGACATTCTGGTGCGCCACGCTGGATTTTGAGATGATTGCAGACATATTGACTACCGCCCTTGTAACGCACGGCCATCTTGTGTCCGCATTCGCCGCAATAGGTGATGCCGTGGAGCAGGGCCGCTCCATCACGCGGGATGCCACGGCTTTTGATGTGCTGGTACTCCGCACGATTGTCGCGCAGCATCGCCTGGATCTTCTCGAAGGTTTCCCAGTCGATATAGGCCGGGTACTTTTCCCTCACCACGATCCTCCAGTCCGTTCCACGACGCGGAGACTTTTGTGGACGCTCTCCCGGTATTTCGGACGGCTTCTGCCAAGTCCTTCCATAGACAAAGGCGCCTGCATAGGCCGGATTCTTCAGGATCGCCGTCACGGCCGACACCGTCGCAGGCTGCCAGCGCAGATCGCCATGGCGGTCGAGGCGAGGCAGTGCCAAGCCGCGGCCAACAAAGGCCCGCATCGCTTGCGCGGCCGTCCGGTACTTTCAGGAAGGTCTCGAAGAGCAGCGACAAGCGCCCCTGCACCTCGAGATTGGGATCCTTGGTGACCACCCCTGAAGGGTCGCGGACAAGGCCCGCCGGCAACTGCACGACCAAGTCACCGCGTTCGGCTTTTGCCATACGCCCAGTGGTCATCCGGCTTCTGATCGTGTGCAATTCCAGCTCTGAGATCGTACCTTTCAGGCCGAGCAGCAGGCGGCCATTGGGTGTCCCAGGATCATAGACGCCATCCCGGTCGGCGATCAAACAACGACGGTGCCCGCAGACATCAAGCAGCGGGTACCAATCCGAACAATTCCGCGCCAGGCGCGTCACGTCCATCGATAGGATAAGGCCAACCTCACCAAGAGTGACGCGGGCGACCAAGTCCTTGAAGCCTTTCCGGTGCGCTGCGCCAGCGCCGCTCTGCCCAAGATCGCTGTCAATCACATCGATGTCCGCCTCGCGCCATCCGAGCTCGCGAGCACGCTGCGAGAGGGCGTACTGAAGCCTTAGGCTTTCTTGATTGGTGATCACTTGGTGTGGCGTCGACTGCCGCACACATACACCACTGCTTTGCGGTCCAGGTGATCCGGCTTGACGAGTTCCGAGCCCATCGCTCATCTCCCGCAGGACTTGGCCGAGATCCTCTGCGATCGCCTGCCGGAGCGCTTCCGGCAGACTGCGCCAGACCTCTCGAGGTTCGATGGGCATGTGCCCCCGCTCTCTTCGGCCAACGCGATTAAGTCCTGCAGCGCGTCGAGGCTCAGCTTGGTTGGCGCGGCGCGCAGCAAGCCGTTCCGCTCAAGATTCGTCACCCCGAGCGGCAGAAGAAGCGTGAGACCGAATCGGTAATGTACACGCGCAAAGAGCTCCTTGCACGCTCCGCGTGTTGTCGTCTCCTTGCCGATCGAGATTAAGCGATAGCGCCGACCGTAAAGCGGATGACGCGGATCAACGACTTCCACCTCTTCGGAGGTCGCCACGTCATCGTTACTCTTATGGGTATCTCCCGACGCTCCTCAAGGAACGTGGCGTCCAACGCGAGTTGGATAAACATTTTGTGATTGAACTTGCCAGCCAATCTGATTTCACTCGCTTCATGAATTTGAAGTCGGATGATCTTCCTTCGGACCTCGCGAGAGCCCAGGCGGCGCTGCTGGTCGAGCGTGAAGCGCGGCAAAGGGTCGAGGCTGAGCGTGATGCGGCCGTGGCTGAAGCCGCCAGCGCGAAGGCAAAGCTGTCCGACACCGAAGCGCTGATCGCTCATCTGCAGCTCAGGATCGAAAAGCTGAAACGCGAGTTGCATGGGTCGCGCTCCGAACCCACGGCGCGGCTGATCGAGCAGTTGAAAGATCTGGTAATGTCGGCGACCGAGGATGAGCTTGCAGCTCGGGCCGCGGCGGCGAAAACCCAGACCGTGCGCGCGTTCACGCGCAAGCGGCCGGTACGCAAGGCCTGGCCGGATGACATCGAACGCGAGCGCGTCGTCATCGATCCCCCCGTGCCGCGCGGCAAACAGTGTGGAAGTGCGTCAATCGGGTTGTCGCGCTCTTCGCACCCAGATTGCCGCTCTATACCCCCCACCACCTGCGCCTGCTGTGGCGGGGCGCGGTTGTCGAAGCTGGGCGAGGATGTAACCAGGACATTGGAGGCGATCCCGCGCCGCTTCTGACTGGGCTGGGATGGGCGGCAGCTTCGGCAAGATTGTGCTTTGGAAAAGAGCTGCGCAACATCGGAATTCGGACGTGGGGCAAGAAAATGTTGTTTTGACCGACGTTCTGCGTCTGGTCAGGATTGGTGCATCACCGCTGGATCAGTAAGCTCTTCGGACTCGCATCTCCTTCCCGGAGAACAGGACGTGCGGCAGCCGAAGGTCTGCCAATCGATATTCGCCGGGTATTTTTGCCTCACCACAATCCACCAGTCCGTTTCAGGACGCGAGCATTCTCGTGGCGGCGCTCCGGTATTTCGGGATGGTCTTTGCCAAGTCCCTATAGACAAAGCAGCCGGCATAGGGCGGAGTCTCAAGGATCGCCGTCACGGCCGATTCTGTCGCAGCCTGACAGCGCGGTTCCTTATGGCGGTCACGGCGACGCGGTCATCCCCGTTGCCTCCAGTAGCACGCCAGACCCCATGGAATTGCAACCGACGGTACCTGGGTTTTCTTGTGCATCCGGAAAAACGCCCTTCGTCAGCTACTCGTCAGCCAGCCTGTCTATCCAGACAGGCTGCGCATTCTCGCCCATATCGGAGATGGAATATGACGGGCATTGACCGACCTGGCAAATCGCACGTTGGGGCTGCAGGAGCCGACAGCACGTGGGGATCGAGCAGTTTGAGCCCGGAGCCCGGTCCCGCCCCCGGGCAAGGCAGGCAATCATTCGACTCCGTCGTGGAGCGGATGCGCTCCGGGCCTCAAGATAGAACGGCGCCGCTCGTGAGCCAGCCACCAACTTCGGGTGTGGCAGCCCCAAGAGGCGACGAGAACAAGGCAGCAAAGCGAAAAATGCGCAGCCTGCTTGAGGACCTTGATGCTTGTCGTAATGTGGCCACGCAAGCCCGGAACCCGTCGGAGGCGCAAGAGCTGATCGATCAAGTCGTCAAGGCAGGCTCAGCAGTTCTGGACTACTACGCGGGCCTGCCCCGAGATATGGCGCGTAGCATTCTGTCCGACAAGCAGGCTCGCCGACTCCGCGACGAGACGCTCGATGCGGCGGACGAATGCAACGCCGTGGCCACGTGGACTATCCACGACTTGGAGGCGAGCAGGAAGAAAGCAGCAGCCGTGCTCGACCAGATGCGCCAATCCAACGCGCCGCCCGGCCAGCTGAGCCGAGCGGTTTCCAGCGTGGCGAAGCACTACCTGGCCTGCATGGAGTGGTGGGGAAAGAAGGCATTGCGCTCGGAACGGATGCAGTCCGTCTGCGCGGCCACTGCCAACTTGCCAAGCACTACGCCCGAGATGCGGAAGGCCGAAGAGGCCGCACTACGGCTGCATACCGGCTGGGCACTTAATACGAAGTGCATGTATCTGCAATCGCGGATCGCTCTCGCGCAGCTCATGATTGTGCCGCAGGCGAGCACGTTCGGACTAGCCGTGAGGGAAATCCTCATGGGTGAGAACGGGCGAGTGCGTCTGCTCGGGACCTTCATCGAGGATGTTTTTCCGGCATTCCTCTCGACGGCCGACGCGGTTTTAAACAGCAACGGAGCGGCACTCGACGCAGAGCACTGCACCGTTCTGGAAGGAGTCATGGAGCGGCTTTCGGAATTTGCGTCAGGGGTGAACGGCATCGTTGCCAGGCTAAGGGATGCCGGAACGGATGCCGACCTTCCATTGGAACTGTTGAACCAGATCGTGGAAGGTGCATGGGTCACCGCGCACGAAGTCACGCGACTTTTGGCAGTGCAGCCAAAGAGGCCAGTCCTGATTGAACCGCCTGCCCAGGCTGCGATACCGGAAAATACCGTCTTATTGGCTGAGGGCCACGCGGCGCGCAGGAAGGGGAAAGGCAAGCGCGCACCGGCCGCAGGCGAGAGGAGTTCAACTGCCGGGCTGCGCGAGCCGCAGCTCGCCAGGCCCGACGCTGCCACGGCCCCGACAGCCAAGGTTATCGTACTCTCGGATCTGGGTACGAAGAAACTCGCGAGTGCAGAGGAGGCACGCGCGAGGGCGTCATCATCGGCGACCGGGCACCTGGAGATGTGGCAGGCTCCGCCCTCCAGGAACGCACTGACGGGATTACTCAAGCGATTGGACGAGCTGCTGCAGTTCGATCTGCCGGCTCAGCAAAGCGCCGTCTCGCAAGCGCGCCAGATGAAGCCCGAGGACGCCAACCACGTCGTGGATCTCGTCGTTAAGCGCCTGCAGACGCAGGCCGCCGAGATTGAGGCCTGTGTAGCCGCGCTGGAGGAGCCTCGCCGACGTGGCCTACTCACGCCTGCGCAAGTGCCGGAAGTGCACGAAAAAATAGTCCGGCTTAAGGCGATGTTGTCCGAGGTTCAGGGACAGACAAACTCATTGAACGCGCGAAAGGCGGCGATCACGATCGATTGCATGAAGACCTACGCGTTTCCGTCGCAGAAGTACCTTGAACAGTTGCGGGCGGCCGAGGAACTGGCGTCTGTGGATCCACCGCGCGCCTTGAAGGGCGAGCCAGGGACGCTGTTCGAGATCAAGCTGCAGCCCAAGGCGCTGCGTAGTGGTGCGATGCCAAGCCCGATGTGGGTGCACATCCATACGAAGCGGCCGGTACATGCGTGGCAGTTGGCGTCGCTGGGTGACGCCGACTTCGCCGCTTGCCACGTGAAGTCCAATGAACAGCGTGGCTACAATCGGCATTGGCAGAGCGCCCAAGCTGCGACGGGGCACGAGAACGTTGTGATTCACCGTGGCAAGCTCACGCCTGCGTTCTGTAAGTCGTTGTTGAGCATTGCCCCGTGGTACCCCCTTCCCGAGGCGGAGCACGCGTCGATGCAGTTCGCGCGCCTCGGGATGTAGTTACCTGAGTGTCTCGCGCCAGAGCGTCGCTGTGGTGACGCCATCAAGCAGACCGTTATCACCGAGAGGAAATCCTCGATGAGCTCGAAGCCGGCGCGGGCTCCCTCGAACAGATCGACAACGGGGGCCGACTGAAATTCGATCGGGAGCGTCGTGACCCCGACTTCCTTCTGCTTGGCAGCTGAACCGTCAAATGCCGGCGATCGGCGGCACACCGCTCGAGGATTGGGACGCCCGGAGGTAATTTAGCGCGGTAAGGACTCTCCTCCTGTCGTAGCTGTCGCCTATGAACTGCCGGACATCATCGTTGAGCGAAGCGTCATTGAGTCGACCGGCGATGGCCTGCTTGTTGTTATCAAAGAGCCAGCGGCCCAAGCCGAGAAGATAATCTACATGGCCCTTGGCGGTGCGCTCAGTGGCCGTCTTCTTGAGTGCGTTCTCAAGCCCCAAATGAGGGGCGCATCCTCGGCATAAAGAGGCTGCCTTCTGCGACGGACGAAATCCCCACTTGATTGGAGCGGCTGCGGCACCGAAATGCCCGGCATCGCCTTACCGCCGCTACCTTGCGACTACTCGGGAGTAGTCCTCCCAGCGCGGTTGCGTCATGGACATAGGTTCCGGTGGTGGCGCGCCGACTGGATCAGTGGGGGCTGCCTGCGAGGGTCTGAATTGGCAAATTCGCCCAGCTGGCGCCTAAAGGCCGCCGCATCTGCGGACGAGAACTCCGGTGTCCTCTCCTGCGGGTCCGCGTTGCCCGATTGTTGATGTAGTCGGTTAGTTAAAGGAGATCCATCCGTTCTCACTTTCGAAAATTTAGGCCGATCCGAAGCTAGGCTCGGATCTGATGTGGAATTTCAGACGGCAGACCGAGAACGATCAAGGCTTCAACTGCGAATCTGCTTCTGGACGTCGGACCTCAACAACAAACCAGCGTACGTTCCCAAGGGGCCGCTTCCAAGCAGCTGAGCATCGGGCACTCCAATGTTCTTCCGGTGTCATCAGCCGTCTTTCGGGCGTCCGGAGACCACACTTTGCTATGTGGAGCTGTCGAGAACCTGACGACCCAGCGCTCTTCAGCCGTCCGGCGTCAGGGCAGCATCATGCGCGCGCCTACGATCAAGCGGAGACCTTAGCGTGCCGCATTGACTACAACCGAGCGCGCAGTTGTAAGTCCGCAAAACACCTTAAAGGATCATGGTGCAACTTTCTCGCGAGGAGCGTCACAAAACCGCTCGCCCGATCGATGGCCTTGCGGTCTCATTTGTTGATTCCGGGGGAGCGCACGGGATGATGCCTTTAGCTCGGCCGCTAACCGGACGCGGCGAGGGGCTCTCTAGGATTAGGTGCTGTGGACTTTTGGGGATTCCCTTGAGGCGGCAATCAGATTCAAGGCTGCTTTTTGGGGGACAGTCTTGGGTGTGATGGACGGCTTGGTCTTGAGCGACGCGGCGTGGGATCGGATAGGGCCACTGATCATCGGCCGGCCCGATCAAAGGGGATCGACGGGACGCGACCACCGGATGTCGTGGAGGGCGTCCTTTGGATTGTGCGCACGGGTGCTCCCTGGCGTGATCTTCCAGAGCTGTTTGGCGATTGGAACAGCGTTTTCCGGCCCTTCAGTCGCTGAACACCCAGGTTGTTTGGTGGCGAATCTTCGAGGCGATGTCCGCTAATCCGGACTTCGAATACCTGATCGTTGATTCCACCATCGTCCGAGCCCATCAGCACGCTGCCGGGGCTAAAAAAAGGGCCTGAAGATCGAGCCATCGGCCGTTCTCGCGATGGCCTGAGCACCAAGATCCACATGGTCGTCCGAGGCTTGGGATGCCCGTGCGGCTCATACTAACTGCGGGTCAGAACGGTGATACACCGCAAGCCGCAGCCTTGATAGAGGGATTATCCGCCGAAGTCGTCATGGCTGACACGGCCTATGACGCGGACCACTTACGCCTAGCCAACGCCCGCCAAGAGCGGACTGTCATTCCCAACAACCGGTCACGGGGGCTCAAATATCCGCTCGACAAGCATCTCTACGCCCAGAAACATCGTGTGGAATGCGGCTTCAGCAAGCTCAAGCAGTTCCGACGCGTAGCAACCCGCCTCGAAAAACCGCCCGAAGCGATTGCGCCGTCGTCACTCTCCAGCCATCATGCTCTGGATGTGAAATAAGTGTCCACACGACCCATCTGCTTAGTACCTATCAAACCCGCAGAAGCTGACGAATTCGCTTCCGTGCGTCCAGCTGGCAATTGTGCGACACGCTCTCCGATATCCTTACGATCTACGAGTCTCTGCGAGTCGCAAGAAGTTCATCAGTAGCAGCTGCCCTTGTTGAGTGAGTATCGATTCCGGGTGGAACTGCACGCCATAGGTCGGGTGAGAGCGATGTGCGAGGGCCATGATCTCGCCTTCGTCCGAACGCGCTGTCACTGCGAGTTGCGGTGCGCATGACCCGTCGAGCTCAACAACAAGCGAATGGTAGCGTCCAACGCAGAGTGGGGACGAAAGGTCCTTGAACAGTCCGCGGCCGTCATGGGCTACGTATGAGGACCGGCCGTGCATGGGACGACGTGCACGCGCCACGCGTCCGCCGAACGCGCTCCCAATGCACTGGTGTCCGAGGCAGATGCCCAGAATTGGGACGCGACCTGACAGTTCGCGGATGACGGCGGTCGAGATTCCGGCCTGAAGTGGTGTGCAGGGACCAGGGGAGAGGACCACGGCGCGCGGCTTGAGGCCGGTAAGGTCGCTGACGCTGACGGCGTCGTTCCGTATCACTGCCGTTGCTGCACCTAGCTTGCGGAAATAGCGGGCAATGTTGAAGACAAAGGAGTCGTAGTTGTCGATGATGACAATCAAAATGCACCACAGCTCCCAGCACGAAATGCGTCAAAGATTCGCTGCGCCTTGGCGAGCGTCTCCTCGTATTCGGCCTCTGGATCCGACATCGCCGTGATCCCGCTCCCTGCATAAAACACAGCCAAGTCATCGTCGAATGTGACCGTGCGGATCGCAATGTTCGTATCCATGTGCCCGTTGAAGCCGATAAAGCCGATCGCCCCGCAATAGACCTCTCGCGCCACCCGCTCGATCTCCGCAATAATTTCCATCGATCGCACCTTGGGCGCCCCGGTGATGGAGCCGCCGGGAAAGCACGCTCGCAGTAAGGTGACGGCGTCTTCATCTCCGGCAAGTTCACCCGTCACGGTCGACACGAGGTGGTGCACTGAGGCATAGGATTCCAGGGCACACAGCGCTGGAACCTCGACCGACTGCGGCGTGCAAACACGTGACAGATCGTTGCGCAGGAGGTCGACGATCATCGTGTTCTCGGCACGGTCCTTTTCGGACGCGAGGAGGAGTTCAGCGCGGCGCCGGTCGTCCTTGGAATCAGCGGAGCGCGCGATCGTGCCCTTGATCGGGCGCGTTTCGACCTGCCGTCCATTAAGTTTGAGGAATCGTTCTGGCGAGCTCGAGGCAATGGTCAGCCTGCCATAGCGCAGGAGGGCCGCAAAGGGGGCCGGGTTCAACGACCGCAGCCGACAATAGAAAGCCAGCGGATCAAATGAGCTCGACAGGCGGGCGCTGAAGCGCTGCGCAATGTTCGCTTGGAAGATGTCGCCAGCCAGAATCAAGTCGATGACGCGCTGCACCGCCGCAATGTAGCCCTCACGGCTGAAGTTCGAATGCCATGCGCCCGCTGTGGCGGGGAGGTCATTCCGCGGCGCCCTTGGGCCGGCGAGCCGCGCTGCAAACTCATCGGCCCGACGGCGCGCACGCTCGCGCCGTCGTGCGAGATCCTGCTCCGGCCATCCGGTCGAGACGAGCCAGCATTTTTCGTCACGGTGGTCGAAGCTGATGACCACATCATAGAAATGCAGGATGGATTGCGGCAACCTCTGACCGGAAATTGCCGGCGCGGGCAGTCGCTCCAGTGTCCTGTTCAGATCATAAGCAAAGAAGCCGGCCGCACCACCCTGGAACGGCGGCAGATCGGGACGATGCTCTTCGCGGTACCTGGCGAGCAGGGTGCGAAGAGCTCGCCACGGATTGCCCGCAAGAGTCTCTCCGTTGCAACTCGCCTGTCCGTCCGCGACCATATAGGTGCTGAAGGGGTCGCAGGCCATATAGGAGTAGCGCCCGAGCAGCTGCGGTGCAGCGCTATCGAGGAACGTCAGGTGCGGGCGATGCGCGAGACAGCGCATCGCGGTGACAGGCTCAATCCACTGCAGTTCGCGGACGTGCATCGCCTTGTCACTCACCGACGATTGGCGTGCTGGTGAGACGCGCTCCGATTACGAATCCCCACCCCGACGAGAGCGACGCTCGTCTGGCTCCGCAAGGTCTTGAGATCGATTGCCAGGTTAACCCCCGCCGGTGGACCCGAAGCGCCCACTACCTTGGCTTACCGCTGCCGTCGAGGCGAACCGCGCATCTGTGGCTACATTATAGTCGGCCGCGAACCGCAGCTCCCGGAGGGATCGTACCCGCCTGATCGATTCCTGGTAGAGATCGTGCGCTTTGTATGCTGCGAGCTCCGTCTCGTTGTCGAACTCACCATAAACCACCACGTCGATCTCGTTGCCAAGCTGGTCGGTCTTGCGGTTGCGCGCAACCTCGAGCCGGCGTGCATGCGGGATTGTGGTGAGAAGCGAAAGGCCTTCGATGATTTGGTCGATATGGGCCCGATCTTTGGCGCTGAACAAGACGATGTGACGAATCATGGATGGCCTTAAGGAGTGATGTCGCAAGGAGGTCGCATAACTAGCTTAGGAACGAGCCCGCTGCAACGGCGGGCGGCCGCAAGCCGCCTCGCGCGGCAAAACGGTCGAAGGTTTGACGCTCTTGCGCTTCGCCCGCGGTCGGCAACGCAACTCGCCAGATCTCATTCCTGGTCAGGACGCGGGAAGGGCGAGGCGCTCAATCGTTTGAATGTGGCGCGCGAGCAGACTACAGGCCTGGTCGGTGTTGCGCGCTCGCAGGGCTTGCAGAATCAGGCGGTGATCCTGATTGGACCGCGGTCGCCAGCCGCTACTGCGCGCCACCGCGAACACGACTCGTGAATTTGCAAGCTGTAGTCCGTCGAGGCTCGCGAGCAGGCGCGGCATCGCGCAGGGCGCCACCAGCGCGTGGTGAAAGGCGCGGTTGGCCATTTCAAAGTCCTGAATCGTTTGGGCATTGTCTCCTTCAATCAGGGCAAGCTCGATCCGTGCCAAATGTCTAGAGGTGAGCTTTGGCGCCGCATTGCGCAACGCGACCACTTCGAGCGCGGCACGCATCTCGGCGATCTCCTTCACCGAATTGGTATCGAGCGGAGCAACCCGCATACCGCGACGGGGCACGCCGACGACAAGCTGTTGGGCCTGAAGTTGCCGAAACGCCTCGCGCACCGGGACGTGGCTGGAGTTGAATTCTCGCGCGACATGATCCTGCCGGAGTGGGGCGTCTGGTTGCAGCGCGCCGCTGACAATGCGCGCAGCGATTGCCGCTGCAATGCGACCCGCCATCGTCGTGTTCTCGTCGTCCGTCATAGATTATCTATCAAATTATGCGCCGGCCGTGCGCGACGACTCGGCCGTAGCAATCGAGAATGGCCTCTTTTTGCAGATTTTCTGCAATCCGGGCAGATTTCCGGGGCCTTTGAGCGTTGACACATCTTTATGTTCGTCTTGGAGAACGCATAGAAGGGTCCAACGGACGGGCACACATAATAAATAATCGACGTCCTTATCTATTAAAAATTGGGAAGGCAAGTTGTATGGTTGCTGTCGTGGGAGTAGAAGGGAATGACAGGGGCAACGGCGTGCCGGTCCGAAGTGACTGGGGGCGAGCCGAGGCCGGCGCGCTTTATGGCCTGCCGTTTGCCGACCTGATGTTTCAGGCGCAGAGCATTCATCGCGATAACTTCGATCCAAACCGCGTCGAAACAGCAAGCCTGCTCAGCATCAAGACCGGCGGTTGTCCGGAAGACTGCGGCTACTGCGCGCAGAGCGCGCACTACGACACCAGCCTGAAAGCCACCCGCCTGATGGATCGCGCCGATGTGGTCGTCACTGCGCAGCGCGCCAAGGATGCCGGCGCGACTCGCTTCTGCATGGCCGCCGCCTGGCGCGGTCCAAAAGATCGCGATCTCGATCAGATCTGCGACATGGTCACCGCGGTTAAAGGGCTTGGCATGGAAACCTGCGTCACGCTCGGCATGCTGACGCCTAAGCAGGCCGCACGGCTCTCTGAGGCCGGTCTCGACTTCTACAATCACAACGTTGACACCTCGCCGGAGTTCTACGACAAAATCATCACCACCCGCACCCTGCAGGACCGCGTCGACACACTTGCGCACGTCCGCGATGCCGGCATCAAGGTGTGCAGTGGCGGCATTATCGGCATGGGCGAGCGCCTCGAGGACCGGCTCGGCATGCTCGTCCTGCTCGCCAATCTGCCGAGCCATCCGCAAAGCGTGCCAATCAATCTATGGAACGAGGTCACGGGCGTACCGGTCTATGACACCGCGGAGCGCCCCAATCCGATCGCGCTGGTGCGCCTGATAGCGACGGCCCGAATCATGATGCCGAAGAGCGTGGTGCGGTTATCCGCCGGACGGCAGTACATGACCGACGAATTGCAGGCGCTGTGCTTTTTGGCCGGCGCAAATTCGATCTTTATCGGCGATGTACTGTTGACCACCAAGAACCCGCAGCGCGACCGCGACGCGAGTTTGTTGCACCGGCTCGGCATCACGTCCGGGCTTGCCTGATTGAAAACAGCTAAACGGGCGCTATGCGCAAACTCCGGCTTAGGTGAGAAATGCAGATTACGTTGATGAAAGGCAAAATCCATCGCGCCTCGGTAACCGAAGCCGATCTGTACCTTGAAGGTTCGATTTCGATTGATCGGGCGCTGCTGGACGCGGCGGGATTCCTGATCAACGAGCGCGTCGAAATCTACAACATCGAAACCGGAGCGAGTTTCGCCACCGAGGTGATGGAAGCGCCCCGCGGGTCTGGCGCCATAGATTTGAACGGTGCGGCTGCGCGGCTCGCGATGCCCGGAGACAAAATTATTATCGTTGCATATGCCTCCTTTGATGAGGCGGAAGCAAAAATCTTCAGGCCGCGTGTTGTGCTGGTCGACGGAGAAAATCGCATCTTGTCACGTTGAAAGCTAAGGTCGCTGCTGAAGCAGTTGTTCTTAGCGGCCAATGGAATTCTTGCGCGATGGATCGTGATCCTGGAGTGAAGAATGAACGCAAACCACGCGGCCAAAGTTGCCGATTATGTCGCGGCCTTGCATGCCCTGAAACACGACAATCGCCTGCGGAGTCTCAGGCCGCGCGCGGGAATTGATTTCGCATCGAACGATTATCTGGCGCTCGCGAGCGCGCCGCGTATGAAAAAGAGCTCTCATGGCCGCTCTCCAGGCCGGCACACCAATCGGCGCTGGCGGGTCGCGGCTTCTCCGCGGCAATTGCGAGGAGCACGAAGTTCTCGAAGCAGCCGCTGCCAGGTTCTTTGGGGCAGAGACGGCGCTTTTCTTTAGCGGCGGTTATGTCGCAAACTTTGCTATCCTAACAACGCTGCCGCAGCGGGGCGATTTGCTTGTCCTCGATTCGCTCGTGCACGCGAGTATTCATGAAGGAGCGCGAGCTGGCCGGGCCGACTTTCGGATAAGCGCCCATAATGACCTCCAGTCGATCGAAAACACAATTCTTGACTGGCGGGCCAAAGGCGGAGTGGGCCGCGTCTGGATCGTGGTCGAAAGTCTCTACAGCATGGATGGCGATTTCGCGCCGCTCGAAGAGCTGGTCGCGATTGCGGACCGGCACGATGCATTCCTGATGGTGGATGAGGCTCATGCCACAGGCGTTTACGGCGAGCAGGGACGAGGACTCACCGCGCCCCATGAAAGGCGCGAAAATCTCTTGGTCGTTCATACCTGCGGCAAGGCGCTGGGTACGGCCGGCGCGCTTGTCACTGCCTCCGGCGTGCTGCGCGACTTTATGATCAATCGCTGCCGTCCGTTTATCTACGCCACGGCGCCATCACCCTTGACGGCTGTCGCCGTGCGCGAGGCAATCTTGATCCTGCAGCAGGAACCCGAGCGTCAGCAACGTTTGGCCAACCTGGTCGCATTCACGCATCGGGAGATCGGCGTGCGCGGTTTGCGAAATACTTCGGACTCGCAGATCGTGCCCTATATTGTTGGCGACAACTCGCGTGCGATGCGGCTTGCATCGAGGCTGCAGGCTCGCGGCTTCGATATCCGCGGAATCCGGCCGCCAACTGTGCCGGCGGGCACAGCCCGTTTGCGAATTTCACTGACACTCAACGTTGTGGAGGACGACGTGCGCGCGATGCTCGATGCTCTCATGGAGGAGACGAGAGGTGAATCTCGATGAGTCAGCGGATCGTGGTAACAGGCACAGATACCGGGATCGGAAAAACGGTTTTTTCTGCGGGACTCGCCGATCTCCTCGGCGCGAACTATTGGAAACCGATTCAGGCCGGCCTCGAAGGGGAGACCGATACGGAGCTCGTCGCACGGCTGGGCAGCCTTTCAGCCGATCGCATCGTGCCGGAGCTTTACCGCCTTCGAACGCCCGCTTCGCCCTATCATTCCGCCGAAATTGATGGAGTTCGCATTGACGCGGATTCGCTGGATGTGCCGGATACCGGGGAACGACCGCTAGTGATCGAGGGTGCCGGCGGGCTGATGGTGCCGCTGAGTCTCGGCGCAGTTTATGCTGACGTCTTTGAGCGATGGCGGCTTCCAGTCGTGCTTTGCGCAAGAACAGCGCTGGGCACCATTAATCACTCGCTGCTGTCGATAGAGGCTCTGCGAAAGCGCCAGATCGAGCTTCTTGGGATTGCGTTCATTGGCGAGAGAAATTCTGAGACTGAGAGCGCAATTTGCGAGATCGGGCGGGTGCGTTGGTTAGGGCGATTGCCCTGGCTTTCTCCTCTCACGGCAGACACGCTGCAGGCCGCGTTCAAAGCCTCATTCCGCGGTGATGATTTCAAGCCATGATGCCAAAGACGAAGTCGCCGATCTGGCATCCGTTCACGCAACACGCGCTTCAAAACGAGATGACAAAGGTTGTGCGTGGTGAAGGGGCCTATCTCCACACCGCCGATGGTCGCCGCATCATCGATGCAATCTCATCCTGGTGGGTCGTGACGCATGGTCATTGCCATCCACATATCGTGAGCGCCATCCGGGAACAGGCAGGCAAGCTCAACCAGATCATCTTCGCCGGCTATACCCACGATCCGGCCGAGGAGGTTGCGGCGCTACTCTTGAAACTGGCACCCCGCGGCCTCGACCATGTCTTCTTCTCCGACAGTGGCTCAGCCAGTGTGGAAGTGGCCTTAAAAATGGCACTCGGCTACTGGCATAATATCGGCAAACAGCGAATACGCATCATCGTGATGCAAGATTCCTACCACGGCGATACGGTTGGGGCGATGTCGGTCGGTGCCCGAGGCGTGTTCAACGCTGCGTATGGGCCGCTGCTGTTCGACGTCACCTCAATCCCATTCCCCGCGGGAGGTCGTGAGCAGGCGACGCTCGACGCGCTCGAGTCCGCATGTCGAAACGAAATGCCGGCCGCCTTTATTGTGGAGCCTCTGATATTGGGGGCAGGCGGGATGCTGATGTACCCAGCCTGGGTGCTAAGAGAGATGAAGCGGATCTGCGAGGCCTCGGATGTCCTGTTCATTGCCGACGAGGTCATGACGGGCTGGGGCCGCACCGGAACGTTATTTGCCTGTGAGCAGGCCAATGTCACGCCCGATATTGCCTGCTATTCGAAGGGACTTACGGGAGGGGCGCTTCCGCTCGCCGTGACACTCTGCCGCGCAGATATTTTCGACGCACACTATTCGAAAGATCGTACGCGTACGTTCTTTCATTCGAGTTCATATACCGCGAATCCTGTAGCCTGCGCCGCCGCAAAGGCCAACCTGGATCTCTGGCAAGATCAGGAAACTCGCCAACGTGTTGCATCGGTCGCCACGATGCAAGAGCAGGCAATTGAGCCATTCCGCGCCGACCCTCGCTTTGCAAACATCCGTCAAACTGGTACCATTACAGCACTCGATCTGAAAACGAATGATGCGGGCTATCTCGCGGGCATCGGTCCGAAGCTTCAGGCTTTCTTTAAAGCCCGCAATCTGCTGCTGCGGCCGCTCGGCAACACGATCTATGTGATGCCGCCTTATTGCGTCACGGCGATAGATCTTGACCAAATCTATGCCGCCATCAGGGATTCTGCCGATGCGCAGGCTTGAGGACGCGCTTGGTGCGTGTAGCCACCATTAAACGTCTCCGCACGTTCTCTAAGGAGCGCGAACACCTCGGATTCGCCTAGGCAGCGGCAAAATCGGCATCTCACCCAGCCCACAGTGACCATGCATTTCGAGCAGCTGGAGATAAAAATCGGATTGCCGCCTTTGACACCGCAAAGCACGAGGTGGCAGCGACGAGATCGGGGCGAGTGCTAGCACACGCACCCCATCAGCAAGGCCTGTTGAAATCGGTCGAAGAAACGCGTGCGAGCGCAGGATTTAACCGTCAACGCTCCGCTCATTGCATCAATCAAGACGAAAATATTCGTTACAGATTGGAAATCTCAGCGAAGGACGCCGATTGAGCCGTCGCTTCACCAGGGAGGCGCACATCAGGGTCAAACTCTTGCCCCCAGCGCCCGTACCTACCGCGAGACTTGGCATCGCCGACGCGGCATTTCACGTGCGGGCGTGGTGCTGAGGCGAAGAAAGTGCAGGGGCTATCCACCTAACGCCGATAGGAGGCGAAAATGCGCAACAGCTCCCATATTCCCTACTACGGTCCAGTGAGGTGCTGTGCGATATGCGGCGGAAAGTTCGGGCTGATCCGCTACTACTGCTGGCGAACGGCCCTTTGTTCGAACAAATGCGTCGACCACTTCAAGGCGCGGCGGGAGGCCGACCACAAATGGCTTCGCTGGTTGCGAGCGGCTTAAATGTGGCACCGAGTCGCGGGAGACAGGCGCGCGGCAGAAGCGCATTAGCGGAGTTGACAAACTTCTCATTAGAATTCGGTGTGACGCTAGAGTAGCATGGAAGCATCAAGTGACAGACACGTCGGCAACAATCATCGACTTCACTGCTTACAGGATGAACAAGCGTGCTGCGGCTGAGCTGTCGCGCGACGAAGTTTACTCGACCGCGCCCTATCGAGCGGTCGCATCCTTCTATTTCTTCTGGCCTTTTCTGGCCTGGATCCCGTTTGGTTTGCTGGATCTGCCAGCGTCGGACCAGGAGCCTTCGTGAGCAATGCCCGGACGCTGCGATGGGAATTAGCGACAGAGATGGTTGCGCGACGACTAACGTTTGTGCGTAGTTCTCCAATTTTGGAGAGGCAAGATCCTTCCTTCCCTCTACCATTGACGGTTTTCTCTCGAATTCCCTAGGAATCATTGGCTGCAGGGATACGGGGCGAGCGATCGACCGGGATCTAAAATGAGCCACAGTTCGGAGCAGCCTCTTGAACGTGTCGCCATCCAATGCTGCAGCGGTGGACAGTGGAGGGACGTCGTGTCGCCGGGGCACAGCGTACGAGGCTATTACGACACGCATCGTCGACGTCATCCTGGCCGGAGATAGCGTTGGCAACGTCTGCCTCGGATTCTGCAAACACAGTGCCGGTCAGTGGCCATGGGAATTATTACTTAGATGCGGTTGCGCGCACACAGGCCAGACCCATGCCTTGCTTCTGGCGGAACGCCGGAGGCTTCCTTCAGCGTGGCAGGGACGCCGTGAAGCCCAAGGGTGGTGCCAAGCGTGTCGAAATGGCGCGTGCCTTGGTCGATTCCGAAATTCCTATGACGAACCGTCTCGGCCTCACCCCTCAGAGCGTTAATGTCATGGGTGGATCCAAGGTGCAGGGAAGGAAAGCCGATGAGAACCAAACGACTGAGTGCTAAGAAAAAACGGAAACTTGCACTGGATAGGTGTTTTCGTGGATGAGCAGTTTTTAAAGGACCGGGCCCAGATCATTCGCGATCTAGCGGACAAGGCAGACCCTTTCACCAGAAAAAGGCTGCTGGACCTAGCGGAACGGTATGACAGACGGATGAGACCGACGGTCTCAGATGACAAAGCACGGCGCAACTAATTGGTCGTCTGGAAGTATTCCGACGGATCTGGCGGCTCACGGTTGATTCGATGTGGCCGATTTCGTGAACTCGATATACATGAGCGACGCTCTGGAGTCCGCTTGAAGATACCCGACCGCAACCTTTCTTGCAGAGCCGCTCGCCCGAAGACGCGAAGGCTGCTTATTACAATTACGAAGACGTCAATCGCCGGCCTTGCGGAGGCGTCCTATTCGCGAAATCAAATCGAAAATTTGGATGGGTGACCGTACGCCGGCATTTACGAACAACTCTTCGCCAAGGGGCTAATGACCCTGTATCTGCGCGAGAACCTACTCGCACCATGCGTTTTTGCGTTCAAAGCCCATTGAATCCTGCAAGTCAATCTCTTGCTGGAGGCAGAAAAAAGGCCGCGCGAATGTTACGCGCGGCCAAGTCAGGGAGGAAACGCCCCAAGGGGCCGCTGAAGGAGCATCGAGATGAGTAGATCGATCACTCACCGAGAACTCCAAGCTTGTGAGAACATCAGTGTTACGAGATGCCCTTTTAGTCGTCTCTAGTCGCGCGAACAAATGATCGAATACTCGAGTTCTTGCGCCGTTTGGCGGTGATTTTTGCGCATGTGTCGCATCTTTTGTGCAAAGATGATCAACTGGACGCAGCGTGCAGCTCAACGCATCGGTCGGTCTACCGCGATAAGCCCGGATGCCTAGGGAGGTCACCGTTTCCCTTCGTTGTTCAGGCGGGATGGTCATCTCGGCGACACTCGTCACGGGTTTCGGTGATCTATTATAGTCTGTATGTAACGTACACTGCGAATTCAGAATCTTGAGCAGCTACAGGCCGATAGGAATGTCAATGTAGCGCATCGATGGGTCGTCGGCGTCCACCGGACCGAGCTCGTCCCAGGCCGACAGCCAAGCCGCAAGCACTGCCGATGTCTGCTCCAAGGCCTGCACCTGGCGAAGCGTCACGCGGAATATGGCGCAGGCAAAATGGTCGTTTCGGAGTGCGACGGTGGATGGTTCAAGTCCGCAGACGACGGAATGGATGACATGCCGCTCGAAGGCCACGAGATCGGGGTTGCCCGTAACTTTCAAGCAAGGGCCAGAAAGGTGATGCGGCAGTCATGCCTGAACGGGCGTTTTTGGCCAAGGTGGTCGCGGAGCGGATGCAGGGGATAGAGATGCGCGCAGGTGGGCAACCCTCGGGCAATGGCTACGTCACTGCATGGGTACGGCGATGCGACAGTACTTTCGGCAAAGATATGGGTGTGCCTCGCGATACAGCACATAAGCGCGTGCAGAGTTGGAGGCGGGCGCCTACCGATTTTCCCGGCGCGCTCAACACCGCGGAAATGTTCCTGCCTTTGCCGAGCGGATGCCGGGCGTGCCGCTGCTCGCCAACATGACCGCCTTCGGCAAGACGCCGTTGCTTTGCGGTGGCAGAATTCGAGGTAACTATTCAATGGTGATCTGGCCGGTGTCTGCGCTGCGGGTGGCTAACAAGGCGCAGGAAGATCTGTAAGCTGCGATCGCGCGACCGCGGCACCCACAAGATTGTCGATCGAATCCAGACGCGCGCCGAACTCTATGCGACGATCGGGCCGCACGACGACGAGGCGCTAGATGCCTCCGTTGTCCAGACGATCGCTCCCGAGAACCGAACGGAACGGCCCTCTTGCAGGTAATCGGAGATGTCGAGGCTCTCCGGATTGATCCGGAGCTAAGAGGGAAGCCGGTGCGATGCCGGCGCTGCCCCCGCAACTGTAAGCGGCGAGCCGCTGTCCAATAGAAGTCACTGAAGCCACGCGGCTTCGGGAAGGCCGGATAGCAGCGACGACCCGCGAGCCGGGAGACCTGGCCCGACAACATATTCGTCCACGGGCGGGGTGTCCCGGTGGTGCGCCAAGCAGTTGCCGCTTCGGCGGCTTTTTCTGGACGCGTCCGCCATGGCCTTGCTCCCAACATAGGGTTGAAGCTATGTCTCTTCTCTCGATTCCTGTCGCTACCCTCGGCACGCCGCGCATCGGTCCCCGCCGCGAACTCAAACTCGCGCTCGAGAGCTATTGGGCCGGAAAGTCTGACGAAACGCAGCTTCTTGAGGCTGCGGCTGCGCTTCGCGCCGCCAACTGGGCGCGGCAGAAATCGCTCGGCGTAACCGTTATTCCTTCAAACGACTTCTCGCTTTATGACCATGCGCTCGATACCAGCGTGATGGTCGGTGCCATTCCGGAAATTTACGGTTGGAGCGCAGGCCCTGTTTCGCTCAAGACCTACTTTGCGATGGCACGGGGCGCACGGCGCGATGACCATGATGCGAATTGCGGTCACGCCGAGCACGGCGCCGCAGCGCAGGAGATGACCAAATGGTTCGACACTAATTATCACTACATGCTGCCGGAATTTCACAAGGACCAGACCTTCACGCTTTTCTCTCGCAAGCCGATCGAGGAGTATGAAGAGGCGAAAAGCCTGGGTTGTCAGACGCGCCCGGTGCTGGTTGGTCCGGTCACCTTTCTGAAGCTCGGCAAGAGCGCAGATCCTGCATTCGATCCGCTGTTGCTCCTCGATAGGCTGCTGCCGGTCTATGTAGATGTTCTCCGCGAACTCACCCTAAGGGGCGCCGAGTGGGTGTAGCTGGACGAGCCATGTCTGGTCCTGGACCTCGACGACGCTACACGCGACGCGCTGCGCCGGACCTACGCCCACCTGGCCAAGAAGGTTCCCGACCTCAAGATCATGCTCGCTACCTATTTTGGAACGATCGGCGACAACCTGGAAACCGCTTTGACGTTGCCGGTTGCGGGCCTTCACATCGACCTGGTCCGCGCCCCAGAGCAGTTGAGCCCGATTGTCGCCGACGCTCGAAGGGATATTGTCCTCTCTCTCGGCGTCGTCGATGGCCGCAATGTCTGGCGTTCGAACCTTCCAGCGGTGCTCGACCGGCTCGAACCTGCCGTCGCAAAGCTTGGCGAGGACCGCGTGCAGATTGCACCCTCATGCTCGCTGCTTCATGTCCGATCGACCTCGATCTCGAGACCGATCTCGATCCCGATGTGAAAAGCTGGCTTGCTTTCTCCGTCCAGAAGATCGGAGAACTCGCAACGTTGGGACGCGTGCTGGCTAAAGGCTGGGAGGAAGCGGCGGATGTACTTGCGGCCTCAGAAGGCGCGGCCGTCACGCGCGAAACGTCGCCCAACGTTCACAATGCGAACGTCGCCAAGCGAATGGCTGCAATCGATGACGGCATGCGGCGTCGTCGCAGTTCTTTCGCCCGGCGCGCCGAGGTTCAGCGCGCGCGGTTCGGATTGCCGACATTTCCCACGACGACGATCGGATCGTTCCCGCAGACGGCGGAAGTTCGCAAAGGCCGCGCGGCCCATGCGCGGGGAACGATGAGCGACGCACAACACGAGCAGTTTCTCAAAGAGGAGACGGCACGCGCGGTGCGCTGGCAGGAAGACATCGGTCTCGACGTTCTCGTGCATGGCGAGTTCGAGCGCAATGACATGGTGCAGTATTTCGGCGAGCAGCTGTCCGGCTTCGCATTCACCAAGCATGGTTGGGTTCAGTCCTACGGCTCGCGTTGTGTCCGGCCGCCCATCCTTTTTGGTGATGTCTCCCGGCCGAAGCCGATGGCGGTGGAGTGGTGGCGCTACGCGCAATCGCTGACCAAGAAGCCACTGAAGGCGATGGTGACAGGACCGGTGACGATCCTGAACTGGTCGTTCGTCCGTGATGATATTCCACGGAGCGAAGCATGCCGTCAGATCGCGCTAGCGATCCGTGACGAGGTGATCGACCTCGAGAGGTCCGGCGCGATGATGATCCAGATTGACGAGGCTGCGCTCCGAGAAGGATTGCCGCTGCGCAAGTCACAATGGAAGACCTACCTCGGCTGGGCCGTAGACAGCTTCCGCATTTGCTCGTCGGGCGTGGCCGACGAGACCCAGATCCACACCCATATGTGTTATTCCGAGTTCAACGACATCATCGACGCGATCGCGGCAATGGATGCCGACGTCATCTCGATCGAGACGTCGCGGTCAAAGATGCAACTGCTTGACGCCTTCAAGAGCTACAAATATCCGAACGAGATCGGACCCGGCGTTTACGACATCCATTCGCCGCGCGTGCCGGACGCGGCCGAGATGAAGAAGCTCATTGCGCTGGCGCGGCAGCGGCTTTCCGATGCGCAGCTCTCGATCAATCCAGATTGCGGCCTTAAAACGCGCCGATGGGATGAGGTGCGTCCCGCGCTCATCAATATGGTCGCCGCTGCCCGTGAATTGCGGGCGGCGTCCTGATCCCGAGGCAATCGCCGATGTCCGGCGTCTTTTTTCACAGGGAGCGCCGATGCGTTTCTGGATCAAATGCACCCGCTTTGGAAAGGAGGAGCCCTGTTGCGTGAATTTCTCGCTTGTCGAGGAGATGGGCGTGATGGCGAGAAAACGATCCTGGAGTTTGTCGGAAGCAACGCCCAAACGATCGAGGTGAACGAGGGCGCCGGACGAAATCTCTCGATCCATCTCGGTGGGGTTTGTTGAGTCGAGTGTTGCAGACTTTGGGAACCGGAACCGGCGAAGTGTCGGTCGATTTGCGAACGGGCGATGCGCATCCGGACTGGCATGCTCTTGCCTGGTCGCGTGAGATCAGGCCGGAGAACGCTTTTGCTCCTCGTCTCGCGAGCGAACCGTCGTCGTTCGCCTGAGACAGGGCGATCTGTTCGCGCTGGAAGATCGCTGCGCCTATCCGGCGGGTGCCATTGTCGAAAGGCGTCTCAGAAACTGTCGGCTGCATTGCTGCTACCACGGCTCAACGCGGCGGAGTTGACGCACTAAAGCTAATCCTAATTCCGCAAATCACTTGAGGCGAGCAGGTCTGTCGAGTTTAATGATCTGATACGCCGTTAATTTATGTGATTCGGAGAGAAGAACATGCCCAAAGGCAAGGTGAAGCTGTTTAAGGACGATAAGGGGTTCGGCTTTATAGCGCCTGATACTGGCGGTGAGGACCTATTCTTCCACGTGAGCAGCTTGTTGCCCGGTGTAACGCCCAAGCAAGGAGACCGCGTCAGCTATGAAATCGGTGTAGACCGCAGGACCGGACGTAGTCGAGCCGAAAAGGTCGTGATCGGTTGATCATAGAGACTTGGGCAGAGTCATTCCCGGCCACCATACGAAGGCTTTCTTATCACCGGCGTTCCAAAGCGCCTCTAGCTTCTCCCACTCCATGAACCCGCAATCCCAGTCGCCCCGCAATCACGCCTTTTCATTAGGACCGAGCAAGTCCTTATATTTTCGGACAGGCATTAGCGGTTACCTCGCAAGGTAAGTGGCCAGGTCTCGGCAGGCGGTGCAACATCAAGCCCCTGCTCGCGGACCAAGCGGGCGGACGCGAGGCGGCGATCGCGTTCAATTGCGATCTCCCGTCGGCTGCGCTCCCGTTACCTCGACCCGGTCGGATGCAACGTCCAATCGGGAACGCCATGCATCTCGCGAAACTTTCGTTTGGAGACATCTATAGCCTGCGCATTGTTTTGGCCTCACGCCCGGCATCACTGGATCTTTGTCAACACGCCGGAACGCTTCAGGTTGGAGCGACTGCTTATTCACATCGGCCAACCTGAATTCGCTCGACTTGGCTTCGCCATATGAGGCCGATCAGATATCCATGTTGCGCAGGCGCTGGTGGTTGCGCAGCACGATCTGGCGGGCACCGGAAAAGCCCAGCACGCCTTCGTCGTTCAATTGCGACAGGGCACGTGACACCGTTTCCAGCGTAAGCCCGAGATAATCGCCGATGTCGCGGCGGCACATCGGGAGCGCCATCGTGCCGGCCACCGTAAGGCGGCGATCCATCTCCAGGAGGAAGTTGGCGACTCGTTCCATCGCGCTTTTGCGACCAAGCAGCAGGATGTGCTCCTCGGCGCGCTTGAGGTCATCAGCCGTTATGGTCCAGAGCTTGTGGGCGACCCGGACGTCGGTGCCGGCCGCATGTTCGAGGCTGCGGCGCTTCACCAGGCGCACGGTGCTGTCGATGATGGCTTCGGCGGCCAGGCGGTGCTTGGTGCCAGACTCTAGCCCGAACACGTCGCCAGGCAAATGGAACGCGCCGATTTGACGACGTCCGTCGGACAGCAGCTTGTAGGTGCGCATCGCGCCGCGAACGACCTGGTAAACATACTCCGCCGGCTCGTCCTCACCGTAGATTTCCTCGTCCTTGCGGTAGGTGAACTCCGTGGCGATCAGGCCAGCATGGCCTGTGAGGCCGAAAAACGGTTCGACAGGCCCAAACGCGCCGGGAGCGGCTCGGTTGACGTTGAGGGACGGGGCGATCGATCGTGTGAGCATGAGCCATCTCCTGTGCAGCGGATGGCGAATTGGTAAGTGGAACAAAACGGCTGGGAAATTTCGCTTCATGCCTTAGGGGCAATGCCTTAAGTAGAATCCCGGAGCTGTGTGCCGGTTTTCAGGACGCCGAGGGCCGCTCCGTGTTGATCGCGTCCCAGATATGGGAGGAAAGGCTGTCCTCGACATGCGGCTTGACCAGCACATGGCGAATACCGGCGCCTGCTGCTTTGGCCGGAATGGACGAGTCGGGGTGACCGGTGATCAGGATGATCGGCGTATCGATATCGCGCCGGCGCAAGAGACTGGCAAGGTCGATGCCGCTCATGCCCGGCATCTTGTAGTCGATCACGAAGCAATCGGCGCCGCCCATAGTCATGGCGTTCAGGAGCGCCTCGCCGCTGCGGAAAGTGCGGACACAAAAACCGTCGGTTTCCAGGAGAAAGCGCAGCGATCCGAGCACATCGGTGTCATCATCGACGACGTAGACAAGGGGCGTTCTGTTAGGTGAGGGCATCACAGGCTTTATGCGGCTTTCTGATCAGCCATGCGGTCGATCAGAGCATCCATAAGGCCTTCCAGCGGGCCCGACTTGATTCAGCTCAATCTTTAAGCGCCCCGGCTCGCATGGCGAGGCGGACGAGTTCCGAAAGACTCGAAGCCTGCATCTTGGTCATCACGTTGGCTCGGTAGACCTCGATGGTGCGCGGGCTGATATTGTAGTCGCCTGCGATCATCTTATTGGATAGGCCAGCCACCAATCCCTCCATCACCTGCCGCTCGCGCGGGCTCAGCGAGGCGACCCGCGCGGCGATGTCCTGCGTCATTGCCTCGTCGCGGGCGCCGGCTTCAGCCTGCCGGAGCGCGGCGTCGATCATCGCGACCAGGCGGTCATCCTCGAACGGCTTCTCCAGGAAATCGACCGCACCGAGTTTCATCGCCTCGACGGCGAGGGGGACGTCGCCATGGCCGGTCACGATGATGACGGCCAAGGAGGCGCGGCTCACCTTGAGGCGCTTTAGCAACTCGACGCCATCGATGCCGGGCATGCGGACGTCCGAGACTACACAGCCGAATTCGATGGTGGAAAGGTGATCGAGGAATTTCTGCGCCGTCTCGAACAGACTGACCTCAAAATCCGCGGAATCGAGCAAGAAGTGCAGCGAGTCACGCATCGCCTCATCATCGTCGATGACGTAGACATTTCCTCTAGTTGCCATCTGTCAAACTCTCGTTGGGTGCCGCCGGCAGGGTGAAGCGAAACGTCGTGCCGCCTGCGTGATCGGATTCGGCCCACATCCTGCCGCCATGGGCCTCGATGATGGAGCGGCTGATCGACAGCCCGACCCCCATGCCGGTTTCTTTGGTCGTAAAGAAGGTCTGGAACAGGTGCCTCTCCACATCTTCGGGGAATCCGTGACCGGTGTCGAACACCGAGACTTCGGTCATGTCCCCGTCGATCGGCCGGTTAGAGACGATGAGCTCGCGCCGTGCGGACTGGGCCATGGCTTCCAGCGCGTTGCGGAACAGATTGACCAGCACCTGCTGGATCTGGACGCGGTCGACCAGGACATGGTCATGCTGCGGGTCCAGGCTGAAGCGGATCCGCACGTCCTGTTCGCGCGCACCGGCTAGGCCAAGCGCGCCGGCTTCTTCGATCATCTTCGAAAGGCTCTCGACGCGCTTTTCGGATTCGCCGCGGGCGACGAAATCGCGCAGCCGCCGGATGATCTGCCCGGCGCGGATCGCCTGTTCCGCGGCGCGATCCATCGCGTTCTCGATTCTAGCGCGATTCGGATCGGGGCTCGCGGCAAGCAGCCGGCGCGAGCCCTTCACGTAGTTGCTGATGGCAGCAAGCGGCTGGTTAAGCTCATGTGCCAATGCAGAACCCATCTCTCCCATCGCGCTCAGCCGTGACATGTGGACGAGCTCGGACTGCAATTCCTGCAGCCGCGCCTGGGTCTGCTGATGCTCGGTGAGGTCGCGGACGAAGCCGGTAAAATAGGGCATGCCGCCGGATTGCATCTCGCCGATCGACAGGTGCATCGGGAAGGTGGTGCCGTCCTTGCGCTGACCGGTGACGATGCGGCCGATGCCGATGATGTGCCGTTCGCCGGTGGCGACGTATCGCGCCATATAGCCGTCATGGCGTGAACGGTCGGGCTCGGGCATCAGGATGCTGACATTCTGCCCGATTGCCTCGCTCTGGACGTAGCCGAACTGGCGTTCCGCCGCGCTCGAGAAGAACTGCATGATGCCGCGGCTGTCGATGACGATCATCGCGTCCGGGATGGTCTCCAGTATCAACTGCAGGTGCCGTTCGCGCGTGCGCAGGTCCTCCTCGAGCCGCTTCTCCTCCTCGAGGTCGAGCACGACGCCGGAAAGGTGGGACGGAATGCCATCCTTGTTCCTGATGACGCTGCCGCGGGCGCGGACCCAATGGCTGCCGCCGTCCTCGTGTCTTAGCCGGTAGGAGAGGTCAAACGAGGCGCCGGTCTCGCGTGAACGGGAGATCGCCTGCTCGGTTCGCTCGCGGTCCTCAGGCTCGAGCAGCCAAAGGAACAGGTCGTAGCTGACCGCAGCGGCATTGGAAACGCCGAACAGTTTTCGCGCGATATTCGACCAGAACAACTCCCTGGTGGACAGATCGATATCCCAGCCGCCGACGCCAGCGCCCTCGGCACCCAGCCGAAAGCGCTGATCGTGGCTGCCGTCGTCACACGGGAAGGGGGCTATGCCGCTCAATTGTCCTTTTCCAATTCCGGAGCGCGGATTCGATTGAGATTTTCCCGATTATGGGCCGAATGCCCGGCCGCACTCAAGGGCGAGAAAATATGTGCGATCGCGCTGATTTCATCCGTTTGACCTCGCTCAATATGCGCGGCCGCCCCGCGTGCTTGAAGTGGCGCCGTCGACAGCGAGGATTTCGCCTTGTACAAGTTTCTCGAGCAGACGGTTGCCGATTACATGACGCGCGAGCCTAGGACGGTTGCGCGCGATATGACGATGTGCGAACTCGGCGATCTCTTCGAGAAGCAAGATTTCAATGCCTATCCGGTCATGGACGGATCGCAGGTGGTCGGCGTCATCTCCAAGTTTGACTACCTGTCCTGCTTCGTTTTCACGCCGGCGCGCATCATCCCGCGCTACCGCGACCTGATGCAGCGGACTGCCGTTGATCTAATGACAGCGGAATTCATTTATGTCGCTCCCGAAACCAGGCTGACCCGCGTGCTGGAGCTGATGGTCAACCACCGACTCCGCAGCATGCCAGTGCTCGACAGCGAGCAGCGGCTTGCCGGCATTATTTCGCGGAAGGACGTGATGCGGGCGCTGCAGGATTGCGCCACGGCGGACGCTGACCGAGTCTGATCGCAGCAGTGCCGCGTATGACCAGCAGTCGCTTGAGGGTCAATGAGTTGAGCGGCTCGTTCGGATCGGGCGCGCCATCCTCCGAAGTAACCCGGCGGCGAATGTGGGCCATCTGGATTGTCGTGTTGAACTGCGATGTCTGGTAGAGCATTGGTTCGTGTGGGTTCTATAGCGGCCTTCCCTCTCCGGGGGCCAGAGTTCAGTCGATTTCGAGCAACGCAGCCAAACGTTCGCAGCACTTCGATGAGCGCGAATCGGGTGCTCGCCAGGCATGTCTTGATCGGTCGTTTCTCCCAAGAGGTGCTGCGCGGTCGATCAGCCAGTACAACGCCAGGGTGACTGGGCACCATCGGCAGCATGGCCTCGAAAGGATAGTCGCACACGCGGCTGGTGACTCCAACACGAAATCCGAGATTGGATTGATCCGGACAGTCCAAACCAACACAATATTCCACAATTCGGATTGGTGAGGTGGAACGGCACTGCCGCCTTCCGCTCCCTCGCGGACCCCGCAGGGCGGTGACCCGATCAGACCGCCGATCGAGACATATTCGCCGGGAGCGAACGCTCGTCCTTGCAATGAATCGGACTTCGTGGGCCAGGCGGAGTGAGGAATCATAGTGTAACACCCAGCCACCTCCTTGACGGCGAACGAGTTGGCCGAGGGCGTTTTCCTCATAGGACCGCATTTTGCGAAGCGGCACGCTTCGCGGCGGGCCCGCCAGAATTGGCGTCGATCCTGAAGTCATCGTCCAGCGGCGCAACGATCACATGGCCGGTGCCCGCGCCGCCTTCGGGGCGACCTGGCTGTTGCGCAGGCTCCAGCCGGATCTTGCGATAACTGCGATGGGAGGGAGGGAGGGTTTAAGAATCGGCTTCAGGGAGGGTTTCTTCGTGGCGATCTTGCTCTGTTCAACAGGCAGCTTAAGTGGGAGCTGGCTAGCTGCGGGCTTGGTCAGGCCTTGATAATGATGCTGACCACCGGTACGAGCAGGCTGACTGTCCGTTCAGGGGATGGTGCAGCAGGCCCGAGACCAGCGATAGCTGGGCGCCTCGATCTGGAGCGCGTCAAGCGAGGTGCCGTGGATCTCAGTGGCAAGCTCGAGCTCGCGCCCTTAACGACCTACGCGGGGCGCGGAACGACGCAGCTTCAGGGCGTCTCCGGCGATTGATCTGCATCAACAACACCTCATCCCTACGGACGCTACACTGCATCGACCGGCAGGGAAACGCGCCCATGAGGCGCCTGCAGGCGGCAATCGGAGGGACGTGTGAAGATTTCGGTTTTGGGGGAAGGAACGCGTTGTCGATTGTGTCACGATTGCACGGCGAGGGGCTTTGCCATCTGCGCAGCGCTCGACAAGACCGAATTGCGCGAATTGGCGCAGCTGTCGCGGCATGTTCGTTTTGAATCAGGCGCCACCGTGTTCGCACAGGCAAACATAGCAACGTCGTTCTTCAGCGTGCATGCGGGTACCCTGCGCCTCTACAAGCTGTTGCCGGACAGCCGGCGGCAGATCGTCGGTTTTGCATTGCCAGGCGATTTCCTCGGGCTCCCCGGCTTGCCGCGCCACGAATTCTCCGCTGACGCGATCGGCCGTGTCACGCTGTGTCAGTTCTCCAAGGAGTCGTTCGCGACATTCGCCGAGAACCGGCCGCAGTTGCTGCGCCGCATGATTGAATTGGCGGGCCGCGAGCTGGCCCGGGCACAGGAACATATGGTCTTGCTCGGACGGCGCTCCGCCGAAGAGAAGATAGCGAGCTTCCTGATCGGCTGGCGCGACCGACTGAGTGGAATTGGACGTGGTGGAGAAATTATGCCGCTGCCGATGAAAAGGCTGGACATCGCGGATCATCTGGGGCTCACCATCGAGACGGTGAGCCGTACCTTCTCGAAGCTCGAACGTGATGGTGTGATCCAAACCTTTGCGAGTGGCGTCGTCCTGTTGGATACCCCGCGCGCCGAAGCCTTGTCTGCGGGCATAAGTTGAAGCGCGTCGCGTTGGGTTCTTTTGTCCTAGTTTGATCAAGATCAAAGACGCCTCTGTTGAAACGGCGATATATTCGCATCAGCTTCAATGGAGGTCGTCATGCCCGCCGATGCGCTCTTGGTTTCCGCAGCTGTCATCTCGGTCTTCGTGATTTTCGCCGCTGCTCTTGCTTGGGCCAGTGTCCAATCACCAAGGTCGCATCAGGCAACACCGGGAGCGCGCAAGCGTCGTCCATTCTGATTCCTTCAGGCAGCCGCTGGAGCGGGTGCAAAATGCCCGCCGGTCGTGGGGGTAGCTGATCGGGTTGATCTCAATCAAGGACAACACAGCGAGACCCGGGCTGACGGGGCAGGCGCCCATGCAAAGAGAATCACACATGCAGCAAACTCAATCCACGAAATGGATGACCCACGGCGAAGCCGGGCTGATGCTATTCTTCGCGATGGCAGCCTTCGTCTGCGCGTTCGCAGCCGCCAAGGCGCTGGACGCGCCGTTCGCGTTTCATGCTTCGCTCGCTGCAGTGGCGAGCGGCGTCGCCTCCTTCGCCATCATGAATCGGTATCTCGACCGCCCCGCGTCGCTGCCGCCGGAGGAGATCAGCGGGAAGCCGAACTATAATCTCGGTCCGATCAAATTTGCCTCCTTCATGGCGATGTTCTGGGGCATCGCCGGCTTCGCCGTCGGGCTCTTGATCGCATCCCAGCTCGCATGGCCCTTGCTCAATCTCGATCTGCCTTGGACCAGTTTTGGCCGGCTCCGGCCGCTGCACACCTCGGCGGTGATCTTCGCCTTCGGCGGCAACGTGCTGATCGCGACCTCGTTCTATGTGGTGCAGCGGACCTGCCGGACGCGGCTCGTGGGCGATCTCGCGCCTTGGTTCGTCGTGCTCGGCTACAACTTCTTCATTGTGATCGCAGGCACCGGCTATCTACTTGGCGTGACGCAATCCAAGGAATATGCCGAGCCCGAATGGTACGCCGATCTGTGGCTGACGATCGTCTGGGTCGTCTATCTCGTCGTGTTCGTGATGACGCTGGTGAAGCGCAAGGAGCCGCACATCTTCGTCGCCAACTGGTTCTATCTCGCCTTCATCGTCACCATCGCCGTGCTGCATCTCGGCAACAACCTGGCGCTGCCGGTGTCACTGCTCGGCTCGAAATCCTACATCGCCTGGGCCGGTGTGCAGGATGCGATGTTCCAGTGGTGGTACGGCCACAACGCGGTCGGCTTCTTCCTGACCGCCGGCTTCCTCGCCATCATGTACTACTTCATCCCGAAGCGCGCGGAGCGCCCGGTCTATTCCTATCGGCTCTCGATCATCCACTTTTGGTCGCTGATTTTCCTCTACATCTGGGCCGGCCCGCACCATCTGCACTACACGGCGCTGCCGGACTGGACGCAGACGCTCGGTATGACTTTTTCTGTGATGCTCTGGATGCCATCCTGGGGCGGCATGATCAACGGCCTGATGACGCTGTCGGGCGCCTGGGACAAGCTGCGCACCGATCCGGTGCTGCGCATGCTGGTGGTTTCCGTGGCCTTCTACGGCATGTCCACCTTTGAAGGTCCTCTGATGTCGATCAAGGTGGTGAACTCGCTGAGTCACTATACGGACTGGACCATCGGCCACGTTCACTCCGGTGCGTTGGGGTGGGTCGGCTTCGTCTCCTTTGGTGCGCTGTATTGCCTGGTGCCCTGGCTGTGGGGCCGCAAGGAACTGTACAGCCTGAAGCTCGTCAACTGGCACTTCTGGATCTCGACCATCGGCATCGTGCTCTACATCTCGGCGATGTGGGTCTCCGGAATCCTGCAGGGCCTGATGTGGCGCGCCTACACCTCGCTCGGCTTCCTCGAATATTCCTTCATCGAGACGGTGGAAGCGATGCACCCGTTCTACGTCATCCGTGCCGCCGGCGGCGCGCTGTTCCTGATCGGCGCGCTGATCATGGCCTACAATCTCTGGATGACGGTGCGGGCAAGCGAGGCGGACGTCGGCACAGAGCTCGCGTTGCAGGCGGCGGAATAAGGAGCGATCGGATGTCCTTTTGGACCCGCCATCAAATCTTCGAGAAGAATTCCATCATCCTGATCGCGGGCATTCTGGTTGTGATTGCGATCGGCGGCCTGGTCGAGATCACGCCGCTGTTCTACCTGAAAAGCACGATCGAGGTGGTCGATGGCGTCAGGCCCTACACACCGCTCGAACTGGCAGGCCGCAATATCTATGTCCGCGAGGGCTGCTATCTCTGCCACTCGCAGATGGTCCGGCCGCTCCGCGATGAGATTGAGCGCTATGGCCACTTCTCGCTCGCTGCCGAGAGCATGTACGACCATCCATTCCAGTGGGGCTCGAAGCGCACTGGGCCGGATCTCGCGCGGGTCGGCGCAAAGTATTCAGATGAGTGGCACGTCACTCACCTGACCAATCCGCGCGCGATTGTGCCGCAGTCGGTGATGCCGGGCTATCCGTTCCTCGCCCAGACCGAGGTCGACACCGCTGTTGTCGCCGACAACCTGAAGGCCAGCCGCATCGTTGGGGTGCCCTATTCGGACGAGCAAATCAAGAACGCGGTCGCCGACCTGAAGGCGCAGGCCGATCCGGATAGTGTCGGCACCGACGCGTTCGGGAAACGGTATCCAAAAGCTGTGATCCGCAATTTCGACAGCAAGGCCGGTGCGCCGACCGAGATGGATGCGCTGGTCGCGTATTTGCAGATGCTCGGCACGCTGGTCGACTTCAAGCTCTACAACGAAAAAGCCAATCTTCGCTGAGAGGCAGGACGATGAAAGCAATCTTGATCGTTCACAACATCGCGTCGGACCTCGTCACCAGTGTGTGGACGCCGATCTTCGTCGGCCTGTTCATTGCGATCGTGATCTACGCGCTTTGGCCGCGGAACCAGGCGGTTTTCGACCAGGCATCTCGGATGCCGTTGCGGGAGGACTGAGAGGTCATGGCGGAAAGCGAACTTGACGAGGTTTCCGGCAAGACCACCACCGGTCACCAGTGGGATGGCATCAAGGAACTCAATACACCGCTGCCGCGCTGGTGGCTGATCACCTTCTACGCCTGCATCCTGTGGGCGATCGGTTATTGGGTCGTGTACCCGGCCTGGCCGCTTCTGTGGAGCTACACCAGGGGCGCGCTCAACTATTCGACGCGCGCCGCGGTCGGCGTCGAGCTTGCAATTCTGGAAAAGATCCGCGGCGACAAGATGATTGCGCTGGGTGCTGCTTCGCTCGCCGATATCGAAAAGGATCCGGCGCTGCTGACGCTGGCGCGCGCCCGCGGCAAGGCCGCGTTCGGCGACAACTGCGCGCCGTGCCACGGCTCGGGCGGCGCCGGCGCAAAAGGCTATCCCAACCTGAACGACGACGACTGGTTGTGGGGCGGCTCGCTCGACCAGATCGTGCAGACTATCCAATTCGGCGCGCGCTCGGGTCACACCAAGACCCATGAGGGCGCGATGCTCGCCTTCGGCAAGGATGGCATCTTGAAGCGGGACGAGATTGGCACGGTCGCCAACTATGTGCGCTCGCTCTCGGGCTTGCCGACGCGCCAGGGTTACGATGTCGCCGCCGGCGCAAAAATTTTCGCCGAGAATTGCACGAGCTGCCATGGTGAGGCGGGCAAGGGCAACCAGGAGCTCGGCGCGCCCAATCTCACTGACAAGATCTGGCTCTACGGATCGGACGAGGCGACCCTGAGTGAGACCATCACGAATGGTCGGGCCGGCGTGATGCCGGCGTGGGTGGGCCGGCTTGATCCGTCCACCATCAAGGCGCTGGCGGTCTACGTCCACACGCTCGGCGGCGGCAAGTAGCGGAGCAAAGGGAAGCGGCGTTGGGTTTGCGCTGGATCAACCCGGCAGAGAGGGAGGAGACTAAGAGAGCACGGGCCCATGAACAAAATCATCCAAACAGACCCCGACCAAGTCGAAGATGTTGGGCCGCTTTACGCGGCCCGCAAGAACGTCTACCCGCAGAGTGTTTTTGGCACCTTCCGTCGGATCAAATGGGGCCTGATGGCGTTCTGCCTGGGCGTCTACTACTTGCTGCCCTTCGTGCGCTGGAATCGCGGCCTTGGCGCCCCAGATCAGGCGGTGCTGATCGATCTGCCGAACAGTCGCTTCTATTTCTTTTTCATCGAGCTGTGGCCGCAGGAGGTCTATTACTTCACCGGCCTCCTGATCATCGCCGCGCTCACACTATTCCTGATGAATTCGGTCGGCGGCCGCATCTGGTGCGGCTATCTGTGCCCGCAAACGGTCTGGACCGACCTGTTCTATGCGGTCGAGCGCCTGATCGAGGGCGACCGGCGCGAGCGCATGAGGAAGGCGGCTTCCGCCGATCCCCTAAAACTCGGGCGCGTCTCCGAAATCGTGCTCAAGCATTCGATCTGGCTCTTGATCGCCTGGTGGACGGGCGGCGCATGGGTGCTCTATTTCACCGACGCGCCGACGCTGGTGAAGGAGCTCGTCACCTTCCAGGCGCCGGCGATCGCCTATATCTGGATCGCGATCCTCACCGCCACGACCTATCTGCTCGCCGGCTTCATGCGCGAGCAGGTCTGCGTCTACATGTGCCCCTGGCCGCGTATCCAGGCGGCGCTGACCGACGAATGGGCGCTGAACGTCACCTATCGCTACGACCGCGGCGAAAAGCGCATGTCGGTAAAGAAGGCGAACGAGCTGCGGGCGCTCGGCCTGCCTGCCGGCGACTGCGTCGATTGCTATCAATGCGTGGCGGCCTGCCCGACCGGCATCGATATCCGCAATGGCCCGCAGATCGATTGCATCCAGTGCGGCCTGTGCATCGATGCATGCGACAACGTGATGAAGAAGATCGGCGGGCCGACTCGGCTGATCGGCTACGACAATGACATTAACATCCAGCGCCGGATGGCCGGCGAGCCGCCGATCTACCGCATCGTGCGGCCACGCACGATCATCTACACCGCGCTGATCGCACTCGTCGGTGGGATCATGCTGTATGCGTTGCTCACCCGTTCGCTGCTCGACATCAACGTGCTGCACGATCGCAACCCTGTCGCGGTGAAGCTTAGCGACGGCTCGATCCGCAACGCCTACACGGTCCGTTTGCTCAACAAGCGCGGTTTTGACCGCGTGGTGACGATCGACGTCGATGGTCCGCAGGATGCCGTTCTCCACGTAGTGGGCGACGATTCGATCACGCCCGACCGGCCAATGGTCGTGCTCGGGCGCGACGGCACCACAGAATTGCGTGTGCTGGTGACTGCTCCGTCGGAGAAGAATACCGAAAAATCGATCCCGACTAAATTCCGGATCACCGATATCGGTCTCGGCGAGGTCGCTTCCGCGATCGACAATTTCGTCTCGCCATGAGAACAAGTGGAGCTGTCGTGAACAGAGCCAGTGCATCGCCAAAGCCGCTCACCGGCCGCAAGGTGCTTTTCATGCTGCTTGCGTTCTTTGGCGTCGTCATCGGCGTCAACCTCACCATGATAAGGCTTGCTTCCATGACGCTGCCCGGCACCGAGGTCGACAGCGCCTATGCGGCGAGCCTTGCCTATGAGAAGGAGATCGCCGCCGCACGCGAGCAGGATGCACGCAGCTGGAAGGTGGACGCGCATCTTGCGCGCAGTGCGGACGGGGACACGGCGCTGGAAGTCAAGGCACGCGACGGGAGCGGAAAGGCGCTGACCGGACTGAAATTCACCGGTCGCCTGGAGCGGCCGACCGACCGGCGGGCGGACCGGGTGATCGCGCTGTTGGAGGTGACAGGCGGCATTTATCGGGGCAGCGGCGGCGCCGTCGGACCGGGGCAATGGAATCTGGTGCTGGAAAGCGAAGCCGACGGCCGGCGTCTGTTCATGTCTAGGAACCGCGTGGTACTGAACTAGGGGAACGCGTCATGCAGGCGACACGGGACTTTTCGCATTATGTTAAGCATCTCGGCTCCGGAGTGGCGCATATTGACCTCGCTGTCGAAGGCATCAGCTGCGCCGGCTGCATCTCGAAGATCGAGCGTGGCCTTTCAGCCATCCCGGACGTGACGCTGGCGCGCGTCAACCTGACCGACCGCCGTGTCGCGCTGGAGTGGAAGGAGGGCGCGCTCGATCCGGCGCGCTTCATCGATTGCCTGGTCGAGCTCGGCTACAAGGCCTATCCGTTCGAGGCTGTCACCGCTGAAGCGGCAGAGGCCGAGAACTCCCGCTTCCTGCTGCGCTGCCTGGGCGTTGCGGCGTTCGCGACCATGAACGTCATGATGCTGTCGATCCCGGTGTGGTCCGGTAATGTCAGCGACATGCTACCAGAGCAGCGCGATTTCTTCCATTGGATATCGGCGCTGATCGCGCTGCCGGCCGCGGCCTATGCCGGTCAGCCCTTCTTCCGCTCCGCCTTCAACGCGCTGCGCAGCGGCAACGTCAACATGGATGTGCCGATCAGCATCGGCGTCATCCTGGCGCTCGCGACCTCGATCGTCGAGACCATCGGCCATGCCGAGCACGCCTATTTCGACGCGGCGATCATGCTGCTCACCTTCCTCCTGATCGGGCGCTATCTCGAACAGAACATGCAGCGGCGAACCCGCGCGGTGGCCGGCAATCTCGCCGCTCTGAAGGCCGAGACGGCGACCAAGTTCGTCGGTCCAGACGAGATCTCCGTGGTGCCGGCCGCAGCGGTCAAGGCCGGCGACATCGTTCTGCTGCGGCCCGGCGAGCGTTCGGCGATCGATGGCAGGGTCATCGACGGCAGGTCGGAGATCGACCAGAGCCTGATCACGGGGGAGACGTCGCATGCGGCGGTCAAGCCGGGCAGTGCGGTCTACGCCGGCTCGCTCAACATCTCCGGCTCCTTGCGCATGCGCGTTTCCGCCGCCTCCGAAGGCACGCTGCTTGCGGACATCCAGCGGCTGCTTGATCACGCCGCGCAGGTGCGCTCGCGCTATGTGCAACTTGCCGACCGTGCCTCGCGCCTCTACGCACCGGTGGTGCACGCGACGGCCTTCCTGACCATGATCGGCTGGTTGATCGCCGGCGCCAGCGTCCATGACGCCATTATCACCGCGATCGCCGTTCTGATCATCACCTGTCCCTGTGCGCTGGGGCTTGCGATCCCGACGGTGCAGACAGTGGCGTCGGGCGCGATGTTCCGCGCTGGCGTGCTGCTCAATTCGGGTGATGCCATCGAGCGCGTCGCCGAGATCGACCGTATCATCTTCGACAAGACGGGAACGCTGACGTTACCTGAGCTCGATGTGGTGAACTCGGCGGCCGTGCCCGCCGATGTGTTCGAGCTCGCGGGCCGGCTTGCGCTGGCGAGCCATCACCCCGTCGCCTCGGCGCTGGCGCGCGCGGCCGGCGCGAAATCGCCGCTGCCCGGGATCACGGAACAGCCGGGGCAGGGCGTTCGCGGCGTTCTTAAAGGTGAAGAGGTGAGGCTTGGAAGTCCAACTTTCTGCAAGGCCGATGATCTCGCGAACGAACTCCTGAGCCGCGATCCCGAGGTTTCCGTCGTTGCCTTCGCGCGTGGTGAAAAACGTTATGTGTTCGCGGTCTGCCAGAGCCTGCGGCCGGACGCGCGCGCGGTCATCGCGGCGCTGCAGAAGCGTGGCGTGGCGGTAGAAATTGTTTCCGGTGACCGCGAGCCGGCGGTGCGCGCCGCGGCTGAGATGCTTCAAATCCCCGAATGGCGCGCCGGCGTCACGCCCGCCGACAAGATCGCCCGGATCGGGGAACTGAAGCGGCAGGGTTTTAAAGTCATGATGGTCGGCGATGGGCTCAACGATGCGCCGTCGCTGGCGGCGGCGCATGTCTCGATGTCGCCGATCTCGGCGGCGCATTTGAGCCAGGCGACGGCCGATCTCGTCTTCCTCGGCAACCGCCTCGCGCCGGTGATTGCCGCGGTAGACCATTCGCGGAAAGCGTTGCGCCTGATGCGGCAGAACCTCTATCTCGCGGTCGGCTACAATTGCCTCGCCGTGCCGATCGCCATTCTGGGCTTCGTGACGCCTCTGATCGCGGCCGCCGCGATGTCGGGCTCCTCGATCCTGGTGATGCTGAATGCGCTGCGTGCGCGACCTCTCCCGCAGGAGAATCTGTGATGGAGGTGATCGTGTTCCTGGTGCCGCTGGCGCTCTTGCTCGGCCTGTTCGGGCTGCTCGGATTTCTGTGGTCCCTCAAGAACGGCCAATATGACGATCTCGAGGGAGCCGCCTGGCGCGCGATTTCTGACGACGACGAAACGCAGGCTCCACGCCGCGTCGAGCTGAGGTCGGAATCGCGACCGTAATGCCTCGTCGTTGCGCGTCCCGGGATGCTTCCAATTTTGATCTGACGCAATACGGTCGGCTATTCGCCCCGCATACTTGACGTGCTCAAACCGTACCGGGAGGGTACTATGGCATCGGCTATAAGAAAGGAATCGATCGGAGGTAGGCTCATGGGCAGGTTTTCGGAGTGGCTCGGCCGGCTCCGTGATACCGCCGACCTCCGCGCCCTTGGAGCCGCCGAGCTCGATTGCATCGCGCGCGACCTTCGCGTCTCACCGACCGAGCTCGAAACCCTCACTTACCGTGGGCGGCGCGGCGCTGATGAGCTGTCGGGACTACTCAAGGCGCTCGGCATCGACGAGACGGCCATTGCGCGCAAGGAGCCGGGCGTGCTGCGCGACATGACGCTGGTGTGTGCACTGTGCGCCGAAAAGACCCGATGCAACCGCGAGATAGAGGCGGAAACAACGGCGCAGCATCTTCATGAATACTGCGCCAACAGCTACACGATCGATGCGCTGCGGACGAAGCCAAAGCCAGATGCGATGGATCTCGTTCGTGGTCCGAGCTGCTGCTGACAAGCTACAAATGGTCTAAGGGCCTCTCGGTCTTTAAACCGCGCGACTGTGCACGCCTGTTGACCGCGAAAGGTGAGCATCAAACGCTGAGGCGACGCTACGCACCAGGAATTCCGATCCTTCGCTGACGGTTAGCCGACCTTGAGACATTGTCGCGACTCCGTCGGCTAAAAGCCGGTCGATTCGGGCGCGATCGACGACTGCTGTCCGTGGATCCCGACGATGGATGCGGGATATCTGCTCCAGGTCAACGGTCAAATCGCACATGACCCGCTCGATGATATCAGCGCGGAAAAGGTCATCCTCGGTGAAAGCATAACCCTTCACCGTGGCTAGCCGGCCCTCCGCGATGCGGTTCAGGTAGTCGCGGATGGCCACCACGTTCTGGACAAAGCCGTGTGGCATCCGACCGATCGCGCTCGCCCCGAGGCCGATGAGTGTGTCAGCGCCGTCATCGGTGTAGCCCTGGAAATTGCGCCGCAATCGGCCATCGCGCTGCGCCGTCGCGAGCGCATCGTCTGGGAGCGCGAAGTGATCCAACCCGATGCGCACATACCCCGCGTCCTGAGGGGCCTCTGCGATGGTCTCGGACTGAACGTGTCGCTCGACACTATCAGGTAAGCTCTCCTCCGCGATCTTGCGCTGATGCTTCTTGAATGATGGGACGTGCGCGTAGCCGAACACCGAAAAGCCGTTCGGGGCGCAATTCGACGCACTTGGCAATGCTGTCTAGACAAGAGCTTACCGTCTGAAAAGGAAGACCATAGAGAAGGTCGAAGTTGATCCCCCGCACACCTGCCCGGCGAAGCCTTTCGACTGCAGCGGCCGTCTGCTCGAAGCTTTGCAATCTATTTATTGTGCGCTGCACTCTTGGGTCGAAGCTCTGGACTGCGAGGCTCGCGCGGGTGACCCCGCAGTATTCTAAAGCCTGCGTCAGGTCGTTGGTCAGAGTTCGCGGATCGACCTCAACGGCAATCTCGGCATCCGGAACCACGAAAAAGATACAGCGCAAGGCGTAAGCGAGATCGACGAGCAGTTGCGGAGCCATGATGGTCGGAGTGCCCCCGCCGAAGTGCAGATGCGCGACCGGCAGGCTTTTCTCTATCGTGTCCGCGACTAGTTGCGCCTTCCGACGCAAAGCTGCGACGAACGCGGCGATCGGCTCTTCGTGCTCGGCCACCGATGTATGGCATCCGCAGTACCAGCACATTGAGCGACAGAAAGGTATGTGAAAATAGAGCGAGACGGGTCGGTGGGCCGAAACCGATCTGAGCCAATGCCGATACACCTTCTCGCCGATTGCAGAAGAGAAGTGCGGGGCTGCTGGATAGCTGGTGTACCGTGGGAGCTTGTCTTGCCCGTAGATGTCAGCCAAATCCGATCGCATATTCGAGTTCCCCCCATTCCTAGCCACATAACAGCCTAGCGCCAACTGGACTTTGCGCTGGGTCAGGGAGTATGACCGGCGAGATCAGCGATTCAAAGCCAATGGGCTTGATCGTCAAGGTTGTCGTTGGTAGTGTTCTAAATCACCGGGAAACTATCAATTTGGGAATGTTTTTCGATGGCTCCCCGACAGGTTGTCTGCTGCATTGTCGCATCCCGGATACAAAAATCCGGATACGGAGCAGCGTGCACTTCTAATCGGATTGGACGCTACCGAAAGAACTATTGAAGGTGATCACTCCTTTCAGCGAGTAGGGAACTGCACTTTTCAGCGTCGCTACGCTCTGGCGCAAGCCCTGCTTCCTGCTCACCGTGAACGTTACCGCTGCGTCTGGCGCAGGAGGAAGTGGACTAAATCTCAGCGACCGCAATGCCGCTGGTCGCCGAGAACATCGCCATGCATCCGATGATTGGCGCCGACATGGCGTTCGGCGTCTCCGAAAATGCGCGCGTATAGTTCATAGGCGTTCCAATTTGCATTCACGCGAAGGATAGGCAGATGCGTGGAAACTTGACGACCGAAAAAGCCCGACGCACTTTGCAAGGGGGAAGCAAGAGGTGCGTCGGGCTGCAACCTGGAGGTTGCGGGCATCGGCACGGGTGAACGTCCGTGTCCACGCCCAACATCATCTTTGCAAATGACGTGCCGCTCGAAGGCTGTCGATGATGTGCGTCTAGTCGGCCCGGGGCACGGCCGCGCGATATTCTTGGATTGAGAATAGTGTCGCAATTACCACGTTGCCGAGTGAGACTTTGTCGGCCATCAAACAATCATGGGCCATGATGAGCCGGGTGCCTCGCCGTTTGCGAGCCGTGTCCGTGCAAGCCTCGATGATTACCTTCGCACCAGCCGTCGGCCAACGCGCCCCCTCAGAGGTCTTTCGCGGTTGAAGCCCTAAACGCGCAATTGTGAGATTTCCGCGGCGTGCCCTGGCTGATCCGTAAAAGCAGCGCAAGCCCGCAGCGGGCCTTGCAGGTGGGAAAAGGGCCGAGGCCGCGCAAAAAAGTCGGCCACCGCGAGGTCTTGATAGAATAGATTGCTATGAGGCCAGAGCTTACGCTGGGTCATCAGAGCGTCCGGCGCGAACGACGCGATTTAGATCAAGGCCGCTGAACGCATGTCTTTATGTATCAACAGTATAAATGCATCCCATCAAAACAATCGATTTCACCAATTTTACGGAATGCTGCATAGAAAAAGCGCATAGTCTGGTGCAAATGGCCGCACACACTCGGCGTCATTTCCGTCGTGGATGACGATCAGTCGGCGGGTGTAGCATTGACGGACAGCCTCTTTTCCGTGGGTCCATCTCAGAAGCATGATCTTGGTGACCGTCCTAAGATTACGTGAGGGAAGAACTGACGCCGTTGTCGACCTTCCCGCGCAGCGTTGGGCCGAATTCCCTGAATAGAGCAGAAGGAAGCGAAGCCAGATTTCATTTGGAACGGATATCGGCCTTCCCGTGGCTAAAGTTAACGGCGAATGCCCTCGCCGTAAATGAACCGTCGGCACCCTCCCTCTGCCGACGGAAGCTGGTGCGATGTGTAACAGCGTCGCTCCTCCCAGACTGACTTCCGCCCGGCCGCCGAAAGGGGGCCGGGCATTTTTTACTACGGCGAGTATGAGCGCCAGCTTGCGATCTTGCATTTGATCTCACTCACGCCCATGAATTCAGGGGTTGGCCGCGTCCTCGCACCAATCCATCGCTAAATCAGAACGGCCCATCGGATTAGTTGATGTCTGTCACCGGCCTATTACTTCGCAACGATACTGGGACGGCAGAAAAGCGTTTTGTCAAGGACAGGCATGGCATTACCACTAAGTGCGTTGATTCAAATAGTTGTGGCCTCGTACAGCTGAAGTGGCGACCGGGTATTATTCTTTCCCGTCGAATTGCGAGCACACTGATCGATCATCGTGCGAGCGTACTCTGGTAGATGGCTGCGGGTGGCTTCTCACGCGCTCTACCCATCATTGCTGGGCGATCGATGTCGGTTAGCGCCTAGCTTTAAGCGCGAGGCCCACCGGTTTCGACGGCAGCCAGCAACAGGCGCCGCATCGGTCGCGCCGATCCGGGGCCTCAACCCGAACGAGTTTCTCGCTTCTTAGGTGCGCACGGGGTATTGCGAGCGAACACAGCCGTCCGGAACTGGAAATTCTCTCTCTCTCTCTCTCTCTCTCTCTCTCTCTCTCTCTCTCTCTCTCTCTCTCTCTCTCTGGAAAAACATCGCGGCCCGGGTCTGCAGTGCCAGACAAACCAGTGTGGGGCCAATATCTAGCCGAGAGGAATCTAACGTTGCCTTCGGCCAATCGCCAGGTCGTTAGTCCTGGTTGGTTGACCTACACGACGTTAACACGCGACGGAAGGCTCCGGGTGGAAACTTGAAATTCTGGGCGCTAGCGTCGAGTGGTAAATTCCTTCGCCGCTCGCCGATATTCCCACTTGGCCCGCTCAAGTTCTGGCCGATCGAACTCTGCCTGGGGGTAGCCGACGCAGAGATAGCCGATGAGTTTCCAGGACTCCGACACTTCGAGAATCTCGTGGATGCGGGCCGGATTCAGGATCGACACCCAGCCAAGCCCAATGCCCTCCGCGCGTGCGGCGAGCCACATCGAGCAGATGGCCGCGGCGACGGAATATTCGACCGTTTCCGGCATCGTTGCTCGCCCGAGGCCATACCCGATATCGCTTGCCTTTTCCGCGAACACGGCCAGGTGACCCGGAGCCTCTTCGAGGCCGGCAAGCTTAAGCGTCGCGTACCGCGCCACGCGTTCGCCTGAATAAGAATGCAACGCATCGGCATTGCAGGTCTTGAAGTCTTCGATCACGGCACGGCGCCTCGCCTTGTCCTCGACGATGACGAACCGCCACGGCTGGCTCAGGCCGACGGACGGGGAAAGGCAGGCGATCTCAATGAGCCGCTCAATGGCTTCGCTCGGGAGCAGATCGGGACGAAAGCGCCGTACGTCGCGGCGCCACACGAACAGCTCACGCAGTTGCCGGCGAAAAACTTCATCGAATGAGATCGTCAAGGTCATAGTTCCGTCTGGAGGAGGGCTACCGCCACCAGCAGAATCGCGATCTCGCCAATCTGCTCGAACGCACCCAATATATCACCTGTCTGTCCTCCGACCTGTCTGGTGGCAAGCCGCGCCAATATCAGCCCGGCCAGCGACAACAAGATCAGTCCGATCGTCGCCTTGCTCGGCCCGAGACCGCAAACGAGGCAAGCGGTCGCAAGACCAACAGCAATGGCAGCGCTTTGCCACGGCGGCTGTCCGGCCCCCGCTGAAAGTCCGTCCGACCGTGCCGGCGGAATCAGCCACATGAATACCGGCAAGCCGGCGCGCGCCGCCGCATGTGCAACCAAAAGCGCGGCCGCAACCGACTGTGGATCGGCGATAGTTGCAAGCGCGCTCCATCGCAAGATGAGCGAGACGATAAGCGCGCAGCCGCCATAAGTACCGATCCGGCTGTCCCGCATGATCTCGAGCTTCCGCTCGCGCGTCCGACCGCCGCCGAGCCCGTCGGCGGTATCGGCAAGGCCGTCCTCGTGCATCGCGCCGGTGATAAGAACCGTGGCCGCCACCGCGAGCATGGCGGCCGGGCCGGGCGGCAAACCCACCTCGCGCGCGATCGAATAGACCACCGCTCCGGTAAGGCCCACCACCAGTCCGGCTACCGGCAGCGCCCAGCTCGCGCGGCCAACACCGCCATCGCTGACCGGCTTCGCCGGCCCGAGAGGTAGAATCGTGGAGAGAGAGATGGCGATCCTCAGATCAGTAACGATGCTTCTGAGAACCTCGAGATGATGCATAGGTCTTCAACCTTCGAACCGTCAACTCGCACAACGGGCGAGGCGTCGCAACTCCGCCGAGCGCGGCACTATTTCAGCTTCATCGGCAATCCTGCCACGACGAATTCGACCTCGTCGGCAACGGAGGCAATCGTCTGGTTCAGGATGCCCGCCGCGTCCCGAAATGCGCGCGCCAGCGCATTATCCGGCACGATACCGAGCCCGACCTCGTTCGTGACCATGACGACCGGACTGCGTTGGCGGGCAAGCGCGTCAGCGAGCAGTGAAGCCTCATGCGACCAGTTGCGCTCCGCCTGGAGCAAATTCGATAGCCAGAGCGTGAGACAATCGATCAGCCTTGCGCCACCGCCATCTGTCTCGGCTAGGGCCTGCACGAGGTCAAGCGGTACCTCGCGCTCGATCCAGTCATTTCCGCGTCGCGCGCGATGCTTTGCTATTCGTTCGCCCATTTCCTCATCGAGCGCCTCTGCCGTGGCGAAATAGACGGGTTGCCCCGGAAAGGCACGCGCGCGGACTTCCGCGCGCCGGCTTTTGCCTGATCGGGCGCCGCCCGTGATGAGTATGATGGCCATGACGTCCTCCGCTCAGCCAGCAGTAATCACCATTCTCCGATAAAGACAAAGGCGAAATCAGGCGAGATGGGGCTTGCCTTGATGCAGAATTCTTGCGCATCAGGATCAGACAGGACGGGAGACGATACGTGGGCTTTGCAGGAGCGATGGTGGTGGCGATGACGGTGGACGCCCTGTTGGGCTGGCCCGACGCACTGTTCGCCCGCGTGGGGCATCCCGTCACTTGGCTCGGCAGGCTGATCAACATCCTCGATATTTGCTTCAACAGGTCCATCGACCCGCCTGGAATCCGGCGGATTGCTGGCGCAGTCGTGGCGCTTTTCGTGATTGGGCTTTCGGCCGGCATCGGATGGTCAGTTCAAGCCGCGCTCACCTTTGAATGGAGCCGCATCGTCCTGCTGGGAATCCTGGTATGGCCCTTGGTCGCACTTCGTTCGCTTTATGATTATGTGGCCGCCGTTGCGCATCCCCTGCAATCCGGTGATATCGCAACCGCACGTGCCGCGGTCGCGCACATCGTGGGACGCGACCCCGCAGCTCTCGATGAGGCAGGTATTGCGCGCGCGGCCATCGAGAGTCTGGCCGAGAACGCCTCCGACGGCATCGTCGCGCCGGTGTTCTGGGGGGCGTTGTTCGGGCTTCCGGGCATCATCGGCTACAAGGCGATCAATACGCTCGATTCCATGATCGGCCATCGCACGGAGCGGCACGGATCTTTCGGTTGGGCTGCCGCGCGCATCGACGATCTCGCAAATTTGATACCTGCACGTCTCACCGGTTGTCTGTTCATGCTGGTTGCCGGGCGGCCTTCGGATGCCATGTCGTGCATGGTGAGGGATGCGAGCCGCCACCGCTCGATCAATGCCGGCTGGCCGGAAGCAGCCATGGCCGGCGCGCTCGGCGTGCGGCTCAGCGGGCCGCGCATCTATCACGGAAGTACCGCCGACGAACCCTGGCTCAACGAGGGCGCGCGCGATCCGCTTGCCGCTGACATATGGCAAGGGCTGAAGCTCTACGTCCGCGCCATGGTCCTGTTGGCCGGCGCGCTTGCGATGATGGCTCTCGCATAACGGAGAAGGCTATGCTCGAGCATGGTGGCAATCTCGATCTCGCCGTGCAGCGTTTCGGCGGGCGTGCGCAGGACTGGATCGACCTCTCGACCGGGATCAATCGGCAGCCCTATCCGGTGAGCGAGATTGAGCCAAGGCATTGGAGCGCGCTGCCCTCCCGATCCGACATCGAGTCCCTCCATCAGGCTGCTCATCAGGCCTATGCCACCAAGGCGCCAATCGTGGCGCTTGGTGGCGCACAAGCGGCCATCCAATTGTTGCCGAATCTTTCATCGTGCGGCAGGGCGCGGATTCTTGCGCCCACCTATAACGAGTACGCAGCAGTTCTTGCGGCCGCAGCCTGGGACGTGGCAGAGGTTTTTGATCTCGAAGGGTTGGTGGGTGCCGATCTCGCCGTGGTCGTCAATCCCAACAATCCAGACGGCCAGCGCCATGATCCGAACGAACTGCTCGCGCTGTTGCCGCGCGTCGGTCGACTCGTGGTCGACGAGAGCTTCGGCGATGCCGTCCCCGACCTGTCGCTGGCACCGGAGGCGAAACGGCCGGGGCTGTTGATCCTGCGCTCGTTCGGAAAATTTTACGGGCTTGCGGGACTACGGCTCGGCTTCGCGCTCGGCAGCGAGGCCGATGTCGCGGCGCTGGCGGCGATGGCAGGCCCATGGCCGATTTCGGGTGCTGCGATTGCGATCGGACGGCGCGCCTTGCTTGATCGCGATTGGACGAAGGCGACCTCCATGCGGCTGGCACACGACGGCGTCCGGCTGGACGCCGAAGTGCGATCGCAGGACTGGCAACTGGTCGGTGGCACGCCGCTGTTCCGGCTCTATGAGGCCGGCGACGCGCGTGCCGCGCAGGAGCGGCTCGCACGGGGCCAGATCTGGTCGCGTGTATTTGGGCAAAGACCGGGATGGCTGCGGCTGGGATTGCCGGGTAACGAGACCGAATGGGCGCGGTTTGCTGCCGCGCTCTCGCGTTGATCACCAACCTCAGCGCGCAAGCGCAAGCAGCCCTTCGACGTCGAGATGGGCGTCGACATGATCGGCTAGCGCGTCGAGTGCGCTCTCCACTCTGGCGCGGTACTGCTGGTCCGTAGCCGGAATGTCCAGTCGTGCGAGAAATGAGCCGCGGAAACCATCGGAAGCAAACAGGCCGTGCAGATAGCTGCCGTACACGCGTCCGTCGCTGGAAACTGCGCCTTCCAGTGCGCCGTCAGATGAGGCAAATGGCCGTGCTCGATCCGGCCCGTCGGTGTGCCCGATGTGAATCTCATAGGCCTCGATCGGCCGGTTCGTCGCGGCGTGAACCGCCGTGACGCGCGTAAGAGTCTTTTGTGGCGTCATCACCGTCGTTACGTCCAGGAGTCCGAGGCCGGGCGTTTCTCCCGCCGGTCCCTCGATACCTTCCGGATCCTGCACACTGCGCCCGAGCATCTGGTAACCGCCGCAGAGTCCGAGCACATGGCCGCCGCGACGATGGTGAGCAAGTAGATCAATGTCCCAGCCCTGGGCGCGCAGGAAGGCGAGGTCGCCACGTGTCGACTTCGAGCCGGGAACGATGACGAGCTTTGCATCGCCAGGGATCGCCTCTCCAGGCCCGACCATCACAAGATCGACGCAGGGTTCGAGCTTCAGCGGATCGAGGTCGTCAAAGTTCGCGATCCGCGAAAGCGCGAGAAAGGCGATTTTGCATTGCGCCGCCTTGCGCGCACCGGCAAGCCCCAGGGCATCTTCGGCCGGAAGCTCGTTGGCGCGGGCGAAGTAGGGCAGGACCCCAAAACCCCGCCAGGATGTGCGGGTTTCGATCAGCCGATAGCCATCGTCAAACAGGGAGGGATCACCGCGAAATTTGTTGATGACAAAACCGCGGATCATGGCGGCATCCTCGGGATCGAGCACGGTCTTGATGCCGACGAGCTGCGCAATGACGCCGCCGCGGTCAATGTCGCCGATCAGCACGACCGGGACCTCGGCCCTCCGGGCAAAGCCCATGTTGGCGATATCAGCGCTCCGCAAATTGACTTCGGCGGGGCTGCCGGCGCCCTCGACCAGAACTAGATCGGCGCGATCCTTCAGCCGGGCGAAACTCTCGAGAACCGGCGCCATCAGCGAGGGTTTCATCGCGGCATATTCGCGTGCGCGCACCGTCGCCACGCGGCGCCCCTGCACGATGATCTGGGCGCCGATATCGGTTTCCGGCTTCAGCAAGACGGGATTCATGTCCGTGTGCGGCTCGACGCCTGCGGCTTGCGCCTGCAATGCCTGTGCGCGTCCGATCTCGCCGCCGTCGATAGTCACGGCCGCGTTGTTTGACATGTTCTGCGGCTTGAAGGGAAGTACCCGATGTCCGCGGCGGGTCGCGGCGCGAGCAAGGGCGGCCACGATGAGCGACTTGCCGACGTCGGAGCCGGCTCCCTGGATCATCAATGCGCGCGCCATGGAATCGGATTCTCGCTTGCTTCGTCAGAACTCGATGCCGGGCTGCGCCTTGATTCCGGATCGGAAGGGATGCTTCACGAGCGTCATCTCCGTGACGAGGTCGGCGGCGTCGATCAATTCCTGCTTGGCATTGCGCCCGGTGAGAACGACGTGCGTCATCGGCGGCTTTGAATTCTTGAGAAATTCAACGATTTCTCCGATCTCCAGATAGTCGTAGCGAAGCGCAATGTTGATCTCGTCGAGAACGACCATGCGCAAGGCGTGATCGGCGGTCAGCTGTTTGGCCTTCTCCCATGCGGCGCGGGCGGCAGCGACGTCGCGGGAGCGGTCCTGGGTTTCCCAGGTAAAGCCTTCACCCATCGCATGGAACTGGCACAGTTCACCAAAATGTCCGGTCAGGAGACGGCGCTCGCCGGTATCCCACGCACCCTTGATGAATTGCACGACAGCGCAGGGAAAGCCATGCGCGACGCACCGCATGATCATGCCGAAGGCCGAGGAAGATTTTCCCTTGCCTGCGCCGGTGTGGACGATGATGAGTCCCTTCTCTCCACTCTTGGTGGCCATCATCCGGTCGCGGGCGGCCTTCTTCTTCGCCATTTTGGCAGCATGGCGGGTATCGAGCGAGGCCTCGGCGACGACAGCTTCCTCCTCAGCGGCATCCGGTTCGGAAATCATCTGCACGTTCCTTTGGCTTGACAAGTTGCACGCTTGAGCAAATGGTGAGGCAGCGTTGGTTCCTGTCCTACGACAGGCGAAGAGGGAATGCGATAGGGCTCTTGCCTCGAAGCTTTAGCCCTGAAAAGCAGCCGCCCCCGCGACCGTGACCGGAGAGATCTCCAAGAACCACTGGCCCGTTTGGGTTGGGAAGGTGGAGATCAAAGGGAAACCTGCTCCGCAAGCCGGGAGACCTGCCAGCGCACAGATTGACCACCGGCGGACGGGGTGTTCCGCGACGGGGAGCGAACCCTCGCGTCTCTGGGTTCGTGTGCCTCATCGCCTCCGTCAAAAATTTTTTGAAGAAGGGGCGATGACCGTTACGTTGCATGTCTGCATCACCTGCTGTGCCGGCCAAACGCTGATGGAAGGCGAAACCGCGCCAGGCGCGCGTCTGCACAGCGCCATCCTCGCGGCTGGCGTGCCGGAAGGCGTCAACGTCGTTCCGGTCGAGTGTCTATCCGCCTGCAGCCAAGGCTGCTCGATTGCACTCTCCGGTCCCCGGCGCTGGTCCTATGTGTACGGCCGCTTGTCAGACGCAAGCGCGCCGGACGTTGTTGCTGGCGCCGCGGCCTATGCGGCGGCGCCCGACGGCATCGTGCCATGGCGCAGCCGGCCGGAGATCTTCCGCAAGCAGTCGCTTGCGCGCATTCCACCCATCGCCGTCGTGCCGGAGGCCGCAGAATGAAAACGCTTGCCAAGATCCCGGTGACCGTTGTCACCGGCTTTCTCGGATCGGGCAAGACGACGCTGATCCAGCACCTGATCACCAACGCGAACGGCAGGAAGCTTGCGGTGCTCGTCAACGAGTTCGGCAGCGAAGGCGTGGATGGAGAGATCCTGAAATCCTGCGCGGACGCCAACTGTCCTGCAGAGAACATCGTAGAGCTCGCCAATGGCTGCATCTGCTGCACAGTCGCCGACGATTTCATTCCCGCCATCGAGCAGTTGCTCTCTCGACGCGTGAAGCCCGACCATATCCTGATCGAGACATCGGGATTGGCATTGCCGAAGCCACTGCTCAAGGCATTCGACTGGCCCGAAATCCGCTCGCGGATCACGGTCGACGGCGTGATCGCGCTAGCGGACGCGGAGGCCGTGGCGGCCGGCCGCTTCGCACCCGATCCTGTCGCGGTCGAAGCCCAGCGTGCGGCCGATGAAAACCTCGACCATGAAACGCCGCTTTCGGAAGTATTCGAGGATCAGATCGCTTGCGCGGACATCGTGCTGCTCACCAAGGCGGACCTTGTCGGCGCGGAAGGACTTGAAGCGGCCAAGGCGGCAATCGCGGCCGAGATGCCGCGTCGCGTGCTGCTGATGCTGCCGGTCGTCGACGGCGCGGTCGATGCCCGTGTGATCCTTGGTCTCGAAGCAGCGGCAGAAGACGATCTCGCCGCGCGCCCCTCGCACCACGACGGCGAGGAAGAGCACGAACACAACGATTTTGCCTCCGTTGTAGTCGAGTTCCCGGAAGTCGCGAATATCGATGCGCTGGTCGCATCGATTCAGCGGCTTGCGCGCGAACAGAACGTGCTGCGCGCCAAGGGATATATTGCGGTTGCGGGCAAGCCGATGCGATTGCTGATGCAATCGGTCGGGGAGCGAGTACGACATCAGTTCGATATGCCCTGGGGCACGCGGCCAAGGCGGTCGAAGCTGGTTCTGATCGGTGAATACGACGATATCGACGAGGCTGCCATCAGGGCGGGACTTGGTGTCTGATGCACGTTGTCTTTCGCGAGAGCCGCGGTCTTGAGGAGACCGCGACGCCCAGGGATCTCGGCCAAGATCCGGCCGACCTTGTGGTGCTCTCGTTTTCGGACAGCGATCTCGCCACGTTCGCTTCCGGCTGGCGGCGGGGCCGCGCCAGTCTGCCGTCGCTCAGGCTCGCGAACTTGGCAGAGCTGCGTCATCCGCTCTCGGTCGACACCTATATCGAGCGCACGCTGTCGCAGGCGCGCGGCATACTGGTGCGCCTGATCGGCGGCGAATCCTACTGGCCATACGGACTGGCCGCCTTGCATCAATTGGCCAAACAGCGCGACATCGCGCTTGCGGTGCTTCCGGCCGATGGTCGCGACGACCCGCGCCTGGATGCGCTCTCGACATTGCCCGGCTCGACGCTCGGACGGCTGAAGGCGTTGTGCGACAAGGGCGGAACAATAGCGGCGCAGGCTGCACTCGCCCAACTCGCGCTGGCGTCGGGCCTCTACGCGGGGCCGGTCGTCGGTGAAATCGAAATTCCCGAGATCGGTTTCTACGATCCGGATCGCGGTGCAATCGTGGTGCTGCCAAATCCTGATCAGCGGCCGCGCGCGCTGGTGACCTTCTATCGTTCTTATCTCACCGCAGCGGATACTGCCCCGATCGACGCGCTGATCACAGCACTGCGGCAAAAGGGTTTTGATGCCTATGGCATATTCATCACTTCTCTGAAGGCTGCCGGTGTGGCGGACTGGATGAGGGGACATTTCGAGCAATGCGCTCCGGCGGCGATCGTCAATGCGACCGCCTTCTCTGCGGTCGCCGACGACGGCACGACGCCTTTCGATGCCGCATCCTGTCCGATATTCCAGGTCGCATTGTCGACAGCCCGGCGCGATGATTGGGCGGAATCGCTTCGCGGGCTCTCGCCAGGTGATCTGGCAATGCACGTGGTGTTGCCTGAGGTTGACGGCCGGCTGTTTGCGGGTGTCGTCAGCTTCAAGTCGCCGGAGCAGAGCGATCCCGATCTGCAATTCGCGCACGTGGCACATAGGGCCGACGACGAACGCGTGTGCGCTGTCGTCGAGCGGGTGGCGGCTTGGCACAGGCTTGCCAACCGCCCGGCAGGCGAGAAACGGCTGGCGATTGTGCTCTCGAACTATCCTGGCCGCCCGCACCAGATCGCGCATGCGGTCGGGCTCGACGCACTCGCTTCGGTCGAAACGCTGCTGTCCGATCTCGGCGCTGCCGGTTTCGACGTGAAAGCTACAGAAGCGCTCGGTGAAACTCTCCTGCAGGAGGCATTGGCCTGGAGCGTTGCCGATTACCGCACGGAGCTGGCCAGGCTGCCGCGCCGGCTGCAGGATGATCTTTCGAGTGCCTGGGGCGCGCCGGAAGATGATCCAGCCTGTCGCGGCGGCGAATTTCGTTTCGCCGCGATCCGGCGCCGCAAGATGACTATCGCCGTCCAGCCGGAACGCGGAGATATCGGCAATCGCGATGCCGAGTATCACGATCTCTCGCGCACGCCGCGCCACGCCTATGTCGCGTTTTATCTCTGGCTTAGGCGCGAGGGGATTGATGCGATTGTCCACATGGGAGCTCACGGAACGCTGGAATGGCTACCTGGCAAGTCCGTCGCGCTGTCGGCCACCTGCTGGCCGGAAGCGTTGATTGGCGATGTGCCGGTGATCTATCCCTTCATCGTCAACGATCCCGGCGAAGCCGCGCAGGCCAAGCGGCGCATCGGCGCCGTCACGATCGGCCATTTGCCGCCGCCGCTGGCGCGGGCCGCTTTGCCCGAAGGCCTGCGCCGGCTCGAGCAACTGCTCGATGAATATTCGACCGCCGATGGTCTCGATCCCGCGCGTCGCCAGCGGCTGATCGCAGCAATCCGCGATGAAGCACGTGCCGCGGGCCTGGAAGGTGATCTCGGCCTTGGCGCGTCGGCTGCGCCGGCTGAGGCCATTCCCCGGATCGATCGCTTCGTCTGCGATCTGAAGGAAAGCCAGTTCGGCGATGGCCTGCATGTGTTCGGCCGCGGGGCTTGCGGCGAGGCGGAGAAGGACGCGCTGCTCGGCGCGCTCTCCGGCAGGCGCGTTCCGCCGGGGCCTGCCGGCTCGCCCTATCGCGGGCGCCGCGATGTGCTGCCCACCGGACGCAATCTGTTCGCCGTCGATCCCCGCGCGGTGCCGACGCCGTCGGCGCATGCGCAAGGGATCAAGCTTGCCGAGGAATTGCTGCGGCGTCACCTGCAGGATCACGGCGACTGGCCGAAGGGGTTGCTGGTTGATCTCTGGGGATCATCGACCATGCGCACCGCAGGTGAGGATTTCGCGATGGCCCTGCATCTTGCAGGTATCGCGCCGCGGTGGGACCATGCTTCGGGGCGGGTGACGGGTTACGACATCATCATGCCGGCGGCGCTCGGCCGCCCGCGTATCGACGTGACGCTTCGCGTGTCAGGGCTGTTTCGCGACGTCTTTTCAGGTCTTGCACAATTGTTTGAGGCGGCAACCGAAGCCCTCTCCGAACGGGACGAGGAGGGCGAGGACAATCCTTACCGTCATTGCGCGGCGCGCGTGTTCGGACCGCGGCCGGGGCAGTATGGCGTCGGTATGGCATCGATGCCGGATGTCCTCACGGAGGAGTCGCGCGAGGCGGCCGGTGAAGCCTGGCTTTCGGCTTCGTCCTGGGCGATCGCGTCCGACGGCACGATGCGGCCTGACCGCGCGGGTATCGAGGCGAGGCTCGTCGCCGCCGATGCCTTCGTCCATGCGCAGGACCTGCCGGAAACGGACCTGCTGTTGGCCGCAGATTATGCCGTGCATGAGGCGGGCGTTGCGGCCGCGGCGGCACGGCTTGGCACGGCCGCCCCATCGCTCTATCACCTTGACGCCACGCGTCCGGATCAGCCGCATGCACGCTCGTTGACCGAGGAAATATCGCGCGTCGTGCGTGCGCGCGCCGCCAATCCGGCATGGATCGCCGGCATGATGCGCCACGGCTTTCGGGGTGCCGCCGAAATAGCCGCAACACTCGAGCACATGGCCGCTTTCGCCCATCTTGCGGACGCCGTGCCGGTGCATCTCTTCGATCTCTATTACGACGCGACGCTCGGCCATGACGACGTTCGTGTGTTCATGGCGCGCGAGAATCCGGCGGCGCTCTCGGCGATCGAAACTTGCTTCACCCGTTTGCATGAAGCGTCGCTCTGGAGAACGCGACGCAATTCGATCGCGGCCGCGCTGCGGGAGGCCTCATGAGCACCGTTGCGATCAAGGGCTGGTGCCCCGGCGCCTTGCGGCCGATGCGGTCAGGCGATGGGCTCGTGGTTCGAATCCGGCCGCATGGTGGCCGGGTCGATGCGAAAGAGGCGGCAGGGATTGCGGCGCTGGCCGCGCGCTACGGCAACGGCCTGATCGATCTGACCAGCCGGGCCAACCTCCAAATCAGGGGTGTCAGCGATGATGGCCATCGGCCTCTGATCGAGGAACTCTCGCGGCTGCACCCGATCGACAAAGATCCGGAATCGGAAGCGCGACGCAACATCCTGGTTACCCCGTTCTGGAGCGCAAGCGATGATACCTGTTCGCTCGCCGCAGAGCTTGAACGGGGGCTTGCGATGGGACCGCCCGACTTGCCGACCAAATTCGGCTTCGCCGTCGATTGCGGGGCAGAGCGCGTGCTGGCCAGTGCCTCAGCCGACATCCGCATCGAGCGCAGCATCGCGGGAGAATTGATCGTGCGTGCTGACGGCGCGGAGCATGGCCGTCCTGTCTCGCGCAGAGAAGCCGTCAAGGTCGCGCTCACGCTTGCCGAATGGTTCGTCAACTCAGGCGGAGCCAGGGGCGGACGAGGGCGGATGGCCGCGCATATCGGGGCTGGCGCAAAACTGCCCGCCACGCTTCGTGGCCACGTCGAACCGGCTCGCATGATCGCGGTGCCGCGTCCGGAACTTCATCCTCAAGGCGCGATGGTCGGCCCGGCTTTCGGGCAGGTAACACATGTCGCGCTCACCTACCTCGCCGGATGCGCGCAAGGATTGCGGATGACGCCATGGCGGATGATATTGCTGGAGGGGTTGCACGAGATGCCCCGCTGCGAGGGCCTCATCACGCAGGCCGATGATCCGATCCTGCGCGTCGTCGCCTGCAGCGGTGCACCCGCCTGCCGTGAAGCGCATGCCGAGACACGTGCACTTGCGGCGGCGCTTGCGCCGCATGTTACCGCGGACAGCAGGCTTCATGTCTCCGGCTGTGCCAAGGGCTGTGCCCATTCGGGGCCTGTCGCTCTCACCCTGGTTGCAACCCGCGAGGGATTTGACCTCGTCCGGGGCGGCTCGGCGCGGGATGCGCCCGCCCTGCGTGGACTGAGTGCCGCCCACATGATCGCCGATCCTTCCGTTCTAACGGCAGCGCGCTGATGCCGCACATCTATGAGACCGATGGTGCGGCGATCTACCGTCAATCCTTCGCCACCATCCGTGCCGAGGCGGACCTTGGGCGCTTTTCGGCCGACGAGGAGGCGGTGGTCGTCCGCATGATCCATGCGGCGGGCATGGTGGGCCTCGAATCCTACATCCGCTTTACGCCCGGCATGGCGCGTAGCGCGCGGACCGCGCTACAGAACGGCGCGCCTATCCTCTGCGACGCGCGCATGGTGTCGGAGGGAATCACGCGCGCGCGCCTGCCGGAAGGTAACGCCATCATCTGCACGCTCGGCGATCCCGCTGTTCCCTCGCTCGCGCAATCCATGCGCAATACGCGCTCAGCCGCGGCGCTTGAACTGTGGCGGCCGCATCTGGATGGCGCGATCGTCGCCATCGGCAATGCTCCGACCGCGTTGTTTCACCTGCTCAACATGCTGGAGGATCGCAACTGCCCAAAGCCGGCGGCGATCATTGGCTGTCCGGTCGGCTTTGTCGGCGCGGCTGAAGCCAAGGCGGCATTGATGATGGATCCGCCCGCGCCGGCGCTGACGGTCGAGGGACGCCTTGGCGGCTCGGCGATTACGGTCGCCGCCGTGAATGCGCTGGCAAGCCGGAGCGAATAGCCATGGGGCGTATCATCTGCTGCGGCCTCGGGCCGGGCAATCCGGACTTGATGAGTGTGCGCGCAGATCGCGAGGTCCGTGCGGCCAAGCATGTTGCCTATTTCCGAAAGAAGGGACGCCCTGGCCAGGCCCGGCGTATCGTCGAGGGTATGCTGGCGAAGGATGTCTACGAATATCCAATGGAATATCCGGTCACCACGGAGATCGCCTTCGATAATCCGGAATATGTTCGCCTCCTTGCCGGCTTTTATGACGAGTGGGCGGAGCGTCTTGCGCGGCTCGCCCGTGCAGTGGATATCGTCGTGCTCTGCGAGGGCGATCCCTATTTCTATGGTTCCTTCATGCACCTGCACGCGCGTCTGCAGGGTCGAGTTGAGATCGAGGTGATCGCAGGCATTCCCGGCATGGCCGGCTGCTGGAATTCGGTCGGCCTGCCGATCGCCCTTGGCGACGATGTGATGACGGTGCTGATGGGCACGCTGCCGGAAAACGAGCTCGAACGGCGCGTGCGCAATTCCGACGCGCTCGTCATCATGAAGACCGGGCGCAACCTGAAGAAGGTGCGCCGCGCGCTGGCGGCCGCCGGCCGCCTTGGTGAGGCATGGCTGATCGAACGCGGCACCATGCCGGGCGAGCGCGTCGCGCGGCTGAACGAAGTGGACGAGACCGAGTGTCCTTATTTCGCGATCGTGCTCGTGCATGGGCAGGGGCGACGGATGGAGGCAGCGGAATGACCGGCACATTGACCATCGCGGGACTTGGGCCGGGCGACGAGGCGCTGGTCACGCCGGAAGTCTCCGCTGCGCTCGCTATGGCGACCGACATACTCGGCTATGTGCCCTATGTTGCGCGCGTAACCCCTCGCGAGGGGCTTACGCTGCATCCGTCGGACAATCGCATGGAGCTGCAGCGCGCAGGCGATGCCTTGCGGCTGGCATCGGAAGGACGCCACGTCGTCATGGTTTCCGCCGGCGATCCCGGCGTGTTCGCGATGGCTTCCGCCGTGTTCGAAGCACTCGAGGCCTCGCCGCAATGGCAAGGGCTTCCAATCCGCGTTCTGCCCGGCGTGACCGCAATGCTGGCAGCGGCCGCGTGCGCCGGTGCGCCGCTCGGCCACGACTTTTGCGCGATCAATCTCTCCGACAATCTGAAGCCGTGGCCGATGATCGAGAAGCGCCTGCGGCTTGCCGCCGAAGCCGACTTCGCGATCGCGATGTACAATCCGCGTTCGGCGAGCCGGCCCGAGGGTTTTGGACGCGCACTTTCGGTTCTGAAGGAGGCAGGTTGCGGCGAACGCCTCGTGATCTTCGCGCACGCTGTCAGCACGCCTGAGGAGCGAATTGAAACGCTGATGTTGCACGAGGCGCAGCCGGAGATGGCCGACATGAAAACGCTTGTCATCGTCGGCAATTCCGCGACACGCCGCGTCGGTCGCTGGGTCTATGCGCCGAGGCATGCCCGATGACCGAGCCATTGCATGACCTCGGCTACGTCTTCCGCCCGCAGCCTGTCGGGCAATTCGGGTCGCGTGAGCATAATGACGGGAAGGCCGAGTTGGCGCGCAGCGTCGATTTTGGCATGCGCGCCCGTTCCCCCGGAATTGCGGGCAACGATCCATTCGATACCGCGCGCGCACATCATCTCCAATTCGCCGGCGAGCGTGAATGGTCCACGCGATACGATGACATCGGCATCCGGAAACGGCAGCGGCCCATCGGGAGGATCGACAAATCTCAAAGTGTAGGCGTGCTGCGGCTTGGTGCCGAAGGCTGCGATGTGCTGCCGGCCGATCGCAAGAAACACCCGCGCGCGATTCTGTGGCAACGCCGCCACAGCGGAGGTGATACCAGCGACCTCGACCCAATGGTCGCCGGCCGCTTTTGCCCAGGCGGCGCGCTCGAGCGCGATAAGCGGTGTTCCGGTTGCCTCGCACGCCGCAACCGCGTTGCGGCTCATCTCGGCCGCAAAGGGATGAGTCGCGTCGACGACATGCGAGATTCCTTTTCGACAAATGTATTCGGCAAGGCCGCTCGCGCCGCCGAAGCCACCGATGCGGGTCGGCAGCGGCTGGTGCGCAGGGGCGCGGGTGCGGCCCCCGTAGGAATAGATCGCGTCGAGCCCCGCGCATGCCGCAGCGTTCGCGAGCAGATTGGCATCGCTCGTCCCGCCCAGAATGAGGGCGCGTATCATGGGTAATCCCTGGCTGACCATTATCGGCATTGGCGAAGATGGCCTTGCCGGCCTCTCCGAAGCAAGCCGAAAGGCGCTTGGGGACGCCGAGATGGTCTTTGGCGGCCAACGGCATCTCGCGCTGGCAGGCGTTACCGACCACGGCCGTCCCTGGCCGGTACCGTTCGATACGGACTGCGTGCTGGCTTGTCGCGGCCGTCCGACGGCGGTGCTCGCCTCGGGCGATCCGTTCTGGTACGGCGTCGGAACCAGTCTCGCGCAGAAACTGCCTGCTGGCGAATGGATCGCCCATTCCGCACCGTCAACATTCTCGCTGGCGGCGGCGCGGCTCGGCTGGCGCCTTGAGACCGTAACCTGCCTTGGGTTTCATGCAGCGCCATTTGAATGCCTGGTGCCGCATCTGGCACGCGAAGCGCGCATCATATGTCTCGTGCGCGACGGCAAGGCGGCCGGCGATCTGGCTGAATGGTTGACGGCGCGCGGCTGGGGCGAATCACGGTTGTGGACTCTCACTGCGCTGGGCGGCCCGCGCGAATCCGTGACGCCACATCGCGCCGACAGCTATACGGCCGATCCGGGTGCGGGCCTGGTGGCCATCGCCTTGGAGGCCAGCGGATCGGACGGCCTGTCGCGCAGCTCTGGCCTCCCCGACACGCTGTTCGTGCATGAAGGCCAGATCACCAAGCGGCCGATACGCGCGCTCGCACTGTCCGCGCTCGGGCCGAAGCCGGGCGAGAGGCTGTGGGACATCGGCGCCGGCTCAGGCTCGATCTCGGTGGAATGGGCCTTGTGTGGTGGGACGGCGATTGCAGTAGAAGCGCGGGCCGATCGCGCAGCGAATATCCGCAGCAATACGGCGGCCTTCGGTCTGACACATCGGATCAGGGTCGTCGAGGGGACCGCGCCTGATATCCTCTCAGGCCTTGAGAGGCCGCAGGCCGCCTTCATGGGTGGAGGGCTCGACGCCGCGATGTTCGATGCCGTCTGGTCGCTCATTGGGCCGGGAACGCGGATAGTTGCGCATGCCGTGACGCTTGAGACGGAGGCGCTGCTCTCGGACTTGCACCAACGCCACGGCGGCGAGTTGATGCGGGTCGAGATTGCGCATGCGGGTGGCCTCGGCCGCTATCGTTCCTGGGAAGCGGCGCGGCCGGTCGTGCAATGGAGTGTCGTGAGGTGAAGATCGCAGGTTTGGGATTCAAGCGTGACGTCACACTTGCTGCGCTGCGCGAAGCGCTCGCCGCCGCGGGAGGTCCTGACGGTATTGCGGCGGTCGCAACTGTCAGCAACAAGGCCGAAACGGCCGCGCTCAAATTGCTGGCACGTGAACTCAACGTGCCGATCAGACCTGTTCCAGTCGATGTGCTGGCCGGCATTGCCACGTCCACACAGTCCGAATTCATCAAGGTGAAGTTTGGCACGGGTTCCCTGGCCGAAGCCGCGGCGCTGGCTGTGGCAGGCCGTGGAGCGCGCCTGATTTCGATGCGGACGGTTTCGCAGGATCGGACTGCGACCGCAGCGATCGCGGAAGGAGACGGTGAATGACGGTGCACTTCATCGGCGCCGGGCCGGGCGCAGCCGACCTACTCACCTTGCGCGGACGCGATCTTATCGCCGCCTGTCCCGTCTGCCTCTATGCCGGTTCGCTTGTGCCCGAGGGCGTTCTTGCGTACTGCCCAGAGGGAGCGCGGATCGTGAATACCGCTCCGCTGTCACTCGACGACATCATGTCGGAGATCGTCACCGCGCATCGTGAGGGCAAGAACATCGCAAGGCTGCATTCCGGAGATCTCTCGATCTGGTCGGCGATGGGCGAGCAATTGCGCCGCCTTCGCGCGCTGCAAATTCCCTATTCAATCACGCCGGGCGTGCCGGCCTTTTCCGCCGCCGCAGCGGCTCTCGAGGCTGAACTCACGCTGCCGGGTCTTGCGCAGTCCGTCGTGCTGACGCGAACGCCGGGCAGGGCAAGCGCGATGCCCGAAGGCGAAAGGCTCGCTGCCTTCGCCGCGACCGGTGCGGTGCTCGCCATCCATCTCTCGATCCATCTGCTTCCCAAGGTGATTGATGAGCTCACGCCGCATTACGGACCGGACTGCCCGGTAGCGATCGTCTGGCGCGCGAGCTGGCCGGACCAGCGCATTATTCGCGCAACGCTGGGTACCCTCAATGCGGCGGTTGGCACCGAGCTCGAGCGCACCGCGCTCATCCTGGTTGGCCGGACGTTAGGTACGGAGGAGTTTAGCGAGAGTCGTCTCTATGCCGCCGACTATGACCGCCGCTATCGGCCCCTCGGGCCGACGCCGCGCTTTCCGCAGGCATCGTGATGGCGGCGAGCCTCGTCATCTCCGCGCCGGCATCCGGTGTTGGCAAGACGACGCTGACGCTGGCGCTGGCGCGCGCCTATCGCGATCGCGGGCAGAAGGTCCAGTGCTTCAAGAGCGGACCGGACTACATCGATCCCGCCTTTCATGCGGCCGCCACGGGGCGCGCCTCGGTCAATATCGACAGCTGGGCCATGCGTCGCGAGGCGATCGAAGCGCTCGCCTCGCGCGCGGCGGATGCGGACATCGTTCTGGCTGAAGGTTCGATGGGCCTGTTCGATGGCGTTGCCGCGCGGGGCGTCTCGGGCATCGGTGCCACCGCCGATATTGCCGAGATGATGGGCTGGCCGGTCCTGCTCATGATCGATCCTTCCGGACAGGCGCAAACCGCCGCGGCTGTGGTTGCGGGACTGCGCGATTTCCGTGCCGGTGTGCGTCTTGCGGGCGTCGTTCTCAACCGTGTCGCCAGCGCCCGGCACGAAGACCTTGTGCGTCGCGCACTGGCGGCCACAGGCATTGCTGTGTTCGGCGCATTACCGCGCCACGCCGCGATCGCCTTGCCGAAGCGGCACCTTGGCCTGGTGCAGGCCGAGGAGCAGGCAGAGGTAGGCGGCCTGATCGCCGAAGCCGCGCGCTTCGTCACCGAGCATGTCGATCTCGACGCAGTGCTACAATCGGCATGCGCCTGGTCACCGCAGCTCGCCGCGCGCAGTGAAAACGTCAAGCCACCCGGCCAGCGCATCGCGCTGGCGCGCGACGCCGCATTTTCGTTCGTCTATCCACACATGCTCGAGGCCTGGCGCGCCGCCGGTGCCGAGATCTCAACCTTCTCGCCGCTCGGCGACGAAGGTCCCGACGTCGGGGCCGACGTTTGCTGGCTGCCGGGCGGCTATCCGGAATTGCATGCCGGCCGGCTGGCGGCCAACACGCGATTTCGCCGCGCGCTAAAGTCCTTTGCCGAGACGCGGCCGGTGCATGGCGAGTGCGGCGGCTATATGGTGCTGGGCACCGCCTTGACCGACGCCAACGACGCACGCCACGAGATGACGGGATTGCTCGGACTGGAGACCAGTTTTGCCCAGCGCCGCATGCATCTGGGCTACCGGCTCGCGGAGCTCACTGAGCCGATGCCCGGGCATGGGCGGGGCGCACGGCTTCGCGGCCACGAATTTCACTACTCCACGATTGTCTCGCAGCCCGATACACCCTTGGCCGTCGTGCGCGACGCGACCGGCGCGGTCGTTGCGGAAACCGGCTCGCGGCGCGGTTTCGTCACCGGTACGTTCTTCCACCTTATTGCGGAGGATACGTGAGCAGCCTTGTTTCCTTTGTCTCGGCCGGTCCCGGCGATCCTGAGCTACTAACGCTCAAGGCGGCCGCGTGTCTGCGCGCCGCCGACGTCGTGTTGTATGACGACCTTGCCTCGGGCGCGATCCTCGATCACGCCCGCCCCGGGGCCAATCTGGTGGCGGTTGGCAAGCGGGCGGGCCGGCCTTCGGCCAAACAGGAGCATGTCAACCGGCTGCTGATCGACTACGCGGCCGCGGGTGCCCGCGTGGTCCGCTTGAAATCGGGAGACGCCGGCATCTTCGGGCGACTTGAAGAGGAGATCGAGGCGCTGCGCGCGGCGGGCATCGGCTACGAGATCATTCCCGGTGTCACCTCGGCCTGCGTTGCGGCAGCGCACGCCGGCATTCCGCTTACCCGACGGCACACCTCTCGCCGCGTCCAGTTCGTGACCGGAGCTGATGTCGCCGGACAGTTGCCTGCAAATCTCAATTGGGCAGCGCTCACCGATCCGGAATCGACGACCGTGGTCTATATGGGCAAGCGCACATTCCCGGCCCTCGCGGCGAAGCTGATTGAGCACGGCATGGCCCCCGACACAGCGGCGCTGTTTGCCGAGTCTCTCGGCCATGCCGAACAACGGCTTGTCCGCACGACGATCGCGAAGCTCGCCGAGCAGCTCGCGCAAGCCGGCCCTGCAACGACGGCGGCCGTCATTCTTTTCGGCGCGCTGGCGGGAGAGTATCCGTGATGCCGTCGTCCGCCCTCGCGAGCCACTTGACGCCGCCTCATCGGAAGGGGCACACAGAACAGGCATGGTGCTCGAACCGGCGCAAAGCGCCGGAGTATAATCGGGAATGGGGTAGGGCGGACCCAATTGCGGCGCCTGAAGCCCCGGCCGCCCCCGCGACTGTAAGCGGCGAGGGACTCCGATCCGCCACTGGGCCGTCAAGCCCGGGAAGGCTGGAGGTCCGTTTCGAACCGCGAGCCAGGAGACCGGCCCTGGAGTTTTTGACGCCAACGCCGTCGGGTGTGACGGCAGGAGGGATGTAAATCATGCATATCGAACCGGAAATCGTTACAGGCGCCAAGCTCGTGCTGAGTTACGCGACCGGGGCAGCCGCCGCCGGCTGCGCCCTCAAGCTCGCGGCCGAAACAGTGCGCGAGCAGGGGATCGTTTCATTGGCGGTGCGCACCGTCGCAACAACGGTCCTGGTCTTCTCGTTTTTCGAGTTGCTGCCGCATTTCCGGGTCGGGGTCTCGGAGGTGCATTTCATTCTCGGCTCGACGCTGTTCCTGCTTTTCGGCGCGGCGCCGGCCGCGTTCGGGCTGGCGCTCGGTCTCTTGTTTCAGGGGCTGTTCTTTGTGCCAACGGATCTGCCGCAATACGGCATGAACGTGACCACGCTGTTGGTGCCGCTATTTGCGATCCGAGCGCTTGCCGAGCGCATCATTCCCCGCAACACCGCCTATGTTGACCTGCAGTATCGCCAGGCATTCGCGCTTTCGACCGCCTATCAATCCGGCATTGTGGCATGGGTCGCCTTCTGGGCTGTCTACGGCGCTGGTTTTGCGGCCGAGAACCTTACCGCCATCGCGTCCTTTGCCGCGTCCTATGCGCTCGTCATCGTGATCGAGCCGCTGGCCGATTTGGCCGTGCTGGCGCTGGCGAAGTCGATGCGGGGCATCACCGCAGACGGTCTTGTTACCTATCGCCTGCACAACGCGGCCTAGAGATGACGTGGGGGGCGGTCGCAAGTCGCGGCCACCCCTTGCGCGCGACAAGATGCAAACGCTCTTCCTGATAGGCATTGGTTGCGGCGATCCCGAGCAGCTTACGCTTGCCGCGATCCGTGCGATCAACGCAGCTGACCTCGTCCTGATTCCGCGCAAAGGCACGGCGAAATCCGATCTCGCCGACCTGCGCCGAACCATTTGCGAGCGAGTTCTCACCAACGGTCGCACGCGCGTCGCCGAGTTCGATCTGCCCGTGCGTGACGCCGGGCAGGAGGACTACCACAAGGGCGTGGACGAATGGCACGACGCCGTCGCCGCAAGCTGGTCGCGCGAAATTGCGGACCATCTCGGTAGTGACGGGCGCGTTGCTCTGCTGATCTGGGGCGATCCTTCGCTATACGACTCCAGCCTGCGGATCGCTCGCAGGCTCGATCCGTTGCCGACGATCGAGGTGGTGCCAGGCATCACGTCAATCCAGGCGCTTTGCGCTGCGCACTCGTTGCCGCTGAACGACATCGGCGAACCTTTTCTGGTGACAACAGGGCGGCGGCTGCGCGAAGGCGGCTGGCCGCACGGCACGGACACCGTGGTCGTCATGCTCGATGGCGGCGCGGCGTTCCAGTCGCTCGACCCGGGAGGACTGCACATCTGGTGGGGCGCCTATCTCGGCATGCCCGACCAGATCACCATGTCAGGTGAGCTGGCCGAGGAGGGCCCACGCATCGTCGCCGCGCGGCGGCAGGCGCGCGAAAGGCATGGCTGGATCATGGACAGTTACATCCTCAAGCGCCGGTCATAGCGCGCTCGGGCGAGAGCCCGTCCGTATCGTTAACGCCAGCATCAGAGGCAGAACAGCATGCTACCCGAGTGGGTCTATCAAGAGTGCCCGGGCATCTCGACCGCCCATCGCGATGCGGCGCTGGCCCGTCAGGCTCAACTCACCAAGCCGGCCGGCGCGCTCGGCCGGCTCGAGCAAGTGGCGACCGAACTCGCCGGCCTGCAACAAACGGAGCGGCCTCAGGCCGAGCGCGTGCCGATCATCGTCTTTGCAGGCGACCACGGTATCGTCGCCCAGGGGGTATCGGCCTATCCTCAGGAAGTAACGATCGCGATGATGTCGAATTTCGCGTCGGGCGGCGCAGCGATCTCCGTCCTTGCGGGCGAGCTGGGCTCAAGTCTCGAGATCGTCGATGCTGGAACGCTCGCCGAACAACCGATCCCGGGCGTCGTGACTGACAAGCCGCGCCGGGGCACCAGGGACTTCAGCAAGGAAGCGGCGCTTGAGTTGGTGGAGGTCGCCTTCGCCGTCGACTGCGGCAAGCGCGCGGTCGCACGCGCCGCCGCAACAGAGCCTGATCTTCTGATCGTTGGCGACATGGGCATCGGCAATACCACGACTTCGGCGGCCATCGCCGCGGCCTTGCTTGGCGTGAGCGCCGCACAGATGACCGGCAGCGGGACCGGCATCGATGCAGCCGGTCGTGCGCGGAAGGCGCACTTGATTGACGCAGCGCTGGATTGTCATGGTCTCACGAGACCACCTGCTTCTCCCGAACACATCCTATGTGCGGTCGGCGGTCTCGAAACTGCTGCGATTACGGGCGCGATCATCGCCGCCGCACAGCGTCGCCTCCCGATCCTGATCGACGGTTTCATCGTGTCCGTCGCGGCATTGACGGCGGTGCATCTTAATCCGTCGTGTCGGCCCTTTCTCTTATCCTCGCATCAATCGGCCGAGCAGGGGCACCGCCTGGTTCTTGAGGCCCTGAATGTGCAGCCGTTGTTCAATCTGGACCTCAGGTTAGGGGAGGGATCGGGCGCCGCGCTCGCATTGCCGATCCTGCGGCTTGCATGCGCTCTGCACAATGGCATGGCGACCTTCGCGCAAGCCAGCGTTCCGAATCGCTCATAACGCGACATTCTGATTGACCGACACAATCCGCCAATCGTTCCGTAGCCGATCAATTCGGGTGATCGACAGCGGATCGATAACAAAGCGCAACGCTGCTTGCGGTGCGATGTCGAGGGCTACGCAGAGCGCGGCGCGAATAGTGCCGGAATGCACGACGAGCGTTGCTGGACCAGCAGCTATTTTACGTAGTCCATCCCGAACCCTCGCAATTTGATCTTCGAAGCTCTCGCCGCCGGGTGGGCTTGAACGAGCGGGATCCTTCCAGAACTCGGCGTACCCTTCTTCTCCGAAAGCGGCGAGATCGTCGTGACGTCGGCCGGTCCAATCCCCGAAGTCCTGCTCCCGAAACTCAGGCACCGGGATTGGATCAAGCTCAAATGCGCGCGCGGTATCGAGAGTTCGTTGAGACGGACTCGCATAGCTTGCGGCGTCCCGCGGCAAGCGCCTTCGCACGGCTTCCAAATGCGCCCGATCGCTGAGATCGGCCGGAGCGCCCGAAGGGGAGATCGTTCCTTCGATAGAATCGACGACCGCATGCCGGACCAACCAAAGAAAGGCTTCCCCTTCCATCCCATATCTCCGAGATGCTTATCAATGCGAGAAACATCTTGAATATTCGCCCGCGGACGCTTTACCGCGACCAAGGATTAATATCACAGCCGGAGCAAAATGCCTATCTCAACACCTCCCGGCGCCGCCGCCGTGCAAGGAAGGCGCGTTGTAGCCTCGCGTCACGCTAGTTTCTCATGACAGCGCTCGTGCCCTCTCTCGTTAATGCGACGGCGATGGGCGCCCGCGCTGAAGTAGCAACTCGTTGCGAGCGTGGCGGTCGTCCACTCGACCATGCCGACGCCGCTGGTGCCCCGATCCCTACGCCATGTTCAGGAGAACGCGGAAGCTACGCTGTCCGCGGAGGAGGACAGCTCATGATCGCATCCTGGGAGTAGTTCTAAGCTTCGGATTCTTGGTTGCCATCGGCCCCTGTTCTGGAATCGACATCGCCCGGCTCGCGAATGCGTCGGCATCGAGCTAACTGAGCTCCCGAATGTCTCGAACGATCGCCGGGGGATCCTGCGCGTCGTCGCGGGCGCGCCAAGCTGTCCGGCGCAGAGACCTGCTTTGCAGGCTTACGGCTCAATCGGCGGCGACCTATTGCGATACCACTGGCTGACATGATCAGGCCAACAGCGAGAATAACTATAAGCTGGTGCGATGTGTAGCAGCGTCGCTCCTCCCACGCTGACTTCCCGCTCGGCCGCCGAAAGGGGCAACTGAGCTCGTCGAGAGACGACCATCGTCATTCGATGCTCCGTGGTGGCGTGTTCGGCGTGTCCGGTTGAATACGCGTATGTCCAGAAACCGACGCCGAGGCGCAAGTATTCCGTCGCCGCGGCGCGAAGCACATGGTTTTCACTCTTAAAGCAACGCTCGTACAACGTGCTTGGTGGCACGTCGATTGCTGGGACACGGTAAAAGATCCGCACGACCATGCCGCTCTCCCAGCCATTGGCGCAGGAGGTGCGACATCTGACTGTTCTCGACAATCTGTAGTCATCCCGCGCGTCTCGCCGGACGCATCGCGACGTGCGATCTGATCTGGGTCGAGTGGTGGGAGGCGAATGAGATAGCTGATCGAAATGCGCTGCTTCAGTAACGAGCCAAAGAAGAAATTGATGTGACGCGGCCGCAGCTGTCATCGCGGCTTGGCCTGCTTCTTGCTACCCGATCGTCGGCAAGTCGTCGATAACAGATCTCGGGAAGAATTTATGGGCGGGGCAGCGGAAACGTTTTACGGCGTCATCAGACGTCAGGGTATCACGCGTCGCAGTTTCCACAAATTCTGCAGTTTGACGGCAACGAGCCTCGGGCTCGGTCCGCTCGCGGCAAGCCAGATTGCCAACGCGCTGGAGACAAAGCCGCGTGTGCCCGTGATCTGGATGCACGGGCTCGAATGCACCTGCTGTTCGGAAAGCTTTATCCGCTCGGCCCATCCGCTGGTCAAAGACGTGGTGCTGTCGATGATCTCGCTGGATTATGACGCCCTGATCATGGCGGCGGCAGGACACCAGGCCGAAGCCATCCTCGAGGAGATCCGCGCCAAGTACAAGGGCGAGTATGTGCTTGCCGTTGAAGGCAATTCGCCGCTGAACGAAGGCGGCATGTTCTGCATTGATGGCGGCAAGCCGTTCGTCGAAAAGCTCAGGGCGATGGCGGAAGATTCCATGGCGATCATCGCTTGGGGAACTTGTGCGTCCTGGGGTTGCGTGCAGGCGGCCAAGCCCAACCCGACTGGGGCGACGCCGATCGATAAAGTGATCACGAACAAACCGATCATCAAGGTGCCCGGCTGCCCGCCCATCGCAGAGGTCATGACCGCCTTGGTGACCTTCATCACGACGTTCGGAAAGCTTCCCGAGCTCGACCGCCAAGGACGTCCAAAGATGTTCTATTCCCAGCGCATCCACGACAAGTGCTACAGGCGTCCCCATTTCGACGCCGGCCAGTTTGTCGAAGGGTGGGACGACGAGTCCGCGCGCAAGGGCTATTGCCTCTACAAAATGGGCTGCAAGGGGCCGACCACCTACAACGCCTGCTCGACCGTTCGGTGGAACGGCGGCGTTTCCTTCCCGATCCAATCCGGCCACGGCTGTTTCGGCTGCTCCGAAGACGGCTTCTGGGACAAGGGCTCATTTTACGATCGACTGACGACCATCAGGCAATTCGGCATCGAGGCCAACGCCGATCAGATCGGCATGGCCGCTGCCGGCGCGGTCGGCCTAGCCGTTGCCGCGCACGCGGCGGTCACGGCCGCGAAGCGGCTGACCCGTAAACCGGGCCGCGTAGCTCAGGAACAATAATCGAATTCAGAAGGACAACGATGGGCGCCCAGACACCCAATGGGTTCAAACTCGACCATTCCGGCAAACGCATCGTCATCGATCCGCTGACGCGGGTCGAAGGCCACCTCCGCGTGGAGGTCAATCTCGATTCCGACAATGTGATCCGCAACGCGGTCTCATCCGGAACTATGTGGCGCGGCATCGAGACGATCCTGCGTGGACGCGATCCTCGCGATGCCTGGGCGTTCACCGAGCGGATTTGCGGCGTCTGCACCGGCACACATGCGCTCACCTCGGTGCGCGCGGTGGAGAATGCGCTGGGCATCACCATTCCAGAGAATGCTAATTCGATCCGCAACATCATGCAGCTCTGCCTGCAGGTGCATGATCATCTTGTGCACTTCTATCACCTGCACGCGTTGGATTGGGTCGACGTGATTTCCGCCCTCAAGGCCGATCCCAAGGCGACCTCTGCGTTGGCGCAATCGGTCTCGTCCTGGCCTCTATCATCGCCAGGCTATTTCAAGCATCTGCAGATCAGGCTCACCAAGTTCGTTGAATCAGGACAGCTCGGCCCTTTTAAGAATGCCTATTGGGGGCATCCGGCCTATAAGCTTCCGCCGGAAGCGAACCTGATGGCCTTGGCGCATTATCTGGAAGCGCTCGACTTCCAGAAGGACGTCGTCAAGATCCACGCCATCTATGGCGGCAAGAACCCGCATCCGAATTGGCTGGTCGGTGGCGTGGCCTGTGCCATCAATGTCGATGGTACCGGTGCAGTGGGCGCCATCAATATGGAGCGGCTGAACCTCGTATCCTCGATCATTTGCCGTTCGATCGAATTCGTCGAGCAGGTTTATCTGCCCGACGTTGCCGTGATTGGCTCCTTCTACAAAGACTGGCTCTATGGCGGCGGTCTCTCGGCTAAGAGCATAATGTCCTATGGCGACATTCCCGAGAACGCCAATGATTATTCCGCGAAAAACCTCAAGCAGCCGCGCGGCGTGATCCTCAATGGCAATTTCAGCGAAGTCCTGCCAATCGATCACGGCGATCCCGAGCAGATCCAGGAGTTCGTCGCTCATTCCTGGTACAAATATCCTGATGAAACCAGGGGGCTGCATCCCTGGGATGGTATCACCGAGCCGAATTTCCAGCTCGGGCCCAACGTCAAGGGCACCAGGACCGACATCAAGGAGCTCGACGAAGGCGGCAAATATTCCTGGATCAAGGCGCCGCGCTGGCGCGGCAACTCCGTCGAGGTGGGACCGCTGGCGCGATACATCATAGGTTACGTGCAAGGCAAAGCGGAGTTCAAGGAACCGACCGAGAAGCTGCTGAAGACGCTCGATCTGCCCTTCGCTGCACTCTTCTCGACGCTCGGCCGCACTGCGGCGCGTGCGCTCGAATGCCAATGGGCCGCGCACCAGATGCGCTATTTCCAGGACAAGCTTATGGCGCATATCAAAACGGGTGACACCGCTACCGCCAACGTCGATAAATGGAAGCCGGAGAGCTGGCCGAAGGAAGCCAAGGGCTACGGTTTCACTGAGGCGCCGCGTGGTGCGCTGGGGCACTGGATCAAGATCAAGGAGACCAAGATCGACAACTACCAGTGCGTCGTGCCGACGACATGGAACGGCTCGCCGCGTGATCCAAACGGCAATATCGGTGCATTTGAGGCCTCGTTGATGGATACGCCGATCGCTGATCCGGAGAAGCCGCTGGAAATCCTGCGCACGATCCATTCCTTTGATCCATGCCTGGCCTGCTCGACCCATGTGATGGGGCCGGATGGCCAGGAAATGGCAACGGTCAAGGTCCGCTAGGGGAGGCGGCATTGCTGGACAAATCTCCGCAAGCGCTAACCGCCGCTGTCGCGGCCGACGCGGTACGCTCCGGCCTCAGCGCCGAGCGTGGCGTCGTCTACGTCTACGAGGCGCCGGTGCGGCTGTGGCATTGGATCAACGCTGCGGCAATCCTGGTGTTGGGCCTCACCGGTTATTTCATCGGCAGTGCGATACCGACCATGCCGGGAGAGACAAGCGACAATTTCCTGTTCGGCTATATCCGCTTTGCGCATTTTTCCGCAGGCTATGTGCTCACGCTCGGCTTCCTCTTCCGCATTTACTGGGCGTTCATGGGCAACGCCCATGCTAAGCAGATTTTCTATGTGCCGCTCTGGCGCAAGAGCTATTGGCGCGAGGTGTGGCACGAGATTCGCTGGTACGCTTTCGTTGCGGCCGAGCCGAAGAAATATGTCGCGCACAATCCGCTGGCCCAGCTCGCTATGTTCTTCATGTTTACGCTGGCGATCGCGTTCATGATCGTCAGCGGCTTTGCGCTGTACGCGCAGGGCACCGGCAACGACAGCTGGCAGTACAAGCTGTTCGGCTGGGTGTTTTCGATTTGGCCGAACAGCCAGGACGTCCACACCTGGCATCATCTCGGCCTGTGGATGATCGTGACGTTTGCGCTCATCCACATCTATACGGCGGTTCGGGAAGACATCGTGTCGCGCCAGAGCATCGTCTCCTCGATCATTTCTGGCGAGCGCGAATTCCGCGATTGATGGACGATGCAGATGCCAACTCCGGAGAATACGAAACGGATCCTGGTGCTCGGCATCGGCAATATCCTGTGGGCCGATGAGGGGTTCGGCGTGCGGGTGGTGGAGCAGTTCCACCGCCGCTACGACGTCCCTGACAATGTCACCATGCTCGATGGCGGCACGCAGGGGCTCTACCTCGTCAATTTTCTCGAGGAGGCCGATTGCCTGATCGCGTTCGATGCCATCGATTATGGACTCGCGCCCGGGCACTTGAAGCTCGTGCGAGACGAGGAGGTGCCGAAATTCACCGGCGCCAAGAAGGTGAGCCTGCATCAGACCGGTTTCCAGGAGGTCTTAAGTGCGGCCGACCTGCTTGGCCGCTGCCCGCGAGAGCTCGCTCTAATCGGCTGTCAGCCACTTGATCTGGAGGATTGGGGCGGGCCGCTGACCGCTCCGGTGCGCACTCAGATTGCGCCTGCGATCGAACTGGCTTGCGAACTGCTGGCGCAGTGGGGTTCTCCGGCAAAACTGCGGACCGCGCCGCTACCGGAGTCGGAGCGTCTGCTCGCGAACGACATCGACCATGCAAAGTATGAGAGGAGGGCGCGGCCGATCTAGCGGCTCGCCGATTACCATGTGCCTTGGCTTGCCAATGACGATTATTGAGACCGACGGCATGTCGGCGCTTTGCGAATATGCCAATGAACAGCGGCGCGTCTCAGTCATGCTGCTCTCCGAGCCGCCGGTCGGTGCCAAAGTGCTTGTCCATATCGATACCGCGGTGCGGCTCTTGGATGACGACGAAGCGCGGCTTATCGCGGACGCGCTTGAGGGCCGTGATGCGGCCCTCAATGACGACAATTGTGATCGTTTCTTTGCGGACTTGATCGGTCAAGAGCCGCAACTGCCCGAGCACCTGCGCTAGCCTGGCGCCGCCTCCCGGACACTGCCTGCCCATCTTTGCCAATCAGAAGCCAAACTTGCAGCCGAAACGAGCTTCACGTGGAATATGTCGAGCAGGTGCTGATCCGAGCGGGAACGCAATCGCGAAAGAGCAATGGTTGGCACGCGCCTTGCTACACCTCATCCAGCAGAACCATGGATTATCAGAGAGGCGGCTGATGGACTTTCAGCCCGGGAAACATGATCTGACGCGGCTCCATCTGTCCGAGGTGGGGACCGCAAGCGTCGCACAAGCGAAAGACACTCGTCATGATCGCCAAGATCCGGGAGATCTCTATCGATCGCATTGCGAAGCTCATTGATCGCCTGCGCGCCAATGGCGCGTCTGAGCATCGTCCCTCAGCACACCAACGGAACGTCGTATCATGAAACAGGTTTCCGGGTCGCGCCCCATAGCGCCGAGAAAATGCGAGCAGCCGATGAGCGTGTTTCCTCTCGCCGCGGAAAGTCTCGACTCAGCCCATAGCGGGCTGACGGCTGCGGGTGCGCTCGCGAGGCCCGCTTCGGTCAATGGCATCGAGCTGGCAAGGAACTGTCCGAGTGCCATCGCGCTGTTGTCTTCCGTCGCGGCTGCCGCTGCCGGCCAGAAGAGCGACGTGCCGACGCAGCTGTTCAGGCTCGGGAATCTCAGCGATCTCGAGCGCAAGCTGATTGCGGACGTGCTTGGGGAGGGCGAGCTCGCCGGCGTCGTGGCGCTGCCGGGTGGCCGCGTGGCGCAAATCCAGGAATCGGTACTTGCGGGAATCTGGCGCGTGCGCATCGAGACCGACGCCGCACACGAATATGTCGAGGTCGGTGCGATCCCGGAGATCGTGCGGCGCGCCGCAACCGACCTGACGTCGAGCGATCTCATGATCGGCGCGGCACCGGACGGTGCGATGAACGTGCTGCCGGTGCTCGCGGAAATCCGCGAGCGGGCATTGGCCTGGCGGCCGGACATGCGCTCGCAGATCATCAACTTCACCCTGCTGCCGATGAGCCCGGTCGACCAGGCGTTTCTGCAGCAAAGCGTCGGCAACGGGCCGATCCAGCTCAGCTCGCGCGGCTACGGGACTTGCCGAGTGCTTGCGACGGGCATCCGGAACGTCTGGTCGGTGCAGTTCTTCAATGCCATGGACACCATCATTCTGGATACGCTGGAGGTCGGCGGCGTGCCAACGGCTGCGTTGGCCGCCGAGGAAGATTTCTGGGATTCCGCCGAACGCCTGCAAGAAATCATCAAAGCTTACTTCGAATGACGAGCTTCGAGAATTGTGGCGTCCGGAAGGATATCGCAGACGGCTCGCGCATGGAGTGCGGCATCTGTTGGATCGTCTATGACCCAGCTGAGGGGGATGAGGCGACGCAGATTGCAGCGGGAACGCCTTTTGCCGGGTTGCCCGAAAAGTGGCGTTGTCCAAATTGCGATGCGCCCAAATCGAAGTTGATGGCGATTGAAGATGACGTCTGACCGCGAACAGCATTCCCGCACGAGCATGCACGCCGATGCGTCGGCGTGGGGCGAGATGCTCTCGGCAGCCTATCGGGATATCGCGGATCGCACCATGCGCGACCTGCCGATCTTCAACGAGGCCTTGAGCGTCGAAGCCATCGCCTTGCGCGCGCGCGAGGGCAGGATCGTCGGCATGATGGTCACGCCCTGGTTCATGAACGTGGTCACACCCATGCGTGACGGCATTTCGCAATCGTCTCCGGGCCCGGGATCGAACCTGCGCTTGCGATTTCCGGCCGGCGAGATCGAATTCACCGTCAGCGACCTGGTGCCCGTGGGCTCGATCGCGAGCTACTCACTGTTCTCGCCGATGTTTGAGTTCGAGGATATGGCGTCCGCGCGCGCCACCGCCGAAGCAGCGCTCGCGGCGCTGATGTCGCCGGCCAATCGCGCGGCGTCACATGGGACAGATGCGCCACATATCAGTTCGTTCGACCGCCGGCATTTCTTGCACGGTGTACTGACGGAGCGGCGCGCATGAGCCTCGCCGTCCGCAACCAGATCGATGTTACCGTATCGCTTGCTGGCGACGCAATTGCCGCGGTCGAGATTCCGCCGTGCGCCCGGCCGCCACTGGCGCGGCTATTCGCCGGCAAGCCGGCCGCTTCGTTGCTCAACGTGCTGCCGCGAATCTTCTCGTTGTGTGCCGCCGCGCACCAGGTGGCATTCCTGTCCGCGATCGAGGCGGCGCGCGGCGAAAACATCAGCCTTGCGACGCGGCAGCATCGTATCGCCATGGTCGTTGCCGAGCGGCTAGCGGAATTGCTGCGGGGCCTGTTTGTCGGGCATTTCGCGCTGGATACCACCAGCGCCGCAGCGATCCGCGCCCTGATGGAGGGGGTATCGGCACTTCTCAACAGCTCAGAGCCCGGCTGCGGCCAGGTTCGACGCGAGGCAACAGCGCGGGTTCCGATTGCGCTGGCAGCGCTTGGCATAACGAACGAAGACGGCGCGCCGACACTCGGTAACCCACTCGCGCTTCGCATCGCGGCTCTCGAGGAAGACGCGTTGAACCCAATGCCGACGCAGCACTCGTTTTTGTCCGTTGCCGACGACCGCGGCGTCATTGAACGGCTGCTCGCGGATGATGCAGGATTTTGCCGTTGCCCCGACCTGGAGGGCCGCATTCCCGAGACAGGTGCGTGGGCGCGCCAAATGATGCGTGATCAGCTCACGCTAGGCCGGTCGGGGCCGGCCGAGCGGCTGAAGGCGAGGATCGCGGAAATCGTGCGACTGCACGCTTGGCTCCGCTCCAGTGCTTATGTTGAAACAGCGGAGGATGGGATCGTCGAAAGCTACAGGCTGGGGCCGGGCCGTGGTGCGGCCGCGGTCGAATGCGCAAGGGGACGACTCTATCACGCGGTTGAGCTTGATCGTCAGGGGCAGATGTTGCGCTTGGAATTTCTTGCCCCAACCGAGTGGAATTTCCACGCGCGCGGACCGCTTGTCCGCAGCCTGCAAGGCGCGGTGCTGGCCGCGAAACCGCGGGGACTGGGTGCGGTTCGCTCGATGGTCGCATCGTTCGACCCTTGCGTCGGGTTCACTCTCAATTTTCGCGAAATTGGCGATGCATGAAATGGCGCTTTGTGAGGGCATCGTCGAGATCATCGAGGAGGAGGCGCGCCGGCGATCGTTTTCCAGGGTGAAGACCGTGTGTCTGGAGATCGGGGCGCTCAGCCATGTCGCTCCCGAAGCGATGAAGTTCTGCTTTGCGGCCGTTGCCGCGCGGACCATCGCCGATGGCGCAGTTATTGAGGTCATCGAATTGCCTGGCGTCGCCTGGTGCATGGCCTGTTCGAGGAGTGTTGAGATTGCGCAGCGCGATGAGCCGTGTCCCTGCTGCGGCAGCTATCAGCTGCAGATGACCGGGGGCGAAGAGATGCAGGTGAAAGAGCTGGAGGTCGATTGATGTGTACCGTATGTGGCTGTAGCGAAAGAACGCCCTCCATCGAACGCGCCGACGCGCAAAGTGCGCAAACCCAGGGCCATCACCATGATCATGCGCATGATCACTACGGTCACCACCGTGATCATGTGCATAGCGGTCAAAACGTGCATGATTCTCACAACCATCACCACGGCCATTATCACCATCATGATCATAGCCATCAACATGCTCAGGGCGGAGGGGTGCTTGTGGATTGCGGTGCCGATCCGGCCGGCTTGAAGATCGCGGGTATGAGCAGCGAGCGAACCATTCGGATCGAGCGCGACATCCTTGGCAAGAACAATAGGATGGCCGCCGACAACCGCGCGCGCTTCCTGACCGATGACCTGCTCGTGTTCAATCTTGTTTCCAGTCCGGGCGCCGGCAAAACCTCGCTGCTCGTCCGCGCCGTCTCCGAACTGAAGGATAGCCGCCCGGTTGGTGTCATCGAGGGAGACCAGCAGACCTCGAACGATGCCGATCGCATTCGCGCCACCGGCGTGCCCGCAATTCAGATCAATACGGGCAAGGGCTGCCATCTCGATGCTGCGATGGTCGGTGAGGCTTATCGCCGCTTGCCTCCGCTCAAGGGCGGCATTCTCTTCATCGAGAATGTCGGGAATCTAGTTTGTCCCGCGGCGTTCGATCTCGGCGAGGCCTGCAAGATCGTGGTGTTCTCGACCGCCGATGGTGAAGACAAGCCGCTCAAATATCCGGATATGTTCGCCGCATCGTCGCTGATGCTGATCAACAAGATTGATCTGGCGCCGGTGGTCGACTTCGATTCAGCCAAGACCATCGAATATGCGAGACGCGTCAATCCGAACATTGAGGTGCTGACGGTTTCGGCGCGTACGGGCGAGGGCTTTGCCGCGCTCTACGCCTGGATCCGGAAGCAGGCTGCGAATCAGAGGCGTCCCGTCGGTGACGCATTGCCATGAGCGCGAGCGGCGACGCCATCATCCGCGGCGGAACGCGGCTGCGGGTGCGCGTCAGTGGCGCCGTGCAGGGTGTCGGCTTTCGTCCGTATATTTATGGTCTCGCTACCCGTTATAGGTTGGCCGGGTTCGTCGCCAACGATCCTGATGGCGTGATCATCGAGGTTGAGGGCGACCTTACGTGCGAGTTTGTGGCCGCTTTGCCACTCGAAAGCCCTCCATTGGCGCGGATCGACCACATCTCCGTTCAGGAGATTGATGCGCTTGCGGCGAAAGACTTCTCAATCCGCGCCAGCGAACACGGGAGGTGCTCGACGCGGATCGTCGCCGATGCCGCGACATGCCAGCAATGTCTCGATGAGTTGTTCGACCCGAACAGCCGCCATTACCTCTATCCCTTCATCAACTGCTCTCATTGCGGCCCGCGCTATACCATCGCCGAACGGCTTCCCTACGATCGCCGCAACACGGCGATGGGGGAGTTTGCGATGTGTGCCGCCTGCGCGGGCGAATATGCCGATCCGGCGAGCCGCCGGTTTCATGCGGAAGCGATTGCATGTCCGACATGCGGTCCTCGGCTCAGTCATGGGATCAACGACATTGCCGCGGGGATCGATGGCGGCCAAATTGTCGCAATAAAGGGGGTTGGCGGGTACCAGCTGCTTTGCGACGCTCGCAACCATGACGCCGTGCAGCGTTTGCGCAGGAGGAAGCAGCGCGACCAGAAGCCGTTCGCGGTCATGGTTGGTTCCGTAGAGCAGGTCAGCGAGATTGCGGAGGCGAATGCCGCCGAGCTCCCACTGCTCGAATCTGTCGCCCGTCCGATCGTCCTCCTGCCGTCGCGCAACAATCTGGCGCCGGCGATAGCCCCTGGCCTGTCGCGCGTCGGCGTGATGCTGCCGGCGGCCCCGTTGCATCACCTTATCTTCCACGCGCTTCGTTCGACAGGTGCATGGCATGGGGCTGAAGGTCCGGTCATTGTCAGCACCAGTGCTAATCCCGGCGGCGAACCGCTCCCGATCGACAACGCGGAGGCGCTGCGGCGGCTCGCGGGCATCGCCGATCTTATTGTGACCCATGATCGCGATATTCTGACGCGCGCCGATGACTCGGTAGTGGCGGTGGTGGCGGGGCGGCGCCAATTCATTCGTCGCGCCCGCGGCTATGTTCCCGAACCGATCCGGCTTGCGAGGTCTGTGCCGCCCGTCCTCGCCGTCGGCGGCGCGTTGAAATCGACCATCACGGTCACACGGGGCAGTGAGGCCTTCGTCTCCCAGCACATCGGCGATCTCGATACGGCTGAAGGCATCCGCTTCTTCGAGGAGACGATCCGGCACCTCACATCGACCCTCGACATCGATCCTGTCGTCATTGCCCATGATCTGCATCCCAACATGGCGGCCACCCGCTTTGCGGAAGCAAGCGGCCGCGCGCTGGTCGCTGTTCAGCATCACCACGCGCACGCTGCGGCCGTCATCGCGGAGCATGGCCTTGCGGGGCCTACGCTCGCCCTTCTCCTCGACGGCTATGGTTATGGCTCCGACGGCGGCAACTGGGGTGGCGAACTCTTGTTGTGCGAAGGCGCCGGGTTTCGACGGATCGGGCATTTCGCGCCGTTGCAAATGCCTGGCGGAGATCGCGCAGCCCGCGAGCCTTGGCGCATGGCGAGCGCAATATTTCACTCGCTGGGACGGGAAAACGAAATCAGGCCGCGCTTTGCAGCACAGCCTCAGGCCGAGCGTCTGCCGTCAATGCTCGATCAGCCCGGCGTGGCGACCACGACCAGCGCGGGCCGACTGTTCGACGCAGCGGCGGCGCTGCTGGGGATCGCGACTTTGCAGAGCTATGAGGGCGAAGCCGCGATGAAGCTCGAGGCGCGTGTGCGGCGGACTGCGGTGCTTGAAGCGGGCTGGATAATCGATGGCGACGTGCTGTCCTTTCGCCCGCTGTTTGCGCGTTTGATTGCAGACAACGTCGGCGCCACGGAGGGAGCGGGGCTGTTTCATGGCACGTTTGCCGCTGCCTGCGTTGACTGGGTCGCGCGCGCGGCGCGGACAACTGGCGTTACCGCCGTCGTTCTGAGCGGTGGCTGCTTCCTGAACGCGGTACTCGCGGATGAAATCGAGCGCGGCTGCATTGCGGCCGGCCTCACTCCGCTGCTGCCACGGCAGGTTCCGCCCAATGACGGTGGATTGAGCCTCGGACAAGCCTGGATAGCCGCTCTGCAGATTGCAGAACGGCCGTCAGCCCTGGAAGGAACAGCCTAATATGTGTCTCTCGGTACCAGCTGAGGTCGCGAAAATTCTTGCTGATGACATGGCCATCGTGTCCATCGACGGCATCAGCAAGGAGATATCGATCGCGTTCATCGACGATCTCGCGGTGGGGGACTACGTCCTTGTCCATGTCGGCTATGCCCTGGCTAGAATTGACCCGGCGGAAGCCAAGCGCACGCTGCAGCTCCTACAGGAGCTGGGCAGCGTGGGGCAGGACCTCCAGTCATGAAATATGCCGACGAATTTCGCGACAAGACCATCGTGCGGGGGCTAGCGCGTTTGATTGGCGCCGAAGCCGATTCGCAAAGGGAATATCGGTTCATGGAATTCTGCGGCGGACACACGCATGCGATTTCCCGCTATGGCCTGGAGGATATGCTGCCTGCGAATGTTCGCATGATCCACGGGCCAGGTTGTCCCGTCTGTGTTCTCCCCGCCAGCCGGATCGACATGGCGATCAGGCTCGCCGAGCAGCCGGAGGTCACTCTCTGTGTCTATGGCGACCTGATGCGCGTGCCCGGCTCGCAGGGAAAATCCCTGCTGAGCGCCAGGGCGTTCGGCGCCGACATTCGGATGGTCTACTCGACGCTCGATGCGATCCGGATCGCCGAACAGGCGCCGAATCGAGAGGTGGTCTTTTTTGCCATTGGATTTGAGACCACGACGCCGCCGACAGCGGTGATGATACGGTTTGCCGAGAAGAAATGGCTGAAGAGTTTCAGCGTGTTCTGCAACCACGTGCTGACTCCCTCGGCGATGCACAGCATTCTCGAGAGTCCCGATATCCGCAATATCGGGCGGGTCGAAATCGATGGCTTCGTCGGGCCTGCGCATGTCAGCACCATCATCGGCACGGAACCTTACGAGGTCCTCGCAGAACAATTCGGCAAGCCGATCGTGATCGCGGGATTTGAACCGCTCGACATGATGCAGGCGATCCTGATGCTGGTGCGGCAGGTGAACGAAGGCCGACATGAGGTGGAGAACCAATACAGCCGTGCGGTGACGCGGAAAGGCAATCGGCGCGCCCAGGAAGAGGTGTCGGATATCTTCGAATTGCGTGACCAGTTCGAATGGCGCGGGCTCGGGCTCGTACCCCATAGCGGACTAAAGCTAAAGCAGGCTTACGCTCAGTTCGACGCCGAGATGCGTTTCACGATGCACGAAGTGCGCGTCGCCGATAATCCGGCGTGCGAGTGCGGGGCCATCCTGCGCGGCGTGAAGAGGCCGGTTGACTGCAAGCTGTTCGGAACCGTCTGCACGCCGGAAATCCCGATAGGATCCTGCATGGTCTCATCGGAAGGCGCCTGTGCCGCGCAATGGACGTATGGACGGTTTCGCGATTATCGGTTGAGGCGGGCGTGATGAGAGCCTATCAACGCAAGCTCGACATCAAGAACGGACGGGTCGACCTGTCCCATGGCGCCGGGGGACGCGCCATGGCGCAGCTGATCTCCGGCCTGTTTCACGAAGCCTTCGGCAATGAATGGCTCGCCCGCGGCAACGATCAGGCGGCCTTCGATGTTGGCGCCGGCAGGATGGTGATGACGACCGATGGCTATGTGATTTCGCCGCTGTTCTTTCCCGGCGGCAATATCGGATCGCTCGCGGTGCACGGCACGATCAATGATGTCGCGATGGGCGGCGCGCGTCCGCTCTATCTGTCGGCAAGTTTCATCATCGAGGAGGGCTTCCGCTTTTCGGATTTGAAGACGATTGCGGATTCGATGGGCGAGGCCGCGCGCGCCGCCGGCGTTTACATCATCACGGGCGACACCAAGGTCGTCGAGCGCGGGAAGGCGGACGGCCTGTTCATCTCGACGACGGGGGTCGGGGTTTTAGCCGATGGGCTCGATCTCTCCGCCGAGAAGGCAAGGGTCGGCGACCGCGTGCTGGTCTCCGGCAGTCTCGGCGACCATGGTACGGCGATCATGTCGAGGCGCCAGAATCTCGCTTTCGAGACCGAGATCGTCTCGGATTCCGCAGCGCTGCATGATCTCGTAGCCCTAATGGTTGCGGCCGGTGGCAGCAGCATCCGGGTGATGCGCGACCCCACGCGCGGCGGTCTTGCGGCGATGCTCAACGAGATTGCGCATCAGTCGGGCCTCGGGTTCCATCTGCAGGAAGAGGCCATTCCGGTGAAGCCGGCGGTTGCCGCCGCCTGCGAACTCCTTGGGCTTGATCCGCTACATGTCGCCAACGAGGGCAAGCTCGTTGCCATCGTGGCGCCTGACATGGCCGATGCCGTGCTTGCAGCCATGAAGGCGCATCCGCTCGGGTGCGATGCGGCTGATATCGGCGAGGCCGTAGCCGACAATCATCAGTTTGTGCAGATGTCAACCAGCTTTGGTGGCGGGCGAATTGTCGATTGGCTGTCGGGCGAACAATTGCCCCGGATCTGTTGAGCGCAATCGCACTTCTGCCATTTCGTTGTTGCTTTGAGGAGATCGCCCTGCGATCCTCATGAAGCGCTCGTTCGCCTCGAGCGCATCAATCAGACCGAACATGCGGGATGGGACTCGAAGCGGAACGGCGCGCACGTCGATCCTCGACATCAAGCCCTGCTCTCAACATCAGTTGTGTGATAAATTCCTTCTTCTCACAATCATTAAATGAGTGTCAGGGAGTGGCTATCGCTCCCGCTATCATGCTAACTGGTCTCCTTAGCATGGACATCGACGGAACGCAGATTTCGCGGCTAAAGCGGACCGATTGATATGGCGCAAAGACACAGGGGAGCGCAGCGGTTAGGGTGATGCTGATATAAGCGTGGGATAGTAACCGTTGCAGGCCTCAATCCTGAAAAAGTATTGCGATGCCCGCCTGCCTTGGTACACCGTCTATCCAACTGTACCGGAGTTCTCCCCGGCTGTCGGTGCACAGGATTGTGAGAAATTGCTGAGGCGCCTGCCGGCTGACGACTCCGTGTCGCTCTATCTCCACATTCCGTTCTGCCGGTCGATCTGTTGGTATTGCGGCTTCCCTACGGCCATCACTCGCCGGGTTGCGCCGATCCTCAATTATTTGTCGGTGCTGCGCGAGGAGATCCGGTTGGTCGCGGAGCAAGCGCCGCAAGCGCTGCCCGTGAGCGACGTGCACTTCGGCGGCGGAACGCCGACCGTCATCGAGCCAGCGGAGTTCCTGGCCCCGATGGAACTCCTGCGCCGCCGCTTCGCGTTCAGGAAAACGGCTGCGATCGCCGTCGAGATCGACCCGCGCACGTTCACGGTCGAGATGGCCGAAGCCTTAGGAGCAGCCGGCGTGAACCGCGCGAGCCTCGGCGTGCAGAGCTTCGATCCCATTGTTCAAAAAGCGATCAACCGGGTCCAGAGTAAGGCGCAGACGGCCGCTGCCGTCGAAAATCTGCGCCAGCACGGAATAAGCCGCATCAACTTCGACCTCATTTTCGGTCTCCCAAATCAGACGGTGCAGTCCTGCGTCGAGAGCGCGACGACGGCGGTGGCCATGCGCCCGGACCGGCTTGCGGTTTTCGGCTACGCGCACGTTCCTTCGTATATGAAACGTCAGCGCCTGATCGATGAGGCAGCGCTGCCGGGGACAACGCTGCCCGCGCCGAACAGGCCGCGGCCGTGGCCGATACGCTTGTCGCCGCCGGCTATCACCAAATCGGGCTCGACCATTTCGCCTTGCCGGACGATGAGCTCGCGCTGGCGCAGAAAGCCGGTCGCCTGCGGCGTAACTCCTTGGGTTACTCGGCCGACACCTGCAAAGCCCTGATCGGCTTCGGCAGGTCGGCCATCGGCCGTCTCGGCGACGGTTACGTCCAGAACGATGTTGCAATAGGCTCCTACAGCCGGCACATCAGAGCTGGCCGTCTGGCGACGTCAAATGGCTACCGTCTCACCGATGAAGACCGCGTCCGAGCCGCGATCATCGAGCGGCTGATGTGCGATCTGGAGGCCGACGTGCCGGCAATCTGTGCCGCCCACGGAGTTTATGCGATCCCTTTTCTCGAATCAGCTGAACGCTTGTCGATGCTCGCCGAGGACGGGGTACTCGACATCGAAAAGGGTTTCATCCGCGTGAGGCAGGAGCACCGCTTTGTGATTCGCGCTGTTGCTGCCGCATTCGACGCTTATCTCAACCGTTCACCCTATTAGCACAACAAGCAGCGTGAGCGGATCCAAAAGCATCACCGCTCGTCGCTAACAGGACGGCGCCTCGACCATGTAGTGAAATGGTTCTGTGGAATCTGATCCAGACTGCCGTCGGCTGCGGCAACGATGGCGACGCCGCTCGGCGAGCGTCACGTTGGAGACCCCGGCACTGCCGTAAGCTTTGGGCACCGTAATCGCCCGGCAGGCCCAGCTTTGCAAGAAACGATCAACCGCGTCGAGCAGGTGGCGGGCTGGACTAGCCTGTAGCACTCTGGGATGTCATCAAGGCTCGTCAGGCTTCGGTCCTGAGACCAGTGGCGCGCCCCCGACGGAAACCGGCCCTTGTGGTTTCGACGAGCGCACGAGTGTCTTGGCCGGCTCCGACACGGCATGGCCAGGCGTCGGACGAGGAACATGAGGAGGAGAAGCCGTGGGTGCGGGATTCTGCAATGAGTCGATTCGTAAAGTCAGCGCTGCGATTTGATCTGAGATTCGTGTTAAATCGGCCAGCTGGGCACTGATGCTGCGGTTGAGTTCGGCGAGCTCGTCGCTAGCCTTCTGTTGTCCCGACTGAATCTCCGACAGGGCCGCCCGGTCCTCCGGTGACAAGCTTGGCATTGTGGCGACTTCACGGGCGGCCGCCACCGTCTCGACAAATTGTCCGACGTTGGTCCAAAAATAGGCTCCTGCAGCGCACAGGCCAACGAGGACAACCACGAGTAGTAAAAGCCACGAAACGCGTCTCGACGACGTGTGCAATACCGGCGGCAAGTCCGAACCGGCCGTTTGATCCATCATCTCCATCGTCCCTCGCTCGATGTCCGGGTCTGTGTTGGCTTTTCTCGTTGACGCGCTATCACACGATGGTCAAGAGCTGCAGCGAGCCGCGACCATCGACAAATCGTTATCCGCAACGTTGCCCTCATCGCTTGGTCATCCAGTCCTATGATCGGTTCGATGTGACACTTTTTGCGCATGGCCGGCTCCTACATCATAGCGCCACCGCAAAGCAATAGTTCTCGTCTTCATCGGCCATGGCGCAGCATTTCCTCGCATTCAGAAAAAGCCTGCGAACAATCTTCCATTTGCCGGCACCGAATGCGAGCCAGTCGTTATTTCCTGAATTATCTTTCAGGCTCGTATCGAGCTAGTCATCGCCACTTGCCGTGGCCCGCAAGTCCATCCCTTGACGAGACGCGTCACTTAGAGCTCTACGAGCTGCCCGTGGGTCCACTCTTCACGCGCCGGAATAGTCGGCTCATGCCCAATTACTCTTCAAGCTATCCTGGCCTGCGCAGTCGAATACGGAGCACAACGCCAACTATGTCGAGCCCAATTGCACAGAAAAATCTTGGGGAAAACAAACCGTTCGGCGAGTCCGGCGGTCGGCATAAATCTGCAAGATCAATGACGTCGGTCCTCTCGCCTACGTCACCGACATCCTGAGGATGATGGTCAATGGTCACCCGAACGATGAACTCGGCCAACTTCTTCCCTGGGCCGATCCGGGCAACCCCTAAAAGCCGTCGCTTGAGAACGACGCTAATGATGCAGATCAACAAATCGCGGTTTAACTGCGTTTCCGCCGAGAGATGGGCGCGTAAAGAGCTGAGCGGCTGCAGCGCTCACGAGTGACCGACGCCCGATTTCCACTGGACCGATGCCAGCGTCGCCAGAGTTCGTCTAGTCGCCGAGGGGCCTCACCCCGAGCAGCGAAACAGCCACGATCCCTGCATCGACAGGCAACGCCTTGCGACCCAGTCAACTACCAACGTTAGCAGTTGGAGGAGATGACGGACACATGGCAATCGGCGGTTAATAAAGGTCGCGCGGGTCACACGTCAAGGAACTGGGATGCAATATAGAACTGGCCGCTCCAACGGCCCTGATGGATGTGCCAACGCATCTGCGGCTATCAAATCGGTTCCAACCGCGATCTCTCCTTTCTTATGCGAGCCCATGATGGACCTTCTGGCGCGATCGCCGAGCGCACAGGTTTCAACGGTCTCTCGGCTTCGGGCCTGTCAGTCGCCTCGTCTGTCGGCTACCGCGATGCCAGTGAAGCATCATGGAGCCAACGCGTCGTCGCTGGCGCGCGAGCCCTGCTTTCTGATGACTGCTATCTTCTCGAAGGAGACGTCTTCTTCGATCAGAATGCTGCACGGCCGAAATCCTCATGCTTGTGGTGGAAGAGGCGGGTCGTTCGCAGTGTATTGGTGGCGGCGCCGTCCGCCCGTCGCCACTATCTCGCCGAGCGAAGGCGCCGAATAGAGCCGGCCGCTGTCGACACCGAGGCAGCGCAACAGAACTGCGTTGGAACAGTCGATTGGCTTGGCCGCGGTATGGCGTGCTCGACACGTGCGTCGCCGAAAGCCAATCGCGTGGCGGCCGGTGACGAGGTCGGGAAGGCTCAGCGGGTATCGCTGAGATAGACGGGCCGATTGCTGCCAAGCATCAGCCCCGGAGCCTTCAGACATTAGAAGGTTGGGGGTCAGCTCCGGGCCAATCAGGCCGGAGCGTAATCCATTCAAGACTAGCAATGCGGACGCGGAGTTCACTATGCATGGTTACTTTGTCGTGGCGACGGCTGCGGCACGCGTTGTCAGCTTTCGATCAACTACGAAGCACAGAGGGCTGGCTATCGCACTCTCCCTGGCAGCGAGCCTCGTCGGCAGTTCGGCGCTGGCACAGACTGCCAATGGGCCTAAGCCAAAACGCGACATTCCAGATGAGGTTGCTAAAAGAAGAATTGAGATGGAGTCCGATTCGGTCACAAAATTCCGAAGCCGCCAGCTCAAACGAGCAACGCTTCTCGTCGGTAATTCGGCGCTAGCACAAACTGCCAGTTTGCCTTCCGCAAAGCGAGACAGTGCGGATGAAATTGCTAAAAACAGAACTCAAAAGGAGATCGACCCATTCGCAAAGTTCGAGAACCTCCGCGAAAAAGGTATGTGGCTCAATATCCCTGGTCCTGCCGATACGATAGATCACGATAAAGGCGGCGTTAGATCCGCGCTGGCAGAGGTCGGGATCGGCTACGTTGGCGGGACAGTAATCAGCCTCGTAGACAATCAACTGCCAAATGCAGCCAGTGCCACCACCGCCAATCAGCTATATATGGGCCAGAATCCGACATTTAGTACCGTAAATTTCATGATTGTGACCTACGATCTCAGCCGCTTTGGAATTCCCGATGGTCAGATCGTCGTGGGAGCCGAGCAGCAGTACTGGACATGGAAACCCGGAGGGCCAGATAGAGTGGGTCTCAATACATTGGCCTATTACCAGACGTTTTTCGACAGGAAACTCGAACTTAAAATGGGTTACCTCAGAAATGTAAATGAGTTCGCAGGCACATTGGTCGGAGGGAACGCAGGAGCAAGCGTTTTGGCCCCCTCGTCGAATATTTTGTATCAAGCTGGCATGAGCAACAATGCCGCGCCTACGCCAGCTCTCAACGTGAAGTACAATTTTGATGATCACCTATATGACAAGGTCTCAATCCAGCGCTCAATCAGTCCAGACGGTCAGTATGCGCAGATCACCGAAAATCCCAGCGGCTTAAGCTGGAGCACGGCCAACGCGGGCATTCTTTTGCTTGATGAAATTGGCTACAAGAACAAAGCTGCTCCGGGCTTACCCGAGACCTGGTTGCGGGCGGGCGCCGGTTTCAATAACAGCACCTACAAGAACTTGCAGTATCCGCAGCAATCGAGAGCCGACGCGAACAGCGTCTACTACGTCGCAGCGGACAGGCAACTCTGGCAGTCTGATGTCCAGGGCTCGGCATATCGTGGTATCTATGGTGGTTTCTCTGTAATGTACGCTCCACCTGACCTAAATAAAGTCAGCCAATATTACGAGCTTCGTCTCTATGCGAAGGGACTGTTTGACAGCCGGCCCAGTGATCAGATTGCTATTGTTGCCACTAACACCGTCTGGAGCAACTTTGCAGTGGACGCTGCCTTGGCTAAAGGGAATCTCGTGCATCGCGACAGCACAGCGATCTTGGGCACCTATACCGCGCATCTGGCACCCGGGATATATGCAAGTGTAGGACTGGCATACATCAACAACCCGACGAGCATTACACACACGCGCCAAACGGGACATGCTCTGAATTTGTTGGTGTCTACCTCGATATTCTTCTAAGTCCTCAAGGCTAGTCACGTGACTCTAAAGTTCGCCACATAAAGTCTCCTGGGCTTTGTGGCAGAAGCGTTTGACGGAAGCCAAAATCTGGTACGCCGACTTGGTCCATTTGAAGGGCTTCTGATATTTGTTGTGCTGGTCGATGAAGGTACGGCTGTCGGCCTCGAGCTGCCTGACGGAGGTGTGGACACCTCGCTGGATCTGCTTTCTGGTGAGTTCAGCGAACCAGCGCTCGACCTGATTGATCCATGACAGGGCTTCGACGTCTTGTCGGTCGGAGCACAGTTCGGATGGCGAGCGATCCTTGAAGCAAATCGCCATAGAGGGGCTGCCAGGCGGCGAACGTTGAAAAAAGCCCTCGCGACCACGCGTGCGGTTCTCAAAGATCAACGCGAGGAGGAAGCCGAAGATCTTGGCTTGCCGGTCCGCGGTGCGATTCAGGCAATGCGTGCCACTCACGAAGCACGAGCCGCGCAGCGCAATGTTGAAGCAGAAGAAGCCGAACGGCTGAAGCGTTTGGAGCGGTTGAACACGATCATGCCCCTGTCAAACGCACCGATCGGCGAGCACATTCGAATTGGATAGAGACGCCGCACTCAAGCCTCAACGGGATGACACCGCGCGAAGCCGCAGCACAATCCGCCGGACTTCTCGAAAACGCGACACGCCTGCTGCACAATTTCGCGGCGGAGTTTGCGAAGACGGCGAAATGGGTCGATGAGTTGGAGCGGGAAGCGTCCAAGCTGTTTCCACGCCCCGACAAGCTTTGTCTCTATATGACAGTCAGCGATCCGGACCTGCCGGGACTGGCCTCGCCAAGCGTCTACATCAAGGAGGAGCAAACGATGCAGCAATGTCTCGTACTTTTGAGGCGTCGTTTTGGAAAGCGGTAGTGTCGCCTATCGCACAGCGCCAACGGATACGAGGGTCGAGAGCCTGTGAAATTCTTTTCGACTATCATCGAACAGTTGGACATGGCGGTTGCGGAGATTGCCGTCGATCAGCCGATCCACAGCCGCTTCGCGCTGATCCTGATCGATAACGCCACGGAATTGCTCATTCACCGATCGTGCAATACGCTGCCCACGGCGCCGGAAAAGATAAGACTCCGCTTAGTCCCAAGATGCGTCGCGAGGCGACGGGTAATTACTTCGAGCCGAAGCTGGCCGTAATGAGGCATGTCGATGCAATCACGGAGGATGAAAGACGCTTCATTGCGATAGCGCATGCCTATCGTAATGAACTGTATCACGTCGGATTGCGCCACGTTGGGAATGTCGCTCAAGACCGAACTGATGCAGCGGATCGGACGCATCGAAAAGCACTTCAATTACATCAGTCGTGATCTTGATGGGAGACACCGCCGGCTGCGATGCTGGAAAATCTCCAATTTGCATACGATCATAATTCCGCGCTTCGGAAGAAGGGTGGCGAGAACATTTGGATTCCATGGGACGCGCCGTTCATGCAGGGCCATAAAACGCGTCTCATGGCGACGTGGAAGCGACGGTACTCGACTGTGCCCATTGTTAAGTGGCGGCAGAAGGCGAATCTCATCGGAACGGAGACGAATTGGCTGCGCGCAGCCGCGGCGCATGATGATCTCAACCGGCAGATGGATTATTTGGATGACGCTATCACCGAAGCGCTTTCTGAATTTGATGGCTGGGTGCAACAGCAGATCGACCGGGCGCGGGGCAAGTGAGCTGTGCGATGAGCCGAAGTGGTAGTGGCACCTCAGGTCCTTCCCGCGGAGGCCCGAGTCAAGCGATGACAGCGCCACCTCAGGGCACCGGAATTCCATGACCGTATGACGGTATTCCTGAGGGTCGCTAGTCCTGCTGGGCCGGATCATCAGCGGCAGCAGCATGCGGCGAGTATGGCAGATCGGGCCATTGACCGAGGCCGGCTCGTTTCACCCGCCTTCCGAGCGCCAGCACCTGCGGGAACTGACCGTCCCAAGCCAAACTGTTCGATAGATACGTTTGCGGATCATTTCCAACCCGAAAGATTCGTTTACGTTTCATCTTGACCGATCGAAATGATCTGTTTACGTATCACTCACTGGCAAATGATCCGGGAACATATCATGACCTCCGCCCCAGACCCCTTGCTCAAGGATCTTGGCATGCACTTTAGAAAGGTGCGCATGGCCGCTGGCTTGTCCCAGGAGCAAATCGCCCTTCGGGCGAACATCAGCAGACCACGCTATCGGGACATTGAAACCGGTGCCGCTGCCGCCCGTGCAACGACGCTCGTCAACGTCGCCCGCGCCCTTGGCATGGAAATGATGTTGATCCCGCAGGCGATGGTGCCCGCTATTCAGTCGATGCTGCAGCCCGCCGCCGACGATGATGATCGCCCCGCATTCACGTCAGACGTTGAAGAGGAGGAAGGCGCATGAGTCCGACCGTTCTCGCGGCAGAGCGCATCCAGTCGCTCGATATCTCGTTGAACGATCTTCCAGTCGGCACGCTCGTGCGGACGCCGGGCGACTACAATGCGTTCAACCTTTTGCCCGCTTACCGGAACTTAAACAACCCGCCAATCTTCAGCCTGTCGCTTCGCTCAGCGGACGGCAGCCTCCGCCGGGATCCAAAACCCATACGCGGCGCGCTGCCACCGTTCTTTGCGAACCTGCTGCCCGAAGAGAAACTGCGCGAGGCGATGGAAAAGCACCACGCGGCGTCAGTAAGACCAGGAAACGACTTCGATCTCTTGGCTGCGCTGGGGATCAACCTGCCAGGAGCGGTATGCGCTTTGCCGAGTGATGGTATCCCCATTCCAACTGGTCCAGAAGCGGAGGGCAATAAAAAGGCGCGATTTTCGCTTGCCGGTGTGCAGATGAAGCTTTCCGTCATGAAGAACACAGGAAAGGAAGGTGGGATCACACTCGCCGTAGACGGCGAGCAAGGGCAATATATCGCGAAATTTCCCTCGCTCACTCACATCGGGCTTTCGGAAAACGAATTCGCAGTTCTCGCCTTGGCGGAAGCGCTGGGGATGGAAGTGCCGGCACGCGAACTCGTCGACAAGAAGGAGTTCGCCGGCATTCCGGAAGAGTTCAACACCATGTCCACGGGCAAGGTGCTGCTTGTCCGTCGCTTCGACCGCGGCGCGGACGGAGCGCGCGTCCATATGGAAGACTTCGCACAGGTCTTTGGCCGCTATCCGTCGGAGAAATACATTGGCGCAGCCTATCATAATATCGCAGCAGCGCTGAACAGCGGCGTCTCCTTTGATTCAGCCATCGAATTTGTTCGGCGCCTTGCACTCACCGCGGTCACCGGGAACGGTGATATGCATCTCAAGAATTGGTCGCTGCTGTATCCCGGAGACGGACGGACACCAACGCTGTCGCCTGTCTACGACGTGCTTTCAACAGTTCCTTACATCCCAAAGGACGGTATGGCGCTGAGCCTTGCCGGCGAAAAGTCGTTCAAGGCGCTTACTCCAAAGCGCTGGCGCAACTTCGCAAATCGAAGTCGTCTTCCGGAAGGGGCAGTGGTGACAGCCGTAGCCGAGACGGCGGCGACCGTGCGCGACAAGTGGTCGGTTCTTCCAGAACGCGATGTTGTGCCTGCCCAGGTCCTCAGCCGGATCGATGCCCATATCGAAGAAATGGCAAACGTTCTCGATCCGTAGATCCCAACGACCAAGCAGGATCAGGGACGTGAACCTATAAATCCGGAGTGGTCCGCAGACTTCCGCTTTGATACGGATTGTGTTGAAAAACTCGAAAATCGCGGGGTTCCGAAAATCTCGCAAGTGTCGCGCATTGGCAATTTCAGCCGCTGCAAGGCTTTGCAGAATCAATACGAGCGCCAGCGATCGTTTTTGGGTAATTGATGTGGTCCCTCATCTCACAGCGAGATAGACGCACCAGCGGTCCTGAGAATTTTCAGTCATCAGCGAACAAGGACTTTTTCAACACAATCATACGCATTCCGGGCTCCAGCCCGGACATCGCGTGAGGTCTGGAAAAGGGCCAGGCTGACCGCCCGACGACCACAGTATCGAGCATGAGATGATGAACAGATGCGGGCTCCCCGTCTGCAAGCATTTCCGCAAACCTGCTGTATCAGTCCGTCCCGATCAATTGGCATCGCTCGGGCTACGGCTAATTGATCCTGCGCAATAGGGGCGGAAATCGCTGAATTTCTGCACCATTTGGCCGCCAGAGGACGGCCGAAGACCTTGCTCCCGCGCGAACCGAGATATTTTTTGTTCGATGCCGTCTATTCATAATATTTCGGAACGCGATGTCTCTATTATTCGCGAGGCGACTGAGCACAACAGGACGCGCGTGTTGTGGATGTCGGCGGGCGTTAGAAGAATATTTCAACAAACGGACGAAGTCGCAAACGCAAGTGATTCAAGTGGACGATAGATGATGCCGCGAAGCGCGGACTGGCGACAATTTGAGAGAGCTTTCAGCGACCATGCGATAGGTGGCCGCAAATCGCTTCGACAGAATGGAGACAATTGTCGTTAGAGGAACAGGAGAGCCGCTCGCTTGCAATCGCGCACGCAGGGAGCAGAATTGTACGAATTCGTTAGGTAACGAGTTCGTGCACGCTGTTCGTCACCGCACGGCAACAAACAATGCGTCTGCTGCGAAATTAAGAAAAATTGAGTATCTCCTCTCAACGAAAAATGGTTCATCTTAGACTCGCGCATTCGAGAATTCTTTGAGAGGATTGATTATCAAGCAATGATGCCGGTCAGGGAGCTCATGATGCGCAACAACATCTTCGACATCGTGATTCCATTACGCGCAGAGCTTGTTAATGACTTGTGTGCGTCCTTTTGTTGACGCTGCCCAGATGCCGCTGGTCGGCCAGCCGCTCGAGCTGTTCACGAAGGGGGAGAATAGATCGACATGCGCGGGGCTGCTCGCAAACGGTCAGCCGCGCTCCTGCGACGTCCTAGCACGAACACGAGGGCCCCGATGTGGGGGCGGCACGCAGGTCCAAAGAAGAGAGCGCTCCAGACGACCATGACGATGTGGTCGACAGGTTATCTTTCGATTTTCTGTGATATTTTTGGCCAGGAGCGACACGAACATCTTATCACCTCATTGTGAACTAAGGCGTCATATTAATTTCAACCAGAGGGTGTATCAGCCTCGGGCTGGGTGCTGCAGCAGCCTCCGGCGCCGCTACTGAACTAGCTGGCATGTTGCTTGAGCTTGGACGAGGACGTGACATGGTGACCACGCGCGAAGTGTCTGTCGATGACGTCACAACGGTAACCCACATGGTTGCTGCCCTACTTGCCGAACTTGAGGGCGGCCAAGTGCAGGCCGGACTAGATACCCAGCTTGCTGTCGACCTCCTCATAAAAGAGCGCGTCTATGGGTTTCTTGCTTTCGCGGAGGCTCGTCCTGTGGGCATCATCATGTTGTCGGAAAGCGCGGCCCTTTTTGCGCGCGGAACCTACGGCATCATTACCGAACTCTACGTGGTGCCGGACCAGCGATCGTCTGGGATCGCGATGCGCCTCATTGAGGCTGCCGTGAGCCTGGGGACGGTAAAAGGCTGGGGTCAGCTTGAACTGGGGGCGCCGAGGCAGCCGACGTGGAGCCGCAACCGCAGCTTGGCCTTCTACTTGAAGGCCGGTTTTGCAGAGATCGGCCCACGCCTCAAGTTGCCGTTGCACGGCCTTGGCCAGAGCATTTTCGCCGAACGCTGGCCAGTCTCCCAGGGCGTCCGGACAGGAAGGCTTGCGAGCGGGCCGTTTCTCGAACGTCGCGATAGCTCTAACAGGTTGTTGAAGAAGTCACTAGCGGGCAGGCGTTTGGCATAATTCTCTGGAGTGATTGAATCGGGAAATGGAGATGCGCCGCTCTGACGAGCAGTATGGATTGCTATTCAGCTATGTGGATTTGGAAGCCCGCCTCCGCGGTGATCATCCGCTGCGAACGATCCGGGTAATAGCAAACGCGGCGTTGAGTGTCGAAGGCTTTCACGGCGCTTTACGTGGACTTCGGGCGGCCATCGATCGCACCAGAGAAGCTGCTTCGAGCGGTGGTACTGCAACCCTTCTAGTCATCTGGAACGCAAGTTCGTCACATTATAATGATAGCTCGAATCTCTCTGTAGACGAGAGCGCTTGTGGCGAATGCAGCTGTGAGAGGCCGGCCGATCGAGCCGTTGGTGCTGAGTGCGCAGGAGCGGACGTACTTGGAGAGACAAGTCCGTCGTCACCGTGTTGCGCGGTCGCTATCTGAGCGGTGCCGCGCGATCCTGCGATGTGCGGACGGCTGGCCAATGCCCCATGAAGGAGAGCTTGGCGCCTTGGCCATCACCTTTGCGATAGAGCCTGGCGTCCGGATCGGTGGTTGATCCATGCGTCTCGTTGGAGCGCTTCTCCTTGTGGAAGCCGCGCTCGCCATTGCGGCCTGGATCCGGCGGCTTGTCCTTGCCGTCCTTGCGTCGGAAGCTCTTCATTGATGCCCACGCCTCGATAAGCGTGCCATCGACCGAGAAGTGATCGTTCGACAGGAGCTGCTTCACCTCAGCCTGGTCCAACACCGCGCCGAAGAACTTCGCCGCGACATCCCCTTCCAGAAGCCGCTTCCGGTTCTTGGTGAATACCGTCACGTCCCAGATCGGCGCGTCCATCGACAGCCCGACGAACCAGCGAAACAACAGATTGTAATCGAGTTGCTCCATCAACTGGCGCTCTGAGCGCACCGAGTAGAACGCTTGTAAAAGCAGCGCCCGCAACAGCTTCTCTGGCGGAATCGAAGGCTGGCCAAGCTTCGCGAAATCGCCTGAGAGCGCCTCACGTGCCCCATCGACAAGCCGCCTAATGGCCCGCAGCGGGTGATCTTTGGGAACCCGCGCCGAGCAGCTCACGTACGAAAAAAGGCCCTCTGACGCCTCATCTTCTCCGCGCATCGGCTGTCCTCTGCCCCGATTCAACAGGACAAAGGAATCACAATCGCAGCCGATCCGCGATACTTTTTCCGCAGCCTGCTAGTCTAGTAGGTAAACCTCTGCGCTGACGAGTGGGGGAGAGCGATGTCGTACTGCGCAACCGCTAACCCTCCAGCTAAGGAGCAGTCCCAAACGCTGCATGACGCCGAACACTTCATCGCCAAGCTGCCAAACGCGAGCACGACGCGGCGGAACCTTGGTGGATAAGATTACTGTAGTCCATCCGATCGGCGCTGCCGAAATTGCCGACATTGTAGTAGCCGGCAATGACCTCTCTGTGCGACGGAGCGGTCGAAAGTTTGGACAGAGCCTCCATTTGTCAATTCTGGCATTTTGGGCGCCCCCTTCGTTGCGTCGAAGCAATGCAGCGTCTCGCCTCCGTTCCGCTTGTTATCAGCCTGGTACAGGCTGGGAATACTCGCTTACGACGGACGTGCTGAGGGCCGTGATCGAGAAAGTGACGGGAAACAGCCTGGAATCGTTTGTCACCGAGCGGTTCATGACCAAGACGGCGATTATTGGCTCCGGCGCGATCTCGAATCCCATTCGGGAAGCGTTCTATGCGGCTGATTGAGGTTCGACCCCAGCGCTCTTCTGATCACAATCGTCGGATCCGCCCCGCGAGGCTGACACGTTCGAGTTGGGCCCATAAGCATCGGTCGAAGGCCAGCGCCAACCCTGTCCGATTCACCCCAGATAGTGTTGCAAAAGTCGAAAGTTGCAGGGCTCAAGATTTTTCGCGAAAGCACTAAGCAGCGAGCGATCGCTGATTCGTATGACCTCAATCGTGGTATCGAAGTTGCCTGTGAATTTTGCGTGAGGCCGTGAGGTCCCTCACATTTTGTATACGAAAGTCGCGCCCACGGCCCGCAGAATTTTGGTCATCGGCGAAAATCGACTTGTGCAACACAATCCCTCAGAAAGTGGACCGCGCGTCCTTAGGATGGTCTTCGGCTTGGGGCCAATAGCCGGCGTTCAGCTCGCTCCCAGCCCTAATCGCGGGGGCCCTGCCGCGGCTGAGGATTGTTGGCGGGGTTGGTATCGTACTTCGATATTCGCGTGATGAGCCCGCTAGTGGTGAGCGGTTGCAAGTCCGCCTCCAGCGCGTCGGCAATCTCCTTGGCATAGATCTCCCGGTCGTCTACGTAGAGTGCAAAGGATTTCAAATACTTTTCCTTCTTCGCTGGATTCTCAATCGTCGCCTTTGTCCACTGTAGAGCGGATAGTTTTCGACGCCGTGCTCTTCTGCTGCGGCGACATACTCCGCAAAGGCATCGAACTGGCATTTCGGCGCAGCGCGATGCTTGGCGAGGATATCGAACAGCGGTGCCAGTGCCGGAACACGAAGTTTTCGGCCTACCGATTCCGCCGTGGCGGAATCATTCACATCGAACCTAACCTGATACTGCCAGTGAGAAGCCACGCTATGCTCGCCTTCTGGTCGCACCCGATTATTCTCCTTTTCCCATCGCAAGGCGCTACTGCTTCCTCACGAGCAGATCCGGCATGCATTGTATCACAAGCTGGCCGCAATGTCAGGCCGACCGTTGCGTTAGGAGCTCCTCATTTTTAAGGCACTCGTTGGACGAACGAAGATCGATCACCACCCGTTGATAGGTGCCGCTGCCGATCTCCTCTATCCCGTCGCTTGCCGGCACCTTGAAGTCAACTCGTTTTCCCTCGACGTTGATTACCTCGGCCGTCGCGCACACCTCGTGGCCTACAGGCCGTGGCGGCGAAGGGCTGTACGTCTACTGCAGCGCCGACCCCGCTTTCGATGAGGCTCGCGAAAACCAGATCTTCGTCAGCCCCGCGCTGGCCGTTTGACCTCAACTTGCACAAGCAACGAACGCGGGAGCATAGTCTATAACGGTAGGATCTCCGTGAATTTGCGAACGCGTTAGGCGGTCTTCATTGGGCCGCTGCTTGGTGACCTTACGCGCGTTACACTGCACCTGCCATCAATGCTGACGGGCACGTCACCCTCGATGGTGGCGCGACGAACGACGCGATGCTGGTCGCCGTAATCATTGACCGCGTAATGGTGTGTGGCGCGGTTATCCCAGATCGCGACATCGCCCTCCCTCCAGTTCCAGCGCACGGTGTTTTCAGGCGCGGTGATATGAGACTGGAATATATCCAACAGCTTTTGGCCGTCATATTTGGGGATGCCAAGAAAACGCTGTACCAAAGCGCCGAGCACTAGCGTCCGCTCTCCGGTCTCGGGGTGGACACGCACCACGGGATGCTCAGTCTCGAAGTTGGTTCTGGTGAAGACCTCGTCAAAATGCTTCTTATCGACCTCGCGGACTCGGGCCATTCCGGCATAGTCGAAGACGTTGCTGTGAACGGCCCAGAGCTCGTCTGCAAGCCGTTGCAGCGGTGGCGGCAGGTCGAGATAGGCGGCCGCGGCGTTCGACCAGACCGTATCGCCGCCGAATAGTGGGATCACAACGGCCCGCAGCACCAAAATCTTGGGATAGGAATCGGCGAAGGTCCCATCGGCGTGCCACACATCGGCCCGGCCACCGCCGCGCGCGGAGTCAAGCTCGAGGAGCGATGCCGTTCCCTTGGCAACGCCGAGCATCGGATGCGGCACCAGCTTCCCGAAACGGGCAGCAAATCGCTCCTGCTCGGCGTCATCGAGATGACCTTGGTCGCGGAAGAAGATCACCTTGTGGTCGAGCAGCAAGCTGTTGAGTGCAGCGATCGTCTGGTCCGGCAAATCGCTCGAGAGCTTGATATTTCTGATTTCGGCGCCGATGCGCGCTGCGCGTTTGACGATATCGGTACGCGGAATGACATTATCGATCAAGGTCGTTTCGCTCATGGATGTTCCAGCCTTTGCGGTTTCTTCACCAAACAAACGCATTCAGCTGCGAGCCGGAATGGGTGAACGCTAGATTGCTAATCATCAAAATCCGCGGCAATCGGCCCGTTGGTGCGCTGTTCGTGCGAGGCAAAAGCGGCCACGCACGGATCGCGGCTGATCCGTACCATTTTCGATGGGATACGCCTGAAACTCGCCGGTGCCCCTTGCCTCGGTGCAGCATTAGCTTGATTGAGGATCGACGATCCGGCAGGTTCAACTTCGAAGAGTCTCATCGAGACTGCCTTCGATCATTGGTTTGGTGAAACTTCTCTACTATCGCGGATACGATCTCGTCCTTCCAAGAAGATACGAAGCGCTTGGGTGCGCAGGTGACGTCACCGGGTTTCATAGGCAAACCTCGCATTTAGCAAGTGATCTCCAGCAAGCACCGTGCCAGCCGCGAAAACGAGCCGCGAACGACTACCTGGCGGCAAGAGCGCCAAAGGGATCGGGAAAACCCGGCGCGACGGTCACCAAATTGGGCCGATAATTCGACCAGATAGCTGGCTAGCCCCGATGGCCAGCGCGCGCGAAGAAGCAGCGCCTAACGATACCTGAGGTCGAGCGCCTAGCTCGGGGCCAACGGCACAGTGGCGTATGATCGTCAGGCGTCCGTTCGGCTCAGCACGAGAGGCGATAGTCATCAGATGACCTTCCATCTTTCAACATCAGGCACGTCAGGTTCAAGACGGAGATGTCGGAGATCTGACAACCTGCAGCGTCGATCCAAAGGCATGCTGGCGGCTACGCGTGTGTTTTCTCTCGTGAAGCAAGGCACACACCAAATCCGGCACCATCGCGGCACCCCCGATCTCGATGTGGTGGCACCTTTCATTCCCGAGCTGCTCCGGCGATAGCCGACCGCCCGATGCACGTAGATTCAGATCGAGTTACGGGGGGCTGGTCGACAATACCGCCGGCGCATCGTTTGCAGCTCTCCGCGAGTGATCGAAGTTCCCGTCACGAGAACATCGCGGTTGATGTTTGCCCAGGTCATTCCCCGGCCAATGGATGAAGAGAACCGTGACCCGCCTCGCTGCTAGCGTTCTGTCCCGCAAGTTCGTAGCATGGTTATTGCATGGGTTCCGCGTATCCGATGAAGGAGATATCGATGCGCACCGGACAGGCGAAGGCGATGCTGACGATTTCCAGCGACGAAGACACGCAGCTCACGGCCATAACACGGTCGCGCTCGCTGCCGCGGCGCTGACGCTGCGAACAGAGATCGTGCTGGCCTGCCAACGCGAGCCGAGCACGTCGTCTTGGCGACGCGGCTTGGTGGTCGGCCCCATACGATCGGCAAACGGCCCAATCGCTTTATCGCAAATCGCATTGAGGATCATCTACGATGAGATGCGTACCGGCGGACCCCCGCACGGTTGAGGATGAGGCTGTGGCCGAGCTGATCAGCAAGACACTTGCTCGCAAGCCCAAAGCCGCAATCCATTGGAGCGTGCGCCCATCTAAAGAGACGGAAATTGCCAAAAGCACCGTTCATCGCCTGTTCCAACTCTTCGGTCTGCGGCCTCACTGTACCGGCAGCTTTAAACCCTCGACCGATGTTTTTTTGTCGAGAAGTCCCGCTTCCAGAAGATTGGAAGGCGATGGAGGAGACTGCTCGCATGAGTGACGGGCTTCAAAAGGGCGATGAGGCGGCCACCATTGAGGAACTGCTCCAACTGCTAATCAGCATCCTAGCGTCAGCAAGGCGGCTTCCGCGCGGCCCAGAAAGCGATGCAGCGTTACGGCAGATAGGGGAACTTCAAAAAGGTGTAGGCGTGGTCCTGCTGAAGCGGTTTTACGATAAAGCATAGCAAGCTCCCATTGCCGTGGGGCAGGGGCTGCCTGCGGACAATCTGCCTCAACTCACGACGGAGCCGCGTAAGGCCCGCAACGAGATGTCGGATCTCGCTTGGCGGCTGATGACTCCGGGCGAAATCTACCCCCCCGTCGGCCTCCCGGTTGAATCGCTACAGTCAGCAATCTCGGCGAAGCACAGTGGAGCGCGCGGCTTCGGCACATCAGAGTCAAGCTCTTGGGCTGCCGCGAGACTTGGCATCGCTGCACTTCACCTGCCAGCGTGGTGAAGCGGCGAAGAAAATGCAAGGGGCTATCCGCCGAAAGGCGAGAATGCGTAACAGCTCCCATACTTTCCTGCGCGGTCCAGTAAGGTGCCGCGGCGATATGCGGCAGAAAGTTCGCTGGTTGCGAGCGGCTTGATAGATGGCGGCCATAACCAGACAGACCTTGAAGGGAGCACATTGAATATCACGCACAACGTTCTCTTCGGATTTCATCTTTTAGACAGCTCGTGCTGGAACACCATCGGCTATTTTGTTTCAGGGGAGGGTGAGAGATAGACAATGCAAGCGCTAAGCGTCTGCGGACTACCGGGCGGCCGTAAAGTGTCTGAACGCCGCCGAGCGGCGGCGGTTTGCTAGAGCCGGCCACTCGGGTCGCTTCCGAAATCGATCGGTTGTGCCGCCCTTTTCACTCAGCGGCAACAGGAGCTCCAAAATCGTCCTATCGGCACCGGCCGCCATTGAACTCGATAGCTGCATCGTAACTGTCCCGACGCTCAAACGCCTCAAGCCCGGTATGCGAAAAAGCCTGGTACTTTCCACGATGTGTGCTGTGATGATGCCGATCGATTACGCGTGCTCAAAAAGGGGGCCCACCGCCCGCATCGAGTAGTACATCGAGAAGCTTACTGAGGCTGTCGAACCCGTGATCTTGCGGGGCTATCACGGCGCAGCACGACCGACGCCGGCATTTATCACCGTGAGGAACCTCGCACGCATGACCGCGGGGTGATGACCGAAAGATTGCGGGTCATCACCGATGGCGGGCATTCCTATTCCAAAGAACTCGTCGATTTCTTGCAGCATATATTACGTACCGGGTGCCAAAATCCGAACGTGCGCACTGTCGTGCTCGACGGGTCCTACCATGACGATGGAATCGGCCAAGGGCATCTTCCGCGGCAACACACGGGCAGAGGACAAGCTCTTCAGCGTGTTCGAGCCCTCGACGGAGATCATTCGAAAGGGTAAGGCCGGCAAGCCCAACGAGTTCGGCAAGATGGTCAAGCTGCAGGAGGCCGAAAACCAAATCGTGATCGACTACGAAGTCTACGATCGGCGGCCGAGTGATTCGGACCTGTTGGTTCCGGCCATCGAAATCCACCAAGCCAAGCTCGGCCGCACGCCGCGCCTGGTCGCAGCAGACGCCGGGTTCTATTCCGCCAAGAATGAAGGCAGAATCGTCGCCATTGTGGATGTAGAAGTGGCCGAGGAGCCTGTCTGCAGTGGCGATCATAGCCATCCGCGACCGCAGGACGGATCGTTCTCGTCGTGCCCTTCCCATGAGAACTCCGCGCACGCCGATCCGTCGCGGGTGCCGTAGCGCACGTCCAAGAAGCTCTTGAGAGCCCCAAACGCGATTTCGCCATTGGACTTGCCCTGGAAGGTGAGATGCGCTTCCTCGAGAAGATCGAGGTACTCGTTGTCCAGACGTCCATCTCGACGATGCGCCAGCGGCCTGCAAAGGCCTTGGCGAAGCCGGGCACCTTGGCCATCAGCCGGTCTCCGCGATCCGCTTGGGCAACCGCACCAGATTGTAGTCGGTGGCAGCGAAGGTAAAGGCCCATGCGACGCGGTCACGGCCACGGAACCGGGTCTTCTGTTGCCCCGGGATCGTCTTGATCCAGCCGAATGCCTCCTCGATCCGCTTCGGATGCGCTGGCTGACAGCATAGCCGCCGTGCCGGGTCGTTCGCCCGTCAATCGTAGAGCGGCGGCCGCTGGTGTTCTGTGCCACATGCGGCGTCACGTTCATCGAGCGCAGCTCGTTGACGAAGTCTTCCACGTCGTAGGCTTTGTCGGCGCCAAGCGTGATCGCTGTCGGTCGGTCAGCACGAGGCTCGATCATGTGCAGCGCGGCCACCCGCTCGGCATGCCCGTCGGCCTGCGTCAGGCAGGCGTCGACCAGCAGACCGTGGCGGTTCTCCATCGCCCGTGCCCAATGAAGCACAGCTTCGTCTCCTTGCCTTTGCCCTTGCGATACAGCCTGGCGTCTGGATCGGTAGTCGAAGCATGGGTGTCGTTCGAGCGTTTCTGGCCGTGGAAAGTCCGCATCGGCATTGCGGCCGCCGCCTTGCGCCGGCGGTTCGCCGGAGCCGTCCTTCGGCTTGATACTCTTCATCGAGGCCCAGGCCTCGATCAGCGTACCATCGACCGAGAAGTCATCACTCGATAGAACCTCTTCACCATAGGCTGCGCCAGCACCGCCGCCAAGAACTTCGCCGCGATGTCGCCTTCCAGCAGCCGGTCGCGGTTCTTCGAGAACACCGAACGGTCCCAGGCTGCGTCGTCGACGCCGATGCCGACGAACCAGCGGAACAGCAGGTCGTATTCCAGCCGCTCCATCAGGAGCCGCTCCGAGCGGATCGAATAAAACGCCTGCAACAGCATCGCCCGCAGCAGCTTCTTCGGCGGGATCGACGGCCGCCCAATCGGCGAATAGAGCGCGGCAAACTCGCGCTCCAGCTCTGACAGCGGCTCGTTCACCATCCTCCGGATCGCTCGCAGCGGATGATCGCGCCGCACCCGCGACTCCAGGTCGACGTAGCTGAACAACTCGCCCGTTCGATTGTCGAGGCAACGCGCACGCACCGTCTCCGAATCTCGTCGGAGCCAATGAATCACGCTCGCCGGCCAAAACCATCGCGACTGCCTTCAAAGGCGACCGCTATGCGTGTAATCGCGTGCCCAAAGTTTGCCGCCTCCTCGCGCCAGCGGTGTAGCAACCGGAGCAGCGCGTCTTCTTCGTCGGCGCCAAGCTTCTTCAACAGATGACGATCCAGCCCGAGGACGATTTCAGCGACCAGCCAGCTTGAGAGGCTCATGACCGCGATCAGCGTACTATTCTGTTCAAGGACCGTGGAAGACCGGCCGAGATCGTTTGCCTTTTGCATGGGGTGCTCCATTGCTCATGACCAGCATCAATACTCTCACGCCTCTGCCGGTCACCCCATAGTATATTCCGTCGCATCCTCGCCTGGCTCAGTAAGCTCTTGCACTTCATCCTGATCGTCCTTTTGCGCGCCTTCGCAATCTCGGTTCGCTCTCAACCCCGCTTGTTAACGGACGACTAAATCTTCAGTTTGGCGCCCGCTGCAATCATCGTGATGCCCGCACCGCGGCGGATCACTCGAGATAGCTGTTCCCCATCCGTACGACGACGTCGCCGATCGCAATCTCGACCTTGATCGCCGGATCGTGACGCTCCTCCGACGGCCTTCCACAACCAGCGGCAAGGATGTCGACTGCGAGGCTTCGCACGGCAGCAATGCGCCTCTCTGTCCCAAGCGTCATCGCCAACCGTAAACCCGCCAGCGCGCCGCACCGGTCCGACGCACCACCTCGATCGCGATCGGAGACAGAGGGCTTCTTTTTTGCCTGCAGCCTTGCTGCCGCGCATTCTCTTCAAATCGACGATTGATTCGGCGATAGCGTTTGTCGTGGAGTCTCACGGCAAGTCGCAAAGGCTGGCTCGCGCGAAGCTCGACGGAAGTCGACAGTGACGGATCCGGGATAGGGGATGTGGGAAAGTTCGCGACCCGATCGTGAACTGACGGAACCGTTGAGGCTGACGGGACGATTTGAACGCGTCATGATCCGATCGCGTCGCCAGGCCGGCTGATGAGAATTCTCGGACCCGATTGTTGAGAGATTTGTGCTGCGGACGTGAAAGGCCATCTTCGCCCCTGCAGCACCGAACGGAGCTTGTCGCTGATCATCATCACGCGCGGCGACGTGTCGGTGGATTTCAAGAGCTTCTTCATGAGCCGCTGCGCAGCGCGCGAATCTCGTCGGCGCTTGATCAAGACGTCGAGAACGAGGCCATTCTGGTCGACAGCGCGCCAGAACCAATGTTGTTCGCCGGGAATCGAGATAACGACTTCGTCCAGATGCCATTTGTGGCTGCGAGCGGAGCTGGCGAATCGGATCGGAGTGGATAACGCAAGTACGTTAGATGTCCGACAATGTCGGATGAGTGACATAGCAGTGTTAGGGTTAGCATACTGACAGAGAACGATTTCTCCTTTGGCACGATACATGCGTAGTCTCCTCTATAAAGGCGCATTGACTGAGGAGAAGTCGTCCGATGATCACGCTCACCGGAAACTCAGATCAGGCTAAGGCGGCAGCTGCGATTCTGCCGGAGACGATATCTGGAGGCGTGGGGGCCTGCCGGCGACATTGGGAAGATCTGGGCTGCGCGCAAGAGTTTCGGCACCGTCAATACACCCATATTGCGCAAGCGACTGTGGGCGCGGTTATCCCGAGCAAATTCGAACCAGTGTGGCTGATTTGAGTCGCTACGTGGCGCGACGCACGTGGTGGGAACTGCCCAGCTTGATGGATGGACTGCAGGAGCGGTGAAGATGACATATCGGGCATCTCCGGCGCGCGGGAGCGCCTGCCAACCAGGCGATCAGGACAGGCTACCTGAAGCGCGATCGATCTCCTCTACCGTCGTTGTCGGCAGTGGTACGCTCGCTATCAGATGCGCGCAGCTGGCAATTGAGATGGGCCACGTCATTGGTGCAGCGTTGTGTGCCGACGGCGTATTCCGCGATTGGGCTGTTCGCTCGAACATCCCGTCTGTAGCAAGCGTTGAAGAGCTCTCTTCTTTTTTGAAGGCCGCGCCGGTAGATTTGGTTTTCTCCGTTGCCAATCCGTTCATATTGCCAGCGGATGTATTGGGGCGGGTTCGTCGAGGTGCTTTTAATTACCACGACGGTCCATTGCCACGATATGCGGGAACGCGCGCGACGTCCTGGGCGCTGCTGGCGCAGGAGACCGAATACGCCATCACATGGCATCGGATCGATGATGGCGTTGATACAGGAGACGTCGTGGTTCAGCGCCAAGTGCTGATTGCGCCCACCGATACGGCACTGACCCTGAACCTCAAATGCTATGAAGTCGCGATAGAGGGCTTCCGTGAGCTTTTAACTGGCTTAGCGAAGGGAGAGCTTACTGCCTATCCGCAGGCACTGGTGAGCCGGAGCTACTTTCCGAGACGTCGACGCCCAGATGCGGCAGGCTGTCTGCGATGGGATCGGCCCGCGCAAGATCTGTCAGCGATGACGCGTGCCTTAAACTTTGGGCCATATCATCCCAATCCATTGGGGCTGTCCAAGGCTTTCGTAGGCGATGAAGTTGTCACAGTCAGCCGCTTGGAGGTGCTGCCTCAACGCTCGGGCCTCCCAGCAGGTTCCCTGCTTGAGGTCCACTCCAGCCACTGGCGGGTGGCGACGGGTACAGAGGATGTCGATGTTTGCTTTGGCAGCTCCGATGGTCAGGTGCTGGACGCGCAAGCCCTCGCCAGGCACTCCAATCTGGATGAAGGTGGTCGCCTTCCTATTTTGAGCGAAGATGAGGCGCGGAGCATAACTGCGAGCCATGAATTGCTGGCGCCTTCAGAGGAGTTTTGGGTACAGCGGCTAGAGCAGCTTAGAATATTGCAGCTTCCTTTGTCGTTGTCCGTGGCTGAGGCGCCGCCCAGATGGCAGTCGAGTTCGTGGTTCATTGCAAGAGCTTTGGCTAAGTTGTCGCCACATGATCGCACGGAATATTTGGTAACGGCATGTCTGATCTATCTCGCCCGCATCACAGGAGAAACAGAGCTTCAATTGGGCTGGACGCCTGTATCGGATGGACCGCTAGCTGGCTCTAAAGCGGTGGAGGTGCTTATTGCCTCTGTCGTGCCGATGGAAATTACCGTCGACCTTGCACATGATTTTGAAGAAGTGCGCAAAGCGGTCGCGGCCGAATGCGCTCAGCTGAGGGAACACGGTAGCTTTGCCCGGGATCTTATCGCGCGCTGCCCGGCATTGCGGGGTGTGGAGGCGCTACAGTCGCACCAGCCCTGGCCGATTGGCATCACAATCACCACAGACAGCGGCGCTGGCGATCTGACGACGAGCCAAAGTGCTGGGGCAGCCCTATGCGGCGATTTGCTGACGTTTGAGGTTTCCGCTCTGGATGGGAGCCTTCGATGGCATTTTGATGCAAGTCGGCTAGAGCCGAAGCAGATCGACCGTATGACGCAGCATTTGCAAACTTTGTTGTATGGTGTGATGGCCGATGCCGGGCAGCCGGTCGGCCGCATCAACATCCTGCCGGCCGACGAACGCAGCTATCTGCTGGAGGAGTTGAACCGGACGGCGACGGCCTATCCGTCGGAGCGGTGCATCCATGAACTGTTCGAGCAACAGGTCTGGCGCGCACCCGAAGCGGTCGCCCTCGTCCATGAGGACGAGCGCCTGAGCTATGGCGAGCTCAATGCGCGGGCCAACCGGCTGGCGCATCATCTGATCGCGCTCGGGGTCAGGCCGGATCAGCCGGTGGCGATCTGCCTGGAGCGCAGCCCGGCGATGGTGGTGGGGCTCTTGGCGATCCTGAAGGCGGGCGGCGCCTATCTGCCGCTGGATCCGGCCTATCCGTCTCAGCGGCTGCGCCAGGTGCTGGGCGATGCCGCGCCGCAGCTGCTGCTTTGCGATGCGGCCGGCCGCGCCGCGCTCGGCACCGAGGCGCTCGCCGATGTGAGCGTGGTCGATCTTACGACAGACACCCCGGCCTGGGCCGAGCTGCCCGCCTCTGATCCCGAGCCGCGCGCCCTCGGCCTCACCTCGCGCCATCTCGCCTATGTGATCTACACCTCCGGCTCAACCGGAACCCCCAAAGGGGCAAAGAATGAGCATCGGGGTATTATCAATCGCCTGGTCTGGATGCAGAAAGCCTACGCTCTCAATGCGACTGATGTCGTCTTGCAGAAGACGCCATTTGGCTTCGATGTCTCGGCTTGGGAATTCTTCTGGACGTTGCTTGAAGGGGCGACCCTGGTGCTGGCACCTCCGTCTGCACACAAAGACCCCGATGCGCTTGTAAACCTTATAATCAGCCAGCGCATTACCACTGCACACTTTGTACCATCCATGCTGGTAAGCTTTATGGACACGAGGGGTGTTGATCGCTGCAGCTCGCTGCAGCGTCTCCTGTGCAGTGGCGAGGCGCTTCCTGCCTCCCTTGTGCACAAGGTTCGGCGCGTATTGCCTTGGACTGGTCTGCACAATCTATATGGCCCCACGGAAGCTGCTATCGACGTTACAGCCTGGAGTTGCCCGGCTGATTTTGATGGGGCTACTATCCCCATTGGCCGTCCGATTGCCAACACGCGTGTGTATCTGCTGGACGGCCATGGCGCGCCTGTGCCGTTGGGGGCGGTGGGTGAGCTTTACATCGGCGGGGCGGGGGTTGCGCGTGGCTATCTGAACCGTGCCGATCTGACGGCGGAGCGGTTCATCGCCAGTCCCTTTGTGGACGGCGATCGGCTGTACCGGACCGGCGACCTGGCGCGCTATCTGCCGGACGGCAATCTGGAGTTTCTGGGCCGCAATGACGACCAGGTGAAGATCCGCGGCTTCCGCATCGAGCCGGGCGAGATCGCCGCGCGGCTTTGCGAGCACGCCTGGGTGCGCGATGCGGTTGTGGTGGCGCGCCAGGACCGGTCCGGCGACAAGCACATCGTCGGCTATGTGGTGTGTGCGCCCGAAGCTCAATCGGATGAGCTGGATGGCGCTGACCTTGCCAGCGCCTTGCGCACGCACTTAGGTGCGTACCTGCCGGACTACATGGTGCCGGCGGCGTTCGTGCGGCTATCGGGGCTGCCGCTGACGGTGAACGGCAAGCTCGACCGCAAGGCACTGCCGGCGCCGGCCGACGATGCCTATGCGCGGGCGGCCTATGCGGCGCCGCGCGGCGCGATCGAGACGGCGCTGGCAGAGATCTGGGCGGAGCTTCTCGGGGTCGAGCGGGTCGGCCGCCACGACCACTTCTTCGAACTGGGCGGCCACTCGCTCCTGGCGGTGCAGCTCTTGAGCCGGCTGTCGCAGGCTGTTGGCGTCGCGCTGCCGCTGACGGGGCTGTTTGCCAAACCGGTGCTGGCGGAGCTGGCGGCAAGCATCGTGGAGGTGTTGAGCCGCTCCGGTCCGCAAGAGCTGCCGGCGATTGCGGCCGTGTCGCGTCATGAGCCGCTGGTGCTGTCGTTTGCGCAGCAGCGGCTGTGGTTTTTGGCGCAGCTGGACGAGGGCAGCACGAACTACCACATTCCGCTGGCCTCGCGGCTGCGCGGGGCGCTCGACCGCAGCGCCTGGCAGCGCAGCCTTGACCGTTTGTTTGCCCGTCACGAGGCGCTGCGCAGTGTCTTTGTCGCACCGGAGGGCAAGCCCCGGGTTGAGGTTCTGCCGGCGGATGCGGGGCTGCCGGTGCTCGAGCACGATCTGCGGGGCCGGCCGGATGCTGAGGCGGCGCTTCTGGAGCTGTGCCATGAAGAGGCAGGCACGCCGTTCGATCTTGCGCGCGGGCCGCTGATCCGCGGGCGTCTGATCCGGATGTCGGATGAGGAACACGTCTTCCTGCTGACCCAGCATCACATCGTCTCGGACGGCTGGTCGCTGGGCGTGCTGGTGCGTGAACTCAGTCAGCTTTACCGGGCGTTTGAGGCTGGACAGGACGATCCTTTGCCGCCGCTGGCAATCCAATATCCGGATTATGCCGCCTGGCAACGGCAGTGGCTGTCGGGGGAACGGCTGCAGAAGCAGGCGCAGTATTGGCGCGACACCCTGTCCGGTGCTCCGGCCCGTCTGGCGCTGCCGACGGACCGGCCGCGGCCGGCCCAGCCGTCGTTTGCCGGGGCCAGTGTTCCGATCGTCATCGATGCGGATCTGACGCGGGGGCTGAAGCGGCTGAGCCGGCAGCATGGCACGACGTTGTTCATGACGGTGCTGGCGGCCTGGGCGGCGGTGCTGGCGCGTCTATCGGGGCAGGACGACCTTGTGATCGGCGTGCCGAGCGCCAATCGCGGCCGCCGCGAGATCGAAGGGTTGATCGGCTTCTTCGTCAACAGCCTGCCGCTTCGGCTGGAGCTGTCGGGCGAGCCGAGCGTGTCGCAGCTTCTGGAACGGACGCGGCGCACGGCGCTGGCTGCGCAGGAGCATCAGGACCTGCCGTTCGAGCAGGTAGTCGAGATCGTGCAGCCGCCCCGGCATCTCGATCAGACGCCGTTGTTCCAGGTGATGTTGGCCTGGCAGAACAACGCCGTCGGGTCGTTCGACCTTGCCGGGCTGAGCGTGGAGGCTGCCGGGGAAGGGCTCGATCAGGTCAAGTTCGATCTGGAGCTGAGCCTTCATGAGCAGGGCGAGGAGATCGCCGGGGCGTTCGGTTATGCCACGGCGCTGTTCGATCAGGCGACGATCGAGCGGCAGCGTGGTTATCTGCTGGCGCTGCTGCGGGCGATGGCTGCCGATGCGGGGCAGCCGGTCGGCCGCATCAACATCCTGCCGGCCGACGAACGCAGCTATCTGCTGGAGGAGTTGAACCGGACGGCGGCGGCCTATCCGTCGGAGCGGTGCATCCATGAACTGTTCGAGCAACAGGTCCGACGCGCACCCGAAGCGGTCGCCCTCGTCCATGAGGACGAGCGCCTGAGCTATGGCGAGCTCAATGCGCGGGCCAACCGGCTGGCGCATCATCTGATCGCACTCGGGGTCAGGCCGGATCAGCCGGTGGCGATCTGCCTTCAGCGCAGCCCGGCGATGGTGGTGGGGCTCTTGGCGATCCTGAAGGCGGGCGGCGCCTATCTGCCGCTGGACCCGGCCTATCCGTCTCAGCGGCTGCGCCAGGTGCTGGGCGATGCCGCGCCGCAGCTGCTGCTTTGCGATGCGGCCGGCCGCGCCGCGCTCGGCACCGAGGCGCTCGCCGATGTGACGGCGCTCGATCTGGATACGGCCACCCCGCCCTGGGCCGCGCTGCCTGTTTCTGATCCCGAGCCGCGCGCCCTCGGCCTCACCTCGCGCCATCTCGCCTACATCATCTACACCTCAGGCTCAACCGGAACCCCCAAGGGCGTCATGGTCGAGCATCGCGGACTGGTGAACTATTTGCATTGGTCGGATCGCCGCCATTGCGAACGAGCTGGGAACGGCTCGCTGATGCTGCTGTCGTTTAGCTTTGACGGCAGCATTACGACCTTGTTTGGGCCTTTGCTGGCCGGTACCAAGCTCCGCATTCTAAACCAGACTGTCCCAATAGATTGGCTTGCTGCTGTCGAGGATGGCCAGACCTATGATCTGATCAAGCTGACGCCTTCGCATCTAAGCATGCTGAACAAACGGCTCGAAGCCAACAAAGGATCGGCTCCGACAAGAGTGCTCATGGTTGGGGGCGAGGCCTTAATTCCGGCAGACATGCAGTTTTGGCAAGAGCGTTTTCCGAGCGTGCGTCTGATCAATCATTTTGGTCCGACGGAAGCAACGGTTGGATGTGCCACATTCGAGATATCCGAATCCGTCGAGGGGCTGGCCTCGATCCCGATCGGCCGTCCGATTGCCAACACGCGTGTGTATCTGCTGGACGGCCATGGCGCGCCTGTGCCGTTGGGGGCGGTGGGTGAGCTTTACATAGGCGGGGCGGGGGTTGCGCGTGGCTATCTGAACCGTGCCGATCTGACGGCGGAGCGGTTCATCGCCAGTCCCTTTGTGGACGGCGATCGGCTGTACCGGACCGGCGACCTGGCGCGCTATCTGCCCGACGGCAATCTGGAGTTCCTCGGCCGCAACGACGACCAGGTGAAGATCCGCGGCTTCCGGATCGAGCCGGGCGAGATCGCCGCACGGCTTTGCGAGCACGCCTGGGTGCGCGATGCGGTTGTGGTGGCGCGCCAGGACCGGTCCGGCGACAAGCACCTTGTCGCCTATGTGGTGGGCTCGGACGAGGCTGGCTCGGACGAGGACGGTGGAGGCGGGCTGGCCGGCGCCTTGCGGGCGCACTTAAGTGGGCGACTGCCGGACTACATGGTGCCGTCGGCGTTCGTGCGGCTATCGGGGCTGCCGCTGACGGTGAACGGCAAGCTCGACCGCAAGGCACTGCCGGCGCCGGCCGACGATGCCTATGCGCGGGCGGCCTATGCGGCGCCGCGCGGCGCGATCGAGACGGCGCTGGCAGAGATCTGGGCGGAGCTTCTCGGGGTCGAGCGGGTCGGACGCCACGACCACTTCTTCGAGCTCGGCGGCCACTCGCTGTTGGCGGTACGGCTCTTGAGCCGGCTGTCGCAGGCTCTGGGTGTAGCGCTGCCGCTTACGGCGCTGTTCGCCAAGCCGGTGCTGGCCGACCTGGCGGGGAGCGTTGTCGAGACATTGAGCCGCTCCGGTCCACAAGATCTGCCGGGCATTGTGGCTGTGTCGCGCGATGCGCCATTTGTGCTGTCGTTTGCGCAGCAGAGGCTGTGGTTTTTGGCGCAGCTCGACGAGAGCAGTACGAACTATCACATTCCGCTGGCGTGGCGGCTCAAAGGTGTGCTCGAGCGCAGCGCCTGGCAGCGCAGCCTTGACCAGTTGGTGGCGCGGCATGAGGCGCTGCGGAGCATTTTTGTCGCGTCGGAGGGTGAGCCTTGGGTTGAGGTTCTGCCGGCGGATGCGGGGTTGCCGGTTGTGGAGCACGATCTGCGGGGCCGGGCAGACGCGGAGGCGGCGCTGTCGGAGCTGTGCCAGGAAGAGGCGCGCACGCTGTTTGATCTGGTGCGCGGGCCGCTGATCCGCGGGCGTCTGATCCGGATGTCGGATGAGGAACACGTCTTCCTGCTGACCCAGCATCACATCGTCTCGGACGGCTGGTCGCTGGGCGTGCTGGTGCGTGAACTCAGTCAGCTGTACCGGGCGTTCCTGGCGGGACAAGACGATCCGCTGCCGCCGCTTGCGATCCAGTATCCGGACTATGCTGCCTGGCAACGGCAGTGGCTGGCTGGCGAGCGATTGCAGAAGCAGGCGGAGTATTGGCGCAACACCCTGGCTGGCGCGCCGGCCCGTCTGGCCTTGCCGACGGACCGGCCGCGGCCGGCCCGGCAGTCGTTTGCCGGGGCCACTGTGCCTGTTGTCATCGATGCGGATCTGACGCGGGAGTTGAAGCGGCTGAGCCAGCAGCATGGCACGACGTTATTCATGACGGTGCTGGCGGCGTGGGGCGCGGTGCTGTCGCGTCTGTCAGGGCAGGACGACCTTGTGATCGGGGTGCCGAGCGCCAATCGGGGCCGCCGCGAGATCGAAGAGTTGATCGGCTTCTTCGTCAACAGCCTGGCGCTTCGCCTCGACCTGTCGGGCGCGCCGAGCGTGGCAGAGCTGTTGGAACGGACGCGGCGCACGGCGCTGGCTGCGCAGGAGCATCAGGACCTGCCGTTCGAGCAGGTAGTCGAGATCGTCAAGCCGCCCCGGCATCTCGATCACACGCCGTTGTTCCAGGTGATGTTGGCCTGGCAGAACAACGCCGTCGGGTCGTTCGACCTTGCCGGGCTGAGCGTGGAGGCTGCCGGGGAAGGGCTCGATCAGGTCAAGTTCGATCTGGAGCTGAGCCTAGGCGAGTGTGATGAGGTCATAGCCGGAACGTTTGATTATGCCACGGCGCTGTTCGATCAGGCGACGATCGAGCGGCAGCGTGGTTATCTGCTGGCGCTGCTGCGGGCGATGGCTGCCGATGCGGGGCAGCCGGTCGGCCGCATCAACATCCTGCCGGCCGACGAACGCAGCTATCTGCTGGAGGAGTTGAACCGGACGGCGGCGGCCTATCCGTCGGAGCGGTGCATCCATGAACTGTTCGAGCAACAGGTCCGGCGCGCACCCGAAGCGGTCGCCCTCGTCCATGAGGACGAGCGCCTGAGCTATGGCGAGCTCAATGCGCGGGCCAACCGGCTGGCGCATCATCTGATCGCGCTCGGGGTCAGGCCGGATCAGCCGGTGGCGATCTGCCTTCAGCGCAGCCCGGCGATGGTGGTGGGGCTCTTGGCGATCCTGAAGGCGGGCGGCGCCTATCTGCCGCTGGACCCGGCCTATCCGTCTCAGCGGCTGCGCCAGGTGCTGGGCGATGCCGCGCCGCAGCTGCTGCTTTGCGATGCGGCCGGCCGCGCCGCGCTCGGCACCGAGGCGCTCGCCGATGTGACGGCGCTCGATCTGGATACGGCCACCCCGCCCTGGGCCGCGCTGCCTGTCTCTGATCCCGAGCCGCGCGCCCTCGGCCTCACCTCGCGCCATCTCGCCTACATCATCTACACCTCAGGCTCAACCGGAACCCCCAAGGGCGTCATGGTCGAGCATCAAAGCGCCGTGAACCTGCTGCATTGGAGCAGCGGCGTATTTGCGGAGTCAGAGATTAGCCGCACACTGTTTTCTACCTCGATCAGTTTTGATCTGTCCGTCTATGAGTGCTTCGTACCGCTGTCGCAAGGAGGCACTCTGTATCTTGTCGAGGATGCACTGGCGCTGGCGCAGACGTCCTTGGATGTTTCCTTGATCAACACCGTCCCCTCGGCGATCGCCGCTCTGGTCGACCAACAAGCCGTGCCGGCTTCGACAAGCGTCATCAATTTGGCCGGTGAGCCGCTGACGGCAGGTCTGATCGAGAGGGTCTTCGAGGGCAGTGGCGTAGAGAAGATCTGTAACCTGTACGCTCCTTCGGAAACGACGACGTATTCGACCTGGATTTGCATGCCCAGGAGAGAGGCTGTCGTTGAGACGATCGGGCGTCCGATTGCCAACACGCGTGTGTATCTGCTGGACGGCCATGGCGCGCCTGTGCCGTTGGGGGCGGTGGGTGAGCTTTACATCGGCGGGGCGGGGGTTGCGCGTGGCTATCTGAACCGTGCCGATCTGACGGCGGAGCGGTTCATCGCCAGTCCCTTTGTGGACGGCGATCGGCTGTACCGGACCGGCGACCTGGCGCGCTATCTGCCGGACGGCAATCTGGAGTTTCTGGGCCGCAATGACGACCAGGTGAAGATCCGCGGCTTCCGCATCGAGCCGGGCGAGATCGCCGCGCGGCTTTGCGAGCACGCCTGGGTGCGCGATGCGGTTGTGGTGGCGCGCCAGGACCGGTCCGGCGACAAGCACATCGTCGGCTATGTGGTGTGTGCGCCCGAAGCTCAATCGGATGAGCTGGATGGCGCTGACCTTGCCAGCGCCTTGCGCACGCACTTAGGTGCGTACCTGCCGGACTACATGGTGCCGGCGGCGTTCGTGCGGCTATCGGGGCTGCCGCTGACGGTGAACGGCAAGCTCGACCGCAAGGCACTGCCGGCGCCGGCCGACGATGCCTATGCGCGGGCGGCCTATGCGGCGCCGCGCGGCGCGATCGAGACGGCGCTGGCAGAGATCTGGGCGGAGCTTCTCGGGGTCGAGCGGGTCGGCCGCCACGACCACTTCTTCGAACTGGGCGGCCACTCGCTCCTGGCGGTGCAGCTCTTGAGCCGGCTGTCGCGGGCTGTTGGCGTGGAACTGCCGCTGTCGACGCTGTTTGCCAAACCGGTGCTGGCGGATCTGGCTCGCGCAACTTCGATCACTTTGATCGAACAAGAGTTTGATCGCCAAGAGCTTCTGAAGTTGCTCTCTCTGGACTCTAGAGAAGCTGCTCTTTCTGGAGTCTAGAAATGACAGATTTGATTAGATCCGGATTGGAAGAACTGGACGCAGAAAGCCTAACTGAGCTTTTTTCACTTGCCAAAGAGAGAAGCCGGACTGGCAGCCGAGAAACTACGTTGCTACCAAAGGTCGGACGCAAAAGCGTCCTAGTACCATCGTTTGCGCAGCAGCGGCTGTGGTTTTTGGCGCAGCTGGACGAGAGCAGCACGACCTACCACATTCCGCTGGCGTGGCGGCTGCGCGGGGCGCTCGACCGCAGCGCCTGGCAGCGCAGCCTTGACCGTTTGTTTGCCCGTCACGAGGCGCTGCGCAGTGTCTTTGTCGCACCGGAGGGCAAGCCCCGGGTTGAGGTTCTGCCGGCGGATGCGGGGCTGCCGGTGCTCGAGCACGATCTGCGGGGCCGGCCGGATGCTGAGGCGGCGCTTCTGGAGCTGTGCCATGAAGAGGCAGGCACGCCGTTCGATCTTGCGCGCGGGCCGCTGATCCGCGGGCGTCTGATCCGGATGTCGGATGAGGAACACGTCTTCCTGCTGACCCAGCATCACATCGTCTCGGACGGCTGGTCGCTGGGCGTGCTGGTGCGTGAACTCAGTCAGCTTTACCGGGCGTTTGAGGCTGGACAGGACGATCCTTTGCCGCCGCTGGCAATCCAATATCCGGATTATGCCGCCTGGCAACGGCAGTGGCTGTCGGGGGAACGGCTGCAGAAGCAGGCGCAGTATTGGCGCGACACCCTGTCCGGTGCTCCGGCCCGTCTGGCGCTGCCGACGGACCGGCCGCGGCCGGCCCAGCCGTCGTTTGCCGGGGCCAGTGTTCCGATCGTCATCGATGCGGATCTGACGCGGGGGCTGAAGCGGCTGAGCCGGCAGCATGGCACGACGTTGTTCATGACGGTGCTGGCGGCCTGGGCGGCGGTGCTGGCGCGTCTATCGGGGCAGGACGACCTTGTGATCGGCGTGCCGAGCGCCAATCGCGGCCGCCGCGAGATCGAAGGGTTGATCGGCTTCTTCGTCAACAGCCTGCCGCTTCGGCTGGAGCTGTCGGGCGAGCCGAGCGTGTCGCAGCTTCTGGAACGGACGCGGCGCACGGCGCTGGCTGCGCAGGAGCATCAGGACCTGCCGTTCGAGCAGGTAGTCGAGATCGTCAAGCCGCCCCGGCATCTCGATCACACGCCGTTGTTCCAGGTGATGTTGGCCTGGCAGAACAACGCCGTCGGGTCGTTCGACCTTGCCGGGCTGAGCGTGGAGGCTGCCGGGGAAGGGCTCGATCAGGTCAAGTTCGATCTGGAGCTGAGCCTTCATGAGCAGGGCGAGGAGATCGCCGGGGCGTTCGGTTATGCCACGGCGCTGTTCGATCAGGCGACGATCGAGCGGCAGCGTGGTTATCTGCTGGCGCTGCTGCGGGCGATGGTTGCCGATGCCGGGCAGCCGGTCGGCCGCATCAACATCCTGCCGGCCGACGAACGCAGCTATCTGCTGGAGGAGTTGAACCGGACGGCGGCGGCCTATCCGTCGGAGCGGTGCATCCATGAACTGTTCGAGCAACAGGTCCGGCGCGCACCCGAAGCGGTCGCCCTCGTCCATGAGGACGAGCGCCTGAGCTATGGCGAGCTCAATGCGCGGGCCAACCGGCTGGCGCATCATCTGATCTCGCTCGGGGTGAGGCCGGATCAGCCGGTTGCGATCTGTCTTGAGCGCAGTCTGGCGATGGTGGTGGGGGTTTTGGCGATCCTCAAGGCGGGTGGCGCGTATCTGCCGCTGGACCCGGCCTATCCGTCCGCGCGGCTGCGGCAGGTTCTCGAGGATGCGGCACCGGGTCTGGTGCTTGCCGATGCGGCGGGCCGTACCGCGCTGGGCGCCGATGCCCTGGTGGACGTGACGGTGGTTGATCTTGAGACGGCCACGCCAGCCTGGGCCGAGCTGCCGGCCTCGGATCCGGACCCGCGCGCGCTGGGCCTGACCTCACGCCATCTCGCCTATGTGATCTACACCTCAGGCTCAACCGGAACCCCAAAGGGCGTCATGGTCGAGCATCGGGGAGTGGCCAATTATCTGTCCTGGGCTTGCGAAGCTTATGCGCCCAGGTCATCCTCCCTGGTCTCCTCTTCCCTGGCCTTCGATGCCATAATCACGAGCCTGCTTGCGCCTTTGCTCTGTGGTGGCCACGCACAGCTTGTCAGGGAGGGAGACGAGGTCGAGGGGGTAAAGGAAAAGATCAGCTCGGGCTGCGGGATCATTGATATCACCCCCAGCCATCTGGATGTGCTTGGGCAACAGATGCTGGCGGACTCGGCCGCCAGCCAGGTTGGACTGTTTATCATCGGCGGTGAAGCGCTGTCGCATTCGACAATCGAGCTGTGGCGCAGGATCCAGCCCACGGCCAGACTGGTGAATGAATACGGCCCCACCGAAACGATCGTCGGCTGTCTCTTTTATGAGGTTCCGACAGGGCCAGCTGTATCTGCGAACGTCCCGATCGGGCGTCCGATTGCGAACGCGCGGGTGTATCTTCTGGATGGTCATGGTGCGCTGGTTCCGTTTGGTGCGGTGGGGGAGCTTTACATAGGCGGGGCGGGGGTTGCGCGTGGCTATCTGAACCGTGCCGATCTGACGGCGGAGCGGTTCATCGCCAGTCCCTTTGTGGACGGCGATCGGCTGTACCGGACCGGCGACCTGGCGTGCTATCTGCCCGACGGCAATCTGGAGTTCCTGGGCCGCAACGACGACCAGGTGAAGATCCGCGGCTTCCGCATCGAGCCGGGCGAGATCGCCGCGCGGCTTTGCGAGCACGCCTGGGTGCGCGATGCGGTTGTGGTGGCGCGCCAGGACCGGTCCGGCGACAAGCACCTTGTCGCCTATGTGGTGGGCTCGGACGAGGCTGGCTCGGACGAGGACGATGGAGGCGGGCTGGCCGGCGCCTTGCGGGCGCACTTAAGTGCGCGGCTGCCGGACTACATGGTGCCGGCGGCGTTCGTGCGGCTATCGGGGCTGCCGCTGACGGTGAACGGCAAGCTCGACCGCAAGGCACTGCCGGCGCCGGCCGACGATGCCTATGCGCGGGCGGCCTATGCGGCGCCGCGCGGCGCGATCGAGACGGCGCTGGCAGAGATCTGGGCGGAGCTTCTCGGGGTCGAGCGGGTCGGACGCCACGACCACTTCTTCGAACTCGGCGGCCACTCGCTCCTGGCGGTGCAGCTCTTGAGCCGGCTGCGGCGGTTGTCGCTCGGGGTGGAGGTGCGCACCCTGTTCGCCAGGCCGGTGCTGGCCGATCTTGCCGCAAGCCTGGGCAGCCATCACGAGGTGGCGGTGCCTGCCAACCTGATCACCGAGCAGAGTACGGCGATCACGCCGCAGATGCTGCCGCTGATCGAGCTGACGCAGGGCGAGATCGACCGGATCGTCGCCACGGTGCCTGGTGGCGTCGGCAACATCCAGGACATTTATGGCCTGTCGCCGCTGCAGGACGGCATCCTGTTCCATCATCTGCTGACCAGCCGGGGCGATCCCTACCTGCTGGTGTCGCAGATGGCGTTTGCCGACCGTGGCCTGTTGGATCGCTATCTTGGTGCGGTTCAGCGGGTGGTGGATCGGCACGACATTCTGCGCACGGCCTTTGTCTGGGAGGGGCTGTCGAGCCCGGCCCAGGTGGTGTGGCGTCGTGCGCCGCTGGAGGTGAGCGAGGTCGAGCTGGATGGCTATGATTGTCCCGGCGCCGATGAGCTCCGGCGCCGGTTTGATCCGCGCCAGCACCGCATCGATCTTGGCCGGGCGCCCTTGTTGCGGTTTGTGACCGCGCGCGAGCCCGGCAGCGGGCGCTGGCTGCTTTTGGAGCTGCAGCATCATTTGATCGGGGATCACACGACGCTGGACGTGATGCATGCCGAGGTGCGGGCCATGCTTGCGGGGCGGGCCTATGAACTGGCCGCGCCGCTGCCATTCCGCAATCTGGTGGCGCAGGCGCGTCTTGCTGTTGATGCCAAGGCGCATGAAGAGTTCTTCCGGGGACTGCTGGCCGACATCGACGAGCCGACCATGCCGTTCGGGCTAAGCGAGGTCTACGGCGACGGCAGCGGCGTCGGCGAGGCGCATCGGGTGCTGCCGCAGGCGCTCAACGAGCGGCTGCGCGAACAGGCGCGGCGGCTCGGGGTGAGCCTGGCCAGCCTGTGCCATCTGGCCTGGGGGCAGGTGGTGGCGCGCAGCAGCGGCCGCGAGCAGGTGGTGTTCGGCACGGTGCTGTTTGGCCGGATGCATGGCGGCGCCGGTGCCGACCGCACCATGGGCCTGTTCATCAACACCCTGCCGCTGCGGCTTGATCTCGACGGCACCGGGGTTGCGGCGAGCGTGCGCAGCACCCATGCGCAGCTTTCCGAGCTGCTGGCGCACGAGCATGCCTCGCTGGCGCTGGCGCAACGCTGCAGCGGCGTTGCGGCGCCGGCGCCGCTGTTCAGCGCGCTGTTGAACTACCGCCATAACAGGCCGGCGGCCACGCCCGGCTCCGGAACGGATGATGTCCTGTCGGGGATGGAATGGCTGGGCGGCGAGGAGCGCACCAACTATCCCGTGACCCTGTCGGTGGAGGATTATGGCGAAGCGCTCGGGCTGACGGCGCAGGTGGCGGAGCCTGTCTCTGCGGATCGGGTCTGCGGCTACATGCAGCGGGCGCTCGAGCAACTGGCGGAGGCGCTGGAGCATGCCCCCAACACGCCGGTGCGCGAGCTCGACATCCTGCCGTCCGCTGAGCGCGCGTATCTGCTGGAGGAGTTGAACCGGACGGCGGCGGCCTATCCGTCGGAGCGGTGCATCCATGAACTGTTCGAGCAACAGGTCCGGCGCGCACCCGAAGCGGTCGCCCTCGTCCATGAGGACGAGCGCCTGAGCTATGGCGAGCTCAATGCGCGGGCCAACCGGCTGGCGCATCATCTGATCGCGCTCGGGGTCAGGCCGGATCAGCCGGTGGCGATCTGCCTTCAGCGCAGCCCGGCGATGGTGGTGGGGCTCTTGGCGATCCTGAAGGCGGGCGGCGCCTATCTGCCGCTGGATCCGGCCTATCCGTCTCAGCGGCTGCGCCAGGTGCTGGGCGATGCCGCGCCCCAGCTGCTGCTTTGCGATGCGGCATGCCGCGCCGCGCTCGGCACCGAGGCGCTCGCCGATGTGACGGCGCTCGATCTGGATACGGCCACCCCGCCCTGGGCCGCGCTGCCTGTCTCTGATCCCGAGCCGCGCGCCCTCGGCCTCACCTCGCGCCATCTCGCCTACATCATCTACACCTCAGGCTCAACCGGAACCCCAAAGGGCGTCATGGTCGAGCATGCTCAGATGGCTCGTCTGTTCGAGGCGACCCAGGACTGGTATGGCTTCACCGAACACGACGTATGGTGCCTGTTCCATTCCATCTCGTTTGACTTCTCGGTGTGGGAATTGTGGGGCGCACTGCGCTATGGCGGGCGTTTGATACTCGTGCCGAGTAATACCGCCCGTTCTGCTTCCGACTTCCATGAGCTAGTCTGCAAGTCTGGCGTCACGGTTCTCAATCAGACCCCCTCGGCTTTTAAAGCTTTCATGGATGTAGAATGCCAGAGCAATGTTCGAAACCGCCTTCGCTATGTGATTTTTGGTGGGGAGGCTCTGGAACCGTCCATTCTAAAGCCGTGGTATGCAAGGCATTCAGACAGCGTTCCGCAATTGATCAACATGTACGGCATCACGGAAGCTACCGTGCATGTAACCTATCGACCTCTTAATCAATCTGACACCTCCAACTCGGCCAACCTGATCGGAGAGCCCATCCCCGATCTTCGGTTGTACTTGTTGGATCGGTTCGGCCAGCCTGTGCCGTTGGGGACGGTGGGTGAGCTTTACATAGGCGGGGCGGGGGTTGCGCGTGGCTATCTGAACCGTGCCGATCTGACGGCGGAGCGGTTCATCGCCAGTCCCTTTGTGGACGGCGATCGGCTGTACCGGACCGGCGACCTGGCGTGCTATCTGCCCGACGGCAATCTGGAGTTCCTGGGCCGCAACGACGACCAGGTGAAGATCCGCGGCTTCCGCATCGAGCCGGGCGAGATCGCCGCGCGGCTTTGCGAGCACGCCTGGGTGCGCGATGCGGTTGTGGTGGCGCGCCAGGACCGGTCCGGCGACAAGCACCTTGTCGCCTATGTGGTGGGCTCGGACGAGGCTGGCTCGGACGAGGACGATGGAGGCGGGCTGGCCGGCGCCTTGCGGGCGCACTTAAGTGCGCGGCTGCCGGACTACATGGTGCCGGCGGCGTTCGTGCGGCTATCGGGGCTGCCGCTGACGGTGAACGGCAAGCTCGACCGCAAGGCACTGCCGGCGCCGGCCGACGATGCCTATGCGCGGGCGGCCTATGCGGCGCCGCGCGGCGCGATCGAGACGGCGCTGGCAGAGATCTGGGCGGAGCTTCTCGGGGTCGAGCGGGTCGGACGCCACGACCACTTCTTCGAACTCGGCGGCCACTCGCTCCTGGCGGTGCAGCTCTTGAGCCGGCTGCGGCGGTTGTCGCTCGGGGTGGAGGTGCGCACCCTGTTCGCCAGGCCGGTGCTGGCCGATCTTGCCGCAAGCCTGGGCAGCCATCACGAGGTGGCGGTGCCTGCCAACCTGATCACCGAGCAGAGTACGGCGATCACGCCGCAGATGCTGCCGCTGATCGAGCTGACGCAGGGCGAGATCGACCGGATCGTCGCCACGGTGCCTGGTGGCGTCGGCAACATCCAGGACATTTATGGCCTGTCGCCGCTGCAGGACGGCATCCTGTTCCATCATCTGCTGACCAGCCGGGGCGATCCCTACCTGCTGGTGTCGCAGATGGCGTTTGCCGACCGTGGCCTGTTGGATCGCTATCTTGGTGCGGTTCAGCGGGTGGTGGATCGGCACGACATTCTGCGCACGGCCTTTGTCTGGGAGGGGCTGTCGAGCCCGGCCCAGGTGGTGTGGCGTCGTGCGCCGCTGGAGGTGAGCGAGGTCGAGCTGGATGGCTATGATTGTCCCGGCGCCGATGAGCTCCGGCGCCGGTTTGATCCGCGCCAGCACCGCATCGATCTTGGCCGGGCGCCCTTGTTGCGGTTTGTGACCGCGCGCGAGCCCGGCAGCGGGCGCTGGCTGCTTTTGGAGCTGCAGCATCATTTGATCGGGGATCACACGACGCTGGACGTGATGCATGCCGAGGTGCGGGCCATGCTTGCGGGGCGGGCCTATGAACTGGCCGCGCCGCTGCCATTCCGCAATCTGGTGGCGCAGGCGCGTCTTGCTGTTGATGCCAAGGCGCATGAAGAGTTCTTCCGGGGACTGCTGGCCGACATCGACGAGCCGACCATGCCGTTCGGGCTAAGCGAGGTCTACGGCGACGGCAGCGGCGTCGGCGAGGCGCATCGGGTGCTGCCGCAGGCGCTCAACGAGCGGCTGCGCGAACAGGCGCGGCGGCTCGGGGTGAGCCTGGCCAGCCTGTGCCATCTGGCCTGGGGGCAGGTGGTGGCGCGCAGCAGCGGCCGCGAGCAGGTGGTGTTCGGCACGGTGCTGTTTGGCCGGATGCATGGCGGCGCCGGTGCCGACCGCACCATGGGCCTGTTCATCAACACCCTGCCGCTGCGGCTTGATCTCGACGGCACCGGGGTTGCGGCGAGCGTGCGCAGCACCCATGCGCAGCTTTCCGAGCTGCTGGCGCACGAGCATGCCTCGCTGGCGCTGGCGCAACGCTGCAGCGGCGTTGCGGCGCCGGCGCCGCTGTTCAGCGCGCTGTTGAACTACCGCCATAACAGGCCGGCGGCCACGCCCGGCTCCGGAACGGATGATGTCCTGTCGGGGATGGAATGGCTGGGCGGCGAGGAGCGCACCAACTATCCCGTGACCCTATCGGTGGAGGATTATGGCGAAGCGCTCGGGCTGACGGCGCAGGTGGCGGAGCCTGTCTCTGCGGATCGGGTCTGCGGCTACATGCAGCGGGCGCTCGAGCAACTGGCGGAGGCGCTGGAGCATGCCCCCAACACGCCGGTGCGCGAGCTCGACATCCTGCCGTCCGCTGAGCGCGCGTATCTGCTGGAGGAGTTGAACCGGACGGCGGCGGCCTATCCGTCGGAGCGGTGCATCCATGAACTGTTCGAGCAACAGGTCCGGCGCGCACCCGAAGCGGTCGCCCTCGTCCATGAGGACGAGCGCCTGAGCTATGGCGAGCTCAATGCGCGGGCCAACCGGCTGGCGCATCATCTGATCGCGCTCGGGGTCAGGCCGGATCAGCCGGTGGCGATCTGCCTTCAGCGCAGCCCGGCGATGGTGGTGGGGCTCTTGGCGATCCTGAAGGCGGGCGGCGCCTATCTGCCGCTGGATCCGGCCTATCCGTCTCAGCGGCTGCGCCAGGTGCTGGGCGATGCCGCGCCCCAGCTGCTGCTTTGCGATGCGGCAGGCCGCGCCGCGCTCGGCACCGAGGCGCTCGCCGATGTGACGGCGCTCGATCTGGATACGGCCACCCCGCCCTGGGCCGCGCTGCCTGTCTCTGATCCCGAGCCGCGCGCCCTCGGCCTCACCTCGCGCCATCTCGCCTACATCATCTACACCTCAGGCTCAACCGGAACCCCAAAGGGCGTCATGGTCGAGCATGCGAACCTGTTGAATTTCATATATGCTCTTTCGGATATATTGAGGATCACTGAGCAGGATGTATTCCTAGCCATCACGTCCATCTCATTTGATATCGCAGGACTGGAGCTATTTCTTCCATCGTGCACGGGAGCCACAATCGTCCTAGCCAGCCGTAAGGATGTTACGGATGCTACGGCGTTGCATTACCTTATAGATCAGCGCAAGATTTCTATGATGCAGGCCACTCCAGCAACGTGGCGTTTGCTGTTGGATGCCGGCTGGCAAGGAACACCGGGCTTAAATGTATTGTGTGGAGGTGAGGCGTTACCTGCGAGTCAGTCGTCGCGGCTCAGTAGAGGGGTGAGGTCTCTAAGAAATCTTTACGGTCCGACCGAAACAACGATCTGGTCGTCCAGTTTTGTTATTGACGCGAGGCTCGTTGTGTCTCATCAAAACGTCCCGATCGGCCGCCCGATTGCCAACACGCGGGTGTATCTGCTGGACGGTCATGGCGCGCCTGTGCCGTTGGGGGCGGTGGGTGAGCTTTACATAGGCGGGGCGGGGGTTGCGCGTGGCTATCTGAACCGTGCCGATCTGACGGCGGAGCGGTTCATCGCCAGTCCCTTTGTGGACGGCGATCGGCTGTACCGGACCGGCGACCTGGCGTGCTATCTGCCCGACGGCAATCTGGAGTTCCTGGGCCGCAACGACGACCAGGTGAAGATCCGCGGCTTCCGCATCGAGCCGGGCGAGATCGCCGCACGGCTTTGCGAGCACGCCTGGGTGCGCGATGCGGTTGTGGTGGCGCGCCAGGACCGGTCCGGCGACAAGCACCTTGTCGCCTATGTGGTGGGCTCGGACGAGGCTGGCTCGGACGAGGACGGTGGAGGCGGGCTGGCCGGCGCCTTGCGGGCGCACTTAAGTGCGCGGCTGCCGGACTACATGGTGCCGTCGGCGTTCGTGCGGCTATCGGGGCTGCCGCTGACGGTGAACGGCAAGCTCGACCGCAAGGCACTGCCGGCGCCGGCCGACGATGCCTATGCGCGGGCAGCCTATGCGGCGCCGCGCGGCGCGATCGAGACGGCGCTGGCAGAGATCTGGGCGGAGCTTCTCGGGGTCGAGCGGGTCGGACGCCACGACAACTTCTTCGAGCTCGGCGGCCACTCGCTCCTGGCGGTGCGGTTGCTCAGCCGAGCGCTAAATCTTGGAATGAAGTTTAATGCCGCCGATCTCTTCCAGGCTCCTGTCCTGAAGGAACTTGCATCGAGGGTTGAGTTGGACCCGCAACGTCATCCAGCTGGAGTGCTACCCGTTCAGGCGACGGGATCTCAACCGCCACTCTTCTTTGTTCCGACAGGTTACGGAGATTATTCGTATGTCCTCACTTTAGCAAAAGAAATGGATGTAGACTGCCCGATCTATGCTTTGCCATGGCCGTCTTTCAATGAACTTTGTCAACCAGCTCTCGATGCGATCGCCGCGGAGGTAATCCTCGCAATCGGAAAGATCCAGCCGCAGGGTCCGTATCGCTTCGCTGGTTACTCCTCAGGGGCAATCTTGGCTTATGCGCTTGCCAAACACTTGCTAAGTCGCGGGGAAGCTGTCTCATTTATGGCGTTCATCGATGTCACATTACCTGCAAATCCATCGAGCAGGTCGGATGCCCAAGTAGCATTAGATATGATATTCGAGCCTCTCGAGTCTTTAGATGATGAGCGGTTCGAATTGCTGGAGAAACTTTCTGAACAAAGTTCAGTTGCTCAGTTGTTTGAAAAGGCGCAGCAAATTGGGGCCATAGCTTCAGATCGCGATCTCTATGACAACGCCTTGAGGTATGTCTATTTTCACAGGGCACTACGATCGTATCGAGCTGCGACCCTGCCAATTGAGATACATCAGTTTTATGCAGCTGATCCTTTCCCTAGTCGTCGTGTGCGGGGCAAAAACTCAATCGCCCCGGAGGCAAGATCGGTCATGCGCGGCTGGGACCGCGTTTTGAGTGGGGCGGCCATTCATGCAGTTTCAGTTCCAGGCAATCACGTAACGATGATGAGCAACCCAGAAAACCGCGAAGTTCTGGCACGCATGTTATCGAGAGCCTTGAATGGTTCGCCAATAAACACGCTGAACTGCACCCCGTTTTCACCGGATACCCGCGTTAGCCGGAGGAGCTAGTCTTACTGAGTCAGAAAAAGCGTCTGATTCAAAAGGTCGCGGGCGAGGTGCTGTCAGAATCAGTTACCGGTTGAGATTCAGGCATCGGCAACGGGGGCTGATATGGATCTCCGGACATCAGACGGCAGTGAATCGCGATTTTCGGCTTTTGTCGAGGGACTTGTGAGCGTGATCGGACATGCGGACCGGGCCCGGCCGTTGTTTGATTATTGCATCGGCTTAATCATGCCGGGGGAGCGTAAGAGCGTTGAGCCGATGGCAGCGGTGACGGCACCTGATCGGACGGCGGCACAGCATCAGTCGCTGCTGCACTTCGTCGGTCAATCGCCTTGGTCTGACGAGGGTGTTTTGGCCAAAGTGGGTGAGATGGTACTGCCGGCGATAGAGCGCCATGGACCGATCGAAGCGTGGATCATCGATGACACCAGTTTTCCCAAGAAGGGAGCGCACTCAGTCGGTGTGGCGCGTCAATACTGCGGGCAGCTCGGCAAGCAGGATAACTGCCAAGTCGCGGTGTCCCTGTCGCTTGCCAATCACCACGCCAGTCTGCCGGCGATGTATCGTCTCTATCTGCCGCAGGAATGGGCGGCAGATAAGAAGCGTCGGCGCAAAGCGGGCGTGCCCAAGGAGATCAGCTTTAAGACCAAGCCAGAGATCGCGCTTGAGCAGATCGACGCGGCCTGCCGAGCCGGGCTTCCTCGCGGCGTGGTGCTGATGGATGCCGGATATGGCTGCAACACGGACCTGCGGACCAGCATCAGCGCGTTGGCGTTGACCTATGTGGCCGGTATCTTGCCAAACACCACGGTGTGGACGTCCGACACGGCGCCGCTGCCGCCAAAAAAATGGTCGGGCAAAGGGCGACCACCAAAGCTGCTGCGCCGCGACCACAAGCATCAACCGATTTCGGTCAAGGAGCTTGCTCTTTGCCTTCCTAAGCGGGTCTGGCGCACGATCAAGTGGCGAGAGGGTGCGGCCGAGCGGCTATCGTCGCGCTTCGCTCGCGCGCGCGTTTGCGTCGCGCATCGAGATTACCAGCTCACCGAAAGCCGACCGGAAGAATGGCTTTTGATCGAATGGCCAGAAGGTGAGGACGAGCCGACCAAATACTGGCTTTCAGCGTTGCCGGAAACGATCACTTTCGGCAGGCTAGTCGAGCTAACCAAGCTGCGCTGGCGCATCGAGCGCGACTATCAGGATCTCAAACAAGAGGTTGGGCTCGGGCATTTCGAAGGGTGAGGTTGGCGTGGCTTCCACCACCACGCCACGCTGTGCATCGCGGCCTACGGGTTCCTGGTCTCCGAGAGGGAGACGATTCCCCCCTCGGGATCTCGTTCCACCAGGCCGTTCAAGAAACTTGCGGTTCCCAACGGTTACCGACCCAGAGGCTCCGCCGCTGCGACCCGAACGTCACATCCCGAACTCGATCAGGACGATGCGGCGAAGACTGATCGTTGCCATCGCCCGGAACATCTCACGCTGTCCTTATTGCACCCGGCAGACGAAGCGCCTTCTTTTGTGACACAGTAAGACTAGGAGCCTGTCCAGTTAGCATCGGGAAGCCAGTTTTATCCGAATGATAGCGGCTCATGCGGCCCTCGCCAGCTTGACGAGGTTGTGAGCGGTGCAAATCAGGGCCCATTCGGGCTTCACTTTGTCGATGCCGCGCAGCAGGAATTGCCTGAACCCTCTTGCCTGTTTGATCTGTCCGAACACGGGTTCGACGATCTGCTTACGCAAGCGGTAGCGACTTCGGTAGCCGGCGCGCTTGAGCTTGGTGCTCATCTTGGCGATCAGCGAGCCGGCTCTTGAAGGCTTTTCCGCGGTGGCGGACTTGGTGCCGTGCTTCTGCCTTCCGGTTGGCGATGTAGCCCTCAATGCGCCGCCGTTTGATCGCGCGAAGATTGGCGGCGGAGCAGTAGCCGGCGTCGGCCGACACTTCGTCGGGATTGGTCCCCAGAATAGCCCTGATCCCGTTGAGCAACGGCGCCAGTTGCGCCTGGCGGCGTCGATCCTCGACTTCACCGACGAGATCACGCGCAAGACCCTGCCGTCGCTCGGACCGGCGCTGGAGACAGCCGCGAGCAACGTTTTCAAGCTGGCGAAGCGGTGAGCGCTGCGGCATCCCGCTTGACAGCGAGTTCGCAACGGTCGCCGCAGCGAAGTTGAGGTTCAAGTAAGATACCCAAAACGAACAAACCAGTCCCGATTATCGGAAACGATTGCCTCGGCCGTATCTGCATTCAGATTGCCAATCCACCGACCTATCCGACCGTCGCGCCGATGGTTTGGGTGTAGCAGGTTCTCCGTGTTGTAAGAAGCAACTCCATCAATGAGGCCATCTACTTCGCGGACAATTTGAGCAGCCGTATTCGGGTCAATAGATATCCCACAAGCCCTCGCTATCCTCTGCGCCGAGGTTTGCGGATGATTTATGATTTCGACGTAGGATAGATCGATGTCGGATCGTGCTGACCAATACTCATGACATTCGCGCGTAGTTTTTGCAGCGGCGAGAGCAGCGCCTTTATCGTCCTTGTTCACCCAACCACGATCATGAAGGGACACGATAATATCACGCAGATCGCGATGGCAAGTTAGTACAGTTTCCGCTCTCTCGCTCCATTGATCGTCAGGGATGTGAATTTTCAATAGCGCCGACGTTTCTGTTCCCGGCACATAATCGTCGATCCATGCTGTCTTTAAGTTCGGGTCCTGAGTTCTCAAGCTTAATCGAGCTACATTGAAGACCCATGTGCTTCCAGAACGCTGTGTACCAGCCGCTAGAATAACCCGCATAGCTTTCTCCCACCGGTTCCAATTCCAACCCTATCAGCCGCACCCGTGGCGTCAAATGGGTTTTTAGAGCCTGAAGAGGCCAGCGGCCGACCATGACTTACACGCTATTAGGTCAGTATGCCCTCCTGACATATCCGTGGTGAGCGTCGCGACGGGGGCTCTTGTGAGGCATGCACCCATTAACGCCGCGCGGCTGCGCCCGTAAGCTTATCGGCATGTCGGGATCCTCCGCGTCACTTCGGAGGCGTCGGGCGCTTCGCCTCGGCCTCGGCGGCTTCGCATACGGCAACCGGATCGGGTTCGAACGGCGACAACCTGGCATCAAGCAGACGCTTGAGCAGCTCGGCGGCCCAGCGCTCGTCGCGCGGAGGCTGCCGCAAACAGCGCGACACGCACCTCGCGACAGCGAAGCCAGTCCTCGCGCGCGACGTATCCCAGCGGGTGACACGGCTTGGCGCTGCGGTCGTTTACATGGTTTCCAGTCCACCATTCGCTGACGGGGCCAAGCAGACGAGCCAACGCTCGCGAGCGACCCTCGAACTTCTGACCTCGCTGCGGCATGCGCTCGATCCCGGCAAACAGCGCGAGCGCCTCAGCGGTCGTCTAGTGAGTTCTACCGCATCGCCGACGGCCAAAATACACTCAACAGCATCATCGGAAATCTCGAAACCAAACTCCCGCTCAAATTTGAGCACCAATTCGACCATGTCTAGGCTATCGGCGCCAAGGTCTTCGATGAGGCTGGCATTATCCACCACTTCATCGGGATCAACAACAAGCTGTTCGACCACGATAATCCTGGCGCGTTCGGCAATGTCGATCATGTTTCAAGCCCGCATCGTTGCATCATGGCAAGAATGGCTCGTCATTCAGTCCGCCGTAGCAGGGCCGTCCACCGTCATGAAAGGCACCTGTAAGAATATTGCTTCGCTGGAGTTCGTTCATCTCGTTTTTGCGGTTACAAGGAGAAGGCTGTTCTCCGCACGCAACCGACTCATCCGCATTGAGGGGCTTGGAGCCGAGCAGCGTGTCAATTCAGGGCGGGAAAACCGCCGCGCATCAGGTGTCGATATCCGTGCTCGCTCATCCATTTTGCGCGTGCAAGATGGCTGTCGAAGGTGCGGCGGGCCCGCTGCGGCTCGTTGTCCGCGTCGATATGCAGCACAATCTTTGCTACTTCGCGCCAGTCGGCCCCCTCGGCATCCGCGTCCAGCAGACGCCAGTAGGTGACGAGGTGCTCGTAATCATAGGGCGTGAGCATCGAATCTACCGGCGCCGTGTCGGCGACGTCGGGATCGAGCGGCGGTTTTTGCATGGGACGAGCTCGCAATGTTCTGTCTGATGCGTCACTTAGCGCCGCCTTTTTGACCGCCTGATGTCATATCAGGGCCGTCTTGCGCATCACGCGATGTTCGGGATGTATCAGGCTTGCCGATGTGTTAGTTGGCCTGGGGTCCGGACGCCGATCGGAGAGCCCGAAGCTATTGATCAAGCTAGCGAAGGAGGCGTCAACGTAAAGCGGATCACCAGTCCCTAGATGGCGACGGCCTAGTCTAGGAGCCTGTCCAGTTAGCTTTGGGAAGGCAGTTTTATCTTGATAATGGCGGCTCAACTTGACGCTACGTGCGATTCAAGCCCTTCGAGAGCTCGTCGCGTGCATATGTCCAAACTCGCGGGTGCCAGAAGCTGTGACGACACGATTCACATCGTCCATAAGTTGTCCCAAGAAGATCGCATCGCTACGAGGTCCGTGACGCGCTAAACGAGTATCGACGAACGGCGAGTCACCATATCCCCGATCACGTACCCCATACGTCCGCAAGTGGGTGGGTCCTGCTGATCAGCTCGAAAGTCGCTGACGAACGGCTCGCGGCGGCGCATCGGGCTAAGTTGCCTATGTCTACGCGGCAGTTGTCCGTCAACCAGGTGCGGCGGCACCAGGAGAGCACCGTGTTGGCGATACCGGCTGTCAGATTGCGCCACCGGTCTGGGCTGACCTCATAACGCTGGGACAGATCCTACTGTCGCTGCTCCCGCACGGTTTCCAGCGCAATCCTTGCCTTCAGTGTCGCGTCGATCCTGTGTCTCGTCTTCGTCGTCATTATCCGCTCCGTCTATCAAACGGAGCAGCCGTTTCCAACTAAGCAAATGGCCCCAAAATCGGGGCCCATTTCAGACAATCGTGCGCGCAGCCATGCTTCCAATGCCGTTAAATTGCGGGCGGGGGTACCAAAGCCCTGTGGCACGCCACGAAATGATGGTCGTGCCGACGCGTTGGCTATGTTGGGTTCAGGGGCAGCACATGGCCTGGCTCACCAGTTCGGCCGGGGTCTCTGAGCAGGGCAAAGGTACGGCGGCATCAATGGCAAGCGCCGAAAAGCGCATGCTGGTGCGATGAGTTATGCATAAACAACCGTTCTTAATATGCCGCTCTGTATTGTCGCGAACAGCCGTGTCCAATTGACGATGTAGTGTCCGGAACCGAACACAGAGGATCAAGTATTTCGCCGCCGCGGCGCAAAGAGTGGTTTTTCCCTCTTCAAGTAAGCCCTCCACAACCTGTTTGGTGGCACGCGGATTGCTCTGAGACAGTGAGGATCCAAAGGACGATATCGGTCCCGCGGTCGGCCCCGCGCCCACACATTCAGAGGAATCTTGCTCGATTGATTCTCACTTCGATAGACGCTGCACGGTTGAGTGCGATCCCGCCAAATGAAGCGTTGTGGCGTCCGTCGGGGATGTCGCTGTCATTCGTAGCGCTGGATAACTCTCATGGCTGGCCGGAGTCGATTAGCATTCAGTGCGGCAATTCCCGAGCAAATCCTGACGAGTGTGACAGGCTTAGGTCGCCATGTGGCGCGCGCCTTGGCCGGGAACCGCATGCATTGGCTGAGGGGTGAAGATGGCGCATTGGTCTCCTCTGGCGCAGCCAAACGCTTGCGAGTCAGGCGATTGTGGTGGGCAACGACTTGCAACCTCCCCAATCGGTTCTACCGTCTTTGTTGGTAGTGGTACGCTGGCCATCAGGTGTGCTGAGCTAGCGAGGGAGAAGGGTCACGACATCCGCGCGGCGCTGTGTGCCGACGCCACATTCGCCGATTGGGCCGCTCACGCCAATATCCAGTGTGTTGGGAGCATTGAAGAGCTCTCCACGTTGCTGAAGACCGAACCGGTTGAGTGGATTTTTTCGGTTGCCAACCCGTTCATTTTGCCGCCAGTGGTGTTTGAGCGAGCCCGTCAAGGCGCTTTCAACTACCATGACGGTCCGTTGCCACGATATGCGGGTACTCACGCGACGTCTTGGGCGCTGCTGGCCCAAGAGGCCGAACATGGCATCGCGTGGCATCGTATCGATCATCGGGTTGATGCTGGTGCTCTGGTGGTTCAGCGCCACGTCTTAATTGCGCCCAGCGATACGGCGTTAACGCTGAACCTCAAATGTTATGAAGCCGCGATCGAGGGCTTCCGTGAGCTTTTGACCGGCTTAACAAATGGAGAGCTCAGTGCCCGTCCGCAGGCGCTAGTTGACAGAAGTGTTTTCCCGAGGCGTCGACGCCCAGATGCTGCGGGGTGTCTGCGATGGGATCGATCCGCGCAAGATCTGTCAGCAATGACACGCGCCTTGGATTTTGGGCCGTATCATGCCAATCCCTTGTGTCTGTCCAAGGTTCTCGTGGGCGATGACGTTGTCGCAGTCAGGTGCTTGGAGGTGACGGTGAGGCGCTCGGGCTTTCCGGCGGGCTCCCTGGTTGAAATCCATCCCCGCCACTGGCGTGTGGCGACCGGGACAGAGGATGTTGATGTTTGGTTTGGCGGCCTGGATGATCAGGCTCTGGATGCGCGGGCACTCGCAAGGTGCTCCGATCTGGATGAAGGCGATCGCCTGCCGATCTTAAACGATGGTCAGGCGCGGAGTATAACTGTTACGCATGAAATGCTGGCGCTTCGGGAGAGTTTTTGGCGACAACGGCTTGAGCAGTTTAAAATATTGCAGCTTCCGTATCAGTCGTCTTCAGTAGCTGCGGCTCCGCCCCAATGGCAGTCGAGTTCATGGCTCATTCCAAGTGCTTTGGCCGAGCTGTCCCCCAATGATCGCACGGAATATCTATTGAGCGCTTGGCTGATCTATCTCGCTCGCGTCACTGGAGAATCAGAGCTTCGATTGGGATGGACCCCCGCAGCGAATGGTTCGCGAGCCGGGATGAAGGCGGTGGAGGTGCTTATCGCTTCTGTCGTGCCAATGGAAATTATCATAGATATCGGTCACGATTTTGCAGAGGTGCGCAGGGCGGTGGCGGCCGAGTGCGCTCGGCTGAGGCAGTACGATAGCTTTGCGCGGGATCTTATCGCGCGCTACCCGACGTTGCGGGGGGCGGAGGCGCTACGATCGCGCCGTCCCTGGCCCGTTGGCGTTACGGTTACTGCAAATAGCGCGTCTCCTGCGTCAAACCCAAGTGATACGCCCCTATCCGGTGATCTGCTGACGTTTGAGGTTTGCGCTCTGGAAGGGAGCTTTCGATGGCACTTTGATGCCAGTCGTTTGGCGCCCCCGCAGATCGACCGCATGACGCAGCATTTGCAGAATTTGTTGTGTGCTGTGATGACTGATGCGCATCGAGCGGTTGGGCGGATTGAGCTGTTGTCGTCGGATGAGCGCACCTACCTGTTGGAGGAGCTGAACCGGACGTCGGTCTCGTACTCAGCGGAGCGGTGCATCCATGAGCTGTTCGAGGCGGAGGTGCGCAAGGCGCCGGATGCGGTGGCGGTGGTCTGTGCGGAGGAACACCTGAGCTATGGCGAGCTCAATGCGCGGGCGAACCGGCTGGCGCATCATCTGATCTCGCTCGGGGTGAGGCCGGATCAGCCGGTTGCGATCTGTCTTGAGCGCAGTCTGGCGATGGTGGTGGGGGTTTTGGCGATCCTCAAGGCGGGTGGCGCGTATCTGCCGCTGGACCCGGCCTATCCGTCCGCGCGGCTGCGGCAGGTTCTCGAGGATGCGGCACCGGGTCTGGTGCTTGCCGATGCGGCGGGCCGCGCCGCGCTTGCCGATGGGCTGCTCGATCTGACGGTGGTCGACCTGGAGACGGCGACGCCGGCGTGGGCAAACCTGCCGGCCTCGGATCCGGACCCGCGGGCGCTGGGCCTGACCTCACGCCATCTCGCCTATGTGATCTACACCTCCGGCTCAACAGGTACGCCCAAGGGCGTCATGGTCGAGCATGGTAATTTGGTGAACTATTTGCAATGGTCAGGTCGCAGCTATTACAAACGAGCTTTGAACGGCTCGCCCATACTGCATCCGTTGAGCTTCGACGGCATCGTTACAACCTTGTTCGGACCTCTGTTGGCCGGTGCCAAACTCCGTCTTCTAAAGCCGATTGCCCAAATCGGTTCGGTTGCTGCTGTAGAGCAGGGGCAGACCTATGATCTGATTAAGCTGACTCCTTCGCATCTGAGCATGCTGAACAAGCGGCTTGATGCCTATAAGGGACCAGCTCCGACAAGAGCTCTGATGGTCGGCGGCGAGGCGTTAATCCCGGCAGATATACAGTTCTGGCAAGAGCGTTTTCCGAACGTGCGTCTGATCAATCATTATGGTCCGACAGAAGCAACGATTGGGAGTGCCACATTCGAAATATCTCACGCTGTCGAGGGGCTAAGCTCGATCCCGATTGGCCGTCCGATCGCGAACACGCGGATCTATCTGCTTGACGGTGATGGTGCGCTGGTTCCGTTTGGTGCGGTGGGGGAGCTTTACATCGGTGGGGCGGGGGTTGCGCGGGGCTATCTGAACCGTCCCGATCTGACGGCGGAGCGGTTCATCGCCAGTCCCTTTGTGGACGGCGATCGGCTGTACCGGACCGGGGACCTTGCGCGGTACCTGCCGGACGGCAATCTGGAGTTTTTGGGCCGCAACGACGATCAGGTGAAGATCCGCGGCTTCCGGATCGAGCCGGGCGAGATCGCAGCGCGGCTGTCCGAGCACGCCTGGGTGCGCGATGCGGTAGTGGTGGCGCAAGAGGATCGCAGTGGCGAGCCGCGTCTGGTGGCCTATGTGGTCGCGGTGGCCGAGCATGCCGGCGAGGCGGAGGGATCTGAGCTTGCCGCCACCTTGCGCGCACATGTAAGTGCGCGATTGCCGGATTACATGGTGCCGAGTGCGTTCGTGCGGCTCGCGGCGCTGCCGCTGACGGTGAACGGCAAGCTGGATCGCAAGGCGCTGCCGCGGCCTGCGGATCAGGCGTATGCGCGAGGCATCTATGAGGCGCCGCAGGGCGAGATCGAGACGGCGCTGGCGACGATCTGGGCAGAGCTTCTGGGTTTAGAGCGGGTCGGTCGCCACGACAACTTCTTCGCGCTGGGCGGCCACTCGCTGTTGGCGGTGCAACTGATGGAGCGTCTGCGACGGCTGTCACTGGGGGTCGAGGTGCGGACCTTGTTCGCCAAGCCGGTGCTGGCCGATCTGGCCGCGAGCCTTGGCAACCATCACGAAGTGGCGGTCCCCGCCAACCTGATCACGGAGAGAAGCAGGGCGATTACGCCGCAGATGCTGCCGCTGATTGAGCTGGCTCAGCCGGAGATCGATCGGATCGTCGCCACGGTGCCCGGTGGGGTCGGCAACATCCAGGATATTTATGGCTTGTCGCCGCTGCAGGACGGCATCCTGTTCCATCATCTGCTGGCCCGCCAAGGCGATCCGTACCTGCTGGTGTCGCAGATGGCGTTTGCCGAGCGTGGCGTGTTGGACCGCTATCTTGCCGCGGTTCAGCGGGTGGTGGACCGGCACGACATTCTGCGCACGTCGTTTGTCTGGGAGGGGCTGTCGCGCCCGGCGCAGGTGGTGTGGCGGAAAGCGCCACTGGATGTGACCGAGGTTGAGCTGGATGGATCTGGCGGTCCTGGCCACGCGCAGCTCCGGCATCGGTTTGATCCGCGCGAGCACCGCATCGATCTTGGCCGGGCGCCGTTGTTGAGGTTTGTGATCGCGCGCGAGCCCGGCAGCGGGCGCTGGCTATTGCTGAAGCTGCAGCACCATTTGATCGGGGATCACGCCACCTCGGAAGTGATGCATGCCGAGATTCGTGCGCTGCTCGGCGGGCACGAGCATGAGCTCGCAGCGCCGCAGCCGTTCCGCAATCTGGTGGCGCAGGCGCAGCTGGGCGTTGGAGCCAAAGCGCACGAAGAGTTCTTCCGGACGATGCTGGGGGACATCGATGAGCCGACCACGCCGTTTGGGCTGAGTGAGGTCCGCGGCGACGGCAGCAGGTCCCATGAGGCGCGGCGAATGCTGCCGCAGCAACTGCACGAACGGCTGCGCAGCCAGGCGCGGCGGCTTGGGGTGAGCCTGGCGAGCCTGTGCCATCTGGCGTGGGGACAGGTGGTGGCGCGGAGCAGCGGACGAGAGCAGGTGGTGTTCGGCACGGTGCTGTTCGGCCGCATGCATGGCGGTGCCGGCGCCGACCACACCATGGGCCTGTTCATGAACACCCTGCCGCTGCGGCTTGATCTGGACGGCACCGGGGTCGAGGCGAGCGTGCGGACCACCCACGCCCGGCTGGCCGAGTTGCTGGCGCATGAACATGCCTCGCTGGCGCTGGCGCAACGCTGCGGCGGCGTTGCATCGCCGGCGCCGCTGTTCAGTTCGTTGTTGAACTACCGCCACAACACCCCGGCGATGTCCTTCGGATCGGATGATGTGCTGTCTGGCGTGGAACGGCTGGGCGGGGAGGAGCGCACCAACTATCCGTTGACCTTGTCGGTGGAGGATTTTGGCAAGGCGCTCGGGCTGACCGCGGAAGCGGCGGAGCCGGTCTCTGCGGATCGGGTCTGCGGCTACATGCAGCGCGCGCTCGAGCAACTGGCTGATGCGCTGGAGCACGCGCCGAACACGCCGGTGTGCGACCTGGACATCCTACCACGTGATGAGCGCATCTACCTGTTGGAGGAGCTGAACCGGACGTCGGTCTCGTATCCAGCGGAGCGGTGCATCCATGAGCTGTTCGAGGCGGAGGTGCGCAAGGCGCCGGATGCGGTGGCGGTGGTCTGTGCGGAGGAACACCTGAGCTATGGCGAGCTCAATGCGCGGGCGAACCGGCTGGCGCATCATCTGATCTCGCTCGGGGTGAGGCCGGATCAGCCGGTTGCGATCTGTCTTGAGCGCAGTCTGGTGATGGTGGTGGGGGTTTTGGCGATCCTCAAGGCGGGTGGCGCGTATCTGCCGCTGGACCCGGCCTATCCGTCCGCGCGGCTGCGGCAGGTTCTCGAGGATGCGGCACCGGGTCTGGTGCTTGCCGATGCGGCGGGCCGTACCGCGCTGGGCGCCGATGCCCTGGTGGACGTGACGGTGGTTGACCTTGAGACGGCCACGCCAGCCTGGGCCGAGCTGCCGGCCTCGGATCCGGACCCGCGCGCGCTGGGCCTGACCTCACGCCATCTCGCCTATGTGATCTACACCTCAGGCTCAACCGGAACCCCAAAGGGCGTCATGGTCGAGCATCGGGGAGTGGCCAATTATCTGTCCTGGGCTTGCGAAGCTTATGCGCCCAGGTCATCCTCCCTGGTCTCCTCTTCCCTGGCCTTCGATGCCATAATCACGAGCCTGCTTGCGCCTTTGCTCTGTGGTGGCCACGCACAGCTTGTCAGGGAGGGAGACGAGGTCGAGGGGGTAAAGGAAAAGATCAGCTCGGGCTGCGGGATCATTGATATCACCCCCAGCCATCTGGATGTGCTTGGGCAACAGATGCTGGCGGACTCGGCCGCCAGCCAAGTTGGACTGTTTATCATCGGCGGTGAAGCGCTGTCGCATTCGACAATCGAGCTGTGGCGCAGGATCCAGCCCACGGCCAGACTGGTGAATGAATACGGCCCCACCGAAACGATCGTCGGCTGTCTCTTTTATGAGGTTCCGACAGGGCCAGCTGTATCTGCGAACGTCCCGATCGGGCGTCCGATTGCGAACGCGCGGGTGTATCTTCTGGATGGTCATGGTGCGCCCGTTCCGTTTGGTGCGGTGGGGGAGCTTTACATCGGCGGGGCGGGGGTTGCGCGGGGCTATCTGAACCGTCCCGATCTGACGGCGGAGCGGTTCATCGCCAGTCCCTTTGTGGACGGCGATCGGCTGTACCGGACCGGGGACCTTGCGCGGTACCTGCCGGACGGCAATCTGGAGTTTTTGGGCCGCAACGACGATCAGGTGAAGATCCGCGGCTTCCGGATCGAGCCGGGCGAGATCGCAGCGCGGCTGTCCGAGCACGCCTGGGTGCGCGATGCGGTAGTGGTGGCGCAAGAGGATCGCAGTGGCGAGCCGCGTCTGGTGGCCTATGTGGTCGCGGTGGCCGAGCATGCCGGCGAGGCGGAGGGATCTGAGCTTGCCGCCACCTTGCGCGCACATGTAAGTGCGCGATTGCCGGATTACATGGTGCCGAGTGCGTTCGTGCGGCTCGCGGCGCTGCCGCTGACGGTGAACGGCAAGCTGGATCGCAAGGCGCTGCCGCGGCCTGCGGATCAGGCGTATGCGCGAGGCATCTATGAGGCGCCGCAGGGCGAGATCGAGACGGCGCTGGCGACGATCTGGGCAGAGCTTCTGGGTTTAGAGCGGGTCGGTCGCCACGACAACTTCTTCGCGCTGGGCGGCCACTCGCTGTTGGCGGTGCAACTGATGGAGCGTCTGCGACGGCTGTCACTGGGGGTCGAGGTGCGGACCTTGTTCGCCAAGCCGGTGCTGGCCGATCTGGCCGCGAGCCTTGGCAACCATCACGAAGTGGCGGTCCCCGCCAACCTGATCACGGAGAGAAGCAGGGCGATTACGCCGCAGATGCTGCCGCTGATTGAGCTGGCTCAGCCGGAGATCGATCGGATCGTCGCCACGGTGCCCGGTGGGGTCGGCAACATCCAGGATATTTATGGCTTGTCGCCGCTGCAGGACGGCATCCTGTTCCATCATCTGCTGGCCCGCCAAGGCGATCCGTACCTGCTGGTGTCGCAGATGGCGTTTGCCGAGCGTGGCGTGTTGGACCGCTATCTTGCCGCGGTTCAGCGGGTGGTGGACCGGCACGACATTCTGCGCACGTCGTTTGTCTGGGAGGGGCTGTCGCGCCCGGCGCAGGTGGTGTGGCGGAAAGCGCCACTGGATGTGACCGAGGTTGAGCTGGATGGATCTGGCGGTCCTGGCCACGCGCAGCTCCGGCATCGGTTTGATCCGCGCGAGCACCGCATCGACCTTGGCCGGGCGCCGTTGTTGAGGTTTGTGATCGCGCGCGAGCCCGGCAGCGGGCGCTGGCTATTGCTGAAGCTGCAGCACCATTTGATCGGGGATCACGCCACCTCGGAAGTGATGCATGCCGAGATTCGTGCGCTGCTCGGCGGGCACGAGCATGAGCTCGCAGCGCCGCAGCCGTTCCGCAATCTGGTGGCGCAGGCGCAGCTGGGCGTTGGAGCCAAAGCGCACGAAGAGTTCTTCCGGACGATGCTGGGGGACATCGATGAGCCGACCACGCCGTTTGGGCTGAGTGAGGTCCGCGGCGACGGCAGCAGGTCCCATGAGGCGCGGCGAATGCTGCCGCAGCAACTGCACGAACGGCTGCGCAGCCAGGCGCGGCGGCTTGGGGTGAGCCTGGCGAGCCTGTGCCATCTGGCGTGGGGACAGGTGGTGGCGCGGAGCAGCGGACGAGAGCAGGTGGTGTTCGGCACGGTGCTGTTCGGCCGCATGCATGGCGGTGCCGGCGCCGACCACACCATGGGCCTGTTCATCAACACCCTGCCGCTGCGGCTTGATCTGGACGGCACCGGGGTCGAGGCGAGCGTGCGGACCACCCACGCCCGGCTGGCCGAGTTGCTGGCGCATGAACATGCCTCGCTGGCGCTGGCGCAACGCTGCGGCGGCGTTGCATCGCCGGCGCCGCTGTTCAGTTCGTTGTTGAACTACCGCCACAACACCCCGGCGATGTCCTTCGGATCGGATGATGTGCTGTCTGGCGTGGAACGGCTGGGCGGGGAGGAGCGCACCAACTATCCGTTGACCTTGTCGGTGGAGGATTTTGGCAAGGCGCTCGGGCTGACCGCGGAAGCGGCGGAGCCGGTCTCTGCGGATCGGGTCTGCGGCTACATGCAGCGCGCGCTCGAGCAACTGGCTGATGCGCTGGAGCACGCGCCGAACACGCCGGTGTGCGACCTGGACATCCTACCACGTGATGAGCGCATCTACCTGTTGGAGGAGCTGAACCGGACGTCGGTCTCGTATCCAGCGGAGCGGTGCATCCATGAGCTGTTCGAGGCGGAGGTGCGCAAGGCGCCGGATGCGGTGGCGGTGGTCTGTGCGGAGGAACACCTGAGCTATGGCGAGCTCAATGCGCGGGCGAACCGGCTGGCGCATCATCTGATCTCGCTCGGGGTGAGGCCGGATCAGCCGGTGGCGATCTGTCTGGAGCGCAGTCTGGCGATGGTGGTGGGGGTTTTGGCGATCCTCAAGGCGGGTGGCGCCTATCTGCCGCTGGACCCGGCCTATCCGTCCGCGCGGCTGCGGCAGGTTCTCGAGGATGCGGCACCGGGTCTGGTGCTTGCCGATGCGGCCGGCCGCGCCGCGCTCGGCACCGAGGCGCTGGCCGATGTGAGCGTGGTCGATCTTACGACAGCCACCCCGGCCTGGGCCGAGCTGCCGGCCTCGGATCCGGACCCGCGCGCGCTGGGCCTGACCTCACGCCATCTCGCCTATGTGATCTACACCTCAGGCTCAACCGGAACCCCAAAGGGCGTCATGGTCGAGCATCGGGGAGTGGCCAATTATCTGTCCTGGGCCTGCGAAGCTTATGCGCCCAGGTCATCCTCCCTGGTCTCCTCTTCCCTGGCCTTCGATGCCATAATCACGAGCCTGCTTGCGCCTTTGCTCTGTGGTGGCCACGCACAGCTTGTCAGGGAGGGAGACGAGGTCGAGGGGGTAAAGGAAAAGATCAGCTCGGGCTGCGGGATCATTGATATCACCCCCAGCCATCTGGATGTGCTTGGGCAACAGATGCTGGCGGACTCGGCCGCCAGCCAGGTTGGACTGTTTATCATCGGCGGTGAAGCGCTGTCGCATTCGACAATCGAGCTGTGGCGCAGGATCCAGCCCACGGCCAGACTGGTGAATGAATACGGCCCCACCGAAACGATCGTCGGCTGTCTCTTTTATGAGGTTCCGACAGGGCCAGCTGTATCTGCGAACGTCCCGATCGGGCGTCCGATTGCGAACGCGCGGGTGTATCTTCTGGATGGTCATGGTGCGCTGGTTCCGTTTGGTGCGGTGGGGGAGCTTTACATCGGCGGGGCGGGGGTTGCGCGGGGCTATCTGAACCGTCCCGATCTGACGGCGGAGCGGTTCATCGCCAGTCCCTTTGTGGACGGCGATCGGCTGTACCGGACCGGGGACCTTGCGCGGTACCTGCCGGACGGCAATCTGGAGTTTTTGGGCCGCAACGACGATCAGGTGAAGATCCGCGGCTTCCGGATCGAGCCGGGCGAGATCGCAGCGCGGCTGTCCGAGCACGCCTGGGTGCGCGATGCGGTAGTGGTGGCGCAAGAGGATCGCAGTGGCGAGCCGCGTCTGGTGGCCTATGTGGTCGCGGTGGCCGAGCATGCCGGCGAGGCGGAGGGATCTGAGCTTGCCGCCACCTTGCGCGCACATGTAAGTGCGCGATTGCCGGATTACATGGTGCCGAGTGCGTTCGTGCGGCTCGCGGCGCTGCCGCTGACGGTGAACGGCAAGCTGGATCGCAAGGCGCTGCCGCGGCCTGCGGATCAGGCGTATGCGCGAGGCATCTATGAGGCGCCGCAGGGCGAGATCGAGACGGCGCTGGCGACGATCTGGGCAGAGCTTCTGGGTTTAGAGCGGGTCGGTCGCCACGACAACTTCTTCGCGCTGGGCGGCCACTCGCTGTTGGCGGTGCAACTGATGGAGCGTCTGCGACGGCTGTCACTGGGGGTCGAGGTGCGGACCTTGTTCGCCAAGCCGGTGCTGGCCGATCTGGCCGCGAGCCTTGGCAACCATCACGAAGTGGCGGTCCCCGCCAACCTGATCACGGAGAGAAGCAGGGCGATTACGCCGCAGATGCTGCCGCTGATTGAGCTGGCTCAGCCGGAGATCGATCGGATCGTCGCCACGGTGCCCGGTGGGGTCGGCAACATCCAGGATATTTATGGCTTGTCGCCGCTGCAGGACGGCATCCTGTTCCATCATCTGCTGGCCCGCCAAGGCGATCCGTACCTGCTGGTGTCGCAGATGGCGTTTGCCGAGCGTGGCGTGTTGGACCGCTATCTTGCCGCGGTTCAGCGGGTGGTGGACCGGCACGACATTCTGCGCACGTCGTTTGTCTGGGAGGGGCTGTCGCGCCCGGCGCAGGTGGTGTGGCGGAAAGCGCCACTGGATGTGACCGAGGTTGAGCTGGATGGATCTGGCGGTCCTGGCCACGCGCAGCTCCGGCATCGGTTTGATCCGCGCGAGCACCGCATCGATCTTGGCCGGGCGCCGTTGTTGAGGTTTGTGATCGCGCGCGAGCCCGGCAGCGGGCGCTGGCTATTGCTGAAGCTGCAGCACCATTTGATCGGGGATCACGCCACCTCGGAAGTGATGCATGCCGAGATTCGTGCGCTGCTCGGCGGGCACGAGCATGAGCTCGCAGCGCCGCAGCCGTTCCGCAATCTGGTGGCGCAGGCGCAGCTGGGCGTTGGAGCCAAAGCGCACGAAGAGTTCTTCCGGACGATGCTGGGGGACATCGATGAGCCGACCACGCCGTTTGGGCTGAGTGAGGTCCGCGGCGACGGCAGCAGGTCCCATGAGGCGCGGCGAATGCTGCCGCAGCAACTGCACGAACGGCTGCGCAGCCAGGCGCGGCGGCTTGGGGTGAGCCTGGCGAGCCTGTGCCATCTGGCGTGGGGACAGGTGGTGGCGCGGAGCAGCGGACGAGAGCAGGTGGTGTTCGGCACGGTGCTGTTCGGCCGCATGCATGGCGGTGCCGGCGCCGACCACACCATGGGCCTGTTCATCAACACCCTGCCGCTGCGGCTTGATCTGGACGGCACCGGGGTCGAGGCGAGCGTGCGGACCACCCACGCCCGGCTGGCCGAGTTGCTGGCGCATGAACATGCCTCGCTGGCGCTGGCGCAACGCTGCGGCGGCGTTGCATCGCCGGCGCCGCTGTTCAGTTCGTTGTTGAACTACCGCCACAACACCCCGGCGATGTCCTTCGGATCGGATGATGTGCTGTCTGGCGTGGAACGGCTGGGCGGGGAGGAGCGCACCAACTATCCGTTGACCTTGTCGGTGGAGGATTTTGGCAAGGCGCTCGGGCTGACCGCGGAAGCGGCGGAGCCGGTCTCTGCGGATCGGGTCTGCGGCTACATGCAGCGCGCGCTCGAGCAACTGGCTGATGCGCTGGAGCACGCGCCGAACACGCCGGTGTGCGACCTGGACATCCTACCACGTGATGAGCGCATCTACCTGTTGGAGGAGCTGAACCGGACGTCGGTCTCGTATCCAGCGGAGCGGTGCATCCATGAGCTGTTCGAGGCGGAGGTGCGCAAGGCGCCGGATGCGGTGGCGGTGGTCTGTGCGGAGGAACACCTGAGCTATGGCGAGCTCAATGCGCGGGCGAACCGGCTGGCGCATCATCTGATCTCGCTCGGGGTGAGGCCGGATCAGCCGGTTGCGATCTGTCTTGAGCGCAGTCTGGCGATGGTGGTGGGGGTTTTGGCGATCCTCAAGGCGGGTGGCGCGTATCTGCCGCTGGACCCGGCCTATCCGTCCGCGCGGCTGCGGCAGGTTCTCGAGGATGCGGCACCGGGTCTGGTGCTTGCCGATGCGGCGGGCCGTACCGCGCTGGGCGCCGATGCCCTGGTGGACGTGACGGTGGTTGACCTTGAGACGGCCACGCCAGCCTGGGCCGAGCTGCCGGCCTTGGATCCGGACCCGCGCGCGCTGGGCCTGACCTCACGCCATCTCGCCTATGTGATCTACACCTCCGGCTCAACAGGTACGCCCAAGGGCGTCATGGTCGAGCATGCGAGCACCGTGAACCTGCTGCATTGGAGCAGCGACGTGTTTGCGGAAACCGAAATCAGCCGCACGCTGTTTTCTACCTCGATCAGTTTTGATCTGTCCGTCTATGAGTGCTTCGTTCCGCTTTCGCAAGGAGGCACACTTTATCTTGTCGAGAATGCGCTGGCGCTGGCGCAGGTGTCCTTGGATGTCTCCTTGATCAACACAGTGCCCTCGGCGATCGCCGCTCTGGTCGACAAGAAAGCAGTCGCCACTTCGACGAGCGTCATCAATTTGGCGGGCGAGCGGCTGACGGCGAGCCTCATAGAGAGGGTCTTCGAGAGCAGTCGAGTCGAGAAGATCTGTAATCTCTACGCTCCTTCCGAAACCACGACGTATTCAACCTGCATCTGCATGCGAAGGGGAGAGACTATCGTCGAGACGATCGGCCGCCCGATCGCGAACACGCGGGTGTATCTTCTGGATGGTGATGGTGCGCTGGTTCCGTTTGGTGCGGTGGGGGAGCTTTACATCGGTGGGGCGGGGGTTGCGCGGGGCTATCTGAAGCGGCCCGATCTGACGGCGGAGCGGTTCATCGCCAGTCCCTTTGTGGACGGCGATCGGCTGTACCGGACCGGGGACCTTGCGCGGTACCTGCCGGACGGCAATCTGGAGTTTTTGGGCCGCAACGACGATCAGGTGAAGATCCGCGGCTTCCGGATCGAGCCGGGCGAGATCGCAGCGCGGCTGTCCGAGCACGCCTGGGTGCGCGATGCGGTAGTGGTGGCGCAAGAGGATCGCAGTGGCGAGCCGCGTCTGGTGGCCTATGTGGTCGCGGTGGCCGAGCATGCCGGCGAGGCGGAGGGATCTGAGCTTGCCGCCACCTTGCGCGCACATGTAAGTGCGCGATTGCCGGATTACATGGTGCCGAGTGCGTTCGTGCGGCTCGCGGCGCTGCCGCTGACGGTGAACGGCAAGCTGGATCGCAAGGCGCTGCCGCGGCCTGCGGATCAGGCGTATGCGCGAGGCATCTATGAGGCGCCGCAGGGCGAGATCGAGACGGCGCTGGCGACGATCTGGGCAGAGCTTCTGGGTTTAGAGCGGGTCGGTCGCCACGACAACTTCTTCGCGCTGGGCGGCCACTCGCTGTTGGCGGTACGGCTCTTGAGCCGGCTGTCGCAGGCTCTGGGTGTAGCGCTGCCGCTTACGGCGCTGTTCGCCAAGCCGGTGCTGGCCGACCTGGCGGGGAGCGTTGTCGAGACATTGAGCCGCTCCGGTCCACAAGATCTGCCGGGCATTGTGGCTGTGTCGCGCGATGCGCCATTTGTGCTGTCGTTTGCGCAGCAGAGGCTGTGGTTTTTGGCGCAGCTCGACGAGAGCAGTACGAACTATCACATTCCGCTGGCGTGGCGGCTCAAAGGTGTGCTCGAGCGCAGCGCCTGGCAGCGCAGCCTTGACCAGTTGGTGGCGCGGCATGAGGCGCTGCGGAGCATTTTTGTCGCGTCGGAGGGTGAGCCTTGGGTTGAGGTTCTGCCGGCGGATGCGGGGTTGCCGGTTGTGGAGCACGATCTGCGGGGCCGGGCAGACGCGGAGGCGGCGCTGTCGGAGCTGTGCCAGGAAGAGGCGCGCACGCTGTTTGATCTGGTGCGCGGGCCGCTGATCCGCGGCCGGCTGATCCGGATGTCCGATGACGAGCACGTCTTCCTGCTGACCCAGCATCACATTGTCTCGGACGGCTGGTCGCTGGGCGTGCTGGTGCGTGAACTCAGTCAGCTGTACCGGGCGTTCCTGGCGGGACAAGACGATCCGCTGCCGCCGCTTGCGATCCAGTATCCGGACTATGCTGCCTGGCAACGGCAGTGGCTGGCTGGCGAGCGATTGCAGAAGCAGGCGGAGTATTGGCGCAACACCCTGGCTGGCGCGCCGGCCCGTCTGGCCTTGCCGACGGACCGGCCGCGGCCGGCCCGGCAGTCGTTTGCCGGGGCCACTGTGCCTGTTGTCATCGATGCGGATCTGACGCGGGAGTTGAAGCGGCTGAGCCAGCAGCATGGCACGACGTTGTTCATGACGGTGCTGGCGGCGTGGGGCGCGGTGCTGTCGCGTCTGTCAGGGCAGGACGACCTTGTGATCGGGGTGCCGAGCGCCAATCGGGGCCGCCGCGAGATCGAAGAGTTGATCGGCTTCTTCGTCAACAGCCTGGCGCTTCGCCTCGACCTGTCGGGCGCGCCGAGCGTGGCAGAGCTGTTGGAGCGGACGCGGGGCGCGACGTTGGCGGCGCAGGACCATCAGGACCTGCCGTTTGAGCAGGTGGTGGAGATCGTGCAGCCGCCACGGTCGCTTGATCACACCCCGCTGTTCCAGGTGGGGTTGGCCTGGCAGAACAACGCCGGTCAATCCTTCGACCTTCCCGAGCTGAGTGTGGAGACTGCCGGAGATGGGTTCGATCAGGCCAAGTTTGATCTGGAGCTGAACCTTGGGGAGCGCGGCGCGGTCATCGCCGGAACGCTGGGCTATGCCACGGCGCTGTTCGATCAAGCAACGATCGAGCGGCAGCGGGGCTATCTGCTGGTGCTGCTGCGGGCGATGGTTGCCGATGCGCATCGAGCGGTCGGGCGGATTGAGCTGTTGTCGTCGGATGAGCGCATCTACCTGTTGGAGGAGCTGAACCGGACGTCGGTCTCGTATCCAGCGGAGCGGTGCATCCATGAGCTGTTCGAGGCGGAGGTGCGCAAGGCGCCGGATGCGGTGGCGGTGGTCTGTGCGGAGGAACACCTGAGCTATGGCGAGCTCAATGCGCGGGCGAACCGGCTGGCGCATCATCTGATCTCGCTCGGGGTGAGGCCGGATCAGCCGGTTGCGATCTGTCTTGAGCGCAGTCTGGCGATGGTGGTGGGGGTTTTGGCGATCCTCAAGGCGGGTGGCGCGTATCTGCCGCTGGACCCGGCCTATCCGTCCGCGCGGCTGCGGCAGGTTCTCGAGGATGCGGCACCGGGTCTGGTGCTTGCCGATGCGGCGGGCCGTACCGCGCTGGGCGCCGATGCCCTGGTGGACGTGACGGTGGTTGACCTTGAGACGGCCACGCCAGCCTGGGCCGAGCTGCCGGCCTCGGATCCGGACCCGCGCGCGCTGGGCCTGACCTCACGCCATCTCGCCTATGTGATCTACACCTCCGGCTCAACAGGTACGCCCAAGGGCGTCATGGTCGAGCATGCCCAGATTGCGCGTTTGTTCGAGACGACCGAGAGCTTGTATGGCTTCACCGAACGCGACGTATGGTGTCTGTTCCATTCCTTCTCGTTCGACTTCTCAGTTTGGGAGTTGTGGGGCGCACTGCGCTATGGCGGGTGTTTGGTTCTCGTGCCGAGCCATACGGCTCGCTCTGCTTCTGACTTTCATGATCTCATCTGCAAGTCCGGCGTCACAGTTCTGAACCAGACCCCCTCGGCTTTTAAAGCTCTCATTGATGTGGAGTGTCAGTCCAGGCTTCGAAGCCGCCTTCGATATGTGATTTTTGGTGGAGAGGCTCTGGAGCCAGCGATTCTGAAGCCGTGGTATGCAAGGCATTCCGATTGCGCGCCCCAACTGGTTAACATGTACGGCATCACGGAAACGACCGTGCATGTCACCTATCGGCCGCTTGATCAGTCTGACACTTCCAACTCGGGCAGTCCGATTGGAAGGCGCATCCCCGATCTTCGGTTGTACGTGTTGGATCGGTTTGGTGCGCCCGTTCCGTTTGGTGCGGTGGGGGAGCTTTACATCGGCGGGGTGGGGGTTGCGCGGGGCTATCTGAAGCGGCCCGATCTGACGGCGGAGCGGTTCATCGCCAGTCCCTTTGTGGACGGCGATCGGCTGTACCGGACCGGGGACCTTGCGCGGTACCTGCCGGACGGCAATCTGGAGTTTTTGGGCCGCAACGACGATCAGGTGAAGATCCGCGGCTTCCGGATCGAGCCGGGCGAGATCGCAGCGCGGCTGTCCGAGCACGCCTGGGTGCGCGATGCGGTAGTGGTGGCGCAAGAGGATCGCAGTGGCGAGCCGCGTCTGGTGGCCTATGTGGTCGCGGTGGCCGAGCATGCCGGCGAGGCGGAGGGATCTGAGCTTGCCGCCACCTTGCGCGCACATGTAAGTGCGCGATTGCCGGATTACATGGTGCCGAGTGCGTTCGTGCGGCTCGCGGCGCTGCCGCTGACGGTGAACGGCAAGCTGGATCGCAAGGCGCTGCCGCGGCCTGCGGATCAGGCGTATGCGCGAGGCATCTATGAGGCGCCGCAGGGCGAGATCGAGACGGCGCTGGCGACGATCTGGGCAGAGCTTCTGGGTTTAGAGCGGGTCGGTCGCCACGACAACTTCTTCGCGCTGGGCGGCCACTCGCTGTTGGCGGTACGGCTCTTGAGCCGGCTGTCGCAGGCTCTGGGTGTAGCGCTGCCGCTTACGGCGCTGTTCGCCAAGCCGGTGCTGGCCGACCTGGCGGGGAGCGTTGTCGAGACATTGAGCCGCTCCGGTCCACAAGATCTGCCGGGCATTGTGGCTGTGTCGCGCGATGCGCCATTTGTGCTGTCGTTTGCGCAGCAGAGGCTGTGGTTTTTGGCGCAGCTCGACGAGAGCAGTACGAACTATCACATTCCGCTGGCGTGGCGGCTCAAAGGTGTGCTCGAGCGCAGCGCCTGGCAGCGCAGCCTTGACCAGTTGGTGGCGCGGCATGAGGCGCTGCGGAGCATTTTTGTCGCGTCGGAGGGTGAGCCTTGGGTTGAGGTTCTGCCGGCGGATGCGGGGTTGCCGGTTGTGGAGCACGATCTGCGGGGCCGGGCAGACGCGGAGGCGGCGCTGTCGGAGCTGTGCCAGGAAGAGGCGCGCACGCTGTTTGATCTGGTGCGCGGGCCGCTGATCCGCGGCCGGCTGATCCGGATGTCCGATGACGAGCACGTCTTCCTGCTGACCCAGCATCACATTGTCTCGGACGGCTGGTCGCTGGGCGTGCTGGTGCGTGAACTCAGTCAGCTGTACCGGGCGTTCCTGGCGGGACAAGACGATCCGCTGCCGCCGCTTGCGATCCAGTATCCGGACTATGCTGCCTGGCAACGGCAGTGGCTGGCTGGCGAGCGATTGCAGAAGCAGGCGGAGTATTGGCGCAACACCCTGGCTGGCGCGCCGGCCCGTCTGGCCTTGCCGACGGACCGGCCGCGGCCGGCCCGGCAGTCGTTTGCCGGGGCCACTGTGCCTGTTGTCATCGATGCGGATCTGACGCGGGAGTTGAAGCGGCTGAGCCAGCAGCATGGCACGACGTTGTTCATGACGGTGCTGGCGGCGTGGGGCGCGGTGCTGTCGCGTCTGTCAGGGCAGGACGACCTTGTGATCGGGGTGCCGAGCGCCAATCGGGGCCGCCGCGAGATCGAAGAGTTGATCGGCTTCTTCGTCAACAGCCTGGCGCTTCGCCTCGACCTGTCGGGCGCGCCGAGCGTGGCAGAGCTGTTGGAGCGGACGCGGGGCGCGACGTTGGCGGCGCAGGACCATCAGGACCTGCCGTTTGAGCAGGTGGTGGAGATCGTGCAGCCGCCACGGTCGCTTGATCACACCCCGCTGTTCCAGGTGGGGTTGGCCTGGCAGAACAACGCCGGTCAATCCTTCGACCTTCCCGAGCTGAGTGTGGAGACTGCCGGAGATGGGTTCGATCAGGCCAAGTTTGATCTGGAGCTGAACCTTGGGGAGCGCGGCGCGGTCATCGCCGGAACGCTGGGCTATGCCACGGCGCTGTTCGATCAAGCAACGATCGAGCGGCAGCGGGGCTATCTGCTGGTGCTGCTGCGGGCGATGGTTGCCGATGCGCATCGAGCGGTCGGGCGGATTGAGCTGTTGTCGTCGGATGAGCGCATCTACCTGTTGGAGGAGCTGAACCGGACGTCGGTCTCGTATCCAGCGGAGCGGTGCATCCATGAGCTGTTCGAGGCGGAGGTGCGCAAGGCGCCGGATGCGGTGGCGGTGGTCTGTGCGGAGGAACACCTGAGCTATGGCGAGCTCAATGCGCGGGCGAACCGGCTGGCGCATCATCTGATCTCGCTCGGGGTGAGGCCGGATCAGCCGGTTGCGATCTGTCTTGAGCGCAGTCTGGCGATGGTGGTGGGGGTTTTGGCGATCCTCAAGGCGGGTGGCGCGTATCTGCCGCTGGACCCGGCCTATCCGTCCGCGCGGCTGCGGCAGGTTCTCGAGGATGCGGCACCGGGTCTGGTGCTTGCCGATGCGGCGGGCCGTACCGCGCTGGGCGCCGATGCCCTGGTGGACGTGACGGTGGTTGACCTTGAGACGGCCACGCCAGCCTGGGCCGAGCTGCCGGCCTTGGATCCGGACCCGCGCGCGCTGGGCCTGACCTCACGCCATCTCGCCTATGTGATCTACACCTCCGGCTCAACAGGTACGCCCAAGGGCGTCATGGTCGAGCATGCGAGCACCGTGAACCTGCTGCATTGGAGCAGCGACGTGTTTGCGGAAACCGAAATCAGCCGCACGCTGTTTTCTACCTCGATCAGTTTTGATCTGTCCGTCTATGAGTGCTTCGTTCCGCTTTCGCAAGGAGGCACACTTTATCTTGTCGAGAATGCGCTGGCGCTGGCGCAGGTGTCCTTGGATGTCTCCTTGATCAACACAGTGCCCTCGGCGATCGCCGCTCTGGTCGACAAGAAAGCAGTCGCCACTTCGACGAGCGTCATCAATTTGGCGGGCGAGCGGCTGACGGCGAGCCTCATAGAGAGGGTCTTCGAGAGCAGTCGAGTCGAGAAGATCTGTAATCTCTACGCTCCTTCCGAAACCACGACGTATTCAACCTGCATCTGCATGCGAAGGGGAGAGACTATCGTCGAGACGATCGGCCGCCCGATCGCGAACACGCGGGTGTATCTTCTGGATGGTGATGGTGCGCTGGTTCCGTTTGGTGCGGTGGGGGAGCTTTACATCGGTGGGGCGGGGGTTGCGCGGGGCTATCTGAAGCGGCCCGATCTGACGGCGGAGCGGTTCATCGCCAGTCCCTTTGTGGACGGCGATCGGCTGTACCGGACCGGGGACCTTGCGCGGTACCTGCCGGACGGCAATCTGGAGTTTTTGGGCCGCAACGACGATCAGGTGAAGATCCGCGGCTTCCGGATCGAGCCGGGCGAGATCGCAGCGCGGCTGTCCGAGCACGCCTGGGTGCGCGATGCGGTAGTGGTGGCGCAAGAGGATCGCAGTGGCGAGCCGCGTCTGGTGGCCTATGTGGTCGCGGTGGCCGAGCATGCCGGCGAGGCGGAGGGATCTGAGCTTGCCGCCACCTTGCGCGCACATGTAAGTGCGCGATTGCCGGATTACATGGTGCCGAGTGCGTTCGTGCGGCTCGCGGCGCTGCCGCTGACGGTGAACGGCAAGCTGGATCGCAAGGCGCTGCCGCGGCCTGCGGATCAGGCGTATGCGCGAGGCATCTATGAGGCGCCGCAGGGCGAGATCGAGACGGCGCTGGCGACGATCTGGGCAGAGCTTCTGGGTTTAGAGCGGGTCGGTCGCCACGACAACTTCTTCGCGCTGGGCGGCCACTCGCTGTTGGCGGTACGGCTCTTGAGCCGGCTGTCGCAGGCTCTGGGTGTAGCGCTGCCGCTTACGGCGCTGTTCGCCAAGCCGGTGCTGGCCGACCTGGCGGGGAGCGTTGTCGAGACATTGAGCCGCTCCGGTCCACAAGATCTGCCGGGCATTGTGGCTGTGTCGCGCGATGCGCCATTTGTGCTGTCGTTTGCGCAGCAGAGGCTGTGGTTTTTGGCGCAGCTCGACGAGAGCAGTACGAACTATCACATTCCGCTGGCGTGGCGGCTCAAAGGTGTGCTCGAGCGCAGCGCCTGGCAGCGCAGCCTTGACCAGTTGGTGGCGCGGCATGAGGCGCTGCGGAGCATTTTTGTCGCGTCGGAGGGTGAGCCTTGGGTTGAGGTTCTGCCGGCGGATGCGGGGTTGCCGGTTGTGGAGCACGATCTGCGGGGCCGGGCAGACGCGGAGGCGGCGCTGTCGGAGCTGTGCCAGGAAGAGGCGCGCACGCTGTTTGATCTGGTGCGCGGGCCGCTGATCCGCGGCCGGCTGATCCGGATGTCCGATGACGAGCACGTCTTCCTGCTGACCCAGCATCACATTGTCTCGGACGGCTGGTCGCTGGGCGTGCTGGTGCGTGAACTCAGTCAGCTGTACCGGGCGTTCCTGGCGGGACAAGACGATCCGCTGCCGCCGCTTGCGATCCAGTATCCGGACTATGCTGCCTGGCAACGGCAGTGGCTGGCTGGCGAGCGATTGCAGAAGCAGGCGGAGTATTGGCGCAACACCCTGGCTGGCGCGCCGGCCCGTCTGGCCTTGCCGACGGACCGGCCGCGGCCGGCCCGGCAGTCGTTTGCCGGGGCCACTGTGCCTGTTGTCATCGATGCGGATCTGACGCGGGAGTTGAAGCGGCTGAGCCAGCAGCATGGCACGACGTTGTTCATGACGGTGCTGGCGGCGTGGGGCGCGGTGCTGTCGCGTCTGTCAGGGCAGGACGACCTTGTGATCGGGGTGCCGAGCGCCAATCGGGGCCGCCGCGAGATCGAAGAGTTGATCGGCTTCTTCGTCAACAGCCTGGCGCTTCGCCTCGACCTGTCGGGCGCGCCGAGCGTGGCAGAGCTGTTGGAGCGGACGCGGGGCGCGACGTTGGCGGCGCAGGACCATCAGGACCTGCCGTTTGAGCAGGTGGTGGAGATCGTGCAGCCGCCACGGTCGCTTGATCACACCCCGCTGTTCCAGGTGGGGTTGGCCTGGCAGAACAACGCCGGTCAATCCTTCGACCTTCCCGAGCTGAGTGTGGAGACTGCCGGAGATGGGTTCGATCAGGCCAAGTTTGATCTGGAGCTGAACCTTGGGGAGCGCGGCGCGGTCATCGCCGGAACGCTGGGCTATGCCACGGCGCTGTTCGATCAAGCAACGATCGAGCGGCAGCGGGGCTATCTGCTGGTGCTGCTGCGGGCGATGGTTGCCGATGCGCATCGAGCGGTCGGGCGGATTGAGCTGTTGTCGTCGGATGAGCGCATCTACCTGTTGGAGGAGCTGAACCGGACGTCGGTCTCGTATCCAGCGGAGCGGTGCATCCATGAGCTGTTCGAGGCGGAGGTGCGCAAGGCGCCGGATGCGGTGGCGGTGGTCTGTGCGGAGGAACACCTGAGCTATGGCGAGCTCAATGCGCGGGCGAACCGGCTGGCGCATCATCTGATCTCGCTCGGGGTGAGGCCGGATCAGCCGGTTGCGATCTGTCTTGAGCGCAGTCTGGCGATGGTGGTGGGGGTTTTGGCGATCCTCAAGGCGGGTGGCGCGTATCTGCCGCTGGACCCGGCCTATCCGTCCGCGCGGCTGCGGCAGGTTCTCGAGGATGCGGCACCGGGTCTGGTGCTTGCCGATGCGGCGGGCCGTACCGCGCTGGGCGCCGATGCCCTGGTGGACGTGACGGTGGTTGACCTTGAGACGGCCACGCCAGCCTGGGCCGAGCTGCCGGCCTTGGATCCGGACCCGCGCGCGCTGGGCCTGACCTCACGCCATCTCGCCTATGTGATCTACACCTCCGGCTCAACAGGTACGCCCAAGGGCGTCATGGTCGAGCATGCGAGCACCGTGAACCTGCTGCATTGGAGCAGCGACGTGTTTGCGGAAACCGAAATCAGCCGCACGCTGTTTTCTACCTCGATCAGTTTTGATCTGTCCGTCTATGAGTGCTTCGTTCCGCTTTCGCAAGGAGGCACACTTTATCTTGTCGAGAATGCGCTGGCGCTGGCGCAGGTGTCCTTGGATGTCTCCTTGATCAACACAGTGCCCTCGGCGATCGCCGCTCTGGTCGACAAGAAAGCAGTCGCCACTTCGACGAGCGTCATCAATTTGGCGGGCGAGCGGCTGACGGCGAGCCTCATAGAGAGGGTCTTCGAGAGCAGTCGAGTCGAGAAGATCTGTAATCTCTACGCTCCTTCCGAAACCACGACGTATTCAACCTGCATCTGCATGCGAAGGGGAGAGACTATCGTCGAGACGATCGGCCGCCCGATCGCGAACACGCGGGTGTATCTTCTGGATGGTGATGGTGCGCTGGTTCCGTTTGGTGCGGTGGGGGAGCTTTACATCGGTGGGGCGGGGGTTGCGCGGGGCTATCTGAAGCGGCCCGATCTGACGGCGGAGCGGTTCATCGCCAGTCCCTTTGTGGACGGCGATCGGCTGTACCGGACCGGGGACCTTGCGCGGTACCTGCCGGACGGCAATCTGGAGTTTTTGGGCCGCAACGACGATCAGGTGAAGATCCGCGGCTTCCGGATCGAGCCGGGCGAGATCGCAGCGCGGCTGTCCGAGCACGCCTGGGTGCGCGATGCGGTAGTGGTGGCGCAAGAGGATCGCAGTGGCGAGCCGCGTCTGGTGGCCTATGTGGTCGCGGTGGCCGAGCATGCCGGCGAGGCGGAGGGATCTGAGCTTGCCGCCACCTTGCGCGCACATGTAAGTGCGCGATTGCCGGATTACATGGTGCCGAGTGCGTTCGTGCGGCTCGCGGCGCTGCCGCTGACGGTGAACGGCAAGCTGGATCGCAAGGCGCTGCCGCGGCCTGCGGATCAGGCGTATGCGCGAGGCATCTATGAGGCGCCGCAGGGCGAGATCGAGACGGCGCTGGCGACGATCTGGGCAGAGCTTCTGGGTTTAGAGCGGGTCGGTCGCCACGACAACTTCTTCGCGCTGGGCGGCCACTCGCTGTTGGCGGTACGGCTCTTGAGCCGGCTGTCGCAGGCTCTGGGTGTAGCGCTGCCGCTTACGGCGCTGTTCGCCAAGCCGGTGCTGGCCGACCTGGCGGGGAGCGTTGTCGAGACATTGAGCCGCTCCGGTCCACAAGATCTGCCGGGCATTGTGGCTGTGTCGCGCGATGCGCCATTTGTGCTGTCGTTTGCGCAGCAGAGGCTGTGGTTTTTGGCGCAGCTCGACGAGAGCAGTACGAACTATCACATTCCGCTGGCGTGGCGGCTCAAAGGTGTGCTCGAGCGCAGCGCCTGGCAGCGCAGCCTTGACCAGTTGGTGGCGCGGCATGAGGCGCTGCGGAGCATTTTTGTCGCGTCGGAGGGTGAGCCTTGGGTTGAGGTTCTGCCGGCGGATGCGGGGTTGCCGGTTGTGGAGCACGATCTGCGGGGCCGGGCAGACGCGGAGGCGGCGCTGTCGGAGCTGTGCCAGGAAGAGGCGCGCACGCTGTTTGATCTGGTGCGCGGGCCGCTGATCCGCGGCCGGCTGATCCGGATGTCCGATGACGAGCACGTCTTCCTGCTGACCCAGCATCACATTGTCTCGGACGGCTGGTCGCTGGGCGTGCTGGTGCGTGAACTCAGTCAGCTGTACCGGGCGTTCCTGGCGGGACAAGACGATCCGCTGCCGCCGCTTGCGATCCAGTATCCGGACTATGCTGCCTGGCAACGGCAGTGGCTGGCTGGCGAGCGATTGCAGAAGCAGGCGGAGTATTGGCGCAACACCCTGGCTGGCGCGCCGGCCCGTCTGGCCTTGCCGACGGACCGGCCGCGGCCGGCCCGGCAGTCGTTTGCCGGGGCCACTGTGCCTGTTGTCATCGATGCGGATCTGACGCGGGAGTTGAAGCGGCTGAGCCAGCAGCATGGCACGACGTTGTTCATGACGGTGCTGGCGGCGTGGGGCGCGGTGCTGTCGCGTCTGTCAGGGCAGGACGACCTTGTGATCGGGGTGCCGAGCGCCAATCGGGGCCGCCGCGAGATCGAAGAGTTGATCGGCTTCTTCGTCAACAGCCTGGCGCTTCGCCTCGACCTGTCGGGCGCGCCGAGCGTGGCAGAGCTGTTGGAGCGGACGCGGGGCGCGACGTTGGCGGCGCAGGACCATCAGGACCTGCCGTTTGAGCAGGTGGTGGAGATCGTGCAGCCGCCACGGTCGCTTGATCACACCCCGCTGTTCCAGGTGGGGTTGGCCTGGCAGAACAACGCCGGTCAATCCTTCGACCTTCCCGAGCTGAGTGTGGAGACTGCCGGAGATGGGTTCGATCAGGCCAAGTTTGATCTGGAGCTGAACCTTGGGGAGCGCGGCGCGGTCATCGCCGGAACGCTGGGCTATGCCACGGCGCTGTTCGATCAAGCAACGATCGAGCGGCAGCGGGGCTATCTGCTGGTGCTGCTGCGGGCGATGGTTGCCGATGCGCATCGAGCGGTCGGGCGGATTGAGCTGTTGTCGTCGGATGAGCGCATCTACCTGTTGGAGGAGCTGAACCGGACGTCGGTCTCGTATCCAGCGGAGCGGTGCATCCATGAGCTGTTCGAGGCGGAGGTGCGCAAGGCGCCGGATGCGGTGGCGGTGGTCTGTGCGGAGGAACACCTGAGCTATGGCGAGCTCAATGCGCGGGCGAACCGGCTGGCGCATCATCTGATCTCGCTCGGGGTGAGGCCGGATCAGCCGGTTGCGATCTGTCTTGAGCGCAGTCTGGCGATGGTGGTGGGGGTTTTGGCGATCCTCAAGGCGGGTGGCGCGTATCTGCCGCTGGACCCGGCCTATCCGTCCGCGCGGCTGCGGCAGGTTCTCGAGGATGCGGCACCGGGTCTGGTGCTTGCCGATGCGGCCGGCCGCGCCGCGCTGGGCGCCGATGCCCTGGTGGACGTGACGGTGGTTGACCTTGAGACGGCCACGCCAGCCTGGGCCGAGCTGCCGGCCTCGGATCCGGACCCGCGCGCGCTGGGCCTGACCTCACGCCATCTCGCCTATGTGATCTACACCTCCGGCTCAACAGGTACGCCCAAGGGCGTCATGGTCGAGCATCGGGGGATGACCAATTATCTGTGGTGGGCCGGCGATACTTACGCGCCCAGATCATCCTCCCTGGTCTCCTCGCCTCTGACCTTCGATGCGACAGTTAATAGCCTGTTTGCGCCTCTGATCTGTGGTGGCCACGCACTGCTTGTCAGGGAGGGGGACGAGGTCGAGGGGCTAAAAGCAAAGATCAGCTCGCAATGTGGGCTCGTCAACATCACCCCGAGCCATCTGGATGTGCTTGGGCAACAGATGCTGGCGGACTCGGCCGCCAGCCAAGTTGGCTCGTTTATCATTGGCGGTGAAGCGCTGTCGCATTCGACAATCGAGCTGTGGCGCAGGATCCAGCCCACGGCCAGACTGGTGAATGAATACGGCCCCACCGAAACGATCGTCGGCTGTCTCTTTTATGAGGTTCCGACAGGGCCAGCTGTATCTGCGAACGTCCCGATCGGCCGTCCGATTGCGAACACGCGGGTGTATCTTCTGGATGGTGATGGTGCGCTGGTTCCGTTTGGTGCGGTGGGGGAGCTTTACATCGGTGGGGCGGGGGTTGCGCGGGGCTATCTGAACCGTCCCGATCTGACGGCGGAGCGGTTCATCGCCAGTCCCTTTGTGGACGGCGATCGGCTGTACCGGACCGGGGACCTTGCGCGGTACCTGCCGGACGGCAATCTGGAGTTTTTGGGCCGCAACGACGATCAGGTGAAGATCCGCGGCTTCCGGATCGAGCCGGGCGAGATCGCAGCGCGGCTGTCCGAGCACGCCTGGGTGCGCGATGCGGTAGTGGTGGCGCAAGAGGATCGCAGTGGCGAGCCGCGTCTGGTGGCCTATGTGGTCGCGGTGGCCGAGCATGCCGGCGAGGCGGAGGGATCTGAGCTTGCCGCCACCTTGCGCGCACATGTAAGTGCGCGATTGCCGGATTACATGGTGCCGAGTGCGTTCGTGCGGCTCGCGGCGCTGCCGCTGACGGTGAACGGCAAGCTGGATCGCAAGGCGCTGCCGCGGCCTGCGGATCAGGCGTATGCGCGAGGCATCTATGAGGCGCCGCAGGGCGAGATCGAGACGGCGCTGGCGACGATCTGGGCAGAGCTTCTGGGTTTAGAGCGGGTCGGTCGCCACGACAACTTCTTCGCGCTGGGCGGCCACTCGCTGTTGGCGGTGCAACTGATGGAGCGTCTGCGACGGCTGTCACTGGGGGTCGAGGTGCGGACCTTGTTCGCCAAGCCGGTGCTGGCCGATCTGGCCGCGAGCCTTGGCAACCATCACGAAGTGGCGGTCCCCGCCAACCTGATCACGGAGAGAAGCAGGGCGATTACGCCGCAGATGCTGCCGCTGATTGAGCTGGCTCAGCCGGAGATCGATCGGATCGTCGCCACGGTGCCCGGTGGGGTCGGCAACATCCAGGATATTTATGGCTTGTCGCCGCTGCAGGACGGCATCCTGTTCCATCATCTGCTGGCCCGCCAAGGCGATCCGTACCTGCTGGTGTCGCAGATGGCGTTTGCCGAGCGTGGCGTGTTGGACCGCTATCTTGCCGCGGTTCAGCGGGTGGTGGACCGGCACGACATTCTGCGCACGTCGTTTGTCTGGGAGGGGCTGTCGCGCCCGGCGCAGGTGGTGTGGCGGAAAGCGCCACTGGATGTGACCGAGGTTGAGCTGGATGGATCTGGCGGTCCTGGCCACGCGCAGCTCCGGCATCGGTTTGATCCGCGCGAGCACCGCATCGATCTTGGCCGGGCGCCGTTGTTGAGGTTTGTGATCGCGCGCGAGCCCGGCAGCGGGCGCTGGCTATTGCTGAAGCTGCAGCACCATTTGATCGGGGATCACGCCACCTCGGAAGTGATGCATGCCGAGATTCGTGCGCTGCTCGGCGGGCACGAGCATGAGCTCGCAGCGCCGCAGCCGTTCCGCAATCTGGTGGCGCAGGCGCAGCTGGGCGTTGGAGCCAAAGCGCACGAAGAGTTCTTCCGGACGATGCTGGGGGACATCGATGAGCCGACCACGCCGTTTGGGCTGAGTGAGGTCCGCGGCGACGGCAGCAGGTCCCATGAGGCGCGGCGAATGCTGCCGCAGCAACTGCACGAACGGCTGCGCAGCCAGGCGCGGCGGCTTGGGGTGAGCCTGGCGAGCCTGTGCCATCTGGCGTGGGGACAGGTGGTGGCGCGGAGCAGCGGACGAGAGCAGGTGGTGTTCGGCACGGTGCTGTTCGGCCGCATGCATGGCGGTGCCGGCGCCGACCACACCATGGGCCTGTTCATGAACACCCTGCCGCTGCGGCTTGATCTGGACGGCACCGGGGTCGAGGCGAGCGTGCGGACCACCCACGCCCGGCTGGCCGAGTTGCTGGCGCATGAACATGCCTCGCTGGCGCTGGCGCAACGCTGCGGCGGCGTTGCATCGCCGGCGCCGCTGTTCAGTTCGTTGTTGAACTACCGCCACAACACCCCGGCGATGTCCTTCGGATCGGATGATGTGCTGTCTGGCGTGGAATGGCTGGGCGGGGAGGAGCGCACCAACTATCCGTTGACCTTGTCGGTGGAGGATTTTGGCAAGGCGCTCGGGCTGACCGCGGAAGCGGCGGAGCCGGTCTCTGCGGATCGGGTCTGCGGCTACATGCAGCGCGCGCTCGAGCAACTGGCTGATGCGCTGGAGCACGCGCCGAACACGCCGGTGTGCGACCTGGACATCCTACCACGTGATGAGCGCATCTACCTGTTGGAGGAGCTGAACCGGACGTCGGTCTCGTATCCAGCGGAGCGGTGCATCCATGAGCTGTTCGAGGCGGAGGTGCGCAAGGCGCCGGATGCGGTGGCGGTGGTCTGTGCGGAGGAACACCTGAGCTATGGCGAGCTCAATGCGCGGGCGAACCGGCTGGCGCATCATCTGATCTCGCTCGGGGTGAGGCCGGATCAGCCGGTTGCGATCTGTCTTGAGCGCAGTCTGGCGATGGTGGTGGGGGTTTTGGCGATCCTCAAGGCGGGTGGCGCGTATCTGCCGCTGGACCCGGCCTATCCGTCCGCGCGGCTGCGGCAGGTTCTCGAGGATGCGGCACCGGGTCTGGTGCTTGCCGATGCGGCGGGCCGTACCGCGCTGGGCGCCGATGCCCTGGTGGACGTGACGGTGGTTGACCTTGAGACGGCCACGCCAGCCTGGGCCGAGCTGCCGGCCTCGGATCCGGACCCGCGCGCGCTGGGCCTGACCTCACGCCATCTCGCCTATGTGATCTACACCTCAGGCTCAACCGGAACCCCAAAGGGCGTCATGGTCGAGCATCGGGGAGTGGCCAATTATCTGTCCTGGGCCTGCGAAGCTTATGCGCCCAGGTCATCCTCCCTGGTCTCCTCTTCCCTGGCCTTCGATGCCATAATCACGAGCCTGCTTGCGCCTTTGCTCTGTGGTGGCCACGCACAGCTTGTCAGGGAGGGAGACGAGGTCGAGGGGGTAAAGGAAAAGATCAGCTCGGGCTGCGGGATCATTGATATCACCCCCAGCCATCTGGATGTGCTTGGGCAACAGATGCTGGCGGACTCGGCCGCCAGCCAGGTTGGACTGTTTATCATCGGCGGTGAAGCGCTGTCGCATTCGACAATCGAGCTGTGGCGCAGGATCCAGCCCACGGCCAGACTGGTGAATGAATACGGCCCCACCGAAACGATCGTCGGCTGTCTCTTTTATGAGGTTCCGACAGGGCCAGCTGTATCTGCGAACGTCCCGATCGGCCGTCCGATTGCGAACACGCGGGTGTATCTTCTGGACGGTGATGGTGCGCCCGTTCCGTTTGGTGCGGTGGGGGAGCTTTACATCGGCGGGGCGGGGGTTGCGCGGGGCTATCTGAACCGTCCCGATCTGACGGCGGAGCGGTTCATCGCCAGTCCCTTTGTGGACGGCGATCGGCTGTACCGGACCGGGGACCTTGCGCGGTACCTGCCGGACGGCAATCTGGAGTTTTTGGGCCGCAACGACGATCAGGTGAAGATCCGCGGCTTCCGGATCGAGCCGGGCGAGATCGCAGCGCGGCTGTCCGAGCACGCCTGGGTGCGCGATGCGGTAGTGGTGGCGCAAGAGGATCGCAGTGGCGAGCCGCGTCTGGTGGCCTATGTGGTCGCGGTGGCCGAGCATGCCGGCGAGGCGGAGGGATCTGAGCTTGCCGCCACCTTGCGCGCACATGTAAGTGCGCGATTGCCGGATTACATGGTGCCGAGTGCGTTCGTGCGGCTCGCGGCGCTGCCGCTGACGGTGAACGGCAAGCTGGATCGCAAGGCGCTGCCGCGGCCTGCGGATCAGGCGTATGCGCGAGGCATCTATGAGGCGCCGCAGGGCGAGATCGAGACGGCGCTGGCGACGATCTGGGCAGAGCTTCTGGGTTTAGAGCGGGTCGGTCGCCACGACAACTTCTTCGCGCTGGGCGGCCACTCGCTGTTGGCGGTGCAACTGATGGAGCGTCTGCGACGGCTGTCACTGGGGGTCGAGGTGCGGACCTTGTTCGCCAAGCCGGTGCTGGCCGATCTGGCCGCGAGCCTTGGCAACCATCACGAAGTGGCGGTCCCCGCCAACCTGATCACGGAGAGAAGCAGGGCGATTACGCCGCAGATGCTGCCGCTGATTGAGCTGGCTCAGCCGGAGATCGATCGGATCGTCGCCACGGTGCCCGGTGGGGTCGGCAACATCCAGGATATTTATGGCTTGTCGCCGCTGCAGGACGGCATCCTGTTCCATCATCTGCTGGCCCGCCAAGGCGATCCGTACCTGCTGGTGTCGCAGATGGCGTTTGCCGAGCGTGGCGTGTTGGACCGCTATCTTGCCGCGGTTCAGCGGGTGGTGGACCGGCACGACATTCTGCGCACGTCGTTTGTCTGGGAGGGGCTGTCGCGCCCGGCGCAGGTGGTGTGGCGGAAAGCGCCACTGGATGTGACCGAGGTTGAGCTGGATGGATCTGGCGGTCCTGGCCACGCGCAGCTCCGGCATCGGTTTGATCCGCGCGAGCACCGCATCGACCTTGGCCGGGCGCCGTTGTTGAGGTTTGTGATCGCGCGCGAGCCCGGCAGCGGGCGCTGGCTATTGCTGAAGCTGCAGCACCATTTGATCGGGGATCACGCCACCTCGGAAGTGATGCATGCCGAGATTCGTGCGCTGCTCGGCGGGCACGAGCATGAGCTCGCAGCGCCGCAGCCGTTCCGCAATCTGGTGGCGCAGGCGCAGCTGGGCGTTGGAGCCAAAGCGCACGAAGAGTTCTTCCGGACGATGCTGGGGGACATCGATGAGCCGACCACGCCGTTTGGGCTGAGTGAGGTCCGCGGCGACGGCAGCAGGTCCCATGAGGCGCGGCGAATGCTGCCGCAGCAACTGCACGAACGGCTGCGCAGCCAGGCGCGGCGGCTTGGGGTGAGCCTGGCGAGCCTGTGCCATCTGGCGTGGGGACAGGTGGTGGCGCGGAGCAGCGGACGAGAGCAGGTGGTGTTCGGCACGGTGCTGTTCGGCCGCATGCATGGCGGTGCCGGCGCCGACCACACCATGGGCCTGTTCATCAACACCCTGCCGCTGCGGCTTGATCTGGACGGCACCGGGGTCGAGGCGAGCGTGCGGACCACCCACGCCCGGCTGGCCGAGTTGCTGGCGCATGAACATGCCTCGCTGGCGCTGGCGCAACGCTGCGGCGGCGTTGCATCGCCGGCGCCGCTGTTCAGTTCGTTGTTGAACTACCGCCACAACACCCCGGCGATGTCCTTCGGATCGGATGATGTGCTGTCTGGCGTGGAATGGCTGGGCGGGGAGGAGCGCACCAACTATCCGTTGACCTTGTCGGTGGAGGATTTTGGCAAGGCGCTCGGGCTGACCGCGGAAGCGGCGGAGCCGGTCTCTGCGGATCGGGTCTGCGGCTACATGCAGCGCGCGCTCGAGCAACTGGCTGATGCGCTGGAGCACGCGCCGAACACGCCGGTGTGCGACCTGGACATCCTACCACGTGATGAGCGCATCTACCTGTTGGAGGAGCTGAACCGGACGTCGGTCTCGTATCCAGCGGAGCGGTGCATCCATGAGCTGTTCGAGGCGGAGGTGCGCAAGGCGCCGGATGCGGTGGCGGTGGTCTGTGCGGAGGAACACCTGAGCTATGGCGAGCTCAATGCGCGGGCGAACCGGCTGGCGCATCATCTGATCTCGCTCGGGGTGAGGCCGGATCAGCCGGTTGCGATCTGTCTTGAGCGCAGTCTGGCGATGGTGGTGGGGGTTTTGGCGATCCTCAAGGCGGGTGGCGCGTATCTGCCGCTGGACCCGGCCTATCCGTCCGCGCGGCTGCGGCAGGTTCTCGAGGATGCGGCACCGGGTCTGGTGCTTGCCGATGCGGCGGGCCGTACCGCGCTGGGCGCCGATGCCCTGGTGGACGTGACGGTGGTTGACCTTGAGACGGCCACGCCAGCCTGGGCCGAGCTGCCGGCCTCGGATCCGGACCCGCGCGCGCTGGGCCTGACCTCACGCCATCTCGCCTATGTGATCTACACCTCAGGCTCAACCGGAACCCCAAAGGGCGTCATGGTGCATCACGGGGCGGTGACGAACTTTCTAACGACGATGGCGGAGCGGCCGGGGCTCAACGAACGCGATCGAGTGCTTGGCTTGACATCATTGTCGTTCGACATCGCGGTTTTGGAACTGGGGCTGCCTCTGACATTGGGGGCACGAGTGGTGCTGGCCGATCGCGCGGCGGCTCATGATCCGGGTCAGCTCAAGGCTCTCATCGTTGCACAAGGCGTGACGGTGATCCAGGCGACACCCTCGACCTGGCGGATGCTGCTCGATCACGACGATCCGCCAGGTCCACCGCTGCCAATAGGCTGCCGGGTATTGTGCGGCGGCGAGGCGCTTGCGCCGGATCTCGCGCGGCGACTGCTGATGCAGGCCAGCGCGGTTTGGAACCTGTATGGTCCGACCGAGACCGCGGTGTGGTCGGCGCGCCACCGCCTCGATGGCGAGGACGATCGTCCGTTGCTGGGAGGCCCGATCGGTAACACCACGCTCTATATCTTGGACCACGCCCTCAACGTCGCGCCGATCGGGATGGTCGGCGAGCTCTATATCGGTGGCGCGGGGGTTGCGCGTGGTTATCTGAACCGGCCCGAGCTGACAGCGGAGCGGTTTTTGGCCGATCCGTTCAGTCCTGAGACCGGGGCGCGGATGTACCGGACCGGGGACCTTGCGCGGTACCTGCCGGACGGCAATCTGGAGTTTTTGGGCCGCAACGACGATCAGGTGAAGATCCGCGGCTTCCGGATCGAGCCGGGCGAGATCGCAGCGCGGCTGTCCGAGCACGCCTGGGTGCGCGATGCAGTAGTGGTGGCGCAAGAGGATCGCAGTGGCGAGCCGCGTCTGGTGGCCTATGTGGTCGCGGTGGCCGAGCATGCCGGCGAGGCGGAGGGATCTGAGCTTGCCGCCACCTTGCGCGCACATGTAAGTGCGCGATTGCCGGACTACATGGTGCCGAGTGCGTTCGTGCGGCTCGCGGCGCTGCCGCTGACGGTGAACGGCAAGCTGGATCGCAAGGCGCTGCCGCGGCCTGCGGATCAGGCGTATGCGCGAGGCATCTATGAGGCGCCGCAGGGCGAGATCGAGACGGCGCTGGCGACGATCTGGGCAGAGCTTCTGGGTTTAGAGCGGGTCGGTCGCCACGACAACTTCTTCGCGCTGGGCGGCCACTCGCTGTTGGCGGTGCGGCTTCTCAGTCGAGCGCTAGATTTTGGACTTGCGTTCAGCGCAGCCGATCTCTTCCAAGCTCCTGCCTTGAGCGAACTTGCCGCGAAGATTGATCTGGAGCAGCACCATAATACGGCTCGAGTGCTTCCCGTTCGTTCCACGGGATCGCAACTGCCGCTCTTCTTTGTTCCGACAGGTTTTGGAGATTGCTCCTATGTCCTCTCCTTGGTGAAAGAAATGCACATAGACTGTCCTGTCTATGCTCTGCCATGGCCGTCTTTCAATGACGCTTGTCCACTAACTCTTGAAGGGATAGGCGAGCAACTCATCACGGCGATTAAAGGGATTCAGCCTCGGGGTCCATATCGCTTCGCTGGGTACTCTTCAGGTGGAATTTTGGCTTACGCAATTGCCCAGCGCTTAAAAAGCGTCGACGAAACCGTGTCGTTCATGGCTTTCATCGACGTTATATTGTCTGCAACTCCATCGAGCCGATCGAAAGCCCAAATAGTACTAGAAATGGTCTTAGAAACTCTCGAATCCTTGGACGACGAGGAGTTCGAAGTGTTGAAGCAGTTTGCTAGAGAAAGTTCAGTCGTTCAGCTGCTTGAAAAAGCGCAGCAAATTGGCGCGATAACTGCAGATGATCTCCACAAGGAGGCTTTGATATATGAAAGAATAGCCAAATTTCAAAGCGCACTGCAGTTGTATCAAGTCCCTTCCCTGCCGGTAGAAATACATCAGTTCTATGCCGCAGAGTCTTTGTTAGGTCGTCGGGAACGAGCCGCCAAGATTTCGAGAGGTCCAGAGGAAAGTTCGCCCATGAGGGGGTGGGATCAGGTTTTAAGTCCAGCGGCCATTCATACCGTACCCGTTCAAGGTAACCACGTTACGATGATGACTATTCCAGAAAACCGCCGAGTTCTGGCGCGATCGTTATCAAAGGCCTTAAACAGTTCACCGACAACACCTCCATTGTACCAGTAAAGGCTGAACGTGTGATGATGACGCGCTTACTCCGTCCTGGCCCTCAACTTCCGTCAACTTGCGAACTGCTGACTGAAGGAGGCGACGAGCGCATCGAACTCAATCCGATAGTAATGGCCAACAAGTACGGTTGCCGACCGAAACCCGATAGTGGACTACTTGCATTTGGATCTGCGACGGCATCCACTATCTCTGAAGCTGGATTTTCCTCCGCTGAGGAGGTTCGTCACAAGCTCTTGCAGACGTTGCAGGACGGAAATTCGGCAGAACTCTACTTGGCGGAAATCTGCAGACTACGAAGCGAATTCGTTGGTCTCTGCGGCCTGAGACAACTTTCCGGACTTGAGACCATTGTGTCTCCGTCTGGAACAGACGCTCACATGCTCGCCGCCAAACTAGTGGCTGGAAGCACTGCAGCAAAGACGTTGGCAATTATGGTTCAGTCGGAGGAGACCGGGAGTGATGTCGCGGATGCTCTAGCTGGAGCCATGTACTCTCGGTATGCAGCGCTGGGTACCCCGGGAGCTGCAGGTAATCTTGACGATTCCATCGATGTTAGAGCCATAAAGATTCGCACAGAGGACTGCGGCCTCCGATTGATTGCGGCGATTGACGACGAACTCGAGGCGATCGTATCCACGGCTGCAACGCGGTACGATCGCATTCTGGTAGTATTGACCGACGTTTCAAAAACCGGAATGTTAGCTCCCAGTCCGAGTCGTGTGCTGGATCTGAAGCATCGCTGGCCCCATATCATCGAAGTTCTTGTCGATGCAGCTCAGTTCCGGCTGGCACCGAGCACGCTACGCAGTTATCTCGTCGCGGATTGCCTGGTGGTCGTCACCGGATCAAAATTTGTGGGCGGTCCTGCATTTTCTGCAATGCTACTGGTACCGAAGGCTGCGGCATGTCGCCTGATGAAGCAAGAGTTGAGTCCTGCGATCAGTGTGACTAGCGCGCGCGCAGAGTGGCCGCAACATTGGAATGGCGTCCACTCACTTCACAATGTCAGTAACTTTGGATTGCTTCTACGGTGGTGCGCTGCACTCGTGGAGTTGCGCGCTTTTCGCAAAATTCCAGAGGAGGATGTCCGAAGGGTCGTGCAGGCTTTTTACAATGCGATTACCTCCTGGATCAACGATGCTCGGCACTTTGAGTTACTGGAACAGCCGGCCTTGCATCGCCGTCCGTCTGTAACGGGTGAGCCCTGGGATCAGATTCCGACAATCTTTCCTTTCCTTCTGTTTCGGATCGGTCGGGACGGGAGACGAAGGCCGCTGGCTGCGGAAGATACAAAAACAATTTTCCATCAGATGAGGAAGAACCTGGTCGCGAGAACGGGCTTACCGGAGGCCTGCGAGGAAATATCTTCAGTACGTTGTGAACTAGGACAACCTGTTCTCTGCGGCGAACGAGAGGGAGCCCGGCTAGCTGCCTTGCGCCTGTGTCTTAGCGCGAGGTTAATCGTGCAGGCCATCGATGCGGGAGATCGAGGTGTCAATCTCCTGATCGAACGAGGGCTCACTGTGTTGGAAAAAGTGGCTTTCCTCGCCAAAAATTCGCCAACCGCCTTGTGACAAGCAAATCTGTATAGATGCTCATGCCTTGCCTTCGGGCATCCGTGTCTTCCTTGAATTCTTCCCGCACGCGTTCCTGCACGAGCGCTTGTAAGCGGCTCTCTGCCTCCACCTTGTCGGGGGCGAGCTGACCGGCAAGATGCGAGCCGTCACATACAGTAGGGTTCGCATACATGGTTGACCATATCGTTGACGCTTCGGGGTTCGGGGCCGTGATATCCAGGTCGGTGCGGGACGTCGCCGCCGGTGGAGCGTAAGCGGTTCTCTGCCAGGAAAATAACCGCTTACGAGCGCTCGGACCTAACTAAGTACCATCCGGCCGGCACCCCGGGCAGGTGTAGCTCGGTAGAGCAAAGCCGCCCGGACGCGCGCCCCCCAATAGCGCCGTAGCGGGCGGGCGGCTTTGCGGTGGTCACCGGCAGTTCTCCGGTAGGATCGGGTTGCGACACGCCAACGCAACCGAGGAACCACCGATGACCGACGACATGATGAACCTGCGCACGCTGGTAGAGAAGACCCCCGATGCCGATCTGCTGCGCGAGATGATCGGCTTTGCCGCCCAAAGGCTGATGGAGCTGGAGGTCGAAAGCCAGACCGGGGCGGCCTACGGCGAGACGAGCGGCGAGCGTCTGGCGCAGCGCAACGGTTACCGCGACCGGATCTGGGAGACCCGGGCCGGCGCGGTTGAGCTGCGTATCCCCAAGCTGCGCAAGGGCTCCTACTTCCCGGGTTTCCTGGAGCCGCGCCGCATGGCCGAGAAGGCGCTCCGCAGGCCATTCTTCCGTCCCGGCCACCGATCTCGCAGCCGCCGCGCGTAGGGGTGGTCAAGGCTGGCCGCATTTGCGGCCACCGCAGGGCTTGGCCTTGACCGGCCCGAGCACGGCGGCACACTGGCGTGGAATGGGACTGCATTCCTGGCTAGAGCGGGATGGGTCTAGTCTGAGTCGATAGAGGATTCCCAAATCAGCAGGCTTCTGATTCAACATGCTGGCTGGGAAGGAGGCTAGCTACTTTCCGGCGCAAAATCCCGGTTCTGAAGGGCGCGGTCAACCCCGCAGACAACGAGAAGCCCCGCCGGGGGGCGCGGCGGGGCGATGTGAGGCCAAGGTTGCGCTGGAAGTGGACTACCTTTGGAGTGACTGTTCGTCCATCACGCGACCGATGCTGATGAGGTTGTCGGCGACAACGCCGAGCCCGACCCAGCGCTTCATTCCGCTGCTGCCTTTGTAGCGACAGCGATCGAGCCCGTGCCGCCGTTTGGCCACGCTGATACGCCCCTCGCATCCGGTCCGCCATTTCTGGCCGTTGCGGAACCACCGCTTCTTCTGCTCGCGCTTGCGCGCGACGCTGTTGGTGGAGCGATTGGGGATGCAGACGCGTTTGACGCCGCTCGCCTTCGCCGCGGCTTCATTCCTGGCGGAATAGAACCCGGCGTCTGCTGCGACCAGGCGCGGCGTGCGACCGAGCTTGGCTTGGTGGATTTCGATGGCCGGAACCAACAGGTCCGAATCGCTCGGCCGCCGATCGTAGACTTCGTAGTCGATCACGATTTGGTTTTCGGCCTCCTGCAGCTTGACCATCTTGCCGAACTCGTTGGGCTTGCCGGCCTTACCCTTGCGAATGATCTCCGTCGAGGGCTCGAACACGCTGAAGAGCTTGTCCTCTGCCCGTGTGTTGCCGCGGAAGATGCGTTCCCGGGTCTGCCGCATCACCTGTCGCACGAGCGGCATCATCGTTTCCAGCTCCTGCCGCAAGCCTTGCAGCGCCAGCCGTTTCAAGATGCCCTTGGCCCGCTTCACGCCTGCGGAGATCTCATGGGAGAAGCGCTTCGCTTGCCCCACTACACGGCTCGTCGAGTTCAACAGCCGCCGGTAGCCTTGCTTGAGCTTCTCGTGATTGAGCGGTCCTTTGGCACGTGCGGTTCGCGAGATATCGAGCAGGCGCAGTTTTACGCTTCGCGTTCGGTCGCGCAGTTTGGTTCCGGCCGTGCCGACGATCCTGGTGATCTTCTTCATGGTGCGGATCAACACCCTAACCCCGTCGCCCAACAACGTGCTGTCGGTCGGGTGGTGGATGTTGGTCTCCACCACTGTCGTATCCACGCGCATTCTGCGTCCCTGCGTCACCCCTTGTTGCTGCGCGATTTGCACGATCCGGTCGTGGATCTGCTTGATTGTCTCCGGATCCACAGCCAAGCCCCAGCGCCCCATTGTCTTGGCGTCCGGCGTCTTGCCGCCGCCCACCCGGGTGAAGTCGCGATACACCAGATTGGCGCGCACTTCGCGTTCCAGCACGTGATAGCTCCAGTTGCGAACGTGCTTGAGAATCAACAATCGCAAAACCACCTCGGCCGGTGCGCCCAGCCGACCACGACCACGACTCTTGGGGTGTCGTCTCGCCAGCGCTTCGTACACCGCACCTACGATCTGTTCATCCGCCAGAACCCGGTCAGCATGTGCCATCCAACCTTCGCGAAGATCGCTCACTTCCCCGGCGATCAAGCCGTCGCCGAAGCTCAGTTGCGCTCTGCGCATCTCAATCACGTTTCTTCCTCTCGCCCCGCGGCACCGCCGCATCAGGGCGCAACAGCTGGTGATTGAGTTCGCAGATCGCCTCGATCGTTTCTTTCAGTTTCTGATAATTCTCCAGCCAACGGCGCACTTCGGCAACGCGCTCACGGCGCACGCTGAACTGGCGCACGCGTCCACCCGCATAGCTCACCGTCAGGACATGCACCTGGTGCCCTTCGCCGCGCGCGCACTTCGGGCAGCCGCTCTTGTGACGAACGGTGCGCTCCAGCAACGAACCGCGCAGCAGCTCACCAGTGACCGGCAGCTTCCCGACAAGCTTCTCGCGCGTTTGAAGGGCTCGATTGCGAATCATTCATACAAATGAATCAGCGCCGCCCACGCAAGTCAACGTCGACCTCGTCCGACCTTGCACTTTTCGCCCTACCGACCGACTCCGCACAGCGATCAAGGTCGGTTAATTTTGCGCCGGAAAGTAGCTAGTTTCTGTCGCGAAAAACATTTCGCCCTTTAAAATGAGGGTTATTTCGCGATTTTCGAGCACGTTTTTTCTTGCGGCGTACATGTGCATGGTATCACATTCTTCATATGAAGCATGTTGATTCGGAATCGCCTTCGGATGTCGCGTGCTGGCTGCGAAGCGAATCGACGAATCTCTGGCCTGCGCTTCTGGGTTCGCTGAGCCTGCGTCGTAGCCGGTGCATCCGCAAGAATTGCCCTGCGTGCCAGTCTGGCGAACAGCATCAAAGTTATGTGCTCTACGGTCGCGCGAACGGGCGTCGCGTTGCCGTCTACGTGCCGGAAGAGCTTGTGCCGGAGGTTCAGCGCAACCTGGACAACGGGCGCGCTCTGCAGGATCTGCTGCACCAGGCGGCACCGCGATACATCAAAGCGCTGAAGCGACAGCGCGCCGAAGCATCCAAAAGCAAGAAGAGCCGAGCGGTGTGAGAGCGACAGCGCGACAGATCAGCTTTGCCGATTGGGAGCTGATGCGGCAACGTGATCAGGGCATTCGCCTGGAGCCGCTGCTGGAGGCGATATCCGGCTTTCTCGACGACCAGCGGGACGTCATCGAGCGTGTCCGGCGGGATCTGGTGCGTGGCCTGAAGCAGCCAGATAGCGGTCGTCACGGATTGACGGCGACACAGGTTCTGCGCTCGCTGGTTCTGATGCGGCTCAAGAACTGGGACTATCGCGAGTTGCGTGAACGCATCGCAGATGGATTGACGCTTCGTCAGTTCACCGACTTCTACTGCGCGCCGGTGCCGAAGCACGACGCCTTCCAGCGTGGCTTCATCCGTCTGACCCCACAAACGCTGAAAGCGGTCAACGATTTGGTGGTTCGGGCAGCGGTCGAGCTCGAATTGGAGGATGGCACGAAGCTGCGGGTCGACACTACGGTGGTGCAGACCGACATTCATCATCCGACCGACAACACGTTGCTATGGGATGTGGTCCGCGTCGTCACACGCTTGGTCCGCCGTCTGGCCAAAGCGCTGGAATTGCGAAGAATCAAGGGCTTTTGCGACCGCACGCGCGCGGCGCGGCGCCGGATGTACGAGATCCAGCGCATGACGACGAGGCAGCGTCACGAGCAGCAGACCCGGATATACCGGGCGCTCATCGACATTGCCGAGGAGGTCGTAGGAAACGCACGCGCGGGGCTCGAGAGGACCCGCACGATGCGCGGCAAGGACATGTTCGCCGACATGGCCATCGAGGAACTGCGCAGTCAGATCGAGCACTTCTGCGGGCTGGGAGATCGTGTCATCGATCAGGCACGTCATCGTGTGCTCTTTGGTGAGCAGGTGGCTACCGACGAGAAGATTTATTCCATCTTCGAGCCCCATACCGACCTGATCAAACGCGGCAAGGTGCGCACGCCGATCGAGTTCGGCCACAAAGTCTTCCTCGCCGAAAGCGCGGAGGGCCTGATCACGCAATACGAGGTGCTGAAAGGCAATCCGCCCGACGAAGTTCATGTGGCATCTTCCCTCCAGCGCCACAGGCAGGCCTTTGGCCGTGCCCCGCAGCTGTATGGCTCGGATCGTGGCTTCTTCAGCGAGCAGAACCTTGCCTCGTGCAAGCACGCCGGCGTGAAGGTGGTGTGCATTCCTCAGCGTGGTGGCAAGAGGACGGGACGACGTGAGGCGTACGAAAAGAGCGTGGTCTTCAAGAATGGTCAACGCTTTCGCGCCGGCATCGAGGGACGCATCTCCGTGCTGTTCCGAGGCCGCGGCATGAAGCGCTGTCTCGCCGAGGGACGTGACCGCTTCGAACTGTGGGTCGGCGCCGCGGTGCTCGCCAACAATCTCATGAGGATTGCGGCAATGCTGATGGCAGGATCGTCGCGCAGGCGAAAAGCTGCTTGATAGACCCGTAGGCCTGCCCCGGTCACTCAAAGTGGCCACGGCTCAGCGCATCTCAAGCTGACAGCCGGCGCGCAATACCTGAAACCAACTCAAAAATCATCTGTCCCGAGCTTGCCGGTCCCGTTGCTCTCCTTCATTTTGTGCCCAATCCATCGGCATAACTTGGATCGGCGCCCCCAAATCCGGGCGTTTCGCGACAGAAACTAGCTAGGGCAACGCGGCCCTGGATCTCGGCCTTCTTGCCGGCGCCGTCGACGATGGTGGTGTTCTCCTTGGAGATCGACACCTTCTTGGCGCGGCCGAGCATGTTGAGGCCGACGTTCTCGAGCTTGATGCCGAGGTCTTTCGAGATGACCTGGCCACCGGTGAGGATGGCGATGTCTTCCAGCATGGCCTTGCGGTGATCACCGAAGCCCGGCGCCTTGACGGCGGCGATCTTCAGGCCGCCACGAGCTTGTTGACGACCAGCGTAGCCAGGGCCTCGCCTTCGACGTCTTCCGAGATGATGAGCCGCGGCTTCGAGGTCTGCACGCTCGACCGTCTCTTCGTCGGACAGGTCGTGGACGTGCTTGAGGTAATGCAGACCGCCATCAGCCGCGTCGGCTTGGCCGGCCTGCCGACCGGGCGATAAACCCGCCAAACGCCTCGTCAAAACGCGACCACGGCATCAATGCCGACAACCGGGCCAGCGGATGGCCCGGAGTGATGATGGCAGAAGACGGACGGGCTAGAAGCATTGCAAAAACACCGGAAAACGATGGGATCAAAGGCGGTTTCCGGCATTCTCCAATACTTCAAACCCGATGGGAATCCCTGCAACGTAAGGGGTCCAAGAATTTTTCAGATTAGGCAGTTCGGCGGCTTCCGTCTTTTACAAGGCAAGGCAACAGGAGTGCCGATCGTCTTCCATGCTGGTTCGCTCGCGATGAAGCCATTGAGCGGCACGGCAATTCTGTGATTGGCCAAAGGTCGGATTTGGTTCAATCCCGACATTTGCTTTGTTATGCTCTCGTAGCCGATTTGGGTTTGCATGCCAGCCTTCGCCTTGTCCCATGTGACAGCATTGGCGGCACTGGCGGCATACGTAGAACCGTCAATCAGCCCGACAGCCAACGTCGAGGCGAGAAACATTTTCACAATGGACCTTACCCGGGCCGGCTGCTTGGGCCAGCGCGCAGTCGAAGAGAATACGTCGCAAAAGGCGCTGCCACGCAGATCATACGTCATGTTGTTTACTCCTTCATTTCATCCTTAGAGGTTCGTGCGACAGGGCCATTAGGCAACCATCGCAGCTTCGTATAATCAAAACCCGTGCCAACTTTGGCCGCCTAGGACAATTTAAATTTCTTTCCAGGCGATTGGACCGAAAAGATTTAAGAGATGGCCAAGCAAGTCCGTGTCGCGGACCCGACAAAGGGACAGGTGTGCAACAGCTTCTAACCTCCCTGTGACAGCGCAGCACCCGTTTCAGCCACCAGCGATAGCATCAGATCGAGCACAGCGTCCCCCTGTTACCTCGTCCAGATTGCCCGGGGGTCATCAGCCAAAACCAGCGGCGGCCGGACGGCCAAGGTCCGGCCTATTACCATCCGCTGTGCTGCCCGGTCGACAATTGTTCAGGATAGCGCGTAGGACCTCGGCTAACATGGATGGGACGAGCCTATTCGAACGACCTTCGTGAGCGGGTGGTGAGGGCTGTTATCAAAGGCGGCCTGTCGCGGCATCAGGCGGCCGCCCAATTTGGGGTTGGCATCAGCACGGCGATCAACTGGGTGCAGCGCTTCCAGGAGACCGGCAGCGTCAAACCGGACCAGATCGGCGGCTATCGGCCAAAGAAGATTGCGGGGCCGCACCGCGAATGGCTGATGCAACGGTGCCGGGAGGCGGATTTTACCGTGCGCGGGCTGGTGGCCGAGCTTGCCGAGCGTGGTCTCAAGGTCGATTACCGCACGATGTGGGAGTTCGTCCACGCTGAGAAGCTCAGTTATAAAAAAAAGACGCTGATTGCACCGCCGAGCAGGACCGTCCCGATGTCGCGCGTCGGCGGGCGCAGTGGACCAAGTACCGGGATCGGATCGATCCCACCCGCCTGGTGTTCATCGATGAGACCTGGACCAAAACCAATATGGCGCCGCTGCGGGGCTGGGCGCCGCGCGGTCAACGCTGTAAAAGTATGCACTTGACCTGACAACTGGCTCTTCGTCGTGGTGGGTGTCCGACGAAGATTTGTGTCCGGCGCTACGCGGCCGGCAGCAATTTCTCCGCAATGGGCAGCGCGTCAAGGAAGGTTTGCATCGGTGTTTTTCCATAGCACCATCGTCCCTGATGCGGGCGCGTTTCGTTGTACGCCGTCACCCAAACATCGAGATCATTCTGCAGCTCGTCGATGGTTCGATAGATCTTCTTGCGGAACGCCACACGATAGAACTCATCGAGCGCGGTTCGATGGAAGCGCTCGCAGATTCCGTTGGTCTGCGGGCTCTTGGTCTTGGTCCGCGTATGATCGATGTCCTCGACGGCGAGATAGAGCTCGTAGTCATGATGCTCGGGGTTGCCGCAATACTCGGTGCCACGATCCGTCAGCACCCGGCACAGTACAATACCGTGCTCTTCGAAGAACGGCAGCACCCGATCGTTCAGCATCTCCGCCCTGATTGGCGTCTTGCGGTCGTAGAGCTTGGCGAAGACCACCTTGGTGTAGGTATCGATGAAGGTCTGCTGATAGATGCGGCCCACGCCCTTCATGTTGCCGACATAGAAGGTGTCCTGGGCGCCGCAATAGCCGGGACATTCGCTCTCGAACTCGCCGTCGACCTCCTTCTCGGTCTTGGCTTTCTCCAGCGCCACGACCTGAGCTTCGGTGAGGACAAAGCCCTGCTGTGCCATCCTGGCTTCGAGCGCCTTGAGCCGCGTCTTGGTGTTCGCCAGATCGTGGCGCAACCAGACGCCCCGCACACCGAACGGCGAGATCGACAAGCCCAGTTTCTTCAGCTCGTTAGAAACACGCACCTGGCCCCAGGTCGGCTGTTCGATCGCCAGCGCCACCACTGCCGCTTCGATCTCAGGCGCGACACGGTTCTTGAGGATCGGCTTCTTCCGGCTGATCTCGGCAAGCGCCAGCTCGCCGCCTTTGTCGTACAGTTCCTTGAACCGGTAGAAGCTGTCGCGACTATATCCCATCACTTGCAGGCCTGGCTGACATTGCCCAACTGCTTGGCCAGTTCCAACACCCCGACCTTCGCGCGAATGACTTTCTGCTCTTGTGTCATGGTTGCATCTCCTGTGTGAGACGCTGCGGGGCAGCGCGGGAGCGCCAGTTCGGGTGAGCGCTCCCGCTCGCCCCGCAGCTCCATTCCCCACCAGTCCAAACCATTCTGTCAGATTAAGTCGAGACTTTTACAACGCCTCAAAGCCAAGGTGCCGCACGGCCGCTGGCACACCATGACCTTCATGGCCGCTTTGCGCCACGATCGCATCACCGCTCCGTGGTTCATCGAGGGACCGATCAACGGCGAAGCCTTCCTTCTCTACATCGAGAAGGTTCTGGTTCCGACGCTGCGGCACGGTGACATCGTCATCATGGACAATCTGGGCTCGCACAAGGCTAAGGCCGTTCGCCATGCCATCCGCGCCGTCGGCGCCCGGCTCTTCTACCTGCCGAAGTACTCGCCCGATCTGAACCCGATCGAACAGTTCTTCGCCAAGTTCAAACACTGGCTGCGCAAAGCCGCACAGCGAACCACCGAGGCCGTCTACGATGCTATCGCTCCGATCCTCAACACCGTCTCACCCGCCGAATGCGCCAATTATTTCGCCAACGCCGGATATGACCAAACCTAGACTCATCACGCTCTAGAACTTGCCGTCAGCCGCGATTATGGTTGTTGGGCGCGGGCGACGTCGTGGCGAAGCGTGATGCGTCGGCTGCAAGCGTCACCGGACTTCCTATTTTGTCTTGCTGAGCTGAGGCACCCGCGCGCCGGTTTTTGGCCGAAGCGGCTTCCATTGCGACACGAATCGCTCGTAGCTTTGCTCGGCCTGGGCGGCAATCAACATCTCGCGGTCGCGCAGCGCCTTGATGTTGTAGGCATAGGCTGATCCACGCCGGTTGCCTTTCTGTTGCGGATGTCCGGCTTGAAGTTGCATTGCGCGGGAGACGATCGTCACCGGCTTTCCCCGCCGTTTTCCCTTGGTAGAGGCTTTCTTCAGGATTTCGACTTCGCGGTAGACGCACAGCACCTCCGCCATCTTCTGTTCGAACTCGGCGTCGCGATTTTCAAGATAATAGCGCACCTTGTGCGGCTTGATTTCCTCTCGGCCGAGGATCTTGCACACCGTTCCCTGGACCAAATTGGCCAAGCACGCATGCCCTGCCGCCGGCCCGTGTTCACGCGCATGGCGCGCCAAGAGCCGCGTCGTCCACAACTCATGTGGATAGCCGTGGTCCTTGGCCTTGTCGCACGCCAGCGACACCAACCAGGCTTTGGCTTCAGGCGTGATGGTTGGTTCCTTGCCCGGTCGCGGGCGATCGTCGAGGGCTGCCAGCGGGCCATCGGCCAGCGCCCGCTCGACACAGCGCTGCACCGTCTGATGATGGACCCCAAGTCTCTGGCCCACCGCGCAGAACGAAGGATTTTCCCGATACGCCAGCAGCATCTGCGCCCGCGACACCCGGCTCGCCAGTTCGATCCTCGACCGCGAAAGCGTCGTCAAGGTCGCAATCTCTTCATCACTCATGGCCAATTCGACCGCTCGCCGCCATCCTGCCATGATACAGCTCCTCGTTTCGCCGACCGCAAACGAGGAATCCGCCAACAACCCGTCCGTTCCATCAATTCAGCCTGCTGCAGCACGCGGGTTTCATGGAATCGGTCGTCTAGTGCAAGAATTCCTCCGACAAAGAGGAGATAAATTCCATTTATGGTTCGACTGCCGAATGCCATAGGTTTCTCCAAATTGACAATCTCGGCCTGGAAAACCCGCTCTGGTCAATTGTCCTGACTCCGACATCTTGAAAATCCAAGAATTCACCAGTTGCTGGCGCATATGATTTGTATACAGCTTCCTTTATTGCGAAGATCAATTTTGGACCGAAGCGACTACTGGACCACTCCCTGCGCTCTATTTCCGCAGGGGTGGTGCATATGATCGGCAGAAGGTCGGTTCCTAGCAGTTTCGATGTCCAATCCCAGAGCGAGCACGTTGCTGGAGCATCCGGCAACCGCTCAGCCTCAGCGGGAAATGGGACGGGAACTGCGGCACCTATCGGTCCGCCGGAAAACGTTGTGTCATACGCCAAAGCTGCGCAGATGACAGCCCCTAACGTCGCAAGCGTTTTCATAGCTGGAGCGAGTCCTTGTTATGGTCAATGTGAAGCTGCAAACTTGAACTGGCTTTGCGGTAGCTAGCCTGAGATCGCGGGCAACTCAAGGTCCCGCCGCGCGCCGACGTGGTCGGTCGCCTAGGCATCCAATCAATGAAATACCGACAGACGGCTTCCCTGCAGCCGGCCGCGAGTACGAATGTCTGCTCTCGTGGCCCAATTAGAACCATTTTTCTCAATCTGAGGTTTGTTGGTCTTGAACTCGAACCAGACATCACTCGAACTGTCAATTTGGAGTCAGATGCCGCGCCGTGAACTATTCCAGCCGCTAGAAATCTGCTTCGGGAGTGCTTAAGAAGAGCTTCCCGTTGCTGTAATAGGTTGTTGCGAAGATGAAGCTAGAGATATTCTCCTTGCGGGACCGGCCGGATCTGATCCCCTTGGTCTTTTCGAAGGCTTTGGATGGTGTGTGGCCCGAGTTCATGCGTCATGACGCGACGGCAAAGCTCTATTTTGGCGGATCTGTATTCTTCGACTACCTGGACTACGCCTTTGGAGGACTTGTCGATGGCGACGTCGTCGGACGCGCATTCGGTGTTCCATTTGCTTTCAACATCGAGGGCCGCACCGAACTGCCAGACGGTGGCTGGGACCAGGTTATACGCTGGGCTCATGAAGACAGGCTTATTGGGCGTACGCCAACCACAATGAGCGTACTAGAAATAGCGCTTGTTCCCAAAGCGAGAGGCATCGGCAATGCGCTGGCGATGCTGGATGCGTTGAAGGCATGCGCGAAGAAGCTGGGCTTTGCAGAAGTGTTTGCCCCTGTCCGGCCCACCCAAAAGCAACTCGGCTCGCGGACGCCGATGCGCGAGTATATCAAGTTGAAGCGTGCCGACGGTTTGCCTATGGACGCATGGTTGCGAACACACGTTAGTGTTGGAGGCAGAATAGTGAAGATCGCCCCTTATTCTATGACCATCGTTGGAACTATTGCGGAGTGGTCACAATGGACAGGGGAAGCGTTCGAACAGTCAGGCACGACAGAGGTCGAGGGCGCATTGGTACCAGTGATTGTGTCGGTTGAACAGAATTATGGAATTTACGTGGAACCGAATGTGTGGGTCCAACACTCATTATGATATCCGCATCCCTCTCTGAACAACGAAGGAAGCGGGATCGGCAGCTACCTCGTTCTACATCTACAACGTCCCTTTAGAAGCCGGAGCAATGGTGAGCTCGCAGCAGAGTTAGCGAGTCGGCCGTGAAAAATCTTCCAAGTCCCTGAGCGGGAGCCGGTTTTCCGGACGGGACGGCATTTGAGATTGCAAGCTTTTAGGGTGTCAGGCCGCGAAAGCTTGCAATTTTGTTTTCGGGATTGAACGAAGCCGCTACCGCGGCGTGAACGGCGAGGTGGCGTAGAGCGCCTCCTGGCTGAGAGGATGTGGGTGTTGCAGCCCACCCCCTCAGACAGGAGTATTGAGATGGCCGATTTGAGCCCTCTTCGCCGCCGCATGATCGAGGACATGACCGTCCGCAATCTGTCGCCGGCGACGCAGCGATCCTACATCAGCGCGGTTTCGAAGTTCAGCCGTTATTTCGGCAAATCGCCGGATCGGTTGGAACTGGAACACGTTCGCGCCTTTCAAGTGCATCTGGTCTCGACCGACATCTCATGGCCGGCGCTGAACCAAATCGTCGGTGCGCTGCGGTTTTTCTACGGCGTTACTCTCGGCGAGGCGCGGATCCCGGAACGCATTCCCTATGCGCGAGAACCGCGCAAGCTGCCGGTCGTGCTCAGCGCCGACGAAGTGGTCCAGTTTCTTGAAGCGGTATCGAGCCTGAAGAGCCGCGCCGCGCTCACTACCGCCTATGCGGCCGGACTGAGGGCCTCCGAGGTCGCGGGACTGCGGATCGAAGACATCGACAGCGCTCGCGGTGTCATCCAGGTGCGCCACGGCAAGGGGGCGAAGGATCGCAACGTGATGCTGTCGCCCCAACTACTCGGCATCCTGCGCACCTACTGGCGGCTCGCCCGGCCGCGGCTTTATCTCTTCCCGGGACGCGACGAAGACCATCCAATCGATCAGACCGTGTTGCACGCCGCCTGCCGGTCGGCGGTGAAGGCTGCGGGCCTGACCAAGCGCGTCACGCTGCACACGCTGCGCCACAGCTTCGCGACACATCTTCTGGAGAACGGAACCGACATCCGGATCATCCAGGTTCTGCTCGAAGCAGCTACATACTGCCCGTCAACAGCCGATCGAGGGGCGGATTTACTATCCGTTCCATCCGCGGTGTGGCGAGATCGTGCTCATTGTCAGGCAATATTCCTACCGTGGAGTTGAGCTGGTCGCTATTCGGCAGCCCGACGGATCGGTCGCCTGCATTCCTGTTTGGATGACGCACGAATTGGCTGCACAGCATGAGATCCGGATCGAACCACGATTTCCTCTCGATGTGCTGCGCGCTCTACGCACCGAGATCGACGCGCTTCTAGACTTTCTCCGATCCGACTCAGGGATGGAGGGAGCCGAGCATGAACCAGAAGGCAGCGCGTCGACAACCAGACCTGTTCGACATGGACGATCAACCGACGGCGCCAATTCCCGCACAGCGGGAGCAGTTGGCAGCGTTGGTGGAAGCGCTGCTGCGCGAGATCATCGCCGCGCTCGCGGCCGAAGAGGTCGACGATGACCAAGATCACCGCTGACCATCTCGCGCGCGCCGCCTTCGTCTACATCCGCCAGTCGACCGCCGATCAGCTCGTGCACAACCAGGAGAGCCGGCGACGCCAGTATGGCCTCGCCGATCGCGCCAAACAGCTCGGCTGGACCAGCGTCGAGGTCGTCGATGACGATCTCGGTCGCTCGGGCGGCGGTGTTAACCGGCCTGGTTTCGAGCGCTTGCTCGCAGCGATCTGCGAGGGACGCGTCGGAGCCGTATTCTCGATCGAAGCCTCCCGGCTCGCCCGTAACGGCCGAGACTGGCATACGCTGATCGAGTTCTGTGGATTGGTCGGGACCGTCATCGTCGATGAGGACGGAATCTATGATCCTCGGCATCCCAATGATCGCCTATTGCTCGGGATGAACAGGACGGTGACATAATGCAGTACCTCATGATCTCATTGAAGAGAGAGAGTTTTTTGTCGGGGGTCAGCTGATATTGGGTGGCCTCTCGCGATTGCCTGTCGGATGGTTGGCCGGGCCAAATCATCCTCGCGAATGACATAGGGTGCGCCGGGGCAAACCTGCTTTGCCGGCAGCAACCCGTCTCGGATCAGGCGAACAACAGTCATCTTGCTGACATCAAGACGGATTGCAGCCTCGTGTAGAACAAGCTCACGGCGTTCGGCCCGTTCGCCTTCTCGGTAGACTGGTATGTGATGCGCACCGCGGAAATTGCGCACGCGCAGCTGGGTCCAGGTCTGGCCTCTGGCCGAGCGGATACCCAGCCGATTGAGAACGGGGGCGATGCTGTGGTCTGGCAACAGACGGGCCAGTTCGCGCACCAACTGCTCGGTTGCCACATCGGTCTTGTAGCGATTTTGGCCCGACCGGTTCTTCAGCACTTCAAGCCGCGTGTGATCTCCACCCTGCCAGTGCAGCACGAGTTGCAGCCGACGGATCTCGACGGTAACGATGATCTCCTTGATCGCGGCGCGCAAAATCCGCTTGCGCGTCTCGACGGAGGCCGCTGGATCGTTCCAGAGCGCTGGAAGGTCACTGGCGAGCGCCATAAGCGCCATGCGCTCGTCATCGACGATGGCGCTCGGCTGCTCGCCGCGCAAGGTCCGGATCTGATCTTCTAGTCGCGCGACCGTTGCGAGACAGTCATTCCACCGCCGTTCGAGCTCGCCAGCGACCAGCCGGTTATCGGGATCAACGGCGTCATATTGGCGACGTGCGTGCGCCGCCTCATAACGGGCCTGATCCAGGGCGAGCCCAGTTTGCCGCAGCCGCTCGCTGCCGGCTTGCTTTCGACCGGAAATCACCTCCAGCGCCGCCTCGAGCGCCAGCGGCGAGATCGCCCGCAGCACTTCCGCCGACACCGCTGCATCGATCCGCATATTGCTGAACGCGCTACACGCTTTCTCGCTCGACGAATCCACGTGGGTGACGCAGATGTAACGCGCGTCCCGCTTCGAATGATGCAGGACCTTGAACTTGCGTCCGCAACGCCCGCAGCGCAGCAAGCCGACGAGAAGTCCACTGCCATTGCGTGCCGCACCCGTCACCATCGCCCCCTTCATGCTTGCATTACCAGCAATGATCGCTCGGTTGCGATCATACTCTTCCCAGGAGATATAGCCATCATGATGGTTGCGGATTAGAACCATCCAGTCCTCGCGCCGGCGCTCCACGCCGTGGATGGTGACTTTACGGCCGTCTTCGACTCGCGTGCGTGAAATCGTTCGTCCGTAGACATAAGCATAGACTGGATTGGTCAACAATCGATGGACGGTGTGATAGCGCGGCGGGCCCCAGCGCACCGTCCGTCCCAGCGGACCATGCACGGCGATTGGCAGCTCGATTCCTTCCTGGCAGAGCCACAGGGCCACCTGACGCACGCTACCGATCTCCCGAAACCTTCGGAACACCAGAGACAGCACTTCGCGGATACGCTGGTCGGGGTCTTGTTCCAGACGGTCATCTGCGCTGCGCCGATATCCTACAGCGACTGTCGTGTGCAGCTCGCCGCGCGCCGCCTTCAGGCGTAAGGCCTCTTGCGATCGTTGCCGCAGCGTCGACAGTTCGAGTTCGCTGAAAGTACCTTTCATACCGAGCAGCAAGCGATCATTTACGAGCCGCGGATCGTACGATCGATCATGTTGATACCTTCATTTGTTTGCTCTCGGGTCGAAAACGAGGTGATCTCGAGCTCCTGTCTTAAGCTCTCGCAACGCAACAATGCTGGCTTCCGTATCAGGAAAGAGGAATCGCTTGTCCCAGGGATCGCGCTGGATATCAATGGTGCCGCTGCGGATACGTCGCTTGATCCAAGAACTCAAACTCCTAAACGCTTTGCCGTTGCGGTCACCGGCAGCCAGCCAGCAATGTGACGAGCACGCGTTGCGACGCCGTCCTGCAGTACGCGATGGCGCTGCCGCACGATCTGAACGGTTCGTACTGGAACATAATTTCGGCGCGGTGAGCGGTGCCCCTCCTGGGTCAAGGTATTGGCGATTTCGGCATCATCGAAACCCTGACGGGCCAGCTCAAGGATCCGTGCTTGCATCTCAGTCCCTCGAGTTAGAGCATGCAGTGCATGGACCCTCGGCTCGACTTCCAGTTCAGATATCTCGCCACCACACCGACGATCCGGACCACGATTCGATCGCGCGTGATGCGGTGGAGAACAACCTTGTCAAGCAGCGTTCGTAATAACTGCTTCTTATCTGCCCGGCTCACATCAGGCCGCTGCCAGAGCTCAGGCAAGTGTGGACCAAGCGCAAGAAACTCATTCTGCTCCTCTGGGGTCAACATGGCTGATTTGCTCTTCGTGGCTCGGCGGGTGGTCAGCGCCTCTTCAGCCTGCCGGAGTTCGCGTAGCGCTCTTTCCCATCGCCGCTCCAGCTCAGCGGCGATGAGGCGATTGTCAGGATCGACCCGATTATACTGTCGTTCGGCCAGGAGTGCCTGATAGCGCAGTCGCTCAACCTGCTGCTCTTCGGCGCGATCAAGCGCTTCGTCAGTCTGCTGCCGCGCATTGAGCGCACGCCTCCAGGCCTCTACCTCAGCGGGAGCGATCGCTGCAAAGAAAGCAGCCACCACCTGTGCGTCGATTGGATCGGCGGGAAGATGCTGGCATAGCGTCTTGCCTTGGTGGTTCAACAGGGAATTGCAGACGTAGCGAGACCCGCCCTTGTATTGTATCGACATCTTGTGGCCGCACCGGCCGCACCAGGTGATGCCCTGCAAGATAGCGGCCCCTTCTCGGGGCACGCCACGCGTTTGATTGCGTTGGTATTCGGCATGGTTATCGCGCAACATGGCCTGGATCCGCTCAAAGCCATCCCAATCGATGTATGCAGGATAGCGGTCCTTTACTACTACCTTCCACTCTGCCATTGGGCAGCGGGCCGTCTTCAGTTTACCACTTGCATAGGTCGTGCGGCAGGACTTGGTACGGCCATAGACGAAAGCGCCAGCATAGGCCGGATTCCTCAAAATTCCGGAAATCATGCTGGCTGATGGTGTCCGCCACGCAATATCGCCGAACCGGTCCCGCCGCGGTATGGAGAGCGCACGATCTCGGAATGACCGGATTACCTTGCCCACGGAGCCTCCCTCCAGAAATGTCGTGAAAACCAGTGATATCCGCTGCTGCACCTCCCTGCTCGGATCCTTCGATGCCACGCCATTGGCGTCACGCTCCAAACCCGCCGGTAACAGTAACGTCAACTCGCCGCGCTCGGCCTTGGCGCGCAGCCCCGCCGTCAGACGGCCGCGCCGTGTGTGCAACTCCACTTCGGAGATTGTGCCCTTTAAGCCGAGTAACAGGCGCCCATTGGTTGAGCCAGGATCGTAGACGCCGTCGCGATCCGCAATGAGGCATTGCCGGTAGCCGCACAGATCGAGTAGCGGGTACCAATCAGAGCAGTTGCGCGCGAGACGTGTCACCTCGTAGGAGAGAATGATTCCGATTTCACCTAATGTGACGCGGGCGATAACGTCCTTGAAGCCCTCGCGATGCGCGGCTGTCGATCCACTCAACCCAAGGTCGGCATCAACGACATCAATATTGGTATCATCCCAACCGAGATCGTTGGCTCGCTGTCGCAGTGCATACTGCAGCCGCAGGCTTTCCTGGTTGGTCATCACCTGATGAGGCGTGGACTGCCGAATGTAAATTACGGCTCTGCGACACAGGTGGCTCCCCGTCACGAGATCCGACCTCATGGCTCTCCTTCCAGCGAACCACGCGAGCTTGCCAATTTTGACTCGGAGCCGTGCCCTAAAGAATCATTTGTCGGCTGATTCGCCAAGCTCCTCAGCACCACGTCTCTTGAAAGCCGGAGCAAGTCTCGAATGCTTGCCAGCGAAAGCTTGCTTGACGGGACAGGCAGCCGCTCGCCATAGAGGTTGGTTGCTGAAGCTCGAATTCTCAGCAAAATGCCGTCGCGATAATGAACGAGAACGCAGCCGCCGGGTCGGAGCGAGCTTCCGGCCGATACCAAATCAAAGCACCGTCCGTATAGTGGATGGGTTGGGTCGGTTACGGTAATCTGCTCCAACTGATCAGATGGCTCCCGAATGGGGGCATCATGCTGTGTGGTCGTAGACCCCGTCTTCATCGATTATCAAGCTACCGACCAATGCGCAGAACTCCAAAAGAGTGTGCCAATCGCGGCCGTTACGGGCCAAGCGCGAGGCCTCAAGGGCGAACACCGCGCCCGCATCGCCGCTGCAGATCGCCGCCAGCAGACGTTCGAAACCCGGGCGCACAGCCCCGCCCCCGGAGCGGCCGAGATCGTCATCGATGACAATCGCGTCATCCCAGCCGAGCGCGCGAGCGCGCGTCGTCAGAGCGTACTGGCGTCGTCGGCTCTCCGGATTGTGCAAGAGCTGATCCATGGTGGATTGCCGCACATAGACATAGGCGTTGCGCCTCAAGTGATCCCCGGTGATCTTAGTCATTGTCCGTCTCCGTCGGCATCCTGACCAAGTCGAGTCGATCGCTCAGAAGAACTTTGAGCAGAGTGACAATCTGCGCGCGGCTCGCCAGGTCGAGCTGGCGCGGCGCGACGTCGTCGACCATCAGCATGAGAAGATCGGGCTGCCGTTCTTGAGCACGTTTCCTCACCATCGCCTCCATTGTTGCGAATCGCCGCATTTGTTGGCGACAAGGATACGCCCCGCAGGCCGATGAGCTCGCGCAACTCCCTCAAGCAAGTAAGGGAAAGCCGCGGAGTGGCCGTCATAGGCAGCGACGCCGCGTCGGTCTCGGTCATCCATGCTGGCAGCAGTAATCGGCGGCCACCCGGCAGCTCAACGACAAAGTGCGCCGCGCCGGCGTAAGAGAGATGACGAACAACCAACAGGCGTTCGCCAGTATGTGGGTGATGCGGATAGTGAACAACAACTTCAAGCGGCCGTTGCTGGGTAGTATGTCGTGTGTTCGAAGGGCACGATGAGCGAGCTGGAGCTATCGCTGTTTCGCCAGCGCTCGCAGGAGGCGCTGAAGCAGAAAGCACGCCGCGGCGCGCTGTTCCTCGGTGTTGCCGCTGGCTATGTGAAGACCGGACGCGACCGGATCGAGAAGGACCCCGACCAGCGGGTGCAGGACGTCCTCAAGCTGGTCTTTGCAAAGTTCGCCGAGCTACAGAGTGTCCGACAGGTGCATGTGTGGCTGCGCGAGGAAGGCATCGCGATGCCCACCGCATGCCTCAGCACGGCGGAGGGCCGCATCGCTTGGCGGTTGCCACTCTACAATACCGTGCACAATATCCTAACCAACCCCGTCTACGCTGGAGCCTATGCCTTCGGGCGAACAATGAGCAAAGTCAGCGTCGAGGAGGGCCGAAAGCGCGTGAGGCGCGGAGTGCGCCGCCCATTGGCCGAGTGGGACGTGCTGCTCAAAGACCAGCATGAGGGCTATATCTCCTGGACCGAGTTCGAGAGGAACCAGCGGGTGATCGCCAACAATGCGACTGGCAAGGGAAGCGCCATCGCCAGAGGCGCGGCGCGGCAGGGGGAGCTGCTGCTCGCCGGCCTTCTGCGCTGTGGCCACTGCGGGCGCAAAATGTATGTGGCCTATGGCGGCAAGGCGGGGCGTTATCATTGCGAGGGTGCACGCGTGAACCACGGCACGCAGCGCTGCATCTCGTTCGGCGGATTGCGTGCCGATCATGCCGTCAGCACGGAGGTGTTGCGGGTTTTGAAGCCGCTCGGCATCGATGCGGCGGTCAAGGCGCTCGATGCCCAGGCGGGCGAGACCTCGGACGCCAAGCGGCAACTGGAGCTGGCGCTACAGCAGGCACGCTTCGAGGCCGCGCATGCGCGCCGACAATACGATGCCGTCGATCCCGCCAATCGTCTGGTCGCCAGCGAGCTCGAGCGGCGCTGGAACGAGGCGCTGCAGGTCGTGCACCGGATCGAGAGCGACATTGCGGCCATCGAGGCGAGGAAGCCGCTGCCCTTGGGCGAGGTGGAGCGCCAGCAACTGATGCAGTTAGGCACCGACCTCGCACTCGCCTGGTCGCATCCGGCGGCAACGTCAGCGACACGCAAAAGGATCGTGCGTGCGGCTTTGAGCGAGATCGTCGTGCGCGTCGAAGCCGAGCACATCGAGATGATCCTGCATTGGCAGGGCGGCGACCATACCGCGCTGAAGCTGAAGAAGAACGGAGCCGGCAAGCACCGCTGGACGATACCCGAGGATACACTGTCGCTGGTCCGTGAGCTGGCGCGGCTGATGCCGGACCGGCAAATCGCACGGCTCCTCAATCGTGCCGGCAAGCCGACGGGGCGCGGCAATGGCTGGACCCAGGCGCGGGTATGCTCGTTCCGCAGCCACCATGGCATTGCCGTCCATCGCCAAAGCGAATGGGCCGAGCGGGGTGAGATCAAGCTCGAAGCGGTGGCGCAAATCATGGATGTGAGCGTCATGACCGCGCTACGGATGGTCCGGCTCGGCATCATCAAGGGGCGGCAGGTCTGCCGGGGTGCGCCCTGGGTGATCAAAGCTGAGGATGTTGCCGCGTATCGCACGCAGGATGCCTCGCGGTGCCCGCTAACAGCCAATCCTGCTCAGCAGACCTTTGACTTTCAATGACATAGAAGGAGCGCATTATGACGCGTGGCCGCTCGGGCACAATAATTTGTCGTCGACGGCGCGCTACACGCAGGTCGCCACCGATACGATCCGGGCGAAGCAGAGCCCGCTCGACCGTCTGTCGCTGGAGGTGACGCCACCGGGATGACGACGCGTCCGGGATGCGGGTTATGGCCCGCCCCGACGTCCGTCCGCACAGACCCGCCATCGAGATTGCCGATATCTTGCGCCGGCATGGCGACGCCTATCGCCGTTTGCATGCCGGTCATCTCGGTCGGATCGAGCGGCGCGTGATGAGTGCGATCGTTGCGTGCCGAACCGAGGCGCTCGGCGGTCACATGGAGGCTTGCGACGACTGCGGCATGACACGCATCGCTTATAATTCCTCCCTTATGGGCAAAGCCGGTAATGGGGAGCTGGCGGCAATTTGATCGCGCTCCTGCACCAATCACCGCCAACCCCGCTCTCCATTACGAGGTACGCCTGAGGAGTTCGATCAGCCGGTCGGTGGGCTGGAAGACGCCGCGCCGCAGGTGGGGCGGCACGATCGCCTCCATCGCATCGAGCTTCTCGGTCGGATCGCCGCGCGTGTAGACCTCGGTGGTCGTCAGCGTAGCGTGGCCCAGCCACAGCGACACCTTCCGGATGTCCCCGGTCGCTTGCAGAACGACCATCGCGCAGGTGTGCCTGAGCACGTGGGGCGAGACGCGTTTCCTGGCGAGACCGGGCTGCTTGCGAGCCACAGTCGCGGCGTGCTGCCTGAGCAGATAGGCAAAGCCCCATCGGCTCAGCGGCTCACCGCGGGCGTTGACGAACACCTCGGGTGTCGCGACCTGCCCGCGGATGGCCAGCCAGGCACGCAGTGCAGCGGCCGCCGGCTTCCACAACGGCAGCGTCCGCTCCCGGCGTCCCTTGCCGAGCACGCGGATGCTCATCGAAGGCAGGTCGATGTCATCGACCTTGAGGCCCGTCAGCTCGGAGACGCGCAGCCCTGCGCAGACGGCCACGTGCAGCATTGCGCGATCGCGGATGCCATCGCGTGTCGCCGGATCGGGAGCGTCGAGCACGGCTTGGAGCTCTTCGCGCAGAAGGTAGGGCACCAGGCGCGTGTCAGTTTTCTTGAACGGGATCGCCAGTACACAGCGGATCTGCTCGAGCGCTGCCGGCTGCCGGTGCTCGAGGAAGCGAAAGAACGACTTGATCGCCGCCAGGCGAACGTTGCGCGTCACGGCCGCGTTTTTGCGCTCGTCCTCAAGATGCTCGAGGAAGGCGCTGACGAGCCCGGCATCGATCTGCTCGAGCGTCAGCGCCGATGGTTTGACCTTGAGCCGGTCGGCGGCGAACACGAACAGCAGCTGGAAGCTCGAGGCATAGGAGTCCCTCGTGTGCCGGCTCGCGCCCCGCTGGCAAGCGAGTGTGTCGCGCAGGAACGTCTCGATGAGGGGAGCGATCGGCGTCATGATGACCTCCCTTCGGACATAAACGCTTCGCCGGCCGTGGCGACATCGCGCAAGAGGTCGGGCGTGGCCTCGAGGTACCAGTAGGTCGCGTAGATGTTGACGTGACCCATGTAGGTCGCGAGTGCCGCCATGTGTGCCCCGCACCGGCCTCGGCCGGTAGGGCTGCCTTGCAGCGCGCGCACCGCAAACGTGTGACGGTAATTCCGTCGGCGGAATTATCGCCATAATTCCGGCAACTGGATTATTCCGGCAACTGACGGACAACGTCGGCATTTTCCGGAGAATCGCGGGGGTGTGGGTACATGATTGGCGGAATAATCAGAGCGTCGTCAGGAAGGCCAGAATACGATCGGTGGGGCTGGTAGCGAGAGGACCGTCACAAAATGGCTGATGGGTGAAGAGGTGATGAATCGAATTCGTCGCGAGCATGTATTGTCGATTCCGATCTCGACGTTGCTGTCATGTTCGTCTCTTGTCCCGCGCTGGGGATGTTCCCCCAGCTTTGCGGAGACAGATCATGACGATAACTCTCAAGAGCGCTGTTACGGTATCAACCCAACGCGTCTGCATCGGCTCAATCGCCGCTCATATAGATAAATTTGCGGAGTCCCTCGCGGGCGAGGGTTACGTTTCGCAGACCGTAAAAGCCAAATGTGCACTGGTGGCGGATCTCAGCCACTGGCTCAAGCAGCGTGGAGTGCCACTGGCACAACTCGATGAGGTGAGGCTCAAACAGTTTCACACCCACCGTCGTGGCTCAAGGCGACGCGGCGATGTATCTACCGGTCATCAGCTGTTGGATCATTTGCGGTGCCTCGGAGTCGTTTCTGCATTGCCGCAAAAAGTGGACTGGACCGCCCTCGGGCAGCTCACACGCGACTACGAGAGCTTCTTAAGTTCGGAACGCGGCTTGGCGCCCGCGACATTGATCAGCTATCTGCCCATCGTGCGAAGGTTCTTGACCGCGCATTTCGGGAACAAGGCGCTGCGTCTTCAGGATCTGCAGCCGCAGGACCTACATCGGTTCATTCTTCGTCAAGTTCCGCGGGGCAGTCGCACCTATTCCAAGCTCATGGTCACGGCACTGCGCTCGTTCCTTCGCTTCCTGTGTCAGCGCGGAAGCATCAAGACTGACTTGGCCTCCGCCCTATTCGGGGTGGCCCACTGGCGATTGTCTCATTTGCCAAAATCGCTCCCGCCCGACCAGGTCGAGCGACTCCTGCGCTGCTGCGATCGCAGCACTGCGTCCGGCCAGCGTGATTACGCAATCTTGCTGCTTTTAGCTCGCCTCGGTTTGCGCGGCGGAGAAGTACTGGCCATGACCTTGGACGACTTGGACTGGGAGCGCGGCGAGATCCTCGTGCGCGGCAAAGGCCAGCGATTGGAACGATTGCCGTTGCCTAAAGATATCGGCACGGCTCTGGTTCAATATCTGCGCCAGGTTCGTCCAACGTGTTCGACGCGCAAGGTTTTTATCCGCCTGAAAGCCCCGCACCGCGGCCTTCGCCAGACCTCCATTTGCTGTGTAGTTCGTCGTGCCCTCCAGCGCGCCGGATTGAACCCCGATTTCAAAGGGGCGCATTTATTGAGGCATTCTCTAGCCACCAAGATGCTGTGCCGAGGTGCGTCCCTCGGCGAGATAGGTCAACTGCTTCGTCACCGGCAACCCACGACGACCCAGATCTACGCCAAGGTCGATATCAAAGCGCTACGCGGCATAGCCCTTCCGTGGATGGGAGGTGCGTCATGAGTTCGTTGCAAATCGCACTCGATGAGTATCTCTCCGTGCGTCGTGCTCTGGGATACAAGTTGGTTCTGGAAGGGCGGCTGTTGCGTCGATTCATCGAATTTGCCAAGCACGCGCGGGCCGATTACATCACCACCGAACTGGCCTTGAAGTGGGCAACCCAGCCGGCCCATGCACAGCCGTCCCAGTGGGCCAACCGCTTAGGAATGGTGCGCCGCTTCGCGCGGTACTGCTGCCCCAACGATCCGCGCACCGTTGTACCGCCGCCTGATTTGCTTCCGCATCAGTACCGTCGGGTGGCACCCTACATCTACAGTGACCAGGAGATCATCCGTCTACTCGAGGCGGCGCGGCAGTTGCCGTCCACAATCGGTTTGCGGCGCCACACCTTTGCCACGCTCTTTGGATTGTACGCGGCCAGTGGCTTGCGGGCCAACGAAGCATTGCGTCTCGATCGCGACGATGTGGACCTGATCAACGGCGTGCTGACAATTCGGGATACCAAGTTCGGTAAGACCAGATACGTTCCCGTGCATCCTTCCACGCGACACGCTTTGCAACGCTACGCAAATCTTCGAGATCGCTTGTGTCGCACCCCGAGCAGTCCCAGATTCTTCCTTTCCGATCGTGGAACCCGCGTGACTTACGATATGCTGCGATGGACGTTTGTCAAAGTGTCTCGCCAGATCGGCCTGCGCGGTCCACGTGATTCGCACGGCCCCCGTCTGCATGGGTTACGCCACCGGCTTGCCATTAATACGCTTGTCAAGTGGCATCGCCGTGGAGTCGATGTCGAACGTAATCTGCCAGCGCTCAGTGCGTATTTAGGCCACGCACATATCACTGACACCCAGTGGTACCTCACCGCGACCCCGCAGTTGCTGCGCTACGTGCTGCGGCGTGTGGAGCGATCCGAGCGCAGGGGTCGTCCATGAAAGGAATCAGCCAATTTCCTACTCTGCTGGAGTCATTCTTCATGGATCGACTGATGCGGCAGCGACAGGCGAGTCCCCACACCATCGCAAGCTACCGCGACACCTTTCGCCTGCTGATGCAATATGCACAGCAGCGGCTACACAAGACACCGTCACAGTTGATCATGCCGGATTTGGATACTCCGTTCCTCGGCGCCTTTCTCGATCATCTTGAGCAAAAACGGGACAATAGCGCCCGCAGCCGCAACGTGCGTCTCGCTGCCATCCATTCGTTCTTTCGCTACGTTTCGTTGCATGCGCCGGAATACAACGCGTTGGCGCAGCGCGTGCTCGCCATGCAAAGTAAACGCTACGTGCGTCGACCGATCTGTTTCCTCACGCCGGTCGAAATTGAAGCTCTGCTCGCCGCGCCGGACCTCAACACCTGGAGCGGACGACGCGATCGAGCCCTGTTGCTGCTGGCCGTGCAGACCGGATTGCGCGCAGCAGAACTCACCGGCTTGCGCTGTGAGAACATCGCCTTGGGTACCGGTGCACACGTGCAGTGCTTGGGAAAGGGACGCAAAAGCCGGTCCACTCCGCTTCGCAAAGAGACCATCGCAGTGCTGCGCGGTTGGCTGCGAGAACGTCAGGGGCAAGCTTCCGATCCAGTCTTTCCGACCACACGAGGGCATGCCTTAGGTCATGACGGCTTGGAATACCTGCTCAACAAGCACATGGTCGTGGCTCGCCGTCATTGTCCCTCCCTGAACAAAAAACGTATCACGCCCCATTCCTTGAGACACTCGCTCGCGATGAACCTTCTTCACCACGGTGCTGATCGTTCTGTTATCGCTCTCTGGCTGGGTCACGAAGACGTCCAAACGACGTCTGTTTACTTACAGGCCGACATGCAGATCAAAGAGCAGGCGTTGGCTAAGACCACGGTCACGGGGGCTCGCGCCTCTCGCTACCAGCCCACCGATCGTATTTTGGCCTTCCTGAAGACGCTCTGATTATTCCGCCAATCATGTACCCACACCCCCGCGATTCTCCGGAAAATGCCGACGTTGTCCGTCAGTTGCCGGAATAATCCAGTTGCCGGAATTATGCCGCAGATCGTGCAGGCGAGGACGGCGAGCCGACGTCGATCTGATGCCAGCCTTGTCGACCAGCCTGTCGAAGGTCTCCTTGACGGCAATGTAGCGTAGCGGCCGATTGCGCTTGTCGATGAACACCGGATCATCGTCTGAGCCGGGCCCGCGACGTGCCAGGTATCGCTGCAAGCCGGCGGCCGCCGTGTCGTGCAGCGGCACCAGTCGCGTCTTGCGGAACTTGGTCTCGCGGATCAGCAGACCGTCGCGGGTCACGTCCGCGATCGTCAGCTTCAGGGCTTCGGAGATCCTGAGCCCGGTGGATGAGAGCAGCGCGATCAAGGTCGCTTGCGTGTGCGGGCGCAAGCCGCGCATTGGCCGAAGCCGGAGCGCAGCTTCGACCAGCCGACTGATCTCGTCTGTCGTGTAGATGTGCGGCGTGCGACGCTTCTTACGGGCGCCGAAGTGATTTGCCGGCGGCAGCTCGTGCCCGACGTCCTCCACCCGGACATGGCGTACGAAGCGACAGACGGCCCTGAGCCGTGCATCGCGTTGCGCGACGGATGGTCCGAGCGCGGCCCAGTCGATCGCTGTTTTTGTCTCGACGTACGTTTGTCCACGCTCGGCCGCGAAGGCGGCAAAGCTCTTCAGCTGGTACTCCGCGGTCGACATCGCGAAGCCCGTGGTGCGGCGGAGCGCGAGATAGGTCTCGATGGCGTCGAGCATCAGAGCACCTCCGGCCAGGGCTGAGCAACCTGCTTCAGCAGCGCGACGTCGGCCTTTGCGTAATAGGCCGTCGTGTCGATGCCGCGATGCCGAAGGACGAGGCCGATCTTGTCGAGCGGCACGCCGTGGCGCAGCATCTCGGTCTCCGCGGTGTGCCGCAGAGCGTGGGCCCCTTTGACCGGCGGCACGATGTCGCCCCGCTTCATGATACGCTTCACCACCGACGAGATGCCGTCGCCTCGTCGGAATGGCCGGCACGGCGCGATCGTGCGCAGGAACAAGACATCGTTCCGGCGAGTAGACGGCCGGCATTCGAGGTAGGCGGCGATCGCATCCCCGACGTCTTGCGGTAGCGGCAGCCGGACCTCGTAGCGCGACTTGCCGTAGACCCGCAGCGATCCCGTTTGCCACTCGACATCGGTGAGACGCAGTTGCGCCACGTCACCGGCCCGCAGGCCGAGGCGCACCAACAAAAGTACGATCGCACGATCACGCCGGCGCGCACCGGCATCGCCGTCACAGGCAGCGATCAGCCGGTCGACCTGCTCGGTCGATAGATACCGGGGCATGTCGGCAAGCTGCCAATGAGCGTAGGCCGGACGGCGCCGTCGAGACCTGCCTGACAACGGCCTGCGACTGCGAGATACCGCAGGAAAGCCCGCAGGCTCGTCGTCATCTTCTCGATCGTGCCACTCCCGCTATTGCTCGCCCGCTCCAGGAAGTAACTGCGGACATCGTTCGGCCTCCAGCCGGCCGGGTCAGATCGAAGCTCCATCATCAGGCCCGCGGCGTCGCGGGCGTAGAGCCTGACGGTGGCATCGGATGCGCCGCGATGCTTGCGCAGCCACGTCTTGAAGTCCGCGACCAGCAGCTGCGGCTCGGCGGGTGCTGCCCCCACGGCCGCGGACCGGCAAAGGCCGAGCTCGACGAGGTGCCGACGAAAGAGCCTGGCACCGTAGATGGTGTGGTGGTTGCGCCGGCCGCCTTTGGCGCGTGGACACCGGCAAGTGCGCAGGTGCTCGCCGAACGCGGCGAGATCAACGTCCGTCAGGCCCGCGCCTTGCTCGGCCATGACATGGCCGATGTGAGCCGCCGCTCGCAAATAGCGTACCGCTGTCTCGGGGCCATAGCCCTGCTGCTCCAGCGCCGCTGCAAACCCGTCAAGGTAAGGCCCGCTCGGCCCACTGCGCAGATGCCCCAGCATCTTCGCTGCCGAGAAGTACGTCTCCAACATGTCCGTCTCCGTATGTGACCGGCCATCAGTGGCCGACCCAACGGGGCCGCACGGGCGACTTGTAATGGAGAGCTCGAGAGCGGCAATACACAGGAAAATACGGTGATCGCGATTGCCAGCTCCCCATTACCGGCTTTGCCCATAAGGCAGGTAATGGGCGACGCCCATTAGAGCGGGATGGGTCTAGTCTGAGTCGATTGAGGATTCCCAAATCAGCAGGCTTCTGATTCAACATGCTGGCTGGGAAGGAGGCTAGCAGGGATGGGACGAGCCTATTCGAACGACCTTCGTGAGCGGGTGGTGAGGGCTGTTATCAAAGGCGGCCTGTCGCGGCATCAGGCGGCCGCCCAATTTGGGGTTGGCATCAGCACGGCGATCAACTGGGTGCAGCGCTTCCAGGAGACCGGCAGCGTCAAACCGGACCAGATCGGCGGCTATCGGCCAAAGAAGATTGCGGGGCCGCACCGCGAATGGCTGATGCAACGGTGCCGGGAGGCGGATTTTACCGTGCGCGGGCTGGTGGCCCAGCTTGCCGAGCGTGGTCTCAAGGTCGATTACCGCACGATGTGGGAGTTCGTCCACGCTGAGAAGCTCAGTTATAAAAAAAGACGCTGATTACACCGCCGAGCAGGACCGTCCCGATGTCGCGCGTCGGCGGGCGCAGTGGACCAAGTGCCGGGATCGGATCGATCCCACCTGCCTGGTGTTCATCGATGAGACCTGGACCAAAACCAATATGGCGCCGCTGCGGGGCTGGGCGCCGCGCGGTCAACGCCTCAAAGCCAAGGTGCCGCACGGCCGCTGGCACACCATGACCTTCATGGCCGCTTTGCGCCACGATCGCATCACCGCTCCGTGGTTCATCGAGGGACCGATCAACGGCGAAGCCTTCCTTCTCTACATCGAGAAGGTTCTGGTTCCGACGCTGCGGCACGGTGACATCGTCATCATGGACAATCTGGGCTCGCACAAGGCTAAGGCCGTTCGCCGCGCCGTCGGCGCCCGGCTCTTCTACCTGCCGAAGTACTCGCCCGATCTGAACCCGATCGAACAGTTCTTCGCCAAGTTCAAACACTGGCTGCGCAAAGCCGCACAGCGAACCACCGAGGCCGTCTACGATGCTATCGCTCCGATCCTCAACACCGTCTCACCCGCCGAATGCGCCAATTATTTCGCCAACGCCGGATATGACCAAACCTAGACTCATCACGCTCTAGCTGCCGGAATCGGCATTGTCCGAGGTGTCAGGGGCGAGCCCGAGCCGCGTGGCTTGCCGCGCGAGAAGCCGACCTGCTGCCGGTTCCCTATTTCCACGTCGTTTTTACGCTTCCTGCACCGATCGCAGCGATCGCTTTCCAGAACAAGGCCGTCGTCTATGCCATCCTGTTTAAGGCCGCCGCTGAGGCGATGTCGACGCTCGCCGCCAATCCACGCCGGCTCGGTGCAGAGATCGGCGTCGTCGCCGTCCTTCACACCTGGGGGCAGGCGCTGACGCAGAACCCTCACTCAAGATACCGGGCATTATCATCTCCTTGATTTTCAGTGAACAACGCAAGTTGATCTTCCGCGCAACCCCCCTGCAGAATTAGCTTGCCGGTGCGGTGGAGGCCCTCAATAACGCTGCGAATGGGTTCGGCATCCAAATCACGGCGGCTGACTTCCCAAGCCATGCGACGAATGATCTCCAGCGCCTCCATGGGCGTGGCCGTTTCCGTTACGGAACGTGGTCGTTCCATCGTGAGTTGCGTATGCGCACCTCCTTTCCAGTGAATCAGCAACTCAAGGTTTTTTTATCCTGGTCAGTGCGTACAATGATCTCTTCGATGGCGGTGCGGAAGATCATCTTCTTAAGTGTCGGGGGACAGTGGTTGCTCTGCCAGACTCCAGCAAAATGATCACCCATCGAACGTATTCTGATTTCCTCTTCAGGCGATAACGAGTAGCGCTCGGTTTCGAGACTGGAAAGCCGCTGCTTGACTGCCTCGATCTCTTCCAGCTTTCCGTTCCACCGCCGTTCCAACTCGCTGGCTGCAAGTCGATTCCGGGCATCCACCGCGTCGTACTGTTCGAAGGCCTTCCTCGCCTCATACACCAGTTGCTCGAGCTTGCGGGACAGGGCGGTACATTGAGCGGTGCCGACAGCACTCAGTTCTTCGAGAGCTCGCAGACTGGCTTCCACCCCCAATGGCGCGATCGCCTTTAATAGTTCTTGTCCTACGCACCGGTCTACCGAGCTGCCGCCGAAGCCGATGCAATACTGCCCGCCATCATCGTAGTCGCCCTTGCAAAGGTAGCGCGCATGGGTGCCACGGCCGCCCCAATACCGTACATGCAGCTTGCGCCCACAATGTCCGCAGCGCAGGAGTCCGACCAGAAGACCCTGGCCAGCGCGAATCGCCGCCATCGATTCGTCCCCCTCCCAGTTCACCGAATTGCGCCGTATCATTCGCTGATTCTCTTCGTAGGTTGCCCAGTCAATATAACCTACATGATGATCGCGGATGAAGACGCGGCACTCTTCGGCGGGGCGCATCGCGCTCTGACGTTTCTCGAGCCGGCCTCCTACCAGCAAGGTCGTTACTGGACGCCGTCCCCAAACATAGGCACCGGCGTAGAAGGGATTGCGTAAAATGTCGCGGATTAGGCTCTGCGAAGGAACCTTCCAGATCAGCCGCGTTCCCTGTATGGGATTGACCGGTAGCTCCAGGTCGTGATCACGGAACCATTGGAATGTCTGACGCACGCTCCACAGTTCTCGAAACTTGGCGAACACGAGCTGTATCGCTTCGCAGATCCGTCGGTCGGGATGAAACATGATCTTACCCACGGGGTCGCGGGCATACCCAATCGGAAGCCGTTTGAACAGTTCGCCGCGGCGCGCTTTGGCTTCCTGCCCTGCCAGCATTCGTTGGCGTATAACCTTGAGCACAGTACAATACCGTGCTCTTCGAAGAGCCAAGTCATGCCGTGCACGACGATCATCATTCGTCATTCCGCTCCCAGCGTCATCGCGGACGATGTCGAATCCGTGCTGTCACACTGCGCGACAACAACCGTCCGATGCAACAAAAAGTCTATCGTGATCTCCGGCGAAGCGCGTCTGGTCTCAACTCTTCCCCGATGCGCACATCTCGTGTCTCTGCCTCACGCGCCGAGCCAGCAGATCGGGCCTTGCGATCTCAAACAATCCCCATAGCGTAAAATCGCGCATAGCCTCCCGCGCCTTCGTTCAATCCGGCTTCAATGAGGTCGCGTCATAAGCGCCTGCCGCGCCCTCGCGTGAGCGCGACCTCACAGAACCCTCCAGATTCCGGATTTGGGGCGAATATGATTCAAGATGACCGCAATGTGCTGCAGCAAAATGGCTGAACCGCGCAATCCGGCTCAGATAAAGCTTAGCGGATGCTCGCTTGTAACCGAGCGAGAAAAAATACCCCGCGATGCGATCCATCTCGGCGCCGAGCGCCCCGTTACGAAGGCGCATGAGCAGCCCGCGATACGAAAAATAGAACTTGAGCATTGTGCCCCTCCGGCGTTGCGGCGCAGGGGGATCCCGCGTCCGCGCGAGAGGCACGAAATATTACGTGGCGGAGGAATCCAGGCGTGGCGGGACCTGGCTGGCGTTAGGGCGCCTCCGCCACATCATCTCGTCCGACACATAAGAACGGATCTGAGCCGGCATCGCGCACAAGCGCAACAAGGCCATCGATATTCTTGAGGACAATCGACTTCGATACGAGAGGTCTTGTCGCCATTGACGGTCCATCTTGGCATCTTGAGCTCTGTCCGCTTCAAGACGTCAATGTCCCAAGGTCGACAGTTGGATGGCAGTATTCCCCGAGCGAGGCGCGAAGCTCATTCTTTCGTCAGGAAGATCTTGAGGACATCCTTTGGCACGCTAGTTGCTAAGATGGTGGGCGTCACAGCACAATCTCGCCGCCTCGGCTAAGAGTTCAGATGAAACCTGTTCGATTGATCCAGATCAGTGCGATGCTGATGCTGCCGCAGTCCGTGGCACGCGCGGTGTTGCGAGGTTTCTCACATTCTGATGTCGCTTCGATTCCCGGCAATGACTTGGCCATAATAGTGCTAGGTCTGTTCACACTCACGTTTGAGTGGCATTCTCGGAGCGAAGGTCCAGCAGCGTTTTGACGCTCAACAGTCCGGCAGAACGAAGTGGCTTGCTGCCGCTCCGAAACGGGGCGTGCTCGTATTGCTGCGACTATCGACCGGGCTTCCCTAATGGATATCAGGTCGCAAAGTGGTGGTGATGGATTTTCTGAGTGAGGTCTCTAGTCGGTTTTGCGCGCCGTTTCGGGCTACCCAGGCTGCACGACGAGTTAACCAGAGCGCGAACACGGCTCCGGCTTTCCTCCGCTGCGCGCTGGCGCGCATCTCTGCTCGTGCTCAGATTTGGTGGCGAAGCGCTCGGGCATGTCACATGCGACCATTTAAGTCGCTAGTTGTTGCAGATCCTACTGCGCGTGATTTTGCGGAGTTGAGCAGTCAATCGCGGGGCCATTGAAAGTGCTGGCTCGCGTGGCACACGAGGAGTTTTCGTCTATGGGGGTGGAATACGAACATTGCGACACATGTGTGTTGGCCTCGTCGAGTTGCGAACTCGGCGACTGGGCTGGGCAACGACCTGAAGCCTCACCAATAGGTTCTACCGTCTTTGTTGGTAGTGGCACGCTAGCGATTAGGTGCGCTCAGCTAGCGATGGAGATGGGCCACGTCATCGGCGCAATCTTGAGTGCCGACGCCATATTCCGCGATTGGGCTGCTCGCGCCAATATCTTGTGCGTAGGGAGCGTTGAAGAGCTCTCCATGCTGCTCAATACCGAACCGGTGGACTGGATATTTTCTGTTGCCAATCCGTTCATGTTGCCAGCAGATGTGTTTGGGCGAGTGCGTCGAGGGGCTTTCAACTACCACGACGGTCCGTTGCCACGGTATGCAGGAACTCATGCGACGTCTTGGGCGCTGCTGGCCCAAGAGACCGAATATGCCGTCACGTGGCATCGCATCGATGATGGTGTTGATACGGGTGACCTGGTTGTTCAACGCCAACTCTTGATTGCGCCCACTGATACGGCGCTAACCTTGAACCTCAAATGTTATGAGGCTGCAGTCGAGGGCTTCCGAGAGCTTTTAACTGGTTTAGCGAATGGAGAGCTCAATACCTGTCCGCAGGCGCTAGTGGACAGAAGCTACTTTTCGAGACGTCGACGTCCAGATGCGGCGGGCTGTCTGCGATGGGATCGATCCGCGCAAGATCTCTCAGCGATAACGCGCGCCTTAGACTTTGGGCCGTATCATTCCAATCCGTTATGTCTGTCCAAGGCTCTTGTGGGCGATGACGTTGTCGCAGTCAGGTGCTTGGAGGTGTCGTCTGCCCGCTCGGGCTTTTCGCCGGGTTCCCTGGTTGAAATCCACCCGAGCCACTGGCGTGTGGCGACGGCCACAGAAGATATTGATGTCTGGTTTGGCAGCTCAGATGGTGAGACTCTGGACGCCCGGGCACTTGCAAGGCACTCCGATCTGAATGTAGGCGATCGCCTCCCGATTCTAAGCGATGACGAGGCGCGGAGCATAACTGTTACACATGAAATGTTGGCGCCTCGGGAGAGTTTCTGGCGACAGCGGCTTGAGCAATCTAAAATATTGCAGCTTCCTTTTCTGTCGTCTCCACAAGCTGTGGCTCCCCCGAGATGGCAGTCGAGTTTGTGGCTCATTCCAAGTGCTTTGGCCGAGCTGTCCCCCAATGATCGCACCGAGTACATACTGAGCGCTTGGCTGATCTATCTCGCCCGCCTCACGGGAGAATCAGAGCTTCAATTGGGATGGACTCCCCCAGCGAATGAATCGCGAGCCGGGGTGAAGGCGGTGGAGGTGCTTGTCGCTTCTGTCGTGCCAATGGAAATTATCATAGATCTCGGTCATGATTTTGCAGAGGTGCGCAGGGCGGTGGCGGCCGAGTGTGCTCAGCTGAGGGAGCACGATAGCTTTGCGCGGGATCTTATCGCGCGCTACCCGACGTTGCGGGGCGGTGAGGCGCTACGATCGCGCCGTCCCTGGCCGGTTGGCGTTACGGTTACTGCAAATAGCGGGTCTGCCGCTGGTGATCTTGCAAGCCCGAGTTTTGAGGCGCCCCTATCCGGTGATTTGCTGACGTTTGAGGTTTGCGCTCTGGAAGGGAGCTTTCGATGGCACTTTGATGCAGGTCGCTTGGCGCCCAAGCAGATCGACCGCATGACGCAGCATTTGCAGAATTTGTTGTGTGCCGTGATGGCCGATGCGCAGCAGCCGGTAGGACGAATTCGGCTCTTGTCGTCCGCTGAGCGCGCGTATCTGTTGGAGGAGCTGAACCGGACGGCGGCGCCGTATCCCGAGCAGCAGTGCATCCATGAGCTGTTCGAGGCGCGGGTCCGCAGGGCTCCGGATGCGGTGGCGGTGGTCTATCAGGACCAGCGCTTAAGCTATGACGAGCTCAATGCGCGGGCGAACCGGCTGGCGCATCATCTGATCGGGCTCGGAGTGAGGCCGGACCAGCCGGTGGCGATCTGCCTTGAGCGCAGCATCGCGATGGTGGTCGGGCTGTTGGCGATCCTCAAGGCGGGCGGGGCGTATCTGCCGCTGGATCCGGCCTATCCGTCGGCGCGGCTGCACCAGGTGCTCAACGATGCGGTGCCGCCTCTGCTGCTGGCCGATGCGGCGGGACGATCGGCGCTGGGCAGCGATGCGCTACTCGATCTGACAGTGGTCGACCTGGAGACGGCGACCCCGGCGTGGGCGCAACTGCCGGCCGCGAACCCGGACCCGCGCGCCCTCGGTCTGACCTCGCGCCATCTCGCCTATGTGATCTACACCTCGGGATCCACCGGCACGCCCAAGGGCGTCATGGTCGAGCATCGGGGATTGGTCAATCTGGGGTTGGCTCAGATCGTGCTTTTTGGCGCTTGTTCCAACAGTAGAGTGGTGCAGTTCGCCTCCTTTGGTTTTGATACAAGTGTTTCAGAGCTTGTCATGGCGTTTGGCTCAGGAGCCGCCTTGCACTTGCCTGCGGGTGAGATCCGTCAATCGACCAAAGAGCTATCGGACTATCTGCGAAACGAAGCCATCACGCATGCGACGTTGCCTCCAGCATTGCTTCAGGGAAGCCAGCATCTGGAATATTTGGCGTCGCAACTTCTCGTTCTTGCTGGAGAGCTCCCGAAGGCCGAACTTATCCGAGCCCTGCCTGCAGCATCTATTGTCAACGCCTATGGACCAACCGAAGCAACAGTCTGCGCGACGACGTGGAGCTGCCCGGCTGATTTTGATGGCGCCGTTGTCCCGATCGGCCGTCCGATTGCGAACACGCGGATCTATCTGCTGGATGGTGATGGCGCGCCTGTTCCGTTTGGGGCGGTGGGGGAGCTTTACATTGGCGGCGCGGGGGTGGCGCGGGGCTATCTGAACCGTCCCGAGCTGACCGCGGCGCGGTTTTTGGCCGATCCGTTCAGCACTGAGCCGGGGGCGCGGATGTACCGCACCGGCGACCTTGCGCGCTATCTGCCGGACGGCAATCTGGCGTTTCTGGGCCGCAACGACGACCAGGTGAAGATCCGCGGCTTCCGGATCGAGCCGGGCGAGATCGCGGCGCGGCTCGTCGAGCACGCCGCGGTGCGCGACGCGGTGGTGGTGGCGCGCCAGGACCGCGGCGGCGAGCAGCGGCTGGTCGCCTATGTGGTGTGCGCGTCCGAGGCGGGCTCGGATGGGCTGGATGGAAGCGAGCTTGCCGGCACGTTGCGCACGCACTTAAGTGCGCGGCTGCCGGACTACATGGTGCCGTCGGCGTTTGTGCACCTTGCGGCGCTGCCCTTGACGGTGAACGGCAAGCTCGACCGCAAGGGCCTGCCGGCGCCTAAGGATGAGGCGTATGCGCGCGCCGCCTATGAGGCGCCGCAAGGCGAGATCGAGACGGCGCTGGCGACGATCTGGGCCGAGCTTCTGGGTGTTGAGCGGGTCGGACGGAACGACCACTTCTTCGCGCTGGGCGGCCACTCGCTCTTGGCGGTGCAGCTGATCGAGCGTCTGCGGCGGCTGTCGCTGGGGGTGGAGGTGCGGACTTTGTTCGCCAGGCCGGTGCTGGCGGATCTGGCCGCGAGCCTGCGCAGTCATCACGAGGTGGCGGTGCCGGCCAACCTGATCACGGCAGAGAGCCGCTCGATCACGCCGCAGATGCTGCCGCTGATCGAGCTGACGCAGGGAGAGATCGATCGGATCCTCGCCACGGTGCCCGGCGGCGTCGGCAACATCCAGGATATTTATGCCTTGTCGCCGCTGCAGGACGGCATCCTGTTCCATCATCTGTTGGCCCGCCAAGGCGATCCGTACCTGCTGGTGTCGCAGATGGCGTTTGCCGACCGTGGCGTGTTGGACCGCTATCTTGCCGCGGTTCAGCGGGTGGTGGACCGGCACGACATCTTAAGGACGTCGTTTGTCTGGGAGGGCCTGTCGCGCGCGGCCCAGGTGGTGTGGCGGAACGCGCCACTCAATGTGACCGAGGTCGAGCTGGATGGCTCCGGCGGTCCTGGCCACGCGCAGCTCAGACTGAGGTTTGATCCGCGCCAGCACCGCATCGATCTTGGCCGGGCCCCGCTGTTGCGGTTTGTGATCGCGCGCGAGCCCGGCAGCGCGCGCTGGCTGCTCTTGCAGCTGCAGCATCATCTGATCGGGGATCACACGACGCTGGAGGTGATGCATGCCGAGGTTAAGGCCGTGCTCGGCGGGCGCGACCATGAGCTGGCCGCCCCGCAGCCGTTCCGCAACCTGGTGGCGCAGGCGCGCCTGGGCGTTGGTACCAAAGCGCATGAAGAGTTCTTCCGGGGACTGCTGGGGGACATCGATGCGCCGACCACGCCGTTTGGCTTAAGCGAGGTCCACGGCGACGGCTGCGGGGTTCATGAGGCGCATCGGAGGCTGCCGCAGGCGCTCAACGCGCGATTGCGCAGCCAGGCGCGGCGGCTTGGGGTGAGCCTGGCCAGCCTGTGCCATCTGGCGTGGGGACAGGTGGTGGCGCGCAGCAGCGGCCGCGAGCAGGTGGTGTTCGGCACGGTGCTGTTTGGCCGCATGCATGGCGGCGCGGGTGCCGACCGCACCATGGGCCTGTTCATCAACACGCTGCCGCTGCGGCTTGATCTGGACGGCACCGGGGTCGAGGCGAGCGTGCGGACCACCCACGCCCGGCTGGCCGAGCTGCTGGCGCACGAGCATGCCTCGCTGGCGTTGGCGCAACGCTGCAGCGGCGTTGCGGCGCCGGCGCCGTTGTTCAGCGCGCTGTTGAACTACCGCCACACCGCGCCGGCGCTCGCTTGCGGACCGGATGCTGGGCTGGGCGGCGTGGAATGGCTGGGCGGGGAGGAACGCACCAACTATCCGCTGACCCTGTCGGTGGATGATTTTGGCGAGGCGCTCGGTCTGACGGCGCAGGTGGCGGAGCCCGTCTCCGCGGATCGGGTCTGCGGCTACATGCAGCGCGCGCTCGAGCAACTGGCCGACGCGCTGGAGCAGGCGCCGAACACGCCGGTGCGCGAGCTGGATATCCTGCCGTCCGCTGAGCGCGCGTATCTGTTGGAGGAGCTGAACCGGACGGCGGCGCCGTATCCCGAGCAGCAGTGCATCCATGAGCTGTTCGAGGCGCAGGTCCGCAAGGCGCCGGATGCGGTGGCGGTGGTCTATCAGGACCAGCGCTTAAGCTATGACGAGCTCAATGCGCGGGCGAACCGGCTGGCGCACCACCTGATCGGGCTCGGAGTGAGGCCGGACCAGCCGGTGGCGATCTGCCTTGAGCGCAGCATCGCGATGGTGGTCGGGCTGCTGGCGATCCTCAAGGCGGGCGGGGCGTATCTGCCGCTGGATCCTGCCTATCCGTCGGCGCGGCTGCACCAGGTGCTCAACGATGCGGCGCCGCCTCTGCTGCTGGCCGATGCGGCGGGACGATCGGCGCTGGGCGGCGATGCGCTACTCGATCTGACGGTGGTCGACCTGGAGACGGCGACCCCGGCGTGGGCGCAACTGCCGGCCGCGAACCCGGACCCGCGCGCCCTCGGTCTGACCTCGCGCCATCTCGCCTATGTGATCTACACCTCGGGATCCACCGGAACGCCCAAGGGCGTCATGGTCGAGCATCGGGGATTGGTCAATCATACAATCTGGCAGGCGGATCGATTCCAGTTCGCTGCCCACGACATTTTCTTGCAGCGAACCTCCCCCTCTTTTGATGCTGCGGTTTGGGAGCTATGGACACCTTTGTCGATCGGGGCACGTTCAATTCTTCTTCCTCTCGACCGGCAACTAGATATTCGAACAATTTTGAGTCTGCTGGGTAAGTACCGAGTGACGGTTCTGCAATTGGTTCCGTCGCTTCTTTCAGCATTGCTTGGGATCACTGACGTTGAGCAAAAGGAAATCGATTATCTACGCTACATATTCTGTGGTGGAGAGCTCTTCAGAAACGGGTTAGCCACTAAATGGCTGCGATTGGCATCGACGGCACTTGTCAACCTCTATGGACCTACTGAGGCGACGATTGACGCGACAGCTTGGTTTTATCGAGCTGGATTTGATGGGGCCGTTGTCCCGATTGGCCGTCCGATTGCGAACACGCGGATCTATCTGCTGGATGGTGATGGCGCGCCTGTTCCGTTTGGGGCGGTGGGGGAGCTTTACATTGGCGGCGCGGGGGTGGCGCGGGGCTATCTGAACCGTCCCGAGCTGACCGCGGCGCGGTTTTTGGCCGATCCGTTCAGCACTGAGCCGGGGGCGCGGATGTACCGCACCGGCGACCTTGCGCGCTATCTGCCGGACGGCAATCTGGCGTTTCTGGGCCGCAACGACGACCAGGTGAAGATCCGCGGCTTCCGGATCGAGCCGGGCGAGATCGCGGCGCGGCTCGTCGAGCACGCCGCGGTGCGCGACGCGGTGGTGGTGGCGCGCCAGGACCGCGGCGGCGAGCAGCGGCTGGTCGCCTATGTGGTGTGCGCGTCCGAGGCGGGCTCGGATGGGCTGGATGGAAGCGAACTTGCCGGCACCTTGCGCACGCACTTAAGTGCGCAGCTGCCGGACTACATGGTGCCGTCGGCGTTTGTGCACCTTGCGGCGCTGCCCTTGACGGTGAACGGCAAGCTCGACCGCAAGGGCCTGCCGGCGCCTAAGGATGAGGCGTATGCGCGCGCCGCCTATGAGGCGCCGCAAGGCGAGATCGAGACGGCGCTGGCGACAATCTGGGCCGAGCTTCTGGGTGTTGAGCGGGTCGGACGGAACGACCACTTCTTCGAACTGGGCGGCCACTCGCTCTTGGCGGTGCAGCTGATCGAGCGTCTGCGGCGGCTGTCGCTGGGGGTGAAGGTGCGGACTTTGTTCGCCAGGCCGGTGCTGGCGGATCTGGCCGCGAGCCTGCGCAGTCATCACGAGGTGGCGGTGCCGGCCAACCTGATCACGGCAGAGAGCCGCTCGATCACGCCGCAGATGCTGCCGCTGATCGAGCTGACGCAGGGAGAGATCGATCGGATCCTCGCCACGGTGCCCGGCGGCGTCGGCAACATCCAGGATATTTATGCCTTGTCGCCGCTGCAGGACGGCATCCTGTTCCATCATCTGTTGGCCCGCCAAGGCGATCCGTACCTGCTGGTGTCGCAGATGGCGTTTGCCGACCGTGGCGTGTTGGACCGCTATCTTGCCGCGGTTCAGCGGGTGGTGGACCGGCACGACATCTTAAGGACGTCGTTTGTCTGGGAGGGCCTGTCGCGCGCGGCCCAGGTGGTGTGGCGGAACGCGCCACTCAATGTGACCGAGGTCGAGCTGGATGGCTCCGGCGGTCCTGGCCACGCGCAGCTCAGACTGAGGTTTGATCCGCGCCAGCACCGCATCGATCTTGGCCGGGCCCCGCTGTTGCGGTTTGTGATCGCGCGCGAGCCCGGCAGCGCGCGCTGGCTGCTCTTGCAGCTGCAGCATCATCTGATCGGGGATCACACGACGCTGGAGGTGATGCATGCCGAGGTTAAGGCCGTGCTCGGCGGGCGCGACCATGAGCTGGCCGCCCCGCAGCCGTTCCGCAACCTGGTGGCGCAGGCGCGCCTGGGCGTTGGTACCAAAGCGCATGAAGAGTTCTTCCGGGGACTGCTGGGGGACATCGATGCGCCGACCACGCCGTTTGGCTTAAGCGAGGTCCACGGCGACGGCTGCGGGGTTCATGAGGCGCATCGGAGGCTGCCGCAGGCGCTCAACGCGCGATTGCGCAGCCAGGCGCGGCGGCTTGGGGTGAGCCTGGCCAGCCTGTGCCATCTGGCGTGGGGACAGGTGGTGGCGCGCAGCAGCGGCCGCGAGCAGGTGGTGTTCGGCACGGTGCTGTTTGGCCGCATGCATGGCGGCGCGGGTGCCGACCGCACCATGGGCCTGTTCATCAACACGCTGCCGCTGCGGCTTGATCTGGACGGCACCGGGGTCGAGGCGAGCGTGCGGACCACCCACGCCCGGCTGGCCGAGCTGCTGGCGCACGAGCATGCCTCGCTGGCGTTGGCGCAACGCTGCAGCGGCGTTGCGGCGCCGGCGCCGTTGTTCAGCGCGCTGTTGAACTACCGCCACACCGCGCCGGCGCTCGCTTGCGGACCGGATGCTGGGCTGGGCGGCGTGGAATGGCTGGGCGGGGAGGAACGCACCAACTATCCGCTGACCCTGTCGGTGGATGATTTTGGCGAGGCGCTCGGTCTGACGGCGCAGGTGGCGGAGCCCGTCTCCGCGGATCGGGTCTGCGGCTACATGCAGCGCGCGCTCGAGCAACTGGCCGACGCGCTGGAGCAGGCGCCGAACACGCCGGTGCGCGAGCTGGATATCCTGCCGTCCGCTGAGCGCGCGTATCTGTTGGAGGAGCTGAACCGGACGGCGGCGCCGTATCCCGAGCAGCAGTGCATCCATGAGCTGTTCGAGGCGCAGGTCCGCAAGGCGCCGGATGCGGTGGCGGTGGTCTATCAGGACCAGCGCTTAAGCTATGACGAGCTCAATGCGCGGGCGAACCGGCTGGCGCACCACCTGATCGGGCTCGGAGTGAGGCCGGACCAGCCGGTGGCGATCTGCCTTGAGCGCAGCATCGCGATGGTGGTCGGGCTGCTGGCGATCCTCAAGGCGGGCGGGGCGTATCTGCCGCTGGATCCGGCCTATCCGTCGGCGCGGCTGCACCAGGTGCTCAACGATGCGGCGCCGCCTCTGCTGCTGGCCGATGCGGCGGGACGATCGGCGCTCGGCGGCGATGCGCTACTCGATCTGACGGTGGTCGACCTGGAGACGCCGACCCCGGCGTGGGCGCAGCTGCCGGCCGCGAACCCGGACCCGCGCGCCCTCGGTCTGACCTCGCGCCATCTCGCCTATGTGATCTACACCTCGGGATCCACCGGAACGCCCAAGGGCGTCATGGTCGAGCATCGGGGATTGGTCAATCTGGAGTTGGCTCAGAATGTGCTTTTTGGCGCTTGTTCCAACAGTAGAGTGGTGCAGTTCGCCTCCTTTGGTTTTGATACAAGTGTTTCAGAGCTTGTCATGGCGTTTGGCTCAGGAGCCGCCTTGCACTTGCCTGCGGGTGAGATCCGTCAATCGACCAAAGAGCTATCGGACTATCTGCGAAACGAAGCCATCACGCATGCGACGTTGCCTCCAGCATTGCTTCAGGGAAGCCAGCATCTGGAATATTTGGCGTCGCAACTTCTCGTTCTTGCTGGAGAGCTCCCGAAGGCCGAACTTATCCGAGCCCTGCCTGCAGCATCTATTGTCAACGCCTATGGACCAACCGAAGCAACAGTCTGCGCGACGACGTGGAGCTGCCCGGCTGATTTTGATGGCGCCGTTGTCCCGATCGGCCGTCCGATTGCGAACACGCGGATCTATCTGCTGGATGGTGATGGCGCGCCTGTTCCGTTTGGGGCGGTGGGGGAGCTTTACATTGGCGGCGCGGGGGTGGCGCGGGGCTATCTGAACCGTCCCGAGCTGACCGCGGCGCGGTTTTTGGCCGATCCGTTCAGCACTGAGCCGGGGGCGCGGATGTACCGCACCGGCGACCTTGCGCGCTATCTGCCGGACGGCAATCTGGCGTTTCTGGGCCGCAACGACGACCAGGTGAAGATCCGCGGCTTCCGGATCGAGCCGGGCGAGATCGCGGCGCGGCTCGTCGAGCACGCCGCGGTGCGCGACGCGGTGGTGGTGGCGCGCCAGGACCGCGGCGGCGAGCAGCGGCTGGTCGCCTATGTGGTGTGCGCGTCCGAGGCGGGCTCGGATGGGCTGGATGGAAGCGAACTTGCCGGCACCTTGCGCACGCACTTAAGTGCGCAGCTGCCGGACTACATGGTGCCGTCGGCGTTTGTGCACCTTGCGGCGCTGCCCTTGACGGTGAACGGCAAGCTCGACCGCAAGGGCCTGCCGGCGCCTAAGGATGAGGCGTATGCGCGCGCCGCCTATGAGGCGCCGCAAGGCGAGATCGAGACGGCGCTGGCGACAATCTGGGCCGAGCTTCTGGGTGTTGAGCGGGTCGGACGGAACGACCACTTCTTCGAACTGGGCGGCCACTCGCTCTTGGCGGTGCAGCTGATCGAGCGTCTGCGGCGGCTGTCGCTGGGGGTGAAGGTGCGGACTTTGTTCGCCAGGCCGGTGCTGGCGGATCTGGCCGCGAGCCTGCGCAGTCATCACGAGGTGGCGGTGCCGGCCAACCTGATCACGGCAGAGAGCCGCTCGATCACGCCGCAGATGCTGCCGCTGATCGAGCTGACGCAGGGAGAGATCGATCGGATCCTCGCCACGGTGCCCGGCGGCGTCGGCAACATCCAGGATATTTATGCCTTGTCGCCGCTGCAGGACGGCATCCTGTTCCATCATCTGTTGGCCCGCCAAGGCGATCCGTACCTGCTGGTGTCGCAGATGGCGTTTGCCGACCGTGGCGTGTTGGACCGCTATCTTGCCGCGGTTCAGCGGGTGGTGGACCGGCACGACATCTTAAGGACGTCGTTTGTCTGGGAGGGCCTGTCGCGCGCGGCCCAGGTGGTGTGGCGGAACGCGCCACTCAATGTGACCGAGGTCGAGCTGGATGGCTCCGGCGGTCCTGGCCACGCGCAGCTCAGACTGAGGTTTGATCCGCGCCAGCACCGCATCGATCTTGGCCGGGCCCCGCTGTTGCGGTTTGTGATCGCGCGCGAGCCCGGCAGCGCGCGCTGGCTGCTCTTGCAGCTGCAGCATCATCTGATCGGGGATCACACGACGCTGGAGGTGATGCATGCCGAGGTTAAGGCCGTGCTCGGCGGGCGCGACCATGAGCTGGCCGCCCCGCAGCCGTTCCGCAACCTGGTGGCGCAGGCGCGCCTGGGCGTTGGTACCAAAGCGCATGAAGAGTTCTTCCGGGGACTGCTGGGGGACATCGATGCGCCGACCACGCCGTTTGGCTTAAGCGAGGTCCACGGCGACGGCTGCGGGGTTCATGAGGCGCATCGGAGGCTGCCGCAGGCGCTCAACGCGCGATTGCGCAGCCAGGCGCGGCGGCTTGGGGTGAGCCTGGCCAGCCTGTGCCATCTGGCGTGGGGACAGGTGGTGGCGCGCAGCAGCGGCCGCGAGCAGGTGGTGTTCGGCACGGTGCTGTTTGGCCGCATGCATGGCGGCGCGGGTGCCGACCGCACCATGGGCCTGTTCATCAACACGCTGCCGCTGCGGCTTGATCTGGACGGCACCGGGGTCGAGGCGAGCGTGCGGACCACCCACGCCCGGCTGGCCGAGCTGCTGGCGCACGAGCATGCCTCGCTGGCGTTGGCGCAACGCTGCAGCGGCGTTGCGGCGCCGGCGCCGTTGTTCAGCGCGCTGTTGAACTACCGCCACACCGCGCCGGCGCTCGCTTGCGGACCGGATGCTGGGCTGGGCGGCGTGGAATGGCTGGGCGGGGAGGAACGCACCAACTATCCGCTGACCCTGTCGGTGGATGATTTTGGCGAGGCGCTCGGTCTGACGGCGCAGGTGGCGGAGCCCGTCTCCGCGGATCGGGTCTGCGGCTACATGCAGCGCGCGCTCGAGCAACTGGCCGACGCGCTGGAGCAGGCGCCGAACACGCCGGTGCGCGAGCTGGATATCCTGCCGTCCGCTGAGCGCGCGTATCTGTTGGAGGAGCTGAACCGGACGGCGGCGCCGTATCCCGAGCAGCAGTGCATCCATGAGCTGTTCGAGGCGCAGGTCCGCAAGGCGCCGGATGCGGTGGCGGTGGTCTATCAGGACCAGCGCTTAAGCTATGACGAGCTCAATGCGCGGGCGAACCGGCTGGCGCACCACCTGATCGGGCTCGGAGTGAGGCCGGACCAGCCGGTGGCGATCTGCCTTGAGCGCAGCATCGCGATGGTGGTCGGGCTGCTGGCGATCCTCAAGGCGGGCGGGGCGTATCTGCCGCTGGATCCGGCCTATCCGTCGGCGCGGCTGCACCAGGTGCTCAACGATGCGGCGCCGCCTCTGCTGCTGGCCGATGCGGCGGGACGATCGGCGCTCGGCGGCGATGCGCTACTCGATCTGACGGTGGTCGACCTGGAGACGCCGACCCCGGCGTGGGCGCAGCTGCCGGCCGCGAACCCGGACCCGCGCGCCCTCGGTCTGACCTCGCGCCATCTCGCCTATGTGATCTACACCTCGGGATCCACCGGAACGCCCAAGGGCGTCATGGTCGAGCATCGGGGATTGGTCAATCTTATAGCATGGCATGTGCAAACGTTTTGTCCGCAACCCGAAACCTGCTGTGCGCTCACGGCTGGAGTAGCATTCGATGCCAGCACTTGGGAGCTATGGTCTGCGTTATGTAACCGCAGCACATTGCTGCTCCCGCCCAGAGCGCCGGCAGGAGATTCTCTCCTTTTGCTGCAATGGTGGCGTGATCAATCGCTGGACTCCGCCTTTTTGATCACGCCGCTCGCCACGATCGCGTTAGAAGATAAGCTGGTAAATCCCACATTGGAGTACTTGCTTGTTGGCGGGGATCGTCTCCAGCGTGTGCCTGCGCCTCTACCAGCGGCTCTCAAGCTAGTAAACAACTACGGCCCTACTGAAGTGACGGTCGTGGCGACCTCGGGACGGCTTTTCGTCGACATTGTGCCGCATATCGGCCGCCCGATCGCGAACACGCGGATCTATCTGCTGGACGGTCATGGCGCGCCTGTTCCGTTTGGGGCGGTAGGGGAGCTTTACATTGGCGGCGCGGGGGTGGCGCGTGGCTATCTGAACCGTCCCGAGCTGACCGCGGTGCGGTTTTTGGCCGATCCGTTCAGCACTGAGCCTGGGGCGCGGATGTACCGCACCGGCGACCTTGCGCGCTATCTGCCGGACGGCAATCTGGCGTTTCTGGGCCGCAACGACGACCAGGTGAAGATCCGCGGCTTCCGGATCGAGCCGGGCGAGATCGCGGCGCGGCTCGTCGAGCACGCCGCGGTGCGCGACGCGGTGGTGGTGGCGCGCCAGGACCGCGCGGGCGAGCAGCGGCTGGTCGCCTATGTCGTTACGACTGCCGAGCACGCCGGCGAAGCTGAGGGGGCTGAACTTGCCGCCACCTTGCGCACGCACTTAGGTGCGCGGTTGCCCGAGTATATGGTGCCGTCGGCATTTGTGCACCTTGCGGCGCTGCCCTTGACGGTGAACGGCAAGCTGGACCGCAAGGCGCTGCCCCCGCCGGAGAATGAGGCGTGTGCGCGCGCCGCCTATGAGGCGCCGCAAGGCGAGATCGAGACGGCGCTGGCGACGATCTGGGCCGAGCTTCTGGGTGTTGAGCGGGTCGGACGGAACGACCACTTCTTCGAACTGGGCGGCCACTCGCTCTTGGCGGTGCAGTTCTCAAGCCGGCTGTCGCAGGCTGTTGGTGTCGAACTGCCGCTGACGAGGCTGTTTGCCAAACCGGTGCTGGCCGATCTGGCGGAAAGCGTGGTCGAGATGATGAGCCGCCGCGGTCCGCAAGACCTCCCGGCCATTGTGGCCGTGTCGCGTGATGCGCCGCTCGTGTTGTCGTTTGCGCAGCAGCGGCTGTGGTTTTTGGCGCAGCTGGATCAGGGCAGCACGAGCTATCACATGCCGCTGGCGTGGCGGCTGCAAGGTGCGCTCGACCGCAGCGTCTGGCAGCGCAGCCTTGACCGGTTGCTGGCACGGCATGAGGCGCTGCGCAGTGTCTTTGTCGCCTCAGAGGGTGAGCCTCGGGTCGAGGTTCTGCCGAAGGATGCGGGGCTGCCCGTCACGGAGCATGATCTGCGCGCCCGGGGAGATGCGGACGCCGCGCTTTTGGAGCTGTGCCGTGAAGAGGCGCGCACGCCGTTCGATCTCGCGCGTGGCCCGCTGATCCGCGGGCGGCTGGTTCGGATGTCGGATGAGGAGCACGTGTTCCTGCTGACCCAGCATCACATCGTCTCGGACGGCTGGTCGCTGGGCATCTTGGTGCGTGAGCTCAGTCAGCTGTACCGGGCGTTCTTGGCCGGAGAAGACGATCCGCTGCCGCCGCTTGCGGTCCAGTATCCGGATTATGCCGCCTGGCAGCGACGGTGGCTCTCGGGCGCGCGGCTGCAGGGCCAGGCGCAGTATTGGCGCAACTCCCTGTCTGGCGTGCCGGCCGATCTGTCGCTGCCGATGGACCGGCCGCGGCCACCCCAGCAGTCGTTTGCCGGGGCCACTGTGCCTGTTGTCATCGATGCGGATCTGACGTGGGACTTGAAGCGGCTGAGCCGGCAGCATGGCACGACGTTGTTCATGACGGTGCTGGCGGCCTGGGCTGCAGTGCTGTCGCATCTGTCGGGGCAGGACGACCTTGTGATCGGGGCGCCGAGCGCCAATCGAGGCCGGCGCGAGATCGACGAGTTGATCGGCTTCTTCGTCAACACCCTGGCGCTTCGGCTGGACCTGTCGGGCGCGCCGAGCGTGGCAGAGCTGTTGCAGCGGACGCGGCGCACGGCCTTAGGAGCGCAGGAGCATCAGGACCTGCCGTTTGAGCAGGTGGTGGAGATTGTACAGCCGCCACGATCGCTGGATCACACGCCGCTGTTCCAGGTGATGTTGGCCTGGGAGAACAACGCCGTCGCGTCGTTCGATCTTCCTGGGTTGAGTGTGGAGGCTGCGGCGGACGGGTTCGATCAGGTCAAGTTCGATCTGGAGCTGAGCCTGCGCGAGCATGGCGCGGTCATCGCCGGAACGCTGGGTTATGCCACGGCGCTGTTCGATCAGAGGACGATCGAGCGGCAGCGTAGCTATCTGCTGGCGCTGTTGCGGGGGATGGTGGCCGATGCAGGGCAGCCGGTCGCGCAGATTGAGCTGCTGTCCGGTGAGCGCGCGTATCTGTTGGAGGAGCTGAACCGGACGGCGGCGCCGTATCCCGAGCAGCAGTGCATCCATGAGCTGTTCGAGGCGCAGGTCCGCAGGGCGCCGGATGCGGTGGCGGTGGTCTATCAGGACCAGCGCTTAAGCTATGACGAGCTCAATGCGCGGGCGAACCGGCTGGCGCATCATCTGATCGGGCTCGGAGTGAGGCCGGACCAGCCGGTGGCGATCTGCCTTGAGCGCAGCATCGCGATGGTGGTCGGGCTGTTGGCGATCCTCAAGGCGGGCGGGGCGTATCTGCCGCTGGATCCGGCCTATCCGTCGGCGCGGCTGCACCAGGTGCTCAACGATGCGGCGCCGCCTCTGCTGCTGGCCGATGCGGCGGGACGATCGGCGCTGGGCAGCGATGCGCTACTCGATCTGACGGTGGTCGACCTGGAGACGGCGACCCCGGCGTGGGCGCAGCTGCCGGCCGCGAAACCGGACCCGCGTGCCCTCGGCCTGACCTCGCGCCATCTCGCCTATGTGATCTACACCTCAGGATCCACCGGAACGCCCAAGGGGGCACAGAATGAGCATCGGGCCATCATCAATCGGCTGATCTGGATGCAAAGAGCCTATGGTCTCAAGGCAACTGATGTCGTGTTGCAGAAGACGCCATTTGGCTTCGATGTCTCGGCCTGGGAGTTCTTCTGGACGCTGCTTGAAGGGGCGACCCTGGTGCTGGCGCCTCCGGATGCGCACAAAGACCCCGATGCATTGGTGGACTTGATCATCAGCCAACGCATCACCACGGCACACTTCGTACCATCGATGCTGGTCAGCTTTATCGATGCGAAGGGGGTTGATCGCTGCACATCGCTGCAGCGCCTGTTGTGCAGTGGCGAGGCGCTTCCTGCCGCCAGCTTGCACAAGGTTCGGCGCGTACTGCCTTGGACTGGCCTGCATAATCTCTACGGTCCGACGGAAGCTGCGATCGACGTGACAGCGTGGAGCTGCCCGGATAATTTTGATGGGGCCGTTGTCCCGATCGGCCGTCCGATTGCGAACACGCGGATCTATCTGCTGGATGGTGATGGCGCGCCTGTTCCGTTTGGGGCGGTGGGGGAGCTTTACATTGGCGGCGCGGGGGTGGCGCGGGGCTATCTGAACCGTCCCGAGCTGACCGCGGCGCGGTTTTTGGCCGATCCGTTCAGCACTGAGCCGGGGGCGCGGATGTACCGCACCGGCGACCTTGCGCGCTATCTGCCGGACGGCAATCTGGCGTTTCTGGGCCGCAACGACGACCAGGTGAAGATCCGCGGCTTCCGGATCGAGCCGGGCGAGATCGCGGCGCGGCTCGTCGAGCACGCCGCGGTGCGCGACGCGGTGGTGGTGGCGCGCCAGGACCGCGGCGGCGAGCAGCGGCTGGTCGCCTATGTGGTGTGCGCGTCCGAGGCGGGCTCGGATGGGCTGGATGGAAGCGAGCTTGCCGGCACGTTGCGCACGCACTTAAGTGCGCGGCTGCCGGACTACATGGTGCCGTCGGCGTTTGTGCACCTTGCGGCGCTGCCCTTGACGGTGAACGGCAAGCTCGACCGCAAGGGCCTGCCGGCGCCTAAGGATGAGGCGTATGCGCGCGCCGCCTATGAGGCGCCGCAAGGCGAGATCGAGACGGCGCTGGCGACGATCTGGGCCGAGCTTCTGGGTGTTGAGCGGGTCGGACGGAACGACCACTTCTTCGCGCTGGGCGGCCACTCGCTCTTGGCGGTGCAGCTGATCGAGCGTCTGCGGCGGCTGTCGCTGGGGGTGGAGGTGCGGACTTTGTTCGCCAGGCCGGTGCTGGCGGATCTGGCCGCGAGCCTGCGCAGTCATCACGAGGTGGCGGTGCCGGCCAACCTGATCACGGCAGAGAGCCGCTCGATCACGCCGCAGATGCTGCCGCTGATCGAGCTGACGCAGGGAGAGATCGATCGGATCCTCGCCACGGTGCCCGGCGGCGTCGGCAACATCCAGGATATTTATGCCTTGTCGCCGCTGCAGGACGGCATCCTGTTCCATCATCTGTTGGCCCGCCAAGGCGATCCGTACCTGCTGGTGTCGCAGATGGCGTTTGCCGACCGTGGCGTGTTGGACCGCTATCTTGCCGCGGTTCAGCGGGTGGTGGACCGGCACGACATCTTAAGGACGTCGTTTGTCTGGGAGGGCCTGTCGCGCGCGGCCCAGGTGGTGTGGCGGAACGCGCCACTCAATGTGACCGAGGTCGAGCTGGATGGCTCCGGCGGTCCTGGCCACGCGCAGCTCAGACTGAGGTTTGATCCGCGCCAGCACCGCATCGATCTTGGCCGGGCCCCGCTGTTGCGGTTTGTGATCGCGCGCGAGCCCGGCAGCGCGCGCTGGCTGCTCTTGCAGCTGCAGCATCATCTGATCGGGGATCACACGACGCTGGAGGTGATGCATGCCGAGGTTAAGGCCGTGCTCGGCGGGCGCGACCATGAGCTGGCCGCCCCGCAGCCGTTCCGCAACCTGGTGGCGCAGGCGCGCCTGGGCGTTGGTACCAAAGCGCATGAAGAGTTCTTCCGGGGACTGCTGGGGGACATCGATGCGCCGACCACGCCGTTTGGCTTAAGCGAGGTCCACGGCGACGGCTGCGGGGTTCATGAGGCGCATCGGAGGCTGCCGCAGGCGCTCAACGCGCGATTGCGCAGCCAGGCGCGGCGGCTTGGGGTGAGCCTGGCCAGCCTGTGCCATCTGGCGTGGGGACAGGTGGTGGCGCGCAGCAGCGGCCGCGAGCAGGTGGTGTTCGGCACGGTGCTGTTTGGCCGCATGCATGGCGGCGCGGGTGCCGACCGCACCATGGGCCTGTTCATCAACACGCTGCCGCTGCGGCTTGATCTGGACGGCACCGGGGTCGAGGCGAGCGTGCGGACCACCCACGCCCGGCTGGCCGAGCTGCTGGCGCACGAGCATGCCTCGCTGGCGTTGGCGCAACGCTGCAGCGGCGTTGCGGCGCCGGCGCCGTTGTTCAGCGCGCTGTTGAACTACCGCCACACCGCGCCGGCGCTCGCTTGCGGACCGGATGCTGGGCTGGGCGGCGTGGAATGGCTGGGCGGGGAGGAACGCACCAACTATCCGCTGACCCTGTCGGTGGATGATTTTGGCGAGGCGCTCGGTCTGACGGCGCAGGTGGCGGAGCCCGTCTCCGCGGATCGGGTCTGCGGCTACATGCAGCGCGCGCTCGAGCAACTGGCCGACGCGCTGGAGCAGGCGCCGAACACGCCGGTGCGCGAGCTGGATATCCTGCCGTCCGCTGAGCGCGCGTATCTGTTGGAGGAGCTGAACCGGACGGCGGCGCCGTATCCCGAGCAGCAGTGCATCCATGAGCTGTTCGAGGCGCAGGTCCGCAAGGCGCCGGATGCGGTGGCGGTGGTCTATCAGGACCAGCGCTTAAGCTATGACGAGCTCAATGCGCGGGCGAACCGGCTGGCGCACCACCTGATCGGGCTCGGAGTGAGGCCGGACCAGCCGGTGGCGATCTGCCTTGAGCGCAGCATCGCGATGGTGGTCGGGCTGCTGGCGATCCTCAAGGCGGGCGGGGCGTATCTGCCGCTGGATCCGGCCTATCCGTCGGCGCGGCTGCACCAGGTGCTCAACGATGCGGCGCCGCCTCTGCTGCTGGCCGATGCGGCGGGACGATCGGCGCTCGGCGGCGATGCGCTACTCGATCTGACGGTGGTCGACCTGGAGACGCCGACCCCGGCGTGGGCGCAGCTGCCGGCCGCGAACCCGGACCCGCGCGCCCTCGGTCTGACCTCGCGCCATCTCGCCTATGTGATCTACACCTCGGGATCCACCGGAACGCCCAAGGGTGTCATGGTCGAGCATCGGGGATTGACAAATTATCTGTGCTGGGCCTGTCATGCCTACGATTCCAGATCATCCTCCGTGGTCTCCTCTCCTCTGGCCTTTGATGCAACAGTTACCAGCCTGTTTGCACCTTTGATCTGTGGTGGCCATGCAGATCTTATGATGGAGGGACAAGAGGTCGAGGGGTTAAAAGCAAAGATCAGCGCGGAATGCGGAACAATCAAGATCACCCCGAGCCATCTGGATGCTCTTGGGCAACAGATGCTGGCGGACCCCGCTGCCAGCCAAGTTGAATCATTTATTATCGGCGGTGAAGCGCTGTCGCATTCAACAGTTGAGTTGTGGCGCAAGATCCAGCCCACGGCCCGAATGGTGAATGAATATGGCCCAACCGAAACAGTTGTCGGTTGTATCTTTTATGACGTTCCGACAGAAATGGCTGTATCTGCGAACATCCCGATCGGCCGCCCGATCGCGAACACGCGGATCTATCTGCTGGATGGTGATGGCGCGCCTGTTCCGTTTGGGGCGGTGGGGGAGCTTTACATTGGCGGCGCGGGGGTGGCGCGGGGCTATCTGAACCGTCCCGAGCTGACCGCGGCGCGGTTTTTGGCCGATCCGTTCAGCACTGAGCCTGGGGCGCGGATGTACCGCACCGGCGACCTTGCGCGCTATCTGCCGGACGGCAATCTGGCGTTTTTGGGCCGCAACGACGACCAGGTGAAGATCCGCGGCTTCCGGATCGAGCCGGGCGAGATCGCGGCGCGGCTCGTCGAGCACGCCGCGGTGCGCGACGCGGTGGTGGTGGCGCGCCAGGACCGCGGCGGCGAGCAGCGGCTGGTCGCCTATGTGGTGTGCGCGCCTGCGGCCGGTTCGCTGGATGGAAGCGAACTTGCCGGCACGTTGCGCACGCACTTAAGTGCGCGGCTGCCGGACTACATGGTGCCGTCGGCGTTTGTGCACCTTGCGGCGCTGCCCTTGACGGTGAACGGCAAGCTCGACCGCAAGGGCCTGCCGGCGCCTAAGGATGAGGCGTATGCGCGCGCCGCCTATGAGGCGCCGCAAGGCGAGATCGAGACGGCGCTGGCGACGATCTGGGCCGAGCTTCTGGGTGTTGAGCGGGTCGGACGGAACGACCACTTCTTCGCGCTGGGCGGCCACTCGCTCTTGGCGGTGCGGTTGCTCAGTCGAGCGCTCGATCTTGGGCTGAAGCTCAGCGCCGCCGACCTCTTCCAAGCCCCTGTTTTGAAGAAACTTACGTCGAAGGTTGAGTTGCAGCAGCCGCACCGCAATGCAGCTGGAGTGCTATCCGTTCGTGTAACGGGATCGCAACCGCCACTCTTCTTTGTTCCCACAGGTTTGGGGGATTGTTCCTATGTCGTCAGTTTGGTCAAAGAAATGGACATAGATTGTCCTGTCTATGCTCTGCCATGGCCGTCCTTCGATGAACTTTGTTCGCCAACTCTTGAGGCGATAGCCTCGCAACTAATCTCGGCGATCAAAGAGATTCAGCCGCAAGGCCCATATCGCTTCGCCGGATATTCCTCAGGGGCATTCTTGGCCTACGCAATTGCCCAGCGCTTACTAAGCCTCGATGAAACTGTGTCATTCATGGCTTTCATCGATGTTACGTTACCTGCAAATCCATTGAGCATGTCGCCAGCCCAAATAGTACTAGAAATGGTGCTAGAGTCTCTCAAGCCCTTGGATGATGAGCGGTTCGAAGTGTTGGAGCACTTTGCTAGACAATGTTCAGTTGCCCAGTTGCTTGAAAAGGCGCAGCAACTTGGGGCGCTATCTCTAGATCATGATCTCGAAATTGACGCTTTGAGGTGTGCAAGAATTGCCCAATTTCAAAGGGCGCTGCAGTTATACCAAGTTCCATCCCTGCCAGTTGAAATACATCAGTTTTATGCCACAGAGGCCAGTTCACCCATACGCGGTTGGGACCAAGTTTTGAGTGCAGCGGCCATTCATGCTGTGCCAATTCCAGGCAACCACATGACGATGATGAGTGCTCCAGAGAACCGCCGAGTTCTGGCTCGATCCATATCAGCGGCCTTAAACCCCAATTTGGGAGCTTGAATCACAGGCGCTCGGCCACCCGAATATGCGGTGTCGCAGGTGATCGGGTGTAAGCGCTAAGCCGATCTTACAATTACATAGGGTAATCGCGGGGGTGGGGACACCGGCGCGGTTGTGATGCGTTGGATTAAGGTGGTTGCCCCCCGATAGGATGAAATACGGGCTCTCGACTCGACGCCGGGCCCAGCATCAAACGGGAGACAACCATGAAGCAGTTTATCGGCCTCGACGCGTCATTGAAAGATACAATCGTCTCGGTACGCAAAGGAGGCAAGCGGATCTGGCGCGGAAAATGCCCATCCGATCCCAAGCTGATAGCCGATGTCATCCGCAAGCGTGCATCGAACGCGGAACGCGTCGTGTTCGAGACGGGCCCCTTGTCAGTCTGGTTTTACCACGCACTGACACAGGAAGGATTGCCAGCGATTTGCATAGATGCGCGGCACGCCAAGGTGGCGCTAGATATGGCGCCAAACAAGACCGACGCAAATGACGCGGATGGGCTCTCGCATCTTGCCGAGGTCGGCTCTTACCGCGAGGTGCGGGTGAAGAGCTTTGACAGCATGCTGGTTCGCACGCTGGTCGCAGCGCGCAACCAACTGCTCAGGATGACAACCCAGCTGTCCAAACAGATCCGGGCCTGATGAAGACGTTCGATCTAGTCGTTCCCAAGGGGGCAGGACGCGTGTTTGAGGGCCATGTGTGCAGCCTGCTGGCGAACAATGCCGGCCTCAAGCAGATTATCAAGCCGTTGCTCGATGCCTGGAGGGGCATGCGCGCCCGCGCCGCTGAATTGAGCAAGCAACTTGTTGCTTCAGCCCGCGCGAGTGAGTAATGCCAGTTGGTTGCGTCGATCCCTGGCATCGGCGCGGTAACGACTTCCTCCTTCGTTGCAGCGATCGAGGATCCGGGAAACTTTAGAAAATCGCGCTCGGTGGGCGCCTGGATCGGTCTGACGACCAGACGCTACCAGTCGGGTGAAGTCGATTATGACGGTCATATCGGCGCGGCGACAATCATCTGCGCGGACTGTTGTATGAAGCAGCGACCGTGAATCGGCGAATCTTTGGCCTGCGCTTCTCGGTTCGCTGAGCCTGCGGCGTAGCCGGTGCATCCGCGAGAATTGCGCGGCGTGCCAGTCCGGCGAACAGCATCAAAGTTATGTTCTGTACGGCCGGGCGAATGGGCATCGTGTTGCCGTCTATGTGCCGGAAGAGCTTGTGCCGGAGGTTCAGCGCAGTCTGGACAACGGGCGGGCTCTGCAGGATCTGCTGCACCAAGCGGCGCCGCGATATATCAAGGCGCTCAAGCGAGCACGCGCCAGAGCTGCGAAGCGCGACGAGGATTGAGCGGTGTCCCGGATAGCGGAGCGGCAGGTCAGTTTTGCTGATTGGGAGTTGGTGCGTCAGGGCCTGTGCCTTGAGCCGTTGCTGCAGGCGATTTCCGATTTTCTTGACGACCAGAAGGACATAATCGACCAGGTCCGCTGCGATCTGACGCGGGGTTTGAAGAAGGCCGAGACGGGTCGCAGCGGCCTGACGCCGCAACAGGTGCTGCGCTCGCTGGTTCTGATGCGCGTCAAGAACTGGAACTATCGCGAATTACGTGAGCGGATCGCCGACGGATGCACGCTGCGCCAGTTCACGGACTTCTATTGTCTGCCAGTGCCTCGACATGATGCGTTCCACCGCGGCTTCAATCGGCTCACGCCCGAGACGCTCAAGGCGATCAATGATCTGGTGGTGCGGGCGGCGGTCGAGCTCGGACTGGAAGACGGCCAAAAGCTGCGTGTCGATACCACGGTGGTGCAGACCGACATTCATCATCCGACCGACAACACGCTGTTGTGGGATGTCGTTCGCGTGGTCACGCGCCTGATCGGTCGCCTCGCCACAGCGCTGGAGCGGCGGCGGATCAAGGGGTTCCGAGATCGGACGCGATCGGCGCGGCGGCGGATGCAAGAGATCCAACAAATGACCACAAGGCAGCGCCAGGATCAGCAGACCGCGATATATCGCGAACTCATTGGCATTGCCGAGGAAGTCATCGAAAGCGCACGAAAGGCGCTCCGGCAAACCCGTAAAGCGCGCGGCAAAGATATGATCACCGATCTGGCCATCGCGGAGACGCGCAAAGAGATAGAGCACTTTTGTGGTCTTGCAGACCGTGTGACAGATCAGTCGCGCCGCCGTGTGCTTAACGGCGAGCAAGTTCCAACGGCCGAGCTCTATTCGATTTTTGAGCCCCACACGGACCTCATCAAGCGCGGCAAGGTGCGGTCGCCGATCGAGTTTGGCCACAAGGTCCTCTTCGCCGAAAGCGCGCGCGGCTTGATCACGCAGTATGACGTGCTAGACGGAAATCCCATCGACGAACAGCATGTGGTTATCTCGCTGGTACGCCACAGGCAGACCTTCGGCGACGTCCCCAAATTGTACGGATCGGATCGCGGCTTCTTCAGCGAGAAGAACGTGATGTCGTGCAAGCAGGAAGGCGTCAAGGTGATGTGCATCCCACAGCAGGGCGGCACCAAGGCGCCCGAACGCGAAGCCTATGAGAAGAGCCGGGAGTTCAAGGACGGCCAGCGCTTTCGCGCCGGCATCGAGGGGCGCATCTCAGTATTATTCCGCGGTCGCGGCATGAAGCGTTGTCTCGCCGAAGGTCGCGAGCGCTTCGAGCTATGGGTTGCAGCCGCCGTGCTCGCCAACAACCTCATGAAGATCGCAGCCCTGTTGGCGGACCGATCATCGCGCAGACGAAAAGCCGCCTGACAATATCTCTTCAAGTCCCTCGCTTGCGGCGGAAATCTTATCCGCTGCACTTCAGTGCAACCACTGCACCGTCTACCGGACGCCTCATGAAATCGCGACGAAACTCGCGTCAAAACACATGGCGAATGCTAGCATCTACTGCTAATTCGCCCCGGTTTTATTGAGGAAATGGCGCCCTCAACACAAATGCAGGTGTTTCGCGACAGAAACTAGCTAGTGCAACGGAGGACTGGCCGGACGGCTTCATCGGAGACCTCAAAGCACTCACGATGGAGGCCGGCCGCAAGCAAGGTGACGAATAGCGAACGAAGAATGTCAATAAAAGAACCCGATCGCCAAGGATTGCTGACGTGTTGAGCCGTGAGGCCGAGGTCCTCATCGACCTTGTGGTATGGCAAAGCGCGCGGTCCGCGGGCCGCGCTCACAAATCAGATCCGAACTTTGAGCAGACTGCGTGCTCATCGTCTCATGCGCTGGCTCCGCCGCGATACTTATCCAGTGCGGTATCGAGGCACCTGATCAAGTGCCGTCCAGCGAAGGGCTTGGCCAGGAAGCAAATCGCTCCGGCGCTCAGCGCACGGGCGCGAACGCGATCATCGGGAAAGGCAGTGATGAAAATGAACGGTGCACTGTAACCCTGGGCCCGCATATGTGTCAGCAGGTCCAAGCCGCTCATAATCGACATCTGCACATCCGCAATCACACACGATGTTCCGTTCAGATGGGGCGAGCGCAAGAACTCCTCGGCCGACACAAATGTATGGACGATATAGCCGCGGGATTTCAAAAGATTATTTATCGCAGCACGGACCGACCCGTCGTCATCGACGATGGAAATGAGCGGAGGCGTGGACAAGACGATCCCCTCCTAACGCGGGAAAGGCGCTTGCCGAAGCATAGCCGCCTGGACAAAGGGTAGGCTTGTGGACCAAGGTGGGCTTGCGGGATGAAAATGTAAACTCATACTTAGGCTCATTCGGGGTGGTTGGCACAAATTCCGAGGGTCTCAGCCATTCTGACTAAATCGGCCAGCGACCGTGCGCCCATTTTCTTCATCACCCGTCCGCGATAGATCCTGACGGTCATTTCGGCGAGCTCGAGCTCTGCGGCTACTTGTTTGTTCATCAGGCCGGCAGCGACCAGTTTCATCACTGCCTGTTCCCGTGGGCTTAAGGTCTCGAACAAGGACTGCAAGTTCGCAACCGTCTTCTCAACTTCCCGCCTCTTGCGATCCCGTTCGGTCGCAGCGACGACAGCGTCAAGCAGCTCCTGATCGCGAAACGGCTTGGTAAGAAAATCGACCGCTCCACCCTTCATGGCCTTGACGCTCATTGGAATGTCGCCATGGCCAGTAATGAAAATAATCGGAATGTGAAGGTTCAACTTGGCTAGCTCAGTCTGCAGCTCGAGGCCGCTCAATCCAGGAAGCCTGACGTCAAGGACGAGGCAGCTGGCAACCTCCGGAAGGTTGCCTTGCAGCATTTCCTGCGCCGATCCGAACGCAGCAACGTCCAGGTTCACCGATCGAAAAAGATTCGCGAGCGAACGACGCATTGAGACGTCGTCGTCGATCACGAACACGATCGCCCTTCCGCTCGGCTCCTCGGTCTTCACGCCTTGGTGCGGCGAGTCGGAGCGCCCGGTCACGACACAACCTCTTTATGCAACGGAAGGGCGAATTGAAAAGTCGCGCCCGGCTCTTGCTTGCGGGCGATCGACAGGCTCCCTCCGTGAGCCTCCACGATCGAACGGCAGATCGAAAGCCCCATTCCAAGGCCGCTTGATTTAGTGGTAAAAAAGGGATTGAATACGCGATCCGCGTCGTCCTCGGTGATCCCGACACCACAATCAGTCACGGCAAGGTGCACGCGTCCCATATCGTCCTGGGATGACCGAATCACCAGTTCGCGCGGCCGGTCCCTGACCGTCTGCATGGCCTCAATCCCGTTCATCACCAGATTTGTGATCACCTGTTGCAGTTGAACCCGGTCACCCAGGATCACGGGGAGGGCCGGCGTCAACTCGGTCCGGAACGACACCTGATGGCTGACCAGCTCGCGTGTCACCAGCGCGATTACCTCCTTGACGATGTCATTGATATCGACCGGCACCATCTCGATCTCGCCTTTCTTCGCAAGCGCGCGGATGCGGCGGATCACCTCGCTCGCCCGAATCCCGTCCTCGATGATCCACTCCACTGAGCAGCGCGCCTCCGAAAGATCAGGAGTCTCGCGACCAAGCCAACCCAGACAAGCCTCGCCATTGGTGATAATGGCGGCGAGCGGCTGGCTTATCTCGTGGGCGATGGAGGTTGTCAGCTCGCCCAGCGTCGTCACGCGCGTCACGTGCGCGAGCTCTGCCTGTGCCTTCCGCAGTTCTCGTTCGGCCTGATCTGCGCGGATGGTTGCGGTGATGTCGGTGCTGACGCCGCGATAGCCGAGGAAATTGCCGGCAGCATCAAAAAATGGCTTGCCGCTGGTCCGGACGTAAATTGGAGATCCCATCTGGGTGACGGTGCGATAGATGAAATCGCGAAATGGAAGACGTGCATCGAGTGTCGCCCGATGCTGCCGCCACTTCTCGGGTTCTGCTTCGACATCGCGCGCAATTTCCCAGCTAAGCAGGCCGACGACCTCTGTGGCCAGAATGCCTGCTGCGCTGGTGTGCTCCGACAAGCGGGTGACCCGGTGGTCCGGTCCGGTCTCCCAGAGCCAGTCGGAGGCCGTTTCGGCGTAGTCGCGAAACCGCTGCTCGCTTTCGCGCAACGCAGCAAGAGCTCTTTCCAGTCGTTCCCTGGCCGCATGTTGCTCGGTAACATCCATATGCGTTCCGATGAGTTCGCTGACGTTGCCATCGCTGCCGACCACGGCGTGCGCAACGGAATGTATGCGCCTAATCGCGCCATCTGGAAGAAGGATTCGGAAATCATATTCGAAGTGCCCTCCCTTGTCTTTGATGGCCTGGCGTGGCACTTCCTGAAGCCGCGGCAAGTCGTCTGGATGGATGCGCGACCGGATGGTCTCTATCGATACAGCCTGTTCCGGATCGAAGCCAAACAGATGATCGACTTCGGCGGAGCGATACACAAATTCGAGACGGTCGACGTCCCAGGACCAACTGCCCGTGTGGCTGAGATGCTGGGCTTCGGCCAGATAGGCCTCGCTACGACGCAACTGCTGTTCCGCCTGCTTTGCAGCCGTAATATCCGTCACTGCGCCGACAAACTCGATATCACCAGAGGCGGTTCTAATGGCTCGTGCCAGCGCGTGGAGGTGCTTCACCGAGCCGTCCGGCATCAGCAGTCGGTATTCGTGCTCGAAATCCTCTTCGTTTTGGAGCGCTCGTTCGATGGTCTCTCGCACGGCAGCCCGATCTTCTGGATGGGTTCGATCAACGACGAGTTGCGGGATCCGTTTCGTCGACGGATCGTATTGGAAAATACGAAAGGTCTCCTTTGACCAGTGGACCTCGCCGGTGGCGACGTTCCAGCCGAAGCTGCCGGTGCGGCTCAATTCCTGCGCCTGGGCCAGATGGGCTTCGCTCCGCCGCAGGGCAGTTTCCGTCCGCTTTCGCTCGGTGATATCTTCGCAAGCGATAAGGACGACGAGCTTGTCTTCTGCCCACTGCATGGCTTTGGCGTTTTCGCGCACCCACAGCACCGAGCCATCCTTCCTGATCTTCTGGATCTCCCAAGTGTGCGATTGGCCGACCGTTTCAATGCACAGCCCGACGCGCTCGCAAACAAACGGACGATCTTCTTCCAGAAATACCTTCAGCACGGAATGCCCGACAAGCTCCGAGGGCGCATAGCCGAGCTGTGTTGCGCCAAACGTGTTGACGTTCAGGATCATTCCGGTGGCATTGACTGTGAATTGCATGACCGGGTTATGCTCGAAGATTTCGCGCCACTGTTTCTCGCGGTCGCGCAACTCAGCCTCGCTGCGCCGGAGCCCGGCCGCGGCCTCAAGCGCAACCTCCCTTTCTCGGCGGACTTTTCCGATCAGGTGCGTTCCAACAATTGAGGCAACAAGAAAGGCCACAACCACAGGAAGATCCTGCGGATCGTTCAGATTGAAAGTGGGCGGCGCAAAGAAGTAGGCCAAAGCAGCGACCGGCAAGATGAAAAGCATGGCAGAGGCTATGAGGCTGCCCATCAGAGAAAACACCAATATCATTTCCAAATAGCCGAACGCCGTCGCGGCGAATGGGCGTGAAGGTACAACGAAGTTAGCGTCATCAACGCCAGCGCGAAAAACTGCGTGGCTGAGCGTCCGAACCTGAACTTAGTAAGCTGGTTACTCATGATCCTAAACTATCGAAAGGAGCTGGAGAACTATACGAATGTTTTAACCCGGCCCTGGCGCTGATTTTCAGCAGCTAGCGCTAGCATTATCATGCCTCGGCGCAATTCAGCCATTATCTCAATGGCTTACGCGGAAGAGCGACTTCCGTGCTCCCCGGCTTTGATGACGCCGAAAGAAGCTTCGCCAAAAATTGGCCGATTGAGGCGGCCATCAAGACCTTCTTAGAACCCACACGGCAGTGCGCGTAGAACCGGTAGAGCGCAACAAGCGAGGCCGGCACTTCGAAACCGAGTATCAATCACGGGAAGCCTTTGGCGACATGCCTATGTTGGCCAGTCTCCTAAATCTAGGCCTCGAGTTGGGCGTCGGCCAGGCGCTGTGGACCGCACCGGGCGAGATCTTGGAGGGGGACCGCGCGGCTTTCGTGTCGACCCGCGCGTGGGTCTTGGTGGTGAGGCCTCCTCGGCTTCGGCCCACACAACGATCTCCACTCTTTTTTTGGCCCGGAGGCGTGCTGATGGATGCTTACAATCGAACTGCCATCGTGAGCCTTGACGACAGCATTCATCAGACCGATCCCAGATAGCCGCCTTGCGCCACCGGTTGAACCGATTGTCGTGTACGACCCGTATCGTTCCGGCAGGTGAAGGCCGGTGCCGCAGTCGAGTAGAGTTCGTTCAAGATAGCCACACCAACGCGACCACGCATAGTGAGCTGCTTCTGTATTGTTAGATCTTATCGATTGCGCTCCGACCTGTTTGGCCCGGAGCCGACCAGCATTTAGTGTCTTAAGGCGGTTTGGAGTGGCGCTTTGCAGCAGCGGTTATCATCTACGGTGTCGCCCAAGCCGCTCGGTAATATCGTCCCACTCGCCACAAGCCGAGCTGGCATCGAAGATGAAGTTGCCACCGGCAGCTTGGGGTCCAAGGATTGAGGATGTGATGCGTCAGAGCGCGCCCAAATCAACTACCAACTTCAGCAGTGGATGGAACTGACGCAGACATGGCAATCAGCATTAAATGAACGCCGCGCGGCGGCCAGATCAAGGAACTACGGATGAAATATGTGAAAGCTTTGATGCGGTGCCATGTCGGGAGTGCGCGTCAATGCCAGGGATGGAGTGAAGCGTGATCAAAGCAAGCGCGACGACAAAGTCGCTGGCTGGAAAGCCCACGCCTTCCGCTCCAGATGATGATCCCTATCTGTGGTTGGAACTGATCGAAGGCGCGCGGGCGCTGAAATTTGTCGAGTGGCAGAATGGCAAGACGCTGCAGGTGTTTGGCGGCGCGGCATTGGAGCGGGATCGCGATGCGCTGACCTCGATTTATGACCGACCCGACAATATCCCCTATGTCAGCCGGCGCGGCGGCTACCTCTACAATCTCTGGAAGGACGCCAACAATCCACGCGGCGTCTGGCGACGAACCTCTCTGGAAGAATTTCGCATGCCGAAGCCGTCATGGGAAGTTCTGCTCGACATCGATCAGCTCGCTATCAGCGAAGGCCAAGACTGGCTTCTGAAAGCGACGGCCTCACTGGCCGGCGATCATAGACGGATGATTTTGAGCCTATCGCGCGGCGGCAGCGATGCCGTCACCTTGCGTGAGTTCGATACCGGCGCGAAGACATTTGTCAGCGATGGCTTCGTCCTGCAGGAAGCCAAGGGCGGGGTTGAGTGGCTCGATCGCGATACGCTGGTGCTGTCGAGCTCTCATGGGCAGGGCATGGCGACGACCTCCGGCTATGCGCGTACGGTGAGGCTGTGGCGTCGCGGTACGCAGGCGGATCAAGCGCCGGTGATCTTTGAGATCGCAGCCGATCATGTCGGAGCCGGCTGCGATGTCGACCACACCGTTGCGCCGCCGCGGATGTGGTTCGTCGATGGGGTGGACGCCTTCAATTTTGCCCGCTGGCTCGGTGACGAATCCGGTGCCACGACTAGAATCAATTTGCCAAGCAACGTCTGGATGCTCCCCCATCGCGATTGGCTTGCCATCAAGCCGCGCGAATCCTGGTCTGTGGCGGAGCGGACCTATGCCGCGGATACGGTGCTCGTCACCTCGTTGGCGGCGTTCCTTGGAGGCAACCCTCAGTTCGAGGTTCTTTTCGAACCGGGCCCGCGCCGCGCGCTGCAGGGATTCTCTTGGAGTGCAGGCAAGCTTGTGCTCTCCGTTCTCAACGAGCTGCGGCCGTCCTTCGAGATCTGCACGCCATCCGATAAAGGGTGGACCCGCGCGCAACTGCGCGGGCTTCCCGACATCGGGGTCGTCGACCTCTGGCGCCTTGATTGGGATCCATCGGAAAGCAATGGCGACCTGCTCGCCGTGAGCCAGGATCCGCTCACGCCAGCTTCGCTTATGCTGATCGAGAATAACGTCGGCAATCCGACCGTGCTCAAGCAGGCGCCGAAGACCTTTACCGCGGATGGGCTGGTGGTCACCCAACACGAGGCCATTTCGGTTGATGGCGAGCGCATCCCCTATGTACAGACCGGTCCGGCCGACGAGACGGGCGATGCGCCCGTCCATATGAGCGGCTACGGCGGCTTTGGGATCTCGGTGAGGCCGTACTATAATTCAGCGCTTGGCAAGCTTTGGCTCGAGCGCGGCGGCACCACGGTGCAGGCGAATTTACGCGGCGGCGGCGAGTTCGGTACGCGCTGGCACGATGCCGGCCGACTCGGCGGTAAGAAATTGTCGCACGACGACTTCGCTGCCGTTGCCGCCGATCTCGTGCGTCGCGGCGTGACGGAGCCGAAGCGGATCGCAGCCCAGGGCGGATCGAACGGCGGCATCCTCATCACCAATATGCTGACGCGCTATCCGGAACGCTTCGGCGCGCTGTTCTGCACGATCCCGCTGATCGACATGCGCCGCTACACCAAGCTTCTGGCAGGAGCAAGCTGGATTGCAGAATATGGGGACCCTGACAAGCTCGATGACTGGGAGTGGCTCAAGACCTATTCCGCGTATCATGCCGCCAAGCGCGGCCAAAAATACCCGCCGATCCTGATCGCCACTACGCGGCGTGCGTGTTCATCCCGGACACGCGCGCAAGATGGCCGCGAAGCTCCAGGCGATGGGCTACGAGGCCTATTTCTACGAGCCGGCGGAGGGCGGCCATGGTTACAGCCGGGACAACAGGGAGCGCGCCGGCTTCGAGGTGCTGGGCTTTCGGTTCCTGAAGAGCAAGATCGGCTGGCTTGACGGCGAGGCTTAGGCCGGCCCGACGTTTGTGATCCCACAGACTCCAGCGTGATTGTTGCATGACATTTCAGCGGTAGGAGATTGGAAAGAAGCTCGGTTTGACCAGCCCTTTCTGAGGCCTACGCCGTCCAGCGGCATCGGGGGCAGCCTTTCCATTTCTAGCGCTTCAACGTTCGCCTGGAGAATACGATTGCGCAGCCGCCAATTTCGAGGCCGCAACCTCAACAACGATCATGGCGAGCTGGCTTGCCTGAGCTAGGCGCCCGTTCGCCCCACACAAAGGAGAAACGAGATGAATCAGCGGGATGTGGCCGAAGTCAATCTTCACGACCTACAGGTCTCGGATCCGCTGATTGGGAAATGCCAGCACTTGGTGACGGAAGTGGCGATTCCCTATCAATGGGACGCGCTGAACGACCGCAATCCCGCAGCGACACCGAGCCACGCGGTAGAAAACTTCCGTATTGCCGCCGGACGTGCGAAGGGGGAGTTCTACGGCACGGTTTTTCAGGACAGTGATGTCGCAAAATGGCTAGAGGCGCTTGCTTGGTCGCTATGCCAGACACCCAATCCGGACCTGGAGAAAGCCGCCGATGAGCTGATTGAATTGATTGCGGCCGCCCAATGCGGCGACGGCTATCTCAACACCTATTTCATGCTAAAGGCGCCTCAGGACCGCTGGAGCAACCTAGCCGAATGCCATGAGCTTTACTGTGCCGGCCACTTGATTGAAGCGGGTATCGCTTTCTTTCTGGCTACTGGCAAACGACGCCTGCTGGAGGTCGTTTGCAAGCTTGCTGACCATCTCGGCACAGTTTTCGGCCCGGAGCGCGATCAGTTACACGGCTATGATGGCCATCCAGAAATTGAACTTGCATTGACGCGCCTCTACGAAGTAACGCAGGAGCAGCGATATCTGACGCTAGCCAATTATTTCGTGGAGCAACGCGGCACAGAGCCGCACTTCTATGACATAGAACACGAGAAACGCCGGCAATCCTGCCACGTCAAATCATCTGGCGTGCCCTTGACGGTGAAAAATAAAGCCTATAGCCAGGCGCACCTGCCAATTTCGGAACAGCGGACCGCAACCGGTCATGCGGTTCGGTTTGTATACCTCATGACTGCGGTCGCTCATCTCGCGCGGCTGCGTCAGAACGAGCAGCAACGCCAGGCTTGCCTGCGGCTATGGCAAAACATGGTGCAGCGCCAGATCTATATCACCGGCGGTATCGGCTCGCAAAGCTTCGGCGAAGCGTTCAGCAGTGATTACGATCTGCCGAACGATACTGCGTACGCGGAAAGTTGCGCGTCGATTGGCCTGATGATGTTCGCGCGCCGTATGCTGGAGATGGAAGTGGACAGTCGCTATGCCGACGTGATGGAGCGCGCGTTCTACAATACGGTCCTGGGCAGTATCGCTTTTGATGGGCGTCACTATTTCTATGTTAACCCGCTCGAAGTTCATCCCAAAACGCTGCGGTCCAATGGCATCTACAGTCATGTCAGGCCGGTGCGGCAACGCTGGTTTGGCTGCGCCTGCTGTCCGCCGAACATCGCACGCATCTTCACATCAATTGGTCATTACATCTATACGCCATGCTCCGACGCGCTCTATATCAATCTCTATATTGGCAATAGCGTGGCGGTATCGGTCGGCGGGCATACGCTGCGGTTGCTCATGAGCGGCAACTATCCTTGGAGGGACGAGGTGGAAATCGCTGTGGAATCTGCACAGCCAATCGCCCACACGCTCGCCCTGCGCCTGCCGGCATGGTGCAGCGCGCCGGAGACGACCCTGAACGGCGAACCTGTCAATTGCGAGTCGCGCAAGGGCTATTTGCACATTCACCGCACGTGGCGGCAGGGAGATCGGGTCAAACTATCGCTGCCGATGGAAGTACGCCGCGTATACGGTCATCCGCAACTTCGCAATTTGGCGGGCAAGGTGGCTATCCAGCGTGGCCCTTTGATTTATTGTCTGGAAGAAGCCGACAACGGGACCGAGTTACACAACGTTTGGCTTCCTGCAGAAAGCCGGTTTTCGCTTATCGAAGGCACTGGTCTCTTTAGCGACAAGATTTTGCTGCAGGCTGATGGGGCCAGGTTGCAACACACGCATTCTGAAGAAAGGGCGCTTTATCAGTACGACAAAGTGCCCGGACAGCTACAACTGCAGCCGCTGACATTCATTCCGTGGTTCAGCTGGGCTAACCGCGGCGAAGGCGAAATGCGGATTTGGATTAATGAGCGTTGACGCGAACGCCTGAGTCGCGCGTCAAGTGCGATCAAGTTTGGCCGTGATGATGCCGTATCATCTCGGGCGCATCGGAGCTGACCCTTGCTTTCTTGACGGGCGGACCATCTTGCAGTGCGTCAGCCGTGTTCGGATTATCTACGCTGGCTGTCCGATAGTCAGCTAGATTGCCGCCCAGAAACAAGACCTCGGTCTCCTCGGTCGGTATTCCCCTCACCCAAACTCGCAACTCCTCATCTCCAGGAGCATGGCCGCGCTCTAAAATACCGTTGATTTTTTTGGTCGGCCAAGCGGTGACACTCGGTACCGTGTAGGTGTGTAACTTCTTAGCGTTCTCTGCAATTGCCTTCGCGCCATGCTCGGTCTCGTCCTTTGAAAGGAGCAGTCGTGAGGGGTCCTCGCACAATGACACAAAAGCACTCTCTGTAACGCCTTGGGTGTGCAATGCAGCGAGGCGCGCCATATCAATTTCGTCCTCCCTTTCGTCGTCCGAGCAGATAGCGGCCTTAGAAACATGCGGGCTAGCGTGAGCACGCAAATCCGCTAAGGAACGCACATGCGCGATGGCACTCACCTCCTTCTCTAGGAGCGGCTCGCAATCGATGTCCTCGTTCTGAAAACGGTGTAGCGGCAGATACGATGATGCCAACACGTCCTCGAGAATGCGGTCGCCATCGATACTGCCCGCGGAAGATCCGGTTGTTCTTGGCCACTGTGCTGTTCGCTGCTCAGCCAGCCTGATCTCGTTCCTGAGCGCCTCAACGTTCGCTCCGGCCAGTGATGCGGCAAGCTCGGCGCGCCCTCGGATGAACGATGGGGCCGGGCACCGTTCGCTTTCCTGGATAGCGCACGCTCCCAGATTGCCTTTCGTCATGATCGAGGGCGATCCAACTTCGGAATCTGTCAAAGCGGTAGCTGAATCAGACGTTTGGTGGATTGGCCGAAGGTCACTTAGCTGCTGCTCAAAGTTCGCTTGGTCCGCGGACGGGTGTGCTGGTGACCTGGTTTGTCCGCTCAGGTCGTCCGGCTGTTCCGGCGCCCGTTGATGCTGCCGCAGGAGACCGTAAGCTTGAACGGAGTCTTCTGCAGTGTTCGGTGTATCGATATTCATTGTGTTCCCCGCGAGCATAGGTGCATCGGTCCTATTTTTGTAAGGGGGGCGGCTTTCGAGAAGCTGACGAGTCAGAGAAGGAATGCCACTGACGCCCAAACTTTTTCGATCGCTTCCCGCTCAGCTGCCATCACTGCGGAGGAGAGCGCCCCACGAACCTGCATCGGCGGCGCGGATCCACCCTCCGCCACGAAGCGGACGACTCGTGGCCTGCAACAGCACCACTACAGGATGTCAGAGCCGTGGGGGCGATAGGGCTCTCTCCTTTCTAGTCGCGCTCGCCGTCGTGGCTCGCTGCGGCGCCTGCGGCCCAGGCACCCGAAAGATCTACCGAGCTCAGCCGCAGCGCAAGCATCGGCCGGGCAAGGCTCATCATTTTGATTTCGACTTCAGCATGATGGCCTGCACGGCCATAGGGCGATCCGCTGCCCCGTACTGGGCTGCTAGCGGAGCGGCAAACGGAGGTTGCAATTGCTTTCCCCTTCCCGACTCAAAACTCTCTCATGCTCATAGGAGCCTTTCTTCGGCAGACACCGATCCTGCTGCACCCGCAGAAAGAACGCTTTGGCCATTGGCTCATATTCTATTTTCTCTAAACCGCGTCAGCTTCTCGAAAGCTAACGATAGTAGCGTGGGAGGTCGAGAGCGAACGCTGCTCAGATATGCGAAACGGCTCCAATCGGACGGGAACATGGCCCCATTTAACAAAATCAATCCGTTCGACAGAGAGTTTGCTGCCTACAACTCCACGGTCCAACAGCCGCAACAGCAGCAAGTGGATTTTGCGCAGCATTTGGACGAGCTGCCTCAGATGGATGCCGTTAATCCCGACAGAGAGTTTTCGATATCTCTGAGGAAGACGATCGCCTCATCCAAGCAGCGGCCGATGCAGCCCGTGATCGGGGGACGCCGCCGAGCACCGTCACCGTCGGCATTTATGATCATCATCTTCGCAAATTGGCTGATGTGCTCAAGCGTTCTGGCCAAACTATTGCTATGCTCGATGACGAGTCGTTGCTCGATCGCGCTAAACGGCTGTTTCCGAAAGACAAGGTAATCGTCCCCGCGTTGTCAATGCTTAGTCGATATCGTGAGCCCGGTGCCGCCGCTCGCCCCATTACAACACATTATCGCGCTTCCAAAGAAGATGACCGCCTCATCAGGGCGGCGGCCGAAGCAGGCTTTGGTCGAGCGATCGACCGGAAAACCGCCGAAAATTATTCTAGCAATCTTCGCAAGTTATCTGCAGCACTCCGGCCTTCCTCGATTGCTATGCTTGGTCACGATTCGCTGGTCGGCCACGCTAAGAGGTTGTTTCCGAGCGACAACAAACTCATCTATGCGTTGAACAGGCTTCGTGAGTACCGCGAGAGCGCGGGCAGGGCACTTCGCGCGAGGAGGGAGGCAGTTCGCGGTTGCCATTAGGGCCGGCGGCCCATGTGCCCGTGCAAAGTTTCGGTCAGGAACAGCTTTTGGGTAGTGCCGCGGATCGGGGCGGCCCGGTGCTGGCCGACAGATTCGATGCGCCGGAGCTTTGGCAGGGAATGGGTTCAGCCGCCCACTGGCCCGCGCAGAGTGTCGACCAGGAGCAGCTTTTGGATGCCGCGGATCGGGGCGGCGAGCCTGCAAGCCAGCTTTGAAGAGCGCGTGAGCGGACTGCGAGACGGTTCGGGCTCGGGCAGGTCCAGGCGCGGCTACAGCCAGGCCTTTGGGGAGGACGTGGCGCTTATTCGCGAAGCCAAGCGAGCAGCCCGCGACAAAGGCGTACCCGAGCGTTGCGTCACGAACGCGCGAACTGATGTACAAGATCGAAGCATCTGGCTTCGCTAGAACAATAGGGCTCCAATAGCGGGCCGGCTTGACCACGATTCCCTTGTGGCCGATATGCGGGACTATATCACCAATGGTGGTGGTCCCCGGAGTGTCGTGTCGTCGGTGAACAAGCTCCTGCCCGGGACACTCCCGACGCTAGACGACCTACTCGGTCGAGCCCCTCGCGCCCTAGATCCCTATCCCCTAGATGCCCGCCTGATCAACGAGGCGTTGTGGCACGCCGCGCGCGACGTTGGAGCCTCGACTGGTGAGCAGAGGAGGCCTATTCATATGCGGGCTACCCGTCTTCGCGCGCTCAGTGACTGGCTGAAAAAGGAGAATAGGGGGAGCTCGTTGGCCGGCTCAACGGCAGTCAGCGGCAGTCAGCGGCACCAGTACGCGTTTCAGGAAGACGTTACGGTGTTCAGGGGATCGGGTCGAAATCGAACACTAATGGACGGGGATTTGGCGATCCTTCGGAACTACCTACAAACGGTCGACGCGGACCAGGCGCTGGGGTTGCAAGGCCGCGAGCAATCGGGTTTGCCCGCAATGGAGGGCGATCAGGACCCTTCTGTCGGGGCTCCGTTGTCAGACATCTATGGCGGTCTTGAGCCACTGGTTCACCTGAATGCGCCCACACCGTACGATTTGCGTGACGATGCTCACCCTGCGCCCGCGCTGGACCTCGCCGGACCGTCTGTCAGGGCTCCGTCGCCAGACATCCACGGCGGTCTTGAGTCACTGGTTGATTTGAATGGGCCCACAGCGCACGATTTGCGTGACGATGCTAAGTCTGCGCCGGCGCTGGAACCGCCGGACCGTCGTCGTCTGCCAGGGCCCGTCGCCAGACATCTACGGCGGCCTTGAGTCACTGGTTGATTTGAATGCGCGCACAGCGCACGAGTTGCGTGACGATGCTGACTCTGCCCCGCCCTGGACGCCGCCAAACCGGCCGTAAGTCGTCCGGAATCGTCCCACCCGGTAAGCGGTTCAGAGGCATATCACGCAGCGACCTGATTTCTGTTTCGCCGTTCCTGCAGGACTTTCCCACGGCACCTACCAGCTGCCGGACGCGGGCAGGGGAGGGCAATTGGTCGACGTCAAGGCCAGCCGCGAGCTAGCCGACGTTTTGGTTCGACATGGATGGCAATCGCACTGAGAGGCTTCGAGATTTGCAAGAGCGGGTTAATCGGCGCGAATGCGAGAGTGACTGCGTCGCTGATCAATCAACGCGGCAGAAGCCACGCTGATAGTGCGATCTTCTGTCGCCAGCGCTCGCCTTCGCATATTATTGATGACGAGCTTTGCAATCGCTGCCGGCAGGAAAATGATCTGGACTTTGAGGCCGCGAACCCAAGACCAAAGCGATCCTGACGACCCCAGGAAATCACACCATCGCTGTTGCGGGACCGATTACCGGGGCGAATCCGCCTTCGGCCGCCAGTGAAGCAGTTCAAGTGCGCGGGCGATACGCAAGATATCGCGCGCAGGTCACTACCCTTCACATCCGTAGCAGCTACGACAGGATTCCTGCATTGTCCGCACCGCGACACGCGCCAAGATAGTTGGATCCGATTCACCCCCTGCGGCCAGAGTTAAGACCTTCTCGGCAAGGCATGCCTTCAACGAAGACGTCCGCCTCGCTTCGGGCACTATCCGGACAGCATGCTCCAAAACACCTCTCAACTCAGCACATACTTTATTTTGCGCGGATTTTGCAGGCGTCATGATGCTACTCCACAAAATAGAACCTGTTCATGCGGGCTCCGGCCTACCCAGCCAGTGTTTCCAAAAAAAACATAGAACTCGGCACCCGATGGCCCCTTCCGTCGAGTGAGTGTGGCAGTCGGGTTGGGGACGGTCACACCGACGAATACAGGAGATATGATGAGGTCATGTGACAGTTCGACGAAGGAATCACTGCGGCTCGCTGGGATGTAGTGCCACTCGATCTGCCGGTGCTGCGACCAGCCCGTTGCCATGCTGGTGAGCTCGGTGCCGCGGGGGACGATCATCGCTGGACAAACGTGGAATGCAATCACAGCGTTGAGCTCGCGCGCGACCCGCAAGACTGGCGACGAACGTATCAACGATAAGCAAGACGTTCGCGCGTGAAGTCATCGACGATGGCCAGGATGCGGAAGCCAGAATAGATTTCAACTTCTAATTGGTCGAGAGCGTCCAGGCCCTCATCGCGCTCTTGGGGAGCTCAGTTCATTTAGCGGAAGACCGAAGCGCTCTGGCACTCCCGGGGGCGGCGCGTAGCCGGCCAAGGAATGGCTTCAATGCTCTTTCGATGGCGTCCCGATCAGCCAACAGCTTTACCTTCGTCCACAACCAGATCGTCTCGTCCATGTCGACATCCAGTCCAGAGAAGAATTCGATGCGCTGGCTGCCTCCGCGTCGCTCAACGCGCGAAGTTTGCGCCACAGTCAGTTCCCTTGCCGCTCACCACAGTGCCAGCCCAAAATCCACCCGGTATCGCACTCGCACTACGGTTCATCCGAAGATGTGCTGAACGATGCCTCCTTTTTTTCAGACGAGAAGCGCGTAATCCTATCGTCATGGCCCTTGGATATGTATGGTCAATTCTCCCCGGCGCTTCGCGAGGTAACGCTTATCCTGCATAGACTGTATCTGGACGACATGCTGGCGGCGCTGAAGCAGCTGGACGAGAAGAACGGCCCGCCGCCACGCGGGGATTGGCCACGCGGCGGCCTCGTTTCAGCAGGCCTGACTGCACTGCTGCTGACGAGCCGCAGCGTTCTATCGACAGACACGCTGCGATGAGGTGGTATCGATCGATGCAAGCCTCGCGCACACCGAATCATTCGCGATCGGGCCGCGAGGCAAATGTACTGCCCCTTGCTGAAGAATGGCACGATTGGTCAGTAGTTCCAAACTAAGTAGGCATCCGGGATGACTTCGATTGATGATAGCTTAAGTGAGATCAAATCCGTGCGGAACGACATTTGGCGTTGTCGTAGATTGCTTCAAACCGAGCTGCCTGATGCGGAGCGAAAAGTCGTTGAGAAGCGCCTGCTTGAACTGCGTTCCGCCTTTGAACGGCTCTTAGCAACCACATTTCCTTTGACGTTGAGGCTGTGTGGTCAATTCGGAGCCTGTGCCGCCCGGCCGCGGCTGTCGATGCCAGACCATTGCGCCAACCGGCCGCGCGGATCGATCTCCAAGAGTTTGACACCGGAACGAACATCGCTGCCGTGACGGGAGATGCCGCGCAGCACACCGTCCCGCGAGGCCACCACCGGCCCGCCGGAGATGGCCGATTACGAGATCCTTGTAGATGCGCGTGCCGATTTCGACTGGCGCCCGCCAACGGCCGGCGAAGTTTGAGTAGACAAAGCGTTTCCGCGCCTAGATCACCAGCCGGTTCGCAATGGCGTCGGCAGCATCGGTCCATCCGTCTCCGTCGACGATGCCGATCCTGCCGGGTTTCGTCTGCGACATGGAGACGAGGACCTGCCCCCGCCTACTGCAGTCGGCGCGAACCGCTTTAAGCATCTGCATGGTATCATGGACGCGCTCACCGGCGACATCTTCCATCTGCGCGGTGTCGGCAAACAGCGCGTCATGAAAGGCCATCTTGCCCCGGATCACAGGCGGGCGTGCAGCACGCGCTTTCTGTCCGAAAGCAAACCCTCGGCTTGTCTCAAATCCGCCAATCTGTTGCGAACGCGACGTTGCGCAAAAGTCCGAGGGCTATCGCGTCGCTTACGCTGGCCTAAAACCTTGCAGGAAATAAGCAGATAAGGGCCAATGTTTTTTGCGATCGCCGCACATCCGGTGTTTTGCCCCGACAATATGGATGCACTCGGCGCTTTCAAAGATGCGCGCATCGTTCACTTCGCAATGGTGCAACGGTTGCGGGCAGATCGGGTGCTGGACGATCGATCGATTCCGACGGCCGCCCTCTAGCCATCATAGCCAATCTGGTCGGCCAACCGTGAAGCTGCATTGCCTGCTCGCGCGCGACTGCGGGCAATTGTTGGCGCCGCGCTCGGGGCTACAGAAGAGGCTGTCAGAGCTGAAGCCCACCCGCGACGGCAAGAAGGTCCATTTCAAGCGTCATCAGCACCGTCACTGCGGCCAGATCGAGAAGATCGCGGTCGTTGCCAAGTCCAACACGATCGTACTGTTGCGGGGCGTTCCGTGACCGGCGAGGAACTGGTCGCCACGCGTGCACGAGCTGTCGCCCCCGCTGCCTGAGACGGTGCTGGATCGGAATTGTCCGCCCAAGAGAAGAGGCCTTTCATCGGAGCGCTGAACTCCGCTCAAGGAATATCGAATGGCTGACATGGCAACGCCGTTTCTCGACGAGATCGGTGAGATCTCGCCACTCCCCCAGAAGCTGCTCTGTCTCCTGCAGGAGCAGGGGTTCCAGCGCGTCGGCGACTAGAGACTATCAAGGTCGCCGTACTGTCACTGATGCCATCAACCGCACTCTCCAAAGGCGGTGGCGCGAAACAAGTACCGCGCAGACCTCTACCATGGCATCAGCGTCGGGGAGCGGGGCGAAAATTACCCACCGCGACACCGTTATCGCGGGCGTAGAGAAGTCGGGCTGGGCGCGGGCGGAGGGCGATTCGCCTCCTCGAGTTAACCCCATGCCAGACCAGCTACGCGCTCAAGAAGTACGGCATTCATATCAGGCGCCTGTGAGCCGAGTGTTGTGGTCGCGACACGCTGTCTGGCCCAGGACACGCGCGAGACGGAAAATAGCCGAGATAAATCAAAGCTCGGCGTTTGGCACGAGCCTTGAAAGAAAGAAGCCGTCCCGCGTCGCCTGCCCAAGGAATCGGAGTTTATGGCTTACAAGATAATTGCCTCCCAGTGCACCGTCTGCGGCGCGTGTGAGTTCGAATGCCCCAACGCAGCAATCGGCCTCAAGAACGACATCTATGTAATCGATCCGAAGAAGTGCACCCAATGCGAGGGTGATTTTGACGCGCCGCAATGCGCTGTTGTCTGCCCGGTGCCCGACACATGCGTGCAGGCATAGAAGAGCGGCCGATGAGTGGGGCCGTGACGCGCGGCAAGATTGAGACTCTCTCGGCGGCGGCAACTTCTCTGATGGGTCGCCCGATTGGCCTGATCGCCGGCCTCGAACTGCGTGCGGCTAGCGCGATCGCCTATGGATCGAAGCAGGCACGGCGCAGCCCTCGTCGGAAATGGGCGGAGTTGTCCTTGCGGAGCGGGCAATGTAGCCGTACGGAAGACGGTCGACCAGGTGCGCCGCATCGACGTCGACCAGTATCGATATGGTTTCGAGACGGTCATTGAATCGGAAAAGGCCCCAAGGGTCTGTCGGAAGACACCGTCCGCTTCATTTCCGCGAAGAAGAACGAGCCGGCCTGGATGCTGGAATGGCGGTTGGAGGCCTATCGCCGCTGGCTGACCATGACCGAGCCGACCTGGGCGCGCGTCAACTACCCCAAGATCGACTACCAGGACATTCACTACTACGCGGCGCCGAAGCCGAAGAAGACGCTGGCCTCGATCGACGAAATCGATCCTGAAATCCTCAAGACCTACGAGAAGCTCGGCATTCCCTTGCGTGAAGTCGCCATTCTCGAAGGTGTCGAGCCCCCGCCCGGCGGCGAGCCGTCGGCCAATCGCAAGATCGCGGTCGACGCGGTGTTCGACTCGGTTTCGGTCGCGACCACGTTCCAGAAGGAGCTGAAGGCCGCCGGCGTGATCTTCATGCCGATCTCGGAGGCGATTCGCGAGCACCCCGATCTGGTGAAGCAGTATCTCGGATCGGTCGTGCCGACCTCGGACAACTACTTCGCGACGCTAAATTCGGCGGTGTTCTCCGACGGCTTATTCGTCTACGTGCCGCCGGGCGTGCGCTGCCCGATGGAGCCGTCGACCTATTTCCGCACTAACGAGCGCAATACCGGCCAGTTCGAGCGCACACTGATCATCGCCGACAAGGGCTCCTACGTCAGCTATCTCGAAGGCTGCACCGCACCGCAGCGCGATGAGAACCAGTTGCATGCCGCCGTGGTCGAACTCGTCGCGCTCGACGATGCCGAGATCAAATATTCGACGGTGCAGAACTGGTATCCCGGCAATTTGGAAGGTGTTGGCGGCATCTACAATTTCGTCACCAAGCGCGGCGACTGCCGCGGCAACCATTCGAAGATCTCCTGGACCCAGGTCGAAACCGGTTCGGCGATCACCTGGAAATATCCGAGCTGCATCCTGCGCGGCGACAATTCGCGCGGCGAGTTCTACTCGATCGCGATCTCGAACGGTCACCAGCAGGTCGATTCTGGCACCAAGATGATCCATCTCGGCAAGAACACGACCAGCCGGATCATCTCCAAGGGTATCGCAGCCGGCGTCTCGCAGAACACCTATCGCGGGCTTGTCACCGCACCGCAAGGCGACGGGCGCGCGCAACTTCACCGCCTGCGACTCGCTCCTGATCGGCGACAAATGCGGCGCGCATACCGTGCCTTACGTCGAGGCGAAGAACTTGTCCGCGACCTTCGAGCATGAAGCGACGACGTCAAAGATCTCCGAGGACGTGCTGTTCTATTGCACCCAGCGCGGCCTCAGCCAGGAGGAAGCCGTCGGCCTCGTGGTCAACGGTTTTGTGAAGGACGTGCTGCAGCAACTGCCCATGGAGTTTGGGGTTGAGGCGCAGAAGCTGATCTCGATCTCGCTCGAAGGATCGGTTGGATAGTGACCTCATCTTGAGGAGGCCGCGCAGCGGCCGTCTCGAAGGATTAGAGGAAAGATTGTGGCCACGTCCTTCGAGACGCGCCTGCCGGCGCTCTTCAGGACGAGGGGTGAAAACGGAAAAATAATATGTCATTGCTTGAAGTGAAAGATCTGAAAGTCCGTGTCGAGGATCGCGAAATTCTCCACGGGCTGACGCTCACCGTGAATCCGGGCGAAGTGCACGCAATCATGGGACCGAACGGTTCCGGCAAATCGACGCTGTCGCACGTCATCGCGGGCAAGCCGGGCTATGAAGTCACCGATGGCCAGATCCTGTTCCGGGGCGAAGACCTCCTGGAGATGGAGCCGGACGAGCGCGCCGCCAAGGGCGTGTTCCTGGCGTTCCAGTATCCGGTCGAAATCCCTGGCGTCGCCACCATGAACTTCCTGCGCACCGCGCTGAACGCTCAGCGCAAGGCGCGTGGCGAGAGCGAGTTCTCGACGCCCGACTTTCTCAAGAAGGTGCGCGAAGTCGCAAAGTCCCTCAACATCCCGCAGGACATGCTCAAGCGCGGCGTCAATGCCGGCTTTTCCGGCGGCGAGAAGAAGCGCAACGAGATCTTGCAGATGGCGCTGTTCGAGCCTGCCGTCTGCATCCTCGATGAAATGGATTCCGGCCTCGATATCGACGCGCTCAGGATAGCGGCCGATGGCGTCAATGCGCTGCGCTCGCCGCATCGGGCGATGATCGTCATCACCCACTATCAGCGACTCCTGGACTACATCGTGCCTGACGTTGTGCACGTGATGTCGAAAGGGCGCGTCGTGAAGAGCGGCGGCCAGCAGCTCGCGCTGGAACTCGAGGCCGCCGGGTACGCCCAGTTCGAGGACGTGGCCTAAGCGCGTAAGGAGCTTTCGATGAACCTGGTTCTGGCAAAGCCCATACCGGACGTGCGGTCGGCAATGTGTTTGCCAATGCCCACAGCCGGCTGCCCGGCGCGGGCGCTGTCGCGGAGGCGCGCGCCAAGGCGTTCGAGGCCTATGAGCGCGCAGGCCTGCCGCATCGGCATATCGAGGAATGGAAGTACACGGACCTGCGTGCGCTGGTGCGCGAGGTGGCGCCGCTTGCGGCCGCGCCCGATGCCGCCGCGCTGGCGCGGGCGAAAGCCGCGGTCGCGCAGGCGGCGATCGAAGGCGCGACGAAGCTGGTGCTGGTCGATGGGGTGTTCGCGAGCGATCTCTCTGACGTCGCCGAGCTGGGCCACGGCGTAGGTGCGCACGCTGCGTGAAATTCTGGAGAATCCGGCCAACGAGGAGCGAGGCGACCTGCTGCTGACCGCGACGACGGATGCGGTGATCTCGCTCAATGCCGCGATGGTGATCGACGGCGTGATCATCACGGTCGCCGCCGGCGCCGTGCTGTCCCGGGCCGATCCAATCGTCCATGTCGTAGCCACATCGTCGGCATCGAGCTTCACGCGCTCGCATCTGAGGCTTGGCGCGGGCGTGCGGGCGGCCGTGGTCGAAAGCTTTGTGGCGGCCGAAGGCGCTGGCACCTATCAGGCCAATGCTGCGGTGATCGTCTCGGTCGGTGATGAGGCTAATTTTGCGCATCTGCACGTGGTGGCGGACCTGGCGGTCGGCATCAATATTTCCTCCGGATTGATCGCGGTCGGCGTGAAAGCGAAGCTCAATTTTTTCAACATGACCTGTGGCGGTGCCGTCAGCCGCTACCAGGGATTCAACACATTGGCGGGCGAGGGCTCCGAGCTCTCCGTCAACGGCGTCAATCTGCTTAAGGACAAACAGCACGGCGACACGACTCTGGTCGTCGACCACGCTGCGCCACATTGCGCGAGCCGGGAGAACTTCCGCGCCGTCGTCGACAATTCAGTGTTCCAGGGCCGCATCGTGGTGCGTCCGGACGCGCAGAAGACCGACGCCAAGATGATGGCGCGGGCGCTCTTGTTGTCCGATGAGGCCGAGCCGACAACAAGCCTGAACTCGAGATTTTCGCCGACGACGTCACCTGCGGCCACAGCGCGACCACCGGCGCGCTGGACGCGAGCCTGCTGTTCTATCTGCGCGCCCGCGGCCTTCCCGAGAAGGAGGCTCAGTCGCTGCTGATCCAGGCGTTTGTCGGTGAGGCCATGGAATTGATCGCGAGCGACACCTTCGAGCACGTGATCGCAGCTGCAGAGCGCTGGCTGGAGGCGCGACGATGATCATGCATCCGGCAGTCGTCAACGGCACATACGATGTGAACCGCCTGCGCGAGGACTTTCCAGCGCTGGCGACGCAGGTCTATGGCAAGCCGCTGGTCTATCTCGACAATGCCGCCTCGGCGCAGAAGCCAAAGGCGGTGCTCGATCGCATGATGCAGGCTTACACGTCCGAATATGCCAACGTGCATCGCGGCCTGCATTATCTGGCCAACGCCGCGACCGACGCCTATGAGGGCGCCCGCGCGAAGGTGGCGCAGTTCGTCAACGCGCGCCGCACCGAAGAGATCATCTTCACTCGTAGTGCCACCGAGGCAATCAATCTGGTCGCCCAGATCTTCGGCCGCGAGTGCATCACACCGGGTGATGAGATCGTTCTCTCGATCATGGAGCACCACGCCAACATCGTGCCCTGGCATTTTCTGAGGGAACGCTATGGCGTTGTCATCAAATGGACGCCAGTGGACGGGGAGGGAAATTTCCTCCTCGAGGAGTTCGAGCGGCTTCTAACCGAGCGCACCAAAATGGTTGCGATCACACAGATGTCCAACGTGCTCGGCACCGTATTGCCGGTGAAGGAGATCGTGGGGATCGCGCATGCACGTGGCATCGCGGTGTTGGTCGACGGCTCGCAAGCCTGCGTCCATGTGGATGTTGATGTCCGCGATATTGATTGCGATTTTTACGTGATGACGGGCACAAACTGTATGGGCCGACCGGCATCGGCGTGCTTTACGGTAAGTATGCGCATCTGGCGTCGATGCCGCCGTTCAACGGTGGCGGCGAGATGATCCGCGAGGTCTCGCGTGGCGGCGTCACCTATGGTGATCCGCCTCACCGGTTCGAGGCTGGCACGCCCCCGATCGTCGAGGCGATTGGTCTGGGCGCGGCTGTGGACTATATCAATTCAATAGGAAAGGCACAGATCCACAAGCACGAGAGCGCACTGCTCGCTTACGCGCAGGAGAAGCTGCGGGGCATCAACTCATCGGAACGGCGGCTGAGAAGGGCGCGATCATCTCCTTCGAAATGAAAGTCGCGCATGCACACGATTTTGCCACCGTCATCGATCGTGCAGGCGTGGCGGTGCGCGCCGGTACCCATTGCGCGATGCCGCTGCACGAGCATTTTGGCGTGCCAGCGACGTGCCGCGCTTCGTTCGCTCTCTACAACACGCATGAAGAAATCGATGCGCTGGCGGGCGCGCTTATCAAGGCGGAGGAGCTGTTCTCATGAGCGAAGGAGCAGGCCCCCGGCCATGAGGCGCGTCGTGTATACGCGAATTGCCGCAGCGATGGGCTAAGCCCTGTATCGCGGGACTTCCGCGGGGGCGAGTGGGTCCGCTCCTTGACGCTGATTAAGAAGGACGCATGCATCCGCACAAGGATGTTGGCGAGCCGCTCGTCTTTGCGGGCGACACTGGAATCGTGCGGCAGAGCCGGCGTTTTCTTCGTGATCTCTACTACACCCGTTAGGGTTCTTCGTCATCGCACTTACGAGATGATTCGTCTCGGCGAGAGGGTGGATCTCTCGGCGGAGTCGAGAGACACCTGCCCGTGCCGCCTGAATTGACCTGTGCGCCGCCGATCGAACCGTTTCCGAAGGCGGGCCGCCGGTCACCGTGAGGCTGCTTGATGCGCTGATCGAGCCGTCCACCTCGAGCGCACCCGCATGTGTGGTCTCACGGCAACAATGGCGCGAGAGGGACATAGATCTGGGACAGATGCTGCAACACTGTGCAGCAGGGGGCGGCCTCTTTCATCTGAGCACGGGAGCGCCCCAAACGGGCGCGGTGGCCTGCCGATCCTCAATCGCCATTTGCCTGTCGGGCAAAACCGAGAGCCGGCGGGCCTACACGTCCCCGTAGGCCGCCTCGACATTCTTCGGCCCGCGGCCATAGCCTGCGATCATGAACAGCGCGCCGATGATCGCGAGGTTCTTCAAGGCATCGATCAGGACCTGGGCGTTGCCAGGTGCCGGCTGATTCCAGAAGTCGTAGAAATAGCAAGTCGAGATCCGAGATAGAAGACCAAAACAAACACAAAGAAGCGCGCACCAAAGTTCAACGCGATCATCAGCCCCGTGATGAGTTCGAGCGCGCCGACCACAACCGCCAGAAGTTGCGGCGTCGGCATTCCGGTCGCGGTCTCAAGCGGCGCGGTGTAGGGCGCGAACGCCTCGGGAATTGAAAATTTGGTCGCGATGAGATCGGCGGTCTGCTGTATGCCGAACAGCTTCGTCGCCCCCGTGTAGATGAACAACACCGCGAACAGAACTCGCCCAAAGGTAACGAACGCTGGCTGGTGGACCTCACTGCAGTGAGGATGCGGGAAGAGCGGACGGAGGAGCGGAACGATTATGGTCGTTCCGCTCTCCGCGATCAAATCGAATCCGCCTGCGCCCGGAAGGCGACCGCCTTCAATTAGCCGAGTTGCGGGCGGCCGGCGCGCTCCAGGGCTTCGACGGCGGCAACCGCCGTCATGTTGAGCACGCCGCGCGCCGTCACCCCCGGGGTGAGGATATGCGCCGGACGCGCCGGCCCGATCAGGATCGGCCCGACCGGCAACGCATCCGCCAGCGTCTTGATCATCTGGTAGGCGACGTTGGCGGTGTCGAGGTTCGGCATGATCAGGATGTTGGCGTCGCCTTCCAGGTTGGAATGCGGCAGCACGAGCTTGCGCGCCGTGGCCGAGAGCGCGGTATCGCCCTGCATCTCGCCATCGGCCTCGATCTCCGGATGCTTTTCCTTCAGCAGCGCGGTGGCGCGGCGCATCTTGCGCGAGGAATCCGTATCATAACTGCCGAAGTCGGAATGTGACACGAAGGCGACGCGTGGCTTCATGTTGAACCGCTGCACATGGTTTGCCGCCAGCGACGCCACCTCCGCGAGTTCCTCGGCGCTCGGGTTCGGGCGCACCTGGGTATCGGCGATGAAATAGGAACCCTTGGTGGTGATCATCATCGACAGCGCCGCGAAATCGCTGACGCCGGGCAGGAAACCGACGATCTCGCGGACGTGGCGCAGATGGCTCATATAGCGGCCTTCGACGCCGCAGATCATGGCATCGGCCTCACCGCGGACCACCGCAAGGGCTGCGATCACGGTGTTGTTGGTGCGTACCACGGTACGTGCGCCTTCGGGCGTGACTCCGCGCCGGCCGGCGACGTCAATATAAGTCTGCACATAGGAGCGATAGCGCGGATCGTCCTCGGGATTGACGAGATCGAAATCCTGCCCGGCCTTGATCGAGAGGCCGAACCGCTTAAGCCTCGCCTCGACGACCGAGGGACGCCCCACCAAAATCGGCCGCGCCAGTTTTTCCTCGAGCACGACCTGCGTCGCACGCAGCACGCGCTCGTCCTCGCCCTCGGCATAGATCACGCGGACCGGCTGGGTCTTGGCTTTCGCGAAGACCGGCTTCATGACGAGGCCGGAGCGGAACGCAAAGCGTTCGAGCAACGCGGTGTATTCGTCGAAATTCTTGATCGGGCGCGTCGCCACGCCGGATTCCATCGCGGCCCTCGCCACCGCGGGCGCGATGCGCAGGATCAGCCGTGGATCGAACGGGCTCGGAATCAGCGAGCCCGGCCCAAAACCTTGCGTCTCGCCGCTGTCAAACCCGCGCGCCACCGCATCCGACGGCGGATCGCGCGCGAGCTGCGCGATCGCCTCGACGGCCGCATGTTTCATTTCCTCGTTGATCCCGGTGGCGCCGACGTCGAGCGCGCCGCGGAAGATGAACGGGAAGCACAGGACGTTGTTGACTTGATTCGGGAAGTCGGAACGCCCGGTGCAGATCATCGCATCGGGCCGCGCTTTCCGCGCCTCGTCCGGCATGATTTCCGGATTCGGATTGGCCAGCGCCATCACCAGCGGCTGGTCCGCCATCGACTTGACCATGTCAGGCGTCAGTACGTTGGGCGCGGATAATCCTAAGAAAATATCCGCGCCGCCGATCACGTCAGCCAGCACGCGCGCATTGGTCTTCTGCGCATAGACCGCCTTCCAGCGGTCCATCAGCGTATTGCGCCCCTCGTGCACCACGCCGTCGATGTCGCAGACCCAGATGTTCTTGCGCTGCGCCCCCAGCGAGACCAGGAGATTCAGGCAGGCGATCGCGGCCGCGCCCGCGCCGGAGCAGACGATCTTGATGTCGGCGAGTTTCTTGCCGTTCAGCAATAGCGCGTTGGTGATCGCAGCGCCCACGATGATGGCGGTACCATGCTGGTCGTCGTGGAACACCGGGATCTTCATGCGCTCCTTGAGCTGCGCCTCGATCTCAAAACACTCCGGTCCCTTGATGTCCTCGAGATTGATGCCGCCGAAGGTCGGCTCCAGCGCCGCCACCGTCTCGACCACGCGCTCGATGGTGTCGGCGGCGATTTCGATGTCGAAGACGTCGATGCCGGCGAATTTCTTGAACAGGACCGCCTTGCCCTCCATGACGGGCTTGGAGGCCAGCGGGCCGATGTTGCCGAGGCCGAGCACGGCGCTGCCGTTACTGACCACAGCGACCAAATTGCCACGCGCCGTCAGCGAGGCGGCCTCAGCGGGGTCTTTGGCGATTTCGGTGCAGGCGGCGGCAACGCCGGGCGAATAGGCGAGCGCAAGGTCGCGCTGGTTGACGAGCGGCTTGATCGCCTGGATTTCGAGCTTACCGGGTCGTGGCAGCCGGTGATAAGCCAGCGCCGCCGAAAGGAGATCTTCAGAATGGGATGACATGCTACTCTCGCGTTTCCTGACCCGAAGCTTCTAATTCTGTGCTAGTCTAACTGAGGTCAGTTGTCCGGTAGATGGAGCCGGATGTGAAGCACGCCCGGCAGCCTGGATGCAACATCGGATCGCACCCATCAACAGCCCCTAGTGCGTTAAGGCGCATCAGCTAGGGCGGCCTGGGCGTCGACGCGCATGCAGAAGACCATAGAGCGGAAATCGTACGAGCGCTGTGGCTTGAGGTGCTCAAGGCACTCGAGCAACGCGTGCGGATCGGCCGCGACGATCTCTCTGGCTGGTCGGCCCAATAGCATTCGGATCAGGATGGCGACGAGGCCAGGCGCAATGTGCGCACGACCGTCGCCAACGAGGTGAGCAGCGGTCGGGCTTCGCAACAATGGTGAACCAGACTGGCTGACGCAGCCTTGCAGCTGGGGCGCCTCGTCATGTGCCATTTCCGGCAGCGGGCCCGCCAAGTATCGCAATGTTCTCGCGGCCCTTGTGGGGAAATGCGGTGCAATATCACGCGCGCCCGCCCTTGTTTTATTTCGAACAGGATCAAACGAGCACGTCTGTGGACACGCTCAATGTCGGGTTTGCAACAACGGTCCGGTTACCCGCGCGAACGTGGCTATCTACTTTCAACTGCGCTGATTTTTGCGCTTACGCCGCGGCTGGCACGGTCGTTGCAAAACTCTTGGCCGAGAGCCGCCGTCGCAACAGGAAACCTTTGAAGGATATCAGCATGAGTCTAGCCCCGACCCAGAGCATCGCAGAAATCAAAGCCCGCAACAAAGAGCTGATTCAGGAGGTGCTGAAGGTCTATCCGGAGAAGACCGCAAAACGGCGCGCCAAGCACCTCAATGTTCACGAGGTCGGCAAGTCGGACTGCGGAGTCAAGTCCAACCTCAAATCCATCCCCGGCGTGATGACGATCCGCGGCTGCGCCTACGCGGGCTCCAAAGGTGTGGTCTGGGGACCGATCAAGGACATGATCCATATCAGCCATGGTCCGGTCGGCTGTGGACAGTACTCGTGGGGCTCGCGGCGTAACTATTACGTCGGCACGACAGGCATCGATAGTTTCGTGACCTTGCAGTTCACATCCGACTTCCAGGAAAAGGATATCGTGTTCGGCGGCGACAAGAAGCTCGTCAAAGTCATTGACGAGATCCAGGAGCTGTTCCCGCTCAACAACGGCATCACCATCCAATCGGAATGCCCGATCGGCCTGATCGGCGACGACATCGAGGCGGTCTCCAGGGCGAAGTCGAAGGAATATGGGGGCAAGACCATCGTGCCGGTCCGCTGCGAGGGTTTCCGCGGCGTGTCACAATCGCTCGGTCACCATATTGCCAACGACGCGGTGCGCGATTGGGTGTTCGACAAGGTCACGCCCGAGAGCAAGCCGACGTTCGAGCCGACGCCCTATGATGTCGCGATCATCGGCGACTACAATATCGGCGGCGACGCGTGGTCATCCCGAATCCTGCTGGAGGAAATGGGCCTGCGCGTTATCGCGCAGTGGTCCGGCGACGGTTCCCTGGCCGAGCTCGAGGCAACGCCAAAGGCGAAGCTTAACGTGCTGCATTGCTACCGCTCGATGAACTACATCTCGCGGCACATGGAGGAGAAGTTTGGCATTCCCTGGTGCGAATACAACTTCTTCGGGCCCTCTAAGATCGTGGAGTCGCTGCGCAAGATCGCCGGCTATTTCGACGACAAGATCAAGGAGGGTGCCGAGCGGGTGATTGCAAAATATCAGCCGCTGGTGGACGCGGTGATCGCTAAGTATCGCCCGCGCCTGGAAGGCAAGAGCGTGATGCTGTTCGTTGGCGGACTGCGTCCGCGCCACGTGATCGGCGCTTATGAAGATCTCGGCATGGAGGTCGTCGGCACCGGCTACGAGTTCGGCCACAATGATGACTACCAACGCACCGCCCAGCACTACGTCAAGGATGGCACGTTGATCTACGACGACGTTACCGGCTACGAGTTCGAACGCTTCGTCGAGAAGGTCCAGCCTGACCTGGTCGGCTCGGGCATCAAGGAAAAATATGTCTTCCAGAAGATGGGCGTGCCGTTCCGCCAAATGCACTCCTGGGACTATTCGGGTCCGTATCATGGCTATGATGGATTTGCGATCTTCGCGCGCGACATGGACATGGCCATCAACTCACCGATCTGGAAGAAGACCAAGGCGCCGTGGAAGGACGTCCCGAAGCCGAAGCTGTTGGCTGCCGAATAACTCGAGTGGCTCGGCTCTCTGCTGAGAGCCGGAGCCGACATTAATCACGATTTTCGAAGGGATCCTACCAATGGCGCAGAGTGCAGAACACGTGCTCGATCATTTCGAGCTGTTCCGCGGTCCGGAATACCAGCAGATGCTGGCCAACAAGAAGAAGATGTTCGAGAATCCCCGCGATGCCGCGGAGGTCGAACGCATTAGGGAATGGGCGAAGACGCCCGAATATCGCGAAAAGAATTTTGCGCGGGAAGCGCTGACGGTAAACCCAGCCAAGGCCTGCCAGCCGCTGGGCGCGGTGTTCGCCTCGGTTGGCTTCGAGGCCACGCTGCCCTTCGTGCACGGCTCCCAAGGCTGCGTGGCCTATTACCGCAGCCATCTTTCGCGGCACTTCAAGGAGCCAAGCTCCTGCGTCTCCTCGTCGATGACGGAGGACGCTGCGGTATTCGGCGGGCTGAACAACATGATCGATGGGCTCGCCAACAGCTATAATATGTATAAGCCCAAGATGATCGCGGTCTCCACCACCTGTATGGCGGAGGTGATCGGAGACGACCTCAATGCCTTTATCAAAACGTCCAAGGAAAAAGGCTCGGTGCCAGCTGATTTCGATGTGCCGTTTGCGCACACGCCAGCCTTCGTGGGCAGCCACGTCACCGGGTACGACAATGCGCTCAAGGGCATCCTCGAGCATTTCTGGGACGGCAAGGCGGGGACAGCCGCGAAACTCGAGCGCGCGCCCAACAAGAAGATCAACCTCATCGGCGGCTTTGACGGCTACACCGTCGGCAACATCCGCGAGATCAAGCGCATCTTCGAATTGATGGGCATCCAGTACACCATTCTTGCCGATAATTCCGATGTGTTCGATACACCGACCGACGGCGAGTTCCGGATGTATGACGGCGGCACGACTCTGGAAGACGCCGCGAACGCGGTTCACGCTAAGGCAACGATCTCCATGCAGCAGTGGTGCACGGAAAAGACGCTGCCGTTCATCGCCGCCCATGGCCAGGAGGTGGTGGCGTTCAATTATCCGGTGGGCGTGTCCGCAACGGATGAGTTTCTCATGGCGCTGTCGCGCATCAGTGGCAAGGACATTCCGGAGGGACTGGCACGAGAACGCGGCCGCTTGGTCGACGCGATGGCCGACTCCAGCGCGCATATCCACGGCAAGAAGTTCGCGATCTATGGCGATCCAGACCTCTGCTATGGGTTGGCTGCCTTCCTGCTCGAGCTTGGCGCCGAGCCGATCCATGTGCTGTCCACGAACGGCAACAAGGCCTGGGAGAAGAAAATGCAGGCGTTGTTTGGGAGCTCGCCGTTTGGGCAGAACTGCCATGCCTATCCGGCGCGAGACCTCTGGCATATGCGCTCGCTCTTGTTCACCGAGCCTGTCGACTTCCTGATTGGTAACACCTATGGCAAGTATCTGGAGCGCGACACGGGTACGCCGCTGATCCGGATCGGTTTCCCAATCTTCGATCGGCATCACCATCACCGCTCTCCGGTGTGGGGCTATCAGGGGGGCATGAACGTGCTGGTGAAGATTCTCGACAAGATCTTCGACGAGATCGACAAGAAGACCAACATTGCCGGCAAGACCGACTATAGCTTCGACATCATTCGTTGATGACGAACGGCGCGCGCCATCGCCGGCAAACGTCGGCGGTGGCCTAAGCGCACGATGGACTGATCTTCGCGAACAAGCTCGGTTGAGAGGAGAGACGGATGAGTTCGCTATCGGCCACGATCCAGGAGATGTTCAACGAGCCGGGCTGCGCCAAGAACGCCAACAAGTCGGATGCCGAGCGCAAGAAGGGCTGCACCAAGCAGCTGCAGCCGGGCGGCGCCGCAGGCGGCTGCGCCTTCGACGGCGCCAAAATTGCGCTGCAGCCTTTTACCGACGTCGCCCATCTGGTGCACGGTCCGATCGCCTGCGAGGGTAATTCCTGGGACAACCGCGGTGCGGCTTCGTCTGGCGCCAGCATCTGGCGGACCGGCTTCACCACTGACATGAACGAAACCGATATAGTATTTGGGGGCGAGAAGCGTCTCTACAAGGCAATCAAAGAGATCATCAACAAGTACAACCCGTCGGCCATCTTCGTCTATCAGACCTGCGTTCCCGCCATGATCGGCGACGACATCAATGCGGTTTGCAAGGCGGCTTCGCAAAAGCTCGGCAAGCCGGTCATTCCCGTAAATTCGCCGGGCTTCGTCGGCCCCAAGAACCTAGGCAACAAGCTCGCCGGCGAGGCCTTGCTCGAGCACGTCATCGGCACGCAAGAGCCGGACTACACCACGCCCTACGACATCAACCTGATTGGCGAATACAACCTCTCCGGCGAGCTTTGGCAGGTCAAGCCGCTGCTTGACGAACTCGGTATCCGCATCCTCTCCTGCATCTCGGGGGACGGCAAATATCGCGAAGTCGCTTCTTCGCACCGGGCGCGCGCTGCCATGATGGTATGTTCGAAGGCGATGATCAATGTCGCGCGCAAGATGGAGGAGCGTTACGGCATCCCGTTTTTCGAAGGGTCGTTCTATGGCATCCAGGATTCTAGCGATTCGCTGCGCGAAATCGCCCGGCTGTTAGTCGAGCGCGGCGCGCCTTCCGAACTGATCGAGCGCACCGAGGCGGTGATCGCACGCGAGGAGGCGCGCGCCTGGGCCGCGATCGAACGGTACAAGCCGCGGTTTGCGGGTAAGAGGGCACTTCTGATCACCGGCGGCGTCAAGTCCTGGTCCGTGGTGGCGGCGCTGCAGGAGGCAGGGCTCGAGCTGGTCGGCACCAGCGTCAAAAAATCCACCAAACAGGACAAGGAGCGCATCAAGGAGCTGATGGGGCAGGATGCCCACATGATCGAGGACATGACGCCGCGCGAGATATACAAAATGCTCAAGGACGCGAAAGCGGATATCATGCTCTCGGGTGGCAAATCGCAGTTCGTTGCGCTGAAAGCGGCGATGCCCTGGCTCGACATCAACCAGGAGCGCTGCCACGCTTATATGGGCTACGTCGGTATGGTGAAGCTGGTCGAGGAGATCGACAAAGCGCTGTTCAACCCGATCTGGGAGCAGCTGCGTCGACCAGTGCCGTGGGAGGAGGTGGCCAAGAATCGGCAGACCAAGGGGATGGCGCGGATGGACGCGCAGGCCGCCGAGGTTGCCGCCGATCCGGAGACGACCCGGCGCGCGAAAAAGGTCTGCTTCTGCAAGGAAGTCGATCTCGGAACCATCGAGGACGCAATCCGCTCGCATGGCCTGACCAGCGTCGAGGCAGTTAGGCAGCACACCAACGCGTTCGGTGGCTGCTGTAAGAGGCGTATCGAGGACATCCTGGCCACGATGCCGGTGTCCTCGCCGCCTGCCATGCTGCAAGCCGCGGAATAGGACGGCGTCATGGCCATCGTCACCACGCCGAAGAAGGCCTGCGCGGTCAACCCGCTGAAGATGAGTCAGCCGATTGGCGGCGCATTCGCCTTCATGGGCCTGCGTGGGGCGATGCCGCTTCTGCACGGCTCGCAAGGGTGCACATCCTTCGGGCTCACGCTGTTTGTGCGGCATTTCAAGGAGGCCGTGCCGCTGCAGACGACTGCGATGAGCGAGGTGGCGACCGTGCTCGGCGGTTATGAAAATGTCGAGAAGGCTATCCTCAACATATACAATCGTGCCAAGCCGGAGATCATCGGGATCTGCTCGACCGGAGTGACCGAAACCAATGGCGATGACGTCGACGGCTACATCAAGCTGATCCGCGAGCAGCATCCGCAGCTCGCCAAATTTCCTCTTGTCTTTGTCTCCACGCCCGATTTCAAGGACGCCTTCCAGGACGGGTGGGGAAAGACAGTGGCATGCATGGTCGAGGTACTGGTGGAGGCGCCGGCGGTCGGGGCGGAGCGTGATCCCGCGCGGGTGAATGTCCTCCCCGGATGTCACCTGACGCCGGGTGACCTCGACGAACTTAGGACGATCCTGGTGGATTTCGGCCTGAAGCCATCCTTCCTGCCTGATCTCGCGGGATCACTGGACGGGCATATCCCGGACGAGTTTACGCCAACGACCATTGGTGGCATCGGGGTTGACGAAGTCGCTGGCATGGGCCGGTCCAGCTGGACCATTGCCATCGGTGCGCAGATGCGGCGGGCGGCAGAAACCATGCAGGCCAAGACTGGGGTGCCGTTTCGCCTGTTCGAGCGGCTGTGCGGCCTCATCCCCAACGATGAATTCATCGCTTTCCTGAGCGACATCAGTGGCCGCCCTGTGCCAGCAAAATATCGGCGCCAGCGCGGCCAGCTCAGCGATGCGATGCTGGACGCGCATTTCCATGTCGGCGGCCGCAGGCTCGCGATCGGTGCCGAGCCTGACCTCCTGTTCGACCTGTCCAGCATGCTTCACGAGATGGGCGCGCAGGTGACGGCGGCCGTGACGACCACGCCGTCGCCGGTGCTGGAGCGGATCGGGACCAAGGAGGTGCTGATCGGCGATCTCGAGGATCTGGAAGAGCTTGCTAGGACGAGGAATTGCGATCTGCTGATTACGCATTCGCATGGCCGCCAAGCGGCGGCGCGGCTGAAGATTCCGTTTTATCGCGCGGGATTTCCGATGTTCGATCGGATCGGCGCGGGACACCAGCTATCCGTCGGCTATCGCGGCACGCGCGATGTGATCTTCAATATCGCCAATCTCGTGATCGCCGACCGAGAGGAAAATCATCAGCCGACGCCCGATTGCTGGCGGACCTCGAGACGGCCCTTAAAGCCCGGCCGCCGCAGCTTCATCGACGCAACAGAGGGGTCGATTGCATGAAGGTCGCATTCGCTACCCAAGACTTGAGGCGCGTCGATGCGCACTTTGGCTGGGCCAAGTACATCGCGATCTATGATGTTGGGCCGGGCGGGCACGTATTTCTGAAGGCGGTTCAGTTCTACGGCGATCTCAAGGAAGACGGCAACGAGGACAAGCTCGCGCCCAAGATCGAGGCAATCAAGGATTGCGCCATTCTCTATGTCGCTGCCATCGGCGGCTCCGGTGCCGCGCGGGTAGTGGCGAACAATATACATCCCATCAAGGTGAACAAGCCCGAGAACATTCTGGCGCTGGTCGAGAAGCTTCAGCACGTGCTGAAGGGTACGCCGCCACCCTGGCTGCGCAAGGCACTGGCAAAGGACCAGGAGCGCACGCTCGATTTCGAAGAACGAGGACGACATGACTGAAGCCGCGGATATCGTGCAAACCGATCGCGCGCTCGATGCGCCATTCGTGAGGGAACTGATCAAGATCTGGCGCGCCCAGGACGTCCATGGCGCCTGGGACGGCAAGAGCGATCTCGATCTGCTCGAACCCTATATTCTGGACAAGGAGAAACGGCGCGCGCTGCCGATCGTCGGCGATCCCGATCCGGATACGGTCTGGCGGCTGGAGCTGTTCTTCAATGCGGTCGCGCTCTCGATCGAGAAGACGACCGGTGTGATGATCCAGCCGATGCTGAAGATGCACCACGAAGGCTTTGGCCGCATGGTGCTGATCGGCGGCCGGCTGATCGTGGTGAACAAGCAGCTGCGCGATGTGCATCGCTTCGGCTTCGACAATCTCGCAAAGCTCGCCGCCGAGGGTGACAAATACGTCGAAGGCGGCATCGAGATGACCCGGAAATTTCCCGACGTGGCCAACTATTGAGAGCAGCTCATGAGCGACCTTGAAATGCTGAAAGCGGAAATAAGAAAGCTGTCGGTCAAGGCGACGAAGGCCAAGATGGATCTGCATGATTTGTCGGAGGAACTTCCCATCAACTGGACCTCGATCATGGCGGTGGCGCAGAAGGCGCACGATGCCTTTGCCGAACTCGAGCGCAAGCGCGAGGATCTCAAGGCGCTGGAAAAGGCCTAAAAAGGGTATCCGATCATGTCATTTGCAACGCGCGACGGCCGCGACTGGACGCCGAACTACCTGATCTCAATTGATCCCAAGAAGTGCATCGGTTGTGGCCGCTGTTTCAAGGTCTGCGGTCGCGACGTCATGACGTTGAAGGGGATCAATGAGGAGGGCGATCTTGTCGATCTCGACGATGACGAAGACGGTGAGATCGAAAAGAAGATTATGGTGATGAATGACCGGGGCGCTTGTATCGGCTGCGGCGCCTGCGCCCGGGTTTGTCCGACCAACTGTCAGACCCACCAGCCCGCCGCAGCGGAAGCCGCTTGACAGCGCCTCTGTCCGCCTTTCCCGCAGGCAAGCGGGAGTTGGACGGCGAAGCCTCGCTGAAGGGACTCTCCGTGTGCTGCGCTCGGGGATAGAGCCCCTCGGCGCCGATCCATTCCCGCCAGCTTGCGGGTGCCGAGCCGACCGCAGTGTAGAATCATGCCCTCGTCGCCCGCAGGTATCGAAATTCTAATCTGCGAAAATGCCGGCTCGGATGGCTCAAAATGTCTGCGCCATATGGAATCAGATATCGCCAATCCTCAATAACTTCATTCCGCTGTGGCGAACGAGCCGTTCCGTCGCTGCGTGCGCTAAAGTCAATCCGCTCGACACCTTCGCCATGCCCAGACCTTAAGTGTCCATGAATCTCAGACTCAATGATGAGAACCCAGTGTTCATTTGGCCCTGGATAGCCGCCAACCTCAGAAACTAATCCAGCTTAGCGTTTGCCAGGAACCACGAGAGCTTAAATCTTGTCTCACCAAGATCCGTTTTGCTCCTAAAGGTCCTGCCGGTTTGTTCGGCCTCACCCACGCTCATTCCCACCCCCAGTGGCTCTTCGGCCCGTGCCGTAGGTTCCACCACACCATTCCGACCGAGACGGTAGCGGATCCAGCAACTTCGAATTCTACCGCACTTGACTCGGCTTTGGCGGCTCGGGCGGAGGTTGATCTTTTGGCACGAATACTTGGCAGGAAACAGCAATGCTACCGCCTCGTACCGCATTCAGGGTAATGGTTGTGTCAGTGCTCGAATCTCGTCTGATAAAAGATGCTTTGGTCCCGATCAATACTCTCGCGCCGTGAGCGATTCTTTCTAAGGTGCTGCCGCGATGAACCGTGAATTCGGTTATCACTGGGAGGGCGACTTCGTAGCTGTGATAGCTTACGGTGAAATTTATTCCAGCTTTTGGCGACGGCCGGTGCACTGCAATCCATCGCGGCTTGCTATACATTTTGCCCAGTTTTCGGCGACGCCCGGTCCGAGGTACTGCTCGGAAAGAAAACCTGCTGCCGTTTCGTTCTGCTGACGATCAGTTCTTAGGCAGTTCAGCCGCTTCCAGGCATCGATTTCGTCGGTGTTACTGTGATCGGCGACGAGCGTGCTGTGAGAGCCTTGTATAGTGACACCCGCGTACCCACCGCCTTCGCTAGCCCCAGTTTGCCGAGTTTTTGAGACTTGAAAGTGGCGCTGAATTTCGCTGCTGTTGGCGCTGCACGCCCAATAATGCTCTGCGGCTTGATAACTTCGGTCGTTTGTCCCAACCCGCTTTGTTAGTAGTGCATCGGACAATATGGCGTTGCAAGTATCCACGCCTTCAGCCTGTAACGCAGTTGGATAGGCGGTGAGCAAAAAGCAAGCGAGGCCGCGTTGACACCTCTGCGGACAATAGGCTGGGGTGCCATTTCTCGCTCTCGTCACAGAACTGCGGAATTCGTGGGTACCGACCGGAGCAGCGGACGCTCGTCGCGCGAGCCGACCAGCGCCGCGATCATGTCCATCAGCGTGATCCGCTGCCGCTCGATGTCGCTTGCGAACAGGTTTCGGCATCGGGGCTCGTCCAATGAACCGACTGTAACACAGGTCAGCGACATCGCGGCGCAACTGCCACATCGCATCGAATGATTTCCTTGTAAGGCCCACCTGCTCGGGCGTCATTGATCAGACTAGCAGGCTGGTAAAGAATAGTTCTGTGATCTCAGTGACGGACGGCTCCTTCTCTCAGAAGTGACGACGGTCACAAATTCGTTTTTGCAGTTCCAGCAGTGCCAAAGATCGTGAACTTCCTGCCCATTGGCGCGTTCATGCCACTCGAGGTGGACTAATCCAGAGCTACACTGAGGGCATTTTTCGTGATGTGCTATTGAGCCCAGTGCCATGTGGAACGTCCCTCCCAGGTGCAGCATACGATTCCTGGTAGTGTCGGGAAATGATCTACGTCAACGATTTGCTCTTTTTGGGGGACGCGCAGCTCGCCGGGAATGTCCGGGTGTCCGCTCCGGAGCGAATTTCGGATTCAACTCGGCCATTCCCGATCTCGCAGAAGGGGCATTCGCGTCGATTTTGCTGCGTCTCGGCCATGGCCGGTCTAGCGACAGAAGACATTCAGACAAGCGCACGATGTCGATCGATATGAGCCACCTCAGATATCAACCCGCGCGAGGGGCAAAGACTAGCGTAGCTCCCAGTGCGCACATGATGGCACCCGACACCTGTCGCATCTTGGCGAGGATTGACGGTCGCCTAGCAAGGCCGGCTCTCGCTTTCGCAGCCCAATGGGTCGCAACCAAGTCGGCACTGGTGTTGAGTGCAACCGAGATGAGCCCGAGGACGATGAACTGCGCGGCGACGTTCGCGGATGTCGACAAACTGGGGATGAAGGCGAGAAAGAATGCGGCCGTCTTCGGGTTTAGTGCCTCGACGATGATGCCGTCGCGGAAGGCCCGACCCACCCCGGTCGTCTGCACCTCGGTCGGCTCGACAATGCGCGCTTCGCGCCAGGTCTTGAGCCCGAGCCAGATGAGATACAGGGCGCCCGCGATCTTCAAAAAAGTGAATGCCTCGGCGCTTGCCATGACGAGCGCAGATATGCCAACGGCGCCGCCGAACACGTGCACAAGGCCGCCGAGACCTAGGCCAACACTCGATGCCAACCCTTCCGTTCTGCCGCCGACAAGCGTTCGCGCCACGATATAGAAGATGCCTGGCCCCGGCGTGATCGCCACAAGCAGCGACGCTGCCAAGAACAGGAAGAAGGTCTGGAAATCCGGCATCGTCCACCCTTCTAATCGCATCAACCAGTTCGTCTAGGGCCGGTCTTCGCACACGATGATTACGCTAACCTCAGGCCGGAATCGGAATGAGGGAAGCCACTTCCCGATCCTGCGGCTTTTCGCACGCCGCAAGGCCGGCGGCGACGCCGATGCGGTCAGCCTCGGGCCGGTTCTGGCTCATCTTGCGCTTGCCCTCGAACCTGGTGACCGGAATGCGCACTCCGATGATGCCTCGCAACTGGGAGGCAATGAAATCGGCGGGGGCATCGCTGACGGCCCAAGGCTTCGCGCGCGACTTCTCATGGATGTTCGTTAGGCGCGTGACCACCTCGAGCAGACGTTCGGGCTCCTGGAAGAACTCAACCGGCCCGTACGCGTGGACGGCGATGTAATTCCATGTCGGCACCACCTTCCTGGTTTCTTGCTTGGTCGCGTACCATGAGGGTGTCACGTAGGCTTCCGGACCCATGAAGATCGCCAGAGCTTCGCCGGTCGGAGCCGAACGCCATTGTGGATTGCCTTCGCCAAGTGCCTGTACAGCACTCCGTGCTCTCCTTCGGTCTCATCGAGGAAGAGCGGCAAGGGTGTCGCAATCGGTCCGTCCGCGGTGGCCGTGACCAGGTTGGCGAGGCCGGCGGAGCAAATGGTCGCGCGGATGCTTCGACCTCGTCATCTCTAAAGGCGGGGGGCACATACATGGCGGTTCTCCGTTCTCGTTCCTGAGATAAACCGAGCCTGGTACGGTTAGAACTGCCAGTTATCACTGATTTTGATGGTCCAGTTGGAGGGGCATGCGACTAGGACAATCGCCGCGAACGAAGCTGATCGACCGCTTGAGCCAGAAGCTGACAGCCGCGCTCGATCTGGCGCGCCTCCAGTGCGGCGTAACCCATGACAAGCCCGATAACGTCCGGCTGATGCCGGCGGCCAGGATGACGATGATTGAAGAGGGGGGCGACCGGATAGATGCCCACGCCCTTGACGCGAGCAGCCTCGATCAACGCTGCTTCGGACGTTTGGGGCAGATTCGAAACCAGACCACCACATGCAAGCCGGCGGCTGCGCCGTCGATTTGGATTCGGTCGCCAAATCTGCGGCGCAAAGCGCGAGCAGGATTTGCCGGCGCTCGCCGTTGCGCCGTCGGACTCGCTTGACGTGCCTATCGTATGCACCGGTCTCGAGCATCGTCGCGAGCGCTTCCTGCTCGATCAGCGGCGTGTGCCTGTCCGTGATCTGCTTGGCCGCGGCGAACAGGGGCTGGAGTTCAGAGGGCACCACCAGATAGCCGATCCTCAGCGTAGGCGAGAGCGTCTTGGAGACGGTCCCAAGATAGATGACGTCCTCGCTACCTGCGAGCGCGTGCAGTGGGGGGACCGGCTTCGTGTCGTATCGATACTCACTGTCGTAGTCGTCCTCGATTACGTAGGCATCGAACTTCCTTGCCCAGGCGAGCAACTGGTGCCGACGCGCGATCGGCATGACGCCGCCCAGCGGAAATTGATGCGACGGCGTCACGTACGCAAGCCGCGCTTCGATCTTCGCAACCCGCTCCGTGTCCAGTCCCTCGACGTCGACCGGAATCGGCACCGCGGCTGCCCCGGTGGCCGAGAAGACGAGCCTTGCCATCAGGTAGCCAGGGTCTTCCATGACGAACCGATCGTCGGAGTTGAGCAGCAGTCGCGCACACAAGTCGAGCCCTTGCTGCGAACCGTTCACGATGATGATTTGATCCACTTCGCATCGCACGGTCCTCGAACGCCAGAGATAGGGCTGCAGCGCCATCCGCAGCCGTCGAGAGCCGCAAGGATCGTTGTAGGCCAATCTCGCGGGCCGCCGTGTCATTGCAGCGACCGCGGCTCTTTCCACGCGAGCACGGGGAAATCCGAAGGTGAGAGGTCACCATACCGAAAATTTGCGAGGAGGTTGCGAGGTTGTTCCTCCGAGCGCGGCGCGACCTGTCTCAAACGCTCACCGTAGCCCGACAGTCGCACCTTACGTGACAATGGCCGCCACGTCGCGCGCACGCGCCCCCTCTCGACAACAGCTTGTGCAACGCGCGGTCGTGCGCCATGGCGGATCTCGATGAAGCCTTCCGCCGGCACGAAGCGCGCGATGCGTGTCCAAAATCCGACGCCGACGCAAAGCATGTCAGGTTACATACAGGGGATCCTACTGGCGTGTGGATGTTTTTCAAAGCTTTGTCATGTGCTTAGTGCGCGAGGACAGCCTGGCACGTTGATTGCTAACTCAGATGAAGCGACAAGGTCGCGCAACAAGCAACATTGGGAAAAAATCATGGTGCTGCGCATGGCGTCCCCGGCTCCTTCGCTCAAAGTCGAGAACTGGCTGCGTGGCGAGCCCCTCACGAACTTCCAGCCCGGGAAAGTGTACATCGTCGAATTTTGGGCAAGTTGGTGCGGCCCATGTGTGGGGGCGATGCCCCATCTGATAGAGCTGCAAGCAAAATACAAAGACGAGGGGCTTGAGGTCGTCGGAGTCGCAGCTAGTGAAGAAGCACCAATCGCGGATCAGGCTCGCACCAAGTTGGACGCATGGTTGACTGAAAAGTTCTCAAATCTGAACTATCGAATCGGGTTCGACAGTACAGGCGAAATGAACAAGCTTTGGATGGATGCCAGCTCTTCTCTTGGGATTCCGAGATCGTTCGTCGTCGACCGCGACGGCCACATTGCCTTTATCGGTCATCCGATCCAAATCGACGACGTCTTGCCGAAAATTATCAACGGCACTTGGCGCACCAGCTATCAAGCTAAAGCCGCTGATGCGAAACGGATTGCGGCAGACCAACGCTTGGCGCGCGAACTCTCAATCCTCCAGACAATTCGACCGGCGATGGAAGCAAAGGATTGGCCGGCAGCGCTCTCAGCGGTCGAAGAGGGCATTGCCGCGATGCCGGACAATCTCAAGTTCCGCGAGATTCATGCGGATCTGTTGCTTCACAAAATGCGCGACACGGCGACCGGCTTCCAGGTCTTACGCCAACTGGTTCGAGATGCGATCGAGAAACAGTCAGAGGCTGTGCGTGGGCTGGCTACTGTGATGCGGCAACTGTTTGATCCGGAGAACGATAAGGCCCACCTTCCGCGTGCCGAGCGCTTTGCGATCGGCAGGGATGTGTCGGAACATATCCTCAATTCTGGGCAAGCTAGCGGTGGCCTCAACTTCTATTCTTATGGGGTGGTCGCTCAGTATTACTACGAGAGTGGTGACAAGCAACGCGCGATCGAGCTGATCGAGCGGGCGATGACATGGCTAGACGATCCAAAAGCTATGCCGGACGCTATGAGGGAAGCTACGAAAAAGTATTATATGCCGCGGTTGCTCCAAACCTTGGCCAACTACAGGGGCGAGAAGTTTTGTTGCAGCGGGTCTTGTTCGATTTCGCAGGAAAACTCTCAAAATGCAGCCGCAGGAGGAGACATGAACGGGGATGTTAATCGAAGATGCACGATCGGGGCTATTTAAGCGCCTTCGAAGCGCTCGCGACCAGCAGAATCATTCAGGGCGATTGCGACACGCAGGTCACAAGGAAAGCCGCGCTTCGATCTTCGCAACCCGCTCCGTGTCCAGTCCCTCGACGTCGACCGGAATCGGCACCGCGGCTGCCCCGGTGGCCGAGAAGACGAGCCTTGCCATCAGGTAGCCAGGGTCTTCCATGACGAACCGATCGTCGGAGTTGAGCAGCAGTCGCGCACACAAGTCGAGCCCTTGCTGCGAACCGTTCACGATGATGATTTGATCCACTTCGCATCGCACGGTCCTCGAACGCCAGAGATAGGGCTGCAGCGCCATCCGCAGCCGTCGAGAGCCGCAAGGATCGTTGTAGGCCAATCTCGCGGGCCGCCGTGTCATTGCAGCGACCGCGGCTCTTTCCACGCGAGCACGGGGAAATCCGAAGGTGAGAGGTCACCATACCGAAAATTTGCGAGGAGGTTGCGAGGTTGTTCCTCCGAGCGCGGCGCGACCTGTCTCAAACGCTCACCGTAGCCCGACAGTCGCACCTTACGTGACAATGGCCGCCACGTCGCGCGCACGCGCCCCCTCTCGACAACAGCTTGTGCAACGCGCGGTCGTGCGCCATGGCGGATCTCGATGAAGCCTTCCGCCGGCGAGTTGCTCATAGGCGATCGTCACCGTACCGCGAGACACGCCGAGTTCCCCGGCGAGGGCGCGGGACGACGGCAGCAGCCCATCGGCGCCGTACACGCGCCCCAGGATCTGATCCCTAAGCGCTTCGTAGATCTGACGCGCTCCCATTCGCGGGGTGCGGTGCCTTAGACTACTTTCCGGCGCAAAATTCGCGCTTCTAACCAGACTGGTCAACCGCGCGGACAACGACAAAGCCCCGCCAGGGGCTGGCGGGGCCTTGAGAAGCCAGATTGGGCTGGGACGGACTACGGTTGGCGTGACTGGTTTTCCATCGCGCGTCCGATATTGATGAGGTTGTCGGCGACGACGCCGAGGCCGACCCAGCGTTTCATTCCGATGCTGCCCTTGTAGCGGCAGCGATCGAGCCCGTGTCGCCGTTTGACGACGCTGATACGTCCCTCGCATCCGGTTCGCCATTTCTGACCGTTACGGAACCAGCGCTTTTTCTGCTCACGCTTGCGCTCGGCGCTCTTGGTCGAGCGATTGGGAATGCAGACGCGTTTGACGCCTCTGGCACTGCAGCTTCGTTCCTGGCGGAGTAAAATCCAGCAGCCGGCCACGACTGCGGCTCTTGGGATGCCGTCTCGCCAGCGCCTCATATACCGCAGCTACGATCTGTTCATCAGCCAGAACGCGGTCGGCATGCTCCATCCAACCTTCGCGAAGATCGCTCACTTCTTCGGCGATCAAGCCATCGCCGAAGCTCAGTTGCACTCTGCGCGTCTCAATCACGCTTCTTCCTCCCGCCCCGCGGCGCCGCCGCATCGGGGCCCAGCAGGTCGTGATTGAGCTCGCAGATCGCTTCGATCGCTTCTTTCAGCTTCTGATAGTTGTCCAGCCAACGGCGCACTTCAGCAACGCGTTCACGGCGCACGCTGAACTGACGAACGCGTCCGCCGCCATAGCTCACCGTCAGCACGTACACTTGGTGCCCTTCGCCACGCGCACATTTCGGGCAGCCGCTCTTGTGACGAACAGTGCGCTCCAGCAGCGAACCAGCAGCAGTTCGCCGGTGACCGGCAGCTTGCCGACAAGCTTCTCGCGGGTTTGAAGAGCTCGATCTCGAATCATTCATAAGAATGAATCAATATCACCCACACAAGTCAACGCTGATGCCGTCCGATCTTGCAGTTTTCGCCCCACCAAGCGATTCTGGCTGCCTCAAAAGGCAGCCGAAATTTGCGTCGGAAAGTAGAGTAGGGGGCGTCTTCATCTGGGCCATCAAAAGTTCGCATAACTACGCTTGCTTGATAAGCCACTCTCTAGCTATTCGGGTTGAATGCCAAGCTGTTCTGAGGAGTTAGCGGCGCAGGCAACCCAGGGCGCTATTCCGGGCGTTGCCGCAGAATCCAATCCAGCAGGTCTTCGTTTCGGCGACCGCTTCGTGCGTGCTGGTCAACGGCGGCCGGTGCGGACGCAAGCGCCATACGGCGCAAATGCAGTTCGCCCCCGGTAGCAAACCGTAATCTTTCTGCTAGGAGCCTGTCCAGTTAGCTTTGGGAAGGCAGTTTTATCTTGATAATGGCGGCTCAGGCGGCCCTTGCGAGCTTGACGAGGTTGTGAGCGGTGCAGATGAGCGCCCATTCTGCGCTGACCTTTTCGATGCCGCGCAGCAGGAATTGCCTGAACCCTCTTGCCTGTTTGATCTGTCCGAAGACGGCTTCGACGATCTGCTTACGCAAGCGGTAGCGACTTCGGTAGCCGGCGCGCTTGAGCTTGGTGCTCATCCTGGCGATCAGCGAGCCGGGTCTTGAAGCCTTTTTCGCGGTGGCGGATTTGGTGCCGTGCTTCTGCCTTCCGGTGGCGATGTAGCCCTCGATGCGCCGCCGTTTGATCGTGCGAAGATTGGCGTCGGAGCAGTAGCCGGCGTCGGCCGATACTTCGTCGGGATTGGTCCCCAGATTGGCCCTGATCCCGTCGAGCAACGGCGCCAGTTGCGCCTGATCGAGGAACTGGTCAGCGTCTGCGCCACGATGATCTGATGGGCACCATCGACCGCGGCCTGGGCGTTGTAGCCCTGGATGTAACCGTCCTTGGTCTTCAGAATGCGGCTTTCCGGGTCGGTGAAATTGCGTTGCGCCTTGCCGTCGGGCTCCGTGTTCGGCGGCGCGGACGTCTTGCCGTTCTTTTTGCCCCCTTCGGCGATGCGGCGCTCCTCGGCTTCGGCCCGCGCCTTGCGCTCCGCCTCGGCTGCGGCCTTGGCTTCGGCCTCCAGCGCGGCCTTGGCCTCGCGGATCTTCTCAAGCCGCTTCTGCTTGTCGGCCACCCAATCGGGCATCTCGTCGCCGCGCTTGTCGCCGTAGAGCTTATCCTCCTGCGCATCGGCGGCCTCCGCCGCCTTGAGCCAGCGGTCGACCTCCGCTGCAAGCTCCGCTTCCCGCTTCTTCATGCGATCATAGCTCATCGCCTTGTGCTTGGACGCGTTCGCCTTTATCTTGGTGCCGTCAAGCGCCACGTGCCCGAGCTTCACCAACCCGGCCTTCTCGGCCAGCTTCAACACCTGCACGAACAGGTCGGCCAGCGCCTTAAGATGCCGCCGCCGGAACTCCGAGATCGTGCGGAAGTCCGCCGGGTCGCCGGCCACGATCATCATGAAATCCGCCCGCTCCACCGCCGCCCTGGCGATCCGCCGCGACGAGTAGATGCCGCTCGCATAGCCGTGTAGAAGCAGCGCCGTCATCATCCGCGGATCAAACGGCGGCTGACCCAGCCCGCTCCGGTAGCTGCCTAGGATCGCCGATAGATCAAGGCTTTCCTTGACCAGCGACACGATCAACCGCGAAACGTGGTCCTGCGGCACATAGTCCTGCACGCTCGGCGGCAGAAGCTGGACCTCGTCGATCTTCCAGGGGCGAAATTCCTTGCTCATGGCCACGCAAGAATCAGACTCGCACCCTCTTGACCAGTCACTACTCAGACAGGCTCCTAGGGCACTTTCAATGAACTCAGGCGCTGCATAGCCGCGGTTTTCACCGAATTATGGATTGCCTCGGGAAAGCCCTCTGGCAGCTCGCTTTCAATTTTGCCGAGCGCAGCTTCAGCGGTAAAGGCGACACGTTCGATTGATTCCTGAACAAGCTTTTTCGGTACGCCCGCCGCTTCGCTTGTCTGCAAGAAATGCCGGCCGTCTACTTCGGCAATCCTGTATTGATTGTTTGTCCCTACCGACATTGCGAGCTTCATCTGCTTGCGCCGAATTTGACCGGTGTCCAGACTCGGCTGTGCCGTGAGCACGTCGTAAAGCGGTGTCAGATGGTAGCGGCCGCCGGGCGTGATGAAGATGCTGAAATTCTTCGCATGGCCATCGGTCGCGCCAATCAGCCAAAAGAAGATTTGCGCTCTGAGCAGCGTCGCCTGATCATCAGCGGGCGTGTCACTGCCTTTGAGCAGATCAAGAAGCTTCACCATGCCGGGACCGCCATCGCTCTGGTATTTGCGCGTCGGCGGGACCGACAGTGCCTGACAGCAGTCCTCCTGCGGCAGGCGGAGCAGGCGGCCATCCTTCGTCCACCGCCGGTCGAAGCGCTCGATGACGAGCGCCGTGGTCTTACCGAAAGTCGCAATCTCGGCATGGTTCACCGGCAAGCCGGAAGCGGCGGCAAGTCTCAGGCAGTAGTATTCATTCTCAACGCTGTTCGAAAGGTCGATGCCGTTGGGCAGTTCCCCGATCTGCGTCTTGAAAATATGGGTCGTCGGCGTGGTGCCGTGCGGCTTGAGCCACTTGCCGCCGTGCCGCAGCAGCGCCGTTTTCTCCTGCGCTCCTGCCACGGAAATCCGGAAAAGATCGTCGCGCGTAAGCCCGAGCGGAGTCTGGGCAAGCCCGTTGAGGAGCTTTTCAATCGCTTCGTCATCGACGGCATCGCCGGCGATGGTGCGACCATCGCGATCATCATCATGGTGATCATCATCATCGTCGGCGACGAATTGCAGGGCGCCGACGCAATCCCTGCCGATAGCAGCGAGCAGGCTGTAGGCGTCGGTCCCGGCGGCGCCGACCCTTTGCGCTACCCGGCGACGGAGCGCGTCGGAGTCGGGTAGCAGATTGTCGAAGACGGCCGTGACGGCTTCGCCACGGAAGACATCCTCCCGCAGCGGGAGCGAGAGCGAGACGGGCAGGGCATGTTCCCATCCGAGCCAGTCAGCCTCGTACCGGAATTCAATAGCGCCAGTCGCCGCCTTGCTCATCAGGCCGACGAGGCGGTTGTTGAGGAGCACGCGCAGCGGCTCATGGCGGCGACGCCGGGGCATCAGAAAATGTCCTCAAGGTCGGCGGCTGTGCCTTTGGTGCGCGGGACGATCCGGAACTCAAGGTCTAGGGCCGCGAGTACCGCAAGGATGGTTTCAAGCTTGGCTGCCGGATTGCCAGTTTCGATGAGCGAGATTGTCTCCTGCCGCAGGCCCGCTCGCGCGCCGACCTGCGACTGGCTAAGCCCCCGCTTCTTACGAGTGCGGCGGATCAGGTTGCCGATCTGGTTCGGTGTGCGGGCAAGGCCGGTCATTTCTTACTCCGACCTAGTATGTGCTAAATCCGATAAAAGCGTAATATAGCAAATGGCGCATAAATGGACATTATGCGTTGAACTGCATAAAACACGTTTATCGGAATTAAGGCTATGACTTCCCTTACAGCGATCGCGTTAGTTGTTGGACTTGGGGTGACTTTGCCACTTTACGCCGGAATGGAAGCGACAATCAGGGAGCACCTTGAGCGCCTTGCTAGAGGCGAGAGGGTGCCGATGATTGCTATCGGATGTTTTACCGAGATTCAGTTCGCTGCGATCAATGAGGGGCGAGCTGCAATGGAATTACATCTCTTGGAGCAAAACGAGATTCTATTCATGGGTAGGCATTTGTATGCCAGCCGCTCTAAAGATGGCTACCAAATAGATGACATCCTCAAGCAGATCATGAGTGCGCTTTGCGACGACGCGATAGCTCACTTGGACACATTCGTATCATACGTACAGAACCCGAATACTCGGGATGACGGCTATGGAAACCAGGTGAGTGATCGGGCCGTTTTCGAAATGACGGCGCGAAAACCACGAGCGGAACTCTATTCGGTAATGCCCAAGGGAGATACGATAAAGCCCAACAAAAAAGGCCGCCGGTGAGGCAGCCCTTCCTGTGAAGCGATCTCGGGTAACTAGTTATCCGACGCCCTCGCTTCAGTGCCGGAAGATAGTCCATCCCTCCGAATTGTCAACATTAACTTCGAACCGGCGTACACTAACGCGGCTAAGTCCCTGTTGTTCCGGAACTTTTCAAAAACTACGAAACGGCATTAAGTGATCTATGGCCCGCTGAAGGGGCGGTTAACTCCACGGTTGATTGCCCCTCTTTGCAGGTTCCTACAAAGATACCTACACGGGAACGCGCGGCGCTCCGCTAGCCCTCACGTTACGTGCGCCGAGTTCTGACGAGTTTGCCGCTTTGGGCGGCTATGGGGAACTCCGAGCCTGCCGGCTGCCCCATACATCGCGGCGCGGCCACCTCTCACGCCACCTTAGATAAGCGCTCGGGGTCGGAACACAATCCACAAATTCAAAAATCGGCTACTATGGTTTTCGAACTAGGGTGTTTAGTCCCGAGCTTTGATGGTGCATTCTTATCGCACGATTCGAAGGATGCGCTATGGGACAAGTTTTACACGGCTGCGCCACCACGACGGAGGCAGTCCGTCGAGCAATACAGAATAGTCAAGAGAGCCTGAGGGCGCTCGCCAAGCGCTACGGGATCAACCAGAAGACCGTCGCGAAGTGGAAGGAGCGCGAGACTGTCGCCGATCTCCCGACAGGCCCGAAGGAAGCCAAATCGACCGTGCTTTCCATCGAGGAGGAGGCGATCATCGTCGCTTTCCGGCGGCATACGCTATTGCCGCTCGATGATTGCCTCTATGCGCTCCAGCCGACCATCCCGCATCTGACGCGATCATCCCTGCATCGCTGTCTCCAGCGCCACGGCATCAGCCGATTGCCGGAGGTCGAAGGCAGCAAGCCTCCGAAGAAAAAGTTCAAGGCTTACCCGATCGGTTATTTCCACATCGACATTGCTGAGCTCCAGACCGCTGAAGGCAAGCTCTACCTCTACGTCGCCATCGATCGCACCAGCAAGTTCGCCTTCGTGCAACTGGTCAGGAAGACGGGAAGGACCTCCGCCGCGGCCTTCCTCGAAGCTCTGATTGCGGCTGTCCCCTACAAGATCCACACGGTTCTCACCGACAATGGGATCCAGTTCACTTTCCCGCCGCGCTACGCAGACGGCCCGACGGCAAGATACGTGACACATATGTTCGATATGCGCTGCCAAGAGAATGGCATCGAACATCGGCTAACCAAGATCAAGCATCCCTGGACCAATGGCCAGGTCGAGCGCATGAACCGCACGATCAAGGAAGCGACCGTCCAACGCTACCATTACGATCGACACGATCAGCTCGAAGCACACCTTGCCGACTTCATTAACGCCTACAACTGCGCTCGGCGGCTGAAGACCCTGAAGGGTCTCACGCCCTACGAATACATCTGCAAATGCTGGACTTCCCAGCCAGAACGATTCAAACTTAATCCGCTCCAGAAAATGCCGGGACTAAACACCTAGGCCACTGAGGTCGGAAACCGGCCATTACCCGAGATTGTTTAGAACATACTATGAACATAACGTCTTGGGCTGCAACTTGCTCGCGATACGAGTGGAAACATCTCTCGGCAGGTCACGAGTTTGAGGTCGGCTTGATCCATCCTCTGGGATGAAGGCGGTCCAGGGAGCAGCGTTCATTGTCCTTGTTCCGCCATTTGCACGGCAACGCGTTTCTGGTGTTTTCGAGGACCACGCACCTTTACGCGGCCTGCCTGCTGGATTTGCACGAACGGTTCTTCACGGGGGCCCCGGCATTCCCGACGCCGCGCCGGGTCGTGCACGCGATCTACGATGTCATGCGCGCCAATCCTTCGCTGTGGAACGAGGGCGACAATTTCGGCGGGCTGCCGGACGTGATCTCGGCGGGCCGCCGCCGGATCCGTAAAGCCGACCCTCGCTTTCGCATCCGAGAAAGGCGACAAGGCGCTCGGCTTGGCCCGACAACTCAACTCGCGCCTGGTCGATTGGGGAGGGCTCGAGGAAGAGGAATACGGCCTGCGGGTCACCGTCGACATGGCGATGGGACCCTTGCTGGTGATCCAGCGACTGGCGAGCCTGAACAAGGACCTCTCCCAAAGATTCGGCGGCCTGATCGTCCAGATTCGTCTGAACCTCGAGGCGATGGAGAAGCTCACGCCCGAGGTGACCGATCGCAAGCAGCGCGAAGCCGCGCTCGCGGTGCGTGGGGCGCGCAACCAGGCCGACCAGTTCACCAAGAGCCTTCGGGCGATCCTCGCCGACCTCAAGCGGATCAGGCGGACGGTCATGGAGTCGAAGACGCTCGGTACCCGCCTGGAGGCCTTCTTCGAGGAATTCGTCGATCAGCTCCCGCTGAAGGATTTCGAGTCCATCCTGGCGGTGAACCATCCCTACCGTTTCCGCGACGCCATCGTCGACCTGGCGCTCAGGATCTCCTACACGCCGGACACCCTTGTTTTGAAGCTCCAAAAATTAAAGTTATGCCTGCAGCACAATGGTTTCTTGAATTTCGTGCCAACTGATCTTTCGGAATTTGTATGGAATTTTTGCAGACGGTTAACCGTTTCTTAACGGGACAGTTCGGCCGATAGGCCGCCAAGCCATAGGAAGCACGCCAGTGCGTCGGCCGCCGCCGGGCGTCAGTGGTCCGGGCCATGGCGTTTCACGAGACGGGCGCGGCTGGCCCGCCTTGGCGTCGGCCGTCAGCGCTGCCGCCGTGCATGGAACGGATTTCGCCCGAAAATATTGAACCTAGGTCAAGAAAACTTGACCTATTGTCAATCAATTTGGCGGCCCTATATCCAGATATGTTGCTGAAGTGCCACGTTTTGTCTGTTAAGATGCCACGGTAAGGCTGGACAAATAACTTGACATTAGATCAACTAAAGCCCATGGAACGCGCGATCAACAACAGCTATGGCATTCGCCGATGGCATTTGAGAACGAGGCCGGTCGCCTGCGTAGAATCGCGCGGCGAGGGACGATCTTCTTCACGAACCACGCTGAGATTGAGCGCAAGAAAGATGGCATCGAAAAACTCGATGTCGTCAACATGCTTGGGCGATGTACGGTATCATTGGTGGAGGTGAACAAAGAAAACGGAGAAGAAGAATGGAGGGCAGAAGGGACTGATAACGACGGGAGGAAAATAACGGCTGTAGTCGTGGCTTACGAGGATGTCGCAGAGGTGAAGATCGTCACGACTTGGGCGAACAAGAAATGAGTGAAAGGGCTGTCAGATGCGTTGCAAATGCAAGAATGGATTGATGGAGAGAAGTGTGAAGCCAGAGCACGTTGAAGACTTGGGCGGTTTGGTCGTCAAGGTCTTGAATGCTGTTGTCGTGCAGCGCTGCTCTGCTTGCGGCGACGAAATGATTGGCATACCGGACGTCCAGGGATTGGCCCGCGCTGCTGCAATGGCGCGCGCCCAGAGTCCTGAGCGTTTGACTGGTAAAGAAGTGAGGTTTATCCGGCGCGCGCTGGACATGAAGCAAACCGATTTTGCGGCAGCAATGGACCTGTCCGCAGAACATGTGTCCCGTTGGGAGAATGACCATAATGGGGTTGGCGGCGCTAGCGAAAAGCTTGTGCGCCACAACGTCTGCGCGTTGCTGAGTGATGGCGCGTGCGAGTACGACCCTAAAGCCATTGCGAGTATGGTTTTTGTGCCGTTTCCCGAAGGGGGAATTGCACCGATTGAAATGGTCCGCGTGCGGACCACGCACCGTACAAATGAAGAAGAAGACACGATGTGGAGTGAGGCCGCTTAATTGCGGCCTCTCTCCATAAGCGTAAACTTGCGCCGCAAGAGGCAGTTAACTTCGGTAAGCGCCCCATCCCAAGCGACTGTCGCGGCGTGCTGCTGCGGCTAGGCGACGCGGCACGCGCTCTATCGACCTCGAAGCCCGGCAACCATGCCGGGCTTTTTGCTGTATAGTCGGGTTTGACGGGGAATTCGCGGAATGACTTTCGACCCAATAGAAGCAATCAAGCTCGTTGGCGGAATTGGCGGCATACTGTCAACGGCATTCCTGATCTATGACCGGCTTTACAAATCGCAGCCGACGATTTTCTTTCAGCCTCACGACGCGACGGCGTGCCTCGTCATCAAGAACACCATGACGGAAACCCTGTTCATCGACGCAATCGACGTGTCACCACGCAAATTAAGCTTCGCATTTGGCGACGACCTTCATTCAACCATCGAAGCCGTCGTCGGCGCAGCATATGACAGCGGCCCCGACCGGAATTCCCTTATCATCGGCCCGCTTTCCGAACGCTATTGCCGGCTCGTCAAACTGACCGGCTTCGATGAATTGCCGCCAGAGACACCCTTCACGATTCGATGCGCGTGGCGAAACACCCGACGGCCTTCCTACATGAAACAAACGGTTAAGGTTTCCACGACAGCGGACGACCTCACCCGACTTCGCAACGACGCAAATAGGGATTGACGCGATGGCGGATGCTTCAGGTTGGCTTCCATCATGCCGCGCCTTTCGGTCGACATCGACCTCACGTACCTGCCGGTCAAGCCGCGCGAAAGAATCTTTAACAGAGATCGACGCGGTGAGACGCAAGTTGTGGAGGGGCGATCTTTACGCAGGTAAGTTGTTGCAGCGCTCAATCGTCAGCATCCGCGCGATTTATTCGGTATCCGCGACCTGCTGGGAAATAAGGTATCAGCGATGATCTGCGCACTGCCTTCATTGTCTACATGCTCAGCCATAATCTCCCAATGGCATGAAGTGCTAGGCGGAGCGAAAAGGATATCAGCCAGGAATTTGTGCGCTGCTTCGAAGGTATGACTGCCAAGTCCGTTTCGCGAGATGAGCCGCTGGCCGTACGCAAAACGCTGTCGCGGAGATTGTCGGCAACATGCCAGACAGGCATCGGAAATTCCTGATTTCATTGAGCGCGGCGATGCTGAATGAGATTTGCTCGGGGCGTTCCCGGTGCCCGCGATTTGCCGGCCGTCAAATGGCGAATGCAGAACCTTGACAGCCTGCCAGCTGAAAAGAGCGCCGCGCTGGATCTTGAGAAGGTCCTGAGCGAATAACAGAAACCACGCGCGCGGCCAGATGGCTCTGGATCTGCTGCGATCCGATTCCTGAACAGCCAAGCGGTGCCTGATCCCACCAAGCTCGTTGGTCCGATGATCGAGCGGCTTCTCGTTTGCGACGGCGCGCGCCGGACTCCCAAGAAGGTGAGGCGATCCGGTACTTTGCGCGATTTTTGCAAGGCTGATCGCAGGATGATCAATTGATGGTTCTCTTGTCATGAACGAGCGGCGGACGCAGCCGAATATCGCCTATGCAATCTGCGGCTTCAACGATATTCCAAGCCAGCGCGCCATGGGCTTCCACCTCATGATCGTCGACGAAGACGGCAGCCACAGGCCGTGGCCCATTGTCGTGGTGCGCTGGGGCAAGCGGGTGTTTGCCTATCTTAACAAATGCCCGCACAATGGCGTCAATCTGGACTGGGAATGCAACCAGTTTTTCGATCCACGCGGCATCCGGCTGATGTGCGGCAAGCACGGCTCGACCTTCGAGCTCGGCACCGGCCGCTGTGTGGACGGCCGGTGCAAGGGCAGCAGTCTCACGCCGGTCGCGTTGACGGTGCTGGACGGCGATATCTGCGTTACCGGCGTGCGGCTTGTCGAGGAGGATTCCTCTGGCTAAAGCTAAAGCCGGCGCTCAGACCGGCCGGTTCTCGTTACGGTTTCTCACAGGTTCCATCCTCTTCAGCCCGTCTTCATAAGAGATCTCATCATAGGACGCATCGAGATCCTTGGTTGCGTCGAGCAGGTAGTCGAGCTTGCCGGGCGCGTCGAGCTTCTTGATGTCATTCTTGTCGACCCCGGCCAGGTACATCATTTCCTTCCAAACGGTGGATTCATCGCACGGCAGCACGTTGAAGGTGATACCACCGAGCTTGATTCGGTATTTCGCCAACAGGTCTATGTTGTTGCAAAACATGAAGTAGCTGCCATCAGGGCTTAGCGCGCCGTCAAGAACGTTTGCGACATCAGCAAGATAAGCGAAGCAGTGCAGATAGCCGGCCAGCACCGGAATGCTCCTTTCGCCTTCCTGCACGACCGTCAGTACCTGCTCGATCGAATAGTGGGGCGGCCGCTTCTCGTCCGCGACCTGGGCCTGGAATTTTAGGGCGATATCGCCGCGAAAGCCGAACCGGCCCTGCTTGGTGGTCCCGCCTTTGAATATGGCATTGAGCAGGCGCCCCTCCTTCTCGAACCGGCCTAGCGCGGTGTTCTCGATTGCAGTCATGAAAAATCATCCCTCGATCCAAGACAATCGCCGGACACTCCGGCGGCGGGAGACGCAATGCAAATTGTTTGCCGCCGCGCTCGTAACGCTCATCGGCGAAATCCATAAAGAAGACACGCAAAGCCGCCGCAATCCCTCGAAGACCTTTGTCAGCAACCCTACACGCGTCGCAAAGCCAACAGGCGCGATTTCGAAAAGGTGAGCAATGTCAAGCTCGGGCGCGCTGGCATGCGACTTGCCAATTCCCATGCAAACGACCCAGGCAAAAAGGATAGCCATGATCAATCTGACGGATAGCGCAGTGAATGCGGTCAAGAGCACGATTTCAGCATCGGCGCAGCCGGCAAGCGGCCTGCGCATCATGGTCGAGGCCAGTGGCTGCGCCGGGTTCAAATACCGGTTGAGCCTGGCCGACGAGGCTAAGCCTGACGACACCGTGATCGAGCGCGACGGTGTCAAGGTGTTCGTAGACAACAAGAGCCATGACCACCTCGCCGGCACGACCATCGATTTCGTGGTGGCGCTCGAGGGCTCGGGCTTCACCTTCGACAACCCGAACGCCAAATCGAGCTGCTCTTGCGGCAAATCCTTCAGCTGATGACAAGAGAAATCGAAGCATGCCGGTCGAACCGGAACAACTGAAGCAACCGCCGAGCATTGAGACCGGTCGGGAGCAACTACGGCGCGAACCAGCCGAATCTGCAACGCGACGGCGGCGACTGTCAGCTGGTCGGGATCGAGGGGAGCAAGATCATGGTCAAGCTGACTGGTGCCTGCGTATTCTGCAAGCTTTCAAGCGCGACGCTAGAAGGCATTCAGGCGCGGCTGGTCGAAAGGCTCGGCGACTTCGTTCGCCTGATCCCGGTCGCCGGCGCCGCCAATGCGCGGCATTGAAGGAGGCGTTTGTGCCGATCTATCTCGACAACAATGCGACCACGCGGACAGATCCGTGTGTCTTGCAAGCCATGTTGCCGTTCCTCACGGAGCAGTTCGGCAATGCCTCGTCCACCCATACCTTCGGCAGCGAGATCGCGGGCGCGGTGGGGGAGGCGCGCCGCAGCCTGCAGGGTTTGCTGGGGGCCGCCCACGATCATGAGATCGTCTTCACCTCCGGCGGGACCGAGTCCAACAACGCCGCCATCCTTTCCGCGCTTACGACCCAGGAAGGGCGCGACGAGATCGTCACCACCTCCGTCGAGCATTCCGCCATCCTCACGCTGGTCGAGCAATTGGCGACAAGGGGCATCAAGACGCACGTGATCCCGGTGGATTCGCGCGGACGGCTCGACGTCGAGGCCTTTCGCTGGGCGCTTGGACCACGCACGGCGATTGCGTCGGTTATGTGGGCCAACAACGAGACCGGCACGATTTTCCCGGTGGAGTTTCTGGCCGGGTTAGCGCGTGCGGCAGGCGCGCTGTTTCACACTGATGCCGTGCAGGCCATAGGCAGGGTGCCCATCGACCTGAAGGACAATGCTATCGACATGCTATCGCTGTCCGCGCACAAGCTGCACGGCCCCAAGGGGACCGGCGCGCTCTTTTTACGCCAAGGCACAGATTTCAGACCGCTGATCTGGGGCGGGGCACAGGAACGAAGGCGCCGCGGCGGAACCGAGAACATCCCCGGCATCATCGGTCTTGGAAAAGCTGCAGAGCTTGCGGCGGAGCGGCTCGAGCCGGATCGCGTTCGCATTGGTGGGTTGCGCGATCGCCTGGAGCAGGCGATTTTGCACAACGGCCACTGCATGGCGCTCGGCGATGTCAGCAACCGGCTGCCGAACACGGCCAACATTGCCTTCGAGGATCTCGAAGGCGAAGCAATCATCCACCATCTCAATCGCGCGGGCATTGCCGCTTCGCTGGGATCAGCTTGCAGCTCGTGCTCAATGGACCCGTCGCACGTCCTGCGCGCTATGAACGTGCCGGCGAGGAGCCTGCGCGGCGCGGTGCGCTTTTCCTTATCGCATGAAACCACCGTCGAAGAAGTCGACCAGGTCGTCCGCGTACTGTCCGGCATCGTGGCTCACCTGCGCGCCATGTCACGAGAGCATCCCAATCCCACCAGCAATTCGCCCCGATACACGAGTTGATTTCATGAAAGTCATGATTCGCCGCTCTCCGGAGGCGGGCCTGTCGATTTACGTGCCGAAAAAAGATCTCGAGGAGCCGATCGTTGAATCGGAGCACGAGACGCTGTGGGGCGGCTGGATCAGAATAGCCAATGGCTGGGTGCTCGATCTGCCCGAAATGGCGAGCGATACGCCGCTGCCGATCACGGTCAATGCCCGAAAGCGCGGCGAGGGCGGCGACGACCGATGAAGGCGACCCCGCAAATCGACTTTGTCAACGCGGCCGATGCGGAGGCGATTCTCACTGACGTAGCGGCTAGGCTGCGTGCCGGCAGCATTGTTCCCTATCTCGGACCTGGTCTCACCGCGTTGTCCAAACCGGAAGCGCCGATGACGCCGGAGGCCTTGGCTGGCTTCTTCGCTACCAAGGTCGCGCTGCCGCGCCGGGCCAAGGGCAATGTCTGGGCGTCGGCGCAGCACATCGAGAGCAACAAGCATCGCTCCACCGTGACGGCATTGGTGGCGCAGGCCTTTGCTGCGCCGGTCGAGCCTACACCACTGCATCATCATCTCGCCGCGCTGTCCCTGCCTGTCATGGTCGATGCCTGGTATGACGGCGCGATGCGTGCGGCGCTCGGCAAGCACGAGGGGTGGGGCGAGGTGCAGGGCATTTGCCGCGCCGGCATCGGCGAGGACCGCTGGTATCGCTTCTATGATGCGGAGGGCAGAGAGGTCGATCGCGCTGTGGCGCAGAGCTGGACCACGGTCCTCTACAAGCCGCACGGCGGCGTGCTGCCTGCCAGGAACTTCCTGATCTCTGACGCCGACTATGTCGAGGTGCTGACCGAGATCGACATTCAGACGCCGATCCCCGATGTGGTGAAAGAGCGGCGCAATGGCAGAAGATTTCTCTTCATCGGCTGCCGATTCAACGATCAGCTGCTGCGAACCTATGCGCGGCAGCTCACCAAGCGCTCGGCCGGTGTTCATTACGCCATCGTGGAACCGGATGTGCTGTCCAGGAATGAGCTGCGCTTTCTGGTCGAACAGGGCCTGACGCCGCTTGCGATCCCGCTCCCGCGCGCGATCGAGATCCTGCTCGCTGCCTGACAGACCTTGTATATGGGTCGATGTTGCTGGCGTGCCGGCGCATGCGAGTTGTCTTGCGTTTCGCGCCGGCGAATGACTGCGCTCATCTCCATGTCAGGTTCAAGACGCCTGTCACACTTCGAACATTTCTAATGTCGTGCAGAAGGCTTCGCTTCCGCGGCGAACCGCGGCAGGCGGCTCACTTTGTGACTTAGATCAAAACTGCTCGCCATTCCGGCCATGGCACGCGAGTTGCAAATCTTCTTTTCAGTTTCCGCCTCCAGGGAGAATGAACGGATGGACGTATCAGCGCTGGACGAAGCAAGCTTGGCAGGGAGCGACGTCGACATCGGCGAGACCATGCAGGCGATCGCCGAGCACAAGGGCTGCGGCGCGTCCGGCGGCAGCGGCAAGGCGAGCTGCGGCTCGCAAGCCGGCCAGGGTGATCTGCCGACCGAGATCTGGGAGAAGGTCAAGAACCATCCCTGCTACAGCGAAGAAGCGCATCATCACTACGCCCGCATGCATGTTGCGGTTGCGCCCGCCTGCAACATCCAATGCAATTACTGCAATCGCAAATTTGATTGCGCCAACGAATCGCGCCCGGGCGTGGTGAGCGAAAAACTAACGCCGGAGCAGGCGGCGCAAAAGGTGCTGGCAGTCGCCTCCACCGTCCCACAGATGACCGTGCTCGGCATCGCTGGGCCCGGTGATCCCCTGGCCAATCCGAAAAAGACGTTCAAGACCTTCGAGCTGGTGGCCAAGGCCGCTCCCGATATCAAGCTGTGCCTGTCGACCAACGGCCTCATGCTGCCCGACCATGTCGATACGATCGCCCGCTTCAAGATCGACCATGTCACCATCACCATCAACATGGTCCACCCCGAAATCGGCGCCAAAATCTATCCGTGGATTTTCTACAACCACAAGCGCCACACCGGCCTCGAAGCCGCAAAGATCCTCAACGACCGCCAGCTGCAAGGCCTCGAGATGCTCACCGAGCGGGGCATCCTCTGCAAGATCAATTCGGTGATGATCCCGGGCATCAATGACCAGCACCTCGTCGAGGTCAACAAGGCGGTCAAATCGCGCGGCGCGTTCCTACACAACATCATGCCGCTGATCTCCGCGCCCGAGCACGGCACGGTGTTCGGTCTCAACGGTCAGCGGGCTCCGACCGCGCAGGAATTGAAAGCACTGCAGGATGCCTGCGAAGGCGAGATGAACATGATGCGGCACTGCCGCCAGTGCCGCGCCGATGCTGTCGGCCTGCTCGGCGAGGACCGTAGCACGGAGTTCACTACCGAGAAGGTTATGGCCATGGATGTCAAATATGACCTCCAGATGCGCAAGGCCTATCAGGCCAAGGTCGAGGAGGAGCGCGTCGCCAAGGTTGCTGCCGAGCAGGAAGAGCTCGCCGAGCTCGCCAGCGAGATGAGCGACATCAAGCTCTTTGTTGCAGTGGCGACGAAGGGCACGGGGCTGATTAACGAGCATTTTGGGCATGCCAAGGAGTTCCAAGTGTACGAACTCTCCACTACGGGTGCCAAATTCGTCGGCCATCGCCGCGTCGATCACTATTGCCGGGGCGGTTATGGCCAGGAGGAGAGCCTTGCCACCATCATCCGCGCCATCAACGACTGCCATGCGGCCTTCGTGGCCAAGATCGGCGGCTGTCCGAAGAGCAATCTGTTGAAGGCAGGGATCGAGCCGGTCGACCAATACGCCCATGAGTTCATCGAAAAATCAGCGATCGCCTGGTTCAAGTCCTATCTTGCGAAGGTGCAAAGCGGCGAGATCCAGCATGTTGAGCGGGGCGAGGCGGCGATCCGCCAGGGCGCGCTGATTTCGGCGGCGTAAGGGAGATATCCATGCCGTTCAAGATCATTGCCTCGCAATGCTCCGGCTGCTCGGCTTGCGAGCTCGAATGTCCGAATGTCGCAATCTCGGAGAAAGGCGGGACGTTCGTCATCGACCCGAAGAAATGCACCGAGTGCATCGGCCATTTCGACGAGCCGCAATGCGTCGCGGTGTGCCCGGTTGATAACACCTGCGTCGTCGACACCTCATTGCCGCGCTACCAGGCGCGGGCGTAGGGGGCGAGCCCATGACCATCACGCTCACGCCCGCCGCTGAAAAACTCACGAGTTACGTGCTGCGCGCCGATGGCACCGTTGGCGCCGGTTTCCGGCTCGCCGTCACGGCAGATGGTTGCTCGGGGTTGTCCGCCCGCCGATATAGGTGTTGCGCCGGCAGCTCGGCCCGGTCAGCAAGGCGTAGAGCGCAACGGCCTAAAGTTGCTTCTCAATGCCGAGAGCCAGCTAATGCTTGGCTTTGTCACCATCGATTTGACCGACACCTCTGCGCAGACCGGGCTGATCTTTCCAGAAGCAGGTATGCTGCTCCAGCAACACCGCAAAGGCTGCCCATTAGAAGAGGAAAGCTGCCAATGAACCTCGATGGGGCAGGCAATCCGCTGTCCGAGAGCGAGGGGGCGCTGATCGCGCACACGCTACTCGGCGAAGAGCTGCCGCGCGAAGCCGAGGATCATCTGTGGGAGGCCGGGCTCTCCTATCACCTGGACGAGATCGCGGAAAGACACCTGCACGAAGCGCAGGCGCTGGCGCCGGGCCACGCCGCCGTCCTGATCGGGCTCTACCGCTTCTATTTCTACAAAGGTCGCTTGGCCGAGGCGTTGGAGGTCGCAAAGCTCTGTATGTGTAAGGCAGCACGTGAAAACAGTCTCGCAGACGATTGGCGGCGGGTCAGCGCGGGCGACGCTGCTTTCGATCGCTACGAGAACATCCTGCCGCGCTTCTATTTATTTTCCCTGAAAGCCTACGCCTACCTGCAGATGCGGCTCGGCGATCTGGATGAAGGGCACGCCGCCGCCAACAAGCTTGTGGAGCTCGACCCGACCGACAAGATCGGCGCCAAGGTGCTCCTGGACGTGCTGGAGCGGATGGGGCAGGACGATGACGGATGACATCGATAAGGCCCGCGACTGGCTGGGCAACGAGGTCGACTGCGGCACCTGCACGCATCTCGGGCTCAGGGCCAGCGGCGGCTGCCGCTTGATGCACGCCTGCGTCAACGACCGCTACGCCCGCTGCATCGACCGCTTCTTCAACTGGAATCCGGTGCTGGCCGACGCTTACGTCACACATCCGCATTTCGAGGTGCGCGCAATCGCGGCCAACCACGCCAATGTGTTCCTGCTGCCGATGCTGCTCGACGATGCTGAGGAAACCGTGCGCTGGAACGCGGCGCGCCGCCTGCCCAAGCGCTTTGTGCTGCGGCTGCGCAGCGACCCGCATCGGGAGGTGAGGATGCGGGTTGCGACCTTGCTGGACGGCGAGGAGCTGGCGCCGATGATGTCGGACCAGGACTATTACGTCCGCCTGGTGGTGGCGAGCCGGATCGCGCCGGCGCTGCTTGGGCGTCTCATGAGCGATGACGAGCCCGAGGTGCGCCGCGTGGTCGCGCTCCGCATTCCCCATGACTGGCTGCTCGGCATGGTCACTGATCCCGATGGCACCGTGCGGCTCGAGACCGCACGGCGGCTGTCTCCGGATTCGCTCAGCCTGCTGCGCCGCGATCCGGATTGGCGCGTCCGCTATGAGGTGGCAAGCCGCATTACGGCGGCCGAGCTGGCGGAGTTGACCGAGGACGGGGACTCGATGGTGCAGGAAGCCGCCCGCGCGCGCGTGGCCATCCGGCCCGAACTTCCGAGGGAGAGTGGGACATGAGCAACATCGTTCGCGACAGCGAGGTGGTCGAGCTGACCGGGCCGCCTTTCTTCAGCTTTGGCGAAAAGGTGCGGGCCAACCGCACTATCCGCAATGACGGAACCTATGCCGGCAAGGAAGTCGGCGAGATCCTCGCCAAAAAGGGGGAGGTGGGTTACGTCGTTTCAATCGGCACTTTCCTGCAGCAGTTCTACATCTATGGCGTCGAATTTCTCGAAGGCGGCAACCGCGTCGGCATGAAGCGCAAGGAGCTCGTGCCGGCGGTGGCGCGCGAGGAGTTTGAGGACCTGCCGTTGCCGGAAGAGGCCGCGTCATGATCGACCAGAGGCTGCCGAAGTACCAATGGGGCCAGCGCGTCAAGGCGGCGATCGACCTCATTAACGACGGCTCCTTTCCGGATGCACCGGCCGATGGACTATTGATGGGCGCCGGAGGGATCGGCGAGATCGTGCAGGTCGGCAGGCATACCGAAGCGAACGTGCCAATCTATCTCGTCGAGTTCGGCCAGCGGCTGGTCGTCGGCTGTCTTGAAGAAGAAATTGCAGTGCTTTGAGGGTGCTGGTTCGCGATGAATGCTGCGGTGATGAGAAAACTAGCGATCGGAATGATCCCTCACCCGAACGAGCTCGATCGCAAGCGGATCGAGCGCGCCTTGGGCTCGCGCAAGCGCTATCGCTTTGTGTCGCCGAATGTGAAGCCGGTGAGGGGTGGCTATCTGATCGAGAGTCCCTGCTGCTCTCGCAATATCGACAAGGACGGCGGCCTGATCGATGTCGCGCTGATCCACTATGACATGGTGAGCGGGATGTGGAAGCTGTTTCGCATGAACCACGCGCAGGGGATCTGGGAGTTTTACAGCATTTACCTCCGGCTGACCTCAGCGATCGAGGATTTGAACACGGATCCAGAGCGGCGGTTCTGGCAATGAAGCTGATTTGGGACTAGTTATATGGGAGCCGCGATGGCGCTTGGCACAGACCAACTGATCGAAATAGAACGGGTGCTTGCGGCGGCGGAGGCCGATGCAAGCCCATTCCTCGAGCTGCGGCGCCGTTTTCCGCGCCTCGCCTTCACGCGCTGTGATGCGTCTGACGTGACGGAGCGGCCGTTCCGAAGCTTTCCGCGTTTCGACCTGCATCTGATCGGTGGCTGCGATCGCTGCGTGCAGATCACGGCCGATCCGGCACGCGCGATTGGTATCCTGCTGGCGGCAAGGAGTACTGGGCGGTGACCGGCATTGCACTCGCAGAGGATCACGACGGCACCGAAGCGATCGAGGCCGTATGCTTCATTCCGCTGTCCGATCCCGATATCACCTCCGCCGAGCTCTCTGCCGTGGAAGCGCTGCTATGTTCGCCGCGAATCTCCAATGGGCCGATCACTGACGCCTTCGAGAAAGCCTTTGCCGCCTATCTTGGCCGCAAATATGCCGTTGCCGTCCCCAGCGGCACGATCGGGCTTCTGCTTGCGCTAAAAGCGCTAGGCATCGGGCCCGGGCAGGAGGTGATCGCCTCGCCTTATTCGTTTCGCGAGACGGTGCATGCTATCAGTCTCGTGGGCGCGAGGGCCGTATTTGCCGACGTCGACTATTGGTCGGGAGCCTTGGCTCCGGCGAAGGTCGAAGAGCGTGTCACGGCCAACACGCGGGCGATTATTGGTGGCAACCCCAATGGCCATCCGGCGCCATGGTCGGAGCTGCGCGCGATCGCGCAGCGCCATCAGCTGCCGCTCCTGGAGGATTCGACCGAAGCGATCGGATCGCGATACAAGGGCGAACTCGTCGGCCGCTTTGGCGATATCGCCGTGTTCGACTTCGCTCAGCCACTGGCCCTGACCTGCGGCGAAGGCGGCATGGTGGTGACCGACGACATCGACTTGGCCGGCGGCTTGCGTCGCCATCGCGCACATCGGCTGGATGAGCGCTCCTCCGTTGTCGTCAGCAGCGCAGCGCCCCACCAGGCCGGCATGAGCGATCTCACAGCCGCGCTGGGCCTTGCGCAGCTAAGGCGCCTCGACGAAATCCTGGAGCGACGCCGGCTCGCCGAACAGCTCTACAATGCGCATATGCAATCCTTCGAAGGTATCAAGCCGCCCTATGTGGCTCCCGAAGCGACCGAGGTGAACTGGTTCCTCTATCTCGTCCATCTCGGGACGCGCTTCACGCGCTCCAGCCGCGATGCCATCGTCGATGACCTGCGCATCGAGCAGGTCGAGGCCGCCTCCTATTGCCACCCGTTGCATTTGCAGCGGCACTATTTCGAACGCGGCTATCGGCATGGCGATTTCCTGGTCACGGAAAAGATCGCCGATCGAGCCTTGGCACTGCCGTTTCACACCCACCTCACCGATGACCAGATCGAGTTCATCGTGGAGACGATGAAGGATGCGTCAATCAACATCGGCGCTGGCGCTGCAATTTATTAGAGCCGAGGAATCATCAATGGGACGCAAAAGGAGGGCTTGAATGTCGACAGCCACGGCCTCACCATGGGGCAAGATGATCGAGGTCATTCAGGCCACATCACTCTTGGCGGTGCTGCAGAACCCGGAGATGGGCAATGCCAAACAAATGCAAGTGCAGACCAAACGCGGATCCTCCGACATTTCGTCCGGCAAGGCCGCAAGGAACTCTCGAGGGTGGCGCGCAAAGAGAATGAGAAGCTCAATACGATCGGAGGAGGCGCCTCCAAGTTGCGGCTCGCCTGCGAAGTCAAGTTGCTCCGAACCGGTAGCATGATCATCGAGCTCTTCGGCTTCGGCTCGGGTTTCTTCAAGCTTGGGCGGGAAGGCACATGGATTTCGCAACACGTCATTGTTCCCTGAACGAGACAGTGGTGGAGCTTGACGAGCGCCCTCACGCCGCACCAATGGTTAGATTTTTTCAGCGGCCGTCGATGCCCTCCCAGGAGCTGGCCGGTGGAATTGGCGTGCTTCGGCTGACCCGTGCCGCCGTCGATGCCTTGGCAGGAAAACGCAACGACCGCATGAGAAGGAGCACCGCGACATGGGCAGCCAAGAGATCGAGGTGTTCGCCGTCTGTCGCGCCGATGCAATCGAGCGGGGCGGCGCGAAGGGTTTTAGCCTGTCGCGGATCGACGAGAGCGGCGAGAGCCGGCCGTTTCCGATTGTCGTGGTGCGGACCTTCGGAAACGACTACCACGGCTATGTTAACCGCTGCCCGCATGACGGCGCCTGGCTCAACATCGGCTCCGGAGAGTTTTTCTCGTCGGACCGCGGCTTTATCAGATGCGGCCGGCACGGTGCGACCTTCGAGATCGATAGCGGGTTTTGCATCGATGGCCCCTGCAGCGGAAAAGCCCTTGAGCCGGTCGCGCTCGCCATGGTCGATGGCGACGTCTGCCTGTGTGGCGTGAAGCTGGTGGAGGACAACGGGTTTCCCGATCCGTTCGAGGACGGCGAGGAAACCATGGACATCATGGTCCATCCGGATTAACAGGGATGATCGCATGACCGTAGCTCAGGAGTCTTTCGGTAAAGCGCCGTCGTTCTCATGAACATTGGCGCAGGCCCGCGCCTTCGCTGCTTTCGAACTCGTGAGAGATCAAGGGCCGGGCACGGCGGCCGAAGTCATCCAGTAGCCCGGCATGTATGAATGGTACGGGGACAGTCGAACAGCAAGACGCGCAGCCATTTCGGTGTTCGAGCCGCATTGGCGGCTTTGTGAGGACCGATCGGCCGGTCGACAGCTCTTGGCACGCATGGATGAATTGCCTGAAGCGGAGATCATTCGCGCCGTGCATCCGGCTGATGTCGGGGGCACCAAGGAGGTGTTCAAGTGCTATCTCGCCGAGCCAAAAATCTATACTTCCGAGAAGGGCCATGCCAGCGGCCGCGCCAGAGCCATCTAAGTTTTCTCATCGGCGGCGCCGAGCTCGACCCGCTGGCTCGCCTACATGTGCGGCGTATTGCAGGAGACGATTGCTAACGAAACCGCGCGTGCCGAACTCGACCTTGCGCTGTCAACGCTCGACGGCGCAACCAGGCCGGTATGATGAAAGACCGCGGCGCATCCTAAAGAGAAGGTGGCAGCGCTCCCCTAGGAGCCTGTCCAGTTAGCATCGGGAAGCCGGTTTTATCCGAATGATAGCGGCTCATGCGGCCCTCGCTAGCTTGACGAGGTTGTGAGCGGTGCAAATCAGGGCCCATTCGGGCTTCACTTTGTCGATGCCGCGCAGCAGGAATTGCCTGAACCCTCTTGCCTGTTTGATCTGTCCGAACACGGGTTCGACGATCTGCTTGCGCAAGCGGTAGCGACTTCGGTAGCCGGCGCGCTTGAGCTTGGTGCTCATCCTGGCGATCAGCGAGCCGGCTCTTGAAGGCTTTTCCGCGGTGGCGGACTTGGTGCCGTGCTTCTGCCTTCCGGTGGCGATGTAGCCCTCGATGCGCCGCCGTTTGATCGTGCGAAGATTGGCGGCGGAGCAGTAGCCGGCGTCGGCCGACACTTCGTCGGGATTGGTCCCCAGATTGGCCCTGATCCCGTCGAGCAACGGCGCCAGTTGCGCCTGATCGCTCGAGGAACTGGTCAGCGTCTGCGCCACGATGATCTGATGGGCACCATCGACCGCGGCCTGGGTGTTGTAGCCCTGGATGTAACCGTCCTTGGTCTTCAAGATGCGGCTTTCCGGGTCGGTGAAATTGCGTTGCGCCTTGCCGTCGGGCTCCGTGTTCGGCGGCGCGGACGTCTTGCCGTTCTTTTTGCCGCCTTCGGCGATCCGGCGCTCCTCGGCTTCGGCCCGCGCCTTGCGCTCCGCCTCGGCTGCGGCCTTGGCTTCGGCCTCCAGCGCGGCCTTGGCCTCGCGGATCTTCTCAAGCCGCTTCTGCTTGTCGGCCACCCAATCGGGCATCTCGTCGCCGCGCTTGTCGCCGTAGAGCTTATCCTCCTGCGCATCGGCGGCCTCCGCCGCCTTGAGCCAGCGGTCGACCTCCGCTGCAAGCTCCGCTTCCCGCTTCTTCATGCGATCATAGCTCATCGCCTTGTGCTTGGACGCGTTCGCCTTGATCTTGGTGCCGTCGAGCGCAACGTGCCCGAGCTTCACCAACCCGGCCTTCTCGGCGAGCTTCAACACCTGCACGAACAGGTCGGCCAGCGCCTTCAGGTGCCGCCGCCGGAACTCTGAGATCGTGCGGAAGTCCGGCGCATCGCCCGCCACGATCATCATGAAATCCGCCCGCTCCACCGCCGCCCTGGCGATCCGCCGCGACGAGTAGATACCGCTCGCATAGCCGTGCAGAAGCAGCGCCGTCATCATCCGCGGATCGAACGGCGGCTGACCCAGCCCGCTCCGGTAGCTGCCTAGGATCGCCGATAGATCAAGGCTTTCCTTGACCAGCGACACGATCAACCGCGAAACGTGGTCCCTCGGCACATAATCCTGCACGCTCGGCGGCAGAAGCTGGGTCTCGTCGATCTTCCAGGGGCGAAATTCCTTGCTCATGGCCACGCAAGGAATCAGACTCGCACCCTCTTGACCAGTCACTACTCAGACAGGCTCCTAGCTAGCACTACTTTGGCACTTTAGTCGTCGCGATATCTGCAAGGAACATGTCGCAGTGAGGACATTGTCGGGGTGGAGGTCGTGCGAAGAGGTCGAGGATGGCTTGCCTGATGGCCGGCATGCTTGGTTGTGGTGGCGGTCCTGAGATTCTTTTTTTTCCGTCCCGCTGCTTTGAGGCGGCGGGATTGGAGGAAGGCGTAGGCGATCATCGTCATCAACGCGTGTCGATGTAATCCCGTCCAGGATCTACCTTCGAAGTGGTCGAGCCCAAGCTCCTCCTTGAGCTGCTGGTGGGCCTGTTCACAGACCCACCTGGCCTTGATCGTGGCAGCGAGCGTCTTGATGGTGGCATCGGCCGGCAGGTTCGACACATAGTATTTTTGCTCCCCGGTCGACCGCCGCTCGCCGACGAGCCAGACCTCGTCGCCAGGCATGCACTGCATACGGTTATTGATCATCCGGTGCTTATGGCCATCCGCAACGCGGACACGGCGGGCCGTGAAGAGACATGTCAGCCGACCTTTGGTGCCCCGCCGCCAGCTGACCCTTTGCCATTTGCCTTTGGCCAATAACGCTTCAGCAGAGACCGGTGGCTGATCAGGGATGTGGTATTTGCGGGGCTTTCCGGTCTTCGCGATGGGGAAGATCAGGGCAATGTCGGCGGGATAGACGTTCTGGCGCCGCGACAGACCCACCGCCCACAGCAGACCGCGCTCGCTCAAAGCCTGACGGAAAGGCCCGCTGGAGCCGTACCCTGAATCGGCAAGCACACAGCCGAAACGCACACCGGAGGCGATGACGCGGTCGATCTCCTCGATCGCAATCTCCGGCTTTGTCAGAGCAGTCTGTCTATCCTTCGGCACACCCGCCCGCGCCATGCGCTCAGGATCATTTGTCCAGTTCTCGGGCAGGAACAGCCGCAGGCCCACCATCACCGGCACTTCCCGCGACGCCAACGTTAGCGAGACTAGCGACTGACAGTTAGCAGTCTTTCCGAGCGACGAGGCATATTGTGGCGCGACGCCAATCGAGTGACGTCCCTTCTTGGGCAACGCCGTATCATCGATGACAAGAAAACCCGCATCATCGCCAACCAATCTGTCTGCCTCCTTCAGCAGGGCAGCCTCGAGTGGAGCACTGTCCCAAACTCCGGCAGCGACGAAATGATGGAGCTGATCGTAACCGACCCCACTGGCGCGTGCCGCCATCGGTTGAACGCTCTTGCGGTCTCCTGGACCAATCAAACCCGCGACGTAGAGAGGGCACATCCGGGCCCGCGTCTTGTGCCCTAGCGCCGCGACAAACGGCGCAAGCCAGCGATCGAGATCGGCTTGCCAGTCCACGTCCATAGATCGGCCCTCCATAAGCCGACCTCTCATGAATCATTGAAAACCTGATTCGGGAATCCTGTTGCGACGATCAATCCAATAAATCTGCCAAAGTAGTGCTAGTGTTCTGACTCATTCATTTGCATCCCGCTTTTGCGATGGCGAGCGCTTTTTTGGCTCGGCGGTGCTTTGCGAGGATGGATTTGGCGCTGGCGGTCCACCTGAAGGGCTATGGGTTTTGGTTTCGATGCTCGATCCACTCGGCAATCGCGGTCTTGAGTTCGGTGACGTCGTTGAAGGTTCCTCGCCGGATGCGCTGGCGAGTGATTTCGGCGAAGAGCCGCTCGACGAGGTTGAGCCAGGAACAGGATGTCGGCGTGAAGTGCAGCGTGAAGCGTTTGTGTCGCGCCAACCAGCGCTTCACGGCCGGCGTCTTGTGGGTGGCATAGTTGTCGAGGATCAGATGCAGATTGAGATGTGCGGGCGTCTCGCGGTCGATTGTTTTCAGAAGCGACAGGAACTCGTCTGCCCGATGGCGTGCCAGACATTCGCCGATGACGGTACCGGCCGCCACATCGAGCGCGGCGAAGAGTGTTGTGGTGCCGTTGCGCTTGTAATCATGGGTCATCGTGCCGGCACGGCCCTTTTTCAAGGGCAAACCCGGCTGCGTGCGGTCGAGTGCCTGGATTTGACTCTTTTCATCGACGGAAAGCACCAGCGCCTTCTCCGGCGGATCGACGTAAAGGCCGACGATGTCCTCGACCTTCGCGATGAAGTCGGGATCGTTGGAGATCTTGAAGCTGCGCAGGAGATGCGGCCTGAGGCCGTGTTCGGCCCAGATGCGCTGCACGCTCGTGTGGCTGATGCCCATTTCTTCCGCCATCGACCGCACGCTCCAGTGCGTGGCATTAGCCGGACGCTCCTTCACGGTCTTCTCGACGACATTGAGCTTCATGGCAGCGCTGAGCGGCTTTCGGCCAGGCGGCTTGGAGCGGCCTTTGATCAGACCATCGACGCCGGCCTCGACAAAATAGTCCTGCCAGCGCCAGACGGAGGTCTTCGAAACCCCAACCTCACGCATAATCGCCACGACGCCATGACCGGCCGCCGTCATCAGCACGATCCTCGCTCGCTTGGCGATCTTCTGAGCCGTGTTTCCATCGGTGAGCAATTGCTCCAGTTCCCTGCGAGCCTTGCGATCAAGTACAATCAAGTCGTTTCCCATGCCGCGACTGAATCATGTTCGCGACAAGTTGGGATTCAAATGTCAGTGACAGAACTACGCTGATCGAAGCCTGGGCTTCACAGAAGAGCTTTCGCCCCAAGGATGGCAGCGGCGACGATGATAACGGCGCCAATTTCCACGCCACCATGGAGAACCGGCATGGGCTGGCGGTGGCCGGCAGGGTACGCCGCCAATGGCACCGCCGATCATGTCGCCAATCTTCCCGCTATCAAAGCCGTACCCGCCGCCCGGGGCCCTCACGAGCGTGATGACGCAGTTGATCCTCGACCATGCAGCGTTGGCAGCGATGCCGCCTGCGAAAGCGTAATGGCGGCCAATGGCAAAGTTCAGAGGGCTATTTTGTCCTCCTTGTCGGAGATGCACCCTCGACCGAGGGCTGGTTTGAGCGCTGCGAGTTGATCGTGCGGATATCCTGGCGGCACGCGGAGCGATTGCGGCATTTTAGCGAGGCTTCAACTTTGCTGGGAAGTGGAATCAGTGTCGTCCTTCAGGTAATTCAGCATAGTGTTGCAGGCGTCCTCGGCCTCAGCGAAACTTTGGAGGGGCAAGCCGAGAACCCTGATCGCGCCACGGCCCTGGTGAAGCGGACGCCACGACGCGACGTAGCCCAACCTTCCGCGAAAGCCAGGACCGGTTGGGCTCTGGAAGCTGATCACGAACGAATAGTGGTCGCTGCTTGCGCTCCATATCTCCATGTCTTCGACGGCACGATGGAATTGCAGGGGCATCAGGGTCCGTTCGCTGGGCCGGCCCGAGAACCAAACTGCTGGGGGCCGGCGCCGGGCAGGGTCAATACAGCGCGATAGGAATGGTAACGATACAGCCGACTTCCTGTTCTTGCTGGTGAACGATGCCAGCGCTACGGACATCATTCGCCGCGGCTCCCATTGGTCGTTGCTGCTGGTGGACCGCCGCGATCGCGAAAGGCCGGTTGCCTACCACTACGACCCGCCCGGGGACACAATGACAGACCTGCAGCAATGCTCGCAGCACGGGTGGGAGCCAACCTGCAAGACGCCCCCATAAGCCAGCAGAGGAACGGCTATGATTGCGGCGTCTTCGTGGTGGACGGTACGCGGGCGCTGGTTAGGCGATTGGCGGGAAGACGGCAGGCAGACCTGAACCTCGAGAACCTCGTCGTCGATCGGCAGGCACTGCAGAGCCGACTGAGGGGCTGATGCCGGCTTCGACTGATAGGGCGCGCCGAGCTGGACTCGTTCTTGCGGTAGGGTCGGCAACGCGTGAACACAATGTTCGCCTGCTCACAATACGCTTTCAGCGTTTCGTTTATGAACACGGTATCATTGTCAGCATCGATGCCCTGCAACGAGAACGGCAGCTGTCGGCGAAGTTCTGTCAACACGGTGCTCAGGAGCGTTTGCTCGCGCACCAGCAACGGCGCACACTCCGTCCAACCGGTCGCAATATCCGTGAGCACCAGCGTCTGGATAAAACTGCCGCGCCCCGAGGGCCCGCTGTGGGCGACCAGATCGGCTTCGACAAAGCCCAGCGCCGGATCCTTCCAGTCGGCGGACGACCGTACCGGGATGCTCCGTCGCAATGCGCTCGCCACCGGCCGGCGCCGCTGGCGTGCACCCTCCTGTCGGATCTTCCCCAGCGCCCGATCGATCGTCGACGCGCTCGCCGCCAGCAGCTTCGCGCGGATTTCAGGCGCCAGGCCCATGTGGCCGTTCCGTTCCATCGACTCGATCAGGAGCAGCAGCAGCGCTTTCAGTCTCTTGCTGCAAATCCGGTCCGATGCCTCCCAAAGAACTACCAGCGCATTTCGTTCAGCTTCCTCGTAAATCCGCCGACGGGTGCGCCGAACCCGGGATTTCTCCATATCGCCTCGGAGCAGGCGCATCGAATGCTTTCGATGGAAGCCCGTCACCACCACAAACTCGTTGAGAATTCGCGCCTTCTCCGCGCGGCTCGCCTCTCTGTAGCGCTGCCCCACAGCGGCCGTCAGCTCTCTTCGAGTCGCCATGCTCAGTTGCCTCATTATCGCCCCCAGTCCCATCTCACTGGGGAGCAAATTACGTGAGGCAACGGCCTAGCATTCAGGAACATTTCAGGCGACGCAATGCGGCTTCCCATCCAGATTGATTGTCGCGCTATAGAATTGTGGGCTATTTCACAATGCTGATATTTGAAGTGGGGTAGATAAGCGTTCGCCAAGGGCCAAATATCGATTTGGGGGGCAGCAGATGGAACGCAAGCTATCATCATTGGAGCAACAGGCTGCCGACGCTCTCCGTCGTGCAAGAAGCTTACCTATTGGTGCGGACCGCAACGACCTACGGCAACTTGCCCGAGGGCTTCTGTGGCTGCACCGCAACGGCATGGATGCGTTGATGAACGAACGTAGTAGCAATTGGTTAGAGAAGCCGGTGCTAACTGCCGCCTGATTGTTGCACTTGGCCAATGGATGTCTGGCCAGGAGGCGATGACATATCCGCCTCTCGTCATTCATGGTTGACCGGTCAAGTCCGTGGAATCCGCTTAGATATTCGGCTCGCACCAAGGCTGTTCAGCCGTGGGGGCCGCAAACAGATGGATAGGCCAAGCCTTCGCTGAGCAAGTTCTGGCCCTCGACCGTCGGGGATCATCTCGCATCGTGTTGAAAAACGGACAGTCAATTTACGAATATATAGCTGTATGAATAAAGCATCATTGAATAAAGCATCATATTGAAAAATGGATGATTTCCGTCTATAATTCAATGCAATGCTAGATGCTCCTGTCACCCATTCTGCGTACACGACCCGCCTCCAGGCCGCGGGCAAAATCTCCTTTACCCGCGACGAAGCGATGCGTGTTTTGGACTGTCTAAAGCCGCTTTCTTGAAGAGCGCGAAACGTCTGGAGCAAAAACAGCAACTCGTAAGTCCTCGAAACGGCTTCTGTGTAATCGTGCCGCCGCAATATCTCTCATTGGGGCGCGCCGCCTCCGACCTGGTACATTGACCAACTGATGCGCCACGATAACCGACCGTACTATGTCGGACCGCTCAAGGCCGCGGAACTGCAAGGCGCCTCACATCATGCGGTGATGGAATTTCAGATCATCACCAACAAGCAGATCCCAAGATGCGGGTCGGGCGCTCCATGCTCGTATTCTACTATCGCAAGGATTTTTCGCAGGTCTCGAACGCATTACAGGATTTCAAAACCGACGCTGGCACGATGAAACTTTCGTCGCCCGAACTTACCGCGTTGGATCTCCTGCGGTATCTGCACGTAGCTGGTAGCATCGACGCGATCGCGACGGTATTGAGCGATCTCGCGACGCGTATGAAAGCAGACAAGCTTGCATCCCTGGCGCGGCAATTCGAGCGCACGGTCATCCAACGTCTCGGTTATTTATTGGAGCGCCTTGGTCACGAGCAGGTAGCAGGTCCCTTGGAAAGCTATCTCCATGAAAACTATAAACCTCTGCCCTGGGTAATGCTGGAGCCGCAGAACCGCAAAGAGCACGCTCAAGAAAGCGAACCTCCGCTCGTACGCAGCACGCGTTTGGCACGTCATCGTCCATCGTTACCCCGAGATTGACGAATGATTCCGGCCCCTCAACATTGTCGCATGGTCGCAGACAACGCCATGGGTCGAACAACGGCAGGTCGAGCAAGACCTGATCATCAGCCGAGCGCTGGTCGCGCTCTTTTCGGATGAGTTCTTGAAGGCGGAACTCGGAGGGACCGCGCTCAACAACCTGCATTTTCCAAAGCCGTTGCGCTACTCCGAAGACATCGACCTCGTGTACCACGGCAGGCCCGATAGGGCCGGTGTTGACCGCGTTCGCGAAGTTCTGAATCCGTGGTTTGGCGAACCGCAATTCGTACAAAGCGAAATTGCGCCCAAGCTCAAATACTCGGTCGAAGCCGAAGACAAGAGCAACCCTGCGCCAATCCGTTTGAAGATCGAAATCAACACGCGGGAGCGTACTGCCTACGACACACCGCAATCTCTGCCATTTAAAGTCGAAAACGCGTGGTTTGGTTTACAGGCACCGCCGACATATCGACGTTTTCAAACGAAGAATTACTCTCGACCAAGCCTCGCGCGCTGCTCCAATGCCATAAGGGGCGGGACCTGATCGACATTGCGCACGCTCTCGATATCTTCGAGGGATTTGATGCGAGCACGACCGTAGAAGTCTTGGGCAAATACCTCGCGGCTGGCGGGACATCGATATCCCGCGCTGAAGCCGAAAAGCGCATGTTCACGAAACTCAACAATCCAAACTTCATGGCTGATGTTCGCCCGCTGCTGTCCGCAGACGAGGCGGAGGATTTCGACGACGATGCGGCGAAGGCTGCGTTCGTCAAGGTCTTCAGTAAGATCATCCGTCTGATGCCGGGCGAGGCCTGGTCCAAGACGGAGAAGATGATCGAACAGTCTGGACTTATTGATCAGTTCGAATAAAGTCGATGGTCAGAAGCCCAACCGAAGCGTTTTTCGGTGAATGCCCTTGGCCATGAGATGGCGAAATCGCGAGCGAAGCAGGTTTTGAGCTGACAGTTTACAAGCCGCTTGAAGTTACGAAGGGTTGTTTGCACTTTTCGAGCAAAAGCTCCCAGACTTCGCACAGCAGATTTTCAGCGTCGCGCACATCCCAAGGCATTAGTGACATTCCATTAACATTAACAGTGCGAACGGCCCATCTCGGTCAGCTTTCGATCCCGCGGCACTTTTGAAACAAGGTAACCTTGCCCCACGGGCTTATTCCAGTTTGAAATTCGTTCTGGCCCTGATCCGCTACCGCTCCACCCGCCCTCCAGACGCGGCTCTGCGCGGCCGGTTGCGCGATCTCGCCAACGAGCGGCGGCGTTTCGGCTATCGCCGGCTGTTCATCCTGCTGCGGCGGGAGGGAGAGCCGTCGGGATCAACCGGATCTACCGGCTTTATCGGGAGGAAGGGCTCGCCGTCCGCAAGCGGCGTGGCCGCCGCAAGGCTGTGGGGACGCGGGCGCCGAGCCTGGAAGCGACGCCGAATGCACGCTGGTCGTTGGATTTCGTCCACGACCAGTTCGCCAATGGCCGACGCTTCCGTATCCTCAACATCGTCGACGATGTCACCAAAGAGTGCCTGGGGCTATTCCAGATACGTCGATCTCAGGACGGCGCGTTGCCCGCGAACTGACGGCGATCGTCGAGCGACGCGGCAAGCCCGGAAGATCGTACCCGACCATGGCACCGAGTTCACCTGCAATGTCATGCTCGCCTGGAGCAAGGACACAGTCATCGACTGGCACTTCATCGCGCCGGGGAAACCGATGCAGAACGGTTTCATCGAGAGCTTCGTGTATAGACGGCCCCGCGGGTGCAAGGGATTTCGACAGCGTTTTGGAGATCGGTCGGGTGCGTTCATGTATACGGCCTGTTGGTGCGACCGATATCATGGCCGCTGGCCCTGATGGAGATCGCGGATCGAGGCCTCATCAACGGGTTCGCGCTTGTTGCGCTTAAAGCTCTTCGGGTTTTCTCGATCCCCAGCTCCGCCGGTTTCCATCATGCTGTCATCTGCCCTCACACCTAAAGTGGCAAGCCTGCTTGGCAGTTCACCCCGCAGCCTTCGGCCGATAGAACTCACCGGTCGTCATCATCGCCCAGATGATCCGAGCTTCTTAACTTGTTGGCAACGGCGATTGCAACGACTATGGGGCGACGTCACTCAAGTAGTGCGTCGATCCAGGCCGCTCCGACCCGTGATCGCGCCTTTGGGTACCGGACGACGTTGCGTGCCCCAATAATCAGCAAGTGCCGGAGATGGGCGTCCCCCTGCTTCCTTATATGGCCGAGCCTTTCCTTCCCACACGTGGAGTTCTGCCTTGGCGTCAGGCCGAGCCGAGCCAGGCAGCGAACTCCCGACCGGAGCGGAACATGGCGGGGTCTGAGACAGTGGCCGCGACGGCCGTGGCCGTAAAGACGATAACAAAATATGGGGCGTGTGCGCGAGCGACTTGCCGAGTGAATGGCCGAGCGCCGCCACAACGGCGACCAAGAAAAAAGGCCGCTTGAACGAACAAGCGGCCCAAGTCTAGGGAGGAAACGCCCAAGAGGGCAGCGATAGCGCATGGCGCCACCGCACTGCGGTAGATGCGTTGGCGGGGCATAAAACGCAAGAGGTTGACTTCCGGATCGATGTCAAAGTGCGCCTTTTTCCAGCCTTGCTTACTGAGCGTTCGGGCAATGATGTTTTGGCAAGACCAACAATCGCGATCAGGAGTATGTGGCGCTGTTGAGATCACTACAAAGACAGGTTTGTTCCACCATCACTTTACGATGAGGCCGACAAATCGCGTCCCAGATCACAAAAGCAAAGGACCGCCATAATCTGGTCGGTCAATTCAAATCCGGTGACAATAGCCGGGCGATTTCCTCGGGCTCTCCGACTTACCGCAGCACGAGTTTTCCGCTCGCAATCGGCCGTGTCGCGCTGTGCCAAATCTCCAGAGCATCGTTCGCGACATTCGCCGAGAACCGGCCGCGGTTGTTGCGCCGAATCAATGAGTTGGCGGGCCGCGAGCTCGCCCGGGCACAGGAACATATGGTCTTGCTCGGACGGCACTCCGCCGAAGAGAAGGTGGCGAGCTTCCTGATCGGCTGCCGCGACCGACTCAGTGGAATTGAATGTGGTGGAGAAATTCTGCCGCTGCCGATGAAACAGCTGGACATCGCGGATTATCTGGGGCTCACCACCGAAATGGTGAGTCGTACCTTCACGAAGCTCGAACGTGATGGCGTGATCCGCACCTTTACGCGTGGCGTCGTCCTGTTGGATGCCGCGCGCCGAAGCGCTGTCTGCGGGCGTAAGTTGAAGCGCGTCGCGTCTGGTTCTTTTGCCCTCATTTGATCAAGGTCAAAGACGCGTCTCTTGAAACGGCGATATATTCGCATCAGCTTCAATGGAGATCGTCATGCGCACCGATTCGCTCTTGGCTTCCGCAGCCGTCATCTCGGTCTTCGTTATTTTCGTCGCTGCCCTTGCTTGGGTCAATGTGCAATCCCCAGGGTGCATCAGGCGCCACCCGAGGGGGCGCGCAAGCGTCGTCCTTTCTGATTCCTTCAGGCAGCCGCTGGACCTGATGGAAAACTCCCTCCGGTGGTGTGGATAGCTGATCGGGGTCGATCTCGATCAAGGACAATGCAGCGTGGCCCGGGCTGATGGGGCAGACGCCCATGCAAAGAGAATCAAACATGCAGCAAGCTCAATCCGCGAAGTGGATGACCCATGGCGGAAAGCGGCGATGCCCTGGCTCGACATCAACCAGGAGCGCTACCACGCTTATATGGGCTATGTCGGTATGGTGAAGCTGGTCGAGGAGATCGACAGAGCGCTGTTCAACCCGATCTGGGAGCAACTGCGCCGGCCGGTGCCGTGGGACGAAGTCGCCAATAACTGGCGGGCCAAGGCCATTGCGCAAATGGACGCGCAGGCCGCCGAGGTCGCCGCCGATCCGGAGACGACCCGGCGCGCGAAAAAGGTCTGCTTCTGCAAGGAAGTCGATCTCGGCACCCTCGAGGACGCAATCCGCTCGCATGGCCTGACCAGCGTCGAGGCAGTCAGGCAGCACACCAACGCGTTCGGTGGCTGCTGTAAGAGGCGTATCGAGGACATCCTGGCCACCATGCCGGTGTCCTCGCCGCCTGCCATGCTGCAGGCCGCGGAATAGGACGGCGTCATGGCCATCGTCACCACGCCGAAGAAGGCCTGCGCGGTCAACCCGCTGAAGATGAGTCAGCCGATCGGCGGCGCATTCGCCTTCATGGGCCTGCGTGGGGCGATGCCGCTTCTGCACGGCTCGCAAGGGTGCACATCCTTCGGACTCACGCTGTTCGTGCGGCATTTCAAGGAGGCGGTGCCGCTGCAGACGACTGCGATGAGCGAGGTGGCGACCGTGCTCGGCGGTTATGAAAATGTCGAGAAGGCTATCCTCAACATATACAATCGTGCCAAGCCGGAGATCATCGGGATCTGCTCGACCGGAGTGACCGAAACCAATGGCGATGACGTCGACGGCTACATCAAGCTGATCCGCGAGCAGCATCCGCAGCTCGCCAAATTTCCTCTTGTCTTTGTCTCCACGCCCGATTTCAAGGACGCCTTCCAGGACGGGTGGGGAAAGACAGTGGCATGCATGGTCGAGGTACTGGTGGAGGCGCCGGCGGTCGGGGCGGAGCGTGATCCCGCGCGGGTGAATGTCCTCCCCGGATGTCACCTGACGCCGGGTGACCTCGACGAACTTAGGACGATCCTGGAGGATTTCGGCCTGAAGCCATCCTTCCTGCCTGATCTCGCGGGATCGCTGGACGGGCATATCCCGGACGAGTTTACGCCAACGACCATTGGTGGCATCGGGGTTGACGAAGTCGCGGGCATGGGCCGGTCCAGCTGGACCATTGCCATCGGTGCGCAGATGCGGCGGGCGGCAGAAGCCATGCAGGCGAAGTCTGGGGTGCCGTTTCGCTTGTTCGAGCGGCTGTGCGGCCTCATCCCCAACGATGAATTCATCGCTTTCCTGAGCGACATCAGTGGCCGCCCTGTGCCAGCAAAATATCGGCGCCAGCGCGGCCAGCTCAGCGATGCGATGCTGGACGCGCATTTCCATGTCGGCGGCCGCAAGCTCGCGATCGGTGCCGAGCCTGACCTCCTGTTCGACCTGTCCAGCATGCTTCACGAGATGGGCGCGCAGGTGACGGCGGCCGTGACGACCACGCCGTCGCCGGTGCTGGAGCGGATCGGGACCAAGGAGGTGCTGATCGGCGATCTCGAGGATCTGGAAGAGCTTGCTAGGACGAGGAATTGCGATCTGCTGATTACGCATTCGCATGGCCGCCAAGCGGCGGCGCGGCTGAAGATTCCGTTTTATCGCGCGGGATTTCCGATGTTCGATCGGATCGGCGCGGGACACCAGCTATCCGTCGGCTATCGCGGCACGCGCGATGTGATCTTCAATATCGCCAATCTCGTGATCGCCGACCGAGAGGAAAATCATCAGCCGACGCCCGATAGCTGGCGGACCTCGAGACGGCCCTTAAAGCCCGGCCGCCGTAGCTTCATCGACGCAACAGAGGGGTCGATTGCATGAAGGTCGCATTCGCTACCCAAGACTTGAGGCGCGTCGATGCGCACTTTGGCTGGGCCAAGTACATCGCGATCTATGATGTTGGGCCGGGCGGGCACGTATTTCTGAAGGCGGTTCAGTTCTACGGCGATCTCAAGGAAGACGGCAACGAGGACAAGCTCGCGCCCAAGATCGAGGCAATCAAGGATTGCGCCATTCTCTATGTCGCTGCCATCGGCGGCTCCGGTGCCGCGCGGGTAGTGGCGAACAATATACATCCCATCAAGGTGAACAAGCCCGAGAACATTCTGGCGCTGGTCGAAGCTTCAGCACGTGCTGAAGGGTACGCCGCCACCCTGGCTGCGCAAGGCGCTGGCAAAGGACCAGGAGCGCACGCTCGATTTCGAAGAATGAGGACGACATGACTGAAGCCGCGGATATCGTGCAAACCGATCGCGCGCTCGATGCGCCATTCGTGAGGGAACTGATCAAGATCTGGCGCGCCCAGGACGTCCATGGCGCCTGGGACGGCAAGAGCGATCTCGATCTCCTCGAACCCTATATTCTGGACAAGGAGAAACGGCGCGCGCTGCCGATCGTCGGCGATCCCGATCCGGATACGGTCTGGCGGCTGGAGCTGTTCTTCAATGCGGTCGCGCTCTCGATCGAGAAGGCGACCGGTGTGATGATCCAGCCGATGCTGAAGATGCACCAGGAAGGCTTTGGCCGCATGGTGCTGATCGGCGGCCGGCTGATCGTGGTGAACAAGCAGCTGCGCGATGTGCATCGCTTCGGCTTCGACAATCTCGCAAAGCTCGCCACCGAGGGTGACAAATACGTCGAAGGCGGCATCGAGATGACCCGGAAATTTCCCGACGTGGCCAACTATTGAGAGCAGCTCATGAGCGACCTTGAAATGCTGAAAGGGGAAATAAGAAAGCTGTCGGTCAAGGCGACGAAGGCCAAGATGGATCTGCACGATTTGTCGGAGGAACTTCCCATCAACTGGACCTCGATCATGGCGGTGGCGCAGAAGGCGCACGATGCCTTTGCCGAACTCGAGCGCAAGCGCGAGGATCTCAAGGCGCTGGAAAAGGCCTAAAAAGGGTATCCGATCATGTCATTTGCAACGCGCGACGGCCGCGACTGGGCGCCAAACTACCTGATCTCAATTGATCCCAAGAAGTGCATCGGTTGTGGCCGCTGTTTCAAGGTCTGCGGTCGCGACGTCATGACATTGAAGGGGATCAATGAGGAGGGCGATCTTGTCGATCTCGACGATGACGAAGACGGTGAGATCGAAAAGAAGATTATGGTGATGAATGACCGGGGCGCTTGTATCGGCTGCGGCGCCTGCGCCCGGGTTTGTCCGACCAACTGCCAGACCCACCAGCCCGCCGCAGCGGAAGCCGCTTGACAGCGCCTCTGTCCGCCTTTCCCGCAAGCAAGCGGGAGTTGGACGGCGAAGCCTCGCTGAAGGGACTCTCCGTGTGCTGCGCTCGGGGATAGAGTCCCTCGGCGCCGACCGGCGCGAAGGACTTGGTTGATTAGTGGTCGAAGCGGGCGGCCGTCGTCTGCAAGATGCGTGACAAAGTAGTCCGCCCTGACAGCAGCATGAAGGGCCGGTCGACGGACGGTAGTTCAAATCCCGCTCCCATCGAAATGAGATCGGCCGGAGCCAGCGCGTCGTTCATAGGATGGGACTCTATGCGCCGCGACAGCATCACAAAATGGTTGGCATTGCAGGGCCCTGCCGCGGATGGGCGTCGTAATAGTGCCGGCTCCGGCAAGCTGGCCTTCGGGAATGTTCGGTGACCTTCACCAGTGACTGCTCCCGCGAAGTCGGTCATCCTGCTCGGCCATTCCCACCAGCTTGCTGGCTCCGAGTCGCCGTCCCCGGGTAGAATCATGCGTCGTCGGCCGCAAGCATCTGAATTCTGCGAAAATGCCGGTTCGGATGGTTCATAATGTCTGCTGCCACTATGGGATCGGATGTTGGCAATCCTCAATAACTTCATTCCGCTGTCGCGAACGAGTTCGTTAGGCGCGTGACCACCTCGAGCAGACGTTCGGGCTCCTGGAAGAACTCAACCGGCCCTTACGCGTGGACGGCGATGTAATTCCATGTCGGCACCACCTTCCCGGTTTCTTGCTTGGTCGCGAACCATGAGGGTGTCACGTAGGCTTCCGGACCCATGAAGATCGCCAGAGCTTCGCCGGTCGGAGCCGAACGCCATTGTGGATTGGCCTTCGCCAAGTGCCCGTACAGCACTCCGTGCTCTCCTTCGGTCTCATCGAGGAAGAGCGTGTCGCAATCGGTCCGTCCGCGGTGGCCGTGACCAGGTTGGCGAGGCCGGCGGAGCAAATGGTCGCGCGGATGCTTTCGACCTCGTCATCTCTAAAGGCGGGGGGCACATACATGGCGGTTCTCCGTTCTCGTTCCTGAGATAGACCGAGCCTGGTACGGTTAGAACTGCCAGTTATCACTGATTTTGATGGTCCAGTTGGAGGGGCATGCGACTAGGACAATCGCCGCGAACGAAGCTGATCGACCGCTTGAGCCAGAAGCTGACAGCCGCGCTCGATCTGGCGCGCCTCCAGTGCGGCGTAACCCATGCTTCGGACGTTTGGGGCAGATCGCGAAACCAGACCACCACATGCAAGCCAGCGGCTGCGCCGTCGGATCTCGCGCATAGGGAAGGCTGCACGCAATCCGTCTTCAGCGGCCATGGGCAACCTGGTCGATGCGAAACGGCAGGCGGACGGTGTATGGGCCTCATCCAGCCCTTTGCCGCGCGGCCCCGGGGCATTCCGCGCGCCGATGATCTCAACAACAAGGCTTTCCATTTTCATGATACGATCCGTCACGGCAGCGACCATAGCCGGGGTGACGCCAAGTGTCTTGTGGACGCGGCAGAAGTTGTAGAAAAAGAAGTAGAGTGCCAACGCGTGGAAATGGTTTTCAAACTTCTTGCTGAACGCATTGGTGAAGCGGGTAAGCCGCCTCATTGACATGCGCATGGTCAGGTTCTGCCGCTCAACAAATGAGGTGCTGTTAGGCTTCGGATCGGGGTTGCCCATGATGGCTTCCTTGATCGCGCCAATGCACTTGGGCGGGCTATAGCGGCCAGGACGGCATAGTCAGTCGCGAATATCTTGTTCAGCATCGCGTAGTCAGCGTTGAAATCGACCGCAGATACGGCCTTGAGATAGGCTTTGTGGCCATCTGTGATGAGCTGGACGCGGTTGGCAAGACGCGCCTCCAAGTCTCCTAGGAAGACAATGCCGTTGTCTTGGCTGCGGTCGCCAACGTGCCATGACAGGATCAGCTTGGAGTCGGCGTCCAGGCCCGTCCACGTCCAGATGTCGCCAGCAGCGGCCGGAGCCGCTCAGCAAATTTGACATTCTTCTGCTTGGCGTAGCTGAACGACCAAACCTCAACGCATTGGATGCGGATGGCGGGGACATGGCGGACCTTCTCATCGTGGAAGGCGGCGCAGGCCAAACCAGCGTCCACCAAGAGCTTAGTCACGGTATTGATCGACACCCCGTGCGGCGCGGCAATCAGGATGGAAGTGCGTATTGCCTCATGGAGGAATGTTCCCGAAGACTTCCCATCCAGATTGTCGCGCTATAACCCCGGTAATCCGGCTGAGCTGCTGCCCTCACAGAGCATCGTCAGAATCTGGACGCGGGTTTGTAGGGGCAGCTTGTTCATAGCGCTCATCCCACCGATGCGGAAAGCATTCCAATGACTGCTCCCACCAAGAGAGGCTGCTTCGGGGCACTTTTCCGTATGATGACGAACCGGAAGCAATTTGACAGCGGTGATCTTCACCGGTGAGCCTTTCGAGCAGGACACTTCGGCGAATTTGATCTCGTAGTTGCCAGGGCCTGCGGAAAAAACCGGAACCATCGTGCCATCCGCCTGACGGGCACGGGCAAGCCCAGGCCGGCGGCCGAAACCGGATTGGCCGCGAGGAGCGGCTGGTTCACGCCACCCTCCGCGGGCCGAAGGCCGGCGTGCCAACGCTGAAAATCACGAGAATCCCGCCTGATCGACAGCGCAATCTGCCGTAATCGGGCGCGTGACCGAATAGATGGTCAGCATGCCACGATCGAGCATTGCCGTCAGCTCGTCCAGCGAGCAGCCGGCAAAGTCGGACGCGAAGAGATCAATTTTTTGTAGCAGCCGCGGAGATGCGCGTTGTGAGCCCCGTAAAGCGACAGTGCTCGCGCGAACCCGTCGATCGTGCACGGGTCGCACCTAGTGGTGGTGCGCTTGCGACGCCGCGCGTCGAATTCCCCAGAAGGTGAGGCGATCCAGCACCCTGCGCGATTCTTGCAGGGCTGGTCGCAGGGTGATTAATGAAAGGCATCTTGTCATGAACGAGCAATGGATGCAGCCGAATACCGCCTATGCGATCTGCGGCTTCTACGACATCCCAAGCCGTGGTCCATTGTTGTGGTGCGCTGGGGCAAGCGGGTGTTTGGCTATCTCAATAAATGCCCGCATAACCGGGTCAACCTGGACTGGGAACGTAACCAGTTCCTCGATCCCAAGGGCATCCGGCTGATGTGCAGTAAGCACGGCTCGACCTTCGAGCTCGGCACCGGCCGCTGCGTTGATGGCCCGTGCAAGGGCAGCGGGCTCACGCCGGTCGCGTTGACGGTGCTGGACGGCGACATCTGCGTCACCGGCGTGCGGCTTGTTGTAGGACGAGAACGGATCCCACCGGCGAGGGCTGGACCAGCGCTCAGACCGGCCGGTTCTCGTTGCGGTTTTTGACGGGCCCCATCCTCTTCAGCCCGTCTTCGTAGGAGATTTCGTCATAGGATGCATCGACATTCCTGGCCGCGTCGAGCAAGTAATCGAGCCTGCCGCCCGCATCGAGCTTCTTGAGGCCGTTCTTGTTGACCCCGACCAGGTCCATCATCTCCTTCCAGATGACAGTGGATTCATCGCACGGCAGCACGTGGAAGGTGATATCACCGAGTTTGGTTCGGTATTTCGCCAACAGGTCTATGTTGTTGCAAAACATGAAGTAGCTGCCACCAGGGCTTAGCGCGCCGTCAAGAACGTTTGCGATATCAGCAAGATAAGCGAAGCAGTGCAGATAGCCGGCCAGCACCGGAATGGTGCTTTCGCCTTCCTGCGCGACCATCAGCACCTGCTCGATCGAATAGTCGGGCGGCCGCTCCTCGTCCGCGACCTGGGTCTGGAATTTTAGTGCGATATCGCCGCGAAAGCCGAACCGGCCCGGCTTGGTGGTCCCGCCCTTGAATATGGCATTGAGCAGGCGCCCCTCCTTGTCCAGCCGGCCGAGCGCGGTGTTCTCGATTGCAGTCATGAAAATCGTCCTCGATCTAAGCTCATCACCGGACACCTCGGCCGGCGCAACATGTGCAATGCAAATTGTTTGCCGCCGCGACTGGAATGGTTCATCCGCGTAACACTTAAAGAAAACACGCAAGCGCGTCGCGATCCCTCGAAGAGCCTCGTCAGGAACCCGACACGGGTCGCAAAGCCACTCTGAGCGATTCGAAAAAGACGGGAACTATCAAGCGCGCGCTGGCATGCAGCTTGCGAATTCGCAAGCAACCGACTTATGCAAGGGAAGGGTGAGCCACAAGCAACCTGGATGCAGTCAAGACCGCGATCTCAACGTCGGCGCAGCCGGCGAGCGGGCAGTCATTGTTGCTTCGGCCTCGTCGTGGCGGTTCGCGTTCACGAACCGCCTCGCTGCTCATCAGTCATAGACGCGTCGTCGACACCCGGCGCATGCGGGAGTTGGCGCAGCCCTTGGCGGGTGATCTTCTTCCCTTCGCCTTCATTCAGACCCCGCAGCCATCGCTCCGGCCCCACCCAAGAGCTTCACGTTGAGGCGGCCGCCGGTGAACAGCATGTCGTCGAGCGCTTCCTCGATGTCAGCTGTGGTCACTGAGTTTCCGCCGTTACGAGCGATGCATGATTGCGCAATGCGCCGCATCAGCTCCTTAATGAAAGCGGCGCTGACGCCCTCAGTGCGGCGCACCGTCTCGGCTACGATCTCCGCCTCAAGCGGCAGGCCCATGCCGTAAAGCCGGATCAGCTTGTCGCGGCCGGTCGTATCAGGCAGCGGCATCTCGATCGCCTGGTCGATGCGGCCGGGACGACCGGCCAGGGCGCCCTCGAGTTGTTCGGGGCGGTTGGTGGTGAGCACGAAGAGGATGTCAGCGTCTTCCTTCAAGCCGTCCATTTCATTTAGGAGCTTGTTCAGCGCGGCCTCCTCACATGTTGTCAAGTCGTCGCGCTTGCTGGCGATCAGATCGACATCCTCGATCACCACCATGGTAGGCTGCAGCAGGCGCGCGAGCGCCATATAGGCGCTCAGCTCACCGACCTCTTCGGCGGTGATGATTAGCGTGGTGTGTCCCGGTAGGTTGGTGGCGAGATAGCGGATGGTGTGGGTCTTACCGGTGCCCGGCGGGCCATAGAGCAGGATGCCCTTGCGGGTCGACTGGCCGAATCGGCGGAGTGCGCCGCGCGTGGCGACAAAACTCAACACGTTGCGATCGAGCAATTTGATAGCCTGTTCCCGCAGGATCACCTCCTCGCGCCTCACTGGTGCCACTCGATGCACCGTGATGCCTCTTGAGCGGCCGCTGTAATCCGCACCTTTCTCAAATGAGAGGATCTTGCCGCGATAAGAACGTGCCGCGTGCACCGCCCGTTCCAGTTCGTCAAAGCTGCGCTGAACAAAGGCTTCGCCGCCAGACCCCGCAGGGGCAACGATTTCAATCCGGATCCTCGGCTCTTGCTTGAACTCGAACTCAGTAGAGAGCACGACGGCATAGAAAAATTCGCTCGCCCGGCAAAGCCACAGTCCATTGCACAGGCATTTGACCGGCGCCGTTTCGCCAGTATCAACGTGGTGATATTGCGGCGGCACCAGCGAAATCGCATTCCGTCCACGCTGTTTGATCCGAGCGAATGAAAGCGTCTCGTACCTATGTTGTTCATAGACGCCGAAGAAGCGGACCGGATCGGCGAATAGCTTATCGATCGCGACCTGAACATCGGCCTGCATGTGGCCCGGGAATCGCCGCACAGTAGTGGCGAGTTCGCTCGGCGGTATGTTGGTGAAGTGCCACTCAAGCGCTTCGAAGGCATATTCGAATTGCACGTCGGACAGGTCGGGGCCGTCCGGTTCGCCCGCGGCTTCGCCCGTGATCAGCAGGGGACATCCTTCAGCTCGGATACGCTCTTGCGCCGCCTCGAGGAGCGCCTTTGCGACTGAGGGAGGATAGCGTCCGCAGACGGCCTTGCCATGCTGCAAGACGAGTTCGGCGAGCGCAATGGCATCCCGCTCCTGTTTGTCGAATACCTCGCGCAGCAGGCGTACCACGAAACCGAGAGTCGTCTTGTCGTCATTGTGCAAAACAAGCTGAATGGGCGCACCGCCTGCGGAGATCTTGTCGACAAAGACCCCCGGTGCGTGTTCTAGTTGTTCGGTAGTGTTCGTCATGAAAGTGGTCTCCGATCTAAGCTCATCACCGGACACTTCGGCCGGCTTAGACACGCAATGCAAATTGCTTGCCGCCGCGTTCCTTACGCTTTATCGGCGGAATCCATAAAGAAGACACGCAAAGCCGCCGCAATCCCTCGAAGACCTTTGTCAGCAACCCTACACGCTCGCAAAGCCAACAGGCGCGATTTCGAAAAGGTGAGCAATGTCAAGCTCGGGCGCGCTGGCATGCGACTTGCCAATTCCCATGCAAACGACTCGGGAAAATAAAGGGTGCCATGATCAATCTGACGGATAGCGCAGTGAATGCGCTCAAGAGCGCGATCTCGGCTTCGGCGCAGCCGACGAGCGGCCTGCGCATCATGGTCGAGGCCGGTGGCTGCGACGGGTTCAAATACCGGATGAAGCCTGGCCGACGAGGCTCAGCCTGACGACACCGTGATCGAGCGCGACGGCGTCAAGGTGTTCGTCGACAATAAGAGCCATGAACACCTCGCCGGCACGACGATCGATTTCGTGGTGGCGCTGTAGGGCTCGGGCTTCACCTTCGACAACCCAAACGCCAAATCGAGCTGCTCTTGCGGCAAATCCTTCAGCTGATGACAAGAGAAATCGAACCATGCTGGTGGAACCAGAACAACTGAAGCAACCGCCGAGCATTGAGACCGGTCGGGAGCAACTCATTCGCGCCGTGATCGAGGAGATCCGGCCCAATCCGCAACGCTGCCTGGGTCCTTGCTGTCGGCGGCAGAAACCTGCCTGGATCGCTCCCGCCGGATGATCTTCGAAGTGAATTGGGCGAGGAGTTCGGTCGTGCTTTCCGTGCTGCTGACGGGCACCAATTCCAGTTTCCCAGACGAGTGGCGTGTCCATCAGCACTGGAACGAATCCTTACGGGATCCAAAAGGTCCATGCCCAAAACATAATCCCCAGCACAAGGCACAGGAGGCGCTCGCAGAGCATGCCAACTCAGGCGACCCTGGCGTCCAAGTCGTTGATCGCGGTCTGTATCCTTCCGCATCAAACGCGAATCCTGAGTCTCGCATACCCGATCCAAAATGCTCGGATTGATGGGCAAGCAAAAAGGACGCTTAACTGACAAGCGGCACAAGTCTAGGGAGGAAACGTCCAAGGAGGACAGCGACAGCCCGAGACGCCGCCGTGGTTGACTCGATACGTTTTGTGTTCGATGCCATTGGCGGAAAGCAAGGCGAGAGAACTATATTGCTACGGATCACCTCGATGGTATGGACATCTTCATTCGTGACGCCAGTCAATTTTCTCTTCCCGACTTTCTGAGCATCTTGATATCCCCGGCACACCATCTGAGGATGTCTGCGTCAACGCCTTCCGGTGGGTGCCCTCACACGAGAGTGAAACGGCGTACGCGCCACAGGCGTCTGGTATCAGGAAGATTGTCGGCTCCGAACCAAATGTCGACAATGCGACGCATGCAGATACTGCGTGCAGACTCAATCTTCTTTGTTGCGGCACGGCGCTTGCTTCTTTAGCATTGGCATCTCCGATGAGGCATGGACGGTGATGTCTAGTGGTTCATCATAGTGATTTTGACGTTTTGATACCGAGCCATTCGAGGATGGGCAAGTTTTCCGGTGGCAAGAGAATCTCGATGCTTCTGGGGACGCCGGGTTGACGTCGGATGAAGCCGTTCCGTTCGAGGGTGACGATCATCTGGTGGACAGTCGGCGGGCTGACGCGGAAATGGCGCTGGATGTCGGCTTCGGCGGGCGGCTGTCCGAACATGTACGAATAGGTATGGATGAAAGCGAGGTAGTGCCCCTGCTTTTCGGTGAAACGCGCGCCTGATTTTTGCCTCATCGTTGGATTGGCCCCGGCCTCCGCCAAGGAGGCAAAGCATGAATGTACGTTATCGGGTCGAATTGAGCCAAGCCGAGCGCGATGAACTGACGGCGATGCTCGGCAGCGGCAAGCACGCCGCCCGCAAGCTCAAGCGGGCGCAGATTTTGCTGGCGGCCGATCGGGGCCGCCGTGACGAGGAGATTGCCCGGACCGTGAGTGTCAGCCTCTCCACCGTCGGCCGGACCAAGCGCCGCTTCGTGGAAGGCAATCTGGAGCGGGCCTTGAGCGAGGAGCCGCGTCCGGGCGCGGAACGCAAGCTGACGGGCAAGGAAGAGGCCCTGCTGGTCGCGACCGCATGCGCCAAGCCGCCCGCCGGCCGCAAACGCTGGACGCTGACGCTGCTGGCCGACACGATGGTCAAGCTCACCGATCACGACAGCCTGTCGGGCGAGACCGTGCGTCGCCGGCTGGCCGAGAACGACCTCAAGCCATGGTGCAGGGACATGTGGTGCATTCCCCATGTCGACGGCGAATACGTCGCCCGCATGGAGGACGTGCTCGATCTCTATTCCGAGGCGCCGGATCCCGAGCGGCCGCTGGTCTGCTTCGACGAGACCCCCGTCCAGCTCATCAGCGAGGTGCGTCAGCCGATCCCGGCCAGGCCCGGACAGCGCGAGCGCTACGATTACGAGTACCGCCGCAACGGCACCGTCAATCTCTTCGTCACCTTCGATCCGCATCGCGGCTGGCGCAACGTCAAGATAACAGACCGCCGCGCCGCCGTGGACTACGCCCACTGCATGCGTGAACTCGTCGACGTCCATTATCCCGATGCCGCCTGTATCCGTGTCGTGCAGGACAATCTGTCGATCCACACCGCCGGCGCGCTGTATCAAGCATTTGCGCCCGCCGAGGCCCGTCGCATCCTGCGTCGCCTCGAATTCCACTACACCCCGAAGCACGCCAGTTGGCTCAATATGGTCGAGTGCGAGATCAGCGTGCTACAGCGCCAGTGTCTCGGCCGCCGCATCGACGATCCCAAACGGCTCCGAAAAGAGATCGCAGCATGGCAACGGCAGCGAAACAAAGCACGAGACCGCATCAAATGGATGTTCACAACCGACAAAGCCCGCGCCAAACTCGGCCGCGCATATCCAACCATCGCCAAAGAGTCAAAATTACTGTGATGAACCACTAGCACTATGCTCCTGGAGCTGCTTAAGGCTGGTGAAGGAAGCGCCGCTAAGCGACTGCCCCTGCAAGACCGAAAACCAAACCTCGACCTGATTGAGCCAGGATGCGCTTGTCGGCGTGAAATGAAATGTCACATTGGGGTGGGCCTTTAGCCAGTGCTCGTTCTTCTTGTGGGTGTTGAGGTTGTCGAGGATGACGTGAAGCTGGCGGTCCGGAAAAGCCGAGGTGACGCTGTCCATGAAGTCGAGGAACTCGACACGGCGCCGCCGTTTTGAATGCGTCGCGATGATCTTTCCGGTCGCAACCTCGAGCGCCGCAAACAGCGTTGTCGTGCCATGCCGCGTGTAGTCGTGGCTCTGACCGGTCAAGGCGCGACCATTGGGCAACTTCAGATAACCTTGCGCTCGCTCCAAAGCCTGGATTGAAGGCTTTTCGTCCACGCATAGCACGATAGCCTTCTCGGGCGGGGCGACGTAGAGGCCGACAACATCGGCGGCTTTGGCCGTGAAGTTCGGGTCGTTGCTCTCGCACCAGGACTTGCGAGCCACGAGGTCGATCTGGTGGTTGCGCAGGAACCGCCAGACATATTGGACGTCAACATCGCCCAGCGCCTCGGCCAGCAGCGGCCCGGTCCAGCGCGCAAACCCTTCCGGTGGCTGCTTGTCCAACAGCCGCAGAATCCGCTTGTCGGTGGCCTTCGTATAGATCGGCTGCTTGCCAGGCCGCGGCCTCTCCTGCAGCCCTGCAAGGCCAAGGTCGGCATAGCGATGCCGCCACAGGCTGACAATCCGAGGCTGGACCCCGACTTCCTTGGCTATCGACCGCGTGCTGCGCCCGGCCGCCGCCAACAAAACTATCCGCGCCCGCTTCAAATCGCGCTGCAATGTCGCCGGCGAACGACAACGCGCCTCCAGGACCTTGCGATCCTTCCTCGAAAGGTGAACTTCTCTTGCCTCGGGTATCATCCCGATCTTGAATCACGACTCACCCTCTAAGGAGGGTGGGTACTAGCTGCTCGTGATGGCAACGCCGAATGCACCCAGTGGGAGGAGCTGCTGCGCAAGCTGCGCTGCATATGTTCAGGCTCTCATGCTCGAGTTGGTACGCCGCTATGGCGACCCCTGGCAGTGGTTGCAAACACCTCTTCCGGTTGCACACGCTGCAACGCGCCCGCTCGATCAGGCAAGCCGATCGAATTGGGGTAGAGCTTCCATCGGTAAACCTTCGTATAGCAGGTCCCCTCTTTTCTATACCGATCGCCCACCTCCGTACAATTGAACATGTCATCGACCTCCGTCAGCTATCGGGAGCCGTAGAATGTAGATGGAAAATGCCTCCGCTATCGCCGAATGAATTGATTGCGCGATGCAAAGCTGGAGCAGCGAAGTGCCTTTCATAATAGGTGGCCGGCAGCTTATACCTATGTTCGGCAGCTCGGCCTATCTCTCCTGAGATGGTCAGCGCCTTGCTCACCTTGTTCAAGTATAACCGGCACATCATGAAACTTGGCCCTAAGCAACTAGTCAGAGGTATGTTTTCTTCTCGGTCTCCCCAGGTCGGGGACGACGCTCGCACGTTTGCTCCAGCAGCACTCCGATATTGCACCCCGCCTGAACCGCTGCCTAATGCTGGCACTTGAACCGTTCGGAGAGTGGACCGCGACATCTGGCAGGAATGCCTTTGATGCTGGCCGGGACCCCCGAATTAATGACCATGATGAGCCGCTGTTTTTCTGATGCAGCTTGCACTAGTACTTGGTCGCAGCGGGTGTTCCCAGTCAAGCGGGTGTCCGGCTCATCGGAACAAGGGATATCGAGAGGTTTGATACATTGCCAAAAATAACTGGATCGACTGTGCCCGGGGCGCGCACGCCGGAGGCAAACGATCGAGATCTAGGTTTAGATTTCGCGAAAGGAGTGCTCATCACTTTGGTGATCGTCGGTCACCTGATCCAATATGTCGTCTACCGAGATGAAGGCTTCTGGGAGTCGCCATGTTTCAAATGGATCTACATGTTCCACATGCCACTCTTTATGGCGATAAGCGGATATCTTTCTTGGCGAGCGCTCTTGCGAAAGTCATTCACTCAAGCCATCGGTGATCGTGCGATGCAGCTCTTGTTGCCCATGCTGTTTTGGTACGCTCTCCTAGAGACAGCCAAGTTGGCCGCATTTAGCTCGTCTGCAAGCCAACCAGGCAGCGTTTTGCAGTTTCTAAACGATTCCGCGGGCACATACTGGTTCATCTGGGCTGCTTTTGTTTCTTTCCTTCTAGTCAAAATTCTTTCGATTTTCAATCGTCGGTCGCCCTGGATCCTATTCGTATCAGTCATACTAGTCTCACTTGCACCTGTGACATTTTCCATATCACCTCTCATAAGGTATACTTTCCCGTTTTTCTGCCTAGGAGTCTCTTTTGCTCAGTCGAGAGAATGGTGGACGAGCATAACGCGATCTCACAAGCCGCTCTTAATCACGTTTCTCTCCATAGCGGCTTTGGTGTGCTTTCTAGCCTGGCGCAAAGACACTTACATCTACAACAATCTCGCCCTAGTGCACGATATGCAGTCGGCAAAAAACGTACTTCTGATGCTTCTTGGCTCCGCAGCGGCCTCAGCGATCGTGATCGTGCTCGTCCTCCAATGCTGGAAAGTTGGCCGCTCAAATCGAGTGACCCGCTTTATCACCGTGGAACTGGGACAGAGCACGCTGCTGCTATACTTGATACAAGGTACGGTCTTTCGTCTCATGGATTCGATACAATACGGGGAACTTTGGGATCTCACGACCAGGTTGGCCGTCGCGGGAATTCTTGGGGGAGCGATTGTTGCCGTCGCGCTAATGGTACGCTGGATCGTGCGCGACATTCCCTATCTATCTCAGCTCGTTCTTGGAGCGCCACCACGCTCGGCTTGTCTAAAGTATCAGCCCGCAGATAATTAGCTGCAGCCGAGATCTGAATCCTGGAGAGCCCGACTCCTGGTTGGTCTCCTCGCAGCTTCTGCCATTGGTTGTGGTGACGTGATGGACCTTGTTGACGTGTGTCGTCATGCCGCTGGAGCGGAGATCGCTGATGCTGGCGTCCAATTCCAGGGCAGGAGCTCGTCCAGCCGATGAGCCGGATGGGCGGGGATGCGGGCAAGGACATCGGCCAGCCAGGCTTGCGAATCAACGCCGTTAATTCTTGCCGTTTATGCCGCCCGCCGAACTATGCCGAACGGGTTTGGTATGGGCACGCCGTTGTCACGCTGGCACCGTCGATCGCGTGCACGGCAGCCCCATTCCATTCGGCTAGTCTGGTCGTTCAGAGCGCTTCCAGAAAGGCGAGCAGGCGGTCGTTCGGCTGGAAGCGGGTTCGCTTGCCGCGCTCGTACGGCTTGAGCTTCGCCAGGGCAGCTTCCTTGAGGGCGAGGTGGGCGTGCAGGTACGTCTGCGTCGTCTCGACCGATTCATGACCGAGCCACGGCGCGATCACGGAACGGTCGACGCCGGCTTGCAGCGGTTCCATCGCAGCGCTGTGCCTCCTATGTCTTGGTCGATATAGCAGGCACTGGACTAAACCGCTCCGCGGTAGGCAGCGATGACGGCGGCCTGAAGAAGGAAGCGGCACAGAGTGCGCGGCAGCGGCATTAACGATCCTTCGCTGTGCGTCGCGCCGTCCGACCCGTGGCCTCGCTGAACAGGTGGCGGGGGATGTTGATTATCGCAAAACGTCGCCGTTCTTCCGGGTGCGTTTCAAAATCTGCCTCCACAAAAATCTCGACGGTCTCCTCACTGGCATGAACTTCGACGCGTACCGGCGCGTCTTCAAACTCCACTTCATATCGACGACCATTCTTTCCTCGGATAATCGTGTGCGCCATTTCTATGCTACCTCCGGCCCTGCTTCTTGAGCTTCTTCACTCGGTGCTTCTGATAATCCAGAACGGCCGCTGCAAGTGGCATCGAGCGCGGCACGCGCACATGTGTGAGGGAGACGACAAGCGCTCTGCCTGTTTCTTCCGAGCGAGACAAATGGCAGATGATACCGCCCTCGTCACCGGCGTATGACAAATCCCAGACGACGTGGTGCATCCGATCAGCATCGGCAACATTCTCGGCTTGCAGATATTCGATCAACGATGGTGCCAGTTCAACGTCAAATGGCGCAGCTGCCTTGAGTGCGGCGAGCAGCCGGGTGGTCTTCTCCGGATTGTCGAGCATAGGTCGTCCATCTTTAACGGGCGAATCAGAGAGCCGACGATCAGCGATGATAGGGAATATAGCTCAACAGAGCCATATTCGCTATCCGTCGCACAACCCGCCTTCCTCCCATTGCTGGTTGACCCGATCCAATAGCGACGACCTCACGGGCATTACCCCGCTTCCTCGCTAATACAACACAGTCCGCCCCTCTCCGGCGCATCACCGCTTCGCGGTAGGCGACTCGTGGCAAGCTTCGGTACCACCATCTGATCTTCCTGCATTCCCGACGAAGTTCGATTGCGAGATGCTGGAGGCGCTGCTTGCAGCGCTTTCATATCGCAAAGGAGCTTCCCATGACGGTTCTTCGACAACGGATGACTGAGGACATGCAGGTGCGGAATCTGTCGCCGCATACACAGGCATCGCATCTCCAACAGGTATCGCTGTTTGCACGTTACTTCCGTATGTCGCCGGATGCGCTGACCCCCGAGCACATCCGGACTTATCAAATCTACCTCACGAACGAGAAGAGGTTGGCCCCCAATTCAATCCATACGGCTGTCGCGGCGCTTCGGTTCCTTTACAGGATTACGCTCAAGAAGGACTGGACCTTTGGAGAAGACATCCCGCTTCCAAAAAAGCCGCAGAGCCGCGCGGGTCGGTACCGCTCTCCCGCACGATGCAGAAGCCCCGGGCATACACCCCCGCAACGAAAGGACCGAAGTACGCGACAGCTCAAGTACGCGGGTGATGCCGCCCGCCGCTCCGCGGAAAGCGCCAAATGAGCTACAAGGCCGGCTTTGCCAACGGCGGCCGCGTGAAGGCATACCCCAAGATGTAGTATGGCGCCGGCAGCGGCGAGGGCCTTCTCGAGAAGACAAAGTACGGCGACAAGGCCAACCTGCGGAAATGATCCTGGTGCGGCATATGGCGGCCGATGCCGGCGGCGAGCGGCGATTTTGGCGTTGCCCTTGCCGATCTCGACATAAACCTTCGTATCGTTCCGTCGCACCTTTGGATGCTCGACGATTACCTGCGTTCAATTGAGCTGCTGATGGCTTTCATCCTAGGTTGCATCCTGCCCTCCTTGGGCGTTTCCTCCCTAGACTTCGGCCGCTTGTGGCAACGCAGGCGGCCTTTTCCTTGTCCGATGCGCCTGATTCGCATGGCGCTCCTGCAATTGGCTCGGAAACAAGTGGGCGGGCTGTAAATGAGCGTCACCATCGCCATCAAGCTGGCCGAACGTCTTCAGGCCCAAGCTTGATGAGCTGGATAGGTGATCGATGCCATCACGTCGGATAATCTCAAAGATTGGGGCCGGTATCAGCGCAAGGTGGTGCCGCAAGGCGCCCGCCGACGCGCGCACGGTGCTCGCTGAGACGATGGAAGACATCCTGAAAGAGTAGGAGGAGAGGGAAGGGATGGTATGCGTTTCGACACGGGAACGGCGCTCGGAGTCGGAGGACCAGAAGACCGAGCTTATGAAGCTCATTGGCGATCTGTGCAGCATCGAGCTGCTGAACAACAAAGGTCTTGGTCGGCATCTACATCGAGCCGGAGAAGACCAAGGGCGGGCTCATCCTGTCGACCGGCGCGATCAAGGAATCAGTCTGGCAGGGCACCGTCGGCCTGGTGCTCAAGAAGCGCAAGACCGCCTTCAACGATGAGCCGAAACCGGCACCTATTTCCACGGCTAGTACCCACTTTCCTTAGAGGGTGAGTCGTGATTCAAGATCGGGATGATACCCGAGGCAAGAGAAGTTCACCTTTCGAGGAAGGATCGCAAGGTCCTGGAGGCGCGTGTCGTTCGCCGGCGACATTGCAGCGCGATTTGAAGCGGGCGCGGATAGTTTTGTTGGCGGCGGCCGGGCGCAGCACGCGGTCGATAGCCAAGGAAGTCGGGGTCCAGCCTCGGATTGTCAGCCTGTGGCGGCATCGCTATGCCGACCTTGGCCTTGAAGGGCTGCAGGAGAGGCCGCGGCCTGGCAAGCAGCCGATCTATACGAAGGCCACCGACAAGCGGATTCTGCGGCTGTTGGACAAGCAGCCACCGGAAGGGTTTGCGCGCTGGACCGGGCCCCTGCTGGCCGAGGCGCTGGGCGATGTTGACGTCCAATATGTCTGCCGGTTCCTGCGCAACCACAAGATCGACCTCGTGGCTCGCAAGTCCTGGTGCGAGAGCAACGACCCGAACTTCACGGCCAAAGCCGCCGATGTTGTCGGCCTCTACGTCGCCCCGCCGGAGAAGGCCATCGTGCTATGTGTGGACGAAAAGCCTTCGATCCAGGCTTTGGAGCGAGCGCAGGGCTATCTGAAGCTGCCCAATGGCCGCGCCTTGACCGGTCAGAGCCACGACTACACGCGGCATGGCACGACAACGCTGTTTGCGGCGCTCGAGGTTGCGACCGGAAAGATCGTCGCGACGCATTCAAAACGGCGGCACCGTGTCGAGTTCCTCGACTTCATGGACAGCGTCACCTCGGCTTTTCCGGACCGCCAGCTTCACGTCATCCTCGACAACCTCAACACCCACAAGAAGAACGAGCACTGGCTAAAGGCCCACCCCAATGTGCAATTTCATTTCACGCCGACAAGCGCGTCCTGGCTCAATCAGGTCGAGGTTTGGTTTTCGATCCTGCAGGGGCAGTCGCTCAGCGGCGCTTCCTTCACCAGCCTTAAGCAGCTCCAGGAGCATATCGATGCCTACATCAACGCATACAACGAAAACGCTGAGCCCTTCGTCTGGACCAAGAAAAAGTCCGTCAACGCAGATTCAAAGGCCGCCGTATCACTCAGCTTTGATTCCGGGTACTAGCACTACTTTGGCAGATTTATTGGATTGATCGTCGCAACAGGATTCCCGAATCAGGTTTTCAATGATTCATGAGAGGTCGGCTTATGGAGGGCCGATCTATGGACGTGGACTGGCAAGCCGATCTCGATCGCTGGCTTGCGCCGTTTGTCGCGGCGCTAGGGCACAAGACGCGGGCCCGGATGTGCCCTCTCTACGTCGCGGGTTTGATTGGTCCAGGAGACCGCAAGAGCGTTCAACCGATGGCGGCACGCGCCAGTGGGGTCGGTTACGATCAGCTCCATCATTTCGTCGCTGCCGGAGTTTGGGACAGTGCTCCACTCGAGGCTGCCCTGCTGAAGGAGGCAGACAGATTGGTTGGCGATGATGCGGGTTTTCTTGTCATCGATGATACGGCGTTGCCCAAGAAGGGACGTCACTCGATTGGCGTCGCGCCACAATATGCCTCGTCGCTCGGAAAGACTGCTAACTGTCAGTCGCTAGTCTCGCTAACGTTGGCGTCGCGGGAAGTGCCGGTGATGGTGGGCCTGCGGCTGTTCCTGCCCGAGAACTGGACAAATGATCCTGAGCGCATGGCGCGGGCGGGTGTGCCGAAGGATAGACAGACTGCTCTGACAAAGCCGGAGATTGCGATCGAGGAGATCGACCGCGTCATCGCCTCCGGTGTGCGTTTCGGCTGTGTGCTTGCCGATTCAGGGTACGGCTCCAGCGGGCCTTTCCGTCAGGCTTTGAGCGAGCGCGGTCTGCTGTGGGCGGTGGGTCTGTCGCGGCGCCAGAACGTCTATCCCGCCGACATTGCCCTGATCTTCCCCATCGCGAAGACCGGAAAGCCCCGCAAATACCACATCCCTGATCAGCCACCGGTCTCTGCTGAAGCGTTATTGGCCAAAGGCAAATGGCAAAGGGTCAGCTGGCGGCGGGGCACCAAAGGTCGGCTGACATGTCTCTTCACGGCCCGCCGTGTCCGCGTTGCGGATGGCCATAAGCACCGGATGATCAATAACCGTATGCAGTGCATGCCTGGCGACGAGGTCTGGCTCGTCGGCGAGCGGCGGTCGACCGGGGAGCAAAAATACTATGTGTCGAACCTGCCGGCCGATGCCACCATCAAGACGCTCGCTGCCACGATCAAGGCCAGGTGGGTCTGTGAACAGGCCCACCAGCAGCTCAAGGAGGAGCTTGGGCTCGACCACTTCGAAGGTAGATCCTGGACGGGATTACATCGACACGCGTTGATGACGATGATCGCCTACGCCTTCCTCCAATCCCGCCGCCTCAAAGCAGCGGGACGGAAAAAAAAGAATCTCAGGACCGCCACCACAACCAAGCATGCCGGCCATCAGGCAAGCCATCCTCGACCTCTTCGCACGACCTCCACCCCGACAATGTCCTCACTGCGACATGTTCCTTGCAGATATCGCGACGACTAAAGTGCCAAAGTAGTGCTAGGACGTCAAGATCGCCAATTGGGTTGTATTCCAGTCCGGCGACGCTCGCGCGTCCGGATCAATGGCGGGATTAACGGATGGTCGAGGACACGCTGCTCGACATGGTGGTCGAGAACCCCGACGTGATCACACACCCATGATAGTGATACGGTTTGGCAGAGCCTTCGGGCGCACTGAACGAGAGCGCCCCGTTTGGCAGCTTTGAGACCAATGTCCGCGACTTGACGCTACACACACCCAGTACGAAGCGACTGTAGAACCTCCAACTTTCAAAATCGGCACGCCGCTTGCTTCATTCGGGGCACCATCACCGGTCGGAGGCGGGGCGGTGCTGTAAGGGCGGACTCGGCAGTTCCTCCGTGGCGTCCGGCCGCCCCGCCAATTTGCTGTGAGGCGACATGAAACAGCATGTTCGGGCGGCTGCAACTGCGGTCGCAGCCGCTCACGCTCCGCCGTGATGTCCTTAGCGTGTCCGAACACGAAACCACCAACTTTTCCTCCGGGGTTCACCGATGATGTCCGTCGATCGCCTGGCCACCCGGCTCGCGACGCGCCTTGCATTTTTTGTCGCCGGCTTCGGCATTGCGGCCTGGGTGCCGCTGGTGCCGTTCGCGAAGGAGCGGCTGGCGGTCGATGATGGAGTTCTCGGTTTTCTGCTGCTCTGCTTGGGCGTCGGCTTGGTCGTCTCGATGATTTTGAGCGATTTGTTGTGCGCGCGCTACGGCAGCAAACCGATCATCCTGATCGGCGGCTTCGGAATTGCGCTCATCCTGCCGTGGCTCGCGGTTGCCAGTACGCCTCTGGAGCTCGGGGCCGCGCTGGTTGCCTTCGGCGCCTCGCTCGGCTCGATCGATGTCGCTGCGAATGTCAATGCGGTCGAACTGGAACGTGCAGCGAAGCGTCCGCTGATGTCCGGCTTTCACGCGCAATTCAGCATCGGCGAATTTGCCGGCTTCGACGCGATGACCGCATTGGCTGGCTGCACGTTGGAGCTTTTTCATCAACCCTAATGTGCTAGGCCATCGTGTCGATCGCGACGGCGCTGACCTGGCCGCGACTGCCGCAAGCGCGCAGCAGGGATCGCTGTTCGTCATGCCGCATCGGCCCATTCCCGCAGGTAGGCGATAACGGAAGCCTGGTCACGACACTGCGGTCGTCGCTGACCCCAGTTCTGGGCGCCCGCATATCGAGCTTTCATCTGGCTCGCGCTCCTGGTTTGAGACGGCGCCAGCTGAATCGCTTCGCGGCGCGCATCGCCGGATTCCGAGTTTAGCTCTAATCCGCCATAGAAGAGCGTGTCACAAATTCTGGGGTTCTCTCGATAACGACCGAGTAACTTTGGAGTCACGTACACGGCGCGCAGGTGCGAGCGCTTGCGAAGCGTCTCCATGGAATAATGACCCTCGGTTGATGCATGTCAATGCGACAGACCGCAGCGCACGAGTAGAAGCAAGAATCGCCGAACGATCAAGGATAGATTTGATGATCGATTTCGCTGTCCGTCGCGATTTGCCAACTGCGGCGCTGCTTGCGTGTGGCCGCGGACCACAATGCAAAACGCGGAGATTTCAATGACCGGCGGGATCAACTGCGGTCTCAACGATGAGGCTGAATGGTAACACCTGCAAGAAAAATGCGGTGCATCGCGCGGTCATTTCGGATACCTGTTTCATGATGCAGCCTTGTAGTCTGTTAGTCGCTGAATTAGGCGCAACGACTTCGATGCTGGCGGCGGCGTCGCGCGCTCGACGGGCAGCGAACATTCACGTGGCCGCGCTTTGAATGAGACCGTGACGTTTCCGACGGAGACTAGCAGATGCGCTTGATGAGCTTTGCCACGCCTGCCGATACAATAGGCGAACCGAGCGCCGCATGAGTTCATTTTTTCGGCGGCAGCTTGCCGACTATGTTGAGTATCATCGCGCCCCTTGGAATTGCGCCATGCATGTCTTCGGTATCGTGTTCCTGTTCCTGGCTGCCGTTCTTCCGCTCAGCCAATTGTCCATCGCCGCGTTCGGGATCCAAACCAGTGTGGCGGCCATCGCTACCATACCGGTGCTCATCTATTGGTTCCTGCTTGACTTCGCGCTTGGAGCCGCGATCCTTAGGGCTGCGATCGTATTGCTTTCAGCCGCCGCCATTTTCGTGGTTCAGGCAAATACTGTCCGAATGTGGTCGCTTACCGCTATCCTGATTGTGATTGGCAGTGCATCGCAGGTTATTGGGCACCAGGTGTTCGAACGTCGCCGACCGGCACTGGTCGACAATCCGATCCATCTGTTGCTCGGACCGATGTTTTTAATGGCGAAATTGTTTATCGTGCTCGGATTTCGGCGCGATCTGGCCGTCATCATCGACGAGCGTCCGCAAGGCCCTTTGAGTTCGCCGTGAACCGATATGCGCGACGTTGCCGAAGGTCTCATCGTTGCCGTGGGGCGCGGACGGGCTGGACATCGCTCATGCTCGGTGGCGAAGCGATCCCGCTGAAACAGATTCTCGAACTCATGGCGGCGATCAGAGGCCGTCGCGCTCGGCGGCTTGAGGTGGCCGGCCGAGTTGCCGAGATTGGCGCTGCAGTGCTGGAATTTATCGCCGATCACGTGACGCGCCGATCTCATTCCGATAAGGCCGAAGGCGTTCGTATCACATTGCGTGCGAAGGCTATCGAGCAGAAAGGCGCAGGCCGATGCGCGCATTTCTCCACCGCAGAATGCTGTGCTGTGCTAGTTGGGCACCTCGCAGGGGGGAATAGGACACCTATCAGACGCCTGCAACAGCATCGCCCGCAGCAGCTTCTCCGGCGGGATCAACGACCGCCCAATCGGCGAATAGAGCGACGCAAGCTCGCGCTATAGCGCCGACAGCGCCTCGCTCCCGATGGATGATCGCAGCGCGTGATCACGCCGCACCCGCGCCTCCAGGTCAACGTAGCTGAACAGCTCGCCAGTTGATTGTCGCCGCCGCGCACGCACGATCTCCGTATCTCATCGGAGGCAATGAATCCCGCTCGCCGGTAGGCGGCGAGCGCCTTTTTCAAAGCATGCTAGACTGGTACCTCAACACAGAAGTCTTGACTGGTCGGTTTGGCATTTCCAAGAGGGATAGCTGCTCAGGAGCGACCAGCATTTCGTTGCTGCGCGGCGAGCCGGGCTGCCGCGTCATGAGACCCGCTCGTTTCAGGGGCAAGACCATCTGGTGGACCGAAAGTGGGACCCCGAAGTGCCGTTGAATATTCCAAATGTACGCGCGTGTAGAGCCCCGACAGCCTTCAGCGAGCTTTGCTCCTCGCGCCCGTCAAGAATGGGGAGCGGAGGAAACTTCGCTCCTTTCCCTCTCGGTGGAACTACGCGCTCTGCAGCTCACCCGCTCGAGCAGTGTCCCCCGGTTTCCTCGCGCGAGCATCGCTCGACATCATCTTGCATGCTCCGCCCAACCAGCGACAGCACGGGCCCATGATCGAATCCGGCGCATCTTGCGCCATCGGCGTTGATCAGCGGGCGCCTTATCAGGAGCGGATCACTCAGCATCAGCGCGAGTGCGCTCGCCGCGTCGCTTGTTTCGGGATTAATTTCGCCTGACTTAATACGCCGCGCGGCGCGGTTGAACCAGGATGCGACCGGCGTATTGCCGAAGAAGCGGCGCAGTTCCTCCGCACGCCACGGCTCCTTCAAGATATCCTTGGCAATCACGTGGTGGCCCGCGGCCTTCAGCGCCTGCATCTGGCGCGCGTTGGTGGCGCAGCCGGGTTTGTGATAGAAAATGATCGTCGTCATGGCGCGGGCCTATTTGAGCACACTGAGCTGCACGACCGGCGTGACGCCGCCGCGTTCGAGAATGGTATCGGCCTTCTTGCGAATGGTTTCCAAGGTCAGCGGCTTGACCAGAACGCCGTGTGCGCCGGCCTTGACGGCTTCGACCGCGTCGGCCTCGTCGGATTTGTCGCGATGATCAGGATCTGAGCGTCGGGAAAATAGGCCGCCAATTCGCCGATCACGCCGGCCCCTCTTGCTTAAAATAAGAGGCTCCGAGCAACACCACATGCGGTTTTAACCAATCGATGCCCCTGGCAAAGGCCTCTTCTGGCGTTGCAAGCTCATGCGTCTCGATCTCATCATGCAGCATGAATTGCAATGCCGCGCGGGTGATCTCGTTATCGTCGACCACGAACACCCGTCGCAGGTCCACTGCTTTCGACGTTTCGACACCAATCTGCACTGTTGCTCTCCTGAAAATCCGCTCCGACAAAGCGGCTTGCAAGAGCGTTAGCAATTTCTGTTCCGTGCATGAATGCATTGAAATGGCTCGCGCTAAGCCGGCGTTTTCCCGTTTTGATGCTAGCGATCCTTGTCCGGCTTCTGACAGCGGCACGAATCCTGTCACGTTCAAAACACCTGGTTTCATCCACCGGCTCCCGAATTTTTCAAAGTGTAATCAGAAACTTAGAGAGCGTGGCCAGGGTTGGCACGGCGGTTGCTATCAGGATGCAGCAACACTGACTGAGGGCTGAGTGCACGCAGACGCGCAAGACGAGCGCTGCTCTCCTTCCCTTGAACCCGTGTGCCTCGTTTCTGAGCGAGAAACAAGCTCGCGCGCGAGGCAGCGCGCAATCTTTGGCAAATTGGTTGATGGAGAGCAACATGGCTTCACTGAGACAAATCGCGTTCTACGGCAAGGGCGGTATCGGCAAGTCGACCACCTCGCAGAACACGTTGGCGGCGCTGGCCGAGATGGGCCACAAGATCCTGATCGTGGGCTGCGATCCCAAGGCGGACTCGACCCGCCTGATTCTGCACGCCAAGGCGCAGGACACGATTTTGAGCTTGGCGGCGAATGCCGGCAGCGTCGAGGACCTGGAACTCGAGGACGTGATGAAGATCGGCTATCAGGACATCCGCTGCGTCGAGTCGGGTGGTCCGGAGCCGGGCGTCGGCTGCGCCGGCCGCGGCGTCATCACCTCGATCAACTTCCTGGAAGAGAACGGCGCCTATGAGAACATCGACTACGTCTCCTACGATGTGCTCGGCGACGTCGTCTGCGGCGGTTTTGCGATGCCGATCCGCGAGAATAAGGCGCAGGAGATCTACATCGTTATGTCTGGCGAGATGATGGCAATGTATGCCGCCAACAACATTTCCAAGGGCATTCTGAAATATGCCAACTCTGGCGGCGTGCGGCTCGGCGGCCTGATCTGTAACGAGCGGCAGACCGACAAGGAACTGGAACTGGCGGAGGCGATGGCCAAGAAGCTCGGCACCCAGCTGATCTATTTCGTGCCGCGCGATAACGTCGTGCAGCATGCGGAGCTGCGCCGCATGACCGTGCTGGAGTATGCGCCGAAATCCCAGCAGGCCGATCACTATCGCAATCTCGCGACCAAGATCCACAACAATGGCGGCAAGGGCATCATCCCGACCCCGATCTCCATGGATGAGCTCGAGGACATGCTGATGGAGCACGGCATCATGGAGGCGGTTGACGAGACCATCATCGGCAAGACCGCAGCCGAACTCGCAGCCGGGTAAAGGACACACCGACGGAGGCCGGCCTTCCCAATGCTCAATAAGGAGGTCGGCGTTCCGGCGAAAAATGTCGTGACCAGCATCACGATGCAGCGAAGCATACTTGATCACTGTGGAAAGATCGGCAACCCATGTTCGAAGCGCAATTGTTTCCGCTTATGGCTGCCAGAGCGACTGAAGCGAACGGTGAGCGGCATAGGGGAATTGCGACCTACCGCCTGCTCACTGGGGCAGACCCCGCAGATGTCGACATAACCAGTGACAGCAATTTCGATCGCCACGTGCTGGCGTCCATTCTGGCGGCCGCCACGATGGATGGTGGTCTGGTTTCCGAGAAGGTCGGTCTGACCAGCCACGAGCTAGCCGCGTTGCTGGAGCAGTACTTCCCGTCGATCCGGATAAACCGCGAGGAGTTGCTCTTGCGTGTCAAGCGCAATGAGAGCGACGAGGCGGCAATGTTGCGTGATCTCCTGCTCGCGCAACGCTCGACCGAAGGGGACATCGGCAACTGGCTAGCTGGGATGATCGCGCGTCGCGCAATCGAGCCAAATCACTTGTGGGAAGATCTCGGATTGCGCGGTCGTGGCGAACTATCCCGGCTGCTAGGCCGCCATTTCGCGCCGCTAGCCGCGCGCAATACCAATAATATGCGCTGGAAGCGCTTCTTCTATCGCACGCTGTGCGAGGACGACGGCCTTGTCATGTGCACGACGCCGGTGTGCACGCAATGCAACGACTTCAACCTCTGCTTCGGCGATGAAAGCGGCGAGAGCCGCATGGCCGAGCGCCGGCGCGAGGTTCTGCTGCAGGCGGCTGTCCCGGTTGCGGCCGGCACCTGGCCAATGTGAGCGACTTCGGATGGATCGTCCGTTGGCCAGACTTCCGGACGCCGGGGATCGCGCGGACTTCGACGAGGTGCAGGTGGGACCGGCCTCTGCCCATCTCAGCGGGCGATGTCCCGACGCCGGCTGGAAGGATGTGTTGCTCAAGGCCGGGCTGCGACCGACGCGCCGGCGCCTGATCTTAAGCGAGCTGTTGTTTGCCAGAGGCGCCCAGCATGTCACCGCAGAGATGCTATTTGCCGAGGCGCGCGAGACCGGGTTTCCGATCTCATCGTCTACCGTCTACAACACTTTGAACCAGTTCACCCAAGCCGGCCTGTTGCGCCGGATTTGTCTTGATGGGTCGCGATCGTTGTACGACACCAACACCTCGCCGCATCCGCATTATTATCTGCACGGCGAGGATATCCTGCTCGATATTCCCGATGCGGATCTCCTGCTTGTGAATGTGCCGAGCCGCTGCCAGACCACGAAGTCTCCTGCGTCGATCTGATCATCCATCTGAGCCGCAAGCGGAGTTGATGCCATCCCATCGCGCCGTGACGTAAGCGGACGCGTCGACTTCGCCACTGTCGCGTTTGCGACAATCCGGCTGGTGCCGAAAAATGTGCGCTTGTCCAACGGCTTGTGGCGGGTGCCGGCGTGGCATGCGCATTGCTCAGGCCTTGCTTTGCCAAAGCCAACAAGGAGCCTCCCATGATCGAAGCCGCCTCTGCCAAACAGTCATGGTCCGAGACGGCATGGGGAAGTCCGATCGTGCTCAACGACACGACGCTGCGCGACGGCGAACAAGCGCCTGGCGTTGCCTTCACCACCGACGAAAAGGTGGCGATCGCGCAAGCGCTGGCGCGGGCCGGAGTCACCAAGATCGAAGCGGGGACGCCCGCGATGGGCAGTGAGGAGATCGCCGCCAGCCGCGCCATCGTTGATGCCGGTCTCCCGCTCACCACCATCGGCTGGTGCCGGATGCGTGAAGCCGATGTCGATGCGGCAATCGAGGCCAAGGTGCCGATGGTCAATGTCTCGATTCCTGCTTCTGGCGTGCAGATTGCCGCCAAGCTTGGCGATAACCGCGAACTAGCGCTGGAGCAGGTGAGGCGGGTGGTCAGTTATGCGCGCGAGCGTAGGCTTGAGGTTGCCGTCGGCGGCGAGGACTCCTCCCGCGCTGACGTCGATTTTCTCATCAAGCTGATCGCCACCGCAAAAGCCGCCGGCGCACGGCGCTTTCGTATTGCCGATACGCTCAGTGTGCTCGATCCGGACTCCACCTATGCGCTGACGGCTCGTTTGCGCGCGACCACCGGTCTCGAGCCCGAATTTCACGGCCATGACGATCTCGGGCTTGCGACCGCCAATACGCTCGCCGCCATCAAGGGTGGCGCGAGCCACGCCTCGGTGACCGTCATCGGGCTCGGCGAGCGGGCCGGCAATGCGCCGCTGGAAGAAGTCGCGGTCGCGCTCAAACAGCTCTACGGGCGTGACACCGGCATCGTGCTGCCGGAACTCGAGAATGTCGCCGCGTTGGTGGCAGCCGCGGCTGCACGCACGGTTCCTCTGAACAAGGCGATCGTCGGTGAACATGTATTGACCCACGAATCCGGCATTCATGTCAATGGCCTAATGAAGGATCAACGCACGTATCAGTCGCTCGACCCCAATTTGCTCGGTCGATCCAACCGTATTGTGATCGGCAAGCATTCCGGGCTGTCGTCGATCACCACCCTACTTGACGAATTGCAGCTCGCCGCCAGCGCCGAGGACGCAAGACAGATCCTGTCGCGGGTGCGGAAACATGCCATCGAGCACAAGCGGCCGGTAGCGTGCGAGACGGTGGTGGCGATCTGGCGCGACGTCTGCGAGCGCTCGTTGACCAATGGTGCGTGGGGCGGCCATGGTCGGCATCATTACCGCCGAAACCGCCGGCGTCCCGCGCAAGCCCTCGCAGACATAGGCCATGGAGGCGATATGCAGCGCCGCCTACGCGAAGCAGCGTCGCAAGGAGATGACCAGCCGGAGCCGGGTCCCGACCACAGGCCGGTCGACCTAACCCAAAGGAGATTTTTCGATGAGCAACACACAGGCGGCAGTCGGCATCCTGGATCGGCTCAACAAGGCCTGCTCGGCCGAAGATTTTTTTGCGCTGCTTGGCGTCGATTACGACCCCAAGATCGTCAATGTCGCGCGCCTGCACATCTTAAAGCGCATGGGACAATATCTCGCCAAGGAAGTATTCGAAGGTGGCGCGGAGGCCGAGGTCACGGCGCGGTGCAAGGCGGTGCTGGAGCAGGCTTATGCCGACTTCGTGGCGTCCTCGCCGATCGACCAGCGGGTGTTCAAGGTCTTGAAGGATGCGGTCGCGGAGCCCAAGAAACCGGCGGCCTTCGTGCCGTTGAGCTCGCTGAAATAGCCTCATACATCAGTTCAGATCTGCCTCAAGCCATGTCGGCGCGGCGCGTTGTGCCATCTTCCTCTTCATGCAGATCAACTCTGTACAGCAATGCGCGAAGCGGCGCTGTCGCATTCGCGACGTATGTCGGAATTGTACTGTCGGCGATGTTAACGGCCAGTCTTTATTTTCTCAAGTCATTGAATGGACGTCTAATTTTTGATGGCCCCAACTGGTACGGCACTTGCTGTTCTCTGGCCAAGTCCGTCATTGGTGCCGACTACACAGAATTGTTGCCCTCCGAGATGAGATATGGAGCAAGACCGATCATGTTGCCGTTACTGCTCGCCGCTCGCGCCGGCATCATCCTATGGGTCACGCTCGCGTTAATGCCGTTCGAAGTTGTCTTTGACGCCATTGACGCTGGGATTGACCGTGAGATGGCCGCCAATGGATAACTCGCGTTCCACGCTACTTCTGGAGAAGGCATGCACAGTATCGTTTGCACCAAGCAGGTTCCCGATTCCGCGCAGATTCGCGGTCTATCCCGTGACCAACGCCATCGTGCGTCAGGGGGCGAGCATCATCAACCGATACGCCTTGTTCGCGCTCGAGGCCGCGCTCCAATCGCGTGACAAGTTCGGCGGCGAGATCGCCGCGCTCACCACGGTGGACGCGGAGCGCCGCGCCGAACGCGGCGTGCAGATGTTGCGCACAAAGCTGCCCTGCCTGGTCAGCCACGGCGGAAGCAACCAGCCAGATTTGCAGCGCCGTGATGACCGCCGCCCTGCGCGCGGCGCTAGGGCCGGTTGTAAAATGGAGCGCGCAGGAGGCCGGCGTCGAGGAGTCTCGAAATGCGTCGTGCCCGGCTCGCCGACCATCGTCAAGCGCGCCTTTGCGCCGTCGCCACGCGCCGAGAGGGCGGGGCTGGTGGAAGCCGCCAAGCATCCGACGGAGGTGCTGATGAAAGCCATCTTGAAGGGTCAACCCAAGCTACAGACCAACCTTGTGGCGCAGGCGCGCAGGTTCTGAGGGGAATTCAACGCTATGAGCAACATCACCAAAGCTCCTACGCCGGCCGCGGGCGGCCGCGCAGGAATCAAAAAAGAATTGCCCGAGCACTTTAAGGCCTACAAGCACATCTGGGTCTTCGTCGAGCAGGAGCGCGGCCAGGTGCATCCCGTCTCCTGGGAACTCATGGGTGCGGGCCGCAAGCTTGCCGACAAGCTGAAGGTTGATCTCGCCGCGGTCGTCATCGGCCCGGAGGCCGAGACCACGCGCAACGCCGCGCTCGAATCCTTCTGCTACGGCGCAGACCTAACCTATCTCGTGACCGAGAATGTGCTTTCGGAGTATCGTAACGAGTCCTACACCAAGGCGCTGACCGATCTCGTCAACACCTACAAGCCAGAGATCCTGCTGTTGGGCGCCACCACGCTCGGTCGCGATCTTGCAGGCTCGGTAGCTACTACGCTACTGACGGGTCTCACCGCCGACTGCACGGAGCTCGACGTCGACGCGGATGGTTCGCTTGCGGCCACGCGTCCGACCTTTGGCGGATCGCTGCTTTGCACGATCTACACCTTGAATTACCGGCCGCAGATGGCAACCGTCCGCCCGCGCGTGATGCCGATGCCAGAGCGTGTCGCGCGCGATGCCGCCCGCATTATCATGCATCCGCTCCGCCTGCTCGAAGAAGACATCGTCACCAAGGTGCTGTCCTTTGTGCCGGACCGTGATTCGGCCAAATCCAATCTCGCCTATGCCGACGTTGTCGTCGCCGGCGGGCTGGGGTTGGGCTCGCCTGAGAGTTTCCAGCTGGTACGGCAGCTCGCCGCCGTGCTCGGCGCCGAATATGGCTGTTCGCGTCCGCTGGTACAAAAGGGCTGGGTCACCTCGGACCGGCAGATCGGCCAGACGGGCAAGACCATCCGGCCAAAGCTCTATATCGCCGCAGGCATTTCCGGCGCGATCCAGCATCGGGTCGGCGTGGAGGGCGCCGATCTAATCGTCGCCATCAATACCGATAAGAACGCGCCAATCTTTGACTTTGCCCATATCGGCGTCGTCAACGACGCTATGCACCTGTTACCAGCGCTGACGGCCGCATTTCGTGCACGGCTTTCACCGCATTCGCGCGACCGGATCGCGAGCTAGAGGAGGTTGTTGTGATCGAGGAGAAGTTCGATGCAATCGTGGTCGGCGCCGGCATGTCGGGCAACGCGGCGGCTCTGGCCATGGCTCAACGCGGCATGAAGGTGCTGCAGCTCGAGCGCGGTGAATATGCCGGATCGAAGAATGTTCAGGGCGCAATCCTCTATGCCGACATGCTCGAAAAGCTGATCCCGGACTTCCGCGATGACGCGCCGCTCGAACGTCATCTCGTCGAGCAACGGTTCTGGATAATGGACGATCGCTCCCATCTCGGCGTGCACTACCGCTCCGAAGACTTCAACGAGGAGCGGCCGAACCGGTACACGATCATCCGCGCGCAGTTCGACAAATGGTTCTCCTCGAAAGTGCGCGAGGCCGGCGCGACCGTGCTGTGCGAGACCACCGTCACTGAGCTCGCGCGGGACGCCCATGGGAAAGTCATCGGTGTTCGTACGGATCGCCGCGACGGCGAAATCCACGCAGATGTCGTGGTGCTGGCCGAAGGCGTGAATGGCCTTCTCGGTACGCGTGCGCGCCTGCGCGAGCGGCCCAAGCCCGACAAGGTGGCACTCGCGGTTAAGGAAATGCACTTTTTGCCGCGTGAGACCATCGAGGCCCACTTCAATCTCAAGGGCGACGAAGGCGTCGTTGTCGAAGCGGCCGGCACCATTTCCAGTGGCATGACCGGAATGGGCTTCATCTATGCCAATAAGGAGTGCATCTCGATCGGTATCGGCTGTATCGTCGCCGACTTTCAGCGCACCGGAGAGACGCCATATGGGCTGCTCGACCGCTTCAAGCGTCACCCGTCCGTGGCACCCCTGATCGAGGGCTCGGAGGTCAAGGAATACTCCGCGCACCTCATTCCTGAAGGCGGCTACAAGGCGATCCCGCAGCTCTATGGCGATGGCTGGGTAGTGGTGGGCGATGCGGCGCAGCTCAACAACGCCATTCATCGCGAAGGCTCTAACCTCGCGATGACTTCGGGCCGCATCGCGGCGGAAGCGATCGTCCAGGTGAAATCGCGCAGCCATCCCATGACCGCGGCAAATCTGTCAGTCTACAAGAAGATGCTGGACGACTCCTTCGTGATTAAGGATCTCAAGAAGCACAAGGATATGCCGATGCTGATGCATACCAACTCGCAAAACTTCTTTCTCACCTATCCGCAGCTCGTCTCCAGGGCGATGCAGAATTATGTACGCGTCGACGGTACGCCGAAGGCTGAGAAAGAGAAGGTGACATTGAAATCCTTTGTCAATGCGCGGTCCTGGAGCGGTCTATTTGGCGATGCATTCCGCCTCGCCCGTGCCTGGCGCTAACCAGCCATAATCGAAGCCAAGGAAGCTGAAATATGAATGTTGAGACATCAGTGCGCGTCGAGGACAAGCTGTTCTACAACCGCTATCTCGTCGACGTCGGTCGTCCCCACATCAAAGTGCGCGCACACACGAAGCCATCCCCGCAGCTGCTTGCACTTTTAAAGGTCTGCCCGGCGCGCTGCTATGAGCTCAACGACAAGGGGCAGGTCGAGGTCACCGTCGACGGCTGCATCGAGTGCGGCACCTGCCGGGTCATCGGCGAGCCCACCGGCGACATCGAATGGAGCTATCCGCGCGGCGGATACGGTGTGTTGTTCAAGTTCGGATGAGAGCTGCACGGCAAGCGTAGTGTGATCGCCCTTTTATTGAGACGATCTCACGGCAGATCCATGTCTCCGCGCCCCGCTTGTGCGGAGAGACCGTATCGATTGCGGTAGCTGGTGACGTGCCCGGCGCACGGAACGGTCGCGGGAGCTTTGCCTTGCAATCAGATGTCCTAGCTTTTCTGCGCGCCATCATTGGCGCGCTGATTAGAAAGACCTGGATCTTCCCGCCGCTGCACGCGGGAGAACCTCATGTGCGTTGCTCTCGCCTCGTCAAAGCCTGATCCAACGCAGCAGGCGGCGCCGCGAACGCCGGTTTAGTGGGAACCGGCGCCGGTAGGCGGCAGCAGCCTATCTCATCAAGAAGGGCGGGACTATCGGGCGAGAATGTCGCCCTTCGAGAAGACGGAGCAGTTCGGTGACAGCAGCCATGCCCATGGCGAAGGATGGCTAGGTCATGCGCGGCGGGGCGCATGTTCGAGGAGAATTCCACTTGCACCTACGAACTGCTGACCTCCATTTCGCTAGAGCAGGCACCGGCCAAGTCGGCGTAGGAAGAACTGATGGAGGACCATGAAGAGTTCTTCTGGAATGATAAGGCGCGCCAGCTTTCGGGCGGCGAGATCGTCAAGGTGTCCAGTTTTGGTCTACGCGAGAAAGATGGGCTCGAGCTGATCGCCCCGCTGCACCGCCACTGATCAACGGAGCGAAGCAAGGAACATGTCATGGGACGTGTGAACGAAAAGGTCATTCTGGTAACCGGCGGAGCTCGTGGGATGGGTGCAGCTCATGCGCGCCTGCTTGTCGCTGAAGGCGCCAAGGTCGTAATCACTGATATTCTTCATACAGAAGGAGAGGCTCTCGCGGCTGAACTGGGCACTTCCGCCGTCTATGTGCGTCAGGACGTCACCCAGCCGGAGGAGTGGGCTAGGGCGGTCGCGACCGCCGAGAGCAGCTTCGGCGCGCTGCATGGGCTGGTTAACAATGCTGGAATCGCCAGCATGGCCCCGATCGAGCAGTTCCCGCTCGATCAGTGGAACAAGGTTATTGCCGTCAATTTAACCGGTGCGTTCCTTGGAATGCAGGCGGCCCTGCCGGCAATCCGGCGCGGGGGCGGAGGTTCGATTGTCAACATCTCGTCCGTCGAGGGGCTGCGGGGCACTGCCGGGCTTCATGCCTATGTTGCTTCCAATTTCGGCGTGCGGGGCATAACCAAGTCTGCTGCGCTGGAAGCCGCGGCCTCGGGCGTCCGCGTCAACTCGATCCATCCCGGCTTCATCACCACGCCGATGACCGAGAGCTTCGATCCCTCCATTTTCCCCATTCCGCTGGGACGGGCAGGCCGGCCGCAGGAAGTGTCGCAGGCAGTCTTGTTCCTGCTCAGCGACGAGTCCAGTTATCTTACCGGTTCCGAGATCGTCATCGATGGCGGTCTGACGACCGGCGTCCCACACAAATGGATGGCGCCCGAGTATATCTTTTGATGAGCACCAACTGATCGTCCACGCCAGGACAACAAGACGGCGCGGTTCGTCGCGTCAGCTCTCGGGATCTTCGGAGGTGGTGTCTCAGTTTGAAATTAGACCACCCAAGTGCGGTGCCTCTTCTCGGCTTCGACCGAAAAGGCAAGTTTTGTCGGCTCGCAGTCTGCGACTTTGCCGTGAACGAATTTCAGGCAGAAATTGAGCTTGTCCAAAAGCTCTTCGGCGGCCGTCACAACGTCCGACATGCCGGATAGTGATCGGTGGTGATAAACCGCATTCCGCGCCTCCCGCACCTTCTCAAATTTGGCGGTGAAGTCGGCTGCACTTAGCGGATGGAATTTCGGGGAGAATACCGCCCAGTGTTCCTCAACAAGCTGCCGTTGTGGGCCAAATGACAATCGTGCATAAACTCGTAGCCGTTCGCCATTGCATCAATCGGCCCATTGGGGAACTGCTTGCCCTCAATGTCCAAGATGACCGTGCATTCTAAAGGCCGCATGGCGGGCTAGTGGAACGCCGCCGCTGGGCAATATTCTTGGCTCTCCCGCCCCTCTTTAGCTCCTCGTAAATGGCGCGCCACCACCGTGGATGCTTGTTGTGCTGCTCTAAGGTCACTGCGTCGGTTGAGCGCAAAGCGTTCTCGAAAGAGTGAAAGACCGGGAACAGCTGGGCGTGTTCAGCCACTTTGCGGTTATATACGGAGAAGATCGCCGGTCGCCATCATTTGGGATGGTATTTTAGTATTTCACACTTGGTTCCCTCCAGGGAGGCCTCAATAGGTAGGGACTTACAAGGGGCAAATCAGACTGAAAATCCTCAACTTGGCTGGGCGTTGGGGAGAACGGCAAATAAGTCGGTCGTTAAAAATTCGTAAGAGATATCTGGCATTTAGACGGCGACCGACTATTTTTTTAAGGAACTTGACAGGGGAGCACGAGTTAGCGATAAACCTGACCACTCCGGGAGTGATGGCGCGTTGCGACATTTGCCGTTGGGCCGCTACCTGAGTCTAAACATCTTGGAAAGAGGCTCCCGCATAGGGGCCTCTTTGCCGTTTAAGCCCTCATAACTTGATGAGATGAACAAGCGATTTCTTCAAGACCGAGACGACGATTGCGGAAACCGCTGTAAGTCCATTCTTTTGTTCGGTCGCGCTGCGGGTCATTCTTCCGTCCCGGTCACCGATCACTCAGCCGCCGCGCGCAGGGGCGGTCAAGGCTGACCGCGTTTGCGGCCACCGCAAGGCTTGGCCTTGACCGGCCCGAGCACGGCGGCATGCTGGCGTGGAACGGGATTGCATTCCTGGCTGGCACTTGCCGTCAGCGGCGATTATGGTTGTCGGGCGGGGGCGACCTCGTGGCGAAGCGTGACGCATCGGCTGCAAGCGTCACCGGACTGCCTATTTTGTCCTGCCGAGCTGAGGCGCCCGCGCGCCGGATTTTGGCCGCCGCGGTTTCCATTGTGACACGAACCGTTCGTAGCTTTGCTCTGCCTGGGCGGCAATCAACATCTCGCGGTCGCGCAGCGACTTGATGTTGTAGGCATAAGGCTGTCCACGCCGGTTGCCTTTCTGTTGCGGATGTCCGGCTTGAAGTTGCATCGCGCGGGTCTTGTTGGCGACTAGCGCTGGGCGCGCCCACAGGTAATCTTCGCCCCTCGTCAACAAATGCCAGCAGAGCACAGTGAGCTTGCGAGCCACGGCCACCGCGGCGATCTGATGGCCGCGCCGGGGCGCGGATGCGCACGAAAAACGCATGCAGTGGACCGGGCGCCTTGGCCGCGGCCCAGGCCGCCTCGACCAGCATGGCGCGCGCGTGAGAACGGCCGATCTTGCTGATGCGACCGTGATGGGCGACTCCCAGTCCCGACTGCCGCACCCGCGGGTTCAGCCCGAAATAGCTCACCAGCTTCTGCGGGCAGCTGAACCGGCGGATGTCGCCGATCGCCGCCACGATCCCGGCGGCGACTGCCAGATTCACGCCGGTGATCGTCATCAATCTGTTGACCGCGGGATCGTCGCTGGCGTCCTGTGCGATCTCGCGGTCGAGCAGGGCCAAGTCTTCGGCCAGCCGGTCAAGCTCACGAACGTGCCGGTCGATCGCTGCGCGCTCATCGTCCGGCAACTGTTGAGCGGCCAGCCACGCCCGGCCGCGGGCGTTGAAAAGATCGGCGTGCGGGCACTTTGGGATCAGGTGCGCATGCAGATCGAATGCACTTCATTCTTGAGCCGCGTGCGATGCCGCACGACCTGGTAGCGCCGCGCCACCAGCCTGCGCTTGCGTTCGGTCGCCGCATCAGGCGTCCAGATCTGCGGCAGGTAGCCCGCTGCCTGCAGGCTGGCGAGTGTACCGGCGTCGATCTTGTCAGTCTTGACGTGCGCCTGAGCGATCGCCTTCACCTGCAACGGATTGGCGATAATCACCCGCGCCACGAATGGCGCCAGCACCCGCGACACCGCCATGCTATTTCCGGTCGCCTCGATCACCACTTCATCGGTCGACCGCAGACTCTTGCCCATCCCTTCAAGGGCGATCCGGGTCATGTCGACCCGACCGGCATGTCGAAGGATGCCGTCTTCCCAGATTACCACCTCGCCGAAGGTTCGGTGAACATCAATACCAATCACGCGTCGCATCTGCGCGTCCTCCCCTTCTGTTGGTTATAGCGGGAGCGGCGGGCGACACGACAACTACGGATTCGCGCTCACGGCGCAACCGGGCGAGTCGCAGAGGCGGCCAGCTACTAACACGAGCTCTCGGCTCATCGTGTGTATCGGCCTGCCCGCACTTCGTGCTCCCGGTGCCTCTGTCCCGATGGTCGCACCATACGCCACGATGTAGAACACCGCAGCGGAACCTTGGCACCGAGAAATCTCATACCGGTTACCCCATCGAAAGCGTGTTCGCGACCGTGCGGCACAGAACCGTGCGGACGAAGGGGGCACTGTCGTCAACCACCGCCAGGCTGATGGTATTCAAGCTGGTCGTCGCCGCATCGAAAACCTGGCGGCGGCTCAAAGGCACAAATCAGTTGCCGAAGGTGATTGCAGGTGTCAGATTCAACGACGGCATCGAGGTCATCCACATGCCGGCAAACCACGCCGCCCGATCGCCTCGTCACCCAAAATCCCGCATAGCTCGAGCCCCGGCTTCCGAGAGGAAGTCGGGTTCTTCTTACCCGCCACAAATCGCAGGATCGCGGCCAGGTCACGCCGCAGCACGATGGCGATTTGTTCCGCTTCGGGCACAAGCGTCACCTGATCGACCAAGGTACGGAGCACCTCCGCCGCCTCGGCTTTCTCCTCTTCGCTCTGCAGGCTTTCATAAAGTGCCAAGACGCGCGGCCGATAGATGTCCGCCATATTCGAGTGCAAGATCGGCGGGGGTTCGACGGTTGATACATACCATCTTTGATGCGGTGATGATGCCTCGAATCTGCTTTTCACCTCTTCCTAACTCGCTCCGCCAAGCATCCTGATCGGTTCAATATGTCGAAATCCGTGATCGACGATCTCGATGCTGAGATCCGTTCCCGAAGCGGCTTTGCGCAGGATCGCACCCGAAGAAGAGCGCTTGCTTCGCCTCCAAGGAGAGGAAGGATGAATCCGTGGTTCGAAATACTGAAGCGTCATGCGAGAAATCGAGTGCCCGTCCACGACCTACGAGCAATACCGCGCGCGCTTGACTGAAATACTGACGCCAAGTCAGCGCGCGATGATCGCGGCGAGAATGGTAGAGGAGTCGAAACAGCTCGGACGGGCGAGGCTGGCTCGTCGCCAGATCTGGGTCGCAGCGGCCCGCCTGGCCCTTGATCCCGGTCCGCGGTGCCCCTGTGCTATTTGTCTTCAGTATGGAAGCGTCACCGGGGCGCATCATATTTATCCTTTGTCGTTTCATTCGATGACGGCTTGACGGAGCCAGTACAGGAATTCTGCTAGTTGCCCGACCCGTCACAGCCTCATGCACGAGATAATCGAGTCTCTTATGGCGACTCGGCAGCCGCGGCTGGAGGGCGTGCCGTTCGACGAACGGGGGAGGCTGGATAAGCTCGGTGTTCGGTTTGTGGAACTACGGCAACGGCCGCGTGGAAAGGGGAGGGGCTGTCTCGCAAATGGAAGGCTCGATGGCGCGCGCGAGCAAGCCGTCTTTGCGCTTCGAGGGCTGGTACGTACGGCACGGCGCCGTTGCATCGGCGACCATCACATCGAAGGCTGCCACCCCAGCCACCTTCCAAACGGGTCAGGAACTTCGAGGATGGCTCAACTCGGAAGCCGTTGCGGCATAGAGCGCGCAGCTGAATTGGCCGACCGCAAAGACCAAAGCGATGTGGGCGTACTTTGCAGCAAGGCTTTATGCTGTCCGAGTACCGCACCTGGATGGCTTTGCCGATGCCGAGGCGAAAGTGACATTGCTCGGCGCGCTGCCGCCGGCAACACTAGTCCAGATTCATCACTGGGCCGGTGAGTCATTGTATTCTCGGTCGATGCCGAGCCGCTCGACACTGTGCGGACCGCACTTAATCCCGGGACGGTCGGGCTGTTGCGCGCCTAGGTGTTTCAGGATTGTCGGCCGGATCGACATCAGCTACCTGGGCCGGTCGATCTGTCCGGTGCATGATGCGCTAAGATGTTCCCGCCGGTCTCGCTCGCACCACGTTCTCGATGTTTTCGACGAAGCTCTTGACCAGATCGGCCGTATCCTGAACGAACGCCTTGGTGAAGACCTTCAGCTCGTTCCCGTTCTTGTCGAACCCGTTCCGGTGGACACAGTTATGGCGCAGCATCACCGCTTTGAAGAGGCTCTGTTTGTCGTTGGCCAGGCTCAGGATACGAATGCCAAGCGCAATGTTGTAAAGAACATCGACCCTAGCGAGATTGTGATACTGGATCGAGCGAAGGTGCTCCCGAACTTTTCTCTCGACGAGCGCCGGGTCCTTCGCAATTTCGGCGAGCGTGAACTTCTCCTTCGCAAGATCATCATCCTGATCGATTAGGCGCTGAAAAGCAGCTGCATCAGCCTCGATCTCGTTTTTCAACTTGTCGGCCAGAAAGGCTTCCATTGCAGTGATCTGATGCGAAAAGATCATACGATTGACCAAGTGGCCCCCGCTATCGCTTCCATGGTCCGCGAGCAAATCGCCGGTATGGTGATAGGAGCTCATGAAGATCGAGAAGGGGTTATCGGGGACAGAGTAATCGACCCATTCATCAGGCTCGGGTCCGCCATGCTCGAGGCCGTAGTCAAAATCCTCGATCACCTCATGAGGCCCGGCGTTTGTCTCATGATAATTCTCGAGACCGACCGGATACTCCCAAAGGCCCCAGGTCAGCTCCCCTAGGTTGGGATGCTCGACGGCTGCCTCATAGTGGATTTCCGGCCCCATCTGGCGTTCGTCGCTGCCCACTGCATCCCAGTCCAGCTCGTCGCTTTCGATCTCGTAGATTTCGGCGGTCGTATTGTGCCTGATGCGAGCTGTTCCCTTGCAGTAGATTTCCATTACTTTCTCCAGACACTCGCATGAAAGGCAACCGTCCATAGAAACACGCGACAGTGGCCCATTTGAATAGCTAACTTTGCAGAACCGCCAAAAAGGGGAAAGCCTTCCCCTAGCTACTGTCCGGCGCAAAAATCGGCGGCCTTGTGCGGCTGCCAGAATCGCTCGCTGTGGCGAAAACTGCAAGGTCGGACGGATTGGCGTTGACTTGAAGCGGCAGCATTGAGTCATTCTTAATGATTCGTAATCGAGCCCTTCAAACGCGTGAGAAGCTTGTCGACAAGCTACCGGTCACCGGCGAACTGCTGCGCGGCTCGCTGCTGGAGCGCACGGTTCGTCATAAGAGCGGCTGCCCGAAATGCGCGCGCGGCGAAGGGCACCAGGTGCATGTCCTGACGGTAAGCCATGCGGGCGGACGCGTGCGTCAGTTCAGCGTGCGGCGCGAGCGCGTTGCCGAGGTGCGCCGTTGGCTGGACAACTACCAGAAGCTGAAAGACGCGATCGAGGCGATCTGCGAGCTCAATCACCACCTGCTGCGCCCTGATGCGGCGCTGCCGCGGGGGAGGAAGAATGAGATGCGCAGAGCGCAACTGAGCTTCGGCGACGGCTTGATCGCCGGGGAAGTGAGCGATCTTCGCGAAGGCTGGATGACCCATGCTGACCGGGTTCTGGCGGATGAACAGATCGTCGGTGCGGTATACGAGGCGCTGGCGAGACGACATCCCAAGAGTCGTGGTCGTGGTCGGCTGGGCGCGCCGGCCGAGGTGGTGTTGCGATTGTTGATCCTCAAGCACGTTCGCAACTGGAGCTATCACGTGCTGGAACGCGAAGTGCGCGCCAATCTGGTGTATCGCGACTTCACCGGGTGGGCGGCGGCGAGACGCCGGACGCCAAGACGATGGGGCGCTGGGGCCTGGCTGTGGATCCGGAAACAATCAGGCAGATCCACGAACGGATCGTGCAAATCGCGCAGCAAAGGGGTGACGCAGGGACGCAGAATGCGCGTGGATACGACGGTGGTGGAGACCAACATCCATTACCCGACCGACAGCACGTTGCTGGGCGACGGGGTAAGGGTGTTGATCCGCATCATGAAGAAGGTCACCAAGATCGTCGGCACGGCCGGAACCAAACTGCGCGACCGAACGCGAAGCGTAAAACTGCGCCTGCTCGATATCTCGCGAACCGCACGTGCCAAAGGACCGCTCAATCACGAGAAGCTCAAGCAAGGCTACCGGCGGCTGTTGAACTCGACGAGCCGTGTGGTGGGGCAAGCGAAGCGCTTCTCCCATGAGATCGCCACCGGCGTGAAACGGGCCAGGGGCATCTTGAAGCGGCTGGCGCTGCAAGGCTTGCGGCAGGAGCTGGAAACGATGATGTCGCTCGTACGGCAGGTGATGCAGCAAACCCGGGAACGCCTCTTCCGCGGCAACACGCGGGCGGAGGACAAGCTCTTCAGCGTGTTCGAGCCCTCGACGGAGATCATTCGCAAGGGCAAGGCCGGCAAGCCCAACGAGTTCGCCAAGATGGTCAAGCTGCAGGAAGCCGAAAACCAGATCGTGATCGACTACGAAGTCTACGACCGGCGGCCGAGTGATTCGGACCTGTTGATCCCGGCCATCGAAATCCACCAAGCCAAGCTCGGTCGCACGCCACGTCTGGTCGCAGCAGACGCCGGGTTCTATTCCGCCAGGAATGAAGCCGCGGCGAAGGCGAGCGGCGTCAAACGCGTCTGCATCCCCAATCGCTCCATCAAAAGCGTCGCGCGCAAGCGCGAGCAGAAGAAGCGTTGGTTCCGCAACGGCCAGAAATGGCGGACCGGATGCGAGGGACGCATCAGCGTGGCCAACCGGCGGCACGGGCTCGATCGCTGCCACTACAAAGGCAGCACCGGGATGAAGCGGTCGGTCGGGCTCGGCGTTGTCGCTGACAATCTCATGAGCATCGGCCGCGTGATGGAAGAACAGTCACTCCAAAGGTAGTCCACTTCCAGCGCCAATCTTGGCCTCTCATCGCCCCGCCGCCCCCGCGGGGCTTCTCGTTGCCTGCGTGGTTGACCCCGCCCTTCAGAGCCGCGATTTTTGCGCCGGAAAGTAGCTAGGCTGGCTCGAGGTCGAATGCAAACGCTGCAACACCCGGGCTAGCCTGCCGCTCGATGCCATCCGCCGGCCACGGGATACGCCGATCTGGAAGCTGGAAGCCTCGTTAAAATGCCGGTCCTGCCGCAAGGGTCGTTCGGCGCCGCCGGTGCGCATGGATCAAGCTGGCGAACGCGCGGGCGATCTCGTCTTTTCGATCGCCGCTCGCTGAATGGAAGCTGCCGGCGGAAGCGCTTGAACGACCTCCGAGAAAAAATGGCCAAATCGGCAAAATTCACCGGAACTTTGAGTGGTCCATCCTTTTAACGGTCGGATTGTCCTGTTACCTATTGCGTAACGATTCGTGGTTTATTACCTTCTAGGTAACGGGCGGACCCCGGGCATGGAATTGGACTTCTCGAGCAAAAAGCTCCGTCGACAGATGGAGTCCGAGGCAGAGCTCAAAAAGGCTTTCGGGCAGCTGGCCAAGCCCATCCAGATGCGACTTGGCGTGCTGGCAAACGCCCCGACTTTGGCGGATGTCCCCCGCACGCCGCCTGAGCGGTGCCATGAATTGAAGATGAACCTTGCTGGTCGCTTCGCCGTCGTGCTGAAGGATAACTGGCGCCTAATTTTCCGGCCCGATCATCAGCCGGTGCCAACAAAGGAAGATGGCGGAATTGATCCATTGAGGGTAACGGCGATCATGATTGAAGCGGTCGACGACTATCACGGGAAGTAAAAAGCGAAGAGCTGGTCACAATTTGAACGAGGGTAAAGAGATGGCTAGATTCGGAGCGGCACAGAAGAAGGCCTGGTCGCCTGACTGGGCAGTCCATCCTGGCGAACATCTGGCAGAGCATCTAGCGAGCAGGGGCCTGTCGCAGGCGGAATTTGCGCGTCTGGCCAACATGACGCCGAAGCTGGTTAGCACCATTCTAGGTGGCGCGAATCCGGTGACAGCCGAGACCGCACTTAAGCTTGAGCGGGTGCTCGGCATGAAGGCTGATATTTGGACCGGCCTTCAGGCTGACTGGGATTTGCATCAGGCAAAGGCGGCCAAGGAAGTTGAAGCAGAACAAGCAAAGGCGACCTTGGCTCGCTTCCCCGTGAAGGTGTTGAAGGAACGCAAGATACTCCCGGCCACAAATGAGCCGGCCCGGCTTTTCGATGGCCTTCTCCAATTTTTCGGAGTAGGCGGCATTGAGGCATTCGACGCCCGTCTGGCGAATATGGCTGTACGTCACCGTCAGTCCAAGGCCCATAAAACGTCCCCGTATCACGTTGCAGCGTGGCTTCTTCTGGGAGAGCGGCAGGCGCGCGCGATGGATATTCCTGCATATGACGAAGGAAAGTTTGCGGTTGCAGTTCGAGAGATTCGCACACTCACCGTGAAAGACCCGGAAGAGTTCTATCCCCGGATGGTTGAGTTGTGCCGTGGTGCGGGGGTTGCGATGGTTCTCGAAAAGCCGATCGAGAAGACGTGCTTGTATGGCTCCGCGCGATGGATCGAAGGCAATCGGGCGATTATTCAAATGTCTCTACGCATGAAAACTAATGACCACTTTTGGTGGACATTTTTTCATGAAGCGGCGCATATCACCCTGCATAAGGGGAGAGCGTTCGCGGACGATCACGGCGGCGAAGGTGATGGATTCGAAGATGAAGCCGATGCATGGGCTGAAGACATATTGGTCGGAACTGAACGCTTTGCGGCGTTCAAGGCTACGCGACCGCGATCAGCGAAGGCCATAGTTACATTCGCGGGCGAGTTAGGGATACACCCCGGTATAGTCGTTGGAATGCTTCAGCATCACAGGGTGATTGACTTCAAACATTTCCATCACCTCAAAGCTCGCTATGAGTTGAAGGATTGAGGTCAAGGCAGGCGCGCTTCTGGGCCAGTCCGGTGGAGTCCAGCATGCGGCTTCGTGATCCGTTTCGTTGTCTCCTGCCTCACCGGGAATTGCTGGGCTCGTAATACGCCCGCATCGCTTTTGGGTGTTCGCTCTGTAGCCGCGCATTGTTGCGCATGATCCGGACGTCGCCGACCACCTGGCCGAAGGCGAAGAGGGCAACCGCCGGAATAGATAGGCCGATTGCAATCATGAAGACGATAACGCTAGCGCCAGCGCTCGCTACGGAAGCGTTCAAAGGCGTTGGGATGCTCAACGTCAGGAAAAGTACCAGCCAAACAAAGCGAGATAAACGCCGGAAACGATCTTTAGGAAAATAGCCATATCAGCCCCCTGAAAAGACAGTCTGATTGTTCCGCAACCGTGAGGCGAGGGCAATAGGCCCGCGACTCAAAAGTTGGCTCTCTTCGATTTTGGAACGGCTGTGGCAGGGACCGCCACCGCTCCGCCGCGACTCAGGCTCTGCATCTGCCGGAGCTGAACATGACAATGGAAGCCTGTGCCATCTGTCCGCACCAAAGCGATTGTTCGAAGGTCGGCAGTTGCCTCGACGAAACCATGAAAGCATTACGCGCCGGCCGAACGCTAAGACGCATCTGCGGCGGCGGGAAATTTGGTCCGGCAATCGCATCGCTTACGAAATTTCGCAAGCACTGCAAGCTCTATCCGGAGTGGGGCGCGGAAGCCAAGCGGCTTGCTATTGCGAATGAAGGCGACGGACAAGCTGAAAGGCGCACATTATAGCTCCCGCACACATTGCCGGCGCGGCCACGAGTTTGCAGTGCATGGGCTATCTTACAAAAATCATGTGAACGGGAGGCAATATCGCTACTGCAAGCTCTGCAACAAGATCAACGCACGACAGGGCAGCAAGCTGCCCGATGAAATCGTTGAGAAGGTCAAGTCGTTGGTCCGCTCCGGAAACCCACTGAACTTATTCACTTCGGGCGGGAAGCCCGGATACTTGTGCAGATTTGCAAGTGTGAAGCTGCTTCGTCAGGAGGTGGGCGTAGAACAGACCGAGCCAGATTCTCGCAAGCTCAACAGTCCGGATCAGGGCAGATTGGTTACAATCCCGTACTTCCGAAGCGCGTAGCCGATCTGGCGCAGGCTCAGGCTTGCCGACCAAGACCTTGGTACGAGCCTTGCTTGATCAGGGGACAAGACCATGTGCTTCGCGCCGAGCGGGCGAATTACTTGCGTTGGTGTCTGGCTCCAGACATGGATGTCTTCAACCAGACACGGTTGAACACACAACAACACGCAGCGTCGAACGACGACAGTAGCGGCGGCACAGGAGAATGGCCTCGACGTCGTGCAAGCTGTGGCTATCCTCGACACCATGATTGACCATTGAGCAGTCTCGTTTTTTGCGAATGTGGCGATGCATTACTTGACGAGCGACGGCCTCGTCAGGTTTTCGAAAGCTTGCCCGAGTAAGGTTGCTCAGGTGATTTGTAAACGTGAGGCTGCGATGGACCCGCACAATTTTGACTCATTCAATGTAAGAGGTTGGCCGCAGGTAGAGCCCCCCGTCTCGCACGAGCCCGAAGCGAGCGACGTCGGCCAAGGGGCCTTTGAGCAGCAATTGCACCAGGCGCGCCCAGCCGGTGCCGCGATGCCCGATCGGGGGCCGCCCGGTGGCCTCCGTACCAATGTGTCTAGCGACGGCCAGCAGTCCCCCAACGGGCTGATGGGTGCAATTGCAAGGAGCAATATCCTGCCAAGGGAGGAGGTCCTCATCAACGATGAGCGTGATACAGCTGGGTTGAGAGCAGCGAAGAGGCCGAGGACCGCAAACAATCCGCAAGGCGTTGCCATTGAGCGGCAGCTGAGCGAGATCGCCAATTCAGGTGAAGGTGGTGGAGCAATGCCGCCAGCCTCGGCGCTGCAGCCGGCCCAGTCAACGGGGGTTCTGATACGGCACGACAGGCGGCCTCTTTATTCCGATGATGCTCCCGCGATTTTCGGGCTTGGGGAGGCCCTCATCAAGGACGGGAGCGCCAAAGTCACTGCCGAGCGGTATGTAAGTTCTCTTCTTGGCTTTAGCCGCTGGCTCTTCGCAAAAAAGAAACCGAGCATTGTTGCTCGGCTCGACAGTAATTCGCTGAATGGCAGTGACGTGCACGAGTACATCGGAAAGGGTGATCCGAGGCTCCTCATTAGGGCATTAGACCATCTCCGGACCTTGCGGTCAGGAGCCGCGCCGATCATACGCCGCGCCAAGCTGAATCTTCACGCCTTGAACGTGGCCCTCATCAATCCCGAAGAGGCGGTAGTGATGGAGCGGAGGCGCGTCGGCGCCACCGCTGCGCAGTACAGCGGGTCGCAGGAAGCTGACACTCGACGAGAGGAGCTTCAGGGACGGCGGGATAATCAATCCGCCCCGTCGGCTTTCGTCCAAGAGCACGTCGCGTTCTATCCACAGCAGATTGCTCCGGAGGAGCTTCGGCGAGTGCTGGATCATCTGAATGATCAATCCATCCCGTCCCCAGTCTCCGTCCCTTCAGCGGAGCTTGAGCGACTGGAAAGGGACTTGCATGACGAGCTTCGCGGACGACAGGACGATCACGCTGCCCAGTCGCTCTCCGTCGATCCAGAAGAGTTTACTTTCAATCCAGAGCAGTTCTCTCCAGGCGAGCTTCAGCGAATGCTGGATGATCGATCCATCCCGTCGCCAGTCCCCGCCGGTCCAGAGTACTTCGCTCTAAATCTTGAGCAGTTCTCTCCGAAGGAGCTTTGGCGGCTACTGAATGCTGATGAACCCGCGCCGTTGGGACTGGCATCTAGTTCAGGCCCGGCAGATCAGTCGGCTTGCGAGCCGGGTCCGCTGCCGAATCTATCAATGTACCTCCCCCTGGACTTCCAGCACGGCCCCCATTGGGCGTCGGAAGACTTCATGCAAGGAATGCGCTTGCATAACCTGCTGCCGAGTGCGTCTCAGCCGGAGACAAAGTTTTCTCTCAACGGCGTGAACTACGCGGCCACATTAGGGCCGGCAGGCCATGAGGATCAGGTTTTTCTGCGCGCAACATGAACACCGGATTGCCGTACGGCAAAAAGGACGTATGAAAGCGGCGCTCGATCAGCCGCCGCTTCCCTTCCATGTGTTGGCTTGCTTGAAGATCGTTCCTGGCAGAGGAATCAAGATCGTCTTGGCGCGCGGCATCTGGGACTCGTTCACCCACTGACGATCGGGTCGTAGCATTGGGCGAACACCAGACGAGCGCCGAGAGCACGGATGCGGTCCATCAGGTCGCGCTGGCCGGAATGATGATCGCGCGCCCGCTGTAGGACTGCGGCGCCTCACGGCCAAACGCCTCGCCGGAAGACGCGCCCTCGAAAACTTTGTTGGCGGCCTCCAAGGTTGTTTCGGTGGAAATCCCGAAAAGTGGATAATGGCCACCTCGAAGTGCCGGTTGATGATCTCGGCAACATCATCGGACCATTTGTTTCGCCCGTAAAACTGGTGACGCTCTCTAGGACGGAGAGGTCGGCTTCCGGGCGATGCCAAGGCTGGCACGTATTCGGCCTGACGCGGCCGCTGCGGAAGCCGCTATCGGCCCGCAGAACCTTCGGAATGAAAAACGCCCCAACCGAGGGACCTTAAAATGGGTACCTCGGCCTGCATGAGGCTCTTAGGATTGACGATCCAAAGTAGGCGCTTCAGTTTCACTGCAGCCGTCGATTCCGACTTCCAGACCATCAACCCTGAGCGGCACAGGCCCTATCATCCGCAACCGCCGAGCAATAGGCGCGAAGCGCGCCGAAGCGCTCCCAGAAATGGGAGTTGCTTTTTAGCCAAATCAGTGATGAGGCGTCAGGCGGAGCCTAGGAGACTCTCGCCAATTGCGGAGGGAGGATTCTGGTTCATCGTAGCCACCAGGAGCGAAGATGAAACAGAAATCCGGGCCGGGCAAAGCGCCGGCAGAACGAGTGCTAAAGGACATTCGGCGCCAGACGCCGACAGTATTCAGCGGAGGAGAAGATCCGCATCGCGCTGGAAAGACTGCGGGGCGAGGAGAATACGGATCGTTTCAGAAAACACGGAAAGGATTCGCCGATGTCCTCTGACGCTCTCGTGGCAGTCGAAAGGCTGAGCAAATGCTATCATATTTTCGAATCTCCGCCCAATCGCCTTAAGCAATCGATAGTGCCCCGCTTGCAGCGGGCAGCCGCTCCGCTCGCCCGCATCACCGGCAAGAGCTTGACCCCGCGTCGCTACTACCGGGAATTTTGGGCTTTGCGGGACGTGAGCTTCACCGTTGGACCCGGCGAAAGCGGTGCGCGAAGTGGGACACTGTGAACTGCCGCGCGTCCAGATCAAAAGCGCTCTTTGTGGTTCTGGAACAGCGTGGTCAACAACCTCCGGGCGTGCGTGTGTGGCGTTCGTTAACTTGCATACGCTGCATCGTGGGCCTCGTTCGGAGAAGCGTCAGTCGACGAGAGGGGTGTAGGCCAGAGGGCGTTTGCCAACGCGCCAACCATGTGGCGCTAGCTTTTGCTGCTTCGGTCACGCCATCTCGCTCATAAGAACGCCCCGACGACACAGCGGATACCGGCCCAGAGGAGCGCGTTGAGGAGGATCGCCGCAAGCGGCCAAAAATTCCACGCGGTCCGCAGCTGCGAAGCATCAGGACGCAATGGCGATTGGCTTTACCGCCTTCAATCACGCGTGGTTTTGGTTTGCTCCAGTGGGTCATCCGTACCATATCCCTGCGCTGCGCTATCGATCAGAGCCATGGCTAGGATCAGAGAAAAATCGAAGATCACCAAGCCAAGAGAACGGCGTGCAAATGCGGTAGGACCACGGTCGTGAGGCTGGCGAGCCTGACCGTCAGCCTAGCCGACGGGCAGATGCCAGCCGAGACGATGTTCATGCGGTCCAACTCTGGTTCTCGGGCATCTAACCGTAGCGCTCGATGATCGCGTGAGCCTCCGGCCCTTTCGGAAAGTCAATGAAGCCCTGCGCCGCTTTGCTGTCGGCGCCGCTCTTCAATGGCGCGGCACCTCGCCGAATGGGTCTATCGAGCTCCTGCCGCATCAGCCAGCGCGAGGCGGCCTCATTGTCAACAAAGGCGAGCTCGTCATAGCCCGCCTCGTATTGATCGGCCCGCGTGATATTCGCGCCCTCGACGCCCTTCGGATGCATGGTCTCAGAAACGCCGGGCGAACTCACCGCCTCCACTGCGACTACGTCATAAAGCGTCGTGGCGGGATTGCAGATCGACAGTTCTGCGAAGGCCACCGACTTGGGCATCTCCGCGCCATTCACGAAAACCGCAGGCTTCTTCCAAAGCACGAGCTTTCCGGTATTGCAGATGAGGCGGCTTTCCGGTACGGCGATCCCATCCACGACCAGCTCCTTTGGTCGCGCATCCTCGGCCGAGAAAAAGATCTGGAATGACGCGCCTTGCATAATTTGGCTATGACATTGGCCATTCGCGCCGAAGCTTAACGCCGATGATGACCAGGAGTCCGCTTGATGCTCGCGACTATCTCGTTGGTCGGTTCGGTGAATTTGGCGGCGACTGCCACATTGATCTCTGCCGGTTGTGCAGTTACGACCAGCTTCAACGCCGCATTGATCAGGGTCAATGAAGCAAGTCTCATTGTGAACTCCTGGGGCCAGCTCGCCACGTTTTTTGTGCGGCGGTTTTCATCTCAGCAATCGGCGTGCCGCACGCGAAGGCCTGCGGGCGTCGCTTGAAGAGAGAAAAACCACGTGTTTGCCGCAGCAGCCGCGGAAAATGACTTAGCTGCTGTAGTCGGGTTTCCCACATCGACGTCTTCAACCGGACACGACTGGTACGACAACATAGAAGGTAAATGACTCAGGTCGCCTCCGTGCCGGCAATTTGCCGCGTGATAGAGCCGCAGGTCGAAGCGCTGATCGCTGCGAGCGGCATCGATTTCCGGATTGGCGGTAATAGGCCTTTTACTGTCCTTCCGAGGACTACGTTCAGGTGCGGCAACCGGCTGCCTATTTCGAACTGATCAAATGGCATCGGACAGCGCTTCACGAATTGGCGCATGCCAGCGGCCATTCTACCCGTCTCAACCGCGATCTGTCAGGTGCTTTCGGTACGAAGAAATACGCTTCGAGGAGATCATCGCCGAGATAGCCTCGGCATTTTGCTGTGCCTCGCTCGGCATCGTGCCGACCGTGCGTCATGCCGATTACGTTTGCTCATGGCTCGCGGTGCTGTCATGGCAAAGGCTTGAAGATCTGCCGCAGGCTTTGGGGGCAATCTGGCTCGATCGCAGGCTCGTTGGGAAGGAGCCCGATGAGTTCGCGACCGGCTTTGGCGCGGAAGTCGAGACGGCGCTCCGAACGAGACGGCAATGGCTGATCGAGCAGGGGCTGGCGCGAGAGGAAGGCGGACAGGTGCGTTTCGCGCGGAACATGCTCGAGGCGCGCGAGCTGGCGCGGACGGCCGCAAATATATCCGCTCGCACGGGCCTTGACCATGTCGATGCCAAGGTCGGCGACAACGTCAATGGCGTCTAAACTCTCCGAAAGTGAACTCACTCAGCGCGAGCGCCAATGCCTTGCATGGACTGCGCAGGGAAAAACAGTCGCGGATATCGCGGTGCTGGTCCAGATTGCGCCGCGCACTGTCCTGTTTCATCTTGAGAACGCGCACCGCAAACTAGGTGCAGCATCTATTGCCCAATGCGTCGCCGAGGCGCTGCGGCGCGGTTTGTTGTCCTAATCATCCACACCCTCCCATTTCGCGAGATGCACAAGAGACCTGGCGCTCGTCGCGCCGGGCATGTTGTATTGTGTTCTGTCCAAAAAGGTCTAGCGTAATCAAACTGAATAAGTGTTACCTGTAAAATTTGACAGGCGATTAGCAACTCTCTTTCTGGTTTTGAGGCCTCCCGATAATTTCAGGAGGTCGCTATGCATGCCATCGCACTTCACACCTCTCAATTTGGTCGTCATCTGGAGTTGCTCGCGGCGATGTATCGGCTGCGGCGCCGTGTCTTCAAGGACCGCCTCGACTGGTCAGTGTCGGTCTCGGGTGAATTCGAGCTCGATGTGTATGACACTCTCGGGCCGACTTATCTCATTCTCATGGCAGACGCCGGAGAGCCGGTTGGTTCGGTTCGTCTGCTTCCGACGACCGGACCAACCATGTTGGCCGACACCTTTCCCGTTCTGCTCGGCGGGTCGCCAGCGCCGCATGACGAAAGAATTCTCGAAAGCTCACGCTTTTGCGTTGACACCAGTCTTGTCGCGGAGCAGGCGCCCAATAGTCTCAACCGCGCAACGTTTATCCTCTTCGCCGCCATGATGGAGGCAGTACGCGGCGCGCGCGCAGACAGCATCGTGACAGTCACTGATACACGTATGGAGCGCATTCTTCGGCGAGCGGGCTGGCCATTGAGGCGGATCGCTGCACCGCGGCAGGTCGGATCGACCATGGCGGTCGCCGGCTTTCTCGACATGTCCGAACAAACGCTTCACAGGATGTACGAACAAGCCGACGTCAACGGCCCCGTGCTTGTGTCATCGGATCTTGTTAACGCGGCCGCCTGATGCCCCGTGAGCAGCATCCAGCCAAGGTCATTTGACACGTAGATGCTTGCAGACCCACGACATAGTCGGGTGGTTTTGATCAATATGACGCGCGGCGAGACGCCGGCTTCGGCCGGTCTTGCCCCGCGGCACGTCAGTTTCTCGTTGCTGCAGACGGGCTTGGAGATGTTCGCCGTCGCGTCGACCCTCATCGGCGAATGCCAGCCGTTCGGGATTAAGGGTCAGCAACTCGTGCACTCGATGACGCAGCTGGACGTAGACGCTCTTTCCATTTGGCACGATCGGCGGTTTACGGACAATCTGGCTTCACGCGAGACCGGTATCATTTTCTTTGGAGGAGGTTGGCTCGAAGAAGATATCTTCATTGCCGCTCTGCAGGCCGCCGAGCGTGGATATGACGTACGCCTCCTCTCGGACCTGATCGCGACGCGTGTCGATGCGGATCGTTCACTTGCTCTGGATCGGATGGCGCTTCATGGCATCTTGGCAACCACGGTGCGCCAGATGCTGCTGGAATGGGCGGTATGTCTGCATGATCCGCTTTTGACGCAAAAAGTTCAGCAGCTTCTATCGTGATCTGGGTTGCCCCGGGGCGCCTTGAGACGTCCGGACGCAGGCTCGCGTGAAGCGAGCCCGCGCGGCATCGGCCTTGCGGCGTCGATCCTGACGCAGACATGGTACCTGGGGCTCCCTCAGAACGTCCCTTCAATCGGGATGATCGAAACCAGTTTCGGCAGCTTGCCTCTTAGCGCGCGCTCGATTTCGCCGCGGCCATCGCGTAATTCGGGTTCGATGAAGAGAAGGCCAAGAGCTCGGTAGATGTCCTCCTCCTTGGCGGCGATCACGGTTCGGCCTTTGTGGAGCCCGTGCACCTCAAGCCTCATGCCCTTCGTGTCGGCGAGAGACCGGAGCCCTTCCAAATGATCGGCCGATCCGGTGGCCTGGAGGAGCAGAGCGCCCAAGTGCTTGCGGTCGGCCACGTAAACCTTCAGGCCCGACGAATCCCGGATGGTCGGTTCTTTCCGAAACCGGCGTTTCTGCCACCAGGGCGAGCTCTCCGACGAGCTCGCAGCTCTGTCTCAAGTCGCCGGCTATGGTCACGTGCTTCAGTTCGGGTTGTGTCTTCTCGAGAGTTTTCTTCGAATGCTCGAGCAGGGCGGCGGCGCGATGCAGATGAAGCAGCCCCGCGCTGCCCTTTGCAGTTTCGAGATTGTGCAGGATCTTCGTCTGCACTGCCGCACCGAGCCCCTTGGCCTTCTTGATCCGGTCTTGCTTGGTAGCTGCTTTCAGTTCGTCAAGCGAGGTGATGCCAAGATCCTTGTAGAGGCGCAGGACCTTGTCCGGGCGCAGCCCCGGCATGGTAGCAATTCCAGGACCCCTGCGGGAATCTCCTCCCGGACCTTTCCCGTGCTGGTTTCTGTGCCCAGAGGGAGGACCTGCAATGAAGTGGTGTGCCCGCTGCGACAACTGTCATTGGGTGTGCGAGGAGCATCCGGACCAGCCGTGGTTAGGCGCGCGCGCTTGTACCTGCGGCGCTGCCGGAGCGGCATGCCCGGTCTGCAATCAATCCGATGAGTCCACCGCGCCGGATCTTCCCGAGGGATTTCAGGCGGATGTCGAAAGCTCTCAGCAGTTGCCGCGCTACACCGGCGTCGACATGGATGATCCGAACTGGCCGGAGATCGAGCATTTCGGCAACTGCCCGGTTTGCGGCGCCCTGGTTGACATGCGCGACCTCGGCCAGGTGATGGCGCATATGCACGGCGAGCAGCCGCTCGATCTAACGGGTAAGCCAAAGTCAGATGAACAATAGATCGCGCGAAGCGCTGGTGGAAACTCAGCGCATCTCTCGTATGAGAGCGAAGGCGACCGCGGCAAGTACGACCACGGCGGCAAAACCGGCGATCCAGTAGATGATATCCATGGCCCGAAACGCGCCGCCCTCGCCGAACGTTCCTCGTCAGACCGTCGATACGCGGACCTTTGCGGGTAGACAACATTGACCCAGGCGTGCTGGACTGCATGCGAGGCGGCCTGGCCTCTATGCCCCCAAAGCCCCGAAGGCAGGTCATCCTCCTTCCGTCGCCGGTCGCTCGCGCTGGGCGGCCGGCGCGGACTGGAGCTTCTGTCAGCGCGAAGCGCTCGCTACCCACAAACGGAATGGCCGCAGCTTGCTCTGCGGCTTACCGGTCAGATTATGCTTGTCCGTGCTGAAATGCTTCACCTCGGCTGCTGGCACCAGCAATAGCAAGCGGGCACTATTTCTGCTCCGGGAAATTACGGAGCGGCAGCGTCACAGGACCACAAGGTCATGAACGCTGAAACGACGGAGAGCCACATCACCGCGGTGATGAAAATGGCGGCAACCCAACCAGGGCCTCGGCGCCGATACGTCATGCAAATGGCCAATCAAAAAGAGGCCAAGCGTGACTCGGATTTTGCGTTTGTCAACCGAGCGACCTGACAGCCGGCGGGGCGGCGTCTCGGTTTGCTGACCATGCCGAAACGATTATGTCGGGTATGTTGCAGACCCGACAAACAAACCAGATTAATTGTTGTGGCGGGAAAGGGGGCTTTCACCGGAGTCGCTCCCAGCCTCCTTCGGGGTTGGATATGCGTATGTTCCCGGAATCGATAAAACGTCCCGCTTGTAAGCGGTGCGGCGCTCGTAACGCATCGAACCAGAGGGCACAGGGCTCGAAAGCCGGATATTTACGTGCCCGAACTGTGAGTCCACACCGAGCACGTTGTTGTTGACCTTATCGGGTTGGTGACATGGTGCACATCTCGCTATGTCATTGATAATCGAAGCTTCGTTGCCGCGGATCTTGTGATACTGCGCGACCATTCGTCACCGCATGACCGACTTCCTGCCGATTCAGGTCAATCTCCCGGATCACATACGGTGCGCCCACGCAACTCTGTTTTGCCGGCAAGACACCATCCTTGATTAATCGTACCACAGTCATCTTGCTGAGGCCCAAACGGCTTGCTGCCTCATGCAGGATCAGCTCCCCACGTTCGGCGCGTTCGCCATCTCGGTAAACAGGAATGTTGTGGTCGTTGCGGAAGACACAAACGCGCTGCTGGGTCCACGTGTTGCCTTTAGCCGTGCGTGTGCCAAGCCGATTGAGAACGGAGGCAATGCTCCCGTCCGGCAGCAAACGAGCCAGATCACGGATCAGCTGCTCAGTTGAAGCATTGGTCTTCCACCGATGCTGTTCGGCCCGGTTCTTCACAACTTCGAGCACAGTGTGGTCGCCGCCCTTCCAGTGCAATTTGAGGTGCAATACTCCTGGCTCGACGGTGACGATGATCTCTTCAAGAATCGCTCTCAATATCCGCTTTCGTGTCGCAACCGAGGCTGCCGGATGGCTCCACAGGCGCTCCACGTCTGTCCCTAGTCTTACTGAGTGTGCGCCGGGAGGCCGGCAAGGAATAGATGGTGAGAGTCCATTACGATGAAGGAGTAGCGCCCCACATCGGCCCCGAGCCGTGCGGCAGCGTCCGTGAGGGCGTTGGCGAAGCGTCGGCAGGGGAGCATGCAGGCCAGCCATTGAGCCGCGAAAGAAGATTGTCCCGGGAGCCGACGCTGTACTCAGAGCGGAAGGCGACGCGGACGGGTGCGATAACGCGAGCACCTGGACGTCCCGGCGTGGTCGTAGACCCTGGCATGTATGGACGTTCCTTGCGCGGAAACCGGGAGATCTCGAGTCTGACCGGGGGACGGTTCGGCCGCCCCGGCCCGCACCGGGAAGGCGAGGAGCCGTAGCCGGTGATGCACGGACACGAGAAGTCAGACCCCGCCATACTAGCAACGAAGCTGACGAACAAAGCCGGGCGACCGGCGGCGGAGTCGGTGGAGCGAAGGGCGTGGGCCAAGGGGAACGCGAACCAGCTCAGCACGCGCCGGGCGCAGGACCGGGAAAGCGTGTCACAGGCGCTGGAGCGCGTACGTCAAGCCGCAAGGCAAAGGAAGAAGGAACGGTTCACCGCGCTCTACCACCATCTCAGCCTGCCTATGCTCAGGACGGCGTTCTTCGCGCTTAAGCGGGAGGCGGCGCCTGGAGTGGATGGGGTGACGTGGCGGGACTACGAGGCCGATCTCGATCGCAAGATCGCAGACCTGCACGCACGGGTCCATCGGGGAGCGTACCGGGCGCAACCAAGCCGCCGCCGGTATATTCCGAAGGCGGATGGCCGCCAGCGCCCGCTCGCAGTGGCTGCCCTGGAAGATAAGATCGTCCAACGCGCAACTGCTGCCGTGCTGAACGCGATCTTCGAGGAGGACTTCCTCGGATTTAGCTATGGCTTCCGGCCCGGGCGCGGCCAGCATGATGCGCTGGACGCCCTGGTTGCCGGGATCAACAGCACGAAGGTGAACTACATCCTGGACGCCGACATTCGGTCGTTCTTCGATGGGGTCAGCCAATCCTGGCTGGCCCGCTTCGTTGAGCATCGGGTCGGCGACAAACGCATCATCCGCCTGATCCAGAAATGGCTTAAGGCGGGCGTTCTTGAAGACGGAATCGTCACGACCAATGATAAGGGAACGGGCCAAGGTTCGGTGATCTCGCCGCTCCTCGCCAACGTCTACCTTCATTTTGTGTTCGATCTCTGGGCCGAGCGCTGGCGACGGCGCGACGCTACGGGCGATATGATCATCGTGCGCTTCGCCGACGATATCGTCGTCGGTTTCGAACATGAGGACGACGCCCGTCGCTTCTGGGACGCGATGCGAACGCGACTGCAGGAGTTCGCACTGTCGCTCCATCCGGAAAAGACCCGCCTGATCGAGTTTGGCCGCCGCGCTGCGACCAATCGCGAGCGGCGCGGGCTCGGCAAACCGGAGACCTTCAATTTCCTCGGGTTCAGCTTCATCTGCGGCACATCGCGCCGAGGCGGCTTCCTGCTCAAGCGGAAGTCGCGACGCGACCGCATACAAGCGAAACTCAGCGAGATTAAGGATGAGATGCGACGACGGCGGCATCAGCCGATCCCCGACCAGGGGAAATGGTTGAGGCAAGTCGTCACCGGCTTCTTCGCCTACCATGCCGTGCCGACCAATGGGCGCGTGCTGGAGGCGTTCCGCTACCACGTCATCGACCTATGGCGGCGCTCGCTAAGGCGACGCAGCCAGAAGGACCACCTGACTTGGGCGCGGATCACGAAGCTGTCGGATGACTGGCTCCCGAAAGCGAGGATCCTTCACCCCTGGCCAGAACAGCGCTTCGCCGTCAAGCACCCGAGGTGGGAGCCGGATGCGGGAAAGCTGCATGTCCGGATCTGTCCGGGGGGCGCTCAGCAATGAGCGTCCCTACCGGGATCAGAAAGTCGCATTCTAATGGCGACCGGACGCAGGTAGCTTGAGGAGATTCGTTTTTCAGCATGTGAGGGCTGGGATGGATCTTCAAGCACAGCGCAGTGAGACGCGGTTTTCGGCCTATGTCGAGGGGCTTGTGAGCGTGATCGGTCACGCAGACCGAGCCAAACCGCTACGAGATTATTGCCTGGGGCTGATGATGCCCTGCGAACGCAAGAGGGTTGAGCCGATGGCGGCGGTAACGGCACCGGAACGGACGGCGGCGCAACATCAGTCGCTGCTGCATTTCGTTGGCGAAGGGCGCTGGTCGGACGAGAAGGTGCTGGCGAAGGTGCAAGAGATGGTGCTGCCCGCGATCGAGCGGCACGGGCCGATCGAGGCATGGATCATCGACGACACGGGCTTTCCCAAGAAGGGCACGCATTCGGTGGGGGTGGCGCGGCAATATTGCGGTCAACTCGGCAAGCAGGACAATTGCCAGGTCGCGGTATCGCTGTCGCTGGCCAATGCTCATGCGAGTCTGCCGGTGGCCTATCGCTTGTATCTGCCGGAAAGCTGGGCCTCTGATACTACCCGCCGCAAGAAGGTGGGCGTGCCTGAGGAGATCGGCTTTCAGACCAAGTCCGAGATCGCGCTCGATCAGATCCGCGCGGCCTGCACAGCGGGCTTGCCGCGCGGAGCGGTTCTGATGGATGCGGGCTATGGCACTCACATCGATCTGCGCGGGGCTATCACGGCGCTTGGGTTGCCCTACATTGCCGGCATACTCTCGAACACCACGGTGTGGGCGCCTGGCACGGGGCCCTTGCCGCCTAAGCCTTACGTCCCGGGCCGCGGCCGGCCGACCAAACAGCTGCGCCGCGATGCCGAGCACCAACCGATCAAGGTCAAGGACCTTGCCTTCAGCCTTCCGGCCAAGCTCTGGCGGACGATCACTTGGCGCGAGGGAAGCAATGCGCCTCTCAAATCGCGTTTTGCGCGGCTGCGCATTCGCATCGCGCATCGCGACTTCAACCGCAGCGAACCTTGGCCGGAAGAATGGCTTTTGATCGAATGGCCGAAGGGGGAAGAGGAGCCGACAAAATACTGGCTCGCAACTCTACCGGAGAATATTGGCTTCGCTCGTCTTGTGGATCTGGCCAAACTGCGCTGGCGCATCGAGCGCGATTATCAGGAGCTGAAGCAGGAGGTCGGGCTCGGACACTTTGAGGGGCGCGGCTGGCGCGGCTTCCATCATCACGCTACGCTCTGCATCGCAGCCTACGGATTCCTGATCTCCGAACGGGAGACGATTCCCCCCTCAGCATCTCAATCCACCGCTCTCTTCTCGCAACTTGCCGTTCCCGACGGTTACCGACCCAGAGGAGCTGCCATTACGGCCTGAGCGTCACATTCCAAATTCAATCGCAACCATGCGCAGGCGGCTGGCTGACGCGATCATCAAAACCTTGCAACGATGCCCGTGTTGCGGACGACGACCCCCAAAACGTCAATCGTCGTCCTACGCTTATGACGCAGTAAGACTAGTCCAAAAATCTCTGCGCGTTCTGCGTCGGTTCGAGCGGGCGGCTGTTTGGCGTGGGCGATGCGAAGATCATCCTCGAGGCGCGCCACTTCCGCAAGCCGTTCATTCCACCGCCGTTCGAGATCTCCAGCGACCTGGCGGTTTTCTGGATCAACCGCATCATATTGTCGGTGCGCGCGAGCCGCTTCATAGCGTGCCTACCCCAGCTCCAGCTCTATGTGCTGCAGCCGCTCCCCGCCGGCTCGCTCGCGGTCCGCGATTGCTTGCAGGGCAGCGTCAAGGCCGAGAGGTGCAATCGCCGATAATACCTCGGCCGACACAGCTGCATCGATTCGCACATTGCCAAACTCAATGCACTTCGTCCGCCGTCCGTGATTAACGGTGGCGCCGTTGCAAAGGTAACGCGCAACACCTCGCAGCCCATTATGGTGCACCCTGAGCTTGCGACCGCAACGTCCACAACGCAACAGGCCGACGAGCAATCCGCCACCATTGCGCACCGATCCCGGCACCATCGCGCCCTTCATGTTCGCGTTCCCGTTGATGGTCCGTTGGTTGCTCTCGTAGTCCTGCCAGGAGATGTAGCCGTCGTGGTGATCACGAATCAGAACCTCCCAGTCCTTCTGCGATCGGCGCACATTACGGGTGACCAGCTTGCGGCCGGCTTCGATTCGCACCTGCGAACCGGTGCGACCAAATGCGTACGCGCCAGCATAGGTCGGATTGGTCAGCAGCCGGTGAATCGTATTGTAGCGTGGCAGCCGCCACTCCACCATTCGGCCACGTGGACCATACACGACAATCGGCATCTTGATGCCGTTATCGCACAACCAAATCGCGACTTGGCGCACGCTGCCAAATTCCGCAAACTTGCGGAACGCTAGATGGAGCGACTTGCGCACCCGCCTGTCCGGATCCAACTCCAGCCTGTCGTCGCTGGTGCGCACGTAGCCGACGGCCACGGAGGTGTGGAGATCGCCACGCGCCGCCTTGAGGCGCAATGCTTCCTGTGAGCGCTGGCGCAAGATCGATAGTTCGAGCTCGCTGAACGTTCCCTTCATCCCTAGCAGAAGCCGGTCATTGGTGAGCTTTGGATCGTAAACGCCATCCTCGTCAATGATCAGGCTATTCACCAGCGTGCAGAACTCCAGAAGCGTGTGCCAGTCGCGGGCCATTACGGGCCAGGCGGGAAGCCTCAATGGCCAGCACAGCGCCGGCGCTTCCGGTGCAGATCGCAGCTAGCAAGCGCTCAAAGCCTGGACGCGCTGTGCCGCCCCCCGAGCGACCAAGGTCGTCGTCGATGACGATGACGCTTTCCCAGCCAAGCAGCCGTGCGCGAGTTGCGAGCGCGTACTGACGCCGACGGCTCTCAGGATTATTGACGAGTTGGTCCGGGGTCGATTGCCGCACATAGACATAGGCGCTGCGTGACAAATGATCAGGCGTTATCTTATTCATTGTCCGCCTCTGGCGCCTTTGGGCGGGCGGTGCTGCATTCGTCGAGAAGAAGTTTGAGCAGACTTGTGACTTCCAAACGAACCAGCGGATCGAGCCGCTGGTGCTGGACTGTGCCTGCCGTGATCGCCAGCAGATCGAGCTGTCGCCATCGTTGTTCCATCATCACCTCCAACCGTCCGACTCGCTCCAGACGACGGTGACGACGATACGCGCTGTGCATCAATGAGGCCGCGAAGTTCGTGTAACGAATCCAAGGAAACCGAGGGACTTCAACCGTCGGCAGTGTCGCGGCGGAGTTCTCAGTCATCCAGGCCGGGAGCAAGGCGCGAGAGCCGTCGGGCTGTTCAATCACGAAGTGAAGGCGAGCCCCGTGAATGACTCGCCTCAAAGCGATGACGCGCTCACCGGCGCGTGGATGATGTCGATATTGAATGACAACTTCGAACGGATGTTCTTGGGTGCTATGTCGTGTGCTCGTCGGAAGCGTGCAAGGGCTGGCTCTCAAGCGAACTCAAGCCACCGGTCTAAGCCGCGTCGGAACGATTGTCGGGGAAACGCATTGCCGTGGCAACGCTCCAGAGACCCCTCGCATGGACCACGCCTTCCTCGCCCTCACCGCCACCGGATTCGCCCTGCTAATCGTGTCGTGTGCCGCTGCGCTGGCGCTGCACTGAAAGCAAAACGGCCGCAGATTGCTCTGCGGCCCACCGACTAAAATAATTCTGCCGTGTTGAAATCGCCGTCCTCGGTGCTGTAGATACTAAAGCTCAGCTCTGTTTCAGTTTCATTTCGTCGCTACCCCGTATGACTACGGGAATTATGCGCCGGCTCGCCGGGAACGATCGCCGGCGGTGCGCACTCGCTCCACCGCGTGTCCGTGGAAGTAGCGGCACGCGTTCGGACGGCCCCAATCGAACTTGCCTGGCCCAGGCTGGGGCTATCTTCCAACCGCCGTTGGACCTCGAGGGCAGCGAGGCCTGGGACCGAACCGTGCCAGCCCGATTGGTGATTGGCGGCCTGATGTAATAAGTTCGGGTCAATTGCACCCGGTAAGGTGGACAACAAAGGTTCATGCAACGCGCGCGTTCCGTTCCTCCGTGAATTTTAGCCATTCCGTATTTCTGATTAGGCCACTGAGCCCGGAAACAGGCAGTACTAGATCCCGGCGCACCACCGCGTGGGCATCATCCAAAGCAGCCGCACGAGCACCGCCGCCCTCATCGCGATTATGAGCCTGCAGACCGCAGCTGCTGGATAAGCGAGTCAAAAGCGGTCACGGTCTATACATCAGTATCATTGAAGGGCCGAGCGCGATCGGCTTTATGGTGCCGCAAGGATCCTTGACGGGCCACCGGGCCTTAGGGCTCGCGCGCTTGTCATCCACCTCGTTTGCTTGCCCCTGCCGACTTCACCGGCAGGGGTTTGCGTTTGTGGTCTCTGCATCCAAACCCACGGATAAGCCCGCTGGTGACCCATGTTTAGCCTACGTCGTGGGTCACGGGGATGATTCGCCATGCCGGCGTGAGCCAGCTGGCTTGAATTCACCCGATTCTTAGATTTTCCGCGGACGTTTTGCCTCGGTTGCTCATTTCTTCATAGCTCACCTTGGCACCCTCATTGAGGCTGCTCAGGCCGGCTTTCTCAACAGCTGAAATGTGCACGAAAACATCCTTGCCGCCGCTGTCGGGCTGGATAAATCCATATCCCTTAGTTGCGTTGAACCACTTTACCGTACCTGTCGCCACTGTCCGCACTCCCTTTTGAACCAGTGGGCGACAGCTTAGGTCTCCTGGGCAGTACACCGCAAGAGAAACCCGCCGCCGTGAATCGGGGGGCTTTGTTGTCTACGCGCTCACATCCGACCGCGGCCGGACCAGCGTCACCAGGAGGAGTGGAGCTCGAGCATGGAGTATCGAGACTTCGAGATTAAGGTGGTGCAGGGCTTCGACAGAAAGCGGAAATGGTCTGTCCGGCTTCAGGAGGCGCGCCGGCACGGCGAGGCGCGCGCCCGGGATGGCGCCCGTCACCGCTGCGCAGACGGCAATTGATCGCGCCCTTTAGCCCAAGAAAGTGCGACTGCAGCCGTTGCAGGTTCCCGTCCTATCGGAGATGAGGCTATCGGAGATGAGGCTTTTCGCGACTAGCCCAAAACAGTATACTACTTCCATGCACTTGTTTGTTGTGTTGGGGCCTATCATGTTGGACGACGAATTTAAGAAACAGCGCGCCCAAACTGTACGTGATCTTGCAGAGAAGGCCGACCCATTCATCAAAAGGCGACTTCTTGATCTCGCAGCGAGATATGAAGACAACGGCCGACTCTCTCATATCACTAACACGCCAAACGACCTGCAGTTCGTTAGCCATAGCAACGATGGTTCGGAACGTTAAGCGGAATGGCAGGCCACGCGACGCCATCTGCCGGCTCGTAACGCTCGGTTGAAGGCAAAGGGAAATGAGCGCAGCGGACAAACTTCACCAATTCGCAGAAATGTTAGCTGCAGCCTCGTCTAGAACCCGCTCGCAAGGTAATTCCACCGTTGCCGAACCTTCACCGAGCAGTCCCATCGCCACAGAGGACAGTACCGCCGATGATGCCGCGGTAAAGCCTGAATCTACCGTGGCTACACCCAGTACTGAGGCTGAGCGCGAAAACGAAGCGGCGACAACAAATCAATCACTGTCCCCACTGGCCGGTATAGATCTAGACACGGCGATCCGCCTCCGCTGGGCGCTGCGCGATATCAAAGCCAAGCGAACCAAGTTAACGCCTGTCCATCCAGATGATCTAAAGACCTTAATTGAAATGGAACTCGTCAGTATGCGCGACGACGTGCCCGTGCTTACCAATGAGGGTCATCGAGCGCTCGATTAAACCCAGCCTTTGAGGTGGGGCTGAAAGCGAAAACGGGTGGCATAGACTGTGCACAGGGTCCGGAAGTTCATTGAGGTTGGTAGCGTCATCGAACATCGCCTCAAAGATTCGCCACCAAACACCCTTGAGGCTCCATCGACTGAAGCGCCGGAACACAGTGCTCCGGTCCCCAAACGCTTGCGAAAGATCACGCCAGGGCGAGCCCGTCCGCACGATCCACAGCACACCTTCCACGAACATCCTGTTGTCCACGCCCGGTGGACCCCTTCTGGTCAGTGCGGTCTGCAGTCAGCTTCATGCAGCAATCTTGATGATCTTTGTAGGCTCCGCGCATAACGATCTTGCGCACATCATCCGGCAAAGGACGCTACAGCGCTTTGCTTCATCCCATGGCGCCGGCATCCAGACGTCACGCTCCTCAGCGGTCGCCAGGATCACGTGCATGGCCTTTGGGTGAATAGGCTCGACAACCGCGTTCAAGGCCGTCGTCAGAAAGCGTAGACGAGGTGAGGCCCGGGACCGGCTTGGATTTGGTGCCGCGGTCGCCCTTGAACTCGGTCCCGATGCCGGCGCAGGCACAGAGCGGCCGATCCTCGTTTAGCGCGAACCAGACGACATCCCTCTTCGTTTCGGGGTTCGCTTCGGGGCGCATTCGGCAAAGCCGTTGAAGGGCACGAGGCATCGGTTGTCCAGCTTGAGCCACACGCGCCAGTGTGGCGACGACGTGTTCCGGATGTTGCTCACTGGCGGGCCGCCGGTCTGGGCGACTCAAGCCGCAACGGGTCGGTGATGTGGACGAAAGAGCGCTAACGCCTGAAAACTGCGTACGCACGCGTCAAATGAAGGCTTTTCGATTGCGTCTTGTGGCATGCTCCCTTTTTTTACACGTCGTCCCCTGCATACGATCGGCAGCATCGATTCCAAGCGCCGCCCACACACAAAAGGACCAAAAATGAAGAATGAGAAGAAGCCAGGAAGTGATCAGGGCACGGATTTCGTCGAAATTACGATGGTCGTGAACGGTCAGCCTGTCGTCATTAAGGCCGTAGAGCAGCAGCCGCTGCATGTGGCCCGCCAAAAAGCGCTGGAGGAGACAAAGAACCTGGCTCAACCGCCCGAGAATTGGGAGATCAAGAACGAAGGGGGCGAGCTGTTGGATCCGGACAAGAAGCTAGGCGAGTTTGGATTTGGCAAGGAAGTGACGCTGTTCCTGAGTCTCAAGGCTGGCGTGGCCGGTGGCTGACCTCCAAACTGTCGATCCCGAGGTCTCGCGCGTAAAGTTCGAGCGAGAGCTTGCCAACTATTGGAGCATGGAATCGGCCTATCGCAAGAGGGGCTGGATCCTGCTTGACGCAGAGTTTCCGGAAATCTTCGTGGTTTTCGCGGCGACTAAGCTGAGACCGCCTCCGATCGTCGCTGCCATCGTGCTGAATTTTACGGATTATGATCTGCGGCCGCCCTCCGTCAGGTTCGTGGATCCTTTCACGCGCGAACCGATAGCCGCCAAATTGCTCCAGGTGCAAATGTTTCGCCGTGCGGCAATCCCCGGCGCAACTCCCGAAACCATTCAGGCGCTGGCCCAGCAGGGCGGGGTGCAAGTGACAAACATGATTCAGTACAATAGCCCTGATGATCGGCCATTTATTTGTCTTCCCGGCATTCGCGAATACCACGACAATCCCGCTCACAGCGGTGATTCATGGCTGATGCATCGAAGCTCTGGCGAAGGATCCTTAGCTTTTATCCTCGAAAAGATCTGGCAGCACGGGGTAAAGCCGATCGAGCATTACCAGGTGCAGGTCCAGGTCCAGATTCCGGCGCTGAACGTGCTGCCCTTATTACTGGCCGTACCGGAATGAATCAGATCGCGGACGTTACGGTCCTCTCGGTACCGCGGGGCTGCGTGGACGAACTCCATGGCCATTTGCGGAAAGTGGGACGTGAAGGGCATGAAGGTCTCGGCCTTTGGGTAGGCCGTCAGACGGGGCACCATTTTCAGGTACATAGGACTCTCATTCCCGCCCAACGCCACATACGTACTGCCGACGGGGTGTGCGTCGTAACAGGACCTGAAGAGCTGCATCGCATAAATGTATGGCTGTACCGGGAGAAGCTTGCGCTAATTGCCCAGATACACAGTCATCCCGGCCGAGCCTATCATTCCAGCACGGACGACGAGTACGCGATCGCCACGACGGTGGGCTGCTTGTCTTTGGTCGTGCCGGACTTCGCGCGAGTGCCCTTCGATCTCAGGAACGTCGCATCGTACCGGCTTGACGGGGCTGGAGTGTGGCGCCCCCTGTCGGTTGGCCAGGTTACGCGGATGATTTTAATCAAGGACTGAACGATGGCCATGGCCAACTTCATGGACCGTGCGGCGTCGGCGGCGTCGCGGGTGCTGACCAATTTCAAGTTCTCGGCGTTCGAGGAAAGGCTTGCCGCGCAAGTGATCGGAGTGTCTTTCGACGGCGCAGCCGTGCAGTCGCCGGAAGGCAGGGCCAGTCTGGATATGATCATCAGGCTGTTGTCGCGTCTTTATCCGACGATCGCGCTGCGGCCGCTCGATGCAAAGGCGAAGGATCATGGTCCAATCCTGGAGTTCCTGGCGAAGTCCATAAATCCGGAGATCGAGCTCGCCAAGACCAGGAAGGCCGTCACGGTTTCCGTGGTCGTTGGAAGCAGTCCGTCGCGCACTAAGTGTCCGACCTTCTTCATCGGCTCGGACGGATGGAGAGCCAAGCTTTCGAGCCGCGGTCTGGTTGGCTCCGGCGAGTCGATGAATCCGTTTGGCGCGGGAGCTGCGTCATGCTTCGCCGCAGCCAACGTCTTTCGGACGATATTTGCCGACCAGCTGGATCAGGGCGACGCTGACGAACTTATCGACCTGTCAATGCTGACCTACGCCCAGGGCGCCCCTGACTCCGGTCGGGGCTTTGAGGGAACGGATATCGGCGAGACTCACCTCGTCGGGCTCGGCGCGATCGGCAATGGCGCCATTTGGGCTTTGGCTCGCACGGCGAGCCTTAAGGGATCGCTCCGTCTGGTAGACCATGAGGAGGTCGATCTTTCGAATCTGCAGCGCTACGTGCTGGCCGGCCAATGTGATGTTGGTTCACCAAAAGTGGATCTGGCGCGTGCCGCGCTCGCGGACACGGCGCTGCAAGTGTCGGCGCATTGTGCCAAATGGGACGTCTATGTGAGCGACCGGAACGATTGGATGTTCGAAAGAGTCGCTGTCGCATTGGACAACGCTCCGGACCGCATTGCCGTGCAGGGGGCGTTGCCGAAATGGATCGTAAACGCCTGGACACAGGAGCTTGATCTCGGAGTGTCGCGCCACGGCTTTGATGACGGGCGGGCATGTCTGGCCTGCCTCTACTTGCCTCACGGGAAGATAAAGGACGACGACGAGAAGATGGCTGAGGAGCTGAAGATGCCGGAGGCCCAACAAGAGATCCGGGATCTCCTTCAGACGAACAGGCCGGTGGATGTAGGTTTCGTCGAGCGTGTCGCCAAGGCCTTCGACATCCCGTCCGAAGCCCTTAAAGAGTTTGTCGGCCAGTCCGTCCGATCGTTTCACCAGCGGGCAATCTGCGGGGGGATTGTCATGCGCCTGACGGACGGAGCGCAGCCTGTGAGAGCCGTTGTGCCGATGTCATTTCAGTCGGCTCTCGCTGGCATAATGTTGGCGGCGGATCTCGTGAAGCACGCTTCCGGGCTTCTGAACCTGCAGACCACAAGCACACGGATTAACCTGCTTCGTCCACTCGCGTCGCATCTTCACGATCCCAAGGCGAAAGATACGTCGGGACGGTGCATCTGTGCCGACGAAGACTTCTTAGCTGCATACCGACGAAAGTACCCAAGCTGCAGAGCTCGTTAACTTCGATCTGATCACTATGGAAGGCCTCGCCTCACGGTAGGCGCGGCGAACGTGCACTCCAACCGGACGCGCTGTTTTCATTTGGAACGGCTGCCAAGCTATTGAAATTGCTGAGGGGGCGCCTTTTTCCAAATGCGCCTTGAAGTTGTTGGATTATCAACCGCATTTGGATTCCAGAACACCCTCAACAAGAGCGCGGAGGGGGTGGATCACTCCACCCCTGGGTCACGCCCATGCCGGCCGCCTCGATCGCAACCGCAACTGACTGCACGATCGCGGCAAAGCGGACCGCGGTTTGGATGGCCGCCGAGCTGACGCCGGCTTCCCGCAGCACCTTCTCATGGGCGTCCATGCAGGCGCCGCAGCCGTTGATGGCACTTACCGCCAGCGACCACAGCTCGAAATCGTCCCTGTCCACGCCGGGATTGCCGATCACGTTCATGCGCAGCCGCGCCGGCATCGTCTTGTATTCCGGATTGGAGGCGAGGTGAACGAAGCGGTAGTAGACGTTGTTCATCGCCATCATGGAGGCCGCGGATTTCGCCGCCGCGACCGCGGCCGGCGTCATCACGACGGCCGCCGCAGATTCTATTGCGCCGATCACCACGGGATTGCGGGCCGCAATCGCGGTGGCGAGCAACAGCCCGTATTTGCTCTGCGGTAATAGCGTCTCATCCGACATCATCGACGCCAAGTTGAGTCTCACGTCCTTGGCGAAATCGGGAATTTGGTCCTTTAGCTGTTCAATCGACATCATGCCTCAAGCAACTTTCAGGGTTTCGCCGCCTATTTCGCGGTTACAGGCGCAGAGCTCGTCGGTCTGCAGGGCATCCAGCACGCGCAGCGTGTCCTTCGGGCTGCGGCCGACATTGAGATTGGTCGCGTAGACGTGCTGGATCGTATTGTCGGGGTCGACGACGAACGTGTAGCGATAGGCGACGCCGTCGGGCGAACGCACGTCAAGGCCATCGACCAGCCCGCCCTTCGTGTCGGCAAACTGCCAGATCGGCAGATGGTGCAGGTCCTTGTGCGAGCGCCGCCAAGCGAGCTTGCAGAACTCGTTGTCGGTCGATCCGCCTAGCACGACCGCATCGCGGTCGGCAAAATCCTTCGACAGGCGGGCAAACTCCGCGATCTCGGTTGGGCAGACGAAGGTGAAATCCTTGGGGTAGAAGAAGATGACTTTCCATTTCCCAGGGAAGCTGTTCTCCGTCAGCGTCTCGAACGCGCTCTGCCCGTTCTCCTCGTGCAGGTGAAAACCGGGCTTCACGCCTGTGATTTCGAACGACGGTAACTTACTTCCAATTCCAAGCATATTGTCCTCACAAGATTGCTTCGCGTGGAAACCGATGATTCCCAGCCTCAGGCGAAGCAAGCGATATGCCAGGTGATCTCGCGATTCAACTGGCGGAAATGCAACAAACGGATGCTCGTCGTGGAGGGATCTTAACAGCATGGTTTCGATTGAATGGTCCTGCCGTCCTGCTTCAATATTCAATAACTGAGCATGTTGCCGTGCGCGACCGGTTGCGCGCCTTTGAACGATTAGCCCAAGTCAACTGTTCGGGTGTGTTATGATGCCAAAAGAATACGCTTGATTAAGATGAAACCCAGCGCGCGCGGCAATGTTCCGCCAAGCCACTGGTCGCTCCCACGACGCGCACGAGGACAGCTGATGTGAGGTGGCGCGGGAACCGGCACTGACGGTGTTTTGATCGAGCCAATGACGCGGCGGACATTCTCGGGGGCAAAATTGTGGATGCCCTCCCGCCCGTGATCAAGCTGTCGGATCTGATGATCGGTAAATAGCCGCTGACGGGATGGAACGCGCGCGGATGCGCGGCAGGCGCTGGCGATGTCGCGCCACCATTCCTTCACGACCTGGCGCCCGCACAGTAGCGTCGTGCCGACATTTCCGGTGAAAGTCCGCCAGGCGGCATGGCATTTTTCGGGGACGGCGGTGAGGAGCGGCACGCCAGCAATGATCGGATCAGCAAAATTCGTCGCGCAGGCCCCGGCCGGACGCCTCCTGCTTGGAGAATTTGTTGATCACGAGGAGATCGACGTGCCGCTTGATCGCGCGAGACGCGACAACTGCGGCATCGGCAAGCCCATTAGCATCGAGCTTGCAGGAAATGGCGCCGCTGCCGAGTGGCTGACAGCTCGGAATCTCGCGCCCCGTCGCAACGTCGCGCGCGAGCATGGTTTTCATGCCGTTTGCGCCCTTGAAGTTTCGCTGGACGATGCCGCCGACGCGCACGCCTTGCCGCGCGAGATCCTGGGTGAAGTCGGCGAGCAGCGTATCCGCGTCTTGTTCGGGCCTATAGAGGATTGCCGCGACGCGCTTGGGATAGATCTTGGCGTGGTTGGCGATCATGGGCTTGATCCTCTTGGCTCGTTTCAAACCGCGGCGCTTGCCCGTCCAGCATCTACTGCTGGCGTAGATGGCGCGATGCCCTAGCGTTCAGAGGTCGTGAACCAATGAGACGACCCCTGACCAGGGCGAACACGTCCATTCCATAGTTGAGCCTTAGCGCATAGGCAGCGGCGCGTCATGCGCGCTGTGCTGGAGATCGCCGCCACACCTTTGGCCCGTTCACTGAACTGCGCATCGATCGCAAAGCTAGCGAGCCTACCGCTGAAGGCGATTTCGATTCGCTCTGGTGTAGCTGTCCTCACGTGCTCTCCTTGCGCTGCACTTCTAGAACAACGTTGCGGCGAGAATTACCGCAAGGCCGAACATCACCATGCCCATGGCAAGCCAGCTTGGCCACGGAGGCGTTGGGAAGCGGCTGCACCACGAAAGACAGCGCGTATAAAACCCATCCGACCACAAGCCCGAAGGTGAAGGCGAGGGCGCGCCCGCCCCAGAGAGAGGCGAGAATCCCGCGACCAGCTTCGGCTGCGTCGACTCATAGGCGCCGAGCGCTTTAATAGCGTGCTCCGCGGCTGCGCCATAAAGCGCCGCGGCTGGATTGTAGATCGACCGTTTTGCGAAAGTCTCCGCGTCGTTCACGAACTTTTGAGTCGAACTCCAGAGCACGAGGTTGCCGATCGCATAGGTGAAGCGGCTTTCCGGAACCGCGAGACGTTTCTCGAGCAGTTTGCTCGGGCGGGCGTTGTCGGCCGAGAGAAACACCTCAAATGGCGCCCCTTGCGTGATCTGGCTGTAAAACTGTCCGCTCGCGCCAAAGTTCAACAGGGCCTCGCCCAGTCTTCTGCTTAAACGACGCTGCATCTCCTTGGACGGTATGGTGAAGTTAGCGGCGACCGCCACATCGATCTCCGCCGCTTCCGCATTTCCGAACATAAGCAGCGTCAGAATTGAGTTGATCAGGATCAGTCGGGTAAGCGTCATTGGGCATTCCAGGGATGGGCCGCTGCGATGGCTCTGGCCGCGGCGGCTCTTTGCTTCTCATCCCAGCAATCGGCGTGCCGTTCGGGAACATGGTGCGCGCCTTGGTTGACGACACTGAAACGCGCATAGCTGCCAGCGTGCCCGTGGAATGCTGGGTCGCTCTGCCAGCTTCCGATATCGCCGTCAAGTGACATGCGTGGCACGACAAGAGTGGAGGCTTAAGAAGATGCCGCTCGCCTCTCGTGCCGAGCTTCTCGTTTCACGCCGCGGCGTCGCTTGCCTGTCCCCAGGATCTGCTGTTGGCGTGGAAGCTGGTATGGTTTGCAGTGGCGGTTCAGAGGCCGAGAGCAGCGAAACATGCTTGAGCTGGGCGAATACGTCCACTCCATCCTTGAGCCCTAGCGAATCAAAGGAGAAACGCGTTATGCGCGCCAAAATCTCCGTGCCCAAGCCCCCGGTGCCGAGCGCAAGTACCAGCGTGATCTCAGCCGCGCCGAGCGGCAAACAGGCTCTGATGCGCGCCGGAAAGACATTGAGGATGGAGCCTGCGCGCGGTGCTTCGCGCGCGACGCTGACGTCGTAGGCAGCGATGCGCAGCCGTTGGTGCACGCCGGGTGCAAGCGGCGGCGCCGGCACCAACAGGTGCGCACCTTTGAGGCGGAGAATAAGAAGCCCATAGCGCCCATCATAGCCGCTCACCACGGCATCAAGGCTGATGGCGGCTTCGCGGCTCGCCGCAAGCGGCAGCGCAGGATCGGTCTGCAAGACATGCAGCGGCCCAGCCGCGGTTACCATGCCGCGCTCCATCATAACGAGATGATCGGCAAAGCGTTCGATCTCCGCCATGTCATGGCCGATGTAGATCATCGGCAGCGCGAGCTTCTCGGGCAGGCGCTCGACGAACGGCAGAATCTCACGTTTGGCGCAGCTGTCGAGCGCGCCAAGCGGCTCGTCCATCACAAGCAGTCTGGGCTGAGACAACAGCGCGCGACCCATGGCGACGCGCTGCCGCTCGCCGCCGGAGAGATGCGAGGGAGAGCGGTCGAGCAGCGGCGCCAGGTCGAGAAGTTCGAGCACCTCATCAAACGCGATCGGCGTCGGTTTGGGTTTGGGCGCACCGTAAAGCAAGTTGCGCCTGACCGACAAATGGGGAAAGAGACTCGCCTCCTGAGACACATAGCCGATGGGACGCAGATGCGGTGGGCGGAAGGTAGTCTTGTCCTGCCATACCTCGCCATCGATGGCGCAGAAGCCGGCCGGCAGACGCTCAAGGCCGGCGATGCAGCGCGCCACCGCAGTCTTGCCGCAGCCTGGCGGGCCGAAAATCGCCGCCACGCCTTTGGCCGGTACGCTGAATCGCGTATCGAGTGGAAAGCCAGCGATACTGCCACTCAAGGCAATTTCAATCCGGCCCGGTGTGGCTGTCCTCACGTGCTCCTCCTTCTGCTGTATTTGTCGATCAAGGTTAAGGCGAGGACTACCGCAACGGCGAACATCAGCATGGCGCCGGCAAGCCAGCTTGCTTCGCGCCAGCGCGACTCTTGGACAAAGTCGAAGAGAAACGCCGACAGCACCTTGGTGCGCCCAGGAATGTTGCCGCCGATCATCAGCACGACGCCGAACGTGCCGATCGTATGCGCAAAGCCAAGCACGGCGGCTGTCAAAAGACCCGGTCGCGCCAGAGGCAGGGCGACCGTGAAGAAGGCATATAACGGTGAGGCGCGCAGAGTGGCCGCGATCTCCAGCGGGCGGTCACCCATGGCAGCGAAGGTGTTGCGGATGGGCTGCACCACCAAAGGCAGCGCGGACAAGACCGATCCGACCACGAGCCCCGCAAAGGTGAAGGCCAGCGTGCGCCCGCCCCACAGAGAGGCGAGAAGGCCGACCGGGCCGTTCGGGCCGAGCAGGGCGAGCAGATAAAAACTGAGTACTGTTGGCGGCAGCACCAGCGGCAGCGCGATCATCGTGGCCACCGCCTCAGTCCAAAGGCTCTTCGAGCGTGCTAGCCACCACGCGAGCGGCGTGCCAACGATCAGCAGGATCACGGTCGTCACGCTCGCGAGCTCGATCGTGAGCCCGAGCGACTGCCAGATTTCTGGCGAAAAGCCATCCATGTGCGTCAACTTAAGCGTTCGAGCACAGAGCACATGGTCATGCTCGCGCAATGATTGCGTAGGCTAACGGGCCCCTTACGGAAGGCGCGCGTCGCTCGGTTATTGGCGTCATTCTCCAACCGCACCAAGATTTCTGCTTGAGGGGTGCGATGTCCCCGGCCGGCTCGGTGAACTTGGCGGCAACCGCGACATTGATGTCCGCCGGTTCTTCACTGAGTATAAGCGCCATCAGTGCTTTAATCGGGATCAATCGAGCGCGGCTCATCGGGCACTCCTGAGACGGGGCCGCTGCGAGCGCTTTGGCTGCGGCGGGTTTGCGCCTGATCCCAGCAATCGCCGTGCCGCTCGAAGGATTCTGGTGAGCGCCTTGCTTGGCGAGAGAAAACGCGCGTAACTGCCTGCTTTTGGATGACGTTGCCGATTGTCGGACTTCCGACATCGTCGTCTTGGAGCGGACAAGCTGGCCGCTCGTGTGATGTCGGCCGCCTCTCAACGCGCGGCGGCCAGATATTCGAGTTCGTATTAGGGCAGGAAAATCATGACAAGATCGGAACTGCGGCGGCCGCGCGGGCCTCTCGACCCTGGTGAAACCTCCTTTATGTCCAAGCGCTGATCGCGATCCTGATCGGTGTCCTCGTTCGCTGCTGTCGCCGTCTCTTCCGACCAATAACTGGGTCAAGGCGCTCGGCGACGGCTTGATCAAGCCGATCAAGATGGTGATCGCGCCGATCATCTTCTGTAAGGTTGTTTCCGGCATCGCTCGCATCCGTCATGCGAAAAAGGTCGGCTGGGTCGGCGTCAAGGCGCTGGTCTACTTCGAGATCGTTCCACCTTTGCCCTCATTCTCGGCCCGACCATGGGCAGTTCCAGATCGGCCATGGGCTTGCCGCCAAGCCCGACAGCGCGGCGGTGGCCAATTACATCAAGCAGGCGGAAGCCTCCAACGCCGTCCATTTCAACGCTGATAAGCTCACCAAACTGACGAACATGCCAAAGTAGTGCTAATCACCGACGATTCTGTAGGCTCTGCACTGCCGGCGCGGTGTTGGGCTCGAGAAAAGGCTTTCCGCTGGCGGCGAGCCAATCAGTTCGGCTTCACTCGGTAACCGTGAGGCCAAGCGGCAAGGCGGTACGGCGCCTTGCATGCGCTCCGCGTCGACATCCTCTTTCAGCATCGAGCGAATTCGGGAGAGCCGGGCTGGCGAGACATCGACGATTTCAAGCTGGGCAGTTCGTAGGCTTTGCGCGAAGAAGGGCTGGCCCGCGAGCATTAAGGCGTCGCAAGAATGAGCAATTTCAGCGCAGTTCTCATGGACTAGCCCTGCCTACCGCAGCTTTCGTTGTGCGAGAAATTGGCAATAGGATAGTCGCTGTGCGCAGAGCAGTCATTGATTTGGGTCAGCCGGGGATGCCGGCAGGCGCATTTCTGTTCGCAGCATCAAGTCATTCGCAGAAAGTGGAGTTTCAGGTGCGGATATCCGCAAGAAATACCCGACTGTGACGGAAAACGCCATCCGCGCGGCGATCGCTCACAAAGACGTTGCAGCTTGAGCGTCGGCGTCCAGATCCGAGAGACTTTTTGGATGCTGGAGTTCTGGCTTTCCGTAGGAAGCATACCCATCAAGCATGGTCACGAAGCAATTTTCTACCGCGATCTCTTACACGAAAATGGCGCGGATGACGTGGTGTGCGATACGCCATTAGCTTAACAATGCCATCCTCATCGCAATGGACGGCGATATGAAGTAGTTTCCGAAACGCTTCGGCATCCAGCCACGCCAGTACCAGTTGACCGACTTAGTCTGATACGGCTGTGCTGTAATGAAGTGCTTGCAGCAAAACGGCCTGATCGGACAATTAGTCCCATTGAGCATGAATGAACGTTCGGCGGAGATAAATTCTCTCGCCGCCTCTGGATCGAACTCGACGCGCACCAACTTCGGACGAACAGGTGAAAGCAATCGATTCCGGCTGGACGCAAGCTTACGTCGCTAAAGGCGCGGCGCCCATCCTCCGGCATCGTCCCGTCGCCCTCGTCTGGCAGGCCGGCTCCGCAAAGAGCGGAAGCCGATGCAACGCATCATGAGATTGGGAACCTGGCTGGAGCCGTAACCCGTTATCGCATTGTCCAAAGCTGTTACGGGCTCCGCGCGTTCGCGGCTCGAATTTTCGACGGTGCCGTCTCGGGCATCATCAGCATGGCGCAGAGCCCGGCCGCGGTAGCGACAAGCATGTACCAAGCCGGCGCCAGCGCGTTCCCAGTAACGTGGGTCAGCCAAGCGACAACGAGTTGAGCTGTGCCTCCGAAGGTCGTTATCGCAACCGCGTAGATCGTCGCGAAGGCGCCGCCGCGGATGCTCTTGGGCATGCCTTCGACCATACCAACATAGAAGGCGCTATACGGAATCGTTCCGACGAGGGTGAGCGCGCCGAGACCTCCGAGAAGCGCCATAGGACTGCGGCTCTCTACGATCCACAAGAACACCGGATAGGTTATCAGCAGCGCGGCGATCTGCGGCCATATCATGATGGGCCGGCGTCCGGCCCGATCTGCCAGCCAACCGCCCAGGAGTGCGGCAGCAATGCCCACTGCATTGCTGACGACCGTGGTCGCAAAGGCGAGAGGCGCGGCAACTTGCAGGGTGTTCAGTGCATAAGTCGTCATATATTCCGTGACATAGGGGATAATCGTGCAGCTGGCCAAAATGATCAATCCCAAGCTCATCATGCGGCGGCTGGCACGCGATTTCCTTGCGGGCTCGACGGAGAGGGCCGGCGCTTCAGGTCGGTGCAGCGTTTCGGGCAGGGCCCTGCGCAACCAAAATCCGACCGGTAACGTACAGGCGCCGAGCAGGAACGCGATCCGCCATCCGTACGCATCCAGCGACTCGCTTGTCATGGTGAGGGAGAGTATTTCTCCGACCAGCGCTCCGGCCGTTGCAGCTATTTGTTGGCTAGCAGGCTGAAACGAGACGGCAAGGCCCCGGCGTCCGGCCGGGGCCACTTCCATCAGATAGGCGGTCGTCGGACCGACTTCGCCTCCCAGGGCGAAGCCCTGCACCAAACGCGCGAGAATAACCAATAACGGAGCGGCGATCCCTATCGTGTCGTACGAAGGCGTCACAGCCAACACGAGTATAGCGGCACTCATCATGACAAAACTGGCGGTCATTGCGGGCCGGCGTCCAACTCGATCCGAGTATGAGCCGATCACAATGGCCCCGATGGGTCTGGTGACGAAACCCGCTCCGAAGGTCATGAGCGACAGCATAAGGCTGGCGAACTGATCCTGCGCCGGGAAGAACGCGTGACCGATCTGGATGGCGAAAAAGCTATAGGTCCCGAAATCGTAGAATTCGAGCATATTGCCGATCGTCGCGCCCAACACGGCATGGCTGGTCAAGCCTTCATCTGCCGCAAGGAGGGTCGGCTTCGAGCTTCGCTGAGTGAATTGTTTAGCCATGCATGCTGATCCGTCTCGAATGCGGTCCTAAAACATTTCGACCAACTATGTGGAGCACCTTGAGCTCTCATGAGCAAGAAGCGGGTTCGCGCGACTCACCATCGGCGCTGAAATCAGGAATATCAATCTCTCGGGCGATTTGCCGGACCCGACGATTGCTGCGATCAAAAGGGTTCTACTCGAGCACAAGGTCATCTTCTTCCGCGGCCAATGTCATCTCGATGACGCCTAGCAGGAGCGATTCGCTTCCGTTTGGGAAAGCTGGTGCCGCATCCGACCTCGGTGTCACCAAGGGAACGGCTCGATCCTCGAGCTTGATTCCGCCCGCGGAGGTGGCCAGGCCGATGGAGCACGTCGATGGAACCTTTGCCGATGCCTATCATAAGATTTTGGTGCTGCGAGCCGTTGTAATCCCACCATTTGGCGGCGATACGGTCCGGTCAAACACCGCGGCCGCTTATCTCCACCTGCCGCCGCCGCTGCAACGGCTTGCAGACGAGCTCTGGGCGGTTCACAGCAACGTCTTCGACTACGCCGGAATGGCCCGTGTCCACGAGGTCGACAAGAAGCATTTTGACGAGGTCTTCACCAAACCATCTTCGAGACCGAGCATCCCGTGACAATGCATTGGGCCCCGATGATGTCCGTTGTCAGGTCAACCCGCGTGCTCGATCGCTCTTGAAGTTACGGTGCCGGAGCCCTCGTCTGAGCTCAGCGAACTGGTGGAACATGACGAACAGCGCGATCATTCCGGCGCCCAGTTCAGCGATTGCTTGACTGGCCAACAGGCCGCTGAAACCCCATACGACCGGGAATAACAGTACGGCCGGTATGAAGAGAAAGCCCTGCCTCGCCAAGGACACAACCGCACTGAGGCGTGCTCTCCCGAACGACTGAAGCATCGTCGTCACGAAACTCTCAATACCAAAAAGTCCAAAAAAGAGATGGAAGACGATGCAGGTCGAGACGGCAATTTCCGTGACCTTATCGCTATCGCTGAACAGCCTGACCAAAGGCCGGGCAAAAATCATAACAGCCGCAGAATACGCAACGGCAAGAGCGATAGTCATGGAGAGTATGAACTTCGCAGCCTTCAATACACGAGCAAAGTCGCGCGCGCCCCAACCGAAACCCAGGACAGCTTGAGAGCCTATACAGAAGCCGGTGATAGGCAGTGCGCCGATCGTCAAGATTCGCACAGCTATTCCCACGGCCGCGATGGAATCGTCGCCGAACGGCGCAGCAGTCCAGTACAAGAGCATAACGGCAATAGCAGATAAAATACTGGTCATAGTCGCCGGCGCCCCTATGGACGCGAGCTGTCTGATGCGATCTGCTCGCAATGAGATGTGAGATATCCTGACGAGGACTATCCCGCGAAGCTTCGTAAAATACGCGATATACAGGCTAATAGCGGCGATCTGAGATACCAGCGTTGCGAGGGCTGCGCCTCGCACACCGAGGTCCAGTAAGAATATGAAGACGGGATCAAGCACAGCGTTGAGTATGAAGGCGGTAATCATCGTCCACATACTGAATCGTGTGTTGCCTTCGGCTCTGACGATGAAGCCGTTGACGATGTTTAGAAGCATCAGGGTGTACCCGAACAAAAGCGTCTCCGCGTAGTCGAGCGCCACGGGCATGATGGTTGGAGTGACTCCGAGCGTTACGAAGATCCCTCGCAGATTTAGAAGCAGAGCGACGGTAAAGGTGATACCGATCGGAGCGGCGAGCGCAAGTGCAGTACTCGCGCCTCGACTCGCCTCCAGGTGCTCACCAGCGCCAAGGTGACGAGATATCAACGACGCTGTTCCAACACCGATCCCCTGTCCGGCTGCCGCGAGCAGGACCACGATCGGCAAGGTCATGCTGACAGCTGCGATCGCCTGCGCGCCAAGTGCGCCAACAAAGATCGCATTGACGACCTGCTGTAACGCGTTGATCGATAAGCCAACAACAGACGGAATGGCGAGCCGCAGGATAAGGCTCGAGAGATTAGGGTCCGATAGATCGATGTGCTGCTTTTTCTTCGGCAAGACATCGCGATCGCCCTCGACGGCGAATTCCGCATCCGGCTCATTCATGGATCAAAGTGTCGCGAGCTCTTCCGAATTCGCTGATCGTCTGCAACAGCTCCTGTTGCAATACCGTGCAAAGATTGCGGGTCACCTCATAACCGACCTGGGTTGGATTATACGTCGTTTCGATCTGGAGATGGCCAGCTTGATATCCGACATCGAACCAGAAGAGGTGAATCACGGCCGCTTCATCCATGTCTGCGCCGATCCAGAGTGGAGAAGGTTCCTTGGCTAAGAGACGGCGTGGAAAATGGCGCTGCAAACCCGCTCGATAATTCAATCCAATTCTGGGTAAGGGCAGGCGATCGATCCGGCTCCGCACGGCTGGATCTCGGTTTAGGAATTTCATGGCCCGAAAGCCTATTCCCCTGCGCGGCAGGGCATTGCGCTGGCGGTATATTGAACGAGCACGATCGGGACGGGGCTCCGTTCCGGTGAGACTCAAGGGAAGCGGAACGAGCTCGCTGATATGGCCGATGATCTGAGATGGGTCGAGATCGTCAAACAGCCGACCTCGGATTGAGGTAAGGCTATCAATCCAGAGCGAATAGTTGCCGAAAACGCGTCCAAAGGCGCCAGATATGGCGGCAAGAAACACATCAAAGTCCTGACAATGTGCCAATCTGGCTGCAATATTGAGGAGATCAGCTGTCGCTTCTTTGTCAATCTCGAGATGGTACTTGGCCTGATCTTCCCAAAGGGATCGGCAATTCGCTTCATCGATGCGACCTTCAACGCGTGCATGGTGAAGCTCTCTCGCGGTCACTTTCGAAAAGCTCGCGCCGCCCGATGAAGTGTCGCTGACGTGCAAATTGAACTGATGGTAGTCAATCCTCTCCCAGTATTTGAGTTCGGCTGGCGCTTCGCTGTTGGCGTAGTGCTCAAGGCGCTTCAACCATGGAGAGAGCATTTGTATGTTCTCGGGACCACTCACGGCGTGGCCTGAGGCAAGGGCGTTGTACGCCCCATCCAATGCTTCCAGGAACAGTCGATAGCCTATCCCGTCCGCCACAAAATGATGCATCAGGACCAGCAGGTAGTAATCGCCACTTTGCGATGTGCGGAACACCGTGACGTTAACAAGAGGCGTCTGGCCGTCAAACCGAAAGGTATGTTGACGTCTTGCTGAGACGCTCTCGATTGCCTTACGCTGCTGTAGGCCGGTCATTCCGACAAGGTTGATCTCCTCCACGAGGCGTTCGGCCACCGAAGGTCCGATCGTCAGACGTAGACCATCGTCAGTTCGGGCAATACGGAGTCTGAGGCCTTCGTGCCTATCCATGACATGGGCAAGGGCGCGCTCCAGGATTCGGATATTCAGGACGCCGCCGGGCAAGAAGAACAGATCGCCGATGTTGAAATGCTCATCGAACCCGACAAGACGGTTCCAAGATGAGATTGCCGGGATAACTGGCAATGAGGCATCCGCGGAAGGGAAGGTATGGAGTGTAACCGCCGCTCCGTCTGCCGCCAATTCCCTGACGGTCGGTGTTCGATAGAGTTGGTCGACAGTGAGATTCAGTCCGGCTTTGCGCGCCAGCGTGACGCAGCGCACGCTCAGAAGAGAGTCTCCGCCGATATCAAAAAAGCTCTGATCGATTCCGACCCACTTGGCGCCTAATAGATCCTGCCAGATCCCAGCAAGAATACGCTCCTTCCTCGTGCGTGGCTCAGCAGATGGAACAGGCCCGACCTCGCGGTAAGGAACGGACGACAGGCGAGCACGATCGATCTTTCCGCTCGCCGTAAGGGGGATAGTGTCAACCAAACGGAAGGCGGCGGGAATCATGTAGGACGGCAATGTGTGGCGCAGGTGGGTGACAATATCTCCAGAGCTTAGACTGTCGCGAGCCGGAACCACGCTAGCCGTCAAGCGACGATGGTCATTCATGCCTTCTGCGACGACCGCGGCCTTTGCGATTGCCGGATGAGACTCAAGGGCCGTTTCGACCTCCTCCAGCTCGATGCGAAAGCCCCGTACTTTGATCTGGTTGTCCGATCGGCCGCAAATCTCGAGAAGGCCGCTGGTTGAGATACGGGCGATATCGCCACTTCGATAAAGAACGCTGTATTGTCCGTCATCATACGGATTCGGCACGAAACAGCGGTTGGTCCGATCTTGATCCCGCCAGTACCCAGCGCTCACGCAGCGTCCCGCGATGCAGAGTTCGCCGGCGACTCCGACAGGGACTCTCTTCAACTGTGCATCGAGCACGTAGAGTTTGACGTTATCGATTGGGCGCCCAACAGGGATGAGCGACGAGCCGTCGTAGGCACCCGATGTTTCGTAGATTGCTGCATTGGATGCACATTCCGTAGCACCATAGAAGTTCCACAACGGCACGTCCGGGAAATGCGCGTGCCAGCGACCCGGGAGCGAGGAAGGCATCGGTTCCGCGCTGCTCGTGACCAACCGCAAGGCGGTCGGTCGCGGGTGCCGTTCTTGGGAAGCAATGAGGCCGGATAGGAGCGGCGGCGAGGCAAATAAGTGTGTCACGCGACGTCTCGCCAACGTGCACAACAACAGATCTGGATCCAGCAACTGCTCTTGGGTCAAGATCAGCGCGGGCACACCTCTCAGAAGTCCCCCAAAGTACTCCCATGCCGACGCAACAAGTGATGCGGACTTCTGGACAACCATCACGTCGGTACTGTCGAAGGGAAAGCCTCGCCACATCCAGTTCAGTCGATTGAGAATTGCCGATTCCGGTATAAGAACCCCCTTCGCCTTCCCAGTTGAGGACGACGTGTATATGAGGCTCGCAATTCCCTGATCTGATGGTTTGTCGCTGCGCTCAAAATCGTGCACGGGCGCGCCGCACCCTTCAAGGGTCGATAGACGAATCGACGGCACGTCAAAACCAGGATCAGAGGTATTTGCGTGAACCAAAAGCTTTGCCTGACTATCTCGCAGGATATGTTCGATCCGATCACGCGGATAATCCGGCGATATGGGGACAACAATGGACTGCAAGGCTCGTGCTGCAAGAATAACAGCGGCCACGTCAGGCGACCGGTCGACCAGCATGGCGACCATATCGCCAGCCCCCACGTCAGAAGCCCGCAGTAACAACCTGATAGCTGTTACGCGCTCACGCAGGTGGTCGAATGTGATCTCACCGAAATCACCAAAATATGCCACCTGGCTGCTATTAGAGACGCTGATTTGCTCGAACGCTTCGATAAGCGGACATTCAGTCTCATATGGCTGCGCCGAGCCATCCAGCGAGTCCAGCACAGTGACGTCTGACGCGCTGAGGCAGCTCAGATCTTTAATGTGCGCAAGCGGCCTCTCAACGCAGGCTGCAATCAGACAGCGCAGATTGTCGGCCATGCGGACAATCAGATCACTGGAAAATATGTCTTCCGCATACGCTAGCTGGAGGGCAATTTCATCGCCGTGATCTTGTGCGTACAATGTCAGATCGAATTTTACATAGCCGGTCTCATATTCGCGGAATGTCAGATCCAACTCATGTTGGCCAAATGGCTCCGCGGCCTCGGAGTACATGTTGAACATGACTTGGAAGAGCGGTGATCGTTCAGCTTCGCGATATAGCCGGGTATCCCTTACCATCCAGCCGAACGGATATGCCGAATTTGCGATGGCATCGCCGACCAGGCCCTGGATGCGCATGGCATGAACCGCAAAGGACTGGTCGACATCGATCGCGGTGCGGATTGGCAGCATATTCAGGAAAAAGCCAACAATTTCGGCGCTGCCAGGTTGATCCCGTACGACGTGCGGTATGCCAACGATAATATCGTCTTGGCCGCTATACATCCGCAGCAGCAGCTTGAAGCACGCGAGGAGTGTTGTCGACGTGGTGCACCTATGTTGGCGCGCAAACTCCCGTACCTGATTGGAGAGCTCGCTGCCAAGCAGCACCGCATGCGAGGCGCCGCGGTAGGAATTTGTCTGCGGCCGCGCTCGTCCCGTTCCAAGCGAAAGCACCGGCGGATCATCGCCAATCTGACGACGCCAATAGCTACGCTGGTTGGCCAGCGCCTCTGAAGTAGCGTATTGTGTTTCCCAGACCGCGTATGTCGAGAGCGACGCGCGGTTCTCTGGCAAAAACGCCGCGGCATCTACGTACCTTTGTCGAAGGTCCCTGAGTAGAACAGAGATCGACCAGGCATCGATGATAATTTCGTGAGCGGTGATCAGTATGAGATGGTTGTCAGGGCCAAAACGGATCATGCGCGCGCGAAAAAGATGGCCTTGGCTGAGATCAAAGCTGCCGTTCAGCTCTGTTCGCCGTAACTCTGCGACCAGCTCCTCAGCTTCCTGCGCCGTGAGATGAGATGCATCAGCCAATTCAAGACTTGCGTATTGAGGAGCATCAAAAAGCTGGACCGGACCGTCCTCGTCGATAAAGCGTGCCGAAAGTGCCTGATGGGAATGAACGACATCGGTCCAGGCGCGATTGAACGCCGCCAGATCGATCATGCCCCTTATCCGCAGGCCGCCTTGAATGATGTAGTTCCTGGCAGACGGATCGAGCTGCGAGAGAAACCATAGGTGCTCCTGAACTCGCGTCAGAGGCGATCGCATAAGCTTTCCGTACGTCGGGGCTGTGCGCGGTTTGGAGCCGACGCCGGCCGAGATCGAAGCCGCAAGAGATCGGATCGTTCCATTGAGGACTAGCCTGAAATCCGTTCTCACTCCGAGCTGGGTCTGCAACTGGCCCAATATGAGCATTGCCCGGAGCGAGTCTCCGCCGAGGCTTATGAACTGGTCCTTCACGCCAATGTCCTCAATACGCAGAACGCCGGCCCAAATTTGACACAGCTGGGCTTCGAGCTCTGTTTGCGGCTCCTCGAATGGAGTCGACAATGGAGGGCGAACACTGGTCGGGTCCGGCAATGCCCCAAAATCGACCTTTCCGTTTCTGGTCAGTGGAATACTGGCGAGGTGGATGATCCTTTCTGGGAGCATGTAGGTGGGAAGCGCTTCGGCAAGAAAATTCTGAAGCTCGCCTTCCGTTACTTCAGCCGGAGTTGACACATACGCGATGAGTCGTCTCGATCCAGTTTCCTCCTCGGCCCTGGTTATATCTCTCGCCATAAGCTTTACGCCTGCGCAGACGGAGGCGACCGCGACGGCGCCACGTACCAAATGATGAGCGGAGAGGCGGGCCTCGATTTCTCCCAGCTCAATTCTGTGCCCGCGGATTTTGACCTGACGGTCCCGTCGACCGAGACATTCCAAAAGGCCATCGGAACGAATGCGCCCGAGATCACCTGTCCTGTATAGGCGCTGGAACGACGGGTCGTTTGAGAACGGGTTTGGCCCAAAGGCATCCTTGGTGCGGACATCGTCATTGACGTAACCAGCAGCGACACCAACGCCGCTAACACAGATTTCGCCGACCTCTCCCGTGTTGCACAGCCGCGGTCCGTCGGCGACATAAACCTCAAGGTTAGAAATCGGTTTGCCGATCGGCACATAAGGGTCAGCCAGCGCAGGCGCTACGGAAACCAGATGATGCGTAACGCCGTCCGCGCACTCGGTCGGCCCGTAATGATTGAGAATGGGCACCCGGGGATATAAGGCAAGCCACGCGCGCGCCAGTCCGGGTGTTAGAGGTTCTCCGACCGTTGAAATAATCCGCAAACTGTCCAGAGCTCGGTCAGCCGCCGCAAGCGACTGCAGATATTCAACAAATATTGCAAGCATGGACGGAACGAATTGAACAACCGTCACGCCGTATCCTTGAATTGCTTTGAGAAGGGACACTGGCGATTTCAGTGTCGCATCATCAATGATCGCGATACAGCCTCCGACGCAAAGCCCTGCCAGAAGCTGCCACAGCGAGATGTCAAAGCAGTGCGATGCCGTCTGCGCGATGCAATCCGTCCGAGTGAGGGTTAGGGCATCAATCTTTGCCACCAAATGATTGTTTAGGGCTGCGCGCTCGATCATTGCGCCTTTAGGCTTGCCCGTCGAACCCGACGTAAACAGAATGTAGGCGAGTCCATCCTCGCGCGATGGTGGCACAACAGGCGAAGTCTGGCCCTCGCGCAGCGCCGCCTCTATCGCCATGAATTGCGTGGTGCCTTTGCTGCTCGCCTGAAATAGGCTGAGCGAATCCGGCTGGTCTGGGCCAATAATCAGCGCGCAGCGACTCTGCTCGATCATGAATGATGTGCGCGAAGCCGGTAACGATGGATCGAGCGGCAGGTACGTTGCTCCAGCCCTCAAAATTGCAACTACCGCCGTCGCCCAGTCGAGGTCCCGCTCACCCCAATAGCCAACGACTAAGCGGTCAGCGCCCCGCTCTCGTAACGTCCTTGCGAGGGCATCCGATCTTAATCGCAGCGCTTTGTAGGTGAGTTCGTCTGCGCCGTACCTCAGCGCAACCCTCTCCGGATCCGATCTCGCAACGCGATCGATCGCCGAGATCGCGTCCGTCGGTTGACGTTCTACAAGCGGATTTTTGCCTGATCGATTTTCCGCAGGCAACGCGTCCCGCCATTCGTCGCCTTCTGCGGCACTTAAAGTAGAATACCGAGGATCCTCGGTTGAGGGTGTCCATTGCGTAACCACCCTGGTGCTGCCAGTCATGGTGTGCCGTTTTGTCCGTTTCTTAGCTTCTCGTCCTTTGCGTTCACTACTGTTTCCTCGATGATCGGCAGGGGAACACGGCCGGACGCTAGGGCCTCAAGCTGGCGTTGGCATCTACCGGATCTGGTAGTAGACACGCGGGTAGTCTGCATGGCGCCCGTAACCAAACGCGTCCAGAGACTCGCTCCGGCTTGTGATTTCTTGCATTTGTAGGCGCCGGGACAATGGTTTTGTGCGCTCCTCATGAAAGCGGATTTGGCGCTCGCCGGGCTGCAGGTCGTCTGCGACTCGAATGTGCAAGAACCAACACGGAGGCGTGTTACCGTTTTCCACGAGGCCGGCGTTGTTTGTATAGCCGCCGAAGGGCAGTCGTTAAGCGCTCAAACGTGTTGACGCTCTTGGCTATAACGAGAGCTATGGGCGGCGTAACGAGTCGTGGGCGTGCAGAACCATCCACCGGGAGGTCCTTGATCTGCTGATGTTCGCAGTCGTCCGCCTTGGTGCACACGAAAACGCGCTCAGAAGCGTTTGCTGTGAACGGCAGGCGACGTCCAGTCTACCCGAAAGGGCGTACCGATACGGTTTCCGAACCGGAATTGAATTGCGGATGGCGCCTTCGCTTAGCCTCCACGAGACGCATGCTCGGCAACTCCCTTTCCTAGAGCAGAACCGATGCGAATGATGTTGCAGCAAAGCCACTTAGCACTACGGCGAAGCCGGAGCCGGACTGTTATTATCACGCGGATATTCGTGCTAAACTGGAAGACGCTGATGATGAGCCTTTCCTGCGCGTGTCGCGTTGCGTGATTGATCGCTCGTGGCGATTTTCCCACGAGCGGACTTCGACAACGCGCGGCATAGCAGGTGCGATCCCTGTGCGGGTAGACGGGTCTAGCGTCCAGGCCGGCTCCGCTCGTCGGTAATATCCATTGGCGTTCACCGTTTCGCATGAGCCTCGATAGGTGAGATCGAAATTCTGTCCAGGCGAACAAAAGTCTCCTTCTACTGCTGCAGCGAAAAAGGCGGCTTCCTGCTGCGCAGCATACTGTCGGACGCTACAGCGAGATTGTCAGCTTCAAGACCATTGTCCACAACCTGACGCATGCACCCGGTACGAAGTAACTGGAGACCCCCCCAATTTCCAAGCGGCACGCTGCTTGCTTCAGTCGCGGTGCTATCACCGATGCCAGCTTGAAGGCGCTCGGTTGTGGATCGGGAAAGCGCCACGGAGTGTTTGATGCGATCTGGAGTTCGTTTTTGGGGAGCGACAACGACTGCGCTGGCGGCAAGCGGTGCAGCCAATTCGGCGGACCTTGAGCCAGCAGTACAACTGCCATCGGCCCTGTGGAGCTGGTCCGGAGGATATATTGGCGGGCACGTAGGCGTTGGTTACGGCCAAAAATCCTTCAATAATCCCTACGGTCCGTCAGTCTATGGCGGCGGCGTCGATACTCCTGTGTTCCTGGCAGGCGGCCAGATCGGCTACAACTGGCAGAAGAATAGCTGGGTGTTTGGCCTCAAACTCGATGCCAGCGGTGCTGTCTCCAACGGCACAGATACCTGCCTCGCAGCCTCCGGCACAGTAATGAGCGCAAACTGCAAGGCAAGTCCAAACGTCTTTGTCCCCGGGGCCGGTCGCCTCGGTTACGCTTTTGGCGCGGAGGGCCACACGCTGGCCTACCTCAAGGGAGGCGTGGCTTGGCAAAGCAATCAAGGCGACGGCATCAATAACAACGAGTTTGGCCGATGTCGGCGACGGCGCGCTCGACGTCTACAAGGCGCTCGACTTTCCCGGCACACGCCACCAGCGATGCTGGGTGCACAAGACTGTGAACGTCCTGGAGAAGATCCACTCTCTGTGCAGGCCACCATGAAGAAGGATTTGCGCAAGGTCTATTGGGCGCGAACCGAGCGTCCGCCGAAGCGGCGATTGACGTCTTCGCCGAGAAGTATTGGGCCAAGTACGGCCGGGCGATCGAATGCCTGGTCAACGACCGCGACGCACTGCTGGCCTTCTACGATTTTCTTGCCGAACATTGGGATCACTTGCATACCACCACCAATCTCATCGAGAGCGTATTCGCCACGGGGCGATACAGGACCGTGCGGGCGAAGGGCTCCTTGTCGCCAACCAACGCCAGGCCGATCGTGTTCAAGCTGGTGATCGCCGCATCAAGGACTTTGGCGGCGGCTCAACGGCACAAATCAGTCGCCGAAGGTCGTCGCAGTTGTCAGTTTCAAGGACGGCATTGCGGGCATCCAAGTGCCGGCAAACCGAGCGCCTGATCACCTCGTCGCCTAAATCCCTAATAGCTCAGCTATTGGGCCGATAATTCAATGGAGATTTCTTAATGACTATTGATAATGAGAGGGAAGCCCCACCGGCTCTGTCCACCGGTGCGACGCATATGCTCATCGAGCTATGGGGAGCGAAGAACCTCGACGATCCGGCCATTGCGGAAGACGCAATCCGAAAAGCCGTCCGCGCGGCGAGTGCGACATTACTCCACCTTCACGTTCATAAGTTTTGTCCGGGTCACGGCGTCTCCGCAATAGCCTTGTTGGCTGAATCGCACATTACCTTACATACTTGGCCTGAGAGGTCCTACGCGGCCGCTGATGTTTTCGTATGTGGCAACAGCGATCCTGCGAGCGCCGTGCCAGTTCTAGTTGAGGCGTTTCAGCCCGAACAGTCTGACGTTCGCAGCTTCTGGAGAGGTGTGTCAATCAAGCCGACGCGTTGAAGCAGATGATCGATCTCATTGGAATAGCCGATCATGTTTCCGACCGCCCGGGTGAGGTTATCGAGCTCACTGCCGCAATCGAAAAACATCTTGGGCTAACCTCTAGCATGAAGGCTTCACCGCGAGGCTTTCGGGTGTGAAAGCTTCACGCAACTTGTTTATGATAACATCTTTGGTGCTCATGGCGGTGGCGGGCATAATTTGGCATCCGCTTTCCGTCAATGGCGTAGTCGAAGGAGAGGTATTCGCAATGTCAGGACTCGAAGCGTTTAGTATTGCGTAGTCAAAGTCAGCCATGCCGATCGATTCATCAAAATTCTTCGACTCCATTCGCATCAAGCCTACCAAGGTGAGTGCGAAGCGCAAGGCGCAGGCGGGTCAGGAGGCCGTCACCTGCGAATGGGCGGGCTGCCAGAACAAGGGCTCGCACAGCGTGCGGAAGGGGGACGAGAACGCGCGCGAGTACTGGCACTTCTGTCTCGACCATGTCCGTGAGTACAACCAGTCCTACAATTTCTTCCAGGGCATGAATCCGGAAGCGGTTGCGCGCTACCAGAAGGATGCGCTGACCGGCCATCGCCCGACCTGGAAGATGGGCGCCAACACCAGCGCCAAGCGCGGCAAGGGCAACGTCGAGGAAGACCTCGGCGGAGCCGCCGATCCCTTCAACGTGTTTGCCGAACTCAACGGCCGCGCCGGCTGGCGGCCTGGCCCCGGCGCGCAGGGCAAGCGCGAGACCCGCACGGTGATGAACGCCGAGCGCAAGGCGCTGCAGGTGATGGGGCTCACCGCCGAAGCCACGCTCGGGGACGTCAAGGCCAAGTACAAGGCGCTGGTGAAGCAGCACCATCCCGACGCCAATGGCGGCGACCGCTCCAGCGAAGACCGCCTGATCGAGATCATCAATGCGTACAACTATCTGAAGACCGTGGTGCGCGAGGCGTAGCGCCCCGCGCGTCAGACCCGTAGCCCGGATGAAGCGCAAGCGTAATCCGGGCGTCTCTCTCGCAGATAGATTAACCGTTCCCGGACTACGCTTCGCTCCATCCGGGCTACGATGTCATCCGTTAAGAAGCCGATTCAAGAGGTGACCGGTCGCTGGGCGGCTGCGATGAGGGCGGTCAGGAAAGGCACCAAAGAGCCCTCAGCCAAGCGAGGATGCGGCGGAAGTTGTGGCCGATGGCGGAGAGGATGTTCTTCACGGACGACTCAATAAATGAGTCGACTAGAAAATGCACTTATTCAATGTGCTTCCTCAGTCGGATGAGCGAGTATCGCATCAAGATCACCCATCTTGCCATCCTCAAATCGGAGCGTTGCACGCAAAGCAGACTGCTTGCGCGCACTGAACGCAGCACGACTGGAAGTACGCACCTGTTAAGTGGGACAATGACGAATTGATACTCTTTGAGATAATCGAATCCATTGCAGATGCGCATAACTCCACTGGAACGAACCAGTCAGACGCATGAGAAATCCCCAACTTGCCAAGAATGAGGGAACCAATCCGTCCGAAGCTGGCGCGATTTGCCCGCGGCGTATAGCGCCGACTCTCACTCGTTCGGCGTTGCGGGGCCTCTCGCAGATCGGTCGAACCCTAAAGTAGAGGCAGACCTTCCCCCGATTTAGATTAATGAAGGTTATCGTAGTCTGACTGCGACCTGGACATCCAATTCAAGAAAAAGAGATCCAGCTCCGGTCGCAGGATTACTGCATGGAGCCGGCCCCAATCGTCATTGGTAAGTTCGTCGGGCCACATCTGCGCGCCGTGAAGCACGCAATAGATGCGAACAGTATCACCGTCGACCAGGTAGGCCGCGACATAAGTGTGCGCGGGATGACCAACTCGCGCGTGCCAGCGACGCGCCCCGGGCCGGCCACTGTCAGGAAAGTCGAGCAGGCGCCGCGCGGCATCGGCAATCTGTTCATCAACATGAACCGCTGCACGGGGATTCTCGGCTTCGATGTAGCTGAAAATGCCATCGAGATCGGACAGCGCGAATCGCGACCAGACGAGTTCCACCGTTCATGCTCCGCCACTTTTTCGAAGCGCAGCGGTACGGCGTTGCGCGAAATGTGCTTCGACCTCGGAATCATCGAGATCGGGCCGGGTATCCGCCAGTGCCTGGCGCACCTCCGCACGGATACGTGCCATCGTCGCCTTCGAAGAGGTTGGCGTAGATGGGCGCGGTGAGGGACGGATCGTCGAGCCTAACCGAGTAGTAGGTGCGGTTGTCCTTCGAGGTCCGGCGCCAGGCGGCACCGATCTCGACGCCGGAGACGATCACGCGCAGGTCTGGCGCCTTGTCGCTGGTGGAGGCGGGATCGCTGGGGACGAGGCGCGCCTTGGCGTTGATCGCAAGCGTCTTGATGATGCCGGTGTAGGTGCGATCGTTGCTGCGGGTGAACGAACCGATCTGGGCCGTGGTTGTCATTCGGCCTGCAATATTGACCCCTAGAACGGCTGATCGCATAACCAACCACACGGCGCAACCACGCGTCGAGAATGACGGCTACATAGACGAAGCCGACTGCGTTCGCGACGTAGGTAATGTCGACGACCCGCAGTTGGTCGGGCCCATTAACGGTCATGTCCTTCGCACGATTGGGATACATCGGCTGGTCGTGATCGCTATCGGTCGTTGCGACATGGTGGCGACAGACCTCGGCTGGAGACCATGCTCGCGCATGAGGTGCTTGATTTTCTTGCGATTGACGATCATCCACCGCTGCCGCAAGGCCGCGCGCACGCGCCGCCACCCGAAGCATTCGAACTCCTCGCAAATCGCCGCCATCGCTGCGACGATCGCGGTGTCATCGGTCGTCGCCCGCAAGGCCTCGTAATACGTCGAGCCGGCAATCCCCATCAGCTGGCATCCTTCCGCGATGGAAGGCCCGACGGGCCGACAATCACGGATGTAGGCGCACTTTTCGGCCGCGGTCTGCTGTTCATAGCGGCAGCTATCCGCGCCTCGTACTGCCCGACCAGGTCGGCCGCGACGGCGGCCTCATCGAGGGCGCCGGCCTCGAACTTCTGGACCCAAATGCGGATCAGATTACGCGACAGATCGTAGCGGTTCGCCAGACCGTGCAAGGTCTCGCCGGCGAGAAACTCTTGCGCGACCTGACGTTTGAACTCCAGGCTGTGAATTCGATGCTTGGCAATGGGCTTCCGTCCTTCAAAAGCCCGGCATAGCGGTCAAACCTTAAATTCAACCCTGTCCGGGTCCAGGGGCCTACTCCAATGAGGGGGCAAGTTTGGGAGCGGATTAACGGCCTGATATCTCCAGGACTGCGCATTCAACTCGTAAAGCCCTGGTTCAAGCTTGACGCGTGTTGCAGTGAGCATCATCCATTGGTCGTACCCAAAAAATGGGATCATCCTTTCAAGAATTTCGGCTCCGTGAAGTTTGATTTTCCAGGTGAGCGCGTCGTCGAAGCTGGGCCATGTCGGTGAACGGTGTCCTGGTCGACCGCAATCCTGATCGGAGACCCGTTGATCGAAACCCAGCCGACCAATACGTTTCCGTCCCACTCCACGCCACTAATTTTCTCGCTCGTCATCGTTCAATCTATCTCCAGGTCGGAGTTTCATCGAAAAAACGCTCCGTCAAGTGACTGTCGACGGCCAGAGTCATTGAGCATGTGAGTAGCGCCGAACTCGTCCGTGGGCGTGTTCCAACACAGCACTGCCGCTGGCCTCTCAGGACAGTGTTTAAAGCCGGCCACTTGTCGACCCAGGATCGATACGAGGCGGTGTGCGTAGAATTTGGGACAAAGAACGTGTGGCATAAACCGCGAATTCGCGTAAGAAAAAACATTTTTGAGTTCAGGCGAATTGCTTGCGCAAAGTATCGCGCCCGCCAGCACCTTTCGATTTCCAGTGGCATGGAGAAATCCCGCTAGGAGCCTGTCCAGTTAGCATCGGGAAGCCGGTTTTATCCGAATGATAGCGGCTCATGCGGCCCTCGCCAGCTTGACGAGGTTGTGAGCGGTGCAAATCAGGGCCCATTCGGGCTTCACTTTGTCGATGCCGCGCAGCAGGAATTGCCTGAACCCTCTTGCCTGTTTGATCTGTCCGAACACGGGTTCGACGATCTGCTTGCGCAAGCGGTAGCGACTTCGGTAGCCGGCGCGCTTGAGCTTGGTGCTCATCTTGGCGATCAGCGAGCCGGCTCTTGAAGGCTTTTCCGCGGTGGCGGACTTGGTGCCGTGCTTCTGCCGTCCGGTGGCGATGTAGCCCTCAATGCGCCGCCGTTTGATCGTGCGAAGATTGGCGTCGGAGCAGTAGCCGGCGTCGGCCGATACTTCGTCGGGATTGGTCCCCAGATTGGCCCTGATCCCGTCGAGCAACGGCGCCAGTTGCGCCTGATCGCTGGAGGAACTGGTCAGCGTCTGCGCCACGATGATCTGATGGGCACCATCGACCGCGGCCTGGGCGTTGTAGCCCTGGATGTAACCGTCCTTGGTCTTCAGGATGCGGCTTTCCGGGTCGGTGAAATTGCGTTGCGCCTTGCCGTCGGGCTCCGTGTTCGGCGGCGCGGACGTCTTGCCGTTCTTTTTACCGCCTTCGGCGATGCGGCGCTCCTCGGCCTCGGCCCGCGCCTTGCGTTCCGCCTCGGCTGCGGCCTTGGCTTCGGCCTCCAGCGCGGCCTTGGCCTCGCGGATCTTCTCAAGCCGCTTCTGCTTGTCGGCCACCCAATCGGGCATCTCGTCGCCGCGCTGGTCGCCGTAGAGCTTATCCTCCTGCGCATCGGCGGCCTCCGCCGCCTTGAGCCAGCGGTCGACCTCCGCTGCAAGCTCCGCTTCCCGCTTCTTCATCCGATCGTAGCTCATCGCCTTGTGCTTGGACGCGTTCGCCTTTATCTTGGTGCCGTCGAGCGCCACGTGCCCGAGCTTCACCAACCCGGCCTTCTCGGCCAGCTTCAACACCTGCACGAACAGGTCGGCCAGCGCCTTCAGGTGCCGCCGCCGGAACTCCGAGATCGTGCGGAAGTCCGCCGCATCGCCGGCCACGATCATCATGAAATCCGCCCGCTCCACCGCCGCCCTGGCGATCCGCCGCGACGAGTAGATGCCGCTCGCGTAGCCGTGCAGAAGCAGCGCCGTCATCATCCGCGGATCAAACGGCGGCTGACCCAGCCCGCTCCGGTAGCTGCCTAGGATCGCCGATAGATCAAGGCTTTCCTTGACCAGCGACACGATCAACCGCGAAACGTGGTCCTGCGGCACATAGTCCTGCACGCTCGGCGGCAGAAGCTGGACCTCGTCGATCTTCCAGGGGCGAAATTCCTTGCTCATGGCCACGCAAGGAATCAGACTCGCACCCTCTTGACCAGTCACTACTCAGACAGGCTCCTAGCGCCAAGGCGCTGGAGCGAGCTTCCGTTTCCCACTTGCGGACGTTTGCCGACGCGTAGACAGTCTTCAGGTCGTCGTCCGTGAAATATCCCGAAGCGATTGAATGGCAATAGAAATGGCAGGAATTCCTGCGATTGGATTTGCCGGAAATTGGGGCTCCGGGGTCGATTTTCTTGCGAATTGAGGTTGGGGATTGAACGAAGCCGCTGGCGCGGCATTTGAGGAGAGGTAGCAACGGTCGTCGCCTCCTGTCTGAGAGGATCGAGGGTTTTCAGAGCCCAACCCTTCAGACAGGAGGTTTCCGATGGCCCAGGTGAGCCCTCTCCGCCGACGCATGATCGAGGACATGACGGTCCGCAATTTGTCGCCGGCGACGCAGGGATCGTATCTCAACGCGGTATCGAAGTTCAGCCGGTATTTTGGTCGATCCCCCGATCATCTGGGCTTGGGGGATGTTCATGCGTTCCAGGTTCATCTGGTGGCGACGGGGATATCATGGCCGGCACTTAACCAGATCGTCTGTGCGTTGCGGTTTTTCTACGGCGTGACGTTAGGCCACAGCACGATCCCAGAGCGCATCGCCTATGCGCGGGAGCCTCGCAAACTGCCGGTCGTACTGAAAGTGCCGACGAGGTGGTGAGCTTTCTGGAGGCGGTCCCGAGCCTAAAGAGCCGCATAGCGTTGACGACAGTCTATGCCACCGGACTACGCGTGTCGGAGGTGGTTTTCCTCGCGGATATCGACAGCCAGCGGATGGTGATCCGGGTCGAACAAGGCAAAGGCGGCCGGGACCATTACTTGATGCTCTCGCCGCAGCTTCTGAAGATTCTAAGGGCCTATTGGCGGCTAACCCGACCGACACGCTGGCTATTTCCCGGCCGCGACAGTGAGTGGCCGCTTGATGCGACCGTGCTGCACGCGGCGTGCCGCTCGGCTCACATTGCAGCCGGTCTGAACAAGCGCGTTTGCACACACTACGGCACAGTTTTGCGACCCATCTTCTGGAGAACGGCGCCGACATTCGTGTCATCCAGGTTCTGCTTGGCCATGCCAGCCTGCAGAGCACGGCGCGCTACGCCCAGGTTGCCACCAAAACCATCAGCCAGACCTCGAGTCCGCTTGACCGGCTGCGATTGGAGATCCACGTCCACTGCGTCGTGCCGGGCGGCGGCCTCTCGCCCGATGGCGCGCGCTGGATCGCCAGCCGACCGAACTTCTTCCTGGCCGTCAAACCATTGTCCAGACTATTTCGCACACTTTTCTCAAACGTCTGTCCGCAGCCTTCAACTCCGGTGCCTTTCTTCGGCGATCTCGGAGCTCTGGCCGAGCCGGATGCCTTGCGGCCCACCTCGACGCCATGCGACGCATCAACTGGGTTGTGTACGCCAAGCGGCCCTTCGGCGGACCCGCCCAGGTCCTGGCCTATCTCGGCCGCTACACCCATCGCGTCGAGTTGGGCCGGTTCTGTTGAAAAAGACTGCTGTTGCAACGCAGGGGTATCAATGATTCAGTCTGTCCAATTGCAGGACTGAAGATCATGATGGGACATCGGCAAGTCGAACAGGCTGTGTTGTTCTCTGAGTTCTCGCTCGAGACATATCCCCGCCGACCACCTGCTGCGGTCGATCGACCGGTTTGTCGACCTTGAACAGGTCAGGCGGGACTTGGCGCCCTTCTACAGCGGCATCGGTCGACCTTCGATCGATCCCGAACTGATGATCCGGATGCTCTTGATCGGTTACTGCTTCGGCATCCGATTGGAGCGGCGGCTGTGCGATGAGGTCCACCTCAATCTGGCTTACCGGTGGTTCTGCCGGCTCGGTTTGGATGGCGCGGTGCCGGATCACTCGACGTTCTCCAGAACCGGCATGGCCGCTTCCGGCAGAGGCGGAATCCCGTCGCCAGGCCGCGGGCGCACGCCGAACCTTTCGGCGCAGAAGATGCGTGGAAGAAAGCGGCGATCGACGCCGCTAGGTTCGAGGCTGAGGAAAGCTCTCGATATGGGTGTCAGTTCGAAGATCATGGCCCGACTCAGTTCAGGCGGCGGCCAATGGTTAGGTAGTCCGCGGGGGCCACATCGGCTGGATTGATCAGTCGACGCGCGTCGAACACCGTTTTGCCGGCGACTCGCAACGAGGTGAGTTCGCCGTATTCCTGTGTCCGAGTCGCGATGATGACGATCTCGGCCCATTCGACTTCGCGCCGCCAGTCAGACGAGAACTGAATACGGTTCGCGGCGATTCCGATGGCGAGCTTGAAGTTCTCCGTCGCGAGCGGATCGTAACACCTGACATCCGCTTCGGCCCGCAGAAGATCGCGAGCGATCTTGATCGAGGCGGATTCTCGCACGTCGTCGGTATTCGGTTTGAAGGAGAGGCCGAGAACGAGGGTTCGTCGGCCGGACAACGCTCCGAGCTTCCGCTCGAGGGTAGAGACGATCTGGCCCGGCTGCGCGGCGTTCACGTCGAGAACGGCATTCAGCATATTCATCGGGAGGCCAAGGCTCTCGCCTTGGCTGCGCAGCGCCTGTACGTCCTTTGGAAAGCAGGACCCGCCGAATCCGCAGCCCGGAACGAGATAAGTCAGGATCTGTGGAGCAAGGCGGCCCAGGGGAGTGATCGGCGACCACCGTTTGTCGAGATAGACGCCGCGCATGACGTCGAGGACGTCGACACCTCCCACCGCAGTGCAGAGGTTTGCCATCTCGTTCGCGATGGAGATCTGGGTGGCCAGAATTGCATTGTTGGCGTACTTGATCATTTCGGCCGTGCGGGTGTTCACCCGCACTTTGTCGCAGTTCCACGGAGCGTAGAGTTCCTCGAGCCGCGCCAGCGTCCTCTCATCCTCCTGACCGATCACGATGCGATCGGGCTCCATAAAATCCTCGATCGCCTCTCCTTCGCGAAGAAACTCCGGGTTCATACCCAAGCCGAATGCCCCGAGCTTCTTCCCGGACGAGTGCTCAAGCTCTTCCCGCACTATCGTGTCCGTTGTTCCTGGGATGACGGTGCTCTTCACGACGACTGATAGGTGATGAGGAGTAGTCGCGAGATAAGCGCCAATCTGGCGAGCGCACTGCCGGACGGCGCTGAGGTCGATCGCGCCGTTCTTCGACGGCGTGCCGACAGCGATCAGGGCGATTTCCGCTGTCTCGATCGGGGCGTGTAGATCGGTGGTCGCCCGAAAGCGGGCCGATGCAAGCACTGACTTGAGCAGTTCAGGGAGACCGCGCTCATGGATATGCGGCACGCCGTCGTTAAGCTGAGCGACGACATCCTTCCGCAGATCGACGCACGTCACGTCGTGTCCCTTCACCGCGAGGCACACGCCCGAGACGAGACCCACATAACCGGACCCGACAACTGTGACGCGCATCACGCCCTCAACTCGTCGCGTAGAAAGGACAGGTAGCGGCGCACGCCCTCATTTACGAGGACCTTGGGAGCGTACCCGAGAATGTGCCGCGCCTTCTTGATCACGGGGCGGCGTCGGTTTGGATTATCGACAAGATACTCTGAGTCGGAACTCCTCTCGAAGACGACCGCGCCGCGGCGCCCGAAAACCTCCAGCGAGGCCTGCTGATAGATCTCGGCAAGGTTGTGGACGGAGATCTCCGGCCCGTCGATCCCGATGTTGAAGTAATCGTATTTCCCATGCAGGAGGCAGAGGATATAGCCTGTGATCGCGTCGGAGACGTAGCAAAAAGTCCGGGTCGGGATGCCGTCGGAAAAAATGACAATGTCTTCTCGATTGATCACGCATCGCGCGAAATCGGCCGGGAGCCGACGGTCGTCGATGCGCATACCAGGCCCATAGTTATTGAAGGGGCGGGCGACGGTGACAGGCATGCCATACGTCTTCGAGAAGACGTAGCACATCGTCTCGCCGAAACGCTTCGATTCGTCGTAGCAGGCCCGCGGGCCCAGGCACGCGACATTGCCGCGGTATTCCTCGTCAGTCGGGATCGCCGTCTCAGCCGGATCGCCGTAGATTTCGCTGCTCGAAAAGAACAACAGCCCTTTGAGCCGATCCGAACTCCGATAGGATTCGAGCAGCCGCCGCAATCCCCAGATGTTAGCGTCAATGGTCTCGACCGGATACTGACGATAGAACGTCGGCGAAGCGATCGAGGCCATATGGATGACGTAGTCCGCTGCGTCAGCGCCGTCGACCATTCGAAGGTCATCACTGGCGATGTTGAACGTATGCGTTTTGAGCACGTCCGGAAACTCCGCACTCAGATCGGTCAGCCAGCGCGGCCGATGCAGCAGCAAACTGTCGAGCGCGATGATCCGCTTCAGACCGAGTTCGGACGCCTTTCGCGTGAAGTACTGGAGGAAGTAATATCCAAGGAAGCCCGCGCAGCCTGTGACCAGGACCGTTGCCCCCGCGAAGCATCCTCGCGGCAAGGCCGCATGGATTTGCTCGATATCTTCTTTGACGATGAGGCTGATTGTCACGTAGCGCTCCGAACGAAAGGCTGGGCGTTGTTGGCGTGAACCCAAGGGCCTCGACCGGAGACCCAGAGTTCTTCGAGCTGATCCGTGTCATGTTGCGTATCCATACAAGCCCAGAAGCCGGCGTGACGACATACGCGCAAGCCAGTGGCCCGGCGCGATCGGTGAAGGGCGCATTCTCCAGCACGAGATCGGCGTGATTTAAAAGGTAGTTCAAGAGTGACCGACGGAAGAAAAAAGTACCCGCCGTTGAACCGGCTGGAGCCCTGCTTGGGCTTTTCGGAGTGCTCTCTCCGTGGTCCAAAAACGTCCATTGTGGTTGCTCCTGCGATGTGAGGTTTCCGGGCTTGTTGAAAAGCGGACCTTGCGTTTGACCGGCCGTTTCATCCGACCGGCCGACGTTTATCATCGACAGGCAACATGCTTCCGTCATCTAGATCAATTACCGGCTCTGGTAGTTGACCGGAGCACAGCATTTGGCATGCCCACCATGGAAGAGAAGACAGGCGCCGATTTTGCTGCAAACCACGTCGGCGCAAACCAGCCCGCCAACCTGATTAGAGGCGCAAAACTCTAGTTCTGAGTGGTCCAAACTTCGGTCTCGCTGCACGCCAATGATAGACTCTACCAATTTTGGGAGGAGATTGCGGAGCTCAGGCCAGTTAGAAGGATCTCGAGGCCCGTTGGAATGAGGCTCGTCGACGAAGCTGGCAAGAAGAGACCTATGGCACGAGACGACCACTTTGCAAACGGAACGTCAGTCTTCCTGGATCGGACCTTGCTCGCTCTGTCCGCCGTAACCACCGCAGTCTCGCTTGGCTGCAATACTACAGCAGTTTCGGTTTCAATCCCGGCAGGTAGCGATATCGCAGTGCTTCGCATGGCGAACGTCACGTTCACCATAGCGCTGAGCTGGATTTGCAGCTTCCTCGTGGTCCGGGGGCCCCTGGACGGCGGGCTGGCTGCATGCCGCGGTGCTATCGGCAGGAATCGGCAGGCTCGCATTGGTCAACCCTTACCTCTAGCTGCTCGCCCCAGCTACTCCGCGCTAACGTCTCAATCACTCATGAGGCTACTGGCCGACCGGCCGGGGCGCATCCGCCGGGTGTTGGGGCGGGTCCTGGTCGGCGTTGGCGGCTGGTGCTGCTTCACGGTCAGGCCGACACCGCGGCGGCCATTGCCCTCGTCGTTACGCTCTATGTCGTCCTTTGTGCCGAAAATCGCTGCAGTACCACATTCAATCCGTCGTCCCACGAGGAGCTGTTTATTTCGATGATCCGATGGCGGACTTTTCATGGCCTTTTCCATCAACGGATTTGTCCACACGCGACTCGACGCATCCGCATCTTGATGCGGACGTCAAGGGACTAGACTTATGAAGTGCCGGAATTGCCAGACGCAATTGCAACACGTGGTCCTTGATCTGGGACACGCGCCGCCATCGAACGCCTATCTTTCGGAAGCGCAGCTCCACGAACCGGAGAGAACCTTTCCGCTCAAGATCTTTGTCTGTCACGCGTGCTGGCTCGTACAGACTGAAGATCACACCGCCGCCGACGAATTGTTCTCCAGCGACTACGCATACTTCTCCTCGACGTCGCAGAGCTGGCTGAAACATGCCAGGACCTATTGCGAAAAGATCGCCGAGATGCTGCATCTGACCCGAGACAGTTTTGTCGTCGAGGTCGCCTCCAATGACGGATATCTCCTCAAAAATTTTGTAACGATGGGCGTACCATGCCTGGGCATCGAGCCGACCGCCGGCACGGCCGATGCTGCCGAGCAGATTGGCGTGCCGGTGCTTCGTGAATTCTTTGGCGCAGCCACCGCTACGAGGCTGGCGGCAGGCGGGCAGCAAGCAGACCTGATCTGCGGCAACAACGTCTATGCCCATGTGCCTGACATCAATGACTTCACGTTGGGCCTGCGTATTCTACTCAAGCAGGGAGGTACGGTGAACCTGGAGTTCCAGCATCTCAAGAACATGATTGTACAGAACCAGTTCGACACGGCTTATCATGAGCACTTCTCGTACCTGTCGCTGACGGCGGTTATCCAACTCTTCGAAAAGGCCGGTCTGCGGGTCTTCGACCTTGAGGAGCTCCCGACGCATGGCGGTTCCTTGCGCATCTATGGCTGCAACAAGGATGATCCGCGCAAAACAACGGCAGCGGTCACGGCCATGTTGGCGGAGGAGACAAGGCTGGGGCTGCAAGACCTCGGTTTGTACCTTGCATTCCAGCAAAAGGCGGACCAGGTAAAGAACAACTTCCTAGCTTTCCTGATCGAGCAGAAGCTCGCCGGCAGATCGGTCGCCGCGTATGGCGCGGCTGCCAAAGGCAATACATTGATGAACTATGCCGGCTTGAAACACGACCTGATTAGCTTTGTCTGCGACGCGGCAGCCTCGAAACAGAACAAGTTCATGCCCGGCAGCCACATTCCGATCCTTCACCCAGCAGAACTCGCGAAGCGAAAGCCAGATTGGGTGGTGATCCTACCCTGGAACATCGCTGCCGAGGTGATGCAGCAGCATGAGCAGACTAGGAGGTGGGGCGGCAATTTTGTCATTGCGGTTCCCGAACTGAAGGTTCTGACATGAAGGTCTTGCTGACCGGCGCGATCGGTTTCATCGGGCGGCAGACGAACATGATGGTCATGTACCCCCTTCCCGCTTGGCACTTTGTGGGACGTCTGATGATATCGAATACGTCGAAGGTTTGTCGGGTGGCTTCCGCTTCGACGATCCGATGTTTTCTATGACTCGGCCTGAACCGGTGACAATGTTTTCGCCCAAAGATGCGGCCCGACCATCGCTCGCAGATCGCGAGCTGTAGTGACCCCGGCAGAAACGAGATGCCAATGAAGCTCGACGTAAGGGAAATTGAGAGGAAGCCTGCGATTGACCTGTATCAACTGGTCTGCGAGCTGTTTCCAATCAACCGCAGTCAAACCGGCTCAGGAGTTCGCAAGACCCTGAGCATCATCGCCCGCCATATTGATCTCGAAATCAATGAAGTCCGAACGGGAACTTCTGTTTTCGACTGGCACGTTCCGATGGAATGGAATATTCGCCACGGGTCGATCTCCACGGTGGGCGGAAAATGCTTGGTCGACTTCGCCAGCAACAATCTTCATGTTCTTGGATATAGCAGGCCGGTGCAGGGCGTGTTCACGCGTGCCGAACTCGCGCGGCACATCCACACGCTGCCTGATCAGCCAGATCTTATTCCATACAGGACTGGCTATTACGCCGACGATTGGGGCTTCTGCCTGCCTCATAATCTCTGGCAGACCATGAATGATGACGTCTATCATGTCGAGATTGACAGCGATATCTCGGCTGGTTCACTGACGTTTGGTGAGTGTTTCGTTCCCGGCGAGACGCCGAACGAAGTTTTGCTCAGCACCCATGTCTGTCACCCCAGCCTCGCAAATGACAATCTTTCGGGAATCGCAGTCATGACCGCTCTGGCCATGCGGCAGGCGCGCCAAAAACGACGGCTAGGATATCGATTTCTTTTCCTTCCAGCGACGATCGGCGCCATCACCTGGCTCGCCCGCAACGAGCCGGTATTGGCTAACATCAAGTATGGCCTCGTGCTGACGTGTTTGGGTGATGGCGGGCAATTTCACTATAAGCAGAGCCGCAAGGGGGCGACGATCGATCGGGCCGTGGCACATGTCCTCAGGCATTCCAGCCTCCGCCATGAAATACTGCCGTTCGCCCCCTACGGATATGATGAGCGGCAGTTTTGTTCGCCTGCATTCGATCTGCCGGTAGGCTGCCTTATGCGCGGTGTACATGGTGCTTTCCCCGAATACCATACGTCGGCAGACAATCTGGATTTCGTGAAGCCGGAGGCCCTCGATCAATCTTACTCGGTAATAGAGACGGTCTTGGACTTACTTGATGCGGACTGCACGTATGAGCGCGTCGACGGTCGATGCGAGCCTCAGCTTGGAAGACGCGATCTCTATAGAACGATCGCTGGGCAACGCGAGGCGGGCGGCGCCACGCAGATGGACCTGTTATGGTTGCTCAACCTCGCGGATGGCGACCATAGCCTGTTGGACATGGCGATGCGGGCCGACGTACCCTTTGCTCGGCTTGAGTCCGCCGCGCGGGTCGCACTGGACGCAGGGCTTGTCCACGCACGTTCCGAGTGATCGAAGCGGGTCGAATGATACACCATCACGCCGCGAGTTCATCTTGCCGGTGATCGGCTCGGTGGCGTTGTGGATAGGTGTCCGGGCCGCCGACGTAGCGCCGTCTCGGAGTTTTTCCGCCTGGATGGCGACGAAGACATTCTTTGTCGACTTGGCCGACGGCCTATGCTTTGCCTGTGCAGATTCTACGCAATACCTGATCGAGCATGCTCGAAACCCGATGTCGAAGCCTATCTGGGCCCGGCGGCCCCCTATGCAAGTCCTGTTCGAGCTGTCGCGATTGCGGAACCTGAACCCGGCGTTTTGCGAGGTTTCCTCTTATGATGATGCGCTTGGAAACGCGCGCCGCGTGGCGACACGCAAGCCGCAGCCCGTGATCATTATCGGCACGAGGCCCACAGGAACCACGCGTTCGTGGTAACCGAGCAAAGGGTGACGGCCCGGCGGTCATGCCGCGGGTCGGGATCGATACCATTCCACTGTACGGCGCAGGCCCGCGTACAGCGTTGTCGACGGGTTCCAGCCGATCAATTTGCGGGAAGTGGCAACATCGGCTTTCAGTACCCGCTCGAGCGGTCGATCGGGAACTGCCCCGAACAGCGGTTCGGGCGCACCGGGAATCAATGCTCTTAGCTGCTGTACAATCTCCCGGATCGTGCACACCTCGCCCCATCCAAGATCTATCACACGGCCCTCGGCGCCAGATGCGTGGGCGCACACTATAAGGCCATCGACCACGTCATCGACGTAGATCCAATCAACCGGCCGGACGCCGCTGCTCAGCTTGGCACGCTCGCCGCGCAAAAAGGTGGTGATAACGTAGGGGACCAGCTTCGTGAGGTCCGCCTGCGCCGGGCCGTAAACCATGGCGATCTTCGCGATGACGACCTCGGTCTGATACAGCGCCTCGAACATCCGAGCATACGCCGACGTAGCCCCTTTTGCCGCGGCATAGGGCGAGGAAGGTATGTGATCGGGGTTATCCGGCTCTTCAACGGAGCCCGCGAACACGATCCGGCCGGCGCCGCTTTCAGCGGTGACCAGGAGCAGATTGAATGCGGTGAGGAAGTTGTTTTGCAGGATCGGCAGCACCATTTCGAAACTGCGCGAACCCGTCACCAGACCAGCGAGGTGATAGGTCGTGTCAGGCCGGACAGTCCGGATCAGTTCTCGCGTTGCCTGCAGATCGACCAGATTGACGTTCCACCAACAGATAGCGGTGGCGCGTCGGGCATTGCTGACATCTCCGCCAATCGATTTCCACCAGGCCGGTACGTCGGCCGGTGGCTGGCGCGAGACCGCGTGTAATTCGACGCCCAAGCCCGTGAGCCTCTTGCAAAGCTGGGATCCAATGAAGCCTCGTGCGCCAGTCACCAATACCTTTTCCATAGCCGCATCCTAATGGCAGAAATTGCTATGGCGCATCAGGTCGGACGATGAACACGGCGAATTGCCGTAGACACCCCGGCGGCCGATCGCCACAAGTCAAAGAGCTCGGCACGAAGCTCGGACGGATCCTGGAGATCGGCCTCGATCTGCATCACGGCGTCGCCACGGGCATGCTTATCGTCGACGAGAACCGATCGCTGAGCCCCGACATTCTTGCTAAGGCGGATGGCGCTTACGCAGGACTCCATGCCCGCGAATTCTGTCCAAGTCAGACCACTTGAACCGTCAGCGCTGAACACGGACTCAATTGTGCCGAGCCCCGCCTTCGTTTCGCTCAGACGGCAAATCCGACCGTTCTCTCGATCGCACCGGATCCATTCACGGTTCTCGTAGCACTTGTCGGAGGTGACGGTGAGTACCGCGCGGACCGAATCCATCTGCCGACCGGCCTGCAACAGATGCGCCGTTCCCATGACATTTGCGCGATAGGTCTCGGATGGATTGGCATGGGAATAGGGTAGCAATGGTTGTGCCGCGATGTGGGTAACGATATCGGGCGCAGCGCTACGAAGCGTGCCGACCAAATGATTGCAGTTGGTCACGTCGCCCAGAATCGGCCCCATGCCGGCCAGGCGAGCGATTTCAAAAGGCTGGGCGTCGCGGATGGCGGCGTCAGCGCGTACCCGGTCACCGTGACGTCGAGACGTTGCAGCCAAAGCGCGAGCCTTGAGCCTTTGAAATCCGCGTACCCTATGAGAAAGATGCGCATGCTCGCCTGGAAGCTGCTCATTTTTCCCACACCTTCCACGGAGCGTTGCCCTCAATCCAGAGCGCTTCGAGGAACGTCTTGTCACGCAGAGTATCCATGGGCTGCCAGAAGCCGTGGTGCTGGTAAGCCGAAAGCTGTTGCTGCTCGGCCAAGGTCGTGAGCGGCTCGTGCTCCCAAACAGTGGAGTCATCCACCAGCAGGTCAAATACTTTCGGGGAGAGCACGAAGAAGCCACCATTGATCATTTCCCCATCACCCCAAGGTTTTTCCTTGAAGCTGGCAACACGGTGATCACTACAAATTTTGAAGGCGCCGAAACGGCTAGGCGGATAGGTCGCGGTTAGAGTGGCGAGCGTACCCTGGCGACGGTGGAAGGCGATCGATGCGGATATGTCGATGTCTCCCACACCATCGCCATAGGTCAAGCAGAAGGCGTCCTCATCCGTCAGGTAATTAGCAACTCGCTTGAGCCGACCACCCGTCATGGTCTTCTCGCCGGTATCGACGAGCGTCACCTTCCAAGGTTCGGCATGATGCTGGTGGACTTGCATACGGTTTTTCGTCATGTCGACGGTGACATCCGACACGTGCAGGAAGTAGTTGGCGATGTATTCCTTGATCAGATAACCCTTATAGCCACAGCAGATCACGAAATCGTTGATGCCATAGTGCGAGTAGATTTTGAGGATGTGCCACAGAATCGGCTTGCCGCCGATCTCGATCATGGGCTTGGGCCGAAGGTGGGTTTCCTCGGAGATTCGGGATCCGAGGCCGCCCGCGAGGATCACAGCTTTCACTACTGGCTCCACTTCCGGCCATCCGGCCGTTGTCGCCCGAGTTCACGGCAGGATTGCTCCGCCAGCGCGACGGCGCGTACGGGCTTGAACAGAAACTGCCGAGCATGTGGAGACCTCCCGTCGAGGACGGGGAGATCGAACGTAGCGGCGGCGACGTAGTTCGCCTGCCCAGCTCCAAAGGAAGCCATGACATCGTTGTCCAACTCGTTGATGAGGTCTCGAAACGGAAGAAGGCCAGCATCGGGGGCTGAGGTGTCGTTCATGTATGGCTCCTGCCTGTTTCCTTCATTCCAATTCGCAGGCCCGGGGATAAATGCGCTGCGCAGGCCGACAACGCGTCCAGTCGGTAGCCGCCCTCCTGTACGATGCAGATCGGCTTGCCGATCGCGGCCAATGCCAAGCCGATTTCTCGGTAGACGTCTGGCGGAAGCGTCCAGCCGCCATGCGGATCACCGATTGCTCAAAGCTTGTCTCGCTTGCTGCCATCTTCATTCCCTGCTGCGAACGATCTAATCCAATCTAAGAGAGGACTAAGTGCGCCTAAATGCGGCGGCGTGACAGAATACTGACGTGGATGCTCTGCTTCCGTTGAATCTTCTTTGGCCAAGCTCTGCCTCATTCGGGCGGCTCACGAGTTGATCTGGCTGAGACCTGCCACGATTGAGTCCACGATGTGCTCGCCTACGTCGGCGAATTGGAATCATGAGGTGCTCAGCCCAGAGGGCGGACGATTGACAGGCCAATGCGCGAGGCCTTTGGGCCTGCGGCTGCGATCACACTGAACAGTCCATCATGCTATCTCCAAGAGAAATTATACTGGATCGAGCCTGCGCGCGCGGCATTTCTGCGACCGGCGAATCGGCGCATCAAGTTCGTTTGCGAGAGCGGACCCTTGGTTGATGTTATATGCCGAAGTCTTTGCATGTGATGCTCGCGCCACGTGGTGTTCGATCGGCCCAACGTTCACCAATAATTGCCGTGTCTTTCATTTGGATCAATCACTAGCGTTGGTAGTTGACGGCAGCGACGCATTAATCGCGTCGCTGATGGCCGACATGCGCACTGTGCCGACCTGACGCTGTGAAGAGGACCAGAGGTCATCATGCCATGCGAGCCCGACGGGAGCGGGTGGTTCTCCAGGCATGCCGTGATGCTCTACGACCGACGGGCCTTGCTGGGCGGACCCGAGATGTGGTCTGCGACCCGGCCTGTTCCCCGCAATAACGTGCCGGCGATCTTCTTCCCCGCGGCTGCGCCGCTCCTCGCGCAGCAACAAGATCGCCGCACGCCGTCCTCCGCATGCGCGGCAGCCTGACGGTGCGGGTCGGCCGTCCCCGGGCTCAAGATCGCCACAAGGCCGCGATGGTCGCAGGCTTTCACAGCACAGGAGATCCACCATGTCCCAGATCGGTTCGTTCACCCGCAGCAACGATGGCACCTACACCGGCATCATCAAGACGCTTGCGATCAACGCCAAGGCGCGCCTCGTCCCCAGCGAGCCCGCCTCCACCAGCGACAAGGCGCCAGACCTGCGCGTGATCGTCTCCGGCGTCGAGATCGGTGCCGCCTGGCGCCGGACCTCGAAGGACAACCGCACCTACTACTCGGTTAACCTCGACGATCCGTCCCTCACCGCGCCCGTCTACGCCAACCTCTTCGAAGGCGACGATCGCGAGTTTGCGCTGATCTGGTCGCGCTGACCGACACCGCGGTGCCTCGCAGCAGGCGAGGCACCGCGGACCGCAGCCCGTTATTATGCGGAGCGGCACAGCGACAAAAGACCTGGAAAACCGGGACTAACAGCCAACGACTTCGCATAATCCCACGCTACGCATAATCGGCATTAGCCCCCAAGATGCGGAAGTGCGGCCCTTCAGAGGGTTCTCGACGCGGACCAGCTTGGCCTTGGTATTGAGAGCGAGGTGCGAATCGAGCCGGAAAAGCCATTGCCGTTCAAGGTGAAGGTGCCGATGGTCGCCATTATCGTGTCTTTGTTTTCACTTTCCCGGGCCGCGCCCATCGGGGCCTCGATGGCTGGCGACAGACCGGAGGCGGTCGACTCGCACCTGAGGGGGCCGGCCGCTGTAGAGGGCGTCCAGGGTGCGACTTTCTTGTCCTGCGCGAGGAATTGATACGCGGCGTGGATGCTTACCATCCAAAAAATCAATTTTACCAATGTTGCGGAATGTTGCATTGGCAACAGCACCTGACGCCCACCGATCACGTCACTGCTTCTATCGGCGACGCGGCTCGGCTGAGGAACGGCGTCGCGTTCGCGTCGAGGCGCCTGATGGAAGCCACAGGATGGCAGATCAAACTCGCGAAGGAACATCGCCAAAACCAAGGAATACCCGCGGGCGGCGGCGAGACAACGATGGCCACGGAACTTACCTTGCGTGGCATCCAGTCGCCGGAGTTGACGGACCTCATCTACGACCTGGAACAGTCCAACGGCGTACAGATCGAGATGAACACGGATGATGCCTGGTCGAACCTCAAGCATATCGGCGACACGGTTGAAGCTGTCCACGGCTTGCTCGCTAAGGCCTGAATGGAGAGGAGCGTCGTCATTACCGGAATGGGCGGGCTGTGCGGCCTAGACACCTGCGCCGCCTCCATCTGGAAAGAGATGCGCGAAGGCCGCACCGCCATCGGCCCGATCGTCGATTCCGAGCTTTACGAGCTGAAGGTCAGGATCGGCGCCGACCTCAAAGCGCTATCGGAGCATGACATCGACTGCAAGCAGCTCGTCGATCTCGACGCCACGTGCAATGTGCTGCGCCAGCGCAAGGTGCGCGTGGCGCTGAACAACGCCTCTGCCTTCGGCGGCACGAACGGTTCTGGCGTTCGGCCAAGGTAGTCAGGAGAGTGTCGGTTCACCGTCTGGCGGGTTGACGGCCGCATGGCTTCGCGCGTGGTGCGCGTCTTGCTTATCGAGAGAAAACACACGTAACAGCCAGCCTGCCTTTGGAATCACGCTGCAGGCTGTCGGGTTTCCGACATCGTCGTCTTCAATCGGACACGGCTGGCATGAAAAGCTCGTCTGATGCCGTCGCCTCTCAACGCGCGACGGCTCGGTGTTCGAGTTCGTATGGGAAGGAGCGTCATGACCACCATCGCAACTGCGGCGTCCGCGCGGGCGTCGCGAACTTGGTACAAAATCCTCTACGTTCAGGTGCTGATCGCGATTCTGATTGGCGTCCTCGTCGGTTGGCTGTGGCCGTCGCTCGCGACCAACGAGTGGGTCAAGGCGCTCGGTGACGGCTTCATTAAGCTAATTAAGATGCTGATCGCGCCGATCATCTTCTGCACCGTAGTCTCGGGCATCGCGCACATCCAGGATGCGAAAAAGGTCGGCCGGGTCGGCCTCAAGGCGCTTGTCTATTTCGAGGTCGTCTCCACCTTTGCCTTGGTGCTCGGCCTGGTGATGGGCAATCTTTTTCAGATCGGCCACGGCCTTGCGGCCAAGCCCGATGCCGCAGCCGTCGCCAACTACGTGAAGCAGGCGGAAGCCTCGAAAAGCGTCGATTTCATCCTCAATATCATTCCCGACACCGTGGTCGGCGCGCTGGCGCGCGGCGATATCCTGCAGGTGCTCTTGTTTGCGATTCTGTTCGGCTTCTCGCTGATGGCGCTGGGTGAGCGCGGCGCAAAGTTGCGTGGCATGATCGACGACGCGGCGCACGCGGTGTTCGGCGTCATCGCCATTGTCATGAAGGTAGCGCCGATCGGCGCGTTCGGGGCCATGGCCTTCACGATCGGTAAGTTCGGACCATCGGCGCTCGGCAATCTGATCGGTCTCGTCGCGCTGTTCTATGCTACGGCCGCGCTGTTCGTGGTGGTCGTGCTCGGTCTGATCTCGCGCTTCGTCGGGTTTTCGATCTTCAAGTTTATCGCCTATATCAAGGATGAGCTCTTGCTCGTGCTCGGCACCTCGTCCTCGGAAAGTGCGCTGCCGCAGTTGATGACGAAGCTCGAGCGGCTGGGCTGCTCCAAGCCGGTGGTCGGCCTCGTGGTGCCTACCGGCTACTCCTTCAACCTCGATGGCACCAACATCTACATGACCTTGGCAACGCTGTTTATCGCTCAGGCGCTCGGGGTCGATCTCAGCTTCGGCCAGCAGCTGACCATTCTCGTTGTGGCGATGCTGACTTCGAAAGGCGCAAGCGGTATCACCGGGGCCGGCTTCATCACGCTCGCGGCGACGCTTTCAGTGGTTAATCCAGTGCTGGTGCCGGGCATGGCAATCGTGTTCTCGATCGACAAATTTATGAGCGAGGTGCGCGCCCTTACTAATATCATCGGCAACGGTATTGCCGCGGTGTTCGTGGCCTGGTGGGAAGGCGAACTCGACCAGGCCACGCTGCATGCGCGGCTTAACCAGAAAATCGATCCCAACGACGGCGAGACCTCGAACACGGCAGGGTAGGCGGCTGCATTTCTAACCGTCATTCCAGGGCAAGTCGAACTCGGGTGTAACCGGATTCGCGGGTCTTAGTGGTGCAAGTCGGTAGCAGCCGATTTGGATTGCGCACCCGGAAACCTCTCGCCGCGATCTCTGGATTGCCGGTTCGCTCGCTTCGTGAGCGCCCCGGAACGACGTCTAAAAGGCTGCCCGTGACACAAGGGGAAGAAACCCCCGGTTTGCCGGGCGGTTTCTCAGGAGCGCCGAGTATGAACGGCTGCTTGAAAGTGGAAGTCTTCTATCCAACCGCATGAGGGCAAAGGGTTAGCGAAGTGCAACGAGCCATCGCGAAGGGGTCTGAAGAAGCCGTGGAGCAAAGCCGCGGAGGGATTAATCTAAAGCGTGATGAGGTTAGCTTAAATCGATTCGGGGTTCCCAAATCAGGAGAGCTCGGCGTGAAGGCCAGCATGGATGGGAAAGCCTTACTCTGAGGATCTTCGGAAGCGGGTCGTTGTAGGTTCTTACCGGCGGATTGTCCCGGAGCGAGGCGGCTAAACAGTTCGGTGTTGCGGTCAGTCAGCACCGCCGTAGGATGGGTGCGACGGCATCGGGAGACCGGCAGCGTGGCGCCCGGCAGGATGGGCGTCCACAGGCCGAAGGCGATTTCCGGCGAACATCGTGTCGGGGTTTTAGGACGAATCAAGGGGACTTCACCTTGCGCGGCTTGGTCGCCGAGCTCGCTGATCGCGGGCTGAAGGCTGATTACCGTTGAGTGGGAGTTCGTCCACGCCGAGAAGCTCAGCTTCAAAGAGCAAGGTGGTGGCTGGCGAACGCGACCGTCCGGACGTCGCCAGACGGCGAACGCAGTGGATCAAATTCAAGATCGCCTCGAACCTGAGCGCTTGGTCTTCAGCGACGAGATCTGGAACAGATTGGTATGGCGGCCTTGCGGGGGTGGGCGCCCGGTAGCGAGAGGAGTCCCAGCAAGATTCCGCACGGCCGCTGGAAGACTTCCTGGCCGCATTGCACGAGGGTGTCAGAAAGAATGTGTAAGCAGGTTTCTGTGAGTTTACCTTACCGAGGAGACTCACATGACGACCGACAGGACGATTACCCCTGAACTACTGGATCAACTGCTTGCTAACTATGAGAAGCCTGAAGACCTCACGGGTGCTGACGGGCTTTTCAAGCAGCTGAAGAAGGCGCTGATTGAGCGGGCGCTTGGTGCGGAGCTGAGCGATCATCTTGGCTACGAGAAGGGGGACCCGGCCGGCCGCGGCAGCGGCAATAGCCGTAACGGGACCAGCGCGAAGACGATCCTGACCGAGGACGGCGAGATCGACATAGCTGTGCCACGCGACCGGGCCGGCAGCTTTGAGCCGCTATTGATCGCCAAGGGCCAGACCCGTTTCGACGGCTTCGACGACAAAATCCTGAGCCTCTACGCGCGCGGCATGACGGTGCGCGAGATCCAGGGGCATTTATCCGAACTTTATGGAACCGAGGTCTCGCCGGATTTGATCAGCCGGGTGACCGACGCGGTTCTCGACGAAGTTCGGGAATGGCAAACCCGTCCGCTCGACCCGGTGGTGTTTTTCGACGCGCTGCGAGTCAAGATTCGCGATGAAGGCATGGTCAAGAACAAGGCCGTCTATGTCGCGCTGGCGCTCAATCCGGACGGCGAGAAGGAGGTTCTGGGCTTGTGGATTGAGCAGACCGAAGGCGCCAAATTCTGGCTCAAGGTCATCAACGACCTGAAGACGCGTGGCGTCAACGATATCCTGATCGCGGTGGTCGATGGGCTCAAGGGCTTTCCCGAGGCGATCGCCTCGGTCTATCCGCAGACCGTGGTGCAGACCTGCATCGTGCACCTGATCCGCAACAGCCTAGCGTTTGTCGCCTGGAAGGATCGCAAGGCGATCCTGCCTGCCATCAAGGCAATCTACCGGGCCGAGAATGCCGACATGGCGCTGGTCCGGCTCGAGGAGTTCGAGGACGAATGGGGCAAGCGCTATCCGGCGATCGGCCAGGCTTGGCGCCGCGCCTGGGAACACGTCGTGCCGTTCTTCGCGTTCGCTCCTGGCGTCCGCAAGATGATCTACACCACCAACGCGGTCGAGGCGCTGCACCGTAGCTTGCGCAAGATCATCAAGACCCGCGGCAGCTTTCCAAACGACGACGCGGCATTGAAGCTGCTTTATCTCGCCATCAAGAACGCCGGATTGAGGTGGCGGCGCGGCGTCGAGTGGACCGCCGCCATGGGCCAGTTCGCCATTCAGTTCGGCTCGCGTTTTCCGGGATCAGCGCGATGACCAAAGTGCCGATCAGCCGTCTTATCCGGCGGCCCGAGTTTGGCCGATCAGCAAGCTCTGTAAAGGCGGGCCTGCGGCCCCCGCCTGCGGCGGCTGCGGCCTTGACAGAGCTTGCTGCCCGGCCATTGTTAGCCACCATGGGATCGATGACAATGTCCGGCTGATGCAAGAAACCACTGCAATTCAACCTTCACAGAGATCTCTTACACAAAATATCTGACATTCCCCATTGCACCTGCCCGGATCGAGGCTCCATGGTTTCTCGAGGGGCCGAACGATCGCGAGAGTTTCCGCCTCTTGTCGAGAAAGTCCTCCTTCCGACGCTTCGTCCCGGCGACACCCTAATCAACAATCGCGGCAACCACAGAGGCAAAATCGTGCTCAGCTTACCCGCCTCGTCAAATTTCACATAAGTCCCACTCTCGTGAACCCAGAGCCGATCCTTAAGCACGAGCGACTGTGTTTATAGCTCCGTCTCCGTGGTGGAGACTTTCGCAGATATGGCGGGCTCGACCTAGGACGCCACGACACTCAAGTGATCCGCAAGCCTTGCGAACAGCTCTCGCTTTTCCTGGTCAGTGCCAGGTCGCTGATCAATTTGCATTCGGCTGCATCAGTGCGGAGCTTTTTCAAGTGCTTCTGCAGGTCTTTCATCGGTATGCCTTGGAGCGGCCTATTCAGACCAATTAATCGGGGTGTACTTCAGCTCCCGCCGGTCCATTTCCGAACGAAGCAATTCAGCATAGGTGCGCAAGATTGTTACCAACAAGCGGCAACGCCCGGCGTTCGCACAACCGGCCAACACTTGCCGGCGCATACCTCCCAAAGAGACAATAAGCTCTCATCCTTCGAGCTTGAAAAATCATCCCGACGCCCCAATTCTTGCGCGCAGGTGCTACAGGCGTCTCAAGGGCCGGAGCGTTCGTTTTGGACATTCCCGCGCAGAAACCAAGTATCCGTTGCACATTAGCCACACGCGTTTTTCGGTCATCCGCGCTACGCCTGTCCCGTCGGTTCGAACAGAACAGCTGGGTTTTACAGCTTCTGCCTTTGATCGTTCCACATGTTGCCAGCTAGCCGCTGTGGCCCAGACTCATCAGTTGGCTGCGATCCCATTTCGTGCTCAAGGAATAATTTGACTGTGTAGCGGTCGCGCAGTTCAAAGGAAGTGAGCGATGGAGGTGGCATATGTATTCGGCTCTTGTCGGGACACTCATTTTTCTGAGCATCGGCATACTATTGGCCCATGCGATGGATGCTTTTCGCTCGGGTTCGTGAGAGCAATGCTCGATACGGACGATCCGCTGATGCAAACAGTGCTGCGCCTGCCTCAGTTCTGACGACGGATCGCTCCCGGTGAAGCGATCGAGTGCTTCTCTCAGAGCGCCGTCATGCGTGCGGAGGTCCTCTCCCGTAAGCCTAGGCATGTCGGCGGCGTCGCCCTTAGCCGCTCCGGAGATCCGGCGGCGACTTCGGCGATCCGAAGGTGATCCGGAACTTCGGCGAACTGACCAGGATCTGATCGCGCGCGGGGATCGTATTCCTTCTCGCAAGTTTGCGCGAGGCTCAGAGCAGACCTAATCAGGAAGTCGCCTATATAGGTGCCGTCTAGCTTCTAGTTGAACCGCCTCAGCCAATCCTTTCAAGGTCGAGTAAGCACCTTGCAAGGTTGTCATTCGCTTCGGCTGAGAAGCTTGTTTCGTCTTGCCGCTTGAAATGCGGCTTGACTGGTTTTGCACTCACCGCGCTCAAGTGCCTGCAGACCCTCGTGAGATCGCTCGACGCATCCTCTGGGATAAAGTTATGTTTTCGAGCGGCATCATTTCGGAAAAGAACGCCTTTGACGCTGTCTCCTCGGACCCGGCAGCCCCTCGAAGTTGAGCTCCACGAGTGGGACCAGGCCTTCGCTTTCGTCCTTGCAACACACTTCCCATGCTCGTGATCAGCGAGCTGAACATCCTGTACTCGTCTCGACCGAAAAGGCCCATCTAGGCTACCTTCGCGCAGCTCTCGGACCTGGCCTTGATTGCCTGGTTGACAAGCGCGTCGTTCTTCCATGTGTGCAAATGGACGCCGTGCAGCGAACCGGCTGGTGATCGGTGGCAGAGCTCAAGGAGACCAGGCAGGCGCATATCACCGTTTGGTGGAATGGCGGTTCTCTCGGCGGCGCAGCCTTTCGCGAGAGGCTCTATCCGCTGGACATACTGGTAACCAACGCCGACGACTGTTTTGATGATTGAGAAGATGCCGACAAAGATGTAAGCGGTCATCACGGCTGCAAGTAACAGATTCCCGATCGTCGTGACGGGCGCGGCTCAGACGCGACGATAAAGGCGAATATGTGAGATGCCGCACAAATCTGTGGTGCAGCGGGGTGCGAATTGCGGCGCTGGCTTGCGCGGCTCGCGAGATCGGGTGCTCTTGATATAGTCCGAACAATTCGAAATGATCGATCAGAAACGTGCTTGTGAACACGAATATCCAGCCGACGAATGAGACTGTCGCAGCCCGCGCCATAGCTTCCTCGGCCTGCCGAATGCCACTACCAGATTAGCAGCATGAGGCTCGCAGCGATAAGTACTTCGCTCAATGCGCTTCGGCACTTATTGTGTCCAGGAGTCTTTGAAGCGCTTGCGCGTCCTGACGCTGTGTTGGATGGCAAACGGAGCCATCCGCCCCCTCTACGGCAAGCGATTCGATGCATGTCTGCTGGCCCGTGTCGATCGTCTTCGGCACGACTTGGCCGCTTACGAAACAGACAACAGATAGAATTGTGATGAAGAAAGCGATGTCCGCGGCCGATCCATAGAGAAAACTGACGATCCTTGAAAATCGAATTCCGGACGACTCCTGGATAATGCGGTGGGTTGGGGTCATGATCGACTCCGCTAAGCCAACACTGCCCCACACAGTGGGCGCTAAAGAATACTGAACTCACGGCTCAAAGCCCTGACGAGGCACTTGGTTTGTCAATAACACGATAATAGGTGTTTTTGAGGACAGAATCGTCCGGAATCTGCTCAACAGGGCCTCTCGATCCTGGTAGCTGGACGGTATGCGCGATTTCCATCGCGGCCAGGTCGCGGTTCATGAAGTCGCCGTAGACGCCCCAACCGGCGACGGCGATGCCGTTGCGCTCCTTGCATTCGGTCAGGATGTCTCGAATATGCCGGTCATTGTCGGGACCGATCGGGTCTGGCATCGCCATCCAGTCTTGCGGTTCGGTCGCGCCACCTGCGCCGAGTTTCCACACGATCAGAGATCCGCAATTCATCGTTTTCGCGCGATAGACGCCGCGAACAATCGTCGGGTCGTCAATTTTGTGATCGGCTTTCGAAGGGTTGAGTATGCCGAGCACAAGCGGCGGCAAGTTCGCATCCCAATCCCTGCGCAGATCGTAGCGATACAAACCGCATGACGAAATGATCGCGCTTTTCATTGCTTCCGTCATATCACCGCGGCGAGTAGGAGATGCTGATCTAGCGTCGGCCGTTCAGATCGGTAGCCGATATCGATGAGGACGCTTTCGGCCTCTCGAATGTACCAATCGTAATCGACGTCATTCGGAAACGCGTCGGGGAGTTCTATGAGCGGCTTTGCACCGTCGCTGCGCGCCACTTTGTTGCCATTCAGTTTGTAGTTGATCGAGCCGCTGGCGTCCGTCGAGTAGTACCAGCGGATCGCCTTGCCGAGATACTTGCCGTCTTTCACGGCGTGCCTTTGACAGTGCGAATGGTGACAAATCGCCGAATGTCTCGACAGGCGTGAATGGTTTTGAAGATCGGTACCCCCTTGGTTACATACTCGACCACGACGTCAGTGCAGACCTCGTTGAGCGGCGACGGCCACGAGCTCGCGACGATCTTGGGTTCAGCGTATGCGCCCTTCTTCTTGACAGAGCCGTCGGGCTTGACGGCGATGTAGTTGTTCACGTCGCGGGAATAGAGCGCGCTGTATTCTGTTTCCTCAGTCTCAAAGCCGGTCAGCCGCTCCTACTTCGCGGTCACCGCCGCCAGGGCGTCTTATTCGTCCGTAGGGCAGATGATCACGATGCCGTCGGTGTTGGCGCTGACCACGCGGAAGCCGGCTCGCTCGACCATCTCGATCAGCATGAGCAACGACAATTGGCCGCCGATCGTCACTTGGATCATCAAGTCTGGCGCAAACAGAACCGACCACTTGGAGCCGAGCTTGCCGAACGCGCCGTTGTTGACGATCTTCAGACTTCCCGAGACGTTGTCGTTGGTCTTCAATTCCTGCTTCAGCAGTGTGGCTTCGTCGTTCGCCCGCTTGATCAGCTTCTTGAGTTCGTCGACGCGATCCTTCGCCTTGTTGCGCCGCTCAACAGACGATCGGAAGACCCGTAAAAAGATCGGCCCGAGATGCTGCGGATACAGGCCGAGGTTGAGGATGATTTGCGGGTAATAGCCGCGTACGTCGCGGTCGACGATCCTGGTGTGCGCGTCGGCTCGATGCGCGATCGTCTTCTCCGATGAGTGCAAACCGCCGATGCCCACGCGGTAGATCGAACTGCCAATCTTAATTTTAGCCTTCTTCAGAACGTCCGGCATAATGACCTTGCCGCTCGTCGAGATCGCGAAGTCGGCGGCGCGAACGTTGCCGAGAACTGCGTTGAGCTCGGTCGATCGATAGTGAATGAAGTCGGGAACCCTGTACTTGTAGTGCTTGCCTGGCGTGATCTTTGGCTTCTTCGGTTCTTCACCGGTTAGCCGCTTCAACTCTTTCTTGATCACGGCCTCGGCAACTTGCGCATCCGATTTGGAGCGTAGATCCACTCCGTACTGCTTGGTCATCTGCTCGCGAAGCGTCAGTTGCTCCTTGAGCGTCTGCATCAGCGGCCGGTGGCGGCAAGGTCGTTGACGCAGTAATCCGATACGACGTCCATCTCGTCGTGCGTCAGCACGGCATCTTCGTACACGGGCAGATCTTGCATGCGCCTGCCGTGTATTTTGCCGTTGTAAATCTTGAGGCTGTTCTGCCCTGGCGCGATCTCGATCAGGTCGACGTGATCGCACTCGATCAATTGAAAATCGTAGGCGCGCGAGATTTCCCAGGGCTTTGGCGTCCTCCTGAATGATCTCATTGGCGATTTGCTTCAGCGCTTTGTTGCTGAAGCCGGCGAGGGCTGCCGACACTATCGGAATATCGAACGGGATGGAGTTGAAGCCGACGGTGCAATATTCGTCGAGCACCTGGCGCAGCTTCTTGCGATCGAGGACGCACCGGTCGGACTTCTCCAACCGAAGCACTTTACCGGTCTTGACCGATTTGAACGCCGCCAGGAAGTAGGTAATGTACACTTCCGTGTCGAACAGCGCGGCATCTGCAAGCGACGCCTTCATGGAAGCAAACCCAACTGTCGGTTGGTTTTTGCGAATTCGCCGAAATGCTTGATCGCGGCGACGTCGTAGGCTTTTTGCCCCTTCAATCTTGTCGACGAAATATCCGAGCTTGACGGCGGCCTTATTGACCTGAATTTGAACGATATTTCTGTAGCTTCGGAACCCACGAAACCCCTTTAAATCCGCTCGTGTTGTTCTTATGGAGACGATGATTGCGCTGGTTGTCGGAAGGTGTGCAGTCGCGCAACTCGACAATGGCGTTGTGGGAGCGCTCTGCGTGGCGATGATCGAGGTCGTCGGTCGGCCAGTGGCCATGCGAAAGCGCCCAAATCACGCGGTGAACGGTCGAATAGTATTTTACTCCGTCGATCGCGAAGGCGATCTGCAAATGACCGAGACCGTTATCGTTTCCGGCCTGCTTACCTGCGAATCGCTTGTTCCAAGTTACAATTCGATAATGGTCGACAGCGCGCCTGCGCCAGAACAGCAGGCCGCGCTTCGCATCACAGCGGAATAGCCGCCGCAATACTTCGACCGATACTGCTCGCTCGGTTTGTTGTCGGGACCGTTTCATTGGCCGATGTGGTCAGAGAGAAAGAGGGGTGCCGGTTTCCCGACACCCCGAAGGATCGACTAGCCGAGAAGGTCTTCAACGATAGCTGGTCGACAGAACGCGTCGCTTCACTCGCCACCCTCACGAAGACACACCGGGATGGCTATAATCTCGGCGTTCGCCTTGGCGAGCCGTCGCTTTTCAACGATTTATACCTTCACTGCATCGATCTCGACATCCGCGACCCCGACAAAGCCGATGAGGCCTGGGGCGCGTTGCTCGAATTGATTCCGGAAGCGCGTTCGCTGCCATCGGTCATCTCGGGCTCGATGGGCGAGAGCCGCCATCTGTATTTCCTGACCGATCGACCATTCCCGTCGAAAAAGCTGCGCCAAAAAATTATCGGAAAAGACAAGAAGGCGCATTGGGCCTGGGAGATCGAGCGCTTCGGCACCGGCAAGCAGGTCGTCGTGCCGCCCTCGATCCATCCGACACCGGCAAGCGCTACAAATGGGAGCGGGAATGGCCTGTGGATCTCGTCGAGCTCGGCGTCGGTCCCGTCATTCCCGCGGCCCGGGTCGCCGGCTGGGAGCCACCGAGTAGGGACGAAACCGACGTCCGGACCAACGCGCTCGGCCTCTCGGTCGCCGAGGCAAAGGATATTCTCGCCGATTTGCCGACCGACACCTGGCGCGAGGACCGCGACGGCTGGTTGCAGGTCGGCATGGCGCTGCTTCACGAGTTCAACGGCAGCAAAAAGGGCTTCAAGGCCTGGGCCGAGTTCTCGGCCGCCTCCGACAAATACGATCCGGAAGATCAACGGCGAGTTTGGCACTCATTCCGTCAATCGAACAAGCCCGTTCGCATGGCAACGCTGTTGTCGGCCGCGAAGGTCGATTGATGAACGCCGTCGACGATCTCGGCGATGAAGATGAAATTGACGGGGACGATGCCCGGGTTAAGCCCGGCCATATGGATGATGACGTCGACGATCTGCTAGGCGAGGGCGATGACACGGCCACCGAGCAGCCAGAGCGCGTTCGCAAGCTGAAACAGGCCGAAGTGCATCACGAGCTCGGTCATGTTCCGAAGCGGATCGCGAAGCTGAATAAGAACCACGCCGTGGCCTTCGTCAAAGGCAAAACGGTGATCCTCACCTTCGAAAAAGACGGCACGACCTCCTATGGATCGGTGCATGACGTCTACAACTATTACGAAAACGATCGCGTCGCGACGGAGAAGTCCACCGAGCCGGTAACCAAGGCGTGGATGCGCCACAAGGCTCGGCGCAGCTATCCGAACGGCATCGTCTTCGCGCCACAGGGCGGGCCCGACGGCGCCCACAATCATTGGCAAGGCTTCGCCGTCGAACCCGATCCATCGTCATCCTGCGCGCGCTTCCTCGACCACTTGCGCGATAACATCTGTGCCGGCGACGACAACGCCTATCAATGGGTGATCCGCTGGTTCGCCCACATGGTTCAGCGCCCCTGGGAAAAGCCCGGTACCGCGCTGGTGCTGAAGGGTCGCAAGGGCGCGGGCAAAGACACGATCGGCGACTACGTCGGCGGTCTTTTCCCCCATCATCACACCAAAATTTCGAACCCCGAACATCTGGTCGGCCGCTTCAACGCGCATCAGGAAAAGACCCTGCTGCTGCATGTCGAAGAAGGCTTCTGGGCCGGCGACAAAAAGGCCGAAGGGCAACTGAAGCACCTGATCACGTCCGAACAGGTGATGATCGAGAGCAAAGTCATCAACGCATTTCAAGTCGCGTCGGTGCTGCGCATCATAATCAGTTCGAACGAAGACTGGATCGTCCCGGCGACATTCGACGAGCGGCGCTTCTGCGTGCTCAACGTCGCCGATACCAGGGCGCGCGACACCGTCTACTTCGCCAAGCTGCGCGAGGAAATGCACCACGGCGGTCGCGCCGCGCTGCTGCACCACCTGCTCGACCTCGATTTGACCGGCTTCCACGTGCGCAACCCGCCGATGACCACCGGCCTGCGCGATCAGAAAATCGACTCGCTCCGCGGCATCGAGCAATGGCTTTTCGAGATCCTGTCCTCCGGCCGCGCGCCCGGGGATTCGATGTTCGAGGACGTCGAGGTCTCCTGGGAAGACGCCTCGATCAAGGTCGCGGTCGACGATTTCCGTCTCAATTACGAGGACTGGTTAAGGCGACGCCGGTTTGCCGGCGATCCGCTGAACGCTTCACGGTTCGGCGTGCGTACCAAATCTTTCCAGCGATCACCCGCATTCACCCCAAGGTCGGCGATAAGCGGCAGTGGTATTATGTTATTCCTCGCCTGGCTGAATGCCGCGCCGAATTCGAAAAATTGATTGGCAGCACGATCAAAATTGGGCCGGCGATTTCCCCCAAGACGACGATCTGCTCGGCTAAACGCCATAATTTTCCATGCGCGCGCCATCGAGAACGTCCTCCAACAGGTCCTTTACCTCGTCCAAGGGGAAATCGATCAAGCCTAGTCGGTGCATCCTCGTCAGGCGGGCATATGCGTGCCTCTCCGCGTCGGTGTCCTCTTTCGACACGTAAGCATCCCGATCGCCGTCATATTCGATCGCTTCAACCTCGCACGCTAAATTTTCGATCCGCAATCGCAGGTTGTTCCATGCGTCCAATTCCCGTTTGGCCTGACTCATACCTGTCACTCCAATTCAATGTTCGAACGAAATATGTGCTCAGCATTGTTACTACAATCACGCTGCTGAAATTATAAATCAGCTGCGGCGCCCGAATTCCCAGCTTTCGGCGTCGATTTCGAAGCGTGGACGGGAAGCCTCCTGTACCGGTACAGGATGAATCCGGCTTCCTGTACGCGGCTAACGCTTTGATCGACCTATTGAAGAAAGGTTGGTACAGGAAGAACGGGCAAGACCAACCAAAATTCTCCAACGTGGGACAGAGACCATGAGGTGGTCGGACTGCCGACCTCCAGTCCGCGCGCATACACGAGAAATGTACCTATACTTCCTGTACTTACTGTACCGGGTATAAAAAACAATAATAAATCAGAGGTTTACAGCCGGTACGGGAAAATTGGGATTTCACATTCTTACCGTACGCTCCTGTACCAGGACAACATGAGACATTGTTGTCGAATTTTCACTTCTCGGTTTTTCGGGACATTCTTAGACAGCGCCGATTTGGTTACGTTTTCTCCGATGTTCTATAGGAAGATTTTCAAACTCGCGATTGCCCCGGCTCTGCGCCCCCCGCGGAATGAGACGCCCTGAAGAGGACCCGTAGCCAACCTGATACCCGATGACACAAGCCAAGACATGTTTGGCGCCCTATGCCCCTGAAGCCCTGATACCCAATGATACATAGGAATATAATCTGTCTCACATTGTCCTGTGCCAATGGGGCAGGGCTACCCTTGTGCACTGCGCCATGGGATAGCAGGGGCAGGGTAGCAGGGCAGCCCGTAGGCAGGCAGGCAGGGCCCCTCGCTGATCACAGGCGCCCTTGTCCGCTTCCATCCTAGATTAGCGCATAGGCGAGGCCGGCTAGTCGAACGGTCGCGCTACGCTCCGACCATGCGGTCCGTTCTTGTGAGCGTGCTATCCAGCGCTTCGACCGAATTGCGCAACCAAGACGAAATCAAGGCGCTCTACCTCGGCGCACGCCGCGAAGTGCAGTCGGCGAGAAGCCGCTGACGCATGCCGTTGTCTGACTTTGATTGACAGAGAGGAAACTGGCCTGGCTGCGGACAATCCAGCGCAAGATCAATCAAGACGTTTATTCTCGAACGATAGGCGGAGCAATCGACATGTTCTCGACGATCTGCACTATGAAGCCGACGATCGGCGGTATGGCGATCCGCAGGGCTTGCGCTAGGACGACAGTGTTCATGGGGCCAGCGGGGTGGGGCCAGCCGGGCCTCCTGGTCAGAAACTTGTGAGATGAACGCCCTCATAAGTCTTAGCTCGCATCGAGGCGAGCGGCGATATATTTTTCGATACGGAGGCAACGATTTTAGAACGGGATTAGGGGTGTCAGGCACCCCGTGACCGCGACTGGACAGCAAAACTGATCGGAGTGCCAGTTTGTGGTGCAGGAACCGCTTGGCGCGATGGCGAGCACTGGCAGTTTTAAGGCGCACCGATAAGCAGCACCGCTGCAGTGCCCGGCGAATGATTCCGTCGTCATTAGACACGAACACGCGTCGCCGGTCCACGGCTTCGGCTGTTTCGACTCCGATCTACAGCATCGCTCGCCTCTAATCCTGTCTGGCAGGGAGAGGGGTTAGCAAGTTCCGTTCGGTGACTCACAAACCAGCTTTTCTGGCCGCGCGAAGCGCGCAATTCGTGTCCAACACCTGACAGCGGCACAAAGCCCGTCAGGTTCAGAACACCGGTCGGCTGGGCGCGTGGAGTATTTTTCAAAGCGTAGTCAGACGCTTAATGCGCGCTGACGAAGATGGCACGGCTGTTGCTGTTGAGATCCAGCAACACTGAGAAAGGGCTGAGTGCGTCCAGAGCGAAAAACGAGCGATGCTCCTTCCCTTGAACCCGTGTGCCCCGTTCTGAGAGATAAGCTGGCGCAAAAAGTCGCGCAACGTTTGGCAATAGTTATGGAGAACAACATGATGCTGCGCATGGAGTCCCCAGCTCCTCCGATCAAGGTGAAGAACTGGCTGCGTGGCCAGCCCCTCACGAGCTTCCAGCCGGGAAAAGTGTACATCGTCGAATTTTGGGCAACTTGGTGCGGATCCTGTGTGGCGGCGATGCCCCATCTGGTGCAGCTGCAAGATAAATACAAAGACAGCGGAGTTGAGGTCCTCGGAGTCGCAGCTTATGAACGAGCTCGAACGGCGGACGAGGCCCGAACCAACTTGGACGCATGGTTGACCGAAAAGTTCTCGAATCTCAACTACCGGATCGGATTCGACCACACAGGGAAAATGAACAAGCTTTGGATGGATTCCAGCTTTTCTGTCGCGATTCCCACCTCGTTCGTCGTCGACCGTGACGGCCATATCGCCTTTATCGGTTTTCCAACGCAACTCGATGACGTTCTGCCGAAAATTCTTAACGGCGGCTGGCGCACCAGCGATGAAGCTAGAGCCGCCGATACAGAGCGGATCGCCGAAGGCGAACGCACGATGCACGAAACGACGCGCAAGCGAGCGTTGACTGAGCCGATCTTCGCCAAACTTACGCCGGCGATGAAGGCGAAGGATTGGACGAAGGCGCTTTCGGCGCTCGAAGAGGCCGTCGCTGTGATGCCGGACGACGTCAACTTCCGCGTGCTCCATGCGGATCTGTTGCTTCACAAAGTGCACGACTTGCAGACCGGCTTGCCGGTCATGAGCCAATTGGTTCGCGACGCGATAGACAAAAAATCCGAGCTGTGGATGGCCGGGGCGATGCGCCAACTCTTCGATCCGGCGAATGACAACTCCCACTTCCCGCCTGCCGAGCGCTTTGCGATGGGTAAGGAGTTGTCCGAACACATCCTGGCACTGAATCCTCCGCAACGCGGCGACGGCTCCAAGTTCCTGTCCTATGGGGCGGTCGCTCAGTATTATTATGAGAGCGGCAACAAGGATCGCGCGATCGAGTTGGTCGAGGTGGCGCTGAAGTCGCTGGACGGTTCTGAGCCTATCCCCGACGAACTGAAACAGCACGTTATGTCGCTGTTGGTCCAAGCGCTGGCCAACTACAAGGGTGAGAAGGCTTGCTACGGGGCTCTTTGTGCGACTCCGCAAGATGGGTTTCCGAAAGAGTCAAAGCGCAGGCGCCGGAAGAGAAAACATGAAAAAGGGTAATAGTCGGAATTGCTCACGGGTGAATTCGTCCATTTCTCCGGCGGGCCAGTGGCAACTAAAGACCATCGAGTACAGCGCTGGATCGTTTGCGGCAGGTGAAGGTTCAAATTGCGATGACCTCCGGCCGGATCGAGGCGGACGTGATCTTCCAGGTGAAGTCGCGCCGTCATCCCATGATGCAAACACTCTTACGGTCTTAAGGTCTACACGAAATGCTGAACGACTCCTTCGTCATAAAAATGCACCCTTTGCGCACGGCCATGGCGGCGCCCGGACCTAGGCGGCCATCTCCATGCTTCTGCAGACGGGCGAAGATGAATGATGTCGATCCGCATGCCTGGCTCACACAAACTATCGAACGGATCGCGCAAGGCTGACCGATTTCTCAGATCGATGCTCTCATGCCGTGGAACCCTCAAAGCTTGAACCGCTTCAGCTACGCTTACGCAAAGAGGGGATGAAATGGGCAGAAGATTTCGATCGCAGCCCCAAACTCCGGGCATTATTGCGTCACCTCGGACGGCAGCGCCAAGCATTCGGCACATCGCGTCTGGATCAAAAGGGTCTTACGCCGCGTGTGGCAGAAACTGCTGGCGCCATGATCGTTAAAGATGACAAACCACCCATCGCAATCGGCGTGGTGATCCCGTTCGTGTTCCGTCACTGGCTAAAGCAGCCCGTCCGCGTCGCGGTCGTCCTCGTCGGCTTCTTAGGGGCAACGGTGGCCGACCTGTTCATGCCGGTCTATTCCGGTCACTTGGTCGAGGCGCTGACATCAGGTCCGTCCGACCAGGCAGCACGGCAGGCGGCGTTCGTCGACTTCGGCGGCATCCTCGCGCTTGGCCTGATCTCGATCATATTCCGGTTAACAGGCTCGCTGGCGATCGTGCCGTTCACGCTGACGACGATGTCGGATGTGGCGCGCGAGGCCTTCATGCGGGTGCAGCGGTTCTCGACTGACTGGCACGCCAACTCTTTCGCCGGCTCAACCGTGCGCAAGATCACACGCGGCATGTGGGCGCTCGACCTGCTCAACAACACGATCCTGATGGCATTGTTGCCGTCGCTAGCGGTGCTCGTGGGCTCGATGATCCTGCTCGGTCTGCGTTGGCCGGTCCTCGGCGGTGTGATCGGCCTCGGCGCGGTGATCTATGTCGCGATCACGATGGCATTCACGATCGGCTACATCGCGTCGGCGGCGCGCGTCTCCAACACCTGGGACACCAAGGTCGGCGGCACGCTGGCGGACTCGCTCACCTGCAATGCTGTGGTGAAATCCTTCGGTGCGGAGGCGCGCGAGGATGCTCGGCTTAACGGTGTCATCAGCCGCTGGCGGGCGCGGCTACTGCGCACCTGGCGGCGCTACAACGCCACCGGCACAGTGCAGCTCATGATGTTGTTGTGCTTTCGCGCTTCCGTGATCGGCGGCGCCATTCTGCTGTGGATTGACGGGCGCGCCTCGCCGGGCGACGTCACCTATGTGCTGACGAGCTACTATATCATCCACGGCTATTTACGCGACGTCGGCATGCACATCAACAATCTGCAGCATTCAGTGAACGACATGGAAGAGCTTGTCACCATCCATGGCGAGCCGATCGGCATTGTCGATGCGCCCGACGCCAAGCCGATCGACATTCAGGGCGGTAGGATCACGTTCAACGACGTGACTTTCCTTTATGTCGGGCATCACGCGCCGCTCTACGACGGATTGTCGATCGACATTCGCGCCGGCGAGCGCATCGGTCTGGTCGGCCGTTCCGGCTCCGGGAAGACCACGTTCGTCAAGCTGGTGCAACGGCTCTACGACGTCTCCGGCGGCCGTATCCTTATCGACGGCCAGGATATCGCGAGAGCGACGCAGCAATCGCTGCGGAGCCAAATCGCGATCGTGCAACAGGAGCCGATCCTGTTTCACCGCTCGCTGGCGGAGAACATCGCCTATGGCCGGCCCGGCGCCAGCATGGCGGCGATCGAGCAGGCGGCGCGGCTCGCCAACGCGCATGACTTCATCCTGCGACTGCCGAAAGGCTACGGCACGCTGGTCGGCGAGCGCGGCGTCAAGCTGTCGGGCGGCGAGCGGCAGCGCGTCGCGCTGGCGCGCGCGTTCCTGGCGGACGCGCCGGTGCTGATCCTGGACGAGGCAACCTCGAGCCTTGATTCCGAGTCAGAGGGCCTGATCCAGCAGGCGATGGAGCGGCTGATGAAAGGGCGCACCTCGATCGTGATCGCGCACCGGCTGTCGACGGTGCGCAGCCTCGACCGCATCCTGGTGTTCGACCGCGGCGAGATCGTCGAGCAGGGCACGCACGCGGCGCTGACGGCGCGTCCCGGCGGCATCTATCGCGGGCTGTTCGAGCTGCAGGCCATCGAGTGCGGTCAGATCTCGGCGGCAGGCCAGACTAAAGCATGGCTGGCCGCATCCCCGCAGCCTTAGCGCTATTTAGCTTGGCTGCAGCTGATCGGCATCGCGCAGGTCAACACTCCGGCATCGCATCGGTATTCACCGCGAAGGTGTAGGATTGTCTTGAGGGAGAGCGTCTCTCTAAAGCGGAATAGGGCGAATGTCGAAAGGACGATGAGTTTTCGGCCTTTTGCTGGCGAGTGTTATGACCAAAGCGAAAAGAAACTATTCGCTCATCGTCAAGCCCGATGTGAATGTCCTGTGGGATAGTATTGTCAGTGATGACCAAAGCTGTTTTCGATTTTTGTGCGACTGTTTCGGAACAGCGAATTGGTCAAGATCCCGTCTGGCGACCTTGAATTGCGCCAATTGGATAAGGACTTTGAGTGGCGGATCTGGTGTTCAGGCGCTGACTACGAGAAATTTTGCAAGACAAGATTGTCGTCAAGTTAAAGCCAGGGGACCTCGTCGTCCTTTGGTCATCATCCCTAAGCAGACGTGCAAGTTTGCCTCAAGAGGTCACCTTCGTCATTTGACGGCCTGTATTGTCGTGTTCAGCCATGTCCAGTTGAGGACGTTATGTCCGCGACTCGACACTAACGCTTAAGTATTCTCCGCTTCGGAGCGAAGTGCATGGATTTGTTCCTTTTCAAGCAGGGCCTGCTCAACGTTTTGGGTGGCACGCTGATTGCTGGGAGAGGGTGAAGGATCTGTTGCGACCATGCCGGTCCCGCAGCTGCCCGCCTACGGATAAAAATGAAGCTTGCTCGACTGATCCAAATCCACGCCATGGAGGCTGCACTGTTGAGTGCGGCTTCATCAAGTGAAGCTTTGCCGCTTCCATCACGGGTTCCGCTGTCGTTGATCGCGCTGGATACCTCTCAACACTGGCTGGCTTTGAGTAGCATTCAACCCGGTTACTCCCGAGCGAATGCAAATCAGTGTGACCGGGTTAAGTCGCGATGTGGTGTGGCGCATACGGCGAGAACTCCCCAACCTACAGCATGGAGTAGCTGAATATGGCACATTGGTCTGCTTCGGTGCTCGCAGACGCTTGCAAACCGGGCGATTGGGATGGGCAACCACCTGCAGTCGCATCAATTCGCTCCAGCATCCTTGTTGGCAGCGGTACGCTAGCTATCAGGTGTGCTCAGCTAGTAAGTAGGATGGGTCATGTCGTCTGCGCGGCGCTGTGTGCCGACGCCATATTCCGGGACTGGGCTTCTCGCGCCAATATCTTGTGTGTAGACAGTGTTGAAGAGCTCTCCGTGTTGATGAATGCCGACCCGGTAGACTGGATATTTTCCGTAGGAAATCCATTCATACTGCCACCGGATGTGTTTGCCCGAGTCCGTCAAGGCGCTTTCAATCACCAAGACGGCCCGTTGCCACGATATGCGGGAGCTCATTCGATGTCTTGGGCGCGGCTGGCACAAGAGACCGACTATGCCATCGGGTGGTATCGTATCAATGATGGTGTTAATAGGGGTGAGTTGGTGGTTGAGCGCCAACTTTCTATTGCGCCAACCGATACGGCGTTGACCCTGAACCTCAAATGTCATGAAGCCGCTGTCGAAGGCTTCCGCGAGCTTCTAGCTGGCTTAACGAATGGAGAGCTCCATGCTGGTTCGCAAGCGCCAGTGGACGGAAGCGTTTCTCCGAGGCGTCGACGCCCAGATGCTGCGGGCTATCTGCGATGGAATCGCTCCGCGCAAGATCTCTCAAGGATCACACGCGCCTTAAACTATGGACGGTATCATTCCAATCCGTTGTGTCTGCCGAAGGTGCACCTAGGGGATGATGTTGTCGCAGTCAGGCGCTTGAAGGTATCTGCTGGACGCTGCGGCCTTCCGGCAGGGTCCCTGGTTGAAATCCACCGCAGCAACTGGCGTGTGGCGACAGGGACAGAGGATGTTGATGTTTGGTTTGGCAGCTCAGACGGTCTGACTCTGAATGCACGGACACTCGCGAGGCAGTCCGCTCTGAATGTAGGCGATCGCCTCCCGATTTTGAGCGATGAGGAGGCGTAGAGCATAACTGTTGCCCATGGAATGTTGGCGCCTCGGGAGAACTTTTGGCGGCAGCGGCTTGAGCAGTTTAAGGAATTGCAGAGTCCGTTTCTGTCGTCTTCGGAAACTGCGGCTCCGCCCAGATGGCAGTCGAGTTCCTGGCTCATTCCAAGTGCCTTGGCCGAGTTGTCGCCATTTGATCGTACTGAGTACTTGCTGAGTGCTTGGCTGATCTATCTCGCTCGCATCACGGGAGAATCAGAGCTTCAACTAGGGTGGACTCCCGCACCGAATGGATCGCGAGCCGGGATGAGGGCGGTAGAGGTGCTTGTCGCCTCTGTCGTGCCGATGCAAATGACCATCGATCTCGGTCGTGATTTTGCAGGCGTATGCAGGGCGGTCGCGGCCGAATGCGCGGATCTGAGAGAGCACGATAGTTTTCCGCGGGATCTTATCGCGCGCTCTCCGACGTTGCGGGGCAAGGAGGCGCTACAATCGCGCCGACCCTGGCCGATTGGCGTGACGCTCACCGCAAATAGCTGTTCTGCCGCTGGTGATCAAGATTCGAGCCCGAGTGCTGAGACAGCCCTATCCGGTGATTTGTTGACGTTTGAAGTTTGCGCTCTCAATGGGAGCTTTCGGTGGCACTTTGATGCCAGTCGCTTGGCGCCCAAGCAGATCGACCGTATGACGCAGCATTTGCAAAACTTGTTGTGTGCTGTGATAGCCGATGCGCAGCAGCCGGTCGCACGGGTTGAGCTGCTGTCATCCGAGGAGCGCGCATACCTCTTGGAGGAGCTGAACCGGACCGCGGCGCCCTATCCGTCGGAGCGGTGCATCCATGAGCTGTTTGAGGCGCAGGTGCGCCAGGCGCCGGATGCGATGGCGGTGACCTATGCGGACGAGCACTTAAGCTATGGCGAGCTCAATGCGCAGGCGAACCGGCTCGCACATCATCTGATCGCGCTCGGGGTGAAGCCGGATCAGCCGGTCGCGATCTGCCTTCAGCGCAGCCCGGCGATGGTGGTGGGGCTTTTGGCGATGCTCAAGGCAGGGGGCGCGTATCTGCCGCTCGATCCGGCCCATCCGCCCGCGCGGCTGCGGCAGGTTCTTGAGGATGCGGCGCCGCAATTGGTGCTGGCCGATGCGGCGGGGCGCGCCGCACTGGGCGATGTGGGCGTCGATGTGAGGGTGGTCGATCTCGCGACTGCGACACCGCCCTGGGCAAATCTGCCGGCGTCGAATCCGGATGCGCGCGCGCTCGGGCTGACCTCGCGCCATCTCACCTATGTGATCTACACCTCGGAATCATCAGCCACGCCCAAAGGCGTCGAAATGTCCCACGGCTCGCTTGTGAATTTGCTCTACTTCTCACAGCTTGGCGCGCCCAAACGACGCACACTTCAGTTCACGACCCTGAACTTCGACGTGTTGTTCCAGGAATTGTTCAGTTGCTGGAGGGACGGAGGGCTGCTCGTGCTCGTGCAGGAAGAGACCCGTGCGGACTTCTCCGCCTTACTGGAATTTGTGTGGGGGGAGGCGATCGAGCGGCTTTTCCTCCCATTCGTCGCGTTGAACCATTTTGCGGAGGTCTGGGGCGCTAAGGGAGTACTGCTGCCCTCTCTGAGGGAGATCTATACAGCGGGTGAGCAATTGCGGGTCACCCCAATGCTCAGGTCGTTCTTCGAATTGCACCCGAGGGCGAGATTGATCAATCAGTATGGGCCTACAGAAACCCACGTTGTTACGGAGCACCATCTCGCGGCTGACCCAGCATGTTGGCCCCAACTGCCTCCCATCGGCCGACCGATCGCGAACACGCGAGTTTACCTGCTTGATAGTCATGGTGAATCCGTTCCGTTTGGCGCTGTGGGGGAGCTTTACATTGGCGGCGCGGGGGTGGCACGTGGCTATTTGAACCGGCCCGAGCTGACGGCGGAGCGGTTTGTGGCCGATCCGTTCAGCGGCGAGGCGGGGGCGCGGATGTACCGGACCGGCGATCTGGCGCGCTATCTGCCGGACGGCGATCTGGAACTTTTGGGCCCGCAACGACGACCAGGTGAAGATCCGCGGCTTCGGGATCGAGCCCGGTGAGATCGTGGCGCGGCTCACGGAGCACCCGTCGGTGCGCGACGCGGTAGTGGTGGCGCAAGGAGAGGGCGCGGCCGAGAAGCGTCTTGTCGCCTATGTTGTTACGGCTGCCGAGCACGCCGGCGAAGCTGAGGGACCTGAACTTGCCGCCACGCTGCGCACGCACTTAAGTGCGTGCTTGCCGGAGTACATCGTGCCGCCTGCGTTTGTGCGCCTTGCGGCGCTGCCCCTGACGCCGAACGGCAAGCTCGATCGCAAGGCACTGCCGGCGCCGGAGGATGAGGCGTATGCAACGGGGCGGCCATGAGGTGCCGCAAGGCGAGATCGAGACCACGCTGGCGCAGCTCCGGGCGGAGCTTCTGGGTCTCGCGCGGGTCGGGCGGCACGACCAACTGTTCGCGCCACACACACACACACACAGGGCGGGCACTCGTATTGGCGGTGCGGCTTCTTAGTCGAGCGCTACATCGTGGGTTGAAGCTTAGCACCGCTGATCTCTTCCAGGCTCCCGTTTTGAAGGAACTTGCATGAAGATTGATTTGGAGCCACACCGCAATACAGCTCAACTGCTTTCCGTTCGTTCCACGGGATCGCAACCGCCGATCTTCTTTGTTCCGACAAGTCTGGGAGATTGTTCTTATGTCCTCATCTTGACAAACGAAATGGACATAGACTGTGCTGCCTGTGCTCTGCCCTGGCCGTCTTTCAATGAAGTTTGTCCACTAACTTTGAAGCGATAGCCGCGCAAGTCATCTTGATCAAAGAGATTCAGCCGAAGGGGCCATATCGCTCGCGGGATATTCCTCAGCGGCAATGGTGGCTTACGCAATTGCCGAGCGCGTAACAAACATCATTCATGGCTTTCATCGATGTTACGGTTACCTGCAAATCATTGAGCCTATCGGAAGCCAAAATAGTAATGGAAATGGTGTTGGAGCCTCTCGAGTGCTTAGATGGTTAGAGCTTGCTTCATGGCCAGCACGGCGACGGAGCTGCCATCAGGCAACGCATTGACTTGTTGCGATGCAACTGGCGCTCACAGGTGTCACAAAGAGAAATTTTGCATCCTTGTCGCAGTTTGCGTCTCGTCTCGTCGCAACTGGAAGTTTGCGATTGCTCAGACGGACGTCAAATTCAGCCGTTCGCCAGTTGGTCTTAGGCGAATGATCTGAGACAGTGTCGCAGATACGCGCGGCGGAGGAGCCACATCGCAACGTCGCATCGCAGAGGGGGCGGTCCAGTGGAGTCTTTCGAAGTCATCGATGTCTCGAGCCAGCACGATGAGGATCACTTTCCGACATCAAAAGCTGTAGATCACTGATCTGCACTTGACGACGCCAACTTCGAGCAATTCAGCGCCTCGTCACGTTGACTGTCAAGCGTGACCTAACCAGCACGGCGGTGTTGAGGCAATTCCAAGCCAAGTATGGCCCGATACTCTGGATTCATCGCGCGCTGCCGGGCGCGCGATCGCGGTGCTGCATTGTCCAGCTCGATTCGAGAATTCGGTCTAGCTGATCCGCGCGTTGATAAGTTCGGCGAGGATTGTCATATCGATCCTTGTCGGGGTCCATTTGTTTGGATTCCTGCGCAAGAGGCCAAAAATCGCTGAATTTCCGCGCCATCCGGGTGCTTGTTTCGCAATATAGCAGTGCCCTTTCGAATAGAAGATGTCGTCCAAGAACGGAGATTGCAAGTGAAGGTCGGTGTTCCCAAGGAAATCAAGACGCACGAATATCGCGTGGGCCTGACGCCGGGGGCCGTCCGCGAATATGTGGCGGCCGGCCACAAGGTGGCAGTCGAGACCGATGCCGGCGCCGGCATCGGCGCTACAGATGACAATTATCGCAGGGCCGGCGCAACGATTCTGGACTCCGCGCACGAGATCCTTGCATCGAGCGAGATGATCGTAAAGGTCAAGGAGCCCCAGCCGTCCGAATGGACCCAGCTGCGAGAGAATCATATCCTCTTCACTTATCTGCATCTGGCGCCGGACCCGGAGCAGGCTAAGGGCCTCATAAAGTCTGGCTGCACCGCGATCGCCTACGAGACCGTGACTGATGCACGTGGCGGCCTTCCGCTGCTTGCGCCGATGAGCGAGGTCGCGGGCAGGCTTGCGATCGAGGCGGCAGGTAGCGCTCTGAAGCGGTATACAGGCGGGCGGGGGCTGTTGATCGGTGGCGTGCCCGGTGTTCAGCCGGCCCGTATCGTGGTGATTGGAGGCGGCGTCGTCGGTACGCATGCGGCACGGATGGCGGCGGGCTTGGGTGCCGAGGTCACCATCATTGACCGCTCGATATCCCGGCTTCGCGAGCTGGATGAGCTATTCGAAGGGCGCGTTCGTACCAGGTTCTCGACAATAGACGCCGTGGAGGAAGAGGTATTTTCGGCGGACGTAGTCATTGGCGCGGTGCTCGTTCCCGGCGCGAGTGCGCCGAAACTTGTTAGCCGTGGCATGTTGAGCTCGATGCGCAAGGGCTCGGTGATCGTGGATGTAGCTATCGATCAGGGCGGCTGCTTTGAGACATCGCGTCCGACGACCCACGCTGATCCAACTTACGAGGTGGACGGCGTCATTCATTACTGCGTGGCCAATATGCCGGGAGCTGTCCCGCTGACCTCGAGCCAGGCCCTGAATAACGCCACGCTGCCATTTGGTTTGGCTCTGGCCAACAAGGGATTTTCCGCCGTGCTCGAAAATCCGCATCTGCGCGCAGGCCTCAATGTCCACCGAGGCCGGCTAACTTATAGGGCCGTGGCCGAGAGTCTCGGCCTGCCATTCTCACCGATCGAACAGGCTGCGGCCTGATCCCAGAGGCCCGTTGAGGGCGTTTCCTCCCTAACTTGGGCCACTCGTTCGGAGTGGCCCTCTTTTTAGGACTCTATCAATCTACTGCATTAGTGATACTCCATTCATCTGCGCGAACATGGCCATCTATCTCGGTCAGCTTTCGATCCCGCGTTATTTTTGAAGCGAGGGATTTGCCCTTCTTAGTAGACAACATTGGGGCGCCGACACTGAACCAGCAGTTGGATATTGTCGCTTTATCTAACTCATTCGCTGATCCGGAAATCCGCTTGGAACTACAGTTAACCTATTCCGGACTACCACCTGCGTATTTGTGAGCGAGAACGTCAATTGACTTGGATTCAATATTTGCCCACTGCCTATTTCGAGGAGGTTCCAATGCGCACTTTGGCTTTGACAATTCTGACGGTGGGTATGGTTTTGGCAGCAGGGCAAGCCCGGGCTCAGGCCTATGATTTTTCGTCCGCGCCTCCTGGGCCGGACAGCTACTGCTTGCAAGGGCGCATATGGGGCTATCCCGGTAATTGCCAATTCTCCAGCTACGCCCAATGCATGGCCAGCGCGAGCGGTACTAACGCCTATTGCGGGATCAATCCCCAGTACGTGTTCGCGCGCCAGCGGCGCGGCGCCTATCGGGACCGATACTGAGCGGCAGTGAAGCAATATCGCAGCAAATAGCGGTGTGATGAAATCACAGCGCGAGTTAATCGAGAACGCGACGGGGCGGCAGTGAGAAAGGTCGTGTCCCCCATGGCGTAGCTCGGTCGAGCAAAGTCATGAGCGCAGTCCATGATCCCTACTGAAGCGGTCTGCGGCCTCCTCTCCTTCAAGAGATCGCCTCTGCGTCCGCGGAAGCAGAACAAATGACCGCTCAGCGGATCGCGGCGCAGCACCTCTTGCACTTGCAACGACAAAGAAGCGAAGCCTTTGCGCATGTCGGTATGGCCCGTCGCCAACCACACCCGAACTCCTGTAGGGATTGGAATCATCGCCGATCCAGAACCCCGACGATCCTGCCAAGCGCCTCAACGTCGACGCTCGCGTCGACAATGATGCGCCGTCCACCTGTCAGCTCGATCTCAATTCGCCGCTCCGTCGCATGCGATGTCGCGCCCTGCGACGAAAGCGCCACTGACCTAACCGGCCCATCCTCCGCCACAACCGCTCTGACAAAGCCAGCCCCGGATTGGGCTCCGTTCGGTGCGAATGCCCTTCGCCAGGTCACCAGCAGAGAACGCGACAGGCCATATCGACGCGCCGTCGCCGCAACCAGACGCTGCTCGGACATGCTTTCCAAAACAATCCGCGCCTTTCCTCCTCAGACCAACGCCGCCGCCGGCCCGTATCCACCACCTCAAGTCGATTCAGCGCGCTGATCGTATGGCTGTCCATACGTACAGTTCTCAACCATCAGGACAGTCCGCCGCAAGGCGTCTTTCCTCGGAAGCTTACGACTCTGCGGTATCCTTCATTCTTCCAGTACGTCACTCGCGGGCGATCCCAGTGCTGGATGTTCTCATTCGAACGAGATTTCAGCCTGGCTAATCCGCCCGCGAGAGTTGTCGGATCGAGCTTGTCGTCCGCTGTGCGAAATCCTGCGCTTCAGCGCAACAAATTGTTGAATTTCTGCGCGATTTGGTCGCCTCTCGCTGCGGGTTTGTTTCGCAATTCCGATTAGAACGTGTTCTGCAGCTTAGGAGATTCCAACTGAAGGTCGGTGTTCCCAAGGAGATCAAGACGCACGAATACCGCGTGGGCCTGACGCCTGGCGCCGTCCGCGAATATGTGGCTGCCGGCCATACCGTGCTGGTCGAGACCAACGCCGGCGCCGGTATTGGCGCTAGCGACGACAATTATCGTAAGGCCGGCGCAACGCTTCGCTCGCGAGGTGTTCGCTTCGAGCGAGATGATTGTAAAGGTGAAGGAGCCCCAGCCGCCCGAATGGACGCAGCTGCGAGAGAACCAGATTCTTTTCACCTATCTACATCTGGCGCCGGACCCGGAGCAGGCTAAAGGCCTGATTAAGTCTGGGTGCACGGCAATCGCCTACGAAACCGTCACTGATGCGCACGGCGGCCTTCCGCTGCTTGCGCCGATGAGCGAGGTCGCAGGCAGGCTTGCGATCGAAGCGGCCGGTGCGGCCCTGATGCGGTATGCCGGCGGGCGCGGGCTGCTCATCGGTGGCATACCGGGTGTCCAGCCAGCTCGTATCGTGGTCATCGGAGGCGGCGTCGTCGGTACGCATGCGGCACGCATGGCGGCGGGCTTGGGTGCCGAGGTCACAATCCTCGATCGTTCGATACCCCGGCTTCGCGAGCTGGATGAACAATTCCACGGGCGCGTTCGCACCAGGTTCTCGACGATCGACAACGTCGAGGAAGAGGTATTTGCGGCAGACGTCGTAATCGGCGCGGTGCTTGTGCCCGGAGCGAGCGCGCCGAAACTGGTCAGCCGTAAAATGTTGAGCTCGATGCGGAAGGGCTCGGTGATTGTCGACGTTGCGATTGATCAAGGTGGCTGCTTTGAGACTTCGCGCCCGACCACCCATGATGATCCGACTTATAAGGTGGATGGCGTCATTCACTATTGCGTGGCGAATATGCCGGGAGCTGTCTCGCTCACCTCAAGCCAGGCACTGAACAACGCCACACTGCCTTTTGGGTTTGGCTCTCGCCAACAAGGGATTTTCGGCCGTACTCGAAAATCCCCATCTTCGGGCGGGTCTCAATGTTTATCGTGGCCGGCTGACTTATAAGGCCGTGGCTGAAAGTCTTGACCTACCATTCTCACCGATCGAGCAGGCTGCGGCCTGATCTCAGAGGTCCGCTAGGAGCCTGTCTCAGTAGTGACTGGTCAAGAGGGAGCGAGTCTGATTCCTTGCGCAGCCATGAGCAAGGAATTTCGTCCCTGGAAGATCGACGAGGCCCAGCTTCTGCCGCCGAGCGTGCAGGATTATGTGCCGAGGGACCACGTTTCGCGGCTGATCGTGTCGCTGGTCAGGGAAAGCCTTGATCTATCGGCGATCCTAGGCAGCTACCGAAGCGGGCTGGGGCAGCCGCTGTCGATCCTCGGATGCTGACGGCGCTGCTTCTGCACGGCTACGCGAGCGGTATCTACTCGTCGCGGCGGATCGCCAGGGCGGCGGTGGAGCGGGCGGATTTCATGATGATCGTGGCGGGCGATGCGCCGGACTTCCGCACGATCTCGGAGTTCCGGCGGCGGCATCTTAAGGCGCTGGCCGACCTGTTCGTGCAGGTGTTGAAGCTGGCCGAGAAGGCCGGGTTGGTGAAGCTCGGGCACGTTGCGCTCGACGGCACCAAGATCAAGGCGAACGCGTCCAAGCACAAGGCGATGAGCTATGATCGCATGAAGAAGCGGGAAGCGGAGCTTGCAGCGGAGGTCGACCGCTGGCTCAAGGCGGCGGAGGCCGCCGATGCGCAGGAGGATAAGCTCTACGGCGACAAGCGCGGCGACGAGATGCCCGATTGGGTGGCCGACAAGCAGAAGCGGCTTGAGAAGATCCGCGAGGCCAAGGCCGCGCTGGAGGCCGAAGCCAAGGCCGCAGCCGAGGCGGAGCGCAAGGCGCGGGCCGAAGCCGAGGAGCGCCGCATCGCCGAAGGGGGCAAAAAGAACGGCAAGACGTCCGCGCCGCCGAATACGGAGCCCGACGGCAAGGCGCAACGCAATTTCACCGACCCGGAAAGCCGCATCCTGAAGACCAAGGACGGTTACATCCAGGGCTACAACGCCCAGGCCGCGGTCGATGGTGCCCATCAGATCATCGTGGCGCAGACGCTGACCAGTTCCTCCAGCGATCAGGCGCAACTGGCGCCGTTGCTCGACGGGATCAGGGCCAATCTGGGGACCAATCCCGACGAAGTATCGGCCGACGCCGGCTACTGCTCCGACGCCAATCTTCGCACGATCAAACGGCGGCGCATCGAGGGCTACATCGCCACCGGAAGGCAGAAGCACGGCACCAAATCCGCCACCGCGAAAAAGGCTTCAAGACCCGGCTCGCTGATCGCCAGGATGAGCACCAAGCTCAAGCACGCCGGCTACCGAAGTCGCTACCGCTTGCGCAAGCAGATCGCGAAGCCGTCTTCGGACAGATCAAACAGGCAAGAGGGTTCAGGCAATTCCTGCTGCGCGGCATCGAAAAGGTCAGCGCAGAATGGGCGCTCATCTGCACCGCTCACAACCTCGTCAAGCTCGCAAGGGCCGCCTGAGCCGCCATTATCAAGATAAAACTGCCTTCCCAAAGCTAACTGGACAGGCTCCTAGGGGACTTTTCCTCCCTGACTTGGCGGGCCACTCCTTCGGGAGTGGCCCGTTTTTTGGAAGCTACAAGTCCGCTACTCAAGCTGAGTCGTCTTGGAACGCAGAGCTCAACGGGGCAGTGATCCCGACGTGCCGATGTTTCAGGTCACTAGCGACAGGAACACGTAGCCGATGAAGATGCGGCGGCAGTTGGCGGCCGGTACCCTCGCTTTGGTCATTGGCGGTCGAGCAGCTGATGACCCATGCTCCTTGTTCTTGAGCCTCACAGACTTGCTGGTGCGGGCGTCGCCTTTCGTTGCGACAGGGCTGCAAATGGATGAGCTGTAAGCGTTCGCGCTGCGCTGGCATCCGCCCCTTTTTGCTTCCATCAGAGGCATCAAATTTTTTGGATTCAACGAACGCCAGCTACTGCTCTCCACGGCGCTTGCAAATTCCAGGCAAAGCGCTGTTCGCGGCGCGGTCGGGCGCCTCCTCCTTCCAGCGCACCGATCCGAACGGGCGCTCCAGCATGCGTCGGACGTGCACGGGCTCAGGACCGACGTGGAAAGCCTCAGCTTGCCGATCCAGCGCGCGCTCCGACTGGGTCGAGCGGTTGCGCTGGCGCAAATAATCGAGCCATGTCGGGCAGTGATAGCGCTCCGTCCACAGTTCGGGATCGGCAATATCGCGGGCAATCGACCAGCCATAGGCGCCGTTGCGCTGGCGAAACAGCTGGACGTCCTGCATCAAATTATGGAAGGCCCGCGCGTTCTCTTGCCTGATCCGATATTCGATCTCCACCACAAGCGGCCCGCTGCGTCCGGTCAGCGCCAGCCGCACCTTGGGATCCTCGAGCATCTCAGGCTCTTCGTCCCGCGCGTTGATGCGCGGCATGGGCAGCCACAGCCCGAGGAGCGGGGAGGCGAGCATCAAGGCGGCCGTGACCAGGAGCGCCGTGTCGACGCCAGCGACATCGGTCAGACGGCCCCATCCCCAGCTACCAACGGCGATCCCGCCCGAACTCGCTGCCTGATAGGCTGCGAGCGATCGCCCAGCCACCCAGCGCGGAGCCGACAGCTGCACGCCAACGCTGAAAAGCACCCATGTCATCATCCAGACGGCCCCTGCCAAAACCAGCGCGGCCGCCGTCAAGACCGGCTCGCGGCTCAGCGCCACTGCGGCAAACGCCCCACCCATGGACAGCGCGCAGGCGCGGATCGCTGCCTCACCGCTCATCCGCTTTCGCACCTCGGTGATGTTGAGCGCACCGACCACCGCGCCCAAACCAAAGGCGCCGAGCATGATGCCATAGGTCTCGGCGCCTCCATGCAGGAGATCGCGCGCGACCAGCGGCATCAGCGCAATGATCGCCCCGCCGATCACCCCCGTAACCATGGAGCGGGTCAACACAATCTTGATCGATGGCGAATTGATGATGTAGCGCACGCCTGAAACGATGGCGCGGTTGAGTTTCTCAGGCGGCAGGCGTGAGGGTTCAGTGCCGCGTTTCCACAGGAACAGAGCAAGCATCAGCGGCAGATATAGCAGCGCGTTGAGCGCGAACGCAGCCACTGCGCCGGCGGCCGCAACGACGATCCCGCCGATCGCCGGGCCCACGCTGCGCGCGATATTGTAACTGATGCTGTTCAGCGCGACTGCGGCGGGCAGCGCTTCCGAGGGCACCTGCTCGCTGACCGAGGATTGCCAGGCAGGGTCCATTAGCGCCACGCCGCTGCCGACCACAAAGCACAGCACCAGCAACAAGTTTGGCGTGACCAGACCGAGCCAGGCGAGCGTCGTCAATGCGGTCGCGCCTGCGAGCGAGATAGTGAGCGAGACGAGCGCCACGATGCGCCGGTCACGCATATCGGCGATCGCGCCGGCCGGCATCGAGATCAGCATGACCGGCAGCATCAGCGCGGTCTGCACCAGTGCTACCATGTCGGCCGCCGATGTCATCTGCGTCATCGCCCAAGCGGCGCCCACGCTCCGAATCAGGGCTCCCAGATTGGAGAGCAGGCTCGCCAGCCAGATGCGCCGAAAGGTGGCATGGCGGAGCGGCGCGGTGATGCCGTCGGCACTGAACGTCTGGCGCTTCGGCGAATCCGTCATATCAACGCCTGCTTTGCCTCCGAGGGTTTGTTCCTGGACCAGATCGGTGTTGGTCCGGTAAACTTGGCCCCTAGCAACCGGGCAAGCGCTTCTTCAACTTCGGTTAGTTTGCGCACTTTGCGTTCGAAAGCCTCATGGCGCCAGCTAACATCCGGACGCATCGCCAAAATTGGTGTGCCACCTTCGTGCGCGAGATTGGGCCTCCCGCCCAGTGGAAGTGAAAGCCTACGCATTCATCACGGCGCGTTGTCAATTTCGCTGAAACAGCATCGCCTCTGATACCCTCAGCAGACGGACGCCATCGTTATCCGACAGAGATCAGTGATGTCGTAGATGGGCAACTTCGCGATACGGCGGATCGCCTGCGCGACCATCGGGAACGCCGCGCATTCGAATAGGATGGCCGCGATCGCCGGATGCTCAGCGCGGAGTCGCGCGATGCAGGCGGCGACATCTGCCTCGATAGCACCGACGTCGATCGGTGGCGTTGGACGCTTCAACTCGTCTTGCCAGAACGTGCTGCCTTCGATACCGCCGATCACGATCCGAGCCCGCTCGGTCGTGTCATCGATGCCGAGCAGATCTTCGCCGCAATGCATCGAGTCATAGGTCAGCACGGCGATCTTGCCGCGCGGCGGCAGCTGGCGGAGCAACGTCGGCAAGAAGAGCAGGCTCGACATTACCACGGGCACGTTCACCGAGGCGGCCACCGCCGGCTGATGTCGGATGGAGAAGCCGCAGGTCGAACTTATCGCGACGGCTCCTCGTTCGACCAGCCGCCGGGCGGCTGCGATGAAGGCTGGCTCGAGCGCTGGATCGCCGCGCACGACATTTTCCACCCAAGCTCCCGCGACGGTTTCCGAGATGATCGGGAAATTGAAGGTGGTCGGGTTTAGCATTGAGCCGGGCAGAGGGCTTGGTGGTGTGACGCCGGGCGGCAGCCCGCGCTCAAGGTGCAGGACTCCGAGGGAGCGGGGGGCTTGTGATGTCATGCACAAAACATACCACGGTTTGAAGCCGAAATCCTTTAATGCAGAGCCTGGTATGGCCGAAATTCTGCGTCTGAGCGGCAGAATCCTGGGACATCGTGCGCTCGAGCGGTACTGGGTGAAGCTCGCCCACGACTACTTTCGTGAGACGAACGGCCGCCGCGTGAGAGGCGATCTGAGCTTGGTTCGATTGCGCCATAGCTGGCATTGAAGCGGCTGCTGCGCATACGATCGCATCTGGCTTGATGCCGCCGATCGGTCCGAGAGAGTCGATAATGAGTTCGGACAAGTGCCTGTCCCGAGTTCGGACAAGCGCCCTATGAGGCGTCTATGGCAGGGCGATGACCACGAGATTATCGATCCGGCCGACCGACTGGTAGCGCGGGCGATCGAGACGCGGTCAAATACAGCGCTTGAGCGCGCCGCGCACCAGGAAAAGCCTCTCACCGAGCGAGATATTGCCGCCGCGATCGCCCGTCGATCAGCCGGCGTTGAAGACTGCGGCCCCGGCGACAATCATCAGTAACCGAGAGCGCAGCCGTCCTTGCGCGGATCTGAGCCACCGATGAGCGTGCCCTTGTCCCAGTCGATCCAGATCGCCTGTCCTCCGCCCAGAGGTGACAGCAGGTTGATCGTCTTGTGCCCGATCTTTTTGAGGCCCTCAACAACTGCAGCCGGAACCCCCTGTTCGAGCTGATAAACGCCCTCATAATGAAGGCCGCGCGGCATATCGATTGCTTCCTGCACATCGCAGCCATAGTCCAGCAGATTCGTCAGCACGTGTACCTGACCGACGGGCTGGTATTGCCCGCCCATCACGCCATATGGCATCACGGCGCGGCCATTCTTGGTGACGAGGCAGGGGATGAGCGTGTGCAGTGGCCGCTTTCCGCCCGCAATGCAATTGGGATGACCCGGCTGGACGCGGAACCCGCCGGCACGATTTTGCAGGAGGATGCCAGTTCTGTTCGAGACGATCGCAGATCCGAACTGATGCGCGATCGAGCTGATAAATGAGCACGCGTTGAGATCCCTGTCGACTACAGTGATGTAGACCGTCGAAGGATTCATCGGGGGAGCCGCATTGGGCAGATCGAGCAGCCCATCCATCCTTATCTTGCTGATATAGTCTTCAGCGAATTCCTTCACGAGGATCCTCGCCACGTCCACTTTGACATGCGCGGGATCGGCCACATTCTCCTCGCGCATCATAAAAGCGATCCGCGCGGCCTCCGCTTCAAGATGGAAACGCTCGACACTGAGGGGGCCGTATCTCATCAGATCAAATCGCGACAGAATATTGAGCATCACCAGCATGGTGATCCCGGGCCCGTTCGGCGGACATTGCCAGACATCGAAGTCCTTGTAGCCGGTGCCAATCGGCGATGTCACCTCGGTCGTATGCGTGGCAAAGTCTTCCAGCGTGTGCAGGCCGCCAATACCGCGTAGCGTCTCCACCATATCGGCTGCGATCTCGCCAGTATAGAACGCATCGCGACCTTTCGCTGCAATTGCCCGCAAGGTCTTGCCGAGTTCGGGCTGGCGGATCACGTCGCCGGCGACCGCAGGATTGCCGTTCGGTAGGAGATAGCGACCTGTGTTGGTGCCTTTCTTCAGCTTCTCGAACTGGTTCTTCCAATCGAACGCGACACGCGGCGCAACGACATACCCCTCTTCGGCGGCCTTGATCGCGGGTTCTAGCAGACGGTCGAGACCGAACCTGCCATGAGCGCGCACGATCGTCTCCCACGCATCGATTGCACCTGGTATGCTGACCGCATGTGCCGAGGTCAGTGGCACCGCGTGCATGCCGCGCTCCAGATACCAGTCCGCGTTCGCAACCTTCGGCGCACGGCCTGAGCCGTTATACGCAAAAATCTTGCCCTCGCTGCGCGGCTGGATCAAGGCAAAGCAGTCGCCGCCAATACCGGTCGCCTGCGGCTCGATCACGCCTAATAGGGCGCAGGCTGCGACCGCCGCATCAACTGCAGTGCCGCCCTCCTTGAGTACTTCGAGCGCTGCGAACGCGGCTTGCGGATGCGACGTCGCCACCATGGCGTTCCGGGAATGGACCGTGGAGCGGCCGGCCAGATGAAAATTCCTCATTCGGATCACTTAACCGTTATTTGACGAAGGGCGACCCTACGTACGGGATCGACCGCGCGGATTTTTCGCGTTCTGTGCGTGTGGGCGAAGAAAAAAGGCGCAAACGCATGATTCGGCGGGGGTAACACAGCAATGTCGGCCTCCGGGCAATGCGTGAGCCTCAATTGCGATGGCCGCCTTTACGCCATTCATTGCAAACGTCGTCTTTGACCAATCTGAATGCGTCAATGCCAGGTGAACAACCCGGAATCTTCGATGCTGCGACCGGTCGTTCACTACCCAAATCAGCCTCCCGGTGATCAAGCCGATGGCCCTTTCACTTGAACCGTTGCCTTCAGATGACGTTGGCGTGCCTTGCAGGGCCAAGAGCAGTTGCGCATTCGATCGGGTTGACTTCAGCGGTGAAGTTCTGCGCCAAAGGCGAGAATTGGCCGGATGTATGCGCGCCATCGCAGGTAGTTTGCCGATTTTCGTCTTTCTGAGCGGGTAGTCTTGGGCGGCGCCCGATCAAACGGCGCGGGTGAAGGGGGCTAATCGAATGGGGCGGACCCGGTTACAGCTTTCCTGTGGGCGGGAAGGCAGTGATTCGATAGGTCAATCATCAGCCTCTTGATGTCGGCACCTGCGCGGAAATCACATAGCGCGGAAGCTGGTGGTGCCAGGCGGCTGCGCGACGGATATGCCCGTATGCGTAACGAACCCGTCTCGCCGCATGCGGACTCTTGTGCGCTCTCATCTCCAATTCCTTCCCTGCTCGGTGTCCAGCCAGAGAGGCAAAATCCCGATCGGGGGCTTCGCCTGGTCAGCCGAGCCAATTGTGAACGACCAAAGCGGCGATTTTCATCGCTACAACTGAGTAAACGCAGGTCATCAGATGTAACCCTGCAAGACCGAACGATGGAGCAAACGGAGACTTGATGTGCAAAACTTGATCCGCGAGAGTGCGTGCGGTGTCATCGAGAAGCTGAAAGGCGGCGAGGTGACGCCACTCGATCTCTTGGACGTGCTAGAAAGACGGATTGCCGAGATCGACGGCAAAGTCAACGCGTTGCCGATCTTGTGTTTCGATCGCGCGCGCGAGCACGCCATGGCGCTGATGAAACGGGCCGTCGCGGAGCGCGGCCTTCTGGCGGGGCTGCCGGTGCCGATCAAGGATCTCACCGACGTCGCTGGCGTGCGCAACACTTTGGGTTCACCGATCTTCAAGAATAACGTCCCGGCCCGCTCGGACATCCTGGTCGAGCGACTGGAGGAGAACGGTGGCGTGGTCTACGCCAAATCGAACACCCCGGAATTCGGCGCTGGCGCCAACACCTTCAACGAGGTGTTCGGCGCAACGCTCAATCCGTGGGATACGTCGCGCTCCGCCGCCGGTTCTTCGGGCGGCGCGGCGGTCGCGCTGGCCACCGGTATGGCGTGGCTTGCCCATGGCTCGGACATGGGCGGCTCGACGCGCAATCCGGCGAGCTTTTGCAGCGTGGTGGGGCTGCGGACCAGTATCGGTCGGGTTGCTCATACACCCAAATTCAAAGTCGACCGGAACCTCGGCTTGCCGGGACCGATGGCGCGCAATGTCGAAGATCTCGCGCTGCTGTTGGATGCGATGAGCGGCGAACACCCCGCTGACCCGCTCTCGCTGCCGAAGCTGCCCCATTCCTTCTTATCGGCCGCACGCTCAGGGAAAGGACCAAAGCGCGTGGCCTATTCGCCCGACCTCGGCATCACGCCGGTGGATCCGCAGGTGGCTGCGATCACTCGCAAAGCCGCTGCGCGATTTGCGGAAGGGGGTGCAATCGTCGAAGAAGCCCATCCCGATTTTCGCGAGGCACACGAGTGCTTCCATGTGTTGCGCGCCTTTGACTTCGCGGTCAGCAAGGCAGCGCTGTTGCGCAAGCATCGCGAGCTGCTGAAACCCGAGATCATCTGGAACATCGAAGAAGGGCTGAAACTCACCGTGGAGCAGATCGAGCGCGCTGAAACCCAGCGCACTGCCATGACAGAACGCGCGCTGGAGTTTTTCAAAACCTACGATCTGCTGTTGACGCCCGCGACAATCGTCGAACCTTTCCCGGTGCAAGAGCGCTATGTCACCGAATGCGCCGGCAAGAGGTTCGACAACTACGTGGAATGGCTCGCCATCGCCTACGCGATCACGCTGGCCTGCTGCCCGGCGCTGTCACTGCCGTGCGGCTTCACCAGCTCCGGCTTGCCGGTCGGATTGCAAATGGTGGCCGCACCACGCGGCGAGGCTCAGCTGCTCGCTGGCGCCAAAATGCTCGAGGATATTCTAGGCTTGCGTGATGCCACGCCGATCGAGCCGCGGGAACCAAGGTAGCCTATGGGGGAGCGATTTCAGTTCTCTCTCTCTCTCTCTCTCTCTCTCTCTCTCTCTCTCTCTCTCTCTCTCTCTCTCTCTCTCTCTGCATCCGACCTTGCAGGCTTCGTCGGTCACTTCTCGAGCGGGATTGGCCGTCGATGATGGCCGAACGCAACGACACAATTGCGGTTTTGGGTTGCGGGCTCATTGGCCAGAGGTGGCCGGTCCTGTTTTCTGCGTACGGTTATGATGTCGTCGGCTGGGACTCTACGCCCGAGCCGCTTTCGGTCATGCAAGAATCGATTGCTCGGTGTCGTGATCAGATTCGCATCGCGTCAGCGTCCCGTTTGAAGGAGGGCGTCAGGGACATGGAATGATGATCGAAGTCGAATTCGTTGCTGACAGGGCCACGCGACTTCCATTCGCGCCAGGCTCGAGCGCGCACCGCGGGCGTCGATTATCGTGTGCCTTTCGGGGGGCGGAAAGCGTCTTCCTACGGCGCTCGCGAGCAAGGGAAGCACGCACGCGAGTTCTACACGTCTTTAAAGACCATTTACGTCCGTCCGTAGGAACAGAGATCCGGAGATTACATCAGCGTCGCAGGGCTGGTTCTTGATGTCGCGCCGCGCAGCTTCGCTCACGAGGAGGAAACAAGTGCAGAGATTATCTAAAGAAAAAGCCGTCGTTATCGACTTTGGAGCTCACCTGAAGCCGCAGTTGCAGGTCGAGCCTGGCGAGTCGTTCGTTGTAGAAACACTGGACAATTTCTGGGACTTGTTAGGCGATGCAGGCTCGGTCCCGGACCTCAAGCACCCGCGGATCAGGGCACAGCAGTATCCTCGCGTTAATCCCGTCGCTGGGCCCGTCTACCTGAATGGCGCCGAACCCGGCGACACAATCGTCGTGAACCTGGAAAAGATCGATGTGCGCGACTGGGGATGGACTGGCACGGTGCAGGGCATGGGCCGCCTGACGGGATTAAGCTATCTAGCCGATATCGATGTCGATTTCTCAACGGTTATCAGCCATGTGCCAGGACCTTCCGGCACGCTTGCTGACGGCACGGCCGTGATGAATGTAGGGAGAGAGGTTCGCTGGCCTCTTGCGCCCTTTCTGGGTACGATCCTCACTGCACCGGAACGGGGAATTGAGAATACCCTGAAGTCGCAGGGGCCGTGGGGTGGCAATATCGACGTCCGCGATGTCTGTGCGGGAAGCAGGATTTATATGAATTCAGCTCACCCTGGCGGGCTGCTATTCTTCGGAGACGTGCATGCCTCCCAAGGCGACTCCGAACTGACGGGTAATGCCAATGAAACTGCTGCTGAGGTGACGGCCTCGATGAGGCTCCTGAAAGGCAGATCGGTCCCGGGAGTAATCAGGATCGAAAAACCTCACTCTCTGATCCAGGTTGACTCGGCCCGAAACTCGGGAAGTTCCGAACGCGCAATCACCAACTGCTTCGTGAATATGATTCGGTGGTTGGTCGATGACTTCGGGATGAGCAAGCGGGAAGCCTATCTACATATGTCGGCCAATTCACTTGTCCGGGTGAATGTGTACCAAGCGACCGGCACTACTTTCGTCTGCGGCGTCGAATTTCCCAAACAATGTCTATGAAACAGCGTGGCATCGCTCCCTGACAGAATTAGGGTATGCATAAGGTCGACAACTCAAGAATACATGCGATCAAAAGGACAGAAGCGGGTCAATCATCGGACGGAGCCTCAATGGGAATGGCAAAGCCCGTTTTCACACGGTCCATTATGACCATGGTCTTAAACCCCTTGATGTCCGAGTTCTCATAAAAGAATCGCCGCGTGAACTGCTCATAATCCTCCATGGTACGGGCAGTAATGTAGAGGACGAAATCAGCGTCGCCAGTGACGTAGAATCCATTGACGACCTCAGTTGACCATTTGATGGCCTTCTTGAACTTGTCGATGATGTCTGAACGCTCTCGCTCTAGGCTCACCAGCACAAGCATCTGAATAGGCCTTCCGACCGCCCTCGCCGAAACGATCGAGACATCGGCTTCAATGATTCGCTCCGAGCGAAGTCTCTTCAGCCGCCGTTGACACGCGGTAGCAGAAAGCCCGGCCATTTCGCCGATTACATCGGAAGTCAGACGGTTATTCTTCTGCACGATCTCGAGGATCCTGGCGTCTATCCGGTCGTATTTCATGATTGGGCTCCAGCCTTCAGGTGCATTCCATCGCAAAGTGCATGTGCGTTGCAGGAAATCATCCGGGTGACGGACAAATGCGACGCAAATCAATGTCCATTATCACTATCCTGAATGCATGGGAAATTTCAACAAATGACCGTGCGGGACCCGCAAATGGCGTTTCAAACGACTCGGCAAAAAAGTCCGCACCCGGTCGGTCTTGCTACCAGGTGCCTGCAAAACCTGCGCCGTCGCGATTTTCTCGCGGGCGGGGCGCTCGTCGACGGCCACTGGGTGACCGGCGGAGAGCGAGACCTTGTGATCGATCCCGCAACTGGGGAGGAGATCGCGGATGTTGCTCGTTGCGCCGCCGCAGAGATGGAAGTGGCGATCGCCGCAGCTGAGCGGTCCTTTCCGGCTTGGCGAGAATTATTGCCAGCAAGGAGAGGGGCGATCCTTAGGTCTTGGGCCTCATTGATGCTCGAGCACGCGGAAGAGCTCGCCATCCTGGTAACGAGCGAACAGGGCAAGCCCCTCGCCGAGGCGCGCCACGAAATCGCGTACGGTGCTGGCTTTCTTGAGTGGTTCGCAGCAGAGGGGGAGCGCGCATACGGAGAGACGATCCCAAGCCACAAGGTTGGAAGTCTGCTTCAAGTGCGAATGCAGCCAATAGGTGTCGCCGCGGCGATCACGCCGTGGAATTTCCCTGTCGCCATGATTACACGAAAGGCAGGGGCGGCTCTTGCTGCCGGTTGTCCGATCATCGTGAAGCCTGCTCCCGAAACTCCACTGTCTGCGCTCGCTCTTGCCAGGCTGGCCGAGGAGGCCGGGTTCCCGCCCGGCGTGTTTCAAGTGCTCGTCGGTAATCCGATCGAGCTTTCGGCGCCATTGCTGAAGGACAGAAGAATACGCGCTCTTTCGTTTACGGGTTCTACGGAGGTCGGTCGTCTGCTTCTTGAGGGGGCAGCCGAGAGCATCAAGAAGGTGTCGCTAGAGTTGGGCGGTCATGCCCCTTTTCTGGTCTTCGACGACGTCGATCTTGAGAAAGCCGTCAAGGGCGCGATGGCAGCAAAGTTTGCTACGTCTGGTCAGGATTGTTTGGCTGCTAACCGCATCTACGTGCAAAGAAGCATCTATAGCGGCTTCGTTGACGCGTTTGCTGCGGCGATGGGCCAACTCAAAGTCGGGCATGGTCTGGAGCCTGCAACGGATATCGGGCCAATGACCAAGTTATCGGTCGCAAATAAATGCAGGTCCCACATCGATGATGCGATCAAGAAGGGAGCTCGAGCCGTCTCGGCGAAGCCGGGCGTAAGCTTGGGTGCCAACTTCGTTGCTCCGACGCTGCTTAGCGAGGTCACTGAGGACATGCTCATCGCTCGCGAGGAAACCTTCGGCCCTGTCGCAGCTATACTTCCCTTCGATTCTGAAGAGGAGGTCATCGCCCGAGCTAACGCTAACGAAATGGGGCTGGCTGGGTACATCTACACGGACAGCCTACGTCGGGCGATGCGACTTTCTGAGCAAATCGAGTGCGGCATGCTCGGTATCAATACAGCTTCATTCACCGGGCCGCCCATTCCGTTCGGGGGTTGGAAGCAATCTGGGCTCGGTCGCGAAGGGTCGCGACACGGCTTGGCGGAATACATGGAACTAAAATACGTTTGCTTCGGCGATCTGGCGGCCTAGGAGAAACAATATGATCGACATCAAGACCATTGCTGAACGGGATCGCTCGAGTGTTCTCCATCCTTTCACTCAGCTCAAGGATTTCGCCACTGGTAAGATCGGTGACCCGACGATCGTTACGGGCGGAAAAGGCATTTGTATCAAGGACGCAGAGGGACGCAGTTACATCGACGGCTTCGCCGGCCTTTATTGTGTAAACATCGGCTACGGCCGTACGGAGGTAGCCGAAGCCATCGCGCGTCAGGCATACAGCTTGGCATACTACCACACATATGCGGCGCACACGACCGAAGAGCTGGCCACGCTCTCGGATCGTCTCGTGCGAATGGCGCCTGGTAAGCCAAGCAAAGTGTTCTTCGGCCTATCCGGGTCAGATGCCAACGAGACTCAAGCAAAGCTCGTCTGGTATTACAACAATTTACGTGGTCAGCCTAAGAAGAAAAAGATCATCTCGCGCGAGCGCGGCTATCATGGCTGCTCGGTGATTTCCGGTTCGATGACTGGGATGTCATTCTACCACGATCACATGGACCTTCCTTTCCCGGGCATTTTGCACACAGGCGCACCGCATCACTATTGGGGCGCTGAGCCAGGCGAGACGGAAGAGGACTTTTCTCGCCGGCGTGCCGCCGAGCTCGAAGAGCTAATCGTGCGAGAGGGTCCGGAAACAATCGGTGCTTTCATTGCTGAGCCGGTGCTAGGCACCGGTGGCATTACGCCGCCGCCGGCGGGTTATTGGCGTGAAGTTCAGGCCGTACTAAGTCGCTATGATGTCCTTCTGATTGCCGATGAGGTAATTTGTGGATTCGGTCGGACCGGCGCGGACTTCGGAAGCACGCTGTACGGGATAAAGCCGGATCTTGTGACAGTCGCCAAAGGGCTGACATCCGGCTACATGCCGCTCTCGGGAGCCATCGTTGGTGAGAGAGTTTACAGGGTGATGGAGGAGGCTGCCGATCGCGTCGGCGCGTTCTCGCATGGATATACCTATTCGGGCCATCCGATTGCGGCAGCCGCAGCTAATGCCGTTCTCGATATAGTCGAGAAGGAACGGCTGACCGACCGGGCCAGAACAGTCGGTGCGCACTTTCAGAAGCGACTCATAGAACGGTTTTCGCAACTGGAAATCGTCGGAGAAGTTCGCGGCGTGGGCTTACTCGGCGCAATCGAATATGTTTCGGATCGCCAGTCGAAACGGCGATTTGATCCGGAGCTGAAGGTCGGCGCCCGCATCTCGAAAGCTGCTCGTGATCGCGGGCTTATTGCACGAGCGATGCCGCATGGAGACATTCTCGGTTTTGCTCCGCCTCTCGTTGTATCCGAAGCCGAGATTGATGAGATCGTTGACCTAGCATATCAAGCAACCAAACAAGTAATGGACGAACTCGCAAAGGAATCGGCAATCTCGTGAGCGCGGATTGCTTGCCATCCCGGATCAACACCCGGAATCGGCAAAGAGAGGTCGCGATTTTCGATCAGGATCTCACCTCGCCGGGCGCACCAACCGGTTCCGTGACCAGCGAAAAAGCTGGGGTTGCCCCGCGCGGCCGCGCCAAGAAGCCGGACCTGTCAGTTCTCATGAAGGGCCATGAGCGATCCTCATAATTGGTACGCTCGCGCGCCGAGATGTACGCCTCCGGCGGCGGCCGCCTTGCGAAGTGGCTTGGGGACTAAGAACCTGTCTCTATGGACAGTGATAGGCGCAGCGCCCAAGTCGAGCGGCTTCAGGTGGTGGACACAGGCCGGCGACGGCGCTGGTCTGAGGAGGAGAAGCTCAAGATCGTTGTGGAGAGCTTTCAGGGTCCCCGCCAGGTCGCGGCAACGGCACGGCGATACGGCCTTTCGCGGTCGCTGCTGCTGCGATGGCGCCGGTCTTTTCATCCCGAGCCAAAGGATGCCACCGGCACACAATTTAGCTTCGTCCCAGCGAAGTTGGTCCCGGATCCGGAGATGACGCCTGATCCGATCAATCCAGTGAGCAGCGGCGCGATTGAGATCGAGTTTGCTGCTGGGGCTCGCATGCGGATTACGGGCGTGGTCGACGCGTCAACGGTGAAGGCTGCTGTCGCGGCCTTGACGGATGGACGAACGCGATGATCCCGATTCCCAGCGGCGTCAGGGTCTGGATCGCGACCGGCCACACGGATATGCGCCGCGGCATGCAAAGCCTGGCGCTGGGTGTTCAGGAGAGCCTGAAGCGCGATCCTCATGCAGGCGATCTCTACATCTTCCGCGGGCGCCGCGGCGATCTGGTCAAGATTCTTTGGCATGACGGGTTGGGCATGTCGCTCTATGCCAAACGCCTAGACCGCGGCAAGTTCATCTGGCCTTCAGCGTCGGACGGTGCGGTATCGATCTCATTGGCGCAGATGGCTTACATGCTCGAGGGCATCGATTGGAGGAACCCGCAACTCAGTTGGCGGCCGCAAAGCGCGGGCTGAGCAAATAAATCTGCGGCCTTCCCTTTTTTGGGGAGTCACAACGCATCCGATCTGTGATTCACTGCGTCGCATGGATGCTGATCGCAACTCTGGCCGTGATGATATCGCAGCCCTGAAGGAGGCTCTGGCGGTCGAGCGGGCCAAGGCCTTGGAGATTGCAGCCGAGCTCGCGGTAGCCCGCGCGAAGGCGTCGGAAGACAGCGCGCTGATTGTCCATCAGAAGCTTCGGATAGCCAAGCTCGAGCGCCAAATTTATGGACAGCAGTCGGAGCGTTCGTCGCGGCTGATCGAACAGTTGGCCTTGGCACTCGAGGAGCTGGAGGCCGACACTACCGAGGACGAGCTGGCGGCTGAACGGGCTGTTGCCAAGACGACCACGGTGCGGGGATTTACGCGCAAGCCCGCCGAGCGCCAGACCTTTCCTGAGCATCTGCCACGCGATCGCGTGGTGATCGATCCGCCGACCGCCTGCGAGTGCTGCGGCGGCCATCGCCTGCGCAAGCTCGGCGAGGACGTGACACGGACGCTGGAAGTAGTGCCGCGCCAGTGGAAGGTGATCGAGACGGTGCGGGAGAAGTTCTCCTGCCGCGACTGCGAGAAGATCAGCCAGGCACCGGCGCCGTTCCATGCGATCGCCCGGGGATGGGCCGGACCGAGCCTGTTGGCCATGATCATGTTCGAGAAGTTCGGCCAGCATCAGCCATTGAACCGACAGGCCGAGCGCTACGCTCTGGAGGGCGTGCCGATGGTGCACCTGGCAGGCTATGCCGGCATCCTGCAGGCCGACGCCTATGACGGGTACAACCAGCTTTATCTGGCCGGGCGCCAGCCTAGGCCGATCCAGGAAGCGGCGTGCTGGGTCCATGCGCGGCGCCCGTTCTTTGCCATGGCCGACATTGAAGAGAATGCGCGACGCAAGGCTGCGGGCAAAAAGGAGATTCCGCTCTCTCCCATCGCCGTCGAGGTCGTGCGGCGGATCGATGCGCTGTTCGAGATCGAGCGCTCGATCAATGGCAGGAGCCCCGAGGAACGCCTTCAGGTGCGGCAGGCGTTGAGCCGGCCCCTGGTCGAGGACCTTCAGGTCTATATGCGCGAGCAGCTCGCTAAACTGTCCCGTGGGCACGACCTGGCCAAGGCGTTCAACTACATCCTGAAGCGCTGGGCGAGCTTCACCCTGTTCCTTGAAGAGGGGCGGGTTTGCCTCTCAAACAATGCCGCCGAACGCGGCCTAAGAGGTATCGCACTTGGCCGAAAGGCCTGGTTGTTCTGCGGCTCTGATCGCGGCGGGCGGCGCGCTGCGGCCATGTACAGCCTAATCGTCACGGCAAAAATGAACGGCATCGATCCGCAGGCCTGGCTCACCGACGTCCTTGCCCGCATCTCCGCTCATCCAGTTCATCGGCTGGACGAACTGCTCCCCTGGAATTGGACGTCGGCATCAGCGATACCCGCTCGAGCTGCGTAACCATGCACGTCAACAAGGTTCATCACGTCACCACCATCAACCGTGTCGCCGAGGATCTTGGCGAAGACGAAGACTGGCTGCGAGACGTTGCCAATGAAATGGATATCGAAGACGGCGCCATCTGGGTCTATGGCGTCGGAGAACATGGCATCCAGGCCTTCACTGACTTCGGAATCGAAAACCTGATTGAGCTCATCCGGATGTACAAGGAAAGCCCGGAGTTGCTTAAGCGCTGGCCGCCAGAATAATCCAATGAGCTCGCGGCCCACGCCGGATGCGTACGCCGAGATGGCTTCGTCGGTCGGATCGCGATCCGATCGAGGCGATGACTACCGATGATTGCACCTTTTCGGTTGGTATCCGTGCATGGCGGCCAGTGGGTCAATTGCGTTGCTACGACCTGCACGGGCGACGCGCTCAGCATGGCCAAGCGCCAGGCAGATCTCGACCGCGGTGTCGAGATGATGCTGGGTACGCATCCGGCCAGCACCCCAAGCAGGCGCGATGGTCTGCCACGAAGCGCTCAGGCGGCAACGGCGGCCTTGGCCTGTTGGTTCGCCTTCCAATTCCAGGGAAGCAGGTCGGCGATTTTGTTGGCGGGGTGATCTGCAAGCCTGGCCAGCACGTCAGCGAGCCAGGCTTGCGGATCGACGCCGTTCATCTTGCAGGTTTCGATCAGGGTATAGACGGCGGCGGCACGATGGCCGCCAGCGTCTGAACCGGCAAAAGGTCCAATTCTTTCTTCCGACCGCCACACCGCGCAACGCTCGTTCGGCGGCGTTGTTCGTAAGACAGACGCGGCCATCGTCGAGGAAGCGGGTGAACGCTTCCCAGCGGTTGAGAAGGTAGTTGATCGCCTTGGCGGTATCGTTCTTGGTGGAAAGCAACGCTCGCTGCTGGCGCATCCAGATTTCAAGCTCGGCAATGAGCGGCCGCGATTGTTCACGGCGCACGGCAAGCCGCTGCTCCGGCGTTTTGCCGTTAATGCTGCGATCGATCTCGAAGAGCATGTCGATACGACGCACGGCCTCGCTGGCGATCGGCGCCTCTCCCTGTTTCACCAGGTCGACAAACTTCCTCCGGCCGTGGCTCCAGCAGGCCGCTTCAAGGATCGGAGCCGGCTTCCTTTGAACCTTGTAGAGCTGGTTGTATCCATCAAAGGCATCGGCCTGCATGAGGCCCACATAGCCAGCAAGATGGCCTTGCGGATGCTCCCCGGCACGACTGCGCGAGTAATGGAACGCCGCCGCCGGTGGGTCTTTGCCGCCAAACGGCCGGTCATCGCGAACATAGGTCCAGATCCGGCCGGTGACAGTCTTCAGTTTCGCGAGTACGGGCACCGTCGTGTCATCGGCGTGGATGCGTTCCGCGCTCATGACATGGGTCCGGATCGCCTCAATAATTGGGTCGAGCGCCACCACGCAGGCGCCAACCCGATCCGCCAGTGTCGAGACATCGATCTCGATCCCTTCGCGGGCATAGGTCTTGCTCTGGCGGTTCAACGGCTGATGCAGCAGGAACTTGTTGACTAGCACCATCGCCAGCAGGCTCGGCCCGGCAAAACCGCGCGGGATCGGATGTGAGGGCGCCGGCGCTTCCGTGATCGCCTCGCAATCCCGCCAGGAGAACTTCTCGCGGACGTGCTCGATAATCTTCCAGCGCCGCGGCTCGCATTCCAGGGATTTCGACACCACCTCGCCAAGCTTGTGCAGCCGCTCACTGCCACATTTACCGCAGGCGCAAGGCGCGGGTTCGACGATCCGTTCGACCGGCAGGTTATCTGGCAGGGAACGCCGGGGCGGCCGCGGATTTTGTGTGCGCTTCTGCTTGGCGGCTTCCGGTGCTGCGATCTCGGCCTTGGTTTCCTGCTCGGCCTGGGTCTCTTCAAGATCCTCGATGGCAAGCTCGAGCTGCTCGACCAGCAGCCTGCCGCGTTCAGAAGATTGCCCGAACTGCTCGCGCCGTGCCTTGGCCAGCATCAGCTTCAGCCGTTCGATTTCCAGCCGGCCGACGGTGACTTCGCTCTTCGCCAGTGTCAGCTGCTCGCGCTGCGCCAGGATCATCGCATGCGCGGCGGCAAGGTCGGCGGGAAGCGGATCGGAGGGTGTCGTCACGATGACGAATCAACCATATTCGCCGCAAAAAATCGCGCCAGATTTCCTTCGTGAGTCAAAAAACCACAGCTTAACCGGAAGCCTGCGGACGCCAGGTTGCCTGCGGCATCCGCCAATCAATTCCGGACAGCAGATAGGATAGTTGCGCAACGCTGATCGTGACAACGCCATCCGCCAGCGAGGGCCACAGAAAGCGGCCGCGCTCCAACCGCTTCGTGAACAGACACGCGCCCTGGCCGTCATGCCAAATGATCTTGATCAGGTCGCCGCGGCGCCCCCTAAAAACGTAGAGATCGCCAACGTGCGGATCCCGCTTCAAACTCTCCTGAACCAGACGCGCAAGGCTCGGGAATCCGCGGCGCATATCGGTATGGCCGGTCGCAAGCCACACCCGCACATTGCCCGGTATGGCAATCATCGGCGCTCAAGCACATCGAGGATCCGCGCCAGCGCATCCGCGTCGACGTGCGCATCCACCCGGATGCGTCGCCGATTGCCAAGATCGATCTCGATCAGTCCAACCCGCGCGGCTGCCACGGATCGCACCCGCCTGTCATCCTCAGGCAAAAGCTTCGAAGTTTCCTCAACCGCTTCCGCGGCGGCGATCTGCACCGGCGCAAAACGCGGTCCAACCTGCTCGACCGTCCGAGCCTGCCGACGCCAGGTGAACACCACGCTCGCCGCAACCCCGTTGCGACGCGCAACCTCCGTCACCTTCGCGCCCGGCACCAGCGTTTCCTCGACAATCCGCATCTTGTCGTCATGCGACCAGCGCCGCCGCCGCTCGACCCCGCCCAATACCTCAACGCGCATCGCCTGATGACCTTAAAGCTAGACTTAAGGTCACATGCTTCGCGAAATACCACGCGTCAGACAAGACGGCGCTCGTCGGATGCGTACGATGCTGGCGCTGTCAGGCAAGACCAACGATGTTACCTTCAAGGTGACCCGCGGGGTCACCCGTCCGGTGTGGGAGCCCGACGCTGGCACCATGGCGCTGTATGAGAACGCGCGCGCAATCGCAAAGTCCCTTGGCGCCGAACTTCCGCACGTCCGGCGGCGGCTCGGACGGAAATTCCACGGGCGCTCTTGGGATCCCGACTCTCGACGGCCCCGGCGTGCGCGGTGCCTACGCGCACACGCTCGACGAGCATATCGACGTCGACAGCCTCGCCGAACGCGGCAGATTTTTTGATGGCGGGACTTTTGGCGACGCTAAAGTGACGCGCAGTCATCGCCGCCGAGGGAGTGCAGCGAGTTTTCGGGACGCCTCGCTCGATCGCGAGCGTAGGAAAAGGCAACTAACGATCTCTTGTTGCGGTTGCAGACCCTTATTGTCCGGCCTGCGGGGTCCTGGTCCACCTTCTGACCCAGTGCTTTGTATCTTTGCTCGATGGAAGAGCCATTACGGTACTCGCACCAACCTAGGCATGCCAGCGCCACTGCGACAATGCCGAGCCACGGCACCTCTAGGGTCAGACCTTTCTCATTTCAACCGGACTATTCGGCCGCCGATATAGTGAGCGTTTTGAGAAGGCCGGCATGCCTCTGTGCATCGATCGTTGGTGGTCCAAACGCGGAACGGAGGCGTCGCCTAAAAAAGCATTTTCGGTCCTTGGCACCAGCCGTTGCAGACCTTTTATTGACTGCCTCACGTGCACATTTCAATTTCGGAATACGAGGACATCCGACGCGGAAAAAAGAGCGCGGACGGATTGTCCGGGTAGGACCGCCGAACTGCGCCCGACATTCTTGCGGATTGCGAGCAACCGGCTTTTACCCGGAAGTTCGACAACCACATGCACATCGGCGCCAAGAGGCGCCACATCGAGCACGACACCCGCCAGGACGTTGTGCTTTGGGCTTAGAGCCGGCTCGGGTGTGGTGCCATCCACGAGCTCGATGTTTTCCGGCCGTATACATAAATCGACGCCGTGCTCGCTGCACTGACGACTAACCGTCGTGCGGATCTCACAGCCATCGTCGGTGGCGTACGAAATGACACCATCGGTTGATTGGCCGCTTTTCGATCCGTGGAACCAGTTCGATCTCCCAACAAACTCGGCCACGAACTTGTCGGCGGGCGCCTCGTAAATCTGTGTCGGCGTTCCCCGCTGAGCGATTTTTCCGGCATTCATGACGACGACCTCATCGCCAAGGGTCAGGGCTTCCTCCTGATCGTGGGTGACGACGATGGTCGTGGCGCCGACTGATCTGAGGATCTCCTTCAGTTCAAGCCGCAATTCTAGGCGAAGCTTCGCATCGAGCGCAGACAAAGGCTCGTCAAGGAGAACGATCTGCGGGTCGATCGCTAGTGCACGCGCAAGCGCCACACGCTGCTGTTGTCCGCCGCTCAGCTGATGGGGGTATCGGGCTTCCATGCCGGTAAGTTGCACGAGCGATAGCATTTGCGCGATGCGAGAGGGTATCTCCGATCCCGAAGTGCCGCGGTATCGCATGCCATAAGCGATATTCTGGGCCACGGTCATGTGAGGAAAGAGCGCGTAATCCTGGAACAGGAGCCCAACATTGCGCTCGTAGGGCCTCAGATGGCCGACGTCCTCGCCGCCAATTTCTACGGTTCCCGTGTCAGGCGACGTAAAGCCCGCAATGATGCGCAACGTCGTCGTCTTGCCGCAGCCGCTCGGCCCCAAAAGAGAAAGCACCTTTCCTCTCTCTATATCAAGGGAGATACCATCGACTGCGGCGAGTTCTCCGTACTTCTTGGTGATCTCTTTGAGATTGAGTACACTCATCTTGTCATGTCCTATAGGGCCCTTGGCCGATTACACGTTCGAGGCCAAGGACGCGGTCCAGCGCGAGCAGTAAAATGACTGTAAGGCCCATCAGGGCGACCGCAGCCGCCGCGATCGTGAGTTCGAAATGCGACCTGATCAGACCGACGAGGGCGACGGGCAGAGTGTACGTGTCGTAGTCGCTCAGGAAAAGGCTAATCGTCACATCATCCATGGAGAATGCGAAAGCAAAAATGGCACCAGCGGCAATGCCGTTCTTGGCGAGTGGTAGAGTTATCGTGAAGAATGCCTCACGCGCGTTCGCGCCGAGACTCAACGCCGCCTCAACGAGCGTTGCGCTTACGCCTGCGAGCCCGACCAATGTCATTCTAATCGTGTAGGGTATTGTGACGATCAGGTGGCCGAAAACCAATCTCGGAAAGACCGGCAGCACGTTAACGATCGACAAGAACATAAGTAGCGCAAAGCCAATGATGACTCCTGGCAGAACGAGCGGCGACAAGAATGCCGTGGTGGTAAGATCGCGCCACCGCGGAGACATGCGGCTGATCGCCAGTCCGGCTGATGCGCCCATTGCGGTCGCCACTGCGGTCACAACGATCGCCAGCTGCATGCTATTTTTGAACCCCGACCACAGATAGTTATTATTCCACAACTTTACGAACCATTGCGTCGATAGATCCGTCGGGGGCAATGGACCGATGTACTCGCGCGCATCGAACGCCATGAATGCGGTGACGATGACTGGGAACAGCAGGAACACTACCGTCACGGCGATGATCGCCGTCACGCTCACGGCAAGAATGACATCGGCGTTTCGTTTGCTACGCATCTCTTTTGCTCACGTCCGGTCGAGTAGGGTCAAGAGCCTAGACATGATGAAAATCAACAGCAGGGACAGGACCATCATGACAATCGATATTGCTGCGCCGCTCGGGTAGTTCGTGATCTCGCTGAACCGGCTGTAGATAAGGTTTGAAATGAACATCACACGACCCCGTCCGAGGATCCAGGGTATTATGAAGGCGCTTATGCCAAGCGTCATCGAGACTAGAAATGCGGAGACCAGTCCGCGAATGCACAACGGTATCGTCACAGTAAGATGAGAAGAGAGCGCCGAAGCGCCAAGCGATTGCGCCGCTTCGATCAACCGCGGATTAAGTTGCTGTACAGCTCCGATCAGTATCAGGATCGACATGGGTATGGAATAATGGAGCAATCCAACGACAATGACGCAATTGATGTACAGCGATCCGTTCATGTTGACTCCAAGAGCGGACATGATCGGTGCGAGTATACCGACGGAGCCAAAGGTCAGCTGAAGCGCATAGACCCGAACGAGCGCGCTCAAAAACATGAGCCCGATAAGTAGGGTCATTGCGGCCTTGCGCATTGCCGAGGATGCATTTCTGGCAATGAAATACGCAATCGGAAAGGCAATTAAGACGGCGATGAGCGATGCGCAGAACGCCAGGAAGTACGTTTGCGAAAAATACCGCAGATAGACCGGCAGAAAGAGCTCCGTGTAGTTTTCGATCGTAAGCGGAGCTCCGTCCACGGATCCAATTCGACCCGGTTCGAATGTGCGGAAACTCTCATTGAGAACCGTCAACATCGGCAGTCCGAGGAAGAGAACGAATACTGCCATTGCCGGAAGCAACAGCAGTATTTGGGATCTGGCAGCCCTCACTCGCTCTCCAACCATATGCCTACGCTTAGAGTTTACGATTGGCGCCTTCACCGCCGCTTCCGGAAGAAGCTGCAAGACTTGGAATCTGCCAGACTTCATTCTTACTCCAGCCATAGGCTCATCAAGAATTTGGGATTCGCGTTCTGCATCTAGAGTAGAGGCTGGATTTCTTGCTCCCAACGCTTATTCCAGGCGTTAACCTCTTTGGAGAGATGAGCCCAGTCCGGGATGTAGACGTGCCGCTCCATCTCCTCGTTATTGAAAGCCAAGTATTGGACGTCCTCAGGCGCCTTCGCCTTAACATTCGTCGGTATTCCACTTATGTCTCGATTAAATTGTTCATTGTTCTCAGGACTAATTGCAAAATTCGCGAATTTGAAAGCTGCATCCGTGCGCCCGTTTTTTAGCACACACCAACCCTCGTGGAAGACAAACGTCTTGAACCCTGACTGAGCGGGCATCTTGCTAAGATGCTTTGTCTTGATCTTGAAGTCGCGTTTCAGTCTCGCGACGCCTGTACCGCCACCGAAGGTTATGCAAGTCTCGCCGGAGGTTATCGAAGTCGTGATATCGGTATCCGCGTTTGCAACACGGCCGATATTTCCGCTGCGCGCCAATTGCTTTAAGAAGTCCCAGGCCGGCTCCATGTTTCGCTCATCGCCGCCTTTATGCAGCGCCATAGTGACTGCCTGGAGATTGGAGCTCAGCGTCGGTACCGGCCAACAAATCTTGCCTTTGAGTCGGGGATCCAGCAAATCCTCGAGCTTCGTGATCTCAAACGGGGCAAGATCTTCGCGATACCACCAAATGAGCGCTGATATGGTACGGGGAATATTGATGACGTTGCCGGCGCTGTCCTTGACCAGGAGCTTTTGCGGAATGTCTGCGATATTCGGAACCTTCTCGCGCGTAATCGGCTCTGCCCAGCCTTCCCGGGCGATCGTTTGCCACGAGAGGTCCCATCCGGTGAGCAGATCTATGCCAGGTTTCGGCCAGTTGGCCTTGATCTTTGGGAGAATAGCGATAGCGCCACCGGCATGTAGTTGCCAATTAATCTGAATGTCCGTTTGCGTGGCCGCAAGCTTCTTGATGCTGTCGAAGTAGCCCCCGCCCCAATCAACCGCAGTGATCGTCTCAGCGGCACGGGTCTCTTCAACGCCTGCCAACGAGAAGCCAGTACCGGCAGCGGCAACTGAAGCAGCACCTTTCAAAAAGCGGCGACGTGACGTGAACATGTTCCTTGCTCCCATGTCGATTTTTGTTAATGCGCATAGCAGTTGTTGAGAGAGAGCATACCAAGCTGCGGGAACAGGATTTCGCTGTTGTGGGGCACGGCATAGCCGGAATCCTGCGGCTGTTCGCCAAAATGCAAAGTTTTATGACTGACTTGAACTTTGGAGATCGGGACACTATTGGAGCCAATGCCACGCTCGGCCATCATCAAGGCAGACAATCGCGGCGTGCGTTCCGTTGGTTGGCTGGCGTCCACGACTTGCACCGAGCAGAACGTGAGGAGACGCCTGGCTGCGGGCGCTTCTCATCAATTTAGGCTGGTCAGAGCAGAAAAAATCTTCGCGAAATCAATGCCAATAGGTCGGATGTTTGGTCTGTTGACGATGTTCGACGAGTTCATTTAGGGAATGCCCCTATGATGCAGGAATTCGTCGTGGCGTCGGGCAAATGCGACGCAAACATGTTTGCGACGCGCCTTGGAAGTTGCAGGAACTCAAGGTGTTTTCCTGGATGCATTCTGGCGTTGATGACCTTCGCCAAATGGGAGCGCTCTCTCTCCTTAAGCAACGCGGCGTGAAACTTGCGAATATTCGTGGTGCGCCAATGCGGTTGCGGTTGCAGAGCAGGCGATGATGTTCGTGCTTGCCCTTGCGAAAAAGACGTTACTCAACATCATGCGTTGCTGGAACGACAAAAGCCTATTCCAGTGTATGCGGATGACTCTCGATCGGCCATGTTGCACGGTCGTACGATTGGGATCATCGGCCTTGGACAAATCGGCTGTCGTATTGCTAAGCATGCAAAGGGATTCGACATGCGTGTTCTTGGCGTCCGCCGAGATAAGGGGAAGCCGGTCGAATGCGTGGATTCGGTCCATGCATCGATGAATTACACTCCGTGCTTGCGAAGTGTGACTATGTCGTAGTAGCGACTCCCAATACAGTGGAAACCAACCAGTTGATTGGCAAGGCCGAAATTGCGGCTATGAAGCCATCTGCCTGTCAACATCTCGCGCGGAAGTGTGATCCAAGAGAAACCTCTTTATGAGGCACTTACGCCCGGTCGTTTGCGCGGCTACGCAGCAGATGTCTGGTGGACCTATGGATTTGGGAGGCCTTTCCAGCGGGCTCGGGTTCACGCCTGGCGGTTCACAAGCTTCCGAATGTGATTGGCTCCGATGATCAAGCCGCAAATGCCGATGACGTTCTGCAACGAAATATTCAGTGGGGCACTCAGAACTTGCTGGACTTTGCAACGGGAAAGCCACTCATGCGGGAGGTTGGTCTGGATTTGGGTTACTAGGAGCCTGTCTGAGTAGTGACTGGTCAAGAGGGTGCGAGTCTGATTCCTTGCGTGGTCATGAGCAAGGAATTTCGCCCCTGGAAGATCGACGAGGTCCAGCTTCTGCCGCCGAGCGTGCAGGACTATGTGCCGCAGGACCACGTTTCGCGGTTGATCGTGTCGCTGGTCAAGGAAAGCCTTGATCTATCGGCGATCCTAGGCAGCTACCGGAGCGGGCTGGGTCAGCCGCCGTTTGATCCGCGGATGATGACGGCGCTGCTTCTGCACGGCTACGCGAGCGGCGTCGCGGCGGATCGCCAGGGCGGCGGTGGAGCGGGCGGATTTCATGATGATCGTGGCGGGCGATGCGCCGGACTTCCGCACGATCTCGGAGTTCCGGCGGCGGCATCTTAAGGCGCTGGCCGACCTGTTCGTGCAGGTGTTGAAGCTGGCCGAGAAGGCCGGGTTGGTGAAGCTCGGGCACGTGGCGCTCGACGGCACCAAGATCAAGGCGAACGCGTCCAAGCACAAGGCGATGAGCTATGATCGCATGAAGAAGCGGGAAGCGGAGCTTGCAGCGGAGGTCGACCGCTGGCTCAAGGCGGCGGAGGCCGCCGATGCGCAGGAGGATAAGCTCTACGGCGACAAGCGCGGCGACGAGATGCCCGATTGGGTGGCCGACAAGCAGAAGCGGCTTGAGAAGATCCGCGAGGCCAAGGCCGCGCTGGAGGCCGAAGCCAAGGCCGCAGCCGAGGCGGAGCGCAAGGCGTGGGCCGAAGTCGAGGAACGCCGCATCGCCGAAGGGGGCAAAAAGAACGGCAAGACGTCCGCGCCGCCGAACACGGAGCCCGACGGCAAGGCGCAACGCAATTTCACCGACCCGGAAAGCCGCATCCTGAAGGCCAAGGACGGTTACATCCAGGGCTACAACGCCCAGGCCGCGGTCGATGGTGCCCATCAGATCATCGTGGCGCAGACGCTGACCAGTTCCTCCAGCGATCAGGCGCAACTGGCGCCGTTGCTCGACGGGATCAGGGCCAATCTGGGGACCAATCCGGACGAAGTATCGGCCGACGCCGGCTACTGCTCCGACGCCAATCTTCGCACGATCAAACGGCGGCGCATCGAGGGCTACATCGCCACCGGAAGGCAGAAGCACGGCACCAAATCCGCCACCGCGAAAAAGGCTTCAAGACCCGGCTCGCTGATCGCCAGGATGAGCACCAAGCTCAAGCGCGCCGGCTACCGAAGTCGCTACCGCTTGCGTAAGCAGATCGTCGAACCCGTGTTCGGACAGATCAAACAGGCAAGAGGGTTCAGGCAATTCCTGCTGCGCGGCATCGACAAAGTGAAGCCCGAATGGGCCCTGATTTGCACCGCTCACAACCTCGTCAAGCTGGCGAGGGCCGCATGAGCCGCTATCATTCGGATAAAACCGGCTTCCCGATGCTAACTGGACAGGCTCCTAGCAGTCCGCTGAAAAACCATGAAATGGAGAGTTTTCTTATTCTGGCCGGTCGTTGTTGGGGCGAGGCGGCGGAGTTGGATGTAAATTTCTAGCCTGGTGTTGGGTGCACCTGACGCGGGGTGGCTAAGCGGCAAGCAGTTTTGGAATGCGGATCAGGTTATAGGCGATCAGATTGAGCAGGAAGTCGGCGGCGACGCGAGCGATGCCACGATGCTTGGTCTTTCGCATGGTGCCATGCTGCTTGCCCCATCCGAAAATGCACTCGACCATCGCCCGGCGCGATTGCGACATGCCGTACCCCGGATGCCGCGTGGTTCGTTCGTCGATGGCGCTGTTGCGGGTGTTGCCGGTTTTGGTGACGGCCTGGTTCTGTGTCACATGCGGCGTCACGCCGATGGCGCGAAGATTGGCGACATGATCGGCGGTATCGTACGCCTTGTCCTCACCGGCCGTGATGCGGCGGCCTGCGGCTTTGCGTCTCGCCTTCAGCATGGTCTCCGAAGCCCGGCGTTCGGCGGTGCCATTGGCATGCGTGACCCTGCCGGCCACCGCCAGCCCATGCCGGTTCTCCATGGTGGCGTGGCCCATATAGCAAAGCTTGGCCTCCCGTCCGGCCGCCTTGCGATAAAGCCTGCTGTCCGGGTCGCTGGTACTCGCATGGGTGTCGTTCTTGCGCTTCTGGCCGTGGAAGTTGGCGCCGTCATCATCGTCGCCGCTGCCGTCCTTGGGGCGAAAGCTCTTCTGTGAAGCCCAGGCTTCGATCAGCGTTCCATCCACCGAGAAGTGCTCGTCCGACAGCAGCGGCTTGACCTGCGGATGGTTCAGAAGCCTGGTCATGAACTTCGTGAACACATCACCGTTCTGCAGCCGCTCCCGGTTCTTGGTGAAGGTGGTCGGGTCCCAGACCGGATCGTCCGGCGACAGTCCCACGAACCAGCGATACAAAAGATTGTAGTCCAGTTGCTCCATCAACTGGCGTTCCGAGCGGATGCCGTAGAACACCTGCAGCAGCAAGGCGCTCAGCAATTGCTCCGGAGGGATCGAAGGACGTCCCTCGCTGGCGTAGAGCCTCCCAAGGCTGCGGTTCAAATCACTCAAAACATCCCGGACGAGTTCCCGGACCTTCCGCAGCGGATGGTTCGCTGGCACCCGCTTATCCGGCGCAATGTACGAAAACAGGCCGCCCTGATCCGTAAACCTGCCCCGCATGATCATCTCCGCCGATTCGAGATGATCAAGTGAATCATCAAGCCCCCTCCGTGGCGAGGGGGTTCTTCAGCAGACTGCTAGACTAGAATGGCAACGCAGTGGGCGAGTTGAGGGGCTCAAAAACACGTTCGTTTCAGGGGTTGCAGGCTTGTGCAATCCCGGAACGGTTCCTAGTTGATTGGCCCTCGTTAACCGGTCAGCCAGCCCATGAAGCCCATTCGGTCAGTTCAACGCCGAACGACCCTTGCGGTCGACGTTGTTGCCCGTATGACCCGCCTCGATCTCTTCTCGCGGCTGAGAAGCGAGTCGTGTCACGCACCCGCTTCGAAGCTTCACTTTGACTGGCTTGATTAACCGTTGCCGATCGGTTTTCCCGATTGCGAGGTCGAGCCTCAACCCTTGCATCAACGCCCAGAACGCTGGTCCTGGCTCAAGGCGAAGTGGCCACCCAAGAGCGAGTGCCGTCGAAGTTTATAGCTCTTGGGGTTACTCGTGAGCCACAGTCGCCTTCGCTGGGTCGTGGATTTCTTCGTCGCTATCCTGCTGGTGGTAGTCGTCGCTGCTATCGCAGCGGTGGTGGGCTGTGACGATAGGAAAGTGAGCAACGACACGCCCCCTGGCGTGCACATCCGTCGTTGATCGGCGTCATCAAACCGCTTGGACTTGCCGAGAAGCAAGGGGCGGCAGCCGGCTCCAGCGAGGATCTAGCGTGACCAACATCATATAAATGAAACCAACTTCTTGCGCATTATGACGTTTAGATTCGGTCGTTAGCGTCCGTTTTCATTGACGGTTTCCCAGGCCACGGTCAGATGAGGCCGCAGCAGTTGGAGATCGCGCACACCTCATGCGCGAGGTCGCCAAGCTGAATACCGAGCGGGCCTAAAAAAGCCGCGGCCTGCTTCGCGAACGAGTCGACATGAAGTTCGATTTTGTTGCGAACCACCGGGGATTTGGCCGGCGGGGTGGATCGCTCGGTGTCTCGCGAAATTCCGCCAGGACCGCAGCCTGAGAGTTGCGCTTGCTCAGGTTCGAGAGAGGTGGCGAGCAGGAGTACTCACGTCTCGGGCGGCGCGCTAGACTAATGCAAAGTTTAAGAGCGCGTCAAATGCACTCTAATCTCACAAGCAGCGCCCGCAAAGAAATGAGCGGAGTTTCCTTGTGGCCGTCGCGGCTCGATACGTTCTGTGTGCAGAGACGGTTGCCAAGCTTATACGTCTTCTCCGCCAGCGACGAACCGGGCATCGATTGTGGGCGACTTGCGCCGCAGGACGCAATTGTCTTTTAAGCAGTGATTAGGACGTGACGAATGAAGGATCCATATGCTCAATTTTGATACGACATCGACGGAAACACGACTCTCTTCGTCCAAGTCCCCTAAGGCCAAAAGAAACACTGTGGCCCAATGATATCAAGCCATTGGCAGGAAACGGTCCAAGGATACAAGTTGATGGATCCGACCTCCCAGATTAATCGCAAACCACCTAATGACACTCAGCAGAGCTGCCACCACCCGATCTCATTAGAGCATTTTCCGATCTTGCGGAATCGGAAGGGATTCCCTTGCGGGGCAAATCGTGATTCATCATGGGGGCTGGTATGTGGAGGCCAGCCCCCATGGCTAAACCGCTCTCGCCGGACCTTCGCCTTCGCATTGTTCGGGCCGTGGAAAATGAAGGCATGAGCTGTCGGGGCGCCGCCGGCCGGTTCGGTGTGGCGCCATCGACAGCGATCGAGCTGGTCAGCGAGTGGCGAAGCACGGGCGCCTGTGAGGCGGGAGCGCAGGGCGGAGACCGGCGTTCAGCTCGGATCGAGGGTCATGCTGCGGAGATCCTCTCCCTGGTCAAGGTTACGCCTGACATGACGCTGGCCGAGATCGCTGACCATCTCTTCAAAGTCCACGGCGAGCGCTTCGTGCCGAGCGTGCTCTGGCGGTCCTTCGATCGCCGCAACATCACGTTCAAAAAAACATCGCACGCCAGCGAGCAGGATCGGCCGGACGTCGCCGCCGAACGCGCCGCGTGGAAGGCATCTCAGCCTGAGATCGACATCCACCGGCTAGTGTTCATCGACGAGACGGGGGCCTCTACCAAAATGGCGCGGCGCTATGGTCGGTCGCCTTATGGCCGGCGCTGTGTTGCAGCGATCCCACATGGCCATTGGAAGACGACGACCTTCGTCGGTGCGCTCAGGGCGACCGGCATGACTGCGCCGATGGTCCTCGACGGTCCCATGGATGGCCTGGCGTTCGAGGCTTACGTGATGCAAGTCCTCGTGCCGACGCTCGAGCCGGGCGACATCGTGGTGATGGACAATCTCGCAGCACACAAGCGGGCCGAGGTCGGCCTCTCTATCGAGGCGGCGGGAGCCTGGCTCCTCTATCTGCCGCCTTATTCGCCCGACCTCAATCCGATCGAAATGGCCTTCGCCAAGCTCAAGCCGCCCTCCGAAAGGCCGCCGCTAGGTCAATCGAGGCTTTGGACGATGCTATCGCCCACGCCCTAGCCGCCTTCACCGCCCAAGAGTGCCTGAACTTCTTTGCCGCAGCCGAATGATCGTGTCTGATCAGAATCTGCTCTAGCCTGGGGATTCCGAAGGAATCGCAATTGAGCAATTCCTTGGCGCCAGGTACGAGCGAACGATCTCTGCGGCGAAATCCGTCGCAAAAATCGCGCTCACGCTGAATTCAGGCATTGATGTGGGTCTCGTTGCATTAATCAATATTGATGGGCCGTTACTATGTGGCGCATTAAGCGTGATCCATTTTCATGAACGACTGTTTTGGGGGCAAACAATCCGGCATCGGTCGGGAAAGGTCGAAGTGGGGCATCGAGGAATAAACTGGAGTTAAATTTCACACTGGCGGCCTTAAATAAGGCTGATATGGGAATGGTTCGCGACATGTTTTGAAAGGGATGCAATGACGGAAAAAAGGCGCTTTCGAGGGTGCTTTACTGCCCTGGTCACGCCTTTTGATGAAGGCGATCTGGACGAGGAGGCGTTTCGCAGTCTTGTAGAATGGCAGATTGCGCAGGGAGTGCACGGTTTGGTGCCAGTCGGTACTACCGGCGAGAGTCCGACTCTCTCTCACGATGAGCACAAACAAGTAATTGAGTGGTGCGTCGAAGAAGCTAGAGGAAGGGTGCCGGTAATCGCTGGTGCCGGCTCAAACTCCACGTCAGAGGCGATAGATTTCTCAAGACACGCAGAGACGGTCGGCGCGGACGGGGTATTGATCGTTACACCGTACTACAACAAGCCAAGTCAGGAAGGTCTCTTCCAACACTACAAGATGATTAACGACGCGATTGGGATTCCCATAATCATTTACAATATCCCGGGGCGTTCTGTCGTCGATATGTCGCTGGAGACCATGAAGCGGCTTTATGAATTGAAGAACATTGCGGGGGTAAAGGATGCGACCAACGATTTGGGCCGCGTCTCGCAGCAGCGCGCGGCGATGGGGCGCGATTTCAATCAGTTTTCGGGGGAAAACATTACCGCGCTCGGCTTTATGGCTCATGGTGGCCACGGCTGGATCTCCGTAACCTCGAACGTCGCCCCGTGCCTCTGTGCTCACTTTCAAAACGCATGCTTAGCTGGGGACTACGCGACAGCGCTAGAATTGCAAGACAAGCTCACGCCATTACACGTCAGCCTATTCGTTGAGAGCAATCCTGCGCCAGTCAAGTTTGCGTTGTCGCTGATCGGTAAATGTTCGTCGACGGTCAGATTGCCGATGGTGCCGGTTAGCGAAAAAACGCAAGCTCAGATCCGCGAAGCCATGCTACACGCTGGCTTGATCAATTGACCCCCCGGCCGGCCTAAATAGATCTGGATTTACCGCGAGAGCACCGACAAGGCAGTAAGCTGAGGAAGAGAGGCTCTGTCGAGGGATCGCGAGGATCTAACGAATCACGCACCTGAGCGACCTTGCAGCTCACCACAGACTCAACTCGGGTGTCGCGACGCTGGTTTTCGTGACGCAAGGTCAAATCGACGTGCCTTGATTCTTGGGACACCCTGAGCTTAGGCATTAAATCTTGGGCCTTCGGAGCCACAGTCCTGCATCCAGAATCCAAAAAGCCCCCACGCCCGAAGGACGGGAGCTTGAGTTATGGCATCTATTCGAGCGTGAGCTGCAGGGCACCTCAGAGTGCGGGGATCCCGCCAAGGTACGCGACCTCAACCGCAACAAGAAATCGGTCACCGTCAACATCGCCGAGCCCGAGGGGCAGGAGATAATCTGCGCCCTCGTGCAAAATTTGATCTGTGCCTGCCCGGTGCGAAATACGATGCCGTGTCGGCAGCACTGAGCTTGTCGTGCAGGAGCACGTCGCATCGGGGCGACGGGCCCTCCAACCGGGCGACGAGGCGCGACTTGAATGCACTCCCATGTACGAGTCGTTAAAGCGTAGGCGCCAGACGGGACGAGACTGTTGATCACGCTTCACAAGCTTGGCCAGATACCCATTGCGCTTACCTTTCCAGCTTTGACATGGCAAACACGCCGTTCTTGACTCGCGACCGCAACACATTCGTTCCCAATATAGTTGCGAATGGACCTTCGGGCCCAAATCGCTGCACGGCCACTTCGTCATCGATCTACCAGTGGCGTCGAGGGCTTTTTCGCGAGTCCAATACGGAGTAAGATCTTGCAAATTCGTGCTTTGCCGAGCCACGACCGAGGCTCTCCAAGAACATGGGGCCGCTCGTCTCAATGCGTGTCGGCACTGATCACCATCGCGTATGTCTCGGTGAGGCAGCCGCCGATCACATGGGGGCTCTGCTCGCGTTCCTCCACTCTTTCGACGAGGTCGTCAAATCGTCGCTGATCAGTGGATTCTCGATCCGCACCCTGCCGCTGAAGATGTGGGAGAACATGCGCCACGAGATCGACCCGACGATCGCAGCAGTGGCGTCGCTGCTGATGCTTCTGCCCGTGCTCTGGCTGATCGTTCTCTACATCACCTGGTGGCGGTCGAGGCCGACAGTTTCGGGCGCGCTTCGAGAGACCACGGTTTGAGCCCCCACGCTGTCGCGGGAGATCGAAAGCGCTCTGTTTTTTGTCCATCGGGGAGATGGGTCTCGGTGACTCTTGATGTCAAGGGAAGTCGAACAGATGGATGGTGAATGTTCAAATGCCCATGAGCTTTGCGGGCAGCACGAATCCGGCTCCCCTCGCTTCCGTTGTACTGCCGGCACGCGCGGGTACACACTAAGCGCGGCTTCACGGCCCTTGAGGGTAGCGGGCTTGCTGCGGTAGCCGGCAGGCAACGCTTAGATAGTCATCGCTGCTTCTCCCGAAGAGCCGAGGCTGGATTCGCATGAAAAATGCCTACAATCCGCTTCAGGCACAGTATTTCGGAGTTGCAAGCCTCTCCATTAGGGAATTTCGGCGTCTGGAGCTTGCTAATATTTATTACAAAGAGATGAACAATCAAAGCCTGCGAAGCCACTGTCTCACCGATAGGTTTTATCTCCAATCGAGCAGCATATTGATTGGGCATGCTACCAAAGGGTGAGGGATCTGCACCGAGGACAAAACGATGGAGTTTGGTGCTTGGCCTCATGCGAGGGGTGATCTTGCGTCCACACGGCTGGGCGCCTCGGCGTTCTTCGACAGCCTGCCGTCCCAGGGGGAGGGCGCGGGAATGGGTCGTCAGAACTGGGCCGCGACATGGACAACCACCGGAGATGCCTATTACCGTCTTGCTGACCTCAACATAGGCAAGGGAGTCTTCGATGTGGCCACGGACGCGTGGCTTTGCGCGCTCACAGCCTTCGAAGTTGCCAGGAGGCTAGTTGCTGACGATAATCGAGACAGTGCAGACGTTTCAGCCAAAGTCGAGGCCGGCGTTCAGAGGTTCGCATTAGCTCTCGGCCACAAGGTGGAGAGCTTGCAAATTACGTGCGGCGATCAGATTGAATTATCGGCGTACTGTTTGCCTGCTGGCACTCCCCATTTATGCGGCCCGGCAGTCATTTGCGTCAGCAGCGAAGAAGAAAACAGGGCGACGCTGCTCGGCAGGCTCTTGCCTGTGGTGATTGGTCGGGGAATGTCCGTCCTTGTTGTCTCTCATGAGGATATCGCAAATCAATCTCGCGGCGAATCGGAAATCTTATTGTCTCATTGTTTAGATCATTTGTCGGCCCGGCCTGACGTCGATAGCAATCGAATCGCCGTTTATGGAGATGGCTTATCGGCTGCCTTAGCCACCGATTTCGCAGCGTATGATAGCCGTGTCGCTGCGGCGGTTTGCGACGCTGGCATTTGGAATTGGACGCGGACTCGAGGGTCCATTGGCTGGATGACGAGCACCCAAGATGACGCAGATAAGGACGTGGTGGCGGCGTGTCGCTCACGATTGGCACGACAGTTGAATTGTCCAATACTCGTCGTGGCGGGTGGGCGAGGCATTGTCAGCGTCTCAGAGGCCATCAAACTTCAGGCTGATTGTATGGCGGCGAGCGTCGATTTGGATTTGGCTGTGCCGCAGATCATTCAAGGGGCCCCCGGCGGGGAGGTTGACAATTTCGTGACCTCAGACGACAACATCTTCAGATGGCTGGAGAAGAAGCTCACACGCGCTGCAGCTGCATAGTGAATCCGTTAAGGCGCTCGTCCATCGTTGGACAGGCCGGGATTTGATTGAGCCCCTGCCTTGAGCTTTCGACTCTTAGCCGCCTTTGCCTCTGTAGAGGCCGCGCGATCGATCTTGCCGTTGCATCAGATCGTGCTTAACCGCTTTGGTCCATACCGCCTACAATACGCCTATACTAAGCTTTTGCGACGCCAATCGGGTATTCTTGGCGATCGAGGTTAGCCGTTTATTGAGGTAGTCAAGCGACGCCTCATCCAGACCGTCCAATAATGTGGAGTTGAGCGCCTCTCTCTTGATCGACAGTTTCGAAATTTCTGCACGAGCCTTTTGAGTTAAGGACATTTGGACGAACCTTGCATCATCGGGCGATGGTTCGCGTGCCAGAAACTCCATTGTTTCTAGCTTCTTCGTTTGATTGGTGACAAACGCCGGATGGATGCGCAGTTTGCCTGCAACCGCTATCCCCGAGACACCGCGACCTTCATCGAGTTCGTCGATGGCCATTAGAATCAACCACTGTGGCTCGGTTAATCCCAATAGCTGGGCCCAGCTCTTGTGTACTTCCTCAAGTTGGGAATGAATCTCGACAATGTTCCAGATGAAGTCCCTAACGGCTCTATCGATTTTTTGTTTTTCAGCCATGTCGGTGATTCCGCCTAAACTTGGAGCCGCCGAAGCCGCGCTCCGTAACTGCTCCCGAGAGAGGTATCCGTGTTAAGTCGATGGGGAAAGGCTACACCGGGCATAGGCGCCATGTAAAAAATCAATTGACAAATGCAATTAATTTGAGATAGCGTCTGCTCCGGATCGTTAGAAGATCTTTTCAGCGATCATGTTTCAAATCTCCAAGGAGAACCTCTGGGATGCCCCCTGGGGGTTCTTTTTTTACTAATCGGGTTTTGTGCGCCAAGCGAGCCCTGGCGTTGCAGAAAGGCAACGCTTTCCGACCGAATAGCAATTGCAGTAATTAATTAATTGCAACAATTGATTTGGCGAATTAGTCCTTGGACGGACGGAGAGGGGGCGCCTCGACGTCGTCCGTCAAGCACCCGCCCAGTAGGTGAGGCTAGCAGCGCGGATCTTTGAAGGACGGAAACGACGTTTCCAACTTGGAGGTTCATCCATGAAACTAATGAAGAGTCTTATTCTCGGTTCTGCGGCAATGTTTGCCGGCGCCGGGGTCCAGGCTGCCGACCTTCCCGTGAAGGCCAAGGCGGTTGAATACGTAAAGGTCTGCTCGCTGTATGGTGTTGGCTTCTACTACATCCCCGGAACCGACACCTGCATCAAGCTGGGTGGTTACGTGCGCGCCACAACCATTCTTGGCTCCAACGGCGTATGGGGTGCCGCCACAGGCGGCGTCGCTGGCGCACACAACCGCCTTAGCAACTACTACACGGCTCAATCCCGTTTCGACTTCAACGTAGATACGCGCACCGCCACGGAATATGGTGTCCTTCGCACGTACGCTGAGCTGGCCTTCACCTGGACCGCGGGCGGCTATAGCGGTGCCGGTACAACGGCCGTCAATGGCGCGACGGCCTATAGCGGAACCAACCCCGCAGGAAGCGGTAGCGGCCAAATTTCTGGTGGTAACCTCAGCGTCTACTACGCGTTCCTTCAGTTCGCAGGTTTCACCATGGGTAGAGCGCAGTCGCAGTTCTCCTCTCCCTGGACCAACTATCCGGGGAACAGCTTCGACGGTCTGCCGGGCGGCGGCGGGTGGGAAGCTGTCAATCAGTTCGCCTACACCGCTGACCTCGGGCAAGGCGTCTCGCTCAGCTTCTCCGCTGAGGACCAGGTCACCCGCTATACGACCAATATTTGGAACGTAAGCGGCGCGACGGCAGCAGGTCTGGCTACGGGTACCTACGGTGCCGGTGACATCGGCGGTACGCGAACTCCAGACCTTGTCGCGGCGCTTCGAGTTGACCAAGCCTGGGGTCTTTTGCAGGCGTCGGTTGCCGCGCATAACAACCACGCCGGCTACTATGGCGTTGACGAAACGACTGGCCATCCTGACGACAAATGGGGCTGGGCTGGACAGCTGGCGTTGTCGATCAAAAACATCCCGACTGGTGAGCGTGATACGATCAACGTCCAGGGCGTATATACCAACGGGGCAAGCAGTTACAATTTCCAACCTTATACGGCGTACACTTACGCAATGTACGGCGGTACGGGTCTCGGAGGAGCTTACCAGAGCGTCGGCCTCGCCGGTGTCTCTGATTCCGTCTTCGTTACCGGAGGTGGCCAGCAGTTGACCACGACCTACGGCCTCAATGGCGCGTATACCCACAACTGGAATCCATATTGGAATACGGCCGTCTACGGTGCCTGGGCTGCTGTCCGTTACAATGGCACGGCCAAGGGCCACATCTGCGGCGCGTTCGTCGGAACGCTCGCGCTGTCAAGCGGTGCTGCTGGCTGCAACCCCGACTTCAACTATTCGGTTGTTGGTCTGATCACGCGCTGGAACCCCGTCAAGAATCTGACCTTCTCGGCGGATGTCGCTTACGTGATGCTCGACCAAAAGTATACGAGCGGAAGCACGGTGAACCTGCCGGTGCAGGCTGGCATTGCCAAGCCAGCGGCTACCTATGAGCTGAAGGACCAGAGCAGCCTCCAGCTGATGCTCCGCGCGCAGCGCAACTGGTGAGTTCTCTGTTCAACAAGCGGAAGGAGAAAACGGAAAGGCTCAATAGATCGAGTTAACCTCCAAGGAGGCCTCCGGCATGCCCGCCGGGGGCCTTTTGGTTCTCTGCCCACCTTTCCAGTCTCCGTACGAGCCGCAGAGCGAGCCAAGAACCTGAGCTGCCATCGCCGCCCAGAGCATTCCGAACCGCAGCAGAAATCCGACTTCGACCGTTTTGATCAAACTCGTCGGATCACAAATCGGTCCGTCCGCAGGCTCGAAGTCACAGGTCGTGCGATATCGTTCGCGACAATCGGCCTGGATGTGGTTCGGGTCCGCACTGCCGGGTGGCCCGCGGTTTTCATCAGTCAGTTGCTTGCTTCTTCACTAGTCTACGAGCCGCGACCAAATCGTCCAACCTATCCACACCTAACGGCTCCGTTTGAACAGTGGAGACGTCGATCCGTGCACCTGCCTCCAATGCTCCGCGACACCTGAACGATCATTGGTCGACCCTTGATGTCTGCGAGCGCCATCCCCGGAAGCCTGATGGAGCGAAGACGCGAGGGAATGATCACAATTCGTCGCACGGCTTTCCTCGCAGCGATTCACTGGAAACGTAACTCTCCGATTGAAGCCAACGACGGTGGATGGGCTCCACCTGCAAACAATTCACCTTTGTACAGCGAAAACGCAAGGCAAGTCCGGTCAACGAATAGATACTCCGTAGATAAATGGGCATGAAACTGTCGGGATGGTGCTCGCTAGCACCTATTGCTTGCGAGTGGTTTAAACGGGCTCGCGGTGACCACCTACCTGGGCTTTCCGCGTGGGCAGCGGCTGGTTGGGCCCATCCACTTTCCAAAGCTTGGATGGTTGTTCGCGTCGATCCGAGAGGTCGCGTAGTGAAACTTCGCAATTAGCCCGTCACGTGCATAATTTCGTCTACACGAAGCGTTACATCAGTGAAATTGCGCTTTAGGCCCAAGTAATGTTTTTCCCAACGAGATGAAGGCTTCCGGGTGACCAAGGTTCCGGCAAAAATTCAAGGCAAGGAAACAATGAGCCAGCGCGAGCCGGACACGCCGCATGCAGGCGAGATCCTTCGTCCTCCCGGTCGTACTTCGGAGCTATTGCTGAGCGCGCCCCTTGAGCGCCTTGGTTGGCGAGCTCCTGATGTTCGCTCCGACAGACTTGGCCCGCCTGTCGCTTTGTCTCGATCATCGACCATTATTTCTTGGCAAAACAGGACAATATGCAGAGCGGTCGGTGGCAAGCTGGCACCGGGCCGGGGGCGCCCCGCGTACAGCTCTGCTTGAGAGACAGCCATGGAAGAGCAAAATTCGACGAGAATTTTCGAAGGGCTGACGAGTCCGTCAAAGGTGGTTGCCCGCATAGGACTCATCCTGCTCTCAACGGACGAAGTGGGAGGTGATGCTTTTGTCTCTATAATGCCCAAGGATCGAGTGTCAGTCTTTACAACGAGAACCGCCTATGACCACAGCGGCGGCGGCTTCTCGCTGGCAACTTCCTTTGCGGATGTTGCCGACACGCTCCCGCCCGCCGGGCGTTTCGATGTGCTTGCCTTCAGTTGCACTAGCGGGACGGTTGCTTTGGGCATGAAAAGCCTGCTGTCGCAGCTTGCGAAAGCAAGACCCGGCGTCAACTATACCTCTCCTGCCGTGGCTGGCGTTGCAGCGCTGCGACAGTTCAAAGCACAGAGAATAGCGCTGCTCACACCCTATGAACCCAGGGTGCACAGGTCGTTCCTTCCCTTCTTTCGTGAAAACGGGTTCGAAATTACTGCCGACGGGACCTTCGCTAAGTCGACCGACGCCGAAATCGGCGAGTTGCGTCGCGAATCCATCTTCAGTGCGGCCAAAGCACTCATGCGTCATACAGCGCCGGATGCGCTCTTCATCTCCTGCACTGCCACCCCCGTGGTGCCGTACATCGATAGCCTGGAAAGGGAGATCGGCGTGCCGGTGGTCAGCAGTTCTCAGGCAATGGCTTGGGATGCGCTTCGTCTCGCTGGCTTTCGCGATCCCATAGCCGGGTTCGGGCGCTTGCTCGCCTCACCGCGCTGACATGCTTTGCTGCACCGACAGATCGTACGCGTAAGTATCGTTGACGTGACTTGAAGACTTCCATGATCGGAATCGACGCCATGAGGATGCACACAGGCTGGTCTCTGGTCACGTCCTCTCAATGCCGTTCGTACAGCCTCCGGCGCTCCCGGACGTCTACGGCGGTCCGGTCTGCCTGAAGCTTGAGCATTGCCAAGCCAAAGACGATTAAAAGTTAAACGATCCAACATTCAACAGAAGGAGCTAAGATCATGGCAATGCCAAAGGGCCCGCAAGCGTTTCCGCGTGCTGAATATCTGCGAAGATTATCCGCCGTTAAGGCAGAAATGAAACGACGCGAGGTCGATGTGCTGATGGTCACAAGTCCGGCCAACATCACCTATCTTTCCGGCTACACCAGCAAATCTGCTTATGTGCCGCAAGGTCTGATCATTTTCTTGAAGGAAGAGGAGCCGAGCTTCTTTACGCGGCATATGGATGCACCGGCGGCGATGCATCAGATGTTCATCGATAATGGTCGGGTCGTTGGCTATCCTGAGGCTCTCATTGCCAATCCCGAAATGGACGGCTTTGACGCAGTGATCGAGTTCCTGCATGATAAAGGCGTTGCCAGCGGGCGGGTTGGGCTTGAGAAGAAATTCATCTCGGTTCAGGCGGTCGAAAAATTCAAGACGAAAATGCCGAAAGCCACAACGGTCGATTTCGGTAACACCGTCCACTGGATTCGGGGAATCAAGTCCGATCTCGAAATCGCCGTGATGCGGGAGTCGGCGGCCATTGCGGATGCGGGGATGCTGCGAGCGAAACAGGTGATCCGGCCGGGGGTGAGAGAGGCCGATGCGGCGGCAGAGATCATTGCGACACTGGTGCGCGGCACAAATGGCAAGCCGGGCACGGATCTGTCTTCCTTCTTCCTGTGTGCTTCACCGCGTTCGGCCACCGCCCATATCCGGTGGGGCGAGGATATTTTCCGGCAGGGCTCGCAGATTAATCTTGAGTTTGGTGGTGTGCGTCATGGCTATATCTCGGCCCTGATGCGGACGTTCTCAATCGGCAAGCCTTCAGACCGCCTACGTAGAGTTCACGAGGGTGAGGTTGCCGGCTTGGAAGCCGCGCTCGCTACCGTAAAGCCCGGCGCGACCTGTGGCGATGTTGCCGCGGTTTTCAACACCACCCTGAAAAAGTATGGTTTTGAAAAAAAGTCGCGGTGCGGCTACGCCATCGGAATCGACTGGACAGAACCGACGGCCAGCCTCAGGGACGATGACCAGACGGTCCTAAAACCGAATATGACCTTCCACCTGATGCTCGGAAACTGGATCGACGAGGACTTCGGCTACGTCATCAGCGAAACATTCCGTGTTACCGAAACCGGCGCTGAGACCTTCTCCAGCCTGCCTCGGGAAATTTTTGAAATCTGATTTCGGGGCACAGGCGCCATAAACGAAAACGTCAGCCTGCAGGACCCCTGCAGGCTGCACTCGCTACAGGAACTGACACACCCTGGCCGGTGGGGGTGTCAAGCGACCTGCTATTCCAATCCGGTGGCGATATGAGGAAGTCGCCCCCTGTTGTTTTGCGGAGCAAGCCCCTCGCGAATCGCGATCCTCATAGCGTTGTAGCTAGCGGCTTGTTTCGCGACTTTTTTCCGATTTGGCTTCTGGTGCGGAGGGCTTCAGGATCTCTGAACGCTGAGCAACGCACCTGATCGGCCGGCGATCAGGCTATGCACTCGGTACTATCTTGACGCTAGTGAAACGGCCAAAGCCTGGTCCACGTGTGCCTGCTCCTGGGCATTGCCACAGTCATGCTCTCCATGGTCGGGCTTGATCTTTCAGATACGCAAGGTCGGAGGGTACAATTAGAACAGAAACCCTGGCGGAGCCCGCTACCTTCATGCGGCTTGTTGACGCGCTGCCCTGGCGGGCAAGCGCTGGACCGCCAGGCTCTACCTCGCCGGAGGCAAGACTCGCTGGTGGAAGATCGTCGGCACGGTATTCGTCGTACTCGTCATGTTCTACCTCCTGTTTCCCTCCTGGTCATCATCATGTCGTTCAGCGCCGAGCCGTTTCTGGAATTCCCACCTTCAGCACTTTCACTGCAGTGGTGCCTCTTTCTTCGACAATCCGTCATGGACCGACGCCGCCCGGGCCAGCATTGAGATAGGTGTTTCGGTCGCCACCCTGTCTACCATCGTCGGCGCACTCGCAGCCCACGGGTCTCAGCCGTACCTTTCCCCGGCCGTGCAGCGTGCTGACCATGGTGATGCTGACGCCGATCACCTTTCCGAGCATCGTCGTCGGAATCGCCGCCTATCTCGGACTACTCAATCTCGGACTGATCGGCACGAAGACCGGCATCGTCCTGGCCCATAGCGTCGGCTCAATCAGCTGCTATGTCGTCGTGATCGTCTCGGCGATTTTGGCCAATTTCGATCGGCGGCTGGAGCAGGCGGCAAAGAGCATGAGGGCCGGGCCGCTGCGGACCTTCATCAGAGTAACGCTGCCCTGATTATGCTGGGCATTATTGCCGGGGCCGCGTTCGCGTTTATCCGTAGTTTTGATGAGGTCGTCACAACGTCGCTGGTAAGCGGCCTCTCGATTCGAACTCTGCCCCTCTGAACATGTGGGAGAATATGCGCCACGAGATTGATCCGACGATCGCGGCAGTGGCTTCGATGCTGGTGCTTCTGCCCGTGCTCTGGCTGGTTGCCATCTATGTCACATGATGGCGGTCAAGGCCCAGCGGTCAGCGCGCGCTCCCGGCTCCCGCGGCCGGCAGCCTTCCAGGAGTATCCAGGGCGGGCCTCGATCGGCGGTGTAAGCCACTCCTGGCGCCGGTGCATCACCATGCTCGTCCTAACGCTCTTTGATATCAGGCTTGTTCTCCTCGCAGTCAGCATGGTCTTCGCTGTGATCGCCGGCATGACGCCCAGCCGCCCAGCGAAGTAGTGGCCGCTTGCGATCGCTATCGATTGTTTTAACAGTCGAGGGGCGTCTCGCTCGCAGCCGACCGCCATAAAAACGAGAAACGAAGTCGCAGCCGAGGGTTTGGGTAACGTGATCGAGAGAGCCTTCGTCGGTCCCGGCTGCGTGCAGCCGCTTCGGGCTGCGAGCTGTCGGCGACAGATCTGTGATCGCACCGAGTAGCCAAAGCAGACCACTTTTCCTGCTGCCATGCCGTTAATCCTTGCGCGTCGATGCGGGTCGCCGTTCACGATGAAGTCCTGCACGGAAGAAGGAAAACCAGCCGAATGTATGCGCATGAGGCGCAAAAGTTGGCCAATTGTCTTCTTCGAGCTAGGATAAGTTTCATGTGTGGACGGCCGATCAGCGGCGCGGACGAAGGATTCAGGCCAATGAGCACACGCACGAACAGTTTTTTATCGGATGCCGAGCGCGATGCTGTGATCGAGCTTCGACACGCCATGCATCAAGAGCCTGAGCTCTCCAACGCGGAGTGGAAGACGCAAGAGCGGATCCGCGGCATACTGCAGCGCTTCGGGCTTGACGGCGCCAAGACTTTTCACAACACCGGCCTCTACGTCGATATTGAAGGTAGGGCCTCCGGCCCGCAACGGTCGATTGCGGTGCGCGGCGATATCGACGCGCTGCCGATCCAGGAAGCGCGCGAGGATCTCCCCTATCGCTCGCAAGTCAACGGCGTGATGCATGCCTGCGGTCATGACGTGCACGGCTCCATCGCGCTTGGTACTGCGCTCGCTTTCCACCGGCTGCGCGACAATTTCGCGGGTAAGGTCCGCGTCTTCTTCCAGCCGGCCGAGGAGGCGGAGCCGCTCGGTGGGCGTACGGTGCAAGAGGACAGGTTGCTGGACGGGTTTGACCGGGCCGTCGGCTTCCACGTCAGTCCCGGAATTCCCGCCGGCGTGTTCGGCGCGCAGGAGGGCGCTGTCACCAAATCCGCCGACCAATTCAAACTCACCATCACTGGCAAGATGGCGCATGGGGCATCGCCCCATAAGGGCGTCGACGCGATTGCCATCGCTGCAGCCTTTATCAACGAGGTGCAGAAGGTGGTTTCGCGCGAAATGCCGGTCGATGATGGCGCGGTCGTCACCGTCGGCACCATTCATGGCGGCGAGGCTACCAACATCATCTGCCCTACGGTCGTCATGGAGGGGACGATCAGGACCAGCAGCTCGGAACGTCGGGCGCTCCTGTCCCAGCGTGTGCGTGAAGTAGCCGAAGGAGTTGCTGCGATGCACCGCGGGCACGCCGAGTGCATCATTCGCACAGGCGAGCCTCCTGTCATCAATGATGCCGAAATGGTGAGGCGCTTCCGGCAACTCGTCCACGACACCGCCGGCCGCGATGCTTTCTTCAACGGCAAGAAAGAGATAGCAGGTAGCGACGATTTCGGCTTCTATGCGGCGTGCGTGCCATCAATCTACTTCTGGTTCGGCAGCGGAGCGCTGGGCAACGAGTCGTTGGTGCATACACCGACATTTGGAGCCTCCGATGACCTTATCATCCCGACGACGGAGCTCACCGTCAAATACATCCTCGATCTACTGAATTCCTGAGATCGCCTGGCAGTCGCCGACCCTGATTCAAGTCGACCGTGCACGGGCCGGAAAACACTCTGCTGTCGGCCGCGTGGAGAGATTTGAGGTGCTGTACGCCTTCGGCGTTCTGAATCTGTCACCAGTCGGTGTCGTCCTTGGGCCGTCGGCGGCGCAGACTCTAACCACCGCGCTCTCTTCCAATTCGTTCGTCGTCACGTTTCTCCCGCGACGGACGCTCACTGGCCGCCCCCTACGTGGGGCGGCCGCTTTTTCAATCCGTTCCTCCAATTCACACCCTGATCACGAACCCATGAGCAGATCAATCTATAGCGGCCCCGTCTTCGAAATGGCCAGACAGCAATTTGTGCGAGTTGCCGATCACCTGCAGATCCACGAAATGGATAGGGATCGACTGCTTTATCCCAAACGCGCGATTGCGGTTTCGTGCCCAATCCATCGGGACGATGGCCGGACGGAGGTGTTTCAGGGCTACCGGGTACAACATCACCTTACGCTTGGGCCAACCAAGGGGGGAACGCGGTTCGCGCCATCAGTGGATATCGGCGAAGTGGCCGCCTTGGCCATTTGGATGAGCTGGAAATGCGCGCTGGCCGGACTTCCCTACGGTGGAGCAAAGGGAGGGATTACCGTCGATCCTTACAAGTTGTCTCCACGTGAACTTGAAGCGCTATCCCGGCGTTACATGCAGGAGATGATTCCCTTCGTCGGTCCACACACCGACGTCATGGCCCCCGATATGGGCACTAACGAGCAAGTCATGGCGTGGTTTATGGACACCTACTCCATGTATCAGGGGCAAACTGTCAACGAGATCGTCACCGGAAAACCGATATCGGCCGGAGGTACACTTGGCCGCCGCGAAGCCACAGGACGGGGAGTCGCTTATCTCGTCGGTCGCGCGCTCGAGCACCTTGGGATTCCCGCGGGTGACGCCACCGCCATTATCCAAGGATTTGGTAACGTTGGATCAATTGCAGCGTATTCCCTCGCCGAAAGAGGCGTCAAAATCATCGGTGTCAGTGATCATACTGCTGCATACTACGATCCGGCAGCTCTCGACGTCGCCGAGTTGAAGGGCCACATTACTAGATGCGGGCAACTTGCTGGGTTCTCAAGTCAGAGCCTTATCGAGCCGTCGGAACTGTTGGTTCAAAAGTGCGATATTCTGGTACCGGCTGCAATCGAGCGGGTCATTACAGGCGAAAATGCAACCCATCTCAAATGCCGCATTCTAGCCGAGGGCGCCAATGGTCCAACAACGCCGGAAGCTGACTCGATCCTGCATGAACGAGGCGACGAGATCTTTGTACTGCCCGACATTCTCTGCAATGCAGGAGGCGTCATCGTCAGCTATTTCGAATGGGTGCAGGACCTCCAGCGGCTATTTTGGGAAGAAGCCGAGGTTTTCGATCGCCTCTACCGAATTCTCGAACGCTCTTTTCAGCAAACAATAACTCGCGCGAGACGCGAGCGCATCCCACATCGCATGGCGGCCATGGCGATCGGCGTTAACGTCGTGCAATCTGCTAAGAGGACCAGGGGCCTTTTCCCCTGATAACCCGAACCGGCCAAAACCGGCAATTGGCGCTTACGGATCGTGTTCCTCTTCATCAGCTCAGTCGTCAATGAACAAGATCTCTTCGAACGGAGTCGGTGCTCGATCGCATCTTCAATGACGGAATGGTTCATCTCTAGCGGCATTGGTCTCTGCGATTGTCGGATGCGATTGCGATTGGCGGCTCGTTGTCGATTTCGACCCCGACGGAAATAGCTTCCGACAGCACCAAAACGGCAGCCTTCCGCTCAGCGCTGAGACTGGTGGTCCGCGAAGAACCCGCCCTTCGGCTCGGGAAGAGGCGGAAGCCGGAGCAGGCAAGTTAATTTCATTTGCGCGCGCGCGGACTGGAGAAGATGCGGACCCCGAGGTCTGTCCCGTCACTTAGCCAAAGTGCGATGATCCGAAAATTTCTCCAGGCTTCTCCCCGACCGAGAACCCGCCTTCGGGTAGTCGCGCGGGACCATGCGCATTCCGTCGCGCGCCTGGAGGCGCCTACAACTTATACGAACTGATAATGAGCGGACATCAGGCCAGATGGCCTGGTTAAGGCGAACAAGGTCTCGAACTGATGAATAGCCGGCCATCCCGATCTCACTTATTGCCAGCCCGCGATCTGGCCTTTGAGTCCTTGCTGAAAAATGCAATCGAGGGCGAAATTCAGTTCGACGATTTCACGCGTGGGCGCTACGCCACCGACGCTTCGATCTATCAGATCATTCCAAAGGGCGTCATTTTCCCGAAGCATGAAGCTGATCTCGCCGCAGCGCTGAAGATTTCCGCCGACCATGGCGTTCCGGTGATTGCTCGTGGCGGCGGCACCTCGCAAAATGGGCAGCCGATCGGAAGCGGCCTCATCGTCGATATGTCCCGCAACTTCGGCGGCATTCTGGATTTTGATCGTTCGTCCCGCACTGTCAGAGTGCGACCCGGCACGGTTCTCGATACGCTCAATACTTTCCTGGGTAAGCAAGGTCTCTTTTTTCCAGTCGAGCCCTCCAACGCGAGCCGCTGCACGATCGGGGAATGTGCGGCAATAACTCCTCCGGCGCCCGTTCCTTACGTTACGGCAAAACGGTCGACAATGTCCTCTCCATCGAGGCGATGTTCCACGACGGCGAGCAATTTGCCCTCAGCGCTCAACCGCTTTCGAACAACGTATCGACGCGTACGCGGCAGCTCATGGATCGGATGATACAACTTGCCCAGGATAATCGCCTGGAAATCGAAACGAGGTTTCCGAAGGTCCAGCGCCGCGTTGGCGGATACAATCTCGATGAACTCCTGCCAGAGAGGCCCAACCTAGAGCGTGATGAGTCTAGGTTTGGTCATAACCGGCGTTGGCGAAGTAATTGGCGCATTCGGCCGGTGATACGGTGTCGAGGATTGGAGCGATAGCATCGTAGACGGCCTCGGTGGTTCGCTGCGCGGCTTTGCGCAGCCAGTGTTTGAACTTGGCAAAGAACTGCTCGATTGGGTTGAGATCTGGCGAGTATTTCGGCAGGTAGAAGAGTCTTGCGCCGGCGGCACGGATGACGCGACGCACGGCGCGGGCCTTGTGCGAGCCAAGATTGTCCATGACCACGATGTCGCCGGGCCGCAGGGTCGGAACCAAAACCTTCTCGATGTAGAGAAGGAAGGCTTCGCCGTTGATTGGCCCCTCGATGAACCAGGGAGCGGTGATGCGATCGTGGCGCAAAGCGGCCATGAAGGTCATGGTGTGCCAGCGGCCGTGCGGCACCTTGGCTTTGAGACGTTGACCACGCGGCGCCCAGCCCCGTAGCGGCGCCATATTGGTTTTGGTCCAGGTCTCGTCGATGAACACCAGCCGAGTGGGATCGATCCGATTCTGATACTTGGTCCACTGCATCCGCCGACGGGCAACATCGGGACGATCCTGCTCGGCGGCAATCAGCGTCTTTTTTTGTAACTGAGCTTCTCAGCGTGGAGGAACTCCCACATCGTGCGGTAATCGACCTTGAGCCCACGCACAGCGAGTTCGGCCACCAGCCCGCGCACGGTAAAATCCTTCCGGCACCGTTGCATCAGCCATTCGCGGTGCGGCCCCGCAATCTTCTTTGGCCTATAGCCGCCGATCTGGTCCGGCTTGACGCTGCCGGTCTCGTGGAAGCGCTGTACCCAGTTGATCGCCGTGCTGATGCCCACCCCAAATTGGGCGGCCGCCTGATGCCTCGACAGGCCGCCTTTGATGACAGCCTTCACCACCCGCTCACGAAGGTCGTTCGAATAGGGTTTTCCCATCCATGCTGGCCTCCTTCCCAGCCAGCATGTTGAATCAGAAGCCTTCCGATTTGGGAATCTGGAGGGTTCTGTGAGGTCGCGCTCACGCGAGGGCGCGGCAGGCGCTTATGACGCGACCTCATTGAAGCCGGATTGAACGAAGGCGCGGGAGGCTATGCGCGATTTTACGCTATGGGGATTGTTTGAGATCGCAAGGCCCGATCTGCTGGCTCGGCGCGTGAGGCAGAGACACGAGATGTGCGCATCGGGGAAGAGTTGAGACCAGACGCGCTTCGCCGGAGATCACGATAGACTTTTTGTTGCATCGGACGGTTGTTGTCGCGCAGTGTGACAGCACGGATTCGACATCGTCCGCGATGACGCTGGGAGCGGAATGACGAATGATGATCGTCGTGCACGGCATGACTTGGCTCACGATGTGTCGCATCGGAACGGTGATGTTCGAGGGCTGGAGCGGCTGAAGCTGTGTCGAAAGCGCTTGATGATGCGCATGACGCCACCACAATCGGGACAGGCGGGAACCTTGGGCCACGTCAGAGCGTCCGAATCCACAGGCGGCGGCTCGCCATCGTTTGGCGCTGTCCGCTCACGATCGAGAAGTTTGCGGCAAAGGGCGAGTTTGGCAGCGCGATGGCCGTTGGCCATGAAGCCGAAGTGGCGGATGCGATGGAAGCCATCGGGCAGCGTGTGAAGCAGGAAACGGCGGATGAACTCGTCGGGCGTGAGCTTCATGATCTTTGTCGCGCCGTTCTGGCGGTAGTCCTTCCAGGTAAAGGCGACGTGATCCTCGTCGAGTGCGACGAGCCGGCTGTTGGCGATCGCGACACGATGGGTGTAGCGGCCGAGATAGGCCAGGACCTGGGCGGGTCCGCCGAAGGGCCGCTTGGCGTAAACAACCCAGTTGACGCGTTGCATGGCTTTGATTCGACCAGCGAAAGCGTCGAGTTCGGCAAGAGATGCAAGATCGCCGAAGAAGCGCAAGGCGCCGGCGTTGAAGGCCGCGATCAGGCGTTTGAGAAAAAGCCAGCGAAAGAGCCGGGACAGCGGTTTGACGGCCAGGAAGAAGTTCGGTCGGCTGGCGATCCAGCGTGTTCCGTCAGGTGACAGGCCGCCGCCCGGCACGACACAGTGAATGTGAGGATGATGCGTCAGCGCCTGTCCCCAGGTATGCAGGACCGCGACGCCGCCGATCTCTGCACCGAGCCGTCGCGGATTGGCAGCAAGCGTCGTCATCGCCTCAGCGGCGGCCTTAAACAGGATGGCATAGACGACGGCCTTGTTCTGGAAAGCGATCGCTGCGATCGGTGTAGGAAGCGTAAAGACGACGTGGAAATAGGGAACCGGCAGCAGGTCGGCTTCTCGCGCGGCGAGCCACGCGGCTCGGGCTCGCCCCTGACACTTCGGACAATGCCGATTCCGGCAGGAATTATAAGCGATGCGTGTCATGCCGCAGTCGTCGCAAGCCTCCATGTGACCGCCGAGCGCCTCGGTTCGGCACGCCACGATCGCACTCATCACGCGCCGCTCGATCCGACCGAGATGACCGGCATGCAAACGGCGATAGGCGTCGCCATGCCGGCGCAAGATATCGGCAATCTCGATGGCGGGTCTGTGCGGACGGACGTCGGGGCGGGCCATAACCCGCATCCCGGACGCGTCGTCATCCCGGTGGCGTCACCTCCAGCGACAGGCGGTCGAGCGGGCTCTGCGTCGCCCGGATCGTATGGGTGGCGACCTGCGTGTAGCGCGCCGTCGACGACAGGTTATTGTGCCCGAGCAGAACCTGGATGATCCGGATGTCGGTTCCGTTCTCCAGAAGATGTGTCGCGAAACTGTGGCGCAGCGTGTGCAGCGTGACGCGCTTGGTCAGGCCCGCAGCCTTCACCGCCGACCGGCAGGCGGCATGCAACACGGTCTGATCGATTGGATTGTCTTCGTCGCGTCCCGGGAAGAGATAAACCCGCGGCCGGGCGAGCCGCCAGTAGGTGCGCAGGATGCCGAGTAGTTGGGGCGACAGCATCACGTTGCGATCCTTCGCCCCCTTGCCGTGGCGCACCTGGATGACACCGCGAGCACTGTCGATGTCTTCGATCCGCAGTCCCGCGACCTCGGAGGCCCTGAGTCCGGCCGCATAGGCGGTGGTGAGCGCGGCGCGGCTCTTCAGGCTGGACACTGCTTCGAGGAACTGGACCACTTCGTCGGCGCTGAGCACGACCGGCAGCTTGCGCGGTTCTCGCGCATAGGGAATGCGTTCCGGGATCAGCGCCTCGCCGAGCGTGACGCCGTAGAAAAACCGCAGCGCACAGACGATTTGGTTCAATCCTCAATCGATTCAAACTAGACCCATCCCGCTCTAGCGCATCTCCTGGTCGGATCTGAAGGAACCCTTGCAATCACGACCGCCGTCACATTGCAACTCTCGCCGTTGCCGGAGCGTAGGGTCATGGGCGTCTGCCATTTTCCCGATTTCCGTTTGGCCATGCAGACAACGCAGCATATTGTCGCCCTGAATCCGGTCGCGGTGGAATTGGTCGACAATAACGTGCTTGCTCTCGGCGCGGACATTCCAATATTCGTCAAGACACTGGACGACGTTACCCGGGGCAAGCCCAACTGTCTGCTGTTGGTCGAATTCGCAGGTAACGATCTTGAGGAGCTGCGCAACGATCTCCGGCGCCTGGACCAGTGCATGTCTGACTTCGGCTTGTCCGATTCCGTTGTCGATGTGACTGAGCCTTCCCGGCAGAAGTCCGTATGGGAAGTCAGAGAGGCATGTCTCAACATCATGATGTCGATGAAAGGCGACGGGAAGCCGATCTCCTTTATCGAAGATTGTGCCGTTCCGCTGGAGCATCTCGCGGATTACACCGATGCGGTCACGGACATCTTTGCGAAGCATGGCACCCGCGGCACATGGTATGCGCATGCTTCGGTCGGCTGTCTGCACGTCCGACCGATCCTCAACATGAAGGAAGACGATGGCCTGCGCAGAATGCGAGCGATCGCTGAGGAAACCGCCGATCTGGTTCGCCGCTTCAAAGGTTCCTTCTCCGGCGAGCACGGCGACGGCATTTCCCGCTCCGAATACATAGAACCGCTGTTTGGCGCGAAACTGACGCGGGCCTTTGAGCAGGTCAAGGACGGTTTTGACCCAGACAACAGGCTCAATCCGGGCAAGATCGTGCGACCGCTGCGCATGGACGACAGAAGCCTGATGCGTTTCAAGTCCGGCTATGCGGCGAGCAAGCCAACGTACACCGTGCTAGATTGGTCCGAGTGGGGAGGCTTCGGAGCCGCTGTCGAAATGTGCAACAACAATGGCACGTGCCGCAAGCTCGCCGGCGGCACCATGTGTCCTTCCTACCGCGCCACGAAAGATGAGCAGCACGTCACTCGTGGGCGCGCGAATACACTTCGACTGGCGATCTCAGGGCAATTGGGGCCGGGGGCATTCACGTCTCGAGAGATGAAGGAGACGATGGATCTCTGCGTCTCTTGCAAGAGCTGCAAGCGCGATTGCCCGACCGGCGTCGACATGGCTCGCATGAAGATTGAGTTCCTTCATCACTACTACGGTCGCCACGGCCTGCCCCTTCGCGAGAAGCTGATCGCCCATCTGCCGAGGTATGCTGGTTTCGCGTCGCGAATCGCGCCGTTGATGAACCTGCGCGATCGTATCCCGCTGCTCGCCCGCCTCTCGGAGAGATATCTCGGCTTCTCGGCCAAGCGCAGCTTGCCGAAATGGCGTCACCCTTGGAAGGAAAAGGGGAGCCTTGCCAAGCCGGAGAATGTCCTGGACGATGGTCGCGACGTCGTCCTGTTCGGCGACACCTTTAACCGGTATTTTGAGCGCGAAAATCTCGAGGCGGCCGAGCACGTGCTGGCCGCGGCGGGATATCGCATGCATCGCGTGGCAGCACCCGGCAGCAGTCGACCCCTCTGTTGCGGACGAACCTATCTCGCTTCAGGACAGACGGACGCCGCTCGCGGCGAGGCACAGCGGACGCTGAACGCGTTACGACCTTTCGTGGAGCGCGGCGCGCGAGTGGTCGGTCTCGAGCCTTCTTGCATTTTTACCTTCCGCGACGAAATGAAGGCGCTGCTTCCTGGCGAAGGATCTGCTTTCATTCAGGGAAAGGCGCTTTTGTTCGAGGAAATGGTTGCAGCCGACCTTGAAGCCGGCAATATTGACCTGCGGCTCAGGAATCTCGAAGGCAAAGTCGTGCATCTCCACGGCCACTGCCATCAGAAGGCTTTCGCTACGATGGGTCCTGTCGAAACCGTACTGCGCAGCATCCCCGGGCTTGAGGTCAGATCGATTGATGGATCCTGTTGCGGAATGTCCGGAGCCTTCGGATTTACGGCCGAAAACATCGACGTCTCGATGAAGATGGCCGAACTGTCGTTGCTTCCAGCCGTAAGACAGGCCGGCGGAAATGATTTCATTGTCGCTGATGGCACAAGCTGTCGTCACCAAATTCATGACGGAGCAGGTCGTGAAGCGATTCATGTCGTCCGCTTGTTGGAACGTGCGCTTCCTTGAGGTCCGGCCGGCATGCTGACGAGGACTTCCGATTCGTTAATCAGCCCGTGGCCGAGCAAACCAGGCGGCTTTGTTCGCGACTTGCTGACATGACCTCCACCTGGATGTAGCGCGATCATTCAGGGACGCGAGCCTTAACGGAAGGCCGGAAGAGAAATGCCTGCGCAGCTGCCAATAAAGTCCGACGATCTTGGCTTTGAGAAGCTGGAGTGCCTCGTATGATGACACGGAATCTGGATTTCACGCCATCCAACCTGCTTGTTCGTTCCTTTCGCGGGGACGGCACGAACAGAAGGTTGCCGCTAGGCGTTCTTGAGATGTTCAAGATCGGAATTGGACCGTCTTTGTCCCACACCATGGGTGCGATGAAGGCTGCAATGAGTTTTGTCCGCGCGGCCTCAACGCCATACAGGAGGAGAAGCTCGATAGAATTGAAATTACCGCTTTAGACTGGCAAGGGACACGCAACTGACAAAGCGCTGGTCCTTGGCCTGTCCAGCGAAACACCTGATCATATTGATGCGGATGAGGCGAGCAAGCTCTTTGACCGGATCTGTAATTATCGTTTGATCGAGCTGAAGAGCGGGCGCAGAATTTGCTTCGAGCCAGACACGGATATCATCTTCGACAGGAAGCGTCAGTTCGACCGACATCCGAACGCGATGGAGTTCAAAGCCCTGGACGCAAACAAATGCGTAGTCGCATCCGACGTATGGTTCTCGATTGGCGCCGGGTTTATCGAGCGATTCGGAAGTGAGATGCAGAAAGAAATTGGCGAATATTCCTGCGGATTCGATTTTCAGTCGTCGCGTGATCTTCTCGACCTGTGTCGACTTCATTCCTGCACGATTGGCGAAATCGCCATGGCCAACGAACTTGCCCGGCCTAGCGAGCAGCAGAACGTGGCCCGTGCCGTCTTCGCTCAGCTCAGCAATTCACGCCTGGGGAACCAGCCATTCGATTACATCTCTTTGCGATCACCGTTATGAAGAGAATGCCGCTGGAGGCCGCGTGGTCACCGCTCCGACCAACGGAGCCGCCGGCGTCCTGCCTGCCGTTCTACGCTACTACAGGGACCTGTCTGATGGCGCGAATCAGGACCGAACGCGGACATTGCTCCTTGTCGCAACTGCAATCGGGAGCATCATAAAACGCAACACGTCCCTTTCGGGCGCTCAGATGGGCTGCCAGGGCGAGGTCGGCTCGGCCGCGCCAATGCCGAGCGCCGGTCTCGCTGGGCAGAACGAACGAGCAGATTGAAAACGCAGCCGAGATCGCGATTGAACATCATCTCGGCATGACGTGCGATCCCATGGCGTGGCTGGTTCCGATTCCATGAATCGAGCGCAATACACTTGGTGCGATCGAGGCTTTCAACGCGGCGAACCTGGCTCTCGCAGGGGATGGTACGCATCGGGTTTCGCTCGACCAGGTCATCGAGACGATGCGCCAGACCGGCGCAGATATGCTCGACAAATATCGCGAAACTTCGCGTGGCGGCCTGTCCGGAATGTTGAGCGTGTCTCTCAAAAGGACTGCAAATTGATCACAAAGTAGGCCCAGATCAGGGGTCTTCGATCGAAGACAAGGTGTGAGTAGCACGATGGGCTGAGTCGGATCGTTTCCGGCGGCGTGCCAGGTCGCAGCTGGCACGTTTGCCACCAGCACTTTCACTACCCGCTTCTGCGCCGGTCTGAGGCACCAGGGGCCAGACGGGAGGTCGCAGGTTGAAACCGGCGAGCTAACAGCGGCACCTGACAATGTTTAGGCAGAACGTACTGCCGTCCGCCACAGGCCGGTGATCGCGGCATCAGCCAAGTGGCCTACTGGTAGCTTTGCCGCGGGAAGCTCCGTTGTCTCGCAGAAATTCGCTCAATGAGCCAAGTTTTGCGCGGTAAAAAATCGCCTCGCGCGCGTAAAGTGAGATCATAATGAGGGAGTGAAGCGAGCCTCCTTTTCAATTCCTTCAGACCCTCAGGAAACCTAGCTAGGGGAAATGGCACCAATGAAGGTACTATGCTTTTGGTACGCGACAGAAGATGAGATTAATTACATAAAAAAGGCCATGCCGCCTGGTACAGAAGTTGTAGCCCCAAAAGGGGATTATCTCTCCCGGTTTGATTGCGCCTACTCAGATGTCAAGCACCTCGTCGTCGACGCTGATGCGATCATTGCCTTGAGCGTCCCGCAAGGTGCCCTGGAGCTTGCAAAAAAACTCAAGGTGTTTTCCTGGATGCATTCTGGCGTGGACGACCTGCGCCAGATGGGCGTGCTATCCCTGTTTAGAGAGCGCGGCGTGAAACTTGCAAATATTCGCGGCGCCAATGCGGTTGCGGTTGCGGAGCAGGCGATGATGTTCGTGCTTGCCCTCGCCAAGAAAACACTTTTCAAGCATCAAGCACTTCAAGAGCGAAACAAGCCCTTCCCGTTATATGCCGATGAGTATCGATCGGCCATGCTGCATGGTCGTACGATGGGGATAATCGGCCTTGGAAATATCGGCAGCCGCGTAGCCAAACATGCAAAGGGATTTGATATGCATGTTCTCGGAGTCCGTCGCAACAAGGGCAAGCCGGTAGAAAATGTAGACTCAGTGCATGGTCTGGACGAACTGCATTCCGTGCTTGCAAAATGTGATTATGTCGTTCTGGCAACTCCCAACACAACGGAAACCTATCAATTCTTTGGCGCGGCCGAAATTGCGGCAATGAAGCGGGGTTCCTTTCTGGTCAACGTCTCGCGTGGGAACCTGACCCAGGAGAAGCCTCTCTATGAGGCGCTTAAGTCCGGTCATTTGCGCGGCTTCGCAGCAGATGTCTGGTGGAGCTATGGATTTGGGAGCGCCTTTCCAGCCGGCTCGGGTTCACGCCTGAAGGTTCACATGCTTCCGAATGTGATCGGCTCCGATGACCAGGCTGCAAACGCCGATGACGTGCTGGAACGAAATATCGAGTGGGGTACTCAGAACCTGGCGGAGTTTGCGGCCGGAAAGCCGCTCACCCGGGAAGTCAACCTGGATCTGGGTTACTAGACTGAACATGCGGTCCACTTGCCCTGATGTCGGCTAGAGGGGCCTTGAAAGACTGCAGTTCGTTCAGGGATTGCTGCGTAAGGCAATCCCTGAACATTCCGCACAGAGTGGCGCGCGGCAGTTCTGTCCCGGCATCGACTGCAGGCAACCACCTTGCGAAGGATGTGGATGCCCTGAACGCCCGCCTGTTGTCGCCATCCCCAGGATAGCCTGCAGGAAAATCACAATCCATTCGTTGTTCGCTACTGTTGCACCGGATTAGCAGTGCGCTGTAGCCGAAGACCTTTATTCGCAGGTGTTGCGCTGCCGAAAACGGGCTGAATACGCTCGCGGTGATCTTGTCGTAGCTCAACAGCCATCAAATTCCTGATATGTGGTCGCTACCGAATTCAGTTCAGCCGTGATGGCTGTGCCGCACCAAGGTTAAGTGACAATTGCGCACTACCACCGCTGATCTCCCGAGCAGCATGCGAGACGACTCAAGCCATACGAGTGCGATGTTCGATTTATGAAACGGCCCCCAGCTTTTTCAATGAGTTGCGGCACTTCAGAAAACGTCTTTTCAATCATGAGAGCCAAGATAACCTTCGCCTAAGTCGACCTGAGCCGACTGGTCTCATCAGAAAAATCTTACGTAATGAAAGTTGCGGGACACATGGACAAGACGGCACCTACCTTCTGGCATCTGCCAATCCCGCACACGCACCATTTGTCCGCCAGCGCAGGCGCGTTGAGCTTCGTCGGCGGCGCCGGCGATTTCGACGCAACGGGACGGATTCGCAATCCCGGCGACCTCGACAGGCAAATCGAGGGCGCGATCGCGAACGTGGCGGAGGCGCTCGCCGTGGAATCCTGCGGCCTCGATGATGTAGTGCGGCTCAAGGCGCATTACACCGCCGATCGCGACGACTGGGAGGTGATCGCGGCGCTGGCCCGCTTCTTCAAGGCAGACCCCATGCCTGCGATCAGCACCGCGCCGGAGCCCTTGCAGCCTTTCTCAGGCCAGACAATTCAGATCCAGGCCATCGCCCAGCGCGGCTGGCGGACGCACTCCGATGTCCGAGCCGTGCCGCGCCCGGTGCCGCCGCAGAGACAGGCTCTGTTTGGCGGCCGAACGGTCACCGCTGGCCTGCGCGCGGGCGAGTTCATCGCGGTGGCCAACCGCACAGCGGAGGACGCCGACGGCACGATGCAGCATCCCGACGACGGCGTGGCCCAGAGCCACTTCATCATGGGGAAACACGCCGAGACGCTTGCCGCGCTCGGGGCTTCATTCCAGGACTCCGTCAAGATGGAGGGCTATTATTTCGGCACTACACGCGAGCAATGGGCGCCGCTTGCCAAAGCGCGGATGAGCCACTTTCGCGAGCCGGGGCCGGTCGCAACGGTCGTTCCCTGCCACCGCCTCAATCCAAAGAAGGCTCTGACCAAGGTCGAGGTCATGGCCATGCGCGAGCTGTGGAACGGGTTCGACAAATACATTCCGCGCGAGGACCATTGGCCCAAGCGCGTGTGGGACTGGGTTTTCCCTACACCCTACCGTCAAGCCATCCGGCTGCGCGATACGGTGTGGCTCGGCGGCCAAGTGCCCTCGCGTCCCTACAGCAACACAGGACTGCGCGTCATGGACGGCCAGCTCATGCCCCAGACCCGCTTCACGATGAGCTATATCGAGGACCTCCTGCGCCCATTCGGCCGGGCGCCCGCAGACCTCAAGCTCATGGTCTGCTATTTCACGTCGACTGGTACTGAGGCAGAGACGGTCGCTTTCGCCAAGACTCTCGCCGATTGCGTCGGCGGAGCACTTCCGCCCATGACGATTGTGCCGAAGCCCATGATGCACACCGAAGGCAACACCGTGGAGATCTGGGGCGTGGCGCAGGGCTGAGCGCTTCCGTCGGCCGGGAAAGGAGATCCTTAAGCGGTTCGTTGCCCGTCAGAGGAAGCACGAGATTGATACGGTCTCGCGGCATTTCCGACGCCCTCTCGTTCTTCGCGATTAGCAGCGGGGAGGGCGGCGCACGAGCGACCGGGTGCGAAGGCGATCGGAAAAATTACGCGGGCGCGGCGCAGCGGAAGGTATTTATCGAGCTGGCGCGGCGGGAGGTCGCGGAGCCTGTAGTGCCGCACGGGAGGGCAGCACCGAGGAGTTGCGCGGCGTTCGACCGTTTCGCGGGTGACACACCAGCGGCGGAGTGTTCAGGAAGGCCACCCTATTTCCGGGATGGCATTGCAGGGAGGAAGGGGACGATGCGGAAGTCATTCATACTGGTCGGTGCTCTGGCTGTGAGCAGCCTGGCAGCGGCGGCGCTTGCGCCGGCACGACCCGCCTTTGCGGGGGATCAGCTCACGATCACCGGCTGGGGCGGCGCGTATCAGGTGAGCCAGCGCAAGGCCTATTTTGAACCGTACGCCAAGCAGACCGGCGCAAAGATCATCGAGGAAGAGTACAACGGCGAGATCTCGAAAATCCGCGCCATGGTCGAATCCAGGAGCGTCAGTTGGGACGTCTTCGACATCTCTTCGCGGGCGGCCATAGAGGCCTGCGCCGAGGGTATCATCGAGACGATCGACTGGAACAAGCTGGGCCTCGACCGGTCCAAGTTCACGGGCGCGGACAAGTACGACTGCGCCGTGCCATCGATCGTCTACGCCACGGTCCTCGCCTACGACAGGGACAGGCTGCCGAATGGCCCGAAGATTCTCGCCGACCTGTTCGACACACAGAAATTCCCCGGCAAGCGAGGGCTGTACAAGAGCCCCGTCTACAATCTCGAATGGGCGCTGGTCGCTGATGGCGTGGCCATCAAGGACGTCTACAACGTTCTCCGCACGCCCGAGGGCGTCGACCGCGCCTTCAGGAAGCTCGACACGATCAAGAAGGATGTCATCTGGTGGCAGGCCGGCGCCCAGGCGCCTCAGCTTCTCGCCGACGGTCAGGTCGTGATGACCTCGGCTTGGAACGGCCGGCTCTATGACGCGATCAAAAACTCCGGCAAGCACTTCGAGATCGTGTGGGACGCCGCGGCACTGGACTGGAACTTGTGGGCGATTCCCAAGGGCAATCCCCGGCTGGACGCCGCCTACAAGTTCATCATCTTCGCCAGCTCGCCAGCGGCACAGGCCGACCAGACCCGTTATATCTCATACGGGCCCGCTAATAAGGACGCGATCGCGCTCGTTGTTCCCGCGGTCCTGCCGCACCTGCCCACCGCGCCCGACCATATGGCCAATGCCCTGCTGTTCGACCCCCTCTTCTGGGGCGATAGAGGCGAAGAGCTGCAGCAGCGCTTTACCGCCTGGCTCGCGAAATAACGCGAAATGAACGGCGCGAGGGGACTTTCCGTTCCCCTCGCCGCCTCCAGGCAAGTCGGTCTCACCCCTCCTGGGGAGGAGCGATGTCAAGCGAACAACTTCAACGTGGTCATGAGCAACATGTCTGCATTGAGTAGTGCCTTCGATCGGCTGTCGAATTTCGGGAAGAAGTTGATAGCGCCGACCGTCTGGAGTCTGTCGATGCCGAACCAGCGCGGGTGTGTTGAGCTTTGTGGCGGCGGCAATTTCCGGCTAACGACAACAAGGCGTTGGGCGCCATGGATGGAGGCGATCGCCGGCCGTTGCGCATTCTCACGCATCGATTTGCTCGAGAGGAAACAGCGAGGGGCGGTTTTGTGGACAATAAGCCGCGTCAGCGCGCCAGCGGCCTTGCCAGGATCGCCGTTACCAACACTTGAACTGAGTTATTGGCCGAGAAAGGAGTTGGTATAGCTACTGCCAACGAGATCGAGCTATGGCGCGCGGTTCTCGGCCTTTCCCTCAGATTCAATGAGGAGCCTGTCGAGAATTCCGCCTCACTTCCAAGGTCGAGCCTCACGCTTTCCGTATCGTCATCCCCATCCCACGAGCACCCAGGAGCCCACCATCATGTCTGCCGCCGACACGGATCCCGAAAAAATGGGCTGGATGACGGGTTTTCCCCCGTCGGCAGACCGCACTGTCAGCTTCCACAACAGCTCGTTCCGCAACTTTCCCGAACTGCGCTGGGCCTGGAGCAACTTACGTCAGCTGGTGCCGAACGTGAATGTGTGGCGGGGAGGAGGCCCGGGGTCGGCGCTGCCGCTTGCCGGGCGCGACATCGGCGGATCGGCGTCCGGTCACCATGGACGGCCGTCCAATGACTTTCGCGCAGATGCTGCAGGAGACCTACACCGATGGAATAGCGGTACTGCACAAGGGCAAGCTGATCTACGAGCGCTATTTCGGCGCGCTGAAGCCACACAAGCCCCATATCGCCATGTCGGTGACCAAGTCGTTCACCGGCACGCTGGCGGGCATCTTGGTAGCCAGGCGCCAGTCGTGGAGTACGTTCCGGAACCGAAACCCAGCGCGTTTGGCGATGCGCGGGTGCACGAGGTCATGGACATGACCACTGCGCTCGCCTACACCGAAGTCTATACAGATCCGGGATCTGGCGTGTGGGCACTACGCCGGGCCAACGGTATGGCACCGCTTGAGCCAGGCTATACCGGGCCCACAACCAATTTTGACTTTCTCTGCGCGCAAGAGAAAGAAGGCGAGCACGGCCGTGCCTTTGCCTACAAAACCATCAATACCGACGTGCTGGCCTGGATCTGTCGGCGCGCCAGCGGCCTGACGCTCTCAGAGCTCCTATCCGACCGCATTTGGCAACCCATCGGTGCTGAAGAAGATGCGCATTATACCGTCGATCGCGTCGGCACCGAGAGCGCTGGCGGCGGGCTCTCTACCATGCTGCGTGACCTCGCCCGCTTTGGTGAGACCATGCGTAACCACGGTCGCTTCAATGGCCGGGAGATTGTGCCAGCTTCGGTTGTTGAAGACATCGCGCGCGGTGGCGACCCCGAGAAGTTCAAGCCTGCCGGCTACACGATACTGGCCGGCGGCTCCTATCGAAATCAATGGTGGGTGACCCACAACGAGCACGGCGCCTACCTGGCGCGAGGCATTCACGGCCAGGGCATCTATATCGATCCGGCTGCAGAGATGGTGATCGCACGTTATGCCTCGCATCCAACTGCTGCCAATGCCGCTAACGATCCGGTGACACTGCCTGCTTACATGGCGCTGGCGAAACAGCTGATGGACGAAGGATGAGGTGAGGGGAAACTCAGTGCCAAACTAGGAATCGCGAAATCCTTCAGTATATCGAGCGTCACGTAATCTCTGGCGCATGCGGTACATAGGAACAATTGATTGGCTTCTCTGCAGATCCAAGAGAGCCGGAACTAAGATAGCCTGCAACCGGCATTCCTTAGAGTCGAGTGCAGCGCATGCTGTCGTGAATAACTTCTTCTGGTGCGCACTGCCGGCGGCCATCGCTCATTATCCCATTTGGTTCGATCGTGGTTTGATCTGCTGGATATGCCCCTTGACGCTGATCTCGGCTGGGACCTCGTCGCTCAGCGGCGAGATTCTGGAATCCTGCGCAATGGCGCCTGGAATTGCTGGATTTCTGTACGAGGCCCCCTTTCCGTCGGCAGCTTGCGCCGTCTTTCCGACTAAAAACTGCTAGGAGCCTGTCCAGTTAGCATCGGGAAGCCGGTTTTATCCGAATGATAGCGGCTCATGCGGCCCTCGCCAGCTTGACGAGGTTGTGAGCGGTGCAAATCAGGGCCCATTCGGGCTTCACTTTGTCGATGCCGCGCAGCAGGAATTGCCTGAACCCTCTTGCCTGTTTGATCTGTCCGAACACGGGTTCGACGATCTGCTTACGCAAGCGGTAGCGACTTCGGTAGCCGGCGCGCTTGAGCTTGGTGCTCATCTTGGCGATCAGCGAGCCGGCTCTTGAAGGCTTTTCCGCGGTGGCGGACTTGGTGCCGTGCTTCTGCCTTCCGGTGGCGATGTAGCCCTCGATGCGCCGCCGTTTGATCGTGCGAAGATTGGCGTCGGAGCAGTAGCCGGCGTCGGCCGATACTTCGTCGGGATTGGTCCCCAGATTGGCCCTGATCCCGTCGAGCAACGGCGCCAGTTGCGCCTGATCGCTGGAGGAACTGGTCAGCGTCTGCGCCACGATGATCTGATGGGCACCATCGACCGCGGCCTGGGCGTTGTAGCCCTGGATGTAACCGTCCTTGGTCTTCAGGATGCGGCTTTCCGGGTCGGTGAAATTGCGTTGTGCCTTGCCGTCGGGCTCCGTTTTCGTCGGCGTCTTGCCGCTCTTCTTGCCGCCTTCGGCGACGCGACGCTCCTCGGCCCGCGCCTTGCGTTCCACCTCGGCTGCGGCCTTGGCTTCGGCCTCCAGCGCGGCCTTGGCCTCGCGGATCTTCTCAAGCCGCTTCTGCTTGTCGGCCACCCAATCGGGCATCTCGTCGCCGCGCTTGTCGCCGTAGAGCTTATCCTCCTGCGCATCGGCAGCCTCGGCGGCCTTGAGCCAGCGGTCGACCTCCGCTGCAAGCTCCGCTTCCCGCTTCTTCATGCGATCATAGCTCATCGCCTTGTGCTTGGACGCGTTCGCCTTGATCTTGGTGCCGTCGAGCGCAACGTGCCCGAGCTTCACCAACCCGGCCTTCTCGGCCAGCTTCAACACCTGCACGAACAGGTCGGCCAGCGCCTTAAGATGCCGCCGCCGGAACTCCGAGATCGTGCGGAAGTCCGGCGCATCGCCGGCCACGATCATCATGAAATCCGCCCGCTCCACCGTCGCCCTGGCGATCCGCCGCGACGAGTAGATGCCGCTCGCATAGCCGTGTAGAAGCAGCGCCGTCATCATCCGCGGATCAAACGGCGGCTGACCCAGCCCGCTCCGGTAGCTGCCTAGGATCGCCGATAGATCAAGGCTTTCCTTGACCAGCGACACGATCAAACGCGAAACGTGGTCCTGCGGCACATAGTCCTGCACGCTCGGCGGCAGAAGCTGGACCTCGTCGATCTTCCAGGGGCGAAATTCCTTGCTCATGGCCACGCAAGGAATCAGACTCGCACCCTCTTGACCAGTCACTACTCAGACAGGCTCCTAGCTAGTTTCTGTCGCGAAAGACATTTCGCCCTTTAAAATAAGGGCTTATCTCGCGATTTTCGAGCACGTTTTTTTCTTGCGGCGCACATGTGCATAGTATCACATTTGACATATGAAGCATGTTGATTCGGAATCGCCTTCGGATGTCGCGCTCTGGCTGCGAAGCGAATCGACGAATCTTTGGCCTGCGCTTCTGGGCTCGCTGAGCCTGCGTCGTAGCCGGTGCATCCGCAAGAATTGCCCGGCGTGCCGGTCTGGCGAACAGCATCAAAGTTATGTGCTCTACGGTCGCGCGAATGAGCGTCGCGTTGCCGTCTACGTGCCGGAAGAGCTTGTGCCGGAGGTTCAGCGTAGCCTGGACAACGGGCGCGCTCTGCAGGATCTGTTGCACCAGGCGGCGCCGCGATACATCAAAGCGTTGAAGCGAGAGCGCGCCGAAGCCAAAAAGAGCGATGAGGGCTGAGCGTGTCCCGGACAGCGGAGCGGCAGGTCAGTTTTGCCGATTTTGAGCTGGTACGTCAGGGCCTGTGTCTTGAGCCGGTGCTGCAGACCATTTCCGATTTTCTGGACGACCAGAAGGACATGATCGAGCAGGTCCGCCGCGATCTGACGCGGGGTTTGAAGAAGGCCGAGACCGGTCGCAACGGCCTGACGCCACAACAGGTGTTGCGCTCGCTGGTTCTGATGCGCGTCAAGAACTGGAACTATGGCGAATTGCGCGAGCGGATTGCCGACGGATGCACACTGCGCCAGTTCACCGACTTCTATTGTCTGCCTGTGCCTCGACATGACGCATTCAACCGTGGCTTCAATCGGCTGACGCCCGCGACGCTCAAGGCGATCAATGATCTGGTGGTGCAGGCGGCAGTCGGGCTCGGTCTGGAGGACGGCCAAAAGCTGCGTGTCGACACCACGGTGGTGCAGACCGACATTCACCATCCGACCGACAACACGCTGTTGTGGGATGTTGTTCGCGTCGTGACGCGCCTGATCGGCCGCCTTGCCGCGGCGCTGGGACGCCGGCGTATCAAGAGTTTTCGGGATCGGACGCGATCGGCGCGGCGTCGGATGCAAGAGATTCAGCGGATGACCTCAAGGCAGCGCCAGCAGCAGCAGACCGGGCGATACCGCGAACTCATCGGTATCGCCGAGGAGGTTATCGAAAGCGCTCGAACCGCGCTCCGGCAGACCCGCAAAGCGCGTGGCACAGATATGATCAGCGAACCGGCAATCGCCGAGATGCGCAAGGAGATTGAGCACTTTTGTGACCTGGGAGCCCGTGTGGTCAAGCAGTCGCGCCGCCGTGTGCTCGATAGCGAGCAAGTTCCGACTGCCGAGAAGCTCTATTCGATTTTTGAGCCCCACACGGACCTGATCAAGCGCGGCAAGGTGCAGACGCCGATCGAGTTCGGCCACAAGGTCTTCCTCGCCGAAAGCGCGCGCGGCCTGATCACGCAGTATGAAGTGCTGGACCGCAATCCTGTCGACGAACAGCATGTGGTCATCTCGCTGGAACGCCACAGACAGACCTTCGGCGACGTCCCCAAATTATATGGATCGGATCGTGGCTTCTTCAGCGAGAAGAACGTGATGTCGTGCAAGCAGGAAGGCGTCAAGGTGGTCTGCATCCCAAAACGGGGCGGCATCAAAGCGCCCGAGCGCGAAGCCTATGAGAAGAGCCGGGAGTTCAAGGACGGCCAGCGCTTTCGCGCGGGCATCGAGGGGCGCATCTCGGTGCTATTCCGCGGCCGTGGCATGAAGCGTTGTCTCGCCGAAGGTCGCGAGCGCTTCGAGCTGTGGGTCGCAGCCGCCGTGCTCGCCAACAACCTGATGAAGATCGCAGCTCTGTTGGCCGAACGATCGTCGCGCAGACGAAAAGCCGCCTGACAACATCCCCCAAGTTCGTTTACGGCGGAAAGATATCCGCCAGTGTATCTTGCAACCGAACCCGCCCCAATGGGCGCTTAATGACATAGCGACGAAAATCGGCGTCCAATTGCCCCGGAAAATGCCGGCATCCGACATCAGTTCACCCCGGTTTTATTGCGGAAATGGCATGCCTCGACACAAAAACAGGCGTTTCGCGACAGAAACTAGCTAGCGAGGAGAATACAAAATGAGGGGCGGTGCTTCCAAAAAAATCAGAATCGCGGCCAGATTTGCGATCAGCGGGCGGTGTGGCTCTGAAGCGGCGTGCCGATGTGTGGATTGTTCGCATTCGTCACTTCTTGACGAGGTACTGTTCATTTCTTTCTCTCAGCCCGGCACCTTCACATTTGTAAGACCCCCATTGGGCGATATGCGCTCCCGGATTGATTCCATGATCGCGGCCGCGTCTGGACTCGGCACATACTGGCAGTGTTGCATCTCGCCAAGATCCAGTTAATGCGCAAGCGCAGGTCGTCAGTGATCGACAGCATTACAGGCACTCGATTCGGAGCAGGATCATATGAACGATTTCCTCAACCATGCAGAAGTCCGGCAGATCGCGAAGCGTCGGCTGCCGCGTGGCATCTTCGAGTATATCGATAGGGGTAGCGAGGACGAGAATGCGCTCCAACGGAATCGTGGTGCGTTGGATGCGGTGCGGATCAAGCCCCGGGTGCTCACGGGCGGTGGTGTTCGCAGTCAGGCCGTATCGCTCTTCGGCCAAACGCACGAAGTGCCAATCATCGTCGCCCCAACTGCCTTTGCCGGGTTGGTGCGGTACCGGGGAGAGATCGAGCTGGCCAAAGCCGCCGCCTCATGCGGGGTGCCGTTCTGTGCAGCAATGGAAGCGATAACTGCCGTCGAAGAAATCGCAGCAGCGAGTTCTGCTCCGATTTGGTTTCAGCTTTATCTTTGGGACAAGGACGAGCTCTGGCGAGACCTGATCGAACGGGCATGGAAGATTGGCGTGCGGACATTGGTGCTGACGGTTGACACGCCAATATCTGCTAACCGGGAATTCAACACCCGCAACGGCTTCGGTATGCCATTCAGATATTCCGCACGCAATATAAGCGATGTGGCTCTCCATCCGCGCTGGGCGATCGGAGTCTTTGCGCGCTATCTCGCGACAGGCAAAGTCCCGTCGTTCGCAAACTATCCGGCCGCGTATCGCAGCACGATATTGGGGAGAGGCGCGGCTCGTAGCATCCGCCATGAGTCCGATCTTGCCTGGGAGAACGTGCGTCGGCTGCGAGATCTCTGGCAGGGCAACCTCATCTTGAAGGGCATCCTTCGCACCGATGATGCGATCCTCGCGGCGAAGGTGGGTGCTGATGGCATCGTCGTCTCAAATCATGGCGGACGTAACCTGGACAGCGCCCCGGCTCCGATCGAGGTGCTGGCGGAGATCGTCGACGCGGTCGGTAAGCAGATTACCGTAATTGCGGATAGCGGCGTTCAGCGAGGCAGCGATATCCTCAAGCTCCTTGCAATCGGGGCCAAGGGCGTCATGATCGGCCGAAGTTTGCTATACGGCACCACGGTCGGCGGAATGTCCGGCGCCACCCGAATGATCGGGCTCCTGAGGCGCGAACTTGACATTGCCATGGCGTTGAGCGGGTGCAAGGATGTCCACGAACTGGACAGAAGCCTGCTCGAGATGCCGGGTCGTGTCGGTTGATTCCGAACTCGGGACGCTGGTTCGACCGGTTCTGCGCCAGGCGCTCACGCCAACATTCCGCCCCGGTTTTTTAGCATTTGCCGCGCGAGGGCACGATAGCGGTCTGCGCCGAGGCCGACATCGCCATCCGGGACCCAGCGAAGGAAGTCATCATATGCCTCCGCGGGCTCGCCGACGGCCGTGGCGGCCGGCATGATTCCCCTGCCGGCTTGTACGCAGGCGGCGGCCCGATAGTCCGGCCTACCTGCGGCGTTGCCGCGATGAAGCCGTCTTGCGCGCTGCTGCCGACGGTCGGCGTCAAATGCTATTCAAGGACTCTCGACACCACCGGCCTGTTCGCGGCCGGCGTCGAGGACATCGGTGTTGCGCTCTCGGCGATTACGCGGGCCGAGCTTGCGACGCACAATGCTTAAGAGATCGCTCCGCATCGGGAGCGTCACCTAGAATTTTGCTCCCAAGCTGGACGCCGAAGCGAAGAGGGGCTGCAGACCGCAATTGCGGCCGTGAAGCGCGCCGGCACGTCTGCTCAAGCACCGAAGCTGCCCAGATCTTGTCGAAGAAGCCTGGCGCATCAATTGGTGATCATGGATTTCGAGGCGCATCGGGCGCTGGCCTGCGAGCATCGTGACGAGATCGCGCAAAAGCTTCGCGCCTACCTGGACGAAACGCTCGGTATTCCCAACCGCTTACGACGAGGCGCTGTCGGCCGCGCTCTATGCCCGCTGCGCCGGCCGACGCCTTTTGTAATCCCGATGTTCTGCTGACCTTCCCAGCGCCAAGTGCAGCGCCAGAGGGCCTCGGCTCGACCGGCGACCCGCGGTTCAACCGTCTACGGACCCTGATGGCGAATCCATGGGTCAACGTTCCGGCCATCTTTGCAGAGGGCCGATTGCCGGTGGGGCCAGGTCGTCGCGCGCTAAGGCGAGAATGCGACGGCGCTGTCGGCCGCGGGCTTCGTTGTTGACGCGCTGCGCCGCCGTCTATCCTGATCTCGTCGAGCAGGGAGAGCAGCTCCTACTCGGCATCGTGGGCGCCAAGGTGGCATTGCACTGCGCGAGCATGGTTTGCTGCGCATACCACCAGCAGTAGCCGGCGGCATCGCACTCCTTTTTGCGCGACAGCCGATACGTCGAGATCGGCGGCCCCACCGTGATCGGAACGTAGCCAGCCTCAGTCGCCGGCTTGTTCATTTCAAAGCTGAAAGGCCGCGTGCCTTGCTCGCGCCCACCCAGTTCCCGGATAACACAAAACACTCGCATTGCAGTAGCTAGCGCATAATTTCGGCTAGTGGAGCCGCCAAATCAAAGAATTTCAGCGCCGGGAGCCCATAGTATTTGGATGAAAGAAAAAACCGACCGCAAGGTCGCAAAAATGCAAGTGGGAGGGACAATGAGCCGAGCTCAACCGGACGCTCGAAAAACCGCAATCCGTCAAGAAGAACATCGGGGTCTGGTGGTCGCCGGCGCCGCGGCAGCTGGAGAGCGCCGGGACCGGGGAGAGGGGTAATGCCAGGCACGTTCAATGCATTTGTGAAGTTTTCCGAAGTCCAGAAGACTTACGACGGCGAGACGCTGGTCGTTAAGAATCTCAACATGGACATCGCTCGGGGTGAGTTCCTGACAATGCTGGGGCCGTCTGGCTCCGGCAAGACGACAACCCTCATGATGCTCGCCGGCTTCGAGGTGCCCACCCAGGGTTGGATTCTTCTGGAGGGGCGCTCGATCGAAAACATGCCCCCGCACAAGCGCGACATCGGCATGGTGTTCCAGAACTACGCACTTTTTCCGCATATGACCGTGGAGGAGAATCTCGCCTTCCCGCTCAAGGTCCGAAAGCTCGGCAAATCGGAGGCCGAGGCCAGGATCAAACGGGCGCTCGACATGGTCCGGCTCGGCGCCTACGCCAAGCGACGGCCCGGTCAGCTGTCCGGGGGCCAACAGCAGCGCGTCGCGCTCGCCCGCGCGCTCGTCTTCGATCCCAAGCTCGTGTTGATGGACGAGCCGCTCGGCGCGCTGGATAAGCAGCTCCGCGAGCAGATGCAGCTGGAGATCAAGCATATTCACGAGGATCTTGGCGTCACCGTTATCTATGTGACGCATGACCAGAGCGAAGCGCTGACCATGTCGGACCGCATAGCGGTGTTTAACGACGGGGTCATCCAGCAGCTCGCTGCGCCCGCTGAACTGTACGAGCGACCGCAGAACGCTTTTGTCGCCCAGTTCATTGGCGAGAACAACCAGCTGAACGGCAAGGTCGTAGCGATGAACGGCGCGACTTGCAAGGTTGAGATTCCGGGCGTGGGCGACGTGCAGGCGCTGCCGATCAATGTCGAAGGGGTCGGCCGGCCAACCGTACTATCGTTGCGGCCCGAGCGAGTGAAGCTGAATCCGCTGCCGGGGTCGCTGCCCAACGTCCTGAGCGCGCTGGTTACGGAGCTGATCTACCTGGGCGACCATGTGCGGATCCGGGCCTCTGTTGCTGGCCATGATGACTTCGTCGTCAAGCTGTCAAATTCGGAAGGCGTTGCGCAGGTTGAGCCCGGTGCGCTGATCACGATCGGCTGGAAAACGGAAGATTGTCGGGCGCTCGACGTGCCGTGACCATGAACCGCGGCTCCGCCGCGAGCGGGCTGGGCGGGTCTTGGCCGTCTCCATCCTGGGGATGGCATAGCAGGAGAGAGTAGGCGATGAGGAAGTCATTGATGATCACGGACGTTCTGGCCGTGACCGTGCTGGCAGCAGGGGCGCTTGCACCGACGAAACCCGCCTTTGCGGGCGATCAGCTCACGATCACCTCCTGGGGCGGGGCTGCTCAGATGGCCCAGCGTAAGGCTTTCTTTGAGCCTTTCGCGAAGCACGCCGGCGTGAAGGTCACTGAGGGGGAATACACTGGCGAACTGGCGAAGATTCGGGCCATGGTCGAGTCCAAGAGCGTGAGCTGGGACGTTGTCTCCGCCGACGCGAATGCAGTCGTACGGTTGTGCGCCGAGGGCGTTCTTGAGACAATCGACTGGAATAGGCTGGGCCTCGACCGGGCCAGGTTCTTGGGCGCGGACAAGTTCGACTGCGGAGTACCCGATAACATCTATGCGACGGTCCTCGCATACGACAGGGACAAGCTGCCGAACGGCCCAAAGACTATCGCCGATCTGTTCGACACACAGAAATTCCCGGGCAAGCGTGGGCTGTACAAGAGGCCCTTCGGAAATCTTGAATGGGCGCTGATCGCTGACGGCGTGGCCTTCAGGGACGTCTACACCATTCTCCGCACACCCAAGGGCGTCGATCGCGCCTTCAAGAAGCTCGAGACGATCAAGAAGGACGTCATCTGGTGGGAGACTGGCGCCCAGGCGCCGCAGCTTCTCGCCGACGGTCAGGTCGTGATGACCTCGGCCTGGAATGGCCGGATTTATGATGCGATCAAGAACTCCGGCAAGCACTTCGAGATCATGTGGGATGCCCAGGAGCTGGGGATGAATGCCTGGGTGATTCCCAAGGGCGGTCCGCGCCTGGACACCGCCTACAAGTTCGTCGCATTCGCTGGCTCACCCTCGGCACAAGCCGACGAGACCCGTTACATCTCCTACGGGCCCGCCAACATGGACGCGACCGCACTTGTCGATCCGGCGATGTTGCCGCACCTTCCCACTGCACCCGAGCATATGGGCAATGCCCTGCTAATCGACCCCGTCTTCTGGGGCGACCACGCCGACGAATTGAATCAGCGCTTCACCGCCTGGCTCGCGAAGTAACACCAAGCAAGGAACGGCGAGGAGGACTTCCGTTCTCCTTGCCGCCTCGAACGGACGGATGAGAGAGGAATCAATGGCGACGATGGCTGCCCAAATCGCCGGCACTGCCGATGGCGTGCCGCTGCGGATCAAGCTGCAGCGGGTCGAGCGCTGGCGCAAGCTGAAGGCTCTCACCCTTGTTCTGCCGCTCCTGCTCTTCATCCTGATCGCCTTCGCCCTGCCGATCGGTCGGATGATATTCAACGCTGTTCACGATGATACACTTCTGAGGTTGATGCCACGCACGATGGCGGAGCTCAGGGGATGGGATGGCAAGGACCTACCCGACGAGAGCGTCTTTGCCGCGCTGGCGGCTGACCTGAAACTATCCTGGTCTCAGAAGACTGCGGCCGAGATCGGCAAGCGGATGAACTATGAGTTGCCCGGCGCCCGCAGCCAAGTAACGGCGAGCGCTCGCAAGGCGAGCGCGCTTTCCACCGGCCCCTACAAGGCGGCGTTGATCGACATCAACCAGCTCTGGGGACAGCACGACGTTTGGAGTTTGCTGAAGCGTGGAAACTCGGCCTACACGGCCTACTACCTCCTGCGCTCCGTCGATTTGCAGTACGGCCCCGACAGCCAGATCGTCACCTCGCCGCCAGAGAACGCGATCTTCCGCAACATCTTTCTGCTCACACTTGGTATCAGCATCAGCGTGACCGCCGTCACCCTCCTTCTGGGTTTCCCGGTTGCCTATCTTCTGGCGACTTTGCCGGCCAGATCCAGCAATCTGCTGATGATCATGGTCGTGCTGCCGTTCTGGACCTCGCTGCTGGTGCGCACCACCGCCTGGGTCGTGCTCCTGCAGCAGCATGGCCTCATAAACGAGCTATTGATGATGCTGCATATCATATCTCAGCCGGCCGAGCTTATCTTCAACCGGTTCGGGACAGTCGTGGCCATGACCCATATCCAGCTGCCCTTCACGCTTCTGCCAATCTACAGCGTGATGAAGACGATCTCGCCCAGTTATGTCCGCGCCGCCCGCTCGCTCGGCGCAGGGCCGTTCTACGCCTTCTGGAAGGTCTACTTTCCCCAGACGCTGCCAGGCATTGCCGCCGGCTGCCTGCTGACCTTCATCCTGTGCCTCGGCTACTACATCACCCCCGCACTTGTCGGGGGCCCGACGGACCAGATGGTCAGCTATTTCGTCGCCCACTATACGAACGAGGAGCTCAACTGGGGCATGGCCTCCGCCCTTGGCGCCATCCTGCTCACTGCGACCCTGCTGCTCTACTATGTCTTCAACAAGTTGGTCGGCGCCGACCGGATCAAGATGGGGTAAGAACGATGGCCGCTTCCGCCTATGCTTCTCCACTGGAGAGGGGCTGGTACTACCTGCACCGTCTGATCTGCGGGTCAGTCCTGCTGTTCCTGATTGCGCCGATCCTCGTGATCTTCCCGCTGTCGTTCAATTCCGTGCCGTTTTTCACCTATCCAATGCCGGGGCTGTCGCTGCGCTGGTATGAGGAGTTCTTCCTGACCGACCGTTGGCAGGGCGCGCTGCACAATTCGATGTTTGTCGCGGCGTCAGTCACGCTGCTGTCCACCTTGCTGGGCACGCTTGCCGCACTCGGGCTCAGCCGGCCAAACTTTCCCTGGCGCACAACCGTAATGAGCCTGCTGATCTCGCCCATTATCGTTCCGGCCGTGATTACCGCGGTGGCCGTGTATTTCTTCTATGCCGATGTCGGACTGCTGAACACCTATACCGGACTGGTCCTGGCACACACCACGCTGGCCACGCCTTTCGTCGTCATTACCGTAACCGCGACCCTCCTGAATTTCGACCACTCACTGACTCGCGCGGCCGCCGGGCTAGGTGCGCCACCCATCACCGTCTTCTTCAAAATCACTCTGCCCCTGATCCTGCCGGGCATGATCTCCGGTGCGCTATTCGCCTTCGGCACCTCCTTCGACGAGGTGGTGATCGCCCTTTTCGTCGCCAGCGCCGAACAGCGTACCTTGCCGAGAGTTATGTTCTCCGGCATCCGCGAGCAGATCAGTCCGACGATCATGGCCGCCGCGACTGTGCTGACCCTGATCTCAATTATCATGCTAACCACGGTCGAGCTGCTGCGCCGGCGTTCGGAGCGGCTGCGCGGCATCCGCAACACCTGACCGTTCCTGTCGCATGTTGACCCGCAACTGACTGGCACTGCTGTGGCGCAAGCTGTTGCAACCACCGCCTCATGGCGACGGCGCGAAATAGAACCAAGAAGATGAGACAGGAGGAGACATGCATCGCCAGTTTTTTTGTATGCTGCAGCCATCCCTCCTGCAGTGGTGCGAGCCCAGTCGCGGAAGTTTGAGGGACTCGTGCTCAATGTTAATGAATGCGGCCGTGACTTCGACCGGCTGCTGAATGGCTAATTACGAGGCCGTCGCTTGTACCCGGCCGCCTGGAACGATGACTGACGGCGTCAACGAAAAAATCGGTGCTCGCCTGCGTCAGATCAGGCAACGCAATCGGCTCTCTCAACGCGCGCTCGCAAAGAGAGCCGGTGTGGTGAACTCGACCATATCCTTGATTGAATCCGGACAGACAAATCCATCTGTCGGGGCGCTGAAGCGCATTCTGGATGCCATTCCGATCAGCCTGGCGGATTTCTTTTCGCTGACAGAGGAGGGCCGGGAGCAAATCTTCTTCAGGAACGAAGACCTGACTGAAATCGGCAAAGGTGGAATTTCCTACCTTCAGATCGGAAATAATACGGTTGGCCGTTCAGTCCAGATTCTAAAGGAAACATACACACCAGGATCCGATACAGGAAAGGTCAAGCTCATTCACGCCGGCGAAGAAGGCGGAATTATCATCACTGGGCGCCTCGAGGTCACTGTTGACGATCAGCGCCGTGTATTAGGTCCTGGCGATGCGTATTATTTCTCCAGCCTTCGACCGCATAGATTCAGGTGCATCGGAGCGGAGCCATGCGAAGTCGTTAGCGCGTGTTCGCCGCCATCGTTCTAATCGCAACCTGGGGTCGTTCTGAAGATCGCAAGTTGTGGGGTTATGGCGCGCGTTCAGTGGATGTCAGCTATAGAGGTTAGCCTGCGAATTGGAGTTGCAACGGGGATGGCCAACCGGTTCATATGCGCTGAGGCACTCTTCTTTCCGATGATGCCGCGGCTCTATGACTGCACTCCTTGAACCCGAACTGATGCTTCCGAATTGAAGGTCGCAGCTTATGCATTTGGCGTGAATCAGGAAGGTTTCGCGTCTGGGTTTTCAGTCATAGACGGGTTAATGCAACGACGGCCAATCTCCAGTCCAACCTGACCGCGAACTGGTCCTCGCGATTGGAGCGTCGGCCGGAGGACCATCAACTCACGAGGCGTTATCTAGGTTGGTTGCGATATGTCATTGGTTTAATCAACGATCGATCACCTCATACGTTTCGGGGCCGGCAGCGAGAGGGATGCCGATGCCAAACGCAGGAAAGCGAGGCTCAACTCTCGCGTTCTTGCGAATCGACACTTCACCACTCCGCGCCCTTTTCAGCTGCTTGGCGCACCGTTCTTCACGGTCGTAAGGTGTATCTATTTGTTAGATCAATAGCCAAGGTCGAGGTTGATAGCGCAGGTGATCTGCTCGCCGGCTGCGAACTCGACCAGGGTCCGAGTGCCCTGCTCAAGATGCCTCTCAAGGACATCATCCGCATCCGAAGCCTGGTCGTTGGAGCCGATCACGTTCGGCAGCGTGTGAAAGTCAAACCGCGGGCCATTGCCGCCCGGAAAAGCTGTCAGGGACCGGTAACGCCACCACACATCCGCAGCGTAGCCACGCAGACGGCCGGATGTAAGCGCCTCGTAGAGCGGTTTTTCTTGGGTTAGGGCCCCACGAGCAGTATTGATCAGAAAAGGCTGAGGGCTTCATGGCCTCCAGTTCCGCCCTTCCAAAGAACTGATTAGTTTCCTTCGTGCTTGGCGTCGCGAGGACGACGTAGTCACACTTGCCGAGGAATGAGTGCAGTTCCTCCATGCCGTATATCTCGTCCACATGTCCTACAGGCTTGCCTTTGTTCCGGCGAATACCGAGAACATGCATGTCGAGCCCTTTGGCCTTCTTTGCAATGCGGCTTCCGATCTCTCCAAGGCCGATGATCCCGAGAGTCCTGCCTTCAACGATCGCTGAGCGGTACTCATCCGCCCAAACTGGGAACAGTCGACGTCCTTCCTGGAATACCTGATTTTTGAATACGGTCTTTTTTGCGAGAGCAAACATGAACATGATCGCCTGCTCGGCAACTGCAATCGCGTTCGCTCCGCGATCATTCGCTACTATGACACCTTTCTGCTTCAGCAAGGGAAGAGGGAGGTCATCGCATCCAGCATGAAGCCAGCTCAAAATCTTGAGATCTTCTGCGATCTCAAAGATTCCCTCGGGCACCGTCCAGCCAATGAATGCGTCAGCGTCCACCGCGTCGCGCTCGATGTCCTCATAGGTGCATTCAAATCGGGAGAAGTACTTTCCGCGAGGTGCCACCACTTTCGTACCTGTCGGCAGCTGACCCTTAACGAACTTGATTTCATCGTCGCTTGCGTGCCACAAGCACAGGACTTTCATTAGATTCAAGCCTCCGTGTGTTCGCCGAGGCTCTAAGCCCCTGTTGGAGCAAGATTCCACAATTTGGTTCAGGCACCCAAGAATTGCAGTCTAGATCACCATATGTGCCCCCCACTGCGTTTGGCTGCGTGATTGCGCGAAATTCCCGCAAAGATTGAAGTAGATTCGCAGTAAACCATCGTAAGCATCGTCCGGCGGCCGGTAGCGGCGAACATGATCGCTCATCCTGCAACTCACTGGAGGCATTTTCTGTAGCGCTTCAGAAAAGATGGATTGGTCTATCCGTCGCCATCATCGCCATGCCCGTGCTGCGGCGGCGTCCCGCACAAGATCAGCTAGGATGTAACCGAGACGAGGTCGATCTCCAGTCCGTTCCGGGCCGCCGCACGGGTCGCAACCGTCGGTCATCCTTGGACAGCGGCATCGCATCTTCCGCGCTCGGTTCCACCGCCGCGGTGATCTGCACCGGCGTAAAACATGGCCCGACCTTCTCGACTGTCCGGGCCTGGCGGCGCCAGGTGAACACGACGCTGGCCGCGACACAGTTGCGGCGCGCAACATCTGTCACCTTGGCGCCCGGTACCAGCGTTTCCTCGACGATCCGAGCCCTGTCGTCCTGCGACCAGCGCCGCCGCCGCTCCAACCCGTCCAACACCTCGACCCGCATCGCCTGTCAGAAGACGGTGTTCGTCGGAACCGTACCTTGCTCCCCTGACAATGAGCGATGAAGCGAGCCGAACTGAAGTCGCTGACGATGCGGCGGAAGACGGCGCAGGCGCTCGCTCTGAGAGCCCGATCGTGCGACCTGCGCGGAAGGTGGTCAGACAAGGAAGTGGCGGCCAAGTCTGGACAGACCGTAGGCAAGTGGCCGCGACGTTTTGTCGAGCGGCGTCTGGCTAGCGCGCATTTCTCACAGAGTTAGGCGCATCGGGGCGCCGAATCAGCGAAAGTTCTTTTGCGAGAAGTACTTTGCGATGATTCGAGGAGCGCCCCGATGCCGACGGAGTGTAGCGCAGAGCGGTTTGATTTTGGAAGAGTGGAAGGCCGCATCGTGGAAGCGGCCTTTGATGCTGGACTGGTGACGTCGGATGCCGGCGCGCTGCTTCTAGGCGCGACCGATCGGGCGATCGATCTGGTGGGGCGCTTTGCAAATTGCTTTCGCGATCATCGCCGGCAGGATCTGATCGAGCATGCGATCGGGACGCTCGTCGGACAGCGGGTCTTTGGCATCGCGCTTGGCTACGAAGACCTCAACGATCACGACGAGTTGCGGCATGATCCGCTGATGGCGGTGCTTTCGGGCAAGCTTGCGGCCCGGCGTGAAGACTGCGCGCCGGTGGCCGGCAAGTCGACGCTCAACCGGCTGGAAGGAGCCTTCGCGCTATCACAAGATCGCCTATGACGCGGCGGCAATCGAGGCGCTGCCGGTGACGCTGTTCCTGGAGGCGCACCAGCGGCCGCCGGCGCAGATCGTCCTCGATCTCGACGCCACCGACGATCCGCTGCACGGGCATCAGGAGGGGCGCTTCTTCCACGGCTACTACGACTGCTACTGCTATCTGCCGCTGTACGTGTTCTGCGGCCGGCATCTGTTGGCGGCCAAGCTGCGCCCCTCCGACATCGATGCCAGTGCGGGCAGCGTGGATGAGGTTGCGCGGATCGTTCGGCAAATCCGTGCCCGCTGGCCGTTCGTGCGCATCCTGCTGCGAGCCGACAGTGGCTTTGCGCGCGAGGCGCTGATGGCGTGGTGCGAGGACAACCGCGTGGATTACCTGTTCGGGCTCGCCCGCAACACGCGCCTGGTCGCCATGATCGAAGAGGAGCTTGCCGCGGCGAGAGCCGCGGCCGAGAAGACCGGCCGCCCGGCGCGCCGCTTCAAGGACTTCCAGTGGACGACGCTCGATAGCTGGAGCCAGGAGCGCCGCGTCGTCGCCAAGGCGGAGTGGACGCACGGCGAGGCCAATCCGCGCTTCGTCGTCACCTCGCTCAAGCGGGCCGAGGCCGGCGCCCGCACTCTTTACGAGGACATTTACTGCGCGCGCGGCGACATGGAGAACCGCATCAAGGAATGCCAGCTCGACCTCTACGCCGACCGCACATCGGCTCAGACCATGCGCGCCAACCAACTGCGGCTGTGGTTCGCCGCGATGGCCTATGTGCTGATCTGTGCGCTGCGGCGCATCGGCCTTGCCGACACCGCCTTTGCCGACGCCACCTGCGGCACCATCCGCCTCAAGCTCCTGAAAATCGGGGCACTGGTGCGCATCTCCTGCCGCCGCATCAAAATTGCCATGGCCTCGGCCTGCCCAGCCGCCGAACAATGGGGCCGCGCCGCTCGCCGCCTGGCCGAAGCCGCCAAGGCCCGCGGCTCGCCGGCCTGACACGCGCCGCCGCCACGCGCCAAATCCGCGGCATCATCAACAAGGCCAACGGAGATACACAAAACCATCTCGCCGCCAGCGCCTTCGGCGCCACGGTCCTCGTCGCCTTCGCGCCGACCCACCAATGCCCGTCGCAAATCAATCGGCCCCGTGAGAAATGCGGGCTAGGCTGCAGACGAGCCGCGCTGCGGGCGCCGCGGGCGAGTGCTGGCAGGCCCTGTCAACTGGAATCCGTCGAGGAAAGGCCTTCAAACGCAGAACTTAATCGACGACACGGTTTATTTGCATGAATTCAGGTTGAGATTCATGATCTGTTTGGTGTCATCCGCGCGCCTATAAGGCTGCCGCAAGGCATTGGAGAGCCAGGTGGACGACACCCTATATGGTACCCGTGACAAACGGGGGAGCTGGACGCCCAACAAGCGGCCTACGCGTGCGCCGGTCTTCCTCTGGCCCGTTCAGCCGAAAAAAATTCTGGTTTGGCTGTTCGGATATCCTGGGTATCTGTGGCCCTGGACAGCAGGCTTGTTCGCGATCTCGTTCGTTTCCTGGACATACCTAACACCGTCTCTGGAAACGATGCGGGAGTTCGGCGCCGGCTGGGTGTCGCTCATCTTCCTGCGCAATGCAGCGCTGGCAGTTCTGGTCTATGGCGGCTTCCATACCCTGCTCTACATCCAGCGACGTCAACAGACTGACTTCAAATACAATGCTAAATGGCCCGACCCGGACAATTCGGCGTTCATGTTCGGAAGCCAGACCGCCGAGAATGTGTTCTTGACGATGTGTAGCGGCGTCCCCGTGTGGACGGTCTATGAGGTGTTCGCCTGGTGGATGTTTGCCAATGGGTACATATCTTATCTCGATCTTCAACAACATCCGGTCTATTTCATCGCGCTATTGCTGCTCGTACCGATGTGGGCGTCGTTGCATTTCTATTTAATCCACCGCCTGATCCATATCAGGCCGCTCTACCACATCATCCACAAGGTGCATCACAAGAACGTTAATCCGGGCCCCTGGTCTGGCCTGTCGATGCATACTTTTGAGCACATCATCTACTTCTCCGGGTTTCTGATCTATTTCGTCGTGCCCTCGCACCCGCTGCACGCAATGTTCTGGCTTATGGTTCAGGCGCTGGTACCGGCGCGGGGCCATCTCGGCTTCGACCGGATCGTGACCGACGAGGAGAAGTTCATCGATACTGACGGCTACAATCATTACCTGCACCACAAGTACTTCGAGGTGAACTATGGCGACCGGTTGGTTCCGTTGGACGAGTGGTGTGGCACGGCGCACGACGGTTCGCCGGAGGCCGACGAGGCCATGTACAAGCGGTTGAAAGCGAGGAAGTGCTCGCCCGCTGTCTCGCATTGATTGTTATAAGGTCGGGTGGTACATGCGCTTCCGTTCCGTGTGCGCTGAACGCACGCGGGCGGTTGGCGTTCTTCCGTCGGCAACGCCAGGAGTGGCCGTAGAATTGTGCCGCACCCGTCGACCGTCGGCGATAGGTAACCTAAATCAGAGGAAGATTCATTGACTATCGTAGGAGAGTGGGTGGCGGCTTGCGCCCTCGATGCGTTACAGCCCGAAGAGGCACTTCGCTTCGACCACGGAGGGCGCACATTCGTGATTATTCGCTCGCCGGAAGGTGACTACTTTGCGATAGACGGCCACTGCTCCCACGAGAAGGTCCATCTCGCAGACGGCATCGTCGATGGCCATATCATCGAATGCCCTAAGCACTTCGGGACTTTCGATTACCAGACCGGCGAGGCACGGGCGCTGCCTGCATGTGTCGACCTGCGCAGCTACGAAGCCAGGGTCGAGGGGAACATTATCTTTATCAAGATCTAAGTGAGCCAGCGGTGAAACAGCGTCGTGTCGAAGCAACGCCTAATTGTACTGCGGTCACTCTGGCCGGTGGAACAGCGCCTTCTAGACGGCATCGAGCGCCCATCGGACCTTACCTGACGACGATCAAGGAAGCGGGATTCGTCCTCATTAGCATGTCGTGTATCGATGTCGCGCGTGTCGCCCTGATTGCGCGCGCTAGGGCCATGTGCTTTGAGGCGCAAGCTCTCGAACATGGTTCGGTCGCTTGAGCAACGAACCCGCAATGGTTATCGTGGGAGCGGGCGAGGCCGGAACGGCCGGAGCGATTGCCCTGCGCGAGGGTGGCTGGCGAGGCCCAGTCATCCTGATCGGCAACGAAGCTATGTTGCCATACGAGCGACCGCCGCTATCTAAGTCGATCCTGATCGAGGAGATGAATCCTGGACCCAAGCTTCTCGTCACTCCGAAGCGCCTCGCAGAGTTTGCAATCGATTATCTCGAAGGACGGAACGTCGAGCGGATAGATCGCGCGGCACACACCGTCACACTTTCGGATGGGGCACAGCTGATCTACGAACGACTGCTGCTGACCACGGGCGCCCGGCCTCGAAAGCTGAGCGTTTCGGTCGCGCCAGGGAGCAGAATCGCGACGCTGCGCACGTATGCGGATGCGTTGGCGATCAGCCGGATCGTTAGACGCGGCTGCGAGCTGGTCGTCATTGGCGGCGGCTTCATCGGGCTCGAAGTTGCCGCGAGTGCCGTGTCGAGAGGCGCTTCGGTGACTGTGGTCGAGGTTGGCCCGCGGCTGCTGACGCGGGCAGTCCCGGCGCCCATTGCCGAACTCATCAGGGCTAAGCACGAGCGTGCGGGCGTGTGCATCGAGACCGGCGCCATTGTCGAGGGTATAGAAGCGAATGAAAGACGCGCTAAAGTCGTGCTGGCAGACGGCCGCACGCACCTCGCCGATTTGGTGCTCGTTGGCGTCGGCGCCGTGCCAAACGTCGAACTCGCGCAAGCGGCTGGATTGGCCGTCGACAACGGCATCGTGCTGGACGAGACGCTGACTACCTCGGATCCGCACGTCTTCGCGGCAGGCGACTGCTGTTCGTTCCCGCATCCCCTCTACGGCGAGCGGATCAGGCTGGAGGCGTGGCGCAACGCGCGGCAACAGGGTGCGGCGGCCGCAGCCAACATGCTGGGCGCGAACCGCCCCTACGAGAACGTGCCCTGGTTCTGGTCGGATCAATACGACGAGACGCTCCAAATCGCCGGTCTCTGTCGTGAAGAGTATGTCCCGGTAGCCAGGAGCCTTGGCCCGAAGGGCCAGCTCTTCTTCTACCTGGCCGCCGACGGACGCCTGGTCGCAGCATGCGGCTTCGGTTGCCTGGGCTCGATCGCCAAGGAAATACGTTTCGCCGAGATGATGATCGGCAGACGGCTTGCTCCCAAGGCGGAAGCGCTTGCAGATCCGGCGGTTAATATGAAATCTTTATTGGTTTAGCATCGAGCTCTGCAGGCGGGGGTGAAGAACATCTCGGCTGGCTTAGAACAACGCTGTGCGCGGTTTCTCGTTCATATCTCCCGAAGGCGACGCGCTCGCCGTCTGGCTGGTGCGCAACGTCGAAACCCGTCGCCGGCCCCGCTCGGGTCCGCTGTTCAGCAGCGACCGCACTGCAACGCGGAGTGTCTGCAAGTCGTAGCTCAAATTTCGCGCGATGCCGTTCGGCGAACGCAATTTTATAGCGCTCAAATCGTCGGACCTCCTGACAAAAGCTGTACGACGATCAGCCTATCGGTCTGTGACGACAATCCTTGGTCCGGACGGTCCATGCAGATGTTTCCCGCAAGGGCGACGCGATGATGAAGCGGAAAATGGTTAGAGTCTCGGGCCAAAGCTGCGGGCGCTTTGGGCCGAGTTGAGGTCGCGCAGGATCGGAACCGCTAGTGGCGTTCGCGTAAATGTCATGCAGGGGGTGGTCGAAACCAAGGTACGCAGCGCCGAAACGGCCAACTCGACCAGGCGGGAAAGCATCACGCCGTCAACACTGCGCGCCTCCTGCGACGCAGAACGAAAATGAAAGGCCGCTCACAATCTAGGTCGGCCGTCGCATTTAAGATCAGTCAACCAGCCCCGGCGACCGGAGGCAAGCCGCAACCCAACAACGGGAATGTTCGATAGCAACGTTTCCGGTCAGGAACCAGGCTGTTTATTGCCTTTCGGGCACGCTTCTACAGCGGGCAGGGAGGCCGCCCCAATTGGGCGCTTGTTTGCAGCTTTGCAGGCAGCACACAGATCGTGGCGCCGGCCGGGCTCACGGCTCTTTAGCGATCCGGTCCCACAAGACCCGGATTATGTTTTTCATGACCAGCGCATCCTGCCAACGATCGGAAAGCTCTTTGCCGTCCGGACCCGTGATGGCGTAAGGTGGCGGACCCAGTTCACAGAGGAAGGTCAGAGTCGCGTCCGGCGCGGCGCGCCTCTTCCAGGAGCGCATGCCGTACTCCCACCAAGCCATGAACAAGGAAACCCAGCCCTTGTGCTGCGGAAAGCCAAGCGAGACCTGCACCTGCTCGCGACTTCCGATCCGGCCATGAATGCCCCAAGCATTGTCGAGAATGCGGTGGATCAGCGCGTGGTTGGCGTCATCGACTGGCCAGGCGAATTCTCGGCCGACCAAATAATGCGAGAGATCAGCCGTCAGCCGTAGATCCGGAAAGCAATCGAGAAGCTGGAGCGTGAAGAACAGATCGGTCGTCATGCGGTCGCGATGGGTCTCGACGTGCACGGCGACACCGGCCTGTTCCGCCAGTCGCCGCCAGCCTTCAAGCAGGGGAATGCAGGCCTCCAGCCGCTGCGGACGAACATCCGGCTGCAGGTTGACATGATCGGCACCGAGCCGCGCCACTAGCTCGAGCACGGGCTTTAATTCATCGACAGTCTTCGGATAGCACTGCGCCTGCCAGATCATGCCATGCGACTTCAGGAATCCTGCCGCCTCGGTCGCGAGGACGGGATCGACGAAGCGCACGCCAGCGCCATCAAATCCGGCATCGCGGATCATCGCGAGCTGGGTCTGCAGCGGCCATTCCGGAGTATCGGCCAGCCGCCGCTCCATCGCCCAGAGCGACTGCAGGACGCGCAGTTGTTGCGCCATCGATCAGGCCCGCGCCGGCATGACTGCAGGCAGCCTGCTACTCGCGGCGGTGTCCGAGGCGATGTCGTGCTGACCGTTCTTTGGACCGCTCCAGATTATGGCCAACGTGCAGGCCGCAAGGAACATGGCGTAGCGGGCGCCGGCCACCATGTGTCGTAAGTCGCCACCTGGTTTACACCACCGGGCTGCCCCCTTGCCGTCCGAACACGCGGTCGAGTTCGTCAGGTTACATTTTGTCGTCGTAATGGGCATGGGACAGCACCTTTTTGATCGAGACGGAAGTAAGCGATACGAACCAGCGAGAGGGATATCCGGACGATTTTGAGCCTGGTACATAGACAGCAGTTGATTCGACAGGGTGATAGAGCACATTTGCTCGGCCTGCGCTTTCTTCAAGCTCACGTTCGAAGATCAAATTTGCGAGCTCCCAGCGCTGCCCAGCTACTATCCCTCGTGATCTACTGGCGCGGCCCAGAACTCATCCATCAAATCACTCTCCCCGGATTGAGTATGCAGCGCGGATCAAGCACCTGCTTGATCCGACGCATCACCTCCAGCTCTTCTGGGCTACGCGAATAAATGAGATAATCCCGCTTCAGCGTACCGATACCGTGCTCGGCAGAAATCGATCCTCGATGTTGGCGCACGCGCTCGTAGACGATCGTGTTGATACGATGCTCCGCGCTGGCATCGATCGGCCCGGCGGAAATGCACAGATGGATATTGCTGTCGGCGACATGGCCGAAAACGGAAACGTGAACTCCTGGATACTCCGTCTCCAGCGCTGCGGTCACTTCCTTCGCATACAAATCGAGGACACCAATGGGCAGGCTAACATCGTATTCGATAAGACGTGGCAGCGCACCCAATGAAAGTCCTTCGCGTATCTTCCAGAACCGGCCGCGCTCCTTTTCGGACTGGGCGATCAGCGCATCCGATATCAGCCCTTCCTCAAACATTGCACTCAGAAATTCCTCCAAGCCGACCGTCTCGCCGGATTGCTCAATGATGACGATAAAAGGGTAATCAGCCTCAAAAATCTCAAAACCCTCCGCTTGGCAGCTGAAGCGGAAGAATGTTTCCCACATCAACTCAAACGCCGAGAGGCCGGTCAACGATTTCCGAGCTTGACGAAGCAGTGCGACGACATCCTCGTAGCTGTTCAATCCACACAACGCCGTTGCCCGATGGACTGGAAAAGGCTTCAGCTTCAGCACCGCGCGAGTGATAACACCTAGTGTCCCTTCCGATCCGATGAAGAGCTGCTTCAGATCATACCCGGTATTGTTTTTCTGCATGCGGTTGAGCGATGAAATCACCGTCCCGTCGGCCAGCACCGCCTCCAGCCCCAGTACATTATCGCGCGTCACACCATGACTGATGACGCGGATGCCACCTGCGTTGGTGGCAAGATTGCCGCCGATCTGGCACGAACCCCGCGCGCCGAGATCGATTGGCAGCAGAAAACCCGCTTCTTCCGCCGCCTTCTGCGCCACTTCCAGAATGGTGCCGGCCAGCACCGTCATCGTGCCAGCGGCGGTGTCGATCTCCTCAACACCAGAAAGCAGGTCCATGGCAATGACCACATCATTGGGGTCCGGATTGGCCCCGCCTGCCAGCCCAGTCATACCGCCCTGCACCACCACTGGGTTGCGATAGCTATTGCAGACTCGCAACGCCTTCGAGATTTCCTCGACGGAGCATGGCCGGATGTAGATCATCGGCAAATGGTGGCCAGTATGGCTGCTGTCGCTCCTCGCCTTTGTGGGGATGCGCTCCCCGGTCAGAACGAGCTGATCGCCGAGCGCCTGTTGCAACGCTCCAAGAAGCTTCACGTCGTCCGGCCTGCTCATGAATATCTCGCTACAAAGAGACAATGGTGCAGAAAGTTCAGCAGACCGGTCACTTGCAGCTCTGGCAGGGCGACCAGATGCACTGGGGTCGTGATCGTCGATCGCAAGCTGGAATGAAGATTCCCGCGTCATTTTTTTTGTCCAAGGTCTGCTAGCGGCTAAAGCCGTCGAAAATCATACGATAACAACACTTGGGTAGAGTCTTGCAAATCACTTGTTTGCGCAGAAATCCTGCATTTGAGGGCTGCAAAATGACGTTTTGCGGAGGGGCTCGAGAGGTGCTTTTGATTTCTCATCGCCTTTCAGGAGTGTTTGTGTTGCTCGCTAATTGCAACAGCATGAAGCAATTTCAACGCGATAGCGGCGGAAAGAAAAGGACTTGTTGCGCGACGAAGAGCGTGGCGCTTTAGCGTCGCGTTTGCAGGAGCCGCAACATGAATTCTGGCGTCATCTCGAACAAATCTGGCGGTTCACCGCCAATCGTCAGTTCGGCCGCCGCGTCTTCTCAGCTCAGCACAACGGATGCACTACACGAGCATCGATGGAAGAAAGATCATTGGCGATGCGGCCGGCATTGGTGCGTGAATGCAGGTCCTCGACCGTCCGCTGATGTTCAGACCGTCGAACGGTAGTTGATTTCGCTGGATTGCGCACCCTGGGTTCACATGAGCCATCTCATCGCATTCGAGTTTGCGCAGAAGCTCGCTTCGATTGCGCCGCGTGGCCTCCATCCCGCGTTTCGTCACCGGATTCGAGGTCCTCGGCAGCTAGATTGCTTAAGAACCAAAAGCTCGGAGTAAGACACATGCTAAACTCGATGGGCCATCACATCGGTGGCCGGCACTATGCCGTTCAGGGATCGAGGACGCAGCCGGTTTTCAATCCCGCAACGGGCGAGCAGACGGGGCTTCTGTCGCTCGCAAGCAAGGCCGACGTTGACCATGCAGTTGCGGCCGCGGCACATGCATCCGAAGCATGGGCGGAAACCACGCCACTTCGACGGGCTCGCATCCTGAACCGGTTTTTGCGCATCATTGAAGAGCGCACGTCGGAACTCGCAGCCGTGATCAGCGCCGAACACGGGAAGGTACACGCAGACGCGGTGGGCGAGATCCAGCGCGGCATGGAGGTTGTCGAGTTTGCGACCGGCGCTCCTCATCTCCTCAAGGGTGAGGTCACCGAAAATGTGGGCTCCCGTGTCGACAGCCACTCCCTGCGGCAACCGCTTGGAATTGTGGCTGGCATCACGCCGTTCAACTTTCCTGCGATGGTGCCCATGTGGATGTTTCCGGTCGCGCTCGCATGCGGCAACTGTTTCATCCTCAAGCCATCCGAGCGTGATCCGTCAGCCTCTCTTTTGATCGCCGACTGGCTGAAGGAAGCTGGCCTACCCGATGGGGTCTTTAACGTCGTCCAGGGAGACAAGGAGGCGGTCGACGCCTTGCTTCATCATCCCCACATTTCGGCGGTCAGCTTCGTGGGATCGACCCCCATCGCCAAATATATCTACGAGACGGCGGCGAAGCACGGCAAGCGTTGCCAGGCGCTCGGCGGAGCGAAGAACCATATGATCGTGTTGCCGGATGCGGACCTGGACCAGGCTGTCGATGCGCTGATGGGAGCCGCGTATGGATCAGCCGGCGAGCGCTGCATGGCCATCTCGGTAGCTATTCCAGTCGGGGAGGGGACTGCCAACGAACTCATCGCCCGACTCACGCCGAAGGTTCGTAGCCTCAAGATCGGACCGGGGACCGATCCGGAAGCCGAAATGGGCCCATTGGTCACGCAGCAACACCTCATGAAGGTCACCGAGTACATCGATGCCGGCGTAAGCGAGGGCGCGAAACTTATCGTCGATGGTAGAAATTTCAAGATGCAGGGCTACGAGAAAGGATATTTCATCGGCGGGTCGTTGTTCGATCATGTCAAGCCCCAGATGAAAATCTACAAGGAAGAGATCTTCGGTCCCGTCCTGTCGGTGGTGCGAGCGAAGGACTACGGCGAAGCGGCCACCCTCATCAATGCGCATGAGTTTGGGAACGGAACCGCGATCTTCACACGCGATGGAGACATAGCGCGAGAGTTTGCCCATCAGATCAAGGTCGGGATGGTCGGCATCAACGTTCCTATTCCGGTACCGATGGCGTTTCACTCGTTCGGAGGTTGGAAGGCCTCGCTCTTTGGTGACCACCATATGCATGGTCCGGAGGGCGTTCGGTTCTACACGCGGCTGAAGACGATCACATCTCGATGGCCAACCGGCACTCGTGCTGGCGCCGACTTCATTATGCCGACGATGAAGTAGTCGCCTATCAACTTACGGCAAATGCAAGTGGCACGCTCGTGCGATCGTGTGCATCCTGATGGATTGATGGAGGGAGCCAGCGATCCAGCGCAGCGATAGTGTCGTCGATGCGCGCTGAAGCGGGTCCTGACTGGGCATTGGGAAGGTTGTGTGCAGAGTATGATCCCTGATGAGTAGAGGTGTGTGAGAACGTTGCTAATATCACTGTGAAAGAGAGAGCATAGCGCCGCCGAGGAGGGCTTAAGGAGGCTTCAGCCGCCTTGGCATATTTGTCGAAAGCGTTTTGCAACTTTAGCTCAAGGCTTTCGGGTAACTAAGCATCGTTGACCTTCATGACCGACTAACCTATTATGGTGTCATACACGACGAAGTGGGAGAGATCGGGAGTCCTGCGGACGTCCGACGCCGATGGAGCAACCGCCCCGGAAACTCTCAGGCAAAAGGACCACTTCGTTAGAAGCAATCTGGAGAGAGGCATCGGAAGACGCCCACCGAAGGGGATGTTCGTCACGATTCACGTGAATGAACTAAGCTCTCAGGTACCGAGACAGATGGGGCTATCCAAGTCACTGCGTGACTTGGGCGAGCCAACTCGGGAGCCGAGAGAAGTCTATGAGCCACATTGTTATTATTGGTGCTGGTATCACTGGCGTGACCACGGCCTATGCGTTGACCGAGCGAGGCCATGCGGTCACGGTGCTAGATCGGCACCGGTATCCCGCCATGGAAACGTCGTTCGCGAATGGTGGCCAGTTATCAGCCAGCAATTCTGAGGTCTGGAACAGTTCCGCGACAATCTTGAAGGGATTGCAATGGATGTTCCGAAAGGACGCGCCGCTTCTGATGCGCCTCACTCCCTCTTGGCATAAATATTCCTGGATCGGCGAGTTCGTCTGGAACGCCCGGAACTATCGTCAAAATACAATTGAGACGGCTCGGCTTGCTATTGAAGCTCGACGGCATCTTTTTTCGATAGCCGATCGAGAGCAGATTACGTTCGATCTGGAACGAAGAGGGATTCTGCACATCTATCATGACAAGCAAAGCTTCGAGGCCGGCTTGCGCGTCAATGAATTGCTCCGTCAGGGAGGCCTCGACCGGAGCGCGGTGACGCCGGAAGAAATCCGTGCCATCGAGCCAACCCTTCAAACCCAGTGCCATGGTGGCTTTTACACGCCGTCAGACTCCACCGGCGATATTCACAAGTTCACGCGTGGGTTGGCAGCAGCATGTGCTAGGCGAGGAGTGACATTTGTGTTTGACGCGAACGTGGACACAATTGCCACGTCTGGAAGCAAATTCTCCATAGGCTGGTCAGAGGGGACATTGCAACCAAAATTTTCAATCGAGGCTGACGCGACCGTCGTGTGTGCAGGAGTCGCGAGCCGGAAGTTCGCAGCGATGTTGGGTGATCGGCTGAACGTCTACCCGGTGAAGGGTTACTCGATAACGATCTCCCTCGATTCCAAGCAGAGCAGACAATCCGCGCCCTATGTGAGCCTACTCGACGAGACGGCAAAAATCGTCACCAGTAGACTGGGCGCGGACAGGTTTCGAGTTGCGGGAACGGCGGAGTTTGACGGGACCAATCGTGACATACGTATGGATCGCATCCTTCCGCTCATCGAATGGGTGCGTCGGCATTTTCGCGATGTCGATACTTCGAGTATCACTTCGTGGGCCGGTCTACGTCCAATGATGCCTAATATGATGCCCGTGGTCCGGCCTGGTCGCCGGCCTGGCGTCTATTACAATACGGGCCATGGCCATCTTGGATGGACGCTTTCAGCGGCGACAGCGGAGATTCTTGCAGACTTGATTGGTCCGGCGCAGGGATAAAAGGCCGTTAAGACCGCAGCATGATGGTTGCGATTGCTTAGGTCCGAGAGAGGTGGCGAGCGTGCTCACGTCGACAAGCGATCCAGGTCGGCGCGCCACTGCAAAAAGTCTAAGGGCGAACCGAGCAGGAGGGCCAATTTTTCTGCTCGATTTCGGCGCGCGCAGGAGCGGCAGCATCATCATCGCGCGCCAAATGCCCGCATGAGTAGGATTACCGCGCATTAACCCAGTCGTCCTCGCAGTGCTGCGCCGTCAGCAATCCGCGATAGGCGATTTCTTTATCGATTCGCGCGGCGAGCGCGCCGCTCACGGTAACGATTGGTGAGCGTACCTCGGCGCTGTCGATCAATCCCGTTCGCCACAGCCAATACTTTGCTGGCGCGGGGCTGGGCTCGGCGAAAAGAAGTTGGGCTAGTTCGGCAATGCCTTGCCAGACCGCCCGCGCCTCCTCGGTGCGGCCGACGTGAAGATGCGAGCGGACGCTTGCGAACGCGGCCGTCTCGACATGGGCCGAGAGCAGGATGGCGCCGTCGGCGCCATCGCAGAGCGCATCAAAATATTGCGCGTCTTCTCCGGTCAGAACGCCAAACCGGGCGGGACGCTGACGTAAGAGTTCGATCGATTGCGCGCGATCAGCGCCGCAGTCCTTCAGGCCCACGATATTGGAATGCTGGGCAAGCGACAGCAGCGTCTCGTTGGTCAGGCCGACCGCGCTGCGGTAAGGAATGTTGTGGAGCAGGACTGGCGAAGACGCGTGATCGGCGAGCGTCGTAAAATGCTGCAGCAGCCCGCGTTGCGAAGGGCGCAGGTAGTACGGGTTCGAAATCAGATATCCGTCGATCCGCCACGCCGGGAGGGGCCATTCGGCGTAAAACTGCGCAAAAACGAAATTTCTGCAGAATTATGTGAATGGAGCCGCGAATTTGGTGAAATGCCGCGCGATATCAGATGAAAATTCCAAGAGATTTCTCGGCGAGAGCAGAGAGCCGTGACGATGCCGGCATACGGGCGACGGGCCTCTTTCTACTACCGCCAATGTAGTCACCGAAATTCCATTCTTACGCTCTGTCCCGAAGGCGCCTAGCCGGGTTTGAGCATAAAAACCGTCATTACGGAGCATGCCTTGCAAGCCATCAATTGGGAGGATCCGCTTTTTCTGGACCAGCAACTCACCGAAGAGGAGAGATCGGTTCGCGAGACAGCACACTCCTATTGCCAGGAAAAACTCATGCCCCGGATACTCGAAGCCAACCGGCGCGAGACCTTTCACCGGGAGATCATGACGGAGATGGGAGTGCTCGGGCTTCTCGGTGCCACAATCCCCCATAAGTACGGCGGAGCCGGGCTTGGCTATGTCTCCTACGGTTTAATCGCGCGCGAGGTCGAGCGCGTCGACAGCGGCTATAGATCCGCGATGAGCGTCCAGTCCTCTCTCGTGATGCATCCAATATATGCCTACGGGACCGAACAGCAGAGGCGCAAATACCTACCGAAACTGGCCCTGGGGAATGGGTCGGTTGCTTCGGTCTCACCGAACCCAATCACGGGTCCGACCCCGGTTCGATGATCACTCGCGCCAAGTCGGTGAATGGCGGTTTTGAGCTTACCGGCTCCAAGATGTGGATCACCAACGCCCCCATCGCGGACGTGTTCGTCGTCTGGGCGAAGACGGACGACGGCGTCATCCGAGGATTTGTGCTCGAACGAGGCGTGCCGGGTTTGAGCACGCCGAAGATCGACGGCAAATTCAGTCTACGGGCATCCGTCACCGGAGAGATCGTAATGGAAGGCGTGCGCGTGGGCGAAGACAGCCTTTTGCCGAACGTCAAGGGCCTCAAGGGGCCGTTCGGGTGCCTCAATCGTGCGCGCTACGGCATCTCCTGGGGTGCGATAGGAGCTGCTGAGTTCTGCTGGCACGCAGCCCGTCAGTACACTCTGGACCGCAAGCAGTTTGGACGGCCGCTCGCCGCGACTCAGATGGTGCAGTTGAAGCTCTCGAATATGATGACCGAGATCGCGCTCGGCCTACAATCGAGCCTTAGGGTAGGACGATTGATGGAGGAGGAGCTCGAGGCTCCGGAGATGATCTCTCTCGTTAAGCGCAACAACTGCGGTAAGGCGCTCGAGATCGCACGCGTCGCGCGGGATTTGCACGGGGGCAACGGAATTTCCGATGAATTCCACGTCATCAGACACATGATGAACCTCGAAGCTGTCAATACTTACGAGGGGACTCACGATATCCACGCTCTTATCCTCGGTCGGGCACAGACCGGCATCCAAGCGTTCAATTGATGGCTCTCCAAATGAAAGGATGTCTAACCGGACTTCGTGTTTTGGACCTCAGCCGTGTTCTTGCAGGGCCGTGGGCCGGACAGATATTCGCCGATCTAGGAGCGGAAGTGATCAAGGTGGAGCGTCCTGGAGTCGGAGATGACACAAGGTCGTGGGGTCCCCCCTTCCTCACCGATGGCGCTGGTTGCCCAACTTCGGAAGCGGCTTACTTCCTTTCGTGTAATCGCGGAAAGAAGTCGGTCACAATCGACATCACGAATCCTGCTGGGCAAGAGCTGGTTAAGAAATTGGCGGCCAAATCCGACTTCTTGCTCGAGAATTTCAAGGTCGGTGGACTGGCCAAATACGGACTCGCCTACGAAAATTTGCGTCACCTGAACCGCGGCTTGATCTACTGCTCGATCACCGGATTTGGTCAGGATGGACCTTATAAAGATCGCGCGGGCTACGACTTCATGATCCAAGCGATGGGGGGTCTCATGAGTATCACGGGACTTCCGGACGGAGTACTTGGAGGCGGTCCCGTCAAAGTGGGAGTTGCGATTACGGATCTGTTCACGGGCATGTACGCTACGGTTGCGATGCTTGCGGCGCTCGAGCACCGAAGGCACACCGGCGAAGGACAAAGTATCGATCTATCGTTGTTGGACGTTCAAGTCGCTACGTTGGCCAATCAGGCTCTTAACTACCTCACGTCAGGAGAAGTGCCGGGGCGGCTCGGCAATGCACATCCAAACGTCGCCCCTTACGAGGCGCTACCGACATCTGATGGACATATTGTCCTCGCGGTTGGCAACGACGGCCAATTCAATCGGTTCTGCGCGGCGGCCGGCCGGCCGGGTTTGTCCGCGGACCCACGCTTTGCAACGAATCCAGCCCGAGTGCAGAACCGCGGCATTCTGAGCCCGCAGCTTGCATCTCTGATTTCCGCGCAGTCGACCGATCACTGGCTGGAGGTTCTCGAGGCGGCTGGCGTCCCTTGTGGACCGATTAACACCTTGGACCGGGTGTTCGATGATCCCCAGGTCAAGCATCGTGAGATGTGCATGAATGTGGCTCATTCGACCGGCGGAAAGCTCCGCCTTGTAGCGTCTCCGATGAAGTTCTCGGCGACACCTGCCAGCGAAACCCTAGCTCCCCCGGTACTCGGACAGCATACAGAGGAGGTTCTATCGGAGCTGGTAGAACTGCCGAAGGATATAATCGAGACCCTGAAGTGGCGCGGCATCATCTAGCTTCGGCGTACGCGACACTACCGCCGCTAGGCGAGAGCTTCAGGACTGGATCGTTCACATGTCGAATCCAATTGGCTCGATTCGCCGTACGGACACAAAACTCCGCTCGTTGCTGAACGAAATGGCGTGCGACTTCTTCGTCCACCTACAGGCTGTTGAAGAAGTCGGTAGCGAAGCGTTTCGGATCGCGATTCCCTAGGATCAAGATTTTTCTTGGGGGCTCGCGATGCGGGAAGTGACGAACGGTCTGGCTCGCTTTTCAGTTATGTGGACCTGGAGGGGACACCTCCCGCGCCAGCGCCCTCCACTCAGGCGGTGTAATCATGCAGGTCAACAAAGTTCATTCCGTCCCACCATCGATTGCGTCGCCAAGGATTCTCGGCGAAGACGAAGGCTGGTTGTGGGATCTCGCCAATGGAACGGAATCCCGCGGACAGCCTCGTCTGGGTCGTCGGTCTCGGTGATGATGGCGTCATGGCGTTCACCAACTTCGGCATCGAAACCTGATGGAGCTCATCAGGATACACAAGCAAAACCCGAACTCCTCAAGCGATGAAATCGGGATCCATTGTCCGCGCCTTAGCCCGGATGGATGCGGCTCGAGCGCAACGAACGAGTCATCGAAGCCCTTGAACGATCGGAATTGCGGCCAGGCGACGCTGCCAACCTGAGATAGCACCTGGAGCCAGTTTGCGAAAAGTGAGAGGTAGGGGGAAAGAATCTTCGCAGTTTCGGTTGGATGTGCAGAACTTCGGCTGTAATAGGTTAAAGATCGTGGAAATTCGACCCCCGGAATCGATAGCATTTACTCGGGACAAGCTTCCGGAGGGCCGGAATTCAACACGCGAGGAGGGGAACGTGAACCGTTTGATCAACCGCAGGCGTTTCATGAAGGCGACATCGTCCGCTATCGCGGTGGGTGCGCTGTCTTCCGTTGCCGGCCCGGTGTCGGCCGCATCATCGGACGCGCTAAGGCTGAACATGAGCGCCGGCAATTTCGGCGAGGCGATTATGAACGCCTTTGTGAAGCCCTTCGAGGCCGAGACCGGGATCAAGGTGATGCCCGTCTACCAGGATATCAGAGCGGCCCAGGTTGGGCTCATGGTGAAAACCAATAGCGTCACCATCGACGCGATTCTCGTAGGCCAATCCACCGCTCTTGGTCTGGTTGCGGGCGATTATCTTGAGAAGATCGACTACTCAATCTACAACCAGCAGGAGTTGGACGAGATCGCAGACTATTGCAAACATCCATTCGGCTTCGGCGCCTATATCTATTCTTTGAACATGGTTTACAACACCAAGAAGTTCCCGGCTGACAGGCCGCGGCCTACCAACTGGGCCGAGTTCTGGAACGTAGCGAAATTTCCCGGCGTCCGCTCGCTAGGGTCTGGCCAATTCGGAAACCCTCTCCCTGGGCCCTTTGAGGAAGCGCTGCTGGCGGACGGCGTGCCCATGGACGCGATCTACCCGATGGACATTGATCGCATTTTCGCCAGCCTCGACAAGATCAAGCCGCACATTCGCAAGTGGTGGACGGCTGGAGCCGAGATCCTGCAGATCATGCGCGATGGCGTGGCCGATGTCGTGCAATCCGTCGACGGACGGGCCCTATCCTTGATCGATCAGGGCGATCCTTTCGAAATCAATCGGAATCAGGCCAAGCTGACCTGGGACCATTGGATTATCCCAAAAGGCAGTCCGAATCCGCAGAACGCGCAGAGGTTCATTGCATTCACCAGCCGCGCCGACCGTCAGGCGGCCTTCGCCCAGCTGTTCGCGCAATCTCCGAGTAACAGAAAGGCCTACGAGATGATACCGGAGAAGGTGGCCCGAAAACTTGCTACCTATCCTGACTACATGAAGACCAGCTTTCCGGTAAATGGGAAGTGGTACGCTGAAATCGGATCGGACGGCTTGTCAAACTCTCAGCGACTTATCCAGCGCTGGAACGACTGGATTGTGCGCTAAATCGCAGGTGTCCTGTGCATGAGCTCTTCCTGAAGAGGTGAGCTCGGCAGCGCGCGCCGCTCTGCAAGATCGGCGCGCTGCGCTTCCGTTACTGGCGCAATCTGGTTTCTGGAGTATCAGTAGTGACTGTTTATGTTAGAACTGTAACCCCGCTTGCTGAGGCTGAGGTGTTGGCTCAAAGCTCTGTTTCCGCGCAAATCGAATTCTGCGACGTCACAAAACTGTATGGGCCGATCGCTGCGGTTAGAGACTTGTCACTCACCGTTCGTCGTGGCGAGTTCCTGACCATTCTCGGTCCGAGTGGTTCGGGCAAGACCACAGCGTTGATGCTGCTCGCCGGGTTCGTGGCACCCAGCAAGGGGGACATCCTTATTTCTGGGAAGTCGGTAGCCGCAGTGCCGTCTTACCGGCGTGACCAGGGCATCGTCTTCCAGAGCTATGCGCTTTTTCCGCATCTCACGGTGCACCGAAACCTGGAATTTCCGCTCGAAATGCGCGGCATAAAAGCCGCCGAGAGAGCAACGCGAGTCGACCGTATGCTCGAGCGCGTGCATCTCAAGGATTTCGGTGACCGCATGCCCTCGCAATTGAGCGGCGGGCAGCAGCAGCGCGTTGCGCTCGCCCGCGCACTGATCGCCGATCCTCCGATCCTACTGCTCGACGAGCCGCTCGGCGCGCTCGACCGTAACCTTCGCGAGCAGATGCAGGGCGAGATCAAGAGCCTGCACAGGGAGTTCGGCAAGACCACCATTTGCGTCACGCACGATCAGGAGGAGGCGCTCACGCTATCGGATCGCATCGTCGTCATGCGTGCTGGACGGATCGAGCAGACCGATACCCCGGAAGCCCTCTACGATCGGCCAGCGACGCGCTTCGTAGCGAGTTTTTTGGGTGAGGCCAACATTCTCGAAAGTCCTGATTTCAAGATCGAAGCCGATGCGGTGCCGGCGCCCGGCACCGTGGCCATGATCCGGCCTGAGCGTGTCTGCATAGCCGCCCCCGCGGCGCCGAAGCGTGCCGATGCGGACCAGCGACAGTTCGTCACTGGGAAAGTGGACGACATGATCTATGCCGGACCGTTGAGGAAATACCAAGTGCGTGTCGGCAGCAGCGTTGTCACCGTGCGCGAGCATGTGGCCTCGGGTCAGCAGACATTTAGACCCGGTGACGAGGTGCGCCTCGAGTGGCTGCGGTCGGATGTCCGCTTCGTCGCGGGCTAGAGCACTGAGAAGGGAAGGCGGATGGAAGCGCTTCAGAAATTTGGGCGAATACCCACTGGACTCACCGTTCCTGCCATCGCGATTCTGCTCGTCATCTTCGGGGTCCCGACCGTTCAGCTTTTCCTGACGAGCGTCAACGCACCATCGTTTTCGGTCGTTAACTATCAGGCTTTTTTTGAACAGCAGGGGAACGTCGTCGTTCTCTTCCAGACCATCAAAATGAGCGTGGTGGCTACGGCCATCTGCGTCATCGTCGGCTATCCCACGGCTTATTTGATTATGATCGCCTCGAAGCCGGTGCGCACGGCTCTCATCGTGCTGGTTTTCATTCCCTGGTTAACCAGCGGGCTGGTGCGCACCTACGCATGGACCGTGATCCTAGGCGACCGCGGCCTAATCAATAATGTGCTGCTCGAGCTCGGGCTGATCTCCAGTCCGCTATCGCTCCTCTATAACCGACTGGCCGTCTACATCGGCATGGTGCACATCATGCTGCCGGTAATGATCCTGCCACTGCTCAGCGTCATGCAGGGTATCGACAAGTCGCTGGTAGCGGCAGCCCGCAGCATGGGCGCTCGTCCCTCAGCGGCCTTTTGGCGCGTGTTCTTTCCGCTCAGCCTGCCCGGTGTGCGCAGCGGCGCTCTATTGGTATTCGTAGTCTGTCTCGGCTTCTACATCACCCCGCAAGCGCTTGGCGGTTTGCGCGACGCCTTGCTGTCGAACTTCATCGCGGCCCAGGTCGCGAGCTCCGTCGATTTCGCACCGATCGCCGCCGCGGCCTTTATTCTCCTAGCAATTGCCGTCGTTATGCTATCCATGTTCGGACTCGACTTTTCTGGTACGCAGGGCCACGCGGGGCAACCGGTGCGGAAGTCGTGGCAGAGCCGGCTGTCCTCATTGGGCGCGCTGCTACGCTATCTCAATGAGATCGCTATTCCCTATCGGGCGCGGCGCTGGACGGCGCACCTTTACCAAGCCGGAGGTGAAAGCAGCTGGTCGAAGATCGCCGGCGCGTTGATTGTCCTTCTCGTCATGATATATCTGCTGTTTCCGGGGCTGATCGTCATCATCATGTCGTTCAGTGCAGGGGCATTTCTGGAATTCCCCCCCTCAGGTTTTTCGTTCCAGTGGTATCGCTCCTTCTTCGGCGATCTGTCCTGGACTCGCGCGTTTTGGGACAGCCTCCAGATCGGCGTCACGGTCACCATCCTGTCGACTATCGCGGGGACGCTCGCGGCGTTCGGCCTCGCCCGCACCTTTCCGCGATTGCGCACTTTTCTGATGATGGTGATCCTGACACCAATCACCTTTCCGGCCATCGTCGTCGGCGTCGCGGTCTATCTCGGGTTGGCGAATTTGGGGCTGATCGGTACAAAGACCGGCATCGTTCTGGCGCACAGCATCGGGTCGATTGCCTATGTCGTCGTCATCGTTACGGCGACTTTGGCGAATTTGGACCAGCGGTTGGAACAGGCGGCGAAGAGCATGCGAGCCGGGCCGGTGCGGACCTTCATGAGAGTGACGCTGCCACTGATCCGACCGGGCATTATCGGCGGCGCCGTGTTCGCCTTCATCCACTCCTTTGACGAGGTGATCGTCACATCGCTCGTCAGCGGTTTTTCAATTCGCACCCTTCCGCTGAAGATGCTGGAAAATATAAACCAACAGATCGATCCGACGATCGCCGCAGTGGGGTCGCTGCTGACACTTATGCCTGTGCTTTGGTTAATTGCTCTGTACGTTACATTGTGGCGGTCGAGACTTAGACTACAAGGAGCGTCCGTTAACCCGGTTGCGTGAGTGTCCGATAACTAGGCGGCGGCCCCTGGTCGACCGCGGTTGCGCTCGCAGTATGGCTTCGTACGTAAGGTGATCGCGGTTGCCGACCGTCGGCGAAGTAAATATGCGTGCGAAAATTTCGCAGGAGAGCGGCTCGCTATCGCCGGCCCGACTGGTACCAGCGATCCGTGCGACGTCGTCATCACCGATCGCCGGCAAAACCCGACGCTGCCGACAGGCGTGCGCTGGACCTTTTACGCGGCCTTCGCCAGTCCGCTGAAGGCAGCGGCGGCCTTCGGCGTCGGCGATATCAAGCAGCTCCGTCAACAGGTCTATGCGCACGGTTATCACCGTGTACGGGTCGAACGAATGCTACGCAGGGCATGAGGCGCGCAGATAGATAAGCGACCTTTTCGACGTTGGCGGCGCCACGATCTCGGCTTCGAGAACCTCAAGACAGCCGAGTTTCCGATCGAGCAGCAGCTTCGCGCCATGCTGCAAGAGATGTGGGCGCGCTATGAGCTCTATGCCGATCCCGACTTACGTCAGGGCTTTGCGCGCGATGTCGATAGGCGCTTCTGGGAAATGTATCTGCGGACGCTACTGCCCGTCGTCGAGGGGCAGCGCGAAGCGGTCAGCCAGATCTCTGGCGTTATCGACGAGGGTCGCCGGGGGTCGCCGGCTTTCAATTACCCACATTTGACGTCGGATTTGAACGACGCGCCGCGGGTGAAATCTTGAATCGGCAGAATCTGTTGTGATTCCTTGTTGAGCACCTGATTCGGAAGTGTGGGGTGCGCGATGGGGCTGGTGTTGACGGAATGCGCGGAGGCACGTTCTCAGCGAGTGACGACCGGTGTCGAGACGTGGGTTGATCGGGAAACTGCGGGATGCGAGTTTAAGGATGAGCGGCTTGGCCGCCGGTTCTGCAAATTGCTCGCACAAATCGGGAGCGACATGGGTCAAAGCATCCCGCTGGTTTGTCAGGATTGGGCCAACACGAAGGCCGCCTATCGCTTCTTCTCCAACGAACGGGTCAACGAGGCGGATATTCTTTGCGGTCATTTCGAGGCGACGCGCGGGCGCGTAGCGACGACGGAGGGACCGATCCTCGTCCTCCATGACACGACGGAATTCAGCTTCAAGCGCGAGAAGCCGGATCTGATTGGCTTTACGGGCAAGACGGCAGGGCGCACGCAGTGCGGCATCCTGATGCATTCGAGCCTCGCCGTGACGACCGAGGGGCTTCCGTTCGGACTGGCGGCAATCAAGTTCTGGACACGCAAGAAGTTCAAGGGGACGACGGCGCTGAAGCGAAAGATCAATCCGACACGGGTTCCTATCGAGCAGAAGGAGAGCATCCGCTGGCTGGAGAATTTACGGCAATCGACCGAACTTCTCGCTGCCCCTGCACGATGCGTTCATATTGGTGATCGCGAGAGCGACATCTATGAGCTGTTTTGCCTGGCCGAGGAGGTTGGAACGCATTTCCTGGTGCGAACCTGTGTTGATCGGCTTGCCGGGGACGGCAATCATACAATTGCCGACGAAATGGACGAGGTCACGGTCAAAGGCCTACATCGGATCAAGTTCAAGGACGACAAAGGCGATCCGGATGAAGCGCTTCTCGAAATTCGTTTCCGCAAGCTTCGAATTCTGCCGCCGATCGGCAAGCAGAAGAAATATCCCGCACTCACTCTGACCGTGATCCATGCTCAAGAGCGGGGAAGGCCGAAGCGGCGAAAGAAGATCGAGTGGAAGCTCCTCACCGATCTCCCGGTCCAATCGCGCAAGGACGCCATCGAGAAGATCGAATGGTACGGGTTGAGGTGGAAGATCGAGGTCTTCCATAAGATCCTCAAATCGGGCTGCAAGGCGGAGGAGTCGAAATTGCGAACCGCTGAGCGTCTGGTCAATCTGATCGCGGTTTTCTGCATTGTGAGTTGGCGCGTCTTCTGGATGACGATGCTCAATCGTTCCTCGCCGAATGCCCTACCGCAAACGGCGCTGACAGATCCTGAAATCAGGCTTCTTGATCACTTGGTGAAAGACAGGGATGGCAATCGCTCTCGACGAAGCACACTCTCGCACTATGTGGTCAAGATCGCGCGGCTCGGCGGGTACTTGGCCCGAGCCAACGATCCGCCTCCAGGAAATACCGTGATCTGGCGAGGACTATCGCGGCTGACCGACATCGAACTGGGAGCCGCGATCGAGGCAAAAATTATGGGTAATTGAAAGGGTCGCCGGACGCTTACCAGTGAGTTGCGGTGCCTATCGGTACAGCCACAGACTGCGACGGTTGCCACGAGCGGAGGACCCATCTACTTCGCGGCTGGTGGCACCGGCGGTGCTACAACGACGCCCCTTACGCGCTTTAGCCCTGTTTGATTTGGTAGCTGCCCAAGCGAGGTAGCCAGTGGTTTAGTTTGGGGGTGGACTAGGGGCGGATCGAACTGCCGCCCCTAAGAGACAATGACAGGCGCAGTATGGAGATAAACCTATGAAACTCGCTTCCGGATACAAGGCTTTTTGGGAGGCCGCCCACAAGAACTACCCGGATCAAACAAAGCCGGGTGGAAATCTTGATTGGGCAATCGCACTAAGCAGCGTTGTGAATGCTGAGTGTTCCGACCGCTTCGCAAAGCCATCGGCACGAGGATGGAAGTCGTCTCTTCACGCAAAGCTTTTTCCCAGCTACTCCACAAAAGTTGGAGCCTTGGCGCTGACGTACAAAGGGTTAATGAATATCAAGACCCCTTTTGATCTGGCTCTGTATACGAGGCTTATTTGGGAACTTCAGCCGAGGACAATTCTAGAACTCGGTTCACTTCAGGGTGGCAGCGGACTGTGGTTTGCTGATCAAATGTCGGTACTTTGTGAGAGTCCAGGTGAAGTTCACTCCTTTGATTTGCACACCAAATGTATCCATGTAAATGCAAAGCATCCCCTTCTTATCTTTCATCAGGTTGACCTTTCGGAAGTTGCCGCCTTTGATGAAAATCTGCTGATGAGGCTACCTCATCCTTGGCTTGTGATCGACGATGCGCACGTACAAATTTTCTCGATATTTTCTTACCTGAGCCGCTTCCTTGTATCGGGAGATTACTATGTGTTAGAAGACGATCCTATGCGTGCAGATAAAGAGATTATCGATGGCTTGCAGTTGGTCGAGCAATCAGGATTTTTAATCGACACCTATTACACCGACGCGTTTGGCAGCAATTTTACTTCTGCTCCAAATGCATGGCTTCGAAAGTCGTAAGCCTGGATCAGTAGGTTGTCGGCTTGGAACACCGTGCTGTTCATTTTGCGTGGTACGGTGTGGCGTTGGCTGGGCCCGTATTGAGCAGCTCGCGTCGTGCGAGCTGCAGAACTGGTGGCTGCCACCGCGTCGCGCCAGCTGAGCATCGGGGCCGTGCTTTGCTTCTATGCCTACGGGCTTGCCCGCAATGGCCACGACTGGCGCCACCTTCTTGAAATCTGGGGGTGGTCAATGCCGCATCATCGATTGGACGGGGTGTGCCCTGTCTCAACGAACGTAAGCGTGTAGGTCACTCTCAGCTTCCTTTCAATTACCCATAATTTTTGCCTCGATCGCGGCTCCCAGTTCGATGTCGGTCAGCCGCGATAGTCCTCGCCAGATCACGGTATTTCCTGGAGGCGGATCGTTGGCTCGGGCCAAGTACCCGCCGAGCCGCGCGATCTTGACCACATAGTGCGAGAGTGTGCTTCGTCGAGAGCGATTGCCATCCCTGTCTTGCGGATTCCAATGATCGCGCGCAGTTATTCCAATCTGATGCCGCGCAGCGTTCCAATCTGATCGCGCGCATGTGGAAGCCCCCGATCGTTAAAGGCAATTGGCACTATCGTCAGCCCGTGGTCAAGCGGCTGCCGAAGAGATCACGTCTCATGTTTGATGGTGTCGCTCGACGGAGCGAAGCTGACTGGACGCGCACCCCCAACAGTGCCGTAGCGGCCGGTCAGCTTCGCGGGCTGCAGTCTCAGTCTTCATCGGCCGACGATGTAATCAAGGCCGAGGAAGAACCGGCGGGCGACGCATGGAGTCACCGTTCAGTTCGAGCCTGTGAGCGTTGTGAAGCAGGCGATCAAGTATGGCATCAGCGTAAGTTGGGTCATTTATGAGCTCATGCCATTTGGCAATTGGAAGCTGGCTGGTGACGAGTGTTGATCGACGGCCGTAACGGTCTTCAAGGATTTCGAGCAGATAATGACGGGCATTGGCGTCGATGGCTTGGAGGCCCCGATCGTCCAAAATCAGGAGCTCGACGGCGGCGATGCTCTTCATCCGCGAAGTGAGTCGGCCGTCGCCCCGGGCAAGGTCCAGTTCTTCGAACAACCGCGGCAGCCGAGTGTAAAGTACAGAGTGGTTGTCCCGGCAGGCCTTGTGACCAAGCGCACAGCCAAGCCAGCTTTTCCCGACGCCGGTTGGCCCGACAATGGCGCAATTCTCATGGTTTTTGATCCAGTCTCCCTTGAGCAGCATGTCGAACAAGCGGCGGTCGAGCCCACGGGGGGCGCGATAGTCGATATCCTCGGGCACGGCATGATGACGCAGCTTTGCCTTACGAAGACGAAGCGCCAGGCGCCGGTTGTTGCGCCAAGTCGCTTCATGGTCCAGCAGCAACGCCAGCCATTCGGCGTGAGCGAGACCCCCGACCTCCTCGTTCTCGGCGAGGCTCGTGAAGGCCTCGGCCATGCCAGTAAGGCCGAGCCGGGTAAGCAAGTGGAGTGTGGGGTGTGTCAGCATTTTCTCTCCTTAGTGGTAATAGTCCGAGCCTCTGATGTTCGTGTGTATGATCGGCTCGCACTCGGCGGACGCGGGCGTTGCAACGCGATCGAGCCCCTTCTCGAGGATCGATTTGACGCTTGGGTAGTTGCGAGCCTGGATCTCAATCGCGCGCAGCGCAGCCGCCTCGAGGCGCTCGGCGCCAAAGCGCTTCTCAAGACGGATGATCCCCAGGCACGAACGATAGCCCTGTTCGGGATGCGGCCGATCCTCGATGATCCGGTCGATCAGCAGGCGCAGCATCGGGCCGATCCGGCTTGCCTCGCTGCGGATCTTTGCCGGCGTCCACTCGCCGTAGCGCCGGTGGCTGGAAGGCATGTGGGCGCTGATCGTAGTGTGCCGCCCGTTGCCGCTGCCGCGCATGTGCGCGGCGATACGCTCGCCCCCCAGGAAGATTTCAACCGTTCGCGCACAGATCCGCGCTTCTACCTCGCGACGGGCGAAGCGATAGGGCACCGAGTAGTCGTGTCGTTCGATCTCGACGTGATAGTCGAGCCCGACCCGGCATCGGCGCCATTCGGCATGGACCCACGGCTCGCCGGGAAGCGGTTTAAGATTCGGCGCGTCAATTTCCTCGAACAACTGGCGCCGTGTGCGGCCATACTGGCGCAGCACCCGTCCGTCATTGAGCTTGGCCAGCCACTCGGCGATCGCACCGTTGAGTTCGGCCAGGCTGTAAAAAGTTCGGTTGCGCAGCCGCCCCAGCAGCCAACGCTCGACGATTCCGACGCAGGCCTCAACCTTAGCCTTATCTCTCGGGCGACGCGGCCGTGCCGGCAAAATCGCCGTGCCGTAATGCTGCGCCATATCGCTATAGCTGCGGTTGACCATAGGGTCATAGAGGCAGGCCTTGATCACCGCGACCTTGGCGTTGTCGGGCACCAGCAGTTGCGTCGCGCCGCCAAAAAAGCTGAAGGCCGCGTTATGTCCCGCGATCCAGTCGCCGAGTTGCTCGGTCCACGTCGCCAGCGCGAACGACAAGCTGGATGCGCCCATGACCGCGACGAAGATGTGCGCGTCACGCACCTCGCCAGTCTTACGGTCAACCACCGGCACCGTGTCGCCGGCATAGTCGACAAACAATTTCTCGCCCCCGCCGTGGTGCTGGCGCATCACGAGCGGCAGCCGGCCTTCCCAGTTGCGGAACAAGTCACAGAACCGGCTGTACCGATAGCCGTCCGGATGCTCTGCAATGTACTCGTCCCACAGCACCTGCAAGGTCACGTGCTTGCGCTTGAGCTCGCGGGCAATAACGGACCAGTCAGGCTCGGCCACCTTGCGGCGGCCCGGCTTCACGCCAGGCACCCCGTACAGCAGCTGCTCCAGCTCGGCGTCGCTTATCGCTTCCGGGACTGGCCATGCCAGACCCGCGCGCGCAAACCGCTTCAGCGTGTCACGTACCGTCGTCGGCCCGACGCCGACACGCTCGCCAACCACGCGCGTCGAGAGCCCAGCCTCAAGGCTCAACCTCACAATCTCGCGCACCTGGCGCATGATAACCCTCCTCGTCGGCATCCAATTCTCCAAGCTGTTTCCAGCCGGAGAAATGGCCCAACGATCAGGCCTCACACCATCCGAAACTGCGCGCGATCAAATCGGAATGCTGCGCGGAGAATGCTCGGAATGCTGCGCGTGATCATTTCGGAACCCTGCGCGCCATCAAATCGGTACGGTGCGCACCATCGTCTCGGAATCCGCACCCTGTCTTTCACCAAGTGATCAAGAAGCCTGATTTCAGGATCTGTCAGCGCCGTTTGCGGTAGGGCATTCGGCGAGGAACGATTGAGCATCGTCATCCAGAAGACGCGCCAACTCACAATGCAGAAAACCGCGATCAGATTGACCAGACGCTCAGCGGTTCGCAATTTCGACTCCTCCGCCTTGCAGCCCGATTTGAGGATCTTATGGAAGACCTCGATCTTCCACCTCAACCCGTACCATTCGATCTTCTCGATGGCGTCCTTGCGCGATTGGACCGGGAGATCGGTGAGGAGCTTCCACTCGATCTTCTTTCGCCGCTTCGGCCTTCCCCGCTCTTGAGCATGGATCACGGTCAGAGTGAGTGCGGGATATTTCTTCTGCTTGCCGATCGGCGGCAGAATTCGAAGCTTGCGGAAACGAATTTCGAGAAGCGCTTCATCCGGATCGCCTTTGTCGTCCTTGAACTTGATCCGATGTAGGCCTTTGACCGTGACCTCGTCCATTTCGTCGGCAATTGTATGATTGCCGTCCCCGGCAAGCCGATCAACACAGGTTCGCACCAGGAAATGCGTTCCAACCTCCTCGGCCAGGCAAAACAGCTCATAGATGTCGCTCTCGCGATCACCAATATGAACGCATCGTGCAGGGGCAGCGAGAAGTTCGGTCGATTGCCGTAAATTCTCCAGCCAGCGGATGCTCTCCTTCTGCTCGATAGGAACCCGTGTCGGATTGATCTTTCGCTTCAGCGCCGTCGTCCCCTTGAACTTCTTGCGTGTCCAGAACTTGATTGCCGCCAGTCCGAACGGAAGCCCCTCGGTCGTCACGGCGAGGCTCGAATGCATCAGGATGCCGCACTGCGTGCGCCCTGCCGTCTTGCCCGTAAAGCCAATCAGATCCGGCTTCTCGCGCTTGAAGCTGAATTCCGTCGTGTCATGGAGGACGAGGATCGGTCCCTCCGTCGTCGCTACGCGCCCGCGCGTCGCCTCGAAATGACCGCAAAGAATATCCGCCTCGTTGACCCGTTCGTTGGAGAAGAAGCGATAGGCGGCCTTCGTGTTGGCCCAATCCTGACAAACCAGCGGGATGCTTTGACCCATGTCGCTCCCGATTTGTGCGAGCAATTTGCAGAACCGGCGGCCAAGCCGCTCATCCTTAAACTCGCATCCCGCAGTTTCCCGATCAACCCACGTCTCGACACCGGTCGTCACTCGCTGAGAACGTGCCTCCGCGCATTCCGTCAACACCAGCCCCATCGCGCACCCCACACTTCCGAATCAGGTGCTCAACAAGGAATCACAACAGATTCTGCCGATTCAAGATTTCACCCGCGGCGCGTCGTTCAAATCCGACGTCAAATGTGGGTAATTGAAAGCTCAGCTTCGCGCTTACGTTGAGTGCCCCCTGTTCGTTGTTTTCCCGGACTTCTGGTGGATAGGGAAGGGCGCGCGTGCCAATGCCTTTCAGGCCCGAGCGCTGGCTGCCGGGATGGGCTACCGCGGACCTCCGCCATCGAGAGCGACCGGTTGTCGCGCCACTGGCACCACCTCGTCCGGCTCGACGATGAAGGCATAGCTGAGGAAACGCTAAACGACACGGCTTTGGCCAAAGAAGTTGCCGACTGGAAAGCCAAATTTTCTATCCGCGAGATAAGGAAGGCAATCCCATCAATTACCCTGGGGCCGTCACTGGTGGGCTTCAATTGTTACCCAATGATGAGACCGCAAGGAGCTCGGCCGACTGCAAGAGAATGGCCGATGACCATGCCCAGGCATTGGTTGACGTCTGCTACTTCGTCTTTGATCTGATGTCATCGGCAGTGCCTTGGATGAAAGCCTGTATCTTTGCGACGTCCTCCTCCCTCAGTTTGCCAGTAAAATCAGGCATGCCCTCGTCCCGGAATGGTCCGTTGAAGACGATGTCCTTCAGGTTGGCGATGACTTCAGCGGGAACATAGCCGAGATTTCTGATGTTGCCACCCCGGCCGACGCCGGGCACACCGTGACAGGCGGCACAGGCCGCGACGTAAAGCGCCGAACCTTCCTCGACGTCTTTCGGATTGTACTTCACGCCCTGCAGCAGGCCTACCGACTGATACTTCACGAAGCCTGGCATCTTCGCCGTGCCGTTGAGCGCGAACGTATACACCCTGCCGGAATTCTGAAACTCGGTCGCGCGCGTCCCGAGGCCGAACGTGCCGCCCCAACCGACTGCAATCGAAACGTACTGCACGTTATCGATCATGTAGGTCGCGGCAGCCGCAACCACACCGGTGCCGGTCGGCGTTTCCCACAGCTTGGTTCCCTTCACTGCATCGTAGGCGACGAAGCGGCCGTCTGCGGTACCCTGGAACACCAGATTGCCGGCGGTGCTCAGCGTTCCGCCGTTCCACGGCGATACGTGTTCGACCCGCCAGATCTCCCTTTGGTGCACCGGATCCCAAGCGAGCAGTCGTCCGAATGCGGGCGCCTTCGGACGAGTGCCATCCAGAACAAAGCCGAGGTTCCAGCCGGTCATGCCGCCGAACTTACCTGGCGTAGCCGCATTCTGCGCGAACGACCTCTCGGGCGTTAGGTTGAGCGGCACGTTCTGCGCGGGAAGATAAACGAGCCCGGTCTGCGGATTAAACGACATAGGGTGCCAGTTGTGCGCGCCATAGGCGCCCGGCACCGAGTCATAAGGCTCATCGCCGCGCGCCGCGGGCACCTCAATCGGTCGGCCGTTCGCGTCGTAGCCGGTCGCCCAATTTACATCCACAAAATTCTTTGCCGAAATGAATTTGCCGTTGGTACGGTCGATAACAAAGAAGAAGCCGTTCTTCGGCGCATGCAGGATGACCTTGCGCGGCGCACCATCGATCGTAATGTCAGCCAGGATCATCGGCTGCGTGGACGTGTAGTCCCAGTGATCGCCGGGCGTCTCCTGATAGTGCCAGATGTATTTGCCGGTATCAGCGTTCAGCGCCACAAGGGAGGCGAGATACAGATTATCGCCGCCCGACGGACTGCGGATTTTGCGATTCCAGGGAGAGCCGTTTCCGGTGCCGATGTATACCATGTTCAGGTCGGGATCGAACGTGATCGTGTCCCACGGCGTACCGCCGCCACCGTTGATCCAGTATTTGCTAGATGGGTCCCATGTCTTCGCAGCAGCCTCCATCGAGGCATCCTCGAACGGCTTGGACGGATCGCCGGGCACGGTGAACCAGCGCCAGAGCTGATTGCCTGTCTCGGTATCGTACGCCGTGACGTAGCCGCGCGCACCGTATTCGGCGCCGCCCTGCCCGATCACGACCTTGCCGTTGAACGCACGCGGCGCGCCGGTGATAGTGTAGGAGTGCTCGTGGTCGATCAGCGTATCCTTTTCCCAGATCTTCGCGCCGGTCGCGCCATTGAGCGCGATGAGGCGTCCGTCATAGGCGGCCACGAATACCTTGCCCCTGTAGACCGCGACCCCGCGGTTGACCACGTCGCAGCACCCTTTATCGGCCTTTGACCGGTCCACGCCCGGATCGAATGACCAGAGCCTATTGCCGGTGCGTGCGTCAATGGCATGGACGACGCTCCATGGCGCCGACTGATACATGACACCGTCGACGACCACGGGAGTTGCTTCCACCCCGCGCGATGATTCAAGATCATAGCTCCAAATCAGTCCGAGGTCCTTCACATTGTCGGGGTTGATCTGGTTGAGCTTGCTGAACCGGGTTTCAGCGTAATCGAGGCCGATGCTGGGCCAATCCTTCGATGTGGCCTCGTTCGCCTTGATGAAGGAGCTATCGACCTTCGACATGACCTCCTTTATGCGGTCTAGCGTCGTGCTGGTAGCATTCTGTGCCAAAGCGTCGCCCACGCAGATCGAAAGCCCAAGAAGGGCCACGAGAGCGATTTTCGTCGCGTAGTCTAATCCTAGAGAGGGAGCGGTTTGCGTGATTGCGTCACAGGCCGTAACCAAGAACTGCGACAGATGCTTCTTCACTATGTTTCTCCAGCTGTCTCTGGCGCAGCTAGCGACGATTGGAGTCGGTGTCGACGAATTCAGTCGTGGAGTGACTTGCGGAGCGAACAAGGCTCCTAAGCACGAGAGCGCGCTGCGTTTGAGACTGGACAAATCCACCATCAACCTCCAATTTCTCCAGAATAGTTCGGAAAAGAGTCCCGTGACATCTGTGATACAAGCTCGTTGATCACGCACATCTTGGCAATGCGATACTTTTTCACGCTCAAACGAAATGGGAGCGTCAATCGACAATCTCCTCGCATGAGCCTGACAGACTTTGTTAATGATGCTAGCAATTTCCGTTCCACCAGCTGCCGCGACAATGGCCCGAAACAACGATCTTTCGCGCGCCAACACCACTGACGCTTGTCCGGTTTCTGACTGCGGGTACAACGGTGTAGGATTTGAAACATCGGCAGACACCGGCCGCATGCGAGACTTTGTCTAGTCGAATTAGAAGCTTAATGGGTTTGAACGCTCCTGGCACGGCGGTTGCTATAGAGAGGCAGCAACACTGAGGCTTGGTGCATTCTGACGCGCAGAGCGGCGCTACCCGAGATGGCTCAACAATCTTGCTCGTTCGCGGCCGTCCCAGGGCGGAGACATGTTGAGCGAGTTCTGAACCTAATTGATGAGAGTGAGCCGCGCGTTAGACATATGCATATTTCCGACCATCGATTCCAGAAGCCTGTCCTCATTGTTTGGAAACTCACCGCTCGACGAAAGCTCTCTTTGATCTCGTGCCGGATCCCTTCTCACGCTTGGCAGCCAGATTTCTATGCGCGGTTGCTGCTTGGCGTTTCCGCGATCTCGGCCTCGGTAGACGAGCAAACCGGTACCGGAGGTCCTGCCATCCCGCAGTTTTCAGCCAACATTCGCTTGTGCAAGTGCCGGCTTTTCGGTCGCCAATCTCGCTTCAGGTGACACAATGGATCATTTGCAGACCCAAGGCATCAGCCTGCCGCGGCTTGGCCTCGGCACCTTTCGCATGCAGGGCGATGTCTGCCGCGCTGCGGTCGAGAGCGCGCTTGCACTCGGTTATCGCCATATCGACACCGCAGAAATGTACGCCAACGAAGATGCCGTCGGGCGTGCGATTGCATCTTCCGTTGTTCCCCGCAGAGGCCTGCATGTCACGACAAAAGTCTGGCACGAGAATCTCGCGCCGGACGCGATCCGCCGAACCTTCGATACGAGCCTGAAGAAGCTTGGGCTTGAGTTCGTGGATCTCTATCTGGTGCATTGGCCCTCGCGCAGCATGAACCTTCCGGCGGTATTCGAGACGATGGTGAAGCTGAAAGAAGAGGGACTCACCCGCGCTATCGGCGTCGCCAATTTCACCATGGCGCTGCTCAAGACCACGGTCGAGGAGATCAGGGCGCCGATCGCTTGCAACCAGATCGAATATCACGTGATGCTTGGCCAGTCGAAGGTCAAACGGTGTCTCGACAACAAAGGCATTCCGCTGGTGGCCTATTCCCCGCTGCTGCAAGGCTGCGCGGCAAGCGATGCGACGCTGATGGAGATCGGCAAGAAGCACAATGCAACCGGAGGGCAGGTAGCGCTGAAATGGCTGCTCGACCAGCACGGCGTCGCCGCAATCCCGAAGCCCTCACGTGCCGAAAGCCAGAAGGCCAATCTGGATGCGCTGAACGTCGAGCTCGATTCCGACGACCGCAGAGCGATCGGGGCCCTGCCGAAGGACAAGCGTCTTGTAAATCCTGGCTTCGCGCCAGTCTGGGATTGAGGTCGGCCGTCGTTGCGAGCGGAAGCAAGGTAATCCAGGGCCACGCCCTTCCGGCGCAAACTCCGGTGCGACGCTCGCCGGAACGCATGCGGGCAGCGCTCGACGATAGTCTTTTGGATGAATGGTGATCATCTACGCTTTGATACGGCTCCGCCGCATCCTGTTTCGGCGCTGTCCCGCACGTCACAAATGTCCGAATGCTACATCGTCCGGATCGAAGCCGGCCAGAGCAACGTTTCGATCCTCCTGCTTCGCTTCAAGGATAGGGACTGCTAGAGTTGATAGGTTGACCTCCCTGTGGCAGCGCCGTTTAAATTCCCATCACCGCTGTCGTCCCAGCGCATGAATGTCGAGCGCTATGCCATTGTCCTAAATGCCGTCGAGCAGATTGGTTGTGAGAGCTTAGACATAGCGATGAACGACAACTGCTCCGAGTGCTGTCTCGTCGACACCTTCACCTGTCGATGCTGTCAGATTTCAAACCGGCTTCGCGGGGACAGATGTTTCTGCTTACGTCGCGTAGATCGATTTGGAATCATCCCATCTCGTGGACATCAGTTCGGAATCTCAGAGGCCTTTGTCAATCCGCTGAACGCGCGGACTGCAAGCGAATTCAATGTCTTCGAAGAGTGTAGCGGGAATGCGGATAAAACCCCAGCGTCACAATGCTCCGTATTGAGAGGCGGATAGCCATGGAAAGCATTTTTGACGCGATGCAACCAGTATCGATGGCCCACAAGACCACCTTCGATCGTTACTTTGCGGAGTATCCGCCCGAATGCTCGGAAATGACCTTTACAAACATTCTGTCTTGGGCCGGCATAAAGAACCACAGGTTCGGTGTATATCGCGATCATCTCCTCGTGTCCTATCAACGAAAATCCGACTGTGAACCGCAGTTCTTTCCTCCGATAGGAGAGAATCCGAAGGAGATCATGCTGGAGCCGCTTCCCGGGCTCCGAAGGTACCAGTGGGTGAGGATACCAAAGATCCTTTCCGATGACCTTTCGGGAAGCATGCCCATCGTATTCGATCGTGATAATAGTGACTACTACTACAACGTTGAGGACCTCATATCTTTAAAGGGCAAGAAGTTCGAAGTGAAGAGAAACAAAGTCAGGAGATTTGCCAGTCTCAATCCGACGGTGCGGACGTTAGAGGCACGCGACGTGACTGCTTGTATCGCGCTTCAAGAGAAATGGGTGAGCGAGCAAGACACTGATCGAAGTTCGGCAGCGGAGGAGACCGCCGCCGTCAAAGTCGCTTTTCAGAACTTTGATTCGCTGCCCATGAGGGGGGTGGCGGTGGAGATAGATCAGGCGCTCGTGGCTTTTGCTATCGGCGAACGGCTCAACTTTGAAACGTTTGTTGAGCACTATGAGAAGGCCGCACTAGAGTTCAAGGGCGCCTACCAGTACGTTCTTCATGCATTCGCGGGCGCGCTTGCAGCCGAAGCAAAGTTTATTAATAGAGCGCAGGATCTCGGTATTCCGGGCTTACGCGAAGCGAAGCTCGGCTGGCAGCCGGCCGGACTCGTGGAAAAGTACAGCGCACGGATGTCTTTGTGATGACTAGTACCCACGTGATTCAAGATCGGGATGATACCCGAGGCAAGAGAAGTTCACCTTTCGAGGAAGGATCGCAAGGTCCTGGAGGCGCGTTGTCGTTCGCCGGCGACATTGCAGCGCGATTTGAAGCGGGCGCGGATAGTTTTGTTGGCGGCGGCCGGGCGCAGCACGCGGTCGATAGCCAAGGAAGTCGGGCTCCAGCCTCGGATTGTCAGCCTGTGGCGGCATCGCTATGCCGGCCTTGGCCTTGAAGGGCTGCAGGAGAGGCCGCGGCCTGGCAAGCAGCCGATCTATACGAAGGCCACCGACAAGCGGATTCTGCGGCTGTTGGACAAGCAGCCACCGGAAGGGTTTGCGCGCTGGACCGGGCCCCTGCTGGCCGAGGCGCTGGGCGATGTTGACGTCCAATATGTCTGGCGGTTCCTGCGCAACCACAAGATCGACCTCGTGGCTCGCAAGTCCTGGTGCGAGAGCAACGACCCGAACTTCACGGCCAAAGCCGCCGATGTTGTCGGCCTCTACGTCGCCCCGCCCGAGAAGGCTATCGTGCTATGCGTGGACGAAAAGCCTTCAATCCAGGCTTTGGAACGAGCGCAAGGTTATCTGAAGTTGCCCAAATGGTCGCGCCTTGACCGGTCAGAGCCACGACTACAAGCGGCATGGCACGACAACGCTGTTTGCGGCGCTCGAGGTTGCGACCGGAAAGATCATCGCGGCGCATTCAAAACGGCGGCGCCGTGTCGAGTTCCTCGACTTTCCGGGAAATCAAATCACAGTGGAAGCCTTTGCGGTGGTCCGTGTAGAGGCTCTGATACTCACGGCGCTCCTCAGCGCTCAGAATCGTAACCCTAATGCTTGGAAACGCTCCACCGCTTTGCCGCGACGCGAGGCCGTTAGCAATTGCTCGGCACCTAGTCGTTCGTGAAGAACGTTTCTGAGCGCCGTTTTACGCAAGGTGTGGTTGCGATAGGCGGCGACAGAGTATCCATAGCAGGACGCGTAAAAGTTCCGCGAACCAGTGGCGGAGCAGGCTGAAGTTGTAGCCGGCGGCGGCGAGAACGGCGTTGATGCGGTCGCCGTCGCGGCCCTTGAGATGGTTGCGGCGCATTCGGTGGTCGTCCTTGAGATGGCCGATCACCGGCTCGACGGCGGTACGACGCCGCATCTCGCGGCGGATGGCTTTGGTGACGCGGCGAACCTGGCCGCTGATCCAGACCTTGAACCGGTCGGGATAGTTGTGGCCGCGATAGCCCTTGTCGCCGTGGATGCGGCGCGCTGCGACACCTGTGAGCTTTTCGAGATCGGCGATGACGGGACCGAGCGTGTGGCCGTCATAGGGATTGCCGTGCAGGGCCTTGGCATGCAGCACGAACTGCCCGCCTTTGGGCGCGGTGGCAGGCGTGGCAATCGAGACTTTGCAGCCAAACTCGTAAGGTGCCCGGGCCTTGCCTTTGCCGATGCACTCCACCTCGGGGGCGTGCAACGAGTAGACCTTGGGACCGCGCTGACGCTGCTCTTGATGGCGAACCCGGTGGGCGAGATCGAGCAGCGGACCAAAGCGATCCTCAAGCGCAGGGTCGCCCTCGATCTTGCGTCTGATGTCACGGATGATGCGGCCAAGCCGGGTGCGCAGGAATTTGAGTTCTCGCCGGGCGCGCTTGAACTGGTGGGCATGCGTGTAGCGCCCCACCATGATGGCGGCGCGCTTGGCCACGCGCAGATAGCTCTGGCGCAGTTCGATGCCCTCGCGTTTGGCCAAATCGACCAGCTTCTCGATCGCCCGGTGCATGAGCCGCGCATCGCTCGGATGCGCGATCGCCTTCTCCTGGACGGTGGTGTCGACAACGACCCGCTCGAGATCTTTGGTCTCGATCGCCCCAGTTCGATGCGCCACCGAGAGGCTTTCTTGCAGCAGCGCGGCGATCTGCTCCTCGCCCAGCCGCTGGCGCCAGCGGGTCAGCGACGAGCGATCGAACGGCAGGTCGTGCCGGAACACCACTTCGCCGCAGAAATACTGAAAATACGGGTTCTCGACCCACCTGTCGCACAGCGCCTCGTCAGAGAGATTGTGCATGTGCTTGAGGATGAACAGTCCGGCTACCAATCGTGTCGGCAACGGTGGCTGCCCCGGCCCGAGGCGACAGACCGAACTGAAGCGTCCCGCCAGGAAGTCCCAATCGATCTCCGCTGCCAGACGCACCAGCGGATGGCGAAGGTTGATGATCTTCTCCAGAGATGGACGAAACAGATCGTCCTGACGATTGTCGCGCGGCTGGCTCATGGGTTCTCCCCAACAGCGAATCTCGCCGTCAAATGAATCACGAAGCCGCCAAATCCGGAATCCAAAAACGCAAGAAAACCGAGACCTACCCACGGCTTTCTTGCAAAATCGAATACTTGCTCACGTCAAATCACAGCGACGGATCAATCGCTTCCGAATTCTTCACGGGCGACCACCTATGGGTATCGCGGCCAGCCCGAGAACCTCCATCGCACCTTCCCATTTCCACGCCTGGCAATCAGCTTAAATCAGCTGCTCTCGGCGTAACCGGTCCCGATTCCTTCAACTCGGAAAACACTCATCGAAAACTGAACGACGTTTCAGTTTGCCGAGCTCAACGAGGCGTGCCTACATGGCAGCGCACATGGGTAATTCTGAATCAAACTGTTAGAGTTGGTAGGTACGTTGTTCCCAGTTCTCAGGTAAATGGGTGGAGCCATTCTGGGGACCCCCTCGTGCAACATAAGTCCCGCCGAAACCGTGCCCGCGCTCCGGTCTCTTCAGGGGGCGCCCAATCTGAGAGAAGCGTAGCTTGTTCATCGAACCGGTTACTTCCGGAGGAGACAACCATGGGTGGATCAATTGGCGAGTCGCGCAATATGCGGACCTTGGAAGTCCTAGAATCAAACGTCCGCTCATACTCACGTTCGTTCCCGGCTATTTTCAGTCGAGCGCGCGGCTCCATCATGTTAACTGACGGGGGGCGGAACGTCATTGACTTCCTCTCCGGTGCTGGAGCACTGAACTATGGCCACAACAATCACCAAATCAAAGCTGCTATTACTGAGTATCTGGCGTCGGATGCCATAGTCCACGGGCTCGACATGGCGACTCCCGCAAAGCTGGCATTTATGAATACTTTCAACTCTGCCATACTTCGGGAACGGGGTATGCAGTACCGGTTCCAATTCACAGGCCCGACAGGGGCTAATGCTGTTGAGGCAGCTTTAAAACTCGCACGCAAAGTCACAGGACGTCAAAATATTATTGCATTCACGCACGGATATCATGGCATGAGTTTAGGAGCGATTGCTGTGAGCGGCAATCGTTCTTACCGCAAAGCTAGCGGTGTTTCTTTGTCGAGTGCAACATTCATGCCCTATGATGGCTATCTCGGACCAGCTGTTGATACGGCTGAGTATCTGCGAAAGGTACTGGTGGACAAGAGCAGTGGGGTCGATTCTCCAGCTGCCATTCTGGTCGAAACTGTGCAGGGAGAAGGGGGCATAAATGTAGCTGGCAAGGAATGGCTGCAATCAATTCAGGCAATAGCGAAAACTGTTGGTGCGCTTCTCATAGTTGACGATATCCAGATGGGCTGTGGTCGCACCGGCGAATTCTTTAGCTTCGAGTTTTCAGGGTTGTCGCCAGATATCGTCGTGCTGTCGAAATCGCTAAGCGGGTTCGGTCTACCATTATCGATGTTGTTGATCAGAGAGGAACTCGATGTATGGCAGCCAGGAGAACACACAGGCACGTTTCGAGGAAACAACCTTGCACTTGTATCTGCAACCGCAGCAATAAACATTTATTGGCGCTGTCCCAGGTTCTCAGAAGGAGTTCACCGCCTGGGAGAACTTATGCGGCGCCAGCTTGAGGCCATTGCATCCGAGCATGGAAACAGGTTTGCCGTTCGAGGGCGTGGCATGGCGTTGGGGTTTGATTGCCATATGACCGAAATCGCAGAGGCCACGAGTCGCAAGGCATTTGAGAAGGGATTGATCATCGAACGATGCGGAGCCGTTGATCAGGTCGTGAAATTCTTGCCTGCACTCACAATCGACGTTGAGACACTAAACCGAGGCCTTGAGATTTTCGAGGAATCTCTGGCCGAGACATTGAAGCAGGCCAAGGTCGCAGTGACGTGACCCTCGCTGCTCGTCCAGCCGCCGGCTGCGGTACCGGGTCAGGTTCTGAAAAACCGCAAGGGCTGCAATCAGGCCCCCACCATCCGCACGCGTTTGTGCAGCTGTGCTGGGTTTCAGGCATTCTGGGCCGCCGATCGCCTTCTCAGCGGATCGACTTTCCGAGAAGGTTGCGTGATTGGATCTTCAGGTGTCGCGAGCTTTGCGGCGAACTGATCGACCACGCGCTTTTCGGCCTTAGGTCAGGGTTGACCGCGCGATGCACACCGCGGAATCCTCGCGCACGTCCTGGTCCGTTAGGCAAAGGTCGATGAGCTAGAGTTTCTCGCCGAAAACAATGGGACGCTGATCGTCATTGACGTGCCGAGACCGTCGGCGATCCGCGTGTGCCTTGGTACGAATCTGGTGCGCCACCGTTCGCGCCGGGATCGCGACGTTCGGCATGTCGAAATCCTTCGTCTCAATAGGGAACGGTGTTGATCGTGGTGTGAACGTTCTCTGACTTTTTTGATCGTGAGTGGCGGGACGCCTCGTGGCGATTCTTGAAGCAAAGATTGCTCGATAACGGCTACCGGTTCGTCGAACTGGACCAGCAACATCATCTACCCCAATCCGCGGCTCCGTCAAGGCCGCCATTGCCAAGCTCCATCACTGTTGAATGCTGATAGCTGTCAACGCCGCCTGCGCAAATCTCGATACGACATTCTCCTCAGAATAGGTAGTGTCTCGACTCTGGTTTATGCCGTAGGATTAGTACCGTAGGGCTATGATTCAGCTCATCACGATTGGACAAGGTGCAGCAATGGCAATTGTGATCAATCCGTTGCACGTTTCACGTTTTCTTCAAAAACACGACGACGCCGCCGCCCAAAAAGGCATCAGGCTGTCCATAGGATTCGATTTTCATGAGTATGTCTCGATCACACGAGCCACTCCAACAAAGGGACCGACATATCCAACTTTCCGGCCGGATCGCTCGCCAATCAAATCAGGCGAAGGGTATTGGATCATAGGCGTCGACAAGAATAACGAGGTCGCGCTTTTGCAGGCTGCTCGACTGTTTGACCTCTCGCAAAGCAACTTTGCAGAACATCTTGAATCCCTGAAGGCGTTTTACGCTGATCCGGCCATACATGCACATCCTCAGGACCGTTGTATTTGCACCGCACCAAGCGCGAAGAAGATGACCGGAAAAGTAGCCTACCACGGGGATATTTGGGTGCGTAGAGACTTTAGAGGACAGGGCATGCCCAGGATCATAACAGGAATAGCACGAGGCGTGTCTTATGCGATGTGGGCTCCTGACTTCGTATGTGCACTCGTAGCGCGCTGGTCACTGGATAAGGGCGTCGTTGCGCAATACGAAAGCCCGCATCACGAACCAGGGGGGTCGATATTACAGCTGGTGGAAGAGGGTATTGTGGACGACGACTGGCTTATTTGGCTAACCGGCGAGGAGTTGAGGAGCCTTGTTGATCGTCACGACAGAACCGAGCTGCGTTTAGCCCCGTCATTTTCGCCGGCATGAATGGGCGGACTTAAGCTTGGTGCGCAGCCGCGCAAATGCTGGCCGTAAGAATTCAGCTGATCGTCGACAATCGACGAGGTTTGCCACGGCCGCATACCGTGTCCTCGACAAGGGCTGCCTCGTTGAGCAGTTCATAACGATGCGGCGCGAGTTTCCTCATTCCGACCACGGTCGTCGAAGCCAAATCCGATTGCTCCTCGCCGCCAATGATCGCTGCGCGCCTCTGGAGGCGATCGCAGAACCGCCCGGTCGCGAAGAGTATTACAGGAATAAAGTTGCGGAGCTCAATGCCAACGGCACGGCCGCATCGATTGCCAAGGTATTCAGATTGACAACGTCATCAATCCCGCGGAGACGCGCCGGTGGATCAGGATGGGTCTGCGCTCGGTCCCCTGTGCCGCCGCTTCGCAGCAGGCGCAAACGCCCGTGTATCGACGCCGGGTAAGCAGCGACGCGCTCGCGGTGGCCACAGCCTCGCATCGCGTGGCCGATGATGTTCCGGAGCATCAGCATGGCCGGGAAAATGGAGCGCTCGATGGGAGTGTTATCGCATGTGCGGGTCATTGAGATCGGTAGCTCGGCCGCAACCAGCTATTGCGCGCGGTTGTTTGCCGATTTTGGCGCCGATGTTCTGAAGTGGACCCTATGCTGAGGACCACTGGGTCCGGTTTCTTAAGTGGAGCTGCTGCCGTTCGTTCTTCCCAATAACTTTACGCTACTCTTGCTTGCTGGTGTTGTGGCTGTGGGGATGTGGGGATGTGGGCACGCGCAGCGTTGTCCAAGCTTCTCGCTTGCGAGAAGCGTCATATCCACAGCCTCTTCGCCGAATGCGCCGGCTCGCCAGACCGTCATCGGCGCGCAGTTTTCCAGCGCTTGATGAGGGCGCTGGAGATTGTAAAACTCGATCCATCGGGCGATTCCGGCCTTGGCCTCATGGCCATCCGAATAACCCTTGAGATAGATGTCCTCGTATTTGAGCGAGCGCCACAGCCGCTCAATGAACACGTTGTCCATCCAGCGCCCGCGACCGTCCATCGAGATCCTGACGCCGGTGGCGGCCAGCGTGCCGGTGAAGGCGGCGCTGGTGAACTGGCTGCCCTGGTCGGTATTGAAGATCTCAGGCCGGCCGAAGCGCGCCAAGGCCTCTTCGAGCGCAGACACGCAGAACGATGTGTCCATCGTGTTCGACAGGCGCCAGGCCAGCACCGCACGGCTCGCCCAATCGATGATCGCCACCAGATACAGAAAGCCCTGGCCGATCGGCACATAGGTGATATCGGCCGCCCACACTTGATTCGGCCGGTCGATCACCATATGGCGCAGGAGATACGGGAAGATCTTGTGTCCCGGCGCCGGCTTTGTGGTTCTGGGCTTTGGTCCCAGCGCCGCGATGCCCATCTTGCGCATCAACCGCTGCACGCGCTTGCGATTGATGCGACACCCTTCGCCATTGAGCATCGCCGTCATCCGCCGCGAGCCCAGGAACGGCCAGGCCGTGAACAGCTGGTCGATCCGCCGCATCAGCTCAACGTCGTTGTCATTGGCCGGCCGCGGCGGCCGATATACGCTCGATCGCGCAACGCTCAGCAGTTGGCATTGCCGGCGGATCGATAGACTCTCATGATCGCGCTGAAGCAATCCTCGGCGATCCGGCGCGCTCATCTTCCGGACCTCCTGGCTAAGAAATCTCGCTCGACCGTCTATTGTCCGATCTTGGCGTGGAGCTTCTCGACCTCCAGTTCGTGGGCCGCCTCGCCATCCCGACCAGCGCCCGCGTCGAACGCCCGAACCGCTTGATCCTGAAGTTGCTTCTTCCACGCTTAATCTGGTTCACATGCACCTGGTAGCGCTGCGCCAGATCCGTCACCGTTGATTGTTCTCGCAGCGCCTCCAAGCCGATCTTTGCCTTCAGCGCCGCATCGATTTTCCGTCTCGTCTTCTTCATGGTCCGCTCCGTTTATCAAAACGGAACGGCATCCGCACCACCTAAGCCGCGGTCCAAAATCCGGGGTCCACTTCAGTTTCAGAAGGTCGAGCCGCCATCAGGCGATCCACTTCGCCGCAGCGCGCCACTCACGCCCAACGGTCAGAGCGCGTGGTTCGCATTCCTGAACTTCAATAAGTCAAGCGTCATCATGGATACCGCCGACCTCGACGCGATCACACGGCTGACGGCACTCATCGACGACTGCGACATTCTGATTGATAGCCGCGATGTGGATGACGCGGATTGCCCGTTCATTGACATCGCTGCGATCCGGCAGCAACGCTCCGGGTTGACCTACCTCGAAGCTAGCTGGTTCGGCCCGGAAGGACCCTATGCAGGAGTCGCCGCAACCGATTCGACAATCCGCGCGCTCGCCGGCCTCATCAAGGTGGTTGGACCTGTCGAGGGACCGCCGTTGCACGCACCTGATTTCCAGACGGGTATCGTTGCCGGCCTGTGGGGCTTCATCGCCGCGGCTTCTTCGCGAATGCATGGTGGGGCAGGGCGGTCGTGGTCGCTCAGTATTTTCGAATCGAGCCTCGCTCTCACCGAGTATCTCATGCTCGAGGCGTTTGCGCGCGGCGACGTGATGCGACGAATTGCCATTAACCGCTTCTGGCCGGGCTTTCCGTCCGGCATTTACGAAATCAAAAAGGTCGGCTCGGTGTTACCACGGTCACGCCAGCACAATGGCGCGCGTTCTGCGACATGGCTGTCCGAATTACATGATGATCCGGCTCTGGTCCTCGGCGAGGATCGGCTGCTAAAGACGGATGAGATCGAACGACAGTTCAAGCCGAGACTGAAGGCGCGGACGGCGCAGGAGTGGTTTGAAGAGGGACTGAAACGCAAGATCCCCATCGTGCCGGTGCCCGAGATTTCCGATCTGCTTCAGGAGGTGGAGAAGAACGCGATCGGCGCTATCGTGCCCGTCCGGCTTGGCGAAGAAGAGGGCCTGACGACTGGCTCGGTGCAACGACTGACATTAACGCCACCGCGCCGGGGCGGCAAGGTTCCGGCTCCCGGCGAGCAGCAGGCTTTCGCGAACATCCGAACACATCCGTCCCTCGCTGCGCCGGGGACGTCCGGCTGCATCGATCCCGGCCGGCAGCCGTTGCATGGTATTCGCGTCATCGATTTCACGATGGGCTGGGCGGGCCCCCGCCGGAGGCTTACATTGCTTTCGGACAAAATACACCTGCACCGTAAGCGCCAAGCTGATCTTTCAATTACCCATAATTTTTGCCTCGATCGCGGCTCCCAGTTCGATGTCGGTCAGCCGCGATAGTCCTCGCCAGATCACGGTATTTCCTGGAGGCGGATCGTTGGCTCGGGCCAAGTACCCGCCGAGCCGCGCGATCTTGACCACATAGTGCGAGAGTGTGCTTCGTCGAGAGCGATTACCGCAGCAAGCCGCTCAGGCTCCACATCGCTGCCGATGCGCACCGCGACATCGCCGACCACAATTTCCATCGTCTCGCCCGCCACAGCTTCAAAACGCGCGAACTTGATCGGTCGGGCTCGCTCGGAAAGCGGCGCAACAACTCCCGAGGCCAGCGCCTTGCGCCGCCAGGCAAACACCTGCGATGGATCAAGCCCGTGAGCCCGCGCGATCGCCGACACGTTCGCCCCGGGCGCGAACGTTTCCCCGACAATCCGCTCCTTCGCCTCCCGCGATCAGGTGCGATGGCTTCGCCCCGGACTGACCGGAAGCCGCTCGGGTGTCGCCGTGATAACTTCGAAGTTCTTAGTGTCAGACCTATGTTCGCTCATATGATCTCCTGGGAACAAATCACCGGGAGATTCTCTGACAATCAAACACCGCCCGCTATGCGGGGTGACCTACACGCTACCCTGCACCCGTTACGCCCTCTTCGGTAGGATAGCAGGTGCCATCGGCAGAGTTCTGCATCGCACACTCATGCGGTAGCGATCGGCACGCCGACAACGACAAGAGGATAGCGTACGGAAGCGAAAGCCAATCTGTCTCACAGTCCCACTGTGGATTGCTGCTCCCTCGGGTAAAAAGTCGCGTGTACCCGTCGGGCGCAAGAAACAGCAGATTCCAGATCCTGAAACTCGTATGTCCTCTGTTGATCCCTATTAATCTCAGTAACTAATACTACTTTCGAAAGATCTGAAGGTGTAATCCCTTGTTGTGCAAGTGTATTGAGAGCAAAATGAGAGTCATGACTCAAATAAACCTCGCATGTTTCAGGCCGCCCCACCTCGATCCACGTGATGTCGAGTGAGTCCAGGAGAGCTAGCGCTACCTGCTGTTCAGAAAGACTACTGAATCTTACCCTTTTAGCCGATCGATCTATCACAACGGTCGCCGCGTCTCCCACGCTGCCTACGAGTGTTCCAACGGTTTCCCGTGGCACTAACGCTTTACAAGAAATCACAATTCCTCGTGTGGAAGCGTACTCAGCGGCTCTACAGTGAAGCACTTTAGCACCGCGACGGGCTATACGACTGACAGTAGCATAGGAGATTTCCCGGATCAGCCTCGCTCCCTCCACCAGGTGCGGGTCCGACGTATAGATGCCACACACATCCGAATAAATTTCGCACGAACTACTTCCTACGATATCGGCAACCACCACAGCGGTTAAATCCGAACTATTACGGCCGAGCATTGAGACGCGCCCGCTCGTATCGGCGCCCTGGGCGCCCGCTACTATTACAACTCGATTTGCGTCCAGCGCCCTACGAAGAGGTGCCTTATCGATATTTTCGATGCACACTCGATTGGATCCCGAGGAAGTGTGGATCCCCAACGAATAACCAAAGAGCGATGATACCGGAACCGAGTATCTCTCCAACGCAGCCTCAAGTAAGCCGACGGAAACAATCTCTCCTGTTGTAAGCACAGTGTCCAAAGCTGCACTCTGGCATCGGTCGTTTACAGATAACGCCAGTGCCTTTAGTGACTCTGTCACCCCGTACATCGCACTAACAACGACGACAACTTTATCTGCATCAGTGGCCAGTCTGTTCATTATGTGCGCAGAAACGGACCGGTAGTCATTCGCCGCGCGAAACGAAGAGCCGCCGAACTTCATGATCTTGACTGTCACTGCATAATCATCCCGCTACCCGATTTGACGGCACATTAGGCCGGCGCACAGATGGATGCACCTACCACGACTGGGAGTGCGCCACCAATCGGATTGCGATTGGCAATCGAGTATGAGGATCATTTCCGGCTTTGCCTGCTCTATCATCAGCTGGTCCAACTCCCATGTACCCCGATCACTGACGCCGAGGACTTCCCTGGCTGTTGACGATCGCGTTAGTACCGGAAAGGATCCCGTTGTTCATCGACCTGCTTCTGTGATGCTTGAGGGCGAGCCGCGCGAGATCGCGCGACCCGCGTCGTTCAAAAGACGTAGCCCGCACGCTTGCGGCGCTGAATGGCCGCCAGTCCGCAAGGCAGTAGGGCTGCGAGGCCTTCGGAGAGCGGCACGAGCAACAGTTGCTGCTCGGCCGGCCTTCCACGGCGTTGTACAAGCCGCAAACGGCTCATCGATTGCCGGCCAATCGATCGCGGCGACGCGGCACGCGTTATCGTCGGTCACGCCGACAGCGAAGCGGCAGCTTCAACGAGGCCGGCGGCATCGCAGCGGGACCCTCGATCCGCCCTCGCTCTTGCCGCCTCGTCAGATCGCGGGTTCGCCCGGAACAACACCGCGCCCTCGACGCTTCAGTAGCGAGTCTCAAGATCGGGCGTGGCGCCTTCCTTGTAGTTCTCAGGCTTTGCGCCTTCAGGCAAGCGGATGTTGAACGGGCCGATGCCCGTTTGACTCCGATTCACCAACTGCACCGAGTAGCCAAAGATCTGGCTGCGATCGTGCCGCCACAAAGCATGCCCAGACACACAGCATCTCTCGAGAACGCAAATGACGCACTGTGGTGCGGCCGAGGGGATCACAGAACATCATCCATCTGGATTCCGATCCGCACAATGGGCTTACGAACGATCTGCGTAATGACGACGGTTCAAAGAAGAACCAGCGGCCGAGAACAGCGTTTCGATTGAATTCATCTGCTAACGCAGTTCACGGCTGCACGTTATCTCCAACGCTTGTTGTCGATCTCCTATGGATCGCCAAACACAGCATTGATGGCATCCGTCGTCTTCTGGACTATGATATCAGCTTCGTCCTTGGTTAGGCAGAGCGGCGGCGCGAGGCCGAGAATGTCGCCCTGCGGCAGGGCGCGAGCGATGACGCCGCGCTCGAGCAGCGCGGCGGCGACCTGCGGACCAACCTTCTGCGATGCGTCGAAGAAGACGCGATCGTCCCTGTCCTTGACGAATTCCACCGCAGCCATCAGCCCGTCGCCGCGCACTTCGCCGACGTTTCTGTGGTCGCCGAGCGCCCCAGTCAGCTCTGCGCGAAAACAAGCGCCCGTATCGCTAGCATTCGCGATCAGGCCCAACTCGTCGATGAGTTCCAGATTTGCAATGCCGGCCGCCGCGCAGATCGGATGCGCGGAATAGGTCCAGCCATGACCGATGGGGCCGAGTTGGTCGGAGCCTTTTACGACCACCTGCCAAACCTTGTCGGAGACGATGACGCCCGATAGCGGCGCATAGGCCGAGGTCAGCCCCTTGGAAACGGTGATCAGGTCAGGCGTAATGCCGTAGTGGTCCGAACCAAACATCGTGCCCAGGCGGCCAAAGCCGGTGACGACTTCGTCGGCGACGAGCAGCACGTCGTATTTCCTCAGCACGGCCTGGATCTTCTCCCAATAACGGGCAGGCGGCGGAACGATGCCACCAGCGCCGAGGATCGGCTCACCGATGAAGGCCGCGATTGTATCGGGCCCCTCTGCCACGATCATTTGATCGAGCTTGTCGGCACAGGCCTGCGCGAACTGCTCCTCGTTCATCAACCGGTCCGCGCGGCGGAAATAGTAGGGGGCCTCGGTGTGCAGGATGGGCGGACGCGGCAGGTCGAAGGCCTTGTGGTAAAGTTCGAGCCCTGTCAGCGAGCCGGTCATGACGCTCGAGCCGTGATAGCCGCGCCAACGCGAGATGATCTTCTTCTTCTCCGGCCGACCGAGCACATTGTTGTAGTACCATATCAGCTTAATGTTCGTTTCGTTGGCATCGGAGCCCGACGTGCCGAAATAGACGCGGCTCATGCCTTTCGGCGCGCGATCGATGATCATCTTAGATAGCCTGATCGGGGCTTCCGTGCCGTGGCCGACAAACGCGTGGTAGTAGGCGAGTTTTCTCGCCTGATCTGCGATTGCCTCGACGATCTTTTGTCGGCCGTACCCGACATTGACGCAAAAAAGACCCGCAAAGGCGTCGAGGCTGATATTGCCGGACGTGTCGGTGACGTAGACTCCTTCGCCAGCGCCGATCACGCGTGTCGGGATTTCACCCCGTGCATGCGCGCCGACATGCGTCGCGGGGTGGAAGAAGTGATCGCGGTCCCAAGCTGTAAGTTCGTTCGAGCTGCCGAGCATTGCGGCTCCTTTCCTGCGCTATGTGTTAGAACTGTCGAGGCATATATTTGAGATAAGGGAAGACCTCCGTGACTGGGCCGGAGCGCTGGCCAGTGGGGCGGACTAATCGGTGCCGCCGGAACCGGCCCGCCGGCAATCTCACCCGGTTGGCCGGTTCGCCGCCACGATGCCGTAATGGAGCGCCTATACCATGGGCTGATGCCGCGAGCCGTTCTCGGTTGACATAGGCGATCAGCCCGTACTCAGAGTCGTTGGCCCGTGTCATCACTTCCTGTTCGGTATTGAAAGATGCGAGCGCGGTGGCGAGGTCTCTGCGAGCATGGCGTGGGCCGCGTCTCGGAAATCGGTCAGCAGGCGCGGCTCACGAAAGAGGGCCAGCGGTAACGATCGCCTGCCACCGGCGAGACAACGCGCGCCGCGCGCCAGCGCATCGCGTAAGCACTCGTCAACGTTACGCGCGCCGCGTTCGTACATCAGCGGACCGATCTCAACGCCATCCTCGAGCTCACTACCGACCTTCAGTGCTGAGATACGTTTGGCGAAGGCGGTAGAGAAGGCCCTGTAAACTGGACACGGGACGCAGAGGCGGTTGTCTGCCAGACAGTCCTGACCGGAGGCCACGAAGTTGGCGCCAACCGCGGGTCCGATCACCTCGTCAAGGGCGGAGTCGTCCAACACGATCAAAGGTTCGTCGCCGCCAGGCTCCATCACCGGCCGCGTCGTGGTTGGCGCGCACTGGCCGGCGATCTTCTGGTCAATCTCTGTGCATCCAGTAAAGCTCATGGCACACACGCGCATCGGCGCACAGGACGTCGGCGAGTTGCTTCTATGAAGCTTTGCTGGGGTCGCGGTACCGAAGAGAGCGGGCAGTTGAGAGGGACGTCCAGACCGCTTTGAACCTGCGCGCTCGGCGATCGCGCCCGAGAGCCCATCATGCGCTTCCATGAGAATAGAGAAGTCGCGGTTGGAGTAGACTAGAGCGCTCAGCACTTCTGCATCCGACGAGTCAGCGCATTTATCAGAACCGTTGGCGAGAACAGATTGCGATTGATGTTGCATGTCCAACGCCTTTGCGGGTGCCGTTTGATCGACCTGACCTTTATGGACTAGTAGTTGACCTAGTTGTCATCTAGGTCAACTACTAGGTGTGGTAGTTGACCGGGCGGAAATAGTAGCACCTCGCTATAGGCTCGAGGCGAGATTCGCGACTGGACCTGACAAGTCGCAAGACGTTAGATCGTTGGTCGCAAAAATTAAAAACGCATGCGTTTAATCAGTGCATGGGCGGCCATGGCGATCGGCGTCAGTGTGGTACAATACGCCAAGCAGACCAGAGGTCTTTTCGGCAAAATCATCATCACCGGCACCTTACAGGATCGCATCGACACACTTGCGCATGTGCGGGAGCCCGGCATTAAGGTCTGCTGCGGCGACATCATCGGCATGGGCGAACGCGTCGTGGACCGGCTGGGCTACTCCTCCTACTCGCTAATCTTCCTACCCATCCCGAAAGCGTCCGATCAACCTGTGGAACGCAGTAACGGGTCGTCCCGATCCGATCGTAATGGTGTGTCTGGTCGCGACGGTCCGGATCTGCTGCCAAAGAGTGTAGTGCCGTTATCCGCCGGACGGCAGTATATGACAGATGAACTGCGGGCGCTGTCCTTTTGGTCGGCGCGAATTCGACCTTATCGGTTATGTACTGCTGATCACGAAAAACCCACAGCGTGACCACGAGGCGAATTTGCTGGACCGGCTCGGCATCGCATCCGGGCCTGCCTGAGCGGAACAGAGGGCGAGCGCGCTCTAGCGCAAACCTCAGCTTAGGTGGGGAATGCAGGTTGCGTAGATGAAAGGCGAGATCCATCGTGCGTTTAGATTATCGTGCGCTGCAGGACGCGGCAGGGACAGTGATCAATGCGTCGAAATCTGCGACGTCGAAGCCGGAGCGCGACTTCGCCACGTATGTGATGGCAGCAGCCTGGGCGGCAGGCGTCATTTGACTTAAACGCTGCGCGACTCGCGGTCCTGGAGACAAAACTACTATCGTTGCTTATGCCTCCTTTGCTGAGGCGGAAGCTAAACTCTTCAGGTCGCGTCTTGCTGGTTAATTGATAAAAATGTATCTTGCCAAGTTGAATCCAAAAGGCCGATGCTGAAGTGTTCGTTCTTCGTGGCCTTAGAACATTTGCGAATGGATCCGTACTGTGCGAGTGAAGAATGAACTCAATCCGCGCGACCAGAGTTGGTAGGTATATTGCGGCCTTACATGTCCTAAAAGGAAGCAATCGGTTACGCGGTCTCAAGCCACGCGCGGACATGATTTGGTTCGAACGATTGTCTTGCGCTGGCGAGCGCGCCGCGTATGAAAAAGTCGGTCGCTACCGCGCTCAAGGACGGCAGACGAATCAAGGCTTTTCGGCGCGGGGCGCACTGCCTGCGCTATTGGAATAGGATTAGCTGGTCATGACAGTTTCCACATCTGCGGCAGACGATGTCGTCACTGTCCTCATCAATGATGCCGCCGCCGATGACTATATGGCGTCGATCCGTAAACGCTTTCCCGATCTGCGCGTCTTGAGCGCCAAGGACGCGGCGTCACTAGATCGCCATATGGCGGAAGCAGACGTTCTCCTCGCTCCCGAGTTTCCTGTCGATTTGTTCGACAAGGCGCGTCGGCTGCGCTGGTTCCAGTGCAGCAACGCGGGCATCGATTCGATCCTGCCAGTCCGCGATCGCATCGGCGACATAGTCGTTACCAATGCTCGGGGTATACATGGCGAAATCATCGCCGATTTCGTAATGGCGGCCATAACCATGATGCATTGGGACTTCCCGCGGTTTATTCGGGAACAGTCGCGCAAGGAATGGCATCCGCGAGATGTTGCGCCGCTCGCCGAGCGGACGCTCGGCGTGGTCGGGCTAGGCTCGATTGGCGCCGCCATCGCCCACCGCGGCAAAACCACCGGGATGACGGTGATCGGCTCGAAACGCGATGTGACCCAGCCGATCGCGAGCGTGGACAAGCTCTTCCCGCCGAATGGCCTCGCCGAGCTCCTGCAGCTCTCCGATTTCGTTGTCCTTGCAGTTCCTCATGTTCCAGAAACAACCAAGCTAATCGGTCGCGAGCAGCTTCGGCTGATGCGCCGCACCGCGTTCCTGGTCAACATAGCCCGCGGCTCGGTACTTGTGGAACGCGAGCTCATTGAGGAGCTCCGAGTGGGCACAATTTCCGGAGCCCTCCTCGACGTGTTTGAGCGAGAACCACTCCCAGCCGACAATGCACTTTGGACGATGCCTAACGTCATCGTTACGCCCCATGTTGCCGGCTACCCGTCCGACTACGCCACTCGCGTGTTCGAGATCTTCGGCGACAACCTGCTGCGATTCCTCGAAAAGAGGCCGCTGCGTAACGTGGTCGACCTGAAGCGCGGCTACTGATAGAACTCATTTGGCTCAGTCGATGATACGGCCGATGGCGCTCCAGAGCGATCGACCGATCGTTCGGCAGCTTTGCGCAGGAGGCCTTGAGCTTGGTAATGCGTTCTCGATCGGAGTGAAATCGGGGCTGTAGGGCGGGAGATGGCACGAGCTCGCGCCAGCAGCCTCGATCATCTGACGCACGCGCGGCCCGTTGTGGGGATAAGTTATCCATGGCCGCTATGTCGCTTGGTCGTAGCTCTGGTGGACCTTCTCGACATAAGTTTCGAACGCATCGCACCTGATCGGGCCATCGAGCCCCCAGGGAACGATGATGCCGCGTGTAGTGAGACCAGGGACGTAGTTTAGTGCCTTCCAATATCCATGCCTTCAATTACATGGTAATCGCCTGATGTGCCTCAGGTAAGAAAATATCGAAAATACTTGCACATGCGCGTCATCGATAACACGCCGAGGATGAGCTATCTTCATCAGCAAGCCGTTATCTAGGCTCTCGACGTTCGAAAGGTCAACCTGATGAACATTTGGTGGCCGCGGCGGCTCTTCGCTCCTCAACGCAGCAATCGGCGTGCCACTCGGGGAATGTGGTGCTCGCTTGCCCAACGAAAGTAAGAAACGCATAGGTGGCAGCATGCTCACTGGTATGGCCGCGACGCTTTGTCGGGTTCACGACATCGGCATCATCAACGGACATGGCCGGTACGACAAGGATGGAGCCTTAACGAGCCCGTCGTCGCTCGAGAGCCGGCTCCGCAAATTTGAACAGGTCGATAAGTGGAGTTTCTGCCTGACAGCGGGCACGCTGGTGCCTGCGAATCAGGAGCGACGATGAGCAGACGAGCACGCCGGAACCACGCACCGGCCTTCAAGGCGAAGGTGGCGCTTGCCGCCATCAAGGGCGACCGGACAATAGCTCAGCTTGCGAGCAGTTCGACGTCCACCCCAATCAGATTACGGCGTGGAAGGCGCAGCTGGAGGGTGGCGCTTCCGGAGTTTTTGGACCTGGCAGCGCTGCGCCGGCCACGCCTGCGATCGATGTGAAGTCGCTGCATGCCAAGATCGGGGAACTGACGCTGGAGAACGATTAGAAGGAGCGCTCACCAAGGCGGGATTGCTGAGCGCAAAGCGATGATCGACCGCGAGCATGATCTGTCGATCACCAGGCAGGCGGAAGTTTTACAGATCAGCCGCGGCAGCGTTTATTACCTGCCGCGGCCGGTGTCGTCCGACGACCTCGCGATCATGCGGCGTCTCGACCGGCTGCATCTGGAGTTTCCCTTCGCCGGGTCGCGAATGCTGAGAGGCCTGCTGGCTGCCGAGGGGTGCAAGATCGGCCGCCGGCATGTGAAAACGCTGATGCGGCGGATGGGGATAGAGGCGCTCTATCGCCGCCCGCGCACCACCAAGCCAGAGCCCGGCCACAAGATCCATCCATACCTGCTGCGCGGCTTGGAGATCACGCGACCGAACCAGGTCTGGGCGATGGACATCACCTACATCACGATGGCGAGTGGCTTCGTCTATCTCGCCGTGGTGCTGGACTGGGCAACACGTCGTGTTCTGTCGTGGCGGCTGTCGATCACCATGGAAGCAGCCTTCTGCGTCGAGACGCTGGAGGATGCCTTGGCTCGTCACGGCAAGCCGGACATCTTCAACGCGGATCAGGGCTCGCAGTTCACCGGACAGGCTTTTACCGGCGTGCTCGCCTACAACGGCATCGCGATCAGCATGGACAGCAAGGGCGCATGGCGGGACAACGTGTTTGTCGAACGGCTCTGGCGCAGCATCAAATATGAGGAGGTGTACCTGCGGGCCTATGACAGCATCAGCGAGGCGCGCAGCTCGATCGGCCGATATCTCGACTTCCATAACAGCAGGCGTCCCCATTCGAGTCTTGACGGCAGCACGCCGGATCAAGCCTACTTCACCCCGCTGCCACTCCGCATGGCAGCCTAACCCCCGGCAGAGGCTCCACCTATCGGCGCGGAAACTCTGTTCAGACAACCGGGACCAGCTCTATCGTACCTCCAACACCAGGATGGCCAACAAGTGCTTCGTTCGAGATTGCAGTGGAACGTGTCATTAGGGCAAACGATCCCATGGCGGCAGTTCATTGAGAACTAGTATGTCGTTGAGTGGATCAGATTCGGGGGGGAGATATCGCGCTCCCGCAGAGGCGAGTTCGTCGTACCTCAACAATTCAAACACCTCATCGAGCGTCGCGACATCTGGCTCAATGCCGGCAATGCCTCCCTCGGCGATAATGCGACCGCAGACCCGGCGCATTGCCGCTGTTGCAGCTCGCATGGAGTGGTTGGCCCAGATCACTGTGGAGATGCTGGCCTCACGATATGCAGAGACCAGTGTTCGATGGTACTGCGTTGGAGCGATCACGACAGGTAGCCGCTGCTGCCAGGCACTTAGAAATGGAAGGATCTCGTCCGCGGTGCCCTTCGAGTGAATGAGGATCGCATCAGCTCCCGCGTCGGCGTAAGCGTGAGCGCGCAAAGTTGCTTCGTCCATCCCACGGCAACCGATCGGCACTTCGACCCGGGCTACGAGGACCAAGTCTTCCGCGACCGCATCCTTCACTGCCCGCAAGCGGCCGGAGAATTCATCGATATCGGCGCGGGGATGCCGCTCGCCAATAAGCGAGTTCATCTTCGGAAAACAGCTGTCCTCCAGAGCGACGCCGGCAGCGCCACGCTGACTTAGTTTGCGTGCCAGGAGGCGGGCATTGTTGAAATTCCCGAAGCCGTTATCGCCGTCAACGAGCACAGGCAGTTTGGTCGAGTCGACGATGCGCTCGACCACGTCGACGAGTTGGCTCCATGAAGCCTCGTTGGCATCGCGGTAGCCGAGACAGCAGGCAATCGACAAGCCTGATGCCCAGAGGCCTTTGAACCCCGCGCGCTCGGCGATCGCGCCAGAGAGTCCATCATGCGCTTCCATGAGGAAGGAGAGTTCGCTTGTGGCGCAGACCTGACCGCGCAGAATTCCTGCAGGCGACGAGTCAAGGCATCGATCGGGGCCGTTGGCTAGTACAGATTGTGATTGGTCTTGCATCCCGCCTCCTGTGCGTTTGACGGACCGTTAATCACCGATACCTGATATGCTTTCGTCATCCAGATCAATTGCCTGCGTTGGTAGTTGACCGGGTCGCAATTGTTGCATTTCGCTACGGATGGCGCAGGAAGTCGCGGCTAAGCGCTGACAATCACAAAATGTTCGATGGTTAGCGGCGGAGGCTCAAAAGAAACGCACGCGTTCGACCAGTCAACGGGGCCATCGAACTGGACCAAATAGCTTGTCCGGACGTCGAGTACTGGCAACAACCTCGTGAAGGCATCAACGGAGCATCTTGCGGCCATCTAGTCATGCACGAATCGACTACCCATACTTCGCTCGCTGCTGTTGTGCTGGAATTCGCGCGCGCATAGCGGAAGCCCTTTATCCGCCAGCTGCTACGCGGCGAACGGGCTGAATGCACTCCCGTTAGAATACTCGAGCTGGCACGAGCTATGGATTCTCGACGGTGGAAGCCAGTTCAGCCGTGATGGGCTGTTCCACCGCGCCCCCCCCCCCCGTTCGGTGATGATCTCACAGTGGCGTAGGGACCGTACGTTGAGATGCTGGGCACGATCAAGAAGGACGTCCGCAGCTTCTCGCCGACGGTCAGGTCGTGATGACCTCGGCCTGAAACGGCCGGATCTATGACGCGATCAAGAAACTCCGGCAAGCATTTCGAGATGATGTGGGACGCCCAGGCACTGGACTGGAACTTGATTCCCAAGGGCAGTCCGCGGTTGGACGCCGCCTACAAGTTCATCGCCTTCGCCAGCTCACCCTAGGCGCAGGGGCGACCAGACCCACTATATCTCCTACGGGCCCGTCAACAAGAACGCGACGGTGGTCCGAGCCGAGTAGAGAAATCAAAGGATCAGCGTCAGACGCCGAGCAGATGGCCAAAGAAACCCATCGAAGCATCTGTAACCGTCGCGCTGGACCGGGCATTGCAGGACTATTGCACGTAAACGATTCATCGCCGCCACGGCCGTGCGACTCCTCACGCTTAAGAAATCTCTGCGGGCCTTCATTTTGACCAGACCCTCGAGCTTGCATATATACCTCAGGGGTTCGCCGTTCCGCGTTCTAACCGGGTGACGCCGCCAATTCGGATCCGCGCGTAACGTCTGCCATCGTCTTCGCCTTCGTGACGTCCCTCGGAAGCATCGCATTGAATTGTCTATGCTTCTCGGGTAGGGCGGTCGGGCGACGCTGCCTATCCAGATATTCAGTTGAGCAGAGTTTCGAATGTGTGATCGCGGCAGTTTCTTCGCCGGTTTGGAACGGTGGCATCGTCGTTGGCATGAGCAAAACCGAAAAAGAGTAGCAGCAGCCTCATGGAAGTGCGCAGCCGGCTTTGGGAAACGTCGGCGGAGACGACGTCCATCTCGTGATCGGAAATCTGCAAGGGGTTCGGCAACGCCGTGGCGGTCGAAATGAGGTTTAGGCAATCAAGGATTGTCTCTAAGGAGCTGCCGAGTTGCCAACAGCACGAAACGCCGGACGAGTAGCGCCGCGTACACGGTGGTGCCGATCGAGCCAATCCAGATACCATGGCGCTAAGGCCTATCTTCAAACTAAGCACGTAGCTCAGGGGGAAACCGATCAGCCAATAAGCGATTAGGGCAAACAGAAGCGGCACCCGCGTGTCGTTCAGCCCGCGCAGGGCGCTCGCCGCAATGCTCTCTACGGTATCACTGATAAAGAAGCTCGCGCCAACCAAAATGAGCTGTGGGGTGAGTTGGATCGTCGCATCAGCATCGCCGGCAGATTCGCTCAGAAACAACTCTGCGATCTCAAAACGCGCGGCTATCACCCCAAGCGGCAGAATTGCAGTACTCACGATGCCGAGTAGCATCGGGACCAGACCTGCCCGATTGACGCCGGGACCGTCGTTGCGGCCGACCGCATACCCAATGCGCACGGCCGCTGCCATGCCGATCCCGATAGAGATCATCAACAGGATCGCGTCGACTTGAAGCGCGATCTGGTGATCGGCAAGTGCGCCGATACTGATCCAGCCAACCGGGAGTGCTGTGGCCGAGAATAGGCCGTATCCATCAAGGAGGCGATTGAGATCGGGGTTCCGATCACCATCAGCCGCCGCATTAACGGCCAATCGAACCGCCAAAGATGTGCAAGCACGCGGTAGTCACGGAAAAAGCGTTGCATTGTGGCGAACCATAAACCTGCCAAAAACGTCGCACAGTTCACCAGAGTGGTCGCAACACCCGCGCCGAACAGCTCCAGCCGGGGTAGGCCTAGCTTCCTATAGATCAGCAGATAAACCAACAGGGCATTGACGGAGATTGCCGTGAGCGTGATCCAGAACACCGGCTCCGGCCGGTTGACCGCACCCATAAAGCTACGGATGGCCTGAAAACAGAATGCCGGCGCCACGCCTCACGCCAGTCCGAACAGATATTGCTGGGCGGGCCGCGCCGCGTCAGGCGCGGGGGCAAGAGCCAGCAGTATTTGTTCCCCGCGCGACGCGAAGACTATGATCGGGACGATAGGAGCAGCGCCGCCCACAGCCCCATGCGCACCGTGCGCCGGACCACGGCCAGATTATCCGCCCCAAACGCCTGTGCCGCCAAAAGGTGCGATCGCCGCCAGCACGCCTGCACCGAACGTGAAGCTAACGAGATAGATCCTGCCGGCTAGCGCTGCCGCTGCGAGCGCCTCAGTGCTGATCCGACCGATGAAGGCAAGATCGGTCGTCGTCATCGCGATCTGCCCAACCTGCGTAAGAACCATCGGCAACGCGAGTTTCACGGTTTCGCTGAGCTCGACAGCGAGGTGATGGCCAGCCGCCCGTCTCGTGAGTGCGGGCCGCGAACGCTATATCGGTTTTGTTTCGACTCTCTTGTCCATGGAAATCATGCTGCCCGCTTACATCGCGGACAAACGAGCTTTTGTTTCACAAAGATGCTCTTCCCCGCCCCGAACTCGCGATGGTCCGCGGATGCGGATTCACGCAGCCGCGATCGACCTAAACCTGAGCTAGAACCTGTGGTTGGTGCCTGCTCGCACCCTGATGAAAACAGGTCCGTCGCCTTTCACCTGGGCTTTCCACATCGCCCTTTTTCTCGCGTCTTTAGCGCAAAGCGGCTCCGGCAGGTGACCGCACCGAAAAGGTCGATCGTCCGCATCGCGCAATAGGTGCCGGCGGGAACCGGATCCCGGCGTGGTCGATTACTCGGCGGCAACATGGTGCTCGAGCGCGCACTGAGACGGATAGCGACGTGGCGGCAGTCGAATTCACGGGCGACGCATGCGTGAACTGAAAGTCGATAATGTTATAAGCCATCACCGCGACTCCTTGGGCAACTGATGCTGCTCCGGGACAACAATATCAACTGTCGATATTGGTAGTTTCTAACTGGGCTCCCGCGGCCGGGCCTATGGGCGCTCCGGTATTTCGGCGCGAAACTAGCCGGTGAACAAATGCTCCGAACCTATATCGACGTCGGCCGAAATGAGAAAGCCTATAACCGCGCGTCCCACCTCCAAACTCGGAGGCAACTTAAATCAGCTGCGCTCCGGAACTTCCAATGCCGTTCCTCGAAATAGGCTCATGGAAACAGTGAAAGCTACATGGCAGGGATATACTGAAGCTCTGACACCGAGGATACTACCACCCTTAGTAGGTCCCTTGTTGTCAGTTGTGAGGTAAATGAGCGGAGCCATTTTCGGAGATGCGCTCTGTGAATAAGCGGTGCCTGCCTCCTATGACAGTCTTCTTTCGGGGAGGGCGAGGATGCTTGGAGCGCTCTCCTCAGTACTGGCTTCAGAGGATGGGTGGTCGCAGCGAAACTTCTAGCAAGCACACTCGTCGAGATCTCTGTGCCTGCGGAAAATCGAGCGTTGAGGCTGATTTTCTGCGACGCCAATCCAGCTGAATGCAGTGCACGAGATAGTCCAACTGAAAACGGAGATACGGCATGCGCCGCAATGATGAAATGAAGCTCGGACTGTATCTCGCACCGGCGGGATATCACGAAGGTGCATGGCGCGATTCAAGCGTGCCAGCGAATGGTGGAGTTGAGGTCGACCATCTTGCCCATCTGGCGGCACTTGCCGAAGGTGCGGCATTTCACTTCGTATTTGTCGCCGATCACCAAGGTGTACTAGTTGATCACCCAACCATAGCCCGTGTAGGCGGTAACGATGGGTTCGAACCAATTACGCTGTTATCGGCGCTTTCGTCGAGAACACAGGATATCGGCCTTGTAGCGACAGCGACGACGACCTATTACCAACCTTATCATCTTGCACGCATGTTCGCTTCACTTGACCACTTATCGCGGGGACGCGCGGCCTGGAACATTGTCACCTCGGCAATGAATTTCGAGGCCCAAAACTTCGGCGAGAAGGAACTTCCAGATCATGACACGCGCTACGCTCGAGCGAAGGAATTTGTAGACGTTGTCAAGGGTCTTTGGGACTCGTGGCAGGACGAGGCTTTCATTCGCGACAAGCAAAGTGGTATTTACGCCGATACTACGAAGCTGCATTTGCTTAATCACCGAGGGAACCACTTTTCAGTCAGAGGCCCATTGAACATCGCAAGGCCGCCACAAGGCTACCCCGTGTTGGTTCAGGCTGGCGCATCCGATGCCGGAATACCGTTTGCTGCAGAAGTCGGCGAGCTCGTATTCACCGCCGAACCGTCTTTAGAGAACGGTAAGCGATACTGCGCAACTCTCAAAGAGAAAGCGCGCGCACTTGGACGGGATGACGATCAGCTGCTAGTCATGCCGGGCATTGTCCCGATCATCGGGAGGACAAAGCAAGAGGCGTCTGAGAAGCTTCAAAGACTGCAATCGTACACGCACATCGACGTTCTAATTGGGGCGGCCGATCTTTGGCTGGGGTCTGTCACCGATCTGCGTTCCATGAACCTTGACTCATTGGTCCCCGAGACTTTACCGCAGACGAATTCGATCCAGAGCCGTCAGAAGCTGCTCGTCGACCTAGCCGTACGCCAGAAATTTACCTGGAGACAGCTGATCCGTCTGATATCGGACAGCCGTGGCCATCTCATGGTTGTTGGAACACCGGAGGAAATTGCCAACGCCATGGTGGATAGATTTGACCAACATGCGGCTGACGGATTCAACGTATTGCCGGCGACCGTTCCCGGCGGACTCAAGGATTTTGTTGAGCTGGTCGTTCCCGAATTGCGCCGACGAGGAAAATTCAGATCCAGATACTCCGGACAAACCCTAAGAGAGAACCTCGGTCTCAAGCGGCCACTCAATCGGTTCACGCAGGCAAGTGTAAGCGGTCGTCCGTGAAGAAGTGCCCAGCCGTTGAGCTGGACCCGGATTTTTTACAGCGGTGGATTTCGACATTGCAAGCGTTTGAGGTCTGGAGAGACGAACGCTTGCAATTTCATCTTAAAAAGTACCTCGAACCGCCCCTATGATTTCGCGGCCTCGGCGGGAGGGCGATGTGATCGAAGAACCCGGAGACGATTGGGAAAGGTGATCTGTTCGCGCCAAGCTCGGTCAAGTCATCAATCTTGACCTTGCCCCACGGGCTTAATCCAGTTTGAAGTTCGCTCTGGCCCACGACAAGGACCAGAGCATGAAGCGCAATCGGTTTACGGAAGAGCAGATCATCGGGATCTTGAAGGAGCACGAGGCCGGGGTTTCGGTGGCCGATCTGTGCCGCAAGCACGGCGTCAGCGACGCCAGCATCTACAATGGAAGGCCAAGTTCGGCGGGATGGATGTGTCCGAAGCCAAGCGGCTGCGGTCGCTGGAGGACGAGAACGCGAAGCTGAAACGGCTACTTGCTGACGCCATGCTGGATAATGTGGCGCTGAAGGACCTCTTGGGAAAGAAGTGGTGACGCCCGCGGGGAAGCGGAAAGCTGTCGCTCATCTGGTGGATGCCTACGGGATGAGCGAACGGCGGGCGTGTAAAGCCATCGGCTGCTGCCGCATGACCATGAGATATCGGACGACCCGGGCTGACGATGCCAGCCTTCGCCAGCGCATGCGGGCGATCGCCCAGGAGCGCCGCCGCTTCGGCTATCGACGGCTGCATGTGCTGCTCAAGCGGGAGGGCTATCTGATCAACCACAAGAGACTCTTCCGGCTTTATCGGGAAGAGAAGCTGACGGTGCGCCGCCGGGGCGGTCGCAAGCGGGCGATCGGGACCAGGGCGCCGATGCTGGTTCCGATGATACCGAACGACCGCTGGTCGCTCGACTTTGTGTCGGATCAACTTACCGACGGCCGCCGCTTCCGCATCCTGACCGTCGTCGATGATTGTACCCGCGAGTGTCTGGCGCTGGTCGCCGACACCTCGCTCTCCGGCATCCGCGTGGCACGGGAACTGGACCGGCTGATGGTCGAGCGCGGCAAGCCGAAGATGATCGTCAGCGACAACGGTAGCGAACTTACCAGCAACGCCATCCTGACATGGGCGGATCACAGCCGCGTCGAATGGCATTACATCGCGCCGGGCAACCCCATGCAGAACGCCTTCATCGAGAGCTTCAATGGGCGCTTGAGGGACGAACTCCTGAACGAAACGCTGTTCACGTCACTGGCTCAGGTTCGCATTGCCCTCGGGTGCTGGCGAGCCGACTACAACGATCATCGTCCACACTCGCGGCTCGGATGGAAGACGCCGTCCGAGTTCGCCTTCACCTGCCATCCGCGACGGGATCTGGCGCTGCGCTATGTCGAGGGCTCCGCGCCAGCTCCCGTCGCTTCCACCGCCCAACCGGGCAAATCCAACAGCCAGGGCGAACTCAGGATTGGCTAAAACTTGGGGGCAAGGTCAGGAGGGTTCGCCATCTTGGCATGCGTGAAGTTGCGGTCGCGGTTGTTCGCAGCCTTGAACTTACAAACCCTTCCGGATCGCCGCGCCGTCGTCCTTTCGAAAATCGGTGATCGACTTATGATCAGGAGCCGGCCCGCCAATCGGCCACATCACCCAGACATTACGCGCTTCGCGCTCCAGGCCCCGGTTGAGGCCGAGATCGCGCAGCGCTGCAGCCAACTTGTCCTTAGTGTGCTCGGTCATGGCCTTTCGTTTCTGAGCGATTCACGTCTTTACTTTTTTTGCGAAACTGACCCCTGCGTAGGTTGCTAAATTGAGGGCCAGCCCGCTTCCCGTTGATGGCCATGTCCCCAGCCCAGGTCAGGATGGCCTTGCTGGTGAGTTCGCTGCCGTTGTCGCTGACCACCATCTTCGGCTGGCCACGCTCAATCACCAGCCCTCCAGTTCCCTTGCCACCCGGGCGCCGGAAAGCAAGTTGTCGGCCTCAGCGCCAGGCATTCGCGCGTGCAATCGTCGACCACGGCCAGCATGCGTCCATCTGTTTGGAATCCTGCGCAATGGCGGCAAAAACGCAGAATTTCCGCGCCATTTGACCCTGCGTTGCAAGTTTGCAGGAGAACAAACTGCTATCGATCAGAAAAGGTCGTCCAAGTAAGGAGATTGCTAATAACGGTTGGCGTTCTTAAAGGAATCGAGACGCACGAATATCGTGTGGCCTCACGCCTGGAGCCGCCCGCGAATATGTGGCGGCCGGGGCCACAGCGTGGCAATCGAGACCAATGCCGGCACTGGCATTGGCATAACGGACGACAATTACCGCACGGCTGGCGCAACGATCCTGGACTTCGCTGGCGAGGTATTTGCATCAAGCGAGATGATCGTAAAGGTCAAGGAGCCCCAGCCTTTCAAACGGGCGCAACTGCGAAAGACCAGATCCCCTTCACTTACCAAGCATCTTGCGCGTTTTTTTCCGCAACTAAGACTTACACAGCTGAGCAAATAACCGGATGAGGATCACCTATAGCGACCCCGTATTTGCAATGGCGCGCGAGCATTCCATTTTGGGACTCGGCACTATCGGCGAGATCATCGCGGCCGAGCGCCACGGTCCGGACGCGCAGCGGGACGTCGCCCGCCGCGTGCTTGAGCAGAAGCTGGAGGGTCTCCACGCCCGCCCCGCCGCGGTCGAGGACCTGCTTTTCCGGGTAAGCTGCGGCCTTTCGGGCGCCCTGCCGGCTGCACTCTGCGGCGAGGGCGCTCCATGAGGATCGACTGCGAGGTCCACGCCTTCCGACGAGAGGCCAGGCGGGCCGCGCCCGTCATCGACGGCTCGTTGGAGCGGCTGGAAGGCGCCGCGCGCGACTGCGCGATCACCGGGTTGGTCCTGGTCCAGCCCGCTTTCCTCAACGGCGACCCGACGGAGCTCTTCACCCAGGCGAGCCAGGCCCGAATGCCGGTGCGGCTCGTTCCGCCCCTCGTGCAACCGCTGGCGTCTGATGTCCTGGAGGAGTGGGGCCGATCAGGTGCCGCGGGTTTGGCGCTAACCCTCGACGATCCCGATCCACTCGCCGAGTCACTCGAGGCTGCCCTTCAGCTGGGCCTGCACTTGGAGGTGTCCGGCGGCGTCGAAGGACGTGAGCGCCTGGCAGAGCTGCTCCTGGCTGACGGCCATCGCCTGGTGTTCCGAGGCTTCGGACTTGCGGACAGCGCCCGCGATCCCGCCTGGGATCCGCGCCTGGACCGGCTCCTGGCGCTCGCTAAGGGCGCCGAGGCGTGGGTCAAGCTGTCGGGGATCGGACGCGTCCCAGATGGCTGGGCCCAGGCAGCGGCGGGTAGGATGCTGGAGCAGATCGGGCCGGAACAGTTGCTCTGGGGGTCGGAGTGGCCGCACCTGACGGCCGACCACGCCTATGCGCCATCCTATTCGGAGACCTTGGAGTGGCTTGAGGAGCTCGTCCCAGATGAGGACGCTAGATGCCGGATCCTCGGCGAGACGTCTGCTGCCCTCTACGGCTTTCGGCAACTCGGACCTGTAGACCTTGCGGAAATAACGAAATGAGTATCTCCACGGCGGGCCCGTGTTCAGGGCTCCGGTGGCGCCGAAAAAACTCCGCTTGAGGGGAGTCGGCTGATCGAGGCGGTCCATCAAGGCTTTCTAAGAACCTACATGGCAGTGCGCGTAGAACCAGTAGAGCGCAACAGGCAGGCCGGCACCGGCGTAAGTTGTGCTATGGATGCAGAAATGCAGACGACGGGTGGAGGTTAGGGGCTGGATGCCATGTCTGATCGATTTCCAGTCTTCGAGGTTTTCTTAAAACAGCGCGGGCGAACGTGGTTATGGTCGGTCTGCACGAGTGAAGGCACGCTGGTAATGACGGGTTCAAGAAGCAGCCGATCCGCTGCGAGCTATGAAGCCAACAGGGCGCTTTTTCTATTGCTGCTGAGCACGCCGTATCGTTCGCGCCTTTCGGCTCGAGCGATCCAAGCTAACCAAGAGGCTCGCCCTCGGCGCTCGCTTCCGCCCAAACTTTAGAGGTACGTGACTTTCGAGAAACGGCCCGCTCGTAAGCCGTTCCTGTCCGGAGGCGCTAGATTTAGGAGACCGGCTAGCGTTCGGCACTTGCTAAAGGCTTCCTTCATGACGCTCGGTTTGTTCTCGGTCGAAGCGACGCAGAACCTAACCACAGGAGAGACGATCGGCACGATCGCCTGCGCGCCGAAAAAACACTTCGCTTGAGGGGGAGCCGGCAGATCGAGGCGTGCCCATCAAGGCTTTCTCAGAACCACACGGCAATGCCCGTAGAACCAGTAGCCGCTGGCGGAGACTCACAGTGAGAGGCGCCTGGGAGGACATGCACACCCTTTACCTTAACTGCATTGTGTCTCGGAGTTAACGCGACCAAGACAGCGCGCCATTTCTGGGGATTGCGTTTTGGTCCTCAGAAATCCGGAACGACTTTCAAGCGAGCTTCTGTAGGCGATGCCCGAGTGCAGTGAGCCTGCTAGCGAACTCGGTCAGTTCGCGAACACCGAATTCACCAAAAACGAACTCATCGAGTGCTTCCTGTTGTGCTGCCAGGCTCGCGAGATGCTTGTAAGTCTTGTCCGTCAGCGACATCTGTACGCGAGCATCGCTTGTGGAGGGCTTGGCCTTTTTCTCTACCAGCTTTGATTGGTCCGTGACGAATGAAGAGGTCGACGTGCATCAATAGATTAACTTGAACACCGTTTCCTGTCCAAGTCCGCCAAAGGCCATCAGGATCGTCCACTGTCGCCCAGTGATGCCAAGTACATTGGTCCGGAATTGGCGAAGTTCCTCCAGACCACATTGATGGATCTGATCTCCCACGGCTGACCACCTTCTGACTCTCTGCAGAGCTACTGCACCGAGCGCTCTTGATAGGTTAGGCAAATCCGGCGGAATCGTATGTCAGCGTTTCCATCCTTGGCTTGTTTCCCCTTAGCGCAGATTAAGAATAGGGACAATGCCGCCGGAGGAAGCAGATCAAATCGTTCGTACGCTTCGGACAAAAGTGAAGCGTCACGAATACAGCGACGGAATAAAGACGCCTTCCGTACGTTGTGTACAGACATATTCCTTCGGCTTCGGGCTCGGCCGATATCGAATCGGGCGCTAAGATTTCGCGCGTCTTAATCAGGTAATGGCCACTACGTGGCACTCAACGACCTGCAGAGCCGTTCGCACAAATCCATCGCCAAATCAGAACGGTCCATCGCATTAATTGATCTCTGTCACCGGCTTATTGCTTCCCAACGATACTGGGGCGGCACAAACGAGTTCCGCCTAGGATCAGGGGCATGGCATTTCGAACTAAGTGCGTTGGCGGAGGGTCTTCCTGTGCTCCTCCAGCTCGGCTGCGCGCCCTCGTGGGCGTGTCTTTATCTGCGGGAGCTCGTGTGACCTACGAGGCCGGATGGATCCTTCGCCAAATGCGCGGCGAGGTCATTGGGAAGTACGGCGATTATGTTCAAATGGTAGAGCCGGAATGAGCCCGCTCGAAAGCATCTTCCAGGAATTCATCGATGCTATCCAAACCGCAACCAACGCGGATGAATTCGAGCGTGTCGCAACGCGGCTAACACAGAGGCTGGGCTTTCAGCGATTTGCCTACCTGCGCCTGACCGGCGAGACGCCGATGTTGATCTCGTCCTATCCAAAATCCTGGACCAGCCGGTACTTCCAGCTTGGGTATCAGCAGCTCGATCCTGTGGTGCGCCGCGCGCGTGCCGAGCACGCGCTGTTCAGCTGGGGAGGCGAGGCGTCAGCCCTGGCCGGAAATCGCGAGCAGCGCCGGTTCTTTGATGAAGCGACGACCTTCGGGATTAGATCAGGCATCACTGTGCCGATCAGAGGCGGATTCGGGCGGATGGCCGCATTTACGCTGGCGACGGGCGACCGCGACGTTCACCCGGAGCGGCTCGTGGCCGACTGGAAGGATCTCGTACAACTCGTCGGCTTGTATTTTCATAGTCATGTCGGCGCCAAACTTGAGATACCCTCTACCGGTAAACTTGCGGCAAGTGAACTCACTCAGCGCGAGCGCCAATGCCTTGCATGGATCGCGCAGGGAAAAACTGTCGCGGATATCGCGGTGCTGGTCCAGATTGCGCCGCGCACTGTCGTGTTTCATCTTGAGAACGCTCGCCGCAAGCTCGGTGCAGCATCTATTGCCCAATGCGTCGCCGAGGCCTTGCGACGCGGTTTGTTGTCCTAATCATCCACACCCTCTGATTTCGCGCGAGATGCGCAGGAGACCTTGCGCTCGTCGCGCCAACCTGATCTACAGCCCTGTGCCATCGGTCGATCTGGGTGTTGAGTATCTACATGGATCGCGCACGCTCGTGGTTCCCGACGCGAACGGGTTATCGGTGGAACAGCTGACCGTGCATGGTCCTTGTTCGCTTCTAGCCACCATGATGCTTGAACATCAGCCATGAATGCTCTCTGACGAGAGGGCGTCATTAATAGAAATAAGCAAGGGAATGGTCGGGCCTCGACAAGGCTTGAAAGACACCAAAGATGGTTCCTTGTCACTGAAACGGGATCGAACGAAAACTTCTCTTCGTCACAGCCAGCTAGGAGCCTGTCTGAGTAGTGACTGGTCAAGAGGGTGCGAGTCTGATTCCTTGCGTGGCCATGAGCAAGGAATTTCGCCCCTGGAAGATCGACGAGGTCCAGCTTCTGCCGCCGAGCGTGCAGGATTATGTGCCGAGGGACCACGTTTCGCGGCTGATCGTGTCGCTGGTCAGGGAAAGCCTTGATCTATCGGCGATCCTAGGCAGCTACCGAAGCGGGCTGGGGCAGCCGCCGTTCGATCCTCGGATGATGACGGCGCTGCTTCTACACGGCTATGCGAGCGGCATCTACTCGTCGCGGCGGATCGCCAGGGCGGCGGTGGAGCGGGCGGATTTCATGATGATCGTGGCCGGCGATGCGCCGGACTTCCGCACGATCTCAGAGTTCCGGCGGCGGCACCTGAAGGCGCTGGCCGACCTGTTCGTGCAGGTGTTGAAGCTGGCCGAGAAGGCCAGGTTGGTGAAGCTCGGGCACGTGGCGCTCGACGGCACCAAGATCAAGGCGAACGCGTCCAAGCACAAGGCGATGAGCTATGATCGCATGAAGAAGCGGGAAGCGGAGCTTGCAGCGGAGGTCGACCGCTGGCTCAAGGCGGCGGAGGCCGCCGATGCGCAGGAGGATAAGCTCTACGGCGACCAGCGCGGCGACGAGATGCCCGATTGGGTGGCCGACAAGCAGAAGCGGCTTGAGAAGATCCGCGAGGCCAAGGCCGCGCTGGAGGCCGAAGCCAAGGCCGCAGCCGAGGTGGAACGCAAGGCGCGGGCCGAGGAGCGTCGCGTCGCCGAAGGCGGCAAGAAGAGCGGCAAGACGCCGACGAAAACGGAGCCCGACGGCAAGGCACAACGCAATTTCACCGACCCGGAAAGCCGCATCCTGAAGACCAAGGACGGTTACATCCAGGGCTACAACGCCCAGGCCGCGGTCGATGGTGCCCATCAGATCATCGTGGCGCAGACGCTGACCAGTTCCTCGAGCGATCAGGCGCAACTGGCGCCGTTGCTCGACGGGATCAGGGCCAATCTGGGGACCAATCCCGACGAAGTATCGGCCGACGCCGGCTACTGCTCCGCCGCCAATCTTCGCACGATCAAACGGCGGCGCATCGAGGGCTACATCGCCACCGGAAGGCAGAAGCACGGCACCAAATCCGCCACCGCGGAAAAGCCTTCAAGAGCCGGCTCGCTGATCGCCAGGATGAGCACCAAGCTCAAGCGCGCCGGCTACCGAAGTCGCTACCGCTTGCGTAAGCAGATCGTCGAACCCGTGTTCGGACAGATCAAACAGGCAAGAGGGTTCAGGCAATTCCTGCTGCGCGGCATCGACAAAGTGAAGCCCGAATGGGCCCTGATTTGCACCGCTCACAACCTCGTCAAGCTGGCGAGGGCCGCATGAGCCGCTATCATTCGGATAAAACCGGCTTCCCGATGCTAACTGGACAGGCTCCTAGGATTCAACCAATAGCTTGATGCGGCTACCGCAATACACCGCGTACCTAAGTAGCGGTATTCCTCCGGCGCAGAATCTCAAGACCTCTCTTTCAAAACTGGCCCGTGCAATGTCGTTTTAGAGGTGCCGCGATAGTCTCATGCGCATTAAGCGGCTTCCGGAAGGGCGGCCTTTTTACAAAGGCGGACTAGCCACCGGCAAAAAGCACGAGCGATTTCGGGATTGTCACTGCGGTCGACCGAATAGGCCCGATATTGCATGCCGCTGGGAGTACGTGACCCTGGTATCACCTGTAGAACGCCCCCGCGCACCAGATCGCCGACAATAATTTCGGGCGTTATCAGAAGGCATTTTCCCGTCATGACCGCCGGCAGAGCAAGATAATTGTGATCATATCGCGCCCCCGACCTTATGTCTTTAGAGGTCAGGTTCATCGCCCGCAACCACGTGGGCAGTATGTCGGGCCGGGATGTGATGTTCAGAACTGGCATTGAGCGAACGACCGAGAGGCTTTTGCTATGCACGTGATTTGGAGAGCCCACACAGACGAGTTGCTCGTTGTAGATCTCCCAATTGTCAGCCGGTTCGATGACGGAAAGATCGCGGGTAATCAGGATGTCGAAATCGTCGGAAGATGTTGGTGGAGACAGTGAACTAATCACATCCACAATTACGCCACCCATTTCAGCGGAAAATGCCTGGAGATTCGGAATCAGAAAGGAGTAAGCGAAGGTCGAGAGCGACGTGCGGACAACAAGCCGATTAGCGTCCGGACGGTTCCGCCGGCACATTCTTTTAGCGGTGAAACACACCGTATCTAGCGGTTCGGCGACCGTGTTCGCAAAAGCCTTCCGAATTCCGTCAATTCGCTCCGCCTACCGCGTCGTTCCATGAGGTCTGTGCCCAGATAGTCTTGCAGCACGGCCAGATAGCGGCTGACCGAGCTCTGTGTCATTCCCAATGCGCTAGCCGCGCGCGTTACGCTTCCTTCTCGCGCGATCGTCACGAACACCCGGATCGCGTTGAGTGGCACTTCATTGTCTTCGATGGCCATCTTCTATTCCGGCAACTTCTGGAATGTCCGCCAGTTTTCACGGCAGGCCATTGCCAAAAATGAATGTTCCATCACATTATTTCATGTTGATAGCCGGATTACTGCTTATCAACGGTATATCGCGCGCAAAAACCACGTCCGGCCGAAGCCGATACGGTCGGCGCGATCGCCTTTATAGTGAGTTGATCTCGGTCGCGTTCTCCTTGCGCGTATCTTAAGCGAGCCGTGGCAGTGGTTGCCACGATCGCTCGATCGCTCTTCTCGCAGTCGGACACCACGCGACTTTCCGGGGTTCTTCCGCATATTTGGTGCAGCATGAGCGATCGGGGTTGGATAGGTTGCCCGGTCGCTCTCAAGCAGCCAGAAGGACGCGTCGACACAATAACGGGTAGCTTGCCCGGCCATACATTTGTCGTTTGATGGCTTTGATCCTGCTGATCTGGCCTTCGACCGGACTGGTTGTCCAGGAGGTCGTTATTGCCGCTCGGACCGCATCGATGTCGCGCGCGATGCCGTTGGCGAAGCTCTTGAGCTCGCTGTTGCCTGCTTGTGTGATCCATTCATCGAGCTCGGCGATGTCGCTACCACTAAGAAGGGACACAAACCGCTTCGCCAGATCGGCGACCGTCGCGAGTTCCGGAGCTTGCGCAAATAGATGGCCGAGGAACAGCCTGGCTTCAGCATCGATCTGATCCGGATCCTGGCTCAAGTACCAAGCACAGCGACGACGCGTGGGAGCTTTCCATGTCAGGTGTGGTTGTGCTGCTCCTCCCGCGTCTGCATGTGCACGCCTGTCAGCGGCCCATCGCGCGATGGTCACCCGACTTCCAGTATAACCCTGTTGCTGAAGCTCCCGCCAAAGCTGCTGGCCCACCTGGCAACCGGAGGCCCACCGCGCTTCGAGCCATGCCTGGAAGGGCGCGAGAAGATGTGAAGGTCGGTGAGGACGCGAATGCTCCGGTTCGCCGCCAGCGGCCAGCCAGCGCTGAACAGTGCGCCTGTCGACGCCGAGCAGTTGGGCGATCCTGGATGTCGGGCAACCTTGCTGGCGTAGGCGACAGATTTCATCCCAGCGTTCGCGTCGCGCAGCCTTTCGATCCGCCCGCAACTGTGCAAGGCCGGGCGGCGGCGCGGAACTGCCGGTCTTCGCTCGTTGCGCGGACGCCATGATTTGCACGGCGGCGGCTACGTTGTGACGATGGCGGCCGACCGCGTGGCGCAAGGCCTCACCCAGACTATTGAGCAGGTGCCAGCGGTCCGCCACCTGCACCGCGTCGGGGACGCCGCAGCGTGCGCCATCAGCATAAAGTCCCGCACGATCGCGGGCGACGACCTTGATCCCCGGCCAGCGCTTCAGCCAGCGCGCAACACTGTCGGCGTTACGATCGGGAAGCAGATCAAGCACGCAATTGCGCTCCAGATCGCAGATGATCGTTCCATATCGCTGGCCACGACGCCAAGCCCAATCGTCGATGCCGACGACGGTCGGGGCAACGAAATCCGGCAAGGGAGCCGAGTGAATCATTCGGAGCAAGGTGTCGCCGCTGACCGGCATGGCCAGTTTGCGCGACAGGCGCGAGCCGGGCTCACCTCCGACCGCAAAGCCGATCGCCAGTTGGCTCTCGCCGAGGCGGGTTGTGCGTCTTGCTTTCGGCCGCACCGTTGCCGGTAGCCGCTCGTGAATATCCGACGCGGGCATTGCGGATTCGCGCATCGAAACCGTCGCGCGTGAAGCCGGATTTCGACAACCTGACCCTGCCACGGCAGATCGGCTAAGCGTCGCACGTAATGGCTGTGGACGCGACCCGTCTGGCAGCCGCAACAGGGACAGAGCGAGACCGCTGACTTCGGCCGAGCCACGAGCACCACCCTGTCGGTCTGGGGAGAGATTTTGACAATCGAAAGCTCGGGGGAAACCAGTGAGCGGAAGGCTTGGAGCAAGGCGAATCACGAGCGTCGACTGCGATTCTTACCTTATGCCCTTATTTGAACTGTCCGTGAATCCTACACCCTGCACCAAATGTGCGGAAGAACCCTTTCCGGAGGAGAAAAACCCGTTAACTCGAGTGTTCCGATCGACAGCGCGCAGGCATAGCGCCTGAGCGGAGCTCAGACCCTGCTTAACGTGTTGAAATCTCGACAATCACGGCGGGGACGGAATGGTGCGTTCAGCAAAGGAAGCGAGCTTCAGCTGCCTTAACCTCGTCCATCTTCTGAAGTCTGAAAATCTCCTCCACCGGAAGAATGTCCTTGTGGACGTTCTGGACGCCACCGTCTGCGATGATCCGGCGGAAGGTCTCTTGGATAGCACTTGCAGCAGCGCGGATGCCGTAGTTGCCGTAGATCATCATGCGGATGTTGCTAAGCGCCTTGACCTGTTTGGCGTCGAGATCCGGGTATGCGTTCGGCACGATCACCAGCGGCACCGATCCGGTCCAGGCGCGCGAAAAGCTTTCAATCTCGAAAGGATCCTTCTTTTTCGAATGGATCAGGATCATGTCGGCGCCAGCCTCCACATAGGCTTGCGCCCGACGCAGGGCTTCCGCTTCGCCGAGGCCTGCGATCAGGGCCTCGGTGCGGGCGATGACGAGAAAATCTGGGTCCCGTTTTGTCGCACCGGCGGCTTCGACCTTGCCCTGAAACTCCTCAATGCGCAGCAGCTCCTGGCGTCCGCCCGCAACAAGGCTCGTTACCTTAGGAAAGGTCTTATCCTCGATGACAACGGCGCTCGCGCCGGCTCGCTCGTATTCTCTGACGGCATGGATCACATTGATCGCATTGCCGTAGCCCGTATCGATATCGGCAATGATCGGCAGCGTCGTGCGTCCGGCGATCGCCCGCAGCATGTCGAGATGCTGTGTCATCGAGATCAGGCTCATGTCCGCAAGGCCGTAAAGCGCCGACAGCTCAAATCCTGAGGCCCACAGGCCATCGAATCCGGCTTCTTCTGCGAGGATCGCCGAAAGCGGGCTATGGGCGGCCATGATGTGGACGAGGCCGGTCTCGGCCATGCGCGCGCGGAGGCGTTTGGCAGCGGACATCGGAGACCTTTCAGGACAGGGCGGCGCAGGCCGCTATGATGCGGTCGCAGGCGCGGGTGAGGTCCTCGAGCGACGAGGCATAGGAAATGCGGATATAGGGCGAGGCCATGAAGCCGCTGCCGGGCACGACGGCCACGGCGAAAGCCTCGAGCAGATACATCGCAAAATCGGTGTCGGTTTCGATGACCTTGCCATCCGGCGTGCGCTTGCCGATAACACCCGCGCAGGAGGGGAAAACGTAGAAGGCGCCGTCCGGCACCCGGCACGTAAGTCCCTCGGCCTGGTTCAGCCTGGCGACAACGAAATCGCGGCGCTGCAGAAAGGCGCTCGCGAATTCCTCGATATGTTGTCGGCCGCCGGTTAGCGCCTCGATGGCGGCATATTGCGAAATCGAGCTGGTGTGCGAGGAGGTCTGGCCCTGGATGAGGTTCATCGCCTTGATCAGCGGCAGAGGCCCCGCGCCATAACCGACGCGCCAGCCGGTCATTGCGTCGGCTTTGGACACGCCGTTCACCGTCAGGGTGCGCTCGTAGAGGTCTGGCGCGACCGCGGCCATGGTAGCGAAGTCGGCGTTATAGGTGAGCTTTTCATAGATGTCGTCGGACAGCACATGGACATGGGCATGGCGGCGTAGCACCGCTGCTAGCGTCAGCAACTCGCCTCGACTATAGACCGCGCCGGTCGGATTGCACGGCGAGTTCAGCATCAGCCACTTGGTGCGCGGCGTGATCGCCGCCTCCAGCGCCTCGGGGCGCAGCTTGAAACCATGGAATTCATCGCAGGCGACGAGAACCGGCTTGCCGCCGGCGAGCGCTACCATATCGGGATAGGAGACCCAGCACGGCGTCGGAATTACCACCTCGTCGTCCGGATCGAGGCTGGCGAAGAGCGCGTTGAAGATGACCTGCTTGGCGCCGCAGCCCACCGTGATCTGGTCGATCCCGTAATCGAGCCCGTGATCGCGGCCGAAGCTCTTGCGGATCGCCTCGCGCAGCGGCTTGATCCCCGCGACGGCCGTGTATTTCGTTCGCCCGTAGAGAATCGCCCGAATGCCGGCTTCGCAGATCGCGGACGGCGTGTTGAAATCCGGTTCGCCCTGACTGAGTGTGATCACGTCGGCGCCCTGATTGCGTAGCTCGGCGGCACGCGCTGTCATGGCCTTGGTTTCAGAGGGACGGACGACATTCAGCCGTTCTGCAACGAGAGACAAGATCGAATACCCAGCGAAGCGCGAAGCAAGATTTTGAGGACGTCTACTCGCTCTCACACGGGCTAACCAATCCAGTTATCGTGTTTCTGAATGACAAGATCGAATTTTGCGATATCTACGTCGCATCGCCGAACACGTCCTTCTTGCAGACGTGCGTCATCAGGCGGCAGAAGGCACGAGCAAGATGAGATTGGGGCTGCGATCGAGCGCATAGGGGGGGTACGCATGCTGCTTGGGGCCACTTGTCCGGCAGCGCGGCGGTAAGTACCCGGGCAATAGATCGTAGACGGGAATATCGCAGGCGACCAGCAAGCATTTGCTGGTCATCATGACCGGAAGCGAGAGGTAGTTATGGTCGTAGCGCGCCGAGCACGATTTAGCCCTTCATGTTCACGGCGCGCAGACATGTGGGAGCGCGTCCGGCCGGGAGGTAAGGGTTAGCAGCAGGATGGATCGTAGCGCGGCAAGCCCACGCCGGCGACGTATTGCGGCTCGCCCTCGCGAGACCAGTTTTTCATCATAGATGTCTCAAGGGTTCCGAAGGATGCGACAGCACAAGCTCGCACGCGCTCAGCACGTCGAAGTTGTCCGTGGTCGAGGGGAAGGCATGGATATTGAGCTGATGACGTCTATCACGGCTCCTCCCATCTCGACGAGAATGCCTGAAGGTTTTAACGAGCGCGGTTGTGAGAGAGGCCTGCACGACGATGTGGTTCGTTTCCGTCTTGTCGCACCGACGCATGCGCTGCGCGGCCAACGGGATCGTCTTCCGCCCCTCGGCGAGGCGCAGACCGAAATCGGTCAATTCGCTGTTTCGGCCGCGCCACTCGATCAGTTTCGAGCGCCGAGATAGGCTTCCAGGACCGCAAGATGCGGCTGACCGAACTCTGGGTGCCGCCGAGGCTCTTCGCAGCGTTCGCGAGCGATCTCCACGAAAGTGCTCACCGCTTTGAGCGACAGCTCTTACTCCTGGAGCACCGCACGTCATCGCATCTTGCAATCTTCGTATCGAATTATTCGATCAACGTCATCCGGCTGTAGCAATTTTGGTTTTCAAGCTCTCATTCATCAACCTACTTGTCCAACGAGATAAATGATCTCATTGCCGTGCTGTGCAAAAACAGCATCCGAAAGAATTACGGCCCGACATCTGTCTTGCGTGGTGTTTCGCTGTCGATAGCCGATGGTGAGTTCCTGACGCTGTTGGGGCCATCGGGGTGTGGGAAGTCGACGCTGCTGCGTATCCTGGCAGGCCTCGAGGTGCAGGATGCAGGTTCGGTCTCGATCGGCGAGCGGGCGGTGGACGGCCTCAGGCCAAAGCGGCGGGACGTGGCGATGGTGTTCCAGTCCTACGCGCTCTATCCCCATATGACCGTCGCATCCAACATGGCGCTACCGCTCCGGATGCGCCGGCTCTCGGTCTTCCAGAGGCTTCCTCTTCTCGGCCGCCTGCTGCCAGGAACGGCGCGTATCGCTGCCGAGATCGACGTGGAAGTCACCCGTACGGCCAAGTCGCTCGGCATCGGTCACCTGCTGGCCCGCAAACCGGGGCAGCTCTCCGGCGGCCAGCGCCAGCGCGTCGCGGTCGGCCGGGCGATGGTGCGCCATCCGGCTGTTTTCCTGATGGACGAGCCGCTGTCCAACCTCGACGCCAAGCTGCGTGTGCAGATGCGCGCCGAGATCAAGGAACTGCACCAGCGGCTCGGGGTCACCTTCGTCTATGTCACCCATGACCAGGCCGAGGCCATGACGCTATCGGACCGGGTAGCGGTGATGCTCGACGGCGAGTTGTTGCAAGTCGCTCCGCCGCAGGACATTTATGCCGATCCCGACGACCGGCGCGTCGCCGAATTCATCGGCTCACCCAAGATCAACATGCTCGACGGCGTGGTTCGCGACCGCGGCCTGATCGATGTGGCCGGATCGACGCTCACGATCGAGGCCGATGCACGCACCGGCACGCATCTCACTCTCGGCATTCGCCCTGAGGCTTTTCATCTCGTCGACCATGGCGGGCAGGGCGCACTCACCGGTTCCGTGCGCATGATCGAGCATATGGGCTCCGAGCTCTTCGTCCATCTCGATCTGGCCGGTGTCGATCATCCGTTGATCGCAAGGCTGCTGGCCGAACGGGCGCCTCATATTGCCCCCGGCCAGACCTTGCATGTCGGCGTCTGGCCGGGCCGCGTGCTTCTCTTTGCCCGTAACGGGCGGCGTTTGCGCCGGGAGGTGGAATCCGGCCGGGCTTCGGTCAGGCCGATCCGGGAGATCGCCCGATGAGCGAGCCTCTTGCTCTTTGCGGCAGCTCCGACGAGCCGTCCGCGACGGGCGGCGTTCGAACGTTCCGATCTCCCACTGTTTCACCGGCCCGCAGGCGCGCCTTTACGGAGACGCTGGCGGCCTGGACGCTGGCCGGGCCGGCAGTCTTCTTTCTGTTCGTCCTGTTCTTCATGCCGGTGATCGGCGTCTTCGTCATCGCGCTCACTGACTGGCAGTTCGGGGCGCGTTCCCTTTCCTTCGTCGGCCTCGCCAACTTCCGCGAGGTCTTCGCTGACGTGGGCTTCAGGGCCTCGGTCGTCAACACCGTCGTCTACGTTCTGATCGTCGTACCCGGCACTGTCGTCTTCGGTCTTCTGATCGCGCTCCTAATCGAAAGCGGCAAGTCCTGCCGCTCCTTCTACCGCGCCATTCATTTCCTGCCCTTCATGGCGACGCTCACGGCCATGGCGATCGCCTGGGAGGCGCTGCTGCATCCCACGATCGGCCTCGTCAACCAGACGCTCGCCGCCATCGGCCTGCCGACCGCCAACTGGCTGCGCGACGAGAATACGGCCCTGCCGGTGCTGGCCGTCATCGGAGTCTGGCAGAACCTCGGCTATGCCATGGTGCTGTTCCTGGCCGGCCTGAAGAGCATCCCGCAAGACCTCTACGATGCTGCCGATGTCGATGGTGCGGATCTTTGGCTTGACCGGCTGCGCACCGTCACCCTGCCCATGCTCGGGCCGGTCTCTATGTTCGTTGTCATCGTAGTGGCGCTGAGGGCGTTCGAGTCCTTCGACACCGTGAAAGTGCTTACCCAAGGCGGGCCCGGCCACGCCTCCGAAGTGCTGCTCTACACGCTATATCGGGAGAGCTTTGAGTATCTGCGCACCGGGTATGGCGCCGCTGTTGCCGTCGTCTTTCTCGCCATCGTCGTGACGCTCACCCTTGTTCAGGCCCGCGTCATGGACAGGAAGGTGCATTACCAATGAGCGCCACCACCTCCACCAACCACCTGTCGCGGCCCGCCGCCATTCTTCGACACGCCGCGCTGCTCGTCACCGGAGCGCTCATTCTCGTCCCCTTCGTGTGGATGGTGTCGCTGTCGATCAAGCCGCCGGGGGAGATCTTCCGCGCGTCGTTCTCTTTCTGGCCCGCGCAATTCTATGGCGTCGAGAACTATACCAAGGCGTTGACCGAAGCGTCATTGCCGCGCTACATGGGCAACGGCCTGATCGTATGCGCTCTGATCCTCGGCCTTCAGATCCTCGTCTGCGCCCCTTGCGCCTATGCGCTCGCCAAGCTTCGTTTTCTCGGACGCAACCTGCTCTTCGGCCTGGTGCTGATCGGCCTGCTCCTACCACATCAGGTGCTCTCGCTGCCGCTCTTCATCCTCGGCTACCAACTCGGCATCCTCAACACCTATGCGTCGCTCGTTTTCCCCTATGTGGTCTCGCCGTTCGGTATCTTCCTGTTCCGGCAGTTCTTCAAGACCATTCCCGACGATTTGGTGCATGCCGCGCGCCTCGACGGTCTCTCTGAACTCGCCATCGTCTGGAGGATCATGGTGCCGATCGCACTGCCGGCCGTCATCGCGTTCTCGATCTTCTCGGTGGTCGGCCACTGGAACGATCTTTTCTGGCCGCTGATCGCGGTACGCGACCAGTCCCTCATGCCGCCGCCGCTCGGCATCATGGCCTTCAAGAACGAGGAGGCCGGCAACGACTACGGCCCCCTCATGGCCGCATCCACCCTGGTCGTCTTCCCGCTCATGGTTGCCTTCCTTGCCGCCCAACGTTGGTTCGTCGAGGGACTAACCGGAGGGGCTGTCAAACAATAGGCTAACGGAGTCGACCGATGCTTCTTTCACGCAGGATCTTTCTCTCGACAGCGACGGCTGTAGCGGCAATGCCGATCCTAAAGGCCGTTGCGCACCCCGAGACAACGATCCGGGTCTCGTATGCTCCGGCCTCTCTCAAAGGTCTCTATGAGGCGCTCGCGCGGCGTTTCATGGATACGCGCCCAGATATCAAGGTCGTTCTTGATACTCCCGTCGCCAACTACGACGACCTCATTCAACAAACGTTGAGGCAAAGTATAACGAAGCAAGTGCCCGACGTTTCTCATCCCATCGGCGCGCAGTGGATGGCAAATGTCGCGATGGCATCGCTCGAGCGATAATTTAGCGTCGCTTCAGCGGGAATAACCGAGAGATATCGAACGTCTTTCGATAAATTCAACCCGCGAAACGCGAGAGAGATGCTCAGGAGGAGCGGAAAGCCGGCTGGCCATCTGGGCTCCAATTTAATCATGTCCGAGCGAAGTGTAGCTATGACAATTGAGAAAGCTGACGCAACGTTATTCGCAGGCGAGGAGCGCTTGCTCCGTGCTGGCGTTGCCGGGCATCGAACGCCACGGAGAGATCGAAGCTTGGATCATCGATGATACGGGCTTTCCTAAGAAGGGGCGGCATTCGGTCGGGGTTGCGCGGCAATATTGCGGTCAGTTGGGCAAGCAAGACAATTGTCAGGTTGCCGTGACGCTTTCGCTTGCGAACCATCATGCGAGCTTGCCGGTGGCCTACCGGCTCTATCTACCAAGGGAGTGGGTGACGGATCGCGCACGCCGGCACAAAGCTGGAGTCCCCAAGGAAATCACCTTCAAGACCAAGCCGGCGATTGCACTTGATCATTTGCGTTGGGCCTGTGCGGTGGGCTTGCCGCGCGGCGTGGTACTGATGGACGCCGGCTATGGCACCGACACCGCTCTGCGTGGGAGTATTACCGAACTGGGCCTGAGCTATGTGGCCGGCATCTTGCCACAAACCTCAGTATGGGCACTCGGAACTGGACCGCGTCCGCCGAAGAAGTGGTCGGGGAACGGACGACCTCCAAAACTGCTACGGCGTGATAGCAAACACCGACCGATTTCGGCCAAGAAGCTTGCGATCGGTCTGCCAGCGCATGCTTGGCACAAGATCACGTGGCGTGAGGGTACGGCAGAACGGTTGTCTTCGCGTTTTGCCCGTGTGCGCGTCCGTCCGGCACACCGAGATTACTGGCTTGCCGAAAGCCGGCCGGAGGAATGGCTGTTGATCGAGTGGCCAGAGGGCGAGGAAGCTCCGACCAAATATTGGTTGTCAACGCTTCCGGCGAACATTGGATTCCGTCAGCTGGTCGATATCGCCAAGCTGCGCTGGCGCATTGAGCGCGACTACCACGACCTCAAACAGGAGGTCGGCCTTGGCCACTTTGAGGGACGAAGCTGGCGTGGCTTCCACCATCATGCAACGCTGTGCATTGCCGCCTACGGATTTCTGGTCTCCGAGCGGGAGACGATTCCCCCCTCAGAGACAGCCTCCACCAAGCTATTCACGCAAGCTGCAATTCCCGAAACTTATCGGCCGAGGGGATCCGCCATTGCGGCCTGAACGACACGTTCCAAATTCGATTGCGACCGTTCGGAGAAGACTGAACGCTGCTCTCGTGTCTACACTATCTCGATGCCCTTGTTGCATCGGGGCAATCTCAAGTCAAAGTAGCTATCGAAATTTATGACGCAGTAAGACTAGGCAGCCTCTCGCCTCCTTTTAGGGTCTCAGGAAGTTACCAAAAGGCTGAACTTTTCGACAAGCCCTGTTGGACGCCAGCTAAGCTTCGCTTGACGCAAACTTGGAATACCGAGATCTTGTCCTCGATTGAGGAACGTGGCTTCGGCTACAATCTCCCTTGTTAGTGCGTGAAGAACGTATTCGTAGGAGCCTTTGAATTCCCGCTTGGCTTTCTCATGGTGTTCCACAAACATCGTAGAGTTGAGCCGCTCGCCTATTGCGAAACCCGCCAGCTTCTGTCCTATCTTTACAATCACTCCCATAATCGGCAACGATTCAAAGTGCTGGAAAGCAACCTTGAGAGCGAAGGTTTCCTCCTCTCCGGAGTCACCGGCAGCATATTGCTCACTCAGCCATTTCTCTTGAAGTTCAATGCAATCACTCGCATCGCGCGCCTGCAGCGCCCTCACGGTTGGATTAAGTTCAGCAAAACGCTTAACGAGATTTCTTTTGACTTCGAACCTCTTTCCCTCCATCGCGATCAACTCGTCTAGCCTGTAGTAATAATCACTATTATTACGATCAAACAATACCGACGCGCTTTGTGAAAGATAGTTAGAAAGCGGAGACGGGATCCGTACCCATCGGTAAGTCTTGAGCCCAGGGAGCGGCTCACGCATTATTTTCTGCGGATGCTCTCCTATCGGTGGAAAGAACTGCAGTTCGCAGTCCGACTTGCGTTGATACGACACCAAGAGGTGATCTCGATACACGCAAACCTTATGATTCTTCACGTCCTTCCAACAAAAAACGTTCGCAAAGGTTATTTCGCAGCATCTGGGCGGAAACTCCGCGAAATATCGATCGAAGAGCGTCTTTTGAGACATCGATATCGGCTGCATCGCATCCGTGATGTTTTTCATAGCATGGCGCCCCTGCGAGTACGCTTTCCGACGCTTCGGCTTCTGCTGCAATTCCTGTCCTTAGCCACGGCTTTAGTTCGCATGGCCGTTGTCATGGACTTCTGGTCTGGACAAGCATTCTTCCTCTGCCATTTGGACGAGATGGGATAGCGCAAACGGGTTTATTCGGCTCAAGTACTCATGTTGTTTGGTTTCCATCAAATATCTGTATCCAGCAATATGGTTTGGAATCGGACAACATCGGCACATGAATCTCTCAGCAAGGCTATACTCGGAACAATTGTAGTCAATCATGATTTCGTCGCTCTCAGTACGGATCTGCTTGAGGGCGATCAGAACGATAGTTTCTGAATCGACTCTGACGTAGGCGTTGGGTCGACAACTATGGTTGACAAAGTCAATATGGCCGCTGCAGAGGTGCCGGTGACGATCGATCTGGATCGTTCTCCTGTTGGGCGCTTTTAGAACGGTCCCACCGAGTCTTCCCACAACAGCCCCGCTCGATATGGTTTTCTTCGAAAAAAGACCAGAGCCGTTGATCTTGGACGGTCCAACGAAGAGCCAATTACTCGCCTCGCAAGGGTAATCATTCTGAGCCATGCTTTGAATCTCCCTGCTCCTACTAGAGGGCATGGTGGTCGCCTCTGTCGCCGCGTGGTCGCAGCATCAACCGGCAAAACAGAAGCGACTTAAATCGCGCGGCCCCTTTCAAGCAACTATCATCTCTGATAGCCAATGTTGCAAACGGCGCGCCTGCGCTTGGCTTACAAAACTCCGAGACTCTAACGGCCGCTGGATAAACACTCATTGGCCGGTCACTACTGCTTGAAAGCTGACGATATGAGCCTTTTCATCTGCGATGTGTGGCCACTGTGGCACCAGCATCGTTGGCAATGAGCGCAAGACAAATAGGGTGTCAGACCTCAAGCCCCCGCATCACGATCACGGCGCGGACGCAGTGATGATCCCCGCTATTGTCCGTCGGGTGAGGGCAGCTGCTGGTCGGCTTTCTCGGAAAGTCCGAGTGACGGAGTCGCTCGCCTTGCGCACTTATGCCGAGCAGCTTGACCCTTGCTCTTCATGGCGGACTCGGGCGAGGCCACTGACTAGCTAGCCACCAGGATTAAGTAGCGCTAGGTGGTGCCGGCGGAAACGGCGAGTTCAAAATGAGTGGGTTCCTGTTGTGACCATCAAACTCGTTCCTCAACTCCTCTCCTGTTCGCCAAATCAGCCAATAATCGTAATCCACGATCTCGCCGTCCACCTCCACCAGTATCGATATGTCCCCTTCATGGTGAGCACATGCGTATTGTAAGACAAGGCCCTTATCTAGTGCCCATCGCTCTACAAGCGCACACAAGAAGTCAGGGGCCCACATCGCAAAAGACAGGCCGTGTGTCACTCTTGCTATGATTGCGGACAATCCCTGTCCTCTAAAGTCGTTTCTGATCCAGTAGTCCCCGTGGTAGGCGACCTTGCCCGTTATCGTCGTTGCGCCTGTAGCCCTGCAATCGCAGCGGTAATAGCGATCCGCACGTACGGTTGGATCTGCATAGAACACTTTTAAAGATTGAAAATGTTCTGCAAGATTAGTGCCTGAAAGATCGTAAAGGCGGTGCGCGGCCAAAATCGCCACAGCGTTTTCCTTGTCGACTCCCATTATCCAATAGCCCTCACCTGGTTTGATCGGCGAGAGATCTGGCCTGAAATTTGGTTCGATCGGCTCTTTGGTTGGAGTCGTGCAAGCGAGTCTGGCGAACTCGTCGAAATCGAATCCGATTCGTAACTTGATGCCGATTTCAGCGAGCACGTTGTCGTGAATTTGGAGCGTGCGAGAGACGCGTAAAGAATGATTTAAGCACTTCATTGCTACACCTTGTTACTGGGGTGATGCGTTGTATCGTAGCCATGCTGCTTCATGCTGATATAGCGCTCTAAATCGATCGGGATACTACCCATTTTGGTGGAGGAAAATCCGCATTGCAGGGTGAAGGGCGGCTACGCAGGCAACGGAGATTACGCCGATTGCGGCGTGGGTCACGGTATTTCGAGGAACCGTATCGAAGCATCCAAGCTTGCAGCAGTGCACTTCCATCGCATGCACCGAGATAGATATCCACTTGCCCCGTGAATAGTTTATCATAGCCAGGGCCGAGGCGGCGATGAGACTACGTCGCAGGAGTTCCGGCTTGCCCTTTTGGTTGCGGATTGCGATGCGCTTGAACTGTTTCAGCTTGAGAAGCGACATTCGACCAAGCGACGCGCGGCATAGAACGTTTGGTGAGCGGAATGATTGATGGCCGCGAGGCTTGGCTAGGAATGATCCTCTTGCTGCGTTTTGCAGCAATGGGGCCGGCAACGCTTAGGAATCCTAGGAGCCTGTCCAGTTAGCATCGGGAAGCCGGTTTTATCCGAATGATAGCGGCTCATGCGGCCCTCGCCAGCTTGACGAGGTTGTGAGCGGTGCAAATCAGGGCCCATTCGGGCTTCACTTTGTCGATGCCGCGCAGCAGGAATTGCCTGAACCCTCTTGCCTGTTTGATCTGTCCGAACACGGGTTCGACGATCTGCTTACGCAAGCGGTAGCGACTTCGGTAGCCGGCGCGCTTGAGCTTGGTGCTCATCCTGGCGATCAGCGAGCCGGCTCTTGAAGCCTTTTTCGCGGTGGCGGATTTGGTGCCGTGCTTCTGCCTTCCGGTGGCGATGTAGCCCTCGATGCGCCGCCGTTTGATCGTGCGAAGATTGGCGTCGGAGCAGTAGCCGGCGTCGGCCGATACTTCGTCGGGATTGGTCCCCAGATTGGCCCTGATCCCGTCGAGCAACGGCGCCAGTTGCGCCTGATCGCTGGAGGAACTGGTCAGCGTCTGCGCCACGATGATCTGATGGGCACCATCGACCGCGGCCTGGGCGTTGTAGCCCTGGATTAACCGTCCTTGGTCTTCAGGATGCGGCTTTCCGGGTCGGTGAAATTGCGTTGCGCCTTGCCGTCGGGCTCCGTGTTCGGCGGCGCGGACGTCTTGCCGTTCTTTTTACCGCCTTCGGCGATGCGGCGCTCCTCGGCCTCGGCCCGCGCCTTGCGCTCCGCCTCGGCTGCGGCCTTGGCTTCGGCCTCCAGCGCGGCCTTGGCCTCGCGGATCTTCTCAAGCCGCTTCTGCTTGTCGGCCACCCAATCGGGCATCTCGTCGCCGCGCTGGTCGCCGTAGAGCTTATCCTCCTGCGCATCGGCGGCCTCCGCCGCCTTGAGCCAGCGGTCGACCTCCGCTGCAAGCTCCGCTTCCCGCTTCTTCATGCGATCATAGCTCATCGCCTTGTGCTTGGTCGCGTTCGCCTTGATCTTGGTGCCGTCGAGCGCCACGTGCCCGAGCTTCACCAACCCGGCCTTCTCGGCCAGCTTCAACACCTGCACGAACAGGTCGGCCAGCGCCTTCAGATGCCGCCGCCGGAACTCTGAGATCGTGCGGAAGTCCGGCGCATCGCCCGCCACCATCATCATGAAATCCGCCCGCTCCACCGTCGCCCTGGCGATCCGCCGCGACGAGTAGATACCGCTCGCGTAGCCGTGCAGAAGCAGCGCCGTCATCATCCGCGGATCAAACGGCGGCTGACCCAGCCCGCTCCGGTAGCTGCCTAGGATCGCCGATAGATCAAGGCTTTCCTTGACCAGCGACACGATCAACCGCGAAACGTGGTCCTGCGGCACATAGTCCTGCACGCTCGGCGGCAGAAGCTGGACCTCGTCGATCTTCCAGGGGCGAAATTCCTTGCTCATGGCCACGCAAGGAATCAGACTCGCACCCTCTTGACCAGTCACTACTCAGACAGGCTCCTAGGCGGCATTGGCCAGCCTGTCTCCGGGTGGGAGACTCTATGAGCGGCTGGACCCGACGAGCATTGCCAGTTCTACTTCCTATCAGAAATGGGCCGGCGAGCCCAAGCCGCGATAGTCGTTTTACCCATCAGGGCAAATTCCGATGCGTTGGCTTCGAGCCCTCCTTTGGACGGCTGCTAAGCTAGGGGCGCCGACGATGCTGGACTTAACAAGCAGTCAGAATGCGGAAACGTGATCATTTGCGGGCGCTTCAAATATGCGCGGTGTGACCTTTTTGGCGCAATTCCGGAATCATAACTGACGGATACGGCCCCTTAGTTCGTCGTTCGCCGACGGATCTCTAGGATGAAGAGACGGCCCTTTCATTCTATGCGCAGAATCGGAAGGCTTCGATGTGCTCTCGAACCTGCTTATTTCGACCTTATTAAGCCAGGACGAATTAATCATAAGCGCTAAGCCGATACCCTCGGTTCCACGATAGATTAGATGTGTGAAGAAGCCTCCGGATTGGAACGGGGGGCGGGATGGGATTGGACGGCAAAAAGGACGTCCATTAAGACAGCTCGTCAGTTGCAGCGGTCAGCCGGCTTGAGCTGCTTGAGGGCCCGTCCGGACGTCGCGTGCGTTCGGAGACCGAGCGGGCTCGGATCCTCGCGGAAAGCCTGCTGCCCGGCACTCAGGTGGCGAAAGTGGCTCGCAGGCACGGCGCGACTCGTTGGCAGATTTACGATTGGCGGCAACGCTTTCGGCAGCGAGGCGAATTGCCGTTGTGCGAAGCTTCACGGCCGCCGTTCGCGCCGCTGGTTGTGGAAGGGCCATTAGGGAGCGTCACGTTTCGGTGGTCAAGCTAGAGATTGCGATTGGCGACGTCGTTGTGCGGACGGAAGCGGCCATTGACGGTGAGCAACTGTCTCGGTTGATCGCGCGGTGCGATCGTCACGTTGATCACGCCCAGTGCTGATCTGAAGATCTACATCGAGACGCAGCCCGGACTTCCGCTGTGGGCATGATGGGCTTGCTGCGAAGGCAGGAGATGCTTGGTCTCGATCCGTTCAGCGGTGCAGCGTTCGTGTTCCGGTCGAAACGGGCGGACCGGATCAAGATTTTGGTGTGGGATCGAACGGTCCTGGTGCTGGTGCACAAGCGCCTTGAGGGCTGCAAGTTCGTGTGGTCAAAGTCTGCGGATGGCTTGATGCGTATATCGCCGGCGATGTGTGCCGCGCTGTTCGAGAGTCTGGATTGGCGATTGGTCCGGCCGGAGGAAGCGCAGCGTCCACAGATCGCTGGATAAGTGCGGCAGAATGACTTTGGGCCGAGTTTGGCATGGCGCCGGCGGCGCAGATGTGCTCGACGTGTGACCCGTGTATGCACGACGTCTTCGACGGGCAGCATTAACGCAAACGCGGCCGTTTCCAAGCACTAGTGAAGCAACTGTACGCTCGTAAGGCTAGTGATAGCTGTGGGATCCAGTTTCTATGGCTCTATGCAGCAGCCCACCTATCGATTGGCAAACACCGCCTTGACTGCACTCGCTGTCTTCTCGACGATGATATCGGCCTCTTCAGTCGTTAAGCATAGCGGCGGAGCGAGCCCGAGAATATCGCCTTGCGGCAAGGCCCGGCCGATCACGCCACGCTCGAGCAGGGCAGCGGCTACTTGCTGACCAACTTTTTTGGTTGGATTGAAGAAGGCGTGGTCATCCTTGTCCTTAACAAATTCCAGCGCCGCCATCAGCCCGTCCCCCCGTACCTCTCCAACGTTTCTGTGACCGTCGAGCACTTCAGTCAGTGCAGCGCGGAGGTAGGCGCCGGTATCCCGAGCATTAACGATCAAGCCCATCTCATCGACCAATTCGAGATTCGCGATGCCAGCCGCCGCGCAGATCGGATGGGCGGAACAGGTCCAGCCATGACCAATCATGCCAAGTTGATCGGAGCCTTGTATGAGCACCTGCCAAATCTTCTCAGAAACGATTACGCCTGACAGAGGCGCGTACGCGGAGGTGAGGCCTTTCGAGATGGTGATTAGGTCCGGCCTAATGCCGTAGTGCTCGGAGCCGAACATGGTCCCAAGGCGGCCGAAGCCGGTGATGACTTCGTCCGCGATGAGTAGAACGTCGTATTTCTCTAGTACCGACTGCACCTTCTTCCAGTAGCCAGTGGGCGGCGGAACGATACCGCCGGCGCCTAAGATCGGCTCTCCGATGAATGCCGCGACTGTATCAGGCCCCTCGGACAGGATCATGTCTTCGAGCTTGTCGGCGCAATCTTGGGCGAACTGCTCCTCGCCGACCGTTCGGTCGGCGCGGCGGAAATAGTAGGGTGCCTCAGTGTGCAGAATTGGCGCACGCGGTAGATCAAAGGCGTTGTGATACAGTTCAAGCCCCGTCAGCGAACCCGTCATTACACTTGAACCGTGATAGCCGCGCCAGCGCGAGATGATTTTTTTCTTCTCCGGTCGGCCAAGCACGTTGTTGTAGTACCATGTCAGTTTTATATTCGTCTCGTTCGCATCTGAGCCCGAGAGGCCGAAATAGACCCGGCTCATGCCTCGCGGCGCGCGATCTATGATCATTTTAGACAGCCTGATGGGGGCTTCGGTGCCGTTACCGATATAAGCGTGATAGTAGGCGAGTTCTTTCGCCTGTTTTGCAATCGCCTCGGCTATCTTTTGGCGGCCGTATCCAACATTCACGCAAGAAAGACCCGCAAAGGCGTCGAGACTAGTGCGGCCCGACGTATCAGTGATGTAGACACCATCCCCTCTGCTCATCACGCGTGTTGGCATTTCACCTCGCGCATGCGCTCCAGCATACGTCGCGGGATGGAAGAAGTGATCGCGGTCCCAAGGGCTGAGTTCGTTAGATTTGTCGAACATATGCTGCTTACGTCCCGTGTGCATGTCAGAGTGCACATATCAGAGTGCACCGAGCTAACTATCTTGGCTCCGTCCTCCCAAGAGGGGCAGCCTCGAATGGAAGTGAACCCGGAGATTTTGTCCCACCTCGCATCGACATGCGACCATAGCAAAGCTGGCTATGGCGTGAACCTACGAACATTAGTAGTTAGCTCGATGAGCTGACCGACGTCCTCACTAAGCTGGTCAATCTCTGGCCGGTCTCCCACTGGACGAACTCATGCCTTGGCCTGGGCCGCCGAGCGCGGCAGAAGCCTGTCCGCTTGACGAACTCCGATTCAGGATCGCAGTCGAACCTGATGGCCTCGTCGCCACCGGCTTGGTGCCCTCCGATAGCTTCAACAAGCCTTCTGCGCCCGGCTGAAAGTTGTTGCGGCGAGATCGCCTGCCGACGACCGACCTCCAACATCAATGCGCCTGGCGCGTAGGTCCGCCACGATCTCTGCCTTGACACCGTCGCACCAACGGCGGCGCCGAACCCGAGCCACAATGCGTCAACAATATCCGCAATCATGCTGCGGTCCGCTCTCTTCATAACGAAAGCGTATTGCAGACCAGTTCGCCTACAACAAGGTGGGGGAAAATGACCGCTTACGGACCATCTATGCCCGGTTTGATAGCTCTGATGTCGCAAACTCGACAAGGCGCCGCGGGCATTCCAGCGGACATGCTGTACGAGCTCGGGTCCTGTCAAGCAAGGGAGTATCATCCTGCGACTGGCACGGCTGTTGCTGGAAGAGCGACGGGCCACTACAGCCAGTGCGGAGATGGAGCCATGAAACTCGCTTCCGGATACAAAGCGTTGCGGGAAGTCGCTCACAAGGACTACCCAGGCCAAATGAAGTTGGACGGACTTCTTGATCAGTGGGGGATGCTCGATGCAATGAGCAGCGTCGTAAATGCGGACTACTCGGACCGCTTTGCAAAGCAATCAGGTCAGCTGCCCGAACCACCAAATCGTTGACCGCTTTCAGCGTTTGTGGGGTCAGACGGATGAAGCCACGCTGGAAGGCGTCGTGCTTCGGCACCGGCGCGCAGTAGAAGTCGGTGAACTGACGAAGCGTCAATCCATCTGCGATGCGTTCACGCAACTCGCGATAGTCCCAGTTCTTGAGCCGCATCAGAACCAGCGAGCGCAGAACCTGTGTCGCCGTCAATCCGTGACGACCGCTATCTGGCTGCTTCAGGCCACGCACCAGATCCCGCCGGACACGCTCGATGACGTCCCGCTGGTCGTCGAGAAAGCCGGATATCGCCTCCAGCAGCGGCTCCAGGCAAATGCCCTGATCACGTTGCCGCATCAGCTCCCAATCGGCAAAGCTGATCTGTCGCGCTGTCGCTCTCACACCGCTCGGCTCTTCTTGCTTTTGGATGCTTCGGCGCGCTGTCGCTTCAGCGCTTTGATGTATCGCGGTGCCGCCTGGTGCAGCAGATCCTGCAGAGCGCGCCCGTTGTCCAGGTTGCGCTGAACCTCCGGCACAAGCTCTTCCGGCACGTAGACGGCAACGCGACGGCCGTTCGCGCGACCGTAGAGCACATAACTTTGATGCTGTTCGCCAGACTGGCACGCAGGGCAATTCTTGCGGATGCACCGGCTACGACGCAGGCTCAGCGAACCCAGAAGCGCAGGCCAGAGATTCGTCGATTCGCTTCGCAGCCAGCGCGCGACATCCGAAGGCGATTCCGAATCAACATGCTTCATATGAAGAATGTGATACCATGCACATGTACGCCGCAAGAAAAACGTGCTCGAAAATCGCGAAATAACCCCTATTTTAAAGGGCGAAATGTCTTTCGCGACAGAAACTAGTCTAGGCGCAGACATAGAAGCTCACGTGGGCAGGCGACGTCGATCGCGGAACTGACAAGGTCGGAGATCAGATAGTCGCTCGATCCGTCGACAATACGGGCATCAACATCGCGGAAACGGTGCCGGTGGTCGAGGCGGATTGCCTAAAATTTCCGGCTGAAAATGAGGCTTGGACGCCGATCGCCAATCGACCGCTTTCACCGCGTGATCGACTTTTAACACAACTCCCAACTGCTTCTGTCTCTTCCACGAATCGCCGGGCGGTATGGTGGAGTTCCTGGCCTTCGCGCAAACAGTCGAGTCAGGGTCGACTGCTTGATTCTGAGCGTCTCTGCCGCCTGACGAAGGCTCCGATGCTGGAAACGACGATCGCCCAGCGTAGATCTCGAAATTCCAACGGCACGTCGAAACCAATGGCGAGTTGTTGCATGTGTCCAAGTGTTCCGTTGAATCTGTCATTCGATTGGCTTTCTGCAGCACCTCCGAGTCGCCGCGGACATCAGAATTGGTTGCTCCCGGGCTCTTTCGATGATCAGGCTTTTGCTGACGACCAGCGCGCCGGACATGACCAGGTACCGTAATAGTAAATCGATTCGGAAAGTGTGGTGCAGGACTATTGCTCAAGCTGCATTCCTTGATGATGCTCGAAACGCGGTCGCTGGCAAGTCGCACGGAATAATTGCTGGTCTTATTGTTTACGTCAAACTGGTTGTCAGGACAGGTTATCTGCCTGCGTAGCGCACCGGGTTTCCGAAGATAGCCGGAGGAACTGCGCGACTGACTATTTCACGTATGGCAAAGTTCGACTGAATGCGTGAAACTCGTGGGAGGCAAGAGAGTTCAGTACGGTGGATTCGTTCGAAATCTTCAATATCACGAGCCAGCACTATGAGAAGATAGTCGTCGCTTCCAGACATTAGGAAGCAACGGACGACCGATGGGCATTTGACGATACCAGTTTCGAATAGTTTCAATGCATCGTCACTTTGGCTGTCCAGCGTGACTCTCACCAGCACCGTTGTGTTGAGGCCGAACCGAGTGAGGTCAAGCGTCGCCTGATATCCGGTGATGTAGCCTTCATCTTCTAGCGTACGCTGACGTCGCGCGATTGCAGTGCTAGACAAACCCATTCGATTGGATAGTTCAGTCTGACTGATCCGCGCGTTCGTGCTGAGCTCAGCGAGAATTGTTAGGTCGATTCTGTCGGCATCCATTTGTTTGGAATCCTGCGTGGTAGTGCCAAAAACGGTTAAAGTTCTGCACCTTTTCGTTCCAGCTTCGCAAGTTTGCAGAAAATCAAACTGCTCTTCCGGCTAAAAGGAGATCTTCCAGATCGGAGGGTGGAGATGAAAGTCGGTGTTCCAAAGGAAATCAAGTCGCATGAGTATCGCGTCGGCCTCACCCCTGGAGCAGTTCGTGAATATGTAGCCGCTGGCCACACTGTGGTGATCGAAACCGATGCCGGCGTCGGCATCGGCGCGGCAGATCAGGACTACCGCAAAGCTGGCGCGGCCATTGTGGGCTCAGCTCACGAGGTGTTTGCATCGAGCGAGATGATCGTGAAGATAAAGGAGCCCCAGCCGTCCGAGTGGGCCCTCCTACGAGAAAACCAGATCCTCTTCACCTATCTTCATCTTGCGCCTGATCCAGAGCAAGCCAAAGGCCTTATGAAATCTGGCTGCACCGCTGTTGCCTATGAAACCGTGTCTGACGCGCGTGGCGGTCTTCCATTGCTAGCTCCGATGAGCGAGGTCGCCGGCAGGCTTGCGATCGAAGCGGCCGGTGCTGCCCTAAAGCGATACGCTGGGGGGCGAGGGCTGCTGATCGGTGGTGTTCCCGGTGTCCAGCCGGCTAGGATAGTGGTGGTCGGAGGTGGCGTTGTTGGTACCCATGCGGCCCGGATGGCGGCGGGCTTAGGTGCCGAGATTACAATCCTCGACCGCTCTATTCCTAGGCTTCGCGAATTGGATGAACTATTCGAAGGCCGTGTTCGAACCAGGTTCTCGACGATCGAAGCCGTCGAGGAGGAGGTCTTTGCAGCGGACGTTGTCATCGGCGCCGTACTTGTGCCGGGTGCGAGCGCGCCAAAACTCGTCACCCGTAGCATGTTGAGTTCAATGCGTAAGGGCTCGGTGATTGTCGACGTTGCGATTGATCAAGGCGGCTGTTTCGAGACATCACGTCCGACCACGCACGCTGATCCAACGTATGAGGTGGACGGGGTGATTCACTACTGTGTCGCCAATATGCCGGGAGCCGTCCCACTGACTTCGAGCCATGCGCTGAACAATGCGACACTGCCGTTTGGTTTGGCCCTTGCCAATAGGGGGCTCGCAGCAGCGCTCGACGATCCGCATCTGCGCGCAGGTCTCAATGTCCATCGGGGCCGGCTCACCTATAGGGCTGTTGCTGAGAGCCTCGGCCTCCCGTTTGCACCGATCGAACAGGCGGCGGCCTGATCACAGAGGTCCCACTGGGGACGTTTCCTCCCTGACTTGGCGGGCCACTCCGGAAGGAGTGGCCCTTTTTTTGGTAATAAATTCACGATTTCAGCTGCCTTAGAATCTCTGGTCGAACCGAAAGAAACTGAGTCCGTGTGTTGGGGACACGCCCGCCCTCGACATTGAGGGAAAGTCCCACTGAACTCAAACTCGTGCCGAGGGGAATCAAGGACGAGCTGCGCTCCCGCGCTGTGCGTGAGCACGGCAGCGTTTGCGCGGAACGCAATCCGAATGGCTAGCAATACCCGGACGGCCCTGCAGGAGGAACTGCGGCTGAAGGATTTGCTTACTTCTCGAAGTCGGACAGCGACTGAAACACTTCGGTGGAACGCGTTCACCCTGCAACTCGGGGCTACGTGCTATGGCTGTCTGGACTGGATAAGTGGGAGTCGCCGGCAGGATCAAACCGGCGATCCTATGGATCAGATCATCGTCGGCATCACGAATTCTGCGCCGCTCCGGATGCCCGTTGGCCATCGCGTCGTGATTGTTTTCAGTCTGGTGTAGAATCGCACTCCTTCGGGGCCGTGCATGTGGTGATCTCCGAAAAGAGAAGCCTTCCACCCTCCGAACGAATGAAATGCCATCGGAACGGGAATGGGAACGTTTATGCCCACCATTCCGACCTGAATCTGGTGAGCGAATTCTCGTGCCGCATCGCCGTCTCTGGTGAATATTGCGGTGCCGTTGCCGAACTCGTGCTTGTTTATCATGTCGGCCGCCTCGTCATAGGAGCCAGCGCGGGCCACCGCGAGCACAGGGCCGAAGATCTCCTCTCGATAGACTTGCATTTCCGTTGTCACTCGGTCGAAGAGGGTCCCCCCAATAAAGTAACCGTTCTCGTACCCTTGTCGCTTAAAATCGCGCCCATCAACAACGAGTTCTGCACCCTCGGCAACGCCGGCGTTGACGTAAGCGCGAACCTTGTCAAGGTGTTGTTTCGTCACGAGCGGCCCCATTTCTGCGCTGGGATCGGTGCCGGGGCCAATGGTCAATGCGCGAACCTTCGGTGCCAGTTTTTGGATGAGTTCTTGCGCGGTGGCATCGCCAATAGGGACAGCAACCGAAATAGCCATGCAGCGCTCGCCCGCCGAACCGTAAGCTGCCCCCATCAGTGCATCAACTGCCAGGTCCATATTGGCGTCGGGCATTATGATCATGTGGTTCTTGGCGCCACCGAGTGCCTGGCAGCGTTTGCCGTGACGCGTTGCGGTCTCGTAGATATAGCGTGCGATTGGCGTCGAACCGACAAAACTCACAGCCGAGACGTCAGCGTGTGTGAGAAGTGCATTAACCGCCTCCTTATCGCCTTGGACGACGTTGAACACTCCGGGGGGAGACCTGCCTCTTTGAGCCACCTGGCTAGGATAAGCGAGGCCGATGGCACGCGCTCGGAGGGCTTGAGAACGAAGGTGTTTCCGCAGGCGAGCGCGACGGGAAACATCCACATCGGAACCATTGCAGGAAAATTGAATGGGGTGATGCCGGCGACGACCCCGAGCGGTTGCCGCAGCGAATGGGAATCGACGCGGGTGCCGACATTTTCGGTGATTTCACCTTTGAGGAGTTCGGGCGCGCCGGTCGCAAACTCCACCACTTCCATTCCCCGCTGAATCTCTCCTTTCGCGTCTGACAGAACCTTGCCATGTTCGGCAGTGATCACTTGGGCGAGTTCATCGATCCGGTCCTCAAGGATTCGCAAGAAGCGGTTGAGAATGCGCGCGCGCCGAAGCGGAGGCGTGCTAGCCCACGCCGGAAAGGCCTCTCTTGCCGCAACCACTGCAGCGCTTACGTCTTCTGCCGAAGCTAAGCCCAGCGTTCCGGACTGTTCGCCGCTCGCGGGGTTGAAAACGGGCGAGGTCCTGCTGCCTCGACCCTGGAATACTTGGCCGTTGATGAAGTTCGGAATGGTCGCGGACATCGTTGCGCTCCTCTGTCGGATGCTTGATCCCGATCGATATGAAGCGCATGAATCTGCACATCAATCGCCGTGTTCGCGGCTCCGTTGTGCAGAAAGTGTAGTCAATGGATTGGGAACGGGTTCGGATATTCCTGGAAGTCGTGCGTGCTGGGCAGATCCTGAAGGCGTCAAAGCGGTTGCGGCTCAACCATGCGACGGTCGCCCGTCAACTTACCGCGTTGGAGAAAGGTCTCAACGCCAAGCTGCTCGAGCGCCACGTCTCAGGTTGCACGCTCACACTGGCAGGTGAGGCCCTGGTTGCCGCTGCAGAACGCGCCGAGAGTGAGCTTCTCAAAGTCGGCGCAAGCATCGGCGGTGCTACCGAAGCGATTACTGGCACCGTGCGCGTCGGGGCGCCGGACGGACTGGGCAACTATTTTTTGGCTAGCCGGCTCGGAGCGCTAGCTGCCAGACACCCTGGTCTTGTCATTCAGCTCGTTCCGCTTCCCCGCACGTTTTCATTGTCGCGGCGCGAGGCGGATATTGCAATCACTCTGGACGAGCCAAAGCAAGGACGGCTAATCATTTCAAAATTGACTGACTATACGTTGAGCGTCTATGCGGCGCAGAGCTATTTGTCGCGTGAAGGCGAAGTCAAAAGTCAATCTGATCTGGCGGGCGACTGTTCGTCACGCACGTGGAGGACTTCGTATACAGCCGGGCGCTGGACTATGCCTCGGCTCTTGGCCGCCTGATGTCGCGTCGCTACGAATGCGGCAGCGTCGTTGCCCAGATAGAGGCCGTGCGAAGCGGCCACGGAATCGGCATTTTGCATGATTACGCGGCCCGAAATTATCCCGAACTACAGCGCCTGCTCCCCAAAGTGCGATTCGTGCGAAGCTACTGGCTGACTTCGCATTCCGACACGCACGAGACCCGTCGTGTTCAGGAGGTACGCCGCTTCATCACGACTTCAGTCAAGGCCGCGAGGATCGACCTCGAGATGGATTGACCGATTTCGCTGCCCAATCGAGTGAAAGATACTCACTAGTAATGCGGCGGAGTAATCACCCAAACCACCTTTGCGGGCACCTTTCCTGGATTTGCGCAGCGGTGTTGCGAGGTGCTGCTGAACGAAAAGCTATCACCCTCCTCAAGCTGAAAGCACTTTCCGTCAACCCATAAGTCCAATCGACCTGCAATCAGAATGCCCGCTTCATTGCCATCATGGCTGTACTCGCCGCTATCAGCGCCTGGTTCGATTGTGCTCAGAAGGAGTTCGAGAGGACCGGCGAGATTGGGAGACAGAAGCTCTTCAGCGATGCCTAGCCCGGTAAATGTCAGGCGTCGGCGATGCGCTTTACGAACGATGACGTCCCTTTCATCGGAGGCAGCCTGCAAGTTGCCATTGAAGAACCAATTCATATGGACGCCGAGAACGTCGCTGAGCTTCTTCAAAACTCCGATAGGCAGCTTGGATTGATTTCGCTCAATTTGACTCAAATAGCCGATCGAGATTCCTGCTGCCTGGGCAAGCTGGGTCAAGGTCAACTTCTTGATTTTGCGCAATTCACGGATCTGCCCGCCCACGGCGGCTTCAGGGTCCATGCTGGATCCCGACTCTGTGGCGGCCCATTCGTCAGCCGCGCGTATCGACCTAATACCCATCGACTCCTTCGACCTTCAAAATAACGCTAGCACGAAAGTCCTCTCGATGATCGACGGAGTGCACCGGGACCACATCAGAAGCCAACGTCTCGCAAACCTAGGCGCGCTCGGTTGCCCAGAGCGCTCGATTCTTTATAGCTGGCACAATTTTGAAAAAAAACACCCCCGTTGTGAAAAAATGCGTTCACACAGGTGAAAAAATCTGCCAGAATTTCACCGTTGGATCGGAGATCGGGTGTGACGGAACTTCCCAAGTCGGCTCAAGTCGTCATCATTGGCGGCGGAATCATGGGCTGCAGTCTGGCCTACCATCTGACCCTTCGCGGTTGGAGGGACGTTGTTTTGCTCGAACGAAAGCAGCTTACGTCCGGCACCACTTGGCACGCTGCGGGTCTCGTTGGGCAGCTTGGTGCAACTCACAATCTCACACGATTAGCTCAATACACGACAGAGCTTTACTCTGAGCTCGAGCGCGAAACGGGTCAAAATACCGGATACCGACAGATTGGATCGCTCGCAATCGCGAACAACCATGAGCGTTTTGAAGAGCTCCGGCGTGGAGCCTCGATGGCCCGATGTTTCGGGTTGGAAGTCAACGTCATGTCTGCAAAGGAGGCAGGTGATCTTTGGCCTTTGATGGCGACCGAGGACCTCGTTGGCGCGGTGCACCTTCCGAAAGACGGGCAGACAAACCCGGTGGATACGACGCAAGCTCTAGCAAGGGGAGCGAGGGGTCGTGGGGCGAAGATATTTGAAAATATCGCGGTTACCGACATTCTCATCGAAAATGGCCGTGCCACGGGCGTGCGAACAAAGGACGCTGATATAACAGCTGAATTCGTCGTCAATTGTGCTGGCATGTGGGCGAGGGAGCTTGGCGCAAAAGCCGGCACGACTGTCCCTCTTCACGCGGCCGAGCACTTCTACATCGTGACTGAGCCGGTGCCTGAAATCAGAAAGCATCTTCCCGTACTGCGTGACGGCGATGCCTGTACTTACTTCAAGGAAGATGCCGGCAAGCTGCTGGTCGGTTGGTTCGAGCCGATCGCAAAGCCGTGGGGTATGCAAGGAATCCCCGAGAGCTTTGAGTTCGACACTCTGCCAGATGACCTTGAGCATATTGAGCCACTGCTCGAAGGGGCAATTCGTCGTGTGCCAATACTGTCAAAAACCGGGATCCAGTTGTTTTTCAACGGTCCCGAAAGCTTCACGCCCGACGACCGCTACATGCTGGGCGAGACGCCGGAAGTGCGGAATCTATTCGTGGCGGCCGGCTTCAACTCGATCGGTATTCGGTCGGCGGGTGGAGCAGGTAAAGTCCTGGCCGACTGGATTGTCGACGGTCATCCGCCGATGGACCTTTGGGACGTTGATGTGCGGCGCGTCATGCCGTTCCAGTCCAATCGACGATACTTAAAGGACCGCACTGTCGAAGCTCTCGGTCTCTTGTACGCCATGCATTGGCCCTTCCGACAGCCCGATACGGCAAGAGGAGTTCGCCGCTCGGCTCTCCACGATCGCTTGCTTGCGCAAGGAGCTTGTTTTGGAGAGGTCGCGGGCTGGGAACGGCCGAACTGGTTCGCGCCGAAGGGACGAGAGGCAAAATACGAATATAGTTACGGTCGTCAGAATTGGTTCGAACTCTCAGCCGCAGAACATCGGGCAGTACGGGAAAGTGTGGGATTGTTCGATCAATCGTCCTTCGCGAAATTCATCCTTGAAGGGGATGATGCAGAATCCATCCTGAACAGGATATGTTCGAATAACGTTTCGGTGCCGGTCGGCCGTATCGTCTATACGCAATGGCTCAATGAACGAGGCGGTATTGAAGCGGATCTTACCGTCACGCGCGAAGGTTTGAAGCGATTCCTCATCGTAACGGCGGCGGCGACGCAAGTCAGGGACTTTGCCTGGTTGAGCCGTCACATTCCCGAAGGATCTCGAGCAATCGCGATCGACGTAAGCTCCGCCTACGCCGTGCTGGGCGTCATGGGTCCGAAATCCAGGGAGCTCCTGAGCAAGCTTACGAATGCGGACCTCTCCAACTCAGCATTTCCCTTCGCAACCTCCCAAGTCATTGACCTCGGCTACGCCAAAGTCAGGGCAAGCCGCATTACCTATGTCGGCGAACTCGGATGGGAATTGTACATCCCTACAGAGTTCGTGCAGGGGGTCTATGATTGCCTCGTCGAAGAAGGCGCGGCATCAGATATGCGTCTGGCTGGCTATCATGCCATGAATTCTCTGCGAATGGAGAAGGGATACCGTCATTGGGGGCACGACGTCACGGACGAGGACACCCCATTGGAATCAGGTCTCGGCTTTGCGGTGGCGTGGTCGAAGCCGCAAGGCTTCATCGGACGAGATGCACTGCTACGCCAGAGGGACGCAGGGCCGCGGCGAAAAATGATCCACCTCGCGCTGAACGATCCGAACGTGTTGATCTACCACAACGAGCCGATATGGCACGACGGCCGGCTCGTTGGCCGTATCACGTCCGGCATGTTCGGACATACAGTCGGCACCTGCTTGGGATTGGGATTCATCGATGACTCAAACCGCATGATCGATGCAACCTTTCTCCAGACCGGAAACTTCGAAGTCGAGGTCGCCGGCGTGCGCATACCCGCACGCGCTTCACTGCGTCCATTTTATGATCCCAACAACAGTCGCGTAAAGGATGTCGGGGCGGATGCTCTCGTCTCAGCCGCGGCCTCGTAGAAGAGTACAATTGTCATGACCGAAACAAGCGTCGTATTCGAGCCTCGACCTATTCATGCCGAAACGCAAACGTCAGTTGTCGACACGTCTTCCAAAGATCGCTCCCTGCGTCCCGATTTCATTCTGACATTTTCCTGTCCGGACCGAATTGGGATTGTGCACGCCGTATCAGGCTTTCTCGCCACGCACGGGTGCAATATCCGTGACAGTGCTCAATTCTCGGACCGCAGCGTTGGAAGGCTTTTCATGCGCGTGTCGTTTGATGCGCCTGGCGTCCTGCTGACGGACCTGCAGGCGGAATTCTCGGAAGTCAGCACTTCATTCGGCATGACCTGGGAATTTCATGACTGCAAGTCGAAGCCTCGTCTCCTGATCATGGTGTCGAAGGCGGGGCATTGTCTGAACGACCTGCTGTTCCGGTACGCAACCGGCACCCTTTCCGTCGAAATCCCGTTGATCGTCTCCAATCACCGGGACTTCTACCGGCTCGCTGCTTCCTATGACCTTCCTTTTCATCATATGCCTATCACCACTGATACGAAGCCCGCGCAGGAGGCAAAGCTTTTCGAATTGGTTGAGCAGGAGCGGATCGATCTCATTGTCTTGGCGCGGTACATGCAAGTCTTGTCGGACAATGTTTGTCAAAAGATGTCCGGCAGGATCATAAATATACACCATTCCTTCCTGCCGAGTTTCAAAGGAGCCCGGCCCTATCATCAGGCTCACTCACGAGGGGTCAAATTGATTGGGGCAACAGCCCACTACGTCACGGCAGATTTGGATGAAGGTCCAATCATTGAACAAGATGTGCTCCGTGTGGATCACTCCCTGACGCCAGACGATCTTTCGGCGATCGGAAGAGATGTCGAGGCCGCTGTCCTGGCGCGGGCCGTCAAGCTGCATGCCGAAAATAGAATACTCATGAATGGCGATCGCACGGTGATCTTTCGATGAACGTCCAGGACACGAAGGGCAGTCACACAAGTGAGGCCACTCTCATCGATGGTGCCGCGGTTGCGGCAGGGCTCCATTCTGAGCTGCGAAGTGCAGTTGAGAACCTTGTGGAGAGGGGGCTTACACCCGGATTGGCCGTAGTCCTTGTTGGCAACGATCCGGCGAGTTCGGTGTATGTCCGCAACAAGATTCGCCGTTCTGTTGAAGCTGGTTTGCGTTCGTTTCATCACGAACTGCCAAGCACGACGAGCGAAACAGATCTGTTGTCGTTGATCGATCGGCTGAATTCCGCTCACGATGTGGACGGCATCCTCGTCCAGTTGCCGCTACCTTCCCATATCGATGCGCAAAAAGTGACCGCGGCCATCGATCCGGCGAAGGACGTAGACGGTTTTCATCCGATGAATGTAGGCAAGCTCTCGCTCGGCGGGGGGGCGCTAGTCCCCTGTACTCCGCTTGGCTGTATGCTGCTGATTAAGGGAGTTCGGAGTCAGCTCGCTGGACTGAATGCCGTCATCGTTGGACGTTCCAACATCGTCGGTAAACCGCTCGCACAACTTCTACTTCGAGAAAATTGCACAGTCACAGTCGCGCACTCCAGGACCGAGGATCTTCCTTCGCTGTGTCGCCGCGCGGATATTCTTGTAGCTGCTGTCGGCCAGCCCGAGCTCATTCGTGGTGACTGGATCAAGCCCGGTGCAATTGTGATCGACGTTGGGATCAATCGAGCCGAGCATGAGGGGCGTCAGAAATTGGTCGGCGACGTGGACTTTGCAGGCGCGCGTGCCGTGGCCGGCGCGCTTACCCCGGTCCCGGGCGGGGTAGGCCCCATGACGATCGCTTGTCTTCTCAGAAATACAATCCACGCCGCCTGTCGCCGACACGGCGTCTCTTCGCCTATCGGTAACTCGTGACCAATTATCCCAGCTAGCGGATGGGGGCCCTGCTAATGAACGCTTCCCACTTAACGCCCGCAAGCATAACGATCGACGAACCAAAACTCCTGGCCGTGTCCGGAATTCAAGTTTCCTACGTCGCTGGGGTCGATGTTCTTCACGGCGTTTCGCTTCATGTTAGCGCGGGCGAAGTGGTTTGCCTTTTAGGCCGCAACGGCGCCGGAAAGACAACGCTGATCAATGCACTCTGCGGCTTGCTCCCTGTCAACGCCGGGCAGGTGACGTTCGATGGTAAGTCTCTTCTCGGTCTGAAGCCGAGCGGTATCGTTGCTGCCGGCATAGCTGTTGTGCCGGAAGGCCGGCGAGTTTTCTCCAATCTGACCGTCGCGGAAAATCTCGCGATGGGCGCCTATTCTCGTCGAACTGGTTTCGGGCCCTCTTGGCACTTCGAACGCGTCTACGATCTCTTCCCTCGGTTGGCGGAACGTCGTGATCAACTTGCCGGAACGCTGTCTGGCGGCGAGCAGCAAATGGTCGCCATGGCGCGGGCCATGATGGCACAGCCTAGGCTCCTTCTATTGGACGAACCGTCCATGGGGCTTGCGCCTTTGCTGATCGAATTGATCTTCGATACGATCAACCGGTTCGCCAAGGAGGGCATGACCATCCTTCTTGTGGAGCAGAATGCAGCAGCGGCGCTTGATGTGGCCGATCGTGCATACGTTCTGGAGCGCGGCTCAATCGTCCGATCGGGGCTCGCTGCCTCGCTTGAGAACGATCCAGAGATTCAACGAAGCTATCTTGGCGTCTAACGTGTTGCATATGGAGGATTGGAAGATGGTACTCGCTCGTATTGGGATATTCGCAACTCTTCTTCTCTCATTCGCGTCTTCGGCCATGGCCAAGGACTTTCCGGTCGGCTTCTTCGGACCATTGTCCGGCCCGGCGGCGGCCTACGGGTCCGAAAGTCTTGCTGGTGCGCAATTAGCACTTGAAGAAATCAATGCCGGATATTTGGGTTCGGACAAAATCAAGCTCATACCGGCCGATGACACCGCAAGCCCTGGCGTGGCCGCGCAGGCCGTTCAGCGCATGATCGACATTGACGACGTGGTGGCGGTGGTCGGCGGCTCCACGAGTGCCGGCACAGCCGCGGCGATTGAGGTCACCAAAGAGGCGAAAGTGCCACAACTCTCTCCACTTGCCGTGGACAGTGCCCTGACGCTGGCGAACAATCCCTGGTTCGCGCGAATAGCGCAATCGTCAACCACTTGGGCCGAGCGCACTGCAGAGTGGCTCAAAAAAGATAAGGGAGCAAAGAGCGCGTATCTCCTCGTCCGAAACGATAACTTCGGAATCCCGCTGGCTGACGCATTCGAGAAGAGAGCCAAGGAAATCGGACTCGAGCTCAAGGGAAAGATTGCTTACGAACCCACGTCCCGCGAGTTTAGGCCAACGTTGGCGACCGTGGCATCGGCAAAGCCCGACTATATCGTGCTCTGGGGGTACTACACCGAAGCTGGTCTAATGGCGAAACAAATGGCAGAAATGCAGATCAAGTTTCCCTTCTATGTTGGAAGCGCGATTGGCATAGACCAATATCGTGAAATAGCCGGGCCTTCGGCCGAGGGGACTTATGGCCTGCTCTATTATCTGGCCGGCTCCATCGAAACGGACGCCGGGAAGAAATTCGTTCAAAAATGGAATGAACGCTATCATAGAACGCCAACTCAATATGAAGGCATGGGCTATGATGCGATGTATGTCCTTGCCGACGCAATGAAGCGGGCGGCCGCAAAGGGCGGGATTTCCAAGCAGACAATCCGCGACGAAATCTTCAACACCAAGGCATTTCAGGGCGCAACAGGCCCGATCACAATACTGTCAAACGGTGACGCTCAACGGCCTTTGCCCATGGCCGAACTCGTCGACGGCAAGGTCAAGCTCGATACATTGCTCAAGTAAAGCCGTTCGAGGCGCGTTCCACCATGAATCTCTCGCTTCAGCTGTTAAGCGGACTGGCAGTCGGTTGCATCTACAGCCTCGTGGCCGTCGGATTCAGCATGGTCTACCGCGCCATGGGCTTGGTGAATTTTGCCCAAGGCGACTTGATGATGGTTGGGGCTTTCGTCGGTTATTCGATCATCATCAGTGCTCCTGCTCTTCCGTTTTGGCTTGTTGTCCCATTTGCGGCCGCGCTCACGGCCTCCTTAGGGTACGTCATCGCGCAAAGCGCACTCTGGCCCGCCATTCAGCGTGGAGCGAGCCAGACTTACCTCGTGCTCCTCACGCTGGGAATTGGCATCGTTCTCAGCAATGGTGCCAGGCTCATCTGGGGAGCAAATCCGCGGGTCTATCCTATCCCTCTTACGCACGAGACGATCAGGGTCGGGCAGTATCCTGTACCAGCAGTCTATCCCCTCATCGGATTGACGATGGTGGTGTTGATCGTTGGGCTTCACCTCCTCTTCACTCGGACATGGCTCGGTTTGGCCCTCCGTGCGGCAGCTGACGATGCTCAAACTGCGTCTATCATGGGAGTGAATCGCAGATTTGCATCCGCGGCTTCCTTTGCGTTGGCCTCGGGTATCGGTGCTGCGGCCGGCGTTCTCTATGCGCCAATTACCTTCGTGTCTGCCGACATGGGAATGCTCGGAATTAAAGCGTTCGCCGCGGCTGTGTTGGGCTCATTGGGCAGCATCCCGGGATCCGTGATCGGTGGCCTTGTGATTGGCATTGGTGAAACGCTGGGAGGTCAACTCGTTTCATCTGAGTACCAGGACAGCTTAGCCTTCCTCCTCATGATCGGCATCCTGCTCGTAAAACCGACCGGACTAATGGGAAAAAGGGGCTAGGCACGTGCAAGAGGCTGTCTCGTTAAGAACGGCAAAGGAGTCGCTATCTCAGCAAAATGATTTCGCGAGCGCGACAAGCCAGAATCGAAATGACTGGATTGTCTTTGCGGTTATCGTGAGCATTCTTTGGTCTGTGCCCTTGAGCCTCGGTGGCTTCTATCTCTACCTCGGCTTGGCCGTTGCGATTTACGCGATTTCTGCGCTCGGCTTACAGACTATGGTCGGGCTCGCAGGGCAACTGTCCCTCGGGCACGCGGCTTTCATGGGAATCGGAGCTTACACGTCCGTTCTTCTCCAAAAAACTCTTGGTCTGCCGTTTCTCGTGACACTCGCCGCTGCTGGGCTAACGGCAGCTGCCGCCGGATTGCTGATGGCGCAGTTGATTAGGCTTTCGGGTGTTTATTTCAAGATTGCGACGTTCGGGTTTGGCATCGTCGTCCATCAGATTCTTTCCAATTGGACTGCTCTGACAGGCGGTAGCGCCGGAGTCCGTGGAATTCCTGTGATCAGCATGATTGGTTTCCAGGTCGAAACGCGCACAGGCCTGTTCGTATGTGAAGCGCTAACGCTCACACTCATTTATGGGTTGCTCGTTCGCCTTAGCCACGGAAAAATCGGTCGTGCCTTCCGCGCGATCGGCCAGAACGAAGCGGCGGCTCGAAGCGTCGGTATTCCCGTGGCACGCTATCGAATGATCGTGATCACACTCGGTTGCGCGATCGCCGGGATAGCGGGCGCATATCTGCCACATCTCATGCGCTTTCTAAGCCCCGAAAGTTTCACCTGGTACGAGTCGCTCACATGTCTGATCATGATAACCGTGGGCGGACTAGGATCGCTTCCTGGCGCGATCATCGGAGCGGCCGTCCTGATCGTTGCTCCAGAATATTTACGGGACTTCGCGCAGTATAAGATGCTTGCGTTCGGAGTTCTGCTTGTTGCTTCGATGATCTTGCTGCCTAAGGGCATAGCGGGTGCCGGTGCTGCCTTGAGCCGCAGCAAGAGGATTCATGCAAGATGAGATCTTCTGAAGTCATCCTGACGTTGCGCGAGGTGACGCGGCGCTTCGGCGGCCTTGTGGCTGTCAATAAACTATCGATGGACGTGAAGGAGGCAAGCATACATGGCCTCATTGGACCCAACGGGGCTGGAAAAAGCACTGCTTTCGATCTGATATCGGGCCTCACCACCGTAAGCACCGGCGAGATTTGCTTCAGAGGCGAAGCGATCACACATATGGCCCCCGAGGCTCGGGTGGCTTCCGGTGTCTGCCGCACTTTTCAGACCCCAAAACTCTTTGACGAAATGACCGTGTTAGATGTCGTCGCAACAGGGCGGCATCTCCACAACTCGGTCGGTCTATGGGGAAGCATGTTCTCGATCGGCAGAAAGCGGAGGGAAGAAGCGAAAACCGTTTCTGCGGCGAGAGAATTTCTGGAGATCGTCGGTCTCCTGGCGAAAGAGGACGCGCCGGTAGCGGACTTGTCCTACGGTGACCGCCGTCTCGTCGAGATCGCTCGTGCGTTGGCGACCGAGCCCAGCCTTCTGCTCCTTGACGAAGTCACGTCGGGCTTAAACCCCGTCGAAACGGCTACCGTTGGCGACCTCTTGCGCAATCAGGTCCGGCAGGGATTGACGATTGTCTTGGTAGAGCACGATATGAAATTCGTCATGGGGTTGTGTGAACGGATAACCGTCATGAACTACGGATCGGTTATTGCAGACGGAAGTCCCGATCAGATTGCTACTGATCCGAATGTAATTGCCGCTTACCTTGGAAGTCCAAAGGACGGACAGCGATCTCGCAGAGCTCTTAGATCCGAACAGTTGGTCTAAGACCGTCTGGTTGCCGGGGCGGCTTTCTCCTGCGAAACGGACGCGTTCTCCTGGCACAAAACAGGCGGTCCGTGAAAATTCATGACAAAATTTCATATTGACAAAATTATGATGGGAGATTTAGCTCTCCGTAGACAAGAATGGGGAGGATTTTTGATGACTGGCATCACGAAACGTTGTGTGCGCACTGCGCGATCATCCGTATTCCTCTTGACCGCGATTTGTTGCGTTTCGTCGGCAGCCTTCGCCGAAGATTTCAAGATCGCTTTGATCACGAGCACCACAGGCGCTTTCGAGGTTTACGCAAAGCAAGCCCAGATTGGTCTGCAGCTCGGCCTAGAGTATGCCACGCAGGGCACAATGAAGGTGAATGGCCGACCAATCGTGGTGATCCAAAAGGATGACCAGTTGAAGCCCGATCGGGCACGTGCGCTGATCGAAGAATCCTTTCAGGACGATAAGGCCGACATAGCGGTCGGAAGCACCTCATCTGCAACCACCCTGGCCATGATGCCCGTTGCTGAGGAGCTCAAGAAGCCTCTCGTCGTCGACGTCGCCGGCGCCGACAGCATCACTGGTGACAAGTGGAACAGGTATGTGGTTCGCACGGGCCGAACCGTTGGGCAGGAAGCTGTAGCCTCGGCCTCGCTTCTGGCCCGGAAAGACACTTTCGTCGCAGTGCTCGCTCAAGACTATGTTTTCGGTCGCGAGAGCGCGCAGGTCTTTAAATCGGCGGCGACAAAAGCCGGCGCAACCGTCGTGGCCGAAGAGTTTCTGCCTATCAATACCACCGACTTCACTGGGGTCGCGCAGCGCGTCTTTGATGCGCTTAAGGACCGCCCAGGCAAGAAGATCTTGTGGGTCAATTGGGTCGGCACCAGCCCGATCGCAAAGATCAACGCGATGGATCCCGCTCGCTATGGAATCGAACTAGCGACGACCGCTGCTCCGCTTCAGGGAATGGCCGCGTACAAGGGCATTCCTAACCTGATGGGCGTGACCCCCTATTACTACGAAGTCATCAAGAACATCGAAAATGAATGGCTCGTCGCCGAGCACAAGAAGCGATTCAATTCTCCGCCCGACGTTGGAACGGCGTTCGCATTTGACGCAGCCCTGGCCATCGTCAATGCCGTCATCAAGTCAGGAGGTTCGGACTCCGAAAAGCTGGTCGCTGCCTTCGAAGGTATGTCGTTCGAGGGTTCGACCGGCCAACTCACCATCCGCAAGGAAAATCATCAGGCACTCCATGATTTCTATGGCGTGATTTACACCACGGTGCCGGGCGTCGAATGGGCTGTGCCCAAGCTGATCAAGGCATTTGGTGGTGACGAGTTGAACTCCGTGCTGAACTCAATGGCCAAGAGCAAATAGGCCATAACAGCCATGTCCCCCAATCGGTCCGAACGCGCAGCTTCCCTTAACGCAGGTGCCAATCCGGCAATACTTAGGACCGTCGATCTTGGCGTTTCCTTTGGAGGACATCGGGCCGTACATGCCGTCAGCTCGTCCTTCAACGGCGGTGCGCTTACCGCCATTGTTGGTCCAAACGGTGCGGGCAAAACGACTTACTTCAATCTGATCTCGGGTCAAATCGCAGCTTCCCACGGCGAAGTATGGCTTAGCGCAGAAAATGTAACAGCCTTGTCCGCAGCCCAACGGGCAAAGAGAGGGCTAGGCCGTGCATTTCAGCTTACCAATCTCTTCCCGCGCCTGACTGTCTTTGAAAATATTCGCCTGGTTGCGCAATCGATGCAAGCTGGTCGCCACTGCCATGGTCTCAATTTCTGGAGCATTTGGAGCGATGCAAGCGATCTGATCGAGCGAGCGACTGATATTCTCAAATCCGTCTCGATGGCGAATCAACTCGGTGAGCCGGTTGCCACTCTTTCGCACGGCGACCAACGTAAGTTGGAGGTTGCCATGCTCATCGCCATGGATCCGAAAGTGTACATGTTTGACGAACCAACGGCCGGCATGAGCGCCGACGAAGTTCCGGTGGTCTTGAACCTCATTCGCGATCTGAAAGATTTGAGCCACAAGACGATACTTCTTGTCGAACATAAAATGGACGTCGTCCGCGATCTCGCCGATCGTATCATCGTCCTCCACAATGGGGAGCTCGTGGCCGACGGTAAGCCAGCCGATGTGATTGAATCGAAAATCGTACAGGAAGCTTACCTGGGCGCAAATGCCGGTTCGAGACGAGGCGCGATGTGACGGAACTTTTGCTCAATCTTGAGAACGTTCACACCCACATTGGCTTATACCACATCCTGCAGGGGGTGGGCTTTCGCGCTCAACGCAATCGGATCACACTTCTCCTTGGAAGAAATGGTGCGGGCAAAACGACGACGCTGCGCACGATTATGGGCCTGTGGCCGGCCTCAAAAGGCCGCATAAGCTTCGCCGGCACTGACATTGTAGGTCGCTCGACCTCAGAGATCTCGCGGCTCGGTATCGCTTATGTGCCCGAGAACATGGGCATCTTTCCTAACCTCAGTGTGAAGGAAAACATGCTCCTGGCAGCGAGAAACGCCTCGCGCGTGACAGATATCGATCAGCAGCGCCTTGAGTGGATTTTTGAACTGTTTCCGGCCGTTCATCAATTTTGGAACAGGCCGGCTGGAAAACTGTCCGGTGGTCAAAAACAAATGGTGGCAATGGCGCGGGCAATCGTCGAACCCCGAGAGCTGCTACTGATTGACGAGCCAAGCAAAGGGTTGGCGCCGGCGATCGTAAACAACATGGCTGAAGCTATGCTCAAACTGAAGCAGAGCGGAGCCAGTATATTATTGGTCGAACAGAATCTGCAGCTTGCGCGCGACGTCGGCGATGACGTGGCAATTATCGATGCCGGAAGGATCGTCCACACGGGCCCCGCGGATGAGTGCTTTGCGCGTGACGACCTCCTTAAAACGCATTTGGGTCTCGCGCTATGTCCATGAACCGATCCGACCTGATGCCCTTGGCGCTCCTGCCCATTCTTATGGGCTGCGCATATTTGGCGATCGGTAATCCGGCTGCTTGGTTCACTCTGACGATTGCTGGAGTGGCCATGGGGATGATTATCTTTACGGTCGCGTCCGGCATGACCATTGTTTTTGGTTTGATGGATGTTTTGAATTTCGGCCAGGGCATTTTCATCACTGTTGGAGCCTATCTCTCGGCGACCGTCTTCGCATCACTCAGCGGCTACGTCGTATCTCCATACCTGAGCGAGAATCTGCTCGTGATCCTGGTGGCCGTCGTAGCGGCCGTCGCTGGTGCCGGCATGTCCGGCTTTCTGTTTGAACGATTGCTGGTCAAGCCGGTCTACGGCGATCACTTGATGCAAATTCTGGTGACGACCGGAGGTCTGATCGTCGGTGAAGAGATCATCAAGATTATTTGGGGCGTACAGCAGGTAAATGTGGCGCTGCCGCCGTTTCTGAGCGGTGCCTTCGTGATCGCCGATGTCGCGATTGAACGTTATCGCGCCTTCGCATTCCTGGTTGGGGCTCTCGTCTTCTTCGGCCAGTATCTTGTGTTCACCCGCACAAAAACCGGGCTGTTGATCCGCGCAGGGGTTCACGACCGCGAAATGGTCGAGGCTCTCGGCTACGGCGTGCGACGCCTCTTCGTCGCGACATTTGTATCAGGTTGCGCGCTTGCTGGCCTCGGCGGAGTAATGTGGGGCCTCTACCAGCAGACGCTTGTCCCCCAGATCGGGAGCCAAATGAACGTACTGGTCTTCATCGTCATCATCATCGGCGGGCTCGGATCCACCGGGGGCGCTCTCCTGGGCGCGATCTTGGTCGGGATCTGCGCGAACTACGCCAGCTTCATCGAGCCCAAGGTCGCACTATTCTCAAACATTGCTTTGATGACGACGATACTCCTTTGGCGCCCGAATGGGCTCTATCCGGCGAGTGCGCGGTGACTACGTCGATCGATTGGACACGCCTGATATCCAGAGACCGGCCAGGAAGCCGGCTTCTGATCATACTGCTGATCGCAATCATTGCCGTGCTCCTCGTAGCGCCGTTCGCGTTAACCGGGGCAAAGGCGATCAGCATTTGCGTTAAGATCATGATCTTCGCGGTTCTTGTTGCAAGCTTCGATCTGCTGCTCGGCTATACCGGCATCGTAAGTTTCGCCCATACGGTGTTCTTCGGGACCGGCGCCTACGGGGTCGGTATCGCCATCATCAGATTGGGGGCGAGCTGGACCTCCCTAGCCGTTGGCGCGAGCGCGGCAATCGTTGTATCCGTCTTGCTTGCGCTTGTCATCGGCTTGTTCTCGCTGCGAGTGCGAGCGATATTCTTCTCTATGATCACGCTGGCACTGTCGGCGGCGGCCCAAACACTTGCAACTCAGTTGTCCAATCTGACTGGCGGGGAAGATGGCATTATCTTCCGGTTGCCGCCTGCTTTGATGCCAAGCTTCCGCCTGTTGGATACAAAGATCTTCGGGCTTACCATCGACGGCAAAGTCGTCTGCTACTATTTCATTTTTGCGATGAGCGTGACATTCGTTCTCGCGCTGCTCCGTATCGTGAATTCACCGTTCGGACGTGTGCTGCTCGCTATCCGCGATAACGAATTCAGAGCGGAAGCGATCGGCTATCCGGTTTTTGTCTTTCGAACGCTGTCCAACGTCGTTGCTGCCGTGTTTTCCTGCCTGGCTGGTGTCATGCTGTCGCTGTGGCTTCGTTACACCGGCCCGGACGCCTCGCTCTCGTTCGAAATCATGCTCGATATCCTCATGATAGTCATCATCGGCGGGGTCGGAACGATCTACGGCAGTATCGTGGGAGCGGCCGCGTTTTTAGTGGCGCAAGGTTATCTGCAGGATCTACTGAAAGGCGCGAGCGCGGCATTAGGCTCATTGCCGGGAATCGGCCAGGTGCTGTCCCCGGATCGCTGGATGTTGTGGCTCGGACTGCTTTTCATTCTGGCAGTCTATTACTTCCCAACCGGAATCGTTGGAGTGTTGCGTCGTCCCGCGCGGAGGCTGGATTCCAGCAGCAAGCCATCCGCCAAGGAGCGCCTCAGCATTGTCTATCGCTGGATGGGACGCGCGAGATGATGCTTCCAGTGACCATCGTCTGCGGGTTTCTCGGCGCGGGCAAGACAACGCTCATCAATCATCTCTTGCATAACCCTGGATCCGAACGTCTTGCCGTGCTGGTCAACGATTTTGGTGCGATTAATATTGATCAAGACCTCATCAAGGTCGAGACTGAAAATCAGATAGAGCTGAGCAACGGTTGCGTTTGTTGTTCAATCCGAGACGACCTGGCGTCTGGTTTGGTTTCGGTCAGCCGTCTTTCGAGCAAGTTCACACGGGTCCTGCTCGAGTGCAGCGGTGTATCTCATCCCGCTGGCGTATTGAGAGTCTTCGACAGCGATCCTATCAGAGCGCAGTTCTATGTAGATGGCCTATTCTGTTTGATCGATACATCCAACATACTCGAGCTCGACTACCAAAGCACGGAGCTTGCAATCGATCAAGCGGCCATGTCCGATCTGGTCTTGTTGAATAAGACCGATTTAGTGCCGGAGGCGGTTCAGCTCGAAGTCAGGCAAATGCTTCAAGCAGCTCAACGCAGCATGAAGCTGTTGGATGTTGTGAATGCGCAGGTCTCACCTGAAATTCTTTTTGGTCCGACGGAACAAGTCCGACACAGAGCTCGAGGGGCGGTGCAGGGTAAGCACTCGGATGTTTACGAAAGCGCCTCCTTTTACTGGGATGCTCCAATTCGTGCTGAAGCCTTCAGACGGTTTGCCGAGGCTCTCCCGTCCCAAATTCTGCGCGGCAAGGGCTTGTTGAGTCTGACGATCAAGGACCAAGAGCGCCCGTCACGGGGCATCTTTCAATTCGTAGGAAAGCGATCTTCCGTCGAACTGGGGAGCGCGGAAGGTCCTGAGAGAAGCCAGGTCGTATTGATCGCCCGGCGAGGAGAACTCGACAGGAGCGCGATTGACGCGGCTCTTGACCTGTGCCCCGGTGCGCGTGCCGCCCTACCAATCGCGCAGCGCCGGCGTCCAAGGCGTCCGAAGATTTGCGAATAGAAACCATAATCGAAGAAGGGTGGTCCAAATGAAGACAGCTGACCGAATATTCTTTGGCGGCCCGATCCGGACCATGGACCCAGCGAAACCGATCGCCGAGGCCGTTGCGGTTCGAGAAGGCAGGGTTCTGGCGGTCGGCTCTAAGGCGGACATCGAAAGGCTCGCGGCCGCCGATACGATCAGGAGCGATCTTGGTGGAAGGGCAATGCTGCCCGGCTTCGTCGAGGCCCATAGCCATCCCATGATGAGTGCGCTGGCTTGGGGCGACCCTGTCGTCGATATTCGAGCGGTTCATGAGCCGACGTTTTCCGCGGTGATTGCGAAGATGCGTCGACGTGTTGCGAAGGCGAAGCCTGATGAAATCATCTGGTTTCTTGGACTTGATCCGCAACTGCATGAGGGCATGGAAGAGCCGTCCCGCGAACTTCTCGACGACATAGCCCCCAACAATCCGATCGTTGTTCAGACAATCAACTTTCACGGAGTGTTCATAAACACTAAAGCCCTCGCCGCTTTTGGAATCGGCGCTGACTACAAACCGCCACTTGGCGGAAAGGTGTTCGACGCAGCAGACGGGCTTCCTTGGAAGTTTGCCGAGACTTCGGCATGGCAACTGTGCAACCGCTTTTACGAGGTCTGCGGCGAAGAGCGAAAAAAGCGTAGCTTCGAGGAGTGGGTGCAGAAGTTCGTGCGAGCAGGATATACCACCACGTCAGAGATCATGATTGAGCCTGGCGCGGGCCCAATGCTCTACGCTCTGGTAAAATCGCGCCGAAACCCGCTCCGTATTGTAGGATACGAAGCGAAACATCTGGGCGGTGAGGTGACCGTTGCCCGCAATTTTGGCGACGACGATTTCCGGATGATTGGCACCAAGCTCCACGCGGACGGCTCCGTCCTGTTGGGCAACGTCTGGACCACAAGCCCCTACCTGAACAACAAGATGACACTCAAAGGAATGGGGTTGCCTGAGAATAGCACGGGGCATTCCAACATTTCAGAAGAGAAATTGCACGAATTGGTCGCCAAATACGTGAGTGAGGGCTGGCAGATGTCGGTCCACGCCCATGGCGATCGGACCATCGACATGGTCCTCAATGTCTATGAGAGGGTTATCGAGAGGGTCGGCGCTCAGAAGGTGTCCGGGCCGCTTCGCATTGAGCACTGCGGGATCATGCGCGAGGATCAGATCGATCGTGCCGTTCGACTGAACGTCGTTTGCTCTTATTTCTTGCCTTACGTCCACTACTGGGGCGAAGCGCTCCGCGACTATCTGCTTGGCGAAGAGCGCGCGGCTCGCTTCGCTCCGTCAGGCTCGGCGTCAAGAAAGGGCATGCGGGTCTCCTATCACTGCGATTCTCCAATGACGTGGCCAGATGCGCTTGTTTGCCTGAATGTCGCTGTCAACCGAAGCACAATGAAGGGCGCAGTCCTTGGCCCTGAGCAGCGCGTGTCCATGGAAGAAGCGCTGAAGGCGATCACGATCGACGCGGCATATCAACTGCAGATGGACGATAGAATCGGGAGTATTGCCTCCGGCAAATTTGCAGATTTCGTCATTCTTGATCGAGATCCCGTTGTCTGTGAAACCGACCGAATTCTTCAGATTTCGATCGTCGGGACAGTCGTCGGCGGAGTCGATACCGGCGATTTCTTTCGAGTTTCGTCGCGGAATTAACTGACCCAGGTGGCTGACAAGATCGACGTAGGTACTGCACGCGGTCCATGGGGCGTATGGCCGCCGCTCGAAAGCGCTTCCTCCCAGACTGGCGCCATTTTCGCGATGGCCCTGTTTTTTTGTTCAGACCATCCAACCCATTGATCGACAACAGTAGTTGCTCGGTTGCCCCCGCCGCCTACCAAGGACGGCCGGCGGTGATTCGTACCAGGCGACGCCGTGCAGATTGCTCTGCAATTTGAGTGTGGTGAGACGTTCGTCGGTTCAAGCCGCCGGCGATTATCGGCTCTTGAAGGACGCGTAAACAGTGACGCCTCTGCCGTTCGTCTTCAATAGCTCGGAGGCGTGATGGCCCATACGACCACGCATTCTCGTTTGTTGGTGTTTGCGTAACGATGGGGAAGGTCGCTTGCGAATGCAAAACTATCGCCTTCGCGTAGAACCACATGACGCTCGCCGATCCAAAGGTCGAGCTCACCTGAAATCACATATCCCGCTTCCTCACCCTGATGCGTGTAGGGTTCTTTGCCGCTTTCGGAGCCAGGAGGGAATGTGCATCTCAGAAGCTCGAGCTGCCGGCCAAGATTGGGGGACAGAAGCTCATCAGTAATGCCACCTACGAAGGTCAGTTTCCGTCGTGAGCTTGCTCTTACAACATAGTCACGCAAATCGCTGTCATCATCGGCCTTCGGCGGAAAAAACCAGCTGATTGTGACCCCCAACGCCCGGCTGATACTATGAAGAGCTTTCACCGAAGGGCTCGAGACCCCACGCTCGATCTGACTGAGATATCCCTTTGACAAGCCCGCGGCGTCGCTAAGTGCGTCGAGCGTGATGCCACGCGCCTTGCGTAGGTTCTTGATTTCTCCTCCGATACGGTCGCCGACATTGAGCAATTCTTCCACGTTGACGGGTTGCTCAGCCTGCTCTGCCAGTCCCTCCAGATTGGAAGGGCGCAGCATTTTGGGCGGCGTCCTGATCATCGAACTCATGTTCGCTCCTTGAATCGATCGAGTGCAGGCGTGGGACGGGATCAATTCCGCTTATCTCTGCTGAGCCTAAGCAAGCCGTGCACTTGATCCTTTCGCATAGATTCTATCCTTTCGCATAGATTCTCCTGCCAACAAAACGCACTAAAGTGTCATTTCTCTATTGCAATATTCACTTTTGTAGATTTCAATCTACGACAATTCATCTCGTGGGACGGTAAGAATGGCAGGAAGGCTTCCCGAGGAGGCCGAAGTCGTAGTTATCGGCGGTGGCATAGCGGGCTGTTCGGTCGCCTATCACCTCACCAAGCTCGGTGTGAGCGACGTTGTCTTACTCGAACGCAAGCAGTTGACATCCGGAACGACATGGCATGCCGCGGGTCTCGTGACGCAATTGCGCGCCACCCGAAACATGACGGAGCTAGCCAAATACACCGGCGAATTGTTTCACAGTCTCGGCCCCGAGACTGGGCAGGAAACAGGCTTCAAGCAAAACGGCGCTCTGCGGCTCGCCAAAAGTCCTGGCCGCCTCGAGGAATTGCTGCGCGGCGCTTCGATGGGACGCAACTTCGGCCTTGAGATGCATGCTGTCTCGCCTGCGGAGATCAAGGAGCGCTGGCCGCTCCTCAATCTGGATGGCATCGTTGGAGGGATATGGGCTCCCAAAGATGGCCAAGTGAATCCTGCCGACGTTACGCAAGCCTTCGCGAAGGGCGCGCGTATGGCCGGTGCGAAAATCATTGAAAACCTGCGCGCCGACCGGATTCTAATTGAGCACGGGTGTGCCGCAGGCGTCTCGACGAATGAAGGTGACATTCGCTCCAAGAAGGTCGTCATTTGCGGCGGCATGTGGTCACGCGAGTTTGCCTCGAAGCATAGCATTTCTTTGCCTCTTCATGCAGCAGAGCACTTCTACGTCGTCACTGACGCAATTCCAGACTTACCGCGCGAACTGCCGGTATTGTTCGTGACCGATGAGGAGGCTTACTACAAGGAAGATGCCGGCAAGCTGCTCGTGGGATGCTTCGAAAAGGAGGCGAAGCCCTGGGCTCGCGATGGTATTCCGACGGACTTCTGTTTTGACTCGCTGCCTGAGGACTTCGATCATTTTGAACGAATTCTCAATATGGCGGTCAACCGGGTTCCGGTGCTTGCCAACACCGGCATACAGCTGTTTTTCAACGGCCCCGAAAGTTTCACACCTGACAATCGATACCTGCTTGGCGAGACTTCCGAGGTATCGGGTCTCTTCACGGCCTGCGGGTTCAATTCGGTAGGCATTCTGTCTTCCGGCGGCATCGGAAAGGCCCTCGCCTCTTGGATCAAGGAGGGCCACGCACCGGTCGATCTCGCCGATGTCGATGTTCTCCGTATGCATACGTTCCAATCGAACAAGTCGTATCTTTACGATCGGACGAAAGAGGCTCTTGGCCTGCTCTTTGATATGCATTGGCCCTACCGTCAATACACGACGGCGCGCGATGTTCGTCAAAGCGTCTTCCATGATCGGTTGAAAGCACTCGGCGCAGTGATGACGGAGGCTGCCGGATGGGAGAGGCCCGGGTACTTCTCCCCCGACGGAAAGGCGAAGGAAATTGAATATTCATATGGCCGGCAAAACTGGTTCGATATCGTCGGCCAGGAGTGCCGTAACGCAGCCGGGCACGTCGCACTGTTCGATCAGAGTTGCTTCGTCAAGTATATGGTAGACGGGCGGGATGCTTGTGCAGTCCTCAGCCGGATCTGCGCCAACAATGTGGACGTGCCCGTTGGCAAGCTTGTTTATACGCAATGCCTAAACGAGCGCGGCAGGATAGAGGCGGACATTACAGTCACTCGGCTTGCCGAAGATTCCTACTTGGTAGTGACGGCGGCGACGTCGCAGACACGCGACTTAGTTTGGTTGCGACGCAACACTCCAGATGAGGCCCATGTTTTTATCCGAGATGTGACGTCGGGATTGCCCATGCTCGGTCTTATGGGACCTAATGCGAGGCCATTGCTTGAGCGGTTATCAGGTTGCGACCTTTCGAATGCGTCCTTTCCGTTCGCATCCAGCCACGAAATCGAGATCGGCTACGCGAAGCTACGCGCAAGCCGCGTCACGTATGTGGGCGAACTCGGGTGGGAGCTCTACGTGCCGGCCGAGTTCGCGGCGCATGTCTTTGACAAGGTCGTTAAGGCTGGCGCTGATTACGGCTTGTCGCAGGCTGGCTACTTTGCTCTTGGCTCTATGCGTATGGAAAAGGGCTATCGCCACTGGGGCCACGACATCGGGCCGGAAGATACACCCTACCAAGCTGGCCTCGGCTTTGCGGTGAAGTTGGAAAAACCGGGAGGATTCATTGGCCGCGAGGCATTGCTGCGACAGAAAGAACAGGGATCCGTACGCCGCCGGCTCGTGCAATTCAGAATGATCGAACCGGATGCTCCGCTTGTCTACCATCAGGAGCCCATATGGGCTAATGGCCGTTTGGTCGGATCTATTACCTCTGGCGCCTATGGACATCGTGTCGGCGCTTCCCTCGCAATGGGCTACGTCGAGAACGGCGACGGAATAGACGCCTCGTTTCTGTCCGCATCAAAATTCGAGATCGAGGTAGCAGGCAAGCGCCATAGGGCAGCAGCGCAATTTGCTGCGCACTATGATCCCTCTAATTCGAAGATCACTGCGTAGGTTCATCGCGGACAGGAGGAATGCCATGAGCGCGAGCGCCGCCTTTTTAGAGCCGCAGCTCTCCGTGCGCGACGTCGCTGTCCATTTTGGAGGCATTCTAGCGCTCGACGGCATTCGCTTTGATTTGCATCGGGGCCAGATCCTTGGCTTGATCGGCCCCAACGGTGCAGGCAAGACGACGCTCTTCAACTGTTTAAGTCGGCTCTACACGCCCGTTTCCGGCGACATTATCTACGAAGGCGACTCCATCCTGTCGAGCCCAGCCCACCGGATGCCGGTGATCGGCATCGGACGCACATTCCAGAACGTGTCACTCTTCCGCCAGCTGTCTGTGCGCGACAATATCCGCGTCGGCGCCCATTCGAAGAGCGGGAGCGACCTGTTCTCCGATTCTCTGGCGCTTCCTTGGGTGCGGCGACAGGAAAAGCATATCGATCACGTTGCCGGGGAACTGATCGACTATCTCGACCTCGCAGATGTGGCGGACCTGCCAGTCAATGGTCTTCCTTTCGGAACGCAGAAGCGCGTCGAACTGGCCCGCGCGCTTGCGATCAAGCCCGGCCTGCTTCTCCTCGACGAACCAGCTGGTGGGCTCAACCATGAGGAAGTCGCCGAGCTCGGGCGCTTGATTCGCCAGATCAGAGACGATCGTGGTGTCACCGTGCTCCTCGTCGAGCACCATATGGGCCTCGTCATGTCGGTTTCCGACACGGTCGTGGTCCTCAATTTCGGCCGCAAGATCGCTGAGGGCGCACCCGCCGAAGTTCAGAATAACCCCGACGTCATCGCCGCCTATCTCGGAGGAAACACGCATTGACGGCGCTTCTCAACGTCACCGGGTTGCGCGCCTCCTATGGCGATTTCCGCGTCCTTCAGGGCATCGACTTTACTGTCGAGCGAGGTGGAGTGACAGCCCTGCTTGGTACAAATGGCGCCGGGAAAACGACGACGCTGCGCGCCGTATGCGGCATGATCGGGCACAGCGGCGTCATTGTCTTCGACGGCGTCGACATCGCTAGGCGCGCGACCGAGGACATCGCGCGGCTCGGCATTGCTCATGTGCCGGAAGGTCGTGGCACCTTCACCGGCCTGACGGCAGAGGAAAATCTCCAGTGCGGCGCGATCACACGCAAGCACAAAGCCTCAATCGCCACTGATCTCGAGCGCATCTATCACTGGTTTCCACGATTGAAGGAGCGCCGTCGACAGCAAGCCGGTACGCTGTCAGGCGGCGAGCAGCAGATGCTCGCCGTCGCCCGCGCCTTGATGTTGCGACCGAAGCTGATCCTGCTTGACGAGCCCTCTTTCGGCCTCGCTCCGATGATCGTCGCCGAGCTCTTCTCGATCCTGCGCAAAGTCAATGAGGAGGAGGGTGTCGGCATGCTCATCGTCGAGCAGAACGCAGCGCTCGCCCTCGAACTCGCCGACCACGCGTTCCTGATCGAGACCGGAAGCATCTTGATGTCGGGGACCGCTACTGAAATCCGCGATAACGAATCCATTCGCGCCGCCTATCTAGGCTACTGAGAGGATGCACAACAAATGGAGTTGCTGATCCAGCAACTGGTAACCGGCATCGCGACGGGCGGCATCTATGCCTGCATGGCACTCGCCATCGTGATGATATACCAGGCGATCCACCACCTGAACTTTGCTCAGGGCGAGATGGCGATGTTCTCAACCTTCATCGCCTGGCAACTACTTCAATGGGGCCTTCCCTACTGGTTCGTGATCCCGCTGACTGTGGCGGTCTCCTTCGTTGGCGGAATAGCCATCGAGCGCATTATCATTGGGCCACTCGGCGACGCCCCAGTCCTGAGCCACGTCGTTGTCTTTATCGGCCTTTACGCGGTCATCAACAGCCTCGCAAGCTTCATCTGGGATTTCACCACCAGACCCTTTCCCAGCCCCTTCGGTGGAGGCTCGCAACTCGGCGGCCTGATTAGTAACCAGCAGATCGGCATGGTCGCCGTAACGCTCCTCGTCCTCGTCCTGCTCTATGCCTTCTTCCGCTACACGCGAATTGGCCTCGCCATGCGGTCGGCAGCGGAAAACCCGGTCTCAGCTCGTCTTGTCGGCATTCGTGTCGGACGGATGGCGGCGCTCGGCTGGGGCATGGCTGCAGCGATTGGCTCGATCGCCGGCATTCTGATCGCACCCATCGTCTTCCTCGAGCCCAACATGATGCTATCGATTCTCCTCTACGGGTTTGCTGGCGCCGTGCTCGGCGGTTTGGCGAACCCCGCTGGAGCAGTCGCGGGCGGCATCGCCGTCGGTGTCATCGAGAATCTCGCCGGTACGTATGTCCCAGTCATCGGCTCGGAGCTGAAGCTGCCGATTGCGCTCTTCCTGATCATAGTCGTCCTCGTTTTCAAGCCAACCGGCCTTTTCGGTCGTACCGTCGTGCAGAGGGTCTGAACCGTGACGATAGAGACATCGATCGCGCGGCAGTCGTCCGCAACAATGAGCAAGCCCACCGCCGTCAATCCCGCGCAGCGCATCATTGCAGGTAGGCGAACAATTGCCGTCATTTCCCTGGGGCTAGCGATTGCTGCGCCCTTCCTCGTGGGCAATTTACTCATCTTTCAGTTCACCATGGTGCTCGTCTATGCGATCGCTATCCTTGGCCTCAACATCCTGACCGGCATTAACGGCCAGTTCTCACTCGGCCATGGTGCCTTCTACGCGGTAGGCGCCTATACGGCCGCCATCATGATGGATCGCTGGGGCGTCGGTTATTTCTGGACCTTGCCGGCAGCAGGAATCATTTGCTTCGTTGTCGGCTTCCTCTTCGGCCTACCGGCGCTGCGCCTTGAAGGCGTTTATCTTGCACTCGCAACGTTCGCACTCGCTGTCGTCACGCCGCAGCTCTTCAAGCTTTCGCCTTTCGAGCCATGGACGGCAGGCGTCACAGGCATCACGCTCGCCAAACCCGACGCGCCCTTCGGTCTGCCACTCGATCAGGACCAATGGCTCTATCTATTCACACTGGCGATCGGGATCGCAGCTTACGTTTGCGCCCGCAATCTGATCGCGAGCCGCGGCGGCCGAGCCCTGATGGCAATCCGCGATAATCCGATCGCGGCGCGGTCGATGGGTATCAATACGGCGGTTTACAAGTCGCTCGCCTTCGGTGTGAGCGCGCTCTACACAGGTGTGGCCGGCGCACTCGGTGCGATCGTGGTCCAGTTCGTCGCGCCCGATTCCTTCACCTTCTCGCTCTCTGTTGCGCTCCTCGTCGGTCTTGTCGTCGGCGGCGTCGGTTGGTTGCCAGGCGCGCTCTTCGGTGGCGCCTTCGTCCTGTTCGTCCCAAACTTCGCAGAGACTATTTCCAAGGGGCTTTCCGGCGCGGTCTACGGGCTCGTCCTGATCCTTCTCATGTACGTCATCCCGAGCGGACTGGGCGGCCTCGTGCGCGCCGTAAAGGCGCTCGCATCGAAAAAATAGATTAGTGCGGTTTCAAAATGGAGCAAAGCCATGCAGAACAGACGCTCGATCCTGAAATACGGCAGTGCAGGTCTCCTGCTCAGCGCCAGTCTTGCGCTCTCGGGCGCGAGTTATGCAGAAGGCAAGTACGATCCCGCCGCGTCCGACATCGAAATCAAGATAGGCAATACAAACCCATACAGCGGTCCAGCATCGGCCTATTCGACGATCGCCAAGACATTCGACGCCTACTTCAACAAGCTGAATGACGAAGGTGGCATCAATGGGCGGAAGATCAAGTTCATCTCCTACGACGACGGCTATTCGCCACCCAAGTCGGTTGAGCAGGTGCGTAGGCTGACGGAGAGCGACGAGGTCCTTCTTCTTTTTCAGCCGCTCGGGACCGCAAATAATATCGCTATTCGGAAATACTTGAATGGCAAGAAGGTGCCGCAGCTCTTCGTGTCGTCCGGCGCCGCTACGTTCGGGGACCCCAAGCAGTTTCCCTGGACTATGGGCTGGCAGCCGAGTTACGAAAGCGAAGGCATTATTTACGCCCGCTGGTTAATGGAGAATATGCCGAACGCCAAGATCGGTGTGTTGTATCAGAACGATGATTTCGGCAAGGACGTTCTGAAAGGTCTTCAGACAGGGCTTGGCGATAAGACCTCAATGATTGTCGCCGCGGCGCCATATGAGGCATCACAGCCGACGGTGGACTCGGAAGTGATTAAGTTGAAGGCGTCTGGAGCGGATGTCTTCATCAATGTTGCCACGCCTAAACTCGCCGCTCAAGCGATCAAGAAGGTCTACGAGATCGGCTGGAAGCCGACGCAAATCCTCTCCAATGTGTCCGACGTGGTCAGCGACGTCTTGAAGCCCGCCGGCCTTGAGGCCTCAACCGGCATTCTCTCGACGGCCTACCTGAAAGACACAGGGGATCCACAATGGGCTGATGACCAGGGAATGAAGGACTATTATGCCTTCATGGACAAGTACTATCCGGCCGGTGACAAAAGCTCAAAGTCCAATGCCTATGCCTACACAGTTGCTCAGACGCTGGTCCACGTCCTCAAACAGTGCGGTGATGATTTAACTCGTACCAATGTCATGAAGCAAGCGGCCAGCATGAAAGAAGTGACCCTGCCTCTGCTTCTGCCTGGCATGGCTATGACCACCAATGACGACGACTTCTATCCCATCGAGCAACTGCAGATGAAGAAGTTTGACGGCACCCGCTGGGTGCACTTCGGCAAAGTGATCTCCAGCGTGGACCTACAAGATCCAAAGAAGCCTTAACTCGCAGCCGTGTGGATTGGTTCGCCCAAGACCCGTCGCCGGGCCGAACTTCCACGACGGTCCACGCGCGCCTGTTACCCAAGCAGCGGCAACAGTTTGAGGATAAGATGGTCGATCGCATATTCTTCAACGGCACGGTTGTGACAATGGACCACGTGCGGCCGATCGCCGAAGCAGTGGCGGTAAAGCATGGCCAGATCGATAGGGTCGGCAGCACGGATGACATTCTCGTGCTTGGTCAGTCAGAAACAGAGCTCATCGATCTCAAAGGCGCGGCCCTTCTGCCGGGCTTTATCGAGGCGCATGGGCACCCTCTATTCAGCGCCTTGACCTGGGGGGACCCAGTTATTGACATCCGCGCCGTGCATACCCCGACCTACGACGCCGCGCTTGCCAAGATTAGGCGCCGGGTCGCAAAAGCCCAACCCGGCGACTACATCATGGCCGTCGGTTTGGATTCAACGCTGCATCAGGGAATGAAGGAGCCAAGTCGAGACGAACTTGATAGTATTGCGCCTGACAACCCTCTATCCGTAACATTGTTTAATTTTCACGCTTCGTACCTCAACAGCAAAGCGATTGAGGCCTGTGGTCTGAACGGAGAGATCGGTCCCGAATTTGCGAACCAGATTTCTCGAGACGAAAAGGGGCGTCCCTGGAAGTTCGCTGAGAACGCAAGCTGGCATGCACGGGACATATTCTTCGAGAAATGCGGAAAAGATCGTGCCGTCCGCGAGCTGCGGGGTTGGTTGGCGAAATACTCCGCCGCTGGATACACGACGACTGCGGAAATCGGCATGTTCCCAGAGTGGGCCGGTTACTTCGATGCTCTCCGCAAGCAGGAAACGCTGCCCATCCGCATTCGCGTCTATGAGTCAGGGGTGCTTGACAAGCCGTACGTGTCGAAATTGGGAGACGGCGATGATCGCTTCAGGACCATCGGAATCAAATTCTGGGCAGACGGCTCGCTTTTCGTTGGCACGGCTGCGGTGTCACGCCCCTATCTCAATACGGAGCTGACCATCAAGAAACTGGGTCTGCCGACCGATAATCTTGGCCATACAACCTACAGCCGGGATGAGCAGGCGAGGCTGATGACTGCTGCGGTTTCGCAAGGCTGGCAATTGGCCGTACACACACAAGGCGATACGACGGTCGACATCACGCTGGATCTGTATGAAGAGATTTTCAAGGTCTATCCGAATCGAAACGGACCTTGCCGTCTGGAGCACTGCACGATGATGAGGCCCGATCAAGTCGAGCGTGCGCATAAGCTTGGGCTCGTTTGTAGTTTCTTCAATCCACTTGCTTACTACTGGGGTGATCCCATGCGGCAGGACATGTTCGGTCCAGAAAACGCCGACACCATATTGCCATTCGGAACGGCGGCCAGGCTCGGCATGCGGGTTTCTTATCATTGTGACTCGCCGATGACATGGCCTGATCCGATGTTGTGCCTTTACTTTGCAACGACACGGCGAACGCAATCGGGTGCGGTGCTGGGCGGCGACGAGCGTGTTGATATCACGACTGCCCTGAAGGCAATAACAATCGATGCTGCGCACCACCTCCAGATGGAACACCTGGTCGGAAGTATCGTCGAACGAAAGCGGGCGGACTTTGTCGTGCTTGATCAGAGCCCGCTTTCCGTCGAGCCAGAAAATTTGCGCAACATCAAGGTACTCGGAACCTATGTCGATGGCGTGCGGGTAGAGACGGCCGTGAACCCGAAATGACGCCGATCACGATCATCGGCGGCTTTCTGGGGGCTGGAAAAACCACTCTCGTTCGCCGATTGCTGGCTAACCCGCACGGGCGTCGCCTCGGCGTTCTTGTGAACGATTTCGGAGCCCTCAACATAGATGCCGAATTTATAGGCGAGATCAGGTCTGACGTCGTTTCGCTGAAGAATGGCTGCATTGCAATATCAATGCCGACTTGATCGGCGGTGTTCGCCGGCTTCTTGCAACCGAGACTCGTCCAGATCACATCATTATCGAGACCAGTGGAGTGTCACAGCCGCGCCGCGTAGCCGAAACATTCTTCTCGAACGGCGTGAGTGATCGGCTAATCGTAGACAGCATAATCTGCTTGATTGATTGTCTAAATTGTCAAAATCTAACTTATGAGGAGACCGAATTTGCCATCGAACAGGCTGCCGTTTCAGATATCGTGGTCCTCAACAAGGTGGATGCAAGCTCGATGGCGGCGATCAAGTGTGTTTCCAAGACTCTGCGCGATGCGTTGCCATCCGTGCGAGTTCTTGAGGCAGCACACGTAGACATTCCTCCCGAAATCGTATTCGGAGTGGAGCATCAGCGAAGGAGACGGTTGAGGGCGGTACGGGCTGTCGGTCTCGTCGACGGAGAGATGCAAACGCACGATCGCACGTTTGTTTCCTGGAGTTGGCAGTCAAATCGACTGCTCAGTCTGGCTGCATTTCGCGAGGCCGTTAGACAATTTCCGGTGAGCATCTATCGTGCTAAGGGGTTTCTGTTCTTCGATGATGCGCCAGGCGAGCCTGCTCTATTCCAATTGGTCGGAAAACGATCTTCTCTCGATTTTCAGGGGCGCCTTACGTCCATCCGCCGGAACTCGCTCGTCGCAATAGGGCGCAGAGATTGTTTCGACCCTGCCAGAATACAAGCCATAATCGACGGTTGCCTTCTGACTCATCAGGGACCAATTCAGCGTTTGCAATCGGGCAGTCCTGGGCCATCTTCGGTCCCTTGTTCTTAATTCCTCCGGCTCGGGCTCACCTGTTGCCGTCGCCGGCAACTCATCTGCTGGCTCCGGTGCGAACAGGATATCGCATCGCTAGCAACGAGAGTTAGCCTCGGTAGGCGAATCCAAACACGAACCAGCGCAATTGGAGAAGTGACATGCATCCTTCAGCTTTTGACTACCCTGCCACGACTCCGGAAACGACGGTAGTTCGACTAGGCGGAAAGGATGTGCCCGACGAGTATAACTGGCTCGCGGAAACCAGCCCGCGGGTGCAGGCGTGGGTAGCGGAACAAAATCGACTGACCTCCCACTACCTTGCCGGGCTTCCGAGTCGCGAATTCGTTTCGGAGGCCATCGGCCGATATGATGTCGCTCGGCCGGACCAACTTCCGAGATTCGCTGGGGGCGCTTGGTTTTGGATCTCGAGCAATCTCGAAAGCGGCAGGCCGGCTGTCCGGACGGGGCCAAAATTTCCCGCGTCCGGAAGTGTCCTATATGACACGACTGATCTCGAGTCAGCCGTACCTACGATCACCTGGATCAGCCCAAGCTCGGATGGAAAAATACTCGCTCTCGGATTGTGCGAAGATGGGAGTGAAAATAATCGCATCATATTGATCGACGTATCGACAGGCCACGTTTTACCGGATGGGCCTGATATTCCACTGATGGACAATTGGACGGGCGGCGTTCACTGGCTGCCCGACGACCGCGGCTTCTATTTCACGGGCTTGCCAAATCGATCCGTGGATGGAGGATTCGAAGTCTTCCTTCACGATCTCAAGTCAAAACAAACCGGCCGAGCGGACATTACCTGGCCTCAAAAGACAGACTATCGAGGTGTATTCATTAGGCCCGGGACTACATGGGCGATTGCGGTGCAGGGACTATCGGACCCTGTTCCCATTGCGGTGCTTGATCTCGCTGATCCGCATGCCCAATGGCGTTCTTTCGTTCGCGAGGCAGAGGGCGGACTCCCAGGTCAGGTGTTCGGCAATCAATACATCGCTGTAACATTCGTTGGCGCCAATCGGGGGCGGATTGTCAGTATACCTCTATCCGGTGATGGCTCAACGGACACCTGGCGCGAGATCGTTCCGGAATCTAATGTTGTTTTCCGGACAATCATCCCGGCAGGAAACCGTTTCTACGTCACCTTGTTCGATGACACCTATTCTGGCGTTCATATCTACGGATTGAACGGCGAGTTTATCGATAGCGTTAGGCTGCCCGCTCTCGGTGCCATTACCGAGGGCATCTTTCCGATCATGAACCTGACGAGACCAACCTTCGAAACAACGGCTCTGTTTGTGGTCTCGACGCTAACGACTTCATGGGGCATATATAAGCATGACCCATCAAGTGGCGGTCTGGAAACAGTCGTTGCGCCTGCCACAACTATTCCCGATGCGATCGTGGAAGAAGGCACGGCGCGGTCAAAGGACGGCACGCCTGTGCGCTATCATGTCGTTGGAAAGAGACGGACGGAAACCGGGCCGCGTCCCACACTGATCTTCGCATACGGGGCGAGCAATCGTCCGCTCATCCCTGAATTCCCAGGTGCCATGGCCACCGTGGTTGAGGCCGGTTGTATTTTCGTCCACGCCCATATCAGGGGCGGTTCAGAGTTTGGACTTGGCTGGTGGCTGGAGGGGAGAGCTCAAAACAAGCAGAACGGCTACGACGATTTATACGCCGTTGCCGAAGACCTGATCAAGAAGGGTTTTACCCGACCTGCGCAGCTGGCCGTAGCCGGAAAGTCAAACGGGGGTATGATGGCTGGTGTGGCGATGACGCAAAGACCCGATCTTTGGGCTGCAGCAGTTCCCCTCGTGCCAGTGCTGGACCTCGTAGACTGGTTCACGCGACCCTACTTGCATGGAAACATCGAGTTTGGCGATCCTGATGATCCGCGGGACCTTGAGCGTATCCTCGCAACGTCGCCTTATCACGCTATCAGGCCTGGTGTTGCGTACCCGGCGCTTCTAGCGATTGCTGGCGCGACCGACCCACGTTGCCCGCCCTGTCATGCCTCAAAGTTTGTGGCGCGTCTCCAGTCCGCACAAGCGAAAGGCAAACCAGCCTTACTGCGAATCCACGAAAACGAGGGCCACGGTGCCGCGGCCGCAGCTGAGGTGCGCATGCGCCTCAACACAGAGTGGCTTACCTTCGTACTGTCCGAGATCACTAGTCCTACTGCGTCATAATTTTCACCGACTTCGACGTGAGATTGGTCTGATGCAACAAGGGCATCGAGATAGTGTGGACACGAGAGCCGCGTTCAATCTTCTCCGAACGGTGGCGATCGAATTTGGGACGTGTCGCTCAGGCCGCAATGGCGGATCCCCTCGGTCGATAAGTTTCGGGAATTGCAGCTTGCGTGAATAGCTTGGTGGAGGCTGTCTCTGAGGGGGGAATCGTCTCCCGCTCGGAGACCAGAAATCCGTAGGCGGCAATGCACAGTGTTGCATGATGGTGGAAGCCACGCCAGCTTCGTCCCTCGAAGTGGCCAAGGCCGACCTCCTGTTTGAGGCCGTGGTAGTCGCGCTCAATGCGCCAGCGCAGCTTGACGATATCGACGAACTGACCGAAGCCAATGTTCGCCGGAAGCGTTGAAAACCAATATTTGGTCGGAGCTTCCTCGCCCTCTGGCCGCTCGATCAACAGCCATTCCTCCGGCCGGCTTTCGGCAAGCCAGTAATCTCGGTGTGCCGGACGGACGCGCACACGGGCAAAACGCGAAGACAACCGTTCTGCCGTACCCTCACGCCACGTGATCTTGTGCCAAGCATGCGCTGGCAGACCGATCGCAAGCTTCTTGGCCGAAATCGGTCGGTGTTTGCTATCACGCCGTAGCAGTTTTGGAGGTCGTCCGTTCCCCGACCACTTCTTCGGCGGACGCGGTCCAGTTCCGAGTGCCCATACTGAGGTTTGTGGCAAGATGCCGGCCACATAGCTCAGGCCCAGTTCGGTAATACTCCCACGCAGAGCGGTGTCGGTGCCATAGCCGGCGTCCATCAGTACCACGCCGCGCGGCAAGCCCACCGCACAGGCCCAACGCAAATGATCAAGTGCAATCGCCGGCTTGGTCTTGAAGGTGATTTCCTTGGGGACTCCAGCTTTGTGCCGGCGTGCGCGATCCGTCACCCACTCCCTTGGTAGATAGAGCCGGTAGGCCACCGGCAAGCTCGCATGATGGTTCGCAAGCGAAAGCGTCACGGCAACCTGACAATTGTCTTGCTTGCCCAACTGACCGCAATATTGCCGCGCAACCCCGACCGAATGCCGCCCCTTCTTAGGAAAGCCCGTATCATCGATGATCCAAGCTTCGATCTCTCCGTGGCGTTCGATGCCCGGCAGCACTAACTCACGGATCTTGGCCAACACTTGCTGATCCGACCAGTCGCCTTGACCGACAAAATGCAACAACGCCTGATGCTGCGCTGCTGTCCGCTCAGGAGCCGTCATCGCCGCCATCGGCTCGACACTCTTGCGATCGCACGGCATCATCAGCCCAGTGCAGTAATCGCGAAGCGGTTTGGCCCGTCCCGCATGTCCGATCACGCTTGCAAGACCTTCAATATATGCCGAAAACCGCGACGCTACGTCTCCCGATTTTGTCAGACCCATCTCAGCCTCCCCATGCTGAAAATTGAGTCTTTTCAAATATATGATTCTTCTCGGCAAAGGCCGCGACACTCTGACTCAGTAAGACTAGGAGCCTGTCCAGTTAGCTTTGGGAAGGCAGTTTTATCTTGATAATGGCGGCTCAGGCGGCCCTTGCGAGCTTGACGAGGTTGTGAGCGGTGCAGATGAGCGCCCATTCTGCGCTGACCTTTTCGATGCCGCGCAGCAGGAATTGCCTGAACCCTCTTGCCTGTTTGATCTGTCCGAAGACGGCTTCGACGATCTGCTTGCGCAAGCGGTAGCGACTTCGGTAGCCGGCGCGCTTGAGCTTGGTGCTCATCCTGGCGATCAGCGAGCCGGCTCTTGAAGCCTTTTTCGCGGTGGCGGATTTGGTGCCGTGCTTCTGCCTTCCGGTGGCGATGTAGCCCTCGATGCGCCGCCGTTTGATCGTGCGAAGATTGGCGTCGGAGCAGTAGCCGGCGTCGGCCGATACTTCGTCGGGATTGGTCCCCAGATTGGCCCTGATCCCGTCGAGCAACGGCGCCAGTTGCGCCTGATCGCTGGAGGAACTGGTCAGCGTCTGCGCCACGATGATCTGATGGGCACCATCGACCGCGGCCTGGGCGTTGTAGCCCTGGATGTAACCGTCCTTGGTCTTCAGGATGCGGCTTTCCGGGTCGGTGAAATTGCGTTGTGCCTTGCCGTCGGGCTCCGTTTTCGTCGGCGTCTTGCCGCTCTTCTTGCCGCCTTCGGCGACGCGACGCTCCTCGGCTTCGGCCCGCGCCTTGCGCTCCACCTCGGCTGCGGCCTTGGCTTCGGCCTCCAGCGCGGCCTTGGCCTCGCGGATCTTCTCAAGCCGCTTCTGCTTGTCGGCCACCCAATCGGGCATCTCGTCGCCGCGCTTGTCGCCGTAGAGCTTATCCTCCTGCGCATCGGCGGCCTCCGGCGCCTTGAGCCAGCGGTCGACCTCCGCTGCAAGCTCCGCTTCCCGCTTCTTCATGCGATCATAGCTCATCGCCTTGTGCTTGGACGCGTTCGCCTTGATCTTGGTGCCGTCGAGCGCAACGTGCCCGAGCTTCACCAACCCGGCCTTCTCGGCCAGCTTCAACACCTGCACGACCACACTCGCAGCTCGGATGGAAGACGCCGTCCGAGTTCGCCTTCACCTGCCATCCGCGACGGGATCTGGCGCTGCGCTATGTCGAGAGCTCCGCGCCAGCTCCCGTCGCTACCACCGCCCAACCGGGCAAATCCAACAGCCAGGGCGAACTCAGGACTGGATAAAACTTGGGGGCAAGGTCATACGCAATTGGCGATCCCCGTATCTACGAACCAGACTGGCTCAAAGATGGGAAGCCGAGAGTTCGGTTCGGTGAATTCTTCAAGCCCGCGACCTCACACGGTGAGCTCGTCCTCGCTTTCCAACTTGGGAAGAAACAAATCAGCACGGACATTTTCACCGCATCGGGTTCGACCAGCACCGTCTCGTCACCTTGCGGGCCCTATCTCCGACTGGCCTGATGTATCATTCCCCTTCAGGGCGCTACCAGCGTACGTCCAGTGGATCACCCTATTCATTCACAGTCTACCGGATCCGCAGAACTTCGGGTGAGCCCAGTAGGGTCGTCATTTCCATTTTTGACGTCGTTGTTGAGAATTCTGCGTCTCAGCGCCAAACTGCGCTGAATTTCTGCATCCGCTGAGCTCCCGCTCCGCAACTTTGCAGGAAAACAAATCGACCTTTCAACTAGAAAGTCGTCGTCCACTAGGGAGATCGGAACATGAAATGCCGCCGGGGTCTTGGAGCCATTCGCAAAGTTGTGGCGGCAGGCTAAGGATGGTAATCGAGACCGACTTGCGGGCCATGCGAAATCTTCTTGTCGCAAACCGCTCGGAGATCGCAATCCGAATCTTCAGAGCCGCGTCCGAGTTGGGTTTGCGAACATTCGCCGTTTATGCAGAGGAGGACAAACTCTCCCTGCATCGGTTCAAGGCTGACGAAGCCTACCAGATCGGCAAGGGTAGGGGACCGCTAGAGGCCTACCTTTCGGTCGACGAAATCATCAAGGTCGCCAGAGAGCACGCCATCGACGCCATCCATCCGGGCTATGGGTTTCTCTCCGAGAGCCCGGAGTTCGCCGATGCCTGCGCGCGCGAAGGCATCGTGTTCGTCGGTCCGTCCCCTGAGACGATGCGCACGCTCGGCAACAAGGTAGCAGCGCGCAATCTCGCAATCTCCTGCGGAGTGCCGGTCATGCCGGCAAGCGATCCTTTGGTCGACGATCCGGAAGCAATCTTATCCGCGGCCAAGGCCATTGGCTATCCAGTGATGATCAAGGCCTCATGGGGCGGCGGCGGCCGTGGCATGCGGCCCGTCGAAAGCGAGGACCGCCTCGTCGATGCGGTGCTCAGCGCAAAGCGCGAGGCGCGCGCGGCGTTTGGCAAAGACGAGGTCTATCTCGAGAAGCTCGTGCGCCGTGCACGCCATGTCGAGGTGCAGATCCTCGGAGACCGGCTTGGCAACCTGGTTCACCTGTTCGAACGTGACTGCTCGATTCAGCGGCGCAACCAGAAGATCATCGAACGGGCCCCGGCTCCATATCTCGATGCGCAGACGCGTGATGCACTGTGTGCTGCCGCGCTCAAGATCGGCAGGGCGACAGACTATGTCGGCGCCGGCACGGTCGAGTTCCTGATGGACGCCGAAACCGGCCAGTTCTATTTCATCGAAGTCAATCCGCGCATCCAGGTCGAGCACACGGTCACTGAGGTTGTGACAGGTCTGGATATCGTCAAGGCCCAGATCAGGATCGCCGGTGGCGGTCACATCGGCGAAGCCGCCGAGACCGGAATCCCGCAGCAGGCAGATATCCGCTTGTTTGGTCACGCCTTGCAGTGCCGGATCACAAGCGAAAATCCGGAAAACAATTTCATTCCCGATTACGGCCGGATCACCGCTTATCGCGGCGCGATGGGGTTCGGCATCCGCGTCGACGGCGGCACGGCCTATTCCGGTGCAGTGGTCACGCGGTTCTACGATCCAATGCTGGAAAAGGTCACAGCCTGGGCACCGACACCGGACGAGGTCATCGCACGCATGACGCGGGCGCTGACCGAGTATCGCATTCGCGGCGTGGCAACTAATCTTGCGTTTCTGCATAACGTGATTGGCCATCCACGTTTCCGCGCGAACGACTACACCACGCGGTTCATCGACGAGACGCCCGCGCTATTCGATTTCAAGGGGCGCCAAGATCGCGCGACCAGGCTGTTAACTTGGATCGCCGACGTCACCGTGAACGGCCATCCCGAAACCCGTGGGCGGGTTAAGCCGGTCTCTGGTGCGCCGGCGTCAAACGTGCCGCAATTCACAACTCCTCCGGCGAAGGGAACCCGACAGTTGCTGGAGCAGCTCGGCCCCAAAGCCTTTGCGGGCTGGATGAAAGCGCAAAAGCGCGTGCTGGTGACCGACACGACCATGCGCGACGCACATCAGTCACTGCTCGCGACACGGATGCGCACGAAGGATCTCGTCACGGTTGCGCCAGCGTATGCGGCCGGGCTGCCGCAGCTCCTTTCGGTCGAGTGCTGGGGCGGAGCGACATTTGATGTGGCAATGCGCTTTCTCTCGGAAGATCCATGGGAGCGGTTGACCGATCTTCGAGCGAGGGTGCCGAATATCCTGACTCAGATGCTGCTCCGTGGCGCGAACGGCGTCGGATATACCAACTATCCGGACAACGTGGTCCGGCATTTCGTCCGTGAGGCCGCGAAGGCCGGCATGGACCTGTTTCGCATTTTCGACTGTCTGAATTGGGTCGAGAATATGCGCGTCGCAATCGACGCCGTCGTCGAAAGCGGCAAGCTGGCGGAGGGTGCGATCTGCTATACTGGCGATATCCTCGACCCCAACCGCACCAAATACGGACTCAAGTATTACGTTGCGCTTGCGAAAGAGCTCGAGGCGACTGGAATTCACATTCTCGGCCTGAAGGATATGGCGGGCCTGTTGAAGCCCGCCGCGGCGCGCGTCCTGATCTCCGCACTGAAGCAGGAGATCGGCCTGCCGATCCATTTGCACACACACGATACCTCAGGCATTGCGGGAGCCACGATCCTTGCCGCCGTGGAAGCTGGGGTAGACGCGATCGATGCGGCGATGGACGCCATGAGCGGAACGACATCGCAGCCGACCCTTGGATCGATCGTCGAAGCGCTTGCGCGTACCGAGCGCGACACTGGTCTTAGTGCGGATGCCATCCGCCGCATCAGCTTCTACTGGGAGGAAGTACGGTCCCAGTATGCGGCTTTTGAAAGCGACCTCAAGGCCGGCGCTTCGGAGGTCTACCTGCATGAGATGCCAGGCGGCCAGTTCACCAATCTAAAGGAGCAGGCCCGATCTCTGGGGCTTGAGACGCGCTGGCACGACGTTGCGAGGGCCTACCGTACGGCCAACGATCTGTTCGGCGATATCGTCAAGGTGACACCATCGTCGAAGGTGGTCGGCGACATGGCCTTGATGATGGTATCACAGGGACTGACGTCGGAGGATGTCACCGCCGAGGACCGCGATATCTCGTTTCCAGCCTCCGTCGTGGAGATGCTCCGCGGCGATCTAGGCCAACCACCGGGAGGATGGCCGAAAGCCTTGCAGAAGAAAGCCTTGCAGGGTGAGGCGCCGATCGTCGTCCGACCGGGATCGCTTCTGCCTGATGCGGACCTCACTCAACGGCGCGAGGAGGCAGAAAAATTGTGCGGCCGTGCGCTCAATGAGCACGAGCTCTCCGCGTATTTGATGTACCCGAAGATTTTCATCGAGTTTGTCGCAGTCCAGCGCAAGTACGGTCCGGTATCCGTACTGCCGACGCCCGTATTTTTCTATGGCATGAAAATTGGCGACGAGGTGACGCTGGAAATCGAAAGGGGCAAAGCACTGGTCGTGCAGCTGGTGGCGATCGGCGAGCCGCGGGAAGACGGGCAGGTCGAGCTATTTTTTGAATTGAATGGGCAGCCACGCGTCATCACCGTTCCTGATCGGGCCGCGGCCGCCACTGTCAAAGCACGCCGGAAGGCCGAGAGCGGGAATCCGGCCCACATCGCTGCGCCGATGCCCGGTGTGGTATCGACTGTAAATGTCGTCAAGGATCAGGATGTCAAGACCGGAGATGTGCTGCTTGCCCTCGAAGCCATGAAGATGGAGACTATGCTGCACGCGCCGCACGATGGAACGGTCGCCGAGCTGTTCGTCGGTCCCGGTGCTCAGGTCGATTCGAAGGATCTATTAGTCGATCTAAGACCAAGCCCGGCCAACTGAACCTGTTCCTCTTCTGACTCCGAAAAGCCGATTTTCCTTCTTTCCTCGCTGGCGGCAGTTTCCTTCCTCTTTCCCTGCGAATGCAGCTCATTCGGGAGATCGGGATCTAGCTAGTTTCTGTCGCGAAAGACATTTCGCCCTTTAAAATGGGGTTATTTCGCGATTTTCGAGCACGTTTTTTCTTGCGGCGTACATGTGCATGGTATCACATTCTTCATATGAAGCATGTTGATTCGGAATCGCCTTCGGATGTCGCGCGCTGGCTGCGAAGCGAATCGACGAATCTCTGGCCTGCGCTTCTGGGTTCGCTGAGCCTGCGTCGTAGCCGGTGCATCCGCAAGAACTGCCCTGCGTGCCAGTCTGGCGAACAGCATCAAAGTTATGTGCTCTACGGTCGCGCGAACGAGCGTCGCGTTGCCGTCTACGTGCCGGAAGAGCTTGTGCCGGAGGTTCAGCGCAACCTGGACAACGGGCGCGCTCTGCAGGATCTGCTGCACCAGGCGGCACCGCGATACATCAAAGCGCTGAAGCGACAGCGCGCCGAAGCATCCAAAAGCAAGAAGAGCCGAGCGGTGTGAGAGCGACAGCGCGACAGATCAGCTTTGCCGATTGGGAGCTGATGCGGCAACGTGATCAGGGCATTCGCCTGGAGCCGCTGCTGGAGGCGATATCTGGCTTTCTCGACGACCAGCGGGACGTCATCGAGCGTGTCCGGCGGGATCTGGTGCGTGGCCTGAAGCAGCCAGATAGCGGTCGTCACGGATTGACGGCGACACAGGTTCTGCGCTCGCTGGTTCTGATGCGGCTCAAGAACTGGGACTATCGCGAGTTGCGTGAACGCATCGCAGATGGATTGACGCTTCGTCAGTTCACCGACTTCTACTGCGCGCCGGTGCCGAAGCACGACGCCTTCCAGCGTGGCTTCATCCGTCTGACCCCACAAACGTTGAAAGCGGTCAACGATTTGGTGGTTCGGGCAGCGGTCGAGCTCGGATTGGAGGATGGCACGAAGCTGCGGGTCGACACTACGGTGGTGCAGACCGACATTCATCATCCGACCGACAACACGTTGCTATGGGATGTGGTCCGCGTCGTCACACGCTTGGTCCGCCGTCTGGCCAAAGCGCTGGAATTGCGAAGAATCAAGGGCTTTTGCGACCGCACGCGCGCGGCGCGGCGCCGGATGTACGAGATCCAGCGCATGACGACGAGGCAGCGTCACGAGCAGCAGACCCGGATATACCGGGCGCTCGTCGACATTGCCGAGGAGGTCGTAGGAAACGCACGCGCGGGGCTCGAGAGGACCCGCACGATGCGCGGCAAGGACATGTTCGCCGACATGGCCATCGAGGAACTGCGCAGTCAGATCGAGCACTTCTGCGGGCTGGGAGATCGTGTCATCGATCAGGCACGTCATCGTGTGCTCTTTGGTGAGCAGGTAGCTACCGACGAGAAGATTTATTCCATCTTCGAGCCCCATACCGACCTGATCAAACGCGGCAAGGTGCGCACGCCGGTCGAGTTCGGCCACAAAGTCTTCCTCGCCGAAAGCGCGGAGGGCCTGATCACGCAATACGAGGTGCTGAAAGGCAATCCGCCCGACGAGGTTCATGTGGCATCTTCCCTCCAGCGCCACAGGCAGGCCTTTGGCCGTGCCCCGCAGCTGTATGGCTCGGATCGTGGCTTCTTCAGCGAGCAGAACCTTGCCTCGTGCAAGCACGCCGGCGTGAAGGTGGTGTGCATTCCTCAGCGTGGTGGCAAGAGGACGGGACGACGTGAGGCGTACGAAAAGAGCGTGGTCTTCAAGAATGGTCAACGCTTTCGCGCCGGCATCGAGGGACGCATCTCCGTGCTGTTCCGAGGCCGCGGCATGAAGCGCTGTCTCGCCGAGGGACGTGACCGCTTCGAACTGTGGGTCGGCGCCGCGGTGCTCGCCAACAATCTCATGAGGATTGCGGCAATGCTGATGGCAGGATCGTCGCGCAGGCGAAAAGCTGCTTGATAGACCCGTAGGCCTGCCCCGGTCACTCAAAGTGGCCACGGCTCAGCGCATCTCAAGCTGACAGCCGGCGCGCAATACCTGAAACCAACTCAAAAATCATCTGTCCCGAGCTTGCCGGTCCCGTTGCTCTCCTTCATTTTGTGCCCAATCCATCGGCATAACTTGGATCGGCGCCCCCAAATCCGGGCGTTTCGCGACAAAAACTAGATTAGCGTTTTCTTGGTTCGAATCATTATCAGGCGGCGTCGGCGAGTTTGTATGACCACGTGTGGATGACCGGATGGCGATTGACGTCGTCGATACCGGCCATGATGCGCTCCTTGAGTTCGTGTTTTGAGGTCACCCGGATGTGGCGGAGGACTGAACGGGCGAACTTGGAGAAGAATCCTTCGATGAGATTGAGCCATGAGCCGTGCTTGGGGGTGAAGGTGAGCTCGAAGCGCCCGCTTGGTCGAGTGGCGAGCCAGGCTCTGGTTTCTCTCGAGATGTGCGCGGAATGATTGTCGAGGATCAATTTGATCGCAGTGTTCGGCGGATAGGCGGCATCGATAAGTCTGAGGAACTCGATGAACTCTCGACTGCGGTGACGATCTTTGACAAGGGCGTGGACCTTGCCGGTGAGCAGATCAATCCCAGCCAACAGGCTGAGCGTGCCATGTCGTTTGTATTCATGGTCGCGCGCAAAGCTGGCGTGGACGCCAGGCTTGGGCGGCAAATCCGGCGCCGTTGTTGCGATGGCCTGGATTCCCGGCTTCTCGTCGCAGGAAACGATCGTCACCGGCTTTCCCGCTTCTTTCCCTTGGCAGAGGCTTTCTTCAGGACTTCGACTTCGCGGTAGACGCACAGCACCTCCGCCATCTTCTGTTCGAACTCGGCGTCGCGATTTTCAAGATAGTAGCGCACTTTGTGCGGCTTGATTTCCTCCCGGCCGAGGATCTTGCACACCGTTCCCTGGACCAAATTGGCCAAACACGCATGCCCCGCCGCCGGCCCGTGTTCACGCGCATGGCGCGCCAAGAGCCGCGTCGTCCACAACTCATGTGGATAGCCGTGGTCCTTGGCCTTGTCGCACGCCAGCGACACCAACCAGGCTTTGGCTTCCGGCGTGATGGTTGGTTCCTTGCCCGGTCGCGGGCGATCGTCGAGGGCTGCCAGCGGGCCATCGGCCAGCGCCCGCTCGACACAGCGCTGCACCGTCTGATGATGGACCCCAAGTCTCTGGCCCACCGCGCAGAACGAAGGGTTTTCCCGATACGCCAGCAGCATCTGCGCCCGCGACACCCGGCTCGCCAGTTCGATCCTCGACCGCGAAAGCGTCGTCAAGGTTGCTATCTCTTCATCACTCATGGCCAATTCGACCGCTCGCCGCCATCCTGCCATGATACAGCTCCTCGTTTCGCCGACCGCAAACGAGGAATCCGCCAACAGCCGTCCGTTCCACCAATTCAGCCTGCTCCATCAGCACAGGTTTCATGGAATCGGTCGTCTAGCTAGCTACTTTCCGGCGCAAAATTCGGCGGCCTTTTGAGGCAGCCAGAATCGCTTGGTGGGGTGAAAACTGCAAGATCGGACGGAATCAGCGTTGACTTGTGTGGGTGAGATTGATTCATTCTTAGGAATGATTCGAGATCGAGCCCTTCAAACCCGCGAGAAGCTTGTCGGCAAGCTGCCGGTCACCGGCGAACTGCTGCGTGGTTCGCTGCTGGAGCGCACTGTTCGTCACAAGCGCGGCTGCCCGAAGTGCGCGCGCGGCGAAGGGCACCAGGTGTACGTCCTGACGGTGAGCTATGGGGGCGGACGCGTGCGCCAGTTCAGCGTGCGTCGTGAGCGCGTTGCCGAAGTGCGCCGTTGGCTGGACAATTATCAGAAGCTGAAAGAGGCGATCGAAGCGATCTGCGAGCTCAATCACGACCTGCTGCGCCCTGACACGGCGGTGTCGAGGGGCGGGAGGAAGAAGCGTGATTGAGATGCGCAGAGTGCAACTGAGCTTCGGCGATGGCTTGATCGCCGAAGAAGTGAGCGATCTTCGCGAAGGTTGGATGGAGCATGCCGACCGCGTTCTGGCGGATGAACAGATCGTAGCTGCGGTATATGAGGCGCTGGCGAGACGGCATCCCAAGAGCCGCAGTCGTGGCCGGCTGGGCGCGCCGGCCGAGGTGGTGCTGCGATTGTTGATCCTCAAGCACGTGCGGAATTGGAGCTATCACGTGCTGGAGCGCGAAGTGCGCGCCAACCTGGTGTATCGCGACTTCACCCGCGTGGGCGGCGGCAAGACGCCGGACGCAAAGACGATCGGCCGCTGGGGCCTGGCTGTGGATCCGGACACGATCAGGCAGATTCACGACCGAATGGTGCAAATCGCGCAGCAACAGGGGGTGACGCAGGGGCGCAGAATGCGCGTGGATACGACGGTGGTGGAGACGAACATCCACCATCCGACGGACAGCACGTTTTTGGGGGACGGAGTGCGAGTGCTGATCCGCACCATGAAGAAGATCACCGCCATCACGGGCGTCGTCGGAACGAAGCTGCGCGACCGAAGTCGAAGCGTGAAGCTGCGGTTGCTTGAGATCGCGCGGATCGCGCGTGCCAAGGGACCGCTCAATCACGCGAAGCTCAAGGAGAGCTATCGCAAACTATTGAACACGACGAGCCGGGTGGTGGGTCAGGCGAAGCGCTTCTCCAGCAAGATCGCCGAAGGCGTGAAGCGGTCCAGGGGCATCTTGAAGCAGCTGGCGTTGAAAGGCCTGCGTCTGCAGCTGGAAGCGATGCTGCCGCTGGTGCGGCAAGTGATGCGGCAGACCCGGGAACGTATCTTCCGCGGCAACACCCGGGCAGAAGGCAAGCTCCTCAGTGTGTTCGAGCCCTCGACCGAGATCATTCGCAAAGGTAAGGCCGGCAAGCCCAACGAGTTCGGCAAGATGGTCAAACTGCAGGAAGCAGAGAACCAGATTGTGATCGACTACGACGTCTACGATCAGCGGCCAAGCGATTCGGAGCTGTTGATCCCGGCCATCGAAACCCACGAGGCAAAACTCGGACGCACGCCACGCCTGGTGGCGGCGGATGCTGGATTTTACTCCGCCAGGAACGAAGCTGCAGCGAAAGCCAGAGGCGTCAAACGCGTCTGCATTCCCAATCGCTCGACCAAGAGCGCCGAGCGCAAGCGTGAGCAGAAAAAGCGCTGGTTCCGTAACGGTCAGAAATGGCGAACCGGATGCGAGGGACGTATCAGCGTCGTCAAACGGCGACACGGGCTCGATCGCTGCCGCTACAAGGGCAGCATCGGAATGAAACGCTGGGTCGGCCTCGGCGTCGTCGCCGACAACCTCATCAATATCGGACGCGCGATGGAAAACCAGTCACGCCAACCGTAGTCCGTCCCAGCTCAATCTGGCCTCTCAAGGCCCCGCCAGCCCCTAGCGGGGCCTTGTCGTTGTCCGCGCGGTTGACCAGTCTGGTTAGAACCGCGAATTTTGCGCCGGAAAGTAGCTAGCAGTCCGCTGAAAAACCATGAGATGGAGAGTTTTCTTGTTCTGGCCGGTCGTTGTTGGGGCGACGCGGCGGAGTTGGATGTAAATTTCTAGCCTGGTGTTGGGTGCACCCTGACGCGGGGTGGCTAAGCGGCAAGCAGTTTTGGAATGCGGATCAGGTTATAGGCGATCAGATTGAGCAGGAAGCCGGCGGCGACGCGAGCGATGCCACGATGCTTGGTCTTGCGCATGGTGCCGTGCTGCTTGCCCCATCCGAAAATGCACTCGACCATCGCCCGGCGCGATTGCGACATGCCATAGCCTTGATGCCGGGTGGTTCGTTCATCGATGGCACTGGTGCGGGTCTTGCCGGTTTGGTGACGGCCTGGTTCTGCGTCACATGCGGTGTCACGCCGATGGCGCGAAGATTGGCGACATGATCGGCGGTATCGTACGCCTTGTCCTCGCCGGCCGTGATGCGGCGGCCTGCGGCCTTGCGTCTCGCCTTCAGCATGGTCTCCGACGCGCGGCGTTCGGCGGTGCCATTGGCATGCGTGACCCTGCCGGCCACCGCCAGCCCATGCCGGTTCTCCATGGTGGCGTGGCCCATGTAGCAAAGCTTGGCCTCCCGGCCGGCCGCCTTGCGATAAAGCCTGCTGTCCGGGTCGCTGGTACTTGCATGGGTGTCGTTCTTGCGCTTCTGGCCGTGGAAGTTGGCGCCGTCATCAGCGTCGCCGCTGCCGTCCTTGGGGCGAAAACTCTTCTGCGAAGCCCAGGCTTCGATCAGCGTTCCGTCCACCGATCGGGCGCACACACCCCTGCGCATTTGGCCCAGCTCTTGCTACAGGATTGGCACGGTGGTTTTTCTGGCTAGGAGAACGTGATGAGATTGCTCATGCTCGTAAATACTCTCGATGGCTTAGAAGAGAATGCGGCCCTTCTCACTAACGCGTTCCGTCGTTTCAGTTGCGAAGTAATTCTCGGCGACATCAATGTGCTGATTCCGCTCGATGTCGCCCACCATTCCGGAATGATCTCGCCCACCATTCCGAGATGATCTCGCCCACCATTCCGGGATGATGTCGCCCGGGGGTGACGAGGCCTCTTCTGGCTCCGATACGATCCCGCCTTTCGGCTTTGCGAAGGGGGACCTGGATGCCGACGGAGAGGCTTGCGATGCGCCACGTGCGCGATGTGATCAGATTGAAGTCGGCCGGGATGCCGACCCGCGAGATAGCGCGGCGGGTGGGGACGGCCCCTTCGACGGTGCGGTTGACGATCCGCCGGTTCGAGGCATCGGGGCTGACCTGGCCGTTGCCCGACGACATCACCGACACTGAGCTGGAGGCCCGGCTGTTCGCCAGCGCGGGAGCCGGTCCCGGCACCCGGCGGGGCCATCGCCGGCAGGCCGAGCCGGACTGGGCGGCGGTGCATCGCGAACTCCGGCGCAAGCACGTGACGCTGTCGATCTTGTGGGAGGAATACATCGCGGGCGAACCCGGCGGGTATCGCTATTCGCGCTTCTGCGAGCTCTACCGCGGCTGGGAAGGCCGGCTGTCGGTGACGATGCGCCAGTCGCATGCGGCCGGCGACAAGCTGTTCGTCGACTATGCGGGCGACGGCGTGCCGGTGGTGATCGACCGGTTCAGCGGCCAGCGGCGCGCCGCGCAGATCTTCGTCGCAGTGCTCGGCGCATCGAGCTTCACCTACGCGCAGGCGACCTGGACGCAGGGGCTCGCTGACTGGATCAGCGGCCACGTCGGCGCCTTCGAGGCGATCGACGGCGTGCCGGCGCTGCTGGTGCCGGACAACACCAAGGTCGCCGTGATCAAGGCCTGCCTCTACGATCCGCAGATCAACCGCAGCTACGCCGACATGGCGGCGCATTACGGCACCGCCATTCTGCCGGCCAGGCCGCGACGGCCACGGGACAAGGCGAAGGTTGAGCAGGCGGTCCTCATGGTCGAGCGCTGGCTGCTCGGGCGGCTGCGCCACCGCACCTTCCACAGCCTCGCCGAGGTCAACGCGGCGATCGCCGAGTTGCTGACCCGGCTCAACGAGGAGCGGCCGATCCGGCGGCTCGGCGTGACCCGCCGCAAGCTGTTGGAGGAGATCGACCGGCCGGCACTCAAAGCCTTGCCGGAAAGCCCTTACGTGTTTGCCGAGTGGCGGATCTGCCGGGTCAGCATCGACTATCACGTCGAGGTCGAGGCGCATTACTACAGCGTCCCGCATCGCTTCGTCCGCGCCGAGGTCGAGGTGCGCTTCACCGCCCGCACCGTCGAGATTTTCCACAAGGGTGAGCGGATTGCCGCGCATCAGCGCATGAGCGGCAACCACAAGCACACGACCGTGCCGGAACACATGGCGTCCAGTCATCGGCGCTACGCCGGCTGGACCATCGAGCGCATCCGCAAGGATGCCGCCTCGATCGGGCCGGCCACCGCGGCGCTGTGCGACCTGATCCTCGATGAGCGCACACACCCCGAGCAGGGCTTCCGCGCCTGTCTCGGCATCATCCGGCTCGCCCGATCCTACGGGCACGAGCGGCTCGATGCCGCCGCCATGCGGGCGATCGACATCGGCGCGCGCACCTACGGCTCAGTCAAATCGATCCTCGCCAACAATCTCGATCGGCGTCCTTCACCCAAGCGCTCCGCGGACGATGCGCCGATCCTCCATCCCAGTATCCGCGGGCCGCGCTACTACAACTAGGAGATCACACCTTGCTCACGCATCCGACCCTCGATCAACTCCACGCGCTCGGCCTTCACGGCATGGCCAAGGCCTTCGCCGACATCGAAGCCGGCGGCGACGCCGCGAGCCTCGGCCACGCCGAATGGCTTGCACTGCTGCTCGAACGCGAAGCGTCATTGCGACGCGACAAGCGGCTGTCGAAGCGGCTGCAATACGCCAAGCTGCGCCAGCAGGCCTGTGTCGAGGACATCGACTATCGCACCCCGCGCGGCCTCGACCGCAGCCTCCTGACGATGCTGGTCGAAGGCCAATGGATCGACGACCACGCCAACCTGCTGATCTGCGGACCCTCTGGCGTCGGCAAGAGCTGGCTTGCGTCTGCGCTCGGCAACAAGGCCTGCCGCGACAATCGCTCCGTGCTTTATCAGCGCGTCCCGCGGCTGTTCAGCGATCTCGCTTTGACGCGCGGCGACGGCCGCCACCCTCGTCTGCTGCGTGCGCTCGGCCGCGTCGATCTCCTCATCCTCGACTTATGTGGAGCGCGCAGTGATGTGGAGCGATATCGATCTCCCCGCTATTAACAGCCGCTTCGACCGTTCCTACTCAACATAACTGACGACGGAAGCGTGGTTCTCCCAATCATCCAAAGGGGGCAACCATGCTCGAACACTTATTTCGGAAGGTTCACGCGTGCTACACGGAATCGCCCAATGGCGCTTTGTTGGAAGATTTCGCCGCTTGGCTCATCTCGGCTGGATACGCCCGACCCACAGCCTGCCGCCACGTACGAGGGCTAAAGGAAGCCCTCGATCGGATGGGCGCGGCGCGGCTTGATTGCGATACTGGCGTTTCAGAGAGGTTTTTGTCGCAAGCATTTTCTTCCGCGTCATTGCAAGGCACTCGATGCGCCGTTGTACGCTTTCTCACCGTGAGAAGACTGCTCGTCAGGGAACCATCGCCAGACCCGTTCTCATCGCTTCTTGATCGCTACAGACGGCATCTATCGGAGGTGCGTGGCCTTACCAGCGCGACGCTGGAACAGCACATCGCAACGGCGAAGAGCTTGCTCGCGCACGCTTTGCCAACTGACGCCCCGCTGCATGCGTTATCAACCGCTGCAGTCGAACGGTTCGTAATCACCGAAGCCCGGCGGATCAAACGACAGACACTACAGCACGTTGTCGCTCGCCTTCGTGCTTTTCTTCGGTTTTGCTTCGACCAAGGCGAGGTCCAAGAGCGGCTCGACATAATTGACGCGCCGCGCACCTATCGAGGTGAACTACCACCTCGAGCCCTGGCATGGCCGCTCGTCCAGCGGCTGCTGCGTTCCATCGATCGATCGAACCGACTTGGCTGGCGAGACTATACGATCCTTCATTTGATGGCGCACTACGGCCTGCGTCCCTCAGAGATCATCACATTGAGCTTTGGCTCCATCGATTGGGAGAACAAGTCGCTCCACGTCAAGCAGTGCAAAACCAGATCGGATCTGATCCTTCCTCTGGCCGACCAAACGCTGCGGATTCTCAGACACTATCTGCGCCGCGGCCGGCCTGGCGGGAAGTACCCTGAACTGTTCCTCCGCGCCAGCACCCCGGTCGGCCCGCTCACGCACTACGCCATCGGCGATCTCTACCAGAAGCGCGCGGGTCAGAGCGGGCTGCCACTGCAGGGTACATCCTCATACTGCCTGCGCCATTCATTTGCGATGCGTCTGCTAGACCGCGGCGTCGGCGTGAAGGTGATCGGTGATCTGATGGGTCATCGTACTCTGGAGAGCACCTGTGTCTATCTCCGGCTGCAGACCGAAGCCCTGCGAGAGGTCGCGCTTTCCCTGCCGAAGGCGACCATCGGCATCGAGGAGGACGCGAGATGAGTGCGACATTACCCGGCAGCGCGTTCGACCATTTGGTGGACGGATATTTGCGGAGGCAACGTTCACTCGGGCGCGCCTATGTTCATGAGGAGCGCGTATTCGACGCTCTGCGTCGGTTTCTTGAGAAGACCAGCTCTACCGACCTCGATCAAGCGCTCTTCGGGGCATGGTGCACGGCGCAAGGTCATCTCTCTGCAAATACGCGACGCAATCGCCAGCGCATCGTGCGCAACTTTTGCCTCTATCGACGGCGTACCGAGCCAACTTGCTTCGTTCCGGATATCAACCGTCTCCCACATCGCAGGCCGTACGCACCGCCGGTCATCTTTGGGGCGGCCGAAGTCGCCAGGATGTTGGCCGCGGCCGATCGTTTGGCCCCGACTTCGACCTCGCCGCTTCGGCCAGCCGTGATGCGACTTGCCGTGGTCCTGCTCTACACGGCAGGGCTCCGTCGGGGCGAACTGCTGCACCTCACATTGGCCGACGTGGATCCCCGCCACGGCACTTTGCACATTCGGGCATCGAAGTTCCACAAGTCGCGGATCGTCCCGTTGTCGCCAGACGCCGCTCGGGAGCTGAGGTCGTACCTCAGGAAGCGGCTTCGGCCACCGCTGAGCCGTTCAGCGGATTCACCCTTGCTTTGCAACAGCAAGGGGCGCATGCGCGGCTACACGGGTACCGGCCTGCGGCAAGGAATCCAAGCGCTATTCCGAGCAGCTAACATTTGCGGCACCGACGGACGAACCCCGCGGGTGCACGATTTTCGTCATAATTCCGGCAACTGGATTATTCCGGCAACTGACGGACAACGTCGGCATTTTCCGGAGAATCGCGGGGGTGTGGGTACATGATTGGCGGAATAATCAGAGCGTCTTCAGGAAGGCCAGAATACGATCGGTGGGGCTGGTAGCGAGAGGACCGTCACAAAATGGCTGATGGGTGAAGAGGTGATGAATCGAATTCGTCGCGAGCATGTATTGTCGATTCCGATCTCGACGTTGCTGTCATGTTCGTCTCTTGTCCCGCGCTGGGGATGTTCCCCCAGCTTTGCGGAGACAGATCATGACGATAACTCTCAAGAGCGCTGTTACGGTATCAACCCAACGCGTCTGCATCGGCTCAATCGCCGCTCATATAGATAAATTTGCGGAGTCCCTCGCGGGCGAGGGTTACGTTTCGCAGACCGTAAAAGCCAAATGTGCACTGGTGGCGGATCTCAGCCACTGGCTCAAGCAGCGTGGAGTGCCACTGGCACAACTCGATGAGGTGAGGCTCAAACAGTTTCACACCCACCGTCGTGGCTCAAGGCGACGCGGCGATGTATCTACCGGTCATCAGCTGTTGGATCATTTGCGGTGCCTCGGAGTCGTTTCTGCATTGCCGCAAAAAGTGGACTGGACCGCCCTCGGGCAGCTCACACGCGACTACGAGAGCTTCTTAAGTTCGGAACGCGGCTTGGCGCCCGCGACATTGATCAGCTATCTGCCCATCGTGCGAAGGTTCTTGACCGCGCATTTCGGGAACAAGGCGCTGCGTCTTCAGGATCTGCAGCCGCAGGACCTACATCGGTTCATTCTTCGTCAAGTTCCGCGGGGCAGTCGCACCTATTCCAAGCTCATGGTCACGGCACTGCGCTCGTTCCTTCGCTTCCTGTGTCAGCGCGGAAGCATCAAGACTGACTTGGCCTCCGCCCTATTCGGGGTGGCCCACTGGCGATTGTCTCATTTGCCAAAATCGCTCCCGCCCGACCAGGTCGAGCGACTCCTGCGCTGCTGCGATCGCAGCACTGCGTCCGGCCAGCGTGATTACGCAATCTTGCTGCTTTTAGCTCGCCTCGGTTTGCGCGGCGGAGAAGTACTGGCCATGACCTTGGACGACTTGGACTGGGAGCGCGGCGAGATCCTCGTGCGCGGCAAAGGCCAGCGATTGGAACGATTGCCGTTGCCTAAAGATATCGGCACGGCTCTGGTTCAATATCTGCGCCAGGTTCGTCCAACGTGTTCGACGCGCAAGGTTTTTATCCGCCTGAAAGCCCCGCACCGCGGCCTTCGCCAGACCTCCATTTGCTGTGTAGTTCGTCGTGCCCTCCAGCGCGCCGGATTGAACCCCGATTTCAAAGGGGCGCATTTATTGAGGCATTCTCTAGCCACCAAGATGCTGTGCCGAGGTGCGTCCCTCGGCGAGATAGGTCAACTGCTTCGTCACCGGCAACCCACGACGACCCAGATCTACGCCAAGGTCGATATCAAAGCGCTACGCGGCATAGCCCTTCCGTGGATGGGAGGTGCGTCATGAGTTCGTTGCAAATCGCACTCGATGAGTATCTCTCCGTGCGTCGTGCTCTGGGATACAAGTTGGTTCTGGAAGGGCGGCTGTTGCGTCGATTCATCGAATTTGCCAAGCACGCGCGGGCCGATTACATCACCACCGAACTGGCCTTGAAGTGGGCAACCCAGCCGGCCCATGCACAGCCGTCCCAGTGGGCCAACCGCTTAGGAATGGTGCGCCGCTTCGCGCGGTACTGCTGCCCCAACGATCCGCGCACCGTTGTACCGCCGCCTGATTTGCTTCCGCATCAGTACCGTCGGGTGGCACCCTACATCTACAGTGACCAGGAGATCATCCGTCTACTCGAGGCGGCGCGGCAGTTGCCGTCCACAATCGGTTTGCGGCGCCACACCTTTGCCACGCTCTTTGGATTGTACGCGGCCAGTGGCTTGCGGGCCAACGAAGCATTGCGTCTCGATCGCGACGATGTGGACCTGATCAACGGCGTGCTGACAATTCGGGATACCAAGTTCGGTAAGACCAGATACGTTCCCGTGCATCCTTCCACGCGACACGCTTTGCAACGCTACGCAAATCTTCGAGATCGCTTGTGTCGCACCCCGAGCAGTCCCAGATTCTTCCTTTCCGATCGTGGAACCCGCGTGACTTACGACATGCTGCGATGGACGTTTGTCAAAGTGTCTCGCCAGATCGGCCTGCGCGGTCCACGTGATTCGCACGGCCCCCGTCTGCATGGGTTACGCCACCGGCTTGCCATTAATACGCTTGTCAAGTGGCATCGCCGTGGAGTCGATGTCGAACGTAATCTGCCAGCGCTCAGTGCGTATTTAGGCCACGCACATATCACTGACACCCAGTGGTACCTCACCGCGACCCCGCAGTTGCTGCGCTACGTGCTGCGGCGTGTGGAGCGATCCGAGCGCAGGGGTCGTCCATGAAAGGAATCAGCCAATTTCCTACTCTGCTGGAGTCATTCTTCATGGATCGACTGATGCGGCAGCGACAGGCGAGTCCCCACACCATCGCAAGCTACCGCGACACCTTTCGCCTGCTGATGCAATATGCACAGCAGCGGCTACACAAGACACCGTCACAGTTGATCATGCCGGATTTGGATACTCCGTTCCTCGGCGCCTTTCTCGATCATCTTGAGCAAAAACGGGACAATAGCGCCCGCAGCCGCAACGTGCGTCTCGCTGCCATCCATTCGTTCTTTCGCTACGTTTCGTTGCATGCGCCGGAATACAACGCGTTGGCGCAGCGCGTGCTCGCCATGCAAAGTAAACGCTACGTGCGTCGACCGATCTGTTTCCTCACGCCGGTCGAAATTGAAGCTCTGCTCGCCGCGCCGGACCTCAACACCTGGAGCGGACGACGCGATCGAGCCCTGTTGCTGCTGGCCGTGCAGACCGGATTGCGCGCAGCAGAACTCACCGGCTTGCGCTGTGAGAACATCGCCTTGGGTACCGGTGCACACGTGCAGTGCTTGGGAAAGGGACGCAAAAGCCGGTCCACTCCGCTTCGCAAAGAGACCATCGCAGTGCTGCGCGGTTGGCTGCGAGAACGTCAGGGGCAAGCTTCCGATCCAGTCTTTCCGACCACACGAGGGCATGCCTTAGGTCATGACGGCTTGGAATACCTGCTCAACAAGCACATGGTCGTGGCTCGCCGTCATTGTCCCTCCCTGAACAAAAAACGTATCACGCCCCATTCCTTGAGACACTCGCTCGCGATGAACCTTCTTCACCACGGTGCTGATCGTTCTGTTATCGCTCTCTGGCTGGGTCACGAAGACGTCCAAACGACGTCTGTTTACTTACAGGCCGACATGCAGATCAAAGAGCAGGCGTTGGCTAAGACCACGGTCACGGGGGCTCGCGCCTCTCGCTACCAGCCCACCGATCGTATTTTGGCCTTCCTGAAGACGCTCTGATTATTCCGCCAATCATGTACCCACACCCCCGCGATTCTCCGGAAAATGCCGACGTTGTCCGTCAGTTGCCGGAATAATCCAGTTGCCGGAATTATGCCGCTAATTCCGTCGGCGGAATTATCGCCACAGCTTCGCGGTCGGGTCGCTGTTGCGATGGTACCAGCAAGGTGCGGATGTCCAATCCAATCTGCCAAAGCTTGCGATGTACATGGGGCACGTCTCAATTGTTTCGACTGCCTATTACCTGCGCTGGATTCCGCAACTCGCGGCTGCAGCCAGCGATCGGCTCGAGAGGCACTTCGGCCACCTTATCACCGGAGGTGCCGCATGAGATCCCAAAGACCTAACGAACTCGGCAAGGGCATCGAGCGGTTCTTCCGCGAGTACCTGCCGACGCTCCGGGGTACCAGCCGACACACCATACGCAACTACCGGGATGCCATCGTGCTGTTCTTGCGTTTTACTTCGTCGCAAAAAGCCAAGGCTATCGAGGATCTCGACCTCGTCGATTTCACCGCCAGGCAGGTCCAGGACTTCCTGGCCTTTCTGGAGGCCGAGCGTCACAATGGCGTCGCCACCCGCAATGCGCGGCTGGCGGCGCTGCATACATTTGCTCGCTTTCTTGCAACCGAACAGCCCGCCTATCTAGCCGAGCTGCAGCGCGTGCTAGGCGTACCGTTCAAACGCGGCGCGCGTACCAAGCCGATCGAATACCTTGAGCCGCAGGAAGTCGAAGCGTTGCTCAAATCGATCGATCGCTCAACGCCAGGGGGTAAGCGCGACTATGCCTTGTTTGCACTGATGCTCAACACGGGGGCCCGCGTTCAGGAGATACTCGATCTGCGGCCGTGCGACATACGCACCGATCCTCCTCATCAAGTCCGGCTGCACGGCAAGGGCGGCAAAACGCGATTATGTCCAATTTGGCCGCAAACCGCACAACTTCTGCAAGAACTCTCGAACAACGTCGCTCATTCAGGAGGTAGCGACTCTCCGCTGTTCGTAAACCGCCAGGGCAACAAATTGACCCGCTTTGGCGTTCGTTACCTGCTCAAGAAGCACATTGTAGCCGGAGCCAGGGCAACTCGCACGCTGCAGGAGAAGCGGATCCATCCCCATTCCTTGCGGCATACGACCGCCATCTTTCTCCTGAAGGCGGGAGTCGACTTTTGCGACTATCAGTCAATGGCTGGGACATTCGTCGCTGAACACAACCATGACCTATGCAAGGGCGGACATCGATCTCAAACGCCAGGCGCTTATGCAGGTGTTCCCTGAGATCCTCGCACCGCCTCGTGCCGGGCACGTCTCTTCTGCGGCGATCAACATCGTTGATTGGCTGAAGAGGCTATGACCTACAGGTAAATTATGTGGAGTTGGCGGCTGTCAAAAACCGGACCGGCGCCGATTGTCGACCCTCAACTCCACATCACTGGGTGCTCCACATAAGTCGAGTCACGTTGAGCTCAACGTGACTCGACGACTGGGGCCTCGAGCCGCTCGACGCCGCGGCCCGCCACGACCTCCTGGAGATCCTCGAGGACCGCTACGGTCACCGCTCCACCATCGTCACCAGCCAGCTTCCCGTCGATCAATGGCACGCGCTGATCGGCGACCCCACCTACGCCGATGCTGTCCTCGACCGCCTGGTCCATAACGCCCACCGCATCGACCTCAACGGCGAGAGCCTGCGGCGAACCCGTAAACCCAGCCGAAAGGCCTGAGCCAATGGCGCTGTGGACATGCCGCTGCGCTTGGACAACGCGACAGCGTTGCCCACATGCCCACAGCAGGAACAGCAGCAGACGAAGAAGACCAAGCCGCGATTCAAAGGTTGACCTCGCGGCTTCGCCGATGCCAAAAACCAGACAGCCAGAACGCCTCGCGCGCCGGGCGACATCAAATCGGACTGATGGGCGAGATCATCTCGGAATCCTGGGCGAGATCAAATCGGTACACCCGGGCGAGATCATCGGAATCCGCAATCAATGCTATTGCGGCAGATGACTATCGCTATTTCACACGAGGAGTGCTGGTACCTGGAAACGGCGAACCGTACCATCCCGGCTCTGAAGCGCCGGGGGATCGAGAGAGATATTTTCTTGACGAATGCCAGCTGATCTGGGTCCTGGGCTCGCCTCAGGATCGCGTGGCCCGCGATGTCTGGCAGATGCTATGGCTGGCTTCCAAACATACCGCCTTCGTTAACAGCATTGAAGGCCTCGTGTTTTTGAATACAAAACATGCGTTGGGCTATAGCCTGCCAAAGCAGAACAGAGCCTATTCATATATATCGGATGATTTCTCGTTGCTCTGGGAGCGCTATCGGGAGACTCCGGATCAATGGTGGGTGGCCGACAAACGCCAGCTGCGGGCAAAACGTCTTCTTACTTCCTCCAAACGGACCAAATGTTCGAACAATACTTCAATGCCTTACCGGCAATACTGCTGCACAAGGCGCGATCTACTATGGCGGAGTGGATGGCTTTAAAGCTGATTACGCTATTCTTCAGAAGTTTATTCCGGAAGTAGGCCTAGGTGAAAAGCGCGTCATCGTTGCTTGCGGGAAGGCTGTTTGCTGGCATGGTCGGCAAGGGAATCCAGACGATCATAGGTCGAATCTAGTACAAGGAGGAAAGCCGATTCCAGTCGATTTGCACTCCAATGAGGTCGAGCTGGCCGTCGGTCAAAAGCTGATGGCAAATGGGATAAATTACGTCGGGATAGATATGGCTTATCCATATATACTTGAACTTAATCTTGCATACCCGGCCGGGCTATACGCCGCAAAGTTAATTTCCGGGGTAGATCATTCGGATGAGGTTGCGGAGCTCATCATTGCTCACTTCAAGAAGCATTGTTCTTCGTGGGATATGGGAGCTTACTGAGCTGCGGCAGCCACGCTGATCCAAGGGCGGATCGGATCCGAGGGTGCAGGCTGGGATGAGCGCGAACCGGCACAATATCCGTGAGGCGACGTTCGACAGAGTATCCTGTATGCGGTTTGGCGTCGTGCTGGTGGCATTCTGTGCCAATCGGTCGCCCACGCAGCTCGAAAGCCCAAAGAAGCGCCGCGAGGGCGATTCTCGTCGCGTAGTCTGATCCTAGAGAGGGAGCAGGTGGTAGAATGGCGTCACAGGCCGTAGAGAAGAACTGCGACAGATGCTTCTTCATTGTGTTTTCTCTGGCAGATCTGTGGCGACGATTGGATTCGATGTCGACGGATTAAGTCGTGGAGTGACGCGCGGAGCCAACGACAGTGCCTAGCCACGCAAGCACGCGCTTGACTGGACAAGTCCATCATCGCCCTCCAATTTGTCCGGAATAGTTCGGGAAAAATTCCCGTTAAATCTGCGATAGAAACTCGTTGACCCCTCACATCTTGACAATACGACACTTGTCACGCTCAAGCGAAGTAGGAGCGTCAATCGACAATCTCCTCGCATGAGCCTGACAAACTTTGTTCAATAACGCTACCAGCTTTCGTTCGACCAGCTGCCGCGACAATCACCCGAAACAACGATGTTTCGCGCGCCCAACACCACTGATGCTTGTCCGGTTTCTGACTGCGGTACAAGGGTGTAGGGTTTGAAACATCGGTCAGGGACCGGCCGCGTGCGAGCTTTTGTCTAGCCGAATTAGAAGCTTGCTGCGTTTGAACGCTCCTGGCACGGCGGTTGCTATGAGGGAAGCAACACTGAGGCTTAAAGGGGACGCAAACGCAAGCCGAGATGGCTCAACGATCTTCGCGACGATCTCAGGGCCGAGACATGTTGAGCAAGTTTTGAACTTAATTGATGAGAGTAAGGCACGCGTTAAACATATGCATATTTCCGACCATCGATTTCAAAAGCCTGTCCGCATTGTTCGGCAACTCACGGCTGGACGAAAGGTCTCTGTGATCTCGTGCCGGATCCCTTCTCACGCTTCGCAGTCATTTCTATGTACGATTGCAGCTTGCGCTTTCCGCGATCTCGGCCTCGGTAGACGAAGAAACCGGTTCCGGAAGCCTCGCCATCCCCAGTTTTTAGCCAACATTCGCTTGTGCAAGTGCCGGCGTTTCGGCCGCCAATATCGCTTCAGGAGACAAAATGGATCATTTGCAGACGCAAGGCATCAGCCTGCCGCGGCTCGGCCTCGGCACCTTTCGCATGCAGGGCGATGTCTGCCGTGCTGCGGTAGAGAGCGCCCTTGCCCTCGGGTATCGCCACATCGACACCGCAGAAATGTACGCCAACGAAGACGCCATCGGGCGTGCGATTGCATCTTTCCCTCTCCCCCGCAACGACCTGCATCTCACGACAAAAGTCTGGCATAAGAATCTCGCGCCGGACGCGATCCGCCGAGCCTTCGATACGAGCCTCAACAAGCTTAGAGTCGAATTCGTGGATCTCTATCTGGTGCATTGGCCCTCGCGCAGCATGAACCTTCCGGCGGTATTCGAGACGATGGTGAAGCTGAAAGAGGATGGACTCACCCGCGCGATCGGGGTTGCCAATTTCACCATGTCTCTGCTCAAGACCACCGTCGAGGAGATCAAGGCACCAATCGCTTGCAACCAGATCGAGTATCACGTGATGCTCAGCCAGTCGAAGGTCAAAAGTTATCTCGACAACAAAGGCATTCCGCTGGTGGCCTATTCCCCGCTGCTGCAAGGCTGCGCGGAAAGCAATGCCACTCTGATAGAGATCGGGAAGAAGCACAATGCAACCGTAGCGCAGGTAGCGCTGAAATGGCTGCTCGACCAGCCCGGCGTCGCCGTAATCCCGAAGGCCTCACGCACCGAAAGCCAGAAGGCGAATCTGGATGCGCTGAAGGTCGACCTCGATGACGACGATCGCAGAGCGATCGGGGCCTTGCCGAAGGACAAGCGTCTTGTGAATCCAGGTTTCGCGCCGGCCTGGGATTAACGTCGGCCGTCATTGCGAGCCGGCCCGCTCGTAAGCCGTGCCCGTGCGGTGGTCTAGATTTAGGAGGCTGGCCAGCATTCGGCACCGTGCTAAAGGCTCCCCCTGATCGATACCCGGCTTATTCCTGTCTCGAAGCGACGCAGAACGCAGAACCCAGCCACAGGAGAGACGATCGGCACGATCGCTGGGGCTCCGAAAAAGACTTCGCTTGAGAGAAGCCGACAGATCGAGGCCGCCCATCAAGGCTTTCTCATAACGCACACGGCACGGGCCGTAGAACCGGTAGCCGGCGGAGGAGGCCTACAGTGAGAGGTCTCCTGAGGGGACACGCGCATCCTTTACTTTGAGGCATTGTGTCTGGACTCGGAGTTTAATGCGACCTAGAGCCTCCGGACGGGGACCGCTGACGAGCAGACCTTTCTCGAAGCGTCACATACTCTAAAGTTGGGGCGGAGGCGAGCGCTGCGCGCGAGCCTCTTGATCAGCTTGGATCGCTCGAGCAGAAAGTCGCGAACGATACGGCGCGCTAAGCAGCAACACAAAAAGCGCTCTGTTGGCCTCATATCTGGCAGCGGATCGGCTGCTTCTTGAACCCGTCATTACCAGCGTGCCTTGGGAGGTGCAGACCGACCACAACCATCTTCGCCTGCGCTGTTTTAAGAAAACCTCGAATACTGGAAATCGATCAGACATGGCATTAGCACCTGAGGCCATAACCTCTACCCGTAGTCTGCATTCCTGCATCATAGCCCAACTAGGCGGGTGCCGGTCTATCTGTTGCGCATGCTGGTTCTAGGCGTACTGCCGTGTGGGGTCTAAGAAAGCCTTGATGGACCGCCTCGATCTACCGGCTCCCCTCCAGCGAAGTGTTTTTTTCGGCCCCACCAAGGCCAGGAACACGGGCCCGCCGTGGATATGCTCATTTGGTCATTTCCGCAGGCATACAGGTTTTAGTTGCGGAAATCCGTAGAGCGCAGTAGACGTCTCGCCGAGGACCCGCTCTCGGGCGTCCTCGTCTGTGACGAGCCCCTCAAGCCATTCCAGGGTCTCCACATAGGATGGCACATAGGCGTGGGCGGCCGTCACGTGCGGCCACTCCGACCCACAGAGCAGCTGTTTCGGGCCGAGCTCCTCTAGCATCCTGCCCGCCGCTGCTTGGGCCCAGCCATGTGGGACGCGTCCGATCCCCGACAGCTTCACCCACGCGTTCGCGCCTTTAGCGAGCGCCAGAAGCCGCTGCAGGCGCGGATCCCAGGCGGGATCGCGGCCGCAGTCCGCAAGTCCGAAGCCTCGGAACACCAGACGGTGGCCGTCGGCTAGGAGCAGCTCTGCCAAGCGCTCACGTCCTTCGATGCCGCCGGACACCTCCAAGTGCAAGCCAAGCTGAAGGGCAGCCTCGAGGGACTCGGTCAGTGGATCGGGATCGTCGAGGGTTAACGCCAAACCCGCAGCGCCTGATTGGCCCCACTCCTCCAGGACCTCAGGCGCCAGCGGTTGCACGAGGGGCGGAATGAGTCTCACCGGCATTCGGGCCTGCCTCGCCTCCCCGACGGTCGGTCAAAATCCCCCGGGTGAGGTCACCTCAAACTCCCCCACCTGATTCCGCCTGGTTGGGCGGCTGATCGGCCGCAAAGCACGTAGCAGGACGTTTATTTTCGCCCCCTTTAGGGAAGAGGGGACCGGGAGTTGAACGTCTTGAAGCCGCATCTGCAAAGCACCGTATTTACGTTACTTGAGCGCCAGACGAGCCAACGAGAGATCCAGCGGCTGACGGGGATCGACCGCAAGACGATCCGGCGCTACCAGGCGATTTTCGTGTCCCGGCGAGCGGCGGAGGCAAATTCCCCCGGGGTGACCGCCGGCTCCGAGGCCGCGAATGGCCAAACTCCCCCACCTCCGCGACCGCCGGCTATCGGCATGAAGGTGGCCGCCAAGACGTTTGATTTCGCCCGCTCAGCCTGTGAACCGCATCGGGAATGGATCGAGCAGCAGGTCCGACTGAAGCGCAATGCGCAGGCGATCTACCAGGATCTGGTTGATCAGCTCGGCTTCACTGCCAGCTACGAGAGCGTCAAGCGTTTCGTGCGCGCCTTGCGCCACATCGATCCCAAACAGTTTGACCGTCTCGAGTTTGCCCCCGGCGAGGAAGCCCAGGTCGATTATGGTGAAGGCGCGCTGACCCGTGATCCGAAGAGCGGTCGTTACCGCCGGCCGCGCCTGTTCGTGATGACCCTGCGCTACTCGCGGCGTAGCTTCCGGCGGGTGGTCTGGAAGTCGAGCCAGCAGATCTGGGCACAGCTCCACGAAGAGGCTTTTCGATATTTTGGCGGCGCCGTCGGCTATGTCGTGCTCGATTTTGTTACCGGTAACAAAATCGCTCTTATGTGCCGGACATCGTTATGTGGCTGGCAACGGCTTGAGCCGGTCTTTCGGGGGAGGACCGCGGGCGAGTGGGCACATAATGCGCTACAGCGAGTTGAGCCAGTCGAGCAGGGTTTTGTCGTCCTTCCAGGCGACGCGAGCCCGGGACACCGTTGAAATATCGGAACCCAGTTCGCAGGCGCGCAGCGCCTCGGCCTTAGCGCGCAGCGTCAGCTCGGCATAACGGTTTGTCGTGTCGAGACTGACGTGCCCGAGCCAACTCCGTATGACATTGACTTCGACACCGGATTCCAGCAGGTGGCAAGCAGCGGTGTGCCGGAATAGATGCGGACTGACCCGCCTGGATTTCGGCCCGTGTGTATCGAAGGATGCGCCGTGTCGTCGGACAATCTTATAGATCCCGAACCGCGTTAGAGGGCGGGCCTTCGGAGCGCAGAAGACTGGCTCGCCTGGCGATGCGCCACGCTGGGCGAGGAGCGCCTGGAGATGCTTCACTGTCTCATCCCAAAGCGGGCACGTCCGCCACTTGTCACCCTTGCCGTGCAAGTGGACTTTGGCCGGCGGCTTGAGTTCGAGGTGCTCGATACGAAGATCGGCAACTTCCTGCACCCGAGCGCCCGTGTTGTACAGGAAGAGCAACAGTGTGTGGTCGCGCAGCGAGAGATGACCTTGTCGAGGCAGCGAACGAAACAATGCCGTTACCTCCTCCCGCTCGAGGAAATGTGTGTCGGGCAATGATGTGCGCTTGACGGGGATCGCCGCGACCTGCTGACAGACCGCCAGCATCTCGGGTGCACGCACCGCGAGGTAGGCAAAGAAGGTGTTCAGTGCTGCCCGCCGTTGATTGCGAGTACGCACCGAGTTACCGCGCTCTTGCTCCAGGTGCCTCAGGAACGCCAGGCTTCGTTCGAACGTCAGGTCATCAAGGGCCAGTGTAGCAATCCGGCGACCACGCTGCTCGGACACGAAGCACAGGAACAGGCGAATCGTGTCACGATAACTGCGGATCGAACCGAGCCGCAGGCCCTTCTGTACCGGGAGATGATCGGTGAAAAATGACTGAACCAGTGTACCGAGGGAGGGGGTCATGACTGATCCTCCCCGAGCGTTGTCGCAGCAAAGGCACGGAAGCGGCGGTTGGCGTGTTCGAGAAGCTCCGGGGTCGGCGTCAGATACACCGCAGTGGAATTGATGTCGCCTGCCCCATGAAAGTCGAGAGTGCAAGAAGCTTCGTCTGAGGATCGAGGCCGAGCCTGTACCAGCGCGTGAGTGTACCAACGGCGAACGAGTGTCGCAGATCGTGCAGGCGCGGCGGCGAAATGCCTGGCGGGATCTGCAGATTTAAGCTCAGGACCATAGCGTGAAAGGTCTGGCTGATTGTGCCAGGGTTGATTGGCCTCCCCCCACGCAAGCAGAACAGCGGCGCGTCGTCTGCAGCAGTGGCGGCGCGCGCCGCAGTCTGGCGTTGACGGAGATGCTGCGCCAGGAGCGTTCCGAGCTTTGGTCCAAATGGGACGAGGCGGCTCTTGTAGAATTTAGTCTCCCGGATAATGAGCAATCGCCGCTCCAGATCGACATCTTTGAGGCGCAGCCGGCAGGCCTCCCCGACGCGCAATCCCAGCCCATACAACACGGCGAACAATGCGAAATACGTGTTGCCACGCTCGATCGTACCACCATGGTTCGGGAGCGCCTTGGCAAGGGCAAGCAACCGAGTGGCTGTGTCTGTGTCGAAGATAAATGGTGTGCGCTGATACCTTCCGCGACGCGGCGGTGATCTCAGCGGTGTCTGGGCGAGCTTCCCGTGATCGACGAGATACGAAAGCAGTCGTCCCACCGTAGAGCGCAGGTGATTATAGCTTCTTGGCCGCGATCGCGGACGCGAGAGAAGAAACTCATCCACCAGTTCCGGGGTTACCTCACTAAGGCTACCAATTTTGTTCTTCGACAAGTAGGCATCGAACAGCGCGAGCGTCTTCTCTTCGACAAGATAGCGCCGTCGCAAAGAGCGCTTGTGAGCGAGGAATTGCTCGATCTCGCGGCCGAGAAAACTCTGGAAACGTGCATCGGAGCTCACAGCACGTCCTCCCCATTGCCGAATGCAACCTCACGCAGCTGTTCGACGGCGATCTTCCCGTAGATCTGGGTGGAGGAGGCGCTGCGGTGGCCGACGTAGTCGCCGATATGCTTCAGGGAGAAATTGGCGTTTAGCAGGCGCTGCACACAACTGTGCCGTAGGACATGCGAACCGGCGCGTGGCACGCGAATGCCGGCTTTGCGGATGAAATGGGCGGCGCGACAGACAACCGCGGCGGAGCCAATCGGGGCGTGCGGAGCACAGCAGCGCATAAACACCTCGCGGCATGTCGTGGCTGGCCGCCCGTTTTTGAGGTATTCGACGATCGCTGCTCCCACCGCCGCCGAGAGCGGATAAGTGGTGGTATTGCCTGCTTTGCGTTCCCTGATCTTAAGCCGTTCGTTGCGCCAGTCGATGTCATCGAGCGTGAGCGAGGCGACCTCCGCTGCCCGCAGCCCATAGGTCGCAAGCAACAGCATCATCGCATAATCGCGCTTGCCAGAGGCGGACCGTCTGTCGATACCCGCCAGCACTTGCTCGACCTGCTCCCAACTGATCGATCGTGGCACGCCAGCGTGCCGGTACGACTGCGGAAACTCGACGAGCGAACTGAGATCCTTGGCCATAACCCCTTCACGATTGAGATAACGCAGAAAGACCCGCAGGACTCCGCATGCATTGCGCACCGTTGACCAGGACACTCGGGGCGGAGCGTACTCGGCAATGAACCCGCTGAGCACGGTTGGCGATAACTTTGCGAGGTTGTCGACGCGGATGCGTTCAAGGTAGGCCGCGAACTGACGCAAAAAAATTTGGTATTGGTATATCGATCGCTGACGAAGTCCTTTCTCTTCGATCAGGTACCTCAACAACCCTGGTGCTTGGCGTTCGAACGGGTTGTCCGGCTTATGGAGACGACCCCGGCCAATGTAGCCGGGGACCGCCAGCCTTAGCATCTGGCGGATGGGATTGCGTACTTCATCGCCGATCTGCTTGCGTCGCCGGGCTGAGCGTCGTCTAGCACGCTCACCAATCCACGCTTGCACGAACGGCTCGACGTGATCAGGCAGGTTTTTGACCTCGCTGGCGCCGTGAGCTTTTGCGAACTCGCCAAAGCTCACCACGATGGGAATCCGGCGAGACACGCTGCGGTCCGTATAGCGCTGCTCCGCCATCCAGCTGACGTACTGCTCGACTGCGGGAGCGATCCAGGACTCGTGAATACGTGGAGAACGCGATCCAGCACACCCAGGGCACCGCGCTCGCCGGGCGGCGCTTCGAGTTCACTCGAGGCTCAGAACAGCTTTCTGGAGCACTGGGAGACGAACTGGGCTTCCAAACGCATCCATGGCAGCATGAGGCGTCAGGTCGAGGCCATGTTCTAGGAGGAGAAGCCGCATCTGCGGCCATTGCCCGCGACCGGCTTCCGTTACTTCTCCGAGCTCGTGCGCACCGTCTACGACGACACCACCGTGCGGGTGGATCACAGCGACTATGCCGCGCGCCCCGCGCCGATCGGCAGCCAGGTCGTGGTACGCCTTTACGAGACCACGATCGAGATCCGCGACCGCAGTACCCAGGCGCTGCTGCGCGTTCATGCCCGCGCCGCACGGCCGGGTTCGCTCAAACTGCCGCACAACGAGCGCCCGTTCAATCCATCTCGTCAGACCGCCTTCCTGCTGGCAAGCGCCGGCGACATCGGACCGCAAGCGAAGGCGCTCTGTCAGCACCTGTTCGACACCGAAGGTCGCGTTGGACAACGCGCGATGTGGGGCATTGTCGGACTTGCGAAGAAGTATCCCGCCCGGCTCGTCGAGCAAGCCTGCGATCACGCGGTGCGTCATCACATCCATCGCTACAAACAGGTGCGCGCCATCGTTGAGCGATTGTTCGAGCGGGCGCTCGAGCGCGTCGATCAGGCACCACAACTCACGCTGTCTCTGACGCAGGATCATCCACTGATCCGTCCCGCAGACGAGTACGGCGAACTCTTTCGCCTCGGCGCCCAGAACCGGGCCAGCAACGAGCGCCGGCCCGGCAACAACGGCAATGATCAGCCCGCACCAAACCGCGCTCGCGTCGTCTCCGCAATCCCGGCCAGCTCCGACGACGCGAGCGCTCCCGCCGAGACCTTGATTGCCGATCAACTCTGCCTTTCAACTTCCACAGGAGATCATTCGGAATGACCATGACCTTGCCAGAAATCGATCGCTGCCTACGACAGTTGCGGTTGTCGGGCATACGCGACACGCTCGAGACCCGCGTCCTGCAGGCCCAGGGCGCCAGCCAACCGTTCCTCGAGACCTTCTGCCTGCTCCTGCAGGACGAACTCGATCGTCGTCAGTCCCGTCTCATCGCTCGCCGCTACCAGCAATCCGGGCTTGAAGAGAAGCTCACGCTCGCGGAGTTCGACTGGTCCTTCAATCCCAAACTGCCGCGTCAGGCCTGCTTCCAGCTGCATGCGCTGAAGTTTGTCGCCGTCGGTGAAAACGCTCTGTTCATTGGCAAGCCCGGCACTGGAAAATCGCACGTGGCCAAGGCCGTCGCCTACCAGGCCGTCCTGCAAGGCCACAAGGTCCAGTATCTCGAGGCCGATGACTTCTTCAACCGTTACGCCCTCAGCCCCGCCGCTCAGCGCGAAGCGCGACTGCGGAGCATCTTTGACTGCGATCTGCTTGTGCTTGACGATCTGTTCCTCGCTCGCACCATCCCCGACGAAGCTGGCGCTTTGCTGCAGAATCTAATCCATCAACGCTACAAATTGCACCGCAGCGTCATCGTCACGTCCAATCGCGTCGTGCAGGATTGGGGCGCTTATCTCCGCGACAACACCATGAGCACGACGATCCTTGACCGCCTCATGCACCATTGTCATCTGCTTGAGTTCGACGGCCGCAGCTACCGCCTCAAGGAAGCCGCCGAAGCCCTTGCACGCAAAACCCAGTCAATCTAATAACCTCTTGTCCTGCTCCACAAGTGGGGGAGTTTGCGCGACCACAGGTGGGGGAACTTGAAGTGACCGTCCGGGCGCCTGGGCGAAAAGCTCCGTCGGGTCACCGTTCAGGAAGGCGGGCTGGATCAGGACCAGCCCGGTGATCGCGCAGGCGCGCGCGGCGCCTTCCAGCTGTTCCAAGGAGCCGTCGATGATCGGCGCGGTCCGCCGGGCCTCTCGGCGGAAGGCATGGACCTCGCAGTCGATCCTCATGGAGCGCCCTCGCCGCAGAGCGCAGCCGGCAGAGCGACCGCCAGGCCGCAGCTCACCCGGAAAAGCAGGTCCTCGACGGCGGCGCGGCGCACGTAGAGACTCTCCAACTTCTGCTCAATCACGCGGCGAGCGACGTCCCGCTGCGCGTCCGGGCCGTGGCGCTCGGCCGCGATGATCTCGTCGATAGGGCCGAGTCCTAAAATGGAATGCTCGCGCGCCATTGCAAATACGGGGTCGCTATAGGTGATCCTCAATCCCAGCCAACAGGCTGAGCGTGCCATGTCGTTTGTATTCATGGTCGCGCGCAAAGCTGGCGTGGATGCCAGGCTTGGGCGGCAAATCTGGCGCCGTCGTTGCGATGGCCTGGATTCCCGGCTTCTCGTCGCAGGAAACGATCGTCACCGGCTTTCCCCGCTTCTTCTTTCCCTTGGCAGAGGCTTTCTTCAGGACTTCGACTTCCCCTCCGCCATCTTCTGTTCGAACTCGGCGTCGCGATTTTCAAGATAGTAGCGCACTTTGTGCGGCTTGATTTCCTCCCGGCCGAGGAATCTTGCACACCGTTCCCTGGACCAAATTGGCCAAACACGCATGCCCCGCCGCCGGCCCGTGTTCGCGCGCATGGCGCGCCAAGAGCCGCGTCGTCCACATGGATAGCCGTGGTCCTTGGCCTTGTCGCACGCCAGCGACACCAACCAGGCTTTGGCTTCAGGCGTGATGGTTGGTTCCTTGCCCGGTCGCGGGCGATCGTCGAGGGCTGCCAGCGGGCCATCGGCCAGCGCCCGCTCGACACAGCGCTGCACCGTCTGATGATGGACCCCAAGTCTCTGGCCCACCGCGCAGAACGAAGGATTTTCCCGATACGCCAGCAGCATCTGCGCCCGCGACACCCGGCTCGCCAGTTCGATCCTCGACCGCGAAAGCGTCGTCAAGGTCGCTATCTCTTCATCACTCATTGCCAACTCGACCGCTCGCCGCCATGCTGCCATGATACAGCTCCTCGTTTCGCCGACCGCAAACGAGGAATCCGCCAACAGCCCGTCCGTTCCACCAATTCAGCCTGCTACAGCAGCGCGAGTTTCATGGAATCGGTCGTCTAGGATTCAACAAACAGGTTGATGCGGCTACCGCAATACAGTGTGAGTAGCGGTGTTCCTTCGGCGCAAAATCTCAAGGCCTCTCTTTCAAAACTGGCCCGTGCAATGTCGTTTTAGAGGTGCCGCGATAGTCTCATGCGCATTAAGCGGCTTCCGGAAGGGCGGCCTTTTTACAAAGGCGGACTAGCCACCGGCAAAAAGCACGAGCGATTTCGGGATTGTCACTGCGGTCGACCGAATAGGCCCGATATTGCATGCCGCTGGGAGTACGTGACCCTGGTATCACCTGTAGAACGCCCCCGCGCACCAGATCGCCGACAATAATTTCGGGCGCTATCAGAAGGCATTTTCCCGTCATGACCGCCGGCAGAGCAAGGTAATTGTGATCATATCGCGCCCCTGACCTTATGTCTTTGGAGGTCAGGTTCATCGCCCGCAACCATGTGGGCAGTATGTCGGGCCGGGATGTGATGTTCAGAACTGGCATTGAGCGAACGACTGAGAGGCTTTTGCTGTGCAGGTGATTTGGAGAGCCCACACAGACGAGTTGCTCGTTGTAGATCTCCCAATCGTCAGCCGGTTCGATGACGGAAAGATCGCGCGTAATCAGGATGTCGAAATCGTCGGAAGATGTCGGTGGAGACAGTGAACTAATCACATCCACAATTACGCCACCCATTTCAGCGGAAAATGCCTGGAGATTAGGAATCAGAAAGGAGTAAGCGAAGGTCGAGAGCGACGTGCGGACAACAAGCCGATTGGCGTCCGGAAGGTTCCGCCGGCACATTCTTTTAGCGGTGAAACACACTGTATCTAGCGGTTCGGTGACCGTGTTCGCAAAAAGCCTTCCGAATTCCGTCAATTCGCTCCGCCTACCGCGTCGTTCCATGAGGTCTGTGCCCAGATAGCCTTGCAGCACGGCAAGGTAGCGGCTGACCGAGCTCTGTGTCATTCCCAATGCGCTAGCCGCGCGCGTTACGCTTCCTTCTCGCGCGATCGTCACGAACACCCGGATCGCGTTGAGAGGCACTTCATTGTCTTCGATAGCCATCTTCTATTCCGGCAACTTCTGGAATGTCCGCCAGTTTTCACGGCAGGCCATTGCCAAAAATGAATGTTCCATCACATTATTTCATGTTTGTAGCCGGATTACTGCTTATCAACGGTATATCGCGCGCAAAAACCACGTCCGGCCGAAGCCGATACGGTCGGCGCGATCGCCTTAGTTGAGTTGATCTCTGTCGCGTTCTCCTTAGGCGTATCTTAAGCGAGCCGTGGCAGTGGTTGCCACGATCGCTCGATCGCTCTTCTCGCAGTCGGACACCACGCGACTTTCCGGAGGAGAAAAACCCGTTAACTCGAGTGTTCCGATCGACAGCGCGCTAGGCATAGCGCCTGAGCGGAGCTCAGACCCTGCCTAACGTGTTGAAATCTCGACAATCACGGCGGAGACGAATGGTGCGTTCAGCAAAGGAAGCGAGCTTCAGCTGCCTTAACCTCGTCCATCTTCTGAAGTCTGAAAATCTCCTCCACCGGAAGAATGTCCTTGTGGACGTTCTGGACGCCACCGTCTGCGATGATCCGGCGGAAGGTCTCTTGGATAGCACTTGCAGCAGCGCGGATGCCGTAGTTGCCGTAGATCATCATGCGGATGTTGCTAAGCGCCTTGACCTGTTTGGCGTCGAGATCCGGGTATGCGTTCGGCACGATCACCAGCGGCACCGATCCGGTCCAGGCGCGCGAAAAGCTTTCAATCTCGAAAGGATCCTTCTTTTTCGAATGGATCAGGATCATGTCGGCGCCAGCCTCCACATAGGCTTGCGCCCGACGCAGGGCTTCCGCTTCGCCGAGGCCTGCGATCAGGGCCTCGGTGCGGGCGATGACGAGAAAATCTGGGTCCCGTTTTGTCGCACCGGCGGCTTCGACCTTGCCCTGAAACTCCTCAATGCGCAGCAGCTCCTGGCGTCCGCCCGCAACAAGGCTCGTTACCTTAGGAAAGGTCTTATCCTCGATGACAACGGCGCTCGCGCCGGCTCGCTCGTATTCTCTGACGGCATGGATCACATTGATCGCATTGCCGTAGCCCGTATCGATATCGGCAATGATCGGCAGCGTCGTGCGTCCGGCGATCGCCCGCAGCATGTCGAGATGCTGTGTCATCGAGATCAGGCTCATGTCCGCAAGGCCGTAAAGCGCCGACAGCTCAAATCCTGAGGCCCACAGGCCATCGAATCCGGCTTCTTCTGCGAGGATCGCCGAAAGCGGGCTATGGGCGGCCATGATGTGGACGAGGCCGGTCTCGGCCATGCGCGCGCGGAGGCGTTTGGCAGCGGACATCGGAGACCTTTCAGGACAGGGCGGCGCAGGCCGCTATGATGCGGTCGCAGGCGCGGGTGAGGTCCTCGAGCGACGAGGCATAGGAAATGCGGATATAGGGCGAGGCCATGAAGCCGCTGCCGGGCACGACGGCCACGGCGAAAGCCTCGAGCAGATACATCGCAAAATCGGTGTCGGTTTCGATGACCTTGCCATCCGGCGTGCGCTTGCCGATAACACCCGCGCAGGAGGGGAAAACGTAGAAGGCGCCGTCCGGCACCCGGCACGTAAGTCCCTCGGCCTGGTTCAGCCTGGCGACAACGAAATCGCGGCGCTGCAGAAAGGCGCTCGCGAATTCCTCGATATGTTGTCGGCCGCCGGTTAGCGCCTCGATGGCGGCATATTGCGAAATCGAGCTGGTGTGCGAGGAGGTCTGGCCCTGGATGAGGTTCATCGCCTTGATCAGCGGCAGAGGCCCCGCGCCATAACCGACGCGCCAGCCGGTCATTGCGTCGGCTTTGGACACGCCGTTCACCGTCAGGGTGCGCTCGTAGAGGTCTGGCGCGACCGCGGCCATGGTAGCGAAGTCGGCGTTATAGGTGAGCTTTTCATAGATGTCGTCGGACAGCACATGGACATGGGCATGGCGGCGTAGCACCGCTGCTAGCGTCAGCAACTCGCCTCGACTATAGACCGCGCCGGTCGGATTGCACGGCGAGTTCAGCATCAGCCACTTGGTGCGCGGCGTGATCGCCGCCTCCAGCGCCTCGGGGCGCAGCTTGAAACCATGGAATTCATCGCAGGCGACGAGAACCGGCTGCCGCCGGCGAGCGCTACCATATCGGGATAGGAGACCCAGCACGGCGTCGGAATTACCACCTCGTCGTCCGGATCGAGGCTGGCGAAGAGCGCGTTGAAGACGACCTGCTTGGCGCCGCAGCCCACCGTGATCTGGTCGATCCCGTAATCGAGCCCGTGATCGCGGCCGAAGCTCTTGCGGATCGCCTCGCGCAGCGGCTTGATCCCGGCGACGGCCGTGTATTTCGTTCGCCCGTAGAGAATCGCCCGGATGCCGGCTTCGCAGATCGCGGACGGCGTGTTGAAATCCGGTTCGCCCTGACTGAGCGTGATCACATCGGCGCCCTGATTGCGTAGCTCGGCGGCACGCGCTGTCATGGCCTTGGTTTCAGAGGGGCGGACGACATTGAGCCGTTTTGCAACGAGAGGCAAGATGGAATACCTGCGAAGTTTCGAAGAAAATCTTTGACGGCTTCTAGTCGCTCTAAACGGGCTAACCAATCCGGCTATCGCTTTTTTGAATTAGATGATCGAAAGTTACGATATCTTACGGTTGCATCGCCGGGCACGGCCTTCTTGCAGACGTGCGTCATCCAACGGCAGAAGGCACGAGCAAGATGCGAAGTAAGGCTACGATCGACTGCATAGGGCGCGGTATTGCATGCCGCTTGGGACCCGCGTGCGTCCGGCAGCACGGCAAGATAAGGCCCCCGGGAATAGGTCTGAGATAAGGACTTGCAGGCAGCCAGCAGGGATTAGCCGGTCGTCACCACCGGACGGGCGAGGTCGTGATGGTCGTAGTGCTGGCCGAGCACGCCATCGCCGCTCTTCATGTTCTTGATGTTCTCTTGGTCGCAGCCAAGTGGGAAGCTCGTCCGGTCAGGAGATAACCGTCAGCAGCGGGATAGAAGTAGCGCGGCACGTCGACGCCCGGCGATGCATTGCGGGGCACCCACGCGAGACCAGTTGTTCATTCATAGAGTCCCAAGGGACCGAAGGATCCGGCGGCTCAAGCTCGCGCGTGATCAGCACTTCGAAGCTATCCGCGGTCGAGGGCATGAACCGTGAGCTGCTGACGCACCGCCCCACGAATCTCGGATGAGAATGCCTGTAAGTTGGGAACAAACAACGTGCAGCCAAAGATTGTGAGTGAGGTGCGCACACGATGCGGTTCACCTTCGTCTCGTCGCCTCAGCCTTAGACGGTGAGCAGGATCGTCCACAGCGGCCCGGCGCATTGACGAAAAAAACGATTGGGCTGTAGCGCGACAAACTGAGGTTCTTCCGCACATTTGGTGCAGGGTGTAGGATTCACGGACAGTTCAAATAAGGGCATAAGGTAAGAATCGCAGTCGACGCTCGTGATTCGCCTTGCTCCAAGCCTTCCGCTCACTGGTTTCCCCCGAGCTTTCGATTGTCAAAATCTCTCCCCAGACCGACAGGGTGGTGCTCGTGGCTCGGCCGAAGTCAGCGGTCTCGCTCTGTCCCTGTTGCGGCTGCCAGACGGGTCGCGTCCACAGCCATTACGTGCGACGCTTAGCCGATCTGCCGTGGCAGGGTCAGGTTGTTGAAATCCGGCTTCACGCGCGACGGTTTCGATGCGCGAATCCGCAATGCCCGCGTCGGATATTCACCGAGCGGCTACCGGCAACGGTGCGGCCGAAAGCAAGACGCACAACCCGCCTCGGCGAGAGCCAACTGGCGATCGGCTTTGCGGTCGGAGGTGAGCCCGGCTCGCGCCTGTCGCGCAAACTGGCCATGCCGGTCAGCGGCGACACCTTGCTCCGAATGATTCACTCGGCTCCCTTGCCGGATTTCGTTGCCCCGACCGTCGTCGGCATCGACGATTGGGCTTGGCGTCGTGGCCAGCGATATGGAACGATCATCTGCGATCTGGAGCGCAATTGCGTGCTTGATCTGCTTCCCGATCGTAACGCCGACAGTGTTGCGCGCTGGCTGAAGCGCTGGCCGGGGATCAAGGTCGTCGCCCGCGATCGTGCGGGACTTTATGCTGATGGCGCACGCTGCGGCGTCCCCGACGCGGTGCAGGTGGCGGACCGCTGGCACCTGCTCAATAGTCTGGGTGAGGCCTTGCGCCACGCGGTCGGCCGCCATCGTCACAACGTAGCCGCCGCCGTGCAAATCATGGCGTCCGCGCAACGAGCGAAGACCGGCAGTTCCGCGCCGCCGCCCGGCCTTGCACAGTTGCGGGCGGATCGAAAGGCTGCGCGACGCGAACGCTGGGATGAAATCTGTCGCCTACGCCAGCAAGGTTGCCCGACATCCAGGATCGCCCAACTGCTCGGCGTCGACAGGCGCACTGTTCAGCGCTGGCTGGCCGCTGGCGGCGAACCGGAGCATTCGCGTCCTCACCGACCTTCACATCTTCTCGCGCCCTTCCAGGCATGGCTCGAAGCGCGGTGGGCCTCCGGTTGCCAGGTGGGCCAGCAGCTTTGGCGGGAGCTTCAGCAACAGGGTTATACTGGAAGTCGGGTGACCATCGCGCGATGGGCCGCTGACAGGCGTGCACATGCAGACGCGGGAGGAGCAGCACAACCACACCTGACATGGAAAGCTCCCACGCGTCGTCGCTGTGCTTGGTACTTGAGCCAGGATCCGGATCAGATCGATGCTGAAGCCAGGCTGTTCCTCGGCCATCTATTTGCGCAAGCTCCGGAACTCGCGACGGTCGCCGATCTGGCGAAGCGGTTTGTGTCCCTTCTTAGTGGTAGCGACATCGCCGAGCTCGATGAATGGATCACACAAGCAGGCAACAGCGAGCTCAAGAGCTTCGCCAACGGCATCGCGCGCGACATCGATGCGGTCCGAGCGGCAATAACGACCTCCTGGACAACCAGTCCGGTCGAAGGCCAGATCAGCAGGATCAAAGCCATCAAACGACAAATGTATGGCCGGGCAAGCTACCCGTTATTGCGTCGACGCGTCCTTCTGGCTGCTTGAGAGCGACCGGGCAACCTATCCAACCCCGATCGCTCATGCTGCACCAAATATGCGGAAGAACCCCAGATTGACGCTCCACTTCCATCCTGATTGTCGCGCTGCAATTGGGCGGTCAATTCGCTGTTGCGACCGCGCTGGCTCGATCAGCTTCGAGCCGAGATGGGTGTTCTAGGCCAGCGAGATGCGACTGACCGAACTTTGGGTCATGCCGAGGCTCTTCACAGCGCGCGGCACGTTCTGTTCCCGAGCGATCTCCACGAAGGCGCGCACCGCTTTGAGCGACAGCCCTAAGCCTCGGTCAGTGTTTTGGTTAGGGGTCTTGGCCGTGTAAAAACGCCCTCCCAGGCAAGTCGGTGAGAAGCCAGGGCGCCCGTTCGGTCTCAGGCCACGATCGCAGCCATCAGCGGCTTGGTCCCGACGATGTTCATGACCCGTGTCAGATTATAGGCCAGGACCGAGAGAGCCATCTCGGCGGTTACTTTTAGAAGCGTCTTGGTAAGGAAGTGTGTCGCCCCCATCCGAGCCTTCATCGTGCCGAACGGATGCTCGACCGTCTCGCGACGCTGGCGCATGGCTTGTTGGTTTGCGTCAAGGCGCTGCTGCACAGCCCTCGAGCAGATGCTCATTCTCCGATCGCGTGATGCGCCGCTCTGGCCCGGTCGTACATTGCGATTTGAGCAAACAATTTTGACAGGCCGAGGTCCAGTAGCGCCGCAGCATCTTGCCGTCTTCTTCGTTTGTGTAGCGATACGGCAGTCGCTCCCCCAGCTGGACAGCGATAGGCGTCTTCCTCAATGACTTCCAAGGAAGGTGCGCGCTCCGTTGAAGTGAACGGATGCGCGCGCCAGCGTTTGAGCAATCGCGATCACAGGGGCCTTGCGCGTCACCGCTAGGCCTCCATTAGATAGAGAAGCGCTCTATCAATCCGGCGCGTCCTAAGCTCCACGAAGCTTTTCCTGCACGTTGCGCAGCGATCCGGCGTCGCACCATCCGCCTGTTGGCGCTCGTTCCAGCTGGTGGGACGGCCTTGCACCGATGACTCGCGATTGGTAGCGCGATCAGCTCTTCACCCAAGAAGTCGGATTGGATGGCGGCGCGTTCTCACGCTAATCCATCGCCAAATCAGAACAGTCCATCACATTAGTTGATGTCTGTCACCGGCCTATTGCTTCCCAACGATACTGCGTCGGCAGAAATCGGGGTTCGACCTAAGGACAGAGGCATGGCATTTCCAACTGAGTGCGTTGGCTTACATCGTTGCGGCTTTGTGCAGCCTGAATTGACGGCCTGTGTTTTTCGTCCCCATCGAATTGCGGACACACTGATCGCTCGTCGTGCGAGCCGCCCATGTAGAAGGCGGACGGTTATTCCACGCGTTCGCCTCATGTCGTCGATGGGCGAATGCTGCACGTCGGCATCATGCCTGAACACGTGCTCTTCTACACGCGCGAGAGCTACCGGTTGCAACTGCAGCCAGGAACAGGCGCCGCGCCGGTCCTGTCGACACGGGACCTGGCTTGATGGGAACGCATCTTTCCCTCGCTAGCTGGGCACGACCCGTTACGGGCTAACACAGACATCTCCGATTTCTCTATTCCTACGTGAAAAACATAGTGGTCTATGTTTGCGTACTTGTGTGGGGGCTCCAGTGCTAAAAAAATCGGTCGTAGCAATATCTAGAGACAAATCTAATTTTGCGCGGCGACGGCCATCCGGCAGATTGATGGCATCGCGATGGATCGCGACTAGCGCCTTGGTCGGTTGTGCATTTTCGTATTCACCTTCCATCGCTCATGCCGAGTCATTGGACGATCTAAGGCAAGAGCTGAGACGTCTGCAGGCTCGCGTTCATTCACTTGAGGCTACCGAACAGACGGGGGCCCGCAACGATCGTGCAGCGGCTAAGGCGGCAAAACTGGCACAAAAGGAGGCAGAGGAGGCGAGGGCACACGCGGAGGAGGCGCGACTGCAGGCTGAAGCCGCTCGTGCGAAGGCGCAAGCAGCGCAGAATGGGGCAGATCCATTGCAAGGAAGCTTCCCCGGGAGCATGCGAATTCCGGGAACTGACACGTCCTTCAAACTTTACGGCTTTGCAAAGCTCCATCTCTATGGAGATCTCGGGCCGCGCAACAGATCTGACACAATTGCACTTCCGTCCATTCCGCTATCGAATGGGGCGCTGGGCGCTCGAACACCAGGAGATGTTGCTGCTGGCGCTCGATATTCTCGAGTGAATCTTGATGTAAGGACGCCGATTAGCGAAAGCTTTGGAACTGTACGTACCTTCTTCGAGGTTGATTTCGCGGGGCAGTCTGATCTTACGAGTCAGACAACTGCATCGAGTTTCAATACAAGGCTTAGGCAAGCGTTTGGAGAATTTGGAAAGGCTGATGCTTGGGGCTCCATAGTTGCGGGGCAAACCTACTCGCTCTACAGCGAATCAACACTCAACCCGCTACGCAGCGTCTCTGATTGGACCATGCCGGCAACTAGCTCCGTCCGCCAGGCAGCGGTTCAATACAGCAAGAGCTTTGGATCGACGACGCTTAGTGTGGGCTTGGAGAATCCGTATTATGACGTCATAAGCACCGCTGGAACGAGCTATCCCGATTCTAACGGTGGCGCGGGCTTTAGCCTGAGTGGGGCTCCAGATGTTACCGCGAGAGTCCTGTGGCGCGGAGAGAGCGGGTTCTTCGCCCTGCGAGGCATGGTTCGAAATATCGAGATCAACAATGAGGCTGCTGTTCCTGCGCAACGATATGACGCGTCTACTTTGGGCTATGGCATTGGCGCGAGCGGTGCGCTCAACCTTTTGGATAAGCGTCTTACACTGTTTGCGACGGCAAACCATGGATCCGGTATCGGTCGTTATCTTAGCACGGTCAGTACAGGAGTTGGCGCCGTAACCAACTTTGGCCTGTCCGGCGTAACGGCCCAAAGGGCTCAAATTGATACGGTAACAGCGACGGCTGGCCTTGTTGGGCTGCAGTATAAGTTCCTTCCAAATCTACAGAGTAATGCCATTGTTGCAGCCGCCAGCCTCAACTATCCCAACTATGTCACCCAATTCACCACAACCTCGAGTGTGATCAACAGGAGCTTGTGGGCCACAAGTGTCAATCTGATCTACAGCCCTGTGCCATCCGTTGACCTCGGGATCGAGTATCTACATGGATCGCGCATGCTGTTGGTTACCGACGCGAACGGCGTTGTGGGTGGAACAGCTGACCGTATTCAGGGCATGGTGCTTGTTCGTTTCTAACCGAACGTTTCTGGCTGAGCACACAACAGAAACGCTCTCTTACGAGAGAGCGTTGTCAACAAGGACAAGCAATGGGATGGTCAATGACAGGGTCTGGAGAAGGCTTGCCGAGGAGACCGAAATAGGTCCTTGTCGTCCAAATAGAGGATGGGACGAAACGTTTGTTCGTTGTAGCCAAATTAATATTCGATTGTTTGAGGCTGTTACCGCAATACGCTGCGACCCTGGAATAGCGGTCTTCCCTTGGCGTCAACTGTCAAGGCATCGTTTCCATAACGGGTTCGTTCAACGATGGCGCAGTAATGGTATCACCGTAGAAACCGAGCTTCGTCCTCTTTGACTGCTTCCATCCTCTGCAGCCGGAAAATTTCCTCTACCGGCACAATGTCGCGGTCGATGTGGTGGATGCCACCGTCAGCGCGGATGCGGGCAAAGACGTCCTTCATCGCGGTGACAGCGGCCCGGATTGCATGATTGCCATAGATCACCATGCCGATTTTGCCAAGCGCGCGGATGCGCGGTTCGGTCATTTGCGGATAAGCGGTCGGTACGATGACAATCGGAGCATTGCCGTCCCATGCGCGGACAAAACTCTCCACCTCATCCGGCGTCCTATGCTTTGAGTGGATCAGGATCATGTCCGCGCCAGCTTCCTCATAGGCCGCAGCCCGCCTCAGGGCCTCGGCCTCTCCAAGCCCGGCGATCAGCGCTTCAGTGCGTGCAATGACGAGGAAGTCCGGGTCCGAGCGCGTCGTCACGGCCGCGCGGACCTTGCCCGCGAACTCCTCCGTTCGGACCAGGTCCTGGCGGCCATCTGCGATGAGGCTCGTGACCTTCGGAAAGGTCTTGTCCTCTATGACGATCGCCGCGGCGCCGGCGCGCTCGTATTGCTTCAAGGCATGGATCACATTGATTGCGTTGCCGAAGCCAGTGTCAATATCAGCGACGATCGGAAGCGATGAATGCTCGGCCATCGCACGGACCATGTCCAGGTGCTGAGTCATGGAGATAAGGCTCACGTCGGGCAGACCATAAAGAGCGGAGAGTTCGAAGCCGGACGCCCAGATCCCATCGAAGCCGGCTTCGCCGGCTAGGATCGCCGACAGGGGGCTATGCGCCGCCATGATGTGCACCAGGTCTCGCTCGGCCATGCGGGCGCGGAGACGTGCTGCACTCGTCATCCCGGCGGCTCCGGACGTGAGGTTGGCGTTGAGGCTATTTTGTAGCATTCTGTGTTGCAAACGAATGGACAATCGCTGTCACTGTATTCAGCTATTGAGTGCGCCATCAAATGCATTGATCGAATTTTTGAAACATTTCGATAGCCTGATGCGATGTTAAGTAGCTTCCGGAAGGGCGGCCTTTTTACAAAGGCGAGCTAGCCACCGGCAAAAAGCACGAGCGATTTCAGGATTGTCACTGCGGTCCACCGCATGGGCCCTTGCATGCCGCTGGAAGTACGCGATCCTAGTATCACATGTAAAACGCCCCCGCGCACCAGATCGCTGACAATAATTTCGGGCGCTACCAGAAGGCATTTTCCAGTCATGACCGCCGGTAGAGCAAGATAATTGTGATCATATCGCGCTCCCGACTTTATGTCCTTTGAGGTCAGGTTCATCGCCCGCAGCCATGTCGGCAGTATGTCGGGCCGGGATGTGATGTTCAGAATCGGCATTGAGCGAACAACTGAGAGACTTTTTCCCCCTACGTGATTTGGAGAGCCCACACACACGAGTTGCTCGTTGTAGAGTTCCCAATCGTCGGCCGGTTCGATGATGGAAAGATCGCGTGTAATTAAGATGTCGAAATCGTCGGAGGATGTCGGCAGGGACAGCGAACTAATCACGTCCACGATTACGCCGCCCGTTTCAGCGGAGAATGCTTGGAGATTCGGAATCAGAAGAGAGTAGGCGAAGGTCGAGAGCGACGTACGGACCACAAGCCGATTGGCTTCCGGCCGTTTCCGCCGGCGCATTCTTTTGGCGGTGAAGCACACCGTATCCAGCGGTTCGGCGACTGTGTTTGCAAAAAGCCTTCCGAACTCCGTCAATTCGCTTCGCCTACCGCGTCGTTTCATGAGGTCTGTGCCCAGATACTCTTGCAGCACGGCGAGGTAGCGGCTGACCGAGCTCTGTGTCGTTCCCAACGCGCTAGCCGCGCGCGTTACGCTTCCTTCGCGGGCGATCATCACGAACGCCCGGATCGCGTTGAGCGGAACTTCATCGTCTTCGGTAGGCATATTCTATTCCGGCAACTTAGTGGATTCGCGGCCAGTTCTCACGGCGATCCATCGCCAAATCAGGATATTCCATCACATTATTCGATGTATGTCACCGGACTGTTGCTTCCCAGCGATATCGCGTGGGCCGTGATCCTCTGCGTCGTGCCTCGGATGTCGATCCTGTCTTCGGCGCAAGAAACGAGTTCTGGAAGGATAGGGGCATGACATTCCAAATTAAGGGGTTTGACTTACATCATTGCGGCCTCGTGCGGCCTGAAATGACGGCCGGTATTATTCGTCCTCATCGAATTGCGAGCACACGAAACGATCGTCGTGCGAACCGGCCGTGTGGAAGCCAGACGGCTGTTTCACTCCGTGCGATCACTCCTTCCTTCGTTGTTCGAGAGATAAGCCACAAGAAATCGTCTTTCGAAGCGGTCGCTTCTGAGAGGAAGCGGGAATCCGTCGAATGAGTGGAATTATCCTCAGAAACGTTCACAAATCATTCGGCCTCACCACTGTGCTGAACGACGTCTCTCTGTCGATTGCAGATGGCGAGTTCCTGACGCTCCTTGGCCCGTCAGGTTGCGGAAAGTCAACGTTGTTGCGCATCCTCGCTGGACTTGAGCGTCAGGACGCGGGCAGCGTTGCGATCGGCGATCGTGTCGTGGATGGACTGCGTCCCAAGCGGCGAGACGTGGCGATGGTATTTCAGTCCTATGCGCTTTATCCGCATATGACGGTCGCTGCGAATATGGCGCTTCCATTGCGGATGCGGCGACTGAATTCCTGGCAGCGTGTACCGCTGATCGGCCGGCGGCTGCCCGGCACCAGCGGTGTCCGAAGTGCGATCGACATGGAGGTCGCCCGAACGGCGGAAGCGCTCGGAATTGCGCATCTATTGGATCGCAAGCCGGGCCAACTATCCGGCGGCCAACGCCAGCGCGTCGCCGTCGGCCGCGCCATGGTACGCCATCCGGCTGTGTTTCTGATGGACGAGCCGCTCAGCAATCTCGATGCTAAGCTGCGCGTCCAAATGCGCACCGAGATCAAGGAATTGCACCGGCGTCTGGGAGTGACATTCGTTTACGTCACGCACGACCAGGCGGAAGCGATGACACTCTCCGATCGAGTGGCCGTGATGCTCGATGGCAAACTGCTACAGATCGCACCACCGCGGGAGATCTATGCTGACCCCAGCGACCGGCAGGTTGCCGAATTCATTGGTTCACCGAAGATCAACATGCTGAACGCCGTTGTGCGCGAATATGGAGAGATCGATGTAGCGGGCTCGATCCTTTCGGTTGCGTTTGAGATGCCGCTGGGTACCGAGCTCACCATCGGCATTCGCCCAGAGGCCTTCCAGTTTGCTGGCCACCCCGGACCAGGGGTGCTCACCGGGTCGGTGCGCATGGTGGAGCATATGGGCTCCGACATGTTCGTTTATCTCGACGTGGCCGGCGTTGAGCAACGATTGATAGTCCGGCTTTCGGCCGAGCGCGCGCCTCATATTGTTACGGGACAGACACTGCATGTCAGCGTCAGATCGGACCATGTGCTCCTTTTCGATCGTGACGGTCGCCGGGTTCGTCTGCAGCACGGGACAGGCGCTGCATCAGTTACACCGATCAGGGACTGGGCGTAATGAATGTCCGCCACTCTCTTATCAGTCGGACTGCGCACCCTTTGACGTCATCGGAAGAGGCCGCGGGGCCACCTCCATCGCGCGCCGGCTCGCCCGCACAAAGGCACGCGTTGAATGAGGCGCTCTGGGCTTGGGCACTCGCTGCGCCAGCCCTTACCTTCCTCATCCTGCTGTTCTTCCTGCCGGTCGCCGGAGTCTTTGTCATAGCGCTTACCGACTGGAAGTTCGGCGCCAGCTCTCTCTCCTTCGTCGGCTTCGCAAACTTTCACGAAATCATCTTCGATGAAGTTTTTCGAGCGTCACTCGTCAACACCGTCATCTACGTTCTGATTGTTGTTCCAGGAAGCGTTCTTGTCGGGCTTTTGATCGCGCTGCTGATAGAGAGCAGCGATTCCTGCCGCTCTCTTTACCGCGCCATCCATTTTCTGCCGTTCATGGCCACATTAGCTGCGATGGCGATCTCTTGGGAAGCCTTGCTCCATCCCACTATTGGCCTTGTTAACCAGACCTTTGCCGCCCTTGGCATTCCAACAGCCAACTGGCTGCGCGACGAGAACACTGTCCTGCCGGTGCTCGCTGTCATCGGCATCTGGCAGAATCTCGGCTTCGCCATGGTGCTGTTCCTCGCCGGCCTCAAGAGCATTCCTCAGGACCTCTACGATGCGGCGGACGTCGACGGCGCCGACCTCTGGCTCGACCGGATTCGCACCGTCACGCTGCCGATGCTGGGGCCGGTCTCGATGTTCGTCGTCATCGTCGTGGCGCTGAGGGCGTTCGAGGCCTTTGATACGATCCAGATCCTCACCCAGGGCGGGCCCGGTCACGCCTCCGAAGTGCTGCTCTACACGCTCTACCGCGAGAGCTTCGAATATCTGCGCACCGGATATGGCGCCGCCGTTGCCGTCGTCTTCCTCGCCATTGTTGTGACGCTTACCCTCGTCCAGGCTCGCGTCATGGACAGGAAGGTGTATTACCAATGAGTGCCACCACCTCCAGCAACCGCCTGTCGCACCCGGCCGCCCTTCTTCGCCACGCCGTGTTGCTCGTCACCTGCGCCCTCATCCTCGTCCCATTCGTGTGGATGGCTTCGCTGTCAATCAAGCCGCCAAGCGAGATATTCCGGGCCAGCTTCTCCTTCTGGCCTGCTCAGTTCTACGGCGTCGAGAACTACACCAAGGCCCTGACCGAAGCGCCGCTGCCGCGCTACATGGGCAACGGGGCGATCGTCTGCGCGATCATCCTGGCGCTCCAGATCCTCGTCTGCGCTCCTTGCGCCTATGCGCTCGCCAAGCTGCGGTTTCCCGGCCGCGACCTGCTCTTCGGCCTAGTGCTGATCGGCCTGCTGCTGCCGCATCAGGTGCTGTCGCTGCCGCTGTTCATCCTCGGCTACCGGCTCGGCATTCTCAACACCTATGCGGCGCTGGTCTTCCCCTATGTTGTCTCGCCCTTCGGCATCTTCTTGTTCCGACAGTTCTTCAAGACCATTCCCGACGACGTGGTCCAAGCCGCGCGCCTCGACGGCCTTTCTGAACTCGCCATCGTCTGGAGGATCATGGTGCCGATGGCGCTGCCGGCGGTCATCGCCTTCTCGATTTTCTCGGTGGTCAGCCACTGGAACGATCTCTTCTGGCCGCTGATCGCGGTGCGAGACCAGTCTCTGATGCCGCCTCCGCTTGGCATCATGGCCTTCAAGAACGAGGAGGCCGGCAACGATTACGGCCCACTCATGGCGGCATCCACCCTCGTTGTTATGCCCCTCGTCGTCGCCTTTCTGGCCGCCCAGCGCTGGTTCGTCGAAGGACTAAGCGGCGGAGCCGTAAAGTGAACTGCCGAATCCAATGGAAAGGAAGCCGCCCCATGAATTCTTTCAAGCGAATGATTTGCAGCATCGCTTTCACCGCAGCCTTGCTCGGCGCGAACGCTGCATTTTCCGAAACATTGGAAATTGCTGCCGGAAGCGACAATACGAAGTTGTTGGAGGCAATCGGGGCTGCCTTCGAAGCCGCCAATCCCGGCGTCAAGGTGAACGTTCCTCCGGGGCCACGCAGCTATGACGATCTTGCTCAGGACCTTCTGCGCCGTCAAACGGTCGGTCAGGTGCTACCGGATCTGTTGGTGGTTGGTAGCAATCAGCGCCTCTATGCAGACCGGGGGCTGGCTGTACCGCTCGATCCCCTCCTTGCTGCCAATCCGGATCTCGAACTCGCCAAGGCTTCTCCGATCGTGCGCGAGAAGGGGCGGGTTGGAGAGGCGATTTTTGGTGCTGCTCTGGGCGTTTCGGCGCCTGTCGTGATGTTTAATTCAGAGCTCGTCCGCAAAGCAGGCGGGGATCCGAACGCACTGCCAGAGGATTGGGATGGGATTCTCAGTCTGGCCAAACAAATAGATCGGCTCGGCCCCCCGGTGGTCGGCGGTTTCATCGAAGCAGATACGTCCGGTGCGTTTACCTTTCTATTTCTTCTCCAGTCGCAGGGCGGAAGTGTAATGGACAAGGCTGAAACCAAGCTGCAGATCGACACGCCCGAAGGGCTACGGGCGTTAACGGTTCTGAAGCGCTTCGGTGAGGCGGGGCAGGCAAAGGCCGCGATGACGCGGGATCAGGCGCGTCAGGCATTCGGTGCGGGAACGATCGGTATTCTCGTCGGCACTAGCTCGACGATCACCGTGGCCGAGAAAGCTGCTGGTAATCGCTTCACGGTGGTCGCCATGCCTTTGCCCGTCAAACCGGGCGTTGGAACGGTTCCGACCTCCGGTCCCGTAGCATCCATTCTGAAGACGACGCCGGCCAAACAAAAACTTGCTCTGAAGTTCATCGATTTCGCCCTGGGACCGAAGGGCCAGCAGATCGTTGCCGAAAGCAGCGGATACTATCCTGCTAACCAGCGGGCCATCGATGCGTCCCATGAACTCAAGGCCCGGATTGCCAACCGCCCGAATGCTCAAGCAGTTTTCGCCAATTTCGCCGTTGCAACCGGCTGGTACACCCCGCCAGGCGCCCAAGCGGCGCGGATCCCGACGATCGTCAACAACCATCTGCTTCAGGTCGTGACCCTGAAGGAGGCTCCGGAAGACGCCGCAAAAGCCTTGACGAAGGAAATCGAGCCCTTGGTGCGGGGCACCAACTGAGGAATTTGCGCAAGCGAACACGACGCGGGCGAGGTCGTGTTCGGCTCCTAGTCAGGGATTGCAGAGAATGTACCTTGCCCGCGGCTTACGACTCCAAGCGAGAGCGAGTGTTTCTGAGGATCCCGAGTGAGCTTGACACTCGATCGACGTTGCCACGAGACATCGATTCCAGCTGTCCAAAATTGGGTGCAGAGCGATCGTCAGTTAAGTTACTTGTAAAAGTCTCGACTTAATCTGACAGAATGGTTTGGACTGGTGGGGAATGGAGCTGCGGGGCGAGCGGGAGCGCTCACCCGAACTGGCGCTCCCGCGCTGCCCCGCAGCGTCTCACACAGGAGATGCAACCATGACACAAGAGCAGAAAGTCATTCGTGCGAAGGTCGGGGTGTTGGAACTGGCCAAGCAGTTGGGCAATGTCAGCCAGGCCTGCAAGATGATGGGATATAGTCGCGACAGCTTCTACCGGTTCAAGGAACTGTACGACAAAGGCGGCGAGCTGGTCTTGCCGAGATCAGCCGGAAGAAGCCGATCCTCAAGAACCGTGTCGCGCCTGAGATCGAAGCGGCAGTGGTGGCGCTGGCGATCGAACAGCCGACCTGGGGCCAGGTGCGTGTTTCTAACGAGCTGAAGAAACAGGGCTTGTCGATCTCGCCGTTCGGTGTGCGGGGCGTCTGGTTGCGCCACGATCTGGCGAACACCAAGACGCGGCTCAAGGCGCTCGAAGCCAGGATGGCACAGCAGGGCTTTGTCCTCACCGAAGCTCAGGTCGTGGCGCTGGAGAAAGCCAAGACCGAGAAGGAGGTCCATGGCGAGTTCGAGAGCGAATGTCCCGGCTATTGCGGCGCCCAGGACACCTTCTATGTCGGCAACATGAAGGGCGTGGGCCGCATCTATCAGCAGACCTTCATCGATACCTACACCAAGGTGGTCTTCGCCAAGCTCTACGACCGCAAGACGCCAATCACCGCGGCGGAGATGCTGAACGATCGGGTGCTGCCGTTCTTCGAACAGCACGGTATTGTACTGTGCCGGGTGCTGACGGATCGTGGCACCGAGTATTGCGGCAACCCCGAGCATCACGACTACGAGCTCTATCTCTATCTCGCCGTCGAGGACATCGATCATACGCGGACCAAGACCAAGAGCCCGCAGACCAACGGAATCTGCGAGCGCTTCCATCGAACCGCGCTCGATGAGTTCTATCGTGTGGCGTTCCGCAAGAAGATCTATCGAACCATCGACGAGCTGCAGAATGATCTCGATGTTTGGGTGACGGCGTACAACGAAACGCGCCCGCATCAGGGACGATGGCGCTATGGAAAAACACCGATGCAAACCTTCCTTGACGCGCTGCCCATTGCGAAGGAGAAATTGCTGCCGGCCGCGTAGCGCCGGACACAAATCTTCGTCGGACACCCACCACGACGAAGAGCCAGTTGTCAGGTCAAGTGCATACTTTTACAAGTTACTTGATCACAACCTCTGCCAAACCGGCCTCGGCCGCATGTCTGCGCTAATCGCTACACTGCCAACGCTGCTGTGTAGGTCTCAAGGTCAACGTTCGAGCCACTTATAACCGCAACGCTTGTTCTGCCGCGGACATTTAAACGGCCGGCCAAGATGGCCGCAAGTGGCAATATGCCACCTGGCTCTGCGATTAATCCGAAATGTCGCGCAGCAAAGCGCATCGCCAGTCTGACCTCATGATCAGTGACACTCATACTATGCACACTTCGTCCACACAGAATTCGGAAGGGCAGATCGCTTGGAGTCGGCGCGAGAAGCGCATCGCAAATACTGGTCGCCTCGGGTGAATTGCGTACCCTATGGCCGAACTTGAGACTGCGAGCCATGTCGTCAAATCCTAGCGGTTCGATGATCGAAAGTTCAAGCGCGGGGCAAGCAATAGCGCATCCCGCGGCCAACCCGCCTCCACCACATCCCGCGATGATAGCATCGAGTTTGAGTCCCATCTCCTTTGCTTGGACCTGCACTTCCACGCCCAGGGTCGCCGCACCGGCAATAATTGCGCGGTCATTGTGCGGATGAATAATGGTTGCACTTCGCTCAAAAGCAATTTCTTTGACAATTTCCTCCCGGTCTTCAGTGCGCCGATCATACATCCGAACTTCCGCTCCGTAAGAGCGCACCGCATCAACCTTTACGGTAGGTGCGTCGTGTGGCATGACAATTAAAGCCTTACAGTCCCTTCGTCTTGAGGCCCAAGATACGGCGTGGCCATGGTTCCCCGAAGAATAGCATACGACCTCATTCCGCAGTTGCTCCGCACGAAGGAAGCTTAGTCGATTTAGCACACCGCGCGTTTTGAAGCTTCCCGTTACTTGTAGTCCTTCCGCTTTCACAAGAATTCTTCCGCCGACACTATGATTCAGACTCTCGCTCTCCAGAAGCGGCGTCACGCGCACATGATTTTCGATTTCCCTTCGCGCCCGCAGAACGTCATCACAGGTCGGCGGCTGTATGAACCAATCCGATAGATCGCTGAACATCTCCACTGGCGCCGATGGGCAAGAAATTTCGGCGGCGCTTCTTCCTATGCTTGGTTCATCCCCGGTTCTCATTGTTACCCCCACCTCGCTGTTAGGTCGTGAGGTTTCTCGATAGCCAGATCGGCGCCGGCGGTCAACATGTACGTACTTGTGGACATCTATCTGTCATGTTAGTCCGCTATGCCAGATTGCACCGTCAAGTGTGACGGCAACTCAGCCGGTGAGCGAGAGAACTCGGCTGATGCCTAGAACGCCATGAGAGGTAATGAATGTTGAAGATCTCAACCCCAAGTCGAATTGAGTCGGCCGAGAATATCGCCGCCCGATCTTTTGGCTCTGTGGCCCTAACAAGGGCGAATTGGATAGAAATCGATCTGGCAGCGCTGGAACACAATGTCGCTGTCGTGAGATCCATGCTCGAACCCGGCGTTCGTATACATGCTTGCGTGAAAAGTAGCGCCTATGGATGTGGCGTCGTGGAAGTATCTCAGCGGTTTGCTGCGGCAGGGGTCGACGCCCTGTGCTGCGGCACGTTTGATGAGGCTGTTCACATCCGGGCAGCCTTGCCGAAAATGGATCTCATCATGTTTGGGGCAACCTTGCCCGACGGAATCCCAGCATACCTGGAGCATGGTTTGATTCCGAGTGTCCACAATATTGAACTGGCGCGGGCAGTTTCGCGTTTTGCAACCAGTCCTACCCGCGTTCATATCAAGGTCGACGGAGGTTGGGGCAGATTGGGGATTCCCTTGCCTCACGCAAAGGATGCCATTCTCGGGATCGCGCGTCTGGCAAACATAGAAATCGAAGCCGTTTATACACACCTTCCATTCACCGATCTGCCGGGCCGTGATTGGGCGCAACAGCAAACGACGGCGTTCTGCAAACTGATTGACGACCTACGGGCATCCGGTTTGAAGGTGCCTATTACCCAAGCGCGCGCGAGCAACGGAGTCGTGTTTGGAATTACTGACGAGTGCAACGCCGTTTCGCTCGGCAGTATTTTGTACGGGAAGTCATCTGCGCCGCGTGATCTTGCCGATTTCTCGAACCTCCGCCCCGCCTGCCGATCAATCCGCACAAAACTGATACACGTTCATCCTGCTTTTCCAGGCAAAACGGTTGGACGGACGACAGGCCTGCATGGCAGGCCGACCTCGCCGTTTGTCGGAATCACTGGGGTCATTCCGTTCGGCCGCCGGGACGGGTATGCCGGCGCAAGGTCCGGTGAGACTGCTTATGTGCTGATCCATGGCGTAAGGGCTCCAATTCTAGCAGTTAATTCGGAGCTATCGGTTGTTGATCTCTCGGGAGTTCCGGATGCCGGCCTCGGAGATGACGTTATCATTCTGGGCAAAGACCGTGACGAAGAGATAACCCTCGAGGATCTGTCACATTGGCAGGGGGCAGGTCAAACGGACGTCCTTGTCAGGATGAGCGGGCGGTTGACCCGCGTATTTCATCAGTAGCTTCCGATCTCTTTCGAGATACCCTGGTCATGAAAATAATCCTTATCTCCGATCCTCATATCAAGGTCCGTGGCGAGCGTGTGCGAGGAGTCGATCCGGTCGAGCGGCTTGAACTTTGCGTTCACAGAGCTCAACAGCTTGCCGGCGATGCCGATCTTTGCGTCATGATGGGCGACAACGCCGACACGCCGACCGAAGACGAGTACAGGACGCTTTTGGATTGCGTGCGGCCATTAAAGATGCCTGTGCGCTTCCTCATTGGAAACCACGACAATCGGGACATGTTTCTCCGCGTTAACCCGGATCTAGAAAGAGACGAAAGAGGATATATCCAGAGTTCTCTTGAAACCGCGACCGAGACACTGCTCTTTCTCGATACTGGTCGAACCGGCGAACACGAAGGCGACTACTGCAACGAGAAGCTTGATTGGCTGAAGCGAGAGTTATCCAAAGCTGGAGTAAAGCCGGTCTATATCTTCATGCATCATCCGCCATTTAGGACTGGGTTCTGGAACGATCACTCCATGGTCCGCCAAGCCGATGATTTCCTGACGGTGCTCAATGAGGCTCGATCGGTACGCCACATTTTTCTCGGCCATACGCATAGAGCATCCTCTGGCCACTGGAATGGAGTCACCTGGACAACATTGCACGGGACATGTTACGAAAATGATTTTGAGATGCTTCCGGCGAAACCGAACTACCGAAGCGGACCGGCCCAGCTAGGTATTCTTCTCATTAATGGTGGCGAAAGCGTCCTGCATTTCCAGGATGTTCTCAATCCCTACCCACTGATCGCCTATAGCGGTCGCTCAATTCGCGAGCCCGAAATTGCGGCGTGAAGGCTGACGCGTCGGCTACGAGTGCATAGCTCAGACGTCGGAAAAGAGAATCAGCGGGTTGCCGGACCGGCTGATGCTCTTTTATCAAGAGCGCAACCGACATTCAATTTGGACAACCGACCTGTTGCGGGTTGTACAGCCGGAGTCGAGGAGGGCCGGCGCTTCAAAGAAGGCAGGCGCCTCTCCCCCTCGTCCATATCATGAGGCACTGAGATGACGAGATCCTTTCACGGCGCCGGCATAAGCCGTTGGCGAGAGATTGGGGAGACACTTATCCGTGAGATTGATCAGGGTATCCTTCTTCCTGGTGACAAACTTCCGGGCGAGATGGATTTGGTTAATCGCTTCGGGGTAGCGCGCCAGACGATCCGCCGAGCCTTAGCTCATCTGAAAAATGCTGGCCTCCTCGATGTCGAACTCGGCCGCGGCACATTCGTAGCAAGGAAGGTCTTTGAGTACCGCATTGAGGCTCAAAAGACGCTCGAGCAGAACCTTCTTGATAGCGCCATGACGCCGAGCCGAGAGGTGATCGGCCTCCATGTTTCGTCAGCGGCCAAAGGCATCGCAGAAAGGCTTGAGATCGGCGTTGGCGAGCCGGTCTTGATCGTCGACATGCTGGGAAGGGCGGATGGATCACCAGTCGCGCTGGTTCGAGCCCATTTCCCGGTCGCGCGGATACCGGGCATCGAGGAAGCGTTCAGGGCCATTCTTAGGAAACGTAACCGAACGTTTTCTCAGACCAAGCTCCTAGAATTAGTTGGCGTCTCGACGTTTTCCAGACGATTCATTCGGCTGAAGTCTCGTTTCCCAAGTGCCGAGGAAATGCAGCATCTGGGGCTCTCATCCATCGACATCGTTGTCGAAACGAGCTCTGTGAGCGATGGGACAACAGGTGATCCGGTATTCTATGCGGTTTCATCGTACCCCGGATCGAAAGTTGAGTTTTATGTCGGAGACATTCAGAACCCGTAGGTACTCGCTGAACGGTACCCTATCAGGTTAGGGTACATTCGCCATCGAGGAAACTGATCCCTCTCAGGTCGTTGCCCACGTGACGGTTGTCGGAATTGTGGGTTTTGGCCTCTTGTCGGTGCGTTCCGGAGCCGTTCGCGCCTTCAGATTGAAGGAGTGCACGAAGACCTCCGCGTCCTCCAGCCGGCATCGTCGGAACAACCTGTACCGGAATATCCGTACACCGACGTAATCTCATTGCCGGTCGAGGGGCGGTCGGAACATGGCATGGTTTCGTATCGCCTGGTAGAAGTAGACCCCACTGACCAGACAAGAAAGCGCCGCGGCACCGAGAACTGCGGTCGTAAAGCCAACAGCGTCGGACAGCGCCCCCCAAGCCCAGCTGCCAATGGCAAGGCTTCCCGCATTGACTGTCTGATACATCGCGAGCGTTCGGCCAATAAGGGGGCGAGGTGCTGTGACGTGTATCGTAGTGTTCAGATAAACAAAGCCTGAGACCCATGAGATCCCTCCGGCGAACGCAGCTATCGCGGCAACTTGAGCGTTTGAGGCGATTGCGAAGAGAACCGCGCAAAGTCCAATGCCGGAAAATGCCCCCGCTAACACAAAGTGTTTCGCGACCATATGCCGGCGCCACGACGCAGCGATTAGTCCTCCGCAAACGGCGCCACACCCGAAGCACGATGTCACAATCCCAAAGCTCCAGGATGAACCATTGGCCGAAAACTTAATAACCGCCGGCAGCAGAGCCGATGCGATGCATGCTATAAAACCGAAAATCAGCGTCTCAAAAAGCGCGCGACGAATCGTAATGTGATGCCATGAGAACACGAACCCGATCTTCAGCGTCTCCCAGAACGTTGTCACCTTTGTAGGGACTTCTTTGGCCGTTGGCGTCCATCGAAACAGCACTACGAGAAAGATCATGAAGCCGCCACAAGAAACGGCGATGGTGCCGGCGGCTCCGATCAGGCTTATCAGAAGCCCTGCCAATGCCGGTCCGACGATGCGTGCGATGTTGAAAATGATAGCGTTTGCGCTAACCGCCGCGGGGAGGTCGGCGCCTTCGACTAGATCACCGATTGATGCCTGCCATGAAGGGTAGCTTAACGCTACACTGCTGCCAATAATCGTCGAGATCAGAAGGAAGCTCCAGGTGGGTGGGGTTGTAATTGCCAGTATTGTGACAAGAACGAGTGATGCCACAATTGCAAGTCCCTGGGCCAATATTAGAAGCATACGCCTTTCCACGATGTCAGCGACGACGCCGAACGGAATGCAAAGCAACGCAAGAGGGAGACTTTGGGTCGACTGAACCAACGCCACGGACGCTATAGATCTCGTGTTATTCGTTAGGCACCACGCGATCGTCATAATGTTTACTGAGATACTGATGTTCGCGAGTACGTTAGCTCCAAAGAGGAGCTGAAAGGGACCATTGTATCGTGTCGAGCTGCTGCCCTCTGGCTGAACGCTGCTGAACATAATGGCCTCACTAAGCAGTGAATGTCGAAGGAACAGCTAGTGTGGCCTCATCTGCCACAAGACGATGATCGTATGAGAGAAGGTTGATGCCAAAATCCCTCACTGGTGAATGAGCGGAGTTCGCTTTCTTCACACACACATACACACAAGAGTAGCGTTGAGGGATCATCCGAGGCGCTGCAATACGAGCTGATTGCAAAAAGCCGCTCCGCTCCCGCGCTTGCCCGACGGTCACGATCGCAATAGCCTGGGTGGCACAACGCATTGCTGATCGGAATTCCGCTCGGTCTGATGCCGATCTATCCAGAGAAGACAGTTGTGCGGCCGCGCTCTTTTCCTTGTACCTGCGAGAACCGATTGAGTGGCTGCTTGAGACCGAGATTCTCCCTTAGTGTTTGTCCCGAGTATCCCGATCTGAATTTCCCTCGCCGACGCAATTCGGGAACAACGAGCTCAACAAAATCCTTGAGCCCGCCGGGAACTATCGCCGGCAATACGTTGAATCCGTCAGCCGCACGTTGATCAAATATATCAACCATCGTGTTGGCAATTTCGTCCGGTGTTCCAACAACCATCAGATGGCCATGGCTGTCCGACACAAAGCGGATCAGTTGTCTCCAGGTGAATTTCTCGCGTGCGGCCAACTCGAGGAGCAGCGTCTGACGACTCTGGATGAAATTCGTCTGCGGTAAAGTCTCTGGGACCAATGAATCGAGATCCATTGAACGCAGGTCGGTGACAAACCCCAGCAAACGATCGGCCATCCCAACTAAAACGTCGATGTGCGTATACGATTGTAGTCTTTCAAGCTTCTCATACGCTTCTTGCTTGGTACTCCCCACGATCGGGACAATGCCAGGCATGACTAGCAACTGATCGTCGTCTCGCCCAAGCGCGCGCGCTTTCTCTTTGAGAGTTGCGTAGTATCTTTTGCCGTTCTCTAAAGAAGGGTCGGCGGTGAACACGACCTCGCTGAGTTCTGCAGCGAACCGCATTCCGGCATCGGATGCGCCAGCTTGAACCAACACTGGATAACCTTGGGGCGGCCTTGCGATGTTCAGCGGGCCTCTGACTGAGAAGTAGTCCCCTCGGTGGTTGAGAAAATGCAGCTTCGTCGTGTCGGCGAAAATACCACTCTTCTTGTCGCGAATGAAAGCGTTGTCTTCCCACGTATCCCAAAGACCCTTGACAACTTCTACGAATTCTCTCCCTCGAGCATAGCGCTCGTCATGATCCGGAAGTTCCTCTTCGCCGAAGTTTGGGGCTTCGAACCTATGTCCCGAGGTGACAATGTTCCAGCCCGCACGTCCCCGCGATAGGTGGTCAAGTGAGGCGAACATGCGTGCAAGATGATAGGGCTGGTGGTACGTCGTCGTCGCTGACGCGACAAGGCCGATGTCCTGTGTTCTCGATGAAAGCGCCGACAACAGCGTGATTGGCTCGAACCCATCGTTTCGGCTTACACGAGCTATGGTTGCGTGGTCTTGATCTCTTACGCTTGGGCTATCGTTGAGAAATACGAAGTGAAATGCCGCGCCTTCGGCAAGTGCGGCCAGATGGGCATAATGGTCGATGTCCACTCCGCCACTCGCAGGCACGCTCGGATCGCGCCATGCACCCTCGTTATGCCCCGCCTGAAGGAGGAACACTCCGAGCTTCATTTGTTCATTGCGCCGCATGCCGTACTTCCCTTTCAAATGGACTATCCTCACGGACCGCAGTCAGCTGGTGGGTCGTGTTGATTGGCGCCACAGAAACGGCGTGCCTCAACGCTTGACTTTGGCAGCCACCACCGAGATCTCGACGAGTGTGCCTTCCGACAAAGTCGCTCCGATACACATCCGCTGAGGCCAGTGTTGAGGGGTTGCTCCGACCCAAGCGTTCCACACGTCGTCAAACCTTGCCTTCTGTCGAAGGTCCGAGAGAAAGACTGTCGCAGAAAGCAGATACCGCCTATCGGTACCGAGATCCGCCAGAACGCCATCAATCTTGCGAAAGCATCGCTTCGCCTGCTCTTCCAAACCAACTCTCTTGTCATCGGAAGTGGCAACCGCAAACGCCAACGAGCTGAAAGCAGAGCCTGAACTTCTACCTTCGGCAACGCCTTTCGAACGCAGAATTGGCCAATCCTCACCCATGTTGGTTCCTCACGGTTTTTCAAGAATCCGAAACAAACGAGAACAGTTGAGTGCTTCAGACTATTTTGGAGGCTATTCGCTGCGGGGAATCTTCATCTTGATGCCGTAACTGTTGATAGATGCCGCGAATGACTTCGACCGCGTAACGCGTTTCAGCGAGATCCACAGGATCTCCAACGCCGGGCCGAATTCCTTGCAAACGCGGCTCACGGTCACCAGCATAGAGTTTGCTCGGCCGCACCAGGATTCCGGCCTCCCCAATCGCCCGGCTGAATTGCTCGCTATCGACGCCGGCCGGTGCCGGCAGCCAGAAATGAATGCCAGATGAACCTTGAAATCCATCGATGTCCGAGAGGACTTCGGAGACGATCGCCTGTCTCTTTCTGACTTCGATACGGGCTAACTGGAGAAGAGTCTCGGCAACGCCGGTTCGTATCCAATGAGTGATGACTGATGCCATCAGTGGGGCAGGATGCCAGGTCGAGATCGGACGGAGGCGTTCCAGGATGTTTGCCAGGGCACGTTCCGACGGGGCGACGACAAACGCCAAGCGGATGCCGAGGCTCAAATATTTCGATAGCCCCATCAAATACCACGTAATATCGGGTGCTATCGTCGCAAACGAATCGGGCAAAGCATCCAAATAGAGTGCTTGAGCTTCGTCTTCGACGATCTGAACACCATATTTACGCGCGATGTCCGCGATCGCTCTGCGTCTTTCTGTTGGCATCACATAGGCGGTCGGACTGTGAACTGTGCAATTTACATAGACTGCCTTCGGCGCATATTGCTTGCACTTTTGCTCGAAATCCTCCGGAACCAGGCCTTGTTGGTCGATTCGGACGCCTTGCACTTCGACAGACGCGATCTTGGCAAGCGTGTAGACCTGCGGAAAGGTGAGTTCTTCCGTAAGCAGGACGTTCCCAGGTCCAACGAGAGAAGACGTCAGCAAAAGAATGCTGTTCATGGTGCCGTTGGTCACCATCATTCTGTCCAGGGCAGGAACGGGCCTGACACGATTCCCGATCCATTCCACCCCAGCAGCACGGTCCTCCTCGTTCCCGTTGTAACGGTGTTGACGAAACTGCCGAGCGAGGTTTTCGTCCGAGTCCGCGAATGCTGCCCACGTTTTCTGAAGAGCCTCTGAAAGAGCGCTCAGGTGTGGCGGTGTCGCTCGCATAAGGCTAATCTGCTTCCGTTCCATCTCCAGTCCTCCTAAGACGAATTACCCATGCAGCCGGGTTCTGCTGACGGCCGGTTTGAGGCGCGAAGTCCGAAATTCGGTCGGAAGTGCAGAACTCTTCCCAAGCATTTCCTTCGCACTCAGCATGCCGAGCAGGGGGCCTACCGTGATGCCGCTATGGCATGCCGATACGTAAATTCGATCAAGTTCGGGAAGCCATCCCGCGATTGGGAGTCCATCGGCAGGCACGGGCCGACTGACTGCATAAGTTTGAATGTCTGGCGCCTGACTGAACGACGGCACGACTTTGGCTAGTTCTGCGGCCAGTCTCAGCGATTGCGTCAACGCTTCGCCGTCAGTGCCCTCGAATGAGGCAGTTTGACCTCCCATCATGCGCCCATTGGAGTCGGGTCGGAAATGGAGGTCCCCCGCATAGACGACGTGGTTCAGGATCGACGGCCGAACTGATGCGGTGAACAGGATTCCAGGATCCTTCGCGACCTCGACCTTATAGCCTAGTTCCTTGGTGAGGTTCGACGTGCCAGATCCTGCCGCGAGGCAAACGAAAGTGCCATGAACGTTGCCACCGCTGGTGGCAATACACACTTCATCCCGCCGCGTTTCAATGTGCAGAGCCGTTGCAGTTACTGCCGTTAGTAGTCCGGTCTCTATCGCGGCCTGCCTGAGGCGGCCAATAAAAGAGATGCTGTCGATCCACCCTTCGTCTGTCAGTCGTATGATCGGACCTTGAACGTCCCTCAGGCGTAGATTTGGCTCCAAACGCCGCTGCACGTCGTCGGGTGTCCAATATTCGACAGCGACACCCATCCGTTGAAGACGAGACGCAATATCTTGAAGCTTTTCTCTGCTTGATCCGGTGTCGCCCCAACGAAGCGTGCCAGATAAATGAAAATGTTTCGCGGCGCGAACTTCCTCTGCGAGCTTCTCGCTGAAGCTGATAGCCTTTCGTCGAAAACTGAAATATGGTTCTTCAACAAAGCTGAAGTAATTAATGCACGCAAATGTGCGCGATGATCCGATGCCGATTGGAGCGTGCTCATCAACGATAACGACTTCGCAACCATGCTTCGTAAGATGATAAGCGATTGATGTCCCCACGATCCCGCCGCCAATAATAATCACCCTCATTGCCATATCCTCTTCGTGGTGCTGCTGCATCTATCTGCACGCGGTAAGGCCGCCATCGACATACAGAATCTGCCCAGTCACAAAACGCGACAGCGCCGACGCGAGGAAATGTACCGCGCCCGCGACATCGGCTGGTGTTGCCAAGCGACCGAGAGGAACATCCGCCGTGGCCCGCTGAAACGTCGCTGCGTCCTCAAGAGCCTTGTCGTTCTTGTGAGTTCGTACCGCGCCCGGGGCGACACCATTAACGGTGATGCCGTTGGGCGCCAATTCGGTTGCGTGCTGCTTCAAAAGGACAGCCAGCCCACCCTTTGCAGCGCAGAAGGCGCTGTATCCACGGTCTCGGAAGCCAAGTGATGACCGAACCGAAAGAAGATGAATCTGGCTGCCGCCGTTTCCGGCCGCAACTTGATGAGCGCCCACCGCCTGAGAAAGAAACATTCCTGCGCGCAATGTCCTGGAATAGACTTCATCGAAGGCTTCCTCCGTCACCTCGAGCAGCTTCTGCTCCTTATTGAAGCCGACACAGTTCACCAGAATGTCGATCGAACCATACTGTTGCCTCAGAGAAGCAGAGAGATTTCGCACTGCGCCGACATCGCACGCGTCGAGCTCGACACCTTGGACAGAGAAACCTTTGTCGCTTAGTTCCGCGGCAAGAGCTTGCGTCCGGTCGCCATTTGGTCCTGCAATAATGCTGGTCGCGCCGGCAATGGCCAACGTTTCGGATATTGTTGTGCCGATAGCTCCGTAGCCGCCGACGACTAATGCGACTTTGCCGTGCAGGCTCATCGAATGCTGAGACTGGGCGCCCACGTTCTGAATGATCATTCCAGTCTCCCCTGGGTTGGCGCGACAACCTGCGTGGCATCAATCGACTTATCCGGGGTTACGTGGACGTGTGTTGCATGCCATTCCGCAGAACCGTATTGGCCTTTGAAGACCGGCCCGAGATGTTCTTTGGCGGTGCCGCCCAGTCGAACTGTTCCACTGATGGAGCCATCCTCTGCGAATTCGCCCTCGAACCCGTAGAATAGCCAAATCGGCACCTGCTCGTGCGCAGCCTCGAAGTGGGTATGGCGGCCATGAACTTCACCAGATACGGCGCCCGAGGACGATCCCGTGTGATGGATGCCAGATATGAGCTCGCCGTTCTGCTGAATGTTGAGATGGTGTGTCGCCGAACCATGAAGGAAGTGCATTTCGACACGCCAACTGCCCGAGACATCTATTTCTGCAAGAAAGTTGGGGGCAGGTTGAGCAATGGACCGAGGCTGACGAAATGCGATTGCCAAAGCGTGGCCGACAATCTCCGCCTCGTCATCGGAGAGATTCACGGGATCCAGTATGATCGAGGTCGGCGTGGACCAGAAATCGTGGATCAGGATCCGCGGTCGTTGTTGCAAGAGCGCAAGCCTTAGGTCTTCCGAATTAAACGGAATAACAGCCGCATCCCAGCTCACCTTCAGCCGAACAGCTGTCACAGAACCGGCCCAGGACAGCACTTCCGTCGTAACGCCTGGCAGCGAGCTGAGGTGAGTCTCAATCCGCTTCAATCGAGGAATCCACTGGTCGCGTTCGTCTTTCGCCGACTGAAAATTGATCCAGCGATCGAGCGCGACTACGGCGCCGACCACCTCCTCCTTGCCGACCTTCATTGACCGGCCAAATGCCTGGTGAGGCGCTCCATTCCACCAGATCGCCTTGCAAAGCCGCTCCTTGCCAAGCACGATCGCAGTGGATTGTGGCGCACGGATATATTTGCCACCTGCGTAAACCACCAAGTCGGCTCCGTTCTTGATCCAGCGATCCGGCTTTCCTGGCGAAAGGCCGGCGGCATCGACGAGAATGGGCACACCGTGCGCACGCGCGAAGGGAAGGAACGAGCTTAGTGGTAATACCGACGCAGCGTCCATGCGACCGAGGAGGCAGATCATCGCGATGCTTCCATCCAACGCCTGCGCCAACTCCTCTATCCTCGCAATGCTGACAATCTCGGCACCCGCGACGCGGAACGCCTGTTCGTAGGCAAAACGTTGATCGCAGGGGATCAACACCTTGTTGCGCAGCCCCGATGTGTCCGGTAACCGCAACATCAGCTCCGGATTGTTTCCGGCAATGCACGCTGCCGTGGCTAACGCTAGCGTCGCTGCAGTGCCGGCGGTGATGACACCCCATTCGGCGCCGGTGAGTTCAGCCATCCTTCGGCCTGCGCCTTCAGCGAGTTCGTCCATGTCGACAAAAGCCTCGGCAGCCGCGTTCATTGCGGCGATGACCTCGTCGCTCGGATTGCTTGCTCCATAAGTCGTGCGGACACCGGCGCATTGGATGAACGGCTCGACGCCGAGTTCCCGGTAGATCCAGCCGCACGTGTGGTCTCGTTCGGACAGATCGCGTGCCTGTATGGATTCAGGCCGCGTATTCATGGCAGTCCCCTAGTCGCAAGTACGATGGATGCCCCAACACAAAATGCCATGACGACGAGGTACATGACGCCAGCCGTCTTCGGCACTCGGAGGGGGGCAATGTGCAGGACAGCAAGTACGACGAGGACGAACGCGAACAGGTTCGGGAAGATCACCTCGGAGATGACCGGACGAAGCAAGAAAATGATTGCCGTTACCGGTACCACGTAGGTGGTCGGCACTCCGATGAACCGGCTACCCGGAGATCCGAATACGTTGAAGTAGCTTAGCCGCAAGGCACTGGCCACAACGAGAATGGTTCCCGCGGCAACGGAGATCGTTGAGCCATGGCCAATGATTATCGATGTTACGGCCGGAAAGACACCGGCACTCACCAAATCGGCGAGGGAATCCAGATTCTTGCCGATCTGTCCTGTCTCTGCCGGGCGGCCCTGCGTCCGCTGGGCCACGACCCCGTCGAGGTGATCAGCCAGCAACGCCCAGAGCACGACGGCTACCCCGATCTCCGGAAGGCCGGCGATTGCCAGGTTGATACCGATGGCGGAGAGCACAAGGCCTGTTGCAGTCACGGCGTTGGCCGGATCGATAAGTTGGCGGAGCATTGGATCCTCCCTCATCACACAAGCCGATGCTCAAACGGCTCGGCTGACGAGCGGCGGCGACGCGGTTGCGAAGATGTTTTCAGCGATCCGCAAATCCTCCGTGCTGTCGATCTCATACCAACGGAGATCGTCACAACGCGCCGCAGCAAGCTGTAGCCCGCGTCTTTGGACGAGATAGGCGAGAAGCTCCTCGGTGTACGCCTGTGTGGCACCTGAACCGATGATGTCTTCCAGCGAAGGGACAATCGTCTTTGTCAGCGTAACGGAATTAAACCGCAGTATATTCATTGTCTTGAACAGTACCGGGCCGTCCCCGTCGAGGTCCGCTGCCGTCTGCTTCATCCGGAACGCAGAAATAAGTCCATTCTCTGAGAGCGTTACGGCAGACCCTTGCATGCTCGAATCGAACGGTGCAACCGCGGCAACGTCGTCGGCATCGGCAACGTTGAGATAGCGGAGCGCGTCCACCTCAAAGAAGACGTCACCTTCCAAGAGGTAGCAGTCTCCAGAAAGAAGCGCATCACGCGCTAGCCATAGGGAATAAGCGCTGCCAGTGCGGTCGAAAACGGTTGACTCGACATACTTGATCTCAAGCCCGCCGAAGCGGCTGCCGCAGGCATATTGAATGGCGTCCTTGCGATAGCCGACGACGATCGTCACCTCTTCGACGCCGACTGCCTCCAGGTTTCGCAGGGCATTGTGGAGGATCGGTGTGCCGTTGACCTCGACCAGGGGCTTCGGCCGCAGATCCGTCAGCGGTCGCAGGCGAGAGCCGAAGCCGGCGGCGAGAATGATGGCTTTCTTTGGAGCATTGGTAGCCATTTCATTCCCCTTCATCGTTGCGCGATATCGCTTCGTCATTCACAGGCGTTGAGGACTTCAACGAGCCGGCTCAGGCCGGTCTCGAGTGTGTCAGGTGGAATTCCATAGGAGAGGCGAATGCCTACGGGGTCCCCGAATGCGATGTCGGATACGGTCGCGACGCGGGCTTCGCAAGCAGCGTGTTTACGATGTCGGCGGCTGTCCTTGCACCGTTTCCGAATGTCTGTCGCAGCAGATCGGAACGGTTGAAATGGAAATAGAAAACACCTTGGAATTCCAGGCATGATGTCACCGTCTTCAACTACAAGCGCCTTGCGGAGCCAGGGAGTCAGTCCACGTGTTCACAGTTGCGGTCAGACGCCGCAAGCCTTTGCCGAGCAATTCGAGATCGATGCCGTAGGAGAGCCGGATCCCGGCGGGGTCGCCAAAGGCTGTGCCCGAAACCGTTGCGACACCAGCGTCCATCAGCAACGTTTTAACGACGTCATCGGCGCTGAATTCGCGGCCATGGGCCTTGGCCTGCCGCTGCAATTCGCTGAGATCGAGATAGAAGTAAAATCCACCTTGGGCGGCAGGTTGGGGTACCGATGTCAGCGTTGAAAGGATCGAGAGCCCGAGCGCCCGCGCGTTGGCAACTTGGCGCTGCAACTGCAATTGGTATGCAGGACCGCCGCACTCGAGGTAATGGAGCAGCGCGTGCTGTGCAATGACATTGGGATTGGAGGTTGTATGGCTTTGCAGCGCTCTAACCGCGCCTATGACCGCCTCGGGGCCTGCAAGATAGCCAATCCGCCAGCCGGTCAGGGCCAATGACTTGGAAAACGAATTGACGATCAAAGTGCGATCGCGTGCCCGGGGCGCAACCGAGACGATCGGATGATGGGTATGTGGGGCATGGGCGAAAGCTCCGTAGCATTCATCGAAGATGATCCAGAGATCCCGGTCGATGGCGAGTTGGGCAATGCCAGCAAGAGTGTCGCGGTCGTAGATCGCACCGGTCGGATTGTTCGGCGTGTTGACCACGATCGCCTTAGTCTTTGGTGTAACGGCCGCGGCCAGGTCCGTAAGGCTCGGCACATAGCTATTATGCCGGGTCTCGATAAACACCGGCGTGCCGCCGGCAACGACGATCTGGGCCGGGAAAGTAGTCCAGTAGGGGGCCGGGATCAGCACTTCGTCCCCGGGATTCAGAAGAGCCATGGCCGCATTGAAGAGCGCCTGTTTGGCGCCGTTCGTCACCGCGATTTCGTCTGCCGACCAGGGTTGAGCGGTCTCGGCGGAAATCTTGCGAGCAAGCGCATGTCGCAACTCCATCAGACCGAGCGTGTCAGTGTAGCGGTTGACGTTGCGATTAATTGCGGCGATCGCGCCCTCGCGCACCGAGGCCGCCAGGTCACTCCAGATCTCTCCGGCGGTCAGATCGATTATCTCCTTGCCGTTCGCGGCAGCTGCTTTGGCAGCGGTTCTCGCGGCGGCCGTGCCTGACGACTTGAACAGAACTGTTCGTTGCGCCAACATCATCGCTCTCCGTCGATCCAATGTAGCCTATGGTTGCTGCTGTGGCGCGAGGTCTAGCGGAGTCCTTGAAAATGAGACCCCACAAACCAAAAAAGACGGATCATCGTCCGTTTCGGCCTTTCGCCGAGAGAGAAATAAGCTCCTAGCTCTTCTTCGGGGACTAGGTGGCCATGGAGATAAGAGATCGGGCCGAGATAAGGCAGAAATGTACAGGTCGGCCGAGTAAGAGCTGTGGCGCCATTTGATGATACGGCCAATGCCAGAAGGGCAAACAAATGCTTCGTTTGCGATTGCAGTGGAGCGTGACGATAGGGCAGGCGGTCGCATCGCAGCAGTCCTTCGAGAATGAGTATGTTGTTGTGTGGATGACAAGCTATTGCCGTGGGTCAGGGGGGTGGAGATATCGCGCTTCCGCACGGGCGAGCTCGTCGTACCTCAACAAATCGAAGACCTCATCGAGCGTTGCGATATCTGGCTCAATGCCGGCAATGCCTTCCTCAGCGATAATGCGGCCGCAGACGTGCCGCATTGCCGCTATTGCAGCTCGCATGGAGTGGTTGGCCCAGATCACTGTGGAGATGCTGGCATCCCGATATTTAGAGACCGGTGTTCGATAGTATTTCGTTGGAACGATTACGACTGGTAGGCAGTTCTGCCAGGCACTCGCGAACGAGAGGATCTCGTCCGCGGTGCTCTTGCGCGAGTGAATGAGGATCGCGTCGGCTCCCGCGGCCGCGTAAGCGCTAGCGCGTAAAATTGCCTCGTCCATTCCATGGCCGGCGATCAGCGCTTCGATCCGGGCCACGAGGACCAAGTCGTCCGCGACTGTATCTTTCACTGCCCGCAGCCGGCCGGAAAATTCGTCGATATCGGCTAGAGGATGCCTATCGCCAACAAACGAGTTCATCTTCGGAAAACAGCTGTCCTCCAGCGCAATCCCGGCAGCGCCACGCTGACGGAGTTTGCGCGCCAAGAGGCGCGCATTGTTGAAATTCCCGAAGCCGCCATCGCCATCAACGAGCACGGGCAGCTCCGTCGAGTCCACGATGCGCTCGACTACGTCGACGAGTTGGTTCCATGACGCTTCGTTGGCATCGCGGTAGCCGAGAGAGCAGGCAATTGACAGGCCCGACGCCCATAGACCTTTAAAGCCTGCCTGCTTGGCGATCGCGCCGGAGAGCGCATCATGAGCTTCCATGAGGAAGGAGAGCTCGCGGTTGCAGCAAATCTCAGCGCGCAGCATTTCTGCAAGTGAGGAGTCAGCGCATCGATCAAGGCCGTTAGCGAGAAAAGATTGTGATTGATCTTGCATGCCACTCCTTGCAGGTGCCTTCGACCGGCCGGACATTCAGGGCGTGCTTCGCCCAGTTCTTGATCGAGGCAAGCCGCTCGGGAAATCCCGCAGCCAACCGTAATGCTTCTGTCATCTCGATCAATTGCTAGCGTTGGTAGTTGACTGGGCCGCAACGTGTTCCAAGTCGCAATAGGATGCCGCGCGAGTCGGGGCTAAAGTCCTAACAATCACGAGAGAAATCAAAGCGCACCCGTTCGACAATCGGCAAGCCTCATCAGCTCAGCACTCCTTACGCTGCTCGAGGTCGAGTACGATCCGACATCTCGACCTGCTCCTGGCGATGCGAAGTGTTGTCCAAGGCGAATGGGGCAAGGGTTTTGGTCCTCGTGAACCGCGGCCGCTCACCTTGTGGTACGCGACCCGCTCTCACCGCAGATGAGGGGAGAACGTGTCCCGTCTTAGGCCGCGCTCTTCTTGATCTACATCAACTAATGTCGCGGCTGCTGCAAACGGCGATGTCGCATTTCCGACCATGTCGCAATTGCGTCGATCGCCTATCGTTCCCAATCGATCGCAAATTCTCTCAAGCATTGTCTCCACGCCTGATTCTCGCGAGCGATGCAACTGGTACGAACTTTGCTGTTCTCATTCCAGGTTCTCGGAAATTGTGGAGTACCGCATGCACGGTATCGTCTGCAGCAAGCAGGTTTCCAACTTCGCTCAGATCCGCGTGCGCCCGGTGGCCAACAACTCCATGCGCCACCGGGAGGCCGAGCATAATCAACATCTACGATCTGTTCGCGCTGCGAGCAGTGCCGGAGCTAAGCGACGAGTGCGGCGGCGAGATAACCGTGCTCATCGATGGCCGCCGAGCCTTACGCAAGGCACTGACCTTCGGCGCCGACCACATCGTGCGGTCATTACCCGCGTATTCGTCAGGACGGCACACTGGCGAGCAGCTATGCGTTGGCGACCGCATCCGCAAGACTGGGAGGGAGTATGGCCCGGTTGATGTCACCTTCACTGACAAGCAAACAATCGACGGCGACACCGCAAAGGTCGAGCCCGGCATTACCAAGCGGCCCGGCCTGCTGGAGCTCACCTATGTCGCCAGAACGGGGGCCCCGGATCTCAGCGCACCCACCATCAAGGCGGAGCAGCACTCCATTAGTGCCGGACTGCGATTCCGCAAACGTCAATCTCGCGTCTGCCGATGTCGTGGTCGCCGAGGGTCTTGGGCTCCGATCGGCCGAAAATTTTCAAATGGAGCGTCAGCGCGCGGCTGTCCTCAGTGCCGAATATGGCTGCTCAGGTCCGCTGGCGCAGAAGGGCTGGGTCACCTCCGCCCGGCAGATCGGTCACACCGGCAAGATCATGCGGCCAAAGCTCTTTATCGCGGCCGGCATTTCCGGCGCGATCCAGCATCGGGTCGGCGTCAAGGGCGCAGCCCTGATCGTCGCCATTAGCATCGAGAAGAACGCGCCGATCTTCGAATTCGCCCATAGTGGCAGTGACGCGAACCGGCTGCTGGCGGCGCCGATGCCGCCTTCGTGCGCGTCTGCGGCCGCATTCGTGCGTTCAGATCGCGAGCTAGAGGAGGCTGTCACGATCGAGGTAAGGTTCGACGCCATCGTGGTCGGCTCCGGGATAGCCGGCATGCCTCCGCGTTACCTATGGCCAAGTTCGACATGAAGGCGCTGCGGCTGCGAATATTCGCCCGCGCCCAGTGCCGCTGCACGATCCGGAAAAGTGGCCACCGGTTTTCGAAGGAGATCATGCATAAACAAGAGAGACTGAAGCCTTGCGCTCTAATCGTGGATACCAACTGCGGAGACTGAAACATGAATGTCGAGCCCTCAGTGTGCCTCGAAGAGAAGCTGTTCTACAACCGCAATCACATCGATCTCGCTCGTTCCCATATCGGGGTGCGCGCGCACAATGCCGTTGCCGCAGCTTCTTTCGCTCGTGAAAGCCGGTCCCGCGCTTTGCTTCGAGCCGAAAGCCAAGTGCGACGTGGAGATCGCCCTCGACGGCTTCATCGAATGCGATACCCACCGCTTCGTTGGCGAGCCCTCTGGCGACAGAACGTGGAGCTACCAGTACCACGGTTATGGTGTGCTGTTCGAGCTTAAGTGAGTGAGGCGCTCCACCCCCGCTGCTTGATTGGCGTGCCCACGGTTTCGATTGACCTGTCCCTTCTGGGCGCCTGCTGGGAGAGGTCAACGAATTTGGGAATAGCATTTGCCGCAGCGCGCGAGTGTTCAGGCTGGATGAAGAGCGGAGCAAGGGCTTCGCTGAGCGGAATAAAACTAGATTCCGCTTAAAACACTCAATCGAACGGCGCAATAGCGGCCTCTTGGCTGCCCTCGTGAGTCGCCACATGGACTTATTCAGCTTCATCGAATGCGCGAAGCAAACGCGCTCTATTAAAGCGCTGTTCGATCTTCTTGTGAGCTGTGCGAGCGAGGAGGGCTTCAGTGAAGTCGCTTATGGAGCACTCACCTTCGCGGAACCGCCTCGTCTACCGGAGTATCTACCGCCCTCGGTGACCGTGAACTTCCCGCCTGACTGGTGCCACCGTTATTTTGAACGTAACTACCGTGTCATCGACCCGGTGGTCCGGCGGACACCAATGCTTCCGGGGCCGTTTCTCTGGGACGAACTCGCCAAGCAATATCAACTGCAATCCGGCGAGCAGCGCGTACTGGACGAGGCCAGAGAGGCAGGTCTGAAGCACGGTATGAGCGTGCCATTGTTTGGGGCATTTGGCCGAGTATCTGTGGTATCCTTTGCATCTCCGTTCGACGACGCCGATCCTCAGTATCGTATGAGTCACCTCAACACACTGGCCTGGCACTTTCATACCGCGTTTGCGGAGATCGTGCGGCCCTCGGATAGCAGCTGCGACAGGAAACTTACCCTGACTAAGTGCGAAAAAGACTGCCTGCGCTGGGTGGCAGAGGGAAAATCGTCTTGGGAAATTGGGAAGATCCTGAAGGTCAGCCATAATACAGTCAATTTTCATATTAAGAACGTGATGCGCAAGTTGGGTACGACGAACCGCACCCAGGCCATCGTAAAAGCGATTCGCCTCAATCTCATTGAATTCTCGGCGGCGCCAGCGCTGGCAACTGGTAACTGACCTGAGCGTGTGGCGTCCGCTCGCAGGATTCTCATGGCATGACGATCTAATCTCGTTGGGAATAGCAGCGAGTTGGATGCTGCATCGGTATAATCACAAAAGGCCTGCGCCGGTCGCCCACGAATCGGCCGCCGCTAGTGGTTCATCATAGTGATTTTGACGTTTTGATACCGAGCCATTCGAGGATGGGCAAGTTTTCCGGTGGCAAGAGAATCTCGATGCTTCTGGGGACGCCGGGTTGACGTCGGATGAAGCCGTTCCGTTCGAGGGTGACGATCATCTGGTGGACAGTCGGCGGGCTGACGGGGAAATGGCGCTGGATGTCGGCTTCGGCGGGCGGCTGGCCGAACATGTACGAATAGGTATGGATGAAAGCGAGGTAGTGCCCCTGCTTCTCGGTGAAACGCGCGCCTGATTTTTGACTCATCGTTGAATTCGTCCCGGCCTCCGACGAGGCAACGCGTGAATGTACGTTATCGGGTCGAATTGAGCCAAGCCGAGCGCGATGAACTGACGGCGATGCTCGGCGGCGGCAAACACGCCGCCCGCAAGCTCAAGCGGGCGCAGATTTTGCTGGCGGCCGATAGGGGCCGCCGCGACGAGGAGATTGCCCGGACCGTGAGTGTCAGCCTCTCCACCGTCGGCCGGACCAAGCGCCGCTTCGTGGAAGGCAATCTGGAGCGGGCCTTGAGCGAGGAGCCGCGTCCGGGCGCGGAACGCAAGCTGACGGGCAAGGAAGACGTCGAGCACAAGCAGTACCATACTCTTAGCAATCTAGCCGTGTGAGCGGGCTGAAAGCCGATCCGGCGCTTCCAAACGTGAGATGCGTAAGCTGAACAGTGCGTTGCGGACCGCAGAATGGAAGTAGGTCTCGGGTCGAATGTCCGCGGAAGTACGTCCCGCGGCAGATGAATAGCTCGAAAAAAGCCCCGGCCCGAGGGCCGGGGCTTTCGATCCGCCGTTTGAACGCGAAGAGATCAGTATTTGAGAACCGGCGGGCTAAACTTGTAATTGAGCCGCAGGGTCAGGAGATCGAAATCCTGACGGATGCGATCGGTCGCGACCACACCAGCGGCCGTGGTGAAGCTCACGTTGGCGTCCGGCATGAACAGGTGGTCGTACTCGACGCCGACCGACCAGTTCGGCGCAAAGCCGACTTCCACACCCGCGCCGACCGCGGCGCCCAAACGCGTATTGTCGGTGCTCGCCAGCTGCGCGCCGGTCAGGGTTGAGGTGACCTGATGGGTGTTGCTCGTCACCGCAGCACCGCCCTTGGCGTAAAGCAGAACGTTGTTGGAGGTGTAGCCGATCAGGCCGGTGATCAGGCCGAACGCGTCGGTCGTGCTGCGGTTAGTATTGAGGGGGAAGATGGTGCTGACATTGGAGCCGCTGAAATCAGCCCAGTTGCCCTGACCTTCGATACCAAACACCGCCTGGCCCATCTGCTGGCGATAGCCGATCTGGCCACCCACGGTGCTACCAGTTGCATCGCTGAAGCCCCAACCGCCGTTGATACCGATGTACAAACCGCTCCAGTCGTAGATCGCGGCCGCGACCTGCGGCGGTGCCATATAGACGGGCTGCGCAGCGAGATCCGCGCCGAATGCGGGTGCGGCCGCGCTAAGCGCGACGATGCTGCAAGTCACAAGCAACAAGTTCTTCATTTCCAGTTTCTTTCCTTTAGATGGCCCCCGGGCCGCGCGCGTCTTAGCAACGTCATCGGGAATTGCTGTAACGACAGCGCAACACTCACTCGAAAGAAAGAGCTTGAAACTCACGCTGCGTCAGGTTGTAGGCTTGGAAATCATGACCAAATGTGCACAGCCCAAAGCGTTGATCGCGTATGGGAGAGATGCGCGTCAATGCCAACATTGGAGTGAAGGGTGTTCGAATCGAAGCTCGCTGATAAAGGGGCGCGCGTGGGCGAGAGCCGCGACGAACTGTATCGGATCGTCTGGCTGAGTGTTGTTCCCCAGAAGGGCGCTTCCCCTCGGAGCCTCGCTTGATTAAACAGCAGAGGCAACGCCGACCATCGACTTCATTCACGCACGCCTATGGGCCCTGAAGCAGGTGTCACTTACGACTGCGCCGAAGCGACCGCTGGACCAGCTACATCTCGCTGATTTGATCAATCGTGCGGTCTCAAATCGTGTGATCGACGCCGGAACCGAGCACCAAGCGGGCCTTGCGATGGATGCGCGGAACCTCATTCATCCCGGTAGAGCACTGCGCTCGGGCGAAGCATGTAGTAAAGCTACAGCATTAGCTGCACTGGCTTCGGTCTATCGCCTCATTGAACAGTTGAAAAAGCTGGCACCGTAAATCAACTCTCGCCTTGAGTTCATGCGACAAGCCGAACCGTCTCTTTTGATTGATTTCCCGCCTAACAGTCCGCTGAAAAACCATGAGATGGAGAGTTTTCTTATTCTGGCCGGTCGTTGTTGGGGTGACGCGGCGGAGTTGGATGTAAATTTCTAGCCTGGTGTTGGGTGCACCCTGACGCGGGGTGGCTAAGCGGCAAGCAGTTTTGGAATGCGGATCATGTTATAGGCGATCAGATTGAGCAGGAAGTCGGCGGCGACGCGGCCGATGCCACGATGTTTGGTCTTGCGCATGGTGCCATGCTGCTTGCCCCATCCGAAAATGCACTCGACCATCGCCCGGCGCGATTGCGACATGCCATATCCCGGATGCCGCGTGGTTCGTTCGTCGATGGCGCTGTTGCGGTTCTTGCCGGTTTTGGTGGCGGCCTGGTTCTGTGTCACATGCGGCGTCACGCCGATGGCGCGAAGATTGGCGACATGATCGGCGGTATCGTACGCCTTGTCCTCACCGGCCGTGATGCGGCGGCCTGCGGCTTTGCGTCTCGCCTTCAGCATGGTCTCCGAAGCTCGGCGTTCGGCGGTGCCATTGGCATGTGTGACCCTGCCGGCCACCGCCAGCCCATGCCGATTCTCCATGGTGGCGTGGCCCATATAGCAAAGCTTGGCCTCTCGTCCGGCCGCCTTGCGATAAAGCCTGCTGTCCGGGTCGCTGGTATTCGCATGGGTGTCGTTCTTGCGCTTTTGGCCATGGAAGTTGGCGCCGTCATCATCGTCGCCGCTGCCGTCCTTGGGGCGGAAGCTCTTCTGTGAAGCCCAGGCTTCGATCAGCGTTCCATCCACCGAGAAGTGCTCGTCCGACAGCAGCGGCTTGACCTGCGGATGGTTCAGAAGCCTGGTCATGAACTTCGTGAACACGTCGCCGTTCTGCAGCCGCTCCCGGTTCTTGGTGAAGGTGGTCGGGTCCCAGACCGGATCGTCCGGCGACAGTCCCACGAACCAACGATACAAGAGATTGTAGTCCAGTTGCTCCATCAACTGGCGTTCCGAGCGGATGCCGTAGAACACCTGCAGCAGCAAGGCGCTCAGCAATTGCTCCGGAGGGATCGAAGGACGTCCCTCGCTGGCGTAGAGCCTCCCAAGGCTGCGGTTCAAATCACTCAAAACATCCCGGACAAGTTCCCGGACCTTCCGCAGCGGATGGTTCGCTGGCACCCGCTTATCCGGCGCGATGTACGAAAACAGGCCGCCCTGATCCGTAAACCTGCCGCGCATGATCGTCTCCGCCGATTCGGGATGATCAAGTGAATCATCAAGCCCCCTCCGTGGCGAGGGGGTTCTTCAGCAGACTGCTAAAGCTTATCGATCCACTCCTGGATCTCAGTCTTTATTTCTTCGAAACTGGGTGGGTCATCATAGTAGAGAGCGCGACTGCGGTCATAGGCGTTCGCATACAGGGCCGTCGTTTCGGCGTCGCTCAGAAGAAAAGCTTCGTTCCCAGCGATGTTCTGGTTGTCGCCCTAACGAAATCGCTTTTGTTTGTGCTGCTTGTATCCTTCCGTGCCGATGAATTCCTGAACCTCCGGACGTTGGAGCAGTTCGTAGACATCATAGTAGTGCCGCATGAACCCGACCGGATCGCCGACATCGGATTGCTGATTGCGAAACTTGGTCGAGATCGTCTGCAGCTTTTCTACGAATGTGTAGCTAGGATCATAGCAAGGCACCGCCTTGGCGGTTATCGATGATGTCGACGTTGCTGGCGACGGCCCGGTCATAAAGCCAGGAACTGATATCCTCGGGTGTGTTTGGCGCGACCTTGTCAAAGCCGGCCTCGAGCAGGACGCCGTCCCTCAGCCCTTCCCGGTTCAGCGATGCTCGTGTAAATCAGACGGATTCCTGCGTTCCGATAATCGGGCACATCATCAAACGCGGTATCGCGCTCCACCTTCGTGATGCCGTCGATCTTGATCATTTGGGCCAGCCAGTCGAAGAAGTCCTTTCTGGATCGGATATGCGGCGGCTTGTTGTGGTTCTTGCCGGTCTTCACATCCCGGTCGGAGGTTCGATGAGAATATCGATGGCCTCCGAAAACCGATTGATGATCTGATGTCCTTTCGAAAGGGAAGTTCCACCCTTCAGCTGGAATGTGAAGCCGAGCTGCTGCAGCCCGTAGAGGCAATGCATGATCCAGTAGTCCTTTTCGACGAGCGGTGGATCAATGCCCTTTACTTTCGCCACAATCCGGATCAGGTCAGCAAACTGAGGATGATTGTGGAGGAAATCACGCGGCATGCAATTCGCTCGCCCTTAGCGCACGCTCGAAGAATTTCTTTGTTCGCTCGTTCCCATACTCGCGGACGGCGCGACGCAAGCGCCGCCGGTCGGACGACGCGGCGCGTTGCACTACCCGCTTGAGAACCTCGTCCTTGGCTTCCGCGAGCTGATCAACGTTGTTGACGAGGTCAATAAGGAGAAATTCCTTTGTAAGCGACTTTGGAAAGCGCGGGCTTCACGCGAAACGCAAACTTGCGGCTGCCTAGCTGAAAGTCCCCGTGGCGCTTGTGGTTGTAGACGACGGTCTTGTCATAAAGCTGCGTCGTGCCCACTCCCAGACTGTTGTAGGCATTCGGCGAAGCCAGGAGAAATGTATCGTCCTTGAGAAAAGCGCTAACGACTTCCTTGTCAGCAGCGGGAGCCGGACCATACACCGTTTCCTTTGGATAGGCGTAGAGCCCGCCCGAAAGCTTCTTGAGGGTACCGCTCTCAACCAGCTGCTTGAGATGCCGATCGACAGAGGTCGACCAGCGCCGATCCGCGCGCCGATAGGCTTTTCCGGGCTTCAAGTGCCTTTTGAGGGTATCGAACTTCGTCATGGTCTGGAGTATAAGTCAAAACTGACTGTTTCGGGTTTCTCATTGAAAATCCATGCAATGTATGGTCATAGAAGATGCCTAAAAGCGATCGGATCCGAAGCAAGGGCGCAACACATTCGTGAGATTAGGTCGTCCATTTCGTATCTGGTTGACGGATCTTGTGTCTCGTCCTCGAACATCTGGTCGGTTTCGTCTTCCCTCAGAGCTTCGCGACGACCTTCCTGGCGCCACTGGCTCGCGATGCTGCGCATCACCTGTGAAAGGAATGCTGGAAGCTGGACTTCGCTGGGCCACAGCCGCCGCCCCAACAAGATGCAGTCGAGCGCCTCGTAGAGAAGATCATCCGTATCATGGTAGCGTAGGCCGCTGCCCAGGCGCGGGCTAACAACGACAGGCGCACGAGGTCGGGCCCGCGCAAGCGGCCGATGATGCGGCGAACCTCGCCGAGGGAAATATGCGTCGCCTCATCGTCCATTGATTGCCGACCAGGCCTCCAATGAGTGTTGCGCTGCAGGTGGCCTTTCCGGGAAGGCTTTGCGAAAATTTTTCGGAAAGTTACCGACGGCGACCGATCGACGCGAGTCTCGCCGGGCACCAAAAGAGGCTTGGTGATCGATGCACAACGCCTTCTGATAACCTAAGTCTATGTTATTACTGGGATAATTATAACTGTCTTGAAATGTCATCTGACAATCATTACACTTATTACAGTTGCGCGGAGGTATGGGCCATGACTGACGTGGTCACCAAGCTCAAGATCGATGATCGTGATCGGGAAGAGGCAAAGAAGGGCGCGGGCCTGCTTGGCGGGCTTGCAGCGCCTGGCGGCCTGTTCTTCACAGATCCCTCCGGGAAGCCGATCCTGACAGAGATGCCTGCATCGCTCTTGCGAGCGGTGCACGATTTTCTCGACGCCATCTCGCAGCCGGGCGAAACCTTGGTCTTCAAGGCGGAGCATGAGGTTTCCCCAGAGACGGCAGCCGAGATGTTGGGCATCTCTCGTCCCGTCGTGTACAAGCGCATGGATGCGGGGAAACTGCCGTTCCGGCAGGTAGGCACCCATAGACGAATCCGTGTCGCAGATGTCGCGCGCCTGAAGCAGCATGAGGAGCAGCGCCGGAAGGCTGCGGCTGAAATAGCTGCCGATACCGAGGATCTCGAGGCGAACTATGCCGAGACCGGTAACCGGGCTCCTTGATGCAAACGTTCTATACTCGAACGCACTTCGCAATCTCCTGCTTCAGCTTGCGTTGAATGACGCGTTCGAGGCCCGGTGGACGGATCGCATCGAAGATGAGTGGCTCCGCAATCTCGAGGATCGGACGAGAGATCGGGTTTCGCAGCGAACCCTGCCGCTCATTCGCAAGCACTTTCCGGATGCGATCATTTGCGATTTCGACGCCGACCAAGCTATCAGAAGTACGGATCCCAAAGACCGCCACGTAGCCGGTGCAGCCGTCGCGGTGCAACCCTGTGCACTGATCACAAACAACCTCAATGATTTCGATGCAAGCGAGCTCGCAAAGCTCGGCGTCCGAGTGTTGTCGCCGGACGATTTTCTCGTTGAGCTATTCGACGAAGCACCGGGCTTTATCGAAGCCGCAACACGAGAGGCGGCGGCCAACCTTACGAAGAGCTTGCCTTCCTGGTACGAATATATTGCCGACCTCGAGCTCAGAGCGGGGTTGACAAAATTCGCCGCGCGATTGCGTTCGTTCGACCACCAGACAAGTGGTTCCGATCTTGCGGCAACAAAGGAGCCCGAGTGAGAGGATCGCTCAGGTTTTGAGGAGCGTCTGCAGGTTTGCGCGAATAATGTCGGACACGGTGTCGGCAGCTATTTTTCTGACATCGGCGATAGATGCGTGCGCGTACCGAGCGATCGCGACCGGGCGTTCCGATTGATCACGACCGGCTGTACCGATTGATTGCGACCAGGCGTTCCGATTGATCGCGACCACCCATTCCGGGCGATCGCGACCAGCCTGTGGACGGGTGTGACGGGCGCCGTTGGGTGATCTGCGAATCGGCATGGTTTCGCTCCTTTCCACGAGGAGCGGGGGCAAATGCCAGGACCGAGATTACCTATGCGCAAAATTCGCGACGTGCTGCGGCTGTCCGCCGCCGGCATGTCCAAACGCAAGATCGCTGCCAGCCTGGGGATGAGTGCAACGGCCGCCGGGGAGTGCATCCAGCGGGCACGCCGCGCCGGCCTCACCTGGCCGGTACCGGAAGGCCTGACGGACGAGGCGCTGGAGGCCCGACTCTACCGACCTCCAACGGTCGGCGCAAAGCGTCGACCGCAGCCAGACTGGGCGGCGGTCCACCGTGAGCTTCGCCGGCCAGGGGTGACGCTGCAGCTATTGTGGGAGGAGCATCGCGCGGCCTACCCGGATGGTTACGGGTACAGCCGCTACTGTGAGCTCTATGGCGCCTGGGCGGCGCGGCTGTCGCCGACTATGCGACAGAGCCACGTCGCTGGCGAGCGCATGTTCGTTGATTACGCCGGCACGACGCTTGAGGTGATGGATGGTTCGACCGGCGAGGTACTGACAGCCCAGCTGTTCGTCGCCTCGCTCGGCGCGACGAACTACACATATGCGGAGGCCACCTGGACGCAGGGCCTGTCCGACTGGATCGGCTCGCACACGCGCGCCTTTGCGTTCATCGGCGGGGTTCCGGCAGTGGTGGTGTCCGACAATCTGCGCTCGGGCGTCACCAAGGCTTGCTTCTATGAGCCGACGGTCAACCGCACCTATGCCGAGATGGCGGCTCACTACAACACCGCCATTGTTCCGGCGCGGCCGTATCGCGCCCGCGACAAAGCTAAGGTAGAAGTTGCGGTCCAAATTGCGACTCGATTTATCGTCGCGAAGCTGCGCAACCGGCAGTTCTTCTCGCTCTGCGCATTGAACGTGGCCATCGCCGAGCTTGTCGCACAACTCAACAACCGCGTGTCGCGCCATCTCGGTGCGAGCCGCCGCGCGTTGTTCGACGAGATCGAGCGCGCGGCGCTCAAACCGCTGCCGGCCGAGCCCTACGTCTTTGCCGAATGGAAGGAATGCAGGGTCGCGCTCGACTACCACGTCGAGATCGAGAAGCACTACTACTCGGTGCCGCACCAATTGCTGCGCGAGAAGGTTTGGGCGCGCATCACGGCGCGCACGATTGAAGTCTTCCACTGCGGCAAACGCGTTGCCGCCCATGTGCGCTCTTCCTCCGACCGCAAGCATACGACGGTGCGCGAGCACATGCCGTCGAGCCACCGGCGCTATGCCGACTGGACGCCAGAGCGCCTCCGGCGAAGCGCCGCCGAGATCGGCCGCCGCACGTCGGCACTGATCGCGACTATCCTGCGGGAGCGCACGCATCCCGAGCAAGGCTTCCGCGCCTGTGTCGGCATCCTGCGGCTTGCCAAGACATATGGCCGCGAGAGGCTCGAGGCTGCGTGCGGCCGCGCGCTCGAGATCGGCGCGCGCTCCTACAGTTCGGTCAACTCGATCCTCAAGAACAATCTCGATCGCCAGCAGCCCGCAACGCCCACGGACGGGCCAGCGATAGCGCACGACAACATCCGTGGCCCGACCTACTTCCATTGAGGAGATGACGACTGATGCTCTCACATCCCACTCTAGACCAGCTCAGAGCGCTCAAGCTCGACGGCATGGCGCAAGCCTTCACCGAGCTCGAGGTGCAAGAGGAGGCTCGCAATCTCGCGCACGCCGAATGGCTGGCTCTGCTGCTCGACCGCGAGGTCGCCTATCGCAGCACCCGTCGCTTCCAGGCCCGACTGCGCGCCGCCCGGCTGCGGCACAGCCAAGCCGCGGTCGAGGACGTCGACTACCGCACGCCACGCCGGCTCGACAAGGCGCTGTTCCAACAGTTGGCCACCTGCCGCTGGATCGCCGAGCACCGCGGCCTGCTGGTCACCGGCCCGTGCGGAATCGGCAAGTCGTGGTTAGCCTGCGCGCTCGCGCAAAAGGCTTGCCGCGACGGCTACACGGTCCACTACACGCGCGTGCCGCGTCTGTTCGCTGATCTCGATCTCGCTCATGGCGACGGCCGCTTCCCGCGACTGTTCCGGATGCTGGTCAAGGTCGATTTGCTTGTATTGGACGATTGGGGACCCGACCGCCTCTCAGCCAGTCAGCGGCGCGATCTCATGGAGATCGTCGAGGACCGTCATGGCCGCGGCTCCATCCTCATCACCAGCCAACTCCCTGTGGCAACTTGGCACGAGGTTATTGGCGAGCCCACCGTCGGCGACGCCGTGCTGGATCGTATTGTCCACAACGCTTATCGGATCGAGCTCGACGGCCCGTCTATGCGCAAGCTCAAAGCCGACGAGGAACGGCTGGCGCCGGCCGCGGCCACACCGCCAGCCAACGGCAAGCCGCCCACGGGAGCAAAAATATGAAGCGCATCGCCAGCCCACCGGCCGCCCCCGTGGGTCAACAGGGACCTCCCGCGCGCGCTGCTGCGTCAGCCGTGGGGGCACTCCGCAGCGCGCGCGGGTCCCTCCTGTCGACTACCGGGACGGCCTCCACCGCGCTTGACGTCGAGCCAAAACACTGAGATCAGAAAATGCACCTGACGGCACCATCACACTGGTCGCGATCGATCGGAATGGGTGGTCACAATCCGTCGTAGCGGGTGGTCGCGATCGTCGGAATACGCATAGATGCGACCGTTAGTCGGATGTCTGCCGGCTCCGCCGGCCTGCCTTCCATTTGAGTGAAGGGACCGTCGTTTCGGTGAGAATGCGATCCAAGGGCATTTCGGTGACGTGGATCCGACCCCGGTCCGAGCGCGTCATCTCGGCATTGACAGAAAAATAGCATCCCAAGGCGGCCGCGCGCTGCATATCGCGCTTGCCGCCGGTGAACCAGTGTAGAACGACAGTGCCGCGGTGCCGGGGCAGGTGTTCCTCAATCATGTCCAGCACTGTCGGCGCAGCCCTCACGCTGTGGACGGTGAGAATTTTTCCACCTGCATCCGCGCAGCGCTCGAGGATCGTTCGGAAGACACGTTTCTGGGGCTCAAGGGACTTATAGAAACGGGGGCCTGCATCCAGGCCGACCTCGCCAACATAGCGCGTTTCGGAAACCGATGGGAAATGCCCCGATCTATCCGCACTGCAGGCGATGGCAACGAAGGAGGACGAGGCGAAGCTATCTACCACTGCGGAGAAGCCCCCAAGGGGGCCGATCTGAAGTCGCCCACAAAGCTGGAAACCGTGAAGTCGACCGAAAGCGTGGTCTTGAGCGAATGGCTCTCTTCGCCTGCCATCATGGCCTGGGCGGCTGTTCCGACCAAGCTCGGCGCCGAGGATCTGCGCCCCTATCTGTTTGTTGCAAAAGATCGCAAGGATTATGTCGGGTCAGCCTCGGTTCTCGGCCATCTGACCGCAGCCGTTGAGCAGCTCTTCGGTGGCAAATTCGCGGTTCAGGGCCTAGACGCAGATCTCAGACGGCTTGCACCACCCGAACCCATCAATCCCAACCGCCTCACTGCACAAAAGGAAAAAAATTGTTGCAGCCACCCGTGAACTGCCGGCTTCCGGTTACGCGCTTGAAATAGACGGCCGCCTCAAAGCCGAATTTGCTACCAGAGACGGTGCCAGGGCAGGTGGAGAAGAACTCAAGAAGCGTTTTCTCATGCTTCAGATCAGGATCTATGACGTGCAGACGAATGCGCGCGAGGAAATCTAGATCCTCCGACTCAAGTCTGAGCGGATCCTTCTGCTTTTGTGCGCATGCGGCTTCCGCCGCATCGGGCTCTCGTGTTGGGGTGGACGCCCCCTTCCGCCGCTCTGCGTGGCAAGATGGGGTCGTCGAGGACCTCAAACGAAGGAGCCGCCCGTGGAAACGATTGGGGCAAACGCAAGGGTCGCTCCTCGCTACCCATTCGTGAGAAACTCTATCCCGTCGAACTTCAAGGAGTTCGTTTCAACGATCGACTTTTGCCCATCGCGTCGCCGCGAGACTATAGGGCACGATCACGACATGGAGTTTCGAGGGGTCGGCTTGGCCCGCTGCGACCAGCGCATTCGTGATGTCGAAGGTGTCGGAAGCCTTTCGCCCCGGCGATGCCGTTCCGTGGCCGGCATGCGCTCCTCCGGCGGGTGCCGCGTCGTGGCCATCGTGACGGAACAATGCGATCGAGCCAAGGAAGCTCGGGTCGGAGCGCTTTGGCTTTGCCGACTGGTCGGCGACGAGATGCTCGAACCCCGTGGAAGTGACGGCGCTCAGGTCGATGCCGTTAATCCGCAACAATATTCGCTTACTCGGTGAAGCAGCCGTCGACGCGCTCCGTACGTCGGCAACAGGTGGCCTCAGTTTGTCCGCAACTGCCTCGACCGAGAGGCGTTCGGGCATAAGGCCGTTAACCGCCGAAAAACCTCCGACCTTGGCGAAGGAGGTTAGGCTGGCCAGAAGAGCCGGCGCGGGGCCGGGAATTGGGTCGGGTAGCGGCAGCGGAGTCTTGGAGAGGTCTTCGAATTTGAAGGAAACGCCGAGCGCTCGATAGTCGAAATATTCTTTGCGGCTTTTGCTGACCTCGACCGGCTTCAGCTGCCGTTTTCCAAGGTGACGTCATAGAAGTGCCACGGGTTGTCGTCGAACCAGTCCTGGGGCGGGAAATGGCCACAACTCTTACCCGGCATGTACGACCATTCCGCCCACAAACGATCGAGATTGGAGTGATGCACGTAGAAGATTGGGTCGAAGCCGGCCGTCGGCGGGAAGGCCATCCCGCCGGCCACCGGCTCCTGCGGGATCGGATTTGCAGGGTCTGCGGGGTTCGGAAGCGGAGGTCTCGGGATCACGCCGCCCACCAGACGATGGATGGGATCGTGAGGAAAGCTTTCCAGCCGTCCGCGAGTGCTTGAGTCCTCGTCCACTATTCCGCCAGCCAATCCTTCTCGCTCGGTCTGTCCGAAGAATATACGGAGTCGCGCGCGGGCGCCCAGTCGACCGCTTCAGGCGTGAGTTGGGAATACGGCAGATTGTTTCCGGACCAGTGCTCCCAATCGGTAAAATAGAGATTCCGCTGCGGCTTATAGAGCGGATTTGAGTCGTCTCCGTCGAGCGGCTGGTCCAGCTTTCTCGTTCCGAACTCGCGCGGAAATCGATAGTTCTCGGGCCGGAAGTAGTCGAGAAGCGTGGCTCCCCGGTATGGGCTCGAAGGATTCGTTCGAAATAGTAGGTGTAGGCGCGATGCCACGGGAGAAAATTGGCCGATGCCTGTCCAAAATGCGGGCACTGATTCCAGAACTTCTTCTGGTCGACGCCAATGAGATTTGGATCGCCGGCCGCGGCGTTCTGGATCAGCTCGACCGTGACCCCGTGGATCGACGCCTGAAAAAACCAACTTAGGGGATCGGATGGTTTTCGCGCCTTCATGGCGCGCATTCCACGCCGCAGCGCCTTCATCAGATCCGCATCCTTCACGAATTCATCCAGAGGAATTCGCGTCGGAATCTTGTCCTTGGTGATATCTTGCGCATGGGAGGCTGGCGCGGCAAGGCTTACGATGGTCGCGCCGGCGAGTTGAAGCGACTTCCGGCGGCTTACGATCATTGTGCACCTACGAATTCGACTACCGACTAACGAATACGCTTTCGGGCTGACATAATATAGCTAGGCGATCTCCTAGGGCGTCGCTTCGATCCGAAGAACTCATCCTCATGGGCGTATCATCGAGAGTTCGATGCTACGCGAACAATGCGGCCACCTCTCCGCGAACTGTGGGCCCGATGCTTGTTTTGGTTGAATAGTAGCGCGCGGCAAAACGGGATGGTTCGGGAGGAGGACCGATTATGGTCGACATTTGCATCTGTGGAAGACGAAGAGCGGGTTCCTGTCTCTCTCGGATGCGTCGACTGCCGTATCCAAACGCGGTCTTCGATATTCGTCGATCCACAGAGCGACGAAAATGCTATTCGATGTAGGGCATTTTCTGCGAGATCGACATTGACTCGACGTTGGGGTCGCCTTGCAGGCGTTCCACGTCTCCGAAGGCGATCTCGGCTGAAAACAGCTGACTCGAAATTTCGGTGCGAGGCGTGACGAAGGAGGGGCGCTTGGCACCCTTTCGCAGTCTAACGAGGACCTCCACCTTGTCGGTGCTGCTGGGAGGTCGGGCAGCAGATCCGGCCGGAAGGCTCTCGAGCTTCTTGAGCGATTTGAAATCTATCGGCATGGCGGTCGCCTCGTGCACACGTACTATATAAAGCAGCGCGGAACCATTCAAGGACCGTTAACGCACCAAATAAGGATATCGTTACTCCTAACCGCCGGATGACGAAATGGTTGCCCCCGTTGTTATATTATGACTGCCGAACCGTTCGCCCGCCCCGCGCCATAGAAGGCGTCGTAGCCGCCCTGCTGGATCGCCGGCGGGTTGAAGGACGCCGTTTCGGCCAGTCTCCTGCGAATATCCGAGATCTGAAGATCGGTACCTTTTCGGCTGGCTTCGGACAACATCAGGGCGATGAGACCAGTAATCGCGGGGGCAGCCATGCTGGTACCGGATTTCTTCGTGACGCCATCGCCGCTGCCCGACATCGCGGCCCAGACGAATTGGCCCGGGGCCGAGACTTCCGGTTTGTTTCGGCCGTCCCTGGTGGGCCCGCAGCTCGAGAACGACGACATCGGGAAGGACGGCTTGTGTCCGTCGTAGCTACCGACGGCGATCGTCTCGAAACCGGTCGAGAGAGATCCCAGCGTGTGGGTGGGAATGGGGGATGTGAAGCTCGCTTGTTTGCGATCCTTGCGTTCGAGCCACGCGTGATATTCCACCGGGTTTGCGTCGGCGGAAGTAATCTCTACGGTGTAGTTGGCGTTTGAGAGTCCTTCCGCAACCCAGATGCCGATCACATTAGCGCCATTGTTGGGATCGTTCAGCCGACTGCTTATGAAAATCACGATGTTGTCGTTGCCGACCGGCAGATTGCCGCCAGGTTGCACCGGACCGAACCTCGTGCCGTCGGGCGCGATCAAGGCGACTTCCAGTCGACGATCGCCGGGATACCAAAGCTCGAATTCGCCGCCGCCTGAATTCTGCTGACGCCATTCAATGCTGTGAGGGGCACCTGGTGTTACCGTCGCGCTCGTGTGAATGCCGTCGGTCTGGGCGTTTCCCGCCGCGATGACGATGGCCCGATTGGGACGGTCGCGAAGGAGCGTGTCCAGTCCCTGCTCGACGAGCGTAGTTCCGTCGTGGGGACCGCCGTTGGTGCCCAGGCTAAGGTTGCAGACGCACGGCCGGTCGCCGGCCGTATCGAAGACGAACTTAACCGCTTCGAGCATCTGAACCGAGTCCCCGAAGCTGCTGTTTACCGTTGCGAAGCCCTGCCACGCGATGTCAGTGACTCCTGCCTCCACGAATACGATGTCGGACTTTGGAGCGGCTCCGGGTACACCGGATCCGTTTCCGTTGCCCGTCGCGATATCCATGACGTGGGTACCATGAGTGCCACCAGGCTCGTCGCTGGGCCCGTATCCGAGTGCGGTGTACGGATTGTTCTGTTTAAGGGCGTCGTCGATTTCCGCGCGTGAGTAAGCTGCTCCGTATGCGACGGTGTCCGTCCCGCGCCTCTTTCCGCTTTGATTCCAAAGCGCCAGCAGGCGCGTTTTGCCGTTCTTGTGGCGGAAGTTTCGGTGCGCGAAATCGCACCCGAAGTCGACAATGCCTACAACCGTGCGGCTGCCTCCGTCAGGCGACGAGTTCTTGGGAAGTACTGCTGGTGCCACTTGCATCGAAGCGACAGTCGCCGTCAGCGAGCGGTGTACTGTTTGGGAAGCCTTGAGGCTCGAAACGTTTGTTTGTTCGCGGACGGTCTCGACACGCTTCACAGGAATGCGGCCGGTGACGATCCAGTCGCCAGAGGGTGTCTTGCCTATCCTATCTCCCGGATCGACGTCCGGCATCGACTCCCATGTATCGGCAGACTTCACCCGGGCAACGACCGCAATCTCGTCTCCAGCGGTTGAAGCGAGGGTCGGGCCGACCTTACCGGTCTGGTAATTGGCCAACGCGAGCTGCAGGCGCGGATCCATGCCGGATGACACGTCGAGCTTGAGCAACTTCAACTCGGAAAACGGATGTTCTGTCGTCCTCGAAAGGTGAGTCTTTGAGCGATCAGCCGACTGCTCGGAGGTCGGCAGCAATGAGGGCAGGGTGTTAGCGGGGACGATCGATGCCGGTACCATGGTCGTTGTCGGGAGGAGGTTCGAGGCTTCCGTCAAAGCGAAAGCGAAGCGACCGGCTTGAGGACCTCCAGCTCCCTTGCGCACAGCTTTTTTGGCCGCTCCGCGTGCTCTCTTTGCGGGTGCCGCTTTGCGCGCGGTGCGCTTACGTCCCGACGTTTTCGCCTTCTTTGCCATTGGACTCCCTCGTTCTACCATTGCGCGCCATGGCTTGCGTTCTACCATCGCGCGCGTTGGCTTGCGAAGTATTCCGGCCCTGTCACCCGCTGCGCAACTAGGAGAAAGCCTAGGATGGCCTAACAGACGCGGAAGACTGAGGAATGAGATCCGAGAGAACAGGGCTCCAACTTCAATGTTTGCGAATCCACGCGAGTAAGCACGCTTCCGGGAAGGCGGATCGCGCGGATGCGCTCCACGTTGTCGAGCCCGTCTTGGATGCTTACGATGACTTCCCCGAGCTTCGACTGATTTCCGGTGTACAGGGGCGGGAGGCTGAATTCGACCATCCAGAAGCGATCCTCGGTCAAGTCGAGCCTCACGAGGGAATCGCGGTCGAGACGCGATTGATCATGGGCCCTCGCGGCCTTCAGGTGCTCTATGTAACGTGTCCTATCCATGAGAACCGACCTCAAGATTACGACGTCCCTCTTGTCAGCCAGGTAGTCGAGCCAATAGTTGTCGGATACTTTCCGAATAATGGACTGCCGCAGCAAGTGTCGAAGGATCGTCGACGCGACCATCTCCGCATGAACGGAACTGATGGCGGGCTGCGGAAGCACGCCGATAACGCAATTCAGCTGCATGTTCGCCCGGCGCAGGAAGGATCGTGCTCCGAGCGATAGATAGGGACCTAGGTTGTCGTCGTGGATCAGGAAATGGTCGATCCAGGAACTGCTCGGAAGATACTTCGCGGATTTGGGGCCGGAGTAGGCACGCACAGCCTGCGGATGCCACTGGTCGGGATTGCGTGAATGTCCGAACACCGTGACCACGTGTCCTGCTTCGCCTTTTGTGGTGAAGCCAAGAAGCGCCATATGGCCGGAATCGATCAGCGCGGCGAGTTCGGACAGATAATCGTCCGGCTTCATGTTCGTAAGAAGCGCGGCAGACATGCCGGAGGCGTTGACGACCTCGGCTATCTGACCTGTACCGAGCGAGCCGAGGGGCCCTTGGACTTGGAGCAATTCGTTTATTGTCTGGGCACTGACCTGGAGCGGGTCCTGCCGAGGCGATCGAAGGGCCATCCTCAAACATGAATGGGCGCAGACGTGAACCGTCTCGTTCTGCTGGCAATACGCCACGCCACGGATCATGAATGTTCGCGACAGCACCTTGCATGCGAAATGGCCATCAGGAACTACGATGGTGCTCGGAAAGCCATAGCCGCGCGCGACCGCGACTGTCTTAGGAGGGGAAAGGATGGCTTCGAAGACGTAGCTGTGGGTAAAGTCACCTTGCCCCGGAGCGCGGTAGTTGATCAATACGGCCTGACCACCGCGTCACTCGCTTTCGTCAGACGCTTCGCCCCTTTCGGGATCTTCAGGAACGAGAACACCGTTGCTTCGGCGGAGCCCCCACCGCCGAACGCATCGTCGAGCGATGAAATCTCGTGCGCGACGTCGGGCCTCGACAACGCGCATTCCACGACGAAATGGTTGGCTTGCTGGCGCCGAGCCAGGCTGCATATCCGATGGAAGGGATAGCGGTTCGCCTTCGCCGCACGGAAATGCGGTTCTACCAGGGCCTGAAAAAAGGAAAACGGGGGAGCGCAGGAATGCTCGGCCGACGGCGTCGGCAGGCGCCGCCATCGGCTCATCTGTTACCAGGACGGTGCGCGCGGACCGCCAAGCGGGATGTTCAGGTCGGGATTGTCTTCCGAACTTTGGATCCTGCTCAGATATTGCTTCTGGTCCTGCGTAAGGGTCGGCAGCTTTATCTTATGCCCAGACCCAAGCATGGCCCCGGTTCTGGAGGACCCAGCTTGTTTCTTCGTGCCTTTATCTTCGGCCATGACTCAAATCCCTAGGTGCGGCCAGACAGGGCGGAACACTGATTATCAGGTGCGACGCCGTAGCATGTCGCCTACGCTGTTACAACGCCTGATTGTTTGCCGCAGCCTAGCCTCGCATTCCCAGGCTAGACTAAGACTAAGCCCCAAAATCATTAAGATTTGCCCCAATCTACGCCTGATTCGAGCATTTTCAGAGGGGCGCCGAGCGCCTTCCCCAAAAATGCAGACATTCAGTGCAAAAATCCAGCCTTTTAATGGAGCATATGGGGTAGGGCGGCGGGCCCTCTAACGACCGTCGAAGCGTCGCCGCGGGCCGCCACCAGCGGTAGTCGTCGCCCATTATGAAAGGAAATTGCACGATCAACCTAGGGGGTTCCTGAGTTGCCGGCGTGGGTATTGGGCTTGAAAGTGGTCCGATCGCAACCAGATGCCGCGGGCCGGCCGGTCCACGGTATGTCTCTGATGGGGTGACATATGGCTGGCAATCCCGAGCGCCTGAAGCAATACATTGAGATGCTCGCGAGGGCCCATGGCGGCATGGATCACCTGGTGGACGTGGCCCGGGAAAAGCAACAGCGGGATGGCCCTTCTGCGGCCGGTATAGAATCCGCAGCCCTCGGCAGAGAGGTGCCGCCGGAGCATTTCAACGTCACGGAGGCGATTATAGATGAAGAAATCAGACCGGCATTCGATATCGTGGACGGCACTTTCGATGCACCGCATCGACTGTGGACCAAGCTGAAGAGCGAGGATGCCCTACGCGAGAGGATCGAAGCGGTCATACCTTCGGTCGGCCGTATCGAACTTCCCGGCAATCGGCGCATTCCTTACGGCGGGACCGGCTTCGTAGTCGGCCGCAATCTTTTGATGACCAATCGGCACGTCGCGGAGCTGTTCGCAAGGGGTCTTGGTGACCGGAGAGTGACGTTCATTTCGGGAGCGGGTTCGGCGATAAATTTCACCCGGGAGAACGGAAAGCCGCCGGGGCAAGATCTCAGGGTCAGCGGAATTCGCATGATCCACCCGTACTGGGACATGGCTATCCTCGAGCTTGAACAACTCCCGGAGGGGCATTTTCCCTTGAAGCTGTCGCTTTTAGATGCCCGCGAACTTCCGGAGGGACACGAGATATTCGTAATCGGATATCCAGCCTTCGACCCCCGCAATCCTTCCGATGTCCAGAATACGCTCTTCGACAGCCGGTACGGAACAAAGCGCCTCCAGCCGGGCGCGCTGCAGGGAAGAGGGGCTACGGCGAGTTTCGGTAAGTTGGTCGATGCGGCGGCTCACGACTGTTCTACGCTCGGGGGAAACTCGGGAAGCGCAGTGTTCGACCTGTCGACCGGCGATGTCCTCGCACTTCATTTCGGAGGACTTTACCACGAGAAGAACTTCGGAGTACCCGCCTCGGAGCTATCGCGTGACGGAAGGGTGATATCCGCCGGCGTCAGCTTCGCCGGTCAGCCGTCCGGTGGTCAAAACGGATGGGCCGATTGGTGGCGGCAGGCGGACGAATCCGAAACGGCAACAGCGCCCCCTTCCGATCACGCAACAAGCGCTGTCACATCGTCCCACGCATCCGTCTCACTTGTCGACAATTCCGTGACATTCGAGATCCCGCTTCGGGTGACGGTTTCGCTTGGAGCGGTGAGACATGTGGCGCCGGTCGCTCCCGCCACGGTGCTGGATTCCGTGACGGAAGCGCTCAAGGAGCCGATACACGACACCGACTATTCGACGAGGCGGGGCTATTCGGCGAATTTCATCCGAGGCGTTTCCGTGCCGATGCCTTCGGCGGAGGACGCGGAAGTGCTGGCGCCCACGAAATCGGGCGACACGGTGCTTCACTACCAGAACTTCTCTATCAGCATGCACGCGAAGCGACGGCTGGCGCTCTTCACCGCGTCGAACGTCACGGGCGAACGGGCTCTGCGCAAGCCGACGAACGACAACTACACGCGGAAGGGGCTGAGCGGTCTCGACAAGAACGATATCGAGAAATGGTTCCTGGACGATCGCATCGACCCGAAATACCAGCTGCCAGACGTCTTTTTCACCAAGGACAGGAAGGCCTTCGACAAGGGGCACATCGTGCGCAGGGACGACGTCGCATGGGGCAGAACCTTCGAAGAGGTCCAGAGGGCCAACGGCGACAGCTATCACGTGACCAACTGCTCTCCGCAGGTTGCCGACTTCAACCAGTCGAGCAAGGGCGAGGACAATTGGGGCGATCTTGAAAATCACGTCCTGAAGTCTGCCGGGAGCGAGCGGCTATGCGTATTCGCAGGTCCGATCCTGAAGGAGACTGACGACATCTTCGTCGGAAAGGGGGATGCCAACACGAGGCTGAGGGCGCGAATACCTGTGCGCTTCTGGAAGGTCATCGTCGCCAAGGTAGAGGAAGGCATCGCGGCCTACGGCTTCATCCTAGAGCAGGATCTTTCCGACGTTGCGTGGGAGGAGTTCGTCGTACCGGAGGAGTATCTTCCGACGATGTACCCGCTGTCGGAGATTTCGGAAGAAACGGGCGTTGCCTTCGATCCGGACATCATGGCGGCCGATCAATACGATACCCTTCGCGGCAGGGAAGTGAGTCGAAGCGCCGGCGCGCGTCGCAGGAAGAACAGGAGCTGAAAGCTCATCGGCGATAATCGACCGGGCCTGGCCGCGGGAGATGGTCGTCCGTGAAGAAGAGCGATTTCACGCCGGATTATTCAGCGGGCTGAGGAAGAGTGTGGTCAGGAACAGGCGCAGCAAGAGCCTGAGCCAGCGGATGAGACGGCGGAAGTTGTAGCCGGCGGCGGCGAGGACGGCGTTGGCGGCGTCGCCGCGACGGAACCAGAGATAATTGCGGCCCATGCGGTGCTCGGCTTTGAGATGGCCGATGACGGGTTCGACTGCGGCCCTGCGGCGCAGTTCGCGCTTGATCTTCGGCGTCACCCCTCGCTTCTGGCCGGAGAGGAAGACCCTGAACTTGTAATCGGGTGGCGCATTGTGGCCGCGGTATCCCTTGTCGGCGAGGAGGCGCGCGATGATGTTGCCGATGAGCGCCTCCATGTCCGGGATCACGTTTGCCAGCGTATGGCCGTCATAGGGATTGCCGGGCAGCGACTTCACATGGGTGACGAACTGGCCACCCTTGGCGTGGCCGATCGTGGTGGCGACGGAGACTTTGACGCCGAACTCGTAAGGCCGATGAGCCTTGCCTTTGCCGATGCATTCGACCTCCGGCGCGTGCAGGGAATAGACCTTCGGTCCGCGCTGATGCTGCTTCTGCTCGCGCACGCGACGCGCCAGCGCCAGCAGCTTTGCGAACGCCATTTCGAGCACGCCGTTACCCTCGATCTTGCGGCCAATGTCGCGGATCACGCGGCCGAGATAGGTGCGCAGCTTCTTGAGCATCCTGTTGGCGCGCTTGAACTGCTTGGCGTGGGCATAGCGCTGATGCTAGATCAGGGCGAACTTGCCCACCCGCGCATAGGACTGGCGCAACGGCACCGCGTAAAGCTTCGCCAGCCGCACCAGCTTCTCGCGCGCCCGGTTCAGAAGCTTCGCATCGGTGGGGAACGTCACGTTCTTGGGCTGAACCGTGGTGTCGACGATCACCCGCGACAGCTCGGACGGCTTGATCGCCTTGGTCCTGGTGGCAACCGACAGGCTCTCCTGGATCAGCGCCGCCAGCCGCTCCTCGCCCATCCGGTTGCGCCAGCGCGTCAGCGACGAGCGATCGAACACCAGCCGGTGCTGGAAGAACTCTTCGCCGCAGAAGTACTGGTAATAGGGGTTCTCGACCCAGCGTTCGCACAGCACCTCATCGGACAGGTCGTAGGTGTGCTTGAGGATCGCCAGCCCCGCCATCAGGCGCGTCGGCAGCGGTGGCCGGCCGGGATCATCGGTGTAAACCTCGCCGAACCGCTCCTCCAGGAACCCCCAATCCACCGTCCGCCCCAGCGTCACCAGCGGATGCTTCATGTCGATGATCTGATCGAGCCGGGAGCGGAAAAGGTCCTGTTCTCCCGTCTCGCTCCGCTCCCGTGGTCGCATCGAATCCCCTCGCCAACGCCGTTCACGGCGAGTGAATCACAAATCAAGTTTGCAAGGAATCACGTTCCAAAGGCCAACTTTCCGGCAAATGCCGTTACCGCAAAATGCCGTTTCTGGATTCCAAATCAACGGTTTGGGAATTCTTCACGGACGACAGATGAGACCCGCTGGATAGCACCCGAAATCGCTCCGTACCGAAAGTCCTTCGGGCGGCCTTCGGCCCGGAACTCGAACGAAGCTGAGTCCGAGGCCCGTTCTCACTTAATGCCGTCCGGCTCGCCATCGGACGCGAAAACGGGTCTCGTCATTCACCCGGTTTATCGATCGTAGACTGCGATCGGTCGAGGCGAGGCTTCTCGTGGCGGATTACCGACCCTCCTTTCGGGGATTTTGGATTTTTTGGTCGTCGGCTCGCTTATCGTCTTGCTTCTTTATGACTAGGCCCATGCAGTTGGACCCGGAGTCCATCCAACCGCTGATTATCCCGCTGAAACGACGATCGTCGTTCCGTCGGCAACGGGAAAGCCCATATTCTCCTTGATCACTCTTAGACGCATAGAGGTGGAAATCGCGCTGGGCACAGACGTAAAGATTGGTTCGCCAGCCGTCAGGAACAACGTCTTCGGTAACCATCTCCCTCTCCCTGCCGCTTTTGGTCGCGCGCCATCCGGCAAAACGAAATCGAGATTGTCTAGTTGCGACTTTTACTTGGCTGGTTCCGCTCCCCCAGAAGACAAGATAAATTTTGTCTATAACCCGATGCCGCGGCAAGACGATCGTTGGGTTCCGCCGCCCGTCCAAAGTCCCACTGCGCCGTTGGACGATGGTATGATTTGGAAATTTGCCGCGTGAACGCACCTAGGGGAGTCCCTAGTATGGGTAGTCCTGTAGGATCTGACTGATCACCGCCCATTCGCTTCCGCGAGTTGAAGATGCCGAACGGATTCGCGAGCTGGTTATTGGCGACGAGAGGGCGATCTTGTACCCTGCCGCAAGAGGTTAACGGGGTTGATCCTGGCCATATGCAGCTGCTTGAATGCAGCCATAATCAAAACAGTTTCAGTAAGGATGCAGCAATATGCGCGGGGCCAAAACAATCACCCGAGTCGATCTGTACGACGCGATCTATCGGAAAGTCCGCTTGTCGCGGCGAGAATCGGCGGATTTTGCCGAACTAGTTCTAAATGAGATAGCCGACTGCATCGCACGCGGGGAAACAGTCAAGCTGTCGTCTTTTGGTACGTTCACGGTTCGGAAGAAAGCTCAGCGGCTAGGCAGAAATCCGAAGACCGGCGTTGAAGTGCCTATTGAGCCGCGCAATGTCGTTGTGTTCAAGGCGTCAGCTGTCATGAAAAAGCAGATCAACTCAATGGGGCCGAGGCGAGATGATAGCCCTTCACAAGTTGTGGAAGCCCATATCGAATGACTGAAACACACGAAGGTGAACCGACTTCTGTCGCTAATATCGATTTCGACGCGGTAGCAAGGGTTACGAAGTGGCCGTAGCGGAGCGCTGGCAGGAGGGGCTTTGGCTTAAGGACGCTTCGAAATGACGGATAAGCCGGAGACGATAGGCGAAGCAGACAATGATGCTGCCGGCGAGGGCTTGGAGACCCAGCCATTTGCCGATCTGATCCGTCGACTTCCTCTTCGAGCACTCTCCCCGGAAGGTCGGCGCGCGCATCGGGAAAGCGCTCGATCATTACAACACGGCTTACCTCCAGTGTCCATCTCGAACCGTGAGCATGGTCTGCATGGCTAAGGCCTCAACTGGTGCCTAATTCGTTTTATGCATGCAAGGTCATGGTGAAAGGCACAAGCGCGGCGCGTGCGACCCGAGAAATCAAAGAATTGGCTGAACGGGCCGCTTTGACGCAGGCAGACCTCGCGAAGATTGGGAAAACCCAACCCTACTTGTGCAAGCTGCTGAAAGAATCTCATATCGCGAGTTCGCGCGTTCAGAGGCGGGTGCGGGATATGCTGGAGGCGGCGGTGACACGGTCACTGAGCCGTGGATCGAAAGCATCGGGCAGGCTGCGAAACCTTCGCGCGATTTCCGCGAGACAGTGGATGCTCTCCTCAGGATTATTCATAGAAATCCATAGACCGAGAGAATGAGTACGCGCGGCCGGCGGCAGTCGGAGCCATAATAGAAACATGACAAGTCGAAATTCAGCGCGACAATCGCAAGCCGCAGAGCGGCAGCTAAGGCTGAAGCAGTGACTTTATCACGTTCTCGTCCATGAGACTGGAACCGGGCAGATGATTTCTGTATTCCAGCTCAATCTCTTGCCAGGTGTGCGTCCCAAGACGGGCGCGAAACTGCGGAAGCCGAAATCGAGAAGGCAAAGCATTTGGGCATTCGACCACCCATCCGAACGGAAGCTCCTTGACCTTCTTCAGGCGATGCACCTTGGGACCTTGCGCTACGCCGCACAACTTGAAGAGGTTTTGAGCGAGCTTCCGTTTTTTCGCGGACGTTAGGGATTCAACGTCGCTGGAAGTATGGACGTAAGGAGGGTGGGATTTGAAGTGCCGAAATATTTCTTCGATCGCATCCGTCCGAGAGGCAACAAAATTTTCACGCAAGTGGTCGAGATAAGCGATGCGATCGGCGACGTCACGGTAGCTGCATTGTTGGTCGATGAGATTGGAAAGACCTGCCAGTGCGAACCCGTACTGAATTGCCTGCACATAGCCATACGCCAAGGAGTTCCTGTCGGCCGAGGCATTTTCCTTTTCTCGATTTACCCTCGCCAGCGCCCGATCTGTTGCCTCCGTTTCTCCTGGAATATCGTAGCTGAGCAAAGCGATCGCGAACGCGTCGGCATCGTCCTCCCGTCTCTGGCTTTCCGCACACGTCATACCAGTCGGGAACGGCGAGTGGCCCAGAACGACGTGGCCTAATTCGTGCGACAGGACGAACATCATGGCCGGATTGAAGTGACTGCCCAGGCGCATGAAAACATCAAACATCGCCATTCCGTCGGCTCCGCTGATCTCTCCACCAGCGGCCGCCGCGGCAAGCCGGGTCCTGAGCGCATCGTAAGTTTCTTCGGGGGGCGTTCCGCCCTTCAAATAGCCTTTCATCAGGGCGAGGACGGTTTCGTAGTGTTCCCTGAAGTCCGCCTCCGTTCGCATCATTGAGATGCCGTTACGAGCCGCAGCAAAAAACAAACGGGCTCTCGCCTCCAGATCCGCAAGCTCCAAGGCGGCTCCTGGGGTTGAACCCAGATAGGAAGCCAGAGACTTGCTGAACAGCGCTTTTCCTTCGACGGCCTCGCGAAGAGATCCGAGAACCAGTCCGCGGAGGAGACGCGCGCCTATTATTATACGGGTGGGAGAAACGGTCGTTGACCAAGCGTTCTGATCGTCGCGAAATTCGATCGTCGTCGGCGCTTCCGAGATCGCCGCGATCGGGCGGACGCCAATCCTTTCGAGCGAACGCATTACGGATGCTAGCTGCTTGTTCAACATTTCCTTCTGCACGTTGAACTGCGAGGTCAGAAATGCAGATGCGTCACGCTGCTGATCGGACGTCATGACCTGGTCTCGATCCGGGTCGAACTTGGCGCCTGCTTGCGGAAACAAGCTGCTGAGAAACTGATAGTCCTGCGCGTTCCTGATAGCGTCGATGGGATTCGGCGTGCCCGTTTGAGCGTGGAGCCCGGAGCAGAACTGCAGAACGAACACCAACGTCAAAAGGCGACAGAAGCGTCTCATTTCACTGCGCCGCCGTAGGGTTCCAATACTCCTCGATCAATTGCGCGTCCCTTATGCTGCCGCCGGCGCCTCCGACTACGTTCTTGAGAGTGAATTTTTGAGCAAGAAAGCAGACGGTGAGGGGTTTGTCGAATGTCTGATCGATTGTGAAGTTCTTGTTGTCCTCGGCTGTAATAACGGGCAGCGAAGATGGATCGGCGGCGGATTGAGTCTGCATATTGGAGGGGCCTGCGCCGGGCGGCTTGGCCGCACCCGATACCTGGAACATGGCACGGAAGGGGGCTTCTCCGCCGAAAGCGCCGGCGATGCCCCTGTCCACCGTCAAACGCATTTGCCTTGCAAGTTGCACGTTGCGAATGACGAAATAGGCATTTTCGCTATCGATTAAGGAGGGATCGAGGGTTCGCAGTGCCGCCCGCACGTCGGCCTCCTCCGTGCGCACCTCTTGGCGCTGGAAGAGGGCCACCGCGGTCGCGTAGGTCGTTGATCCGGATATCGAAAGCATCCCTCCCAAGTGAAGAATTTTGGCCATAAGTCCCGCGCTGACGTAGCCGCTTGTGCGGGCAGCGATCGACGAGACTTCTCCTACTATCGGCTTCAGTCGACCATGCAAATCGGCCAGCTCGTACCTGACGCCGTTACGATCGACGTAGAAGGTCCTACCTGGCCTATCCAACTCATTCGGTCCCTGAAGGCATTCCCAGCCTGGAGACAAGGTGCTTTGGAATGCGGAGCTAACATTGCTCTGGGCACACACGGGCACAGATGTCGACAGAATGAATGAGAGCGCCAAACCTATACGTTGTTGGGACAAGACCGCCTCCTGACAAAGATGCCGCCGCCAGTCTAAGGCCCCAATTCGGTAATCACCGCACAGCTCGGGGGTCTGCCCGTCCGCTACGACTTGGAGCCATCGCGAGTCTAGCGGAGTCGAACGGGGTTGCACAACCCAGCCGATCCTAGGGAAAACGCCAGCTTTCACCCGTGGCGGATGGAATGCTGCCGGCTTCACTGCGGCGATCGAGGAAATGGATGATACCGAGGGATCTTTGATCGGCGAATGGAAAAGCGAAATGAAGATGCCCTTGCGTGCCGATGCTTCTCGAGCAGCGACGCCATATCGAGAAGATGTGCTCCGAGTAGGCGGAGCTATGCCGGCTTTCCAACTCTTTCGAAGGTGGAATGGGCTGGAGGTGCGTCACCGCCTGAGTATCTCGTCCGTTATCGCCAGGACCCGGCCACGGCATGCTGGCGGGCACCGCAGTAGACGACCCTGGTCTTATCAACAAAGACGTGCACCCGGGTTTCCCCGAGTACCGCGCAACGGCGCCGAATGATCTTATGCCTGCGGCAGGAACGAAGCCGAGCATGATCGAAGCATTCTCCATTGCTACCGCGCATCTTCACCAGGATGCTCTCGCCTCGCAGGCACGTCTGCGGCACGAAGTTTTCGTTCGCCGCCGCGGGCTGCTGCATTCTTCATACGAAGGACTTGAATTCGACGAGTTCGATACGCCTGCTGCGAAATATCTCGTCTGGCGAGACGAAGATCGTGTAGTGCGGGGCCTCGCCCGTTTGCTTCCGACTACGCGGCCCTACATGCTGAGCTCCTATTGGTCGCATCTTGTGGAGGACGGAAATCTCCCGGCATCGCCAGCCATCGTCGAGGTCACCCGGGTCTGCGTAGACAAATCGCTTGATCCTGCGCGTCGAAAAATGGTCTTTCCGGAGTTGCTCTGCGCGATTTACGAGATCCTATCCGCGAACGGGGGGCTGGGCATGGTCGGCGTAACGCGGGAGCACCTGCTGTCTCACTTCGTGCGGGATGGCATCAAATGGCTCGGTCCGGCAAATCAGATTGAAGGCGAAATGGAGCGAGCGTTCTTCGTGCCGACCGCCTTTATTCGTCCTGAATTTCATTGCCGCAAGTACGGCATAGATCTCCCTGTGCTTGCAAATGCGGAGGGCGTCGTCGCGCAAGCCGTGAAAGCCGCATGAAGTCGCGGCGTGGGGAGCTAGGCGACTGGAAGGATACCGCTGGCAAGATGGCGGACGCGGTCTCTTATCTGTGTCGCGTCGCGGCGGAAGAAGGGTTCGATATCGTGCTCTGCGATCTGCTTGAGATTAGACAGAAGCTCGAAGAAATCGCTGGTGAGGACGATGAACCGAAGCGCCCGACGTAAGAGGATCAGAAAATGCATCGGCAGGTCTTCGAGCGGAAGAATCGTCGGTCCGCTACTATTGCCCCAAACAGCCGAGCCTGCTGAGCTCGGCCCGTGGCGCCCTCATGCAGGACGTCGATGGAGTGGCTTTCATCGACTTCATATCAACGGGCGGTACCCTCAACTATGGACATAATCATCCGAGACTGAAGTCGGCAGCGATGGAGTACCCCGCCGCGTACTGACTGATTGCTGGCCTGGACTTCCACACCGCGGCGAAGCTCCGGTCATCGAGAGTTTCAAGGAAACCATCCTCCGGCCGCGCGGTTTGGAATAAAAACAGCAGTTTCCCGGTCCCACTGGTGCCAGCGCGATCGGGCGGCGATAGTGCTCGCGCGCACGATCACTGGCCGGCACGCCGTGGCGGCGTTCACGAATGGGTTTCATGGAATGTCGGCGGGCCGCGCTCTCGGTCACCGGATCCGCGCTTGCGCCGCGTTCTTCGGCCCCACTTCTTAGCGGGGTGATCCGCCTTCCATTCGAAGGATATCGCGGCGCCGGAATTGCGGAGCTGCGCCGGTTCGAAGCGTGGCGACGGATCCGTCCGGCGGGACCTATCCGGTCGCCGCGATTGTTCTCGAAACGGTACAGGGCGACGGTGGTCTCAACGTCGCTTCGGGGGAATACTTCGGGCGGTTCGCGAGACGGCCGGCAGGCTCGGAGCCCTCCTGATCGTCGACGACCTACAGGCGGGCTGCGGATAAACGGGTACGTTCTTCAGTTTCGAGCGCGCAGGCATTCGCCCCGACATCGTCTGCCTCGCGAAGCCTATCAGCGGTTTGGGCCTTCCGATGTCGGTGATGCTCGTCGATCTACCCACGACGTCTGGTCGCTCGGCGAACATAACGGGACTTCCGGGGCAACGCTCTGGAGTGAAGGAAGCATGTCCGTGCTCCCGACCAATTCGGCCATCCTGTTCACATGGTGCGCCGACTTGGCGATCGAGTTCCATGAGGCGGTGCGACCGAAGGGGATTGGAATGATGCGTGGACTTCAGTTTTCCTAGCCGACAGGGCCGAAGTGATTGCCGCAAGCGCACTACGATGGCGAGTCATCGTCGATTGCCGTGGTCCCTATGATGAGGTCCTCAAGATCATGGCGCCGCTCAACATCGAACCGGCACTGTTCCGGGAGGGACTTGGCCGCGTGGCCGATGCGCTCAGCGAGATTCTCGGGCCCGGTAAACCGGGGGCCCCATGGACATGCCGAAGTTGCACTACCCTCAGAGCGGAATGAGACCTCTCCTAATCGCTATGATGACGGCCGTGATACGATTGCCGGCTCCGAGCTTGCGCATTCCGTTGCTTAAATGGAATTCGACAGTTTTCTCGGAAATGTTCAGGATTTCTCCAATCTCCCAATTCGTCTTCCCTTCCTTGCACCAACGCAGGCATTCGAGTTCCTGCGAGGTGAGGGATACGACCTCGTGCTCCCGTTGGTCGGCCAATTCGCAATACTTAAGCCAGTACTGCACGCTCAACATGTAGACGTGTGTCAGCCTTTGCGAGGGTACCTGATGCTTTGCGCGGAGACTAAGGCTGATGAGGTCCACTTCGCGTCCGATACCATGTATCGGAATGGTTATGCCGGAATGGACACCCAGTTCACGACACTGCTCAAAGAACGATTTCTGCTCTTGCGTAAACCCCCCGCGGGGGTGGGTGTCTGACCATCTGAACGGCCCGCGCGCCGAATGTACCCGCTGGACGACCGGGTCTATCCGGTCCCATTCCTCGGCCTTGTACGTATTGAGATAGCCGGCAGGAAACTCACTCCAGGGTATGGAGACGAGGCGCCTATTGTTGGCTCTGGCGAACACCGCATTTTCATAACCCTCCTCAGCTACCGCGGAAAGAAAGAGCTTTTTCAGCACGGCCGCCGATGCGACGTTCTGCGTTGCCTCAATGAAAGTCTCGACGTGCGTTCCCATGGTGCCCCCACCGCCGCCTAGGTTAATGTCCTTGCATTACGAATTCCATCATCGCCTCGTTGAAGGCACGCGGCCTCTGCCAATGCGCGGCGTGGCCTGTTTCGATCAGGATGGGCCGGCCCTTCCATAGATTTCCGAACCGGATCCGGTCGAAATGGCCAATGCGCACGAACGGGTCGGCACTCCCTTGGATGACCGCGATGGGTCGATCGTCGCGCGCGACTGCTTCCACTTCATCGACGCCACGCCCAGCCATTCCATTCGCCACCATCCAGTAGCGTGCATTGCCATCCGTCCGTCGCGCCATCCGAGCCAGATGGTGATCGTGCCCGATCGGTGCGCCCATCATTGCTGTCGTGTATCGGCGTACATCTTCGGCCCGCAGGTACTTACGACCGGCGAGGGCCGTTGCTCCAGTCCAGTGAAATCCTTCCGCTACGCCTTGTGGAGTAAGGCGGACCGGCGGCGTTCCGGAGATCAGAAGCGACCTGACGGAAGAATTGCATGCAAGCATCTCGATACCGATATGGCCGCCTAAGGACCAGCCCAGCACATGAAACGAGCTGTATCCGACTTTCCGCATCAGACCGCCCAAGATCTTGGCGTAACCAGGAAAGCTGTAGGTCGTGGAAGGCCGATTGGAATCGTCTGATGCGCCGTGCCCCGGTAGGTCGGGCACTACTATGCCCAAGTCGGTCGTCTTCAAGTCATGGAGTTGCTTCGAGAAAATTTCCTTGCAGGACGAATTTCCATGAATCAGAAGGATGCCGACTCGCCCCGCCCGATGGTGGAGGATGTGCAACCTCAAGCCGTCGACCACGCAGGTACGCGAAATCATATGGTCATCCTCCCCGAAAAAGGGGGCGGCAAGCGTTACTGCCTGCCAGTGAAAAGGGCTGGCTTAATGCGCTGTAATGCAATTTATGATTGCTCATCCTATACCGCCGAAGGTGGCGGTCAAGCACACCTTTGCAGGTTTTTCCTAGCTCTTGGCACATCGTATTCGGTCTCCTACCTGGAGCACGTGCACTGCTGAACGTCGTATGATCAACGACGGGAGCGGCGGGTTTCGAGCGAAGCCAACTCTTTGACGGCGCAAGCTGGTATCATGAAACCCGGCTTCGATGGCTGCGGTTCGCTTCAGGTCGCAATCGGCGCACCGCGTACTTGATCGCTATTGCTTTTCGCGTGCCGCTTAGGAGAGCCCGCTTGCCATAGACCTCAGCGGTGATCTTTTCGAGAATCGCATGGAGCGGGTAGGCCTTAATGAGCGCGTTCGCGCGCCGCGTCTCACCAAGTGCGGTGACGAACGTTTCCTCGTAACCGTCGGTTGGGCGCTGCCCGAATCGCAGGCAAATCTGCGTCACCGCATATTCGTCCCAACACGCCTTGATGATCTCCCGCCGGTAATGCGCATGTGCGTCGGATGCTTGCTCTGCAGGAGCACGCCCGGAAGGCCGCATTGAAGCGTTCTGTCACTTCGATATGGCGCGTTCATGAGCCAGGTGTGGAGTGCTTGCTCGTAGAACTCGTTCTCGTCTTAGCGGAAGCAGGACGCCGGCATTAAAGAGCATGTGGCTCTTAACTGTGTCGTCGCCGATGACGCCGGGGTCATGGCGACGCCCATACGATGCCTTCCAACGGGGTGAGCTTGTGCTTGGTCTCATAGCCGCGAGTCGAGCTCAAGGAGCGCCTGCGCTAGTCGGAGGCGATGGTGATGCCGCAAGCGCGGCCAAGTCATTATAGCGGCTGAGAGTGTGTACATACGTCGCTACCAGGTTGCCAAATGCGCGCGCATGTTCCTCGGTATCGAACCCCGCGAAGGCTGATCGAAATGGTCTCGGGCGCGGTCGGCGGCGGCATTTCAGCCGCCGCGCCAGGCTGGGTTGATACAACCTTTGACCCTCCATCAAGAAAGATAAGACCACAACCTGATTCTAGGTTCAAATGGGTAACTTTTGATGCAAAACCGAGGATTTGGCGCGGACGGTTAAAGCGCTAATCGCGGTCATTCGTCTATATTGGCTGCCGATGGCAGACGATTCTGATTTTCAGAATGAAGATCAGGTCATAGCCTGATGAAAAGTCGAACGAAATCGGTTGGAATATGAAAAACGACATCAAGACTCTCGCGCGCCAGCGGTTGGATGAACGACTAGACGGGCTCAAACCAGCCGAGCGGTTCCGCACGCCTCCAAAAGGTTGGATCCGGGCCATACGCGACGTCTTGGGCATGACCAACGGCTTCCTTAATGTCTCCAATTGGTGCGGCAGCGGAATGCCTGGCACCCGCGGCACATTCGCAGTACGGACGCCGCCGTTGGCGAGATAGATCGAGATCGGCGTCTTCGAGGTGCGGGACACACCGACCAGGACAATATCCGCATCCTCCAGGCCCGGCGTGCAATTCGCCGGCCGGCTCAAAATCCGCCCCCAAAGCGTCGAGGCGCTCGACTGCACGCTCGTCTATGCCCTTGTACCCGAACAGCTCCCTTGAGCATGCCGTGCGCGCGCGCAAAATCGCCATGTGGGACCTCGGCCGTGTCGCTCACACCATGAAGCTGGAAGCGGACCAGCGATGCCAATCTTGAAGCGCGCATCGAGGCGTATATCCGCGACCAGTTCAAGGCGCGCGGCCTATTGAACGAGCCATGAGCGATCTCTTCGAAGAGCCCGACGATGCTACGCCCCTCGCGCCGGGAGAACGCGATGCGCTGTGGCAAACCTGGATCACGGATCGCGACGATCTCAATGAGGCGGAGCAGGAAAACATCGTCAAGGGCGCGGCCTGGGCAGGCAAGCGGCGGGGCAAACCCGCCGATCTGCTGAATGAGGATTTCGCAAAGACGCTGCACAAGCAGATGTTCGGCTAGGTGTGGAAATGGGCGGGGTCATATCGTCAGACCGAGCGCAATATCGGGATCGAGGCATACCGCATCCCGGCGGAAACGCCAGCGAATGTTCGATGACGTGCGTTATAGTCGAACATCAGACCTCCGCCGGATGAGATCGCTGTGCGGCGGCATCACCACGTCACGGCAATCCATCCTTGGTCGAACGGCAACGGCCGCCATGCGTGCCCGATGGCAGATCTGCTGATTCAGCGTATAGGCGGTCAAGGTCTTTACTTGGGGCGGCGGGACATTCTCGGATGTCGGCGACCTGCGCACGCACTATGTCGCGGCGCCCAAGGCCGCCCACATCACGACATCAACGCGCTTCTGGAATTCGCGCGATCATGAGAGGGGAAGCCGCCATCAGAGGTGAGACGACGCCCGCCCGCCTCAAACAGATCGGCCGCAAAGCCCTTTCCGAAAGACCGACCATGTGGAGGTAGGCGTAGACAACATGATGTTGTCACTCAGGTGAAATTTCCTGAAGATCCTGGTGAGCTATCCGGACGAGTTCGCTGGCTGAGCTTTAAGCGTGACATGGCCATTTTGGCGACTCCGGCCTTGCCCGCGTTGACCCAAAAGTTGACGCCTGATCGCATGGAAAAGCTTTGCATTCTGCCGACTGGCGCAGAGTTTCGTCGATGCGAAGCCCTAATTAGCGAAACTTCGGCCTTAGGGCCGGTATGGTTACTGCAAGAGATAGAGATAAGCCCAACCCTGAGAGCCGACCATCTTGTCGATAGAAGCGATGCGGCTCCTAGCAATCTCTCTCCATACGAACGACTGGACCATCTGGCGAATGCTGAGCGGATGGTGAGGATGCGCCCCAAGGAGCGAATCCGATCAAATGGGACACTTTCGGATGCCGTACTACTCTTTTGATCTTGTGATTGGCGAGGAGTACAAAAATCAAGGCGGCCTCATTCTCGAAAACATCGAGATTGCCTCCGATCGAGCGGACCAGCTTGCGACCGAACTGTCTATCGTACATCCGGACCTGAAGGCCAAAGGCTGTGCGGTCCGGGTCACCAGAGCCGGGAACGCTGAGGTCTATCGCACGCCACTCGATCCGATTCCGTCATGGATGAGACGTCAGCACTGAGCGTCGGCAGCGGCAAGCGACACTGGAAGCGCGCGGTTTGGCTTATGTGAGGGGCGATTCGCGGCGTCCACGCGGCGAGGCGCCGCGATGTTCCCAAACAGTCGATCTGTCGGGGTGATCTACGGGCAATAGCGTCGACAGAATGGAACGCGAGATGGACAAGTAGACATTCACTGCTTACTTGGTCGCCTGAACATAAAAAGGGAGCTTTCGATGAGGCGACCGAGGCCTAGCTTTGTGCTCTAAGCCCGGCTCACGCGTTTTTTCGTTCAAAACCGTTCAATCCAGCATACCAATCGGCATCTTTCGCCGGATGCGGAAAAAGGGCTGCGCGAACATTACGCGCGGCCAAGTCAGGGAGGAAACGCCCCAAGGGCCATTGAAGGAGCATCGAGATGAATAGATCGATCACTCATCGATAGCTACAAGCTTGTAACAGCATCACCGTTGCGAGAACTTCAATCGTCTTCAATCGCGCGCACGAGTTAACCGAATTCTGCGCCGCTTGGCGGCGATTTTCGCAGATGTTTCGCATCTTTTATGCAAAAATGATCAACTTGTCGCACGCTGTGAGCTACTGCCGACCTGATGTGGCAGCTCGTATCTCATCGGCCTGTAAATTGATTTCTAGTTGATAGATATGCAACGTGTCCTCAAAGGCTACGTAGCGCGTCTCGGACCGCTTTTGCCTAGCAAGCTTGGCTCCCCATCATCGCGGCACGAAACTCGTCGCGGCCAGTTCGCTCGCCACGAACAACAGCGCTTCACCTACGCTGCGAATTCAGGATTTCGAAATCAATGTAATCTAATTGGCAGGTCGTCATCGACCGAATGAAGTACTCTCCCGTTTAGCTCAATATAGAAAAACGCCCGTCGCACTCGCGATAACTAGCACTGCGCGAGAGCACAAAGTTACTGAAGGGGTAAAATGAGTAAAATTGCTACGAGGATTGGCGGGCAATCAAAGGGCCGCCGTGGCTTACGCATCGGATTGCGCGGCCAAATGGCACTACTCGGGATTTCTGGGGTCCTCGTCACGGGTGCAATCTATGCCGTCGCCCTGAGTTACGCGAGCCTGGTCCAGAGCGCTTCGAACGACAGCAACCAGTTCAAAGCCCATGTCGCATCATTGTCGCAAAGCTTCCTGGAGTCACGACAAGTCGCGAGCGACTTCCTGCGCAAGCCCAGTGAAGTGTCGATCAAGAAGTATGCGGACAATTATGAGCGGCAGCTCGCAGACTTGAGTCGAGTCGAAGCATTTGTGACGGCGTTGCCCGAGGATGACCCGCTGAAGCAGGCGACCTCCCTGCGGCCGGTGATCGGTCTCTATGCAACGCGCTTTCATAACCTCGTGGCAGCGCAACGCAACCTCGGCTTCAACGAAGAGGACGGATTTCAGGGCAAGCTGCGCAAGGCCGTGCACACCGTCGAGCAGCGGCTGGCAGAGCTGAACCAGCCACGCCTGACGATCTTGATGCTGATGATGCGCCGGCACGAGAAAGATTTCATCCTGCGCGGCGAAGACAAATATGGCGATCAACTGGTGGACCGGGAGGCGGAATTCGAAACCACGCTCGCTCAGTCCAGCGTACCGGCCGAGGTGAAATCCCAGATCCTCGAGCTGATCCGCGCATACAAGTCGAGTTTTGTGTCGTTCATGGTGACGCAGCAGGCGCTGAGCGACCAGGCGGACGATCTCGGACAGATCTACGACCGCATCCATCCGGCGCTCGTGAAGGCCATGGCTGCCGCCGACGCGCGCTCGCGGGCTGCGGAAAAACGAGCGGAAGGAATTCGGCGGAAACTGATCTGGGTGATCGGGCTTGTAACGATGTTCGTGGGCCTGCTCGCCTTACTGTTCGGCCAGCGCATCGCCAAAACAGTCGCTTCGATGACGGCAGCCATGCGCCAGCTCGGTGACGGTCGGTTCGATGTGGTTCTGCCGGGCCTCGGCCGAAAGGATGAGCTTGGCGAGATGGCCGAGGCAGTCGAAATGTTCAAGCTGAGGGCTCGCGAGAAGGCGCAGGCCGAACTCGACGCAAAGGCCGAACAGGATCGTACCGCTGCCGAGCAGCGTAAGGCCGATATCGCTCGGCTCGCCGGCGAGTTCGAAAACGCTGTGGGCAACGTGATTGACACCGTCTCGTCCGCCTCCACAAAACTTGAAGCCTCCGCACGTAGCCTTACCCGCTCGGCGGATCACAGCCGGCAACTCTCGGTCGAGGTCGCTTCCTCATCGGAGGAGGCGTCTGGCAACGTTCAACGTGTCGCAGCCGCGACGGGCGAAATGGCGGCAACCATCGCCGATGTCGGCCGGCAGGTCGAGGAAGTCGCCAATATGGCGCGCGAAGCGGTTCGCAAGGCCGAACTCAGCGATCAGCGCATGGTTAATTTGGCGGCTGCGGCGGAGCGGATCGGCAGCGTGGTCCAGCTGATCGCCACGATCGCGCGGCAAACCAATTTGCTCGCGCTGAATGCGACGATTGAAGCCGCGCGCGCCGGCGATTTCGGCAGAGGTTTTGCGGTTGTCGCCCAGGAAGTGAAATCTCTCGCGACGCAAACCGCGCACGCGACCCTTGAGATCAGCGAGCACATGGGCGGCATCCAGGCCGCGACGACTGAGTCGGTCGGCGCGCTCACCGAAATCAGTGTCATCATCGGTCGCATCTCGAGGATCGCCATGGCCGTAGTCGATTCGATCGGGGAGCAGGAGGCGACGAGCATGAACATTGCGTTCAATTTGCAGGAAGCGGCGGCCAGGACCACCCAGGTGGCGGCGAGCGCCGGTGAAGTCACCAACCGCGCGAAGGAAACCGGAGGGGCTTCGATGCAGGTGCTGATGTCTGCCGAACTGCTGTCTGAGGAAAGCTCTCGGCTAAAGCACGAGCTGGACAACTTCCTGGGCAGGGTTCAAGCGGCTTAAGTCTCAACGTCGCAAGCTCTCCACCCCTGAATTTGACCTTTCTTGCGAAGCCAAGTTGCCCCCAGCTGCCCCGGCGGATTGGCGCGCAAATGCCAAGCGTTCAATCAGACCCAGTCTGTTAGCGCTGCAAACGCGGTAATCGCCAAGTCTCTCAATCCTAGCAGTCCGCTGAAAAACCCCTCGCCACGGAGGGGGCTTGATGATTCACTTGATCATCCCGAATCGGCGGAGACGATCATGCGCGGCAGGTTTACGGATCAGGGCGGCCTGTTTTCGTACATCGCGCCGGATAAGCGGGTGCCAGCGAACCATCCGCTGCGGAAGGTCCGGGAACTTGTCCGGGATGTTTTGAGTGATTTGAACCGCAGCCTTGGGAGGCTCTACGCCAGCGAGGGACGTCCTTCGATCCCTCCGGAGCAATTGCTGAGCGCCTTGCTGCTACAGGTGTTCTACGGCATCCGCTCCGAACGCCAATTGATGGAGCAACTGGACTACAATCTTTTGTATCGCTGGTTCGTGGGACTGTCGCCGGACGATCCGGTCTGGGATCCGACCACCTTCACCAAGAACCGGGAGCGGCTGCAGAACGGCGATGTGTTCACGAAGTTCATGACCAGGCTTCTGAACCATCCGCAGGTCAAGCCGCTGCTGTCGGACGAGCACTTCTCGGTGGATGGAACGCTGATCGAGGCCTGGGCTTCACAGAAGAGTTTTCGCCCCAAAGACGGCAGCGGCGACGATGATGACGGCGCCAACTTCCACGGCCAGAAGCGCAAGAACGACACTCATGCGAGTACCAGCGACCCGGACAGCCGGCTTTATCGCAAGGCGGCCGGACGAGAGGCCAAGCTTTGCTATATGGGTCACGCCACCATGGAGAACCGGCATGGGCTGGCGGTGGCCGGCAGGGTCACACATGCCAATGGCACCGCCGAACGCCGGGCTTCGGAGACCATGCTGAAGGCGAGACGCAAAGCCGCAGGCCGCCGCATCACGGCCGGTGAGGACAAGGCGTACGATACCGCCGATCATGTCGCCAATCTTCGCGCCATCGGCGTGACGCCGCATGTGACACAGAACCAGGCCATCACCAAAACCGGCAAGACCCGCAACAGCGCCATCGACGAACGAACCACGCGGCATCCGGGGTACGGCATGTCGCAATCGCGCCGGGCGATGGTCGAGTGCATCTTCGGATGGGGCAAGCAGCACGGCACCATGCGCAAGACCAAACATCGCGGCATCGCTCGCGTCGCCGCCGACTTCCTGCTCAATCTGATCGCCTATAACCTGATCCGCATTCCAAAACTGCTTGCCGCTTAGCCACCCCGCGTCAGGGTGCACCCAACACCAGGTTAGAAATTTACATCCAACTCCGCCGCGTCGCCCCAACAACGACCGGCGAGCATACAAAAACTCTCCATTTCAAGGTTTTTCAGCGGACTGCTAGGTGGTGTGGACTCTAAGGATTCCTTTTTAGGAGCAAATCAGATTCAAGGCTGCTTTTGGGGAGGCAGCCTTGGGTGTGATGGACCGGTTGGTTTTGAGCGACGCGGCGTGGGAGCGGATGGCGCCGCTGATCATCGGCCGACCTGACCAGAAGGGTTCGACGGGCCGCGACAATCGGATGTTTGTGGAAGGTGTGCTGTGGATCGTGCGTACGGGCTCTCCCTGGCGTGATCTTCCGGAAGCGTTCGGGGAATGGAACAGTGTATTCCGTCGCTTCAGTAGATGGAGCGTCAAGGGTGTTTGGTGGCGCATCTTTGAGGCGATGTCCGATGATCCGGATTTCGAATATCTGATCGTCGACTCCACCATCGTCCGAGCCCACCAGCACGCTGCCGGGGCCAAAAAAGGGGGTCTGAAGATCAGGCGCTCGGCCGCTCGCGCGGTGGCCTGAGCACCAAGATACATCTGGCCGTTCGAGGCTTGGGATGTCCCGTGCGGTTCATCCTTACCGCAGGTCAGAAGGGCGATGCACCGCAAGCCGCCGCATTGATCGAGGGATTGGCCGCCGAAGTCGTCATGGCCGATACGGCCTATGACGCCGATCACTTGCGCCAGGCCATCGCTGCCAAAGGCGCGCTCGCCGTCATCCCTAACAATCCGTCACGCGCGCTCAAATATCCGCTCGACAAGCATCTCTATGCCCAGCGCCATCTCGTGGAATGCTGCTTCTCAAAACTCAAGCAATTCCGCCGCGTCGCAACCCGCTTCGAAAAGACTGCCCGAAACTACCGTGCCGTCGTCACTCTCGCAGCCATCATCTTATGGATGCGGTAAGTGTCCACACCACCTAGAGCTTTCATGCGCGATTTCTTTGTCTCCGCGGCAAGACGGCGGAGCGAGCCGTAATCACACTGAAAAAATGCATTCCTGCCTAATAGCAGCAGGAATAGTGCGTCGATTTCGAATAATAGTTTATGTGTTGACCGGTAGAACGGCGCAACGCAGCGATTGCTGCTCTCCGAGGGTATTTCATGGGCAATCATGACCTAGTCTCCAGTAGCTTCCTAGCACTGACCGCGGCCGGCCTCGCGCTGCTCTGCTCGAGCCTGCTCGTATTTGCCTTCGCTTAGCGGCTGCATCGGACGACGACGAGCGGATCGAGATCATCATATGGAATTGTGAATCCCGATGGTCTTGCTGCGGTGAGGAACGTTGAGCATCAGCATCCAGTAGGCGTCCTGCAGCATTGGCGGCTTCGCGATCGCTTACATGAAGGTAACTGCATTGCCGATCAGTCGCTGTAAGAGCGCCTTCGGCACATGCCGACAATCGATGGAATCCGTCGAGAAACTGCATCAGAACGCGGAATTCAAGCGTCGGTGCCGGGACATTGCATTAATCAATATCGACATATGGCTACTGTGCAGGGGCGAACGTAACCATTGCGCGAGCCGACTGTTTGTGGAGACCGACAAACTACATTGGCGCGGTTAAACCCATTCCAATTCGACGAAGTAGCAAATGATCTGGCTGCAGGACAATCTGATGGGCTCGGGAGCGAAGTAGTCCGATCGGAGCGCTAGTCCACTGCGTGGGTCAGCTAGTCCGGAATGGAAACGAAGCGGCTGAAACCATCAGCAAGTTGATGTAACTCCAGCTAAAACGGCAGGACTATCTTGTTCAAAGCCGCAACCAGACCCCCGTCCGGGGACGACCTCGATGGCAGATGTCTGCACGGATGCACCTTGCTGTTCGTGAGCGTCGCGACGGCGGTGCTTGCCGGCGTCACGGCTGCGGACGCGGCCGACTGTCCGCGTAAGGACGCGCTCGGGACCTCGCGCGTGCTCGCCGTTGATGCCAAGACTTATCCGCGGGTTGGACTGAAGAGCTTTCCCCAGACGCTCCCTTTGGCCGATCGCGAGGTTGTGCTGACGTTCGATGACGGGCCCCGGCCGCCGTACACGGAAAAAGTGCTGGCGGCGCTCGCGCAGGAGTGCGTCCGAGCCACGTTCTTTGTGGTCGGCAAGTCGTCGGCCCAATTTCCCGAGCTCGTGCGGCGCGCGGCCGCGCAAGGCCACACCATCGCGCACCACACATGGTCGCATTCGATGGCGTCGAAGATCAGCTTCGAGAAGGCGAAAGAGGACATCGACCGCGGGATTGCGGCCGACGAAATGGCGCTCCATGGCGTATCGACAATGGCGCCCTCGACGCCGTTCTTCCGCTTCCCCTATTTCGACTCGACGCCTAAGACGCTCAAGCTGCTCCAGTCTCGGGGCATCGTCGTGTTCGGAGCGGACCTCTGGGCCAGCGACTGGGAGGAGATGACCGCGGACCAGGAGCTGAAGCTCATCACCAGCCGGCTGGATGCCGAGGGCAAGGGCATCATTCTGTTTCACGACGCCAAGGCACATACCGCCGCTATGATGCCCGCCTTCCTACGGTACCTGCACGACAACGACTATCACGTCGTTCACATCGTTCCGACGGCGATACCGCAAAGGAATGCCGATACGCATTGATGGCGAGATGTCACGGCGGCGCAGAGAATGGGTGATCCCCAATTGATCAAGCCTTCGCTCGTGCTAGGCGGTGCAATGACAGAGGGGGAATCGCGGCTGAGCCGTTTCGGGCAGGCTCCGTCAAAGGAAGATACGAACCGCAATGTGACGTAGTAGGTCACTTCAATGGCAGAAGCCCACCGTTTGAGCGATGATCTAAGTGATCTTCTGCTGAACTGGCGCGACATCCAACGTTGTAACGCGTGTCCGCAGCTAAACCGCCAAGCGGAACCGATCCGCTCGCGTAAGCATCCTGGGGCTATGCACAGAAGGCGGGGGCGGTAGCGCAACCGCCAAGAAGGGATGCGCGGCCAATGTGCTCAGTGCGGAGGTCGAGTGAGCGTTGATAGCTCTCGACGGATCATTTTCGGATTCCGCTACTGAGCGCCTCAGCCCACATTGCATCCATATCAGGAGGCGGCCAGTGTTAGAGATGTTGCGGATCGCGCAAAAGCGATGTTGGTGGGACTCGTGACCATCACCACGTCGATCTAACGTCGCCTCATTTCCGCCTCAACCGCCGAGAGCCTTCGCAGATATTCAGTATTGGCTCCAATCGTGCCGCGATCTCCAAAGTTCAAGTCAGTCATAAAACTTTGCATTTTGGCGAACGGCTGCAGGATTCCGGCTATGCCGTGTCCCACAACAGAGTAATCCTGTTCCCGCAGCTTGGTATGCTCTCGCTCGACAACTGCTTAAGCTCGTGGGGTTTCTGGTGAGCCACAGTCGGCTTCGCTGGGTCGTGGATTTCTTCGTCACTATCCTGCTGGTGGTAGTCGCAGCGGCTATCGGAGTGGCGGTGGGCTGCGATGATAGGAAAGTGAGCAACGACACGCCCGCTGGCGTGCACATCCGTCGTTGATCGGCGTCATCAAACCGCTTGGACTTGCCGAGCAGCAAGGGGCGGCAGCCCGCTCCAGCGGGGATCTAGACGACCAATTCCATGAAACCCGCGTGCTGCAGCAGGCTGAATTGATGGAACGGACGGGTTGTTGGCGGATTCCTCGTTTGCGGTCGGCGAAACGAGGAGCTGTATCATGGCAGGATGGCGGCGAGCGGTCGAATTGGCCATGAGTGATGAAGAGATAGCGACCTTGACGACGCTTTCGCGGTCGAGAATCGAACTGGCGAGCCGGGTGTCGCGGGCGCAGATGCTGCTGGCGTATCGGGAAAATCCTTCGTTCTGCGCGGTGGGCCAGAGACTTGGGGTCCATCATCAGACGGTGCAGCGCTGTGTCGAGCGGGCGCTGGCCGATGGCCCGCTGGCGGCCCTTGATGATCGTCCGCGACCGGGCAAGGAACCAACGATCACGCCGGAAGCCAAAGCCTGGTTGGTGTCGCTGGCCTGCGACAAGGCCAAGGACCACGGCTATCCACATGAGTTGTGGACGACGCGGCTCTTGGCGCGCCATGCGCGCGAACACGGGCCGGCGGCGGGGCATGCGTGTTTGGCCAATTTGGTCCAGGGAACGGTGTGCAAGATCCTCGGTCAAGAGGAAATCAAGCCGCACAAGGTGCGTTATTATCTTGAAAATCGCGACGCCGAGTTCGAACAGAAGATGGCGGAGGTGCTGTGCGTCTATCGTGAAGTCGAAGTCCTGAAGAAAGCCTCTGCCAAGGGAAAGCGGCGGGGAAAGCCGGTGACGATCGTCTCCTGCGACGAGAAGCCGGGAATCCAGGCCATCGCAACGACGGCGCCAGATTTGCCGCCCAAGCCTGGTGTCCACGCCAGCTTTGCGCGCGACCATGAATACAAACGACATGGCACGCTCAGCCTGTTGGCTGGGATTGATCTGCTCACCGGCAAGGTCCACGCCCTTGTCAAAGATCGCCATCGCAGTCGAGAGTTCATCGAGTTCCTCAGACTTATCGATGCCGCCTATCCGCCGAACACTGCGATCAAATTGATCCTCGACAATCATTCCGCGCACATCTCGCGAGAAACCAGAGCCTGGCTCGCCACTCGACCAAGCGGGCGCTTCGAGCTCACCTTCACCCCCAAGCACGGCTCGTGGCTCAATCTCATCGAGGGATTCTTCTCCAAGTTCGCCCGTTCAGTCCTGCGCCATATCCGGGTGACTTCAAAACACGAGCTTAAGGAGCGCATCATGGCTGGCATCGACGATGTCAATCGCCATCCGGTCATCCACACGTGGTCCTACAAACTCGCCGACGCCGCCTGATATGATTCGAACCAAGAAAACGCTAATCTAGTGGTTCATCATAGTGATTTTGACGTTTTGATACCGAGCCATTCGAGGATGGGCAAGTTTTCCGGTGGCAAGAGAATCTCGATGGTTCTGGGGACGCCGGGTTGACGTCGGATGAAGCCGTTCCGTTCGAGGGTGACGATCATCTGGTGGACAGTCGGCGGGCTGACGCGGAAATGGCGCTGGATGTCGGCTTCGGCGGGCGGCTGTCCGAACATGTACGAATAGGTATGGATGAAAGCGAGGTAGTGCCCCTGCTTCTCGGTGAAACGCGCGCCTGATTTTTGACTCATCGTTGGATTCGTCCCGGCCTCCGCCAAGGAGGCAAAGCATGAATGTACGTTATCGGGTCGAATTGAGCCAAGCCGAGCGCGATGAACTGACGGCGATGCTCGGCGGCGGCAAACACGCCGCCCGCAAGCTCAAGCGGGCGCAGATTTTGCTGGCGGCCGATCGGGGCCGCCGCGACGAGGAGATTGCCCGGACCGTGAGTGTCAGCCTCTCCACCGTCGGCCGGACCAAGCGCCGCTTCGTGGAAGGCAATCTGGAGCGGGCCTTGAGCGAGGAGCCGCGTCCGGGCGCGGAACGCAAGCTGACGGGCAAGGAAGAGGCCCTGCTGGTCGCGACCGCATGCGCCAAGCCGCCCGCCGGCCGCAAACGCTGGACGCTGACGCTGCTGGCCGACACGATGGTCAAGCTCACCGATCACGACAGCCTGTCGGGCGAGACCGTGCGTCGCCGGCTGGCCGAGAACGACCTCAAGCCATGGCGCAGGGACATGTGGTGCATTCCCCATGTCGACGGCGAATACGTCGCCCGCATGGAGGACGTGCTCGATCTCTATTCCGAGGCGCCGGATCCCGAGCGGCCGCTGGTCTGCTTCGACGAGACCCCCGTCCAAGCTCATCGGCGAGGTGCGTCAGCCGATCCCGGCCAGGCCCGGACAGCGCGAGCGCTACGATTACGAGTACCGCCGCAACGGCACCGTCAATCTCTTCGTCACCTTCGATCCGCATTGCGGCTGGCGCAACGTCAAGATAACAGACCGCCGCGCCGCCGTGGACTACGCCCACTGCATGCGTGAACTCGTCGACGTCCATTATCCCGATGCCGCCTGTATCCGTGTCGTGCAGGACAATCTGCGATCCACACCGCCGGCGCGCTGTATCAAGCATTTGCGCCCGCCGAGGCCGGTCGCATCCTGCGTCGCCTCGAATTCCACTACACCCCGAAACACGCCAGTTGGCTCAACATGGTCGAGTGCGAGATCAGCGTGCTGCAGCGCCAGTGTCTCGGCCGCCGCATCGACGACCCCAAACGGCTGCGTATTCCGACGATCGCGACCACCCGCTACGACGGATTGTGACCACCCATTCCGATCGATCGCGACCAGTGTGATGGTGCCGTCAGGTGCATTTTCTGATCTCAGTGTTTTGGCTCGACGTCAAGCGCGGTGGAGGCCGTCCCGGTAGTCGACAGGAGGGACCCGCGCGCGCTGCGGAGTGCCCCCACGGCTGACGCAGCAGCGCGCGCGGGAGGTCCCTGTTGACCCACGGGGGCGGCCGGTGGGCTGGCGATGCGCTTCATATTTTTGCTCCCGTGGGCGGCTTGCCGTTGGCTGGCGGTGTGGCCGCGGCCGGCGCCAGCCGTTCCTCGTCGGCTTTGAGCTTGCGCATAGACGGGCCGTCGAGCTCGATCCGATAAGCGTTGTGGACAATACGATCCAGCACGGCGTCGCCGACGGTGGGCTCGCCAATAACCTCGTGCCAAGTTGCCACAGGGAGTTGGCTGGTGATGAGGATGGAGCCGCGGCCATGACGGTCCTCGACGATCTCCATGAGATCGCGCCGCTGACTGGCTGAGAGGCGGTCGGGTCCCCAATCGTCCAATACAAGCAAATCGACCTTGACCAGCATCCGGAACAGTCGCGGGAAGCGGCCGTCGCCATGAGCGAGATCGAGATCAGCGAACAGACGCGGCACGCGCGTGTAGTGGACCGTGTAGCCGTCGCGGCAAGCCTTTTGCGCGAGCGCGCAGGCTAACCACGACTTGCCGATTCCGCACGGGCCGGTGACCAGCAGGCCGCGGTGCTCGGCGATCCAGCGGCAGGTGGCCAACTGTTGGAACAGCGCCTTGTCGAGCCGGCGTGGCGTGCGGTAGTCGACGTCCTCGACCGCGGCTTGGCTGTGCCGCAGCCGGGCGGCGCGCAGTCGGGCCTGGAAGCGACGGGTGCTGCGATAGGCGACCTCGCGGTCGAGCAGCAGAGCCAGCCATTCGGCGTGCGCGAGATTGCGAGCCTCCTCTTGCACCTCGAGCTCGGTGAAGGCTTGCGCCATGCCGTCGAGCTTGAGCGCTCTGAGCTGGTCTAGAGTGGGATGTGAGAGCATCAGTCGTCATCTCCTCAATGGAAGTAGGTCGGGCCACGGATGTTGTCGTGCGCTATCGCTGGCCCGTCCGTGGGCGTTGCGGGCTGCTGGCGATCGAGATTGTTCTTGAGGATCGAGTTGACCGAACTGTAGGAGCGCGCGCCGATCTCGAGCGCGCGGCCGCACGCAGCCTCGAGCCTCTCGCGGCCATATGTCTTGGCAAGCCGCAGGATGCCGACACAGGCGCGGAAGCCTTGCTCGGGATGCGTGCGCTCCCGCAGGATAGTCGCGATCAGTGCCGACGTGCGGCGGCCGATCTCGGCGGCGCTTCGCCGGAGGCGCTCTGGCGTCCAGTCGGCATAGCGCCGGTGGCTCGACGGCATGTGCTCGCGCACCGTCGTATGCTTGCGGTCGGAGGAAGAGCGCACATGGGCGGCAACGCGTTTGCCGCAGTGGAAGACTTCAATCGTGCGCGCCGTGATGCGCGCCCAAACCTTCTCGCGCAGCAATTGGTGCGGCACCGAGTAGTAGTGCTTCTCGATCTCGACGTGGTAGTCGAGCGCGACCCTGCATTCCTTCCATTCGGCAAAGACGTAGGGCTCGGCCGGCAGCGGTTTGAGCGCCGCGCGCTCGATCTCGTCGAACAACGCGCGGCGGCTCGCACCGAGATGGCGCGATACGCGGTTGTTGAGTTGTGCGACAAGCTCGGCGATGGCCACGTTCAATGCGCAGAGCGAGAAGAACTGCCGGTTGCGCAGCTTCGCGACGATAAATCGAGTCGCAATTTGGACCGCAACTTCTACCTTAGCTTTGTCGCGGGCGCGATACGGCCGCGCCGGAACAATGGCGGTGTTGTAGTGAGCCGCCATCTCGGCATAGGTGCGGTTGACCGTCGGCTCATAGAAGCAAGCCTTGGTGACGCCCGAGCGCAGATTGTCGGACACCACCACTGCCGGAACCCCGCCGATGAACGCAAAGGCGCGCGTGTGCGAGCCGATCCAGTCGGACAGGCCCTGCGTCCAGGTGGCCTCCGCATATGTGTAGTTCGTCGCGCCGAGCGAGGCGACGAACAGCTGGGCTGTCAGTACCTCGCCGGTCGAACCATCCATCACCTCAAGCGTCGTGCCGGCGTAATCAACGAACATGCGCTCGCCAGCGACGTGGCTCTGTCGCATAGTCGGCGACAGCCGCGCCGCCCAGGCGCCATAGAGCTCACAGTAGCGGCTGTACCCGTAACCATCCGGGTAGGCCGCGCGATGCTCCTCCCACAATAGCTGCAGCGTCACCCCTGGCCGGCGAAGCTCACGGTGGACCGCCGCCCAGTCTGGCTGCGGTCGACGCTTTGCGCCGACCGTTGGAGGTCGGTAGAGTCGGGCCTCCAGCGCCTCGTCCGTCAGGCCTTCCGGTACCGGCCAGGTGAGGCCGGCGCGGCGTGCCCGCTGGATGCACTCCCCGGCGGCCGTTGCACTCATCCCCAGGCTGGCAGCGATCTTGCGTTTGGACATGCCGGCGGCGGACAGCCGCAGCACGTCGCGAATTTTGCGCATAGGTAATCTCGGTCCTGGCATTTGCCCCCGCTCCTCGTGGAAAGGAGCGAAACCATGCCGATTCGCAGATCACCCAACGGCGCCCGTCACACCCGTCCACAGGCTGGTCGCGATCGCCCGGAATGGGTGGTCGCGATCAATCGGAACGCCTGGTCGCAATCAATCGGTACAGCCGGTCGTGATCAATCGGAACGCCCGGTCGCGATCGCTCGGTACGCGCAAACGGCTCCGAAAAGAGATCGCAGCATGGCAACGGCAGCGAAACAAAGCACGAGACCGCATCAAATGGATGTTCACAACCGACAAAGCCCGCGCCAAACTCGGCCGCGCATATCCAACCACCGCCAAAGAGTCAAAATCACTGTGATGAACCACTAGGCCGTGTCCCGGATTCATCTTCTGCGAGATTTGCGTGAGCGTCGATTTGCCGGCGCCCCATTGACAGCGATGAAGTTTGTGATGCCGGCTTTGAGCCCGGCCGACAAGTCGGAGAGCACCGGCACAACTCAAAACCCCCTCATTCTGAGTAAGCCGGTCCCGCGTGCCCTGCTCGAAGGGACATGAAGCCCGCGCCGCGCAGGGCGCCGGCCTCTGCGTGGCGATGAGCGTTCTGTAAGCGCCGAACGCTGGCCAGTCTCCCAGGGCGTACGGACGGGACGGCTTACGAAAGGCTCACGGGTTCGCCCCATCCGTTGACCTGTTCTTGACCGGTTTAATATTCTTCGCGGTCACTTGCGCTGGCGTCGCACCGACGAGCTGTTCGTACAGGAGAGGATCGGTCGCGCCCTCGGTGTTGATCAGAAAGACCCGTGCATTGGGTCCAAGACCAATCCTGCCACGCAAGGTCGGGTCAGAAGCAGCCTTCAGTAAGGCTGCGAGGCCAACACCACCACTTTCGCCTGCAACGACAGCGGGATCGCCATCCTTCGGATTTGCCAGAAGCTTCATCACGCTGATTGCGTCCTCGTCGTCGACAGTCATAAAGGCGTCCGCGGCGCGTGAAAGGATGCGCCAAGCGACGAGCGAAGGCTCGTAGCATTCGAGCATCGCCATCACGGTCGATTGCCCATGATCTACCTTGACAGGATGCCCGGCCCGCGCGCTTTCGAAGAGGCATGCTGCCCGCGAGGGATCGACCACGGTGAAGAACGGGCGGTCGTCGCCCAACAGAACTGATAGATGTCCAGCAACGGCTGCGGCGATCCCACCGACGCCTGCCTGGATGAAGACGTGCGTCGCGGCTCCGACAACTGGCGTAGTGCTTCGCTCAGAAGTGCGGTATATCCCTGCATTGCGAAGCGCGGGATGCGCTCGTAGCCAGGCGTGTCAGACACCGTGATCCAACCTTCTTGAGCCGCAACTTGGGATGCCTGGACGACGGAATCGTCATAGTTGCCGTCGACGCGGACCATCTGCGCGCCAAAGCGGGCGATGGCGGCGATGCGCTCGTTGCTTACGCCTGAATGAACGAAGATGGCGCATTTTGCACCAACGAGCTGGGCACCTTGAGCAACTGATCTGCCATGGTTGCCATCCGTGGCGCAAGAGACCGTCATACCTCTTGCCACGGTCTCCACTTCAGGTATGTGCAGCTCGGACACGTCAACATCGCGACCGAGCTGCCGAGTTGCTTCCTCGAGCACCAGACGGATCACAGCATAGGAACCGCCCAAGGCTTTGAAACTACCAAGGTCGAGACGATGGCCTTCGTCCTTTAGATGGATCGAACCCACTCCAATCTCGCGGGCAAGGCCCGGCAAAGAAATGAGAGGGGTTTCCTTGTGGCCATCGCGATGCTTGAGAGACCGCTCGACCTCGCGAGCAACTTCCACGCCCAGCGTGTCGGCGTCCGAGGCATCGTGGGGAGCGCGGTGGTCGGTGTGCTGGTTGAGGAGAAACATGCTTCGTCTCTCTTGCCTCGTCGGTAGCGCTCTGCATGGAATCTTTCATTCACGATGATAAAAAGTGCTGCATTCCGACATCGTTTTATGCAAAATTCGCTCATACCCGAGGGTGGGCCCCTTGATTAGCTTGGATCGCTCGACCCGAAAGTCGCAAATGATACGGCGCGCTCAGCAGCAATAGAAAAAGTGCCCTATTGGCTTCATAGCTGGCAGCGGATCGGTTGCTTCCTGAACCCGTCATGACCAGCGCGCCTTCGATCGTGTAGAGCGACCACAACCACCTTCGCCCGTGCCGCTTCAAGAAAACATTGAAGGTTGGAATTCGATCAGACATGATCAAGTCAGGGCGTCAATTCAAGACGATTGTGCGTTTTTGGTCTTCAGAACTCTAGAGCGACTTTCAAGCGAGCTTTCTCTAGGAGCCTGTCCAAGTAATCGGATTTTTCTCGACGAAGAACAAGCGTCGTGATTCAAACGGTGGATGAGCAAGACATTTCGTCCTTGGGACGTTGATCAGGTTTGGCTGCTGCCGCCATCGATCCAGGATTTGGTGCCTTCCGGGCACACGGCCCACTTTGTGCGCGACACGGTTCGCACCGGCTTGGACCTGTCGCGGATCATGGATGTCTACGACGAGGAGCGCGGCTTTCCGCCCTATCATCCTGGCATGATGGTAGCGCTGCTGCTTTATGCGTACAGCCAGGGGATCTACTCGTCGCGCAAGATCGCACGGGGCTGCGAGGAGCGGCTGGATTTTGCGGCTGTAACGGGGATGCAGCGTCCGGACTTCCGCACGATCAGCGAGTTCCGCAAGCGGCATTTGGCTGCGCTCTCCGGATTGTTCCGGCAGGTTCTTGCGCTGTGTCGCGCGGCGGGGCTCGTGAAGCTTGGCCACGTGGCGCTCGACGGCACCAAGATCAAGGCCAATGCCGGGATCAACAAGGCGATGAGCTATGGCCGGATGAAAGAGGCCGAGCCGAGGCTTGCGGCGGAGGTCGAGGGCTGGCTGGCCCAGGCCGCCCAAGCCGACAAGGCTGAGGATCGTCAGCTCGGAGCCTCGAAGCGTGGCGACGAAATGCCCGAGTGGATGGCCAACAAAGAGAAGCGGCTGGAGAAGATCCGGACCGCCAAGGCTGCGCTGGAAGCTGAAGCCAAAGCCAAAGCGGCCTCGAAGCCGGGCGACGACCGCTCCGGCGACGGCGGCAAGGGCCGGCCGGGATGCAAGTCCAAGCCCGTCACGGCAGAGCCGAGCGACAAGGCGCAGCGCAACTTCACCGATCCCGACAGCCGCGTGATGCCGACCAAAAACGGCTTCATCCAGGGCTACAACGCACAGGCCGCCGTCGATGGCGCCCATCAGATCATCGTGGCGCACACGCTGACCAACTCGCCAAGCGATCAGGCGCAGCTTGCGCCATTGCTCGATGCCATCAAAGCCAATCTCGGGAAGAACCCGGATGAAGCGTCGGCCGATGCAGGCTATTGCTCGCAAGCCAATCTTCGCACGCTCATTCGACGCCGGATCGAGGGCTACGTCGCCACCGGACGGCAAAAGCACGGCACCAAGGCGGCCACGACAAAAAGAAAGCTCAAATCCGGCACGCTCGTCGCCAGAATGAGCACAAAGCTCAAGCGCGCAGGCTATCGAAGCCGATATCGATTGCGAAAACAGATCGTCGAGCCCGTCTTCGGTCAGATCAAGCAGGCAAGAGGCTTCCGCCAGTTCCTCCTGCGCAGCATCGACAAGGTCAAAGCCGAATGGGCCATGATCTGCATCGCCCACAACCTCGCGAAACTCGCCGCCGCACGCTGAGGAGAACCTGTCTCCCCAAAAAAAGCTTCAGAACCCGCTTCGCTTAATCCTAAGTCCATTATAGGGACAGGCTCCTAGGCGATGCCTGAGTGCAGTGAGCCTGTTAGCCAGCTCGGTCAATTCGTGAACACCGGAATCACCAAAAACAAATTCATCGAGCGCTTCCTGTTGTGCGGCGACGCTCGCGAGATGCTTGTAAGTCTTGTCCGTCAGCGACATCTGCACGACCCTGGCATCGCTAGTGGAGGGCTTGCGCCGCAGGAAGCCCTTCTTCTCCAACAGCTTTGATTGGGTCGTGACGAACGAAGGGTCGACGTGCATCAACTGCGACACCACATTGACCGGAACACCGTTTTCTCTGTCCAAGTCAGCTAAAGCCATCAAGATCATCCATTGTGGACCGGTGATGCCAAGTACATTGGCCTGGAATTGGCGAAGTCCCTCCAGACACAAATTGATGGATCTGATTTCCCACACGAATCGCCGGATCACCTCCTGAATCCCAGGGGGACTCCTGCCGACCTGTCTTGTTGGGCTGGGCAAATCCGGCAGCATCGATGTCTGGAGTTCCATCCTTGAGTTTGCTTCCTTTAGCGACGAGCTGCGCACCCCGCTCGGCCGGCTGATCGTCTGCCGCAAGATCCGGGGGCACTCTTCGAAGATGTCTTCCGGAAAGCGCTTGCACCGGCCTCGCAGACCCAAATAAATACTTCCGCAATTATCGGACAATTGGTGTGGTGAAATCCGTCGAAAGAGGCGCTCGAACGCGGAATTTAAGCGTCAACGCAGGACACGTTGCATTTATCAATATCGACATGTCGTTACTGTACAGGATCGAACGTAACCCTGTTGCACGAGCCGACTGTTGGAGCCGGCAAAGACGATGACGCCGTGCGGCTCGAGAGCGAAATAGTGCGGTCCCCGGAACGTCAACGTTCCGTGGAATGGTAATTCTCCGTCCATAGCGAGCCAAACCAACTTTTTGGCGTGTGGTCCAATTGGCGGTGCTCGGTGCCTCATGCCCAGCGTTGTAGACCTCTGCGAAAACCCACTCACCAAATAGGTTTCTGTTCAATTGGAGTTCGCCTTGGGACGCTTCTACTTTCACCTAAGTGCCGGCAACGAAATAACGCTCGATGAGGAAGGAACAGAGCTACCAGATTTATCTGCGGCTGAGAATGAGGCTGTACTAGCCACGCGCGAGCTTTTAGCCGAAGCGATCAAGAGCGGTATGCCAGACGTTCCAGAGGTTTTGGTCATCGCGGATGAAGCTGGGCGACCGCTCGCCAGCATACCGTTCGCAACCGTTCTGCCGAGGTCCCTAAAGAAGTAGGGCGCTTCAGTTGGCGGTCTCATCATCATCCTGACAGTATTGCCGGTCGCGAAGATCCTTATTGCAGATTTATCAGGGAGCAGATCTTCCTTTTAAGGTCGGCACGATGAGGATTGGTATCTTGTCTGCCGTCATGCTGAGCATCGCGATCCTGCTATTCTAACCTATTCCGGACTACCACCTGCGTATTTGTGATCGAGAACGTGAATTGACTTGGATCAATATTGCCTGCTGCCTAAGCGCACTAGCGTTGTGCCGACTTCGAGGAGGATCCAATGCGCACTTTGGCTTTGACAATTCGTGGGTATGGCTTTGGCAGCATGGCAAGCCCGGGCTCAGACCTATGATTTTTCGCCCGCGCCTGCTGGGCCGGATAGCTACTGCTTGCAAGGGCGCATATGGGGCTATCCCGGCAATTGCCAATTCTCCAGCTACGCCCAATGCATGGCCACCGCGAGCGGTACTAACGCCTATTGCGGGATCAATCCCCAGTACGCGTTCGCGCGCCAGCGGCGCGGCGCCTATCGGGACCGATACTGAGCGGTAGTGAAGCAATATCGCAGCAAGTAGCGGTGTGATGAGATCACAGCGCGAGTTAATCGAGAACGCGACGGGGCGGCCAGTTAGAAAGGTCGTGTCCCCCGTGCTGGTGTAGCTCGGTCGAGCAAAGTCATGAGCGCCGCCAGCAGGCAGTCGCCAGGGCCCAAGCGGCATCGAGCAGGGCAGGCGGGAGCACGACAGGAGGGGTCGCCGAAATCGAAGCCCAGCGCGCCACACTCGAAAAGCGGGCACAAGCCGAAGAGACCCGTTGGGAGAAGCAGAAGGAGAAGCTGGAGACCGCTCTGCGCCGGGCGGGGCAATAGCAGCGGCGAGCGGTGCCGACCGGTAGCCCTTGAAATTTTCTGGCGCGCTTTAACCTTCGTGAATCCTGGAACACGCGGCGTTAGTTATCCTCGGTCTGGACGACTGAGGGGCAATCTCCGATGTTCGACGCCCAGACCACCGCGCTACTGCGCGGTCCTCGACGATGCCTGTCAAGGCGTGTCGCGGTACGAAACCGGCACCCGAACGCAGGTGGCCGCGAAAATCATAGCGGCAAGGCGGGGCGGGACCACGGCCGACAGCCTGAAGCGGGTCGGCCGCAAGGGGCGCTCAGCAAGGCGCCCACGATGTGGCGGTGAGAAGCCTCGGAACGATCGCCGACCGTCGCGGACGGCCGCCTTCCGGCCTCGGTGACCCGATACTCAATCTCGTCCAAGGCGAGCGGCTCCGCCTTGACGAGCTCCAGTTCGATCAGCCGTGGTCGAAAAACGGCGTGCTGGTCCAGGGCGCGGACGCGAGTCGGTTCATGAATTCCAGCTCCAGATCGGTCAGCGTCATCATCGGTTTCGATTACTCCCAGGGAGCGCCCGCCTATAATAGACGCATTTGCCGCTGCCCGCGACACGGCTGTCCAGATGAACGACACCTCCATTGTCCGCGTGTATCAGCATGGCGCGTGCATCACACGGAACCGGAGGCCGTCGATGGGACGGTCTCGGGGCGGATTGACCAGCAAGATTCATGCACTCGCGGATACCAACGGCCTGCCGTTTCGGCTGGCGCTGACGTGTGCCCCGACATTGGTGTAAATGTCTCGGCCTCTAGCAACCTCGCTTGTTAGGCCTGGAAACGCCGAAGAGCTGGTCTCTTTCACGGCCGGAATTCGCAAACCTGGATATTCTTTGTCGTCGCCGTAAGACGGCGAACCGTCCGCCGATCACGCTGGAAAAATGCGTTCTTTCGTAGCAGCAGCAGGAATAGTGCAGTGAATTCGAGTAATGTTTTATGTATTGAACGTCGAACGAAGGCAGCAATTGGCGCTCTCCTTGCGCTGCACTCGAGGATGTTTCATGCGCAATCATGATCTTGTCTCCGGCAGCCTGCTGGCACTGACCGCGGCAGGCCTCGCGCTGTTCTGCTCGAGCCTGCTCGCTTTTGCTTTCATTTAAAGCCGATGCCTTGGTCGAGTTTCGCGCCGCGTGGACGCGCGCTTTGAAATAGAGGATGGCCTGTGTCTCTGGCGTATCGCGGCTAATAGCGAGCTGACGGGATAGCATCCTGACTGATTACCAACTGCCTGTCGGGAGGAGGCGGAAGCAAGGCGCCACCCGGAGGAGTAATTCGTGTCTCGGCTTTCTAGATCGCTCTTGAAGGTGCTACTGAACGGCGTGAATGTATGAACCGAGATAAGCGAAAAGCGAAGCGCATTCAATTTGAACATGAGTACCGAGCCACTCTCTTGGGCGCTGATGGCACCTGGCGTCGTGATTGCGTACTCGTTGATGTTTCTGAGACGGGCGCGTGTCTTCGAATAGATGGATCGACAGATGTCCTGAGATCACGTCAGTTTTTCCTATTGCTTTCAAAGACAGGATTGGCCTTCCGGCGGTGCGAGTTGGTCCGGTTAAACGGCCAGGAAGTCGGCGTACAATTTGTGACAAGCCGGACTATTCGCACGCGCCCGACACTCCGGGCGATGTATCCAACCTCAGCCTCAGACTAGCGCTACTTTGGCAGGCTTGGCGATTGATTGGTGAAACTGGTTTCCCGAATGGCGGCTCTCTTCAGCTTCCGTTTCTCCCAGTGGGTATCTTTGCGCTTAGAATTGAACACCCACTCGACATAACGGTTCACTGGGACGATCTGGCCGGGATAGGTTCGCGTCGGGGAAGCGTATCTTTACGCGCATGCGGTATGGTTTATTGTCAACGACGGCGAGACCTATGAACTCACTGCTTGAAATTCGACCAAACCACTCTCGCTAACATGACGGCGGCGCTTGAATATGCTTGTCGGAAGCTTCCGCCGGACCGGGACCATGAGTCCATTCGAAAATTTATTGCCGAACAGATCATCGCGGCGGCTGAGACCTCCGTTGGCGATCTGACGAGTACTGGTCTCAAGGTCGTAAACGGCTATCTTTCCCGCCGGGGCACTCTTGGCTGAAGGCTCTCAGAGGGTAGCTGAGGCCTTCTTCGGGCAGATTTGCACCGGCGCCCTTTTTGCTTCCAGGCCCTTATCAGTCAGGCGGTAGGCTAATTCACCTGCGGTACCGCGGCTCTCGATCCAGCCTTTCGCAAGCAAGTTTTGGATTGTCTTGGGTGCGTTCGCTAGGGTGAAAGCCTTGATCCAGGCACCGCCACGGAGGCGTTGCATGACCTGTCGCTCTCGATGAGTCGGAAGGTTCATTTCGCGTTCCCGACGCCCAACCACCGCGAAGAATCGTAGCATGCTAGTTTCGCGGCGGACGCCGTGAATTTTTTCGCCGCTGTCCTCTTTGCGCCGCGCTTGATGCGCTTATCTTTGCATGAAACGAAATATCCCTTGGCACAATGCCGAAGCGCGGCTTAAAATGTCATTTTCGGCAACGTTTTAGGCGATCCATGAACTATTCCCAGATGAAGGACGAACGCCTATTGGCGTTTTACGAGAACGTCCGTGAGCAAGTCGTCTTAGATGCTGGAAGCCGCTACCGCTTTGCTGGTGATGGGGTCCGCGCCTACGCGGACGAGCTTCGCGAAGAAATGGAAAGACGGAGGCTTCGGTTCACGCCAATTGATTGGCACCACCGATGATGGAAACCAAGATAGAGGTGCCCGCACCACTACGCGAACTCGGCGCAATCGGAATTGATAATGCCGAAAGCGCGCTGGCGCTGTTCTTCGATGCAGTGAGTAAATTGGGCGCGCCGACCTCTGCGCAATCGCTCGCCCTGCTAGAGCGAATTGTTGCCGTGCGGATGGATTACGCCCGAAAGGTTGCGCGCGCCATAGATCGTTCGGAAGCTACGGCATTACAGTTCGCGTTTTGCCGGTCGCAAATCGACATCACGACTGAACTTATTCGTGTCGTTTCGGGCTCGGTTGACTAGTGCCAGCAAGACCATCAATCAAACGTGAGAATAGCCGGATAGCTACCGGCGCGAAGATCATCGTCGTATTTTGTTGCGCGAACTGCAACGCAGGTTACAAAGCAACGCAATATCGTCAGGTGTTGCAGGACGTTGGCACGTTCAGATGCCAGGTGTGCGGTGTCGAGGTCTATTCGTGGTCCGGCGACTATGACTACATTGACTGGACCGCCATCAAAGCAAAGCTGAAGCGGCGCAAGAAACGGCGGCGACGCCTTTGCGTTCTACATGGGGAGCTATGAGTGTTCCGCTGGAAGGCGGCAGGGTAAAATGACTAGTCAAGAACATACCCCGACCGAGCGACCGATGGCGGCCCGGGTCCAATACATCGGATTCCTTGGGACCTAGAATGATGCCAGTGCCAAGGCGGATGCAATGGCCCTCGTTGGCGAGCAAAGCGTTCGATACGATGCAAAGTTACGCTTGTTGGTAGAGGCTTAGAAATCTGGCCGTTGTAATAGGGCCCGAACAGCGTCTTCCTTATCCGCACCCCGCTTTACGATCATAAGTCCATTCGACAGCGGTCTTTGTAGCGCCTTCCCGTCACCCCACGGCGCGCGCATCCGCACAGTCGAGATCACCGGCATAGCCTTTGGGAGTATCGGCTCCGCGACTGCGTTCGCCGATGTCGTCAGGAAACCGTAGACGAGGTGAGGGCCTATGAACTCGGTCCAGATGCCAGCAAATGCGAATAGCGGGCGGCCATCGTTCAGGGTAAACCAGACGACGTCCTCTTTCTTGGTCTCGGGGTTGGGCTCTGGGAGTATTCGGCAAAGCTGTTCACGGGCACCAAGCAGCGGCTGTCCGGCTTCAGCCAGCCGCGCCAGTGCGGCGGCGAGGTGTTCCGGATGTTCGTGACCGGAGGGACGGCAATCCTCGGTGGCGGCCGCATACCCCAGCGCATCATCGTTAGCTCAGTGCCGTTGTCGGTGCTGCGGATAGTCGGGGAAGACCCCCGGCATTGGGGCGAGGTTTCCAACGTAGCGATTGATCACGCGGAACAGCCGGATGATCGCTTCCTGATTTGTTGTTGTGATCGAATAGAGATTGCACATCATCAGTCTAGGTCGCCCGGCCAACAGGCTGAAGCAGGGTTATGATTTCGGGATGGTGCGTCAGACCGAAGCGATTGACCCTGGCTGTGTGAAAACACGCGGATTGAAATGATTCTCGGAGTATGATTCCCACGCGATTTGCGGGGGGATCGGATGAAGCGCTTCGTTGAGGGGCTGGATCGCGGGCAAAGCACGCTGTTTCCCGAATGCTTGGAAGACTGGATTGGGTCTTTGTCGATCACCTCGACCTTGGCGAGCTAGGGTTCGGTGGGGTCGATCCCGAGAGGACCGGTCGGCCTTCGTATCATCCCTCGGCGCTGTTGAAGCTCTATATCTACGGCTATCTCAACCGGGTTCAGTCAAGCCGTCGGCTCGAGCGTGACGCCGGGCGCAACGTTGAGGTGATGTGGCTTACGGGCCGGCTCGTTCCCGATCACAAGACGATTGCGGATTTCCGCAAGGACAATGGCCGTGCGATCCGCAAGGTGTGCGCACGCTTCGTCGAGCTCTGCCGCGAGATGGGCCTGCTGACGAGAGCCAGCGTTGCCATCGACGGCAGCAAATTTAAAGCCGTGAACAACCGCGATCGGAACTTCACCCGCGCGAAGGTGGAGCGGCGCCGGGCACAGCTTGAAGAGAGCGTTGCGCGGTATCTCGGTCAGCTCGATACGGCCGATCGACAGGAGCCTTCCGAGACCCTCGCGCTCAAGACGACGCGGCTCAAGGAGAAGCTCGCGAAACTCGAAAGTGAGATGCAGCGCCTCGCGGCGATCGAGAAACAGATGCTCACCTCGCCCGACCAGCAGATATCGCTGACCGATCCTGATGCCCGCTCGATGGCGACGAGCGGCCGAGGCTCTGGCGTCGTAGGCTACAACGTCCAGGTCGCCGTGGACACCAAGCATCATCTGATCGTCACGCATGAAGTAACCAACGTCGGCACCGACCGGTCGCAGCTCGCCAACGTGGCCAAAGAGACGAAAACGACGCTGGAAGCCACGAGCCTCGATGTCGTCGCCGATCGCGGCTACTTCAGCAGCGGACAAATCCTGGCATGCGAGGAAGCTGGCATCACGGTCACACTGCCAAAGCCGATGACCTCGAACTCAAAGACGGAAGGGCGCTTCGGCAAGCAGGACTTCCGCTACGTCGTCGAGGAGGATGTTTACATTTGTCCGGCGGGAGAGCGGCTCACCTACTCCTTCACGACCGAAGAAAACGGATTGGTCCTGCGCCGCTACTCGACCAACGCCTGCCGGCGCTGCGCCATCAAGCAGAGCTGCACCACCGGCAAGGAGCGGAGAATCACCCGATGGGAGCATGAACACCTTCTCGAGGTGGTGCAGCGGCGACTCGACGAGCATCCGGAGAAGATGCGCCAGCGGCGCGAGACGGTCGAGCATCCCTTCGGCACCATCAAGGCCCGGATGGGAGCAACCCACTTCTTGATGAATACGCTGCCACGGGTTGCCGCCGAGATGGCACTTCATGTGCTGGCTTACAATCTCACGCGCGTCATGAACATCATGGGTATCCAACCGCTGATGGCGGCGATGCGGGCATAGTCGTCCCAGACATGCGTTCCTCTGCCCGTGAAGAGCCGCCCAAGACCGCTGATGTCCGCATCAGGAGCGCGGCCATATCGAAAAAGCCGCCAAACTCGGCAAAATGACTGCACCCCCGCCACGTCGCCAAGCTCGCGACGCGTCTAGGCTTCCGCTAGGACGTTTTTACACAACCAAGACCCACAACGGACTCTGGCCACCAGCGCGAGAAACTACGCGGGTATGGGCGCTCTGCGGTCCGGAGCAGTCTAGGACGCGCCTATGTAGAGTGCCGTCCAGCGTTTTCATGTATCGTCCGATTTAACCGGCGGAGATAAGAACATGCGATATGCTTTGGTCATCGCGATGCTGCTTGGGTCGACGCTGCTTGTGCAGGCGGAGCCTATCGCTCGTGACAAGTGGATCGCGCAGACTGGAAGAGCGAGCAAATCCTGCCTCGCTAAATTACGGCAGAAATTCGGGGAAGACAAGGGCCACAATTACTCAGGCTGTGTGACAAATCAAACTAACAAAGCGATCGATGACTGCGTTGGCAGTAGTGAGTTTTCTAACTGTGTTTTAGAAAAATCGTTGAGGGTATTGGAAGCCTGCGACCTATCGAGTTGCTGAAAATACACGTCTCAGGTTGCCTTACCTAGTGCCGTGAAGGAGCCTCTCGCAACCAACGGCGGTCGCCTAAACCTCTTCGGTGTACCGCCCGTGCTCGTAGATGGCGAGAACTACCACGGGCTGCGCGAGCCCAATCCTCACGAGGCCTTCGGCAACGGCCCGCATCATTGCGCGGGCGCGCACTTGTCGCGGCGAACCGTTGGCGTCATCCCGCTGCCCATGCCGTCCGAGCGTTTCCCCAACATGACCTTGCCTGATCCCGCAAATACTCCCCTTTTAGGACAACTATTTCGGATTGTGGTCAGCGTACACAATCAATCGCAATCGGATCGATCCCTGCGCCGGCATATGCGTATTGATCGATCTGATCTCCCACATGAATCGGCGGCCCACCTCCTGAGTCTCAGGAGACCTACCGCCGACCTGTCTTGCTGGGCTGGGCAAATCCGGCGGCATCGTATGTCAGGAGTTCCATCCTTCGTTGATTCCCTTAGCGCAGACCAAAAATATTGACAATGCTGTCCGCGCGAACCAATTCACAGCGCGCTCAGATCGTCCGGCACTTCGGCGAACTTCCGGATCACCCTGGCGTCAGTGAAATCGCCGATGGCTGGGTTGCCGCAGCGGCTAAAAGCGAGGCGACGAAGCTTGGCTTGCGCGAGAGCGCCTGGCTCGCATCACGGCGGCGTTCTGCAAAAAGCACCCGACGGCTTCACCGACCATTCCGTCGTCGGAATACGCGTGCGCCATGGCCGAAAACCTTTATCCGCCAGGTGCTGCGCGCGGCCTAGAAGCCTGGACAACCGCCGCCGTCACGAGCTGCGCTTCCTGACCACCCCGCTCGGCCGACTGATCCGTGACATCCGCCGCCGGCCATTCAAAGATGCCTTCCAGACGCGCCAGCCTCGCAGATCCAAATCGGTGTGGTGAAATCCGTCGAAAAAGACACTCGAACGCGGAATTTAGGCATCAACCCGGGACCCCTTGCATTTATCAATATCGACACGTCGTTACTGTACAGAGTTAAACGTAACCCTCTTTCACGAGCCGACTGTTGGGGGTCGGCAAGGTCAATAATGATGCGATCTCAGTTCGGCGAAACAGCATAAGAGCAGGACATGGCTGGGCATTTCTACCGACTCCGCATGGGCATCTATGCGGAGACGTTGTTTCGGCGCAGCAACCGCGTGAAGCGGGAAAGGATCTGGCTGCAGTACAACGTGATGCGGCTGGGAAGCGAACTAAGGCGGTCCGAGCACTGGTCCAGTGCGGCTGGCCAGCCAGGCCGGCATCGAAACGATGCAGCCGAAACCGTCGCCACGCTGACGTAACCCTTGTGCTGGCAAGAATGGTCCGCCTCTCCATCCGATCCAATCTTGGGGCGACTTCAGCGCTGACTCCGGAAGCAAGCCTAAGCCCCATCGATCTTTCCCTGACGAATCCCATTTAGAGATCAAAGTCAGTGTCGCCTCCAGAGAAGCAATCCAGTTTCACCTCCAAAAGCGAAAATCTGCACTATCGCTAGACCAACGAGGCCATCATGTCGGACGACAAGCCGGACGTGCGTATCCATATCGATCAGAAACCGCTTCACTCGCCGAACCCGACGACAGGCGTTGGCCTTTATGAACTCGGGCAGGTTCCCGAAGGTCAGGTGCTGTACAAGGGGGGCGAGGGTAACCAAGAAGACAGGTTAGTGCGAATCGACAGTCCAAAGATCGATCTCACACAAGACCAGCACTTCCATCGTGGTGAAGCCCCCGAAAAGCATTACGTCATTATCGTCAACACCGACCCCGTCGTCGTCGATCATGATGTCTTGACATTCGATGAACTCGTGAAAATCGCCTTTCCGGTTCCGCCGACCGGGCAAGACCCGGAATTCACGGTGAGCTTCGAACACGCAAAGAGTGTCCCGCATCACGGTGACCTTCCTCCAAACGGCACTGTTACCGTGAGAAAACATGGCACCATTTTCGATGTCGATCATACCAATCGATCGTAGCTCCGATTTAGAACTGTTGCGCAGGGAGGGATATAACGTCCAGGTAACGGGCGCCGGCTACTTGGTCGTTCACGACGTCCCCTATGTCAACAGCAAGCGTGAAATCGCGGTCGGTGCGCTGGCATCGAACCTCGATCTTGCTGGCGACGTTACGGCTCAGCCGCAAGATCACACGGCCAAATTTATCGGCGAATATCCTTGCGACAGTAACGGTAAGCCGCTCGAAGTTCTGAAGCATCAGAGCGGATCGTACGATGTTGGCCACGGGTTCGTCGCCCAACATTCCTTTTCCCGAAAGCCGGCGCGCGGGCACTATGAAAATTACCATGAAAAGATGACGGCCTATGTCGCGCTCCTCGGTAAGCACGTTGCTGCCATAGACCCTTTGGTCACAGCGAAAACCCACAAGGTCATTGAGCCTGAGGACGACAACTTACCATTCAATTACCTCGATACTGCGTCCGCAAGAGCGGAAATCAACACAATTACCGCGAGGCTTGCGGAGGATGCGATCGCAATCGTCGGGGTTGGCGGAACCGGATCGTACGTGCTCGATATGGTCGCCAAGACTCCCGTCAAGCAGATCCATATTTTTGATGCCGACCGCTTCTTGACACACAATGCTTTCCGGGCGCCAGGCGCACCCGAAATCGAAGATTTGCGAGCGCAGCCGCTCAAGGTGGAATACTTCGCGTCGATTTACGCCCGTATGCATCGTGGAATTATTCCACATCCCATCCATATCGATGCGACCAACGCGGATAAGCTAGGCAGCATGTCCTTTGTCTTCCTTTGCATGGAAGGAGGAACTGCGAAGCGCGCGGTCGTGGACAAGCTGGAAGCGCTCGGGACGCCGTTCGCGGACGTCGGAATAGGCTTGTATGCCAAGCGAAATTCAATTGGCGGTATGCTCCGCAGCATCCTTAGCTTACCCGACGCCCGAGAACACGCGCGGTCTCGCATATCGTTCGCCACGGACGACGCAAATAATGAGTACGACAAGAATATCCAAGTTGCCGATCTCAATGCACTTAACGCGTGTTTGGCTGTAATCGCTTGGAAGAAGCTGCGTGGCTTTTATTTCAACTTGGGTAAGGAGCGTTTTGTCTCTTATACAATTGCAAATAGCCTTCTCGCGAAGGGTGATTCCATATGAACAGGATCGATGCCATCCGGCCCGAGCTCGTCGAGCGCATACCCAAAGTTCTCGACAACGGAGTTATTTACATCTCCCTCAAGTTCCGCACGGCGGCGCATAACTGCTGTTGCGGATGTGGCACTAAGATCGTGACACCGCTCAAGCCCGGCCGGTGGCGGCTAGAAACTGAGGACGGGGCCGTAAGCCTAACTCCGTCCATCGGCAATTGGAGCGCGGGCTGCCAGTCGCACTATTGGATCAGGGACAATCGCATAGAATGGGCGCCCGCGTTTACCCCGAAGCAGATCGCGGCCAACCGGGCCAGCGACCAGCGCGCGCGCCAGCAGGCTCATACCGAACGCTACAGGAGAGAACGAGGCTTCTGGGGACGTCTTTGGGACGCAATCAAAGGTCTGTGGCAAGCGTTTATGAACTGGTTCTGATGTCATTCGACGAGTACGCTCCGCGTGCACGCGCGAACAACATCATGTTGTCACTCAGGTGAATTTCCAGGTCACAGTCCTGAAGATCCTGCTGAGCTATCCGGACGGCTTCGCAAGGATGGCGGAGCTTAAGCGCGACATGGCCATTTTAGCGACGAGCGGTCGGGACTGGGCCGAGCGCACCAAGAGCTTGGCCGCCCGTGTGCCGAACCTCGACATCTTTTCGCAAGAACTCGTTGAGCGCATGAACGGTGGCTGGCGCATCACCGAAAAGGGACGTGCCTTCCTCAATTTCATGGAAACGCGCCCGATGGCTGCGGAGGTGCCGGTAGAGACGGAGGTGGCCGCTCCCGAGCAACCGAAGCCGATGAAGCGCAATTGCCTCCCGTCGAAGCAGGCCGGCTGACGGCATGAACGTCAGCACCTACCTCGTGCGGCCGGCAAGCGAAGACGCGCAACCAGGTCTTGCCCTGCGCTCTTCGCTCGCAGTTTCGGATGGACGCGCCCCACCTCGGCCTTTGGCTCGCAGGTGAGGGAACGCGAAGATGTCCCCGCTAGGTCGAAGGGCCGAACTACCCATCTTCGCTGTCTACACGGCTTGCCGCACGCGAGCGGTTTCTTCATCATTCCCACCCTGAAAGGGATCGAACTCACCTCTGTCTACCTCGCCGGCCTGGGTCGATGCGGTCAGCCGTAGATTGCCTCCCTGCTGTTCGGCGCGCATGCGCCAATCTTCGAGGACAAGGCGCGCGGTCGTGAGACCGCTGGGCATGACAGAGTGAGAGGAGCGCCCAACTTCGCCGTCACGGGTTCATAGTCGCGAGAGAGGCTCGCGACAGCCGTCGCGGAGAATCGCCTTCACTTGTCGGTTTCTGCTGTCCCGATTTTTTTGTTCAATCGGCTGCACAAGCTTGATCAGCGACATAAGGGATTTTGTCGCGAAAGCTTACGGGGCGTGATTTTGCTCGTTTGAGCTATCTTCAAATCCTTCGAATGCATCCCGGACAACGGCCTCGATGCTTGCAACCTCATCGTCCGTTAGCTTCTCGAATTCGCGCTCCCTTCTTTTCTTGGAAAGCACGCCCTTGTTCTGCCGGATGAACAGAAGCAGGTCGTCTGCAAGGCGATCCGGCATTTCAACCGTGTCCATGATTTTGCGGCGGGCTTCGTCGTGACGGCGCAGATAATCGATTTCGTGCGGCAGATCGTGCTCCACCGTTCTCTTGACGCACTGATACAAAAATTCCGCTTCGTCGGTGCAATCGAAATAGCAGTAGAGGTCGGCGGTATCGTTCAGCACTTCGACATTCCTGTCCGATGTCGGTTTCCAGTCGATAAACTCCATCAAGGGCCCGGAATGGGACTGCAGGGTAGTGCGGTAGTCATCAATCCGGTCGAGCATGACGGACGACACCGGAAACACCATGCCTGGCGGCGTGAATTTCCGCTCCGCCAGAACATGGTGGATGAGGCAGCGATGCAGGCGTCCGTTGCCGTCCTGAAGCGGATGGACATAGACGAACCCGAAAGCTGTGCTTGCCGCTTGTAGAACGGCATCAATCCCGTCATCGCGCATACGCGCGTTAGCGTCGATCAGGCCTTTCATGAGGCTGGTCAGGTCGTCGGGTCTGGCGCCGATGAACTCAGGCAGCGGATTGTTCTCATGGTCTCGCTCTCCCAGAAAAACGCCATCTGGCCGAAGGCCTGGATGAATGAGCCGGGTGTCTTCGATGAGGACGCTATGTAGCCGCACGATCTCTTCAAGGGTCAGAGCATGCTTGCCTGCCTGCACGACAGCGCGTCCCCACCGCTCCAGCCGGTTCCTGGGCGGGCGTTCGCCTTCGATCTCGAAGCTTGCGCGGCTATCGGCGAGCAACAGAAAACTCGCGGCGCGGGAGACCACATGGCCGCCGGTATGCCCGACGGTCTCGCGGGCCTTTTCCGCAAGACCACTCTCTGTGAGGGCAACGAGCGCGGAAGTCCTTCGGATGACTGGGCTGAAATCTTTCGTTCCGAGCAGATTGTTGCGAACGCGGTGCCGTTTTGACAGCTTGGGCTTGCCTGTGAAATAAGCCTTCGGGTCGAACAAATCGACAGCTGCGACGTTCGGGGTATCCGGAATGTCGAGCGTCTCGCCAGTTAGCATTTCGTAGAGGAACCAGACCCGGCGCGCGGGCACACCGGTTGGTGCCGCTGTGACGAAGTCACGGATTTCTGCCTTCGGGACCGTCTTGAACACGCGCTTGAGCACGAGGAGATCGAGGTCTTCGTGGCGCAGGGCAAAGGTGAGGTGATCTGCAAAATTGTCGCCGGGCCAATATCTCTTGTCGAACAGCCGCCAGTCGCCTTCATCCCGGTGGCTGCCACGGATATGCTTTTCCGACACGGCGCTAGGCCGACGGACGGGTGCCGCAACCGATAGTATCTGGACCAATGCTGACAGCCCGACGAGTTGGGTCTCGGTAGGCAGTGCCTTGCCTTGGAAAGCCTTTGTCTCCGCAAAGTTCAGCCGCATGGTCGAAAATCCATATGGAGTGTCGAATTTTGCCACAAAAATAGTAACATTGTCGAAAACAACTTATCTGGCTCTCGGGTCGAAAATCAACCCAATTTGTCGTTTTCTGGCTCAAAGTGATCCGAAATGTCGAAAATCGGGCTAATTGGCAATAATTTGCCAAAAAGAGGCGGCTTCGTGAGCGAGGGCTGGAGATCCCTGCTTTCACTCCCGGCTAGCAATGGATCCGCCTCGAACTTGGCCCTTCTTGCTAAGCCTCGCTGAGCAAAAAAGGCGGCCATCCTCAAACTGGCTGCACACCCCTAACATCGATGCGACAATTCATGGCCAGCCAAACACCGGCCATGAGCCCTCGGCCTCGTTCTCGACGGTGAAGTGAAAATCCCTCAGGCGGCTCGTTTCAAGCATCCTCAGCATGATCCGAAAACTCGCCGCGCGTGAGGGGCTGAGAGACGGAAGATGCTCCCCCTTAAAGAGATGGCCCGCGTCCGGAAATTCCGTCACGGCAAACCAATCCGATCGCTTACTTGGCGGCTACGTTTCGAGTCCAACGAAACTCGCTTCCGCAAACGCACTTCTCTGTGCCGGTATCTGTTCGGTGCTTCCAACAGTCGCCAAAACGTGGTCGTACAAAACGGACACACAATCTCATCACGGCCATATGTGTTCGGGTAGTCGTCTGAGAGGTCGTACTGCTCTTTCCCTATCGGTTGTTCGAGGTCATACGGTCTTGGTGCGAGCTTTTCTTTACGAGTTGCTCAATCCACTCTGCGCCAAGTTCTCGGAACTCTGCTTCGGCGAATGACGAAATCAGTATCATCTCGTCTTGACCTACGACGCGGACGTAGTTCGACCCCATCGGGCATCCATTGTGGCCCAGTAATCCCAAGTACATTGGCCTGGAATTGGCGAAGTTCCTCCAGACCCAAATTGATCGATCTGATTTCCCATACGAATCGTCGGATCACCTCCTGAATCTCAGCAGCGCCACTGCCGACCTGTCTTGCTGCGCTGGGCAAATCCGGCGGCATCGATGTCAGGAGTTCCATCCTTGGTTCGTTTTCCCCTTAGCGCAGATTAAAAATGGGCACAATGCGGGTCACCCGAACGCAATTCTGAGCGCGCGGACCGTTGGGCAATTCGCCAAACTCGCGATCACCTTGACGTCGGTGAAACCGATCGCTGGGTCGAAGCCAACACAAGTGCGTAATCGGCCTGGTGAAATCCGTCGAAAATGACGCTCGAAAGCGGAATCTAAGCGTCGACGGGGCACGCGTTGCATTAAACAATATCGACAGATCGTTACTATCGAGCGTTTAGCATGGCCCTCTTCACGACCGGGTTAAACCCATCTCAATTCGGTGAAACAGTACAGGAGCCGTACATGGCCAGCCATTTCTACCAAGTTTGCATGGGTGCGTATGGGGAGACGTTGTTTCGGTCCAGCAAGCGCGACGCGCGGCAAGCGATCTGGTTACAGTGCAACCTGATGCGGCTTGGAGCGAAGCGTGCGGTCCAAGCACAGTTTCCACTGGGAGCGCACGTCGGCCTACTGGGCCGCTTCTGCCATTAATTTGAAGCCGTAGAGCCGCACCACCGGTTATCGCCGACGCTCAAAGCGTCTCCATTCTCGCTTCGTCCCCAACGGGGATTGAATTGATCGCACCCAAGGAACATCTGCGCAACCCAATCGGCGCACATAGCGCCTGGATGCCTGAGTGCGGGAAAGAAGCAGCCCAGCCCGAGGGTGGCGTGGCTCAGAGCCAAAAAGTTTGCGCGAGTGCAATTTCTGGTTTAAGAGCCCGCTTGATTACCTGGATGAAGAGTAATTGTCCGTGCGTTCTGGACTTATATTTTTGATCTTTGTGGTGGGGCTAATAGCACTGCTGTATTTGCCCGAGCCTGAGAACGACGACACTGTTTTAGTTTGTTCCGTCGCGTGTCCCAATTAGGACAATGCCACAATTTCAGATGCCGGCCCGTCCATCGCACATTCCCAGCTACTCTTGGGAACGTTACCTACATAAAAGTCTCCTTAAGCCGCGCCTGGACGGTCTGATACGTGAGGCCTTCGACAATATGCAGATTGACACCAGGGTATCGTTTGCGGAAAGCACTGAGCATGCGCGGCAGCATCGCGACGTGAGGCTCCGTGGAAAGACAGGCCACGACGCTTCCATCGACGCCCCCCCCCCGGTGCTGCTGGATTTCCTCGCGGGCGCGGCCCAATTCACTTGCGGCGATGCGGGCGGCGCAGGAAGATCTTGCCCATAGGCGTAAGTACTGTGCCGCGCTTGCGTCGCTCGAAAAGGGCGGCGCCGAGTTCGTGCTCTAGTTGGCGGATGCTCACACGAACCATTCTGTCATCTAGGTGAAACACAGCGATCTCCTTACTATCCGTTGAAGTGCCGAGCGATCGCGGAGGTTGATGTTTGAGTCTTTCTGGTTGGGGGCTGTGCGAGCTTTAGATTTGCATTCTGAGTTCGGGCCCACTGCGCGGTTCTTCCTAATCTGCGGAGGAGGTGCGCAGTCTGCGCCGGAAGCTGGCGTGATGGAAGCCTGGAACAGGAATACGGAAAAACTGAACGCTGGCTCCCGAAGGAAGTCGGACCATTGAGTATCAGAAAGTAAAAGGGGGGGGATGGTGCGAAGATCAATCGGCCGATGCCTGACTAGCCAGTGCCGATCGCGCCACCGGCCATGACCTGGGAATTTTTACTGTTGGACCTAGCCAAGGGTGCGATCACCACCCTGACGGTTTCGACGGCAGGCATCGGTCTGGGCATGCTCGCCGGCCTTTTCCTAGCCTTGGTGCACGTCGGCCGCGTGCCGATTGCCGCGCAAACCGTCGCAGCCTACACCAGTCTTGCGTGCGCCGCGCGATGGTCACGCTCGCGCTTCTGGTTTTCTTCGGATTGCCGAGTATTGGCCTTGCCATGTCGCCGCCGGTCGCGGCGATCGTAGTCATTGCTATTAACACTTCTGCGTTCCAGGCTGAGATCTGGCGAGCGTCGCTGCTCGATTTTCCGACGGGCCAAGTCGATGCCGCCCGCGCGGTAGGCATGACGCGGGGGTTGATCTTCCGGCGCATTGTGTTCCCGCAGGTGTGGCGCGCGAGCATGCCGGCGATCGCGAACGAGCTTACCCTTGTCATCAAAGGGAGCCCAGCCGTTGCGGTCATGGCGTCGTCGACCTCACGCGCGTGGCGGTGCGCTGGTCCACGCAAACCTATCAGCCGATTGTGCCCTTCCTGACTGCGGGTGCTATCTACGTGCTCGCCGTCATGTGCCTGCTGCGCGTCCAACGTTACATGGAGCACCGCATTGTCGAACGTTACGGGGTCCTTTGATCGCGAACTTTGGCGCAGTTCTTGGGGAGTGGCGCACCCTCGGAATCGGGTTCCTCAACACCGTCTGGATATGCGCGCTCGCCGGCGCGCTATCGTTAGCACTCGCCGCGTTCGTGTCGACGCTGCTGGTATCGCGGCGGAAGCTGATCCGGCGCGCCGCGCAAGGCGCCGTGGACCTGCTGCGAGCGCTCCCGTTCCTCGTGCTGCTCTTCACCGTGTACTATTGCCTGCCCGTGATCGGCGTGAGGCTGTCGGCTTGGACTTGCGGACTGGCGGCGCTGGTCGTGTACAACACTGCGTACTTCGCCGAAATCCTGCGCGGCGCTTGGGCACACATGCCGCGAGAGCAGGAGGAGGCCGGGCGCGCCTACGGCTACTATGGCCTTGGGCTCTACGGGCGGATCATTCTTCCGCAGATACTTATCGCGTCCGGCCCGGTGCTCGGCAATCAGATGATCACGCTCGTTAAGAATTCAGCCTTTCTGATGATGATAACAATTCCCGATCTCACTTCTTTGGCGAACTTGGCCCAAGCCACCTACTGTATCCCGTTCGAGACTCTATTCGTCACGGTTGCCCTCTACTGGGTAATCTGCTCCGCAATCGAAGGGATTGTGCGCGCGATGGACCGCGTCGCGGTGGTGCGTGGCCATGAGTGAGCCCGTCGTTGTCGCGCAACGGATCTGCAAGAGCTTCGGCTCGCTGCGAGTGCTCCGGGAGGTCGATCTTGAAGTGCAGGCCGGGCGGACGCTTTGCATTCTTGGGCCGAGCGGCTCGGGTAAATCAACGTTGCTCCGCTGCCTGAACTTTCTCGAGCGACCGGACGAGGGAGCGGTGTTCCTGCGCGGCGAGCGCGTCGGCTTCTCGTGCACGGCCGCCGGTCAGGAGCGTCAGATGACCGATCGCGAACTGGCGCGCATGCGTACACGCATGGGCATGGTGTTTCAGCAGTTCAATCTGTGGCCGCACCTCACGGTCCTAGGAGCCTGTCTGAGTAGTGACTGGTCAAGAGGGTGCGAGTCTGATTCCTTGCGTGGCCATGAGCAAGGAATTTCGCCCCTGGAAGATCGACGAGGTCCAGCTTCTGCCGCCGAGCGTGCAGGACTATGTGTCGCAGGACCACGTTTCGCGTTTGATCGTGTCGCTGGTCAAGGAAAGCCTTGATCTATCGGCGATCCTAGGCAGCTACCGGAGCGGGCTGGGTCAGCCGCCGTTTGATCCGCGGATGATGACGGCGCTGCTTCTACACGGCTATGCGAGCGGCATCTACTCGTCGCGGCGGATCGCCAGGGCGACGGTGGAGCGGGCGGATTTCATGATGATCGTGGCGGGCGATGCGCCGGACTTCCGCACGATCTCGGAGTTCCGGCGGCGGCATCTTAAGGCGCTGGCCGACCTGTTCGTGCAGGTGTTGAAGCTGGCCGAGAAGGCCGGGTTGGTGAAGCTCGGGCACATGGCGCTTGACGGCACCAAGATAAAGGCGAACGCGTCCAAGCACAAGGCGATGAGCTACGATCGGATGAAGAAGCGGGAAGCGGAGCTTGAAGCGGAGGTCGATCGCTGGCTCAAGGCCGCCGAGGCTGCCGATGCGCAGGAGGACAAGCGCTACGGCGACCAGCGCGGCGACGAGATGCCCGATTGGGTGGCCGACAAGCAGAAGCGGCTTGAGAAGATACGCGAGGCCAAGGCCGCGCTGGAGGCCGAAGCCAAGGCCGCAGCCGAGGTGGAACGCAAGGCGCGGGCCGAGGAGCGTCGCGTCGCCGAAGGCGGCAAGAAGAGCGGCAAGACGCCGACGAAAACGGAGCCCGACGGCAAGGCACAACGCAATTTCACCGACCCGGAAAGCCGCATCCTGAAGACCAAGGACGGTTACATCCAGGGCTACAACGCCCAGGCCGCGGTCGATGGTGCCCATCAGATCATCGTGGCGCAGACGCTGACCAGTTCCTCGAGCGATCAGGCGCAACTGGCGCCGTTGCTCGACGGGATCAGGGCCAATCTGGGGACCAATCCCGACGAAGTATCGGCCGACGCCGGCTACTGCTCCGACGCCAATCTTCGCACGATCAAACGGCGGCGCATCGAGGGCTACATCGCCACCGGAAGGCAGAAGCACGGCACCAAGTCCGCCACCGCGAAAAAGGCTTCAAGACCCGGCTCGCTGATCGCCAGGATGAGCACCAAGCTCAAGCGCGCCGGCTACCGAAGTCGCTACCGCTTGCGCAAGCAGATCGTCGAACCCGTGTTCGGACAGATCAAACAGGCAAGAGGGTTCAGGCAATTCCTGCTGCGCGGCATCGAAAAGGTCAGCGCAGAATGGGCGCTCATCTGCACCGCTCACAACCTCGTCAAGCTCGCAAGGGCCGCATGAGCCGCCATTATCAAGATAAAACTGCCTTCCCAAAGCTAACTGGACAGGCTCCTAGCGCGGACACGAATTCCAAACGTCCGGACGGCTGGACTTGTCCGCGACCTGTTTCTCTGGCCGAGCGGATATAGTGTCCAAGGCTTATCGGACGCAGAAGTTCGACAATGGATTTTGAAATCATTGGAAGGCTTGAAAAAAGCAATCGATGCGCGAAATTTCGCCAACCATAAGTCGGTTCGAGCGGCGTTAGCAACCGATTTTACGCGTCTGCAGATAAGAAAGCACGATTATCTGCACTGTATCGCCAACTCTCGCTTAATCAGCTGAGCTACGTTCGGGCGACTTCCCAGCCTCAATCCGGGCAGGCTCGATGGATTGGCTAGGGGGTGTCATGGGTTGATGACTTGGGGTATTCGGAGCGCCAATTGATGCATTCTCGGCAGGATATCGGGCCAGATTACCCGAACCACGCGAAGCGGTTTGCACCGAAAGCGGCGATCCCAGCGAAACCATGAGCGCGACGACAGCTCATGCGTGTTCGGGGCGCGCAGTAGAGAAATTTGGTGAGGGCTTGCGTACGGTTCGCACGAAGAAAGTTGTGAGATAGAAAAAGCAGCGAAGATGCATTGCACAAGTTATTGCGGCGGCCGAGAATATGATCTAAGAGTTGCTACCTTTAAGCGAACTCTTTTTTGGGACTTTAATATGAAAAAGTTTCTGGGGCTTTTCCTGATCGCCCAGTTTTTCTTGCTTTCCGCCGAGGTCATGGCGCAGGGGCTTCCTGCTCCCTCGTACTGGAAGAATGAACGAGGTTCGGAACTGTTTGTTTGGTCCAACAACAACGGGGCAATACAGGGGGTTTTCACAAACCATGCTCAAGGGTTTGCGTGCCAGGGCATTCCTTACCCTGCATCGGGAGCCTTCGGTCCAACCGGCTTGTACTTTGTTGTTACTTTTGCCCAATGCAATTCCTTCACCCGCTGGGTCGGAAAGACTCACGGCTCCCAAATGCCCACGTCTTGGACGCTGTTCTACATCGACAAGAATGGTAGACCCAGTAAGTTGAAGGGCAAGGATACATTCACGCGCGTATGGTAGTTTGCGCGCCGACCCGAGGCACCTGCGTCCGCAGTGAACATTTTCTAAGTTATTGATTTTTCTTGTCGTAGCAGGTGTTTCCGCCACGTTTTGTTCACGGTCGTTCCATCGAATTCGTTGCGATTTCGTTGCGGCACCTCTTAAGGAGAACAACTCTCGCTGCCGGGCGTGAGCATCTTTGTGACGTGCATAGGGCAGCAACGTCGGTGTGCGCTGCATGCAGAAAGCGACGCCCGTACTCGCGGCGCAAGGGCATGAAAAGATTTCAACGGCAGCGATCGCCAAGGCTGCAAGGGTCTGCGCCGGGACATTTTACTTATACTTCGGGTCCAAGGAAGAACTGCTTGTCGAGCTCTTCAAGGGCAATATCGAAAGAACCTGGGACGATGCGTTTACGCTCGTTCGAACGCGCGATACGCTCGTTGAACAGCTCTCCTGCCTGCTAGCGAATACGACAGCAGGTCACGATCGAGATCCCGCGCTGTCCCGCATATTCTTCCGGGAAATTCTGTTTATGCAGCCGCCGGTTCTCGCAGCTGCATCGGACTTTGCCGCATCCGTACTCTATCGCCGGCCTTCTTCGCGCGTCGCAGGACCGCAACGAATTCGCTGCCGAGGTCGACCCAGCATTGCTCGCTCATGTCGTCTTCGATCTTGGTTTCAGTCAATGCTGCGCCATTACAGCGGCGCAGTCACCGCTGACATGCTGGCCCGTCGGCTGATCAAGGCCATCCGAATGATTGTCACGGCCATGTGCCCGGTGCGGCTTGAACGGGTTAGCCCGTGCGCGGCGGCTACCGCTTGTAGACTTTCGACGGCGTAGCTCGCATCAAGACCGTACATCGCGAAAGTTGCGACAATGACGCGCCAGAGAAAAGGCTCTCCCCGCCTAGCTCAACAGGCCCGTACTATTGGGCCCTGCGCAACGCGGACGGGATCATACTTAGGTAGCGGTTGCGCGGTTGGCGTGCCAGCAAATTAGCAGAGTCCGCGCGAGCGGTTGGTGGCGATGTTGTTCGGCCAGCGCGTGAAGAAGCTCGATGCTGTTCAACTCGCCTTGGCGCCGGAGACCTCAAGATCGCCATCGCAGCGGCGAAGAAGCTGAGGAGGAGAAGCACGATCCCCCGCACTGTTGAGATGTGTTTCCGGGGATGAATCAACAGCAGCGCAGTCGCGACCTCCGACTGATTTCTAGCAGCCGCCGTAGGCAAGAGGGCTTATCGCCTTCTAAGCAGACTTCACTACCGGCCAGCGCCGGCGGGGATCAAGGCCGAGCCGGTGCGCGATCCGCTCCCCGGCAAGGCTGGCCTCGGCGATAGCCTTGCCCGCATCGATACCGGTCGCGCGGCCGGAGTCGAATACCACGTTGCCGTCGACAATGACGGTTTGAATGCTCCGACCGTCTGCGCAGTACACTAGATTTCGGACGACATCGTGGCGAGGCACCCACTCCGGCGTCTCAATGTCATAGAGGGCGAGATCCGCCGTCTTCCCCCCCTCCACCGACCCCAACTCGTCGTCCCACAGCACAGCACGGGCGCCGTTGAGTGTCGCCATTTCCAGTGCCGTCTCGGTGGGGACCAAGTTGACGTCCATGCGCGCGTCCTTGAAGAGGCCGGCGGTAATCCCGGCTAGGAGGCTGGTCCATGAAGGCTCTGATTGCTCTCATCGCTGCTATTGCAGGCGTTGCTGTGACCCTGGCGCACCTAAAGGAAGGTGTCTGCACTTTCACCTTCCTAAATATCTGACTTGGACGACCGCGGGAACGCTGCTCTTTTCGGTTATTGCGCTTGTTATCGGCCTAGCTCACCTCCGCCATTCCATTAAAGTGCTGATGCAGCGCAATGTCATCTGCGCGGCTCTCGTAGTCGTGTTTGCTGTGTCCCTCCTTTCCCTTGTTGTGGGGGGAGCCTGGCTGTTTGGGATGATCTTTATCGATGCATTCCGTTCCGAGAAGCATATCGTGCTCGTGCTGAGCAGTGTGTGGGGCGGCGGTGCCCTCACTCTTGCGAGCCTCTTCATTCTCGGCGCGATCGGGGAAAGGTACTCGCCTGTCGGATGGGTTGGAGCGAACGATAACCGCGACCCGAATGCGCCGGCTAAGGTAGAGCCGGTTGTCGTGGCCGATACCTATCTCAGTCCGAGAACATCAGAGCTTTACGGCCGACCAGTGCCTGCGCCGATGACGAAGTATGTGTCTGAACGACTTCGGCCTGATCCGATGAGAGAGCGCCCTTCGTCGTCACCGCCTTGACCGGCGCCTTCCATCAAGCTCAGTGCTATCGCGTCGATACTGGTTGACATGTTCAAAGCGGCGGATAGGCGAATCTAGGTGTCCTCTGGCAAATTCAGTTTGTATCGGGTGTGCCTGAGTTCGCCCGTTTTCGTAAACGCGCCCATTTCGACAAGATCTTGTAGGTCTCTTGTCGCAGTGGCGCGTGATGTCTTGGTGATGCTGATATAGTTTTCCGCACTCAGGCCGCCCTTGAACCGATCGATGCCTTCGTGGAACATACGCGCCACGACCTTTTCTTGGCGCTCGTTGAATTGACCGCGAAGGCGCTCATAGAATTTGGCCTTAGCGACGTAGAAATCGACCCGATTAATTGTGCTCTCTTGCGCTTCGAGAATCGTCAGCGCGAAATATTTCAGCCAATCGGTGATTTCGAGGTCTTTGTTGTTCCGCTCCAAAGCTTCGTAGTAAAGCCGCCGCTTGCGTTCGATCGTATAAGCGAGCGCAATGAGCGTCGGCTGCCCGAGATTTTCCGCCAACGACTTTTCCGCTATGGCGCGTCCGATACGGCCGTTACCATCCTCGAACGGATGAATGCAAACGAAATAGAGATGCGCGATACCGGCGCGCGTAAGGGCGGGCAGGGGATTTTTTCCCTCTGGCGCGCCGTCATTGAACCAGATGATGAACGCATCCATCTCCTTTTTCATTCTGTTGGAGGGAGGCGCCACAAAGTGAACTTTGGGCTTTCCTGCAATCGGTGTCACAACCTGCATCGGTTCGGGATGGGTGCGGTAGCCGCCGATGTCCTGGATTTTCCGATCGCCGCTCATCAGCATCTTGTGCCACTTGAACAACATGTCGTGCGTCAGCGGATCGGCGAATCTTTTATAGAGATTCGCCATCATTTCCGCGATGCCGTGCTCGGCTTCGTTGACGTTGGTATCGTCGCCCTCAAGTCCGAATTGCTGACGCAGCGAGCATTGAACGCTCTCGCGCCGCAGTATCTCGCCTTCAATTTCCGAGGTTTTTACCGCTTCGTCGCTGATGAGCTCGATTTTGAGCATGTCACGGTCATCCTGGCCGACATGCTTGAAAGCGCCCAAGAACTCGCCGGATTTGACGAGAAACTTGGTTTCGAAGGGCTCTAAGAGCTTCGAATCAAAGGTAAATTTGGGCCAATCGGGCTTTTCCCAGTTCCACATGAGCTATAGAAACCTCCGCCATACCTCAGAATAACTGCATTTATGAGCTATAGCAACGAATTCTATAACTCACGGGCCTGCTATTGAGGGACAAGCGGATGACGATGCTGCTTGGCATTGCATCACAACTCAGCCGTGCTTTAGTCTCGAGCTCAATTGGGGCGTCAAACAAAAACTTGGAGACTCCGTTCGCCGGTGCGGCTTCATGCGGCCTAATTCATATCGACAGCACGGATGTGGGAACGACACTAACCGCGACTTTCTAAATTTTACCGGCGTCTCTGACACGGTTGTTGAAATCATCGTTCAGGCTAAGGGCAAACCGATCTCCATTGGAGTTTCTGGTGCGTGGGGCGCTGGCAAGTCCTCAATGATCAGACTCGTTCGCGCTGGGCTCGAACAGCGCGCCGAGGGCAAGCGGTCAGATTTCATTTTTGTTGAGTTCAACGCTTGGCTTTATCAAGGATACGTGCGTATTCCGACGATCGCGACCACCCGCTACGACGGATTGTGACCACCCATTCCGATCGATCGCGACCAGTGTGATGGTGCCGTCAGGTGCATTTTCTGATCTCAGTGTTTTGGCTCGACGTCAAGCGCGGTGGAGGCCGTCCCCGTAGTCGACAGGAGGGACCCGCGCGCGCTGCGGAGTGCCCCCGCGGCTGACGCAGCAGCGCGCGCGGGAGGTCCCTGTTGACCCACGGGGGCGGCCGGTGGGCTGGCGATGCGCTTCATATTTTTGCTCCCGTGGGCGGCTTGCCGTTGGCTGGCGGTGTGGCCGCGGCCGGCGCCAGCCGTTCCTCGTCGGCTTTGAGCTTGCGCATAGACGGGCCGTCGAGCTCGATCCGATAAGCGTTGTGGACAATACGATCCAGCACGGCGTCGCCGACGGTGGGCTCGCCAATAACCTCGTGCCAAGTTGCCACAGGGAGTTGGCTGGTGATGAGGATGGAGCCGCGGCCATGACGGTCCTCGACGATCTCCATGAGATCGCGCCGCTGACTGGCTGAGAGGCGGTCGGGTCCCCAATCGTCCAATACAAGCAAATCGACCTTGACCAGCATCCGGAACAGTCGCGGGAAGCGGCCGTCGCCATGAGCGAGATCGAGATCAGCGAACAGACGCGGCACGCGCGTGTAGTGGACCGTGTAGCCGTCGCGGCAAGCCTTTTGCGCGAGCGCGCAGGCTAACCACGACTTGCCCGATTCCGCACGGGCCGGTGACCAGCAGGCCGCGGTGCTCGGCGATCCAGCGGCAGGTGGCCAACTGTTGGAACAGCGCCTTGTCGAGCCGGCGTGGCGTGCGGTAGTCGACGTCCTCGACCGCGGCTTGGCTGTGCCGCAGCCGGGCGGCGCGCAGTCGGGCCTGGAAGCGACGGGTGCTGCGATAGGCGACCTCGCGGTCGAGCAGCAGAGCCAGCCATTCGGCGTGCGCGAGATTGCGAGCCTCCTCTTGCACCTCGAGCTCGGTGAAGGCTTGCGCCATGCCGTCGAGCTTGAGCGCTCTGAGCTGGTCTAGAGTGGGATGTGAGAGCATCAGTCGTCATCTCCTCAATGGAAGTAGGTCGGGCCACGGATGTTGTCGTGCGCTATCGCTGGCCCGTCCGTGGGCGTTGCGGGCTGCTGGCGATCGAGATTGTTCTTGAGGATCGAGTTGACCGAACTGTAGGAGCGCGCGCCGATCTCGAGCGCGCGGCCGCACGCAGCCTCGAGCCTCTCGCGGCCATATGTCTTGGCAAGCCGCAGGATGCCGACACAGGCGCGGAAGCCTTGCTCGGGATGCGTGCGCTCCCGCAGGATAGTCGCGATCAGTGCCGACGTGCGGCGGCCGATCTCGGCGGCGCTTCGCCGGAGGCGCTCTGGCGTCCAGTCGGCATAGCGCCGGTGGCTCGACGGCATGTGCTCGCGCACCGTCGTATGCTTGCGGTCGGAGGAAGAGCGCACATGGGCGGCAACGCGTTTGCCGCAGTGGAAGACTTCAATCGTGCGCGCCGTGATGCGCGCCCAAACCTTCTCGCGCAGCAATTGGTGCGGCACCGAGTAGTAGTGCTTCTCGATCTCGACGTGGTAGTCGAGCGCGACCCTGCATTCCTTCCATTCGGCAAAGACGTAGGGCTCGGCCGGCAGCGGTTTGAGCGCCGCGCGCTCGATCTCGTCGAACAACGCGCGGCGGCTTGCACCGAGATGGCGCGACACGCGGTTGTTGAGTTGTGCGACAAGCTCGGCGATGGCCACGTTCAATGCGCAGAGCGAGAAGAACTGCCGGTTGCGCAGCTTCGCGACGATAAATCGAGTCGCAATTTTGGACCGCAACTTCTACCTTAGCTTTGTCGCGGGCGCGATACGGCCGCGCCGGAACAATGGCGGTGTTGTAGTGAGCCGCCATCTCGGCATAGGTGCGGTTGACCGTCGGCTCATAGAAGCAAGCCTTGGTGACGCCCGAGCGCAGATTGTCGGACACCACCACTGCCGGAACCCCGCCGATGAACGCAAAGGCGCGCGTGTGCGAGCCGATCCAGTCGGACAGGCCCTGCGTCCAGGTGGCCTCCGCATATGTGTAGTTCGTCGCGCCGAGCGAGGCGACGAACAGCTGGGCTGTCAGTACCTCGCCGGTCGAACCATCCATCACCTCAAGCGTCGTGCCGGCGTAATCAACGAACATGCGCTCGCCAGCGACGTGGCTCTGTCGCATAGTCGGCGACAGCCGCGCCGCCCAGGCGCCATAGAGCTCACAGTAGCGGCTGTACCCGTAACCATCCGGGTAGGCCGCGCGATGCTCCTCCCACAATAGCTGCAGCGTCACCCCTGGCCGGCGAAGCTCACGGTGGACCGCCGCCCAGTCTGGCTGCGGTCGACGCTTTGCGCCGACCGTTGGAGGTCGGTAGAGTCGGGCCTCCAGCGCCTCGTCCGTCAGGCCTTCCGGTACCGGCCAGGTGAGGCCGGCGCGGCGTGCCCGCTGGATGCACTCCCCGGCGGCCGTTGCACTCATCCCCAGGCTGGCAGCGATCTTGCGTTTGGACATGCCGGCGGCGGACAGCCGCAGCACGTCGCGAATTTTGCGCATAGGTAATCTCGGTCCTGGCATTTGCCCCCGCTCCTCGTGGAAAGGAGCGAGACCATGCCGATTCGCAGATCACCCAACGGCGCCCGTCACACCCGTCCACAGGCTGGTCGCGATCGCCCGGAATGGGTGGTCGCGATCAATCGGAACGCCTGGTCGCAATCAATCGGTACAGCCGGTCGTGATCAATCGGAACGCCCGGTCGCGATCGCTCGGTACGCGCAGGATACGACGACGCGCGCGCGGCATTGATGGAAGTTATCGCGACAGCGCTCGCAAAAGAAGCCGAACAGCGCAGGACCGGGCTCGAAAAAGCCAAAGAGCTGCTGCAACGCGTGAATTGGTTTCGCGCCGTGAAACTTGGCGCAGGATCGGCCTTAGCGCGTTCGCTCCGCCTACCGCCGACAGGAATACTTAATGAAGCCATCGAACTCGGGAAAAAAATTGCGACCGGAAATGCTGGCGCTGACGACATCGCTAAGGCCGAAGGCACAGTAACCGATGCCGCCAGCAAGGCATCGGGCCTGATCAAGCCACGCACCGAGTCCTCGCCGCCTAAAGAAACTCATGCGATCCGCAAATCGTGCGAGGAAACCCTCGAAGTAATGGGCACGAAGCTTATTGTGCTGATTGATGATTTGGACCGCTGCCTTCCGCAAACGACGATATCAACGTTGGAGGCCGTTCGCCTTTTCTTGTTCCTGGAAAACACGGCGTTTGTCATTGCCGCCGATGACTCTGTCATACGTCACGCTGTCCGCCGTCACTTCGATGGGATCGTCGATGAAGGCTTGGTGACAAGTTACTTCGATAAGCTCATCCAAGTTCCTATTCGCGTTCCGCCCCTGGGGACACAGGAAGTAAGGGCGTATTTGATGTTGCTGTTTGTAGAGAACAGCACAGGTGGCCCCTTTGCTCAGACCGATGGGGTTCCCTTGCTGCCGTGGCAGGTAAACGACGCCGAACGCAGAATAGCCGAAATCTGGGGAGCGCCTCTGGAAGAAGTCCAGCATGTACTTCACAACAATCTTCGTATGCTGGGCGGATTCAAGCGGTCGTCGCAACACCGACTATGTTTGCTCATGGCAGCAACTCGTCAAGCGCTTCTGCCGGCGTTTGCCAGCCCAGAGTCTTTCTTGGTCGAGCATTGAGGGCCGCTGCCACGGCGGCGATTTCGTCAGCGCTGTGGATGCTCAGATCTGTGCCTTTCGGGAAGTACTGACGTAACAGCCCATTGGTGTTCTCGTTTGTGCCACGCTGCCATGGGCTTTGCGGGTCGCAGAAGTAGACTTGGCCACCCGCATCGATCTTGAGACGATCATGCTGAGCCATTTCGGCTCCCTGATCCCAAGTCAGCGAACGACGCAGTTCTTGGGGCAAGGTGATGATGGTGCGCGTAATCGCGTCCCGCACGGCTTCGGCCCCGTGTCCCGCGAGCGCAGGGCCGTTCTTCGTGCGCGGAGCTTCGCCATGCCCCGCGAGCCGGGGAAGATGCAATAGCATCGTGAAACGCGTCGTGCGTTCGACCAGCGTGCCGATCGCCGAGCTGCCAAGACCGAGGATGAGATCTCCCTCCCAATGTCCCGGTACCGCTCGATCGGCTGCTTCGGCGGGGCGTTGGCTGATCATGATCTCCGGCGAGACAAAGCCTTTCCCTCGCCTGCGCACGCGCGCCCTGGGCACCCGTAACACGCGTCCTGTTCTCAAGCAGGCCGTCAGTTCGCGGCGCAGTACTCCCCGGCCCTGAACGAAGAGGGACTGATAGATGGCTTCGTGACTGATACGCATCGTCTTGTCGTCCGGGAAGTCGATCGGCAAGCGTCGGGCAATCTGCTCCGGGCTCCAAGCCCTGGCCCATCGTCGATCCTTTCGCGGGCCATGCCGGCGACCCTTCCACGGAACCGCGGGACCAGGAACGGGAGCGCCGCTCGGGGCCACGACGGCGCTGGCAAGTCTCTCCTCCACATAGTGTGCAAGGTTGTGTTGAGCGCAAGCTTGGTTGGTTTAGGCCGACGGGCGGATCGATCCGCATGCCACTGGGCAGTCGTCGCCCGATACTCCAACCCGCCGCTGCAGGTGGCTGCATTGCGCCGCAGTTCTCGCGAGATTGTCGAGGCGGATCGACCGAGACGACGCCCAATCTCCCGGATGGAATGGCCCTGCACCTTGAGAAGCGCAATCTCTTCGCGCTCCACCAATGACAAGTATCGCCCGGAGAACGCCTTTGCTGAGGACTTGAACATCGCTGTGGCATGCCGCCCGCCTTTCGAAACCATCTGGTTCCTACAGGCTGTGCCACCCCGGCTTCCAGCGCAGCATCTTCGCTGCTTTGCCCTGCGGCAATAGCTCGCCAGAAACTTCTCTGTTCATCCCGTCCAGCCACAGGCGGTCGCCCTGACGATGGTAATGGCGCTCGTCCAGACCGTGCCGATCGCCGCTTTCGAATGCTCATCGCAACCTCCAACTCCAGAGTGTTGCGACGACCGCTTGAATCCGCCTTGAACACCGCGATCGGAATGGTGGATCAGGCCGGCGCCAGGCCGCTGCGCCGAGATGGCCATCCGCAACGCCGTGAGTGGCAGTTCGGCACGCAAATGATCTTCCATTGCCCAGCCGACGATCCTGCGGCTGTAGAGATCCATGACGGTGGCCAGATAGAGCCAGCCCTGATCGGTCTCGATATAGGTGATGTCGGCGAGCCAGATCCGGTTCGGCGCGGCGGCGGTGAAGTTCCGCTCGAGCAGGTTCGGGGCGATCGGAAAGTCGTGGCGACTGTCGGTGGTCCGCACCCGACGCGGCTGCGCCATGATAGCCCGAACGCCGTGACGGCGCATCAGCCGCTCGATGCGGCCGCGGCTCACCCCACGGCCCTGAGCCTTCAGCTCGATATGGATACGCGAGCTGCCATAGCGTCCACGGGTTTCGTGATGGACCCGCTTGATGTCGTCGACGAGTTCGCGGTTGGCGGCAGATCGCCGGCTCTCCGGGCGCGAGCGCCAAGCATAATAGCCGGCCGGCGAGACCCCAAGCACGTCGCACAGGATCGTCACCGGGTAGTCGGCGCGGCGATCTTCGATGAAGCGGAATCTCATTTCGGTCCCCCAGCAAAGATCGCGATCGACTTCCTAAGAAACAGCCGGATTGGTGTCCCCCGAAATGGCCTGCAACACGAAGCCCAGCGATTTGGCCCGGCGCTGAAGGTTGGCAAGGACACGGCTGCGATATTGTTCTTCATAATAGTCGGCCCCCGGATCCTTGTAGCTCATGCCATGCCGGAGTGCGTTGTAGAACAGAACCGCAATCTTGCGGGCGGTCGCCGTCACGGCCTTCGACTTGCCCGCGCGCGAGGCTAGCCGCCGATAGAATGCTCCGAGCGCCGTATCGCTCCGCCCGACGGTTGTGGCTGCCAACCGCAACAGTGCTGCTGCCCGACTGGAAGATCTCCGTGTGCGCGAGGACAACACCTTACCGCCGGAGATTTTGTTGCCTGGTGCAAGGCACAGCCAGGAAGTGAAGTGCTTTGCGCTCGGCCATGCCTGCAGATCTGTGCCGCACTCACCGATGAGCTTCAATGCCAGCGATGGGCCCAACCCATGAATCTCAGTCAGATCGATGCCGAGCACACCGTACAGCGCGGTCCTGACATCGAAGGTAGGCGTGTTGACCTGCTTGGTCTTGATGCGTGGCTTAGATAGCTTTCCGGCCGGTCTTTCGCCTCTATTGTTTAGGGCCGCGATCAGGACCTCGAGCTTGCGGTCGCAGTCGAGCATCTTCGCCTGGTAGACGTCGTAGAGTTCCAGCGATTGGGTCAGCGCGAAGACATGTTCGTGCCGGTCGTTGCCCACAAGTGCCGCCCCGATCGTCTCGATGGATGAATGGTATCGCACGTCCCGATAGGTTGCCAAGACGTCAGGATTCCGCTCGCCTGCAACAATGGCTCGGATAATCCGCATGCCGGTCGCGCCCGTGATATCGGAGACCACATGATGGAGTTGCAGATTCATCTCCATCAGGGCCTTCTGCAAATGCTGGAAATGGGCCGCGGCATATTCCACCAGCCGCTCCCGTTGGCGCAGATACGCGCGCAGAGTTGCAATCTCGGCATCAGGTCGGAAGCTGCCACGTAACAGGCCATAGGAATGAAGCTCGCGTAACCACGCGGCATCGCTGACATCGGTCTTGCGCCCGGGCACGTTCTTGGCGTACCGCGCATTGACCAAAATCACATCAAACCCGCACGCTGCTCCAGGATCTCGTAGACGGGGATCCAATAGACCCCAGTGGATTCCATCGCGACGCTCTTCACGCCGCAGGCTTTGAACCAGTCCGCCAGATCATGCAGGTCTCGCGTAAATGTGCCGAAGGAGCGCACAGGCACGTCGGTGGAAGCGGGATTAACCGCAGCCATGTGCATCTTTGATCCGATGTCGATGGCGGCGGCCGCGACGTTGACCGGCTTCAGTTCCGGGCGGTCGCCGGTCGTCCTCTTGGGCATGGCAATCCTCCATTCAATGACCAGCAGGAGGGTCTGGGCTATGCCAATCGTCATCTTCCTAATCGGGATCGCCGCCAAGGCGACGTCACCACTCTCAAGTTCGCATGCACCCATGGACCATGTTTTTTAACGGGGATTGTGCCTCCAATAATCGAACGGCCGCTACCCTCCAGCCACAGAGGATAGCACAAGGCTGTTTCTACGCCGCACAGGCGCGCCACGGTGCTGGACAGTTTTTTAAAATGTCGCGCTCCATACGCAGTCGCTCGTTCTCTCGCTGCAGACGCGCGATCTCCGCCGCGTGGTCCGCCGACGGCAGCGTCGCCTGCGTTGTGGGGCGCCGCGCCGCCGCCGTCGGCTCCCGCCCACCCCCACGTCGTTCCACCCAACGCCGCAACACGGAATCGGGCAGGCCAAGTTCCTTGGCGACCGATCCGATCGAGCGGCCGCTCGAAGCCACCAGATCGACCGCTTGCCGCTTGTAATCGTCCGTAAACGACCGACGTTGACGTCCTTCCATCCGACACCTCCTGACTCATCGAGCCTACTACAGGTGTCCATCAATTCGGAGGAGGTTCAGCCTGTCGCAGGGTGCGGTTACAGATCAGCTTCGATCACGGCAAGCGCGACTATTAGCATCGCGGCTTTCCGTTTAATCGGGTTCACGCTAACGGCCGCGCATGGTCATTATCCATCACGGCCACTTCGGGCTCGCCTTCGCGGCGTCGTCAGGCTCCGATTCATCGGGAAGGATCGGTTGTTCACCGAAAGGACGGTTGATGATGTTCAGCGCATCATTCGCGGCGTAGACGCGATTGCGCGAGTAGCCCGTCCGTTCGGCGAGAATGCCAGCCTCCTCCAACTGTGCGATAGCCTGGTGCGCTTGCGGCGGGCTGATCTCGAGGAGTTCTCCGAGCCGTTTGGCGGTTAGGACCGGGTAATGGGGAAGCTCGTCGAGCGCGCGCGCGGCCGCCGATCCCTTTCGGAATTTGCGACGGCTCCTCCACAGTTCTGACAGTTCGGACAGAGCCGAGCCCGTTTTCATGAGCTCTTCGACGGTGCCGGTCACGGCCTCTGCCATAAAGATTATGATAGGCTGCCAGTCGAGGCGCTGCTGCGCATCCTTCAAGGAAGCGTAGTACGCGCCCTTCTTCGCCTCAATGTATGGAGATAGATAAAGGGGGACGTGCTTCTCGGCAGCCATCATCAGTGGAAGAAGAAGACGACCGACGCGGCCGTTGCCATCGCGGAACGGGTGGACCGCCTCGAAATGGGCATGCGCGATGGCCATTCGCGTAATGAAACCCTGGGTCATCTGCTGCATTCCCTCGTTGCGGAGGTAGTCGACTGTCTGAGCGAGGCAAGCCGGCACCTCATCGGGTGGCGGCGGATTTAGGCTTGAATAGGCGATGTTGCCGCCCCCTCCGATCCACACCACGCGCGTGCGGAGTTCGCCCGGAACGTCCTGGTAATCGGGATCATCTTTCATGACGGCGCGATGGAGACTCTTCAGGAGATCGATCGTGAAGACGCCATATCCGTCCTTCGCCGCCAATGGGATGAAATCGTCAAGAGCCACAGCGTAGTTGCGGACCTGGCGCGCGGCATCCTTTGCGTCGTCGCCGCCGGTCTCCTCGACCGAAAGGAGTTCATCGAGCGTACTTTGGGTGCCCTCGATCGAGGACGAACTGACCGCCTCCCGTCGGGTCAGGATTCGGCTGACAATGTAGGGGTCCTTCATCTGAGTCGCGATTGCGTCTATTTTCCCGAGCGCGCCCTGGGCATTGTCCAAGGCCTTCATCGCTTGGATAACTGAGACCCCGTGCTCCGGGGGAGGTGGTGGGATGATACCGTAGTGCGCCTCATACGGGTGCGGCAGCCGTTTCAGGGTCCCCCGGATTGTGTGGCTGAGATCGCTGCGCTTCATGGCAAAGCCTAGTTTGGAGCCTGCTTTGGTATTTATAATTAGGGTTTCTTATAAAAACCATAACAAAATCTGCTTTTTTGGCGCTCCCCTTAGGGTTCCCGAGATCTTGGGGAACCGGAAAACAAGCGAGCTGGTCGTCTCAGTGGTTTCAGCTCTGCCGTGCCATCCTAAATGCGGACAAGCCGCTTTCAGCGTAGCGAAGGGAACTGAGACCTCCGGCTCCGCGATCAATCATCCGACTTCATCATCTGAGCGGCAGGCCGGCAGGCCGACATCGCGGGCGCACGGCTACCCTTCGCGGCAGGGAAGTGAGTCGAAGCGCCGGCGCACGTCGCAGGAATAAGAGGAGCTGAAAGCTCATCGGCGATAATCGACCGGGCCTGGTCGCCGGGTCATAGGTTCAAATCCTATCCCCGCAACCACCGATGCTTGCGATTGCAAATAGAGTCCCAGCCTCCGAAGGGAAGCCGGGGGTTCTTCTTGCCCGCCGCAAACCGCAGGATCGCAGCGAGGTCGCCGCGTAGCGCAATCGCGAGTTCTTCCGTCTCGAGCACGAGTGTCACCTGATTGACCAACGTCCGGAAAACCTCCGCAGCTTCGGCCTCGATGTCTGCAGCGCGGTGCCTGCCGTATTCGGGCGACCGGTTCAGCTTCCGGCAAGCGCAGGATTTTAGCGCTTGCTCAAAAAACCGCCTCTGTGCAAGACAATTGGTCCCTGTACGCGCAATAAGGGGAACCGCGCTGTGACAGTCTCTCTTGACGGCGAAATTCGAGACGGACGGCACTACATGTAGGTGCGTGTCTACTTTGAAGATACCGATGCCGGCCAGATTGTCTATCACGCGAATTTTCTGCGTTTCATGGAGCGCGGCAGAACGAATTACTTGCGCCTGCTCGGCACCAATCAGCAAGCGCTGCTCGAGGAAACGCGGAACGACGCCCCGGGCTTCCGCCTTCGTTGTCCGTTCGATGACGATCGACTTTCTAAAACCGGCAGTCTTGGACGACCTCCTTGACATTGTCACGGTCCCGCAAGAGGTGAGAGGCGCGTCGATTGGCTTGCTGCAGGAGTGCAGGCGCGGGAACGATCTGTTGGTCTCGGCGCGCGTACGGGTCGCGTTTATCTCGGGCGGAAAAGCGCAGCGCATCCCGAAGGCTCTGAGGCTCGCTATGGAAGAGCACAGGTAAACCTGCGTTTCGTTCACGCTTTAACGCTCCCGCGACCCAATGAAATCAATGCGTTGGCGTTCTCTTGCGACATCGTCAAGTCAGAGTTCGCCGTTCACTTTAGATTCGGGAGCTTCGCGCTGTCGGCAGAATTTACAGCGGCGGCCCCAGAGCGCTCGTCGAAAATTCGCTCTCGATACCCAGGGAGGCAAGTGCAATCGCGTGAACGCTCCATCCCTATAAGTGCGATAACGCCTTCCACTCTTTCTAATGGAATTCGCATGCGCCCGTCGCGAAGAGCGAGATACATCGCTTCGATGACAGGTTGGTCGCCGAGGACCGCGATGGCCGTTGGATGACGTAAGATGTCTAACGACCAGCCTGGATTTCGCGTTTTCAATAGCGCGCTGGCGCGGCTTCGTCCGCGCCGTTCATCGATAACCGGCAGGAAAAATCTTGCTGCCGCGATGGCGATCGTTGCAGCTTCGCCGTCGTCAAGGGAGGGCGAGGTAGACGTGAGTTCATGAAAAATCTCGTACTCGGCGTCGGTCATAGTGGCGAGCGTTACGATTCCACGCGTCACGAGATCAAACAGAAAGCGGTGCTCGCCGTTCTGCCGGCTCGTCTCGTGCTCCAGCTCTCCAGCCACGATCTCGGACACGACGACATCATTGGGAATGGACGCGAGGATGCGCTCGCCATATTTGCAAGCGTGAAGGTTGATCAGAACACTTGTGTCGAGAATCAGCGGATCCGCGATATCAATCAGGGAGCTTGTGCAACTCATCCGTGTCTCTTTCCTCAAGCTCGATCTGGTCGATAACGCCGCGAAGCTCCACTCGGCCCACCTTCAGCAGCTCCGCCAATTGTCCTTCCGACATGAGCTCGCGCTTCCAGGCGGCATGCGCCATCAGGCTCAGGCGGTGGGAGATGGGTCGGTCCGCGTCGCTCTTTGCGGGATCGCGGCGATCGGCCATTTCGCCGAGGACCTCTCGGACATTGTCATCGGTGATGCCGCCGTTGTTTTCGAACCATGCCCAAGTGCCTTTCTTGGCAAGGCCCAATTCCTCGAGCCGCAGCCCGCAGGCTTGGCGCGAGATATTATATTGCTGGGCGAGGAGAATGATCAGGCGCCGGGTCGTTTTGCCGGTGATCTCCTTCAGTTGGCGGAAGCTTTCCGAGAAGCTCTCGGCTGGCGTCAGGAATGCACGGCCAAAGACGTTGGCATAGCGTTCATCGCGTGAGAGGAACTTCTCATCGTCTTCGAGCACTTCGGGAATCCGACGGGTACCATAGAAGTGGCCGACCTCATGCGCCGCGGACTGGATGCGCCGCGGCAATGGGTGGTTGGCGTTTAGAAGTATGCAGGCGCCGACACTTTCATCGTAGGTGAAGAGGCCAGCAACCTTTGAACTGGATGAGAGACGACGCTGATACAATCGGATGCCAAGACCCAGTTCGATGACCGAGAAGATGTCGGCGATCGGCCCCGGACCGAGACCCAGCCAGTCGCGCAATTCCTTGGCATGCTTTTCTGCGAGGGCCGCAACGTCGCCCTCGTTTATACCGTGTTCCGGGGGGTAATTTCGACGTCGCTGGATGCCGAGGATATTCTCCATTTCAACGTCCGCTTTAATCAGGTCGTTGAATAGCTGAACGGCTTCAGTGGTGTGCGCGTCCTCCGTCTCCCGCAACTTGCGGAACCGAGGCATCAGATCGGTATGCACTGCCTCGCGGCGGAGGAGGGCGTTGACCGATACGCCGTAGTGGCGCGCGAGCGTCTGGATTTCCTGGATGCGCACACGGCGCACGCCCTTCTCGATGGATACAAGGGTGGGGCGGGACATGCCGATGACCTGGGCCGCGTCATCCTGGCGGACGTCTGCGTTCTCCCGTGCTATCCGCAGGCGGCGTCCTATTTCCTGTGCGCTCAGCTCATTCAGATCAGCCATTGCGCCCTCCATCCATCCAGCTTTTCAAAAAGCTTTGATCTCCTTGCGCGGACAAAAATGCCCGCCATTCCTCGGCATGAGTTACCAACATCGTCCTCAGTTTCTTCAGAGTGTCTTCGTAGTTTTCCGCTATCGCAGCTGAGATTTGCGAGGCGTGAACGCGAATGTTCTCGTCAGGCAAGCCGCTCATGTCCGCGAGATGCTGCAGGTGACGCGCACCGACGCTTCCGTATTCGACCATGATGTCCCGATCAGCCTTTTGGGGTATGACCGACAAGGCATCGGCCGCGTCAGAAGCGGCAAGGTCGGACACGATATACGTACCAGGCGCCTCGTTAACGCCAGCGGCATGCAGGCTGAGGCGTCTCAGCAAGCAAGCCGCGCACAGGCCACACTGCTTCCTACCGTCCTACCGCCTACATTGACGACCCGGCGCGCTTGCCAACAGGAATGGGTACTCGTCAGATGCTGTTCGGACTTTCCGATCATGTCCAGAAACGCGCGCAACGTCTGACCTTTCGTCGACCAGAGGCGTGGCTGCTCAAACCGCACTCGGTAGCCCAGCACTGCCTTGATGAAGCGCTCCATCTTCCGAAAGAACGTCGGATGGTTGCGATAGTCGGCGTAGATGTTGTGCAGCGGGAGAAGTACCGGCCCAAGCGCGCCCTGGCCGCTCTCCGGAACAATGACGCGCGTCACGTTTGAGAGCTGTGCAGCAATCGCCGTCACCGCCGCAAACTGAAATCCCCGCGAGCGGAAGCTGCTTTCGTTCCCGCGATATCCCTTCACCTTGAAGGGAATCTGCGTGAAATAACTATCCCCGTTTTTGCGCCGCTGGCGATTGCCCGCGACCCGGATACACAGTGCCTCAGCCTCGCTCCCGCTCAGAGCGGAGACGGCACGCGAATCCAAACCATCGCTGTAAGCGACGGCGAAGGTCTTGGCCTTGCCGAAGTCCAACGGCATCTGCCGCGTGCCGATCGGCGAGAGGTTCTTTGCCTGGACAAAGGTCAATCGCCATGCGTCGCCGGTCAGGTGGTTCAAGACGCCGTGCAGGGCCTTCAGAACCTCCGGCTTCTGCCAGGCCTTAAGGTCGATGACTGGGATCGCCACATCGAAGGTTCGGCGCCAGCCCAACGGACGCTTCCAACGCCGGTCAGCGAACTCGATGGCGGCGCAGAGAACAAGCATATCGTAGTGCAGCGGCTCGAAGCCCTTTACGTCAAAGCTATCCAGAACCGCCGGATTAAAGTAAATGTGACGGCCGACCTCCGCGATCACAGCACCCTTCGGGAGGGTGCGGCGGCTGCGCTTCTGTCCCTTCTCGATAACGATCAAGCGCTTTTCTTGCATCGGTGAGTATTTCGGATTGGCGCTCACTCTTCGGGCCCCTCATCTACGCCGGCTTTCTTCTCAACCGCCTGCCTGAACGCGCGCTTGTTGCCGGTGGCCAAGGCGTCGCAGAGTTCGCTGGGCTTGATGGCAGCGAACGTCTCGCGGTTCCGCTCGATTCCCTTCTGGTAATCTTCGCGGCTCATGTCGCCGAGATCGCGGGCACGAATGCATTCTTCGTCGAGCCGGTTTTTGATGGTGCCGATCCATTCTTTTGTCGTGCTGTCGAGCGCCTGATCGAGCGCCTTCTCGGGAGGGAGTTGATCCCGGAGATTCGCAATCAGATGTCTTTGCAGGGTATCCGCCAGTGGCGACGTTGGATGAGACTCGAAAATCGTTTCGACCGCCGTGACCGGGTCTAAGTCCATTTGGGGGCGGTCGGCATGAGCTTTGAGTTCATCGAAAAGGGGACTGAACGTCTTCATGTCCACGTCACCGATCATGCTGTGGCACGCCTGCGTCGTTCGCTCCTCACGGCTCGTGGCGTCGCTGACCAGGTCTTGGCCATAACGCTTCCAGCTGCTGGGCAACTCCGCATTTCTGAATGGGTCCATTGCTCATGGCCGCCTCCCATGTCGGCAAAATAGTAACAAAATCTAACAATGTCAACATTTATTGAGAATTATCTGACATTGGAGATCCGTCTAAGCAAACCGCTTAATTCGTCTGATGCGGTCCTTTCGCGGGGCGGTTTGTTCTAGAAGTGCGCCGGAAGGGGTAATTTTTAGCCCATACGGCGCGTTTTCGCCATCAAAGGGACGGCCGATCGGCCCCTTTTCTCAGGAAGATTTGTTGACAAAATTTGCGTCAGACTGGCTATTTGTTACCTGCCTTGGCGCAGAATTGAAGACTTATGCAACCCCGCCAGCACAAAACGGCCAGCTTCCTGTCGGCTCATCCGGTCTTCACCCGGGCTGAGTTCGCGGCGGCCTTCGGCCATCCGGCGAGCGCGGCCAATGTCACCAGCCTGCTTAGGCATCACCTGCGCGCTGGCAACATTAAGCGGGTCAGTCGCGAGGTGTTTGCCGCAGTGCCGGCCCACATGGCGGCGGAGCGGATGGTGATCGACCGCTTCGCCGCGGCGAGCAAGCTGCGTCCCGATGGGGTCCTGGGATTTCACTCAGCCCTTGAGCTGCACGGCATAGCCTATTCCGAGTTCAACGAGGTTCAGCTTATCAGCGCCGGACGGACCGAACGCGTGGACCTGCCATTTGGTGCTTGCCGCTTCGTCACGCCGGCGAAGGCGTTGGCGGCGACAGGCAAGGCCAACTACCTGACCGCGACTATGGACCGGCAGGGAGTGACGGTCCGTGTGACGGCGGTCGAACGCACGGTCGTCGATGTCCTACATCGGCCAGAACTCGCGGGCGGCGGCGAGGAAGTTCTGAAGTCGCTGGATCTGGTGCGCTATCTCGATCCGGCGAAGGTCGCCGACTATGTCGAGCTGCTGGATAATCGGTCGCTCGCCTCGGTTTCCGGCTGGTGGCTCGAGAAGCGGCGCGCCGCGCTCGGCGTCTCCGACGATGTCCTGGCGCGCCTGCGAACACGGCTTCCACGATCAAAGCATTATGCGCTGGGTGCGGAACCCGGTCATGCGGTGCTCGTCGAGCCATGGCGCGTGCTTCTCCCAGCGCAGGCGGTCGACGCCGCCTTTGAAGGCGTTTGATGGTCGCGTCGCGAGAAACGCTTCAGGACATCGCGGCCGAGCGGCAGCTCCAGCCCGCGACGCTGGAGCGTGTGATCCGGCTGATCGACATTCTCGATGCCTTCGGCGCCGACACGCTGATCGGGCCGCGCGTCGCCTTGAAGGGCGGCACGGCACTCAACGTCTTTCATTCCGATCTGGACCGCCTCTCTGTCGATATCGACGTCAACTATGTCGGCGCGGTCGACAAGGAACAGATGGACGCCGACCGCCCGGGATTGGAAGACCGGATCGAGCGCTTGATGGAATCGAAAGGGTACGTCGCGCGGCGTGAGCCGTCCGAGCACGCTGGCGGCAAATGGATTTATCGCTACGCCTCTGCGCTGGGCGGCGCGGGGACCATCGAGATCGATATCAATTATCTCTACCGCGGCCCGCTCTACGGCGTGGATCGCATGCCATCGGTGGCAATCGGATCCTACCAGGCCACGAATGTTCCGGTCCTCGATATCCACGAGATCGTCGCCGGCAAGATGGTCGCGCTGATCACGCGGCGCACCGCGCGCGATCTGTTCGACGCCCACCGGATCATCGCCATGCCGTCTCTCGACTGGGCGAAGATCAAGGCGGCCACCTTGATGATCGGTGCGAGCGCCAAGAGCTTCGACTGGCGCACAGCCTCGCACGAGGAGATCGGATGCGAGGTCGGCGACATTACCGGCAAGCTGACCATGTGCCTGCACGATCGGTATTTCGACAGCTTTGGCGGCCCAGCAGCTTGGATCGAGAGCGTCACGACCGAATGCCGGGAGAAGCTCGCGCCGCTGTTTAAGTTCACAGCAGGGGAGGGCGCATTTTTGGATGCCGTGCTGGACCGGGGTGAGATCGCCGCGTCTTCTCTGGAGGTGCCAGCAAACGTGCGCGCCTCGATAGAAGCCAGTCCGGCCCTGCGGTGGAAAGCGCAGAATGTCAAAGCTTGGAAATCTGGCGACAAGTTGCTGCGCCACGTACAAGACGAGCAGCGCGGCCACGTGGAGAGACTCTAGCTAGTTTCTGTCGCGAAAGACATTTCGCCCTTTAAAATGGGGTTATTTCGCGATTTTCGAGCACGTTTTTTCTTGCGGCGTACATGTGCATGGTATCACATTCTTCATATGAAGCATGTTGATTCGGAATCGCCTTCGGATGTCGCGCGCTGGCTGCGAAGCGAATCGACGAATCTCTGGCCTGCGCTTCTGGGTTCGCTGAGCCTGCGTCGTAGCCGGTGCATCCGCAAGAACTGCCCTGCGTGCCAGTCTGGCGAACAGCATCAAAGTTATGTGCTCTACGGTCGCGCGAACGAGCGTCGCGTTGCCGTCTACGTGCCGGAAGAGCTTGTGCCGGAGGTTCAGCGCAACCTGGACAACGGGCGCGCTCTGCAGGATCTGCTGCACCAGGCGGCACCGCGATACATCAAAGCGCTGAAGCGACAGCGCGCCGAAGCATCCAAAAGCAAGAAGAGCCGAGCGGTGTGAGAGCGACAGCGCGACAGATCAGCTTTGCCGATTGGGAGCTGATGCGGCAACGTGATCAGGGCATTCGCCTGGAGCCGCTGCTGGAGGCGATATCTGGCTTTCTCGACGACCAGCGGGACGTCATCGAGCGTGTCCGGCGGGATCTGGTGCGTGGCCTGAAGCAGCCAGATAGCGGTCGTCACGGATTGACGGCGACACAGGTTCTGCGCTCGCTGGTTCTGATGCGGCTCAAGAACTGGGACTATCGCGAGTTGCGTGAACGCATCGCAGATGGATTGACGCTTCGTCAGTTCACCGACTTCTACTGCGCGCCGGTGCCGAAGCACGACGCCTTCCAGCGTGGCTTCATCCGTCTGACCCCACAAACGTTGAAAGCGGTCAACGATTTGGTGGTTCGGGCAGCGGTCGAGCTCGGATTGGAGGATGGCACGAAGCTGCGGGTCGACACTACGGTGGTGCAGACCGACATTCATCATCCGACCGACAACACGTTGCTATGGGATGTGGTCCGCGTCGTCACACGCTTGGTCCGCCGTCTGGCCAAAGCGCTGGAATTGCGAAGAATCAAGGGCTTTTGCGACCGCACGCGCGCGGCGCGGCGCCGGATGTACGAGATCCAGCGCATGACGACGAGGCAGCGTCACGAGCAGCAGACCCGGATATACCGGGCGCTCGTCGACATTGCCGAGGAGGTCGTAGGAAACGCACGCGCGGGGCTCGAGAGGACCCGCACGATGCGCGGCAAGGACATGTTCGCCGACATGGCCATCGAGGAACTGCGCAGTCAGATCGAGCACTTCTGCGGGCTGGGAGATCGTGTCATCGATCAGGCACGTCATCGTGTGCTCTTTGGTGAGCAGGTAGCTACCGACGAGAAGATTTATTCCATCTTCGAGCCCCATACCGACCTGATCAAACGCGGCAAGGTGCGCACGCCGGTCGAGTTCGGCCACAAAGTCTTCCTCGCCGAAAGCGCGGAGGGCCTGATCACGCAATACGAGGTGCTGAAAGGCAATCCGCCCGACGAGGTTCATGTGGCATCTTCCCTCCAGCGCCACAGGCAGGCCTTTGGCCGTGCCCCGCAGCTGTATGGCTCGGATCGTGGCTTCTTCAGCGAGCAGAACCTTGCCTCGTGCAAGCACGCCGGCGTGAAGGTGGTGTGCATTCCTCAGCGTGGTGGCAAGAGGACGGGACGACGTGAGGCGTACGAAAAGAGCGTGGTCTTCAAGAATGGTCAACGCTTTCGCGCCGGCATCGAGGGACGCATCTCCGTGCTGTTCCGAGGCCGCGGCATGAAGCGCTGTCTCGCCGAGGGACGTGACCGCTTCGAACTGTGGGTCGGCGCCGCGGTGCTCGCCAACAATCTCATGAGGATTGCGGCAATGCTGATGGCAGGATCGTCGCGCAGGCGAAAAGCTGCTTGATAGACCCGTAGGCCTGCCCCGGTCACTCAAAGTGGCCACGGCTCAGCGCATCTCAAGCTGACAGCCGGCGCGCAATACCTGAAACCAACTCAAAAATCATCTGTCCCGAGCTTGCCGGTCCCGTTGCTCTCCTTCATTTTGTGCCCAATCCATCGGCATAACTTGGATCGGCGCCCCCAAATCCGGGCGTTTCGCGACAGAAACTAGCTAGAGCGTTTCACAGTTTGATTGAAGCGTATCCAGCGTTTGCGAAATAGTTGCTGCATTCACCTGCCTGGATTGTGCTGACGAGACCGCCGATGTGGCGCCAGAGCTCATCGACGGTGCGTTCCTGGGCCGCGCGCATCCAGTGCTTGATCTTGGCGAAGGCCTGCTCGATCAGGTTGAGGTCGGGTGAGTAGGGCGGCAGATACCACAGCCTTGCGCCTGCGGCCCTGATGATGCGGCGCAACTCTGCGGACTTGTGGCTCCCGAGATTGTCCATGATGACGATGTCGCCTGGTCCGAGACATGGAATGAGCAGCTGTTCGACATAGGTGCGGAAGCACTCGCCATTGATTGGCCCATCGAATACGCAAGGCGCGGTCAGTCGGTCGCAACGCAGCGCACCGAGGAACGTCATCGTGCGCCAGTGGCCATGCGGCGCGAAGCCGCGCAGGCGAGCGCCCTTGGGCGCCCATCCACGCAGCGGAACCATGTTGGTCTTGATCCATGTCTCATCGATAAAGACCAGGCGTCGCGGATCGAGGCTGGCCTGCCACGATCGCCAGCGGCGGCGCCGGCGGAACGGCCCTGTTCAAGAGCGAACAGCGTTCTTTGAACCGTAGCCCCTCGCGACGCAGGAACAGCCAGACCGCGTTGTGCGAGACCTTGACCCCGCGCGCCGCCAGTTCGTCCTTCAGCGCGTGCAGCGTCAAATGCGGCGTCTGGTTCAGCCGCTTCCGGCATGCTCCGCGATCGGCCCTGGATCACAGCCTCGGCTCTCTCCTGCGCCGCGTCCAGGATGCCTTGCGCGATCTCCACGTCTTCCAGCGGCAAGTGATACTGATCTGGCCGCAGCTTCTCGGACTTCGCGCCGAACTTCTCGCGTCTCAATTCCCCGAGAAATGACCTCCAGCCGACGTCGCGCTTCCTCCGATGCCGCCAGTGCCCCCTGATGCTCGCTCAAGGCTGCCTGCGTTTGCGCCAAAGGCGCCTTCAGGCGTTCGTTTTCGTTGAGCAGCGCCGCAATGCCCATTTGACGCGCTTAGCCGCAGATCATCAAGATGGAAGGCGATTTATCACATCCTGAAACGCGGATGCAACCCAACCAGCCCCGCCACGACGGCCGCCAGAAAGGACTTGAAGCCTACGTGGCGTCAGGTTGTACAGTCTAAATCGTACGAGTGGTCATCGTCTCAGACGCTTCGTGATCGCAAGCAGGGGTTTCAATGTCTCGAGAAGGTGCGCGCGAGTTTGTTGCTGCGCGAGCCTGAATCGAAGTCGGCTCGTACGGAATGTGGCGGCGGTCAATTGGAGCTGAGGCAGCACGTGCAGTTCGAGATCAGATCGGGGCGCTTTCCGCAGCCGGGCGGCCGCAAGTTCAAATCCCGATGTGCCGTATGCCGCGCTTTCGTGCAGGGCGCGCCAACGCTGTTGCCTTCCGATCGGGCAAATATCTGTCCTTCCCTGTCTCCGGCTGTTGTGAGTGCAAGCCGCGACGTGAATCCATGCCTTTTTATGAAGGGACTGTCGTTCTTTGGCGCGCGGCCACCTGCTGCCCAGTTCGTCTGCGGCAGCTAAGGCTGGGGCTGGTGTGAGTAATGCCCGAACTCGGAGCGGGGCGCGACGACTGTCCTCTTGTTCTGGTTGCCGATCTCGGCAATCGGCTTTCTAAAGCTGGAGTCTTTGTGGTCAGCGCACCCAAGTGGGCTCTGGGGCAGCTATGAAGAGTCATCTCATCTCGGGAGAGTGGTATGGAACCTAGCTATAACGATCCGAACTATTGGACGCGTTGGTACGATGACCAGCAAGAGCTGCTGCGTGCGCGGCAAGAGTCGGATAATGAACCTGCGGATCAAGCTGGCTTTGAGCAGCAGTTGGGCGAGCTGCAACTCGGCTTCCCTGAGGAGAGTTCCGCTGAGCTGAGTTCGCCCGATACTCGACCCGCAAAGGCGCACGACGGTATCCCGCGCACTGACGTTGGCGGTTCGATGTGGATGCCGCCGCTGTCCAACCTTCGGGATAACTCGTTCAACAGCACGCGCTATACAGCACCATCGGAACCGGAGCCCGTCGCGCGGACAAGGAATAAGAGCGGAGGACTGTTTTCTCGCGTTAAATCAGGGCTCGGCAAAGGCTTCGGAGGAAGTCGCGATGAAAAGTCGATCGGTGGCCCGGCTTCGGATGTGGTCTATTCAGAGCTTCGTATCGATTGCTACAAGCGCAGCCGCGCGTCCGAAGAGGACGCGGCCCTCCTTTCCGAGTTCGCGCGCGCGGCTGCAGGCCGTTATGCTCCCAGTAGCATTCAGAAGATGGTGGAACATCTGGGCCGGTTCAGCGACTTTTTAAAGTCCAACAACTTGACACTGGCTAGCCTGCTTGAAAACCCTATTCAGTTGAAGGCCCATGCGAATGAATTTGTGAATGCGGGGGGCATAGAGCGAGTGCATACCGCATTGGAAGCGCTTCGGAAGTCCCGCGCCGGCGAGTTGTTGTCTCCTCCTCCTTTTCCGCCGCCCCTTACCGGAGACGCGCTACTCATTCACCAGTACGCGGCAGCAGCCCGGGCACATAATGTTCCCGGCAATACCTTCAGAACTCATACGGATGTTCTTACGCACTTTGCTGAGTGGCTCACAGCCAAACAGAAGCCATCCCTGACTTCTCGGTTTCGAACTGACGAATTAGCCGAGGACATCATGGCCTACGGCGAGGAGAATGACCACAACGGCCGCCTCTTTACGGCCCTGAATCATCTCCGAAGGCTTCAGCCTGACGGGGGAGGGTTCGAAACACTAGGACCGGGGCCACGCGTCATCGGGCGCCGTACTTTGAGTGCTTATGAGAGCGACGCCGGCATCATCGACGGCGCCACTGACGTAGCCTTGGGCAGGCTTGGACCTGAATCGACTGCCAAAGAGAGGGCGCCTATCCTCAACGTCGCTAGTAATCAGCGCAGGCTTAGTGACTGGCTGAAAAGAGAGGGCAGGGAGAGCATAGAGAGTCGACTCAACGGCAGTGAGGAGCAGGAGAAACAATTGCAGAAAGATATCTCGGAGTTCAAGCGAGACATTGGCTATCCGGCAATCAGCTTGGGGATCAACAACCTTCGGGGGTACCTACGCGGCGAGCTCCAGCACGGGCTTCATCCTCGCCGGCTTCATCCTTATGACGACGACGCCAGCATCATCGATGGCGTGGCCAAGGAACAGCTAAGCAAGCTCGGATCCGACCCGGCTTCCCAATCGAAAAAGAAAGATGTGCGGAATACTGCTTCGGCGCAACGTAGCTTCAGTGATTGGCTCCGAACCACGGGTAGAGAGAGCATAGTGAGTCGAATCAACGGCAATGATCAGCAGCAACGGTCGTTGAACGTAGATTACCGGGAATTCACCCAAACCAAACGGAGCATCTGCCTGAGTTTGAACAAGCTACTCAACCAGCTTGGGCCGTACCTACGGCTCGTCGAAGCAAACAGAGCGCTGGGTGTGGCCTTCCCTGAGCGGCCGAGTCAGGAATCGCCGCTTGCCGGTTCGAGCTTATCGTGGCCGCGAGTGCCGTCCGACTTCGACCCGAGCGAGTGGCTGCCGCTCGCGCCAGCTTGGTCGCCGCGAGTGCTGTCCCCGTCCGAATTCAGCCTCGGTGATTTGCCGACGCCGCCTGACTTTGGTCCAAGTGAGTGGCTGTCGCTGTCGTCCGACTATGAGGCGAGCATGCGGCCAATTCCGGAGGCCGCGCCAGCTCGGTCGTCAGAGATCTACCGCGGTCTTAATTCTCTGGTTGATCTGCCGTCCACACCGCAGAATCGGACGTCAGAGATCTACCGCGGTCTTGATTCTCTGGTTGATCTGCCGTCCACTCCGCAGGAGATGCGTGACGATGCTCAGTCTGCGCTGGTGCCTAGCTCCGGCGTTAGATCACCGTTCTTCATCGGGCCATCAGGCGCACCTCAGGAACTAGAGGATATCGGACATCTCGTCGGTAGGGATTGGCAGCATGGCTCCCAGCCGGTCCCGGATTTGCTGGTTGATGTGCTGGACAACAGAATGCTGTTGCCGAATTCGCGCATCGTTCCACAGCCGGTCTCTATCAACGGTGAGACCTACTCGATCATGTTGGGACCGCGAGGGTGCCGCGATGCTCAATTTATCCATCATCCTCGCCCATCCTCGGCTCCGGATGCTCAGATCGGCGCGTTGGCTACGGGGGCCTCTTCTTCCCGCGACCGCAGCGGACGGGTGCTCGACGCCCAGCAATGGCTGGGTGACGAGCATATCCAGCGGGATTACGAGCTCCTGGCGCAGGAGCTGGGGCGGAGTCATCCGAATCTCGCCACCCGGACGCGGTTCGTGGATCCCCTGATAGCCTTTCAGCTGAGCCATGGCGCCGATACCGACGCGCTACGCGCGCTCCATCGCCTTGTCGATGATCGGAATGGTAACGATATAGTCGATTTCCTGTTCTTGCCAGTTAGCGATGCCAGCCCTACGGACCGCGCTCGCCGCGGCGAACATTGGTCGCTGCTGCTGGTTGATCGCCGCGATCGGGAGAGGCCGGTCGCCTATCACTACGACTCCGCCCCCGGATTCAATGATCGGCCTGCAGGACGGCTCGTAGAACGGCTGGGCGCCAACCTGCAAGCCGCCAGCATGCGCCGGCAGAATAACGGTTATGATTGCGGCGTCTTCGTAGTGGATGGGACCCGAGCGCTGGTTAGCCGATTGGCGGTAAGACGGCAGGTAGATGTGAACCTCGACAATCTCGTCGTCGATCGGCGGGCACTGCAAAATCGACTGAGGGGCTGACGCCGGCTTCGACTGATCGTGCGCGCCCAGCTGGTTCGAGCGGCTTCTCGCCGACCCGACCAGAACGCGCAATCACCGCCCTCGCAGAGCATCATGGTGGCTCACAATGTGGAGCGGATACCGGACTAAGGGCCCGTCCGCGAACAAGTGAATCTGGTCGGGTCGGATTTTGTTGGCGGGCGGGAGTCCCTCTGGAGTCGCGAGACTATATCGTTTTGGCGTGATCGACGAATCGGCCATACGCCCTCGCTTCGAGGCCCTCGCTCCGGTGCTCGACGAGCGCGGTCGGCGGCGTTTTGCAGCAGCCGAGGCGACGTCGGCCGGGCACGGTGGGATCATTGCGGTGATGGTGCCACCGGTATCGCGCGCAGCACGATCGGACGCGGGCTGGCCGAATTGCGTGCAGGCGAGACGCCTGACTTGGAACGGGTACGCCGGGTGGGCGGAGGTCGTAGGCCTCTGAGCGAGACGGATGCGAATTTGCTCGATGATCTGCGCGCTGGTCGAGCCAGAGACGCGAGGCGATCCGCAATCGCCGCTGCTGTGGACTTCCAAGAGCCTTCGCAAGCTCAGCCAAAGCCTGCGCGACATGGGCCATACGATTGGCCGGACGCTCGTCGGCGAACTCCTGCACAGGCTCGATTACCGCCTGCAAGCCAACCGCAAGACCCGCGAGGGATCCCACAATCCCGATTCTGACGCGCAATTCCACTACATCAACGATCGGGTGAAAGAAGCGAAGCGCTCGCGGCAGGTGAGCCGGCGATCTCTGTCGACACCAAGAAGAAGGAGCTTGTCGGCGATTTCAAGAACGCCGGATGCGAATGGCGACCGAAGGGTTCGCCCGAGGAAGTTCGCGTGCATGATTTCGTCATTCCCGAACTCGGGCGCCCCTCACCCTATGGTGTCTACAATATCGCCACCAGCAGCCGATAAAGGGTGAGTGCTTCGCGGGCGGCATGGCGGCAACAATGCGTTAGGAGTTGCAACGTATCGAGGCGGTAAAAATCCGCAGATGATCCCAGTTGCGGTCAATGCGACGGACTAATCACCTTCTCTGATCGTTATCTTGCAAGGAGCCAATGAAATGGTACACGAGCGCCAGATGTTTATCAGCCCGTCAATGACATTTCCGAGCGTCCGCGGCTCAGATGCGAGTTCGATTTAACTCTCCTACAACTCAATCGCGGTCACATAGATGACGCATTGCCAATGTTTCAGACTCAGAGAACCAGCGAGGGCTGCGAATGATCAAGTACCGCATCACGAAGCAGCATCGGCCCGAGGCGCTTCGCTTTGCGACGCCACCGGCAGCGGGCGCCACGCGGTTTTGCGAGCTATAATGGAATGTATAAACAGACATCAGATGCGATCATTTGGAGCGTGCCGGAATGACGATCGATCCGTTGGCGATGGTTGCTGGGCCGCGAGCGGCCGGTTTCATATGCTCAAGCGCATCTTCAGGAGACCTGAAAGGGTAGGGGCAATGAACACTTGTTTTGCAAGTGTGAAAGCTCAAGTGCAAATCTGCCTATTGCTGAAACCGCGCTCTGTTCGGTGAGCTCAAGTCAGCACTTGCTGTCGTCAATGAGCAAGATGCGCCGCCAAAGGCTCGCTCGATGACGGAGTGTCCGGTCGAGTCTCCATAAGCGTGGCAGTCAAATCTGCGGGCTGGGGACCGATCTGGCGCCGGGTAATGAGTTGCCTGACAACGTCATCTACGTCGACTTCAAAGCGATCCGCGAGGCAAAGGAGGGGCGTGCGAGCGCAGATCATAGAGAAGCTGGAGGTCGGGCGCGTACGATACGGCCAGTTCGCCAGCGTTCCGGGATCAGGCCCTTGTGGTCTGTTTTTTGTGCAGGGACCTTGCGGGTGTGAACTCAAGATCAGTGGATTAGTCCGTCCTAGTCGCTGTCTCGACGCTGCGGCGTTGTCCGAACTGGGAAGAGATGTGCTTCGTCAAAGACCTGTTCTGGGATGAAGAGGAATGCGTAATGCAACTGCATCCGCCACATTCGCAGTATGTGAATAGCAGCCGGTATTGCCTGCACCTGTGGAGACCCACTCATCGGGACATCCCAATGCCCCCGCCGAGCTTTGTAGGCATCGTTGGGCTAGGACCATCCGAAGCGGCAGTGCTGTTTGCACGGATGAGCGCGACGTCATGATGAGTTGGGTCAATCTCCGTCTGGAAGACGAGGCCGAGTGGGTGAACCTCGGTCCTGCGTCGTCGGAAGGCGGCGCTGCCAGTGAAAATGTCGCGTTGTTCCGCCTTTTGCAACGTGCAGGAGGTCCTGAGCCTGAAATCGCTGCCAAGGAGGCGGTGAGAGTGCATTGACCGGTTCAAGAAGGGTGGTGCGTACCGATGACTATGTCCGCTTAGATTGCTCCAACGGTTTCCAGGCGTTCGCTTTCGATCCGCTCTTTCTGGAGAAGCGCATATCGGCCTGTGGCTTCCGCTTGAACGACGCAGAGTATTATGACGTCTGTAACTTCCTCCATTTCAAAAAAGAGAGATCGAGGGTAGAGGCAGCGGAGACATCGAAGGAAGGAGTGGCGCAGATGAGGTCGATGACATCGCCTCGTGCCAGCCGGAACGAGGCACCAGTGCCTCGGTGCAGACGATGATTTGCTCGTTGTCGGCGCCTACGAGGCTCGTGAAGTTATCCGACGCAGCGCGACCGTCCGTTTGACAGCAACGCGGTGACGCTGGGCGTCGTGGAGACTTGGGCGTGCCGGGCCTTGACCCTTTCGAGGACCAAAGCGGCCTGCGCGGCTTTCTCGACACTGTGTCGTTCAAGCGGAAGCCACAAGCCGATATGCGCTTCTCCAGAAAGAGCGGATCGAAAGCGATCGCCTGGAAGCCCGATTGTTCGCCAAGAATGATGCCATGGCGGCCACGAATAGGGCGTGGTTCTCCGGCCGCGAGATCCTGGCTCTGAATCTGGTGAGCTCGCCGGGCGCAGGAAAGACAACCCTGCTGGAGCGGACCATCCGAGACTTGCACCACGAGGCAAATCTCTTCGTGATCGAGGGGGACCAGGCCACTGCGAACGATGGAGAACGAATTCGGCTCGCTGGCGCTCCGGCGGTGCAAGTGAATACAGGGACAGGTTGCCACCTGGAAGCCGATATGATCGCTCGCGGCATTTCGGAACTCCGTCCCCCGTCCGGGTCGATCGTGATGATCGAAAACGTCGGAAATCTCGTTTGTCCGGCAATGTTCGACCTCGGCGAGCACGCGAGGATCGTTGTCCTCTCTGTGACCGAGGGAGAGGACAAGCCGATCAAATATCCTCACATGTTTCGGTCGGCGAACCTGATGATCCTGAACAAGATCGATTTGCTGCCGCATGTGGATTTCGATGTCGATCGCACGGTCGCCTATGCGCGACAGGTCAATCCCGACATTGAAGTCATACAGCTCTCGTCCAGAACCGGTGCGGGACTTGAGCAGTGGTACGATTGGCTTCGACGGCAAATGCAATTAATCAAAGATGCTGTCTTCGCATCAAGCGATCGGAAAACGCGATGTTCGGCATACTGGGGCTGGGACTACTGCTCGGCATGCAGCACGCGCTCGAGGCCGATCATATTGCTGCGGTATCGAGCATCGCTGCGCGTCGCACGAACGTCGCCGAGATCGTCAAGCATGGGCTGACCTGGGGACTGGGCCACACGATCACTTTGTTCCTGTTCTCCGGCACCGCGTTGATCCTTGGTCGCGCGATTCCGGAAGGTTTCGCGCAGCCGCTTGAGGCGGCAGTCGGACTCATACTGATCGTACTGGGAGGGAACCTATTGTGGCGCTTACGGTGCGATCGTATCCATGTTCATGGTCACCGACACGCGGACGGCGTGGCTCACTTTCATCTCCACAGCCATGCGGGCGAAACGCTGCCGCACGCTGCGAACCCTCACGCCCACAGACACGGAATACGGTGGCGAACGTTGGCTGTCGGTCTGATGCACGGGATGGCGGGTTCGGCGGCGCTGCTTGTTCTCGCTGTTGCTCGGGCGCCGAATCATTTTGACGGCTTGCTCTACGTTGCCCTTTTCGGCGTGGGCTCGATGATCGGCATGGCTGCACTTTCGTCGCTCATTGCGGTCCCTCTGGTGATTTCGGCGCGCCTTCTAACCTAACCTGGGTCAATAGCGCCTTGCAGTTCGGAATTGGAGCGATAGGGGTCGTCATTGGCGTTCTAACTATTCATGGGGTCGTGATCGGTTCCGGCTAGGATGCTCGTTCCGAAATCGAGATGACACTGCTGGTCCTATCTAGGAAGCCAAGTTGGTCGCTTTCCCCTAGCTTTGTCAGAACGCGCGACGTGCTGCGCCCAGCCAGCGCTCCAAGGTTTGCTGCTCTCGGAAGATAAGCATATGCGTCGGTCACGATGGAGCGTGGATAGCCTCGTTGACGCCACGAGTTGGGCCGTGAGGCAGCCTCTGCTGGAGCGTGCTCATTGCGAACGGAGGGGCCTTTAGGATGCCATGGTCGTGTAGGGTAGGCCTGCTGGCAATTCTACTGGTTCAGAAGGTCGACATCGCTGGAGCGGAAGCGCTCATAGGCGACGCCGGGGAAAAGCCCCATGTTACACCAGCCGTAACGCTGCCGCCCGTCGAGGTGAACGCGCCGAGACCGCGCAACAATCAGAAACCGCGGCGCGCGCGCGAGGTACGCCGGACGCCGAGTCCGCAAAGGCGGACCGCAACGGCGCCGTCGTCAGCTCCGCAGGCTGCCAACGGCGACGGTACACCGAACGTTGCATCGGGCGGCGTTCTGAGTCAGAGCATGGCGAGCTAGACGTCCGTGACGGGTGACGCGCTCAATGCCCGCCCGGTGACGCGGCCCGGCGAATTGCTCGAGGCCGTGCCCGGGCTGATCGTGACCCAGCATTCCGGTGAAGGCAAAGCGAACCAGTATTTCTTGCGCGGCTACAATCTGGACCACGGTACCGACATGTCGATCTGGGTCGACGACGTGCCAGTGAACATGCGCACCCACGCCCACGGGCAGGGCTATGCCGACCTCAACTGGCTGATGCCGGAGACGGTGAACCGGCTCGATATCCGCAAGGGCCCCTACTACGCCGACGAAGGCGAGTTCTCCTCGGCCGGCAATCTGCACATCGGGCTGATCGACAGCGTTCCCAAGGCGATGGCGTCGATCACGGCAGGTAGCTTCGGTTATCTGCGTTTCTTCGGGCATGGATTCGAAGAAAGTCGGCGACGGCAACCTGCTGATCGCCGTCGAACGCGGCACCTATGACGGACGCTGGACCACGTCCGACGACATGCAGAAGATCAACGGCTTGTTCCGTTACACCCAGGGCACGGCGACCGACGGCCTCTCGATCACCGGCATGGCCTATGCCAACCAATGGACCTCGACCGACCAGGTGCCGCTGCGCGCGATCACCGGCGGCGAGATCGACCGCTTCGGCTCCGAGGATCCGACTGATGGCGGCAAGACCAACCGCTTCGCGTTGTCGGCGCGGATGGCCGGCACCGACGATGCGGGCTCGTGGAAAGCCAATGCCTATGTGGTGAAAAGCCAGCTCGACCTGTTCAACAATTTCACCTACTTCCTCACCAATCCCGTGCTCGGCGATCAATTCCATCAGCATGACGATAGGGTAATGCTCGGCGCCAACGCCTCGCGCACGCTGGCCGGCAGCTTTGCCGGCCTCCCGATGGAGACGACGTTCGGCGCGCAAACGCGCTACGACGGCATCGCACTGGCCCTGATCGACACCTGGCAGCGCAGCTTCCTCGCCAATGTCCGCAGCGATAAGGTCGGCGAGGGCTCGATCGGCGTCTACGCGCAGAACACGGTACGCTGGACCGATTGGCTGCGCACCACCGTCGGCCTGCGCGGCGATTTCTACCAGCCAACGTGTCCTCACTCTACAATAGCGCCAATTCCGGCAATGTCAGCGCCGGTATCGGCAGCTCGAAATTCATGATGACGTTCGGCCCCTTCAACAAGACCGAGTTCTTTGTCGGCGCCGGCTACGGCATGCACAGTAACGACGCGCGCGGCGCGACTACGATCGAGAGTCCCAGCGATTCCTCGATCACGCTCGCTTCGTCGCCACTGTTGGTTCGCACCAAGGCGATCGAGACCGGCGTCCGCACCAGAATCATTCCGGAGCTCGATTCTTCGTTCAGCCTGTTCTTGCTCGACCAGGATTCCGAAATCGTCTTCAGTGGCGATGCCGGCGACACCGAGGCAAGCCGGCCGAGCCGGCGCTATGGCTTCGAACTGAACAATCATTATCGCCCACTGTCCTGGATCTATATCGACGCCGATCTCGCCATGACGCATGCCGGCTTCATCGGCTATGACAGTGAGCAGGCCGCGACCTATGCTTCGCTGGCCGGCTATCCGCTCGCCCAGATCGGCAACGCGCCCGGCAACTACGTTCCGAACGCGCCAGCGATGATCGTCTCCGCCGGCATCACGCTCGGCGAAAAGGCTGGCTGATTCGGCACCTTGCGCTGGCGCTATCTCGGATCAACCCCGCTGACGGAAGACAATGCCTTTCGCTCGACCGCGACCAGCGTCTTCAATGGCCGCATCGGCTACCGCACCTCGGATGGTTGGCGAATCCAGCTTGACGTGCTGAACCTGTTCAACAGCCAAGCCAACCAGATCTCCTACGCCTACGGCTCGCTGATCAAGGCCGACCGCCTCTACAACCTCTGCTACCCCGTGCAGACGGCCCCCGCCGCAGTCTGCCGGACCGGCGTGATCGACACCGTCCTGCATCCCATCGAGCCGTTGACCTTCAGAGTGACGGTCGCCGGCACATTTTGACTTTTGCGGTTGATCATTCTGGCGTGAAGCTCTCTTGAGCCCGGCGTCGATCTCGACATCGCCGCCGGCCAGTTTGTTTCGATCATCGGACCAAGCGGAGCCGGCAAGTCGACGCTCCTCCGCATTGTGGCAGGCCTGGACGCGCCCAGGCGCGGCCGCATTGAGCTTCGCGCGACGGGCCGCAAGGCTGACGTACGTCTGATGTTCCAGGAGGATCGCCTGCTGCCGTGGCGGACGTCCTCGGCAATGTGTTGTTGGGCATCAAGGGCAGGAAGCAGGACGCGGGGCGCATCCTCGACGCAGTCGGGTTGCAAGGGCGCGAAAGCGAGTTTCCGATCGGGCTGTCGGGCGGCCAGCGCCAGCGCGTGGCGTTGGCGAGGGCGCTGATTCACGAGCCGGATCTGTTGTTGCTCGACGAGCCGTTTGGGGCCCTCGATGCCATCACCCGGGCTGCGATGCAGTTGCTGCTGGAGCAGTTGCTGGTCGCACGGCCCCGCACCGTCGTGCTGGTCACGCACGACGTCGAGGAGGCGTTGCTGCTCTCTGATCGTGTGCTCCTGGTCAGGGATGGCGGCATCGCGCGCGACCTGATCTTCGATCAGCCGCGTCCCCGGCATCGCGGCGATCCGGCGCTGGCGACCCTGAAGGAAGAGCTGCTCGACGGTCTGCTCACGGCCGAGCGCGACTTGGCTGCCGTTGCATAAAGAGACGAAAGGAATGACGACATGACTTTTATCGGCTCGACCGGCGACCGCGCTGGCATCTCGCGGCGAACGCTGTTGTCGGTCGGCGCGGGACTTGCCGTAGCCTCGACAGGCGTCCGCGGATTGCCGCGCGCGAATGCTGCAATGCCGTGCCGCCGCAGCTGACCATCGCGGTCATCGGAGACGGCCGCACTGGCGTCTGGGCATCGCTGCGGGCAGGCGTGGGCGGCCGCAATCTTGAGCACGAGCTCGGCACCAAGATCGTCTGGCAACCGGGCTTCACGGCATCGCTGCCGGTGATGGAGGCGATCAAGGCCGGCTCGGTCGATTTCACGTTCGCAACCGCGACCGCGGTCGTGAATACCGTTCCGGCGCGCGTTCCGATCGTGCCACTCGCGGCTTATCCGCTGCCGGTCGACGAGGTTGATTTCGTGGTGCAGGCCAACTCGTCGATCAAGACGGCGGCCGATCTGAAAGGCAAGGAGATCGCCCATCAGAACGGCACGACGGGCACCTACAGCCTGATCAAATATCTAGAGACCGCCGGCCTCAGATTGTCTGATGTCGCAGCGGTCAGCTGAGCGGGGCAGACGCGTTCACGGCATTCGCGCAAGGAAGCATCGACGGCTGGATTCACTGGCAGCCAGCCACGGCGCTCGCGTTGACAAAGCTCGGCGGCGAGGCGCGTCGGCTGCCCGACGTGAAGACCTACGACTATGCCTTCTACGTGGCGCGGAGTGACGTCGCTGTGAAGTATCCGCAGCTCTTCGCGAAATTCGTGAAGATCGTCCGGGAAACCCAGGCCTATATCTTCGCGCATCCGGCCGAGTCAGTTGCGCTTTGGGCCTCGCAGGGCGGCTTTCCGCCGAACGGGAGCGAGCAGGCCGTCTACGAGAAGCTTGTCCGCGATGCCAGGCTGTCCGAGTCGACCGCGGTGGCGCTCAAACCGATCGATGAGGCGGCTGCGGCATCGACCCAGGATCTCGCCGACAATTTCCACGCGCTCGGCGTGCTCCCGAACAAGGTGGACGTCCGATCATTCCTGCTTGGCCCCCAGTTCGACACGGCGAAGAAGGCCGTCGCGCTGGAGCTCGGTGCCTAAGCGGACACGCCGATAACACGAGAGAAAACATCATGAACGCTCAGACCGCCGAGACGGTGTCGATCACCTCTGCCACGATGGGCCAGTTTGGCCGCTATTTGCCCAGCGCAAGGACGAACCATTTCATCTCTGATCAGCGTGTCGCCGTCGGCGGTCCCGGCGAAGCGATCACCGCCGGCGAGTTGCTGCTGTCGTCGCTCGGCAGTTGCTCGCTTGGCCTGATCCAGAAGACGGCAAAAGAAGAGGGGATCGCGCTGCGCGAGGTCGGATCCGAAGTCTCGTTCCGGCGTCACGCAACCGATCCGACGCAGTACGAATGGATTCGTATCGCGGTGCGCCTGTCCGGCGTGACGGCGGGCGAGGCTGAGACGCTTGTTGCCGGCTTCACCGCGAACTGCCCGATCTACAATACTCTGAAGCGTGGCGGGCCCGTCGAGATCTCCTGGACTGTGAGCTGACCGATGCCTGACAAGAAACTGCACCTTGCCGCCTTTGTCTCTGCAGGTCCGGTCTCCGGCAGCCATGCTGGCTGGCGGCATCCGGAAGCGGACGGCGACCTGCTGTCCGCCGCCTACTACCAGAATATCGGCCGGCTGCTGGAGGAAGGGCGTTTCGATCTTCTGTTCATTGCCGACATTCTCGCGATCCCGGACACGCTGGGCGGCAGCCTCAACAGCCAGCTTCGCTACGGCGCGCTGGGTGCATTACGGCTCGATCCGCTGGTGGTGCTCTCGATCATCGCGGGCGCGACCAAGCATCTCGGTCTTGGCGCGACCCTTTCGACAACCTACGCCCAGCCCTATGTCCTGGCGCGCGCGCTCGCGACGCTCGATCATCTCAGCGGCGGTCGCGCCGCCTGGAACATCGTCACCTCGTTTCAGGAGGCGGAGGCGCGCAATTTCGGCCTGACCGAGCAGCTCTCGCGCGAGGGGCGCTACGAGCGCGCCGACGAATTTCTGGAGATCGTGACTAAGCTGTGGAAGTCGTGGGAGGATGGCGCGCTGGTCCGGGATCGCCAGACGCCGCTATTCGCCGATCCCGCGCGGGTGCACCCGATCGACCATTCCGGCAAATGGTTCAACGTGCGAGGCCCGCTCAATGTCAGCCGGCCACCGCAAGGGCGCCCGGTCTTCATCCAGGCCGGCGCTTCCGATCGCGGCCGCGATTTCGCTGCGCGATGGGCCGAGATCATCTTCGTGACGCCGGGCCTGATCGACGTCGCCGTCGAATTCCGCAACGACTTGCGCGCCCGCGCGGTCCGCTTCGGTCGCGACCCTGATACAGTCAAGGTGTTGCCCGGCATCGTCCCGGTCATTGGCGACACGGAGAAGCAGGCCAAGGCGCTACACGACCAGCTCCACGAATTGTCTCATCCCGAGTCCGGTCTCTCGACATTGTCCTATCATCTCGGCGTCGACCTCTCGCGCTTCCCGCAGGATCAAGTCCTGCCTGAGAATCTCGATGTCCCCGGTGTCGAAGGGCACTATCGCGAGGTCGCCGAGCCGACGCCGCGCTCAGGCTTGAGTCTCGCCGACCTGGGACAGCGCTACGGTGCGGGGAGAACCACCAGCGGATTTGCCGGCACGCCCGGTACGGTGGCCGATCGCATGCAGGAGTGGTTCGAGGCGGGCGCCTGCGACGGCTTCATGTTGCAGGTTCCGTACCTTCCAGGCGGGTTGGAGGAGCTGGTCCACGGCCTCGTGCCGGAGCTGCAACGTCGCGGCCTGTTCCGCACGGAGTACGACCAGCCCGAGCTTGCGCGATTCTCTCGGCTGAGCTGGGCCCGGCCGGCGGGCTGATGGTCGCCGGTGGCCCCGACGCAATGCTCTTCAGTTTCAGACACTCCCATAATACGCAGCGCACCCTTGTGATCGTGCGACGAATGTCCATTTTCGGCCTGAAAAACCCCGGGGCACAACCAGTAAGTCATTGATAGTGCTCAGCGCGCAGACTCTCAATCAGTGGCCCGATCGGTGTCCATTCATGCAACAAGCTTAGGAATCCCCTGTTCAATCAATCGCAATAATCGGGTGTTGCGCCTCCCCGCAACCAAGCTTCAAGCCCTTGAAAACGTATCGTTTTCGAGGGCTTTTTGTTGTTCGAGTTTTGATCCCAAATTTCGTTCATGGAAGCGCCGTGGAAGCGGCAGAAGGAAAGTCGCAGCGTAAGATCGACGGGGTTGCGCGCGACGAAATGACTCAATTGTGATCGGAGGCCCACTGGGAGCGCCGCCATCCAACGTTTTGCTGCGCCGACTTTGCCCACTCCACAGCTGGACTACGATTTGGGGGTGGTTAGAGTCTCTTCGGGCGCCAAATTGCCACCATTCAGAATAAGTCCGCGAACCCAATCATTATGTGGCCCTGAGATCCTCCAACAATGACGCGGCTAACGCTTCTTCAGCAATGGAGAGCCGATGTTGCTGCATGGCCGTCATTAACCTTTCGTCCCATAACGCGGGCGCAGCCTTTCCCGTGAGAGCCTGTCCAAGACATGAGGTCTGTTCGACGGCGGACTCGTAGTCGCTCGCCCCAAAACGCCAGGGTTGGGCGCCGTGCTCGCGCATGACGTGGTTGCCGATCCGCACTCCCGGCCAATCGAAATCGCCATGATAGAAAAGCTGCGCCCGCGCTTTAGCCAGCTGCGACAGCAGGCATCGCTGTGCTGCGGCGGGCATGCCGTCAGTGCAGACTAGCGGCGCGCAATCGGAGCCCCAGTGATCCGCGGCGATTGCGACCAGGTTGGGATTCTCACAGACATAGACCTTGCGATCCGCCACGTCCCACGACGGTGGAGACCGCAACAGCGACCGCAGCGAAGCGTAAACAGGCTCTCCCTGCGACTGACTGTAATTTCCTGCATCGCGCATGGGCAGGTTCAGGAACAGCACCGGGCGAGCCAATTCATTGACCAGCACGCCGGCCTTGGCCCACACGTCGCGGTCGCGCTCCGCACCACCGCCCGGCTCCAGCTCGCCGTCTCCCGTTGGCTCGCTATCGACGTCATCATTGTTGTAATCGGTTCGAGCGATTACCTGACGCCAGACCGTCAGTGCCAGGGTTGCCGTGGGCTGGCCGATGTCGAGCGCGTGGGCGTCGCCCAGCACGTCGGCGGCCAATTGCGAACGTGTGATGCCGCTCGCGGGCAGGCGTTGCAATACCGCTTCGACACGGCGACAGAGTTGGAGCGCCGCCGGTGGGCTCTGTCGTGCAAGGCGCTTGAGAAGCCCGATGCCCGCCGGAGCCTGCAGCAGTCCGATCAGTTCGCGGTGAGTGCAGCCGCCCAGCACATCCGACCACATTGTTTGCAGCGCAAGGCGCGTCGTGGCGAGATTCGAAATCGGGCCATCGAGTTTTTCAAGTGCGTCGCGCAGCGAAGCGGCGATGCCGGCATTCTGGAAAGCGGTGTCGACGAGGCGAACGTCGACTTGTAAGGAATTGGTGTAACGGAGCGGACGACCAAGCAGCGAAGCCAATGCAGCATGCTCCTCCGCAGTGAGCTTGCCGATGCGAAAGTTTTCAACCGTGGAGCCGAGCGATGCCCGTTCGAAACGCTGACGCAGGCGCTTGCGCAGCAAGGCGTAACGGTCGCCGCCAAGTAGGCGTTGCAGGCGTGGGTCGGTCGAGGAAATCATGTCGGCGCAAATCTGCGATCTGGATCGTCTTGGCGTGTCTTGGCGCGACCGTCCCAGCTCCAACGCGACACGAACACCGCGTCGATGCCTTCACGCCGCTGCAACTGGCAAATGGCGACGCCGGGCAGTTCGGCATAGCAGGCCCATTCACGCTCGCTGGTGATGACGAAGTCGAGATCGAACTCGCGGATCAGCCCCATGCAATGGGCGCGCGCGGTATCATCGATGCCGGCGAACGCTTCATCGAGCAACATCAGGCGCGGCGCCAGCGCGTAGCTGCCCTGACTGTAGAAACTGGCGACCGCGGCGAACAGCGGCACGGTGAGGCCGAGCGCGCGCTCTCCGCTGGAGGCCGGACCGGAGAGTTTGCGCCAGTGCCCGTCCTGCCAGCGCTCGACGCGAAAGCGGTGCCAACGGCGATAGTCCAGCGCGCGGGCGAGTTGCTCGATCAGGCTGCCGCCCACATCCTTTCCGGCGCCCGAATCGGCTCTCTCGCGCTCGGCGGCGATGCGCTGCTGCAACATCGCGCCGACCACTCTCCGGTCGTCAGAAGACCAAAGGTCTGCGCTGGTATTGAGCAGGCGTTTGCGCGCTGCTTCGAGGCCGACCGGAGCGCCTTCTTCTTCCGCCAGGGGCTGCCACAGCAGACGATAGCGTACCCCGGTGGAGGTCGGGCGATGGTGCAATTCTTTGTTGATCGCATCGCGCTGAGTTTCGGCCGCTTGCAGCAGGCGCTGCACTTCGGAAGCGATTTCGGCCTGCAGATGGTTCTCCAGCACAGCGCGCTCGTTCGCCGTCAGCAGTTCACTGCGCTGGGCGATCTCTTCGGCGAGGCGCGCGGCAAGGCGATCCGGCGGTTCGGGTCGGTTCTGGTAGACGACGCGGACGATAAGCCCCCAATCGCTCTGTTCTGCGTGCGCCTGGTGGCCGAGTGCGCTGAGGGCGCGTTGTAGCTCCGTCAGGTCTTCGCCGATCTGCCGTTGCAGGCGTGTCCAGGCGTCGTCGTCGTCCTTGAGTTCGAATAAGGCTTGTTCCGCGCGGCGAGCCAGAGTAAGCGCGGGGTCGATCGTCCACGGGCCGCCCAGGTCAGGCAGGTTGGCTTGCGGTAGCGCAGCCGCGAGCAGGCCGGTGGCTGCGAAGTGTTGGAACTTCGCGATTGCTTCGGCGCGCGCGTTGCTGCGTTGTCCGAACAGAGTGCTCGCAGTCGCCGCCTGTTCGTGCGCGACCGCGCGCGCCTCGCCGGATTTGCTCAGGACGTCGCGCGCGATCGTTAGTGCGGAATTGCTGGCCTTGACGGCGGTGCTGGCATCGGCCAGCCGCCGTTGCAGCTCCTCGACCCTGGCGCCGACGGATCCGCGCAACACCTCGAACCGGACGGCGGCTTCTTCCGCCTCAATGCGGGCAGCCGCAAATTGTTCATCCTGCTTCTTCAGATCGTCGCGGGTTTCGTTCTCGCGGTTGCGTTGCCGCTGCAGCTCGGGGAGCGCCAGACGTACCTCGTGAACAGCCTGGGCGAGGCGGAGTTGGGCATCGTGATAGTGGTTCAACGCCATCTCGACCGCCGGTAACTCGGCTGATAATGCAGGAAGGCGCAGATCGGTGGCATCGGCGGCGAGTCGTTGCCGCACCGTCTGCAGGGCTTGTGCGGCCTCCAGGTATTGAAGATCAGCCTCGCTCAATTGCTGGCGGGCGGTCTGAGCCTCGCGCGCACTGGCGGCCGCCGCAAGATGGGCGTTGCGCAACTCCTCTTCGGAGGGAGCCAGACGCCATTCATCGGCGGCTCGATCCTGATCGCGCGTGAGTTGCGCGTCCATCGCCTGGACCGCAATGAGCTCATCGGCGATTAGTGTCAGGCGGCCGACTACGTCGGCCAGTCGCTGCTTGCGGGCTGCGGCGCGGGCCGCATGGCCGATATAGACTGCCGCGGGTTTGGCCCAGGCGCCGACCAGCGCGGCGAGCCGAAAGCGACCGTCGGGGGCGACCCAGGCTTCGATGTCCGCGGGATCGTCATCGGTGCAGGCGATGCCGGACAGCAGGCGTTCGACGAGTGCGGCCGGTACCGCGATATCGGTGGGCGTGTCAGCGTGCAGCCAACCAGCGAGCGAGAGCGCGTGCGGCTGTCGCTGCAGCACCTGGGTGTCGTGCAACAGCTCTACTCCGTCGCCGGCCTGCAGGTGGCCATCGGGCGAGACCCATGCGTCGAGCAGGCCGGCGGCTTCAAGCGCGGCCTCGAGGCCGGCGCGCTGAGCAGCCGTGACCTCTTCGCGAAAATCCACCAATTGCCAGAGCGGCGCACCCTCGCGCGCATCTCTGGCATCGGCGCCGCGCGTATGCGGGTTGGGCGGCGTCGCATCGACCCCGGCTTCGAGACGGTTGCGTTCGTCTTCGAGGGTGTTGAGCTCCGTCTCCAGCGTCTGGCGTTGGCCGTCGAGCGCCACGCGACGCTGCGCCAGACGCAGGCTGGCGTGCTGCTGCTCCGTTTGCAGGCAATGTCGCGCCGGATTGTCGCCATCCAGCCCAACAACCCAGTCGGCGAGGGCCGTGAGCGCTGCGCGGCCGTCGTCGGAGCTGACCCGCAGTTGCTTCAGGCTGGCGAAGTAGCGCTCCCAGGCCTGAATCAGGTTGTGGCCCTCGTGATCGACCTCCGTATCGGCTTGCTCGCGTCGTTTTGCCGTGGCCTCTACCGTGCCCTGTCTTTCGTCGCGGGTGTTCTGGCGTTGTGTATGCAGGGCTTCGGCCTCCGTCACCTCAGTATGGCGTCGCCGCAACAATGCGATCTGTTCGCGTCGATCAACGATCAAGGTGCGAAGGTCGGCGCATGCATTGTCGAAGGCTTGTGGCGTCAATGCGACCAGATCGGCGGCGGCGAGCGTTGCGAGCGGGCTACCGGCGTGCAGGCCGACGATACCTGCGGCCTCGGCATGCGTCGCGTTGTTCTGACGTAGCTTCGTCATCACACGTTCGGCTTGCGTCATGCGCTGGACGCCGTGCCCGGTCTCCTCAGTGCTGCGCTTTAATCGCCGTCGCACCTCGTCGACCGCCGCGGTGGCGACTTGCAGCGCACGCTGCCGAGCCAGAGCGTCCCGCTCGGCGGATTCGAGACGGTTCGCGTCCTGCATGGTCGGGTCGGCACGCAGGATATCAAGCCGAGCCTGCTCGCGCTTGAGCGCAAGTTCCGCGTCGTCGTGAATTATCCGGGCGAGCGCTTCCGCGGTCTCGGCCCTCTCGAGCCGCGCCTGCGCGTCGCCGCGCGCCCGGCTTGCACTGTCGAACTCGGTCTGGGCCTGGCGCAGCGCGCGGGCCTGCCGCCGGCTCTGGGTGCCAGCGTAGATCCGGTAGCGCTGGTCGAAGCGCTCGACGGCTCTTGCCAGCGCCTGGTATTCCTCGAGTTGGCGGCGATCCTCCTCCAACTGGCCCAGAGCCTCGGCGACGTCCCCAAGCAGTTCGGGTGCGAGCGGTGGCAAGGCCTCGGTCAGTGCGTCCGAGAGCGCGGTTTCGTCAGGCTTTTTCGACAGTTGCGGCTGACGCAACTGAATCAGCGTATCCATCAAGGCGTCGTAGCGCCTGGTGCCGAGGTGGAACAATCGCTCATCGACCGCGCGCCGGTAGCTGACGGCGGTATCGAACACCTGGCCGCGGCCGTGCAGCGCGTCACGCAGGCGTTCCCGAGTCAGGACCACGCGCTGATCACTCGTCAGCCAGATATCCTGATTGATGCGCGGAGCGCCAATAGAATCCTCCAACACGAAGAACCAGCTGTCCACCTGGGGACGCGCAGCGACCGCCGCAAGCCCGGCGCCGAGTGTGAGGTAATGCGGCGTGCCGTCATCGGCGAGGCGGCCGAATTCGATCCAGGCGTAGCCGATGCGCCGGTCATAGCTACCCATCAACAGGTTCCAGGACATCTTCTTGCCGCTGTCGCCGTCGGGTTCGATGCGCGAGGACTTGAGCTGTGCATCGAGCAGGAAGGGCAGCGTCAGCGACAGCACCTTGGATTTGCCGGTGCCGTTGTTGCCCCGCAGCAGCAGATGACCGTCGCGGAACCAGAACTCCTCGCTGTCGTAGTGAAACAGCTCCACCAGTCCAAGCCGCAAAGGCTGCCAGCGTTGCCGCGCCGGGATTGGCAGCGCGGGTCTCTCGGAGAGAGCAGCAAATGAAGCCGGCCGGTCGTTCATGTCGGACCGACCAGGGCATCGGCAGCCGCGGTCTGTACGCCGCGTGTTTCACGAACGTTGCGGACCTCGGCCTCACCGAGCGCAAACCGGGCGAGCGCCGGGCGCGGATAGACCGTCTCGGCATCTCGCACAATCAGTTGAAGCTTTTCCAGCCGATCAAGGGCGATCTCCGCAAGCTCGCGTTCGGCGCCGGGTTCACGCGCAGATTTGCGCCAATATTTGCCATAGCGGGGCTTGCTCTCGCGCAGGTAATCGACGACGTCTTGTTCCCTGATCATACCAGAGAATGGTTGGGTCGCGCCGGCGGCATCCGTCTGCCGCTGCCTGTAAACGGTGGCCAGGAACTCCGCGACCAGCAGCGTGACATGGGCGTCGGTGCCTTCTGCGGGCATCGCCACATCTGTCAGCGAGCCAGCCTCGTCGACCAGCGCCAGACCTTCGGCGCGTTGCTCCGCGACCAGCCCGGTTGCGTCAGACAGGCGGGCCGCCATGGCGCCACGCTGGTTGACAAAATAGGCCCGAGACTCGGCGTCCAGTGTGTCGGTATAGACTACCGGATCGTCGAGCAGCCGGCGTGCCAGTTGGCGGCGCAGAACGGTGCGTCGGCCCTCATCGCTGTCAGCCACATGCTCGTCGGCCAAGGCATGCAGTCGCTGGTGGAGCGTGACCGGCGCATCTTCCGGCCGGAAAGTCGACGGCCCGCGCACGGCGGCCAGCATGCCGGCGAGCGCGCGGCGCTGCACGTCGTAGAGGGCATCTGCCTGATCGCCCCCGGTATGGACAAAGGCGTCTTCGTCGCCGGCGACACGCTGCAGCACGCCCAAGTCGAGCAAGGTGCGGCACACCGCCACCAGTTCACGCCGCTCGTGGGGAGCGCCGAGCGTGAAGATGAAGCCGGAAGCCACCAGCGTCGGCTCGGCGGCGAATTGCAGCAGCCGCTCACCCAGCAGTCGCAACGTGATCTGCGGGTCAGCGCGTTCGAGCACCGCGCAAGCCAGGCACAACAGCACGTAACGGCGGCGATCATAAAACGGCAAACCGCGCATCGTGCTGGCGAGGTCGGCCGGTCGCTTATAAAGTCGAGCACCCTCTTGTTCGACGTGCAGCGCCCAGCCGGTTTCTCGCCCAAACCAGTCGCGCAGTGCGTCGGCCTGACGCCGGATCGCCGGAAAATCGTCGTGGTCCGGACTCATCAGCGGCGTCATCAGCAAGGCGCGCACGGCACTGCGAAATTCCTCGTTCTGGAACCGACGCTGTTGCTGGCCGATGCTGCGGCTGTCTCTACCAACGCTGGCGGCCATCGGCTTTCTCATGTCGGCGTGATCGTGATTAAATGGTCGCGCCCGGCAAATACGCCGCGCGGCGTATTGATCACAGCGCGGCTATCGACTGCGAGTGGCGAGAGGTTGATATGCAATAATCCGTCGCCGGTTCGCCGTTCCGCGCTGGTGTTCGGACCGGCCTGTTCGGTCAGCACCTCACCGAGCAATCCCAGGAACAGACCGAAGGCATGAATGTCCAGCTCGGCGAGATCTGAAAGGCGTGTGGGCTGACCGGTGGCGAGGTGCTTGCGCGCCGCCTCGACCTGCAGCGACTCCTCGGCGAGTTCGCGCGCCAGATGTGCGCGGGCCTCACCGCGATCACGCACCCGGGGCATCACGCCGCGCGGCGCGGCCTCACCGTATTCGCGTAGCCGCGGGTGAATCGTCAGTGGTGGCGCGTCGGCCCAGCGTGTCGAGGCCGGCAGATCGGCGTCGGCGTTGGGATTCAGCGAGAAATGTCGTGCCGGGTTGAGCGCGAAGGCTGCGCGCGCCAACCGGTGCGCCTCGCCATCGTTGCTGCAGGCAGAAAACCAGCAGGCGAGCATGCGGAAATCCGCGGAACGGTCGCTGCGCCCGCTGCGGCGCTCGTTGAGCGCGGCGATCGCTCCTAGCAATTGCGGAATTGCCGACCGTGCCCTCGCCCGCAACAGTTCGGCTTGTGAGGGTTCGTGGCCGGTACGGAAGAACCAGCCGCGCAGACCTCTCCAGCGTTCGCGCCAGGCATTCAAGTGAAGGGTCCGCGCGTCGGCCCGATCCTCCGCATCGCCGGGGGCTGCATCGCGTGCATCGCGCGTGGCGACCTGCTGTAGCAATGCGTCAATGCTCGGTTCCAGAGCGAGGATATGTCTGGCGATGGTGTCGGAGCGGCGCACCAGATCGCCCATGAACCGCTCCAAATAGTCGATTAGCTGGCGCTTGTAATTCGCTACCGCAATCGCCTCGGCCTGTTGCAACTCAATGCTGCGTGCGACGCCGGCCATGAAAGCCTGCGCATTTTCAGCAAGGCCCTCGAAAACGCGCACCAAATCCCGCAGTGTTTCGTGGATCTTCGCGACGTCGGCTTCCGCCTCGTCCGCCAGCGTTTGAAGCGCCTGCAACCGGTTTGCGATGTCTTCAAGCGCCACCGTTTGCAGTTCGGCGCGCCGTTGCAGTGTTTGCACGAAAAGCGCCAGTGCCACTTCGACAGCCTCCCCGCCCTGCGAGAGACGATACAGGAAGCGTGCACGGTAGAAATCGCTGAGGCTGGAAACCCGCGCCGTGTCAGGATGCGATTCAAGATTGCCCCAGGCGGCAAGCTGGGCGAGCGCGGTGTTGACGTCCTCAATTCGCGGTGGTGCATCTAACCATCGGGCTTCGCTCAGTACTTCGTCAGGTCTTAATTGCAGACGGTATTGCCGTTTGGCTGCTGCAAAGACGTCCATGATGCGGCGGTAAAATTCAGATTTCTCGGCACTCACATGCCTGAACAGCTCGGCTGAATCGCTGACGGCTCGCATCGGGCTTCTTCCCAAAGGTCTTCCACTGGAGTTGCCGGTTCGCGCGAACACGATAATGCATTTGTCTGTTCGCTGCAGCCAAATTGGGTTACCATCCACGGTTCGTGGATCGGGCGCGGGCTAGCTTCCCTGCATGCGGCTGAAACGCGTTTACTGTTGGGGTACATGGTCAGCCTTTCATCTGAGGTGATCCGTAAATTATATAGTAATTTCAATTACATATGAATTCGTAGTTTTAGTCTGAGTGGCGTGCCATTCTTCAATGACCGAGCGAACGCCTCTCCGGATTTGTCTCTTTTTCGTCTCCGCATTGCGGAGCTCCATGCTTCAGCCCACCTGTTAGTCCTATCCTCTTTCGAGGGACGGTTGCCGATGAGCCAGGAATCCAAGACGGCTGGCGCGCAATACGCTAGTTACCTGCGACTGCTGCCGCAAAGCGTCGTTGAAGCCAACAATCGTCGCGCGCAGGCACACGCGCAGAACGCGGCCGACGCCTTCGCTAAATTGTTCGCAGAGGGCACGTGCCCGGTCTGCAAGAACGCAATCACCTCGTATACGAAAGACGCGCCCTGGCTGCTGAGGCCGGAAGGGTTTGAGAAGGACGATTTCCCGAGAATAGCGGAGCGCTACGCGGCCGAGCGCATCAGCTATTTGGATGCTGCTCATTTCGCCCCTAACATTACAGTTGCTTTTTTGCTTTGAAGTGCGCGCGCTGAGCGACGGCCTGGTGAGCTCTGCGCCAGCAAGACCATGCGATGATGTGTGCGGGCTGGATGCGCTTTCGAGCGAGTCTGATGGCAATGCGGCGGATTTCCTGGATTGACCAACGGATCAGTGGCGCCGCGGTAATGTTTTGGCTTTTGCCGGGGGGCGTCGTTTTGTTTTTTTGGGCGGTGGCGGGTTAGCGCGATGCCGGATCGCGGCCATCATGGCGAAGGCGAGCATCACCAGGGAGACGTGACGGTGCCAGCCATGCCAGGATCTGCTCTCGTTGTGATCGAGCCCGAACTCGTTTTTCGCGGTTTCAAAACTGTCCTCGATCGCCCATCGATGGCCTTCGACCGCGACCAGCGTTTCAATTGATGTTCCCGCTGGGCACCAGGTGGTGAAGAAGGCGAGGTCACCATCGGCGATGCGACGACGGATCAGTAGACCGCGCGTCCACAAACCATCATTTGCACTGTTGAATGGCTCGGCCTCGAGGTCGGCCAATTCGAGATAACACCAATCGTGCAGCCGCGGTCCTTTGGTTCCGGCTCCCGCCGACAGGCGCTTCCAGTCGGATGAGCGCCGCGTCCGGGCGATGTCGGCGGCCGTACCGGCGACCGGCGGTCGTTTGCCCCAGGATCGAAACACATGAGCGCTGCTGATCCCAAGCACGTAGCCTTTGCCGGCCCGACGTAGTTGCTGTTCGATGTCGCCAACGCCGTAGACCGTATCACCGGCAACCCACTTGAATGGTACAGACGCGGCGATCGCGCGTGCGATCATCCTCGTCGCAAGCTTTGGTTTGGTCGCAAAGCCGACATCGGCAGGCACGTAGGCGGCTTCCAGACGATCCGGATCGTCGGTCCATTCCTTCGGAAGATACAGCGCGCGGTCGATGAACGCATGACCATGGCGCGAAACGTAGGTAGCGAAGCCTCCGATCTGGCAGTTCGTAATCTTGCCTGCCGAACCCGTATATTGCCGCGCCACTCCGCACGACGCTTTGCCTTGTTTGAGAAAGCCGGTCTCGTCGATCACCAGCACTGCATCGTCATCCGCCAAATGCTCGATGACATGGTCGCGCACGATATCGCGCAGGGCATCAGCGTCCCAATCCCCACGCCCCAGAATTGCTTGCTGCCGCCATGGGCCAGGATCGCCAGCCGCCTCCGCCCGCTTCCAACCGGTCTTGCGCTGCTCATCTCCGAGCAGACCTTCCAGGAACAGGCCGGCATTCGTCGCCACACGCTCTTGCGTGAACACCGGACGTATCCGTTTCCTGATCTCTCGAAGCGACGCCGCCCACAACGCAAGCGTCTCCTCAATCGACGCTGCTTGCGTCCACGACCTCCGAATCATGGTTGCCCATGGATTCAGACATTTCCCAAAGAAGCAACTGTAATGCTAATTCTGAACATCGCTTTCAAGGTTGAATTCATGTCGTACTTGCGGCCGACTTGGACGCGATTCATCAGATCAAGTTCAAGCTCGCCGTAATCAAGCAAAAGGCGACCTATGACGGCCATCTCGTTTGGAAATGTGCTGTGGATCGGAAACATTATCGTCTGCGCCCCTTAAGACCAACTGATAGCTAGCCTAACGATTCATGGAATGGCCATGACCGTAGCCGTCTAGCGCCGCTGAAAGCGAATGTCCAAGTTCAAATGATCTCGGAGTGGTGTTCTTTCGGTCGCGCTACGTCTTTGGCAGATCATCACCAGCAATGCTCCGGCGTAGGTTCTCGTCATAGCGCCAAGGCTCGTTTGAGATCGTCGTGTTCGAAGGCGCTGGCCATGCGGTTGATCTCAGCCGATCTGGCGCCGACTGCTTTGGCGCTATCACGCCAGGTCGTCGTCACCGCCGCGACTTCTTTAATAGTTGCGCGGGCTTGCACGAGGGTGAGGCCGAAAAACTCCGAAGCGGCTTCCAGCAAGTCGAGTGAACAGGTGCCTTCGTCGAGGTCGATATTTGTTGTCAGCACGCGTGCTTTGAGATCCGTCGGCACCGGGTTGAGGTCGTAGGCGGGAGAGAGCGTCCAGCCCGCCTTACCGAGCCAGAGGAAGCCGTGGTTACGGAGGTGATCGTCGACATTGGAGATGAGCACGTTGAAGACGACGCGCCGATAGAGTGCATGGGCGTCGGTTTTTCCTTGCGCGCCATGTTGCGCAAGGGCGTCGACTATCTCCGGATAGCTGCCCCGCTCGCCGTCTTTGGCGCCCATCATCGCCATGGCCGACAAGAATGGGATGCGGGTCGCGCCGGTGCGGTCGAAGCGACGCGACAGCATGACCGGTTTGCCGGCCACTTCGATTAATTCATGGTGCGGAGTAGCGATGCCGGCCTGACCAGCCAGCCGCAGCGCGATCTCCTCCCAGGTCTCCATGCTATAGTCGTCGGTCTCCTTCGGGAATTTGGCGATGGAGAGGTTGCCATGCTGATCAACGACGGATGCTTTCGGCCGTGCTCCGCCGAGAGAGGAGCCGGGTGCGAAGATAAGCTGGAGATCCTCGTCCGTTTCCTCGTCCCGGAGAATCCGCTCGGTAATCTGCAGGAGCCGTCCGAGTTCGATCAGGGCAGGGACGGCGGCGCGGATCGGCGCCTGGAAAGTCTCTTGCCCTGCCCAGCGGAATCGTAGCGCGCCGAGACGGGTTTCATCGGCGACGCCAAGCAGGTAATCGCTCTCCGCCAGGGTGCGAACTGCGCGGCCCTCGCGTTCAGCTAGGCGGCGTTCGCAGCGTTGCATCAGACGTCGGCCCCAAGTGTCGGGTGCGGAGTCGCCGATGGAGCCGAAGATGGCTTGGCCGGGTGGTGGCGCGAAGCCGCCGCGCGTCAGCTTGAGGGCCGGCTCGATAGAGAAGCGATCAGGATCTTCGAGCCACTCGGGCGCATACTCGAAGACGACTGTTTCGTTACCTCGAACGCGGTTGCTTCTGGCCAAACCGACGCGCCGCGTGCGGCCGTCCAGCTTGATGTGGACTTCGAAATCAGCCATTGTCGGCTCGGGCGGTTCGCTTGAGGTGGATATGTTTGGGTAGCTCTGCGCTGGCCAGCGCCTGTCCGACTGGGTCGTTGCTGATGTCGGCGACCTGGCTCAGACGGTCGAGCAGGCCGAGCGCCTGGAGGACGCCGGCATAAATTCCGACGCTTACATTGGTGTCCCCGGCTTCAACTTTCTGGAGCGTTGAGCGGGAAGTGAATGCGCGCTCGGCCACGACCGCCATCGGCAGCCGTCGTCGCCGGCGGGCATCGTGAATGTCCGTGCCGAGCTTGCGCAGGGCCCGCCGCACAGCGGCAGGAGGATTATGTGGAGTAGGCATTTGTCACCTTCGTACTACAGATTGGCAAAATATGTAGCACGAAGATTACATTTTTACTAGTCGGCTGGAAGGATCGACAGCCCCTTGAAAATCCACGAATGTAAGATTATCTTACCATATGTCGGATCAAGGAGGCTTCCATGGACCCTGCTACCCTTAAGGAAAAGCTAATCGCTGTTCTCAGCCAGATTCAAGCTGACAGCGGCTTGGAGTGCCCAGCGCTGAGTGGCGCGATCAAACCGGTTGAGACCTTGCCCAAGTTCGACAGCAAGGTCTGGCCCGTCGCGACCACGATCCTCGCCACAGAGATCAGCGCGACGATCCCGAACGACGTCAATATCTTCGTCGACGAGACCACCAAGCTTCCGCGCTCCATCGACGAGACGGCGATCTTCGTCTGTGACCTGCTCAAGAAGCAAAGCGAGAAGGAAGCGGCCGCGGCATGACCGAGCTCGATCCCGCGAAGCGGGCCCAGATCGCTGATCGACTAAAAGAGGCGCGCAAGCTGTCCGGCTTGTCACAAGGCCATGTCGCCAAGATAATCGGCCTGCACCGTCCTTCCATCACCGAGATCGAAGCAGGCAACCGCCGTGTCTCAGCCGACGAACTCGTCCGACTTGCAGAGATCTATGACGTCAGCGTCGCCTGGCTGCTCGGCGAAGCGCCCGAGACGCTCGACGTTCAAGATCCGCGGCTTGAGCTTGCCGCACGCGAACTCTCCAAACTCAAGCCAGATGATCTGGAACGTTTGCTTAGGCTGTTAGCGGCGATGCGCAACGATTCCACCGCGAACGGGGACGATCGCTGATGAGTGTGACGCGCACCAAAAACCCAGCTTTGATCGCCGCGCCTTGGCGACCCAGGCCATGCAGGCAGCCACGGCCACGCGGGCGAAGGCCCAACTCGACCAGGCCGGGCCGATCTGCATCTACGGGGTATGCGAGACGCTGGGCGTCGTGGTGCGCTTCAACAACATCAACATGGAGGGGATGTATCAGCGCGGCCTTCCTCCGCGCATCCATCTCTCGGCCCGACGGCCGCTACCGCGGCGCACTTACAATTGCGCGCATGAGCTCGGCCATCACGTGTTCGGCCATGGCTCGTCGATCGACGAGCTGCGCGAGGATGCGAAGGCGCACCCTTGGGAGGACCCAAAAGAGTTTCTGGCGGACACGTTTGCGGGCTTCATCCTCATGCCAATCATCGGCCTGCGCCGTGCCTTCTCGGTCCGGCGCTGGGCGCCGGAAACGGCGACGCCGGCGCAGATCTTCACCATCCCCTGCGAGTTCGGCGTCGGCTATCCGCATGAGTTGTGGACGACGCGGCTCTTGGCGCGCCATGCGCGCGAACACGGGCCGGCGGCAGGGCATGCGTGTTTGGCCATTTGGTCCAGGGAACGGTGTGCAAGATCCTCGGCCGGGAGGAAATCAAGCCGCACAAGGTGCGTTACTATCTTGAAAATCGCGACGCCGAGTTCGAACAGAAGATGGCGGAGGTCCTGTGCGTCTATCGGGAAGTCGAAGTCCTGAAGAAAGCCTCTGCCAAGGGAAAGAAGAAGCGGGGAAAGCCGGTGACGATCGTTTCCTACGACGAGAAACCGGGAATCCAGGCCATCGCAACGACGGCACCGGATTTGCCGCCCAAGCCTGGTGTCCACGCCACCTTTGCGCGCGATCATGAATACAAACGCCATGGCACGCTCAGCCTGTTGGCTGGGATTGATCTGCTCACCGGCAAGGTCCACGCCCTTGTCAAAGATCGCCATCGCAGTCGAGAGTTCGTCGAACTCCTCAGGCTTATCGATGACGCCTATCCGTCGAACACTGCGATCAAGTTGATCCTCGACAATCATTCCGCGCACATCTCGCGAGAAACCAGAGCCTGGCTCGCCACTCGACCAAGCGGGCGCTTCGAGCTCACCTTCACCCCCAAGCACGGCTCGTGGCTCAATCTCATCGAGGGATTCTTCTCCAAGTTCGCCCGTTCAGTCCTCCGCCACATCCGGGTGGCCTCAAAACATGAATCAAGGAGCGCATCATGGCCGGTATCGACGACGTCAATCGCCATCCGGTCATCCACACGTGGTCCTACAAACTCGCCGACGCCGCCTGATATGATTCGAACCAAGAAAACGCTAATCTAGATTGGGATGCCGCCGGCGCCGACGAGGGGCAGATTGGGCTGGAAACACGCTACGAGGCGGTGGTCGAGCATCCAGAACTTGGACGCCTGACGTGGTCGCTCTGGCAGGGGTCGAACTTTGGCCTAGAAATCAAGATTTTTTAGAGCCGCATCAATGATTTAGCTTGCTTTATCGAGCGGTCTTGATGGAAGATCGTGCCTTCCACTTAATCCGACTGCCGCTTCAGAAAGCGCTTTATTGCCATGGTATTAGATGGTTTGTCGCGATCTGGTGATGCACTGTCGAATTGCTTGTATGGCATATGAAATTTGGAAAGGAGGGAAGCACGCTCAGATTTAGTCCTGTCTATGGTACAACGACAGATGATTGGGTCGTCTGAAACTTGGCCATGGATGATCAGTCTCCGCCGCCAAGAGCAACAGAAGCGTAATGAAGCAACATGGCAATCACCGATCCGCCCTTCTCTGCAACGGTGACCTCAGTCTTTGATGCCTTTGTGAAACGGCTCGAGGATCACAAGGCACTTTCGGCCGAAGCGCTCGCAGCTCTTCGCCAGGCTCTCGACCAGCACAAGCTGGACGCGGAGAGCCTGCGCGATGCTATTTTTACCTCAGCGGGGTCAAGCAATGATCCAGATTGAGGAAATCGAGATTGTCGAGTTTCGCGGAATCCGCCACCTGAAGCGTGCGCTGGGTCGGAAAAGTTTCGGTATCGCGGGGCCGAATGGCACCGGCAAGAGCGGAATCGTCGACGCGATTGAATTTGCTCTGACGGGCAATATCACGCGCCTCGGTGGAGCCGGCACCGCCGAACTCAGCGTTAAGGCCCATGCGCCACACGTCGATGCGAACAAGAAGCCGGAAAAAGCCCTTGTTCGCCTCAAGGTCTATGTCCCCTCGCTTAAGAAAAGCTTCGCGATCGAACGGACCGTCAAGAACGCCGGTACTGCCGAGCTCAAGCCGAGCAATACTGAAACCAAAGCCATTCTTGCGCAGCTCGAAACCCATCCCGAATTTGCGCTGTCTCGCCGCGAGATCATTAAGTACGTCCTCGTTCCTGCAGGCAAACGATCGCAGTATGTCCAGGAGTTGCTGCGCCTGGCCGAACTCGAAAAAGTGCGTATGTCGTTGCAACGCGTCGCGAACGACGCCAAGCGCGATCAGGTAAGGACCGAAGCCGAAGATCGGCGGACAAAGGCTGATTTTTTCAAGCATCTCGGGTTTGCGAACCCGAAGAAGTCCGACCTGCTTGACGGAGTCAATGCTCGCCGCGCCGTGCTGAAGCTCGAGCCCATCACGGATCTTGCCCCGAAGAATGCCTTGAAAGCTGGCGTCAATGTTGAAACTGGACAGGGTTTGCAGCCACCCAAGTTCTCCAAACTTGGTGCCAAGGGCGATCTTGAACTGTTCATGCAGCAGTTGGCGGCTCCGCAGGAAGCGGCCATCGCGGGCGGGAAGGCTGACTCGGTCACGGCGCTTACTCAACTCACCAACGATCCAGCCCTCCTAAAAATCGTCAAGCAGCGGGCGCTCATTGAGCGGGGCCTCGAACTCGTCGAGGAAGATGCGTGCCCGCTCTGCGATATCACATGGGATGTGGCGCTGTTGACCGAGCATCTACACGAGAAGATCGCAAAGGCCGACGCCGCGGCAGCCATCCTGCAGCAGCTTGCCGTCGCCGTCGAACCACTCGTGGTTCACCTGCAGGCCATCATGCGTGAAGCCGGCAAGGTGACGGAATGGTGTGAGAAGGCCACCCCCCCGATCGATGCTGCGCCGCTTCGCGCGTACGCGAAGGCAGTCTCTGGTGACCGCGCCGTTCTCGACAAGGTCGTTCGCGACCCGGCGGCGATTGCAGACGCCTTGCAAGCGCTTGGTCGGCTGGACGCGCCGTCTCCGCCCGAGCTGCTTGACGCCACCAATGGCTTGACGGCGTATATCGATACGCTCGCCGATCCGTCAAAGGAGGAAGAAGCGAAGGAATTTCTGATTGTTGCTCAGGAAAAATACGACCAATGCCGCAAAACGCAACGGGACTTGACCGATGCTATGCAACAGGCGGAAACGGCGGCTGCTGTGCTGAGCCACTACGGCATGGTCAGCACCACCATTCTGGAAGGGATCTACGACAAGGTTCAGAAGGACTTCACTGATTACTACAGCTTCATTAACCGTGATGATGAGGCCAAATTCGAGGGCAAACTGTCGCCATCGTTTGGTAAGCTTGCCTTCGACGTCGACTTCTACGGCCGGGGTAAATTTCCGCCGGGAGCCTATCACAGCGAGGGCCATCAGGACGGCATGGGCCTTTGCCTTTATCTCGCCCTCGTGAAACACACGCTCGGCGATGGCTTCACGCTCGCCGTTCTGGACGATGTGCTGATGTCGGTCGATGCCGGGCATCGCCGTGAAGTTTGCGCGCTGCTCAAGCAGAAATTTCCAAATACGCAATTCATTCTAACCACCCACGATGGGGTGTGGCTCAAATTCATGCAAAGCGAGAAGCTTGTTCAGGGCACGCTGAGCTTCGGCGGCTGGACCGTTGACAGCGGACCGCAGGTCTGGAACGAGGGCGATGTCTGGTCGCAGATTCAGGATTATCTTGCAAAAGGTAATGTTCCGACTGCTGCCGGCACCCTGCGGCGTTACCTGGAATTTGCCTCAACGATCCTTGCGGACAACTTGCGAGCCCGTATCGAGTACCATGGAAATGGACAATACGATCTTGGCGACCTCTGGCCCAGCGTGCTTGCGGCGTGGAAGGCCCGTCTCCTGGAAGCCCGCGATTCTGCCGCTTCCTGGGGCAAGAATGTGCAAGACGCCGAAACACTCCAGGTAGAATCCAAGAAGAGAGTTGCGGCCACAAAATCGGAGGAGTGGATGATCAACAAGGCCGTGCACTATAATGCCTGGGCGGACCTGCAGCCTACGGAATTTTCTGCGGTGGCGACCGCGTTCCAGGGACTGCTCCACCTGATGCAGTGTCCCAATTCCGATTGCGGTGAGTTCCTCTGCGTCTCGCCCATCAAGGGTGACAAGGAAGTACTCCGGTGCAGCTGTGGCACCGTTAGCCTCAATCTCGTGCCCAAGAAGAAATGATTAGCCGCCTGGCTGCAAAGCGGGTTTTGGGGCGCGGGGGGATGATGCAAAGGAGCAATTCTACAAAATTGCAAATGTAGCTTTGGTTATTGTAAGTCATTGAAACAGAAGCAAATCCAGAGAGTGATAATATAGATTACGGAAAGTGGTGGGGATCTCCGACCCTCAAGCCGCCTCCGACCGCGGGGTTGGCGAGTTCGAAGCGACCGGCAGAGTCACAATGCTGACCGCATCGTCGAGGGTTTTCCGGGCCACGTCGACCAGATGTTCGTGGCGCGTAAAGAATAGCACCTGAGTCTTCTTTGCCAGCTCATCCAGGACGCGGAAACCGGCGGCAGCACGCTTTTCGTCGAAGTTGATGAACAGATCATCCGCAATGAACGGCAGGGGGTCGGCGTGGTCGAGATAATCTTCGATCGCAGCAACCCGCAGAGCGAGGTAGAGCTGATCCGCGGTTCCGGTGCTCATGCCGGAGACCGGCACCCGCCCCTTCCATCCTGCTTGATCCCGGCAAGTTGCACATTGTCGTGCTCGTCAAGTTCAAGCTGTAGCTTCTGGAACGATCCGCAACTGAGGATAGCGAAGATCGCTGGCGCGCTTGGGTATCGATGCAGTCGGTTTCTTCGATGAACTTCAGCGCGAAATATGAGAATTTCGCCTGATATATGCGGTGCCCAGGAGAAATTGGCTACTTTTTCTTCTTCATGACGAGGTAAGTTTTCGTTTGTGGACGGTGCCCGATCGAAGGGCTCGGTCGGTCTCCCGGATGTAGGCTCAAGCCGAATGAGCGCACGCAGCAACAACTTTATGTTGGATGCCGAGCTGGATGCTACCAGTGAGAGTCAAGCTCTTCGCGCCCCGTCCTTAGCTGCCGCAAGATTGGCGGATCACGATGATCTTGCGGCGGAACTCCACCTGTGCACGCACAGTGAGTCAGCGACTCCGGAGTTCCAGTACCCGGGTGGGGCCCAAAGAAGATGAAGATGCGCGATTGCCACGAACGCTTTGAGTATCGCCCAGCAGCGACAAGCTGCGCCGTCTGTGACGGAAAGATTGGCATGATCAGATACTACTCATGGCGGGCGACGCCGTGCTCCAAGAAGTGCCTGGACCGCTTCAAGGCACGCCGGGAACGAGACCGCCGCTGGCTGTTTCGATTTGAGGCGGTGGCCATGCAGCAGCACCTCAAATGCGGCAGCAAGATCGATCTGGAGCTGCAAGATCTGTTCGACGGCACGACACGTGAGTCGCCGATGAAGAGGTACTATTTTGATATCCGCGACGGCAGCCAGTTCATCCGCGATGATGAAGGTGCGGAGCTGCCGAACATCGATTCTGCTCGGGAAGAGGCGACCACTGCACTCTCGGAGATGGCCCGCGAATGGGTCAGAGGCAGGCCGCAGCACCGCATAGCAGTTGAAGTTCGCGATGATCATGGCCCTATTTTGGAGGCGAGCTTTAGCTTTGTGATGAAACCGTGCGCGACGTGAAAGCCAGCGGTTGGGATCGAAATGCAATTTTCGACGCCGATTGACAGCCGAAATCGCGGGTCATCAAGCGTTTTCACACAACCAAGACCTACAGCAGTCCGGCGTGCGGCCTAGCGGTCGTCACGCTTGTGTAGAGCGTAATCCTCACAGTACCATAGTCTTGACGCCGCTGCCTTGCGGACACGATCGCGAGACTACCACCTGCCGCTGCATCATTCGGATATGTCGTTGTCCGCGCGGTTGACCAGTCTGGTTAGAAGCGCGAATTTTGCGCCGGAAAGTAGCTAGCGCGGCCAAAGCGGAGGACCGTCCGCTGATTGACGTCGTGCGCAGCATGGAGGATGCAAAAGTGACCACGCTGGCCGAGCTCGGGCCGAGCGTGGTACAGCAGGTAGTGCGACAAGGACGAGGGCAGCGCGTCGTCTCGGATGAGTCCTCAGAATAGCGCCTCCGAGGCCATCGATGAACGACGCGGGCCCTCTCTCCGACCTGGGAGGCACCGGTCCGGAGCTACCGATAGATTTCGGTTTTGGACTATCAAGGAGTAAGAACTTTGCTTAACCTGCTTGGGTTGAACAATTTATAGTGGTAACGGGTCGGGAGACACCGTAATGATTTTTAAGAGATGCCGATGCGCGCAAGCGGATTGCGGCGGACTCCGTTGACGCCGTCAAGCGGGGACACGGCATATCCTGTACCGTCGCTGTCCACGTCACCGCTCAGGAGGCAAGATAGATCGATGCCGTCGCCGCGCATTCTGACAGCGATGTTGTGCACTGGCTGAGTATGCAGTCGCCAAGCGCAGATTGGTCCGGTAGACGCTGAACCAGCGTTAAAGCATCTGTAGCGAAAACTTGTAATCTTCTCGTCATAGTTGTATCTTAAAAATGCGATTTTGGATTCGAGGGGCTCGTCCATGAAGATGATCGCGCTTGTTGCTTTGTGGATTCTTGGCTTGTCGGCTTCCTCCCTCGCGCAAGACATCAATTGCGGTGCAAAAGGGCCTGATCCGAAGCCGAGTGAGATCAAGCTCATTTCGTGGAATATCGCCGAATTAGCGACGGCAGTGAGGGTCTATGATCGTCTCCTCCGCTCGGAAGATGAATTCAAGGACTTGCGGCTCTATCGTGAATGCAGCGACGGCCACGTCTACGCCATGCAGGAGATCGCGAGCCTTCGCGCGCTCGCGCGCGTTTTCCCACCATCCCAGTACATTCTCTGCATTTCCGGGCAGACCGTTGCGGACCAGCGTGGCCTGGCGCCCGATTATCCTTTCAACCAGCTTTCGGATATCAAGCCGCAGTGCGTAACCGACCCGACCTCAGCCGTGAGTACTCTGCCGGGCGAACTCACCAATCCTGCCAGGCAGTATGTTGCTTTAGCAATCAAGCGATCTTCTGGCGTTTCACTCGGAGATACGAGGGACGTCGTGGATCTTGGGCCAAAAGACCCGGCAACTGACCACCAGACCCGGTGGGGGCTCGACATTACCTTGAACAAAAATGGCGCTCTTTTGCGGCTACTCGTCGTGCACATGAAGTCTCGCTGCAACGAAGATCCCATCGAAGAACCTTCAGATAACGACCACTGTCCAGCGCTCTTTCGTCAGCTGCAACCGCTTAAATCCTGGATCAGGGCAGCGCATCAGGGCGGTGGGCCGGTTATCGTTGCCGGAGACTTCAATCGCAGGTTCGACCGCGAAAGCCCTGAGATAAAGACGACTGATATGTGGGATGTGATGTCTGGCGCGTCCACGTCGAGCCCTGACGATGACGTGAAACTTACCCATATCCCTAAGAACAAGGAGTTCAAGTGCTGGCCTACCGAGCCTGCCAGCCAACGCTTTTCGATAGATTTCTTTGTCTTGAATGAGAAGGCCGCTGCCCTTGCGGACGCGGGATCATACTGGAAATGGCGATACGCAAAGACATTGAAGAGGAAACGCCGCGTTCCCGTTGGCCCAGTGATCATTGCCAGATTCAACTGAACCTTAAGTTTCCATGATTGACGCGAAGTGCCGTTTGAAGCCGAGCCACGGGCCGGTTTGTGTTGTTTCTAAAGATCTAATTTTACGGGGAACGTATGCAGATTGATACTGAAGTAGTCGCCACGACGACCGCGCGAGTCGACTCGAAGCGCGGTGAACTCAAGGCACCTGCGGCAAAGCCTGATCTTCCGAAGGATCGGGCGGATCGCGTCACTCGGTACATCAATGAAAACCGGACGCCCGATGACATCGCCGCCCTAGAGCGCGCGATGGGAACGAATGACCTACTGAGCCTACACTACTTCTGGGCAGGCATTCGTGCGGCCCGTTCTGTTGGTTGCATCAAAATACCACCGTCGCCGGGTGATCGCGGAGGGTCTGCTACTGGCTTCATGATCGCCCCCACACTCCTGCTAACGAATTGGCATGTTTTTAAGATGCCGGAAGTAGCAGGCCGCTCGCGTGTCCAGTTCGCATACGAGTCGGACCCCCTTGGAAATGACCGAATCCCCACCTGGTTTTCCTTCGCTCCTGACAAGTTCTTCTTCAAGAATAAGGATCTCGATTATTGCGTCGTGGCGGTCGACCCTCTTTCAAAGCAAGGGACGGAAGAGCTGGCGAGTTTCGGATGGCTTCGCCTGAATCCTCAACTCGGCAAGGCGGACTACGGCCAGTTTCTTTCCATCGTTCAGCATCCCGGAGGCCAGAGCAAGCAGATAGCCATTCGTGAAAATAAACTATTGCCCTTCGATGACACTGAAGACTTTCTCACCTACCAGAGCGATACCTTCCGAGGCTCGTCAGGCTCGCCAGTGTTCAACGATCTTTGGGATGTCGTTGCCCTACACCACTCGGGAAAGCCACTGAAAGATAGCCAAGGTCGCTACATCGGTCACGACGGCCAGCCCATTACCGACCATAAGCCGCTGGAGCACGAGATCAAATGGATAGCAAACGAAGGCGTCAGGACCAGCCGGCTCGTAGCTGACATCAGGAAACAGGCTGCTCGTCATGATCTCCTGCCGGTGCTTGAGGCGGCTATCCAAGGAACGATCAAGCCAACTGCAGCCGAACTCGAAATCGACGTGGAGCCGTCAGCACGGCCTACTTTCGCACCGCAGCTCATTCCAGCAAGCCTGCCGAGTGAGGGATTCTCACTCGTCTTGCCACTAAACGTCTCGCTCAAGGTTGAAAGCCTTTCGAATCCTCCTTCTATCCGCTCGTTGATCCCGGAAGTAAAGCCATTGGCTGCTCCGGCCATTGTCGCAAGTGCTGAGCCTGACGAGTTGTTGCTGGAGAAGCTTAACTTCGACACCGACTATAGCGATCGACAAGGCTACGACGAAAACTTCCTCGGCCGCGACCGTATTGCGGAATTCCCGACCATAGAGAGCGAAGATCCGAAGCTGATTGCTCCCTTGCGGGGCCGCGCCGGCAAGGTCCTCCACTACCATCACTACTCGTGCATGCTGCATGCACAACGGAGAATGCCGGTCCTTTCGGCCTGCAATACCGATTACAGCAAAGGCCAGAGGAAGATTAAGGGCCGCGAAACCTTTGGAAAGGACGAGTGGATAACCGATAGCCGCATGGACGAAAAGTACCAGCTGCCGAAAGGCTTCTATGATCGGTGGAAGAGACTCGATTTTGGCCATCTCGTGAGGCGAGATGATAACTGTTGGGGTGCGTCAAAGACAGAGATTGAGTACGCGAATTCAGACACGTTTCACCTGACGAACTGCACGCCCCAGCACGAAGCATTTAATCGCGATAAGTTTGGTTTCCACGGCTTGTGGGGGCGGCTCGAAAATCACATTAGCAGGCAAGCATCCTCCGATAGGACGCTGGCACGCCTGTCGATCTTTGCTGGTCCAATTTTCACGATGCGGGATCTGAAACTTGAAGACGAGGAGGCAGGCAACGTTTATGTGCCGCTATCCTATTGGAAGGTAGTCGTTGCACCGACCAGGAGCGGCAGCATCAAGGCGTTCGGCTTCGTCACATCGCAAAAGCAGGAGCTAGCTGACGATTCACCGTTTGAGGAATTCTCGCCAGAAGGCTTCGAAGACGAGCAAGCGACATTGGCGGAAATCGAAAGACGCACTGTTGTCCGGTTTAGTGCGACGTTGAAAGCGGCCGACGTCATGAATGACCGGCCCGTGCAGGAGGAGGAACTTATGCCCCTCTCGTCATTCGAAGATGTCTGGATGGGGAAGAAATAACTGCGGGAATGGAGGCTCATGCTCGATGGCCGCGGTGCTTGGAATGACAGACGTGTGATCGAGTGGCATGCCCCGTTGCTTGAGCTATCGCAAGGATCAGGGCAGGGAGTTCGCGAACTATGCGTGTACGACGCTGGTCTTTTGGGTGCTGGCAGGACCTTCTGCGAACGAAGCTGGTCAATCTTCGTTCTACTGGTGGGCCGGTGAAAGCGAACCCCGCTGGCCTTGCACGACATCACGTTCTTCTCGCTGAAGAATGAGCGATCTTCGCGAAGGTTGGATGACCCATGCTGACCGGGTTCTGGCGGATGAACAGATCGTCGGTGCGGTGTACGAGGCGCTGGCGAGACGACATCCCAAGAGTCGTGGTCGTGGTCGGCTGGGCGCGCCGGCCGAGGTGGTGTTGCGATTGTTGATCCTCAAGCACGTTCGCAACTGGAGCTATCACGTGCTGGAACGCGAAGTGCGCGCCAACCTGGTTTACCGCGACTTCACCCGGGTGGGCGGCGGCAAGACGCCGGACGCCAAGACAATGGGGCGCTGGGGCTTGGCTGTGGATCCGGAGACAATCAAGCAGATCCACGACCGGATTGTGCAAGTCGCGCAGCAACAAGGGGTGACGCAGGGACGCAGAATGCGCGTGGATACGACGGTGGTGGAGACCAACATCCACTACCCGACCGACAGCACGTTGCTGGGCGACGGGGTCAGGGTGTTGATCCGCACCATGAAGAAGGTCACCAAGATCGTCGGCACGGCCGGAACAAAACTGCGCGACCGAACGCGAAGCGTAAAACTGCGCCTGCTCGATATCTCGCGAACCGCACGTGCCAAAGGACCGCTCAATCACGAGAAGCTCAAGCAAGGCTACCGGCGGCTGTTGAACTCGACGAGCCGTGTGGTGGGGCAAGCGAAGCGCTTCTCCCATGAGATCGCCACCGGCGTGAAGCGGGCCAGGGGCATCTTGAAACGGCTGGCGCTGCAAGGCTTGCGGCAGGAGCTGGAAGCGATGATGCCGCTGGTGCGGCAGGTGATGCGGCAGACCCGGGAACGCATCTTCCGCGGCAATACGCGGGCAGAGGACAAGCTCTTCAGCGTGTTCGAGCCCTCGACAGAGATCATTCGCAAGGGTAAGGCCGGCAAGCCCAACGAGTTCGGCAAGATGGTCAAGCTGCAGGAAGCCGAAAACCAGATCGTGATCGACTACGAAGTCTACGACCGGCGGCCGAGCGATACGGACCTGTTGATCCCGGCCATCGAAATCCACCAAGCCAAGCTCGGTCGCACGCCACGTCTGGTCGCGGCAGACGCCGGGTTCTACTCCGCCAGGAATGAAGCTGCGGCGAAGGCAAGTGGCGTCAAACGCGTCTGCATCCCCAATCGCTCCACCAAAAGCGTCGCGCGCAAGCGCGAGCAGAAGAAGCGGTGGTTCCGCAACGGCCAGAAATGGCGGACCGGATGCGAGGGGCGCATCAGCGTGGCCAAACGGCGGCACGGGCTCGATCGCTGCGCTACAAAGGCAGCACTGGAATGAAGCGCTGGGTCGGGCTCGGCGTTGTCGCTGACAATCTCATGAGCATCGGTCGCGTGATGGAAGAACAGTCACTCCAAAGGTAGTCCACTTCCAGCGCCAATCTTGGCCTCTCATCGCCCCGCGGCCCCCGCGGGGCTTCTCGTTGTCTGCGTGGTTGACCCCGCCCTTCAGAGCCGCGATTTTTGCGCCGGAAAGTAGCTAGAGCGACTGCAGCCACGTCGGTTGCTTGGCTGACCATCAGGTAACGCAACGCGTTCTCTTCGAAGAAGACGTCGCCTTCGAGAAGAAAGCAGTTTCCGGAACGAAGCGTGTCGCGCGCCAGCCACAGGGAATAGGCGCTGCCGGTACGGTCGAAGACCGACGACTCGACATACTTGATTTCGAGCTCGCCAAAGCGGCTGCCGCAGGCATATTGAATGTCGTCTTTGCGGTAGCCTACGACAATCGTTACCTCTTTGACGCCCACCGCCTCCAGGTTTCGCAGGGCATTGTAGAGGATTGGTGTGCCGTTGACCTCGACCAGGGGCTTCGGCCGCAAATCCGTCAACGGTCTTAGACGAGAGCCGAAGCCGGCGGCCAGAATGACGCCTTTCTTGGGCGCATTGGTATTCATTTCGGTCCCATCAGCGTTGCTCGATATCGCGTCCACACACCCAGGCGTTAAGGACTCAGACAAGCCGGCTCAGGCCGATCCAAGAATTCAGTTCCACGTGTTCAGAGTTGCGGTCAGACGCCGCAGGGCTTTGCCGAGTAATTCGAGATCGATGCCACAGGAGGTGCCGGAAAAATTGCGACATCGGCGTATGTTGCAGCGCGGATGAGACGCTATTTGCCGTCGGTCAGGGTGAGGGGAGATATCGGCGCGTCCGCGCGGGCAAGTTCGTCGTATCTCAACAGTTGGAAGGCCTCGTCGAGCGTCGCAATATTGGGTTCAATGCTCGCAGTGGTCTCCTCAGCGATGATACGACCGCAGACCTGCCGCATTGCCGCTATGCAACTCGCATGGAGTGGTTGGCCCAGATCACTGTGGAGATGCGCGCATTGCGATACGCAGAGACCGGCGTTCGATAGTATTTCGTTGGAACGATCACGACTGGCAACCGGTTCCGCCAGGCGCGTGCGAACGAAAGGATCTCGTCTGCGGCGCTCTTGCGCGAGTGAATGAGGATCGCATCGGCTCCCGCGTCGGCGTAAGCGTGAGCGCGCAAGATTGCTTCGTCCATTCCATGGCCGCCGATTAGCGCTTCGATCCGGGCCACAAGGACCAAGTCGTCCGCGACTGTATCCTTCATGGCACGCAAGCGGCCGGAGAATTCATCGATATCGGCGAGGGGATGCCTATCGCCAACAAGCGAGTTCATCTGGGGGAAGCAACTGTCCTCCAGTGCGACGCCAGCAGCGCCACGCTGACGGAGTTTGCGTGCCAGCAGACGAGCATTGTTGAAGTTCCCGAAGCCTCCGTCCCCATCAACAAGCACAGGGAGCTCAGTCGAGTCCACGATGCGCTCAACTACGAGTTGGCTCCAGGACGCTTCGTTGGCATCGCGGTATCCGAGGGAGCAGGCAATCGACAAACCCGACGCCCAGAGACCCTTGAAACCTGCGCGCTCGGCGATCGCGGCGGAGAGGCCGTCATGCGCTTCCATGAGGAATGAGAGTTCGCTGCTGGAGCAGACCTGAGCGCGCAGCATTTCAGTGAGTGAGGAATCAGCGCGTGGATCAGAGCCACTGGCGGGAACAGATTATTGTGATTGGTTTTGCATGCCGATTCCTTGCCGGTGCGTTTGATCGGCCGACGTTCATCAGTGGAAGGTGACATGTTTCTGTCATCGAGATCAATTACGAGGGTTGGTAGTTGACCGTGCCGCAAAATTGTTGCGTCTCGCGCCAGACGAGCAGGAATCGTAGTTAAGCCAAAACGATCACAAGATGTTCGATGGTTGGTAGCGGAAATTGAGAGACGCACGTGTATCCCATGCGCCAATCGAGTTGCCTTCCCGTGCATCGTTGATCTTGTATTTTGCGCGGTTTTGAGACTGCGTGACGCGCGATAAGGGTTCAGTTCGCTCGCGTTCTGCGACCCTCGCATAAGGGTTTGGCGTTTCGGAGTACGCCCGAGCGGCTCGCGATCCGGACTCGGTCGCATTGTACGGGAACTCTCTAGTCGATCGTGTCACGTACGTGTCTAACTCCGTTCAGCTCGCTGATCATGAGCATGGGGAAGGTTGCGCGGGACGGACGCGAAGTCCTGGTCCCTCTTGTGGAGATGAATTCAAGGGACCTGCCGGACCACGATGCCCGTTACTTGATCGCGGTAAGTGACGGTGATAGTGCTCCGCATGGCGTGGTCTCCGATCCGGTACTTCAGCGCCGGATGTTCGAGGTTGATTACCGCGGAGACTATGCCGCCTTCAATTCCAACCAATCCGGGATGGGACCTTGGGAGGACGCAGCCAATGTTGCCATCGCGGTCTGCAAGGGCCGAGCCATCATCGACCTTCGGCCATCTTGAGCGACCGGCGCCTCCTGGATCTAGCGCCGCTTGGAGCCACTTGGATCTGCCAGCCCAGTTGTCACACCCCCCGGTTGACATACAGGCCATCGTGCCGGCGGAGGACTTCCCACGTGCGAAGGACTTCACACATATCGTCGGCTTGGGATGGGACTTAGTTGCCAATCAGCGCCCGATGCCCTGATCGGTTCACTGAACAGAAAAGGCCTCCTGCCGACGACACCGCTCCGGTCGCGAGCACATTTTTACATCCATGGTCGGCCTTACACGACGAAGTTGGGGCAAGGAACAAGGGAGGCGACCCCAAACAATCTGGGAGGACTTGGCGTTCTGCTCATCCCTGGACATGGACTCGAATCTCACGAGCCGTTAGGGGCGGGCATCGAAAGCTTCCCGGGATATATGGGAGAAACATCGTCATCAACCAGGGCTGCGACGTCTGCGATGTCGACGAAGAATGCCAAAGGCTGTGGGCTGTGGTCGTGTTTTAAGTCAGGGGTTGGCAAAGCCCTCCGAGGGAGTCGTCGCGAAAAGTTGTCCGGCCATCTGGATCAATCGGATGGACAGGCCTCAGGATCGGGCATCCCGCTGCAGCCTCCGCTGGTGCTCGGTCCCACGGAATTGTTGGGTGACGAGCATATCACGGCGGATTACACACTGCTTGAGCGGGAGTTGCAGAGGGACAATTCGGATCTGGCCGCCCGGACGCGGTTCCTGCGGCCCGCGCAAGCTCATCTGCTGCGCTTGACCAAGGACGAGGACACCCGGCAGGAAACCTTGCGGGGGATCGTCAACGACGAGGATGGTAACGATACCGCCAACTTCCTGTTCGTGCCAGTGAACGATGGCGGTGTCGGTGGCGGCGGTACGCATTGGTCGCTGCTGCTCGTTGATCGCCGCGAGCCGGAAGGGAGGGTTGCCTATCACTACAACTCCATCCGGAGATCTAACAGCACCGGGGCAAGCCAACTCGCAGGAAGGCTGGGCACTCGCCTTGAACCAGCCCGCATGGCCCGACAGGGGAACAATTATGATTGCGGCGTCTTTGTCCTGGACGCCACACGGACGCTGGTTGGACGATTGGCGGAAGGACAGCGGCCTGACGACGAGCCGCTTCACCTCGACAACCTCGTCGCCGATCGGCAGGCACTTCGGGATCGACTCAGGGGTCGTCCGCATTTTGCGACGCGGTGACACGCTTGGGCTGATGGAGCTGGCTGGAGCGTCTCATGCCGGCACCAGAACCTTGGCCGGCTACGAGGCAACACGTGCGAGGCGATGATCCTCATGGAGGGCTGCCGCTACCTCGAAGCCGTCCGCATGAGGCGGAACTCCTCCCAGAGCACGGGAATCCAGATCGTCAAGCCGAAAGTATTGGACGACAACCCGCTCGCACCGGAGCATTCCCTGGCCGCGGTGATCGAAGCCGAGAATGCCACCGCCCGCGCCTTCGTGAATGCGTAGCTTGGCAAGGTGAAGCGTGTCCCGGACCGAAATTGAGATTGAAGGGGAGTCCAACGCCGTCCCATCGGATCTGATGCGCGCGACCCGCTATGCGTCCTTCAAGGTGAGGGCGCCGAGGCATGCTCGGCCACCGGCGCGGACGCGAGCAGGCCCGTCGAGGCCGCCAAGGACGAATTGCAGCGACTGTTCGGCGAAGAGCGTGAGGCGACAAAGGAACGCGAGGTCTATGATGCCGCCTGGAAGGCCTACAATGTGCTGGTTGGCCAGGCGCCAGGCCCCCTTCCAAGTCGCTCTCGGATCCGTCGTCGACGAGCTGCAGCGAGCGATGGCGACCGCAACCGACATGCGCAAGACGCTAAAAGATCTCTGCGGCCAGCGAGATTGCGCGAAAGCGCAACAGATATTAGAACTGGAGGCCGAGCGGACGAAGCTGGAACAGAAGTCGTCGCAATGTCGCGAAGCGACCCGCAACGCCGAGAGGATAGTGGCCGACGCGGCGAGGGATCTTTCCGACGCGCGGCAGGTGCTGGCCGCCGCGGTCCTCGAACGGGATGCCAGGGCGCTGCCCGAGCATGACGTTGCGCACGGGGTGCGCTTGCGCGTCCTCGGCTTCCTGAACGATGCACGGGACTTCTGGCGCGAGCACAAGCAGAGGCTCGAGACCGCGAAGACGCGTGAGGATGAAAGCCTTGCGGCGCGAGAACGCGACCATGAGGCTTGTGCAACCGACGTCACGTCATTTCCCGACGTGCCCATGCCGCAGCTCGCGCGGCTTTTGAACGCCGATCGCTCGGCCCGAGATCTCGGCGTGCCATGGCCGCCGCCGTGTCCTCGAAGGCTTCGTCTCCCGATCCCACAAACGGTTCGATCGGAGTGATCCTGCTCGACGATGCCTTGGGCGGGGCTGGACGCGGAGCATTTTGTCAAGATGCTGAAGTTCAATCCGTGATGCGGGACTGCAAATTATCGCGGTTTGATCAACGCGGGATGACGACTGGCGACGGCACATTCCGAACCTTGCCTGCTCAGTTCCCACAGCTTGGCGGACTTTAGCCGTCCTTAATTCCGGGGATCAGATTAATGTTTGCGCCGAGCGGATTGTTGGGGGTCGCTTCCCGTATCCCTGCCCCCAGCTGCGCCGTGTAGGGCTGACCACGAATAAACAGATTTGTCGCCTGGAACGGCCCCGGGAGGCCGCCTGTTCGGTTCAGTGCGCCGATCAGGACGTTGGGGGCCGGTTGGAACCCATGATTCCAGCCCAAGGGCACAATGTGTCCGAAATCATCCGTCGGCGCCCAAGCCGGTATTGCGGCTGCCGGACAGGATGACTGTTGCGGCTGAACCAACTCGCACGAAGCCCGACTGTCGTGAGCATCGTTTCGCATTTCGTAAAGTAAGGCCGTATCAAAATTCAAACTGCCATCGGGGTCCGGTAGAGGCGACAGTGGTAATTTAATTCCAATGGCGTCTCCGGCACAACGAGCAGTTGTTCGAGCGACTCCTGGAATGAGTTGAACTGCGGACCGTCTTCCCCCGCTGCCGACAATGGCCCGTCGACTTCCATCTCCCGCTCCAGCAGCGCCAGCAGCTCAAAATAGTTGCCGCTGATGGCCGCCGCCGCGGGAGACGCCTGCAACGAGGTGTGCTGCGAGGTGCCTTTCCCCGGGGGGCGACCGTGATCCGTCTATTTCCGTCTCCCGCGATAGCAGCTCCAGCAGATTTAAGTCGTTGTCGTTGATGGCTGCCGCGGGAGACGCCTGCAGCAAGGCGAGCTGCGGGGCGACTTCCCCCGCGGCTGACGATGGCCCGTCGACTTCCATCTCCAGCAGCTCCAACAGATCTAAGTCGTTGTCGCTGATGGCTGCCGCGGGAGACGCCTGCAGCGAGTTGTACGTCCAAAGCAGCTTCAATTCGATGCGCAGCGAGTGGCTATTTCTGACGCGCCTGAATTCCTTGCCATCTTCCTGCAGCGAATGGTCGTCGAGGCGGCCTGCTATCGCGCTCATGTGCTGCGTCTGGAGCTACTCACTGAACTTGCGAAGCATGGTAGCGGCCCTGCTGACACTGTACGGTTTTTCGAATCCCTGCCATGAAGTTCCGCTCGCAATGCCCGCTCTGGCCGCCTCGGCTGCCTTTTGGATGAGAGCCGCGTCTTCGGAACAGGGAGCGAGCTGCGGGCGCAAGACTTCCAGCGCTCTGGTCCCCAACATGAAGTTCCGGAGATGAGTCAGCCCATTGAAGATTTTTCTGTCACCACACTTTAGTTTGTAAAGCTTCGCATCTTCGTCCAGCGACGCGTCGTGAGGCCGAACAACAATGCCCTGTTTTTTTCTCGGAGAGCCAGCAAGAGAAGCGGCGAAGCAATACTCGCAACGGATTGCGGCTTGAGTCGACCCGCGGCAGGCTCGCCCGCAATCGCAGCCCTCTTGATGTCATTGAAGACCTCATTGAGGCGCTCCCTATCGTCACGATGGGGCTGCATCGGGGCCTGCGGCGAGTCGCCGCTGTCGCGTAGGAACTGGGATGTTCCAACGATGAAACATCGACGTACCGTGTTGAAAAATCCTCGTCTCATTGTCTTTCCAAGTTTCGCAGGCGCGAGCGCGCGTGGCGCGTTTGCCTGCGCCCAGGCTCCAGGAGGCCAATGACTGAGCCGACCCATTAGCCACCACCAACGCCTCTGATGTCGGGTTTGCAACAAGCTGTCGGGGCCATGACGTCTTCGATTGAGAGAATCGCTTTACAAATCAAGCCATTGCAATTGGCATAAGGCTTGAAAGAGGAATGGCATCCAGCAGCGCCTGTGCAAGGAGGGGCAGTGGTGGCTTACAAGAATGTCCACTCTCAGCTTATTGTATGCGGCGGTTACGACGTTGACCGTCCTAATGTCGCGATCCGTCGCAATGCCCGTCCGCGTATGGTTTTGTCACCGTGATCGACTCATGGGTGGTGGTTCGAGACAGCATCGATGCGCGTGCGCGCCACGGCGCTGCCCCTGTGCCGGGCCCCGTGCCCACCGGCATTAATGTCCGTGATGCGGCCGAATTCGAACGGCTCGAAGCCGAGGTGCGGCGCATGGATGCCGACGGACCAGCTGCGGTTGATTGGAGCAAAGTCAGTACACTGTCGCTCCATATCCTGTCGAACCAGTCAAAGGACATTTTGGTCGCCTGCTGGGCGACCTATGGTTTGTTTCGGACTGGAGGATACCAGGGTCTTGCCGTCGGTTTAGGCGTTTTGCGCGGCATGGTGGACGCCCATTGGGAGGGCCTCTTTCCGCCGATCAGGCGGGAACGGGCGCGCGTCGGAGCGATCGATTGGCTCATTGGTCGCGTTGGACCGGAGGTGGCGGAGAATGCGCCGACCGACGCCGACTATGCGGCAGTGCTCGCCGCCTATGAGGTGCTCGATGATCTCGATCGCCAATTGCGCGAAAAGCTGGTCAATGAGCAAGCCGCTTTGGGCAAGTTATTGAGGGCCCTGCAACCGCATTACGAACAGGCCAAGCGAGCGATCTCCGCGGCGGCTGAACGTGCGACCGAGGCCGCCCAAGCTGCCGAAGAGGCCGCTGCCGCACCGGCCGTATCCACTCCGCCGGTTGAGGAGGCTCAACCGGCAGCAGCGGAGGCATCGCTACCGGCTGGCGCCGATGGCGACTGGGCCGGCTTGATCGACCGCTTGCCTGATATGTTGCGGCAGGCTGCGGCTGTCCGGCGCGTCGCCTCGCCTTCAGACCCGAAGGTCTATCTGCTCAATCGCATTGGCTCATGGCTGCGTTTTGATGCGCTGCCGCCTGATACGGGGGGCCGCACGATGATATCGCCGCCCGACGATCACATCTTTGCGTTAGAAGCAAAGCTCGCGGCCGGTCAGCACGCCGATGTGGTGAATTTAGCCGAAGAGATCGTCTGGACAGCGCCGTTCTGGCTCGATGCTCACCGGCATGCCGCCAAGGCGCTGGAGCAAATGGGGCCGCTCTTTGAGCCGGCGGCCGCGGCGGTGCGCGCGGCAGTAGCTCTGCTGGCCACACGCTATCCGCGGACCTTGGCGTTTCAATTCGACGACGGCCGGCCGTTTGCGGACGAGGAAACGCGTGCCTGGGCCGCGGTGGGCGCAGCGGACGTGTCGACGGGCCGTGATCCTATCGATGAAGCGGTTGCCGAGGCACACAGGCTCATCGGCAGCGGGCACCGGCAGGCCGCACTCGAGGAGCTGTCGCGTGCGCTAGACCGCGCGACCGGAGAACGAGCGCGGTTCGTGGGCCAGCTTGCGCAAGCACGTTTCTGTATCGAAGCCGGATTCGTCACGACCGCCATCCCGCTGCTGGAGCACATGGAAGAGGTGATCGCCGAGCGCAACCTCGGAAGCTGGGAGCCTGGGCTTGCGCTCGACGTCGCCGAATTGCGCTTTCGTGCGCTGACTCATTCTGATTCGCTGCAAATGCTTGACGGGCCGCGCCGTCGCGCCGCGATGGAAAAAATCCGAACGCGGGTCACGGCCATCGACATTGCACGCGCGAGCATGCTTGGCGCCTAGCTGGACCGTGTCGGTGGCAAAGTATTAACGGAGCTGATATGTCGCAGGAAAGCTCGGTCGCTCCAAAGGAGCGCATCAATATCCGCTTCAAGCCGGCAACAGGCAACCTCAAGGAGGATGTCGAGCTGCCGCTCAAATTGCTGGTTTTGGGCGACTTCACCGGACGGGCTGATGACCGCCCGATTGAGGAGCGCGAGCTCGTCAATATCGACAAGGACAATTTCAACGAGGTTGTCAAAAGCCAGGAACTGACTCTTCATATCTCCGCCGAGAATAGGCTCGACGACCAGCCTGAATCCGGTAAGCTGTCGGTGTCGCTGGCGTTTGAGAGCCTGAAGGACTTCGAACCCGAGCGTGTCGCACAGCAAATCCCCGAATTGCGCGCCTTGACCGAATTGCGCGCGGCCCTGATCGCCCTGAAGAGCCCCCTCGGCAACGTGCCGAGCTTCCGCAAAGCCATCCAGAATTTGCTTGAAGACCACGGCGCGCGGCCGCGGCTCTTGAGCGAGCTCACCAGCAAGAGCGAGTGAGCGGATCAGCGAGCCGTTTTGAGCGAGGGCGCTATGACCGACACAAGTGCGCAGCAGCCGGCCGAAGTCACCACCACGACCACTGACCTTTCGCTGGTGGATCAAGTCCTCGTCGAAACCAAGATGACCCCGTGCGACGAGGGTTACGACCTCGCCCGCCGGGGCGTCGCAGCTTTCCTCAGTGAGCTCATCAAACCGAGCCGCGCCGACGAGCAGGTCAACAACGCCCTCGTCGATCAGATGATTGCCGAGATCGATCGCAAGATCTCGGCCCAGCTCGACGGTGTGCTGCACATGGACGAGTTCCAGCGGCTCGAGTCGGCCTGGCGCGGGCTGAAGTTCATGGTCGACCGCACTGATTTCCGTCAGAACATCAAGGTAGAAATCCTCAGCGTCAGCAAGGATGAACTGCTGACCGACTTCGAGGACAGTCCGGAGATCGTCAAGTCCGGCCTGTACAAGCACGTCTACACCGCAGAGTACGGCCAGTTCGGCGGCCAGCCCGTCGCAGCCATGATCTCGGCCTACGAGTTTGGCAGTGGCGGCCAGGACGTCAAGCTCATGCGGTACATGAGCGCGGTGGCCGCCATGTCGCATGCACCGGTCATTGCCTCCGCTGCACCGAACATGTTCGGCGTCGAACGTCATGAGGAGATCGCGGGTCTGAAAGATCTGCAATCGGTGTTCGAGGGACCAAAATACGCCAAGTGGAACTCGTTCCGCGAAAGCGAGGACGCTCGCTATTTCGGCCTGACGCTGCCGCGCTTCCTGCTGCGCTTGCCCTATGGTCCAGAGACCGTTCCGGTGAAGGCGTTTAATTACCAGGAGGCCTCAGATGGCGAAACCGATAACTACCTCTGGGGCAACGCTGCTTTTGCCTTTGCGACGCGCTTAGCCGAAAGCTTCGCCAAATATCGCTGGTGCCCGAACATCATCGGCCCCCAGTCTGGCGGCGCAGTTGAGGACCTCAGTCTGCATACCTATGAGGCAATGGGGCAATTGCAGACCAAGGTGCCGACTGAGGTTCTCATCTCGGACCGGCGCGAGTTCGAACTAGCCGAGCAGGGCTTCATCGCGCTGACCATGCGCAAGGGGGCTGACAATGCCGCTTTCTTCTCGGCTAATTCCGTGCAGAAGCCGAAATATTACGGGAACAGCCAGGAAGGCAAGGCGGCCGAGCTCAACTACAAGCTCGGCAGCCAGCTGCCCTATATGTTCATCATCAATCGTTTCGCGCACTACATCAAAGTGCTGCAACGCGAGAACATCGGCTCTTGGAAGAGCAGGCAAGAGCTGCAAGGCGAACTGAACAACTGGATCCGTCAGTATGTCGCCGATCAGGAGAATCCGTCGGCAGAGGTGCGCTCGCGGCGGCCTTTGCGAAAGGCGGAGATCATCGTCGAGGACGTCGAAGGTGAACCGGGCTGGTATCGCGTCGGCATCGCCGTCGTTCCACACTTGAAGTACATGGGCGCGGATTTTGCTTTGACGCTCAAGGGTAAGCTCGACAAGCAGTAGAGGTGGTAGACGATGTTCGACCGCAGCCTTATGGAGCGCTTGGAGGACGCGACGGCGACCAATCAGCCCTCGTTCGACCGTTTCCGGGCAAGCGTCCTGGAAAACTTACGTCGGGTTCTGAACTCGCGCCAGGGCTGCTGCGAAACACGGCCGGACTTCGGCATGCCCGAGCTCAACGAGGCGGTCGGGCAGGGAGCCGACGCGGTCCGCGCGCTCGCCCGTTCGCTTAAGCAGCAGATCGAGACATTTGAGCCGCGCTTGAAGAATGTTTTGATCCGCTTTCATGCCGATCCCGACAACCCGCTGCAGCTGAGTTTCCACGTCAACGCGACGCTCAATTATAACGACCAGGTGGAGCCGGTTGCCTTCGATGCGATCTTCGAGAAGCACGTCCAGGTGAGGGGCTGAAGCGGTGGCCCTTAATCCCTATTACGAGGATGAGCTGTCCTATTTGCGCGAGCTCGGCACTGACTTCGCTTTAGCCAATCCGAAGCTTGCGCCATTTCTCGGGCGTGACGCAACGGATCCCGACGTAGAGCGGCTATTGGAAGGCTTCGCCTTCCTTGTCGCGCGGCTGCGCCAGAAGCTCGACAACGAGTTTCCCGAATTCGTCCACGGCCTGTTGCGGATGGTATGGCCGCAATATCTTCAATCTCTGCCGCCCATTACGACTCTGGCCTTTGCCGCGAAGCCATCGGCGAGCGCCGCGAGCCCGAACGTACCGGCCGGCACGAGCGTTCGCTCGCGTCCAATTGAGGGAACGAACTGCACGTTCGTCACCTGCTATCCAATTGACGTGCTGCCGCTGGAGATTAACGACGTTCAGCTCGAGAACCGGACAAATTCGGCTCGACTTATTTTGGGTATCAAAGCAACCGGCCAGCAAAACCTGTCATGTCTTAAGAATGGTCGGCTCCGCCTCTTCTTCTCGACGGAGCGAGAGCCACAAGTGGGGCGCTATCTGTTGACTTGGCTGTGCCGGCACGTCACGCAGGCAACCGTCACGGTGGCGGATCGACAAGTCGTCACGATCGGAGCCGCACAGATCGCACCAATCGGCTTCAGCGATGACGAGGCGGTCTTGCCCTGGCCGCGCAACGCCTTCTCAGGATTCCGGATCATTCAGGAGTATCTGAGTTACCCGTCGAAATTTCTCCACGTCGAACTGTCTGGTCTCGAGCCGGTTGGGACCCACATGGAGACGGAATGCAGGCTCAGCCTCGAGTTTCAGCGTCCGTTCCCCGCGCAGTTGCGCGTGGGCAAGGGCCAGATTTGCTTGAATTGCACGCCAGCAATCAACGTCTTCAGCCACGAGGCCTCGCCGATCCGCTTGAAGCGGACAAAGACCGAATACCGGGTGCTTGCCTCCGGTGGGCCGAACTTCAGCATCCGTTCCGTCGACCGGGTGACCGGCTATGTGCAAGGCCGCCCCGAACGCACCGAGTTTGAGCCATTCGACCTGTTACGCCACGATCTGCCCGGCGCCGAGCGCAACCGCGCTTACTTTCGCGAGCGCATCCGGCCGGCGGTGGTCGGTCGGGGCGTCGATCACTATGTGAGTTTCGTTGACCGGCTCGACATCGGCCAGCATCCGCCGATCGACGTCGCATCCCTGCAATTGACTTGCTCCAACGGACCCATCGCCGACCGGTTGCCGGTCGGTGCAGTGGATCTGCCGACCTCTGATACGCCTCGCGCGGTTACCTTCTCCAATATCACGACGGTCGTTGCAGAGGTTCCGCCACCGGTCAATGACGGCCTGTTCCGGCGGCTGACGGCCAATCTGGCGCGCAATTACGGCGCCATGGTCAACGTCGACGCGCTGCGGACCATCCTTGGCAGCTACGATTTCCGTGCGGTCTACGACGTTCAGGCGCGTCGCCGCCTGGAGTTGCTGCTCGAAGGCCTCGACCAGTTCGTGACCACCGACACCGATCACGTGGTGCGCGGGGCGGCGATCCGAATGCGAAATATCGAACTGGCCGTGGTCGACAGCAAGATCGGTGGTGAGGGCGAATTGTTCCTGTTGGGTTCGGTGCTTGACGCCTTCTTCGCGACCTTCGCCGGTATCAACATGCTGCACCGGTTTTCGGTTCGCGGCACGGAAAGCAACGCACACTACCTATGGCCAGCGAGAAGCGGATTGATCACGCCGCTCTGACGGCGCCCGACGAACGCGATGAGCTTTCGGCGTTCGGGTTCTTCTCGCTCGTTGCGCATCTCGAGCGGCGCTTCAGCGACGCTCCCCCGATCGGATCCACCGACGATCCCGCGCGGGAGGCGGTGCGCTTCCGTGCGGCGCCGACGCTTGGCTTTCCTGCCGAAGAGATCGCGGAAATCAGACAGGTCAAGGCCGCCAGCGAGCGCGTGGAGGTAGACGTCAACTTCCTCGGGCTGCACGGTCCCTCCTCCCCGCTGCCGCCCTTCTACACCGAACGGGTCATGCACGCGGACGGCATGGGTTCGCTCGGCGATTTCTTTGATTTCTTCAATCACCGTCTGATCAGCCTGCTGCTGCGGATCTGGCGGTACTACCGCCACCATTTGCGGTTCGAGGAGGGCGCAACCGACGCGATCTCGGTGCTGATTGGTACGCTCTTTGGACTCGTGCCCGGGGAAGACACAGCCAACCAACGGGAATGGCGGGCGCGGCTGCTGCCGCATGCCGGCGTCCTTGCCTTGTGCAGCCGGTCGGCCGAGCTCGTGACCGGTGTGATTTCCAGCCATCTAAATATTTCGGCCCGGGTCGAGGAATTCATCTGGCGCGAGATCGACATTCCACAAGAGGCGCAGTGGCGCCTTGGTCGGCCTGGTCTTGAGCTCGGCGTTGATACCCTTGCTGGTGAAACCATGCCAGACATCGTAGGCAAATTCCGGCTTTGCCTCGGCCCGCTCAACCAGCTGCAGTTTCGGTCGCTGCTACCCGGTTGCGAGAGCCATACCATCCTTTGCCGTCTCATTAACTTTATTCTGCGCGAGCCCTTGGCATGGGATCTCCAGCTAGAACTAGCGCTCGGGCAGACGCCGGAATGGACTCTGGGCGAAGGAGAATTAGGCTGGACGACATGGATCGACCCGCCCAAGGGAACCGGAAGCCTTGTTCTGTTGTGATCGTTTTCGAGTTATTCTCGTATGGTGAAGATCATCCGCGATGCCGGGACACTGGACCATCATGGCGCGTCATGGATCACGGGCCGGAGTCGCGGTCAACCCGGTTAGACGTTGCGCTGCGCGCTCCAATGGCTTCCATGACCGGGAGACTGCTATGCCACCGCACCGAGCCGCCCCTGACTCCTTACGACCGCGAGCACGCCGTCACCTGCATGCGCCTCTTGGATGCAGATGCAGAGGGCGCGGACTGGCGCGAGGTCGCGGAGATCGCGTTGCGCATCGATCCCAGCCAGGAGCCGGTGCGCGCCCGCCGGGCCCATGAGAGCCATCTCGTTCGCGCCAAGTGTGTGAGTAGGCATGGCTACCGGCGGTTGGCGCTGAAGCCGTTCGGCACGCTATTTGCTCAGCTCGCTGGTAAATTTGGGGGAGCTGTAGGGTGCTAAATGTAGTGCTGGATGTTCCGCTTGTCAGCCAACAACATGGCTATGACGGCCAATTGAACATGCGACGAAACTATGCCGGAAATATACGACCGCATGGGAATAACAATTGTTGGTATGCTTGCGCTTGTATGCTGTCGTACTACTTTCGCCCGGGGCCTCGGTTGGGTCTGCCTTCCGTTTGGCGGGGCGACGTAGGCATCAACAATTACCAGTTTAACTGGTTGGCGCGCACCGAAGGATTAGAGAGGCTCGAAGAGCCAGATGACGGATTTACGCGTGATTTTATTGCCGAGACGTTGACTACACGAGGGCCAATCTGGGCTGCGCTGCGTCTGCCGTCATCCTCCGGGAACGAAATACTATGGGATGGGCATATAATAGTGTTGACTGGTCTGATAGAAAACACGTTGTGCTACAATGATCCGTTTTACCCGGCGCGTAGAGTGATCTACTTCTATAATCTTTTGTTCGACGACCTTTTCGTCAAGAATCGCGATTGGCTGTGAACACCCCTCCGCTGCGAACGCCCGAGCGAAGACACCTCACTCCTGCTTTCGTGTCCGATTGGCGACATGTAATATAAGTCCGGAAGCCGCCGCCGAGGGCTCGAGTGGTGGCCGGGCATGGCGTGAAAGCGCGCTGCTTTTGCCTGCCTTCATCGCATATGATTGTCTGCCAAGCTGGTTGCCGCGACCGTGTGATGGCTTGGTTGCTTGGTCATGACGCCCGGCGAGACAGCCAAGGCCTCGCTCAACACTTCCGCGGGCGGTTCTTCCAGCCGTCCGCGCAACTTTTGTGCGTTCGGCGCCGTCGCCTATATCGCGGCGTCGTGCAGTCCGCCAGGCCTAGACCTTGTCATCCTAAAGCGGCTTTTCCTCGCCGTGAAAGAGGACGAGATTGCGGAGCTCGTGAAGCAGAAGCCGACCGGGCTCTACACGCGCACCGCATCTGCTTTCTCTATGGATGGCTGTTGGAGCGACAAACTCAATCTGCCCGCGGCAAAGAAGGTCTCCTATGTCGATGCCGTCGATATCGATCTCCAATATGCGAGCTCCTGGCCGAATTCGGTGTGGCATCGCGTCCGCAATAACTTGCCGGGGATACCGGACTTCTGCCCGCTCGTTTTCAAGACGCAAGCACTGCCGGGTCGGCTAATACAAGGATGCGTTGGAAATCTATTCGAGTAGATTGCTTCCATGCGTCGAATGGGAGCCGACGCCACACGGCACGCCAAGGTGATAAATGATTACCGCTGACTTCTATCGGTTCTTGGATGCAAGGCCGCACGCGGAGTTTCTACGCCAATGCGCGAAGAGAACTATCGAACAGGATCTCCGAAAGGAAATTCAAATTTCTGCAGAGCTGCGACACCTTCCGTACAGGTGCCGAAAGCATGATCGAGATGCCGGAGCGGCCCCTCAAACAACCTCCGTGAATTCTTACAACAGAATGGAGGGCGAACCCCAAAGTGCGACCGCGATAATGAATTCTTCTAATCAACGTCAAACGAAGTCACGAAAATTGAGCGAGCGGCATCCTCGAATGATTCCGGATCAGCGAGCTGACCGCGCCCGATTGCCATGGAAGTAGACGAAGCAGACAAGATATTTGTGGGTGCCATCGAAACGGTAGCCAACCTCGCGGCGAAGCCCCGGCTCGCTCGCCTGATCGCGGCGCTGGAGCGTGGTCTACTCGATAAATGGCAATGATCTCAAACTCGGTTTGAAAATGTGTTATTATATCAATCATGGATACACAAACGAGCCAACTCCTAAACCAACTCGACAAGCTCCTTCCCGAGGGGCTCATCGTGTATTCCTCCTGGCTCAAGCGGCAACCCCCACCCAGCTTCAGCATCAGTATGGGATAAGTGGTTGACCCGCACAGTCAACCCGACGGGTTTTCAGGAGGGCGGGTTACGAACTTAGCTGGCAGCAGGTCGTGATATCCCTGCAAGGCATCCTGAACTATTGACCGATCGTCGTGGGCGGACGGACCGGGCGCGAATTGCAAGGTTACGCCCCAATGCCTACCGCAAGCGACGACCCGTGTGCATCTCTGCGGCCCCAAGTCGACGCCATATTCGCTCGACAAGCTGCCGCTGTCCGGTTTGGTCAAGGATAGCTAGACGACACTGGGCCCGGTTGTAGCCAAAAAAGTCGTCTGAGGGTTCACCTTGTCCGGTGTCTGACGGCTGCACGAGCCTCTGTCAGTTTGAGAACACCTGCGTCATTCGCCGGACCACAGATTATTATGTCCAATCAGTGGCTTAGATTGGAGATGCCATTGGCACGATCGTTGCTACCGAAATCTGGCAACATTAACTGGCGGAGTGCACGTGGATGCGTAAAACGACCGATGCGCTCCTTCTTGAGTTCGCATGCCTTGTTTCTGAGAGAGAAAGCCCGCGCGGCCTCCGGTGCAGCTGAGCGCACGAAGAGACCTTCCTTTTCACCCTGCGCAACCGGCGCATGAGACAATCGATCGGCCCAACAACAATGCTGCTCAGTAGGAAGCAATGCTGCTGCCACGGCAATTCCAATGGGACGCTCGGATGACCGCCTGTGCCGGCGAGCAAGCCTGAAGGTGCGGGATGCATTTCACACTCGGAGTCCTGGGAGAGAACGCCGAGCCCTTGGGCCGCAACGCAAGGCAGGCGTTTGGACCGGAAGGGGGCTCCATTGGTCGCGGGCGCGGTTGCAACTGGCGGCTTCCAGATCCAACCAACACGCTGTCAGGACACCACGCGTTGATCGCATTCAATGGCATCGGTTTCACGATCACCGATACAAGCACCAATGGTGTCTACATCAACACGGTGGACGCACCGCTGGGACGCGGCAATACCGCGCCGCTAGCTGATGGCGATACGCTATACTTGGCGAATTACATCATCTCGGTGATGATCGAGGACGATCCTGTCGAGGAACGTCAACGGCTCGGCTTGACGGGGTCGAAAGCGGTGCGCCTCGGCCGTACAACGCCGACGTTGCCGTCTCCTACACTCAACCAAGAGTCCGCAACTGCAGCTGTTCCGACTGCCGGACCGTTGGGAAGCGATGCGCACCTTCCTCCCGATCCCTCAATAGTGACCGGCCCGCACCAGATCTTCTATTCAGCTGCACAGTGGGAGCCGCAGGCACCTCATCCGCCATCCTTGCCTGGAGACAAGGCGCTCAGCAACGACATCGAGGCTGTGGATCCGACACTGGCAGATCTTCCCCGGCGACCGTCGAGCGCTGCCACGACCGAGAGGCCGTCCTCGCACGCGCAATCGGGAAATATCCGATCAATTCCGTTGTCGTCGGTCGACGCGCCATTTGTCGAGCCATCCCGACCGCTGCTGCCCTCTGCACCCTCCAATGGCAGAAGTGTACTGTCGAATGGCCATCCTGCGCCAAGCATCCCTGAGGATCTCGATCTTGGCGATCTGTTGCCGGGACCGGCCTCGCGCCGCATGCCATCGGTGTCATCGCAGCGAACAGAAGCGCGCCTCAATGAGCCGAACGAAGCGTTCCGGATCGCGCCTAAGCCGATCGCCTCTCGTCCGACGAATCACCTCGGGAAATTGCGGGATTCTGGTTCAAGGTCGCCGCCGCCCGATGAGCGGGAGCTCGATCGGCTGCTGCTGAGCCTGAAGGAAACTGCTGCGCAGCGCGCGGTCGGCGCTGCCCAGGTGAGAACCGCAACAACGAGCGGTGCTCCGCCGTTGCCTGCGGACCCTCCATCCGACGCAGACGAACTGCAGGCGTTCTGGAATGCGCTCGGGTTCAATCCGAAACTTGTGCCACCAGCACAGCGTCGAGAGTTCTTTGCGGAACTCGGCCGTGCGATCGCCGAGATGACGAACGGCCTACATTCGATATTGGCGGCGTGGGCCATGCTCAAGAATGAGTGCCAGATCGGGCCGACGCAGACACGCGCTGGAAACGACAACGCAGTACAGTTTACCAACAGCAGTCATGCCCTGCGCGAGGCGCTTGCAAAGGATCGCGGATTCCTGTTGCTCTCGCGATCGGTGCGCGCAGGCTTCGACGACATCAAGGCCCATGAGGTCGCGGCGATCGCGGCAATGAGAGGCGCGGTCAGCAATGTGCTAACGCACATGAGCCCCCAGCGTATCGAGAGCGACGGTGCAAATAGCGGGCTTTTCGGTGCTCGCATCAATAAGGCCAAGTTGTGGGACAGATTTGTGGAACTGCACGCATCGATGGTCGGTGACATTGATCGAACGGCTCGCTCCTATATCGCAGAAGAGTTTACCCGAAGCTACGAGTCGCAACTCTCAGCACCTGGCCAGAATGAAGGGAAAACGGCGTAATGGCGCCTCCGAACAAACTTCAGCGGTTGTTCATTGTTGGCGGTGCGTTGCTGGTGGCCGCTGCAGCCAGCAGTTGTTCGACTGACAAGAGCTCTAAGACGACGCCGATCAAACTCGTGATCGAGGCCGATGAGCTCGTCAATCCAAACGCGCACGGCAAGCCGTCGCCGGTTGTCGTCCGTATCTATGAGCTGAAGTCGAAGGCCAGTTTCACGCAAGCGCAGTTCTTCGAGCTGTTCGACGATGACGTGAAGCGCCTCGGGCCGGATCTGGTGGCTAAGCGCGAGATCGAGCTGACGCCTGGCGAAAAACGCGAGATCGAGCGCAACACGCCGATCGAGACTCGATATGTCGGCGTGATCGCCGGCTTCCGCTCGGGCAATGATGCGCAACGGCGCTCAACTGCCGAAATCAAGCCCGATCGCGACAACAGGATCTCGGTCAAGCTGACTGCGCAGGCTGTCAGCATTGAGGCGGAGACGAGCCGAAACTGGTGGAACATCTTCTGACCAGTCCGTCGTGATCGCAACGGCCGCCGGGCAAATGCATCTTTTGGAAAGTCAGCGAAGGGGCGCCTGAAATAATGTCTGCGACAAGCAAACCGATCTGGTCCGAAGGCATGTTGGTGCGGCCGCAGCACTTTCAGCAATACGACCGCTGGATCGAGCAACTGGTCGAGAACCGCGTTTCTGGTCTGGTCGGCTACGGCTGGGGTGTTCGAAAAATTGCCTTTGATCGCAATCTTCTGGCGCTTGGCCAAGTCGCCCTTGCCGAACTTGAAGCCATTATGCTCGACGGCACGGCCCTTCGCATGCCGGAGCATGTCCGCCTTCCGATCGCACGAATCCCTCCGCCGGCTGCGAAAAACCTGCTGGTCAAGATCGCAGTGGGCACGCGCCGACAGGCCGGCAGCGACGTCTGTTCCGGGGATGCACTACCGCGCCGCCACGATCAGGAGGTCTTGCAGTTCGGGAATGCGAGCGCGCCGGAAAAGGCCCCGGTCGATATTAGCGTTGCGGCACTAACAACACGTCTCATGTTCGAGGGCGAGGAGCAGGGCGATCTGATCACGCTGCCTATTGGCCGCATCCGTGATATCGATCCGGCTCGCGCGATTACTTTATCCGACACCTACGTTCCGCCCGCCATCGACATCCACGCAGCCAAGCCGCTGATTGCGCTGTTGAACGAGGTCAGATCGCTGCTGCGGACGCGCGCAGAGGCACTTGCTGCGCGCGCGGATCCCTCGCGCACGAGGGCAGACGGAGCCGGATTGATTGATCTTGTTACTTTGTCGATCGTGAATGGTGCAGAAGCCGTGTTCGACCACTTCGCAGCAACACGTGGGCATCATCCTGAAGCCTTCTTTCGCGCGTTGCTGAGCCTTACCGGGCAGCTGTCGAGTTTCGTTGGCGATCGCCGCAAACCGCAAGAAATACCTCTCTATCGGCATGAGGATCTCGAGAGCTGCTTCACGCCGCTGGCTGATATCCTGCGTCGGCTGCTGTCTGTCGTGATCGAGAGCGCCGCAATATCGCTCCCGTTGCAGGACCGGGGCTACGGCATCCTGATCGGCCTGATCACCGACCGCACCTTGTTCCAGGGCTCTCGGTTCGTCCTCGTCGCTGTGGCAAGCGTACCGACTGAGACGTTGCGCAACCAGCTTCCGGCGCAGCTGAAAGTAGGCTCAGTCGAGCAGATTCGCGATCTCGTCAATCTTCAGCTCCCGGGTGTTCCGATTCGCGCGCTCGCTGTGGCGCCTCGCGAGTTGCCCTACATCCAGAATGCCGTCTATTTCGAGCTGGACCAGTCGGTGGAGCTGTGGCGTATCCTGCCGCGCTCGGCGGCCTTTGCTTTCCATGTCAGCGGTGACTACTCGGATCTCCATCTCGAGTTCTGGGCCATCCGTAGGAAACGTACCTGACGGGCCTGAAACACATGGATGAACCGACAGTCATCGGACGCAGGCCAATCGGTCCGACCCGTAACACTCAAGGCGGGCAATCCTCCGCTTGCGTTACGCCGAAGATTGCCGCCCCGACGGGCGCTCTGCCGTCGCCTGTATCTGAATCCGACGACGTATTGGGAGCTAACCCTACCGAGATCATTGTGCAATTCGAGCCAAAGGCAGTGGAGGACGCCTTGGTCGCGGCCGCGACACCGCTCCTTTTGGTCGTCGCGCAGCTTCGCATCGTCAACAATGCCGATATCGGCGCGCTGCGTCGTGGGATGGTCGAGCAAATCCGCCGCTTCGAGGAGCGTGCGGCCAAAGATCAAGCCGTCGGCAGCGACGTAACAGCCGCCCGTTACGTGATATGCGCGTTGCTGGACGAGGCGGTGATGACCACGCACTGGGGCAGTGAAAGCGTCTGGAGTGACAACAGCCTGCTCAACCAGTTCCATAACGAGACGTGGGGTGGCGAGAAGGTCTTCCAGATACTCGAACACGTACAGGCAAAGCCGGCCAAATACCTCGCCTTGCTCAAGCTCATCAACATCTGCTTGTTGATGGGGTTTGAGGGCAAATATCGCGTGGTGGAGGGGGGCCGCGAGCGGCTTGAAGACCTGCGTTCCGACGTTCAGCGTCTGTTGCGGGGTTATACGAGCGAACCAGCGGCCGAACTATCGATCCGATGGCGCGGCGCCAAAGTACGTACGCGGGTGCGTCGCTACGTGCCGTTGTGGATCACCTTCACCGCCGCGGCCGTCACTATGCTGATCGGCTACGGTGTCTTGCATTGGCGCCTATCGGCCGAACTCGCGCCCGTCGAGCAGCTGCTCGTCGTGATTGGCCAGTCTGGACCACGCTAAAGGGAGGTGCAGGTGTTTGGCGCTCGATTCGCGGCACTCTTTTCGGCTCGAGGCGTCATCACGCTGATCGCCTTGCTGGTGGTCGACGCGTTGATCTGGTTCGGCGCCCCTTACCTTGACCTGTTCGGTCAACATCCGCTCGGCTCGGTGATTGTTCGTGCGGCCACAATCGGCTGCCTCTCCCTGACGGTCGTCGTCATCATCCTTGTCCGTTACTGGCTGGCGCGCCGTGCTAACCGGCGTGTTATCAAGTCGCTGATGGAGAGCGAGGGCCTCGTTACGACCTCCAAAAATCGTGGCCAGGAGGAGGTCGATCTCATCCGTAGACGTTTCGAGGACGCGCTGAAGGTCCTGCGCAGTCCGGTGTTCGCCGGCAAGCGCGGACCGAGCTATCTGTTCGAGTTGCCCTGGTACATCATCATTGGGCCATCGCGCGCCGGCAAGACAACGATCCTGCGCAACTCGGGCCTCGAGTTTCCGCTGGCCGAACGGCTCGGCGTCGATCCGGTGGCGGGCGTCGGCGGCACGCGAAACTGCGACTGGTGGTTTACTGAAGAGGCAGTCTTTATCGACACGGCAAGCCGTTACACGACACAGGATACGGATGTCGAGGTCGATCGCGCGGCCTGGCACGGTTTTCTCAATCTTCTTACGATGCATCGGCGCCGGCGACCGATCAACGGGATCTTGGTTGCGATCAGCCTGTCTGATCTCTCAACGGCAGATGGTAACAGGCGCAGGCTCGTCCAGTCGATTCGTTCGCGGATACAGGAGCTGGTCAAGACATTTGGCATGCGCATTCCGGTCTATGTTCTGGTAACCAAATGCGATCTGGTACCTGGCTTCACCGAGTATTTCGACGATCTCGACCATGAAGGTCGTGCCCAGGTCTGGGGCAAGACCTTTCCTCTCGAAGGACCAGGCGATCACATCGACGACCTCGTAACACTCGAGATCCAGCAACTTGCCGAGCGGCTCGAGGGCAACTTGGCGTTTCGCATGCATGACGAACGCAATCCTAACCGTCGTGCAATGATGTACATGTTCCCGAAAGAATTGTGGAGCATCCGGACCGCGGTCGCCGGCTTCGTTAGCGAGGTCTTCCGGCCGAGCCGCTTCGAAGTGCGACCGATGCTGCGCGGGGTCTACTTGACAAGCGCTGCCCAGGAAGGAGCGCCGATTGAGAGGATGAGCGGTGCGATCAGAAGGAATTTCGGTCTGCACGCAAGCCCACCGCGGTCGTCCATCGGGCCGGGAAGGACATTCTTCATCAAGCAGTTGCTGACCGATGTGATCTTTGCTGAGCAGGGCCTGGTCGGCCGCAATCTCAAACTCGAACGCAAGCTCGCGATGGTGCACTGTGGTGGCTATCTCGCGGCGGTCATACTGGCGGTAGCCGCATTTACTCAGTGGTACGACGCCTTCGCCCGCAGCGAAATGCGCATCGCTGAAACCAGAATGGCCGCACAGACAATGCAAGCGCGCCTCAAGGAAGCGCGCGAGCCGCTGGATCTGGTAAAGCTCCTGCCAACCCTCAATGCCGCGCGCCGGCTGCGTCTGGCAGCTGGCGAGAACACTTGGGTTGCATGGCTCGGTGGCCTCGGGATTTCGGCGAACCCGGTGCTCGCGCCAGCCGCGCAACAAGCTTATGATCAGATTCTGGTCGATCGTCTGCTGCCGGTTTTTGCCCAAAGGCTTGCCGATCGCATCGAAGCGCTATTGCGTACTGGCGATGATACTCTGCTGGACCAAGTCAAGGAAATGTTCCGCACCTATTTGATGCTGAGCGATCCGAGGCATTTCGATCGCGGCAACGTCGAGCAGGCTATGCACAGGGAAGTGGTGCGTGCGTTTGCGCTCGAGACGACATCAGCGGGCGAACTGCTGGGGCATTTTTCGCGCCTCATCGAGTTGCTGCCGAAGCCCATCACGAATGACCAGAAACTCGTGATTGCGGTCGGCTCGCGGCTGATGGAACTTCCCCTCGTCGAGCAGGTCTACGCCCGGCTTTTGCGCGAAGGCGCTCAGAATACGCGGCTCCGGCCAATCGATCTGGTCAGTCTGCTGGGAGCCGGCCAGCTGGAGATAAAGCCCCAGGCTGTTTTCCCCGCCATAGGCCATCAGGAGCTCCCTTCTTCGGGCGATACTGCGATCATCCCGGGCATCTTCACACGGGCTGGTTTGATCGATTTCCTGCTGCCACACCTTCCACTCATCATCCAAGACGAGCAAAGCGGCGACTGGGTCCTTGCCGGCAGCTCCTTCGACGCGGCGGATACACAACAAGTCGTGCGCAAGGTCATCGATCGCTATGTTGCCGATTACATTCGCATTTGGACAAACGCGCTGAGCAGCGTCCGCGTCGTCAAGTTCGACGATATACAGCGCGCCTCGGCGATCCTGCGCGGGCTGGCCGGCCCGCAAAGCGCACTGCAGCAGATCATTTCCCTCGTACGCGACAATACGAACCTGCCGCCGCCCGGAGAGCAGATCGCGGCCAAGGCGGGGGAGACAACGGCCGCCGTGTTCTCGGCGGCATTCGGCGACGCCCCCTGGCCGGGAACACGGATCTCCGAAGCCTTCCAGCCTCTGGTCCAATTGAGCATAGGCGGAGCCTCGGGACAGGGGGCCAGCATGGATCGCATCCGCGATCTTTTCGGCGGCCTGTATGCAACGATGGCCAATATCGCGACCGCGCCCGATCCCGACCAGGCCGCATTTCAGCTCTTTCAGCGGCGCGTCAAGGATCCGAGCAACGATGCCTTCGGCACCTTGCGCGCTGACTCGGCGCTACGACCCGAGTTGGTCCGTACCATCATGAACGACATCGCGCTCTCGACATGGAGCGTCTTGCTTCGACAGGCACACGGTCATGTCAATGCTATGTGGACGCGGGAAGTTGCGCCGATCTGCCAAGCTGGCGTCTACGAGCGTTATCCATTGTTTGCGGCCGCGACCGAGGACGTAACTTTAAAGGACTTCAGCGATCTCTTTCGCCCCCGCGGAATCCTCGATGATTTTTTTCAGAAATACCTGTCGCCATTCGTCATCGAGGGCAGAACCGGCGTTGTGCTGGCGACAATCGACGGTGCGGCGGCGCCGATCCATGCCGATGCCCTGACTCAATTTCAGCGCGCGCAAGAGATTCGCAGGTCCTTTTTCAGCGGCTCGGGCTTCGCACCGGCCGTGAAGTTCAGCATCAAGCCGCTCTATCTCGCCTCTAAACTTCTGCGCGCGACTTTTGTCATGGATGGCAGGGAGATCGTCTATCGTCACGAGGCGCCCCGTGCCTATGACCTTAAATGGCCGAGTCTAACCGATGCAAGCACAGCCTCCGTCACACGTGTCTCCGTGGATGGAACTGAGGAGAAGGTTGAGCGCTCAGGCCCTTGGGCTCTGTTCCGTCTCATCGACGCCTCGCGGCCCTCCTCGCGTGGCGCTCCCGACCGTTTCACGATCACGATCGGTCGACCTGACCGGCCCGACGTGACCTATGAACTGCGGCCGGACAGTGTAAGCAATCCGTTCAGCTTGGGTGCCCTTCGTTCGTTCCGATGTCCGGATCACCTATGATAGGAGCGCCGTGAGAGTTCTTTTTAGCTTTTTCGGGGGGAGGCGGGCACATGCCGCTGGCGGCACCTTGGCCCGAGGGGTTGGTTCGGCCGCAACGCTGGTACGCCGTCCCCTGGTGGCGACGAGTAAGCTACGCGACACGTGCCAGGTAGGCCGCAACCAGATCGTAACGGCAACACCGTATCACGAGCTCAACGGATTATTGGCGGTCGACGTTCCGACGGGCAGGGTTCTGCCTTGCGCTCTTGCGCAACAGGCTATCAACGACACGAGTGCGATCGTCGAATGCCTGGCCGAGGCTGCATTGTGAGTACGGCCCCCTTGGGATACGTGCTCGGCGGCCGTTTCGACCTGGCGGAGGTCATTAGCGAGGGCGGCACCAGCACCGTCTATCGTGCGATTGATCGCATCGGCCTGTGGGCGCGCGAACAAAGTCCAGAAGTCGCAGTGAAGGTCATCCAACCACATGCGAAGATCCGCCAGAAATTAGTGGAGTTGTTGCACCGCGAGGCGCGTCTTTTGCGTGATTGCGTACACCGGAATTTGGTGCGGGTCTACGATTCCGACTACGACGGCAAGTACCATTACCTAGTCATGGAGTTCTTAAAAGGCCGCTCGCTGGCGCAGATCCTGGCCGATCGTCAGGGACGGCCGCTGTCACCCTCTGTGTCCTTTCAGATCGTCCGCGCCGCCGGGCAGGGCCTCGTCCACATGCATAGTCTAGGGATCGTCCATGGTGACCTCAAACCGGGAAATATCTTCATGACCTCGACCGGCGAAATCAAAATTGTGGACTTTGGGACAGTCCTCATGCTGGACGGTCCGCGGCACCACGAAAGGGCTGCGGCTCTGCTCGATCAGATTGGACTGTTGACGCCGGCTTATGCGTCGCCGGAGATGCTGATGGGTGAGCCACGGGCAGAAAGCGACGATGTCTATTCTCTCGCGGTGGTCGCCTACCTGACCCTGACCGGCACCCACCCGTATGCGCAGTGGCCAGCCAACGAGGCGCTCAACGCAAATCTCACACCGGCGCCGCCGCCGACTATTTCGCCAGCGCAATGGCGGGTCCTCGCTTCCGGGCTTGCCCTCAACCGCCGTGACCGTATCGAAACCGTCGGTGAGTTCGTCCAGCGTCTTGGCCGCCCGCCCTGGTTCTATCGATGGTGCGGTTAGCTGATGCCTCTGGTTGCAGCCCAAACGCGTTCCCTTAGCAAGCTTAGGGTCGATGGATGACAAGGATGCGGTCGTCTGGTCCCGATTCGGCTGTGTATCGCTCACGATGGATGTAGAAAAGTGTCATTGGGACCGCCGGGGTTGGCAGCAGTCTGAACTCTCTCAGTACGCTGATCAGGAGGTCGTCGGCCACGCGCGGGCCGTGGATCCAGTCACGGCCGACATTCTCTCCAATATCGGGCAATGGCCCGATTTCATTCATCGGCTCAACTCGAGGGTGAGGCTGCAGCCCTAACATTACAGTTGCCTTTTTGTTTTGACGTGCGCGCGCTGAGCGGCCGCCTGATGAGCTCTACGCCAGAATGACCATGCGATGATGTGTGCGGGTTGAATACGGTTTCGAGCGAGTCTGATGGCAATGCGGCGGATTTCCTGGATTGACCAACGGATCAGCGGCGCCGTGGTTGTGTTTTGGCTTTTGCCGGGGGGCGCCGTTTTGTTTTTTTGGGCGGTGGCGGGTTAGCTCGATGTCGGATCGCGGCCATCATGGCGAAGGCAAGCATCACCAGGGACACGTGACGGTGCCAGCCATGCCAGGATCTGCTCTCGTTGTGATCGAGCCCGAACTCGTTTTTCGCGGTTTCAAAGCTGTCCTCGATCGCCCATCGATGGCCTTCGACCGCGATCAGCGTTTCAATTGATGTTCCCGCTGGGCACCAGGTGGTGAAGAAGGCGAGGTCACCATCGGCGATGCGACGACGGATCAGTAGACCGCGCGTCCACAGACCTTGATTTGCGCTGTTGAATTCTTCGACCTCGAGGTCGGCCAATTCGAGATAACACCAATCGTGCAGCCGCGGTCCCTTGGTTCCGGCTCCTGCCGACAAGCGCTTCCAGTCGGATGAGCGCCGCGTCCGCGCGATGTCTGCGGCCGTACCGGCGACCGGCGGTCGTTTGCCCCAAGATCGAAACACATGAGCGCTGCTGACCCCAAGCACGTAGCCTTTGCCTGCCCGACGTAATTGCTGTTCGATGTCGCCAACGCCGTAGACGGTATCAGCGGCAACCCACCTGAATGGTACAGGCGCGGCTATCGCGCGTGCGATCATTCTCGTCGCAAGCTTTGGTTTGGTCGCAAAGCCGACATCGGCAGGCACATAGGCCGCTTCCAGACGATCCGGATCGTCGGTCCACTCCTTCGGAAGATACAGCGCACGATCGATGAATGCATGACCGTGGCGCGAAACATAGGCAGCGAAGACGCCGATCTGGCAGTTCGTGATCTTGCCCGCCGAACCAGTGTATTGCCGCGCCACTCCGCACGACGCCTTGCCCTGCTTGAGAAAACCGGTCTCGTCGATCACGAGGACCGCATCGTCATCCGCCAAATGCTCGATGACATAGTCGCGCACGATATCGCGCAGGGCATCAGCGTCCCAATCCCCACGACCCAGGATTGCCTGCTGCCGCCATGGGCCTGGATCGCCAGCCGCCTCCGCGCGCATCCAACCGGTCTTGCGCTGCTCATCTCCGAGCAGACCTTCCAGGAACAGGCCTGCATTCATCGCAACACGCTCTTGCGTGAACAACGGACGTATCAGCTTCTTGATCTCTCGAAGCGACGCCGCCCACAACGCAAGCGTCTCCTCAATCGACGCTGCCCGCGTCCACGATCTCCGAATCATGGTTGCCCATGGATTCAGAAACCTTCCAAGAACGCAACTGTAATGCTAATTCCCTGTATCCAGGCGTGAGAATAAAGTTTTCGCCTTGCGGATTGTTTGGGGTCACGGGCGCCCGCCCTGGCCATATCTCGCAAATTCAGCAGACGGTTACGAAATCCGCCAATCGTGGGTGAGTCGCGCCCTATATAGTCGCCTGCATAGGCTTGTATGTCCGTATCCAACGACGGCAGTGCAATCCGGTCAGCCATTGGGGGTCTGTTGGTCTCGCGGATCCACTTGAGGAAATCGCTCATATCGTCTGCGGCATGATTGGCGCCGCGCGAGCGGCGGTTCGGGAGCTTCTCAGTAAGCCAATTCCAAAAGTCCTCATAGAGCGGTAAATCCACATCAGAAGGGCCGGGTCCCTGATTGGAGCCGCTGCTGTCGGTGTTATGGCTGCTACTGCGGCTGCCCGACGACGGCCCGGCTCCATCAAAGCCCTGAAACATCACATGCCTCTCACGGGCCCAGTTCTCGAAATGCAGGTCCCGAAGCATATCTCGCAAGTTCAGGAGGCGGTTACGAAACCCGCCAATCGCCGGTACATCGCGCCCTATATAGTCGGCTGCATAAGCTTCTATGTCCGTATCCAACGACGGCAGTGCAATCCGGTCAGCCATTGGGGGTCTGTTGGTCTCGCGGATCCACGCGAGGAAGTCGTACATATCGCCTGCGGCAACGGCGGCACCGTAGGAGCGGCGGCGCGGAAGCTTCGCAGCAAGCCAGTTCCAGAAGTGGTCATAAAGCTGCGTATCCACCGCATAGGGGCGGGGCCACTGATTGGAGCCGCTACTGCTGTCACTCACGCGAACCTCCGGTAAAAGGTGCAACTGCAGCGGTAAGGCATGCTCGCTCGATCCGAAGCGCGCACGTCGCGTGAGTTCGGTTGGGGGCCGTCTTGCCCGATGTTTTCGAATTGAAAAGCAGCACGATTCGCCGCCGCTCCAGCTTGTTTGCGATCAATCTTCCAACAGCCCACACTCCGTCGTTCGGTAGCGCCATATATGCTGCGATGACCATGAGGAATCCGACGACGTCGACCATCTGAACTTCTCGAGACACGTTCTCGCGTTCGCCCATAAATGGCAATTCTACCGGAGCAATAACGAGTCGATCGGCTGCCGTATGATCCCGAGCGACGAGAAGCTCAAACTGCCGGCTCATCTGCGCCTCACGCTCTGCTCCTCGGATCCCTTTCCTTGTCTGCGCACGGACCGGAGCCATGGTTGTCCTGTCGCGTCGCAATGTCGGCGCCCTCGATAGCTCCGGGGTTATCTCGGCCTCGCATCCAAGGCGGTTCGAAGACAGGAGCCACAATCTTCAGTTGCCGCGTCTAGCCTGAAGCGGTCATAACGCGCCACCTCTTAGGAGCGCAAGGCGCGTCGTGCTTTTCTGAGGTGCTCAGGCTAGAACAAGAGATCGCGATGCCAGAAAGTGAAACAGACCAATCTGCACTGTCTGTTCGGTCACAAACACTTTCTGTTCAATGATCGACATGTCTGTTTGCTGGGCAGTCTTAGAATCGAAGTACCGTCTTCAATGTTGTGGCCCACCAAACAGGCTCGCCATCAGCCGTCGAAAGGCCTCTCTTTGGCAGCCTCGCGCGGCACGTCACTTGCTGATCATCTTGGACCGTTCCTCTGGAGGTCGGTTTTAAAAATATAACCTTGTCGAGCGACAAATCATGGGATGCCGCGAAACGGCCTCATGTCAGGGTTCGACCAGCTTTGTCCAGTGTCTGACAGTCGCGCCGCCTCTGTCAGGTTGAGAACACTTATTTGCCACACCTCAGTTTTTCAAAACCTAATCAGAGATCAAATGAGGAGACGTCATTGGCACGGCTGTTGCTATTGAGATGTAGCGACACCGATTGGCTGAGTACACGAAGCGCAAGACGAATGATGCTCTCTTTCCCTTGAACCCGTGTGCATCGTTTTGAGAAGGAAACCCAGCGTATCTACCACCGCACCTGAGAGCGCACACAACAGGCGCGTGGGCCAGTCGATCGGCTTCACAACAATGGCGCGAAAGAGGCGGCCAATGCTAGCGCCGCAGGCAGTTCGAATGCACACCCGGGTGTCGTATCCGTGCTGATGGGCAAGGCTCACCGTGTGAGATGCAGCTTGCGCTCGGAGCTGTTGGAGAGAGCGATGAACTCTTCAGAACCAATGTCGCCAGATGCGCCGTTTGGACGTGCATCACGGCGCCGCTAGCCGATCGCGATGCACTATGCATGGCAACGAGAAGCTACCATCTCGCCAGCGGAATGGCGGGGGCTCGCTTCAGGCCCTAAACCGCCGCGACCGTATCGAGCCTGTCGGTGAGTTCGTCCGGCGTCTCGACCGTCCCGTGCCTGGCTTTACTAAGTTCTGCTGTCGGCGACATGCTGCTGTCGTAAAACGCGTAAGGAAGGTGAGATATCGTTAGCATTGAGTGCTTCGGGCTCCCAATCGACCCGCGCTCCGCGGCACCTGTGACGAGCATGCCTAACACTGCCACAGTTTGACTTGGTGCACCGATGACCAACGACTCCAATCTCAGTATTGACCTGCACATTTGCAGCAAGCCCGACATTGAACTCGACGTGCAAGGGTTCGAGGGCACAGAGTGCATTTCCCTGCCGTTCAGCTACGTGATCTATGCCACGACATCGAGCAATGTCGATACCGACTCTTTGATAGGCGAGCGCGCCAAGCTGTCTGTCAAAACCGCATGCGGGCGATGGCTTGCCTCGGGCCTGTGCGCCCAAGTTGAGGAACTCGATCCAACGGTGACTGACCTGCGGGTGCTCCAGTTCGTCCTGCGGCCGCGTTTTTCGGTCGCCGAGCTCTCCTTCGCGAGCCGCATTTATGGCCCTGGCCAACCCATGGGCGTCGATGACATCATTAAACAGCAGTTGAACAAGGTGAGCATCAACATTCCCACCGAATACAATCTTGATCGCTATCCCAAGCGAAATTATGTTGTGCAATACAATGAAAGTGATTTGACGTTCATTTCGCGCCTTTGCGAACGGAACGGAATTTTCTACTTCTTCAAGCAGGAAGACGAGGGTGAAACCGTCGTCTTCGGCGACAAGAATCTGGCCTTCCCCAAGATCGGGTTCGGCGTTAAGTCGGCGATTCTTTATGCGCGCCAGCACGAGCGCAAGACATCGCGAGGCGTCGACGAAAGCGCCGTTCGGTCATTCCGGCAGCGCCGGGTTCTCTCGACAAAGACCATCGCGCTCCGCGATTACAACGAAACGGTGCCTTCCGTCGTGTCCGTCGATAAGCAGGTCGGACAAGGCAGCGGCTTCTTGGGCAAAGCCTCGCGCTTCGGCGGGCATTTTGCGACCGAAGCAGAAGCGGCCACGCTGGCCCGGATCCGTGCCGAGCAGGTCTGCGCCGGCCAGACAATGTACATCGCCCACAGCGACGCACCGGAGCTGCGCGCTGGCGTCATTTTCGAACTGGAGGGCCATCCCCGCTTCGATGGTGAATATCTCGTCATCGCCGCGGATCACTCGGCCTATCGCCCGGCGCCAACCGGATTCGGCGCATTCGGGCAAAATGGGCGAGCCTACCAGAACATGGTCCATTGCATCCGCTCGGACGTGCCTTATCGACCGGTTGCGATGACGCCTGTCCCTCTTGGCGTCGGCCTCCACACCGCCACAGTCGATGGAGAAGCTTGGAACGGGCGGGCCGAGATCGACGACCAGGGCCGCTACAAGCTGCAGCTTACATTCGCCGACGAACCGGCCGAGGGCCCTGGCAGCGACTACGTGCGCAAGCTCGAACCTTATGCAGGTCCGAATCAAACCGGCTTGCATTGTCCGTTGGTCCCCGGAACGGAAGTTCTGGTCGGCTACATCAACGGCGACATTGACCGGCCGGTAGTGGTCGGAGCGGTCCACAATCCAGATATGAAGGGAGGAGTGACCTCGGACACGCACTTGTCCAATCGCCTTATGTCGCAATCTGGCGCCTCGATCGTGATGTACGACGGACCTGCGTGATTTCTTCACCTCATGGAGCCTAATGGCCGTCTGGCGCCCAGCGACTCACGAGATCGACCCGCTATTGGAAGCGGTCGCCAATACGGCACGCGCGACCATCCTGCCAACAGCATCGATCAACATACCACTGCCGTCGGCCGATGGCATTTGCTCGCAACGGCTTCGTGACGGACGAGAATTGCGCCTCAAATTATCCGCGCACTATCTCGAGCAGGAACGACGCGGTCCTTGCACGGTGCTCGTCTACGCCCTGCAGGGCAATGCCGTTGTTGATAACCGCATGGGTTACCGTGTGACGGGGCAGGCTGTCCTCGACGTTGCCACACGTGCATTTCTCGATGTTGAGTGTCAATTGGAACAGGTCGGCCCTGTCATGCCGTGACGGATTGCTGTCGCGATCGCGACGAGGTCTTTGCGTGATGGGTGCCGGTGCCTGGAAATCTGCCCAGCCCTATTGACCATCACGTCCGGAAGGCCCGAAAATTCAGGTGTCGGGTGCACACGGCTCTTGGCACGGATGTTGCGATGTCCATCGTGCCGGTGTGTGCCGGCGTATGCCAAAGACTGGGAGACGAACGTGTCACTTGAAGCCTACATGACAATCAAGGGAAAGAAGCAGGGCGACATCTCCAAGGATGCCTCCAAGCCGGTCAGCATCGGGCAGGTCGGCAAGAGTGATGCGGGTAAGCAAGGGAAGATCACCGTTGTCGCCTTCACCAGCGGCATCATCGTTCCGCGCGATGTGGCGAGCGGTGTCGCCACGGGCGCTCGCAACCACCAGCCGGTGCTCTTCACCAAGTTTTTCGATCGGGCCTCGCCGCTGCTATGGCAGGCGCTGGCCACCAACGAGGTGCTCGAAGAGGTGGTCTGCGAGTTCTACCGCACCGATCCAGGGGGCATGCCGCAGCCGCAGAACTTCTTCAAAATAAGCTGGAAGAACGCGACGTTAGTCGAGGGCAAGGCTTATGTGCCGCTGACGATCAATCCGCAGAACAACTTCTTTCAGAACATGGAAGACTGGTCGTTCACCTACAAAGAAGTGAAATGGGAGCACGTGCCCGGCAGCACGAGCGGCGAGGATAAATGGTGACAACGCCGCGACGTTTGCGCTGTCGCCGTTTTGCGGCGTCTACGAAGCGCTGTGCACCCCCGCCAAGCCAAGGACGGTGACTTGGTCCCAGGCACCGTCCGGTACATGGTGGATACATTGCGCACATTCGACGCGTCGCAGGACTTGGAAGTGGCCATGCCGGTCTGCTTCACGGCAGTGTGCAGACAATGCTAAGAGTAGGTAGATCGGTCCAGCCTTGCTCAACAGAATGTTGGATAGGCCGGGAGCATTGGCTGCCATTGCCGATTGGCGCATTGAGGCTGGGCCAATTGAGCAAGCCGGGCTCATATGCCTGCTGATCGGACGAATTGTCGGACGCACAACGTAGACATGCGGCAAAGATACGCCGGTTCATTTGGTGGCTTTAGGGCCTCGCGGTGCATCAAGTGGGTCGTGTTCGGACCGAAATATCGCGCGTGTAGCCGTCATGGGTAGTGATTGACGAACATGAGATGCGAATTGGGAACAACCAGCCTTCACAGCGTTCGGGACTCAACCGGCGGATCGTTTGTGGACTGCCTGACAGCTTAGCGCGATGACCGCGTTCTACGAAATGGGCAATTCCCTTGCTTCTCTACGTTCCCGGGTTTGGCGGATCGTTGGCGGCCAGGCTGAGGCCCCAAATATGCTCAGTGCGTTTCACCAGGCGGGTCATTCACTTGCTGCGCTTCGCTCCCAGGTTTGGCAAATCGTCGGCGGACAGGCCGAGACCCCGAGTGCGATGACTGCGCTCAATGGAGAGGGGCATTCACTTGCTGCGGTCAGTGCCCGGAGTGTGGCAACTCCAACTGGGAGGAACTCTGCACTGCGGCAGGTCGAGAAGGGAACGAATAATGGAGACGGAGCGAAGGGCGGGAGGGGAGACGGGCCAAACTTTGCGCGCGCAGTGAAATACGGATTGTATCTCGCGGGCGCGGGCTACGCCTATAATGAGGTCGCAAACGACTTTTTCCTTTCTACCACATCACTGCACGACGGGAAGAAGGGCTTCACCAGTAACGAACGGCTTAGGTTGGCTCAGGCGAAGGCGAGGGAGTATTACACGTCGTATCACGCTGCCGACCCTGACACTCGGCGCCTCAATGAACGTCCCCTCAATCCAATCCGTACCTGCGGTAACAACCTGTTCGTAACGATGATCGATTACCGGGCGGCGACCTATGTACACGTTGGTCGCCTGGTGGATTCCATAGCGGCGCACACTTCTCTTGTGCTGAACCTGAGCTGCATGAAGGGTCATCTCGTGAAGGACGAGTGCGTGGCCAAGTACAGGCCATCCAAAGTGCCGAAGGATCCGGACCTGACGAACAGCCCGCTATACGACAGAAAGAACAAGTACGCATTGACGGGCGTGCTCAACGATGAAACTGGTGCTTATGGCTACACCTCGAGGTCGATCACCCAACCTTTCGTGAACAAAGGCGTTCAGCACTTCCGGGACGCCACCTTCCAGAGCGAGAAGGGACTAACTTTCAAGCGATGCATCGAGAGGCTGGAGGCGCTGCTCGACAAGGATGGCGGTCTCAGAGAGGAGGCCCAGTTCGCGGCTGGCCAAGCCATCCTGAACTTCAGGCAGGTCTACGCTGCGGACGAGCATTGGGGACACGCTGAGAACGTCGTGATGCAGACCCTGTACGAGCACGGCTGGCTGTCACGGGCCGAAACCGACAAGCTCGATGCGACGCTTATGTTCGAAGATCCAAATAAGAACCCGCTCAAACGCAACAAAAGCTGGGTTGGGCCGGGACTACACCAACTCGACGTCTGGCTTCAGGAGAGGCGATCGGGTCATGATCCCGTGATAGGTGAGGAGTTGAACCACCGGGCGATCGATGACATGAAAAATCTGCCCATCGCGCACTTCAAGTTGAACGAGCAGGGCAATGGGTTCGAGGATTGCTCAGGGTTGGGCGATTCGTTCACGTGCGCCAATGCCGTCGCCTGCATCAATCACGCGCGCTTGATGAGTGGCCAGCCACGCCTCTCAAAGGAGGACGTTATAGTCATCGTCGCGTGCCTTAACGCCGTATACGACGACACGACGTCAATACGGCATACGCTCCACGAGGTGGCACGCGGCTGCTTCGCCGGTGCTGGCTACACCACCGAAGACGCGGATGAGTTCTACGAGGGGGTGTGTCGGAAGGCCGCGCGAGAGTATTACGGCGGCAGATATCTCTCGAAGCAGAGTTGATGCCGTAAGGAGTGGTGCATTAGCGAGCGACGCTCTCGAGGCGGTCTGAGCTGGAACACGAGTTAGGTCCGATCTCTTTGCACGCCTGCTTCCCGAGAAGCTGGACGTCGAACCCGATAGGATGAAAAAAAGCTGTTCGTTGGAGGGGATGATAGGGCGGGGACGCGACCGAATGTCGCGACTTCAAGGACGATTTCGGTCGCGCTCTAAGAACGAGAAGTTGGCCATGACGGTGCCGCAGTCACCCAGAATGGCGCAGTGATCGACTGCGCGGAACATGGTCAAAGTCATTCCAGCGCCTCGCTGGGCTTGTTCTGTCTTCATCAATGCCGTCTTCTCCGGCAAGCAAGTGCGCCGGAACGGCTCTTCTCGAAGCCGATAGCCGTCACCACGGATGGTGATCACCGACGATTGATGAAGCAGCGATCAAGGACCGGCCGAACAGTTGCAGCCGGACGTAGTACGTCTGCACGAAATCTGCGACCGTCGACTCTGTTGATATTGTTGACGGGATTCATCACATTCACCTCCAAATCTGACCAGATCAAGCAGGACCGGTGACTCCTAGATAGAAACGTTCTCATGGGCGGCAAGTCTCGCGTAACGCCCTTCGGATGTTACCGTCATCCAAAAGCGGATGAACAACGTGATTGTCTCGAACGTGACACTTTCATTGCGTTCAAGCCGCTCGAGCACGTGCGCGATGCGTTCGCCCCTTTGGCTATCGCAGCCCAGCCGCCAATCGCAATCGTCTGGAGAAAGGAAGCAGGAAATCGCAGCTTCAGCAACCAGCGACTTGGGCTTGCCGCGATGCTGTGGGAGCGCCGCTCAGTCAATCGTTCGTGTGCGCAGCAGGGTCTCGAGCCGGCGCCGACCATTGTCGATCGCGCCGGACCAATGGCCGAACCGTTCCTGCACGACAACCTCGAATGAAGGATACCACAATGGCTTGCCGTCGGCCTGAGCCCAATACCAGGGATAACCGCGCGGCACGAAGACCACGCCGGGAACGCCGAGCGCTCCGGCGATATGGACGGCGAAGCTGTCGGGCCCAACCACGGCGTCGAGATTGGCGATCGCTGCGATCAATTCCGCAGGACACTCGATATGCACACCAGCATCGATCGGGCGACTCCATCGCTTCATGTCATGCCGTTGCGCCCCGCTCATCAAACTGACCGGGGCGACGGAGTGAGAGATCACGGCGGCGACGTGCTCCATCGAGAGGCCGAGAGCGCCATCCTCCCACACGATGCCCACCAAAGGCCTTGCGAACGCGGCCAGAGCATCCCGCCATTTGGCGAACAGTTCGGCTTCGGGGCGTAGGTAGGGAATGCCATCGGCAATGTTGCGGGCGTCGGTCGACAGAACGCGCAATAACGATTGCAACGGCATAGCTGAGACCTCGGGCCTCGGCTCGTCCGAAATGACCTGCTCAGCGAGGCCAGCAAGAAGAGCCTGGTAACGTGGCTCCGCGACCACATGCACATTTTGCTGGCTCGTCAGCCGACGCAAGAGACGAACGAGTGCTACGAATTCGAGGGTGCCCGTCGTCGGCGGCACGACTATCTGCGGCACAAGCGCCAAGGCGGCCGGATCAGGTGTCGGGAAGTGACCGAGCGTCAGTTCAAGCGTCGTCTGTAGAGACTTCGCTGCTTCGCTCTCTGGTCGCGTGTGCACGACGTGGCCGACAAGCTTGAGGGATTCATCGAACCGGCCAACGAGATGCAGGACACGCGCCAGAGCAAGCGTGGCGGAAGGATCCGATTTGCGAGCGCGAACGAATTCCGTCAGTTGCGCAATGCCTCGGTCCACCTCACCCTTGGCAATCGTAACGCGGGCCACGATTTCGCGCGCACCAACATGAGCCGGCGCATAGGCGAGCAGTTTCTTGCAGGTGGCCTCCGCTTGCGGCCAGAGTCCGGTTGCGGCGCGGCAATAAGCCAGATGAAAGAGCCCGGCTGTATCGAGCGGGGCGCGCAGATGCGCGCGTTCCGCAAGGTTGAGCGCCTCGTCGAAGCGGCTGCGTTCGAGCATGAGCACCGATAAATTGACCAGCGCATCGGGATCGTCCGGAGCAATCTCAAGCGCACGAAGCAGGACAGCCTCAGCCGACGAGCTGTGGCCCAAGGCGAACTCGATGGCGCCGAGTTGAAGGAGGGCACGCGCATTCCCTGGCTCGTGTCGGACAACGGTCTCCGTCATCGCGCGGGCTTCCGCAACGTTGCCGCGGCTCAGTAGGGCATGAGCGAGCGCCAGCTTGATCTCCTCGTTGCGCGGAGCGAGAGCCGCCGCGCGTTCGAGGCAAATCACCGCCTCCTCAGCGCGGCCGAGCAATCCGTGGGCGATGCCGAGATTGGTGGTGAGGCCGGCGTGTTCGGGGTAGATGGTCGCCGCTTCCGACAGCATGTCGAAGGCAAACTCGAGCCGCCGCCGCGCAAGTGCCAGTGTGGCCCTCGCATTGAGCGTATCGGGATCACTTGTGGTGGCGACCTCCTCCAGTAGCTCCTCCGCCTCCTCGAGACGGCCGGCCGCGATAAACTCCTGGACCGTTCTAACCCTCTCCTGCCGGGTCGGAGCCGGCATGCCAGTGGACAGCATCTGTGCTATGCAACCGTGACGCGTTTGCCGTCGAGGCGGAGATCCTCGCTCACCGCGATGACTTTGCTGTGGGCAATCTCGGAGGCAATGCCGGTGACCCTAATGGCCTGGGTTTCGGTCTGCAATGAGTCAATACGCTCGATCACCGCGACACGCTCGACCGCCTTCACCGTAAGCAACTCGGCGCTCGCTTCCTGGATCCGCGCCGAGCATCGGACACGGTCCGCGACTAACGTGTAGAGCTTGCCGATCCAGGTGCCTTTGTTCGCGAGCACCGCAAACAACTTAGCCTGCAGATCGATACTATCGGCGCGCAAGGATATGCGCTGGCGCGCGGCGATGGTGATGGTCTCGCCCTCAATCGACATGTTGCGACCTCCTGGTAGGCCGACCATGCCACCATTGGAAGCCGCCCGCTCGAGCACGGTCACGACGAAGGCTTGCTCCACGTTAGCGAAGAGCAGCACCATGTCCCGTGGTATAGGCCGGACCAGGCAGCCAACAGCCACCGTCGCCGTGTGACGAGCGCCAGCGACTTCGACCTCCATCGCAGTGCCATCATCGCTGACTGACACTACACGGGCTGTGTGATGTCCAGGTTCAAGCAAGCGCTCGGCCATCGCCAAGATGTCGGTGTTTGTGGCACGGATCGTCATCGTCATTCCTGCTCTCCAGCCGGCTACATGAAATTTATCGACTTCTTTTGTATGACTTCCTCATTGCCGGTGCTGGACATGATCTCAGCTGCTCGGGTCACAAGCTCGTACTGTTCCGTGCTTGACTTTCCCTGACTCAATTCTTCTTCCGTTACGGACACGCTCATCTTGCAGACCTTGCCGTCGCGGCCGACCACCTTCAAGTCGTCAACTGGCGCGAGCTTGAAATTGCTTGTCCTGAGAATCTTGGTATCACTATCGGCCGACTTGAAGTCGGGTCCAAAAACACACTTGGCCGAATTGCCGATCACTTGCTTGACGTCGTTTCCTTCGACAATGTCAAGTTTGTTGCCGATGGTGATAGAGTTCATATCGCTCAGATTGAATGAACATTCTCTTGAGATCTTGAAGGTGAACGCTTCCCCAAAGAACATGCATACATTATTGGCCATCGCCAGCGTGGTAGCTGCGCCTCTCATGCAGGTGAATTTAGTGCCTTGAAAGAATTCCTTGGTGTCGCCCATCGTCTGCTTTTCCGAGTTGCCAACGGTCGTTTCCAGCTTGTGGCCGTTGTTGATGAACTTGACGCGGTTCGAGGCCGTCAGGATGATGTCCGCAGGCGTCCCATTAGCGCCAGCACTGATTGACACGCCATTCTCGGCGGAGATCTCATAAGTGCCTTTCGAGACCTGATGTTGGGAGTTGCCGTTCGTGACCTCCGTGGTCTGACCGCGACCGATTTTGAGCAGTGCAGCGCCTTCGATATTTGCCTGGAAGTCCTTGTTGGTGAAGGCAAGTAAGCCGGCATTGTCACTTTCATGTTTGCTGATCGCAGCTGGACTTTCGCCAATAGTCGTTGTGAGACCCGTGACAAGTGTTTCTTCTTCGTCCGAATAAGAACCGAGGCGCAGATAACTCGACTTGGTCAGGGGAGAAGACGGTGTTTCTGGAACGACCAGTCGCGTATAGGCATTTGGCATAGTAGGCTTCCCTAATCGTGTGGCTGTGGGCACCTCAGCGCTGCGCCATCAAGCGGGTTTGAGAGGGCGATATCGAAAGTCCGAACGCGTTCGGGTTGGCACCATTCTGCTTAGTCGGCATCCCCATTTTGGTTGCCGGTGACCCGCCGATTGACAAATTGTCCGATCCCGCTTTGGCGCGGCCTGGACCCATGACAAGGCCAGAGATGACGCCGAGGGCCACACCTGCGCTATCACCCATCGATGTCGCGCGCTCGGTCGTCATGTTGTGTGCAGGCATACACATGATTAGGAACCGAGACTGCGTAGGAATAGCCGTCGTGTTCATAGCGACGTTTGGATAGGGGGTAGGCACAACGGCGGGACCGGATGGCGTGTTGCAGACGTCGGGAAACGCTTGATCCTCCGCCGACATCGGGCCACTTGAATTGACAAAAGTCATTTGTTTAGCTCACTCCGTTGAGAGGGATGACGCGGCTTGCATCGTAGAGTTCAGCGACGGCGCGTTCCGGCACAGTATGCAGGGCACTCCCACGCTGGGTCACGAACAGACTGCCTTCGGTCGACGCGCAGTGAAAGTCAGTGCGCAGAAAGCGCGAGCCGGAAAAATCGCTGCCATCAACCTTGGCGTGGTGCATCAGCGCATAGGACATGTCGGCGCCGGCAAACAAGGCGAACTTGGCCGATGCACGTGTGAAAACGGCCATCGCCAATGTTGTGCCCGAAAGATCGCAGCCGTCGAGGCACGCCTCTACGAAGATGCATTGCGTCAAATTGGCATTGCGCAGCCTTGCGGTTTGCAGGTTAGCCCTGACAAACAGTGCGTTCGGAGCCGTCGCGCTGGAGAGGTCGGCGCCAACGAGGCTCGCGCCCGCCAACACCGCACCGGAGAGGTCTGCTCCGGACAGGTTTGTGCGGTTCAGCTTGGCGCCGCTCAAGTTTGCTCGCGCAAGCATCAGCCCGGAGAGGTCCCGCTCCGACAGATCGCATTCCGAGAAGAGAATCGTGTCGCAATGCAGTCCCGTGAGCTGTGCACTGCGCAAATCGGCCTGCGTTATCGCGGCGTTCGTCAGCGTGGCGTTGTCGAGTACGACATCGGCGAGCCCACAATCCATGAGAGCGCTTTGAGATAGGGTGGCCCCGCGCAGGGTGGTCTGGTCCAATACGCAACGCATGGCTGTCGTCTGGCTGAACCGCGTCTCGCTGAAGTTGCTATGGCTGAAATCTGATGACATGAACGTCGACTGGGTGAAGCGCGCCCGCCGCCAGTCGGATCTGCCAGCGCGGCAACCGACGAATATGCATTTTTCAAGGCAACCGTCGGCGAAGGAAGCGCCGGTGAAGTCGCAGTCCTGAAACGTCATGCCGGTCAGGCGGGCACGCGTGAACTGGCTGCCGCGAAAAGAAGAACTCAGCACAACGCCATCGTTCAGGCTCAGTCCAGACAGCATCTGGCCATCGAGGTTGGCTTCGCGTACGGGGAACTTATGGTCGACCGATTGCAATAAGAGATCAATTGACATGGCTCGTGACCATCAGGACGGTGCGGTCGATATTTGCGTTGCTCAAATCGGTCGCGACCAAAGAAGCATCCATCAGGTCGGCGCCATAGAGATTTGCATGGCGTAGACTGGCGCCGGTGAGGTCGGCTTCATTGAGATGTGCCTCGAGCAGGTTAGCGGCATAGAAGTCGGTGCCGCGCAGATCGTTGCCAGTGAAGACCGCGCGTTTCAGCGATGTCATTCGAAAGATGGCGCGCGCCAGCGTCGACTTGCCGAAATAGACACCGTTTAGTCGAGCCATGGTGAAGTCGGTGCCGCTGAGGTCGGCCGCCTGAAAAGAGAGCGCCTCGGCGCTGCTGCGGCCGAAGCGGGCGTCGCGCAGATCGATGTCGCCGATGAAGCTGACTTGGTCAAATTGCGAGCTGCTGAGATCGAGTTGGGGCGCTGCCACTTTGAGAAAGCAGGTTTGCTTAAGTCGCGCGCCAGCAAAGCTCGCACCAGACAGCGATAAATCCATGAATTGTCCGCGCTCGAGGACGGCGTCCCCCCAAACGCTGTTCTCGAGGTCGGCTTTGATGAAGGAGCATTGATGTATTTGCGCAGAGCGGAAGGTTGCCCCGATCATCGGTACCCGCAAAACCTGGAGCTCGCCAAGCCGTGCTTGGTCGAAGGATGCGCCCACCATGCGCGCGCCGAGAAGATTGGTGCGCACAAGCTGGCTGCCTGCGAAACGCGTTCCGCGGCAGTCGGCTTCACCGAGATTGGCTTCGGTGAGATCGGTCGCGCTTAAATCAGCGTTGATGAGCGTTGCGCCGGACAGTGCGGCTTTCATCAGTTTTGCGCCGGCCAGGTTGGTCCCGCTCAGCTTCGCGCGCTCAAGAAAGGCGCCGGAGAAGTCCGCGTTCGCGAATCGCCGCCCGGATAGGTCGGCGCCGGCTAGATCGCGACCAGCAATCGTGCCGCCGCGCCGGAACTCCTCTTCCACCAGATCCCCCAGCGCACGTGCGACAGCTGGTGCCAGCATCGTTTCAGGCCTGAGCGGCTTGGGTGAGGCGAGCCTTGCTGCGGCCATGCCGGCTGCCAACTGGCCCTCGGCTTTATCGATCTCGGTCCGCAGGACGGTCAATGCTTTCGTAGTTTCCGTTTTAGCCGCGGCGATCCTTCCTTCGGGCTCATCAGCGCTTGCCGTTTGATGCGGCGCATTCAAGGCCTCGAACGGCGGGCGGTCATCGGACCGTAACGCAGGAAGGGCCCTTCTGAGCGCCGCTTCAGCATCGGCGAGGGCCGTATGCGCTCGTTGGGCGGCGTCAGGCGGTGTACCGGAGGCCTCGATCTGCGCCAGTATGTCGTCAATGGTCAGGCGCGGCGGCGCCTCTGGCGTGAGGCTCCGCGTTTCTTCCGGAAGTACAAGCGCGGGAATATCGGGAAGCGAAAAGGCGCCGTCCGATATGGCGTTGCGTATCGGCTCGAGCGGTCGTCCAGCCGCCAAGTTAAAGAAACGAGCATGTGCAAGTTCGGATTGTTTTTGCTCGTCGAGCGGTTGCGTTGCTGCGCCAAGGATTTCGCGACGCCAGTTTTTCGCCCGCGCGAGCTTGTCTTCGATATCGCCTATGAGGGCCGGATCAGTGTCCGGCAGCGCAGGGAATGGCGGAGCTTGCTCAAAGCTTGCGTCCATCGACTGCGCAGCGTCCGTGGAGCCGATCGCGGCAAGCAAGGCGTCGATATCGCTTGATGCGGCGTTTCGACTGGCAATCTTTTCATAGGCCGCGCGCACGGGTTGATATTGAGCGTCAAGCTTGTCGAGATCGGATTCTGCCTTGGCCTGTACCGTCTCCAAGGCGTCGAGGATCTCGGCCAATTCGATCTCGCCACTCTCGAGTTCCTCCGGCAACAATTCCGGAATGCTTGACGGTTCGATCGACGGTATCTCGATCGTCGGGCGCAGCGAAGGCGGAAGCTCAATGCCCGCGAACTCCTGCTCGAGCGCCCAGCGCATGGAGGCCAGCTGCCGCGCTGCGCGCTGTTCGGCCAAATAGCGACGCCGCGCCGCGCGGCGTTCGCGTTCGGCAGCCGAAATCTCAGGGGCAAGTTGATGTTCCGAAAAGGCATACCGTGCGGCGCTCGTCGGGTCGAGCCGCAGCTGCCGGACATTCAGATAATGATCGAACGGCCGCGCGGGCTCGCCTTGTTGTTCGTAAGCGACCATAATGTCGCCAACGTCACTGCCGTCCAATTTCTGCACGGCGGTCGCGGTGCGGTAGATCATGACGCCGCGGCGGGCTCCCGCGAACAGCCACAGGGTATCGATGCGCGTCGGCAGTTCCGTGACGCCACGCGTCGCATCGCTCCAGCCGACGAAGCAGCGCACGCGAAAGGCCGGCAGGCGGCCTTCGATCAACGGATGCTCCGCGGAGAAGTTCTGCAGCGCGTAGGGTTCTCCGCCCGAGATGAAGCCGGCCATGCGCTGGTCTGGCGGCGCAAACAGGAAAAGGCGCGGATCGGCATCGCTCGCCAGAGCGGGAGCAACCGATTTCAGCCACGCGGCGTCATAGGTCCCCGCGTATCGCAGGCGCTCCTTATCATCGAGCGCCATTGGTCCAAAGGCTGCGGGCGGTGCGATCGTTTCGATGAACTGAATCGCGTGCTCGGGGTTTTCCACGTTGGGCAGCGCCACCAGTTCGCCGGCCATGCTGCGGCGAAGAGCCCCGTGGCCGGCGCCGACGGGGTTCGCGGCGTAGCCGGGCCCGCCGAACGCGCGTTGCCGCGTTAGCGGCATTTGCCGGAATGGTTGCGCGGCTGTCGGCTGCCAGCCGAAGGCGGTCATCTGCCAATAACGGTCGCCGGTCACCAGAAGGTGCTTCTGCATCGGTCCGACCGTCCAGCCCAACATCATGCGCTCCGTCGGCCGTCCCTCAGGCGCCGCCGCATGTCCGGCGATGAGCACTTCCGCTTGCGGCTTGGGCATGCCGATGTCGAGAGGGTTGCCGGGCGGAAGCTCCTTCGCGGCCATCACCCAAAGTTCCTGCTCGCCTTCCAGGCGGTCCGCGCTCGGGTTGGCGAGGTCGAACATCGCGAAAACGGAAATGATGAGGCTTGCCCCGGGAGGACGGCGCTCGCATTTGGTCAACAGACCCAGTGTGCGTGGCTTTACAAGAATGGGCATGAGACCCGCCGAGACAATTGTCGCTTCTTCGCTATATTTCTCGAGCGTGACGGACTTGCGTTCCGCCTATGCGGACGCGTCTATGTGTCACATACCAGATTAGGTGGGCAAGAAGATCAGCCAGCGTTGCGTACATGGCCGATCCGAACTGCAAGACTTTGGTCGTCGATCGTGTCGTGGAGAACCGCGACTTGCTTGCGCGGCGCCTTCATCGGCTCGGATTCCGCTTGAGCGACCAGATAGAAGACAGCATCATAAGGGGGCTTGCGGCGATTGCCGAACGGTACAAGCTCTTCCGTCTGCACAAAACCCGTGCTTCGCAGTCCTTTGGAAAGCTGCTCTCGCGAGGCGGAGCTGTTGGTGCAATGGCTCCGGAATGACCACATTTGTCTTGCGGGTCGGCGAGGGGATGTGCGTGGCCCGCCCGTCATTCGAGCCGACCTGCTGTGATTGGTGGCAGCCGACGAAGCGCGTATGGAATCGTCGATAAATAGACGTGCGAATGGGACCACGCGAGAGCCTTAGTGTGTCTCCGCGGTTCCACACCGCGCAACTGCGTGCAAGAATATCTTTGCATTAAATTTCTTGTTTCCAGTAGCAAGACTGAATGCCTGCGCGCGTGATTTGGGTTCGTCTTGGTTGAAGCGATAATCAAGCCATATTGATTGAACGCCGGGTGACGGCAGATCAGACGGGCAAGGATGACTTGTGAATCTCATCGTCGTGTCGAACCGGGTTGACAGCGGCGACGCCAATCAACCCAAGATAGGCGGCCTTGCGGCTGCGCTACTCCCTGTGGTCGAACAATCCGGAGCAATCTGGGTGGGATCCTCGGACCAATTGGGCGATGGTTGTCGTAAAGCGCCGCTTGTCGAGACGCTCGGCGCAGGCAAGCTTGTGACGCTGAATCTGCCTGCCGTGCATTACCGGCGTTACTATGAGGGCTTTGCCAACTCGGCACTATGGCCGGCCTTGCATTCGCGCGCCGACCTGATCGACGCCTCGGCGTTAGACTATCTCAGCTATCGCGAGATCAACACGGTGATGGCAAAAAGACTGCTCCGGTTCGATGAGCCGACCGCGTTCTGGGTGCATGATTATCATTTCCTCCCGCTCGGCACTGAGCTGCGTAAGGTCGGCATCAAGCAGCCGATCGGTTTCTTCCTGCACACGCCATGGCCGCTGCCAGCCATGATGCGGAGTGTGCCGCATCATCGCGAACTGATCGAGGCGATGTTGGCTTACGACCTGATCGGCTTTCAGACCGAGGAGGACCGGAGGAATTTCATCGCCTATGTCAGCACCGATCTCAGGCATCTCAGGCTTACCATCGAGGACTGTGTTGTAACCTCGGGTCATGGCCAAACGCGATCCCAAGTGTTTCCGATCGGCATCGATCCGGCCAAGTTCGCGCAATTGAGCGCCGACGCGGCCTCGGAGCCCTGGATCTCGTGGATACGGCGCGGTCTTAATAGCGAGAAGATTGCTATCAGCGTCGATCGGATCGATTACTCCAAGGGTATCGACAAACGCCTCCACGCTTTAAACCGCCTGTGGACCAAACGGCCGCATCTCGCGCACAGCATCTCGCTATTGCAGATCGCCACCCCGTCGCGCAGCGGCATTGAGGCCTACAGCAATCTGCAGAAAGATGTCGCCGGCCTTGTCTGCGATATCAACAACCGCCATCGTAGGGGCGACTGGACCCCGATTAGTCATTTCGAGGAGGGCTTCAGTCAGGCCGACCTCGCAATTCTTTACCGCGCAGCGAAAGTTGCCGTGGTAACGCCGTTGCGTGACGGCATGAATCTGGTGGCGAAAGAATATGTCGCTGCGCAAGATCCGAACGATCCCGGTGTGCTGATATTGTCTAAATTTGCCGGCGCGGCCAAAGAGCTGGAGGAGGCGCTGCTCGTCGATCCGAACAACATTGATGACATAGCAGACAAGATTTCGGCCGCAATTTCGATGTCGCCTGCCGAGCGCATCTCGCGCTGGCAAGACATGATGAGGACGCTTCTAGCGTATCCCATCCAGCAATGGACCGCGGACTTCGTTGCGGAGTTGGAGAAAATTCGGACCGAGAAACTCGCGGGACAGTTCAGTCCGCGGAATGTGGGGGAGCCTAGCGGCTCGAAAGGGAAAGTCGAGGGGAAATTAGCCGGCGGGGCAAGCCATTTGGACCTGCCGCGGCGGTTGTCACGTCCAGCGTTCGATGTACGGGCTAGGAGATTAGATGATGATTTCACGCACATCGTAGGCTCGGGCTGGAACCACGGTCCCCAACTGGCCCCGGACGTCCTGCTCGGCGTGCTGAATAGAGTAGACGCCTTCCCGAGGCCGTTCCAGCCGACGACACATTTTTACATCCATGGTCATCCCTACATGGCGCAGTTGGCTGCAGGGTTGAGGGAGGTGACCCCTAACAATCCGCTGGGCGTCAACGTTATTGTCATACCTCGGCTTAAGGGCGGCTGAACAAACGCGCGTTGGTTGTAATCGGCACCTCTTGCTCGAACCGTCGATTATCAAAGGCCTTCGGTCATAGATGTCGTCATATTTGCCGCCGCCTGCCGAGGTCCAAGTTGAGGACGGTCACCGGATCGAGGCCGTCATCGTCGTTGAGAACACATTGTAATGCATCGCGCCGCCATCCTTCATAAATCGGCACCTCCAGTGCGGCGGCATTAACGCGGTGGCCGAGCAGGGCGGCAGAGTACGCATCTCGGGCACGCTGGCGCTCAGCAGCACCGGCAACGAATTTGTTGATGCCGGCCACTACTACGCGATCCGCGCCAATCGGTCACCGACTGACTCAAGATGTGCAGACCCTCGCTGAGCCGCTTCGCTGTCAACCCATTTCAGTAACGACAGTTCGGCCGAGAACCCTGGTCCGAACGCAGCTAGGATTCCGTATGATCCTGGCGCCTGCTCCTCATGCTCAAGCACGTGATCCAAAACGAATAGTACAGTTGCGCTCGACATATTTCCATGACGTCGAAGAGTTTCATAGCTGGAAAAGAAGTTTTCAGACGATCTCCCAAGGCCCTGCTCACAAACATCCAATACTTTTCTCCCGCCGGGATGAAAGATTAAGCTCTTCGCTTGGTTAGAATGGATGCCATCCTCCGCTAGCAACGACCGCAGTGCATGTGGCATCAATTCGCTAATCATTGATGGAATGCGCTCAGAGACGACGACTTCAAATCCGGCGTCGCCAAAATGCCAGCCCATTAAAGAAGTCGAGTCGGGGTAAAGCAAACTCGTATTTCTTACGATACCCAGTTTGCCAGAGCCGCTTTCAGCTGGGCCGATTAGGAGCGCGGCAGCGCCATCCCCAAAGAGGCTTGAAGCAACAACGTTCTTCGGGGTGAGATCATTCGGCTGGAATGTAAGGGATGTCAGCTCCACAGCAATGAGGAGAACGCGTTCGCTCGTTGCGCGGCAAATCGCTCCTGCCAAGCTAACTCCCGATGCTCCTCCGGCACATCGGAGGCCGAATATGGGCGTCCGTCGTACATTTGTTCGCAGTCCGACCTTCGAGATCACATCCACATCGAGACTGGGGGTAGCTATCCCGCTCGACGAGACAAATATAATCCGATCGACGTGTTCGGGCTTCACGCCGGCCCTGTTGAGACAGAGCACGGTCGCTTTGCATGCGAGCTCCTTTGCACATTCCAAGTATATCTGGTTTGTCTCACTTATGCGATGCTCGCTGAGAAGCCATTCGGGCGCTACACAAAAGAAACGCTGATCGACTAGCGTATTATCGAATACTGTAAGATACCTCTTCAGCTTCTCCATTCTAGATCCGAAGTGGCGACCCGCTAGTACCTTGGCCTCGGTTTGCGAAATTCGGAATGTTGGCAAAGCCGTCCCAACAGCCAAAATTCTGGACATCAGTTCCTCTTGTTGTTCGCCTCGAACCAAAGCGACGATCAAAGACGTCCGCGACGTCCCAGCGTTAGTTCACGTGGACCAAACCGATGCCGATGTCCTGCCCAATGCGGGCAGTTCCTGCGAGGCCGCTCGCTGGAAAAGCCCGCGATCCCGGTTGAAAAGAAGTGCAGGTTCCGAGGGCCCATGAACAGGCAATCGTACTCAGCGCCGACGGTTATTGAAAAAAGCGCTCAAGGTCCGCCCCTACTGTACCGCGCCGCCGGGTTTCGCTACCGTCGGTGAGGGCAGCCCAGTCGCAAATTCGGAGAGTTGATATTTATCGCGGGCGACCGCAGCGCCGCCTTTCACATACAGCAGCACGTCAGTCCAGGCGTAGCCAAGCAGGCCCGTGAGCAGGCCGAATGCATCAACCCTGGTTTCATCCTGGAGGCCTACGAAAGTGAGGTTAGCGTTGGAGTCCTTGAAATCAGCGCAGTTGCCGTTCGCCCGGATGCCGAACACCGAGTTGGCTATCTGCCAGCGGAAGCGGATTTCGCCGCCGAGCGGGCCTCCTGTCGCACTATGGCTCCTGATGGGAAGGGGCGGAGCGCGGACCACAACGCCAGCGTTGACGAGATGCCAGCATCGACGCGCGGGGCCGCCACCGCTATTGATACCGATGTAGGAACCGCTTCGCTCGGGAGAGCCGCGCGGCCAGATCAGCGGCAGAGGCGGCCAGCACCACCAGGGCTACCGTGCCCAGCAGGATTCTTTTCATCCTTCTTGACCCAATTCCGATGCAACTTTCTTGACGGTGTCCATGGATCACGGTTGCCATGTACCTGTCTTCTCCATCAATTGATAGGGTTGGTAGTTGACTGGTCAGATCGTGCCCGCCTCTGCCAATGAATCGCTCGCCTTCTTCGACGCGGGCCGCGCGAGTTCGTCGCGCCCCAGACGTTTTGCCATTGTCGATAGGCCTGACGCCGCCAGACACATCGACTGGGTCTCGCGGGAGGTCGACATGTCGGACGAAGCTGGCTCGGTCGTCGCCGAGCATCTCGGCGATGTCCGCGACGAGCTTCTCGCCTCCGAGGCGAGCTATGAGTGAGCGTCACATGACGGTGTCCCGGCCGCGACCTGACTGAGGTCGGCGCGGCCGTGACTGCCGTCGGTGACGCGCTCACCGAACTGCGAGTTGCACTATCAGCTCTTCGCCTTCATGTCGCGGCCCGCCCAAGGGCGTCGAGTTCGCGGCCTCCGAGGAGCAAGTCATCCGCAACGCCATCGCGGCGGCGCTCGGCGCCGGCCCCGAAGGCGCACACTAAAAGGCATTCTCAACCTTGCTGCCGGGTGCAGTTCAGCGGTCATCGCGCAGCTTGGCTTTGACGCGCCGCTTGGGCGTTTTGTTGCGCAGTTGCAGGCCCAACTCGCGGTAGACGCGCCGGGTCTTGTTCTGGCCGCGGCGCCATCCTTCATGACGAAGCAGGACGTGAACGCGGCGATAGGCCGAAGAAGCGTACGGCGCCAACGATCAGTGACAAAGCTGCCCGGACAGCGGTAGCGGAGCTAAACAAAGAGCCGAAACGGCGTGATGTCGAGCGCCGGCGCGAAGAGGCCGCGGACGGCCAGGAACGTGAGCGACGCGAGAAGGCGGTCGCAAAGGCGCAGGCGGCTCTCGACAGGGCCGTGCAGAATCGTGAGGCTCCTGCCATCGGGCGCGAAATTCTGCATCGACCGCCAGCGACTGATAGAGAGCGCGACCATGCGCCTTGCCGTGTGCTTGCGAAATCGCAATCCAGGCGCGCGCGATATCGCCATCGGCTGCCAATCCGAGACGCGCGACGATCGCTTGAATCTGTGCCTTGTGACTCAACCGCGGCTGCAGTTCCTTGGCGGCGCGATTGATCGTCGTTGAAGCCGGCTGCGTGCAAGTGTTTCCTGGTGGCTTCGACTTTTGCGAGATCGTCCGGTGTGACGTTGGCGGCAATCTTCATCGGCCCCGCCAAGGTCTGCCGCAGAACCGATTCAAGCTCCCGCAAGGCGTGGGCCGCGAGCGGAATGGATACCCGGAGCGGAAGCGCGCCAGCCGACAGCCGGCAGAAGTCGACATAGCAGTCGGCCATGCCCTTTCCGAGCAATTGCCGGATCAGGGCCGCCGTATTCTGCTGCTCCGGTGAAAGGTCTGGTCTCTTGGCAGGCTCGTCCATCTAACGCTGTCGGTTAACGCCGCGCGTGCTGGCGCGGCGGGCAATGAATTCTTTCATCAACGGCAGAAAAAACGCCTTGCTGAAATGGCCAAGTGGCGGCTCTGGCTCAAGGTAGAACGACTGGCCGATGACGTCCTGATTGTATTCGTCAAGGATGATCCAGAGGCGTCGCGAAGCGTCGAGACCGGCACGACGCTTTTCCATCTCAGGAATTTCGACGGCAAAACGATCGGAGTAGGGTGGCTGACTGGTGATCGGAAACAGCACCAACAAGTCCTCACCTTTCGGCCTGGCAATCCGTACACCCACAGCCACCGGGCGAGGCTTGCGGCCTTCCGTTTCCCCGCGCTCAGCTTAGCGCACCCATAAATAGGAAAATCGGATCACGCATCCGGTGCGAAGCTCGTCCGGCTCAACGTCTCGTCGCTCTCCCGCTCATAGGCGTCGACGGCCCGCTTGACATCCTCAAACAAGTCGTCAGGCATCGTCTCGAGCCGACCGGCCTTCCGGGCGTCGGCTCTGGCCGTAAGCTTGCGGTAGTCTTCGATGCTGAGCAGCACCAGACGCGGCTTGTTCCGTTGGGTAATGGTGACGGGCCGGCGCAGGGCTTCGGCGATGATATCCCCCGATTTCCTGGAAAGATCACTGGTTGAATATTGGGTCATTGATCGGTCTCCAGCATTGCTGTAATATACAGCAATGCTGTATATCCTGCAAAGGTGTTCGCTTGGCAGCTGTCGGGGAGGGATCGTTGGAGCGGCAGACTTCGTCTGAAGCGAGCCGTCTCTGCCATCCGTCGCAGGGTTGATCGCTTGGGCTGGCGCTCAATCCTACGAGGCCTTTGAAAGCGAGCACGCGATCCCACGCTCGAAACCACCAGTCGCCCATAACATTCCTCCTGAGAACAATGCGTCGTGCCCTATTTGATCATCGTGTCCGCCAGATGCGCGTGGCCTTTCATGCCGCATATGCACCCTTTTTCCAGGAGCTGGATGAGACCAAGCAGGAGGCGGACGACTTTCAGCGCAGGGTCGATGCGGGCAGTGCCCAGTGGGAGGATTATGATGAGGAAACCGGCGCTGGACGCCACTATGGCGAAGAGTTCGGAGAGCGCCGCCTGGAGGCTGAAGCTGCGCTCCTCTTGCTTCGAAAGGCGTTCGTGATCGTAATATACCACCTGTGGGAGCGTGGCGCGCGGCGATGGGTGCCGCAGGCGAGAAGGAAGCCAAACCACGCCGATCTGGTTGCCGCACTGACACAGGCGTCGATTGTCATCGACAAGGCCGGCCTGGAAGAGTTGAGGCTTCTGGTCAATTGCCTCAAGCATAACAGCGAAGACGCGCGAAAGCTTTACGTACTTCGCCGCCATCTGTTCGAGGGTGATTTCGATCCCGACTCCATTCATTCAGCAACCGGCAAGCCCTTCGTGAATATCGATTGGGCCGAGATCGTAGTGCTGACCGGCGACAACGTGGAACACTATTTTCGGGTGGTTCAGAACTCTGGACCCAGATAGCCGCTCAAGGGGACGCAATGGCCAAAAAGCAAAGCATTCCGAGGCGGCTGTTCAAGTACCGCGCGTTCAACAATCTCACACTCGATATGATTATTGCGGATAATCTATTTTGGACGAACCCGCTCCGCGGGAGAGTATCCGTGTTGAGTGCGGCGTACCCCCTTAAAGCCAGCCAGCGTCCCTGACTCCGGCACCACAGCTTGCCCCTGGCAAGATGGCGTTGCTGCCCGCGCGCAGCGTCCCTCTTGCCAAGGAGTTCGCTATGACCTCGCTACGGTTACGCATGATGGAAGACATGCAGGTCTGCAACCTGTCGCAACACACGCAGGATTCCTATTTGCTGCAGGTTTCGCAGTTCGCTCGGCATTTCGCTAAATCGCCGGCTTTGCTCAGCCCGGAGGATATCAGGTCTATTTGACGAACGAGAAGAAGCTGGCGCCGCGCTCGGTGCACGTCACCGTCGCAGCGCTTCGATTTCTCTACCGCGTCACGCTCCGCCTCGATTGGGATCTCGCCCAGATCATTCCGTGTCCCAAGGCGTCAAAGACATTGGCCATCATTCTCAGCCCCGAGGAGGCGCTGCACTTCCTTGGCTGCATCGAGAGCTTCAAACACCAGGCGATCCTGACGACGTGCAATGCCGCCGGCCTGCGTATTTCTGAGGCGACCCGTCTGAAGCCTGAAGCTATCGATCGCCAGCACATGGTGCTTCGCGTCGAGCAGGGCAAGGGACAGAAAGACCGCTATGTCATGCTGTCGGCCAGGTTGCTGGAGGTGCTGACAAACTATTGGCGCGCCGTGCGCCCCACCGGGGCGTGGACGTTTCCCGGCGCCGTTGTTGGAGAACCGATATCGACAAGCGCCGTGGATGCCCACCTGCCATAAAGCACATCGGGTGTCGAGTTGCTGCAGGCGATTTCCGATTTTCTTGACGACCAGAAGGACATAATCGACCAGGTCCGCTGCGATCTGACGCGGGGTTTGAAGAAGGCCGAGACGGGTCGCAGCGGCCTGACGCCGCAACAGGTGCTGCCGCTCGCTGGTTCTGATGCGCGTCAAGAACTGGAACTATCGCGAATTACGTGAGCGGATCGCCGACGGATGCACGCTGCGCCAGTTCACGGACTTCTATTGTGTGCCAGTGCCTCGACACGATGCGTTCCACCGCGGCTTCAATCGGCTCACGCCCGAGACGCTCAAGGCGATCAATGATCTGGTGGTGCGGGCGGCGGTCGAGCTCGGACTGGAAGACGGCCAAAAGCTGCGTGTCGATACCACGGTGGTGCAGACCGACATTCATCATCCGACCGACAACACGCTGTTGTGGGATGTCGTTCGCGTGGTCACGCGCCTGATCGGTCGCCTCGCCACGGCGCTGGAGCGCCGGCGGATCAAGGGGTTCCAAGATCAGACGCGATCGGCGCGGCGGCGGATGCAAGAGATCCAACGAATGACCAAAAGGCAGCGCCAGGATCAGCAGACCGCGACATATCGCGAACTCATTGGCATTGCCGAGGAAGTCATCGAAAGCGCACGAACGGCGCTCCGGCAAACCCGTAAAGCGCGCGGCAAAGATATGATCACCGATCTGGCCATCGCGGAGACGCGCAAAGAGATAGAGCACTTTTGTGGTCTTGGAGACCGTGTGACAGATCAGTCGCGCCGCCGTGTGCTTAACGGCGAGCAAGTTCCAACGGCCGAGAAGCTCTATTCGATTTTTGAGCCCCACACGGACCTCATCAAGCGCGGCAAGGTGCGGTCGCCGATCGAGTTTGGCCACAAGGTCTTCCTCGCCGAAAGCGCGCGCGGCTTGATCACGCAGTATGACGTGCTAGACGGAAATCCCATCGACGAACAGCATGTGGTTATCTCGCTGGTACGCCAAGATTCCTCGTTTGCGGTCGGCGAAACGAGGAGCTGTATCATGGCAGGATGGCGGCGAGCGGTCGAATTGGCAATGAGTGATGAAGAGATAGCGACCTTGACGACGCTTTCGCGGTCGAGGATCGAACTGGCGAGCCGGGTGTCGCGGGCGCAGATGCTGCTGGCGTATCGGGAAAATCCTTCGTTCTGCGCGGTGGGCCAGAGACTTGGGGTCCATCATCAGACGGTGCAGCGCTGTGTCGAGCGGGCGCTGGCCGATGGCCCGCTGGCAGCCCTCGACGATCGCCCGCGACCGGGCAAGGAACCAACCATCACGCCGGAAGCCAAAGCCTGGTTGGTGTCGCTGGCCTGCGATAAGGCCAAGGACCACGGCTATCCACATGAGTTGTGGACGACGCGGCTCTTGGCGCGCCATGCGCGTGAACACGGGCCGGCGGCGGGGCATGCGTGCTTGGCCAATTTGGTCCAGGGAACGGTGTGCAAGATCCTCGGCCGGGAGGAAATCAAGCCGCACAAGGTGCGTTACTATCTTGAAAATCGCGACGCCGAGTTCGAACAGAAGATGGCGGAGGTGCTGTGCGTCTATCGTGAAGTCGAAATCCTGAAGAAAGCCTCTACCAAGGGAAAGAAGAAGCGGGGAAAGCCGGTGACGATCGTTTCCTGCGACGAGAAGCCGGGAATCCAGGCCATCGCAACGACGGCGCCGGATTTGCCGCCCAAGCCTGGCGTCCACGCCACCTTTGCGCGCGATCATGAATACAAACGCCATGGCACGCTCAGCCTGTTGGCTGGGATTGATCTGCTCACCGGCAAGGTCCACGCCCTTGTCAAAGATCGCCATCGCAGTCGAGAGTTCGTCGAACTCCTCAGGCTTATCGATGACGCCTATCCGCCGAACACTGCGATCAAGTTGATCCTCGACAATCATTCCGCGCACATCTCGCGAGAAACCAGAGCCTGGCTCGCCACTCGACCAAGCGGGCGCTTCGAGCTCACCTTCACGCCCAAGCACGGCTCATGGCTCAATCTCATCGAGGGATTCTTCTCCAAGTTCGCCCGTTCAGTCCTCCGCCACATCCGGGTGGCCTCAAAACACGAACTCAAGGAGCGCATCATGGCCGGTATCGACGACGTCAATCGCCATCCGGTCATCCACACGTGGTCCTACAAACTCGCCGACGCCGCCTGATATGATTCGAACCAAGAAAACGCTAATCTAGTTAAGCGTGACGGCCGTTGCTGGTTTAGTGCCAAATGTTGTGCTGAGATTAAGAGGCAGCCCCGAAAGTAAGGGATTTCGCGTCTTTGTCCGGTTGCTGCGGCGCAGCGCGATTAATCATACTGGCTCAACGTCTTAGTTTTAGCGGCACCTGTCGGCCTCAAATTTGACGAAGGTCAGCTGGTGGCTTACACCTCTGTCCGGCCGACGGTGGGAGGGAATCGTCGTGTTTTTGATCAAGGGATTTCTAATGGCGCTTCTTACGATGCATATGCGCGTCGCTTCCAATCACGCCCGCCTCTAATGTACAAGTGGATTTCTTTGGCGACGAGCGCCGAACTCGCGCAGCTGTCCATGCACATCACCTCCGAGTACAACCCGGCTCTGGTCGCAAAGCTTCTGAGCCAAGGGATCTCGGATGCAGTGAAGGGCGTCCTCATCGAATACAATTACATCGATAAGGATTACCGCAGCACTTACTATAGCTTCTATTCGAAGAAGGGGCAGTATTATCGCAGCGACTGTGTGCGGCTGCACTTTTTTGACCAGACCGTGAAGTTCGATGACGCCAATGCTGCGCTAGTTTGTCCCGATCGCGAACTGAACGATCATTACTTCGGCTACATGGTATTGCGGCCGACTGGCATTGCTACCATCGGCAGGACCGTGCTCTCTCCGGACATCCGCAAAGGCGCGGGTCGTTTCATCATCACTGCCGATCATAAGGTGCATCTGCTCGGCTACAAGCTTGTAATACGTGGCTTTCCGTCGATGGATCAGCATGTCGACATTTCTGTGTGCGCGCATGCTGCTTGCTGGTCCATCTTGCGTCACTACAGCGAGCGCTACAACGTTCATAGAGAATATTTGGTCCATGAAATCACAATTATGGCGCACGAGTTCAATCCGGGCGGTTTAGTGCCGTCTAAAGGATTGCAGATCGCTCATGCCGAACGCGTGTTTCAAGAAGCGGGTGCGTTCCCTATCCACATCGCGCGCAATGCCACGACAGGTACTAAGGACCATCCGTTCTATCGGCAACTGATTGCCTATGTAGAATCGGGCTTCCCTCTGTTCGCCGCGATGCATTCGCGTCGCCATGCGGTTGCGCTTGTGGGCTATGAATGGCGTCAACCGGTGAAAGGTCACTCCGGTCTCCGGTATGCTTGGGATGAAGTCGAAACGCTTGCTGTTGTCGACGACAACCATCTTCCGTACGTCTCCATTCCGAAGTCGAGCGGGACCCCCTACGCGGCGGAGGCGGTTGACGCCTTTATCGTGGCGCTTCCTGAGAAGGTTCATTATCCGGCTGATGCCGTTGATCGGTTGGCTCCTGCCTTGTTCACGCTTGGTCGCGCCATCGGTCTCCCGCCCAAGGACGACACCATCGTCCGCTACTTCATCACCACCGGCTCGTCTTATCGCCATTTCGCGCGAGAGCATGCATCGGAATTTGATCCAAAACTTTTGCAGTACATCATGACGCTGCCGTACGCCCAGTTTATCTGGGTGGTGGAGTTTTCGACGGAGGAACAGTGGGCTAATGGAAGGGTTGAGGCGCGGGCGGTGATCGACGCCACGGCCAGCTTACGCGAGCAGATGCCGCTCTGGTTGTTCCACAGCCGCACCGATGCCTTGATTTTCGATCGTAAGCAGGTTGGCCAAATCGCTTCCGGCATGGGTGGCCTGAAACTTGCCAATATCGGTCATGCAGGGTTCTCGCGGATGGACCGCAACTTGCGACCAACTCAGACGAAATAGCGTTATCGACGGGCGGCGAAGCCTATTCTGGACCTCAGGGAGATCACGATGACTGACGGTGCGCACGACAAGACAAATGAAAGACCTGAGATGCTTCAGGGGCTTGCGCCTGTCGATGCCAAGTTGGTGCAAGAGTTCCTCAAAGAGATGGACGAGCACGTGATCCCCGACATCGTCAAAGTCGTGGAGGAAAGGCGTTTGCAAGCGGCTGAAAGCCGTCAATGGCAGCTAAAATGCTAAAGGCGTAACCGGCTACTTGAGGGGCTTCTTCAGGCGCTCGTAAGCCGCGCGTACGATTGCTTCCACTGCTTCTGCGGCCTCGGTGTCCAGGGCCGGATCCGCCCGCAAAAGGCTAGAAATTTGCATCATGGGCTCTGGTTGGCTGGCGCGATAGGGCGCGTTGACAAAATCGGACGGATTAAGTCCAGCCCAGGCAGAAAGCGCGGCCAAACTGGCCGCGTCAGGACGCCGGCCCTGCGCCATGCGCGTCAGGGTCGAAGCGCTAACGCCCGTTGCTTCTGACACCTCTTTCCAATTGACGTCGCGGGCTTGAACCGTCGTCTCCAGCGCTCGGTAGAAGGCATCTCCGTCAAAGCCCTTGGTATCATTAGCATTTCTTGCGCTCCCAGGAATTGCCATTTAGCAATTGACTTTCTATTTAGGTTCCGCTATCTATTGCTTAATAGCAATTCGACTTCGAAATCGCAAGGAGAAAGCGTATGGCTACCGAACGCACGGATATCCTTGAGACGGAACGCCTCCGACACAACCACTTGGTCACGGTGAAAGTGAACGAGCGCCCGGTAAAGCTGCTGGGCCCGCGTGAAACTGGCGAGCAGATCAAGATCGCTGCGATCGAGCAGGGCGTTGAGATCGGCAAGGACTATCTGCTGGAACTAGTCCTACACGATGGTACCCATCGCCGCGTTGAAGACCATGAGCAGATAGAACTCCACGATCAAATGGTGTTTGTGGCGCGCAAGCCTGAACACATCGTCGTCATCACCGTCAACGAACAGCCGGTGAACCTCAAAGGCCATTCCGCCACCGGCGCAGAGATCAAGGCGGCCGCCATTACTCAAGGTGTGGCGATCCAGCCCAACTTTGTGCTGCAGGAGGAACTGCCTAATGGCACCAGCCGTATCGTGGGCGACAATGATGTCGTCCATCTGCGGGAGCATCTTCGGTTCACGGCGATTGCGCCGGACGACAACTCCTAGGCAGAAATTGCCATGAAAGTGGAAGTTTCTGCCGCCATCGAAGATCTGAAGAAGCAGTTTCCCTCTGCCTCCCTCAACATGCGGGACGATGGGCAGGGCGGCGTCTATCTTGTGGTCGAACCGGTCGCCCTTAGCGACCGGTTTGTCCCTAGCAAGACGTGGGTGGGCTTTCACGTCCCCGCGCAATATCCTTATGCCGACATCTATCCCATTTTCATCGGTGGAGAGGTCCGGCGCGCTGACGGTCAGGGCTTTGCGTCTCCGGTCACCGCGGGACATGCGTTCGAAGGAAGGTCGGCTCTGCAGATCTCCCGCCGCAACAGCACGGCCCAGAACGGCAAGCAAAAAGCTTGTGCCAAGGTTCTCAAGGTTCTGGATTTCTTAGAAAGATCGTCGTGATGTCCAAATGCAGGCTCCACATCACCCGTCCGGACTACGAGTTACTTTGGCATCATCTCTATCACGAGGATGGTGATGAGCACGGAGCCATCTTACTCGCGGGTCTGTCCGAACTAGACACGATTCCACTCCTCACCGTTCGGGAAGTGCATCTGGCTAAGGACGGAATCGACTATGTCGCGGGCAAAATCGGTCACCGAGCCTTAACGCCACAATTCATTCATCGGCTGATTACCCGCGCCCGTGACGAGCGTTTAGTCTATCTGGCCGTTCATAATCACGGCAGCGATCGGCAAGTCGGATTCAGCGATATCGATATCCGATCACATGAGCGCGGCTATCCGGCTCTATTGCAAATCGCCAAAGGCATGCCGGTTGGCGCTCTGGTGTTGGGGCGGCGGGCCGTGCAGGCAGATCTCTGGATGCCCAATGGCAGCCGTTGCGAACTCGATCAGGCGAGCGTAATTGGCATGAAGATTGATCGTCTCGCACCCCATCTATCGAGAAATTTGAGCTCGGTGGACGACCAATATGACCGCCAAATTCGTATGTTCGGTCGAGCGGGCCAGCAGACCTTATCGCGCGCTCACGTTGCGGTGATCGGGCTAGGCGGGATCGGTAGCCTTGTTGTGGAGTATCTGGCCCGCTTGGGCGTCGGCCACTTCACGCTTGTTGATGACGATGCGGTTGAAGCATCCAACCTTGCACGACTTATCGGAGCATCGCAGTCCGATGCTGCAAATCGGACGCCCAAAGTTCAGTTGGCACAGCGCCTCATCCAGCAGGCCAATCCATCCGCGCACATCGAGTACTTCAACGCGGACGTGGCTAAAGCTTCAGTGGCGGATCGGCTCAAAGGTTGCGATTACATCTTTCTTGCGGCGGACTCAATGCGGGCGCGCCTAGTAGTGAACGCACTGGTTCATCAATATCTTATTCCAGCCGTTCAGCTGGGCTCGAAAATCCGCGCCGATGAGCAGGGGCGGGTGATCGATGCGTTCAGTGCCATTCGCCCTCTTCGTCCAGGTGCGGGTTGCCTTTGGTGCAATCAGCTGATTGATCCTAATCTCTTGGCCAAAGAGGCCAAGACAGATGCGGAACGAAAGGCGCAGGCTTATGGCGTTGAGGAGCCGAACCCCAGCGTTATCAGTCTTAATGCGGTCTCCGCGGGGCACGCCGTGAATGATTTTCTAATGGATTATCTGAGTCTGCGCGCTGATCGTCCCTTGCACTACCAGCACATCAATGCCCTGACCGGGAGGCTGCAGTTGGTCGAACCGCGTAAAGATGCGGATTGTCCGGAATGTTCGAAAGGCGGGATGCGGTTCGCTCGAGGTGATGGCGTTGATTTGCCATGTACAGAAGGCTAGCACGAGCCCCGTTAACAGCCAATTGACGTTCTCCCGAATTGTAACGCGCGGTCGGGCTCGCATGCTTGAGTGACGTGGTGATCATCAACGATTCTGTGCATCCCGCGCTTGAGGCAGTCGCCCGTGAAGAACCTGTAAGGGCTTGATCGGGGGTTCGAGTTTTCTGGCGAAGGTATTTTCAGATTGCAAGCTTTCGGGGTGCAGAGCCTCGAAAGTCTTCTGTGAACAATACGTTTTCAGGCCGGCGATAGTTTTGACTTCGGGAAGAGCGCCATCAGGATGAGGTACAACAAGATCCTCAGCCACTTGATGAGGCGGCGGAAGTTGTAGCCGGCGGCGGCGAGAATGGCGTTGTTGAGGTCGCCGTTGCGGTGGGCGAGATAGTTGCGGCCCATTCGGTGCTCGTCCTTGAGATGGCCGATGACGGGCTCGACGGCAGAGCGGCGGCGCATCTCTCGTTTGATTGCCGGGGTCACGCGGCGTTTTTGTTTTGAGGTGTAGATTTTGAACTTGTAGTCGGCCGGCGCATTGTGGCCGCGATAGCCGGCATCGGCGTGGAGCCGATCGATCGTGGTACCGATGAGTTTCTCGATCCCGGGGATCACCTCAGCCAGCGTGTGGCCGTCATAGGGATTGCCCGGCAGCGCCTGTACATGGGCGACGAACTGGCCGCCCTTGCTGTGCTTGAGAGGGGTAGCAACGCTGACCTTGACGCCGATCTATGGACCACGCTCGCGTTGCAAGAGGAATCGACAAAGGGATGAAGCGGTTTGCGCCAATCTATCCGGCTTCGATTTGAGGCTGTCGCCCCGAGCCATTATGGATATCCGCGCCACTTCTGTCCTCAATAACTCGCCGGCCTCAAGGAGGGCCATGGAGTCGAACCAGGCTTCAGAAGTGTCGGTGGAACCGTTTCTCCATTCGTTCTTTCCGTCTCGCAAACCTCGGCGGGATAGTGTGCTATTCCGATCGGATCTTGGATCTTCCTTCCTTCCCGGGTCGGGCGTGCTATGCAGCGTGCCCCAGGAAACTCGCTTCGTAGTCACGGCCTTTTGCGAGCATGCTCCACGCCATCCGCGCGAGTTTTGCGGCCAGGGCAACAACCAGTACATTCGAGTGGAGCCGCTTCGATGCTGCCTCCAGCCAGGCTCCGAAGCCGTGCCTGGCCCAGGTTTGGCGCCTCAGTAATACGGCTCGGGCTCCCTGAATGAACAGTGTTCGTAGATAACGGTTGCCGCGTCTTGATATGCGACCGAGAATGGTTCGATCACCGGTCGAGATTTGTTTTGGTACGAGGCCAAGCCATGCCGCAAAGTCGCGGCCCTTCTGGAACGCATCACCAGTTCCGATCGCGGCGATCATCGCGCTTGAGATGATTGGCCCGACGCCCGGCGCACTCATCAGGCGGCGACAATGCGCATCTTGCTCCGCGATCTCATTGATCTCCTTGGTGACTAACGCGACGCGACGGTCGAGATAGCGCCAGTCCTCGGCCAAGTCCTGGATGAGCCGAACCACCTGAGGTGACAGGCTTTCCGAAGGCATCGAGAGGATTTGGGGGAGTGCCAATCGGAGTGCTGCCGCTCCTTGCCGCACTGGTAGGCCTCGCTCAAGCAAAAAGCCCCGAATTTGATTGATGACCGCTGTTCTCTGTGTCACCAATCGACTGCGAACTCTGTGGAGTGCCTGTAAATCAAGTTGTTCGGCCGACTTCACTGGGGACGAACCGCATTGTCGGCCGCTGAGCAGCCTCGGCGATCGCTTCAGCATCCCGAAAGTCATTCTTGTGACCCTTGAGGTATGGTTTGACGTACTGTGCCGGCAAGAGCCGTACTTGATGGCCTAATTTCTCGAGCTTGATGATGTGCTCCTGCACACGCCTCCATTCCGATTAGGCAACGCGGAATATTGCTCAGCGACTGGTCAAGCTGATTCTAGATCGCTTCTTGCGTAACGTGATTGCGCCGGTGGCATCGAGACCAACGACATGGAATGTGTTCTTCCCGAGATCGATACCGATTGTGATAATGTTCGTATTCGATATGGCTTGCGCTCCTGCTGCTGCCCCGCGGGGTAGCACGTTGCCTCTGAGAGCGGGCGTGGTCCATGCCATTAACTCGTAAGGCTTGTGGGCCTTGCCATTGCCGATGCATTCCACTTCGGGGGCATGCAGGCTGTAGACCTTGGCGCCGCGCTGCCCGCGCTCCTGCTGGCGCACCTGCCGGCTAAGGCTGAGCAGGTGAGCGAAGCTGCCCTCGAGCCCATGGTCGCCGTCGATCTTGCGGGCAATGTCGCGGATGACACGGCCGAGATAGGTCTTGAGCGTGCGCAAAGCCCGGTTGGCGCGCTTGAACTGCTTAGCATGGGCGTATCGCTGATGCTGGATCAGGGCGAACTTGCCGACCCGCGTATAGGACTGCCGTAGCTCCACGCCCAGCTTTTTGGCCAGCTGCACCAGCTTCTCACGGGCCCGGTTCATCAGCTTGGCGTCGGTCGGGAAGGTAATGTGCTTCGGCTGTACCGTGGTGTCGACAATGACGCGCGAGAGCTCCGAAGGCTTCATCGCGCCGGTTCGCGTCGCCACCGCCAGGCTCTCCTGCAACAGCGCTTGCAGCCGCTCCTGTTCGTCATCGAGGAGCGATCGAGCGGCAGCCGGTGCTGGAAAAACTCCTCGCCGCAGAAGTACTGGTAATACGGGTTCTCGATCCACTGCTCACACACCACTTCATCGCTGAGATTGTAGGTATGCTTGAGAATCGCGAGCCCCGCCATCAGCCGCGTCCGCAGCGGTGGCCGCCCGGAGCCGTCGGCATACACCGCACCGAACTTCTCTTCCAGGCACCCCCAGTCGATCGTCCGCGCCAGCTTCACCAGCGTGTGATCCATGTTGATGACTTGGTCGAGCCGCGAGCGAAACAGATCCTGCTCGCCGCTTTCCCGCCGCTCCCGTGCCGCATCGAACCCTCCGCCAATCACGTTGGAGGGTAGAGAATCACGGCTGGAGATTCGAGGGAATCTGGAGGGTTCTGTGAGGTCGCGCTCACGCGAGGGCGCGGCAAGCGCTTATAAAGCGACCTCATTGAAGCCGGATTGAGCGAAGGCGCGGGAGAAGATGCACGGTGGCGCGGCTATGGGGATAGTTTGAGATCGCGGGTTGCTATCGGCAGACTGCGGAGCTGACGCGGCGACGTTTTGGTTGCGCAATGGCGGCAACTTGAGACAGAGAGCATTTTACCGGCTGTAGCGATCGATGGCCCGCTGCATCGAATAGTTTCCGGCGCGCTGTTTGGCCGCACGGATTCGGCAGCGTCTGCGATGACGCTGCCAACTGCTCCCGCTGTGCGGGAATTGGCTAGGTCTCTTTGACCGCAATGTAGCGCAGCGGCAAACCACGCGCGTCAACGAACACCGGATCAGCCTCGGAACGGGGCCGGCGACGCGCCAGATAGCGCCTCAAGCCCGCTACTGCCGTGTCGTGCAGCGGCACCAAGCGGGTTTTCCGGAGCTTGGTCTCACGACTGCGGCATGACACGCATCGCTTATAATCGACGTGCTCCTCCCTGAGTTCGGCAGTGAGGTGGTGGCCAGCTACCCATTTCGGCAGTCGGTGACGCCACGACTGATACCGGTTTTGTTTCGGCTGTCTTTTTCCATGAATTCAGGCTGCCCCGGTTTGCCTCGGTCGAGCAAACCGATCTCTTGCTTCACCGAGAGGATATTCTCCCCGCCCCCTTGCGAGAGAGCCAGCATCGAGCGTGATGCCTATCGCACGATGTTCTCACTCGATGATGAGACCCTCAAAAATGGCGGCGAGAGCATTCTGACCAGCAAGGGTGATCTCGGGCAATTGCTCTTTTGGCGATCGTCGCCATTGACCGTCCGTGTTGTTGTGTTGAGCTGTGTCTGGTTCAAGACGTCGATGTCCCAAGCCCGACAGTAAGACGGCAGCATTCCGCCAGCGCAGCGAGAGGCGCGTTGTTTCTTCAGGAAACGCTCGCAGAACGTCATTGGCACGTCGGTTGCTTGAGATGCGGGGGTGATCCGTTACGACCACGATCGCAGCCCTTGTCTAAGAGAGTTCAGATGAAACTTGCTCGATTGATCCAAATCAGTGCCATGCTGATGCTGATGCTGATGCTGATGCTGATGCTGATGCTGATGCTGCTGCTGCTGCGCCCATCACGTGCGTGGCCGTCGCGGGGCCTCTCATCTCCTGATGGCGCTTCGGTCTCCCGGCGAGGACAGGATTGCTCTGCACCCGGAACTGGACGGAACGACGCCAGTCAAGAGATGCTGCGCACCATGTTCGAGGTGATGTGCCGCGAGCCGTTCCAACAGATTGGTCTGGCGGACGTCCGCCTCCAGCTGAAGCGCGGCGATCTGACACCAGCAGCAGCGGAAGCGCAGGCAATGTTTTCGGAGCTGACAGGCGGCGTTCGCTCGTAGATAGGTAATTAGCCGATGCAGGACGGTTGGGAACTTCGAGAAGCAATGAGGCAACGAGAAGAGCTCAAAGCCAAGCTCTTCCGCGCTCAATCGGATGTGGCCAGGCGTAAGGCTGAGTTGGCGGACCTCGAGCAGAGGATTCTGAAGAACCTTGACGCTAGTACAGGGCTGATCTGCTGGTAGCAGGGTTGCCTGTCGCTCGCGCGATGAGGTCGCTTTGGCCTGATTGTCGGATTGTGTGATCGAAAGTGGGTGCTATGCAGAAAACGATCGATAGCAAGCTCGGAGTGGGTGCGACTTCCGATGACATCCGGACAACCGCGAGTCCGGTGTCGCAATTTCGCGGGATCGATCATATTGCGATTGCTGTGCTCGATCTTGAGGCCTCAATTCAATTCTTTCGGGACGTGCTAGGTTTTGAGTTGAAGCGCCGTTTTCACATCAAGGGTCGAGCGACGGGCATGCTATCTGCTGAGTTCGAGAGCAGGGGCATCAGGTTTGTTTTGTGTCAGGGTACTGAGCCGGCTTCTCAGGTCTCAGAGCTCGTGCGGCGTCACGGCGTTGGAGTTGCTCATATCGCTCTTGAGGTCGACGACGTGGATGCTGCTGTAGAGACCCTAAAGTCTCGTGGTCTGGGATTCGACACGAATGTGATACGTGGCCCTGGACTGACACAGGCCTTCTCGAGCCGCTCCATTGAGACGGGGCTTAGCTTCGAAATCATTCACCGAGATGGAGAGAGTGGTTTCCTCGAATCGAACGTCCAGCAGCTTTTTGACCAGCTTGAACAGTCCGGCAAGTATTGAGCGAAGAGGCGTACGCCCTTAGACCTCCAGTCGTGCTCGTGTTCCGACGTAGGCGTGATCCCCATAGCTCCGTCCTCCTCCAAGGCTCCATGATGGATTTCCGGTTGCAAAGTTCGGCAATGAATTTCCTGAACGAGGTCTCGAGTCGGTTTCCCTCAGCTGTCTCGCTTGCGTCTGGTAGGCCGAGTGACCGGTTTTTCGATAGACTCAACCCCCATGCGCTGTTGAATGCATTCGGTGTGTATCAAAGGTATTGGGCTGGCGATCGTGGCCAAGTATGGTCTCAGTTGTTGCAGTATGGTCGAACAGCGGGAATCATCAACGAGCTTGTTGCGCAACAGGTGCGATCCGATGAGGGGCTCCCCGCTAAGGCGGATCGCGTCCTGATCACCTCAGGATGCCAGGAAGCGCTCGCTCTCTGCCTGCCGGCGCTGTGTCCCGAATCTTCGGATGTGCTCCTGGTCTGCAATCCCACCTATATTGGAGCAATTGGTGCAGCTAATGCTGCGAGGGTGCCTATTGCAGCGTTGTCCAACTCAGCGTCTTGCGTTGCAGACGCGATCGAGTCCGCCGTTGTGCAATTGGGCCGAAATGGTCGAAGAGCTCGGGCAACATATCTTATTCCCGATTTTGATAATCCGACAGGACGCGTCCTCGATGTGGTCGCACGACGGGAGATCCTCGAAGTGTGCGCCAAACATCGGATCGTCGTTTTGGAGGACAATCCATATGGGCCATTTCGGTATGAAGGAGATGCGGTGCCTCCGATGGCCGTTTTGGATGAGGTCGGAAGTGTTATCTACCTGTCAACATTCTCCAAGACGCTAAGCCCAGCTCTTCGCGTCGGAGCAGCAATACTGCCCGATACCATCTTTGGAGACGCAGGTGCTTGCCGGACACTTTGGGAAGATCTGGTTCAGCGCAAGAGTTTCGTTACCGTGAATACGAGCCAAATTAGCCAAGCGATTGTGGCGGGGCTCTTGATCGAACAGCGGACAAGCTTACGTGGCTGGATCCGGCCGGCGCTGGATTGGTATCGTGCAAATCGCGACCTTATGTTGTGTCAGCTGGACGATGTGTTTTCGCCTTTGTCGGACCAGGTTCGATGGAATCGTCCTGCCGGCGGCTTCTTTCTGACTCTCGATCTTCCTTTCAGATTTGACGCGAACACCGCGGACGAGTGCGCAACGCATTACAATGTCATTGTTATGCCGATGAGCTTCTTCGCACTGGATAACTCTCAAGACTGCCGGATCCGATTGGCGTTCAGCTCGGTTACTCCCGAGCAAATCTCAACTGCTGTGAGAGGTTTAGGTCATTATGTGGCGCGGCGCGTCGGGCGGGAATTGCCCAGGCTACGCGACGGCTTGGCTGGAGCGTGAAGATGGCCCATCGGTCTCCTCCGGTGCACGCCGGCGCGCGTCTCTCGGTGGCCACACGCTCAGCGCGTCACACACGTGGAGGTTTTGTCATGGAAGTGGGGTACGAACATCACGACATATGTGTGTTGGCCTCATCGAGTTGCGAACTCGGCGATTGGGGTGGGCAACGACCTGCAGCCTCACCAATTGGTTCTACCGTCTTTGTTGGTGGTGGTACGCTAGCTATTAGGTGTGCAGAGTTAGCAATGGAGATGGGCTACGTCATCGGCGCGGCCCTGTGTGCCGACGCCATCTTCCGCGATTGGGCCGCTCGCGCCAATGTCTTGTGCCTAGCGAGCGTTGAAGAGCTTGCCACATTGCTCAGTACCGAACCGGTGGAGTGGATATTTTCTGTTGCCAATCCTTTCATATTGCCGGCGGATGTGTTTGGGCGAGTGCGTCGAGGTGCTTTCAATTACCACGACGGTCCCTTACCACGGTATGCGGGAACTCATGCGACGTCTTGGGCGCTGCTGGCCCAAGAGTCCGAATATGCCATCACGTGGCATCGCATAGATGATGGTGTTCATACGGGTGACCTGGTGGTTCAACGCCAAGTCCTGATTGGACCTACCGACACCGCGTTAAGCCTGAACCTCAAATGTTATGAAGCCGCAGTCGAGGGATTCCGCGAGCTTTTAACTTGGTTAACGAACGAAAGGCTTGCCGCCCGTCCGCAGGCGCTAGCGGACAGAAGCTATTTTCCGAGGCGCCGACGCCCAGATGCTGCGGGCTGTCTGCGATGGGATAGATCCGCGCAAGATCTCTCAGCGATGACGCGCGCCTTAGACTTTGGGCCGCATCATTCCAATCCTTTATGTCTGTCCAAGGCTCTTGTGGGCGATGACGTAGTCGCAGTCAGGTGCTTGGAGGTGTCGTCTGGCCGCTCGGGCTTTTCGCCGGGTTCCCTGGTTGAAATCCACCCCAGCCACTGGCGTGTGGCGACGGGAACAGAGGATGTTGATGTTTGGTTTGACAGCCCGGATGGTGAGGCTCTGGATGCGTGGGCACTCGCGAGGCAGTCCGATCTGGATCTAGGGCATCGCCTCCCGATTTTAAGCGATGACGAGGCTCGGGACATAACTGTTGCCCATGAAATGCTGGCGCCTCGGGAGAGTTTTTGGCGGCAGCGGCTTGAGCAGTTCAAAATATTGCAGCTTCCGTTTCTGTCGGCTTCAGAAGCTGCGACTCCACCCATATGGCAGTCGAGTTCGTGGCTCATTCCAAGTGCTTTGGCTAGGCTGTCGCCATTTGATCGCACGGAACACCTAATAACTGCTTGGCTGACCTATCTCGCTCGCGTCACTGGCGAATCACAGCTCCAATTGGGATGGACGCCGGCACAGAATGGATCGCGGGCCCGGTTGAAGGCGGCGGAGGTGATTGTCGCTTCTGTCGTGCCGATGGAAATTACCATTGATCTTGGTCATGATTTTGCAGAGGTGCGCAGGGTGGTCGCCGCCGAATGCGCCGAACTGAGCGAGCACGATAGCTTTGCGCGGGATGTGATCGCGCGCGCTCCGAGCTTGCGGGGTAGGGAGGCGCTACGATCGCGGCGACCCTGGCCGATTGGCGTTACGGTTACGACAAATAGCTCTTCTGCCGCTGGTGATCTGGCTTCGAGCCCGCGTTCTGAGACAACCCTATCCGGCGATTTGGTAACGTTTGAGGTTTGCGCTCTGGATGGGAGCTTCCGATGGCACTTTGATGCTAGTCGCTTGGCGCCCAAGCAGATCGACCGCATGACGCAGCATTTGCAAAATTTGTTGTGTGCTGTGATGGCCGATGCGCGGCAAGCGGCCGCGCGGATTGAGCTGCTGTCGTCCGCTGAGCGTACGTATCTCCTGGAGGAGTTGAACCGGACGGCGGCCCCCTATCCGGCGGAGCAGTGCATCCATCAGCTGTTCGAGGCGCAGGTGCGTCAAGCGCCGGACGCGGTGGCGGTGGTCGATGCGGACGCGCGCTTAAGCTATGGCGAGCTCAATGCACGGGCGAACCGGCTGGCGCATCATCTGATCGCGCTCGGGGTGAAGCCGGGCGATTGTATAGCCACCGTGCTTGACCGTTCCATCAGTCTTGTCGCGGCGCAGCTTGCGATTCTGAAGGCGGGAGGAGTGTATGTGCCGATCGATCGCACTCTTCCATCTGCGCGACAAGGATGGGTGATGGCCGACTGCGCTGCACGCCTGGTGCTTACCGAGAATGACGATGATGATCTGGTTGAGGGGGTGACGATTCCTGTTCTGCCCATTAAGCCGCTGATGGCTGGAACAGGATGTAGTACCGATCCAAGCTTGGCATTAAGCGCCGAGGCTGCTGCTTATGTCATGTACACCTCCGGCTCGACCGGCGTTCCCAAGGGAGTTGTTGTTCCTCATCGTGCTGTCAACCGGCTCGTCATCAACAACGGCTATGCGGAGTTCAGCTCGAAGGATCGTGTGGGATGGCTGGGCAATCCCGCGTTTGATATCAGTACGCTGGAAGTCTGGGCACCGCTGCTACACGGTTCGAGCCTGATTGCGATTCCATACACTAATGTGCTGGAGCCAGAAGTGCTGCGCAGTCTGGTTCAGCAGCACCGCATTACCGTCCTGCATTTGACAGCGGGGTTGTTCAGGCAGAGCGCTAATGATCTAGGCCCGGTGCTGGCAAGTTTGCGGTTGCTATTAGTTGGTGGTGATACGGTTGATGTGGCGGCAGTAGCACGGGTGTTGAGGCAGAACCGACCGCAACATCTCTTGCACTGCTACGGTCCGACCGAGACGACGACCTTTGCGACAGTCTGCGAGATCAACGCGATTGATGAGCCATTCCAGCGGCTCCCGATTGGCCGACCGATCGCGAACACGCAGGTTTACCTGCTGGACGGTCATGGCGCGCCCGTTCCGTTCGGGGCGGTCGGGGAGCTTTACATCGGCGGGGCGGGGGTCGCGCGTGGCTATCTGAACCGGCCCGAGCTGACGGCGGAGCGGTTTGTGGCCGATCCGTTCAGCGCTGAGGCGGGGGCGCGGATGTACCGGACCGGGGATGTTGCGCGGTACTTGCCGGACGGCAATCTGGAGTTTTTGGGCCGCAACGACGACCAGGTGAAGATCCGGGGCTTCCGGATCGAGCCCGGCGAGATCGCGGCACGGCTCGTCGAACACGCATTCGTGCGCGATGCGGTCGTCGTGGCGCAACAGGATCGCACCGGCGAGAAGCGTCTTGTTGCCTATGTGGTTGCGGCTGCGGAGCACGCCGGCGAAGCTGAGGGATCTGACCTTGCCGGCACGTTGCGCGCGCATGTGAGTGCGCGGCTGCCCGACTACATGGTGCCGGCTGCGTTTGTGCGGCTGGCGGCGCTGCCGCTGACGGCAAACGGCAAGCTCGACCGCAAGGCGCTGCCGATGCCTGAGGATGCGGCCTATGCGCGCGCGGCCTATGAGCCGCCGCGGGGCGAGACCGAGACCGCGCTGGCGACGATCTGGGCGGAGCTTCTCGGTGTGGCGCGGGTCGGGCGGCACGACAACTTCTTCGAGCTTGGCGGCCATTCGCTGCTGGCGGTGCAGCTGATGGCGCGTCTGCGGCGGCTGTCGCTGGGGATCGAGGTGCAGACCTTGTTCGCCAAGCCGGTGCTGGCGGATCAGGCCGCAAGCCTGGGCAGTCATCAGGAGGCGGCGGTCCCGGCCAACCTGATCACCGCGAGCAGCACGGCGATTACGCCGCAGATGCTGCCGCTGATCGAGCTGACGCAGGGCGAGATCGATCGGATCGTCGCCATGGTGCCTGGTGGCGTCGGCAACATCCAGGACATTTATGGCTTGTCGCCGCTGCAGGACGGCATCCTGTTCCATCATCTGCTCGCCAGCCATGGCGATCCGTACCTGCTGGTGTCGCAGACGGCGTTTGCCGACCGTGACGTGTTGGACCGCTATCTTGCCGCGGTTCAGCGGGTGGTGGATCGGCACGACATTCTGCGCACGGCCTTCGTCTGGGAGGGGCTGTCGAGCCCGGCCCAGGTGGTGTGGCGTCGTGCGCCGCTGGAGGTGAGCGAGGTCGAGCTGGATGGCTATCATGGTCCCGGCGCCGATGAGCTCCGGCGCCGGTTTGATCCGCGCCAGCACCGCATCGATCTTGGCCGGGCGCCGCTGTTGCGGTTTGTGACCGCGCGCGAGCCCGGCAGCGCGCGCTGGCTGCTGCTGGAGCTGCAGCACCATTTGATCGGGGATCAAACCACGCTGGAAGTGATGCATGCCGAGGTCTGGGCCGTGCTGGAGGGGCGCGAGCATGAGCTGATAGCCCCGCAGCCGTTCCGCAATCTGGTGGCGCAGGCGCATCTTGGTGTTGATGCCAAGGCGCATGAAGAGTTCTTCCGGGGGCTGCTGGCCGACATCGACGCGCCGACCATGCCGTTCGGGTTGAGCGAGGTCTACGGCGACGGCAGCGGCGTCGGCGAGGCGCATCGGATGCTGCCGCAGGCGCTCAACGAGCGGCTGCGGGAACAGGCGCGGCGGCTGGGGGTGAGCCTGGCGAGCCTGTGCCATCTGGCCTGGGGGCAGGTGGTGGCGCGCAGCAGCGGCCGCGAGCAGGTGGTGTTCGGCACGGTGCTGTTCGGCCGCATGCATGGCGGCGCCGGTGTCGACCGCGCCATGGGCCTGTTCATCAACACCCTGCCGCTGCGGCTTGATCTGGACGGCACCGGGGTCGAGGCGAGCGTGCGGACCACCCACGCCCGGCTGGCCGAGCTGCTGGCGCACGAGCATGCCTCGCTGGCCTTGGCGCAACGCTGCAGCGGCGTTGCGGCACCGACGCCGCTGTTCAGCGCGCTGTTGAACTATCGTCACACCACGCCGGCGGCCATGCCGGGCTCCGGAACGGATGATGGTCTGTCGGGGATGGAATGGCTGGGCGGGGAGGAACGCACCAACTATCCCCTGTCCTTGTCGGTGGAGGATTTTGGCGAGGCGCTCGGTCTGACGGCGCAGGTGGCGGAGGGCGTCGCTGCGGACCGGGTCTGCGGTTACATGCAGCGGGCGCTCGAGCAAGTGGCTGAGGCGCTGGAGCACGCCCCCAATACGCCGGTGCGAGACCTGGACATCCTGCCAGCCGCTGAGCGCGCCTACCTCCTGGAGGAGTTGAACCGGACGGCGGCCCCCTATCCGGCGGAGCAGTGCATTCATCAGCTGTTCGAGGCGCAGGTGCGTCAAGCGCCGGACGCGGTGGCGGTGGTCGATGCGGACGCGCGCTTAAGCTATGGCGAGCTCAATGCACGGGCGAACCGGCTCGCGCATCATCTGATCGGGCTCGGGGTGAGGCCCGGGGATAGTGTTGCGACAATGCTGGACCGCTCCGTTGCGCTTGTGGTGGCGCAGTTGGCGACCCTGAAGGCGGGGGGAGTTTATGTGCCGATCGATCGCGCTCTTCCATCTGCACGACAAAGCTGGATACTGGCCGACTGTGATGCGCGCCTCGTGCTTAGCGAGAGTGACGATGACGATCTGGTTGAGGTGACAATCCCTGTTCTGCCCATTGAGCCGCTCATGGCCGGAACAGGATGTAGTACCGATCCAGGCCTGGCATTGAGCGCCGAGGCCGCCGCTTATGTAATGTACACCTCCGGCTCGACCGGCGTTCCCAAGGGAGTTGTTGTTCCTCATCGTGCTGTCAACCGGCTCGTCATCAACAACGGCTATGCGGAGTTCAGCTCGAAGGATCGTGTGGGATGGCTGGGCAATCCCGCGTTTGATATCAGTACGCTGGAAGTCTGGGCACCGCTGCTACACGGTTCGAGCCTGATTGCGATTCCATACACTAATGTGCTGGAGCCAGAAGTGCTGCGCAGTCTGGTTCAGCAGCACCGCATTACCGTCCTGCATTTGACAGCGGGGTTGTTCAGGCAGAGCGCTAATGATCTAGGCCCGGTGCTGGCAAGTTTGCGGTTGCTATTAGTTGGTGGTGATACGGTTGATGTGGCGGCAGTAGCACGGGTGTTGAGGCAGAACCGACCGCAACATCTCTTGCACTGCTACGGTCCGACCGAGACGACGACCTTTGCGACAGTCTGCGAGATCAACGCGATTGATGAGCCATTCCAGCGGCTCCCGATTGGCCGACCGATCGCGAACACGCAGGTTTACCTGCTGGACGGTCATGGCGCGCCCGTTCCGTTCGGGGCGGTCGGGGAGCTTTACATCAGCGGGGCGGGGGTCGCGCGTGGCTATCTGAACCGGCCCGAGCTGACGGCGGAGCGGTTTGTGGCCGATCCGTTCAGCGCTGAGGCGGGGGCGCGGATGTACCGGACCGGGGATGTTGCGCGGTACTTGCCGGACGGCAATCTGGAGTTTTTGGGCCGCAACGACGACCAGGTGAAGATCCGGGGCTTCCGGATCGAGCCCGGCGAGATCGCGGCACGGCTCGTCGAACACGCATTCGTGCGCGATGCGGTCGTCGTGGCGCAACAGGATCGCACCGGCGAGAAGCGTCTTGTTGCCTATGTGGTTGCGGCTGCGGAGCACGCCGGCGAAGCTGAGGGATCTGACCTTGCCGGCACGTTGCGCGCGCATGTGAGTGCGCGGCTGCCCGACTACATGGTGCCGGCTGCGTTTGTGCGGCTGGCGGCGCTGCCGCTGACGGCAAACGGCAAGCTCGACCGCAAGGCGCTGCCGATGCCTGAGGATGCGGCCTATGCGCGCGCGGCCTATGAGCCGCCGCGGGGCGAGACCGAGACCGCGCTGGCGACGATCTGGGCGGAGCTTCTCGGTGTGGCGCGGGTCGGGCGGCACGACAACTTCTTTGACCTCGGTGGACATTCGCTGCTAGCGCTGCAAGTGCTTGAGCAACTCCGGCGGCGGGGTTTGATCCTCGATCTTTCCGTGCATTTCACGAATCCTCGTCTCGATCAGTGCGCCGAGAAGGTGCGCCCCGCATCGAAGAACCATCGAAAATCTGCGAGCCAACTTATTCCGCTTCGACTCGCGAATAGTCAGCCACTTATCCTCTGTCACGCTTGTGGCGGAGGGCTGAGCGTCTATGATGACCTCGTGCGGGCGCTGCCAGCTACACAGACCATCTACGGTATACATGCCCTAGAGTTCGGTCACGAACTCCTGAAGGTGGGTTCGATTGACGAGATCGCCCAAGTCTATGCTCGGGCTATTGTTCCTGTGCTGCCGGACATGGCTTGTACGCTCGCGGGATGGTCTTTTGGCGGTGTGCTCGCCCACGCCGTTGCTGGGATGCTAATCTCTGCAAACGTGAGGGTCGATTTAGTGGCATTGATCGATAGTGCCCATCCGTCGGCGCCAGAGACGCCTTCCACTCTCACCTTGGACCAGGAATGGTCTGAATTCCTTGCATTCCTTGTCGACGAGGGAGGATTGTCGCCTGAGCACGATGCAACCATGAAAATTCGACCGGGTGACTTCGCTACGCTCGCGAGCGCTGCTTTTGGTGCATGGAAAATCGGTGTACCGGCGCTTGAGGAAATCTTCCAAATGTTCATTCGCCATATTCGCGCGGGCAAACTATACGTACCTAAGAAGGTTTCGGCGCTCTGCGTCTATTACACTCGGGAGTCCACTAGCGCAGCAACTCCATGGCACGCTGCTTTCGAGAGCCTCGTTGAAGGGCCCCCTCTTCCTGGCGACCATGGTTCCCTTCTGAAGCATCCAAATGTGACCGTTCTTGCGGAGGACCTCTCACATCGCCTTCCCGGCGAGGCATTCGTTCGCCGTCCAACAAAAGCTTCAAAAGACGCACCTTTTCCAATAGATCAGGACCTGTAGCAGTGAAGTGGACCCCATCCGTGGGGCCACGGCGACCAATCTCTTAGTTGGATTCTCGGCCGCTCCGATCTCCTGATATCACGCTGCGAACAGCTCTGTTTCTGCTGCTGTTGTTGCGCCTGTGATTGCTCACAATACACTCTCGACGATGGTGGCGTGGTGAACGAGGCGATCGATGGCGGCGAGGGTCTCCATCAGCCCATGCCCGATGAAGCACAGCTTCGTCTCCTTGCCTTTACCCTTGCGATAGAGCCTGGCATCGGGATCGGTGGTCGAAGCATGGGTGTCGTTCGAGCGTCTCTGGCCATGGAAGTCCGCTTCGGCATTGCGCCCGTCTTGCGCCGGCGGCTCGTCCGAGCCGTCCTTCGGCTTGACGCTCTTCATCGAGGCCCAGGCCTCGATCAGCGTGCCATCGACCGAGAAGTGATCGCTCGACAGAAGCTTCTTCACCTTGGGCTGCGCGCCAGCAACGCCACGAGGAACTTGGCCGAGATGTCGCCTTCCAGTCGCCGGTCGCGGTTCTTCGAGAACACCGAATGGTCCCAGGCTGCGTCGTCAACGCCGACTCCGACGAACCAGCGGAACAGCAGGTCGTATTCCAGCCGCTCCATCAGAAGCCGCTCCGAGCGGATTGAATAAAACGTCTGCAATAGCATCGCACGCAGCAGCTTCTCCGGCGGATCGACGGCCGCCCAATCGGCGAATAGAGCGCGGCAAACTCGCGCTCCAGCGCCGAAAGCGCCTCGTTCACAATCGTCCGGATCGCTCGCGGCGGATGATCTCGCCGCACCCGCGCCTCCAGGTCAACGTAGCTGAACAGCTCGCCCGTTCGATTGTCGCCGCCACGCACGCACACCATCTCCGAATCTCATCGGAGCGAATGAATCACGGTCGTCGGTCGGCGGCGAGCGCCTTTTTCAACAGCCTGCTCTCATGTTCGCTGTCAAGATTTTGAACGAGCACGACTCTCCTGGTTGCGCCCAGGCGCTGAGTTTCGGCGGTGCCCAAGGCGGGAGGCGGAGCCAGAGACGACGGTTGAGCAAGCTCTCATGCGCGGGTTGGCTACCGCATGACCGTGGTTTCGTCTTGGGGCTGCCTCGGTCTAGAGGACGAGCGTCGGCAAAGCCGGCTCATAGCAGGCAACGAGGATTCCCCACCGCGCCCCGCCTCCTGCCCTGGGCACCGATATGGTCGAGCATCGTTCTTTCAGGCAGCCGGCCCGAGTTGGACTTGACGAGCGATCGCCCACAGGAAGCCAACCATTTCGCGTGCAATGGCGGTGGTGACAATTACCTTGGGTTTGCCGGCTACCGACAAGCGGCGATAGCGAGCGCAGAGCCTGACCTGGGCCTTCCAGGCGATGTCGCGAATGACCTGAGGCAAGCGCTCGTTACGGTCATGGAGCTTGCGACTGACGCGGGCTTGCATGCGATAGGTCCACGCCCCCTCGATCAGAGCCCGCCTGGCCAAGGCGTTGCCGGCTTTGGTGATGCCGCCGCGCCTGGTCGAAGTACCACTCGAATGCTCCGATGGAACGAGGCCGAGATAGGCCATCAGTTGGCGGGGATTGTCGAAGCGGGAGAAGTCGCCGACCTCGGCAATCACCGTCACCGCGACAATGAAGGCGACGCCGCGCATGGCCTGCACCGCCTCGACGAATGGCTTCATCGACCATTGCGGCGCCAACTCTTCGATTTGCCGAGTCAGACGTTCTACTCGGGCTTCGGCGTCAGTGACGGCGTGGATGTAGTCCTGCAGAACGATTTGGCTCGCGGGGTGATCGAAGCGCACCGTGGTGAGCCAGCGACGGTAAGCCAAGGTCCAGCCCTTCTTGCCGGGATAGATGCGCCCATGCCGTAGCAGAAAACCCTGCAGGTGCTGGCGCGCCTTGCCGAGCACACGCATCGCCGTGGCACGGGCTCTCACCAGGTCGCGCATGGCCTCATGCGCCGCATCCGGAACCCATACCGCGGTCAGCTCGCCGGCTCGATGCAGCTTGGCCAGCATCGCCGCGTCGCGTCGATCGGTCTTGACCCGATCCCCCGGCTTCATCGGGATCAACGAGGGGGCCATCACGATGCAATCCTGCCCCAGTTCCGTCAGTTGCCGATGCAGGCCATAACCGCAGGGACCGGCTTCGTAGCAAAAGCTTACCTGCCGCCCACCTTTGCCAAGCTTTTCCACCAGCTTGGTGATCTGATCGGCACGATTGGCGATGATCCCCAGGTTACGAACCTCACCGCCGCGCAGCCCTTCGGCCAGCGCAACCGAAATCGTCGCCTTATGGACATCCAGCCCCACGAAAATGCTATCCTTCATTAGGCCCGCTCCCCATGCTTGAGGCTCGGCGCCGGCCCATCCGGCGCAACCCTCGATAGGAGCTTGCCGTGGGGCGGGCCGCCCGTCACCTCACGGCGCGAACATAGGGTCTAGATTAGTCCTACTGCGTCATAATTTTCACCGACTTCGACGTGAGATTGGTCTGATGCAACAAGGGCATCGAGATAGTGTGGACACGAGAGCCGCGTTCAATCTTCTCCGAACGGTGGCGATCGAATTTGGGACGTGTCGTTCAGGCCGCAATGGCGGATCCCCTCGGTCGATAAGTTTCGGGAATTGCAGCTTCCTTGAACAGCTTGGTGGAGGCTGTTTCTGAGGGGGGAATCGTTTCTCGCTCGGAGACCAGAAATCCGTAGGCGGCAATGCACAGTGTTGCGTGATGGTGGAAGCCACGCCAGCTTCGTCCCTCAAAGTGGCCAAGGCCAACTTCCTGTTTGAGTTCGTGGTAGTCGCGCTCAATGCGCCAGCGCAGCTTGACGATATCGACGAACTGACGGAAGCCAATGTTCGCCGGAAGCGTTGACAACCAATATTTGGTCGGCGCCTCCTCGCCTGCCGGCCACTCGATCAGCAGCCATTCCTCCGGCCGGCTTTCGGCGCGCCAGTAATCTCGATGTGCCGGACGGACGGCCACACGGGCAAAGCGCGAGGACAACGGTTCTGCCGTACCCTCACGCCACGTGATCTTGTGCCAAGCATGTGATGGCAGGCCGATCGCAAGCTTCTTGGCCGAAATCGGTCGGTGCTTGCTGTCACGCCGCAGCAACTTTGGAGGCCGCCCGTTCCCCGACCACTTCTTCGGCGGCCGCGGCCCAGTTCCAGGCGTCCATACCGATGTTTGTGGCAGGATGCCAGCCACATAGCTCAAGCCAAGTGCGGTGATATTTCCACGCAGAGCGGTGTCGGTGCCATATCCGACGTCGCCAACGGAATGGATCCCGAGGCCTCATCTGGGTCTTCGGTGTCGGTGACCACGGCATCATGGCGTTCACCGACTTCGGCATTGAAAACCTGATGGAGCTCGTCAGGATAGGGGCCCTTGGCCTTTTTGCCGAATGGCTTGAGGAAGTTGGCCTTGATCCCGTCCGGTTTCAGGCGTGCCTTGACGCGCGCGCGGTCGGCACTGCGCCGTTTCTCCGGCGGTCTCGGCGACGAGGCCGGGGAAACTGTCGATGCGCCGCTCGAGGCATACGCGCTGCTGGCCAGTCTCGTTGAGCGAGGCGACTACGGCCAAGACGGCCCAGATTCCACTATTGTCCGAGCCCACCAGCACGCTGCCGGGGCCAAAAAAGGGGGTCTGAAGATCAGGCGATCGGCCGTTCGCGCGGCGGCCTGAGCACCAAGATTCATATGGTCGTTCGAGGCTTTGCTCCGCACGCAAGGCGCGCGTGACGTCCGCATCCATCCCGATGGCGAGCACGGAAAGCAGTTCGATTTCACGAGCTGGCTGGGGCGGCAAGCGTTCACCAAGGTCTCCAGCCTCGGTAGCACCGCCTATGGCGGGGTCTATCGCAATCCGGCGGACCAGACGATCACCATCAACCCGAAGTCCGGGCTCGGTGATGTCGTCGCGGCTGTCGGAGACCATGTCATTGCGGCCGAATGCAAGGGTGAAGCTCAGCCGCTACATCGCCGTTGTCCTGTCGAAAAAGTCGATTGGGGCGCCTTGGGTGAAGAAGGAGCTCGACGTGGCGATGAACCGCGAGATCGCCAGCGGCGAGGTGGTCGTGCTGCCGCTGCTCTACGAAGAATGTGAGTTGCCGGAGTTCCTGAAAGGCAAGCTCTACGCCGATTTCTCCACGCCCGAGGAGTACGAGGCGGTTCTCGGCAAGCTTTTGCGGCGGCTCACGGTCTGCTCGATAAGGGCGCGCCCTTGTCTAGGAGGAACGGACGGGTCCGAGGGGATATCTTGGGCTTGAAAAGATGTCAGAAAACTGCGTATATTTCTGACAGGAGATGGCCATGCAACGGTTAACCGAACAGATTCTTGCGCATGCCAAAGGACTGCCGGAAGGCACTCCCTTGGCGGCTAAGAGCTTGCTTCACCTCGGTAATCGCACCGCGGTGGATCAGGCCTTGTCGCGGCTGACCGAGCGGGGCCACCTGATCCGGGCCGGTCGGGGCGTTTATCTCCGTCCCATCACGAGCCGATTCGGTACGAGGGCTCCATCAGTCCAGCAGGCGGTCGAGGCGCTCGCCAACCAGCGCGGCGAAGTCATCGTCCCGAGCGGGGCGGCGGCGGCCAACACCCTCGGCCTGACGACCCAGGTGCCGGTTCGGTCGGTCTATCTGACCTCCGGCCGCAGCCGAACGATGAATCTCGGCAAGCAGGTCGTTGAACTTCGTCATGCTCCGCGCTGGCAACTCGCCCTGGCCTATAAGCCGGCTGGCGAGGCAGTGCGGGCGCTGGCCTGGCTCGGGCCGGAGAAGGCAGAAGCCGCATTGAAAACACTGAAGCGGAAGCTCCCGCCGTCCACCTTCAGCGAACTGGTCGCGGCAGCGCCGCAGCTTCCGACCTGGCTGGCGCGCAGTGTGGGAAAGGCGGCGCATGGCTGACGCCTTTCTCCACCTCCCGGTGGCCGATCGCCACGAGGCGCTGAGCGTCGCGGCCGACCAGTCGGGACGACCAGCGCACCTTCTCGAGAAGGATGTGTGGGTCGTCTGGTCGCTCGCCACGCTCTACGGATCGGCGCTCGGCGAGCATCTGGTGTTCAAGGGCGGCACATCGCTGTCGAAGGCCTATGGAGTCATCCGGCGTTTTTCCGAGGACGTCGACCTGACCTACGACATCCGGGCAATTGCGCCGGATCTGGTGGGCGACAACGGCGAGGCGTTGCCGAAAACGCGCAGCGAGGAGAAGCGCTGGTCGAGTGAGGTGCGCAAGCGTTTGCCGGAGTGGGTGGCGGGAACCGCACAGCCGGTCATCGCGGACGCGCTGGCCGCGGAGGCGTTGCCTGCCACGATCTGGGTCGAGCGCGAGAAGCTGTTCATCGACTATGAGGCGATTGCCGCAGGCTCTGGCTACGGGGCGCCAAGCGTGATGCTCGAATTCGGCGCGCGATCGACGGGCGAGCCGGCAAGCCTGCGGGACATTACCTGCGACGCATCGGCCTGGTCGAAGGCGTGGTCTTCCCAATGGCCCGGCCCCGCGTGATGCATGCCGAGCGAACCTTCTGGGAAAAGGCGACGGCGATCCACGTCTTCTGTCTGCAGGAGCGGCTCCGCGGCGATCGCTTCGCACGACACTGGCACGATGTCGTGCGGCTGGATCAGGCCGGTCTTGCGGATGCGGCTTTCGCGGATCGGGAGTTGGCGAACGCTGTCGCGCGCCACAAGGGCATGTTCTTCGCCGAGAAGGCCGCCGACCGCAGTCCGATCGATTACGTGGCGGCCGTAAACGGCGGTTTGCAGATCGTGCCGGGCGGCGATGCCTCCAAGGTGCTGCAGGAAGACTATGGCCGCATGGTCGAGGACGGGTTGCTCTTGGAAGATGCCGAACCCTTCGAGAGTCTGATGGAGCGCTGCGCCGATATCGCCGCGCGGGCCAACCGCGCGGGCGCATAGAGGGGCAGGCGAATGCTCAGTCGGGGATCGGAGTGGCGGCGGTGGGAGCCGCATATTCATGCACCGGGCACGGTGATGAACAACCAGTTCAGCGGTCCCACAGCGTGGAGTGACTATCTCACCGCGCTGGAGCGGGCCATGCCGGTCATCGAGGCGATCGCCGTGACCGACTATTACGTGACTGATACCTACGAAGAGGTGCTGAAGCACAAAGCGGTTGGCCGACGGCACCAAGATCAAGGCGAACGCGTCCAAGCACAAGGCGATGAGCTATGATCGCATGAAGAAGCGGGAAGCGGAGCTTGCAGCGGAGGTCGACCGCTGGCTCAAGGCGGCGGAGGCCGCCGATGCGCAGGAGGATAAGCTCTACGGCGACAAGCGCGGCGACGAGATGCCCGATTGGGTGGCCGACAAGCAGAAGCGGCTTGAGAAGATCCGCGAGGCCAAGGCCGCGCTGGAGGCCGAAGCCAAGGCCGCAGCCGAGGCGGAGCGCAAGGCGCGGGCCGAAGCCGAGGAGCGCCGGATCGCCGAAGGCGGCAAAAAGAACGGCAAGACGTCCGCGCCGCCGAACACGGAGCCCGACGGCAAGGCGCAACGCAATTTCACCGACCCGGAAAGCCGCATCTTGAAGACCAAGGACGGTTACATCCAGGGCTACAACGCCCAGGCCGCGGTCGATGGTGCCCATCAGATCATCGTGGCGCAGACGCTGACCAGTTCCTCGAGCGATCAGGCGCAACTGGCGCCGTTGCTCGACGGGATCAGGGCTAATCTGGGGACCAATCCCGACGAAGTGTCGGCCGACGCCGGCTACTGCTCCGCCGCCAATCTTCGCGCGATCAAACGGCGGCGCATTGAGGGCTACATCGCCAACCGGAAGGCAGAAGCACGGCACCAAGTCCGCCACCGCGGAAAAGCCTTCAAGAGCCGGCTCGCTGATCGCCAAGATGAGCACCAAGCTCAAGCGCGCCGGCTACCGAAGTCGCTACCGCTTGCGTAAGCAGATCGTCGAACCCGTGTTCGGACAGATCAAACAGGCAAGAGGGTTCAGGCAATTCCTGCTGCGCGGCATCGACAAAGTGAAGCCCGAATGGGCCCTGATTTGCACCGCTCACAACCTCGTCAAGCTGGCGAGGGCCGCATGAGCCGCTATCATTCGGATAAAACTGGCTTCCCGATGCTAACTGGACAGGCTCCTAGCTGACGATTCACCGTTTGAGGAATTCTCGCCAGAAGGCTTCGAAGACGAGCAAGCGACATTGGCGGAAATCGAAAGACGCACTGTTGTCCGATTTAGTGCGACGTTGAAAGCGGCCGACGTCATGAATGACCGGCCCGTGCAAGAGGAGGAACTTATGCCCCTCTCGTCGAATCGCCTGCCCTGATCATTCGCTGCTCAGACACGTTGATCCTCCTTCTCGTCGTCAGTAGTGGCTGGATTGGCATTCCTGCGTTCTTCGGCGAGCCGAACGGGATCGTGTGAACGTTTGTTCAGCGCTCGAACATCATCGCGGCGCGCTTCGACGTAACGCCGGATCCCGTTGCAATTATCGATGGGATCGCAAGATGTCTACTTGAGCACGCCGCAGATCTCCTTGAGGATTGCGCAGTGTTGCTTAATCTAGTGGCTTGTCGGCGCCGACATTAAGCGCTCTTCGGATCGGGCGATGAGCAGATCCTGTCAGGCGGGGCTCGTCTCTTCTTCGCGCTTCTGCGCCTTGACGCGCTTTAACAGGTCGGAAACAGATTCGCCGAGCAGGTAGCGTCCATTCCGCTCGCGTTTGAAGTAGCGGTCGGTGACGAGCTTTATTAAGCTCGGATTTGCTGTCTCTTGCGATGCCCGCAGAGTCTCTCGACGAAACGCCGCTATTTGTAACGTCCATTTAGGTTTCGAGTCCCTGGTTGAGATGCAAATGCAGCCGAAGAGTGTCGCGTCTAAAACATTCAGACGATGCGGTGGCGCGAGGCTCGCGCGCGATTTGATCTTATGCCAAAACGCTGCAATGTATGTAAGAGTTGCCGATACCGAGCGCTGGGTAAAATAAAGGCGCCACTGTCAGTGGTGCAGCCGCGTCCACATGAGCTTGCGAATTTCCCGCTCTGCTCGCGCGAAGTTGCCGATGTTGAAGTGAGTGCGCCGATACGCAGCAGCGCGTTCCGCTCGCGACCCCATGATGCGGGGTCTCTCGCGCTTGTACATCTCGTCGCGTGCTTGGCTGAGTGCGCCGCGCACGGCATGTCGGAGTTCCCCTTTGATTCGAGGGAATGTGGTTGCGGTGGGCCGAAAGCTAGTTAGCAGTTGCAGCGCGCGAGCCTTGATCTCCTCAAAATACGGACTAACGCGCACTTACGGTTCTCCTTTAGCGATGCTGCTGCTGCATCTATGCTCCTGATAGCCCGGTTAATGGCATCGATATGGCAATCAGACCTCTGTGGACGAAAAGAGCAGTCGCGCTGGCAGCTTGCCCATCACGCATTCTGCGCAGCGCAGCTCAGGGTTGCTCGGAGGTCACAAGCACGTCGTCAAAGTGATTACGGGACCGAGGTGTCGAGTTGGCAACAAGCCCCGCGGGACAGCATTTATGGGCGCCTGGCGGGCCGGTCCCAGCAGCCGCACGCCTGCAGCTATGCCTCGGTCAACGCGTGCGCGATATATGCAATTAGGTCCGACGGATGTTCGATGCTGATCGATAGCCGGATGGTGGAGTCGAGGACGCCGATTTTTCCCGGATGTGAGTCGTAACACCTGAGTGCGTCATGCTTGCGGGTAGGCTGGCAAGCGACTCGGTACCGCCCAGGCTCACTGCCAGCTTGACGAGTTTCAACGCGTTCCGAAATTTGTATGCGGCGGCTTTTCCGTCGACAGTATCGAACGAAAATGTGGAACCTGTGCCAGTGCATTGCTTCGCGAATAGCCAGCCCGCGGCCCGTCTGCCTCGTGGTGAGCGAGGCCACTTTTTCGTAGTCGCGCAGGTATTGCGCTACGAGATGCGCATTTCTATCGGCTTTTCCATGCGAAGGCTCAGTGTTTCGAGCGAGCGGCTGATCATCCAGCAGGAATGCGGGTCCAGTTGGGTGCGGGTGGCGCCTCGCGGCGCTTTGACGTCCTTCATGAGGGCTCTTGACCCGAGCGCAGCGCCAGCGATCAGGTCTGAATGACCGCGACATATTGGTCAGCGAATACAAAGTGAAATCCGCACCATGTTCGATCGGTCGCAGGAACACTGGCCCTAGCAATGTGTTATCGCACGCGACGATTGGCGTGTGCCCCTGGGCGCGGCCGGTCATCTCTGCGACGCGGCGGACCATCGCAATATCGACAAGCCCATCGGTTGGGTTTGCCAGAGTTTCGATGAAAATCATTGGAACCCTGCCTTTGTGTATCGCGTCCCCCGTCGCCAGCCTGACTCCGGTCTCGTCGAGGCCGTCGGCAAAGCCGACGGCACCGAATCGAAAGGCCCGCAAGCGTCTTCACAAGCGACGCTTCCGGTGCACCGTAGAGTGGGTTGAGAGTGCAGAATCACGTCGCCAGGGCTTGCCGAACGCGAGGATCGTCGTCGCAATCACCGCCATGCCGGATGGTGCGCAATTCTCGATGCGCTCGTAGACGGAAATCCCGTCCTCGACAATTTCGCTGTTGGGGTGATTGAACCGCGAATAAACCAGGCCTGCGTCCCATTCCCTCGGGAGGCTCGCGCCGATCTGAGACGAAATCGAAAGTCCATCCCGTCTTCTCGGCAGTCCGGAAAACGAAGGTCGAGGTCAGAAAGACTGGCGGTTTAGCCGCTTGCAATAATTGCGGATCGTAGCCGTAGTTCAGCATCTGCGTTTCGGATGCAGCATGTGATTGCCTATATGGGTCTTCAACGAAAAATGTTTCATCATGGCCTAAGCTTCGCTTTATAGATTCAAATCCTAGCCCTGCGCTAGCTGCCTTCCACGGTAGTGGGGCGAATTCCGCAACTTGCTGCGCGATATGCTGGAACGTCGTCAGCGGAGGCTCTAACAAATCAACGCTGTTTCACCAGACTCCACTTCTTGATCACCGCCTCGCTCATCTGCTCAGCGTCGGCACAGGCGATTTCATCGACCTTCACCGAAATCCTCTTGCCGACTAGTGGCTTCAGCTGACTGGCGTGCGCTTCGCCAGTTGTGAGCAGCTCAAACATTACCGGTCCGGTCTCTAGCTTGCACAGCGCGTGCGGCTCGGGCAGCCGGCGCGGCGCGGAGATGATATGGTAGGCGACCTTTTTGCCGTGCTTGGCATCGCGTATGCGAAACGCGTAGAGCTCGCCTAACAACACGTCGCCGGTGTTGATCGGCGCGCCCCCGTTCAGCCCCGCGTACGCAGGCTCCTCCGCGCCGGCGGCTCCAGGAAAGCTCGCCATCAGAATCAATGCAAGGGCAAAGCCCATGGCGAATCGGTCTTTCGTCATTAGTCAGTCCTCCGTAGGTGTGATTAGAAAAGCGTGAGCTGCCGGATCGCGGCAACAGCGCACCTCGTCGACCCATGGACGTCGTGGTGAGCAAACAGGAGCTGCTGATCGTGAGCGCATGCTGCCCGCCGACTATACGGGAAGGATCTAGGAGCGCTGCCACAACGTTTGATGTTGAAAGCCGGACGGGCAAATCATTGTCGGCCAAGTCCAGCCATGATTTCGGATTGGATTGCGGTTGCGGTGCACAGGGAAGCATCTAATGGCAGATTGCCAAATGCGAGTTGACAAAGAAGGTAATTCGCACCTGCCTCTTCAGGAGAACTTGTCGCACGGAAGCTGGCGTTCCGACGACGCACAATTCGCTCTCGATTGCCGCATCGAAGGTCAGCGGAAGGTGTGGTGGTGTAGGGATGGCATTGAGCTCGTAAAGGAACTTAAAGCTCTCGAGCCATTGTGCGTAAGCAGATGCCGCGAGCGAATAGGCATCTATCTCCGAACGCGCAATCACGACCATGCGAAGCAATCCAAGAAATGGCATTTGATCGTGAGCCTCGCCGTTGGGCTCTCGATGAGCGCGGAAGGCATCAGTAACTTTGCGTACAGCAGAGGAGGGGCCTACGCACGCGAGATTTGCGCCATTGGCAGCCGCCCAAGCTGCGGACTCGGGTCGATTTGTCGCAATCCATGTCGGCGGCCTTGGACGCTGATAAGTTTTTACCGTCAACGGAACGCTGTTTAGCTCAAAATGTTGACCTTGATAGGATAGCATGCCGCCTTTCATAGCGCTGATAAGGATTTCGCTTGCTTCTTCATAACGGCCTGGCGCCGCGTCAGCGCTGATGCCGTAGTAGCCCAATTCAAGCGGAAGAGAGCCGCGTCCGATACCCACCTCAAGCCGGCCACCGCTCAAGTGATCGAGCATACAGATCTCTTCAAACGCACGCAGGGGATGATAGAGGTTAAGCAGCATCACCAATGGCCCGATACGAAGTTGCCGTGTGCGCTGTGCGACGCTCGACAATAACAAATTTGGCGATGGACCTCTCCCATGCGGCGTACAGTGGTGTTCTGCCACGTGATATGCAAAGAAGCCGAGGCGGTCATACGCCTCTGCCAGGACGAGGCGATCTGCGTATTGTCGGGCGATGTCGCGGCCGTCCTCGTCTAAGTGATCGAAGATGCCGAACGTTAGTTTTGAAGAAAAGACGTCTTTCACTGGATTGTCTCCAATTGTAGGTGTGAAGGCAGGAAGTTCGCTTGTTTTCGGCATCTGAGCGGGTCAAAGACGCCGACGTCTCCTATCGTGGCCACACATTTTGTTCTCCTCTGCTTCGTCTTCACCGCTGATCACGAGACGATTGTCCGTCCCTCTTCGACGCCTCAGCATCCGTTGCCAAGGAGGATAGATCCGTTGCCACTGTTCGCGGCTCAGTCACAAACAGATCTTCGCCATTGGCAGCAACCGCTCTTAGCTCCGTCGTGATACGTTCGCCTGGGTAACGCAAAAAGCAGACTTTAGCGCGGCTCAACTGGCGATCTTTCTATCTTTAAGCTGTCAGAAATGTCACTGACGGCTCCCAGAAGCGCATCCATTTGCATTTTTGTCCCGATGCTGACGCGGATGCAATTTTCAAGACCGTTATCGGGAAGGAAGGCAACAAGTATTCTTTGCCTTTCCAAAGCGGCCTGCCACCATCCACCGTCGTGTCCTGCAGGCACATGCGCTAGCAAGAAGTTTGCGTGGGAGGGCGTTAGAGAAAATCCCAGTTGCGACAGTGAGGTCGCAACCCGCTGTCTTTCATGCCTGATGTGCCTATGGTTCTCTTCATAGACGGCGCGATGCGCAAGAATGCTGATGCCGACCGCGTGCCCGATTACATTCATGTTGAAGACGTTCTGGATGTTACGAAGCCTTCCAATAAGCTGCGGGTGGCCGAACCCGAAGCCGACGCGAACGCCAGCGGCGGCATAGCTTTTCGAAAGTGTTCTTAAGAGCAGAAGATTCGGATAACGGCTGAGGAGCCGCAGGCCATTATCAGGCGCAAAATCGACATACGCTTCATCCAACACGACGAGGCGGTCCGATTGTGCCAGGAGGCGTTCGATATCGGCGATAGGGATGAACGTTCCGGTCGGATTGTTCGGATTCGCCAACAGAATGAACTTGGCATCTTTTGCTGGCCCAAAGAGCAATTGCTCTATCGGCAACGACTGAGGTTCGTTACATCTGATTTCAAGCAGTTGAGCACCCTGCAACATAGCAAGTTTGCGATTGAACGAAAAACCTGGCGACAGCATTGCGACGCTGTCGCCCGGGGGCAAGAAATGCTCTGTAGATGAGCCCGAGAAGCTCAGATGATCCATTGCCGGCAATCACATGATCGATTGCGACGCCGTAGGTATTCGCGGCTGCTTCCCTCAGGCTAATGTTGTCATCTTCTGGATACAGATACTGCCGCTCAAGCGCCGCAATTGCACTTTGCCATACGATTGTTGGCAACGGAAATGGGTTCTCATTCGTGTTTAGTTTGACGTAATTAGCGGCCGACGCAGGCCGGCCGGACGGCAGCGCATCTAACTGTTTCGCTGCCTGCGAAAGAGAAGAGAGCACCTTTTGCAATTTGGCATCGGACATAGGTTTCTCCCGTTGAACCACGGAGGGCGCTTGCAGTTGTCAGCATGCCGGTCAGTCAGTCCGGTAGACGGCCTGAGGACAGAGTTCGAGTGTTTGTTGGGACAGCGAGCACGGCCGGCATCCAAAGTGCAGCAATCAGCCGCCTCGGTCACGGATTGGCATTGCCGTCATTTCTGAGTTGGCGGCAATATCACGCTGCGTTGGTCCAGGTACCAAATATTGGTCCGGATCGGTCTCAGATCGCACAGTGGAAGTTCGGCAAAGAGCTAAGCAAAAGTAACGCAGCGACATCGGCCGAGCTGTGCCGTTGGGCATAAACTCTTCCGTTGGCGCATCGGCGTCATCGGATAGCTCCACGAGCAGTACTGCGAGCGCGAGAAACGACGCGAGTACCGCGAGCGCGAGAACCGACCCGAGTAGCACGTCATGTCCGGAATTACGTTTCATCATTTCCATTACTTCGCTGAATATCTAGGCTCGTCTGCGGTCACAACGATGAGTTCTACTCGACGGTCTCGACAATGTTGTTATGCCACCGGTATACGACGAAGCCGGGAGCTGCATTGTCTCCTTTGGTATCGAACCGGACCGGCCCGATTACTGTTTGGGTTGGCTGCGAACGAAGCGCAGCTGCTACTCGCGGACCGTCGAAGGTACCGGCCCGCTTTACCGCGTCCGCCCATGCCTGGACGGCGGCATAGGCGTAGAGCGTGTAGCCTCCCGCTGACATGTTGGAAGACTTGAGCCTAGCTACGGCGTCCGCCGCTTGAGCATTCTTGGTGGAGTCGGGCATGAAGGTGAACAGTGTGCCGTTTGCTGCTTCGCCCGCGATCGCCGAAAAGTCGCTGGTCATCAATGGATCGTTCGCCATGATAGTCAGACCTGCGCCTGCTTCTGCGGCTTGACGCACAATCAAGCCGATCTCGTTGTAATAGCCGCCGATATAGGCGATCTGGATTCCGTCTCTTTTCATTCTTGAGACCAGGGCCGTGTAGTCCTTTTCGCCGGCCACATAGCTTTGCCGAATGACCTTTTCGCCCGCTTCCTGAAGGCGTGACTCAACGACGTCGGCAATGCCCTTGCCGGCGGTACTCTTGTCGTCAAGGACGGCAATGTTCTTGTTCGGATAATGTCGCAAGATGTATTCGGCCGCCACGAGTCCTTGTTGGTCGTCGCGGCCGCAGATCCGAAACACCGTCTTGAGACCACGCTCTGTTAGCTGAGGATTCGTTGAGCCAGGTGAAATCTGAATAAGTGCCGCTTCGGCGTAAACGTCGGAAGCGGGGATAGAGGAAGACGAACAAAAGTGGCCAACGACCAACTTGACTTGATCCATCGTCAGCCGATTGGCAACTGCGACGGCCTGCTTGGGATCGCACGCGTCATCGGCGACGCTCAATATGACCTTGATACCGGGAAGTAGGCCCGAAGCATTTAACGCATCGACAGCCGCAGTAGCACCGTCGCGCATCTGTACGCCAAACGCAGCAGTGCTTCCGGTCATCGGGCCGACCACGGCGATATTAACGTCGGCAGCTGGCGCGGTCGAAGCCAAAGCACAAGAGAGGAGTGCTGCACTTGCAGCTGTAGTAATTCGAGAAATTGGCACTTAGAGCTCCGGATGTTCGCTTGAGTTTGCTAACAGCTTGCCGTTCCTGCCCATGCGAGGGCATCGCTTGGTTATGAGATAAACGCCAGCTTTGGATGCCTCAAGGCAGCGCGTAAGCCGCGGCTGGCCGATGCCTCCGTACCTGCCGTGGCAGAGCGAAACAACCATTGCGGTCCCGCTATAGGAAAGATGTGGCGATAAGCAGTGAGATACCGCCGAACGCTGGCAATCTCGGCATTCCATCACGTCCGACGCGCTCCTGACGCTGCAATCGATCGAACACAGCAAACGGTTCGCATGTCCATCCCCGCGGCGGCGTTACGTATATGGAGTCTGCGGGTTCGTCGCCTGTATTCCATACTTTGTGAGGACCGGCGCCTGAGACGTCACATACCGAACTCGGACCGAGCTCCCGTTCCTGTCCGGCGGCGGCACCCCATCCGGCGTATTGAGCACCTTGACAATCCGCTCCTTGCGGAAGTGCTCGAGCCTTCTGACCGTCTCGTGGGGCGTGAGCCTAACAGCTTGAGACATTCGTAATCCTTAACTTAACCTTTGGAGCAGCAACCGACGTGCCAACGACATGATGTCGATTCGAATTGGGTTTGCAGCGAAGCGAGATCCGCGAAGTTTGCGATCCTTATCCGTGAGTGAGAGATAGATAAATCCGTCTTGTTCGTTTGTCGGACAAAGCCTCTCCTTGCGAGAAGCTCGACTACGTCGTAACGAACGCTGCGTCAGCATCCAGCACACCCGCGATCACCCCGACCGGCACGGCTCGCTCTGATCAAGCACTTGCAAGGCCACCATGATCATTCACTGCGTCCCGAATGTCGAAGCTCTCGCCCAGAAACTCTGAACGTACTGCAGGCCATGCGATCCTCCCGGCTAGGCGGAGTTGTCCCTAGGTCGTATTGCCAGGGACCGTGGTCACCTACCGTAGATCGTACAATCTGACGCCACGTACGATTCAAGCCCTTCGGGGGGCTCGTCTCATAAATGTGTCCAAAGTCATGTCTCGATGAAGGAGCGACGCTGCAAAACTTAGAGAAGAGCGCCACGAGTCCTCAACCATCTGACGCAAACCACAACCGGCGCGTTCCTGGCGCTAAAAACTCATATCATTCTCATCTAGATGGAGAACACGGCAGGGGTGCACGCATTATACGCGGCAGGTTCAGCGCAGTTCATCCGTTCAAGGCGGCAAGTGCGAGGTCGAGATATTGCATTAGGCAGGGATCCCAGCCAGCCATACTGCGTGGCGCGCTCAATCGCGCAAGAACTTTCAGTATCATTGAAACGGTCGAATCAGCTCCTGCGATTTCTGTGATCAGCAAGCGCGCTTTAAGCGCCACAGCATTTGCCCGTTCGCTGCAGGGATGCTCGCCCCGATCCACACAATCGCGCAGCTCGTCGCGGATCTTCCGCCACCGCTCCTCTCGATCTGAGTCCATGACGCATGTGCATGGGGGCGGCTGAGGGCGTTCTTCCTCAACCCGCAACATTGCATCCAGAGTGGCAGGTAGCTCATCTACACTGACGTGCAATTCACTATCCGTCGTCATGTTGCGCAAACGATTTCGCAACAGGGTTGCACGCGCGACGTGAAGTTCAATTCTCCCCAAATGATTGCGCAATAGGTCCGTAAGCGAGGTTCTGCCCTCTATCGCTCTACGGATCTCGTGAAGCGAGAAGTCAAGCTCACGTAGCGCTCGGATTTGATGTACCCGTTTGAGGCCTTCATGGTCGTACATGCGGTGACCGCCGTCGGTGCGCTCCGACGCACTTAATAAGCCGGTGTGCTCATAATGATGCAGAGTGCGTACCGTTACCCCGGTCGCCTCTGCAAGCTCGCCAATGCGCCATCGGCGCCTTCGTGGTGTAGGTTTTGTCATGGTTCTCTAATTTCAAGCCTACAACCTGACGTCGCGTGAGATTCAAGCTATTTCAACGGTCTACCTGAAAATGGCTTCGTTTCAGGCGCCAGCTAGGCGGCTCTTCTGGCGCCAGCAAGGTTGCTGTCCTCAGAGAGTCGCCTGATCAAGCAGCAGAAGCAATGGCGCCCATTAAGTTCATCAGGGACGCCAAGTGGGCCTCACCGGCTGCTGCACGTTCCAGAACAAGCGTGGCGATTGCCGTTCGATTTTCAGGAGTTCGCATCGAAGCCGGTAACGCCGCGACTGCTTCATCAAAAAGCCTTCCCAAGACCGAGAGGTCTTCCGGATCGTAGACACCACTGTATTGCTGCAACATTCGGCTCCGTGATTAACGCTAAGGCGGCCGCACGTGGCTAAGACGTTTGGCCAAAAGAAGACAGACCGCCGGCGTACAGCGACGAAGGTGCGGTATACGTTGAAGTGATGCTGTTGCGCAACACAGTCGCGCTTTGCTTCGTCTCAAGGCCGCGCAGGCGATATCGACTAACTTCTCTCGGAACTGCGAGCACCGCAGTGCCTATGTGCAGCCGAACTGGCGGGGCGAAGAAGAGGATTCTCACATTCGGTGCGCCGCTATTCTGAGCCATGGCTGCAAGAAAGCGCCGAGCCGATACGAGCAACGATCGGCAGCCAATGCTGATCCAACAACGATAGTCCAGCATTTTCTCAGCTTGGGTCCCGCTGCCTCAATATCTATCGCAAAGTGGTGGCCGCTCTTTGATCCCGTTCACAACGGATCGGACCACGGTAGATGAGACTTGGCGCGAAGCGGTAAGTGATTGGTCTGTCCGACATGCTCGCTCGCCCGCGCCTGGTATACAAAATGACAGACACGCAGACGGGCAATGCCTTCCAAATTAGTCGATGCCAGTGCGCTGAGCGCATCTGGGCCGATTCGCTAGTCCCGCCCTCCAGGCAAGTTTTGCTGTTATCAGCGCGCTTGCGAGTTCGTTGCGCAATTTGGGTTGCCAGGAGCGCGTGGCTTGCCTTCGCAGATCAGTCCTGCAACCACTTCGATTTGCAGATGATGCGCTGCTTGAGGTGGATAGGGGGCGGTCCGAGGGGCCAGGCGCCCTTTGAAAGTCATGAGCTCCGAAGAGACGAAGGTCGAGCGAGAAGAAGATATCGGAGCTGACTTCGTGCCAGAACTGCCGCCAACGATGTGTAGGAAATGTCGTTGATCGCGTAGGTCGTTTACATGTCGCGCTCCGCGTCTGCTGTCGATTGGATCGCTATCCTCTCGAGCGAGCCCAACCGCTGGCTTGAGGCCGTTGCTGGTGTGGCAGGTTCGATAGCCATTTGCAACGGGCCACTAATCTTCAACGCCGCAAATTGTCGCTATCGAGCTCGAGCGAGAATGGCGTCAAGCCGAGAGGAGCCTAATATTAGACTCGCGAGAGACAGCTGAAATATGGGTGCAGATATAACGGACGTAGGACGCTTTTGCGAATCCGCGCTTACGATGAATGAGGGTCGGTTCTCACGAAGGATTGGGGGTAACCGGATTGATGCGAAGAGGAGGTGAGAAGACGCTTTAAGTGAATTTAGGGGCGCCTGGATCTTTCGTGGTCTCAGGCGGAGGACTCATGCGGGACGCCTCTTCCAACAATATCTGCCGCATCCAGATGCTTGCCGGATCACTATTGTGAAAAGCGGGCCATTGGACGGCCTCGGTAAACGCGGGAAGTGACCGCGTAAGTTCGACGATCTGCAGGGGCATCGTGTTTTCGAAATGCTTAACCAGCCTTGAGGGCATCATACCTATGCGGCCAGTGTCCAATAGTACCGGCGGGATCATGTTAAAGCTCTGCACGACGACCTCGATGCGCCTCTTGAGACCGTGCTTGAGTAAGAACCATTCCTCAATGGAGGGCTTTCGCGTAAGCCCGAACTTGACCGCAACGTGTCCCATGGACATGTATCTCTCGAATGTAAGCTGCGCTGGTAGCTGCTTGTTCGTGCGGCATCCGACGCACACGAGGCTCTCCTCGAACAATGTCGCCTTAGGGTGTGCACTCGACATGAACAATTCCGGCAAGATAAGAAAATCGACTTCACCGCGCCGGAGAAGCTCATCGGTCGCATCGGCGAGTGGCAGCAATTCGAAACTGACGGCGGGAGCGTCCCGTGCGACACGGTCCACGACCTTTCGAAAAAATACGATTGTCATGAAATCGGACAGGAGGATCCGGAAGCGGCGATCCGATTTGGCAGGGTTGAACACATCCTGGGATATAATGGAGAGCTGGATGTGCAGCAGAGCCTTGCGAATAGGGGCGGCGAGCCCTTCGGCACGCGGTGTTGGGACAAGTTCCCGGCCTCTCATCGTAAATAGTTCGTCGCGGAAATAGGCGCGTAGCCGTGCGACGGCGGCGCTCATGGCTGGCTGGCTCAGCTTGATGCTGCGTGCCGCCGCGGTGAGGTTACGCTCGGTCATCAGAGCATCGAGCGCAACAAGAAGATTTAGATCAAGGCCCTTAAAAGGCATATCTTCTCCCGTTGAAAGCCTTTGCGTTGTAAACATTGAGCAACAACGGTTACTTCTATGAAGGTCCCAGTCGCCCCCGCCCGAGCTAGGCTCGTTTTGGGATACCGCGCGATCGCACAGAAGGCTCTCGTACTCGGTCGCAAGCATGTTGGTTGCGCAACGGAGCATGCGAGCGGGCGTGGAAGTCGCCCGCGTCTTGAAGTAGGGCCTTTGGTGCGCTCAGCAATCGCTCGCAGCACCACATCGATCACTATGAACCGTTGAGAGTAGGGCGCAGTTGCGCACCATTACGCCAATAGCGCCGCAGATGCGCTATCGACGCCCCCGCGTGGCTTAGCGTTGGTCGTCGTTTGTAAGCCTACAACCTGACGCGGTGTGCGATTCAAGCAATTTCATTTGTGTAGCTGAACTCATTTCATCCGACAAAATGCATCTCTCGCATTATCTGAGCCGCGTCGCCGACACCGGTGCCAAATGCAACCCGCCGCAATCGCGGAAAGCCATTCCGCTGCGCTCTCTGCCTAGTTCCAAGAACATCTTGCGGCGGGCCTGCCAGGTGGCGGGCGCGAGAAGCAAGATCAAATCGCTACTTGATCAAGCGGCAAATCAAGTGCGCCATTCGGGCGTGCTGCGGCTGACATCGAGTTGCAGGGGTTCTTCTGCATGTAGAATATGGCGTACGTGCCTCTTGCAGTGCGGGCCTCTGAGACATTGCGGCACAACGACATCGGCCCGAGCGACCACATCCTGAAGCATCTGGATTGATGTCGAGAGCAGGTGTTAAGACGCCTTGAGTAAAAACCTAGCAGCGCCTGCGATTTCTGGGGGTCTCGCGCGGAGAAGCCATGCGGGATGCCTCCTGCAATATTATCCGCCGCATCCAAATGCTTGCCGGATCAGTATTGTGGAGGGCGGGCCATTGGATGGCCTCGGTGAATGCGGGAAGTGGAAGTGGAGTTTCGACGATCAGCAGCGGCATTGTCTTTGCAAAATGCTGGGCCAACCTTGAGGGCATCGTCGCTATACGCTCAGTCTCCGATAGCATCGGCGGGATCATGGTAAAGCCCTGCACAACGACCTCGATGCGCCTCTTAAGACCGTGCTCAAGCAAGAACCATTCCTCAATATTGGGCCTCAGCGCCTGCCCGAACTTCGCTGCAACATGTCCCATTGATATGTATTTGTCGAACGAGAGCTGCCGTGACAGCTGCTTGTTCGTGCGGCAGCCTACGCACACGAGTGTCTCCTCGAACAGTGTCGCTTTAGGATGCGCGCTCGACATGAACAATTCCGGCATGACAAGAAAGTCGACCTCGCCGCGCCGCAGAAGCTCTTCGGGCTCATCGACAAATGGCAGAAATTCGAACCGGATGGCGGGAGCTTCCCGCGCGACACGGTCGACGATCTTTCGAAAAAAAATGACTGTCATGAAATCGGAAAGGAGAATCCTGAAGCGGCGATCCGATTTGGCTGGGTTGAACGTGTCGTGGGAAATAATGGAGAGCTGAATGTGCACCAGAGTCTCGCGAATCGGCGCGGCGAGCCGTTCCGCTCGTGGTGTTGGGACAAGCTCCCGGCCCCTCATCGTAAATAGTTCATCGCGGAAATAGGCGCGTAGCCGGGCGACGGCCGCACTCATGGCCGGCTGGCTCAGGTTGATGCTGCGTGCCGCCGCGGTGAGATTACGCTCGGTCATCAGAGCATCGAGCGCGACGAGAAGATTTAGATCAAGGCCTTTGAAGCGCATAGCGTGGAGTTATCCATCCTTTGGATGAGTTCAATAAAAACAATCGATTTTACCAATTATGCCGAATGGCGGATAGCAAAGCCGTCGGTCGGGACAAACAAAAAATTCAGGCATATCAGGAATGCTTACCAGTCTTTGCCCTGGCTCCGCGAAAAAAGTCTCAGCTGCACCCCGAGCGCCGATCGAAGCGCATGCCCATTGGAGCCAGATTTGTCAACGGGTTGTACAAACTGCATCGCAGTGTCTTGACGCGACAGGCGTGCCGCAGGTCGCGTCGGCGCTCACTACCGGTAAACGTTCGTATAGCTTCTCGAAGCATTTCTATATTGGGCGTTTACCTCTGTAGAATTGATCCAGCCCTCCACTTCGCTCTAACGTCGCAACCAATCAGGAGCTGCCGATTGCAGGCGCCAAATGCCTTTGCGACCCGGCCAAATGTATCCCGTGTCCATAGCAGTTAAATCGTGCGGAAAATGCAGGAGTTAGATCTGGTGCGAATGGCACATGCGCTCGACGTAATCTCCGTCGTGGATAACGATGCATCGGTCCGTGAAGCGCTGACAGGCGTACTCTGTTTGACAGGCGACAATCCCGACCCTTTCCAGTGCGCAGATGAGTTATTGAAATCCAGCCGTCCTCTCAGCACGTCCTGCTTGATAGCGGATGTTCAGTGGCCCGGAGTGGCCGGGCTCGAGCTATGCCAGACCAGCGTTTCCCATTCCCCGGTGGAGCCATTCATCGATAGTGAACTGCTCGCGTGCACCAAGTCCATCGTCAAATGCCAGACGGTGCATGGGAGACAATCATGAATATTGTCGTATCAAGCTCTACGGCAGATATCTCCATGCGCTCTCCGGTGCGGTGGAGAGTGGCCTGGGAAAGTGAAATGCGCCTCGCCGACCATATCGAACTCTCCGACTTCTTCCGAAAGACCTATGGTCCCACCGGGGCATTCAATGCCAAACCATTCGAAGGCCATCGAAGTTGGGCCGGCGCGAGACCTGAGCTCCGTGCAATCGGCTACGACGCACGCGGCGTAGCGGCTCATATCGGCGCGCTACGCCGCTTCATCAAGGTCGGAGACGTCGATCTACTAGTGGCCGAGCTAGGATTGTACGGGGTACGTCCGGATCTTGAAGGACTCGGAATCACCCACTCAATGCGCGTGATGTATCCAGTACTGCAGAAGCTTGGCGTTCCATTCGGTTTCGGTACGGTTCGGCATGCGCTGAAGGAACACCTTACAAGGTTGCTGGCCCGCCGCGGACTGGCGACCATTATCTCTGGGGTTAGCGTGCGGTCCACCCTTCCGGATGTGTATCTGAAGTTATCGCCCACGCGCGTTGAGGACGTGCTTGTCCTGGTTCTGCCGATTGGACGGCCGATCAGCGAGTGGCCGACTGGTACGGTGATTGATCGGAACGGGCCAGAGCTGTGACATACCTCGACCGCTTATGCGAAGTGCGCAGCGAGTACGCTGACCGCACGGAAAGTCGCGGCGTCTATCTGACGTTTGACGACGGTCCCGATCCACTCTGCACGCCGGATGTCCTGGATGTGCTCGCGGAACACCGAGTGCCCGCAACGTTCTTCGTCATCGGCGCGTACGCGGCGGACCAGCCGAAACTAATCCGACGAATGATCGCAGAAGGGCACGAGGTCGCAAACCACACGATGACGCATCCGGACCTGTCCAGATGCAAACTCACGGAAGTGCAGTATGAAATACTAACCGCGAGCAGGGTCATCAAAATGGCCTGCCCCCAGGCCGCTCTGCGGCATATGCGGGCACCTTATGGTATGTGGAGCGAAGAGGTGCTCACTACGTCGGCGAGGGCTGGATTGGCCGCCCTGCACTGGTCGGTAGATCCACGAGACTGGTCTCTTCCCGGTGTTAACGCGATTGTCGACGCTGTGCTGGCCTCTGTCCGCCCGGGTGCAATCGTGCTCTTACACGATGGATGTCCTCCCGAGGAGTTGGGACGGGCCACTCATGCTCGTGTGCGCGACCAGACCGTCTTGGCACTTTCGCGCCTGATTCCAGCATTGCATGGCCGCGGGTTCTCAATCCGCTCGCTTCCTCAACCTCACTGAACAAATAGACACACCAATGAATCTTCTTGCCACGACCAGCACAGTCGCTATCTCGTTGTATGCGCTGCTCTCGACTTTCTATCGAAGCGCGCAGGTGCTTTATGCTCTGCCGACAAACGTATCATCGGCCTCGGACGACGTGGCCGTCTCCGGCGCTTTGCCGAGCGTGGATGTCATGGTCCCCTGCTTCAACGAGGACCCGCGCACGCTATCGGCGTGTCTGAGATCCATTGCAAGCCAAGACTATGCCGGGAAACTGCAGGTCTATGTAGTTGACGACGGTTCCGGAAATCTCGACGCTGTAGCACCCGTTCACGACGCCTACGCTGACGACCCGAGGTTCAGCTTTATTCTGCTGGGCAAGAACGTCGGAAAACGGAAGGCGCAGATCGCCGCGATACGCGGGTCGGCTGGAGATTTGGTGCTCAACGTCGATTCGGACACGATACTCGCCGCCGATGTAGTCACGAAACTTGCACGAAAGATGCAAGATCCAGCGATCGGGGCGGCCATGGGTCAGTTGACGGCGAGCAACCGAAACGCCACCTGGTTAACCCGGCTGATCGACATGGAGTACTGGTTGGCTTGCAACGAGGAGCGTGCGGCACAGGCTCGCTTCGGCGCCGTTATGTGCTGCTGCGGCCCATGTGCCATGTACCGCCGTTCCGCGCTCCTTTTGCTGCTAGATCAGTACGAGACGCAGTTTTTTCGGGGAAAGCCAAGCGACTTCGGTGAGGATCGCCACCTCACGATCCTCATGTTGAAAGCAGGTTTTCAAACGGAGTACGTTCCCGACGCCGTCGCGGCAACAGTGGTTCCGGATAGGCTAGGGCCATATTTGCGCCAACAACTCCGTTGGGCGCGGAGCACTTTCCGTGACACCTTCCTTGCGCTGCGCCTGTTGCCCGAACTCGATCGCTATCTCACGCTAGATGTAGTCGGACAGAATCTCGGCCCGCTACTTCTCGCCCTGTCATCGATAGCGGCGCTCGCGCAGCTCGCACTCACATCCACAGTACCGTGGTGGACAGGACTGATTATCGCATCAATGACCGTGGTTCGCTGCAGCGTCGCAGCATTTCGTGCTCGCGAACTTCGATTTCTCGGCTTTTCTCTGCACACACTCATCAACATCTTTCTCTTACTGCCCGTGAAAGCCTATGCATTGTGTACATTGAGCAACAGCGATTGGCTGTCACGCGAGTCTGCAAAGTTACCAAACGAGAGTGAAAGACAGGTCGTCATCCCAAACCCGATCGCTGGACCAAGAGCCGCCGACGCTAAAGGAGGTTCGGTCATTGCTGGGTCAATTCGTCCGACGGATCATTCGCGCCGTTCTTCGAGGTTCGTGACGTCGAACAGTATCTGCAGCGGCGAGTGACCTTGAACGTTACGTGGGTGCACAAATCGTGAGTCGGAAAATGAAATATCAATCGTTAGATCTCGAATTGGCGACCGACGATCCGTGGCGGCTCGACGGCAATCCGTTCGAGCGGGAGCGTCACACGCAAATGCTCCGGCTGTCGCTTTCACAAGGGGTTATTTCACATGCTCTCGAAGTCGGGTGCGCAGCCGGCGCATTCACAGAAAAGCTGGCACCCCACTGCAAACGGCTCACGGTGGTCGATGTTATGCCGCGAGCGATCGGTCGAGCGTGCCAACGGACGAAGAGGTGGTCGCACATCACGTGGATAGCTTCCGACATTCAACAGTTCTCGACCCCAGAGCTGTTCGATCTGATCGTCGTGGCGGAAGTTCTCTATTACCTCGAAGACATAACTGAGATCCGCGCGGCCATCCGCAATCTGGTGCAGATGCTTGCGCCAGGTGGGCATCTGGTCTTTGGATCGGCGCGTGATGCCGCCTGCACTCGTTGGGGGCACCCTGCTGGTGCCGAGGCGGTCATCACCATGCTCAATGAAACGTTGATCGAGGTCGAGTGCGTACAGTGCCAGGGTGAGTCGGCTAACGAAGACTGCTTGCTCGTCTACTTTCGGAATCCGGTTCGAGTTTCGATTAAATCCAATTGCCGACCTTGAGATGGAGATACTATGCGCATCTGCGGCATCAAGCTGACGCATGACGGGGCGATCGCTCTTGTGGAGGATGGACGGCTGGTCTTTTGCGTCGAGCAGGAGAAACGGGGCAACAATCCGCGGTATCAAACCATCGACAATCTTGACGCAGTTGTTGTCGCTTTGGCGGAGCATGGTCTGGATCCGCAGGATGTTGATCAGTTCGTCATTGACGGCTGGGACGGGGAGGTCGAGTCGCAATTCCAGGTCCTCAGCGGGGTGGCACCTATCACTCTCAAAGGGGCGCCGTATGTTGAACGGAATGTCCGCGGCCTTCTCACTTCGCGCGACGGCTTTAACCTGATGCTCGACGGCAGGGTCTTTCCTTATAAAAGCTATCCGCACGTCACAGGCCATGTGGCCTCCGCATACTGCACGAGCCCTTTTGCCAAAGCCGGACAACCCGCCTTCTGCCTGGTATGGGACGGCTGCATCTTTCCACGTCTCTACTACGTAGAACCCCGCGGCGCGCGGTTCATCGAATGCCTGTTTCCGATCATAGGCCATGCTTACGCTGTCGCGGGCCATCACTTCGGACCTTATAGGCAGGCGAGCCGTACCAGCTGGGATCTAGGTGTTGCCGGCAAGCTGATGGCCTATATCGCGCTCGGGTCTGTTAATGAAGACATCGTGGCGGTGTTTCAGGAGCTCTACGAGGAGCGCTTTGCGGCCGACATGGAGCATGCTCGTCGTCACCGTGCGGAGGTCATTAGCGAGGAGGCCTCACTTGAGGCTATGCACGACTTCTTCGACGCGAGCGAGCTCCGATTGAAGGACAAGCTGCCCGAAGATGTACTTGCATCGTTTCATTGTTTCCTCGAGCGTCTCCTTATACGCCAAATGGCCATTGCTTTGGAGCGGCATTCGTGTTCTCCGGGACCACGCAATTTGTGTATAGCCGGTGGCTGCGGTCTCAATATCAAATGGAACAGTGCACTACGTGCGACCGGCCTGTTCGATGATGTGTGGGTGCCGCCCTTTCCGAATGACAGCGGCTCGGCAATCGGTGCCGCGTGCTCCGCCATGGCGGCGGACAAGGGCTTCGTGCCGCTGCAATGGTCGGTCTACAGTGGCCCGGCCCTGATACGCAGCGATGTGTCGTCCGAATGGAACGCTGTGCCATGCAGTATGCGTGAACTTGCGACCATCCTCGCGAGCAACAAGCCCGTAATTTTCCTCGCCGGTCGCGCGGAGCTTGGACCACGAGCATTGGGTGGCAGAAGCATTCTGGCAGCCGCGACTTCGCCGGCAATGAAGGATCATCTCAACGACATTAAGCTCCGCGAACTCTTTCGGCCAGTCGCGCCGATTTGCCTGGAGGATCGTGCGCCGGAAATTTTCAGCCCCGGGACGCCGGATCCTTACATGCTTTTCGATCACCAGACACGGGCAGAATGGTGGAACAAAGTCCCCGCTATTATACATCTCGACGGATCTGCGCGATTGCAGACCGTTCCCAGAACCTCTCCGCACAAAATCGCGGAACTCCTCGTCGAATATGAAGAACTCACGGGCATTCCGCTGCTTTGCAATACGAGTGCCAACCACCATGGACGTGGGTTTTTTCCGGATGCCGCAGCAGCCTGCCAGTGGGGACGCGTTGAACACATATGGTGCGATGGCCTGCTGTGGACCAAAACGGTCGTAAGTGAGCGATCGCCGGCCGAACGCCTTCTTTCAGTCTAAGATGAACATATGTCCACCGTAGCAATCGACCTTACCTGCGTAAGGAAGTCGTATGGCGACAAAATCGTCGTCGATGGGCTGTCCTTTGCTGTCGCGTCGGGAGAGTGCTTTGGCCTCCTCGGACCAAACGGGGCGGGAAAAAGCACGATTGCGCGTATGGTTCTCGGCATGGTAGCGCCGGACACCGGCAAGATGACCGTGCTCGGCGAGCCCGTACCGGCGCGTGCCCGCCTGGCACGCGCGCGCATCGGCGTGGTGCCGCAGTTCGACAATCTCGAACTGGAATTCACCGTCCGCGAGAACCTGCTGGTATTTGGGCGCTACTTCAACATGAGCGCACGCGAGGTCGAAGCAGTTGTGCCAGAACTGCTCGAGTTCGCTCGCCTGGAGAGCAAGGCGGATGCTCGCGTCGCCGAACTATCCGGCGGCATGAAGCGGCGGCTGACGCTGGCGCGTGCGCTGATCAACGACCCACATCTGCTGGTGATGGACGAGCCGACCACCGGTCTAGATCCGCACGCGCGCCACCTAATCTGGGAACGCCTGCGATTGCTGCTGGCGCGCGGCAAGACGATTCTCTTGACCACCCACTTCATGGAAGAGGCCGAGCGGTTGTGCGATCGGCTGTGCGTGCTTGAGGCAGGACGCAAGATCGCAGAAGGCGAGCCTCGCGCGTTGATCGATGAGCAGATCGGTTGCCAAGTGATCGAAATCTACGGCGGCAATCCGCACGAGCTATCTTCTCTGATCAGGCCGTATGCGCGGCATATCGAAGTGAGCGGCGAGACGCTTTTTTGCTATGCGCCAGATCCAGAGCAGGTACTCGTGCAGCTGCGCGGGCGCGCAGGTCTACGCCTTCTGCAGCGTCCTGCGAATCTCGAGGATGTGTTTTTGCGGCTGACCGGGCGGGAAATGGAGAGATGAACGATGCGTGAAGGTTACGCTGCCGTCATGCCCGCCAACGCATACAACTGGGTCGCTGTATGGCGTCGCAACTTTCTGGCGTGGAGGAAAGTCGCGCTTGCATCGGTTCTCGGGAATCTCGCCGATCCCATGACTAATCTGTTTGGCCTCGGCTTTGGCCTTGGAATAATTGTGGGACTCATTGATGGCACTTCATACATCGCGTTTCTGGCTGGTGGGATGGTCGCGACTAGCGCCATGACCGCCGCCACCTTCGAAACAATGTATGCGGCGTTCGCCCGCATGCGTGCTCAGCGCACTTGGGAAGCAATCCTGTGCACACAGCTCACGCTCGGCGACATCGTTCTCGGTGAATTGGCTTGGGCAGCCACCAAAGCCGTTCTGGCCGGAACGGCAATTGCAGTGGTTGCCGCGACCCTGGGCTACGCTGCGTGGGCATCCATCCTCTATTCGATACCAGCAATCGCAATCACTGGCTTCGTCTTCGCGAGCCTAGCGATGGTCGTCGTATCCCTTGCGCCCAGCTACGATTATTTCGTGTTTTACCAGACGCTCGTCGTCACACCCATGGTGTTCCTGTGCGGCGCAGTCTTTCCGGTGAGCCAGATGCCCAGCGCATTTCAGCGCGTGGCAGGCTTATTGCCGCTGGCACATTCGGTCGACCTCATCCGCCCAGTGATGCTTGGGCTCCCGGCCGGCGGCATCGGCCTGCATATCGGTGCACTGTGCATGTACGCGGTGCTGCCGTTCTTCCTCTCGATCGCGCTGTTTCGCCGGCGCCTGATGCGTTAACCCGACATTCCGCAGAAGCGATGGAGAGACGCGATGCAGTACCGCGAATTCGGCAGTCAATTGGGCTTCGTGTCACGATAAATGGAGAATGAGATGTTCTGTCTAGGAGTGAGCGGTGGACTAGACAAAGTCTATGAAGATACACGTGAGCTTTCGAACACATTTCTACACGATGGCGCTGCGGTGCTCGTCCGGGACGGCCGCGTGATAGCGGCCGTTGAAGAGGAGCGCCTCAATCGGATTAAGCACTCCAACAAATTCCCAAGCCGTTCGATACAATACTGCCTTGCAGCCGCAGGGATCCAGCTCAGCGATATCGATCGTATCGCGTTCTACGCGACCGAGGCCTATTGCAATGCTATGCTCGAAGGCCTGTTCGGGTCTCAGCCGGACCTCTCCATTCCTTTGGATGCCAAACTGTTGATGCGTGGCTTACTAGCGCAGGAGTTTGGTACCGAGGTCGATCCGTCGCGTGTCTCTTTCGTAAGTCACCATCAGGCGCACGCCGTAAGCGCCTTTGCGATGTCTGGCTTCGAGCAAAGTCTAATCCTCGCGATCGATGGCGGTGGTGATTTTCTCTCCGGCCTCTTAGCTGTGGGGTCTGGAACCGAGGTTACCCAACTCGCGACCTTCCCGGAGAATAATTCTCTAGGGCTATTTTATCTCGAGACGATCCGGTATCTCGGCTACGGCTTATTCGATGAATACAAAGTCATGGGGCTTGCCCCCTACGGGGATCCGGCTCCCCATCGCGAGCTCTTCGAGCAGTTCTACGAACTGTTAGACAACGGTGGCTACCGCGTCTACCTCGACCGAATCGGTCCGACGCTGCGCCGGAGCATCCAGGTCCGAAGAAAGGGAATGCCATTCACGCAGCAGCATCGAGATGTGAGTGCTTCATTGCAGGAAGCCTTGGAGCGGATCGTGTTTCACATTCTCCGGCATCATCGCGAGGCTACCGGTATGAAGCGGTTGTGCCTGGCTGGAGGGGTAGCCCACAACTGCACCATGAACGGTAAGCTGCTGTATTCGGGGCTTTTCGAACACATCTTCGTGCAACCCGCGGCGCATGACGCTGGCTGCGCATTAGGCGCTGCACTAATGATGTCTAACGAGCTGGGCCGGCCCGCGCCACGTGAGCGGCTGCAGGAGGTCTATTGGGGTCCTGATCTCGGGAGCGAGAGCGCCGTGCAGCAGGAACTGGATGCATGGGGTGGACACCTTGACGTCGAAGCCAGTAACGACGTGGCAGGTAGCGCAGCCGACTGGATGGCTAACGGCGCCGTGATCGGCTGGGTGCAGGGTCGTTCGGAGTTCGGGCCACGTGCGCTTGGCAATCGCAGCATTCTTGCCGATCCTCGGCCTGCCGCAAACAAGGACCGGATCAACGCGATGGTCAAAAAGCGCGAAGGCTATCGACCGTTCGCGCCATCAGTGCTGGACGAGGATGCGAGCGAATTTTTCGACCTCCCCGACGGTACGCGCGAATTTCCCTTCATGAACTTTGTAGTTCGCGTGCGCGACTCCAAGCGAAGCGCGCTCGGCGCCATAACGCACGTCGACGGCACTGCGCGACTGCAAACAGTATCGCGCAAGACAAATCCCGCCTACTGGGAGGTTATTAATTCGTTCAAGAAGCGGACTGGCATCCCAGTTCTGCTCAATACGTCCTTTAACAACAATGCCGAGCCGATCGTCGATTCGGTTGCAGACGCGATTACCACATTTCTGACGACGGAGCTGGATGGACTTGTGGTCGGGCCGTTCCTCGTCAAGAAGAGGGCGGCAACGTTGGAGGATTGGACTGCACTTGCGGTTTCATTGCCGCCTTATGCGGGCCTCTATCGGGTTCGCGCTTACACAGCGCGAGATCGCCAGGAGACGGTGTGCGAAATCCGTACGGCGCACTCCAGCGGTGACAGTGTGCGTATTTCACAGGATGCGTTCGATCTACTGATGCAGATCGAGGGCGAAGCCGTGCTCAGGGATCTCCTGGATACAATTACTTTCGATCGGGCTAGGCGTGAAGCTGTCGTGAAGGAACTGCGGGGATTATGGGAGCTCCGTCGCCTTCGGCTGCATCCTTCACATGCTGCTCGCGCGCATCAAGACTGCGATCAAATGCTGGAGAAAGCATAACAGCACCACGAATATGGCCGTGTGCATGTCTCCAAATGCGGGGGCAGCTGGGCCCCTGAAGGCGGCATACCCGGTAGCTGGGCTCATGCTTGTAGTCTTGGGCGCTGCGCCATAGCGGCAGCGCAAGACGGCAAGCGCCCCAGCAGCAGAAATTCTATTCGACATGGTACATGCCAGAAAGGGCTTCGAGGAGCTGTTGCAACAAGGCGGATACGACTGAAATCAAGCATGTCGACGGCAACATTTTCGCGCGGCTCCTCCATGGTAGCGGCATATGAAGTTCTACCAGCCAAGTTGGCTAACATCACGATCGCTGACGACAGCATCGGGCGAGGCCATACGTAGAGTTTCCGTGGCGTCCTTATCCAGGCGGTATTCCCTTAACGAGGAAACACAAATGTTTGTTGGCGGCTCGATGAACGGCCGGTTCATTGTTTCTCGACGACGTACTGGTTTCGGTGATTGCCTGTGGTCCCTGGCGTCAGCCTGGCGCTATGCGCAGCGGACGGGGCGGACTCTAGCCATTGATTGGCGTGGCTCCTGTTATCTCAATCAACCCTTCACGAACGCCTTTCCGGTGTTCTTCGAGCCAATTCAAGACATCGCGGGCGTACGGGTCATCTGCGATGACGAGATCAACCAGCTCTCATTCCCGGGTCCTTTCTTCCCGTCATGGTGGAATAAGCCATCGATCGACTGCGTTTACCGCCCAGATGAACAGATTTTCCGAGAACGTGATGAGCTGAGTGAGCTTTTCCAAGCCGAACAAGATAGTGAAGCCAACACCGTGGTGTGTGATGCTTGTTTGATGTGGCGTTGCGATCAGGATGCCGAACGACAAATATTCCGGAGCATCAAACCAAGGCCCGAAATTCAAGCTCGGATTGACGCCCTATATCAAGAGCACTTTGAAGGGCGCAATATAATCGGGGTTCATGTTCGGCACGGCAACGGCGAAGATATAATGGGGCACACGCCCTACTGGGCCGATGCGGAGCTCGCCTTGCGGCAGGTATGCACTGCCATTGATACGGCCAAAGCGTTACCACATCCAGGACCTGTGAGGGTATTGTTGTGTACGGACAGCGCGCAGGTGCTTGACAAGCTGTCGGGTGTGTTTCCCGATCTTTTCACGATCCCAAAACGCTTCCAGGCGGATCAGGCCGGGCCATTACATGGTGCAGCACTGGGAGTCGACGGCGGGATCTCCGCCCTCATCGAGATGTATCTCCTCGGGCGATGCGATACTGTGATTCGCTTTCCGCCGACTAGCGCCTTCACCCGCTATGCCCGCGTCTTCGCGCCACGCGTTATTGAGTTCGATTTGAACGATCCGAGTCGTTTGATCTTGATTGATGAATCCTCCGAACATCTCCTGGCTTTATGAAACTTGCAACCCGCACCCTCGTCGATCATATCGGCGCGCGCTTCGCATTTGCGCAGCATCGCCGTTCGTCCTGTCGGATGTCGTTTTTCGTAAGGTTCAGAAACTGCGACAAAGAACGTCGTCGCACTATCGCGATCGAGCAGCCGATCACGGTTCTTGTAGAACACGGTGGCATCCCATACCGAACCATCGATCGACAGTCCGACAAATTAGCGGAACAAAAGATTGTGGTCGAGCTGCTCGATCAACTGCCGCTCAGATCGCACCGTGTAGAACAGAACGCTTCCAGCAGCAGAGCCCGCAAAGAGCCGCTCGGGCGGGATCGACCAGCGGCTTCCCGGCGTAAAGCCTCCGGAAGTCTCGCGACAGGTCCTTCAGCGCTGCCTCAATCAGTTCGCGGATCGCCCGCAAGGGGAACGCGCTGCTCCAAACCGCTCGTAGCTGAATGCCTTCCGCCCGCTGGTCTTGCCCTCGGATAAAGCCATACGTTTGCCGCCCGCAACGTCTCGATGGCCGCATCCAGCGGCTCGATCGGCCTCGGACAGCGTGAGCGCCTGTTCGAACTTAGCCGCTATCGAATTCGCCAAGCGCAAATTCTCCTCCATGTTGGGCTCGGCTAGATGTTGCCGTTCCGAACCATGGAGGGGTCGAAAGCCGAGGAGGAGTTCTCTTCAGCTTGCCAGACAATACTGTTTGGCGCACCGTTTCCGCCAGATGCCGCACCAGGTCCTCGCTGGGCGCGTTGCAAATCCCAGCAGGTTTGAAATACCTGACGATATTGTTCGGTTACGGCCCGACCTCTGTCCACGATCCCAGCTTGCTGAACGTGCCGAAGTTCCTGCTCATAACCGAGCTCAATCAAAAGCTCGGCGCCGATTGCATCCGTTATTGCTTGCATCTCTTGAATGCTCAGTTCGGTTTGCAAAGTGTAGACTGAGCGATCATCGACTGCCTTTCTCTCGAGGATTTTTCGATCCCCGAAGCGACTGGACCGAAGATATTCCGGCTGCTCCATCGTCGCCGATGTAATGCCCGTTGGATCGTAGCCGAGGCCAGCGATCACGCGCGGGATTTCCTCGTCGGGGTCCGCCACCAAAAGTTCGTACCGCACCACCTGCGTCTGCCGCCGACTGCGGTGCGCGGCGAGCGCAGGTAGGCCCAGAACGAGATCGGCGAGAGAAGATGCGATGTCGGGAGGCAGAATGAGCACTAGATTGGAGAGATCAGATAGGCTGGCGGGCGGCCAGCTTTCTGGCACGAGCGGGATGCCCCATGTCGATTTCAGTGAAGCGGCAACAGCGTAGGGATTACGCAATAGAAGGATGTGTGGCGCTTCTGGATAGAGAGAATCCAAAAAATCGAGGACCATCCAATAACGCGGCGTCTTGTCTACGAAAGTACGCTTGCCCGCTGCTGCCAAATATTGGCCGTAAGCCGCATCAGCAAAAGCGCGACTGACGATAGTACGATCGATTCGGCCCGAAAAATCGGATGTTGCGTCCTGAATCAGTGATGCCCCCGCTGGGTGACGGTGATCCACCGTGCCAAATGCCTCAAGTGCCAGCATCAACCAGGGCTCAGGCGGCGCCACAATGTCTGGGTGCTGCTGGAGCAAATGCGACAGCAGCGTCGTCCCCGACCGGGGGAGGCCGAGGAGAAAGCAGACCGCAGGCAAATCGTTGGCATCTCGGCTCATGATTCCAACCCCTTATGCCTGGTCAAAGCGAGCGGCCGCCCGAGACCTCCCTTTGTCTGGTTGAAAGAAATAACGGCAGCCGTGCTGTTCCATATGTGACCGCGTGCGCAGCATCGTGACATGAGGAGGACTTTCGCCTGCATCTTCTGCATGATCTGAGAGCTATGGAATTCGATCCATTTGGCCGGATCGCAGAAGCATTTGCGCCTGCAATCGGCAGCTCCCGATTGCTCGCAAAGCAAAGGCGAAGTCGAGAGTTGGTTCAATTGTACGTAGATAGGCGGGTGATACAAAAAATGTTAGAAAAGCTATACGGAGGTTTATCGTTGGTAAGCGCTTACGCGACGCGGGGGGACGCTTGTAGCGTTGAGCCGGCGCGGTGCAGCTTGCGCGGCCGCCGGAGAAGGTGGCCGCAATGGGCATGCGCCTCGGTTGATGCTCGCCCCTGCACCTGAGAAATCTTCTCAGAGCCATGGTGAAGATCGATAGCCATTTTGGATGCCTGAATTCAATTCCTCCAGTTGATTTCTTGCTATCCGTTTCTTCCACTTGGTAAAATCGATTGTTTTGATGGAATGCATCAACGCCGGATAAGTCCGGATCATGCGTTCAGGGCCTCGATCTTCTAAATCTGCTCGTCGCGCTCGATGTATCCCTTCGGTGGCGGCCGCTTTGTGAAGTTCGGTCGTCTTTCTGAGGATGTGAACTTTAAGTCTAGGAGCCTGTCCGAGTAATCGGATTTTTCTCGACGAAGAACAAGCGTCGTGATTCAAACGGTGGATGAGCAAGACATTTCGTCCTTGGGACGTTGATCAGGTTTGGCTGCTGCCGCCATCGATCCAGGATTTGGTGCCTTCCGGGCACACGGCCCACTTTGTGCGGGACACGGTTCGCACCGGCTTGGACCTGTCGCGGATCATGGATGTCTACGACGAGGAGCGCGGCTTTCCGCCCTATCATCCTGGCATGATGGTAGCGCTGCTGCTTTATGCGTACAGCCAGGGGATCTACTCGTCGCGCAAGATCGCACGGGGCTGCGAGGAGCGGCTGGATTTTGCGGCTGTAACGGGGATGCAGCGTCCGGACTTCCGCACGATCAGCGAGTTCCGCAAGCGGCATTTGGCTGCGCTCTCCGGATTGTTCCGGCAGGTTCTTGCGCTGTGTCGCGCGGCGGGGCTCGTGAAGCTTGGCCACGTGGCGCTCGACGGCACCAAGATCAAGGCCAATGCCGGGATCAACAAGGCGATGAGCTATGGCCGGATGAAAGAGGCCGAGCCGAGGCTTGCGGCGGAGGTCGAGGGCTGGCTGGCCCAGGCCGCCCAAGCCGACAAGGCTGAGGATCGTCAGCTCGGAGCCTCGAAGCGTGGCGACGAAATGCCCGAGTGGATGGCCAACAAAGAGAAGCGGCTGGAGAAGATCCGGACCGCCAAGGCTGCGCTGGAAGCTGAAGCCAAAGCCAAAGCGGCCTCGAAGCCGGGCGACGACCGCTCCGGCGACGGCGGCAAGGGCCGGCCGGGACGCAAGTCCAAGCCCGTCACGGCAGAGCCGAGCGACAAGGCGCAGCGCAACTTCACCGATCCCGACAGCCGCGTGATGCCGACCAAAAACGGCTTCATCCAGGGCTACAACGCACAGGCCGCCGTCGATGGCGCCCATCAGATCATCGTGGCGCACACGCTGACCAACTCGCCAAGCGATCAGGCGCAGCTTGCGCCATTGCTCGATGCCATCAAAGCCAATCTCGGGAAGAACCCGGATGAAGCGTCGGCCGATGCAGGCTATTGCTCGCAAGCCAATCTTCGCACGCTCATTCGACGCCGGATCGAGGGTACGTCGCCACCGGACGGCAAAAGCACGGCACCAAGGCGGCCACGACAAAAAGAAAGCTCAAATCCGGCACGCTCGTCGCCAGAATGAGCACAAAGCTCAAGCGCGCAGGCTATCGAAGCCGATATCGATTGCGAAAACAGATCGCCGAGCCCGTCTTCGGTCAGATCAAGCAGGCAAGAGGCTTCCGCCAGTTCCTCCTGCGCAGCATCGACAAGGTCAAAGCCGAATGGGCCATGATCTGCATCGCCCACAACCTCGCAAAACTCGCCGCCGCACGCTGAGGAGAACCTGTCTCCCCAAAAAAAGCTTCAGAACCCGCTTCGCTTAATCCTAAGTCCATTATAGGGACAGGCTCCTAGCTTTGAGGTCATATTCGAATGCTGGTGAAGGTATTGGGCGCCGCTCGCGTTTGCCCGTGCAAAAGCCTCGGAAGACGAAGCTCTGATCGCCCAGCAGAAGCTTAGGATCGCCAAGCTCCAGCGCCAGATCTACGGCCATCGATCGGAGCGATCATCGCGGCTGATCGACCCAGTTGGCGCGCTGACCTTCGAAGAGCTGGAAATTGGCGCCACTGAAGACGAGCTGTCTGCGGAGCAGGCTGTAGCCAAGACGACGAGTGTGCGCGGATTTTACGCGAAAGGCGTCCCGAACGCCAGATCGTCGCCAGTTTTTCTTCAGTGGACCCCACTGACGCTGCAGCTTCGAGAGACGTCGATGGGCTTCCATCGACGCATTATGAGTCTTCCGAGACTCGTCAGTTTATGGACAGCTAAGTCTTATAGCATTGAGATACTGTCTATCTGGACTGAGAAGTCCGGCTTGATCTGCTGCAGAGGAGAAGGGGATGTATTGCTTTAACGAAACAACCCTAAACCCTTTCGTTAACCGTAGATTCCGTCCCGACGTACTGGTCTTGCTGCAACTGCCCTGTGGGCGAATGGCGCAGCGTGTTAACCGCGCTCCGTGATCGCCTGCTTCGTCGGTCGGTGATCACCATCCATGGTGAGAGCTACCGACTTCGAGAAGCACCGCTCCGGCGCATTCCCTTCACTTGGCTACCGAAGAGACGGCATCGATGAATGCAGAACGGGCCCAGCTTGGCGCTGGCACTCCTTCCGAGACTTCCGAATCCGAAACCTCCGAACCAGGGTTCCCGGCCGCGGCGCAGTGGGTCGAAGCCTTGACGGAGGCGGAGGCGTCCGCCGCCGACCCCGCCTCGTCGCAGGACCAGGTCCTGGTGGGCCGGGCTGCCGAAGAGGGGCAGGGCGAAGACGAGGATCGGCAAGAGGCAGTAAGTCGAACGAGGGCTTGGCGGGATGCAGGCGATGTCGATGAGCCGCTGGATCTGTCGTCCCTGTCCCTGACCGCCTTGTCCGCTCCCCTCCCGCCCGAGCTCCGGCGCCTGAACGTCGACAACAATCAGCTGACCAGCCTGCCCGACCTTCCAGCCGATCTCCAACGGCTGTACGCCAGCAACAATCGGCTGACCAGCTTGCCCGACCTTCCAGCCGGGCTCCGGCGGCTCTACGCCAGCAGCAACGGGCTGACCAGCCTGCCCGCAGACCTGCCGCCCGGGCTCCGGCGCCTGAACGTCGACAACAATCAGCTGACCAGTCTGCCCGACCTTCCAGCCGGGCTCCAGCGCCTGAACGTCGACTACAATCAGCTGACCAATCTGCCCGAGCCCCTCCCGGCCGAGCTCGAATGGCTCAGCGTTACCCACAACCAGCTGACGAGCCTGCCCGAGATGGTCCCCGCCGAGCTCCTATGGCTCGGCGCCAGCAACAACCAGCTGACCAGCGTGCCAGAGACCCTGCTGACGCAGCTGGGCCGTGAGTCCAGCGTTGATCTGGATAATAATCCGCTGCCCGAGGGGATACTGACCAACCTGGCGACAGCCATGCATGCCGGGGACTATGCCGGCCCGCAGATCTTTTTGTCTATGGCCGAGGAAGCGGTGGAAGTCGAGCCGCGGCCTCTGCACGAGGTTGTCGCGCACTGGCTCGAGGGCGATACTGGCACGGTGGCCGCCTGGCAGCGCTTCGCCGAAGAGCCAGGTGCCCAGGACTACGCACGCTTCCTCGACAGGCTCCGTGGCACGGTGAACTATGGCAACGAGGCGTTCCGGCAGGCGGTGGCCGAGGATCTGCGGCAAGCGGCGGCCAGGCCGCGATTGCGCGAGCACTATTTCGAGCAGGCTTTAGGAGCGAGCGACAGCTGCGAGGATCGCATCACTTTGGCCTGGAACGGCATGCAGACCGCACGCCTGAACGCTGATGTCGAGGACGGAGCCTATGACGGGCGGCTCGACGAATTGCTCCAACACGGCCGTGTGATGTTCCGCTTGGAGGCGCTGGACGGGATCGCGCGCGAGACGGTCAACTCGCTCCGCCGTGCCGACCCGGACGCCGACATCGACGACATCGAGGTCTATCTTGCCTACCAGACCCAGCTGCGCGACCCCCTGGAGCTGCGGCACGTCGCCCCAGACATGCGCTTCTTGAACATCTCTCACGTGACAGAAGACGACGTTGCCATGGCCGCGACATCGGTGCGGGACCAGGAGGCGACGGGATTCGGGGACTATCTGGCAAGGCGCTGGCAACCTTGGGAGAGCGTGGTGAGACGCATCGCCCCCGGTGACCATGCGGTGATGCAGGAGCGGCTCATCGATGCGATGGGAGAGGAGTTCGACAGCCGCCTGAATAGACGGCTCGCCGAGAATGGCTTGACAGACGATGCCGATGCCGAGCGGGTGCTCGGAGCCGAGATCCGCAACGAGATCGCCCGCGAGATCAAGAGCGCGGTAATGCACAAGGTGCTCGCGGATCGCGGCCTCGAGCTGTGAAGCGGCCGTTCATGCGAGGGCTGTCAATCGCTGTTTCGGCCGTCGCCGCGGTCGATTGCGCGATCGAGATGAGAAACTGTGCCTGCCTGGCAGCTCCGCCGCCGCAGCAGCAAGCCGAGCTAGCCGACCGTGAGCCATCGCCACGCTCAAGAAGACTGCGATGGCGATAGGCCGCCGAGAAACGCCTGCAGGGGAGAGCTTGCTACCACCTGTCGTGAGACCCAGTTCGATCACGAAATGATGAATTGGAATGACGTGGCCGGTAGAGGAGGGGCGGATTGCTCAACAGCAATACCTCATTCCAGCGCATCGAAGGGTGTGAGAGCGAACTAAGCGAATTCGCCGGCGGTTCTGATATGCGCAGCAATTTAGCTGACGGACCTTGCCCGACCGCATTGAAAATATTTTTCGATAAACCAGCGCGCAGTAGAGCCATGGAGCAAGAGCGGAGCCAAATGGGGGTGCCGCGCACGTTATGCGAGACTCGAAAACCGGCTTGTGCACCAGCGTTTGCTACTGTCCGAAAGCAAACGCGCATGATGTGTGGAACCCGACAAGCTGTTGCGAACGCGACATTGGGCCGCAAAAACGTGCGAGCTTCCTCTGCATCGCACTGGCCCAAATCCTGCACCGCGTTCACGGGCGAGGGCAAGAGAATGGGAGGCGCGTTTGAGTCTCGATCTGAGAAACGACGAAGCGGTCGCCGGTCCACCGTCCGCGACCGACGTGGGCTGTCCGTTTCACACCGATAGAGTCCGCATCCAGCAGGGAGAACAGAAGACGTTGGTGCTAACCGGCGCGTCGCGCGGCATTGGTCATGCCACCGGAAAGCTGTTTTCGGAAGCGGGCTGGCGCATCATTTCTTGCGCGCGCCAACCGTTCGATGGCGGGCGCTGCCCGTGGGAGTCAGGAGCCGACAACCATGTCCAAGTCGACCTCAGCAACCATCGGATGCTGGCGCGCGCCATCGCCAAGGTCAAGGAGCGCCTCGCGGGCGCGCCATTGCACGCGTTGGTCAACAATGCCGGCATTTCACCGAAGACGCCGAATGGCGCACGGCTGACGTCCTTGACGACGTCAGTCGAAACCTGGATGAGGGTGTTCCACCTCAATCTGGTGGCGCCGATCCTGCTCGCGCAAGGCCTGTTTGATGAGCTGAAAGCAGCGACCGGATCAATTGTCAACGTGACCTCAATCGCAGGCTCGCGGGTGCACCCGTTTGCCGGCTCTGCCTATGCGACATCGAAAGCTGCGCTCGCGTGTCTCACGCGCGAGATGGCGCACGACTATGCACCGCATGGCATTCGCGTGAATGCGATCGCGCCCGGCGAGATCAAGACAGACATTTTGTCGCCGAACACGGAAGCGCGCCTTGTACCAAATATTCCGCTGCGCCGAGTTGGCACACCCGAAGAAGTCGCGAAGGTCATCTTCTTCCTTTGCTCGGATGCGGCAAGTTATGTCACAGGCACCGAGGTGCCGATCAATGGCGGCCAACACCTGTGATAGACTGCACCTGCAACAAACAAATCGCAGCTGATTTGATCTACATCAATGGAATTCGTGTTCCCACGGAATGCGAGCGACAGGTGCGGAAGAGCAGAGAACAATAAGCAAGTCAAAGCACTGTAAGTTTACCGTCATGCCGCGCTCAACGCGCTGTAAGTTTTACCATTGTGCCATAATAGAAGGTATCTTTTGCGTCATCCTAAAATGGCGGCGAGATCGAGGATGACATGCAACACAATATTCGCAAATCCGAACAGGAGGACAGCGAGGATGGTCATAACAACGGAGACGTCGTCATGCTGCATCTCCCTTCCGTACGCGAAAGGCCTAACTCAAACTCCGAGACGGACGACGCGGTCCCTGATGTGCCGTTGTACGAGAGCGCGATTATCGGGATCTTCGAAATATCGAAAGTACTCACCGCCCCCTGCCGGCTGGAAGTCACGCTGGCCAACGTCGTCGATCTTCTGCAATCGTTTGTGCAGATGCGGCACGGCATCGTCTCTCTGTTCCACGATGATGGCGTGCCGGATATTGCCGTGGGCGCCGGCTGGAGCGAAGGCAGCGACGAGCGCTACCGGATGCGCCTGCCGCAGAAGGCAATCGACGAGATCGTGGCGTCGGACAAGCCGCTCGTCGCCGAAAACGTAGCAGTGCATCCGGCCTTTAGTGCTGCGGACAAGGAGGTGCTCGGGGCCTCCGACGACATGCGAGTGTCGTTCATCGGCGTTCCCATTCGCATCGATGCGAATGTCGTGGGCACGCTGACGATCGACCGCATCCTGGACAACGCGTCGAGCGTTCGGCTCGATTACGACGTGCGGCTGCTCACAATGATTGCCAATCTAGTGGGGCAGACAGTGAAGCTCCATCGCCTGTTCGCGTGTGACCGCGAGCGATTGATGGCGGAGAAGGACCGGCTGCAAAAGGAATTGTCCGAGCTCAAGCAGCCTGCGCGGGAGCGCAAGAAGGTTCATGTCGAGGGGATTATTGGCGACAGCCCGGCGTTGCGCAAGCTGCTCGAGAAGATCGCGGTCGTAGCCAAATCAAACAGCACGATGCTGTTGCGCGGCGAGTCCGGTACCGGAAAGGAGCTGGTCGCCAAGGCCATTCACGAGCAGTCGGCGCGCGCCAAGCGGCCCTTCATAAAACTCAATTGCGCGGCGCTGACTGAGACGGTACTGGAATCCGAATTGTTCGGTCATGAGAAGGGTGCCTTTACCGGCGCGTTCAGTACGCGCAAGGGTCGCTTCGAGCTCGCCGACAAGGGGACGCTATTTCTGGACGAGATCGGCGAGATCTCGGCCTCGTTCCAGGCAAAGCTACTGCGCGTGCTGCAGGAGCAGGAATTCGAGCGCGTCGGCGGCAACCAGACCATTAGGGTCGATGTTCGCGTGATTGCCGCGACGAATAAGAACCTGGAAGAGGCGGTGGCAAGGAACGAGTTCCGCGCCGACCTCTATTATCGCATCAACGTGGTTCCCTTGCTGCTGCCGCCGTTGCGCGAAAGGCGCGGTGATATCCCGCTCCTCGCCACCAAGTTTCTCAGGAATTTCAACAGCGAGAACGGCCGTACGCTCACCTTCGATACGAGTGCGATTGAAGTACTGATGAACTGCGGTTTTCCGGGAAATGTCCGCGAGCTTGAGAATTGCGTGCAGCGGACCGCGACTCTGGCACCGGGGCCATCGATCGTGAGAGACGACTTTGCCTGCTGCCACGGCCAGTGCCTTTCCGCGATGCTGTGGAAGAGCGGATCGGACGAGATAGCGCTGCAGCCGCGGCCGATCGTACCAGTGCCCGCCAAGCCGGCCACATCGCCGGCCGAGGCTGCTACATCGCTCTCGCCTTTCGGCAGCGAGCTGGCTCCGCTAGCGCCAGTCGGCGCAGCCCTCGTAGGTGGTGCTAAGATGACAGATCGCGAGCGTGTCATCGCGGCCATGGAAAGATCCGGCTGGGTGCAGGCAAAGGCGGCGCGCCTGCTTGGACTTACGCCGCGCCAGATTGGCTACGCCCTGAGGAAATATGGCATCGAGATCAAGCGCTTGTGAAAGGAGTGTCGGCCTTGGGGTATGTCGGGGCCGTGACCATCGCCGTTGGGGCGAATAGCTGGAGAAACAGACATAGAGGCTTGGTTGGTTTGGCGCGGACTTGGACCCGATCACGATCGGATGCGATCCCCGCGTCGGCCCGATTTTGTCATCCTCGAGATCAGCCCGCGCGACCACCGGCGGTCCCATGCCCGAAACGGTCGTGCGAACGCGGCGCTGTCATCGCGAATTCGTTGGCCGTGTCGCCATCGACCATTAGCTCACGCCGGATATAGTCAGCGAGACCATCGGGTGTTCGACCTCGTTCAATTTGCCCGGCGTCATATGCAGCGACCGCTGCGCGATGCGGGCCTGCGCGCGAAGGGACCGCCGTGTGCCAAGCGGTCGCAGGCGCCGCAAGCTTATTGCGGCGCTGGTCTTGCCCCTGGCGATGCGAAGCATCGTCCAGTGCAAGTCGGCTCAGGGCTTACGCTCTCTCGTGAGCGCAGCGGCCGCTGCGGAGACTCGGGATCCCGTATGGATCGACTCGAGCAAAGCGCATCCCGTTTTGAGCCGCTCTCCTTGATCCAGATCAACGACAAATCACGCCGCGCGAACCGGGCTGTCGTAGTCACGACGAATGTCGCAATTCCGCCGGCGGACGTCAGGCTACAGTGACATGACGCTTCCCAAAAGCTATTGTATTGCCACCTGATTTTGAAATTCGCGCAATGGTACGACACTTGCTGTTCTCTTCGCCAGCCGTTGCAACGTCTGGAGAAGCACATGCACAACGTCGTCTGCATCAAGCAGGTTCCCGACTCCGCGCAGATCCGCGTGCACCCCGTGACCAACACGATCATGCGTCAGGGCGTGCCGACCATCATTAATCCATACGACCTCTTCGCGCTCGAGGCCGCGTTGGAGCTGCGCGATAAGTTCGGCGGCGAGATCACCGTCCTTACAATGGGGCCGTCATCAGCCGAGGACTCATTACGCAAAGCGCTGACCTTTGGCGCCGATCGCGCCGTACTGCTCACCGACCGCTGCTTTGCGGGCGCCGATACGCTGGCAACGACTTACGCGCTGGCGACCGCCATCCGCAAAATCGGCAAGGAATATGGCCCGCCGGACCTCATCTTCACCGGTAAGCAGACCATCGACGGCGACACCGCGCAGGTTGGGCCCGGCGTCGCGAAGCGGCTCGGTGTGCTGCAGCTTACCTACGTCGCAAAGATCAGGGCCCTGGATCTCACCGCACGCACAATTGAAACGGAACGGCGCTCCGAAGGTGGCGTCCAGGTCCTTCGCACCAGGCTGCCGTGTCTCATCACCATGCTGGAGGCAACCAACCAGATTCGCCGCGGCGCCATGGCCGATGCATTGCGTGCCGCCCGGACGCCGATCGTGAAATGGAGTGCGCAGGAGGCCGGTGTCGAGGACATCTCCAAATGCGGTCTCAAGGGCTCGCCGACCATCGTCAAGCGTGTCTTCGCGCCGTCCGCGCGCGCTGAGAAGGCGGTGCTGGTAGAGGCCGCCGAGCAGCCGGCGCAAGCATTGATCGACGCCATCTTCAAGCACCAGCCCAAGCTTGAAACCGACCTTGCGGCGCTAGCCCGCGATGCCTGATCTGAAGGGTCTTGGCGATGAGCGACGTGATAAGAGCTCCCGCGTTGCCTGCGCAACGGCACGCCGCCAAGAAGGCGCTGCCGGGGCATTCAACGCTGACAAGCATGTCTGGTCTTCATCGAACAGGAGCGCGGGGAGGTGCATCCAATCTCCTGGAAGCTGATGGGGGAGAGCAGCAAGCTTGCCGAAAAACTGGAGGTTGTTCTCGCGGCGGTCGAGATCGGTCCGGAGGGCGAGGCGACACGCAGCGCCGCGGTCGAATTCTTCTCCTACGCCGAGGACCTTGTCCATCTCGTCGCCGACAACATGCTCGCAGATTACCGCAACCAGTCCTACAGCATGGCGTTGGCCGATCTTGTCAACACCCACAAGCCGGAGATCCTGCTGTTGGGAGCCACGATCTTGGGCCTTGATCTCGCCGCCTCCGGCGGTCGCCGCATTCACGCGACCGCGTAGCAGGCGAGCGGACATTTTGAGAACATGCGCCACTGAACAAAAGAGAGGCCCCGTGATCGAAGAGAGGTTCGATGCCATCGTGGTTGGCGCCGGAATCGCCGGCAACGCGGCGGCGCTGACCATGGCCAAGCGTGGCATGAAGGTGCTGCAGCTCGAGCGCGGCGAATATTCCGGATCAAAGAACGTGCAGACTGCCATCCTCGATGCGGACATCGTGGAACAGCTGACCCCCGATTTCCGCGAGGACGCGCCGCTCGAGCGCCGCCTTGTCGAGCAGCGCTTTTGGTTAATGGATAGGCGCTCCCATGTCGGACTGCGCTACCGTTTCAACGACTGCAACGACGAGCGACCGAACCGGTATATCGTTATCCGCGCCCTATTCGATAAATGGTTCTCCCGGAAGGTGAGGGAGGCCGGCGCCACCATCTTGTACCAGACTACAGTTACGGAGCTGGCGCAGAACCGCCGCGGCCGCGTCATTGGTGTGCGTACCGACCGCCAGGACGGCATAATCCACGCCGATGTAGTTGTGCTCGCCGAGGGCGTCAATGGCTTGCTCGGGACGTGTGCGGGCTTGCGCGAGCGGCCGACGCCCGACCAGGTTGCGCTGCAGGTCAAGGAAATGCACCTTTTGCCGCGCGAGACCATCGAAGCCCGTTTCAATCTCAAGCGCGACGAAGGGATCGTGATCGAGGCCGCCGGCTCCATCTCGCGCGGCATGACCGGCATGGGTTTCATCTATGCGAATAGGGAGTGCATCTCACTCGGCATCGGCTGCCTCGTCTCCGATCTCCAGCGAACGGGCGAAACGCCTTACGGGCTACTCAATCGCTTCAAGCGTCATCCGTCGGTGGTGCCGCTAATCAACGGCTCAGAGCTCAAGGAATATTCCGCGCACCTCATCGCGAAACGCGGCTACAACACCATACCCCAGCTCCGCGGCAAGGGATGGGTGGTGGTCGGGGATGCCGCCGAACTCAATAATACCAGCCATCGTGGGCCTCTGAACGTTGCGATGATCTCTGGACGAATTGCCGCGGAAGCGATCTTCCGTGTGAAGTCGCGCGGCGGTCGCAGCACGTCGAATAGTTTCTCACTATACAAGAAGATGCTGAATGAGTCGTATGAGGATCTGAAAAAGTACAAGGATATGCCGGCGCTGATGCACACCCAGCCGGACAACTTTCTCCTCACCCATCCGCAGCTCGTCTCGAAGGCAATCCTGAACTTCGCGCGCATCGGTGGCAGGCCAAAGGCGGGGGAGGAGCAGTCGGACTCAAAATCCTTTGGCGATGTGTGGTCATGGACCGGAATCTTCGGCAATGGCTTCCGCTTACCGCGCGCCTGGCGCTGAATCAGCACTAGCTCAAGCGAAAACATGGGAGCCAGAAATGTGAACTTCGAGCATTCGATGCGCGTAAAGGACTAGCTGTTCTATAGCCCGTTATTTGGCCGACGTCCCACCTGCCTACATCAAGGGGCGGCCCGACGAGAGCCCGTTACTGCAGTTAGTCGCTCCTGCTGAAAGCTGTTGCCGCGCCACTACGAGTCGAACACCATGCCGAGACTACCGTTGACGGTCGCGTCGAATGCGGCCCGGCTGGCTCATCAGCGAGCCGCCCGTGACATCGAATGGAGCCCAGCGACACGGCGGCTATGGCGAGCTATTCAAGTTTCGGTGACGATTGGGCAGCTGCTATGGCGCCTAACAAGGACCTTCATTGGTTCGATCCATCTGGCCGGCGCACTCCAATCCCGCTCCCTCCGTTGCGCCGTTTCGGCTGGTGAAGCTAAAAAGATGTTTAGCCCAAGTCTTCGCCAGATATGGTCAATGTCCTTATTCCCGGACGGTCACTTCAAATTCCCCCACCTGTGGTCGCGCAAACTCCCCCACTTGTGGAGCAGGACAAGAGGCTTTTAGGTTGACTGGGTTTTGCGTGCAAGGGCTTCGGCGGCTTCCTTGAGGCGGTAGCTGCGGCCGTCGAACTCAAGCAGATGACAATGGTGCATGAGGCGGTCAAGGATCGTCGTGCTCATGGTGTTGTCGCGGAGATAAGCGCCCCAATCCTGCACGACGCGATTGGACGTGACGATGACGCTGCGGTGCAACTTGTAGCGTTGATGGATCAGAGTCTGCAGCAAAGTGCCGGCTTCGTCGGGGATGGTGCGAGCGAGGAACAGATCGTCAAGCACAAGCAGATCGCAGTCAGAGATGCTCCGCAGTCGAGCTTCGCGCTGAGCGGCGGGCTGAGGGCGTAACGGTTGAAGAAGTCATCGGCCTCAAGATACTGGACCTTGTGGCCTTGCAGGATGGCCTGGTAGGCGACGGCCTTGGCCACGTGCGATTTTCCGGTGCCGGGCTTGCCAATGAACAGAGCGTTTTCACCGACCGCGACAAACTTCAGCGCATGCAGCTGGAAGCAGGCCTGACGCGGCAGTTTGGGATTGAAAGACCAGTCGAACTCCGCGAGCGTGAGCTTCTCTTCAAGCCCGGATTGCTGGTAGCGGCGAGCGATGAGACGGGACTGACGACGATCGAGTTCGTCCTGCAGGAGCAGGCAGAAGGTCTCGAGGAACGGTTGGCTGGCGCCCTGGGCCTGCAGGACGCGGGTCTCGAGAGTGTCGCGTATGCCCGACAACCGCAACTGTCGTAGGCAGCGATGGATTTCTGGCAAGGTCATGGTCATTCCGAATGATCTCCTGTGGAAGTTGAAAGGCAGAGTTGATCGGCAATCAAGGTCGCGGCGGGAGCGCTCGCGTCGTCGGAGCTGGCCGGGATTGCGGAGACGACGCGAGCGCGGTTTGGTGCGGGCTGATCATTGCCGTTGTTGCCAGGCCGGCGCTCGATGCTGGCACGGTTCTGGGCGCCGAGGCGAAAGAGTTCGCCGTATTCGTCTGCGGGACGGATCAGTGGATGATCCTGCGTCAGAGACAGCGTGAGTTGTGGTGCCTGATCGACGCGCTCGAGCGCCCGCTCGAACAATCGCTCAAGGATGGCGCGCACCTGTTTGTAGCGATGGATGTGATGACGCATCGCGTGATCGCAGGCTTGCTCGACGAGCCGGGCGGGATACTTCTTCGCAAGTCCGACAATGCCCCACATCGCGCGTTGTCCAACGCGACCTTCGGTGTCGAACAGGTGCTGACAGAGCGCCTTCGCTTGCGGTCCGATGTCGCCGGCGCTTGCCAGCAGGAAGGCGGTCTGACGAGATGGATTGAACGGGCGCTCGTTGTGCGGCAGTTTGAGCGAACCCGGCCGTGCGGCGCGGGCATGAACGCGCAGCAGCGCCTGGGTGCTGCGGTCGCGGATCTCGATCGTGGTCTCGTAAAGGCGTACCACGACCTGGCTGCCGATCGGCGCGGGGCGCGCGGCATAGTCGCTGTGATCCACCCGCACGGTGGTGTCGTCGTAGACGGTACGCACGAGCTCGGAGAAGTAACGGAAGCCGGTCGCGGGCAATGGCCGCAGATGCGGCTTCTCCTCCTGGAACATGGCCTCGACCTGACGCCTCATGCTGCCATGGATGCGCTTGGAAGCCCAGTTCGTCTCCCAGTGCTCCAGAAAGCTGTTCTGAGCCTCGAGTGACTCGAAGCGCCGCCCGGCGAGCGCGGTGCCCTGGGTGTGCTGGATCGCGTTCTCCACGGTCCCCTTGCGGTTCGGGTCCCGCACCCGTGCCGGATCGGCGACGACGCCGTAATGCGCGAGCACCGCGCCGTAGAGCCGGTTGAGCTCGGGCTCGTAAAGGTCGGGCGTGACGACGCCTTCCTTCAGATTATCGAGCACGACATAGCCGACGGCGCCGCCAAAATATCGAAAAGCCCCTTCGTGGAGCTGTGCCCAGATCTGCTGGCTCGACTTCCAGACCACCCGCCGGAAGCTACGCCGCGAGTAGCGCAGGGTCATCACGAACAGGCGCGGCCGGCGGTAACGACCGCTCTTCGGATCACGGGTCAGCGCGCCTTCGCCATAATCGACCTGGGCTTCCTCGCCGGGGGCAAACTCGAGACGGTCAAACTGTTTGGGATCGATGTGGCGCAAGGCGCGCACGAAACGCTTGACGCTCTCGTAGCTGGCAGTGAAGCCGAGCTGATCAACCAGATCCTGGTAGATCGCCTGCGCATTGCGCTTCAGACGGACCTGCTGCTCGATCCATTCCCGATGCGGTTCACAGGCTGAGCGGGCGAAATCAAACGTCTTGGCGGCCACCTTCATGCCGATAGCCGGCGGTCGCGGAGGTGGGGGAGTTTGGCCATCCGCGGCCTCGGAGCCGGCGGTCACCCCGGGGGAATTTGCCTTCGCCGCTCGCCGGGACACGAAAATCGCCTGGTAGCGCCGGATCGTCTTGCGGTCGATCCCCGTCAGCCGCTGGATCTCTCGTTGGCTCGTCTGGCGCTCAAGTAACGTAAATACGGTGCTTTGCAGATGCGGCTTCAAGACGTTCAACTCCCGGTCCCCTCTTCCCTAAAGGGGGCGAAAATAAACGTCCTGCTACGCGCTTTGCGGCCGATCAGCCGCCCAGCCAGGCGGAATCAGGTGGGGGAGTTTGAGGTGACCTCACCCGGGGGATTTTGACCGACCGTCGGGGTTATTCGGGAGCTGTTTGGCTGTTCTGCTGAATTGCTGGAGCGTATGATCGGGCAATTCATCGTCGCTTGAATGGGAAGCGAAGAGGAGCGAACAGCTACGAATATGTTTGCCTGTTCAGCTGCCATCACAACCACCGTGCTCGGCATTGTTGGCATGGCCGTGGCTCTTCAATAAGCAGGCGAGGTTGAGATTTGGCCGAGCTGAAAGAAGCTCCATGATCTTAAGCCCTCTAACCTGAATACGGCGCGGTTAGAGCACTTTACACTTCGATGATCATAGATGCAGAGCGACGGAGTTTTTCTCATTTCGACTCTGGATCAAGCGAGCATAGCGGAAACGCTTATCATCTGGCGGACCCACTCTTGTGATCGTTCTGGTGGAGGCGCAGATCACTACTGATCATGTGAAAGAGCTAGATCGGACACAGCCCTCGTTGTCGAGGCGCACCTTTCGTTAATGAAGTAGTCCGGCCGTACTCCCGCCCTTTGCCGGCAACGAATGCTGGCAGGGGCACCGAACAAGGAGCACACGATGTCACCGAAGCTCGATGCTCCGCCCGGTCAGCGATTCGGACCGCTGGCCAGTGCGGTGTGGCTTGCACGCCTAAAACGCTGTTGGGCCGCTCAGGCAGCGACGGCTTCGCAACTCTCGATGGCTTGAGGGACCCGGATAGACGGTGAGTGCCGCGATGATGCCGAGGACGGCTGCGAACATCAACCAAAAGCGAGTAAGCCTTGTCATCGGTCCGTTGATCAGCCAATTCGAGGCCAGTGGCGTAAAGGTGCCGAACAAGGCGGACGCGAGCGTGAAGGCCAGGGAGAAGCAGGTTGTGCCCATATGCTTCGGCACGATCTCGACCGGAGCGCCCAGCATAGTGCCGCTATAGATGCCGAAGTAGAAACGAGAACATCATCGCCGGCACGAGCATCTCGCCGAACGTAGGGGCGCTTACCAGCCAGTGCTATGCCGGATAAGCGGTCACTAACGCAAGGCCGGCAATGGCTAGCAGAACCGGACTTGCGGCCGATTCGGTCAGAGACGGCGACGCCCTCATTGGATTCCATATAAAGTTCGTCACGGCGACCAAAAGCGCCACCAAGAGCGAGTCTTGTAAGGACAGCTTTCAACACGTTCTTGCCGAATGTGGGCGCCTAAACTCTCCGGTCCGTGCATCAGCGACGCGCCGGTCTGATCGAGCAGGCCCTTGATCGCCTCGCTCCTGCGCTTCAGGTCGTCGCGGTCGGCGTTCGCCTTGGCGAGCTGACGGCGCAGGCTATCGTTCTCGAATTAGATGATGCCCTTGTTGTGCCTCAAAGCCTCGTTCTCCGAACGCAAGGTGCGAAGTCGGTGGGTCCGATCGCAAACCCGCCCATCGCAAGCGAGAAGAGGATGATGCCACGATGAAGGAGCCCGACGCCGCGGTGGAATTCGCGTGGTCGAGCTCGTCATGTTTCCTCCATTTGAACTCTTCAAAACATTACTCCGATTAAGGTCGCCCACATTCGCAGAGCTTGAGTGTTCAGACAGGAAAGGGCGCGCACCTGAACTTAGGTAGCTCACGATGTCCCTTGCTTAGGTCAAAATCGACCGTGATGTCGCGTAGGCTGACCCTAAGTCGCCTTGCGTTCCGTAAGCGCTCGACTGCTTCATTGGCGTCCAATTGCCAAATCCAGAGATAGCGACCGTCCTGGCTTACCCCAGCATTGCGCCGTATTATCGGACCATCGTCTAGCCTGTAGCTCACGTCAATCCCTGCCGAGCCAATGCGCATGTCGAACTCCAGGACAGGCCTTGCCTCGCCGTTGATGCAACCGACGTACAGCGTCGCGCCAACGCTGCGCAGTTCTGCTAAGATCTCGGTGCGTTCCGGGCGGCTTTTGAACTGGTGGATTTCCCAGCCAAATGCCGGAGATGCAATGGTGGCGCTAAGCGCAATGAGCAGAGCGTGTTTCTTCATTTGATGCTTTCTAGTACGAAGCGAGTGTGGGTTCGATTACATGGTGTGTTCATTCTGCCGATCAGCCATCATCGACAACTTTAGCTGCCTCCGGTTTGCGTCCACCACAAGCGAGCGTAAGCGCCTTCTCCCAGCAGATCAGTATGCCTGCCCTCCGCAACGATCCGCCCCTTATCTAAGACGACGATCTTGTCGGCACCACAGATGGTGCTGAGTCGGTGAGAGATGACCACGATGGTCTTCCCGGCACGGCGCAAATCCTCAATCAGCCGGTGAACAGTGGCTTCGGCAACGGAGTCGAGAGAGGAGGTCGGCTCGTCAAGGATCAGGATCTCCGGATCCCGGTACAGAGCTCGGGCCAGCGAAAGACGCTGCTTCTCGCCGCCAGAGAGCCGTACGCCGTTTTCGCCCAGATAGGCCTGGAAGCCTCCGGACCAATGCTCGATCACCTCCCGCAGCCCGGTGTGATCGCAGATTTTCATGATCCTGTCGATCTCCGGCTCGAACTCGCCAAGCGCGATGTTCTCGATCACCGAGCCTGAGAACACGTCCGTCGTTTGCGGTACTGCAGCAATAACCTTACGCAGGGATACGGTCGAGAGGTCTTTGAGGTCATACGGCCCGATCCGAATGCGCCCACTCTCGAGGGGGTAGACGTTCTGCAGCAGCGCTGCAAGGGAGCTCTTGCCCGAGCCGCTTTCTCCCACCACGGCCGTCATTTCGCCTCGACGAAAGGTGACGCTGAGATCTTGAAAGAGCTTCGGCTGTGCGCCATGGCGGAACGTGACGTTCTCCAGGCGGATATCACCAAGCTCTGATTTGGTGGCATCAATGCCGCCGCCGCGTGCGGGCTCAAGGTCGAAGATCTCGAACAGGCGATCCGCGGCGATAAAGGCGTCCTGAACGATTCTGTTGGTTTGGATCAGGTTGGCGACAGGCCGGGTGATATAGCCGAGCAGCGCGTAGCAGGAGAGTAATTCACCCGGAGTGACGGCCTGATCCAGAACAAGCGTCGTACCAAACCACATTAGCACGATTGTGAACAGAGTTGAGAGGAAACTCGAGGCATTGTCTCCGACGATCGAGATGAGGCCGGAGCTGTAGACCGAGTGCAGGGTCTTGACGAAGCGAGTTTCCATCCTAAGGCAAGCGAAGCTCTCCACACCGAATGTCTTGATCGTGGAAACAGCTCCGAGCGATTCAACCAATTGCGCTTCCAGATCGGCGGCATTCTCCATGATCGCGCGCTGGCGCTTCCTATTCAGCCGGTTAATGGTCCAATAGATTAAGACGTATAGTGGGATGGAGATAGCCACGACCACAGCGATCTTCCACGAGTAGATGAACATCAGCCCGAAGGAGAACAGTATCACTAGCACATTGACGAAAATGGTGATGGAGACATCGTTCAGGAAGCTCCTGATTTTCACCGCGTCGTTCATCCGGGAGACGATTTCTCCCATGCGCATGCTATCGAAGAACTTTTGTGGTAAGCTTAGGATGTGATTGTAGTAGCCGAGGATCAAGCAGACATCGATCTTCTGCCCTGTCTGCAGGACTAGCCGGTTTCTGAGGACATTGATTAAGATCTGTGGCACCAGGATCAGCAGCATCGCGACGCTCATTAGATTTAGCAAATTGCGGTTGCCCGCTGTGATCACGTGATCGACGATCTTCTGGACATAAATGGCCGTCGAGAGGCCAAGAAGGGTTGTTACCAGTGCGCCGACGAGAGCCTGCGTCAGCGCCGCTTTGTGTGACGCAAGCAGTCGGGCGAAGCGGAGAAGAGGTGAGGTGGTCTCGTCGCGGCGCTTGAAGGTGTCTGCCGGAACCAGGAGCACCAGGACGCCAGTCCATTGCCTCTTGAATTCTTCATGCGACAGCTTGCGGATTTCGCCATACGCCGGGTCCATGACGGTGACCCACCTCGCATCGATCGCCTGGACGACTACGAAGTGGTGCAGGACTTCCTTGACGATCACATGCGCGATGGCGGGCTTGGGGATCTTGTACAAGCTGTCGAAGCCACCCTTGACGCCCTTGGCAATGAAGCCCAGCTTTTGAGCCGCTTGCAGGAGACCCGAGACCGTGGTGCCCGATCGGTCGGTCGAAGCATACTGGCGGATGCGAGACAATGGCAACTTGTAACCATAGAAGGCTGCAACGGAAGCAAGGCTGGCAGCCCCGCAATCGGTGATGTCGCGCTGCTTGAATTTGATGATCTGACCCGACATGGCGGCTCACTCGCTCTTTGGAAAATAGATAATTAGCGAGCCGCCAGGAGCGGGTTGAGCCATTCGTCGATCTCGCTGTAGAGGAGCTGCAGGAGAGTGCGCTCCGCCACGAGGAAGCGGGCTCGCACGGTCATGCCTTTCCTCAGATGACCAATGATCCCGTTTGTGAGTTCGAGGTAACTGCGAGAGAGCGCGCAGCGGACCTTGAAGACCGGGTTCTTGTCCTGCAGGGTGAAATCATGCGCCACGTCTAGTACTGTCGCGTCGATCACACCCCATTGATTGTAGTTGAATGCATCGACCTGGAGCCGCACCGCCTGGCCCGGTTGCACGAAGCTGATGTCTTTGGGCGAAACGTAGATTTCCGCCACCAGTTCGCGGTCGGGCGAGACCCAACCGACAGTTTGCCCCGCCTGGACGTAGCTGCCGGGGGTGAGGCCGGTGAATTGCTCGAGAGCGCCTGATACGGGAGCGCGAATGCGGGTCAGATCGCGTTCGTTCTCGAGTTGATGCAAGCTGGCTGTGAGTTCCTGGAGGCGGAGGTTAGTATCGAAAAACTGCTGATTCCATTCGGCGGATTTGCTCGAGGCGAGGATCTCGCCTTTCACCTCGAGGCTCTGGAGAGCGAAAGCCGTTTCGTCGATCGTCTTTGCGGGTGCTGCAGCAACCGAGACGAGACGCTGAGCACGTTTGAATTCTAATGCGGCATTGCTGCGGGCATATTGGTTCTCCCGCAACAAGTTGAGAAAATGCAGCCGCTCGGCCGTGGCGGACTCGGTCCGGAGGCGGATGGGGGCATCCGCCTGCGCGCCGGAAGAGATAAGGGTCTGGAGGTCAGTGGCACGATCGCTCTTCACACGGATTTCGCCTGAAAGCGCACCGATCTTTTCCTCAATGACCTTATCATCGAGAGCGAGGATTTCTCGGCCTTGTGCAACGAGATCGTTCTCAAAGGCAAGAACACGAGAGATGCGTCCGGACACGGGCGCGATCAGAGGAGTCTTCTCGATGACGGGACGAATGGTGCCGGCACTTTGAACAGACAGCGTCACGGTGATGACTGGCAGCGACACCAACGCCCCAACGACAGACAACACAATGATCTTGTAGATCGCCAAAGATCGTCCTGACTCTCGCGACAGGATGCTCTCTGCAGTGTAGCTGACCATTTCCGGAGGGGTGCCGTCGCGGGGTTGGTAGGAATTGAGTGTGGCGTAGTCTCCGGGGTGATCAACCTCGAATCATCCGGCGTTGAAGCGTCGGACTGGAGACCACGCCATGACGAGCATTACCACGAAGCCTGATTCTTTGCAGTCTGCGGCCGATATGGCCGGCGATCTTTTCGACAACTGGTTTGATCCGCTTGAGGCCGAAGTGCGGGCGCGATCGCGTGAGTTCATCGAAGAACTGCTCCGCGGGGAGCCACGGCAGCCGGACGCGATCGCTGACCGGCACGTTCGGACCGATCGAGATCGCGGTGCCGCGCGCCCGTCTGACCACTGCCGATGGCAAGACGACCGAATGGAAGAGCCAGACGCTGCGGGCCTATCAGCGCCGCACACTCGCCGCCGACGCGCTGATCGCGAGCACGTATCTCGCCGGCACCAACACGCGGCGGGTGCGCCGTGCGCTCGCGGCCTTGTTCGGCGGGACGGTCGGCAAGGACACGGTGAGCCGGACCTGGCGCAAGGTGAAGAGCGACTGGGACGCCTGGCACACCCGCTCGCTGACCGGGGAGCCGATCGTGCGCCTGATCCTCGACGGCACCGTGGTGCGCGTGCGGCTCGACCGCAAGGCGACCTCCATCTCGCTGCTGGTCGTTCTCGGCGTGCGCGAGGACGGCCAGAAGGTGCTGCTCGCGATCAAGAGCATGGGCGGCGAGAGCGCCGAGGCCTGGCGCACTGTCCTCGCTGACCTCATCAATCGCGGGCTGCGGCGTCCGGAATTCCTCATCGTCGATGGCGCGCCGGGGCTCGACAAGGCCATCGCCTCCGTCTGGGACGGCGTGCCGGTCCAGCGCTGCACGGTCCACAAGCACAGGAACCTGTTCGCACATGCCCCCGAGCGGCTGCATGACGAGATCACTGCGGATTACAACGACATGATCTACGCGACGACGCCTGAGGAGATCGAGGCGCGCCGCAAAGCCTTCATCCACAAATGGAGGCTCAAGCATCGCGCCGTCGCCGACAGCCTGGAGGAGGCAGGAGAACGCTTGTTCACCTTCACGCGTTTGCCGCCGAGCCAATGGCGCAGCGTGCGCACCACCAATGCAATCGAACGGCTGCACGAAGAGTTCAAGCGAAGGATCAAGACGCAAACCGTGCTGCCGTCAGCAGACACCGCAGCCATGCTGTTCTGGGCGCTGCTCGCCTCCGGACAGATCAATATGCGCAAGGTCGATGGATGGCAGACGCTCGCCGCAAAGCCTGGCAATCAGCCGATTGACCTCGCCGCCTGAAACGATACCTTCATGTTCCCGGAGAATGCGCCACGCCAAATTCCCACCACTTCCCGGACGGCACCTCCGGAGGCAGTAAGACATCAGTCATAATAGTTGTGTCACGGCTTTTATGATGATTAGCGCTTCCAAACGACTAATGAGCGACGCACGGGGAGTGTGCGCCACCCATTGTTCTCAGACCCGAAAGCCGCCACTAACGCATTATCTCCCATGCAGTTACAGCTGCGAACATTGTTGCAACAACCGCTGCAAGTAATTCGAGAACCCACCCTCCAGAAGTTGCGGCTGCTTCTTCAGCTTCGGTTACATCATGCGCTGACATATCGGCCTTCATTATTGTTCCTCGTCCAGATGTGGAATACTAGGTGGTGCCGGTCTGCCGATTGTTCGGCAGCCCGAAAAGAGAGAGGAAGAATTGTGTGATTGCGCCCGGCTGCGGCCGCGACTGAGACGTTGAACGGAAATTCTAAACGTCTGCTAGCGAGCGAAAATCGTTCGTGCCGCACGACGGAATGCATAAGAGAGCCTGCCTAGCGCCGCGGATAGGTTATCCGCGTCGTAGACAGGCTCGTAGGCACTCTTACGCTACCGGTGCCGGGCAGTCGACGATAATGTCAAAGCTGCCATCGGGGAAGTCCACGATAACGACGTCGCAGACGTCGCAGGCTTGGCCTCCCGAAGCCGCAAATGCTTCTTCAGGGGTCAGCTCGGTCACAGCATAAGCTGACATATCGCTTCTCAATGTGTTCTCCTTTTCAAGATCAGTCAGTGTGGCCGGTCAGCAAATGCTGACAGGCGGCGTGGGAAGTTCAAGTCTCGTGCCAACCTTCGCAGGAACGGCAAAAAAAATCTGCACGCTCTTTCAAGTACTTAAATGGGCGTGTGCGGCAGACCGCTCGAACATCACTGTTGCGAACGCGACAAATCGAACAGGCGCGAACACGACATAGGTCAAGAGGCGTTTCATTAATCTCTCTGCCCCTGACAATAGAATCCAGATTTGTAGACTGTCTGGCGTCTTAGGATACCAGCAGCGGGCGCGCTCTCGCGAGCTATCGCTAAATTTTGGTGACGGCCTGGCCGGTCAGGCGGCGGCGGTTATGGGCTGACGGTCAGTCGGCTTGGCGATGACCTCGATCCCGTCGTTGAATGTCACACCGAGAACGAGTTTTGGCAACTGGTTGTGGCCATCGAGACGACGCCAGCTTTTCTGCGCGGCCTCAAGCAGTTTGAAGACCATCGCGAGCGCCGTCCTGTTGGACAGGGCAACCCTTCGATCGGATCGTGCGGTGGCGCACGGTAGCGAAGGTGCTTTCAATGGGATTGGTCGTCCGCAGTTGCTTCCAGTGCTCGGCCGGGAAGTCGTAGAACGCCAGTAGCGTGTCCCGGTCCTTACTCAAGCAGTCGGCCGCCTTCTCGTATTTGGGCGTGTAGCTCTCGATGAAGGCGTCGAACGCCAGCTCGGCGGCGGCCTTGGTTTCGGCCATCCAGATCTCCTGCAACGCGCGTTTGGCCTTCGGCTGCTGGCTCTTCGGCAACTTGGCGATCACGTTGGCGGTCTTGTGCACCCAGCAGCGCTGCTCGCGCGTTCTCGGCCAGACCTCACCGGCGGCCTTCCAGAACCCGAGCGCGCCATCGGCGATGGCGAGCTGCGGCGGCACGTCGAGCCCGCGCCGCTTCAGGTCGAGCAGCAGATCGCGCCAGTCCTGCGCGCTCTCGCGGGCACCATCGGTGAAGCCGACCAGTTCCTTGCGGCCTTCCGGCGTCGCGCCGATCAGCACCAGGATGCACTGCTTTTCGTCTTCGAGGCGTGCCTGGAGATGGATGCCATCGGCCCAGATGTAGACGTAGCGCTTCACCGACAGATCGCGCCTCTGCCACGCGGTGTGTTCGTCAAGCCAACCGTCCTTCAGGCGGCCGATGGCGGATGCCGACAACCCGGCAGCATCCTTGCCGAGCAGCGCCGCCAGAGCCTCGGAGAAGTCGCCGGTGGAGATACCCTTCAGGTAAAGGATCGGCAGAAGCGTCTCGATCGATTTCGAGCGGCGCATGTAGGGCGGCAGGATCGACGGAGAGAACCGGATGCGGTCGGGGTCGGTAGCGTCCGCCTCGCGATCGCGTACACGCGGCTGGCGGACGGCGACCGGACCGATACCGGTCATCACCTCGCGTTCCGGCAGGTGACCGTGGCGCACGACGCGCTGGTGGCCATCCGCAGTCTTCAAATCGGCATGCTTGCCGAGAAAGTCCGCGACCTCGGCCTCGACCGCCTGGGCCAACAGAGCACGCGCCCCATTGCGCAAGATTTCGGTGAGTTGATCGTCGACGTTTCCTGGCTGAATCAGCTTGATGATGTTATCCTTGGACACGGCATATCGCTCCTTCGGTGGAGAAGTGGAGGCGTCAAGCACCCCCACGATATGCCGCCTTCCCGATTCCCGCCGTCACCAACTTTCAGCGATAGCTCCGCTCTCGCCATCGCTTCTGACAATCAACCGCCTGGCATATCTCACCACACTAGGCTAATGCCGAGATCTTGGTGATGTGCTCTATCCTATCAGGGCGCCTGCCCAGAATGCCCCGCCGAACGTCGGTAATTGGTGATGTGCCTACCAATGGTACGTTTACTGAGCTGAGGAAGGCGCAGTCCACGAGTACCTAACGCAGATTTCGTTTGAGGCTCGTCATTGGCTTCTGGCCGTTGCTTCTTTCGCGGCCTCGCCCGCAATCAGCAGCAACATCTCGTTCTCGCCGGAGGCGGCCTTCTTTGGCTTCTTCGATCTTCGATGCCTACGGGCGACACGGCCGTTCTCTTCTTGTTGTCTGCTGCTCATCAGCCCATTCGGCATCAATCCCTCGTGTCGCGCCTTTTGTCGGGCTTGTCACGTCCGCGCAGTAACGTTAGGCGGTCTGCCGTACAATCCCAGCCTTTAGCATGCAAAACCCTTTTCTGCCCTTTCTGCGCAGTTCGCGCGATACTTGCTCCCATGCAACGGCGGCAGCAGCCGCTGACCGGCCACACTGCGTGAAAGGAGAAAACATTGAAAAGCGATATGTCAGCCTATTGCGACCGAATTGACTCCTGAAGAGCATCTGCAGCTTCGGGACGCTTTGGCTGCGCACTTGGGATCGAGTTCTTCAGGAGTGGGTGGGTTGGCCTGAGGGTCCCCCCTTACGTTGAGCATCGGGCCTTCTTCAAATTGAGCGGCAACGCTTGACGTGTCATCGCTTTTAGGTCTCGCACTCCCAGTTCGATCAGGCGGCCGCGAAGTCTAAAAGGGTCGTGGTCGAGTAGCTCGGCCACGATCATCTAACGTTCTCTGCCATCGAGCGTGAGAGCTGGCGGGCCAGCGCATCGTCGACCGGGACCAAGCGCTCGGCGACCGCCAACTGCAGCCGACGCGCACGCGCTCCGGACCGAAATCGCCAATGTCGCAGGCCGCGCAGATGTTGCATCCGCCAGCGACTGATCGAAATCAATGGCGCCGCAGATCACGCAAGCCGGTCCGAACTCACTCATCCTCCGCTCCTGCATGTCGAGCCGCCCGGGCGGTGCGGTCCTCGATCTTGCACGGCAGCCTCACGCTCTTGGGATAGTCGGGGGCGGCCCGCGGTCGTCACATCGCGGTGAAGCCGCAGAGGTCGCATGCGACCGTGAAGTAGCCGAGACGCTTTGCCGGGTAGGGCAGCGCGGTTTCGCAGAACGGCGTCCTGCCGCCGGTCAGATCGACATCGATGCCGTAGGGATAGTCGGGGTCCGGCGGTTGCGTCGCCTTGCCACCGCGATCAATCCAGTGGATGTGGATCATGGGACCTCCCGTCACATCTCGGGCAGCGCGGCATACATCGATCGATGGAATCGAGATCGACTAGGGTCCCTGCGCCAGCGCGCGCTCGCGATGCTCCTTCTCGGGCGTTGCGAAGGCGAATCCGGTAGCTGTATGGATGCTCTTTCAGGTACAGCGCAGCCCAGCCTTTCGCGCTGGCGCACAGCTGCATCGACCGGCCGCGGTGGCGAAATGCTCGCAGCCGAACCGGCGCAACAGCTTGGTGATCTCGTCGCGCGCTGCGATGGTCGCGTTCTCATAGGGCGTGGTCATCCCGTCTGCTCCCGTGGGCTGGCAACAGGAGCTGGTCGACGACGGTGCCAAGGATCGAGGATGGCGCCCCGGCGCCGTCGCGCGTGATCGCGGTTGCAACGTTGTCGATGTCGGCTCCGTACTGAAGCGCCAGCAACAGACGACTGCCGCGTGGCGCGCGATGGCCTTCGACGCTCTCGCCGAATTTGCCGCCATTGATGAACGCATCAGCCCAGGACCCGTCGTCATGAAACCCCAGCCTCAGCAAAGTGGGGACCAAAGCCACCCCATTCGATCTCGAATGTCTCGGCTCGACGACGCTGGAAGTATCCGGCGCTCGGACATGTCACGCCATCGCTGCGACCTTCGGCTTGCGCGGGCCGCGCTTCTCAACCTCCAGCGCGCCGGAGACCTGACGAATGCAGGAGATCAGTTCGGCGGCCTGAACTGCCCCTCGATTCCTTCTGCGGCTATAATCCGGCGAGATGAATTGGCCTAGAATCTGACCGTCAAACAGGAGGGCGCCCCCGCCCGGGGACGATGATAATCTCGGCTAACCCATCGCGTGTCTCGTACGCCCACTTCATAACTAGACGACCGATTCCATGAAACCTGCGCTGATGGAGCAGGCTGAATTGGTGGAACGGACGGGCTGTTGGCGGATTCCTCGTTTGCGGTCGGCGAAACGAGGAGCTGTATCATGGCAGGATGGCGGCGAGCGGTCGAATTGGCAATGAGTGATGAAGAGATAGCGACCTTGACGACGCTTTCGCGGTCGAGGATCGAACTGGCGAGCCGGGTGTCGCGGGCGCAGATGCTGCTGGCGTATCGGGAAAATCCTTCGTTCTGCGCGGTGGGCCAGAGACTTGGGGTCCATCATCAGACGGTGCAGCGCTGTGTCGAGCGAGCACTGGCCGATGGCCCGCTGGCAGCCCTCGACGATCGCCCGCGACCGGGCAAGGAACCAACCATCACGCCGGAAGCCAAAGCCTGGTTGGTGTCGCTGGCGTGCGACAAGGCCAAGGACCACGGCTATCCACATGAGTTGTGGACGACGCGGCTCTTGGCGCGCCATGCGCGTGAACACGGGCCGGCGGCGGGGCATGCGTGCTTGGCCAATTTGGTCCAGGGAACGGTGTGCAAGATCCTCGGCCGAGAGGAAATCAAGCCGCACAAGGTGCGCTATTATCTTGAAAATCGCGACGCCGAGTTCGAACAGAAGATGGCGGAGGTGCTGTGCGTCTACCGCGAAGTCGAAGTCCTGAAGAAAGCCTCTGCCAAGGGAAAGAAGAAGCGGGGAAAGCCGGTGACGATCGTTTCCTGCGACGAGAAGCCGGGAATCCAGGCCATCGCAACGACGGCGCCGGATTTGCCGCCCAAGCCTGGCATCCACGCCAGCTTTGCGCGCGACCATGAATACAAACGCCATGGCACGCTCAGCCTGTTGGCTGGGATCGATCTGCTCACCGGCAAGGTCCACGCCCTTGTCAAAGATCGCCACCGCAGTCGAGAGTTCATCGAGTTCCTCAGACTTATCGATGCCGCCTATCCGCCGAACACTGCGATCAAATTGATCCTCGACAATCATTCCGCGCACATCTCGAGAGAAACCAGAGCCTGGCTCGCCACTCGACCAAGCGGGCGCTTCGAGCTCACCTTCACGCCCAAGCACGGCTCGTGGCTCAATCTCATCGAGGGATTCTTCTCCAAGTTCGCCCGTTCAGTCCTGCGCCACATCCGGGTGACCTCAAAACACGAGCTTAAGGAGCGCATCATGGCTGGCATCGACGATGTCAATCGCCATCCGGTCATCCACACGTGGTCCTACAAACTCGCCGACGCCGCCTGATATGATTCGAACCAAGCAAACGCTAATCTAGCTATCGGGCCGATCCACCTTGCGTCTGGGGCAGCGCGATCGGGACTCGGCGCCTTGACTTGAGAGAGGCCGACGCTGTCCCTACCGCGCCCGCGCTGGCCATTGAAGTTGGCGGCGACGTGCCTCGGCGCTCCGTGGTGGACCGAGGAAGCGCTGTCCCTACCACGCGCCGCTAACTTCGGTGGCCGGCTCACCCCTCAGCAAAGCTGGCCACCTCGCTTCCCTTGCCGCCAAGTCGTATCGGCGAAAAGTCTTAGAGGCACCTACCTGGATTGGTGGGTGGGCTTGTCAGTTTCTTCGGAGAAAAATCTCGTGCTCTAAGCCGGGCGGCCCAATAGTGGCCGTGTAGTTCACGCCGTGTAGGGTGAGATTTGTCTTCGTCTGAGAGATGCTTGGCAGCACGTTGTGCAAGCGCATTATGAACTTGAAGTCTTCATCCGCCCATTGGTCACCATGCTATCAGCCTTGGGCGGGTAAAAAGATAGATTCGGCGACGGAGCTGATCGTAACTCGACTGGTCTGGCGAGCCTGAGCCCGTGACGAATGGCGCGGGTTCGCCCTCCAACAACGCAACAGCCCTTGCTATCGCGGCATGGATGACGGATAAAATCGGTCCGCTTCATTGCTTAACTGTGAGCGCGAGTTCACAAGCAGCCCGGCGCCTCAGTCGGGCCCCATACTGAATCATTTGTCGGACCGCGACGCAACCAAAAGCCTCCGGTTAGCGAACAGTGCCAGAACCTGCCCCGCGTTCCAAGCAAAGACGTGAAACGTGATGCCTCCGAGGATCTCTCTCGAGCTGAGGGCGCCTGCGCAGCCGAATTCGTTAACAACCTCGGCGTATTCTGAGCCAATCCCAACACTGCTGAGGCCCGAGTGCATGACGCGACAATGCCCGGCTGGCAATGAGCGAGCGTTCGCGGACCTGTAATCCGCATCGAGGTCCTCAGAATCGGCGGGATTAACGGCACCTCCGTTAGGCGGAATGCTAGCTTGTGCAGGTCCAGGGGCGCTCGGTATCACCATCACCTGCACCAACAGCCACGCAAATGCAGCAATTGCCTTGGAAGGCCCGAAGGCGTTGAAGAGGTGGATCGGCGCCCGCCATTGATAACAAGCACAAGATGCATCCCAACTCTTCTCCCTATGATCGCAACGCTGGATTTCAGCTCGCGCACTTCGCCCATTGGTGGGTCAGGCAGTCGATCGAGGCCGCCCAACCGTTCGATTTCGTTTCGCGCGTGTATTGTCCCAGATCCCACGCACGCGATGCCGGTCCAAGCGACGCGGGGTCCGAACCTAAATCAGGGAGCGTCGTGTTGATGCTGTGTTGAAAGAGAAAGGGGCGTGCCAGGCTGAGAAACGCCCACTAGACCCTATGTTCGCGCCCGGAGGTGACGGGCGGCCCGCCCCGCGGCAAGCTCCTATCGAAGGTTGCGCCGGATGAGCCGGCGCCGAGCGCGATGATTCCTGGCTCACAGTGTGGTTCCACGACAGCCGTCAGTTCGCGTGCGACGGGCCGTCAGCAAGGTATCCCAAATTTGCTTCCCAATACTTGCAGCAGGACCTGTCGGCTTAAAGACGCTTGTTGTCTCAAGTCGGACAGTAAGCATCAAGCCGCCAACTCCACTCAACCGTATTCTTCGGAAAGGCTTGGATCAATTCTTGGCACGATTGCTCCCATCTCTTGAACGCACTTCGGCAAGTTCGATAGCTCGAATCATTCAACGATGGGCTGGAGCTTTCCATGGTCGCTTCTCCGTTGAGAGCTGCACGACTGCGAGATCGTGTTTGGAGACGCGGGTGCTTACTGACGAAATAGAAGGTCGTTGTGGTCAGGATCGCGATCATCATGCCGAGGATGACGATCCGCCAGTTGGCGAGTGCCTAGGGCAAAGACTCGCGGGCCGTGGGATGCTTCTTCATCGCCAGAAATTCCGGCGTTTCCTCCGGCGTGCGGCCCAGGCAGAAGATAAGCGGAATGATTAGGCAACCGAGAAAGAACGGGATGCGCCAGCCCAGGCGGCTACTACTCGTCCGGCATCGATTCGTTCAGCACGTAGCCCACGAGCGCCGCGACAAAGACGCGACCGGCTGGCTGGAGGACTGGAACAAGTAAGGCCAAAGACAAGCTAGTGATCCCGACCGGCGGCCTGGAGTGCTCGCATACCGCGATCTCCGCGCTCGCCTCCGACGACCTGCTGACGACACTGACGCGCCGTTCAGGCGGGCGAAATTCATGGTTCATTAGGTTCGGACCAGAAACGATATGGTGCTGGATCGTAGATTCGAATGCGATCGGACCGATCCCTGGCGCCGATATCGAGCACCCCGCCCAAGCCTTGCGGTATCATTGCCGGCGAAAGCGCTACACGAGCAGGATCGTGCCTTGAGGTTATAGCCAATACCGCATCCCACTGCGCTCCTCCATTCAAGGAATGAAGTGTCGGTAAATGATCGCGCATTGTTGACGAGGATCGCAACCATCCTGAGCTGCTCGGCCGCATCGGTGGCAACCTGTGGACTGCAGCGGCAGCAAAAGGCGCTCGCCGCATGTCCCTTCCGCCGACTGGCCCCTGACGACTTACTGCGCAGCTTCGAAATTGGACCGACAGTCGACGGCCACATGCGCTCCGAGCCGCGCGAATTCACGCGCGAGCCGGGCGTCCGAGGACGAACCGATGACGAGGGCGAGCTTTCCGATGAAGCCCGCGCCGGCCAAACTCATGGTTTGATGCGTTCCGTCCAGACCGACACTGTCTTGGATCTGTCGAGATACTTCTCGTAGAGTTCGTTGAGCATTTCCTTGCCGACCACAGCCAATTCAGCTTGATAGGCCGCGCGATCCGTCACCTCAATGCGCTCGACATAATCCCACGGGCCGCCCGATAAGCCAGCTCCGGTTTCGGTGATGCGGTGCGTACAATAGTTGACGATAGTTTTCATTTTGGCGGCGGTGACATAGTCCACCTCGCGTTCGAAGCGTTCATAGTCTGCCGCGCTGACACCCGCCTTTAATGCGGCAAATACAAATCGGACAACAGCCATAATTCATCCTTCTCCTTGTTGTGACGGACCAGAAATCAAGCGACCAGCTCTGAGCCAAGATGACAGGTGACAAATCGGCCGGGCGCGAGCTCCTTCAAGGGCGGTCTTTCTGCTCAGATGGGGAGAACGCCCGCGCAGCCTGCATCCGGGCGCGAAATCGACAGAGCTTGGGATTTCGCCGGCTAACGTGAAGTCGTCTCGCTTTGCGTCGGCATCGGGCACGGAACGGCGACCGGTCAGGCTCGCGTAAGGGTGCAAGCGCGTCGCGAACAAATCGCGTGTGTCAGACATCTCCACGACGCTGCCGAGATACATCACTGCAACGCCGCTCGCGAGGTACTTCACCGCGCGACTCGTGCCAAAGCCCGTGCTGGACGAACGACAGCGGCACCCGCGAAGCATGCTGCCAAGCTTCAATCGGCGGGACCGCATTCAACAGTGCAGCGTCTATGGCATTGATTTGGATCGATCGAGCGAGTTTCATCTGAACTCCGAGGCCGCCTCTGCGAGACGGCCGTGGTCGTAGTGTATCCCACCGTGTCCCAGCAATCGGCGTGCCACAAAAGAGGTTGTGCGAGCTTGGTTGCAGAGGGGAAAAACCATGTTCTTGGCGACGCGCCGGTGGAACTACTTGCGCCTTCCTGTCGGGTTCCGCACATAGCCGTCTTCAGCCGGACACGGCTGAACACGACAACACGCAGGCAGGATGGGGGCGAGTTGATGCAGTACAAGCAGGGACTTATCGGAGAACCCCGAGGCGCCGCGTCGGGTAGAGCGGTCCCTCAGCTCACCGGCCACTTCTGGCAGCTGTTCCTGACCAGCTCCATCGGCCTAGAGTCCCTCTACGAGATCTCGTCATACAGAGCCGACATCTTGCTAGCGTCGAGCAGGTAATTGAGCTTAACGGGGCGGCGAGATAGGCGAAAGATGGAGATGTCCGGCGAGAGGCTCAATCGCGGCTTCGCCTTCCGGGCAATGATCAACACGTACTGGACGAATAGTGCTGCGCGCGTTTCTTCCGCCATCTGCGTTTGAACTTTAGCGCGATGACCTCGCGAAGCCTGAACCGGCCGGCCTCCCTCGTTCCGCCCTTTATTACGGTGACAGGCGTTCATCCTTGTCCAGCCGGCCAGAGCACAGTGTTCTCGATTGCAGTCTTTAAAATTGCGCTCGATCTAAGCCAAGTTCCGGGCGTATCGGCCGGCGCGAAGCGCGATGCAATTGCTGCGGGCGTCACGCTTAGCGCGATCCGAACCAGGCAGCCGATCAATCGCCGCGATCCTTCCAACGGCGTATCGCGGACCCGATACGCGTTGTAAGGTCAACGGCCGCGTCTCGAAAAGCAGAACATCATCATTCACTGCGTGCTGGCATGCTAATTGCCTGCCTGTGGCTCAACACATAAATGGTAAGGCATGATCAATCTGACGGACAGCGCGACGTTAGCTTGCCGCCCACATTTTCAAGCGGGACGACGATATCGTTCAAGTGCAGCTAATGGGGGAGATTGATCTACGTGTGCGGGATTGTCGGCATTTTGGGACACGCTGCGGTCGCGGACCAACTCGTCGCTTCGCTGAAGCGGCGGATTATCGCGGCTCTGAGTCTGCGGGTGTTGCGACGTATCTGGACTCGGATGCGATTGCGCTTGCGCCGTTCCCCGACACCATCACCTATCTCGAGGACGACGATTGGGCCGTGCTCACCCGCAAGACCAGCGTGATCTTTAACGCGCAAGGCGCCGTTGCCCATCGCGAGGTGGTGAAATCAGGGGGCTCGTCGTTCCTGGTCAAAACGGCGAATTATCGTCACTTCATGGCCAAGGAAATTCACGCGCAGCCGGAAGTGGTGGGCCATACACTCCGGCGCTATGTCGACGTGGCCGCCGAGCGCATCGCGTTGCCGCAGAGACTGCCATTCGACTTCAACGACATTGGCCGCATATCGATCACGGGTTGCGGCAGCTCGAGCTATGCCGGCTATGTCGCCAAATATTGGTTCGAGCGTCTGGCCCGCGTCCCAGTCGAGCTCGATGTTGCCTCCGAATTCCGCTACCGCGAGGCGCCGCTGCGCAAAGGCGATCTTGCCATCTTCATCTCGCAATCGGGCGAGACGGCCGACACGCTGGCCGCGCTCCGCTACGTCAAGGCGCAAGGGCTCCATACGCTCTCAGTCGTCAACGTGCCTACCTCGGCCATTGCGCGTGAGAGCGAGACCATGCTGCAGACGCTGGCCGGGCCCCAAATCGGCGTCGCCTCGACCAAAGCGTTCACCTGCCAGCTGATGGTGCTCGCCGCGCTCGCGGTCGCCGCCGGCAAGTCGCGCGGTGAATTGTCCGACGCCGAGGAGACCAGGCTCGTGCAGAGGTTGATCGAGATTCCGAGGCTGATGGCAACCGCGCTCGCCACCGAGCCCCAAATCGAAAAGCTCGCGCGCGACATGGCGAAATGTCGCAACGTCGTCTATCTCGGCCGCGGCACCTCGTTCCCGCTGGCGCTGGAAGGCGCGCTGAAGCTGAAGGAAATCTCTTGTGTCCACGCCGAAGGCTATGCCGCCGGCGAGCTCAAGCACGGCCCGATTGCGTTGATCGACGAGACCATGCCTGTGGTCGTCATCGCGCCCTATGACGGGGTGTTCGAAAAGACCGTCTCAAACATGCAGGAAGTTGCAGCAAGAGGCGGCAATATTATCCTGATGACCGATGCAAAAGGCGCGAGGGAGGCGATCGTAGACCCGCTCGTGACCATCGTGCTGCCAGACATGCCGGCAACCTTTACGCCGATGGTCTATGACATTCCGATGCAGCTTTTAGCCTATCATACCGCGGTGGTGATGGGCACCAACGTGGATCAGCCGCGCAATCTTGCTAAAGCGGTGACCGTAGAATAGGCGGGCTTAGATAGATGTCACTGGAACAGGTTTTATTTTGTTTGGTACAGTGGGGATGGTGTTTCAGCGCCGCAAATGACCGCATGCGGACCTGATCCGCCTTCGATGCGCTCTGACCAGACCGATACTGTCTTGGATTTATCGAGATATTTCTCGTAAAGTTCGTCGATCAGTTCCGTGCCGGCAACGGCAAGTTCAGCTTCATAGGCTGCACGGTCGGTCACCTCAATGCGCTCGACGTAGTGCCGCGGTCCGCCCGATAGGCTAGCACCGGTTTCGGTGATGCGGTGCGTTCGATAGCTCACGATAGTCTTTGATTGGAGGCGATGGGACATAGTCCAGCTCGTGCTCGAAGCGTTCATAGTCTGCCGCACTGACACCCGGCTTCAATGCGGCAAACACAAGTCGGACAATCCTCATGATGGATCGTCATCCTTTGTTATGGCGGACCTGAAATCAAGGGCACAGCTCTGAGACGAGATGACAGGCGACGAATCGGCCCGGCGCGATCTCCTTCAACGGCGGTTTTTCTGCGCAGATAGGTTTGGCCAATGGACAACGCCCGCGCAGCCTGCATCCGGTCTCGACATCAATGGGGCTTGGAATTTCGCCTGCCAATGTGAAGTCGTCCCGCCTTGCGTCGGGATCGGGCACCGGAACGGCCGCCAATAACGCTCGCGTGTAGGGGTGCAAGGGCTTCGCGAACAGATCGCGTGTGTCCGATAATTCCACGATGCTGCCGAGATACATCACTGCAACGCGGCTCGCGAGGTACTTCACCGTGGCCAGATCGTGCGAAATGAAGAGGTAGGATAGCCCGAGATGTTCGCGCAGCTTCTCCAGCAGGAGAATCGCTCGCGACCGCAACGAGACGTCGAGTGCGGACGTCGGTTCGTCGAGAACAACAAAGCGAGGATTTGTCGCGATCGCCCGGGCAATATTCACGCGCTGGCGTTGGCCACCCGAAAGCTCGTGGGGATAGCTGTCCAAAAGATCGCGGCCAAGACCCACCTCGTGCATGAGCTCTTCGACCCGTGCGCGGCGTTCCTTTGCATCAAATTTGGTATGAAGCGTGAGCGCCTCCTCGACCATGCTTCTCACCGAAAGCCTGGGATTGAGGGACGCGGTGGGATCCTGGAACACCATTTGGATGTCCCGGCGGAATGGCCTCATTGCTTGCGCGTCAAGCGTCGCGATCTCCTTGCCGGCATAGCGGACAGACCCCGCCGTCGGTTTCAGTAACCGAACCAGGCAACGCGCGACGGTCGATTTGCCACAGCCTGACTCACCAACCAGTCCGAGGGTTTCGCCGGCCTCTACGTCGAAGGAGACGGAATCGACCGCTCGCAAGACAGGCTCGGCTTGACCACGTAGGCGCGCGAGTGTGCCGCCAATCCCGCCCAGCGGAAAGTGCATTTGCAGATCACGAATCTCAACAAGTGCCACGACGTTCCTCAAATCCATAACATGCTACAACATGGCCGGGAGCGGCCTCGACCATCGGGGGCCGCGAAACGCGACAGCGATCCATCGTCCACTCACAACGTCCTGCGTAACGGCAGCCGCTGGGCGGGTTGATCAATGAAGGAACCGAGCCCGATATCGGCTCAAGCACGACATCCCGATCTACTCTCGGGATCGATCGGACGAGCGCCTTCGTATATGGATGAGCGGGATTATGGAACAGGTCCCGCACGGGCGCGCATTCAACCAGCTGGCCCGCATGCATAACGGCAACGCGGTCGCAGATTTCGGCAACGACGCCCAGATCGTGCGTAACGAGCATGATCGCGGCTCCCGTCTTGGTGCTCAATTCGCGTAAAAGATCGAGAATCTTGGCTGCGATCGACACGTCAAGCCCGGTGGTGGGCTCGTCCGCAAGCAGGAGCTGAGGTGAGGTTGCAAGCGCCATCGCGATCATGACGCGTTGACACATTCCCCCCGAGAGCTGATGCGGGTATTGGTTGGCCCGCTTCTCTGGTGCTGGAATGCGAACAAGGCGCAGCATCTCCAGCATCCTCTTCTCGGCCTCTCGCGTCGACAAACCTGCGTGCACCATCAGCAAGCGCGAAATCTGCCTTCCAACGGTCAGGAGCGGGTTAAGCGCGGTTCGCGGCGTTTGCGAGACCATCGCGATCTTCGCGCCGCGCATTCGGCGCATCTGCTCCTCAGGAAGCGAGCCAAGATCAATGCCGTCGAAGTGGACGCTTCCTGACACCACACGCCCTGGCGGGCGGATCAGGCGCAGGACGGCGAAAGACGTCACCGACTTCCCCGACCCGGACTCACCGACTAGTCCAAGAATCTCGCCTCGGCGAATCGTCAGGTTAATGTGATCGACGGCTTCAATCGCGCCTTGATTGATCTGAAAATGAACAGTCAGATCCGAGATCTCAAGCATTTCGGTCATCTCAGCCCCCTCATGCGCGGGTCCAGCAAATCACGCAGTCCATCACCGATAAGGTTGAATGCGAGAACGGAAACCATGATCGCCAGACCAGGAAACAGGAAGAGCCACCATTCTCCTGTGACGATCTGTGAGGCGCCTTCAGCTGTCATAACGCCCCATTCGCTTTGCGGAGGCTGAATTCCGAGCCCGATAAACGATAGCGACGCCATTGTCAGAAGCGCGAAACCCGTCGAGAGGGTGGCCTGTACGATCAGCGGCGGAAGGCAGTTGGGCAGCAAGTGAATCAACACAATCCTCCAGGTTGGATTACCGAGAGTGCGTGCTGCATCGGCATACTCCATTTCGCGAAGCCGAAGCATCTCTCCACGCGTGAGCCGCAAGTATGCCGGGATTTGGGTGATCGAGATGGCAATTGCGACATTGGTGATGGAATTGCCAAGGCCAGCTGTGATGCCCATGGCCAATACGAACGCCGGAAAGGCCATGAGAGCGTCGACTACGCGCATCGCGAGAGTATCAGCCCAACCTCGGCTGTATCCTACGACCGCTCCAAGCAAGCCTCCGATTGTGACAGCAATCAATGTTGCCGCAAAGGCCACCAGCAGGTCGACGCGTGCGGCAAAAATGATCCGCGAGAGTTGATCCCGGCCGAACTCGTCAGTGCCAAGCGGATGCTGCCAGGAGGGCGGCTGCAGGGAGGCTGCGGGATCGGTGGCATCGGGCGCGTAGGGCGCCACGATTGGCGCGAGTATCGCAGCCGCTGCGATCAGAACGATCACGCAGAGTGCCGCAAACGAAACTGGATTTCGCTGAAGCCGCTGCCACACCAAAGACGAAGCCACTGGTTTGGAAATTGAGGAGGACACAGACAATGATGAAGACATCAGCTGAACCTTATCCGGGGATCGATGAGGCCGTACGCAATATCAACCGCCAGATTGACCATGACACACGTTACGGCGACAAAGAGGATGAATGACTGGATCGGAGCCGAATCCTTGGTGAGCAGTGCGGTCACTGCGTAGTTGCCGATACCCGGCCATGAGAACACGCTCTCCACCACCGCATTTCCGGCCATCAGAAATCCAAAAACGATTCCGGAAATCGTGATGACCGGTATCAGCGCATTTCGCAGGGCATCCCTGTAGATGACCGTGCGCCGCGGCAATCCGGCCGCCCACGCCGCCTTGATGTAATCGGACTCGAGAATCTCAAGCATGGTGGAGCGCACCATGCGAGCGACTGGCGCGATCGCGCTGAGCCCGAGGGTCGCTGCAGGGAGCATGAGCTGATGCAGGCTTGATCGCAGGGTGGTCCAGTTTCCGGTCATCAGGGAGTCGATCACATAGAGCCCTGTGAGGTGTGCGGGAGGTTCTATGCCGGATCCCAGCCGTCCAAGAGGTGAGGGGGCCAAATCGAGGACGTAAAAGAAGAGGTAAACGAACAACAGCCCGGTCAAGAAGCTCGGCATCGCGACCCCCATGATGCCGACGACTCGTCCGATATGGTCTACCAACGTGTCGCGATGCACCGCAGATAAGACGCCGAGAGGCAATCCGATCACGATCGCGATGAGAAGGCTCGCCAGGTTGAGCTCGAGAGTGGCGGGCAGGCGCTGCAGAAAGTCCTGCGAGACCGGCCGTCCCGTCGATGCGCTCTCGCCAAGATCGCCTTTGAAGATGCCGGAGACGTACCGGTAGTACTGCTCGGGAAACGGACGATCCAATCCCATTTGGTGTTCCATCTCGGCGAGATGTTCTGGCGTGGCAAAGGGGCCCGCCTTCACCATGGCTGGATTGCCAGGAAGCAAGTACGTGAGCGTGAAGCAGATCACGCTGACGCCGAACAATGTCGGCAGAGCCAGCGCAAACCGCCGCGTCACATAGTTGAAAAAAAACATTGGAGCGCTCTCCCGATTGAGACGAAAATTGAGGTGCTCAGGCGAGCTTCATGCTGAAAAAGCGCTCATAACTATCCCAGCGCTTCTCAATGCCAACAAGGTCGGATCGCATGACGCGGGTCCAGTTCTCGTACCAGAGGTGCCCCCAGACGGCGTCGCCGATGATAATCTCCTGCAGGCGTTTTGCTGCTGCCAGACGCTTGTCAATGTCGGTTTCGTGCATGTTCTCATCGATCAGCTTGTCGACTTCCGGATTGGAATAGAAAGAGGTGTTGGTGCCTTTTGCTGTGCTGTGGAAGTTGAAGAACAGGTGATAGAAGGGATCGTTGATCCAAGACTGCCACGACTCGATCGAAAGCTGGTGATCGCCTTTGGTCGCGATCTGGCGGAAGGTGGCCTCGGTTTCCTTGACGATGCTCACTTTGAAGCCGATCTTCTCCAGCTCGGTCTGGAGCCAGATCGAAGCCTGCTCGTGCGGCTGCCACCCAGCGCGTACCGCAAGGTCAATCGCAACCGGCTCCTTGCCAAAGCCCGCCTCGCGCATCAACTCCTTGGCCTTTGTGATGTCGTACTTGTAGGGGCTAATCGTGCTATCGTAACCGGGCGTCAAACTCGGCACAGGGCTCTTCATCTCGGTGCCATAACCATACAGCACGCTCGGGATGATGGCCTGGACCGGGATCGCGTAATTGATGGCCTGACGCACTTTGACGTTGTTAAGCGGCGCCTTCTGCGTGTTCATGCAAAGCCAGTGACACAGGGTGTCCGGCACGGAGACGGTCTTCAAACCTGGCTCGGCTGCGAGACTCTTCACATTGCGCGGAGACAGGGTTGATCTGCCGACCACCATGTCGATGGCCTTGCGTTTGAGCAGCAGCACGCGATCGGCTTCGTTCGGCACATATTTGAAGACCACCCGATCGAAATAGGGCCGACCACGCCAGTGATCGGCCTGCGCTTCTAGGACGACCTCGACCCCTGGCTGGTTCTTCACCAGCTGATAGGGTCCGAGCCCGGCGGTGTTTCGCTTCAACCAATTGGCAGCCCAGGGATCTTCCGCGGTCCCATTCGTCTTGACCTCATCCGGATCAAGCAGCGCGTTGTTCATGAGCGCCATCGTGTCCAGCGCCATCGGACTTGGCGAGGGCATGTTGATCTCGATCGTAAACTCGTCACGCACCTTGAAGTGCTCAGGGTTCGTTACGCCCAGAAGCCGCGGAAACAGGATGCGCATATAGCCCGGCGACTGCAGCCCGCGGTCGAGGAGATACTTCACAGTCGTTGCGTTGACATCGCGACCGCTCGGTAATTTCACGCCTTTGCGGATGTTCAGCACTAGCGTGGCGCCGCCATTTTCGAAAGACCAGGACTGGGCGATGCCGCCCTCGATCTCGCCCGGCTTTGCTTGCGACACTCCCGGCTTTCCCGCGACCGGCTGCACCTTCCACATCAGCGGACTGTCGTAAACATTGGCTTGCACAGTGTAGCCTGCCGACGTCTTGAACGAGGCCGGATCAAGCGTGTCGATGTCGGCATCCCAGGCGACCGTCAGCGTTCGCTTTTCCTGCGCGGCAGCCAAACGAGCTTTGCCGGCGAATGTGAGGGCCGCGATGCTGGTTGCGGCAAACTTCAAGAAATCCCGACGGCGCGTGTCGCTTCTCATCTCATTCCTCTCCCGACGTTGCGCGCAGCTTGCGGGTCATCCGGTGCGCCACGGCTTGCATTGATAACTTGCATTATTGTCATCGTCCTGCTATTGTCAACTCAGTTTCAATATACGAAACATGGTGATTAAAAAGTGGGCGCAATCGAAAATTCTGCGGAAATACTTAGGCTTTTTGGGCCTGGCAGGCTCGAAGTGTCGGTGACGGATGTCTCGCAGCTGCTGAAGATGCCTAAAAGTTCAGCATCTCGACTGCTGAAAACGATGCTGCAGGAAGGGTTGTTGTCGCGTTCGGAGAATCCGCCGCGCTACAAGGTCGGAAATCTGCTTTTTGAGATTTCGCGCCTCTACAAGCTGAGCTCATCGTTGATTGACGCGGTCGATGAGGCTGTGAGGGAAATCAGTCGAGAGACGGGACACACGGGTTACGTCTCGATCCTTGATGGTGCTGACGTTTTGGTCATCCGGATGCATCAAGGCTCTCACGCCTTGCGGGTGTTTACTCCGCTTGGCCAGCGTGCGCCGGCGTTTGCGACTGCACTCGGTCGCAGTCTGTTGGCGCGGCTTTCGGATGATGTTGTGCGCTCACTTCACGCTGAAGGTGTCATTCCGCCTTCTCCGCGCGCGCCGCAAAGCGTCGATCAGTTGCTGACTGCACTCGACCAGCCACGTCGGTTCGGTTGGGCCGAGGCCGCCGACGAGGCTATCCCTGGCGTCGGCTCGATCTCGGTAAGCGTAGCCGATCCGGAGATCGGCGAAACGGTGGGTTTCTGTATCTCTTATCCCGCCTCGCATTTGAGCGATGAAGAGAGGAGTCGCATGATCACGCTGCTTACCACCGCGGCCCAGCGGATCGCGAGTCGCTTCGGGGATCCGTTCCTTTCGCAGCGTGCGCACCGTGTGCTGGGCGGCGGCTCGACTGCTGCTTGATTTTTTTCTATCGCCGCAACTGGTTGCGGCTTGGAGGCAATAGATGAGGCAATTGAGTCCAGAGGATATCGAGGCGCTCTCGGTCGGCGCCTGGATTCTCGGAACGGGTGGTGGCGGAAGTCCGTATCACGCGCTGCTGAACTTGCGGCGCTTCTACAATGACGGCGTTCGCATCAATCTCATTGACCCCGACGAGTTGGACGATGACGATGCGGTTGCGGTCGTCTCGATTATGGGCGCTCCGCTCGTTTTCCAGGAGCGGCTGGTCGACAGCCGGCTGATCGCTCGCGCCGTCTCGGCCATGGAAGAGCATCTTGGCCGCAAGTTCAGGGCGGTGATGCCGGTCGAGATCGGTGGGGGCAATGGCATGCAGTCTTTGCTTGCTGCTGTCCATCTCAAGATTCCGGTTGTCGATGCCGATGCGATGGGCCGAGCTTACCCTGAAGCGCAGATGACGAGCTTTGCGGTTGGCAATCTCGCGCCTTATCCGCTGACATCGATCGACCCGCGCGGCAATGAGGCGATCGTCGGCAAGACCTCTTCTTGGAAATGGATGGAGCGTGTGAGCCGCAAGCTTTGCACAGAATTCGGATCCATTGTCGCGACTTGCAAGGCGCCGCGCACTGGTGCGGAAGTGAAGAAATGGGCGATCCCGCGCACCACATCCAAGGCCATCAATCTCGGAAGGGCTGTCGTCGAAGCCAACCGCCAGCATGCCGATCCGATTGCGGCCATTCTGAAAGCGGAATCGGGCAAGCTCCTGTTCTCCGGCAAAGTCGTTGAGGTGGAGCGGCGGACAACAGAGGGCTTCCTGCGCGGCCGCACCGTCATCGAGGGGCTTGGCGAGAATCACGGCAGTCAGATTCGGGTCGATTTCCAGAACGAGTGGATCGTCGTGTGGCGTGATGGGCAGGCGGTCGTGTCGACGCCGGACCTCATTTGCGTTCTCGACAGCGAATCTGGCGAAGCAATCGGAACAGAAACCATTCGCTACGGGCAGCGGACGACGGTGATCGCACTTCCGGCTGCTCCGGTTTTCCTTTCGCCGCGCGGGCTTGACCATGTCGGCCCCCGTGCCTTCGGCTATGACATCGATTTCAAGTCGGTATTTTGTTCATGAGACGCATCGGTATTGACGTAGGTGGCACCAACACGGATGCCGTGCTGATCGACGACGCAAAGGTCGTCCAAGGCGTGAAGGTCGCCACCACGGCCGACGTCACCAGCGGCGTGGCTACGGCCATCGAGGCGCTCCATCTGAGTGCCAACCTTGCGGCCGGCATTGACGCTCTGATGATCGGTACGACCCACTTCATCAATGCGGTCGTTCAGCGTCGCCATCTCACGAAAGTTGCGGTGATCCGCATCGCACTCCCCGCCACCAGCTCCTTGCCGCCCTTCACAGATTGGCCGGCTGGCCTTGCTGAGCTTGCCAATGGCGGCGTCTGGCAAATCGAAGGTGGTCACGATTACGATGGGCGCAGGTTCGCTACTCTCGATATCGCTGCAGCCAGACAAATTGCGCGCGAGATCCGCAATCGCGCTCAAAAATACGTCGTCGTCAACGCACTATTCTCTCCACTCGACCCTTCTGACGAAAAAGTGGTTGCCGCGATCCTGCGCGAGGAAATCCCGGATGTGTCGGTGACCTGCGCACATCTGCTCGGCGGGATCGGCTTGCTCGAACGCGAGAATGCGGCAATTCTTAACGCCTCTCTCATTGCGCTTGCCGAGGAGACCATCACGGCCTTCGAGCACGCCAAGTCAAAGGTCGGACTTAACGCTCCCCTTTTTGTCACGCAGAACGATGGCACCGTCGCAGAAGCCTCGCGTGCCGCCGCATACCCGGTGTTCAGCTTCGCTTCCGGCGCGACCAACTCCATGCGCGGGGCGGCCTATCTCTCTGGCCTTAAAGAAGCGGTGGTGGTCGACGTCGGCGGCACGACGGCTGATTTTGGCCATCTGCGGAACGGTTTTCCGCGTGAGGCCAACGCGGTCGTGCATATTGGGGGTGTCAGGACGCTGTTTCGTATGCCGGACCTCGTGTCCATCGGACTTGGGGGCGGCAGCCATGTCGATCTTGATGCGGGCACGATCGGACCACTTAGTGTTGGGTATCGCCTGTCCAAGGAGGCGCTTGTCTTTGGAGGGAACGGCGTGACGGCAACTGACATTGGCGTCGCCGCCGGATTGATCGACCTCGGCGATCGTAAGCGTGTGGCGCACATAACTGCCGATGAGGTGAACGGCATTCTGCGCCGCTGCAAGGAGATGCTGGAAGAGAACGTTGATCGGTTGAAGACAAGCGCCGAAGACGTCACCCTCATCGCGGTCGGTGGCGGCGCGTTTCTTGTTCCCGAAGAATTGCAGGGCGTCGGGCGTGTTGTCCGCGTTCAGCACGGAGGTTGCGCAAATGCAGTTGGCGCGGCCATCGCCCAGGTCAGTGGTGAAGTCGACCAGGTCTTCCAGGGTCTGACGCGAGATGAGGCCGTCGCTTCAGCGCGCAAGCTTGCCGATACCCGGGCGGTGGAGGCCGGTGCGGAGCCGGCCTCGCTCGCTTTGGTCGAGGCAGAGGACACCCCGATCGCCTATCTGCCAGGAAATGCGATGCGCGTCCGCGTCAAAGTCGTCGGAGATATTCGGTCAACCCGTATTGAGAAAACAGCCAAGGAGAAAGTCGCATGCCAGTCCGTTTCCTGATCAGCACGCTAAAGCCTGGGGTCGATCCAGCCGAATACGAGGCATGGGTGCGCGAGCGCGACTATGCTCTTGTGCGCAGCCTCGACAATTATATGAGCTACAAGGTGCACCGCATTCGCCGCCCCATCCAGGGTGCCGAAAATTCAACGTGGCAGTACATCGAGCGGATCGAAGTCAAGAGCCTCGAGCAACATGACAAGGATCTGGCCTCGCCGGCCGGCGTTGCTCTGCGAGAGGAGCTTTATGGCAAGTTTCTCGATCGCTCGAAGAACATCTATTTCGTCAGCGATGAGATAGAATGACGTCGCATTGAGTTCTGCCTGACCCAAGACGTAAGCCGCAAAACAGGACAATAAGATGACCCTCGATCTGCTAATTCTCGGCAACGCGCCCATGACCAAGATGCTTGATCGCGTCAAGCTCGCCGAAGCGAGCGGCTACGATACGGTCTGGCTTGCCGATGAACGATTTTATCGGGAGGTCTATTCCTGCCTGAGCTATTTTGCTCAAAACACGTCGCGGGTCAGGCTCGGACCTTGTGTAACGGACCCCTATGCAAGGCACCCCGCGTTGACGGCTATGGCGATTGCGACGCTTGACGAGATTTCTAACAAGCGCGCAATTCTGGGTATCGGCGCCGGGATTTCGGGCTTTGCTGAGCTTGGCATCGATCGGAAGAAGCCCGCGCGCGCCATAAGCGAAGCGATCGAGGTCATTCGCATGCTTCTGCGAGGCGAGACTGTCGCCTATGAGGGTGAGGTCATTCAGTTCAGGGAAGGCAAGCTGAACTTCGCCCCGATACGGGCCGATATCCCAATCTATGTGGCTAGTAACGGGCCGCTCGGCCAACGGACCGCGGGCGCTTGCGCTGACGCCGCGTTCATGGAGGCAGGCGGCAACGCCGCGGAAGTCAAGGCGTTCCGTGCGAGACTGGATGAGGGGGCCAGGAAGGCCGGCCGCGATCCCAAATCCGTCAAACTGATCGTTCGGCTCAATGCCTGTATTGCGTCAGATGGTCAGGCCGCCCGTGACGCTCTGCGGCCAACGGTTGCACGCTTGCTCGGTGCAGGACGTCTTAAGTTTGAAACAGCTGAAGAGCAGGGGCTCACATTGCCGGAGGATATACTTGCCACCGTTCAGGGTGCCCACTACGCCGCCGGCGTGACGCCCTATCTTCCTCTGCTGCCATACGTGACCGACCGCCACATCAACGCCTTCACTCTGGCAGGCAATGTCGAGGAAGTGACCGCGCGTGTGATCGAACTGCGCCATGCCGGGGTCGATGGCATCATCTCCATGCCCTTCGCCGCCGAAGGAGGTACAATCGAGGACACGATCGCCAAGATGGGCTCCGAGGTCTGGCCTGCTGTACAGGCTAACGAAGGGATGAAGCCATGAGCTTTGATCTTCATCGGCCGGCGACAGTCACGGAGGCCGTTGACCTCGCTCAACGTTTTGCGCCGACCGCGCGCTATGTCGCCGGCGGGACAGATACGGTCATCCAGATCAATCGGAAGAAGATTGATCCCGCGCATCTGATCGATGTCGCCTGCCTGCCCGGCATGAGCGAGATCACTGAGACCGCTGACGCATTCACCCTTGGCGCGCTGACCAAGTATCGCAGCATCGAAACCCATCCTGCGTTTCGGGGTAATTTGCGGGTGCTGCTGGAAGCTGCCAGTGTCGTCGGTGGGCATCAGGTCCGAAACATCGCCACGATCGGCGGCAATATCGTCAATGCTTCGCCAGCCGCCGATTTTGTGCCGCCGCTGCTCGCGCTCGATGCGAGTCTCGACATTACCGGTCCGAAGGGACGGCGCTCTGTCGCCTTGCGCGACTTCATCGTCGGCCCGGGACGAACCAATCTCTCACCGGTAGAGATCGTGACCAGCATCCGATTTGCCAAGCTTCCAGCCAGATCAGCAACCGCCTTCCTGAAGGAAGGGCGTCGGCGTGCGATGGAGATTTCGGTCGTTTGTGTTGCTGCTTGTTTGACGCTAGAGGCTTCGACCTCGCGTTGCGCTTGCGTGCGCCTGGCCATCGGCGCCGCAAGCCCCAAGGCGTTCCGGCCCGAACAGGCGGAAGGCTACCTCATCGGCAAACCTGCCGGGAACGAAAGCTTTGCGGAGGCGGGCAGGCTCGCGGCAGAGGCTTCCAGTCCGATCTCTGATGTCCGCGCGTCGGCCGGTTATCGCCGCGGTCTTGTCGCCGTGATGGTCGAGCGCGCGCTGACGACGTGTTTGCAACGAATTCGGGAACAAAATCAATGAACCGGAAAATTCTCAATATCGTTGTCAATGGCGAGAGCCATCAAGTGCTCATTGAGCCCCATTGGACGCTGCTGCAGGTCCTGCGCAACGAGATCGGCATGATGGGCACGAAAGAGAACTGCCTGGAAGCAGAGTGCGGCGTCTGTACGGTGCTGCTCGATGGAAAGGCCATCAATTCATGCATCCTGCTCGCAGGCCAGGTCGAGGGATGCTCTATCACAACGATCGAGGGGATTGGCGATCCCGAGCATCTGCATCCCCTCCAGGAAGCATTCATCGAATGCGGTGCTGTTCAGTGCGGCTACTGCATCCCGGGAATGATCCTGACGGCAAAGTCATTCCTTGATGAAAATCCGGGCTGCCGGCCCTCGCGCGACGAAATCAGGGAAGCGATCGCAGGGACCCTGTGCCGCTGTACCGGCTATCGCAAGATCATTGATGCCGTGGCAACCGCGGCAGACCGCATCGCACTCTCGGGAGCCAAGCAATGAGCGCACATACCCATCGCGTTGCCGGTCACCGCTTACCCCGACGGGATGGCGTCGGCAAGGTTACCGGAAAGCACGTCTATGCCGCAGATTTCAAGCTCTCCGGCATGCTCTACGGCAGGGTTCTGCGCAGTACGCGAGCGCACGCGCTGATCAAAAAGATCGATACGTCGCGAGCGGCTGCAATTGCGGGCGTACGGGGAATCATCACCTCGGCTGACATTCCACAGATCCGTTACGGAACGGCAGTGCGCGATACAACTGTGTTCGCAACTGATCGCGCGCTGTTCATTGGACATGCAATAGCCGCCGTTGCTGCCACCTCTCTCGAGATCGCCGAGCGCGCGCTTGCAGCCATTGAGGTCGAATACGAGGATTTGCCACCGCTGTTTGATCCGGAGGAGGCGCTCAAGAGCGATATCCGGATCCATCCGGATTGGGAAACTTACAAGGCGCTCCCGATCATTTCGAGAAACCGCAATATCGCAGGTCAAGCGCGCATTCGCGTCGGCGACGCCGAAGCGGCATTCGCAAAAGCCCATAAGGTCTACGAGCATCGTTTCTCAACCGCGTTGCAGCATCCCGGATATACAGAGCCACGGGTTGCGACCGCCGACTGGGATGCGAATGGAATCGTGACCGTCTGGTGTAACACGCAATTGCCTTTCGATACGCAAACCACTTTGGCCGAGATCCTTGATCTGCCGGCCGCGCGTGTGCGGGTGACTGTGCCAGGCATTGGTGGCGGCTTCGGCGGGAAGCTAAGGATCGGCGTTGAGCACTTCGCAGCTCTCCTGGCGCGCAAGACCGCGCGCCCGGTCAAGGTGATGTCGACGAGCGAAGAAGAGCTCACAGCCGCGCTTCCCCGTCAGGCCTCCATCGTTCTGCTCAAGACCGCTGTCGACAAAGAAGGACATCTTCTCGCTCGAAGCGGCAGGATCATCGTGGATTGTGGCGCTTATGCAGGCTCAGGTCCGGGAACGGCTGCAATCGCGCTGCAGGTCATGGCAGGCCCTTACAAGACCGGAGCACTCGCGTTCGAAAGCGTCGCTGTCTACACCAACAAGGTCCATTCGGGCTCGTTCCGCGCTCCTGCGGGGCCGATGGCAAATTTCGCGATGGAATGCCAGATCGACATGATCGCGAAGGATCTCGGATTGGATCCTCTCGAAATGCGCCTGCGGAACGTCGTCAAGGAGGGAGACCCAGGTCCTTCCGGCGAGATTCATAGGTCTGTGAGCATCGAGGAATGCCTGCGCAAGGCAGCCGATGCGATCGGCTGGCACGATCGCAATCCGGAGCCAGGACGCGGCAAGGGGATTGCCTGCAGCTGGTGGATGACAACCGGTGGCTCGTCCGGCGTCTATGTCAAGATTAACCCTGATGGAAGTGCGACGCTTGTGAGCGGCGCCGTCGAAATTGGCACCGGCGCCATCACGGGAGCTGCTCAAATCCTGGCCGAGGAGTTGTCCCTCGATCTAACCGACGTCAACGTGACGGGAGTCGACACCCAGGCCGCCCCGTTTGACTACGGCGCTCAAGGGAGCCGCACCACTTTCTCGGTCGGCAACGCTTGTCTTGCTGCTGCCGCCGAGCTGCGGCGCCAGATGTTCGAACTCGCAGCCGAGCAGCTCGAAGCCCCGATCGAGGATATGAAACTGCAAGACAAGCATGTGGTGGCCGGCAACAAGTCGATTTCGATTGCGGAATTGGCGCGCATCTCGCGTCTTGCCGGCGGCGGGCTCATCGCGCATGGCACGGCCATTTCGCCCGCGCCCGCTTATGATCCAACGCGTGTTCAGAACCATCCGCTACCCGTATGGAATACACCGAGTTACCATGCCCATGCCGTCGACCTGTCGGTCGATCAAGCAACCGGCAAAGTGACCATCAATCGCTATGTCGTGGCCCAGGACGTCGGATATGCGATCAATCCGACCTATATCGAGGGCCAGATCGAGGGCGGAGTGGCGCAAGGTATCGGCCAGGCGCTGTCGGAAGAGATCGTTTATCAGGACGGTCGCGTCATGAATGCGAACCTGACCGATTACAAGATGCCGACAGCGATGGATGTCCCGGAGATCGAGAGCATCATCGTGGAATGCCGCTCCGCTGCCGGTCCTTACGGGGCCAAGGGCGTCGGCGAGCCACCCTGTATCGAGCCACCGGCTGCCATCGGAAATGCGATCGCAGCGGCGACCGGCTGTTGGCCGAATTCGCTGCCTATGACAGCGGAAAAGATTGCCGCCGCAATGCAGGTGCAACACTCATGATCCGCGTCGAGATCAATATGCATGGAAACCTCCGTCGGCTCTTGCCCGACGGAATTGGATCCATTCAGCTTGACCTGCCCGACGGAACGACGGTTCTCAACGTGATCGACTCCTTGAGCGCCGAGCATGAGGTCTGGCTGGCGTCGATTGGTGACGTGGTGGTGCCGTTGTCCGCCGAAGTCGAAGACGGTGCCGAACTCAATTTCTTTCCCTATCTTGAGGGTGGCTAGCATGAAATCCTTTCGTCCGGGAGGGGCTCAAAACTGTTGACCTGCCGGCGCGCTGGATTTGAAGAGCCTGTGCACGTGATGATGCGGCAGCCACTCACCTGTTGAGTGTTCGGTCTGGTGTGAATACCGTCCGGCACACTCAAGCAAAGCAAAGTTTCGCGGAAGAGTCATGCCGCAAGCAAAGAAGGTGCAATCCACATGTCGAACGCTAACCTTCCTATTTTGTCAATCGTCGGCGGCACCGGCGATCTCGGGTCTGGCCTTGCCCGCAGCTGGAGTCGCGCCGGATACTCCGTCATTCTCGGATCCCGCTCAATTGAGCGCGCTCAGGAGGCAGTCTCGCTCCTGAAGTCGGAAGGGTTCGCCAATGTCAGCGGCGACACCAACGCTGCCGCAGCTGCGAAGAGCGACATCGTCGTCGTTGCGGTTCCTTTCTCCAACTATGAGGCAAGCCTGGGCGAGATCAAAGATCCTGCCAAGAGCAAGATTGTCGTCACCGCGGTAGTGCCCCTCGTGCCGCCAAAGGTATCCGTCGTTCATCTCCCGAGTGCTGGTTCAGCAGCCCTGATAGCGCAGTCGCTGCTTGATCCAAGCTCGCGCGTGGTCGGCGCCTTCCACAATGTCGGCTCGCAGAAGCTTCATGCTGGCGGCAAGGCAGACTGCGATGTCCTGGTGTTCAGCGATGACGCCGATGCCCGCAACCAAGTGATCACGCTCGCGGACGCTGTGAGCAATCGTGGCGTCGATGGCGGTGTCCTCGCGAATTCGACCGCGGCCGAGGCTCTAACCTCCGTCCTGATCGCGATCAACCGCAAATACAAAGTGAAAGGCGCCGGCATCTCGATCTCCGGCTTGACGTGAATGGAACAACGATAGGGGCTCTCGATGCTCTCAGCCCTCGATTCTCTCGACCGTAAAATTCTGCGCGAACTCATTCAAGATGCCCGAATAAGCCACTTGGCTCTCTCCGAACGGGTCGGACTGTCAGCGACCGCCTGTGCGAGGCGCGTACTGCAAATGGAGAAAGCCGGCATCATCAAGGGTTACGCGGCAAACATCGATGTCAATGCGCTTGGCTTCCCACTGACAGTGATCGTTCACATCACACTTGATCGCCAAAACGAGGATGCACTCGCACGCTTTGAGACTGAAATCCACAAGTGCCCCGACGTAATCTCGTGCCACCTTATGTCCGGTGCGGACGACTATCAGGTTCAAGTGCTGGCATGTGGCATGGAGGACTACGAACGTATCCATAAGCAGCACCTATCGCGGTTGCCAGGCGTCGCGAGACTGCAATCCAGCTTTGCAATGCGCACCATAGTGAAGCGATCCATCTCTCCTGCTGCGCTCATAATGATTAGACCGACTGGGACGCAGCGTAGAGGCAAGTGACCAACTTGGGTTAGCGGCTGTGTATGAGGCAAGCGCGAAGAGGTTCATCGGCACTCCTTCAGGACGATCGCATCGAGAGAGCGTATCTGGCAGTTGAGCACTTACAAGCTGCCCACGGAGAAGAAGATGGAATATAGCGGATTCGCAGTGACTGGGGCACGTCGGCGGACACCATTTTAAAGGCGAGATGCACATGTGCGAGAATTAATAATCGGGAAGTGGGCAGCCGCGAAGGGAGAAAGGCCTCACGATGACTAGGAGCATCACTTATACCGCCCTTCGTGGGATCCCTATGGTGAGGCCGGACGACGATCTGGTGTCTATCATTGCGGATGGCGTTACTAGCGCTGGCATCGAGGTCGCCTCGGGTGACATTTTCGTGGTTGCACAAAAAATCGTCTCGAAGGCGGAAAATAGGTACGTTGATCTCGATGACGTGAGCCCTTCCGCACGGGCATTGGAACTCGCAAAAACGGTTGGAAAGGACCCGCGGCACATCGAGGTGGTGCTCTCGGAGTCAAGCGAGGTCATCCGCTCCAGGCAGAACGTGATCATCGTTGCTCACCGCCTTGGGTTCGTGATGGCGAATGCCGGGATCGATCAATCCAATATCGATCAAGGTCACAGTCATCGCGTGCTGCTGCTGCCAAAAGATCCGGATGACAGTTGCGAGCGCTTGAAGTCCGGGCTCGATCAACGTTTCGGCGTTAATGTCGCAGTGGTCATGAACGACAGCTTCGGTCGCCCTTGGCGCAACGGTGTTGTTGGGGTGGCAATCGGATGTGCAGGGCTGCCTGCGCTTCAGAATATGATTGGGGAGCCCGATTTGTTCGGACGGCCCATGCAGGTGACGGAGATCGCCGTGGCTGATGAACTGGCAGCGGCCGCGTCGTTGGTGATGGGACAGGCAGCCGAGGGACAACCGATCGTCCACGTCCGCGGACTGTCATGTCAGGCGCCGGCAAAGCCTGCCTCGATTCTTGTCCGTCCGAAGGAGCAGGATCTTTTCAGATGAAGGGACCTTCTCATCTGTCTGATGAGGGCCGTGTGGTGGCCCTCTGCGGGGGAGTCGGAGGAGCAAAACTTGCTCTCGGCTTGCAGCACCTCCTCGGAGAACGTCTGACCGTTGTCGTAAATGTCGCGGATGATTTCGAGCATCTCGGGCTACATATCTCCCCGGATCTGGATACAGTGCTTTATACGCTCGGTGGTTTGAGCGACCAGCAACGTGGTTGGGGTCGATCCGATGAGACCTGGAACTTCATGGAGGCTTTGAAGGAAATCGGCGGGCAGACCTGGTTCTCCCTTGGCGATCGCGACATGGCCATGCATGTGGAGCGAACCCGCCGGCGGCTAAGCGGTGAAACTCTCACAGCCATTGCGATCGATATTGCACGCCGCTTCGGCATTCGTTCAAACGTGCTGCCCATTACCAACGACAAGCTTTCCACCATCGTTGTAAGTACGGAAGGTGAACTCGAATTCCAACGCTATTTTGTTGGGCGGCGCTGCGAGCCGGCGGTCAAGCAGATCCGATTCAGTGGGGCGGAAAGTGCCTGCCTCACACAAGAGGTGCTTCAGGCTCTTGACGCTGATGATCTCCGCCTCATCGTCCTATGTCCGTCCAACCCCTATCTGAGCATCGATCCGATGCTGGCTGTTCCAGGAACGACGGAAAAATTGCGAGCGGCCCGTGTTCCTGTCATCGCCATTTCCCCGATCATAGGGGGCCAAGCCATCAAAGGGCCGACACGAAAGATCATAGACGAGCTCGGCCTTGAGGCCACAAACCGAGAGATTGCAAGACATTACGCCGGGCTGATCGATGGCTTGATCATAGACACGACGGATGCCGAAGGGGCTGCCGACCTGGGCATCGACGTGCATCTGGCACCAACATTGATGACTGAATTGCAATCAAAAATCGCCCTCGCGGAGCACGCGCTTATGTTCGGCAATAGCCTTCGAACAAAGCGCAAGGGACAGGAAAAAGGACCCTTGAGCGGAGGTGTATCGTGACCAGCCCTGATGCATGGGTAATTGTCCCGGCTAAGATGTTCTTGCGCGCAAAGCAGCGGCTCTCATCATTTTTGACCGCATCCGAGCGCGCCACATTGGCGCGTACCATGCTGACCGATGTTCTTGAGGCAGCATGCAGCGCGCCGACGTCGAAGAAAGTCGCTGTTGTCACCAGTGCAGACGATGTCGCGCGAGAAGCAGCTCGCTTAGGTGCTGTTGTCATTGATGACGGCGGCGCGAACGGAACGAACGAGGCAATCGCGGCAGGTCTCGCAGGGGTCGAAAAGAGGGGAGGCCGGCTTGTCGTCGCTCTGCCGAGCGATGTGCCCGCGATCATGAGCGAAGATATTTCAACGCTGCTTCAGGCCGCGGAGCGCAACCGTGTAGTGATCGTGCCGGCGCCACGCGATGGCGGCACGAACGCCGTTGCGTTCACCTTGGCGCGGCCATTGCAGCCGTGTTTCGGCCCCGACAGCTTTGCCCGCCACATCGCCGCAGCCGATCGCCTCGGCATCGACCCCATCGTGTGCCGCAATGCAAGAATTGGGCTTGATCTCGACAGTCCCGCCGATCTCTTTGATTTTCTTGACCTGAGCACGTTGACCGCGACGGACCGCTATTTACGTTCCATCAATCTGAGGGAACGGCGACGTGGCGGAGGTGCTGGACACAGCCGCCCGATCGTTGATGCGGGCGCCGGAAATGAGTTCGACGTTGGTTGCGCAAATGAGGGAAGCTCCGTTGTAATTCGCGGAGCGTGAGGAGTTCTGAAAATGGTGGATCGGATGCTTCTGGACACGCTAAGGCGAAGCGAAATTTCCGCTTCCGAGGTCCTATCTCTGGTCAGCGACGTATCTCTTTCCGATCTCATGGCGATGGCGGCATCGAGGCGGGATGAGGCCCACGGCAGAAAGATCTCCTACTCGCGAAAGGTCTTCATTCCGCTTACGCAGCTATGCCGGGATGTCTGCCACTACTGCACATTTGCCCATGCCCCCCAAAGAGGGCAGCGCGCCTACCTCACTATCGGTGAGGTGCTCGCGATCGCGCGTGCCGGTCGTGAGGCCGGATGCAAAGAGGCGCTATTTACGCTGGGTGATAAGCCTGAGCTGCGCTACGGCCAAGCCCAGCGTGAGCTGCACGAAATGGGCTTTACATCGACCCTCGCTTACCTCCAAGAAGCCGCGCGCGCGGTTTTCTGCGAGACAGGCCTATTGCCGCATCTCAATCCAGGCTTGATGGAGGCCGATGATATCGCAAACTTGCGCAAGGTCTCCATCTCGCAAGGGATTATGCTCGAGAGCGCCTCCGCACGGCTGTGCGAGCCCGGGGGATCGCATTTCGGTTCACCTGACAAGGATCCAGCAAGGCGGCTGCAGACGATTGACCTCGCTGGCCAGCTCTCTGTCCCCTTCACGACCGGACTGCTGGTCGGTATCGGCGAGACGCCGCTTGAGCGCATCTCGTCGCTGCTAGCATTGCGCAATCTGGACGAACGCCACGGACACATTCAGGAAATCATTATCCAGAACTTCAAGCCGAAGCCGAATACGCGGATGAGACATGCGCCGGCGCCGACACTGGAAGAGCATCTGTGGACCCTTGCATTGGCGCGCTTGCTGTTCCGGCCCGATATGAACATCCAGGCGCCGCCCAATCTCAGCCCTGGCGTACTGGACATGATCTTGGCCGCTGGCATCAATGACTGGGGCGGCGTGTCCCCGGTCACGCCGGACCATGTCAATCCCGAGGCGCCTTGGCCGCATCTCGCGCGACTTGCCGAGGCCACCGCCGAATGCGGCAAGAAGCTCGTCGAACGTCTCGCGGTTTATCCAGCCTATGCGCGTCAGTATGCACGCTGGACCGACACATCGCTGCAGAAAAGCCTGCTAGGTCTTATCGACGGAAGAGGGTGGCCGCGTTCGGACGAATGGTGCCCTGGAACGAGGGGCGATCCGCCTGCCGATGACCTTGTGATGCTGCGTGAAGAGGCCAACTTGCCCGCGCTCTTGAGCGGCAGCGTAGGTAGAATTGTCGCAAAGGCTCAATCTGGGATACGGCTCGAAGAAGCAGAGATCGTGTCGCTGTTCGAGGCCGAGGAGCGCGATTTCATAGCCGTATGCCGCGCCGCAGATGAGCTGCGCCGCTCCGTCAATGGCGACACCGTCAGCTATGTCGTCAACCGGAACATCAACTACACCAACATCTGTTACTTCAGGTGCCAGTTCTGCGCGTTCTCGAAAGGAAAGCTCGCCGAGAATTTGCGCGGGCGGCCTTACGATATCGCGATGGATGAGATCGGGCGGCGCGCCCGCGAAGCCTGGGAGCGCGGCGCGACCGAGGTTTGCATGCAGGGCGGCATTCATCCCTCCTACACCGGCGCGAAGTATCTTGAGATCTGCCGGACCGTAAAGCAGTTCACGCCTGAGATGCATATACATGCTTTCTCCCCGCTCGAGGTGTTCCAAGGCGCCAGGACGCTCGGAATTTCGGTCGATGAGTTTCTGCGGGAGTTGAAGAAAGCCGGGCTTGGCACATTGCCCGGGACGGCCGCGGAAATCCTCGACGACGAAGTCCGCGCCATTCTGTGTCCCGACAAGATCAACACGGCGCAGTGGCTGCAGATCATGGGAGCGGCCCATAGAGCGGGATTGCGCAGCACCGCAACCATCATGTTCGGCCATGTTGATCGTTACGAGCATTGGGCAAAGCATCTCTTGCGCATCCGGGATCTTCAGGCCGAGACCGGCGGCTTCACCGAATTCGTCCCACTGCCGTTCGTCCATATGGAAGCCCCGATCTATTTGAAGGGGCGCTCGCGTAAAGGGCCGACGTTTCGCGAAGTCGTTCTCATGCACGCGATCGGACGGCTCGTATTCCACTCGAGGATCTCCAACATTCAGACGTCGTGGGTGAAGCTCGGGCAAAAAGGCATTCGTGCCTGCCTTGAAGCTGGCGTGAACGATCTCGGCGGCACGCTGATGGATGAAACGATCTCGCGCTCAGCCGGTGCCCAGCACGGCCACGAGATGGCTCCGAAGCAAATGGAAGATCTTATACGCGAAATGGCACGCCTGCCGTGCCAACGTACGACGGTCTATGGCGATGTTACGCATGATCGCTATCTAGCGTCGCAGAACCCGCCAGCGCTAAAGCCGATTGTTACTGGACTAGACGACCGCCGCGATAGGGCAGACGTGCCAGAGCCCCGTGCCACCGCTTTTGACATGACCTAGCGGAGCGGGGGCGTTCGCGCGCCCCTTGGGCAACGCCCGGAATGCCTCTCCCAGCGCTTGACGCCTATTTCGATTTGTGATCACATATCTAAGATTTGGAGGAGCCGGGAGTGAGCCGAATTATCGCGCCAGCGCACGCTTTCGGCTGGCTATTGGTCGCCCACGTTCCGATCGGCCACCCCTGTGCGCAGATGCTCGCAGTAGCACGCAGTTCAAGTTTGGTGCGGGCGCTCGATGCGCTGTGTCGCGATGGCCATAGGATCAATGCATCCATCGTCGTTGAGTTGGTGGCGGTGCCTCGCGAGGTGTCCCGGTGCATCGTTGGCCTGATCGACATCCTGCGATCACAAAAAACAGCATCATCGTCTCGCTTAAGGTCTCGCCATTTCGCGTTTCGCGCCGCGCGCGCTCAGCTAGTCCGCTCAGAACTGCTGTCCAGAAAGTCTGAAGACGGCCAAGGCTTCGGAATCATCCAAGCAAGTACGAGAATCTGCCCTGGTCCTTGGACCAGAGGCCGATGAGGTCGCCAATCTGAGGGGGATCCTCGGCGGCCTATTTCACGATCACACCACCCAGGAGCATCCATGCCGACTGTAGATGAGGACCGAGCAGCCATTTTGAAAGTACACCGCGACTGGTGGGCCGCCAATTACAAGTGGGACATCCCCTTGATGCGAACCTGCTTCCCGAGTGGCGCCGCATTCTTGAATTTCAACCTGAGCGGCGATCCGTACTTCGGTCGCGAAGAACTTACCGCCTTCTGGGAGTGGTTCAAGGACACGCCGCGCTCGAAGCCTGCGGTCATGCACATCTGGCGTCTGGATGTCCGCGGCGACATGGCTTACCTGCTTTGCGAAGGCAACTTCGAGACCCTCGAGAAGCCGGAACAGTACCTGCGCAGCACCGAGATCTACGTGCGCAACGACGGAGAGGGAAAGCCGGAGTGGAAGATCTGGCACTTTCACTGCTCGGAGATGGCGCCAAAAGATAAGATCCGGCAGCCGTTCGGCGATAGCTATGCCACCCGCGGTGTGGGCTATCTACCGCCCAGTTTTGGCAAGAGCTTCTCGGTCACGGACGACCAAAAGCCATAACCCAAGCGACCAGCCTGTCGGGGGCCGGCAGGACATCACACTCCGGCGGGACGGGTTGGTCCCGCCGGTGCTGCAAGGAAATTCAGAACAGATTTTGCAGCGGAAGTTCCTGTCCCATCTACCCCAGAAAAGCGGATGGACTGCGATGGCCGAGCATTCGTTGGAATCAAAGAGCGCCCCGCACTTGAGTGTCCTTTCCGCCTTTCAGGACGTCGTGCCCGTGGAGCATTCATGAGACGGCTCACTATCAAGCGACCAGTCGGTACGATTGCCGTCTCTTACTATGACGGGATGGATACGAGTAGGCTGCCAATCTTGTTCGTGCATCCGATCAATCTGAGGGGCTCGGCGTGGGCGGAGATCGTACCGGCGTTCGCCGACCGGTTCGCGATCGTCCCTGACATGCGTGGATTCGGTGACTCGCCGCCGGCCGAGCAATACGACATTGCGAGGTGGGCGAAAGACTGCATCGACGCGGTCGACCGGGCGGGCGTCGATCGCTTCCACGCCATCGGCGGCTCGCTTGGTGGAGCAATCTCAGTCTATCTCGCAGCCGCCGAGCCCAAACGGGTAATCTCGGTTGTTGCGGTGGGCAGCCAGCTCTACTCGCGAGATCCCGACAATGCGGCGGTGCTATCCACCCTCGAGCATCACACCGTCACCGAGATGTTTGAGTTAGTCCTGCCGAAATACGCCCTCGCTCCAAACGCATCCGCCGAGGTGGTGGCCAAGGCCATGGCATTGCGCAATCCCAACAGCAAGGATGACATCCGTCGCGTGTGGCGTGCCGCCTGCGCGGCCGATATTCGGGCCCTGGTGGCTAGTGTCAGCTGTCCTGTGACGATTGTGACCGGCGAGTTCGACCTTACCTGCCCTCCCGCGGCCGGCGCGGAAATGGCAGCCATGCTGCATGCCCCACACGTTCTCCTGCCCGGCATCGGTCATTTGCCGATGCTGGAAGATCCGCCGGCTTTGATCGCCGCGATCAAGGCGCATCTCAAACGTGTGGAGTCCTGAAGATGACGTATTCGATTGTCGCCAGAGACGCAATCACCGGCGAGCTGGGTGTGGCCAGCCAGTCGCATTATTTTGCTCTTGGGCGCGTTGTGACGTTTGCGCGAGCCGGCGTTGGTGCAGTTGCGACCCAGTCTTTCGTCGATCCGGCTTACGGGCCGAATGGGCTAGATCTTATGGCCTCAGGCGCGTCGGCGGAGTCGGCGCTAACGAGTCTGCTCGCAAAGGACGCCGAGCGAGAACTTCGCCAGTTCGCGTTCCTCGATGCCGCCGGCGGGACAGCCATGTTCACTGGCGATCGCTGCGTTCCGTACCGGGCTCAGCTAGAGACCAATAACGTTGTGGTGCTGGGCAACATGCTCGCCAGCGACGACGTCGTTCCTGCCATGCTGGCAGCATATGAGAACACTGCCGGCTCACTCGTCGAGCGTATGCTCGCGGCCATGGATGCAGGTGAGGCCGCCGGAGGTGACGCCCGTGGCCGAATGTCGGCCGCGCTCCTTGTGGTTTCTGCCGATACCGGTCCAGCGCCTTGGAGCAACCGGGTCATCGATGTACGAGTTGACGAGCATCCGGCCCCGCTCGTCGAATTGCGCAGGCTCGCCAAGCTGTGTCAAGCACACGCGATCTTCGGCGCCTCTGTCTTCACACCTGGGCTGCTCTCGCGCGAAGCGGCAGCGACAGGTCCGCAGCTTGCGGAAGCACTGCGTACGCTCACGGACGCTCAGGCACTGATCGGCGCTGACCTCGAGCCAACCTTCTGGAAGGGTGTGCTGCTGATCCGCGCCGGCGAGATTTGCTCGGGAAAGAAACTCGTTGCCGCCACGGTCGCGGCGCGACCGCAGTACCGGGCCTTCGTGGAGGGCCTGCACGCGGTCGGAATCCTTCAGCTGTCATCGAACGAACTGCTCGGTGCGTGAAAAGTCCAACCTCCTTGCCTCGGTCCGCGGCTGTTTGCTGCTGCAGGCCCTCGTCGGTCTGGATGGGCCGCACTCAAGCCGAGACGATCGACAACGCTTCGCCCGCTGCCACAACGCGCAGTTCGGAATATCGATTCGCCCATCGAGCCACTGTTGACGGAATTTTCGTAATGTGATCACATATCTCATATAAGGGGGGACTTTGGAAAAGAGCAACATCATTGCCTTGCCGCCATCGCCATCCGTTGCCCGAGGCTCGATGACGGATCAGGTTTACCGACATCTGAGAGATGGCCTGATGGCGGGCCGCTTTGCGCCGGGCCAGAGGCTGACAATCCGCGATCTTGCCGAGGCGCTGGGCTCGAGCCCAATGCCGGTGCGCGAGGCGCTCCGCCGCCTGCAAGCCGAAGGTGCCTTCGAATTCAGCGGTACGGCGCGGCTGAGCGTTGGTCAGCTGTCCGAGGCGCAGCTGCGGGATGTGCGCGATGCGCGCGTGGCGCTCGAGGGGTTGCTGGCGGAGCACGCAGCCGCGCGCATGACGTGGGTCGATGATGACGAGGTCAGGCAGCTCTACGGTCGGCTTCAGGCAGCCGCTGACGCAGTCGATGTGACCGCTTATCTCTGGGCGAATTTTGCCTTTCACCGGCGGATCTATCAGATCGCGCAGGCCCCGATGATTCTCGGCGCCGTCGAGAATTTCTGGCTGCTCATTGGTCCCTGTTTTGTGCTCGTTGCGCCCGACGCTGCCCACCTGCAGCGCTCCATGGAGGCGCACCGCCAGATCCTCGATGCGCTGCTGGATCGCGACGCCCCCGCCGCCCGCGCGGCCGTGACCGACGACATCATGCAGGCGGCCAATTGCCTGTCTCGCGTTCTCGACAAAGCGGCTAAGGAGCGCTCCGTTGCTGCTCCAAGACGCAGGCGGGGAGATATACCGGAATGAGTGTGTTGCAGCGTCTTGTGCCTTACCCGGAGCTGCGTGTCCTGATCTCGGCAGGCGCATCCGGTATTGGCGCCGCACTTGCCGGAGCCTTCGTTGAGGCAGGTGCGCATGTGCATATCTGCGACGTCAACAAGGATGCGCTTGCAGCCTTCCGCGAACGGCATCCAAAGGTGCTTGCCACAAAGGCCGACGTGTCGGATCGCGAGGCGGTCGCCACCGTCTTTCGCGCGCAAGCTGCGCGTTGGAGCGGTCTCGACGTACTCATCAACAATGCGGGCATTGCCGGACCGACCGGCGGAATCGACGCTATTGCTGAGTTCGACTGGCAGCAAACAATCGACATCAACCTCAACGCGCAGTACCGCTTCGCCTGTCCCGCGGTGCCGATGCTTCGCCAATCGCGCTATGGGCAGATCATCTGCATGGCCTCCGTTGCCGGCCGGCTCGGCTATGCATGGCGTACCCCGTACGCCGCAACGAAATGGGCCATTGTCGGGCTCGTCAAATCGCTTGCCGCTGAACTCGGTCCCGAGGACATCCGCGTCAACGCGCTCTTGCCCGGCATCGTCGAGGGCCCGCGAATGGAAGGCGTGATCCGCGCGCGCGCCGAGCAGCTCCATACCAGCTACGACACGATGCGCCAGGAATACCTCAAGAAGATCTCATTGCGTCGCATGGTGACGGCCGAGGACGTTGCCGCCATGGCCCTATTCCTCTGCTCGCCAGGTGGACGCAATGTGACCGGCCAGGCGATCAGCATCGACGGGAACGTGGAATATCTATGAACCGTAAGAACGGGGGACGAATTTGCAGATCGAGATCGTGGCGGATCTGAAGACGACGCTTGGCGAAGGCCCGCTTTGGGACGTCGAGCAGCAGCGTCTGTACTGGATAGACAGCATTGATGGTCGCGTTTTTCGCACGACAGCAGATGGACGCGAGCTTCGCGCCTGGGACGTCGGGGCGAAGATCGGCTCGATGGCGCTGCGGCGCGACGGTACGCATGCGCTCGTTGCGCTCCAATCGGGAGTGCATGATCTCGATCTGGAGAGCGGCGCGCTGACGCTGATCGCAACACCCGAGACACATTTGCCGCGCAATCGGCTGAATGACGGTAAAGTCGATCGCCGAGGACGTTTTCTGTTTGGCTCCATGGATACGCTGGAGGCCGAGGCCTCCGGCCGTCTCTATCGGCTCGATCCCGATCTTTCGCTGCACGTCTTGGATGAGAAGATCATCGTCTCCAATGGCCCGTGCTGGAGCCCGGACGACCGGACCTTCTATTTCGCCGACACCTGGACGGGAGAGATCTGGGCCTACGACTATGACATCGAGACCGGTGCTGCGACGAAGCGGCGTCGTTTCGCGCCAGTGGATCGTTCGAATGGCGGTGCCGCGGACGGCGCCACCGTCGATGGAGAAGGCTTCCTATGGCAGGCGCTGGTCTACGATGGAAAGCTCGTGCGCTACGCGCCGGACGGCAGCCTTGACCGCATTATCGAGATGCCGGTGCGCAAGGTCACGAGCGTGATGTTCGGTGGTCCCAATCTGGACATTCTGTACGTGACGTCCATGGCGAAGCCGCCCTTGCCGCGCTTTCCCGACGACGGACAGCAGCGCGGCGCGCTATTTGCAATCACGGGGCTCGGCATCAAGGGCATCCCGGAGCCGCGCTTCGGGAGCTGAGCCGGCCAAGACAGCTTCATCAAGCGGCAGGCAAGGGCGCTCCATGCTGTCCCCGCCACCGCGGGTGGCACTCCTAATCCCGGCGGCTTCCTGCCAGTTCCGGGCGAGAGACTTGCAAAGCCGGAACACCTAGCCCGCCCCTTACTATCACCGATTCACTCTGGAGATTTTCGATGGCCAAGACCGGCAAGGTCCTCCTCACTTGCGCGCTGACTGGCGCGATCCACACGCCCTCAATGTCAGCGCATCTTCCCGTGACGCCGGACCAGATTATTGAAGAGGGGGTACGTGCCGCGGAAGCTGGTGCTGCGATCCTGCATGTGCACGCGCGTAACCCTAAGACGGGTCAGCCGGACCAATCGGTCGAAGGATTTCAGAGGATTTTGCCGGAGCTGAGCCGCCGTTCCCGAGCCGTGATCAACATCACCACCGGCGGCAGCCCGTTCATGACGGTTGCCGAACGCGTGGAGCCTGCCCGTCATTTTCGGCCCGAACTCGCCTCGCTCAACATGGGCTCCTTCAACTTCGGCCTGTTTCCGATGCTCGAGCGCTATTGCGATTTCACCCATCAATGGGAGCGCCAGCACCTGGAGTCTTCGCGCAACCTCGTTTTCCGCAACACCTTCGCCGAGATCGAGGAGGTCCTCTCACTATGTGCGCCCGGCGACACGCGATTTGAATTCGAGTGCTACGATGTTGGCCATCTCTACAACCTCAAGCACTTTGTTGACCGCGGTCTGGTCCGGCCGCCATTCTTCATCCAATCCGTCTTCGGCCTGCTCGGCGGGATCGGCGCGCATTACGAGGACGTCGCCACGATGCGCCGCACTGCCGAGCGGCTGTTCGGTAACGACTATGTCTGGTCGGTGCTCGGCGCTGGCGCCGCGCAGATGCGCGTAGGCGCCATGGCGGCTGCGATGGGCGGCAATATCCGTGTGGGCCTCGAGGACAGCCTTTGGGCAGGCCCCGGGAAGCTCGCCAGCTCCAGCGCGGAGCAGGTGAGACTAGCCCGCTCGATCCTCGCAGGACTCGGATTGGAGCTGGCAACGCCGGACGAGGCGCGCGTCATGCTGAAGCTGAAAGGGACCGGTGATGTCGGCTTCTGATCGTGCGGCCTGCTCCGCGGTCCGCAGACGAATGAGGCCGGCGATCAATCGAGTTAGGCGACGGTCTTGGAGGCGCCCTTGCCACGCGCGTGGCAGCAACGGAAACGAGATTGGCGACGGCCATTTTGCGACGGTGGATTTTGGGATGATCTCGAACAGAGGTTGTCACCGCCAGCTTCTTCGGTTCAGATATAAGATTATCCTCGTCCTATAAGCTTGCGCGCCAAATCAAGTGTCCGTGCTTTGGTCGTAGTGGGAGAACACGATTATGTTGGGCTGGAGGAGGTCATGCCTTACATGAGAACTGCCGCGCAGCCGGCGTGCCGATGGAGCTGAGGATTATCAAGGGCGAGGAGATAAGTTCATCACACCGGCAGCTCGACAATCCGAGCATTGGGCGGCAATTTATTTTCGATTGGCTGAAAGACAAGCTGCGCCTGGATTGAAAAGTCCAGGCGCATATCATTCCACGGCGAAAGAGCTACGCGAAGAGCTCGCCGCAAATAGCAGGCAAGGACAATAGCAACGAATCGAGGTCCTCCCCTCAAAGCGCGACAATCGCTATCTCGATTTAGGGCCTGTCCTCAATTGAGGATTCCCAAGCAGATTATCGCGTGATTCATAGGCGGTCAGCTGATTCGGAGCTGACAGATGCGCCGCTACGCCCTTCGGGACGATCAATGGGACAGGATCAAGGATATTTTGCCCGGCCGTGAAGGGCATGTCGGGGCAACAGCCAAGGACAATCGGTTATTTGTAGAGGCGGTGATCTACCGTTATCGGGCCGGCATCCCTTGGCGGGACTTGCCCGAACGCTTTGGCGATCCGATCAAGATCCATACGCGCTTCTCGCGCTGGGCCAAGAGTGGCGTGTGGAAGATGCTGTTTGAGATGCTGGCGAACGATGCGGACAATGAGTACGCCATGATCGACAGCACGATCGTGCGAGCGCATCAGCACAGTGCCGGCGCACAAAAAAAGACGGCGAAGGCCAGGCGATCGGGCGCAGCAAAGGCGGGCTGAGCACCAAGATTCATGCGCTTGTCGATGCGTTGGGCAATCCGCTGGACTTCATCCTGACGCCGGGACAAGCCCATGATCTGGAAGGCGCTGACGCGCTGCTGCCGGATATGGCGGCCGAGGCCTTGCTGGCTGACAAGGCCTTCGATGCCGACAAACGGGTGATCGAGCCGTTGCTGGCACGGGGAAAGTCGTTCGTGATCCCGCCCAAGAGCAACCGCAAGGTCCAACGCGACTTCGACAGAGACGCCTACAAGGCGCGCCATCTCATCGAAAACTTCTTCTGCAAGCTCAAGGAATACCGCGCCATCGCAACCCGTTACGACAAAACCGCCAGAAATTTCCTCGCCGCAATTCACCTCGCGGCTGCTATCATCTGGCTCAATTGAGGACAGGCCCTAGCCTTACCGCTACATACCTTCGCTACTGCGGCCGTTCGGAGTCGAATTCGTGCTCCAGCAACTCAGTTACTCACACGTCAGGCTTGTCGCAAGCGCCGTCCTTCCAAAGGAGCGGGTAGGGGGATAGCTTGACCGTGGCACCAATTTGTGATCACATATCTAGAATCAAGATGGGGGAAATGCGAAGGTGAAGGATACTAAACCGCTGCCGCCACTGCCGTCGGTTGCCCGGGATTCGATGGCAGATCAGGTTTATCGCCATTTGCGTGACGGCGTGATGGCCGGCCGCTTCGCGCCGGGCCAGCGGCTGACAATTCGTGGTCTTGCTGAGGCGCTGGGCTCGAGCCCGATGCCGGTGCGCGAGGCGTTGCGCCGCCTACAGGCTGAAGGCGCATTCAAGTTCAGCGACACGGCGCGGCTGAGCGTGGTTCAGCTGTCGGGGGCGCAACTGCGCGATGTGCGCGATGCACGGGTGGCGCTTGAGGGTCTCCTGGCCGAGCGCGCAGCCTCCCGCATGACGGGCGTTGATGATGCCGAAATCACGCAGCTCTATGATCGCCTCCAGGCAGCCGCCGACGCGCTCGATGTGCCCGGTTATCTACCGGCGAATTTCGCCTTTCACCGGCGGATTTATGAGATCGCTCGAGCGCCCATCATCCTTGGTGCGGTCGAGAATTTCTGGGTCCTGATCGGTCCTTGCTTCGTGCTCGTTGCACCCGACGCCACGCACCTGCGACGCTCCATGGACGCGCACCGCCGCATCCTCGATGCGCTGATGCATCGAGACGGTCCCGCCGCCCGCGCGGCTGTGACCGATGACATCATGCAGGCGGCCAACTGCCTGTCGCGCGTTATCGACAAACCGGAAAAGGCGCGATCGGTCGCTGCTCCAAAGCGCAGGCGCCGAGATGTGTCGGCATGAGTGTCGTGCAGCGTCTGGTACTTTATCCCGAGCTGCGCGACCTGATCGCTGGGTGTTGTCGGCGTCACCTTCGGTAGGTCTGTACCGAGGCAGGCGAACTTCGTAGCTGCTCCTTTGCAAGAGGCTGCCTGAGGCTTATCCAGCCAAACCATCTACTTCGAGCTTGTTCACTCAAATCGACAATCTAGGCAGGGGACTTGAATGTTTGGAAATCAGTCGCGCCGCAACTTCCTCAAGCTGGCGGCGAGCGGAAGTGCGATGTTCACGCCGGACCTTTTTACCGGACCTGCACATGCGCAGGATGTTCCGACCCTCACCGTCGCCTGGGGCGCGGATATCGATTCCTTTGATCCATCGCAGTTCAAGTCCGATGGCGCCTACATCGTTCAGGCAAACATCTACGACACGGTGCTGGGTTGGGGGGCGGAGCCAGTCACCGGATCGCCTAACCTGTCGATTTCCAAACCCGGTGTTTTCATCGGTGGCATCGGCGAAAGCTGGAAATTTGAGAATGGCGACAAGACCCTTGTCGTAAAGATCCGACAAGGCCTGAAGTTTCCGAGCGGCCGGCCGGTCAATGCCCAGGCGGTGAAATATCTCTTTGACCGCGGACTGCAATCACCCGGCTATATGCGGCTCATCTTTCCGACCATGATCGGGGTGACGCAAGCAGATCAGTTCGAGGTTCGCGACGACAGCACCTTTGCCATCAACCTGCCGGCACCAAGCGCTATGTTGCTCGATGTGCTCGCCCTGTCCAACAACGCACTTCTTGATCCCGACGAGATCAAGCTACACGCGACTGCCGACGACCCCTGGGCCGCTCAATGGCTCAAGCGCAACACGGCCGGGCTTGGGCCCTACAAACCCGTGAGCAACAATCCGGGCGTCGAGGTGATCCTGGAAGCGACCCCCGGTTATTGGGGACCGGCACCGTATTTCAGGCGCATCGTCATCAAATATGCATCCAATGAGGCAGACCGGATTCTGCTGCTCAAGCGCAAGGCCATCGATATGGTGGTCGGGCCTAACTCGATGTCGCCCAAGAATCTCAAGAATCTCGAGGGCGCGCCGGGCCTCACTGTGGTGTCTCTGCCCGACACCAACTGCAATTTCCTATGCATGAATCTGAAAAAGAAGCCGTTCGACAACGTGAAGGTTCGTCAAGCGATCAACTACGCGATGCCGATCCACGCGATCATCCCAAATGTCCTTTACGGCTATGGCGAGCAGATGAAAAGCCCGATCGCAGCTCAGACCCCCGGCTATGACGGTTCACTCTCGCCGTATAAATATGATGTCGGCAAGGCCAAGTCATTGATGGCCGAAGCCGGGCACGGCTCAGGACCAATTCCAGTAAAGCTTGCGGTTCGTGTGGGCTATGCGCCCCACGAGCAGGCAGCGATTTGGATCCAGCGCGAGCTGGAGAAAATCGGCTTTCAAGTCAGCATCGAGAAGGAGACCGACGCAACCTTCCGCCAGCTGTCATCGAGCGGCGGGCACGAGCTGTCGATTGAATCCTGGCAATCCTGGATCAACGATCCAGTTTATCACCTCTATTGGAACTTCCATAGTAAGGCGACGGCGACCAACAAGGGAGCCTACGCCAATCAGGTCCTCGATAAGATCATCGACGACAATATGCGCGAGGCTGATCCTGGCAAGCGTATGGCCGGGGTCAAGGAGGCGCAGAAGATCCTTTTGGATGATGCGGCCTGGGGTCTGCTTTGGTACGACAATTGGGCCAGAGTGACGCGTTCCGAGCTCGCGGGCGTTGCGAAATATTGGGATTCCTTTGAGCGCTTCAACAAAATGAAGCTGGCTTGAAGCGTAGCCCGGATGAGCTGAATAAGTCATGTCGTGCTTAGCTTCCATGCCTCGTAGAGTAACTCTGCTGGCGCCGACCTTGTTCGGCGTCAGGGTGATCTGTTTTTCCCTGATCGAGCTCTTGCCCGGCAATCCCAACCTCCCGTGGCCTCCAACGCGTATCAGTCATCGTGCGGCATGGAGTTGCCGCAGCCAGTTTCGCCGACAAGGCCCAGCGTCTCACCCTCGCCGATCGAGAACGAGCCACCGTCCACTGCGCGCACGGCCGCCTGCTCACCATGCAAGCGGCGCAGCCCCGTTCTTGGTCCTTAAGTTCAAAGGTCTTCTTCAAATCGGCGTGACCTTCAGACGAGATGTTCTAACGTCGTAATGCCTTTGCCGAAAGTTGAAGACCACCATCACCTATCGGCCGGATCAGCTGCCCCGCGCCGCCGAAGACAATAATCGGAGAAGTTGATGTCCATAGAACTGTTGATGCTTGGCGACCAACCCGTGGCTGGCCTTGCGGCTCGCACCAGGCTTGCCGAAGAGAGCGGATTCGAGACCGTCTGGCTCGCTGATGAGCGCTTTTTCCGGGAAACCTACTCGTGTCTCTCGCTTCTGGCGGGGCAAACTGCGCGCGTCAATCTCGGTCCCTGCGTCACCGATCCATTCGCGCGCCATCCAGCTCTAACCGCCATGGCTTTGGGCACCCTCGATGAAGTTTCGGAAGGGCGCGCCATCCTCGGCATCGGCGCCGGCGTCTCCGGCTTTGCGGAGCTCGGGATCCAATCGCGCAAGCCCCCGCTCGCTATTCGCGAAGCCGTTGATCTGATCCGTCAGCTCATGGCTGGGCAGGAGGTCGACTATCAGGGCGAGATCATTCAGTGTCACCGCGGCCGGTTGAATTTCGCGCCGCTGCGATCGCGTGTTCCTGTTCGTGTCGCTAGCAACGGACCGCTGGGCCAGAAAATGGGCGGTGCAATCGCCGACGGCGTGATGATGGAGGGCTGTGGCTCCGTCGAGGAAGCAAAGGCCTTCGCATCGACGGTCGCCGAAGGTGCGCGGAAGGCCGGCCGTTCTCCGAACGAGGTCAAGCTTGTCGCGCGACTCGATTGTTGTATCACTAACGACGGTAAGCAAGCGCGGGATATATTGCGGCCTTCGGTGACACGGATCATCGCGCAAGCCAATTCGAGGTTCTACACGCTGGAAGCACAAGGATTGACTCTGCCGAAGAATGTCGTCGAAACCATTGGTCCCGTTGCCTATGCTGCCGGGGTGGCCCCGTTCGCGCCTCTTTTTCCTCTCGTCACCGACATGCATGTCGACGCTCTCACTCTCTGCGGGACTGTGCAGGAAATAACCCAACACATGGTTGACCTTCGCCGCGCCGGCATCACGGGCTTCAACATTTTTCCTGTTCCGGCTCCTGGCACCACCTATGAGGACGTTATTATGCGCTTCGGAACGCAAGTCTGGCCCGCTGTCGAGACGGCTTTTGCGAAAGAGTCCGACAATGGGACGGCTTAGGTCTCACGGACTCGTTTTGTTGGAATCCGCTCGACGGGGCACGCGTATTTCATTGAGAGTGTAGTGCAGCCACGGGCGGGAGATCCAAGATGATGAGCTTGTTCAATAAAAAAGGCAAGCGCGACAGTAGAACGGATCGAAGTAGCCGATCGCGCCGCCTAGGAGGCGGAGCTGGCCACATCCGCCAAGGATCTGATCGAACTAATACACAATAAATATCTGGACGAGTCGAAGCTGAAGTTCATCTGGTCTACGAGGATCGATCCATGAGTGCGGGCGAAAAAGATCTTGAGGGCAAGGTCGCCCTTGTCACAGGTTCTTCGTCCGGCGCGGGCGCTGCAATCGCCATCGAACTCGCTAGGCGAGGGGCGCGTGTCGCAGTGCACTGCCGGCGTGCATTAAGTGACGGCGAAAGCGTTTGCGCTCGCATCGCTGCAATCGGTGGAAAGGCAGCGGTCTTTCTGGGTCACCTCAGCGATCCCGAGGCGCCGTATGCACTCGTTTCGCGCATCGCGGAGCGTCTCGGAGACGTCAACATCCTAGTCAACAATGCAGGTCCCTATGCGGATGCGCCGTTTCGGTCGTTGTCCATCTCGCAGTGGGAGACGGTGATGGCGATCAACGTAAGGGCGCCGTACCAGCTCGCTCAAAGCGCGATCGCAGGCATGGAGCGAACCGGTTGGGGACGGATCATCAATGTGAGCGCAACCTCGGCTTACGCGCGGTCGCATTCGGTATATGGCCTTGCCAAACAGGCTCTCATCCATTTGACGGAATGCCTCGCGCTCGAATTTGCGCCACTCGTCACCGTAAATGCAATTGTGCCCGGCCAGATCGCCAGCGAACGCACCGACACGATGGTCGACTACAAGAGCTCCGTGATCGCGGAAACGCCCTTGGCAAGGCTCGTGACGGAACAGGAGGTTGCCCGAATGTCAGTCCTTCTCTGTACTCCAGAGTTTTCTGCGGTGACGGGACAATCAATCATCATGGACGGTGGCCGATCGCTGCCGCGCACGCTGAAACTCAATCTCACAACGATCGGCTAATTGTACGCAGGAGAAAGACCGATGCTTTCCCTTGCAAAAGGCCTCGCCTCTACCAGCTGCAGCATACGTCAAAAGGGACGTTACCTCTTGCCGGCGCGAGGACGATCCCTCGGCCGTTTAACCAAAGTTGCTAGACTTGTCGGCCATAATCGATTCGATCGGCCTTTCGGCGGACCTAGAGAAAAGCCTCGTAAGCCGCCGCTTCTGCGATGAATTTCACCGAAATAGTGGAGGAATGGCGCGCGTAACGCCGAGTATCGTGCGTTAGGAATGTTATTCTGTCATCACTGGATGGGAGATCGAAGGTGAGGGGTACAACAGCGGCCGACCCGCCGGATCCACTTGCCGGATCGAGAAGTGATGTTGATGCGGCCTACGCACCTGTTGTCAGCTGCGACGGAGCCGGGAGGAGGGCTCCTCATTTGCAAGTTCGGTCGGCGTAACGGCAAGAGCTCTAAGCGCGCTCGAAGCGGTCGGTTTTTGGCGGCGTGGGCGGTTCTGCTCTTATGCAGGTTTGTCTCTTAACCCGCTCCTTGGAGCTAACTTGATGCCGCCACTTTGGGTCGACACTTCGCAGGACAGTCTTGAATTTTCGCCCGCGGCGATTCGCTGTTGGGCATTCGTGGCGGCCTTGGTCAATCTCGCTTTCGTCGCATTGGTTGTATTGTTGGCGTGACCGCGAGGCGCGATCTTGCTGATTGAATAAATTGTCTCATCAACATCGGAAACGCGCAACCCGCAACTAGGGAGCTTGGTGCGCTGTAGCATGAGCATCCGATGTTTCAAAGTCAGCCTCAGGAGCTAGCGTGACTGCATACCGTGGGCCAGTGTTTGAGATGGCCGTAAAGCAATTCGAGGTGATCGCGAATTATCTGGGCATACCGGATGACGCAAGGCCCCGCCTATTGCTGCCGAAGCGATCTGTCACGGTGTCGTGTCCAATTCATCGTGATGACGGCACAACGGCGGTGTTCGAGGGCTACCGGGTGCAGCACCACCTGACGCTTGGCCCGACAAAAGGGGGTACCAGGTTCGCGCCAACAGTTGACCTCGGCGAAGTCGCAGCGCTTGCTATCTGGATGAGCTGGAAGTGTGCGCTGGTCGGATTGCCATATGGTGGCGCCAAGGGCGGAATTAACGTCGACCCTTCCAGCTTGTCAAAGCGTGAGCTTGAAGCCCTGTCGCGCCGGTATATGCAGGAAATGATCCCCTTTGTTGGGCCGCACACAGATGTCATGGCTCCCGACCTTGGGACAAACGAGCAGATCATGGCGTGGTTCATGGATACATACTCGATGTATCAGGGCCAAACCGTCACCGAGATCGTGACAGGCAAACCTGTCAGCGCCGGCGGAACGCTCGGTCGCCGTGAAGCGACAGGCCGGGGTGTGGCTCATTTGGTTCGCCGCTCCGCGGACGAGCTCAAGATCCGACTCAATGGCGCAACAGCCGTCGTTCAGGGCTTTGGAAATGTCGGTTCGGTCGCCGCGCTCGAGCTGCATAATATGGGGGTGAAGGTGATCGCGGTCAGCGATCACACGGGCGCGCTCTATCGGCCTCAGGGGCTCGACATACCACAGCTGGTCAGACATGCGGCCTTGCAAGGTAACCTGGATGGCTACTCCAACGAGCTCGCTCTAGACCCAGCAGAGATGCTGACGATGCCCTGTGACGTGCTTGTTCCGGCCGCAGTGGAACGGGTCATCGACGCCGAAATAGCGGGTAAGCTGCGCTGCCGTATTCTTGCTGAGGGCGCCAACGGCCCGACAACACCGGAAGCCGATCGGATCTTGGAAGGCCGTCAGGAGGAAATCTTCCTCATCCCCGACATTCTGTGCAATTCGGGAGGTGTGGTGGTCAGCTACTTCGAATGGGTGCAGGATCTGCAGCGGTTATTCTGGGAGGAGGAGGAGGTAATGCGTCAGGAGTATCAACTTCTGGATCGTGCCTTCGATCGCGTACTGGCACGAAGTAGGCGGGAGAACATATTCAATCGCACCGCGGCAATGGCCATAGGTGTGGATCGCGTTCGAAGTGCAAAGGAAACACGTGGGCTGTTCCCATAGCATGTTCGTTTCCATATTTGCGTCTGGTTCGACGTCCTGTGTCGCAGCTAGGACGAGCCGGCCCACTCTGAATTGCGAAGTCTGAGCAACTCTGTGTTCGGATCGCCTTGAAGGTCTTCCTGGTGTGCTCGAAGCTACTTAGGATCCGCTGGTAAATCGGACTGCCTCCTAATTCTCTCTCGCCTTGGCAGCCGACGGCAAAGATAAATTTTGGGCAGGCCATCGAAAGCAGGGCGTTGGGCGTAGACTAAAATTTGCGAAGATCCTGTGATCCGATTCAGGAAGAACTGCCTCGTAGCGACCGCTTCCATCGAGATCCTAGCGTGTCCATCGGGTATGGGCGCGCGGTTGATCCTATTGAATTAGTGAGCTATGTTGTGGCCCTGTTCTGTTCAGGAGTACGTGCAAGGTTGACGGCATTTAGCCGACCTTCGAAGGCGTGATTGTACCTGAGGGTTGGCGATCGACTCGACTGCGATTGAGCCGGGCATCACAAATCCTGTAACGGGATGAGCCGTATGATCGGCTACCCATAAGAAATCCTCTTCTTAATCGGCATGGTATGGAGGGGACAATCATGTTGTGGCAACGATTAATCCGTCCCGCTGCTCCGCGCGAGGTGCCGTACGAAGTGCGCCGGAGAGAGGAGCTGCTCGAACAAGCGCAACGCATCGCCCACGTCGGCTACTGGGAACGCGATCTCAGAACAGAACGGATCACCTTTTCGGACGAAGCATGTCGCATCTTCGGGCTCGCGCCGCGTGAGGGCACCATTACGACTGAGGAAGTGACCGAGCGGTTACATCCGGAGGATCGTGCAATCTGGAGCTCAGCACTAGCGCACACGCTACGCGGCGGCTCTCGCTGCGACTTTAATTATCGGATAGTGAGGCCGGACGGCGAGGTGCGGTTTGTCCACAGTCAGGGTGATCTGACGAGGGACGCGTCTGGCCGACCTCTCAGCCTGTTTGGAGCGGTCCAAGATGTCACCGATCTCAAACGGGCGGAGCATCTGACGCAGCTGGTTTTTGAGCGTTCACCGGATGCAATCTGCATCATTGGGCGGGACTATCGGTACCAACGTGTTAATCCGGTCTTCGAACTCATTTCGGGAAGATCAGCGAAGGATCTCGTCGGGATGCACGTGGCCGATGTCTTAGGGACTACAGTTTTTGAGCAGACGGTCAAACCCAAGCACGACCGATGTTTCGAGGGAGAAGAAGTCAGATATGCGGACTGGTTTACTTACCCTGACACTCGACGCTATATCTCGATAAGCCATTCGCCCTTGCACTCCAAGTCGGAGCGGGTTGAAGCCATCCTTTCGATCTTTCACGACCTCACAGACTATTCATTGGCGTCCGACGCCTTGCGATCGGCGCAGGCTGAGCTCGCGCACGCCAATCGCGTCGCAACCATGGGGCAACTCACGGCCTCAATTGCTCACGAGGTAAACCAGCCAATTAGTGCGGTGGTAATGAACGCACAGGCAGCTTTGCGCTGGCTCAGCGTTGATCCGCCCAATCTTGAGCAGGTCCGTCAGTCTCTAGACCTGATCGTTAAAGATGGGGTACGGGCCGGGGAAGTCGTGAGCGGGATTCGCGGACTTCTGAAGAAGGCACCGCCTCGGAAGGATGGCATCGACATCAACAACGCTGTCCTTGATGTCGTCGCTCTGACCCGAAGCGAAGTGCTAAAGCACGGCCTTTCGCTGCAGACAGACCTCGCGACCGGTTTACCGCTCGTGCAAGGCGATCGCGTCCAGCTGCAACAGGTGATTCTTAATCTTGTCATGAACGCCGTGGACGCGATGATTTGTATCGCGGACGCGGAGGAGCTCAGGATTAGCACTTCGAGCGATGCCTCTGACCGCGTACTCGTGTCTGTGCGGGATACCGGACCGGGCGTGGATCCGAATATCGTGGACCGCCTCTTCGAGGCCTTTTACACCACCAAGCCTGAGGGGATGGGAATGGGCTTGGTCATCTCTAGTTCGATCATCGAGGCGCATGGGGGACGGTTATGGGTCACCGCGAATGAACCTCGGGGGGCTGTGTTCCAGTTTAGCCTGCCTGCAAAACAAAACGGCGTTTCTGGTGATAGACCGCGCCAAGTCTTGGCAGCATGAGTCTCGATGCAAGTAGTCTGCTGGATCTGGCGGAAGGGTATCACAGGCGCATTGCCAACCCCTTCTCAGGCACCGAAAATACTAGCGCTGCCCTGGCTCAACCGAGGAGGGCGGCTTGATGCAGGTTTAGAACACTTGCACTTCCGATCGATCTATGGGCTTCGCATTTCGGGTAAATAGATCCAAAGATTCTAGGTCGGTTCCATCTTGGTCAGGCACGAGACGTGGTCGACTAGGCGCTCCGCAATGTCGGGTCGGGGTTGTTGAGGCAAACGGTTGAACTCAATTATCGGTAGATGCCCTCTGATGTTCCTTGTCTTACAGCGCGGGCTGCCGGCGCCATCGGAGTAGAGTCACATTCGCTTCGAGACTTCGGTGTGACTGATCCGAGCGCTGGGTCGCATTGATGCTAAGCTCGGCCTGGATCGTCGTATCGATCTTGCCCGGTTCTTGTTTGGAATCCTGCAAAATAGTGCCAAATATTGCTGGATTTCTGCTTCACATGGCGCTTGCTTCGCAAGTTTGCAGGAAAACAAACCGATCTTCCGACTAGAAAAGGTTGTCCAAGTACGGAGATTGCAGGTGAAGATCGGTGTTCCCAAGGAAATCAAGACGCACGAATATCGCGTCGGTCTGACGCCTGGAGCCGTCCGCGGATATGTGGCCGCCGGCCACAGCGTGCTGATCGAGACCAATGCCGGTGCCGGCATTGGCGCAACGGACGATAAATATCGCAAGGCCGGCGCAACGATTCTGGACTCCGCTCATGAGATATTTGCATCGAGCGAGATGATCATAAAGGTCAAGGAGCCCCAATCTTCCGAATGGGCGCAGTTGCGAGAGAACCAGATTCTCTTCACTTATCTGCATCTGGCGCCGGATCCGGAGCAGGCTAAGGGCCTGCTAAAGGCTGGGTGCACCGCAATCGCCTACGAAACTGTCACCGATGCGCATGGCGGTCTTCCGCTGCTTGCGCCGATGAGTGAGGTCGCTGGCCGGCTTGCGATCGAGGCGGCAGGTAGCGCCCTGAAGCGGTATGCGGGCGGGCGGGGGCTGCTGATCGGTGGCGTGCCCGGTGTTCAGCCGGCCCGCATCGTGGTGATTGGAGGCGGCGTAGTCGGTACGCATGCGGCACGGATGGCGGCGGGCTTGGGTGCCGAGGTCACGATCCTTGACCGGTCGATACCCCGGCTTCGTGAGCTAGATGAGCTGTTCGAAGGTCGCGTTCGTACCAGGTTTTCGACAATTGACACCGTTGAGGAGGAAGTATTTGCGGCCGATGTTGTTGTCGGTGCGGTGCTCGTTCGAGGCGCGAGCGCGCCGAAACTAGACGACCGATTCCATGAAACCCGCGTGCTGCAGCAGGCTGAATTGATGGAACGGACGGGTTGTTGGCGGATTCCTCGTTTGCGGTCGGCGAAACGAGGAGCTGTATCATGGCAGGATGGCGGCAAGCGGTCGAGTTGGCAATGAGTGATGAAGAGATTGCGACCTTGACGACGCTTTCGCGGTCGAGAATCGAACTGGCGAGCCGGGTGTCGCGGGCGCAGATGCTGCTGGCGTATCGGGAAAATCCTTCGTTCTGCGCGGTGGGCCAGAGACTTGGGGTCCATCATCAGACGGTGCAGCGCTGTGTCGAGCGGGCGCTGGCCGATGGCCCGCTGGCGGCCCTTGATGATCGTCCGCGACCGGGCAAGGAACCAACCATCACGCCGGAAGCCAAAGCCTGGTTGGTGTCGCTGGCGTGCGACAAGGCCAAGGACCACGGCTATCCACATGAGTTGTGGACGACGCGGCTCTTGGCGCGCCATGCGCGTGAACACGGGCCGGCGGCGGGGCATGCGTGTTTGGCCAATTTGGTCCAGGGAACGGTGTGCAAGATCCTCGGCCGAGAGGAAATCAAGCCGCACAAGGTGCGTTACTATCTTGAAAATCGCGACGCCGAGTTCGAACAGAAGATGGCGGAGGTGCTGTGCGTCTACCGCGAAGTCGAAGTCCTGAAGAAAGCCTCTGCCAAGGGAAAGAAGAAGCGGGGAAAGCCGGTGACGATCGTCTCCTGCGACGAGAAGCCGGGAATCCAGGCCATCGCAACGACGGCGCCGGATTTGCCGCCCAAGCCTGGCGTCCACGCCACCTTTGCGCGCGACCATGAATACAAACGCCATGGCACGCTCAGCCTGTTGGCTGGGATCGATCTGCTCACCGGCAAGGTCCACGCCCTTGTCAAAGATCGTCACCGCAGTCGAGAGTTCATCGAACTCCTCAGGCTTATCGATGCCGCTTATCCGCCGAACACTGCGATCAAATTGATCCTCGACAATCATTCCGCGCATATATCGAGAGAAACCAGAGCCTGGCTCGCCACTCGACCGGTGGGACGCTTCGAGCTCGCCTTCACTCCCAAGCACGGCTCATGGCTCAATCTCATCGAGGGGTTCTTCTCCAAGTTCGCCCGTTCAGTCCTCCGCCACATCCGGGTGGCCTCAAAACACGAACTCAAGGAGCGCATCATGGCCGGTATCGACGACGTCAATCGCCATCCGGTCATCCACACGTGGTCCTACAAACTCGCCGACGCCGCCTGATATGATTCGAACCAAGAAAACGCTAATCTAGTCAGCCGCCGCATGTTAAGCTCGATGCGCAAAGGCTCTGTGATCGTGGATGTTGCTATCGATCAAGGCGGATGCTTCGAGACATCGCGTCCGACGACGCATGCTGATCCAACTTACGAGGTCGACGGCGTCATTCATTACTGTGTCGCCAACATGCCCGGAGCTGTCCCGCTTACCTCAAGCCAGGCACTGAATAATGCCACGCTGCCGTTTGGTTTGGCACTCGCCAACCAGGGATTTGCAACCGTGCTCGAAAATCCGCATCTGCGCGCAGGCCTCAATGTCTATCGGGGCCGGCTAACTTATAGGGCCGTGGCCGAGAGCCTCGGCCTGCCATTTTCACCGATCGAACAGGCTGCGGCCTGATCCCAGAGGCCCCTCAAGGGCGTTTCCTCCCTGACTTGGGCCACTCCATTGGAGTGGCCTTCTTTGTTTGGGTTCTATAGTTCGCTCAACGAAAAGTTGCCCTGGAACCAGAAGATCAAGGGGCAACGATCCCACACTCGACGTTTTCAAGCCGCCCGGCGATACGAAAGACGTGCTTTTGCGATAGTGGGGTGTAGGCGCGGCGCGTGCCATCGCGGTGCGATACTGTCGGCGCCTGTCCAGTTCTAGCCTTCGGCTTTCGGACCCCGGTCGCGCCATTCCCTTCCAGCTTCTTGATGTGAAGGTGGTCAGGCGCGCGGCGTACTCGCACGCTCCGCAGGAAGACTCGTCTGGAACGAGATGGAGTGCTCGGTTCAGTGGAGATGGCGGCCGACAGTGCGGACATGCCATCGAGGACCGGTTGTCCTTATCAAGACCATGATAGACCAAATCCTCCCGTTCGCTCACGAGTGCGTATTCCGACGATCGCGACCACCCGCTACGACGGATTGCGACCACCTATTCCGATCGATCGCGACCAGTGTGATGGTGCCGTCAGGTGCATTTTCTGATCTCAGTGTTTTGGCTCGGCGTCAAGCGCGGCGGAGGCCGTCCCCGTAGTCGACAGGAGGGACCCGCGCGCGCTGCGGAGTGCCCCCACGGCTGACGCAGCAGCGCGCGCGGGAGGTTCCTGTTGACCCACGGGGGCGGCCGGCGGGCTGGCGATGCGCTTCATGTTTTTGCTCCCGTGGGCGGCCTGCCGTTGGCCGGCGTTGTGGCGTCGGCCGGCGCCAGCCGCTCCTCGTCGGCTTTGAGCTTGCGCATGGACGGGCCGTCGAGCTCGATCCGATAAGCGTTGTGGACAATGCGATCCAGGACAGCGTCGCCGACGGTGGGCTCGCCGAACACGACAGAGTACCCCTATTTTGGAACGGGTCGTGTCTCACGTCACGATCACCGACCCGCATCATTTTCTGTTCGGGCACCGGCTTGAGGTGCTGAAGGAGCGGTCGGGGCGCGGTCCCGCCTACGTCGTTGTCGCGCTGCCCGACGGCCGGCGGCGGGCGGTTCGGATCGCGTCGACGGATCTTGCCGAGACGATCACTGCCCGCCCAAACGCCGCCGATCTGCCGCGCATCAGTGCACGTACGCTGATCTCATTGATGCAACATTTGAGCGCGAGTCTGAGCCTTCTCGACGAGAAGGTGATTCGCGATGACCCACCGACCGCTTCCAGGTCGCGTTGCGTATCGACCCCTACCGACGTTGGCAAATCCACCTGGCCGTCCGGCCGACATTCCGCGCCTGTGGCCGAATCTGTCGACCGCGACGCAAACCCAGATCGCTCAAATCCTCGCCACGCTGTTGCGGCGGATGCAAGCGGTTCCCGGCACGCCCGGAAGAGGACTGGGTCGTGCTGATCAGCTTGAACGTCGCTGACGAGCGGCTCACGACAGCTGCAGTACCGCCTCGTCGATCGCGCCATCGGTCTGGGCTGGCCGCCGGAGCGCGTCCAGGTCATTGACGAGGATCTGGGCAAATCCGGTGCTGGCGGTGTGGATCGTCATGGTTTCCAGAAGCTCATTGCCGAGATCGGCCTTGGCAACGCCGGTCTCGTGGTGAGTCTCGATGCTTCGCGCTTGGCCCGCAATAACCGGGACTGGCATCAGCTTCTCGAACTGTGCTCGGTATTTGGCGTGCTGATTGCGGATGGCGAGCGGCTTTACGATCGATCATGTTGATACCTTCATTTGTTTGCTCTCGGGTCGAAAACGAGGTGATCTCGAGCTCCTGTCTTAAGCTCTCGCAACGCAACAATGCTGGCTTCCGTATCAGGAAAGAGGAATCGCTTGTCCCAGGGATCGCGCTGGATATCAATGGTGCCGCTGCGGATACGTCGCTTGATCCAAGAACTCGAAACTCCTAAACGCTTTGCCATTGCGGTCACCGGCAGCCAGCCAGCAATGTGACGAGCACGCGTTGTGACGCCGTCCTGCAGTACGCGATGGCGCTGCCGCACGATCTGAACGGTTCGTACTGGAACATAATTTCGGCGCGGTGAGCGGTGCCCCTCCTGGGTCAAGGTATTGGCGATTTCGGCATCATCGAAACCCTGACGGGCCAGCTCAAGGATCCGTGCTTGCATCTCAGTCCCTCGAGTTAGAGCATGCAGTGCATGGACCCTCGGCTCGACTTCCAGTTCGGATATCTCGCCACCACACCAGACGATCCGGACCGCGATTCGATCGCGCGTGATGCGGTGGAGAACAACCTTGTCAAGCAGCGTTCGTAATAACTGCTTCTTATCTGCCCGGCTCACATCAGGCCGCTGCCAGAGCTCAGGCAAGTGTGGACCAAGCGCAAGAAACTCATTCTGCTCCTCTGGGGTCAACATGGCTGATTTGCTCTTCGTGGCTCGGCGGGTGGTCAGCGCCTCTTCAGCCTGCCGGAGTTCGCGTAGCGCTCTTTCCCATCGCCGCTCCAGCTCAGCGGCGATGAGGCGATTGTCAGGATCGACCCGATTATACTGTCGTTCGGCCAGGAGTGCCTGATAGCGCAGTCGCTCAACCTGCTGCTCTTCGGCGCGATCAAGCGCTTCGTCAGTCTGCTGCCGCGCATTGAGCGCACGCCTCCAGGCCTCCACCTCAGCGGGAGCGATCGCTGCAAAGAAAGCAGCCACCACCTGTGCGTCGATTGGATCGGCGGGAAGATGCTGGCATAGCGTCTTGCCTTGGTGGTTCAACAGGGAATTGCAGACGTAGCGAGACCCGCCCTTGTATTGTATCGACATCTTGTGGCCGCACCGGCCGCACCAAGTGATGCCCTGCAAGATAGCGGTCCCTTCTCGGGCACGCCACGCGTTTGATTGCGTTGGTATTCGGCATGGTTATCGCGCAACATGGCCTGGATCCGCTCAAAGCCATCCCAATCGATGTATGCAGGATAGCGGTCCTTTACTACTACCTTCCACTCTGCCATTGGGCAGCGGGCCGTCTTCAGTTTACCACTTGCATAGGTCGTGCGGCAGGACTTGGTACGGCCATAGACGAAAGCGCCAGCATAGGCCGGATTCCTCAAAATTCCGGAAATCATGCTGGCTGATGGTGTCCGCCACGCAATATCGCCGAACCGGTCCCGCCGCGGTATGGAGAGCGCACGATCTCGGAATGACCGGATTACCTTGCCCACGGAGCCTCCCTCCAGAAATGTCGTGAAAACCAGTGATATCCGCTGCTGCACCTCCCTGCTCGGATCCTTCGATGCCACGCCATTGGCGTCACGCTCCAAACCCGCCGGTAACAGTAACGTCAACTCGCCGCGCTCGGCCTTGGCGCGCAGCCCCGCCGTCAGACGGCCGCGCAGTGTGTGCAACTCCACTTCGGAGATTGTGCCCTTTAAGCCGAGTAACAGGCGCCCATTGGTTGAGCCAGGATCGTAGACGCCGTCGCGATCCGCAATGAGGCATTGCCGGTAGCCGCACAGATCGAGTAGCGGGTACCAATCAGAGCAGTTGCGCGCGAGACGTGTCACCTCGTAGGAGAGAATGATTCCGATTTCACCCAATGTGACGCGGGCGATAACGTCCTTGAAGCCCTCGCGATGTGCGGCTGTCGATCCACTCAACCCAAGGTCGGCATCAACGACATCAATATTGGTATCATCCCAACCGAGATCGTTGGCTCGCTGTCGCAGTGCATACTGCAGCCGCAGGCTTTCCTGGTTGGTCATCACCTGATGAGGCGTGGACTGCCGAATGTAAATTACGGCTCTGCGACACAGGTGGCTCCCCGTCACGAGATCCGACCTCATGGCTCTCCTTCCAGCGAACCACGCGAGCTTGCCAATTTTGACTCGGAGCCGTGCCCTAAAGAATCATTTGTGGGCTGATTCGCCAAGCTCCTCAGCACCACGTCTCTTGAAAGCCGGAGCAAGTCTCGAATGCTTGCGAGCGAAAGCTTGCTTGACGGGACAGGCAGCCGCTCGCCATAGAGGTTGGTTGCTGAAGCTCGAATTCTCAGCAAAATGCCGTCGCGATAATGAACGAGAACGCAGCCGCCGGGTCGGAGCGAGCTTCCGGCCGATACCAAATCAAAGCGCCGTCCGTATAGTGGATGGGTTGGGTCGGTTACGGTAATCTGCTCCAACTGATCAGATGGCTCCCGAATGGGGGCATCATGCTGTGTGGTCGTACGATCCGCGCGCCTATCACGACCGCCTGCTGTTGGGCCTGTCCGGCATCATGAGCGAGGCGGAGCTGCATCAGCTTCGGATGCGCCTTCACCAAGGGGAACGCCAGAAGGCGGCGCGGGGCGAACTGCGGCTGCCGCTGCCGGCCGGTCTCGCCTACGATCGAGCGGGCACAATTGTTCTCAATCCGGATGAGGAGGTGCGGGCCCGTCTTCATCTCGTGTTTGCCAAATTCCGGGAACTGCAAAGCGCGCGTCGTGTGATGCGTTACTTGGACAGGAATGGATCGTCCTTGCCGGTTCGGCCGCTGCTTGGACCTTCTCCACACGAGATCGTCTGGCGTGCGCCAGATAGCACACGCGTCCTTAATATTCTTCAGAATCCGGCCTATGCTGGGGCGTATGTTTATGGCCGCCGGCAAAAGGATCCGAGCCGATGCCGGCCGGGATCGCTGACGGGAACGGTCAAGGTAGCGATCGCGGATTGGGCGGTTTGCCTCCACGCCGCTCACCCAGGCTATATCAGCTGGGAGGAGTTCATGGCCAACCAGGGGCGACTGGCAGATAACGTCTGCCGCTATGAGGCAGGACACTCTGGCGTACCGCGCAAGGGGGCAGCCCTGTTACAAGGAATTGCGGTCTGCGGTCGTTGAGGACGGCGCATGAGCATGCGCTACACGGGCCCGAATGCCGACTATCCGGTCTATTGCTGCCGCTCGGATCGGGACCAGCAAGGCAGTGCAATGTGCCAGGAAGTCCGGGCCTTGGCGGTTGACGCGCTGGTCGAGCGGATGGTCCTCGATGCCCTGGTGCCGGATCAGATTGAGATCGCACTCGCAGCCGCGGGCCAACTGGAGCAGGAGAGCCGTCAGCTCGAGCGCCAGTGGGCGCTTCGCGTGGAGCGCGCCCGCTACGAGGCCGAGCGCGCTCGGCGCCAGTATGACGCCGTAGAGCCCGAGAACCGTCTTGTGGCGCGCTCACTTGAGCGGGCTTGGGAAGAGAGGCTGCGTGTCGCAGAGGCGGTCGAGCAGGAGCATGCGCGTTGGCGCGGGCAAGAGCCGCTTCTGATTGGCCCGGCGGAATGCGCAGGCTACAAGCGCTCGGCGAGAACCTACCGCGGATTTGGAACGCGGCCACCACGTCGGCAGCCGATCGCAAGCGCATTCTGCGATTTGTGATCCGCGAAGTCGTTCTTGATCAGAAGCGGACCCGAGGTCAGGTGTGGCTCAAGATCGTCTGGCAGACCGGTGCAACCAGCGAGCATCACGTGCAACGGCGCGTTCAGACCTACCGCGATTACATCGACATTGATCGGTTGCGGCAACGGATCGTCGAGTTGAATGCTGAACACAAAATGGATGCCGAGATCGCGGCAATACTCAATCAGGAAGGCTTTGTCGCGGCCCGAGGCTGCGCCTTCAAAGGCGAGAATGTCTGGCTGTTGCGTACCCGCTGGGGCATTCCCACCGTCAAAATCAACGGCGTGGACAAGAATCCGATGCGCTGGCCCGATGGAAGCTTCTCAATTCAGGGCGCTGCAGCCGAGCTCGGCGTCACCCCGCAAACGGTGTTCGATTATCTCGCGCGGGGATTGCTGGCAGGTCGTCAGTTAGCCAAAGGCCAGCCATGGCAGATCGAGCTCTCAGACGACCAAATCCGTCAGCTTCGCAATCGGGTACGACGCACCAAGCGTTCGAAGAAGGAGGCATCATGAAGTCATCGGCTCGCCAATAACCTCGTGCCAAGTTGCCACAGGGAGTTGGCTGGTGATGAGGATGGAGCCGCGGCCATGACGGTCCTCGACGATCTCCATGAGATCGCGCCGCTGACTGGCTGAGAGGCGGTCGGGTCCCCAATCGTCCAATACAAGCAAATCGACCTTGACCAGCATCCGGAACAGTCGCGGGAAACGGCCGTCGCCATGAGCGAGATCGAGATCAGCGAACAGACGCGGCACGCGCGTGTAGTGGACCGTGTAGCCGTCGGGGCAAGCCTTTTGCGCGAGCGCGCAGGCTAACCACGACTTGCCGATTCCGCACGGGCCGGTGACCAGCAGGCCGCGGTGCTCGGCGATCCAGCGGCAGGTGGCCAACTGTTGGAACAGCGCCTTGTCGAGCCGGCGTGGCGTGCGGTAGTCGACGTCCTCGACCGCGGCTTGGCTGTGCCGCAGCCGGGCGGCGCGCAGTCGGGCCTGGAAGCGACGGGTGCTGCGATAGGCGACCTCGCGGTCGAGCAGCAGAGCCAGCCATTCGGCGTGCGCGAGATTGCGAGCCTCCTCTTGCACCTCGAGCTCGGTGAAGGCTTGCGCCATGCCGTCGAGCTTGAGCGCTCTGAGCTGGTCTAGAGTGGGATGTGAGAGCATCAGTCGTCATCTCCTCAATGGAAGTAGGTCGGGCCACGGATGTTGTCGTGCGCTATCGCTGGCCCGTCCGTGGGCGTTGCGGGCTGCTGGCGATCGAGATTGTTCTTGAGGATCGAGTTGACCGAACTGTAGGAGCGCGCGCCGATCTCGAGCGCGCGGCCGCACGCAGCCTCGAGCCTCTCGCGGCCATATGTCTTGGCAAGCCGCAGGATGCCGACACAGGCGCGGAAGCCTTGCTCGGGATGCGTGCGCTCCCGCAGGATAGTCGCGATCAGTGCCGACGTGCGGCGGCCGATCTCGGCGGCGCTTCGCCGGAGGCGCTCTGGCGTCCAGTCGGCATAGCGCCGGTGGCTCGACGGCATGTGCTCGCGCACCGTCGTATGCTTGCGGTCGGAGGAAGAGCGCACATGGGCGGCAACGCATTTGCCGCAGTGGAAGACTTCAATCGTGCGCGCCGTGATGCGCGCCCAAACCTTCTCGCGCAGCAATTGGTGCGGCACCGAGTAGTAGTGCTTCTCGATCTCGACGTGGTAGTCGAGCGCGACCCTGCATTCCTTCCATTCGGCAAAGACGTAGGGGTCGGCCGGCAGCGGCTTGAGCGCCGCGCGCTCGATCTCGTCGAACAACGCGCGGCGGCTCGCGCCGAGATGGCGCGACACGCGGTTGTTGAGCTGCGCGACCAGCTCGGCGATGGCCACGTTCAATGCGGAGAGCGAGAAGAACTGCCGGTTGCGCAGCTTCGCGATGATGAATCGAGTCGCGACTTGCACCGCAACTTCTACCTTAGCTTTATCTTTTGGGCGCCGCGGCCGGGCTGGAACAATGGCGGTGTTGTAGTGAGCTGCCATCTCGGCGTAGGTGCGATTGACCGTCGGCTCATAGAAGCAAGCCCTGGTGACGCCCGAGCGCAGATTGTCGGACACCATCATCGCCGGAACTCCGCCGATGAACGCAAAGGCGCGCGTGTGCGAGCCGATCCAGTCGGACAGGCCCTGCGTCCACGTGGCCTCCGCGTATGTGTAGCTCGTCGCGCCGAGCGAGGCGACGAACAGCTGGGCTGTCAACATCTCGCCGGTCGAACCATCCATCACTTCAAGCGTCGTGCCGGCGTAATCAACGAACATGCGCTCGCCAGCGACGTGGCTCTGTCGCATAGTTGGCGACAGCCGCGCCGCCCAGGCGCCATAGAGCTCACAGTAGCGCGAGTACCCGTAACCCTCCGGGTAGGCCGCGCGATGCTCCTCCCACAATAGCTGCAGCGTCACCCCCGGCCGGCGAAGCTCGCGGTGGGCCGCCGCCCAGTCTGGCTGTGGTCGACGATTCTTTGCGCCGACTGTTGGAGGTCGGTAGAGCCGGGTCTCCAGCGCCTCGTCCGTCAGGCCTTCCGGTACCGGCCAGGTGAGGCCAGCGCGCCGTGCCCGCCGGATGCACTCCCCGGCGGCCGTCGCGCTCACCCCCAGGCTGGCGGCGATCTTGCGTTTGGACATGCCGGCGGCCGACAGCCGCAGCACGTCGCGGATTTTGCGCATGGGTAATCTCGGTCCTGGCATTTGCCCCCGCTCCTCGTGGAAAGGAGCGAAGGCCATGCTGATTCGCAGATCACCCAACGGCGCCCGTCACACCCGTCCACAGGCTGGTCGCGATCGCCCGGAATGGGTGGTCGCGATCAATCGGAACGCCTGGTCGCAATCAATCGGTAGAGCCGGTCGCGATCGCTCGGTGCGCGCACTGACGAGGCCAGAACGCCGTCAAGTTCGAGCGCCCCGGGGCGATGGGACGGAAGAGATACACAGAGTGCAGCATGTGGCGCTTGTTCAGTTTGTTGGATTTTGATGGGACCCGACCAATTCCCAATCCCAGCTCAGATGGCCAGGGAACTCGTCCTGATATTCCCTGAGCATTCGGTGGTTGTGCCGCTTGGCCTCGGAGTGGCAGATCTGCTGTTCATCGGCGCATTTGACGACCAAGGCCTGTGGCTCGATCTTTGCCCCGCGGTTCACCTTGGCGCGCAGAGCGGAGGTTGAAAGCCGCAGTTTCGTGAGGCCGTTCGCCGCAGCGTAGTTGAGGGGCTCGTAGTAACAAAGGACGAAGTATCTGTAGTCATTGAGATCGAGACTGTAGTTTGCCCCGAAGTAGCGCAAGTGAAGTGTCGCTCCAAAGCGATAGAAGATCGCCAGCGCGGTTATATCTTCATCACGCTTGGAAACTGCTGCGGCACCGAAATACGATACACCTGACTTTCTCTGCCCCGCGAGGATCCCTTGCACCCACTCGCGATCCTGCATGCCACCGTACCGTGACCTGTTCTGGGTGATGAGATCAGCGGCTACCGAGTCATCGAGTTCGTCGGGCGCGCCCCATTCGACCCGACTTCCCATTCGCCGGAACGCCGCGATTTCAGACTTGGTCTGATTACGATCATGCGCGCGCCAGCTTGCCATCATCCCGGCAAGCCCTGTATCAGGCACCTCCAGCGAGGCTTGGGCAGAATGCAGAACGACGGCCCCGCCTATGGCATCTGCAAATTCCACCGCAGCCTGGTAGGGCATGTACGGCATCACAAAGCCGGCATATCCCCGCTGCTGCGCATACTCTAGCGCGCAGCGTCCCAACTCTGCTAGAGCCTGATGCCTTCGCCTGCCCTGAATGCAGGGAATCTCGTTGTGTGTGTTGCGCCGACCGCCGAGCCAAAGAAAGCCCTCTTGCCAGGGGCCCCGAACGCCCGCCATGCAAGCTGGTAGGAAGAACATCCCAGGCGATTGGTCTCCTTCCCAAAGCGTACATGCGGCGACGAGCCCGGCCGACCCGTGGACGGAAAGCACGTCCGTTGCACCGAGTGAATGTTCGAGGCCTCGCAGCCACCGGTAGCTGTTGTAGAAATTGTCGTCACTGACGAGGGCATCCCATTCATGCTCGTCCATGTCGGACAGCTTTTGCGAAACGCCTGAGCAAAACGCGTGGGACGCGTCGCTCCTGAAAGGGAAAAATTTCATGGCTAGTCCGATTTACTGTGGGTCACGAGCGCGCACACCCTCGATGATGATCGAGTGTGGCTTTTGAAGATATGCATGCAGCTCTTTAGGAGCCTGACCCAAAGCGGCGCATTCTGGGGCATCCAGTTCCCGCCACTTCAACGATCGGAGGCCGGCTTGCCCTAACGCCCGCTCCAAAGAAGCAGCGGACCAATACGATGCGAAGACGCTGCCCTGCTTTCCGTTTTTGCAGAGTCGTATCCTTACACCTCCACCATCGACATATGGTTTCTGAAGATCATCGGCGCTGAGCCTGAGGCCATAGCGTTCGTAATAGCTCCGACGTGGATCGTAAGATGGGTGAATCGGCAGTGTCAGCAAGCGCGCGCCAGGACGTAACAGACCGACCATGTCGGCGCACATATCTTGCAGCTCAGGTCCGCGGCTAGCGTATTGCAGCACATGCACGGCAAGAACCAGGTCGAATTGACCTATCAAATCGGGGCTGAGACGAGTGACGAAGGAGATGCCCGGAGACTCCTTCTCCGCCCGACGCCGCGCGTAGTTGAGCATGCCTTTCGTCGGATCGTATCCTACAACCCGGCCCGCGCCGCGTTGCTTTAGCCAGCGGGAATACATCCCCGTGCCGCACCCGAAGTCGAGGACCGAGAGACCCTCAACGTCACCAATAGCCTGTAATACGCTTGGAATTTCGATCTCTTTTCGAAAGGGCCAGTGAGCGGTGTCTTCATATAGAGTGGCAAGTTCATTGAATTGGCCCGCATTGTTTTTGGACATGAGGACACCTCTCTTTTCCTTACCTATGCGGTATATTGGCGCGAACCTTGCGCATGAGCGTGGTCTTGGGATTCGGGAGTTCACAAGGAAGTGGGCGCTTGCAGGGCGTGAACGCCAAAAGCGCAATCCAGGAGCGCTCGTTGCAACGCGCGAGAAAGGTCCGCACGATGATCAACATGTAGCGCTCGCATTTCAGCTCCTCCTGTACGTGCCAAGAGTATTGAGCAAATCAACTCGACGAGGGTGGCCATCCTAGGTCGACTGCAGCGCAACCTTGTCGAGCTCCGTCAGCGCAAACCCATCTTGATGTTGCGGCGTCTCTGCCGCCCTCCGACAAGAACCAAAGCCGCTCCTGGGCAAACGCCACGCGGGCACCCAGCGACGGACGGGCGAAGCCTGAATTGGCGGACCATCACTCAAGCGTGCGGCGTCTATGGCATCGATTCGAATCAATCGAGCAAGTTTCATCTGAACTCCGGGCTCGGTGCCTCCGAGACTGCGATGGACGTAATCGATCCTGCCCGTCCTCAGCAATCGGCGTGCCGCAAAAGACATTGTGCGAGCCTTGCTTGAAAAAGGGCATAACCACGTGCTTCGCGCCGCGCTGGAGGAATAGTTGCATTCTACTGTCCGGTTCCGCTCATCATCGTCTCCAACCGGACGCGGCTGAATACGACAAGGCCAGCCTCAACTGACTAAGGTCCGCTCACGCGCTGAATTCAGATCGTTCCTTGAGGATAAATGTGCCCTATGGCGACCTACCTAAGCGCACAGTATCGGAGCATCAGCTGGTGTGATGCGGCTTGCGGCACGCGATCCAATGATGCTGTCGTTGGCCGACGACGCTGCCGTGCTCCAGCGGCCGTCTCGAGGCCATGTGCCAATAGATGCCGATCCGGTACGAACGCGTCTGCTGATCACTGCAGCTCATGGCGAGACATGTCGTTCCTACGCAAAAACGGGGAAAGCGGAGTTGCAACGAGTCAATAGGATCGCGGGTCGTGACGCCTACGAATTCGCCAGGCCAACTTCCTGTTGGACACAACTACAGATAGCAGCGAGAGTATTAGTCCAACTTTGACTGCTGTGGCTCAGGCTCCGGTGCGCAGACTATGTCCGATCCGCGCAACAGCTGCGGCTTCCTTCCATGTCATCACAACAATCGGGGTGCCGGTCGCGAGAATTGGTGCGAGCCTTGCTTGACGTGAGCATAAGCACCTGCGTCCGGACGACGGGGCGCTGGAATGAGAGTGCCACTTTGTCAGGTTTCCGACTTGGCGTCTCCAACCGGACACGGACCGAACGACAACATGGAGAGAGAAATGAAGGTGACCCCACCGACCTACCTCGCACGGCTGTTGGCGCTGGCAGGAGGCTGAAATGGAAATCCCGGCCTTACTCCGGGGTGATCGCAGGCAAGCGCGGCTTTTTGGACGGGAAGGGCCGGTGTGCAAGCAAGCCCCCGCGTGTCGTACCACCGCCGCATTGGACAAATGCCGATCACTCGCTCAGATCGCGCCTGACAGCAATGCCCGACGAGAGCACCTGAAGCTGGCTCAGATATACAAGTCTATCGGGTGGGCCGCTCAGCGCTTGCAGGGGCTGCGCTACACGCAGGAGCGGCGGGCTTGTAACAGCTGGCTGACGCTCTCTCCTACATTAGCGTCCCGTCGAGGCTCCTGGGCGGAAACGGAAGTGACCGCAAGAGCTGTCGGCGTCGCCGGCCACCTGATCCGCGGCAAGAACGTCGCGACCAATATCGGGCTGGCGACCATCACGCTGCGCAAGATCACCACGACCGGCGGCGTGCGGCTGCTCGATCGCAGGCTGATCCTGGCGGCACAGTGGTCCTCGTTCGGTGCGAACAACGACGTACCCGCCGGCTATCTGCCCGCGACCGGGTATGAACTGGTCAAGCTCTACATGACCTGGCATGCGACAAAGGACATTATGTTCACGGCGTCGATCGACAATCTGTTGAACCAGTACTATCGGCCCTATGCCGTCCCCGGCAATTCCACCGATGGCACCAACCAAAGCGATGTGCTGTGGTCGAGCCCAGGACCGGGCAGAGTCTACAAGGCCGGATTGAAAATTCACTTTGGCGGAGCTTAGTTCGACGAGCTGACAAACCAAACAAGTTGCATCGGGCCGCGCTGATGCTCCAGCGCGGCTTCGATGCATCCATGTTTCTAACCAACTCAAACGGTACGCCAGGCGCACCCCAGCAACCCAGCAAGGAGATTTCAAATGTTTATCGCGATGAATCGGTTCCAGGTGAAGATTGGCTCTGAGGCGGCCTTCGAGACGGTGTGGCGCACGCGCGAGTCCTATCTCAGCAACATGGCCGGTTTTGTCGAGTTTCACCTGCTGAAGGGGACCGTTGCCGAGGATCACACGCTCTACTCGTCGCACACGGTCTGGATCGACAAGGCGGCATTCGAAGCCTGGACCAAATCGGAAGAATTTCGCCGCGCCCACGCCCGCGCCGACAACAAGACCGGCGAAAGCCTCTACCTCGGCCAGCCCAAGTTCGAAGGTTTCGAAGTGATCCTGAGCGAGCGCAAATCCAGCGCCGCTGCGTGACGGGGAGGGCTGTCATGTTGAGCACGGAGCTTGCCGAACTCAAGGCGTATATGGCTGACAATCCAGGAGCAGTGATCGAGGACGTGGCGCGGGAGCGGAAAGTGAGCCCGCGCGCAGTCCTGGAGGCTATGCCTGAATCGATGGTGCGCCTCGGCCCCGGCAGTGAATTCGCCGCTGCGATGAATGACGTCGCGCAATGGGGCGAGGTGACGCTGATCGTCCACACCGACGATGCGATCTTCGAATTCACCGGCGCCATCCCTGCAGGCGAGATCGGCCGCGGCTACTTCAACCTGATGCAGCCGAAGGGGCTTCACGGCCATGTCCGGCACGAGCGCTGCGCGGCGATTGCCTTCGTCGAGCGGCCCTTCATGGGCAAGTCGTCGGCCTTCATCGCATTCATCAATGTGGACGGCGGCATCATGTTCAAGGTGTTCGTCGGCCGTGACGAAACGCGCGCGCTGCGAAGCAGACCAGTTGCAGCGCTTTCATGCGCTTGCGGAAAGGATCGCGCCCGCCCGCGCGGTGTAACCGATCCGCATTGTCAGCCCGGGAGACGATCATGCAGCGAACGATGCTGAACGTTATGATCCGTTGGTGTGGCGCGGCCGGCGTGGCTGCGTTGCCGAGTGCGGCGCTCGCCACCACCGATGTCGCGCTGCTGCCGCGCAACCTGTCGCCCTGGAACATGTTCGTGAATGCGGACATCGTGGTGCAGGCGGTCATGGTGGGCTTAGGCTTCGCCTCGCTGGTGACGTGGACGATCTGGCTGGCGAAAACCATCGAGATCCGCCGCAAGACCGCGACCGCCAAACGGCGCCTCAGCCTCTTGGAAATGGATGCCGTGCTGGCCAGGGCCGAGCAGGAGAGCCGCGGTGGCAAGGACGCCGTGGCGGCGCCAATGGACATGATGCCGGGACCCGAGATGCAGCAGGCGGATGCGTCGCCGCCCGAGCCCGCGGCCGCAGAGGCCGTGCGGGAGCAGATCGCGCCGACTACGAACATCGTGGAATTGGCTTTGATCTCGCGCAAGCGAACCGACCGCGGTAGGAACTACGGCTCACAATCGAGAAACCAATGAGCACGCCTGCGAGACGACGGAATCATTTGGCGCAAGAAAATCCACACATCCGTGAACAAATAAGTTGAGCAAAGCACTATCGCACCAAGGTCTACCCGAAGCCGGAGGATACTAGATGGATCGACAAGATCGAGAGCCTTCAAGACGAAGTGATGGCTCTTTGCAGGAAATGAACTCGTCTCCCGATCCGGGGGAATTGGTATCGGTTGGCGGTCCTAGGTCTAGGCCAAGAAATTCTCTCTCTCTCTCTCTCTCTCTCTCTCTCTCTCTCTATGCCCGGGTTCGAATGACGTTATCCCAAGCTTCTCCCTCTAAACTGCATCAACCTTCAGAGATACCAGTTGGCGAGCAACTGGCTCGGCGAGCCCGGGCTCTGCTTGTCCCCCATCCGTTCGCTGCGGAGATGTCCAAAGATCAGGTTGCCAGTCTACTACCTGAATACTTAGCGATGTCACAAGCGTTCCCGCACCTGCAGGCGGGATCACAAAAGGATCTCATATTCGACGCAATACGTCGCAATCGAGACCTCCCGAGGGACGTTGAGCTGACCAGTGTGGTCGCAAATTTTATCTGCTGGGATGAAACGGGAGGTCACAGTCGGGTTCTCCAAGGCGGCAACGCTGCGCTACCCAGTATTCTGGACACAGAAAACTTCCACTCAAAGCTCTTTAGAACAGATGCGTCGCGCCTACTTGGCCGAGCAATACAGCCTAACTACAGTACGACAACGAGCCGGTACCTGCGTGCGCTATATCATGGCTTGTCGTCGAGAGACCCCATAGTGCGCTGCGCCTACATGGTTGCCTTTGAGCTACATGCTGCGGAAATGATCCAGGCGCTTTGGACCACTTTAGTCAGAACCTTTGATGCTCGCACTGATGATCTTGAGTATTTCCAGGTCCATGTCGGCGGCGAGGATCCTGCGGAGAAATATCACGGAGAGATGACAAGCAGGCTCATTAGCGAACTGGTCCCTGCCGACTGCAATAGCCGTTTCTTGGATGAATTCGACCGCGCGTATGGTCTCAGCTTAGAGTGGTGCCGCAATCTAGTCGGAATTGATTCGCTTGACGGAGATGGTCGGCCGGAGGTTGAACACAGTGGCCGCTGCCACTGTGGGGCTGTCAAGTTCTACGTACGAGCGCCAGCAGAGATTTCTGCAGTGAAGTGCAATTGCTCAATCTGCCAAATGTCCGGATTTTTGCACATGCTCGTTGCTGACGACAAGCTTAGGATTGAATGCGGCGAAGAACGCCTCACTACGTATCAGTTCAATAAGAACATCGCTCGGCATACGTTTTGTCGGGTTTGCGGCGTAAAGCCATTTTATCGGCCGCGATCGAATCCGTCAGGATTCAGCGTAAATGTTCGATGCCTAGATAAAACGACGATCGAAAGCATAAGAATAGATGATTTCGACGGCGAGAATTGGGATCTGGCGATCCGCTCGTTGCAGGCGGATTAGAAGAGTCGAATTTGAGTGAATCCGAAAGGCGCGAACAATGAGTGATAAACTTGGTCTGCTTTCAGAAGATGCCCTCGCGAAGTACCGCTCAGAGCTGGCAGATGAAGGTACGGTCCTGATTGCCCCCGAGACGTTGTTCACCAAAGATGAGTTGACGAGGATCGATCAGTTGCAGTCCGATATTCCCGAAGAAGAGGTTCGGAAGGGAGATGCCGGCGATTCTCACAATGTTTTTGTAAGACGAGTGCGCCTGGATCACGCCGGCCGTAATCCTAGCAACGTGAATGGTACAGCTTCAGCGCAGATCATCGAACTACTTGAAAGGACAGAGCGGATCTCCGCGCTCAGGAAGATCTTCGGAGCCTCATCAGAATACGTCATTCGCCGATGCCAAATGCATCGCATGCCGCCTGGGTCCTTCGTTGGCATCCATTTGGATGCTGAGAGCGACCCCGACTTCGAGTATTCTGTGATTGTTCAGCTAGCGACAGATTTTGAGGGCGGTGAGTTCGTCGTATATCCAACCAACCGTAAACTCCAAATGTTTCGGCCACCTTTAGGAACCGTACTGATCACCACATGTAGGTTCCGGCATGAGGTAAGGCAGGTGCACGCCGGGGAGCGTCGGTCACTCGTCTACTTTTGTTCAAAATACGGCGGTGCGAACCGCAGGATAATCGAAAGCCCTGCCGCTCGCGCATGAGGTCGGCTAGCTACTTTCCGGCGCAAAAACCGCGGCTCTGAAGGGCGGGGTCAACCACGCAGACAACGAGAAGCCCCGCCGGGGGGCGCGGCGGGGCGATGTGAGGCCAAGGTTGCGCTGGAAGTGGACTACCTTTGGAGTGACTGTTCGTCCATCACGCGACCGATGCTGATGAGGTTGTCGGCGACAACGCCGAGCCCGACCCAGCGCTTCATTCCGCTGCTGCCTTTGTAGCGACAGCGATCGAGCCCGTGCCGCCGTTTGGCCACGCTGATACGCCCCTCGCATCCGGTCCGCCATTTCTGGCCGTTGCGGAACCACCGCTTCTTCTGCTCGCGCTTGCGCGCGACGCTGTTGGTGGAGCGATTGGGGATGCAGACGCGTTTGACGCCGCTCGCCTTCGCCGCGGCTTCATTCCTGGCGGAATAGAACCCGGCGTCTGCTGCGACCAGGCGCGGCGTGCGACCGAGCTTGGCTTGGTGGATTTCGATGGCCGGAACCAACAGGTCCGAATCGCTCGGCCGCCGATCGTAGACTTCGTAGTCGATCACGATTTGGTTTTCGGCCTCCTGCAGCTTGACCATCTTGCCGAACTCGTTGGGCTTGCCGGCCTTACCCTTGCGAATGATCGTAAGCGTCGAGCTGAGGCCGTTCGGGGATAGCGATCGTTTACCCGACGGCGAGTGAAAGGCGTGGATATCGATGCCCGGGCGATTGACGTCGATTTGGCCGGTTGGTTTCTTAAACTCAACCGAGAGCCCTGCCGATGTCTATCGAATCCCAGTTGCGCGAGAAGTTGCGGAAGATCGAGGCTCTTTTCGCGGGTGCCGGAACGGCCGGCGAGCGGCTCGCGGCGGAAGCGGCGCTGGAACGTGTTCGGGAGCGTTTGACGGAACTTGGTCGGCAAGATCCGTCAATTGAGATGCAGTTCTCGATGCCGGATCAATGGTCGCGCCATCTGTTTCTTGCCTTGTGTCGGCGTTATGGCATGAAGCCGTATCGCTATTATCGGCAGCGGCGCAACACGGTCATGGTTCGCGCACCCAAACGGTTCCTCGATCAAGTTCTGTGGCCGGAGTTCTCCGAGCTTGACCAGGCCCTGCAAGCCTATCTTCATCAAGTGACGCTGCGCGTGATCCGTGATGAGGTCTTTGCCGACGCGAGCGAGGCGCAGGAGATTCCGGAGGCGTTACCACCGAACTGATGGATACGGTCAGGAAGGCTGACTTTGCTTTTGTCTCAGGCAATGGTTCGTCGATTTGCCATCGAGCTGAGGCCGTTCAGGCTTTGAAGTTCCATGGCATGAGCTGGTCGATGTTAGAGATCGGCCAGCCTTGAGCAATGCGCTCAAGGGTCTGCGTGAGCCAGGCGTGTGGATCGACATCGTTCATTTTTGCGGTTTGCAAAAGCGTGGCGAGGGTTGCCCAGGTCCGACCGCCGCCAGCGGATCCTGCGAACAATGCATTTTTCCGAGTAATTGTTTGCGGTCGGATGGCGCGCTCGACAATGTTGGAATCGATTTCGACCCGAGGCTGCAGTTCGAAGCCAATTTTGCCCATCCATTGCGCCATCAGCGAACGGTCCAGCTCGACCTGGTCCCGCGCATAGATGGCTTCCTGCTGATAAAGCGGCAGACCATCGGCATATTTGGAGACGGCGATTTGGGCCAGAAGCGCCTCGGTGGGGATGCCGCTCTCGATGATATGGGGTGGCGCCGGCGCCTGGATCACGCCGTCGCGATTCCTGTAGGCGTATTTCGGGCGGCGCGTGACGATCACCCCGAACTTCGCCGGCATCACGTCCAGACGCTCCGACACGTCCTCGCCGATCAGAACCTTCTCCAGCCCCTCGCAGCTTGCGGGAATCTCAGGTTCGATGACAATCTCAACCCGCTCCAGATGAGCCGCGAAGCCCTTCCGCGGACGCCGCGCACGTTTCGGCTTGTCCTCAACGGCGCTGTCGAGCTCAGCTTCGATCGCCGCCATGCCGGTCTTTATTTCGTCGAACACGAAGGCGTGCTGCTCGTCGCTCAATGTCGCGCCGCGCAGACGCTCCGAGCGAGTGCCGTACCGCGACCGCTCCAGCATCCTCACGATCGCCGTCAGCGTCGCGATCCGCTCGTCAGCCGTCTTGTTCGCCACTTCGAGATGGCTGGTGCGTGCCTCCAGCAGCGCCCTCTGTTTGGCCATGGCGACGATCATCGCCTTGAGCGCGTCAACGTCGTCGGGAAGCTCTGCAACGGCCATCGTCATCGCCGCCATCAGAGCATGTTCGCGGTCGGTTTCCCAAACTTTCCAAAGGCCTGATTCAAAATGCCACAGATTTTTCAGCCCATCGATTGCGGCCGCTTCACAGCCACCGGTCGGACCTTCTTCCAGTCCAGCCATCGACCAGCGCAAGCAACTGCGCGTGGTTCAACCGCACCGTGACCGGCCCAATCCGGGGCCAGCAGAACTGCGTTTCCTCAAGCGTCTTGGCGAACAGACATACTCCTGTACCATCAAACCAAACCGCCTTGATCCGGTCTGCTCTTTTCGAACGGAAGACGTAGAGCGCGCCACTGAATGGATCAGCGCCGCCGTCCCGCACCAGAGCCATCAAGCCGGTCGCCCCCTTGCGGAAGTCAACCGGTGTGCTCGCTACATAAACCTGCACGCCGGCCGGGATCATGCCTTGCGAACCGCCCGGATCACGTCGGCAAGCCGGGCAGGCTCGACGTCGCCGCCGGCGCGAACCACCACATCGCCGATAACGATTTCTACCAAGTCGCTCCGCATCGCATCAAAGCGCGCGAACTTGACCGGCTTGTTCGCCGCTGCTGCCAATGGCACAACCACTCCAGAGGCCTTCGCCTTGCGACGCCACGCGAAAAGCTGCGACGGATCGAGCCCATTTGATCGCGCAATCGCCGATACATTTGCTCCCGCAACCAACGTCTCTCCCACGATCCTGGCCTTCTCCTCCTCCGACCATGACCTGTAACTGCGCGCCGGACTGTTCGACAGCCGCACAGGGCTCGCCGTGAGAACCTCGAAGCTTCTGCTATCAGACATACGTTCGCTCACAGGAGTCTCCTTACAAATCACAAGGAGATTCTCTGCTGTTCGAACACGCCGCGCTATGCGGGGTCTCCTACCTTTCAATTACCCATAATTTTTGCCTCGATCGCGGCTCCCAGTTCGATGTCGGTCAGCCGCGATAGTCCTCGCCAGATCACGGTATTTCCTGGAGGCGGATCGTTGGCTCGGGCCAAGTACCCGCCGAGCCGCGCGATCTTGACCACATAGTGCGAGAGTGTGCTTCGTCGAGAGCGATTGCCATCCCTGTCTTTCACCAAGTGATCAAGAAGCCTGATTTCAGGATCTGTCAGCGCCGTTTGCGGTAGGGCATTCGGCGAGGAACGATTGAGCATCGTCATCCAGAAGACGCGCCAACTCACAATGCAGAAAACCGCGATCAGATTGACCAGACGCTCAGCGGTTCGCAATTTCGACTCCTCCGCCTTGCAGCCCGATTTGAGGATCTTATGGAAGACCTCGATCTTCCACCTCAACCCGTACCATTCGATCTTCTCGATGGCGTCCTTGCGCGATTGGACCGGGAGATCGGTGAGGAGCTTCCACTCGATCTTCTTTCGCCGCTTCGGCCTTCCCCGCTCTTGAGCATGGATCACGGTCAGAGTGAGTGCGGGATATTTCTTCTGCTTGCCGATCGGCGGCAGAATTCGAAGCTTGCGGAAACGAATTTCGAGAAGCGCTTCATCCGGATCGCCTTTGTCGTCCTTGAACTTGATCCGATGTAGGCCTTTGACCGTGACCTCGTCCATTTCGTCGGCAATTGTATGATTGCCGTCCCCGGCAAGCCGATCAACACAGGTTCGCACCAGGAAATGCGTTCCAACCTCCTCGGCCAGGCAAAACAGCTCATAGATGTCGCTCTCGCGATCACCAATATGAACGCATCGTGCAGGGGCAGCGAGAAGTTCGGTCGATTGCCGTAAATTCTCCAGCCAGCGGATGCTCTCCTTCTGCTCGATAGGAACCCGTGTCGGATTGATCTTTCGCTTCAGCGCCGTCGTCCCCTTGAACTTCTTGCGTGTCCAGAACTTGATTGCCGCCAGTCCGAACGGAAGCCCCTCGGTCGTCACGGCGAGGCTCGAATGCATCAGGATGCCGCACTGCGTGCGCCCTGCCGTCTTGCCCGTAAAGCCAATCAGATCCGGCTTCTCGCGCTTGAAGCTGAATTCCGTCGTGTCATGGAGGACGAGGATCGGTCCCTCCGTCGTCGCTGCGCGCCCGCGCGTCGCCTCGAAATGACCGCAAAGAATATCCGCCTCGTTGACCCGTTCGTTGGAGAAGAAGCGATAGGCGGCCTTCGTGTTGGCCCAATCCTGACAAACCAGCGGGATGCTTTGACCCATGTCGCTCCCGATTTGTGCGAGCAATTTGCAGAACCGGCGGCCAAGCCGCTCATCCTTAAACTCGCATCCCGCAGTTTCCCGATCAACCCACGTCTCGACACCCGTCGTCACTCGCTGAGAACGTGCCTCCGCGCATTCCGTCAACACCAGCCCCATCGCGCACCCCACACTTCCGAATCAGGTGCTCAACAAGGAATCACAACAGATTCTGCCGATTCAAGATTTCGCCCGCGGCGCGTCGTTCAAATCCGACGTCAAATGTGGGTAATTGAAAGGTCTCCTACGCCCTTACGAATGATCTCCGTCGAGGGCTCGAACACGCTGAAGAGCTTGTCCTCTGCCCGCGTATTGCCGCGGAAGATGCGTTCCCGGGCCTGCCGCATCACCTGCCGTACCAGCGGCATCATCGCTTCCAGCTCCTGCCGCAAGCCTTGCAGCGCCAGCCGCTTCAAGATGCCCCTGGCCCGCTTCACGCCGGTGGCGATCTCATGGGAGAAGCGCTTCGCTTGCCCCACCACACGGCTCGTCGAGTTCAACAGCCGCCGGTAGCCTTGCTTGAGCTTCTCGTGATTGAGCGGTCCTTTGGCACGTGCGGTTCGCGAGATATCGAGCAGGCGCAGTTTTACGCTTCGCGTTCGGTCGCGCAGTTTTGTTCCGGCCGTGCCGACGATCTTGGTGACCTTCTTCATGGTGCGGATCAACACCCTGACCCCGTCGCCCAGCAACATGCTGTCGGTCGGGTAGTGGATGTTGGTCTCCACCACCGTCGTATCCACGCGCATTCTGCGTCCCTGCGTCACCCCTTGTTGCTGCGCGATTTGCACGATCCGGTCGTGGATCTGCCTGATTGTTTCCGGATCCACAGCCAGGCCCCAGCGCCCCATCGTCTTGGCGTCCGGCGTCTTGCCGCCGCCCACCCGGGTGAAGTCGCGGTACACCAGGTTGGCGCGCACTTCGCGTTCCAGCACGTGATAGCTCCAGTTGCGAACGTGCTTGAGGATCAACAATCGCAACACCACCTCGGCCGGCGCCCCCAGCCGACCACGACTCTTGGGATGTCGTCTCGCCAGCGCCTCGTACACCGCACCGACGATCTGTTCATCCGCCAGAACCCGGTCAGCATGGGTCATCCAGCCTTCGCGAAGATCGATCACTTCCCCGGCGATCAAGCCGTCGCCGAAGCTCAGTTGCGCTCTGCGCATCTCAATCACGTTTCTTCCTCCCCCGCGGCAGCGCCGCATCAGGGCGCAGCAGGTGGTGATTGAGCTCGCAGATCGCCTCGATCGCGTCTTTCAGCTTCTGGTAATTGTCCAGCCAACGGCGCACCTCGGCAACGCGCTCGCGCCGCACGCTGAACTGACGCACGCGTCCGCCCGCATAGCTTACCGTCAGGACATGCACCTGGTGCCCTTCGCCGCGCGCGCATTTCTGGCAGCCGCTCTTATGACGAACCGTGCGCTCCAGCAGCGAGCCGCGCAGCAGTTCGCCAGTGACCGGTAGCTTGTCGACAAGCTTCTCACGCGTTTGAAGGGCTCGATCACGAATCATTCATAAGAATGAATCAACGCTGCCGCTTCAAGTCAACGCCAATCCGTCCGACCTTGCAGTTTTCGCCACAGCGAGCGATTCTGGCAGCCGCACAAGGCCGCCGATTTTTTGCGCCGGAAAGTAGCTAAGCTAGATAGAATGGATTATGATGGCGTGCGAATGAGGTCTATGGATGCAGGCCGGCATTCCCTAACTAGACGAATGCCGGACTCGACGCACGAAGATACTTTGCTGTCTTCCTCGCCCGTCGCTATCGTCTGTACAGTGATGCTGGATGGTAAGTTATCAGACTGGAGCGAGTTTTGCTGCGTGAAGAGGAGAGGGGAACGCTAACCACTGGCGCAATGATGGTCAAAGTGCGAGGCTCATATCCCGGACAAGATATTGTACGTCCAGCCGATCTGCCTAACTACTTTAATCAACTAAAGAATGTAGCCAATGACTGCAGATTTGGGTGCCGATCTGCATCGCTCCGGCATTCTCGTGCTCCGCGTCGTCCCAGAACTAAACCGTTTGCACGGTTGCGTGGTATAGGAAACCTGACAAGGTTGGTGCGCCGAACAACTTGGGTTTGGAACGGAAGAATCGACAGTGCTGCGCCAGTCAACCTGGAAGAGAGTGCTTCGCCATCTTCTTAGGGCGCGTTTTGGCTTCAACACATGGTTGGGAATAGGGATGTTGTTCAAGCTGAAACAAATGGACCGAAGAAGGCATCCTGAAGAGCGGAACATGGGGCAGTGATCCAAATCAGAGCATCGTCAATAATCGATGCTCGAAATTCCGGCCCACCAGCCTGTCGCGCGCGATCACGAGACACTCCACCGTGCCTGCCTCTTGGTCGGCGGCAAGCGGAATAACGCCTTCCTTGTGTATGCGATCAAATAGCAATCCTTCATCGACAAAACAATCAAGTGCCGTTTGGAGGGAGTTTAGTCGGACGTTCCGCACAGATGAAATCACGTAGGAATGGGACCAGTCGGCTCCTAGCAACCGGTCAGCAATGCTGTGCAGTACCGAGCCACCGCCCCACCGACCGTTCGCTTCATTAAACAGCAGCCGCCCGTCGATCGAGAAAATGGCATCTATATTGATCATTCCGCGGTAACCCAAGGTCCGCGCAAGCTCCACAAATCGATAGGCGTGCGCGTAAGCGGTCGAGTACTGCTCATTGCTCAAGTCGCTTGGAAGCTCTAGACCAGTCCAGACGAGAGCTCTTTCGGCCCGACCTTCGCTTCCATGCAGACGTATGTTTCCACTGTTGACGTATGCGATTGAACCATTTTCCTCGATTTCGAACTCAAGGTAGAACAGAGAACTGGCCAAGTGGTATGATTCTACGACCACTGTTTTACACGAGGGGGTTGTCATCTCAGACCAAAGTGCATCAGGATCAAACGACGGCCAAAGGACCCGGCGGGTCTCCCTTGCCCCAGGTAGTGGAGCGCTCCCCTTGCCGGTTAATATGACATTTCCAACCCCGCCGGCTCCATTGTCTAATTTTACAATGACGCTGCCGGTTTCAAGCCTTAGGGAGTTGACCGCTCTGAACAATTCTTCTGAGCTTGTTGCTATGCATCCACTGGGCAACGGAAGCGTGACACTTGTTGCCAATTGACGGAAGTGGCTCTTGCGGTTCAATAGATCAGGGCCTCGCTGCAGAGCGAAGTCGTTCCCTTTCTGCTGTATGCCGAGCATCGCCGCTAAGCGCGCAACGCCTTCAGTAGAGTAGCAAGCACAGAGTTTCCAATGTGTTTTCTCACGAATGTGGCGTCGGATTTGTTCAACAATTGTATTGGACTGCAGAGTGAAATCACTAAGGACCCGGGTCTCGTGCGCGTTTTCTGGCACGAGCACCAAGACGGTCGATGGGTCGAACCTTAGCGTCGCGCCAACGTAGCGTAGCAGATCAGTTGGGATCGCTACCGGAGAGACAATTAGGTCGCCCGCTTGTGCAAACCATACGGAGCGCCAGGCTGACTTGGCGGCAAGCGAAAGTTGGATTGCCGTCAGATCGGCACCCGACATTTGGGCGGTACCGGCGTTCATAATTAGGATCCGCGGCATCAACGAGCTCCGTGGTACTTGGCATATCGGTCCGGCACTACGATGAACGTGCGGAAGCGTATTCATGTAGGTACAGTTGTTCGAAACGACTTCAGTGAGCTAGAGACATAAGTTCGCGTGCAGGCGGCAAGAGAAATATTGCCAACGCCCAATCCGCGATATTCATTTGGTGCCTCCTTACCGACTTGATTGCGCATCGAGCTCTTTGAGCATAAAATGCTGGATCTTGCCCAACCCCGTTCGCGGCAATTCTTCCGTGAAAATGATTTCGCGCGGCACTTTGAAACGGGCGAGCTGCGACTGCATATGCGCGGTCAGTGCTTCCGCTTCAATCCGCACGCCCGACTGCCTGATCACATAGGCGACTGGTACTTCATCCCAGCGCGAATCGGGCCGACCGACGACAGCGCATTCTGCGACATCGGGATGCTCCATAAGCACACGCTCGACTTCTGCCGGATAAACGTTTTCCCCGCTGGAAATGATCAGATTCTTCTTGCGATCATGGACCCAAAAATACCCATCAGCATCGCGGCGGCCGATGTCGCCAGTGTGATACCAGCCGTTATGCAGCGCCTCGCGCGTTGCTTCTTGATTGCCCCAATATTCGCAGAAAACATTAGGCCCGCGCACTGCGATCTCGCCCAGGGTGCCTGGCGGCAGCTTGTTGCCCCCATCATCGATGATTGCCGCTTCGCAGAAAAGGCCGGGCAGGCCAGTCGTACCCTCACGCGAGAGATCACCGCCGAGTCTCGTATAGACAGAAATTGGGCAGGTCTCCGTGGAGCCATACACCTGCAGCACTGGTACGCTGCGTGCGACAAAGCGTTCGATCAGGTGCTGCGGCACCATGGTTGAGCCGGTGGAAATTGCTCTGAGTGAGCTTAGGTCGGTGGTCGACCACTTGGGATGCTCGGTCAGGCCTTGAATCATGGCAGGAACCAGCACGGCCAGAGTTGGCCGTTCGCGCTCGAACGCAGCGAGCGTCGCCTCTGGCGTAAACCGCGTGTGGATCGTAACCGTCGCGCCGTGATGCAACGCTGGCGTCGTCTGGATATTGAGGCCACCCACGTAGAACAGCGGCAACACTGTCAAGACATGGTCAGCCGAGGTGAGGCCATGCATGTGCTGACTCATAACCCCATTCCACAGCAAGGCCTCTTGGCGCAGCACAGCCCCTTTCGGCCGCCCTGTCGTGCCCGAGGTATAGACGATCAGAAGTGGGCAGGATAGGTCCGTGTACAAATTGCGACCATCGCCGCGCCCTCGGTCTAGAAGGCCATCCCATTTGCTTCCGCCGAGGGGCGCAAAATCCAAGCCGACGACAAAGATATCCGGCAGTTGCTCCGCCAGCGCCGGCAGGAGTGCCTCGAAGGCGTGTTCGATCACCAGCACCTTGGCGGCGGCGTCGGACAGGATGAAGAGCTGCTCGGCGACCGCAAGCCTCCAGTTCAATGGCACGAGCATTGCGCCGAGCCGCGCGCAGGCATAGAGCAGCACCAGATGGTCAGGCCGGTTAAGGCTGAGGATCGCGACGCGATCGCCTCTCTCGACACCGAGCTGGCTTTTTAGGGCGCGCGCGACCTGCTCGATCCGTTGATTGAAGATCGCGTAGCTTAAGGTCTCGCCCTCGAAATTGATCGCGGGCTTGTCGGGAGTGAACGCCGCGTTGCGCTCAATCAGCGTGCAGAGATCAACCATCAGTCTTCCGTTTTCCCTGGCTTGCACAGTACTTGCCTCCCGAAGCGGCCAATGAGAGCTCCTCTACGTCGCTCGGAAGGTGTCGATTACGGCTTTATTGTCTTAGATGAGGGGCCTTCCGTCAGGTATCTGCAAAAGAGTTCAGCTTGTGACGATCTCGTGAGGCTCAGGTAGGGTGGATGTAATCCGGAGACTTAAAGTGTAGGCTCTTGCTCACGTACTTCAGTGTTGCTCGACAGGGGCTGCGTGCATCAGACAATGGTGATAAGCGCACCATGACGAGAGTTTCCTGCGCGATCTTCTCAATACAGGCTCGCCACACATATAGGCGGCTCCGGCATGTCCACCTTTGAGGCCGACAATGGCCCGGCATTGGCCTTGAGTGTGATTGACTAGCAAGATCTTCCTGGAGCCGTCAGGTCTTTTCACATGCCGCTCCGAGATACCGGGCAATCTCTTGCGATGTCGCGCCGATCGTGACGAGCGAAATTTGCCGCCACAGCTCCTTGGGAGCTTCTGCAGCCCAATCGACCTTTATGCGTTTGCGCGATCTTGTCGCCATACCAGCTCCCAGGGATCTGTGCGGACAGAACAAAACACGCTTCTCGGATTGAGCGCGGCGCGGCCGGAAGCCGGCGCCACCTACTTTGAGATCGTACAATTTGACGCCACGTGCGATTCAAGTCCTATTTGGGCGGCCGTCGTGTGAATATGTTCAAACTCCTAAGCCTCCGGGAGCAGCGATGATACGAAAACTGAAAAAGCACCGCCATTTCCTGATAGGATCTGGGCCGAGCCGGGCTAGCGTTGCCAGCGCCAAGGCCTTAAGGCGCCGTCTTAGTGAGCGGCGCAGCTGATGCGTGTCGGGTTCCCATTCAGGGCTGATCTTCTGGCCGCCATCATGCTGTTCGCCTCTGGGTAAGAAGCCGAGCTGCCAAAGGAGTCGCTATCGAGACAGATTAGGGACGAGTGTCACTTGCATGCAGGGCACTAACTCAGGATGCGAGCTGCTTCGGATCTTTCTGATCAGAACCTTCTTTCGATGTGTGCGCGAATTGCATTTACTTTAGCGTCAATCCAGCCGCGCTCGCGTGCGCTTGCGACCATCTTGGCGTAGGCTGCTTCCCAGGTTTTGTTGTCCTTGGGGCAGCCAGGCAGGATAGGCACTAAATAGGCATCAGCGCATTGTCGTGGTCAACGAGCGTGATCCCTTTCAAGTCTGAAGGCTTAGCGGCATACGGGCCCTTCAAGACGAGCTTAAACCCGCAAAAATCGAAGGGCTCCGCCATTTGCACTCCCCTCTCGGGCAAGTATTCTATCATCATAACTCGGCTCCTTCATTGTGGCTCTCAACATAGCCTTAGCCGTAGGGTGTCGTTACGAATGGCGACATTGCGGTGAAAACCTGCACTCAGCCGTACAGTAACGTTCGAAGTTCGCCACGGAAGTTGATGAGTGGATTGCCTTGAGCTGATCGCGTCGCGACAATCCGGCCGATAAAGATCCCCATGGGTGCCGACGAGTTGGTGGTGATGCAAGACGCATTCGAGCACACAAACTGCGCTTTGCAGAACCGGTACGTCAAGAACGCCCTGATCCCATGGCGCTGTATCGAAACTTGGACAGCGTTTGCGCCATGCCGGCCGGCGAAACGCAGTGCGAGGTCCTGCTGATTGCCGCCGAGAAGACTCACGCCAAAAAGTGCCGTTGGCGAGTATCGCGTCGTGAGTTTCGGAACTGGCATTAATGCAGACCAGCAAGCAGGGCGGCTCCATGCAGATCGAAGTAATAGAACTGACCGTTAACCCTCGCCGTCGGACGGCCGTTCCGGTCGCTACAATGGAGACGCCGCTCGCCAGATTTCGCATGGCTTGGCGAAACTCGATCGCCTCGATGGACTGAATATCGCTGATCCGGGGAGGCGATTGGCAGCTCATAGCCCAGCTCCGGAGTGGCGTTTGACCTCGAACTTTTGAACTATGCGGAGATTGCGTTGGTCGCGACTCTCGAACTTGCTTCCGCGCAGTGCGGGTTTGATCGCACCGATAATCTGACTGCTCCACAGCATGATCTGGCGATGCGGCTAAACACAATCGGTGGCTCCGCTTGGATGATAGCGTTCAGCGTGCCTTTGCGTCAGATCGAATACGTTCCGCGTCCTCGTCGCGTAGCGACAGCGAAGGCGGCCCGTACGTCCGAAGGGCTGGCGGTCCGTGATCTGTCTGCGCGTGGCGTCATTCACTGCGAATCGTTCCTCGGTGGTGATATGGGCATGGCCGCCGCGCCGCCTTGTTTTCCGATACTGTTGAAAAGGCGCTCTTTCCCGAAGAGAAGACGCTCATCCAGCGTCGCGTGCAACGAAAGCCGCAGCTCGGGCGAGATCGAGTCGTCTGTATCGATCACCTCACGAAACTTACGAAACATGAGTTCGATCGTTGCGATCGATCCGAGTACCGTGATCATCCGCCAAGACATCATTGTTTGTCTCCTTCGCGGTACCGCGAAGCGCGAGTCCCCGAGTCGCCTGTCTTTTCGACGATCTCGGTGGTGCGCTTCGCACCGGCTCTGGCAATCTGAGTGGCCGTCGATCTTTCAGGCGCCGCCCTAGCCTCGATTAGCTCAGCAAGATTGATACGGTACGCATCCTGCAGCCTGATAAGCGCTCTGCTCCGAGCATAGACTGCCCTCATCGGCCTCGAGTTGTGAAAACTTTCCATGACTTTGCTCTAACCGTCTCAGGCTAATGCACCGCTATTTCGTGCAAACGGTGCATTTCGCCCCACCATCACCGGCCGCACTTCTCGGCCGTCGTCAAATGCAGGGGAGACCCACCGGCTCGGTGCTGATTGAGTTGCGCGGACCTTCTGGATGCTGACTAGCCGTCGCCAACAGCGGCGATACCTCACTATCGTTTGAGGCGAGCCGTATTCGGAGCGAAGCGAGCTCGGCTTGGAGACTTTGCGCGCCATCACTGCACTCCGGTCGAAACCGCCGCCTCGCGCGAGAGCAGCGCGCGGGTCGCCGCCGTCACGTCAGCCTGCCGCATCAGACTTTCTCCGACCAGGAAGGTCGAAATGCAAAGCCGCGAAAGACGCAGAACATCGCCCGGGCCGCAGATACCGCTTTCGCCGACGATCAGGCGATTCTTCGGTATGAGCGGCGCCAGCGCCTCGCTGGTCGTAAGCGTGGTCTCGAAGGTGCGCAGGTTGCGGTTGTTGATGCCGATCATCGGCGAGCGAAGTTTTAGCGCCCGATCGAGCTCGTCGCGGTCATGGATCTCGATCAGCACATCCATGCCATGGGCCAGGGCCGCAGCCTCGATCTCGCGAGCGGTTTCGTCGTCGAGCGCCGCCATGATGATCAGGATGCAGTCGGCCCCCTGAGCGCGCGCTTGCACCACCTGATAGGTGTCGAACATGAAGTCCTTGCGCAGCACCGGCAGATATGTTGCCGCTCGCGCTGCCATCATGAAATCAGGGTGCCCCTGAAAGAAGGGCGTATCCGTCAGCACCGACAGGCAGGCCGCGCCGCCCGCTTCATAGGCCCTGGCAAGCGAGGGCGGATCGAAGTCGCCCCGGATAAGGCCCTTGGAGGGAGAGGGCTTCTTGATCTCGGCGATCAGCGCATACTCATCTGCTGCGTGCTTGTTGCAGATGGCGGCGAGAAAACCCCGCGGGGGCGGGGCCCCCCGCGCGAGCGCTTCGACCTCTGAAAGCGGCAAGGCGCGCTTGGCGGCTGCGATCTCTTCGCGCTTGTAGGCCTCGATCTTGGTCAAAATGTCGGACATCGGTCAGCTCGGCTGTCAGTCGTTAGAGATTGCGACTAGATGTTTCAATCGCGCCGCCGCGGCACCGCTATCAAGCGACTTCTGCCCAAGGGCGACGCCTTCCTTCAAGGATTTGGCACGGCCGCCCCCGTTCAATGCCGCGGCCGCATTGAGAAGCGCGATATCGCGATACGGGCTTGGGGCGCCGTCGAGCACGCTTTGCAGCGCGACTGCATTGGCATCGGCATCGCCGCCCTTCAGCCCCACGCTGCCGCAGCGGGGGAGGCCGGCCCTGTTCAGGGGGCACTTCGAAGGTGCGGATCTCGCTTGTCTCAATCGAGGCAACAAAGGTCGGCCCGGTCAGGGTGATCTCATCGAGTCCGTCCGAGCCGTGCACCACCCACACTGACTCAGCGCCAAGATTCTTCAACACCTGCGCCAAGGGCAGCACCCACTGCCGCGAAAACACTCCGACTATCTGTCGCTTGACGCCGGCCGGATTGCACAGCGGTCCGAGTAGATTGAAGATGGTGCGGGTAGCGAGCTCAATCCGGGTAGGGTGAACGTGCTTCATGGCGGGATGATGGACCGGCGCAAACATGAAGCCGATGCCGGCTTCGTGCACGCAGCGAGTGACGTCTTCAGGGGTGATGTCGATCCTCACGCCGAGCGACGCCAAGACGTCGGCAGCGCCCGAGCGCGAGGACAGTGCGAGATTGCCATGTTTGGCAACCCTCACGCCAGCACCAGCGACGATGAAAGCGGCGCAGGTCGACACGTTGACCGAGCCCGAAGCGTCGCCGCCAGTGCCGGCAATGTCGACGGGATCGTGCGGCGCACTGACTCGCAGCATCTTACTCCGCATCGCGGAAGCGGCGCCGGTAATCTCTTCCACCGTCTCGCCGCGCACCCGCAGCGCCATGAGAAGTCCACCCATCTGCGCGGGTGTGGCTTCGCCTGACATCATGCTGTCGAAAGCGGATGCCGCTTCCTCGCGGGTCAGCGTGGCGCCGCCGGCGACTTTGCCAATATTCGAGTTGAAGGCGTTCATCGTGCTTTCGAACGTGCTAGCTGTTGCTAGTGGCAGCGGTTGCGTGGGCGAAGGCGACCTCGTTGATCGATGAGCCGATCCCGATGGTCCAGCTTGGTGACGAGGGCGGGGGGCCGCTTGTCGCACAACATGCTTGAAGACTCTCTTTTGGCTCTTCTCTCGTCCGATGCGAACTCGACAAACGGCACGATCTCGCAGCTTTCCGGCTTCATCAGTGGGAAGTCAATTCGAATAGGCGTCAGTTCCAAGCCTGAAATCATGTGCACGGCAACCCCGCTGCCGCGTTAGCCGATAACCATTGCTTGCGTGGTGTAGGTTTGGTCATAATTGGTTTCCAAGCCTACAACCTGACGCAGCGTAAGGTTCAACCCCCTTCAGTGGCTTGGCTGAACATTATTCCAGTATTCCATTGTGCCGCTTCCTGAGGTACGAGGAAACAAGCGGCCACATGCAGGCCGCCGCAATCGTGGAAAACCCTTCCCAGCGCAGTCTGACTGATATGAGAACACTCACTGCGGGCGTTTCCAGACAGACGTGCTCAAGATCCCCTATGGGCGCAAAGAAGAAGAATTGAAAAACGGCAGCCCGATACGTGCCCCAGCCGACTTGTTCTGCAATGCCGACGTTTATTGCACCCAAGCGACGCGCGCGGTGAGGTGAGCGGAGCCGACATCGCGACATTGCAGATCCCGCCGCAACTCCTAGCCGCGTCCACGTGATTGCACGAAGCGGCGGATAGAGCATGTCGTCCAATGTGGAATAGATGCGGTTCAGAGTCCCCGAGCTTATGCACTATTCTTGATTGTGGCCTCCTCGAGTGCTCGCCGTACTGCGGCGCAAGAGGTTGCGGTACGGAAATAGTTAGCTAAACGCACATCGCGCGAGCTATCGCCAAATTTTGGTGACGGCCGAGCCGGTCAGGCGGCGGCGGTTATGGGCTGACGGTCAGTCGGTTTGGCGATGACCTCGATCCCGTCGTTGAATGTCACACCGAGAACGAGTTTTGGCAACTGGTTGTGGCCATCGAGACGACGCCAGCTTTTCTGCGCGGCCTCCAGCAGTTTGAAGACCATCGCGAGCGCCGTCCTGTTGGACAGGCAACCCTTCGATCGGATCGTGCGGTGGCGCACGGTAGCGAAGGTGCTTTCAATGGGATTGGTCGTCCGCAGGTGCTTCCAGTGCTCGGCCGGGAAGTCGTAGAACGCCAGTAGCGTGTCCCGGTCCTTACTCAGGCAGTCGGCCGCCTTCTCGTATTTGGGCGTGTAGCTCTCGATGAAGGCGTCGAACGCCAACTCGGCGGCGGCCTTGGTTTCGGCCATCCAGATCTCCTGCAACGCGCGTTTGGCCTTCGGCTGCTGACTCTTCGGCAACTTGGCGAGCACGTTCGCGGTCTTGTGCACCCAGCAGCGCTGCTCGCGCGTTTTCGGCCAGACCTCGCCGGCGGCCTTCCAGAACCCGAGTGCGCCATCGGCAATGACGAGCCGCGGCGACACCTCGAGCCCGCGCCGCTTTAGATCGAGCAGCAGATCGCGCCAGTCCTGCGCGCTCTCGCGGGCGCCATCGGTGAAGCCGACCAGTTCCTTGCGGCCTTCCGGCGTCGCGCCGATCAGCACCAGGATGCACTGCTTTTCGTCTTCGAGACGTGCCTGGAGATGGATGCCATCGGCCCAGATGTAGACGTAGCGCTTCGCCGACAGATCGCGCCTCTGCCACGCGGTGTGTTCGTCAAGCCAACCGTCCTTCAGGCGGCCGATGGCGGATGCCGACAACCCAGCGGCATCCTTGCCGAGCAGCGCCGCCAGCGCCTCGGAGAAGTCGCCGGTGGAGATACCCTTCAGGTAAAGGATCGGCAGCAGCGTCTCGATCGATTTCGAGCGGCGCATGTAGGGCGGCAGGATCGACGGAGAGAACCGGATGCGGTCGGGGCAGGTCACGTCCGCCTCGCGATCGCGCACCCGCGGCTGGCGGACGGCGACCGGACCGATCCCGGTCATCACCTCGCGCTCCGGCAGGTGACCGTGGCGCACGACCCGCTGGTGGCCGTCTGCGGTCTTCAAATCGGCATGCTTGCCGAGAAAGTCCGCGACCTCGGCCTCAATCGCCTGGGCCAACAGAGTACGTGCCCCAGTACGTAGGATTTCCGTGAGTTGATCGACGACGTTCGTTGGCTGAATCAGCTGGATGATGTTATCTTTGGACACGGCATATCGCTCCTTTGGTGGAGAAGTGGAGGCGTCAAGCACCCCCACGATATGCCGCCTTTCCGATTCCCGCCGTCACCAACTTTCGGCGATAGCTCCATCGCGCCGGCTCGATGCCACTCGCTCGACCTGCCGCTTCAGATCGGCCATAACGGCGTGAAGCCCGCATGACGATCAGGCACCGCCTCTCAGTCCCGCGTTTTCCGGAGCCGGGGATACAGGGTGGGCGGGCAAGGAATGGCAGGGCCCATGCGCAGGCCTCCCATTGTTTCTAAGGTGCGGACGATCGTTAGACCAGCATTCTCAAGGGCATCCAGGATAAGCCGGCGGGTCGGTTGGTGTTCGCCGGTCAGGGCGCCGTACGCCTCCTCGCGCTCAGCGAGCTTGTGCTCAGTATATTCGCCGCAGACATTGCAGGATCATCGGTCGACCGCTCCAGGGATCATGCGATGCGATTTCGCACCAGTTATCGGAGTTGCATTTCGGACACTGCATGGGCGGGGGCTCCTGGCGGGTTCTCAGCTCGCGGGCACTTGGGCAGCTTACCTCTGCAGAAGCATCGGGGGGTGTGGAGCTCGTCTCGGACATTCCAAAAGCGAATAAAGCTAGCGAGGCCAGCGCGGAAGAAAGCGAACAGACGTGGCAAACGCGCGCGGTCTTTGCAGCGCGCTAGCGGCGTGCCTTTTGGATCCTTGGTGGCTCACAAGTACTGAGCCTCGAAACCGCCCTTTCAGCTGCGGCGCAGGCGAACATTGCGAGCAAAGCGAGCGCGGCCCCCAACGCAAAGGACAGCGTTGCTGAGGCGAGGGCGCCGATAAGGCTCGGATCGATTGTGGCTCTGGTTGATATACGTTCGAGGAACGCCAAGACTGCAAGCGCAGCTCCACAGTTGATCAATATCAGAGCGCAAAGCGCAAACGGGACCGAATCGAGGGCTGCCCTTTTGACAAAGCTGCGAAGTCCGCCGTTGTGAAGGGCGCGCTGAGTATCTTCGCGGTTCGGGCCGTGATGCCATTTTCCATCTTTTACCACCTGCTCGCGACCCGAGTGTTCTTCAAGCGCTATGTGTTTGTTGGCGTTGTCCACTAAGTGTACTCCTGGACCCGCTCGGGGGGCGACGAAAACATCGATTCGGCCGCGCGCGAAGAGCGAATCCGGCCTAAGGCGATAGCCCGGTTGCGTGTTTGCGACAGCACATCGCGTTCGTTCAACGACATATCGGCATCCGATACTCATAGATCATCATTTGCGTGATGACGTCGTACGGGCACAGACCATTTCTGAAACCGTTCGCAGTGCTGCGTGAGGTTGCCAGACTTCAGCGGCTCACTGGTCCACACCGAAACTGGTTTGAAGCCCATCTCTTCTAGCTGCTTCGAGAGTGTCGACGATGGGCACATTGAAACCGGATCCGCCTGTCCTCAGATGAACTGACAACAACGCGGCCACGATTGCGATTAAAACCGTGGAGAGCGCCATCGATACCTCGCCGGTATTCGCCAGCAGCAAGCCAGCGATCCCTCACCAATGCTAGCGTTCGAGCTGCGTCATCCAAGGCGATGATGGGAGTTGTCATCAATCAAACGGCGGCTTCTGGGTGGCATTCAATCCCTCGCTTCAACGGGACGGTGTTTGTTCTGCAGTACGGGACGACGGACCGGAATCGTGGTGGTGCGGTCAGGAATCCATCAGGGGGCACACGGATATTCCTATGACGCCCAGCGATCTGTTACGGCGCCGATCGGGGATGCGCGGATTACTCTGCTCTGCTTCTGACTGTCCTCTGTATCTTGCTCTGGTAGTTTCGGTGAAACGCTTTCGCGCTCACCCTGGTCTTCCTCGCCGCAATCCTGCTCGCGATGATCTCTCCGGTCTTGTGCGACCCGTTAAGGGACGCACGCACCGCTCCGACCGCACCGCAGTCGTTGTAATCGGCGTCGATGTGCGACGGCGCGCCGAGGCTGGACATTTCTTTCGGCTTGCCGCGCCTGATCTGTGTGGGCGAACGCGATGCATGGTGACGTTGATCGAGCGGATGCCGGCAAGGAAGCGGCCGCTGGCTTCGAGCTCGGGGCCAGCGTGCGCCGCGCGCGTCAGCGCGAGCAACGCCGCGGCGAAGGTAATGCGTTTCACTTGTCTTCCTTTCCGTTCGGTGTGGAGGTAGACCGGCCGCCGATTTGAAGCCAGCCAGATCGAGGGTGGGTATAATCGGCGCCTTGCGCTTTGCGATTATCGCGCCGACTTCCATTTCATGTGCGGCTGGATCGCGCTGCTCTACCTCGATGATCCCGCCAAGGCGGCCCTGATCCGATCGCTACATTCTGAACACGCCGCAATGTGGCGCCTCAATCGGTGTATTGAGCTAAGCGCTCAGGACGACTGCGAGCGCGTTTCTGGTGTCGACAGGATCAAGAATGCCGTCGTCCCAGATTTCGGAAGTTGCATAACAGGCGCTCGATCGTTCCCGATACTCTTCCAGAATCGGCTCTCGAATAGCTGCCAACTCCTGCTCAGACAGGCGTCCACCCTCGCGGGTTAATTGTCTTGCCTTGACATGGGTGAGCACGCCTGCTGCTTGCTCTGCACCCATCGCAGAAATCTGAGACTGCGGCCAGGTGAATATAAAGCGTGGATCGAAAGCCCGCCCGGCCATAGCGAACGTCCCCGCTCCGTAGGAGCCGTTGCAAACGACCGTGAACTTGGGCACCGACGCCCCAGAGACGGCCATGATCAGCTTGGCGCCATCCTTGGTGATGCCGCGCCGTTCGTATTCGCGGCCGACCATGAAACCCGTGATATTCTGCAGAAAGAGCAGGGGCGTTCGGTTCTTGTCGCACAATTGGATGAAGTGAGCGCCCTTCAGCGCACTGTCGCTGAACAGCACACATTGTTTGCAATAACCCCGATCTGATATCCATAAAGCCGCGCGAAGCCGCACACCAGAGACTCGCCATAGAGAGACTGGTATTCGTGGACCGGGTGCCATCCACCAGACGGGTGATGATCTCCCGCATGTCGAACTGCACTCGAGGATCCCTGGGAATGATGCCGTAGAGTTCGGACGCGTCGTACGCCGGCGGTTCAGGAGAGACTCGATCCATCGAGGCTTTCGTGGCACGATTGAAGCGAGCGACATGTCCCGTGCGATGGCAATCGCGTGGATCTCGGAGCTTGCGAAATAGTCACTCGTCCCAGACACGCTGGTATGCATATGAGCGCCACCAAGCTCTTCGGCGGATACCGTCTCGCCCGTGGCGGTTTCATGACCGGGGGGCCTCCTAGAAAAATCGCGCCCGTTCCCTCCACGATGATGTTGTAGTCGCTAAGCGCCGGAACGTACGCCCCTCCCGCGGTGCAATGACCCATTGCGATGGCGACTTTGAGAGAATGGACTGATTGCGGAAGAGTCGACCCGCGTAGTATCGATCCGCGAAGAACTCCGCCTGCAAAGGCAGGAAACCACCAGCACAGTCGCACAGATGAACCACTGGCAGACAGTTCTCGATCGCTATGTCCAAGGCCCGCACGATCTTCGTGACAGACAACGGATACCATGCGCCGCCCTTCACGCTGGCGTCATCCGCGTGAACAATGACCTCGCGACCCGCTACGATGCCGATGCCGACGACCTGCGCAGCGCCAGGCACCTCGCCGTCGTAAGCCTTGTTAGCGGCTAGCGTCGAAAGCTCGAGGAACGGAGTTTCTGGATCGGGCAAAGCCTCGATCCGATCACGTACAAACAACTTGTTTTGCCGATGCAGGCGCTCAAGGTCTCGTTCAGGACGGTTGAAGCGGACGACACGTTGTCGTTCCTTCAATTCGGCCGCAAGTCGTCTATTGTGGAGTTCGTTGAGGCGGAATTCGTGAGATTTGACATCCGCTGCAGAAGCGATCCGCTGCATCTCAACGCCCTTCCTCTGAGAGCGTAACCAGCACTGCGCCTCGCTCGAAGCTCTCGCCTCCGTTGAAGTGAATTCGGTCGATCACGCCGTCCCGTGGAGAGCGTATGATGGTTTCCAACTTTATGCTCTCGATTTTCATCAGCGCCGTGCCTGCGGAAACGGGTTGACCAGGCGAAACGCTGGTCGTAACGACGAGACCCGGCATTGGCGCGCTGGCCAGGAGATGATCTGCCTCATTATTCGCGCAAGCGAGCGTTCTCAACGGGTCGCGGTAGTGCAAAATGCGCGTCCTGCCGCGGATGTGCACGTGAATAACCTCGCCGTCGATGGCGAACCTGACCGGTTCGCTTTCGCCAGCGATGGTAAGGACGCCGCAAACGTCGCCTTACTGGGAGAACACGATTGGGCCAATCACTTTGTTACTCAAGAGAAGGCGATAGCCCTGTTGGCAACGTGAAAGCGATAACTGATAATCTACGCCATCAACTTCAAAATAGTGTTTCACGTCAGTTTCTCCAGCTGCCCAGCGCTGCGTGAAGCTCGGGCACGGCATCTGTCCATTCGCGGATAGGTCTCGTCAGGAGGGCGGCTGTGGCGAGGAAGGCAGATAAGTCGGACGCAGGCTCGGCCGATGCGATGTGCGGATTTTCCTCAAGATATCCCGTATGGACGTGTCCGCTCAGAAATGCCTCGTCGCGGAGGATACGTGTGAGAAAGTTTGCATTTGTCTCGCAGCCGAGAAGCACCAGCTCCCGCATCGCGCGATGGGCCTTCAGCGCAGCCTCAATGCGCGTCGGCGAATGCGCGATGATCTTTGCGAGCATGGGATCGAACGCTGTCGTGATCTGCTGGCCTTGCAAGATGCCGCTGTCGATCCGTGCGCCGTCGCCGTCCGGGTACTCAAGAACAAGTACCTTACCAGTCGTCGGAACATATCCACGTTCCGGGGCTTCCGCATACAGTCTAGCCTCGATCGCGTGTCCTCTCGAGACGATATTGGACTGGGAAAATCCAAGTTCGCGGCCCGCGGCGACATAGATCTGTTGAGCAACAAGATCGATGCCGGTGATCATCTCGGTCACAGTATGCTCGACTTGCAGACGCGTATTCATCTCAAGAAAATAGAACTCTCCACCGTCAAAGATGAATTCGACAGTGCCTGCGTTTCGATAGTTGGCGGCGCGCGCGATGCTGGCGGCGTTTCGCAGACCCGCTTGCGCAACTCTGGCGACAGTGCGGGCGACGGCGCCTCCTCGATGATCTTCTGGAACCGGCGCTGCACCGAGCACTCTCGCTCAAAGAGATGGACCACGTTTCCGAAGGAGTCGCCGAGCACCTATACTTCGATGTGCCGCGGGTTTTCGACATATCGTTCGACGTAAAGCCGGCCATCGCCGAAGTACCTCTGCCCCTCACTGCGCGCCTGCGCAATCGCGTCCTCCAGGGTAGCGAGGTCGCGTACGATCCGCATGCCCTTGCCGCCACCGCCCGCCGATGGTTTCACCAGCAAAGGAACTCCAACAGCTCGCGTCCTGAATGTGAATGTCGCTGGATCATCTTCTTCGATCGCCGAAGGTGCGACCGGAAAACCGTTCCGCTGAACGAAGTTGTGGGCCCGGATTTTATCGCCCATCAGTTCTATGCTTTCAGGGGCGGGCCCGATGAACGCAATGACCGCCTTTATCACGGCCCTGGCGAACTCAGCATTCTCGGAGACAAATCCATAACCCGGATGAAGGGCGTCGGCGCTCGCCTTGTGGGCAGCAGCGATGGCGCGATATCGAGATAGGCAGCTATTGGCGTGCGACCGCTGATGGCAATCGCCGTGTCAGCCATGGAGACAGCCGGCGTCCCCGCATCGGCATCGTGGTAGACAATTGCAGAGCGAAGCCCCAGCCTTCGCAAAGTCTTGATGATTCGTACGGCAATCTCGCCTCTGTTGGCGATCAGAATGGTGTGGAAGGGTAACGTATGCATTTCGCCTATTCGTCCAAGCAAGTGCCCGATGCCGGGAGTTCCGTCAGTCGCAAGCGGTTGGTGCCGCCTCAATTGCCCGCGCCCTTTCATCTGTCCTCATCCAGCGTTGCCGTCCTGGAATTCAGCCGGGGACTAGTACCTCGTCACAATGGTTCTGACTGGTTGATTCCGAGCCAATCTAAGATGGGCAGGTCTTCCGGAGGCACGAGGATTTGGATGCTTCGGGCGATGCCGGGTTGACGGCTGATGAGACCATTTCGTTCGAGCGTCACGATCATCTGGTGTACCGAGGGCGGACTGACTTGAAAGTGGCGCTGCATGTCGGCCTCGGCGGGCGGGCGCCGGAACATGTGGGCGTAGGTGTAGATGAAAGCCAGGTACTGGCCTTGCTTTTCCGTGAAGCCTTGAGCGCTGAGGCTGCGCGCGGCGCCTGATTTTCGATTCATTTGTCGATTCGTCCGGTCCTCCAACAGGGAGGTCGGGATGAATGTACGTTATCGGGTCGAACTGAGCCAAGCCGAACGCAGTGAACTCACCGCGATGTTGAGCAAGGGCAAACGGGCCGCCCGCAAACTCAAGCGCGCCCAGATATTGCTGGCAGCCAATGCCGGCTGCAGCGATGAAGAAATTGCGCGCACGGTAGCGGTGAGCGGTTCCACCGTGTACCGGACCAAGCGGCGTTTCGTGGAAGGCAATCTGGAGCGGGCGCTGAGCGAGGAGCCGCGTCCTGGGGCGGAGCGCAAGCTCACCGGCAAGGAGGAAGCCCTGTTGGTGGCCACCGCCTGCGCGAGTCCCCCGCAGGGCCGCGCTCGCTGGACGCTGGAGCTTTTGGCCGGGGCGATAGTCAATCTCACCGATCACGAGAGCCTGTCAGGCGAGACGGTGCGCCGGCGGCTGGCCGCAAACGGTCTTAAGCCCTGGCGCAAGGATATGTGGTGCATTCCAAAGGTCGACGGCGAATACGTCGCCCGTATGGAAGACGTGCTCGACCTCTATGCCGAGGCGCCCGATCCCGACCGACCGGTGGTCTGCTTCGACGAGAGCCCGGTCCAGCTCATCGGCGAGGTTCGCCAGCCGATCCCACCCGAACCGGGCCAGCTCGAACGCTACGATTGCGAGTACCGCCGCAACGGCACCGTCAATCTCTTCGTCTGCATCGACGTCCATTGCCCTTGGCGCAAGGTCAAGGTCGCCGAGCGGCGGACGGCAGTAGACTACGCCCACTGCATGCGCGAACTCGTCGATGTCCATTATCCCGACGCCGCGTGCATCCGGGTGGTGCAGGATAATCTGTCGATCCACTCCGTAGGCGCCCTCTATGAGGCATTCGCACCCGCCGAAGCCCGACGGATTCTGCGCCGCCTGGAGTTCCACTACACCCCCAAGCATACCAGTTGGCTCAACATGGTCGAGATCGAGATCGGCGTGCTCCGCGGGCCAGTGCCTGGACCGCAGAAACGACGACCCACACTGGCTCCGCCGCGACGCCTGGGAACGACAACGAAACGCCGCCGGCGCTCGCATCAATTGGATGTTCACAACCGACAAAGCTCGCGCCAAAATGGGCCGCGCCTATCCCGTCGCTGCCAAAGAGTCATAATCACTGTGACGAGGTACTAGATCATCGTTTTCTTGGTTCGAATCATATCAGGCGGCGTCGGCGAGTTTGTAGGACCAAGTATGGACGACGGGATGGCGATTGACGTCGTCGATTCCGGCCATGATGCGCTCTTTGAGTTCGTGCTTTGATGTAACCCTGATGTGACGCAGGACGGAGCGGGCGAACTTGGAGAAGAAGCCCTCGATGAGGTTGAGCCAGGAGCCGTGCTTGGGCGTGAAGGTAAACTGGAAGCGGCCTGCCGGTCGTGTGTCGAGCCAGGCTCTGGTTTCCCTCGAGATGTGCGCGGAATGATTGTCGAGGATCAACTTGATCGCGGTCCTGGCCGGATAGGCGGCATCGAGAAGCTTGAGGAATTCTACGAACTCTCGGCTGCGGTGGCGGTCTTTGACGAGCGCGTGGACCTTCCCGGTGAGCAGGTCAATGCCCGCCAACAGGCTGAGCGTGCCGTGACGTTTGTACTCATGATCGCGCGCGAAGGTCGCATGTACGCCCGGCACAGGCGGCAGATCCGGCGCTGTCGTCGCGACGGCCTGTATTCCCGGCTTCTCGTCGTAGGAGACGATCGCTACCGGTTTGTCCGACTTCTTCGATCGGGCGGCGGCTTTTTTCAGGACCTGGACCTCGCGATAGACATACAGAACCTCAGCCATCTTCTGCTCGAACTCGGCGTCGCGGTTTTCAAGATAGTAGCGCACCTTGTGCGGCTTGATTTCCTGCTGACCGAGAAGCTTGCACACCGTGCCCTGAACCAGACGGGCGAGACATTCATGTCCGGCCTCTGGTCCGTGCTCGCGGGCATGGCGGGCCAGCAGTCGCGTCGTCCACAACTCGTGCGGATAGCCATGCTCCTTGGCCTTGTCGCACGCCAGAGACACCAGCCAGGCCTTGGCCGCCGGCGTGATCACCGGCTCCTTGCCCGGTCGCGGGCGCTCATCGAGCGCCGCCAGCGCGCCATCAGCCGCCGCCCGCTCGACGCAGCGCTGGACCGTCTGATGATGGGCGCCAAGTCTTTGTCCCACCGCAAAGAACGACGGGGTCTCGCGGTAGGCAAGCAGCATCGCAGCCCGCGATACCCGGCGCGCCGGTTCGGTCCGCGACCGCGAAAGAGCCGTCAACGTTTCAATCTCTTCGTCGGTCATCGCCAACTCGACCGCTTGCCGCCATCCTGCCATGATGAAACTCCTCGTTCAGTCAATCGCAAACGAGGAATCCACAAACAAACCTCCCGTTCCATGACTGCCAAGTTCATGGAATCGGTCGTCTAGTCTCGAAGCGCGGGCGATCGAAGGCGCCGGCCTATTGGCGCTGGCTCATTTCGAGCCTTCCTTTCCTTTGGCAGAGTCTCGAACTGATATCACGTAGCGACATTGGTCACTCAGGTTTGTGAACTTGGCTCTGAGACAGGCAGTAATGGCGCCTGCATCAGGTATGTGGCTGCCACAAAAGCGAAACACGTCCGGAGTGCAAGCCTCTCGCTCCTCCGGTGTCGCCGGCCGATCTCGCGCACCCGCCTGTTCGGTGCATAGAGCTGTTGTCGTCACAACAGCAACAGCAACTGCTGTTGCACAGCGGTGTGCTTTGAAGAACCAAGACCCATGCGTTCGCTGCTTTTGATTCACGATATCCTCTTCAAGTCGATACATCCTGCGGTATTGTTCGTCCTGCGCGAGGCGCAGTATGACCTGTCTACCGGGAAACAGGCCGGAACCATTCAAAGCATTGACGGCCGCGGAAGCGCACATTGCGTATCTGTACACCCATCGCAGCGGTGCCTCGGTCGCTTAGTCGTGAGATACCGTAATTTTCCGAGCGCGAGGAGGCGGCTAACAACCCGCCAGTCGGCCGATACTCAGAGCCGCCAAGCAGGGCGAAACAACGATTGCGGCCCGGCTAGACGAAAGAAGTTACGATAGCGGTAAGGTATACCCCGCCAGCAATTCCGGCATTCAGCTACGTCCAACACGCCCCCGAAGCTGCACCTGGTTGGGGAGTGCGAACCATTATCGGCCTGTAACAGCTGGGGCCATCACCCACATGGTCCGCTCTCGCGACCTGCATTCCACCTCTTGCGAGGAGCGGCACGCGTGACATCGGAGATCGAGATTGTGCCAAATGCTTCGTCCTGTTCCGGCTGCAACTTGGCCAGTTCGCCATGCGCTCCATAGATCACTTCGCTTTCGGGGGAGTGCTCGAGGATCGTGACGGGCCCTTGCGGCGTGAGCTTAAGAGTTTGGGACATTCGCAATTCTCATCACCTGGCGGGAGGCTTTTAGATGGCCTTAGGGGCGCCACCTGCTTTTAAGATCGTACAATCTAACGCTGCGTACGATTCAAGCCCCTTCGAGGACTGCTCGTGTGGATATGTCCAAACTCGTGCGCCCCCACGAGCCATCTCGCGCGAATCAGAGTGAGAGGCCTTCACTGGCGCGGAAAATCTCAGTTTCATTCCCATCTAGGCCGAGGGCAGCCGTGCACGTGTTAGAAGTGACAGCTCCAGCACGGCTGATCCCTCCAAGCCGGCAAGTCGGAGAGATCGAAACATTAGATTGGTTTGCGATCCCAGTCAGCGCAAATCGCGCGACGTGGTAGCAGTTCGAAGAGGAAAGAGCTTTCAAGCCCGAGATGGCGGGCGGTTTAGATGCTGCGCGTCTAAACCTTCGTCCTGGCAGAAACTTGACCGAGTGCGCTTTCGAAGGAGGTCGTGGCGGCTGGGGGTGGTATCGTGCTGGTCCGGCTGCCACCAGGTGTGTACGAGGCATGAGCAAAGCAACTCTATCAACCGCTCAATGCGTGTGCCCCGCTTCGGCTTTCTCAAGCGAATCGCGCCCCGTGGCTTCGCTCCTTCCGAGATATAGGCAATTGGGCCGAATTTGTGAATTTTGCGGGGAGGGCGGCCTACGTAATGTTGGAGGGGCTGATGTCGCATTTTCTTAATGTACGAACTGCATGCTCATTTGCATGAAACCGATAGATCCGTTCTACGATCCCAAATTCTGGCGAGGCCGTGCGGAAGCGACGCGGACCAAAGCGGTGTCGTTCGCTGAAGGCAAGTCCAGAGATAGGCTCCTTAAGATCGCCGAGGAATATGAGAAGCTAGCCCGACGCGCAGAGGAGTGGCCGACGCTTAAAGAGGATGGCGACGCAGAGCCTAATCACAGTTCCTGATGCTTCGCCGGTTCTCGACAAAATCCGTACGCATCCGGCGTAGGCCGCAGGTTGATTGTATTAGTCGGGCGGCCAGCGCTTGAGCCAAGTCGGATTTTCTTTGTGCATCCGGACGAGCTCGATCAGATTTCCGAAGTCGGTGAAGGCCATGACGCCGTGTTCGCCGGCGCCATAGACCCAGATGACGTCGACCTCGGGATTTGGTCGCTCCGGCCCCTGAAACCGGGAGGCCTATTTAGGAAATAGTCTCGCTTGCCAAACGCTTTCTCGGCATATTGATCGATCGAAACGATGATCGCTTGGCCGTGCTGGTGGCAGGCGTCGAAGCGGCCGGGTACTCCTGGTGCGGCCGCGCCGCGACAAGCTTTGGATGTTTCCTGGCGGGCGCCGGCGCGGCCACGAAACGGCGGAGCAGTGCCTCTGGCGCGAGATCAAGGCGCCAGTATGCGGCGTCGCAGGATTTAGGCAAGCGCGAGGCGGCGAGTTGTCGTGCGTTTTCGTGTGCAATGTCGTGTTCGCAACATGTTGGCAGATACCAAACAAGTGCGGCTTTGGCTTTCGGAAGAGAAAGAACGCGCGGCGCTTCGTTTTGCGTCCAGCTGCCCGCGCAGCGGTGCGCGGAAGCATTAGGCGATTGGCACGGCTTTTGCTCCATTGTTTGCCAACGGCGTGCGGCTCTCTGCTTTGTCGGGATCGTCCGTTGCAGAATGTGAATCTCGATGTGACCAAAAGGCGATGGCATGAAGAATTGTAGTTCCGTGACAACCAAGGTGCTAGGCACGGCCATTGTTGCAATGGCCTTGACGACACCCACCGCGCTGGCGGTCGAATACAGAGCCGAATACAAAAGGGATAATAGCAGCAATCCTAGCCTCCGGGACGTTGCTGAAAACAAGAGCGTGCTTACCCAGATCACAGTCACCTCGGAACGACCAGCAAGCTTCACGCTTGCGAACGGCTTGCAGGTGGTGGTGATCCCCGATCATCGTACCCCGGTCGTGACCCAGATGATTGGGTATAAGGTCGGCTCCGCCGATGAGACGCCGGGCAAATCGGGGCTTGCGCATTTCTTCGAACACTTGATGTTCAAGGGCACAGCGAAGCATCCGCCCGGCGAATTCTCCCAGACCGTGCTGCGCGTCGGCGGCGACGAGAATGCCTTCACCTCGCCCGACTACACCGGCTATTACCAACGCGTGCCGCGCGAGCAGCTGACGAAGATGATGGAATTTGAGGCCGACCGCATGGCCGGTCTCGTTCTCCAAGATGAGAACGTGCTGTCCGAACGCGATGTTGTGCTCGAAGAATTCAACATGCGCGTTGCCAACAATCCCGATGCGCGGCTCACCGAGCAGATGATGGCGGCGCTTTACCTCAACCACCCCTACGGCCGCCCCATTATCGGCTTTCGCCAGGAGATCGAGAAGCTCGACCGCGAGGACGCGCTCGCGTTCTACAAGCGCTTCTACGCGCCGAATAACGCGATCCTGATCATCGCCGGCGACGTCGATCCCAAGGAAATCCGCCCGATGGTGGAAGAGAATTTTGGCGACATTCCTGCGCAGCCCGCGATCCCCGCGAAGCGCGTGCGGCCACAGGAGCCGACGCCCGCGGCACCCCGCACCGTGACGCTCTCCGATCCCCGCGTCGAGCAGCCCACCTGGCGCCGCTCCTATCTCGTGCCGTCGGCTACCACTGCGGCCGCAGGCGAGAGCCCTGCGCTTGACGTGCTCGCGCAGTTGATGGGCGGCGGGATCAACTCCTATCTCTACCGCGTGCTGGTGATCGACAAGCAGCTCGCGAGCAGCACGGGCGCGAGCTACGAGGGCACCTCGCTTGATGCCTCGCAATTCATGATCTCTGTCATGCCGAAACCTGGCGTCGAATTCGCCCAGATCGAGGACGCGATCGACAAGGTGATCGCCGACCTCGCGCAAAATCCCGCGCGCGCCGAGGATCTCGAGCGCGTCAAGACCCAATTGATTGCGCAAGCGATCTACGCCCAGGATGACCAGGCGACGCTTGCGGGCTGGTATGGCACCGCGCTCACCACCGGGCTCAGCATCGACGATATCCGAAGCTGGCCGGACCGCATCCGGGCCGTCACCGCCGAGCAGGTGTGCGAGGCCGCGCAAGCATGGCTCGACAAGAAACGCTCCGTGACCGGCTATCTGATCAAGGAATCTGCGCCCAAACGTAAGGAGAAGCGCTCGTGACCCATTCTCTCACTCGGCGTGCCGTCCTCGGTGGGGCCTCGCTCGCGATCGCGACGCTCGGCTCTGCACCATCATTTGCCGCTACCAAGATCCAGCGCCTGATCTCGCCCGGTGGCATCGAAGCCTGGTTCGTGCAGGAGGCCACCGTCCCGCTGATCGCGATGGAATATGCCTTCGGCGGCGGCGCCAGCCAGGACCCGGCTGAGAAGCCCGGCGTCGGTCACCTGGTCGCCAGCCTGCTCGACGAAGGCTCCGCCGATCTCGATTCCAAGAGCTTTCACGAGCGGCTCGACCGCCGCGCCATTGAGCTGAGCTTTACCTCGTCCCGTGACCAGTTTCGCGGCTCCTTGCGCATGCTCAAGGACAACAGGGACGAGGCCTTCGACCTACTGCGAATGGCGCTGACCTCGCCCCGTTTCGATGCGGCCGATGTCGAACGGATCCGTGCGGCGGTGCTCGCGAACCTTCGGCGTGACTCCACGAATCCTTCAACGCTCGCCAATCGCAAGTTCCTTGAAGTCGCCTTTAACGATCATCCTTATGCTCGCCAGGCCGGAGGCACGGTCGAGAGCGTGCCGAAAATCGACGTCGCCGATCTGAAGGACTATGTCCGCCGCGTGATCGCCAAGGACACGCTCAAGATCGCGGTGGTCGGTGACGTCGATCCAGAGACGCTTGGCAAATTGCTCGACAAGACCTTTGGCAGCCTGCCGGCCAAGGCGCAGTTGACAGAGGTCCCCGATGTGGTTGCGGCAAAGCCGCCGCAGCGCGTCTACGTTCCGCTCGACGTGCCGCAGACGGTCCTGAGCTTCGGCGGTCCGGGCGTCCGCCGCAGCGAGCCGGATTTCATGGCGGCCGATGTCGTCAACCAGATCCTCGGCGGCGCCGGTCTGTCGTCGCGGCTGTTCCGCGAAGTCCGCGAGAAGCGTGGGCTCGCCTATTCCGTCCATGAGACGCTGCTCTGGATGGATCATTCCGCGCTGTTCGTCGGCAATACCGGCACCCGCGCCGATCGCGCCGGCGAGACGGTGGAAGAGATCGAAAAGCAGGTCCGCCGCATGGCCGAGGAAGGCCCGACCCAGCAGGAGCTCGATAATGCCAAGTCGTACCTGAAGGGCTCGCAGATGTTGGCGCTCGATACCTCGTCAAAGCTTGCGCGGGCGCTGCTGCAGTATCAGCTCGATAAGCTGCCGATCGACTATATCGAGAAGCACTGCGCGCTCGTCGATGCGGTGACGCTGGAGGATGCCAGGAAGGCGGCGCAGCGGCTGTGGGGCCAGGGTCTGCTCACCGTCATCGTCGGCAGCTCCCCGCAGGCCGCAGCCCAGTCGACCACCGCGCCATCGGCCACGACGCCGCCGCCAGCGGCAGTACAGCCAGGCGCCGCGCCATCCGCCGCAACGCCGGCAACACCCAATTGACCTTTGTGTTCGTGAGGTGACATTCGGTGCGCGTTAAGGACAAGCTGTCATATAGCCGTTATTTGGCCGACGTCCGACCTGCCTACATCAAGGGGCGGCCTCGCGAGAGCCCGTCACTTCAGTTAGTCGTTACGCATCCGAGGACTGCCGCGCAACGATTACGCGCGCGCATAGACGGTCTGGGTTATGATGGTCGCTAGCCGGTTGAGACGTTCAGGTTGCGACGGACCGCTGATCAGAGGTGTTTCTCGACCGCGCGTAGCCTTTTCCATTCCCAAGGAAGCAACTCGTGCAGGCGCGAGGCAGGCAGATCGGCGATACGGGCCAGAACATCGGCGAGCCAGGCTTGCGGGTCGACATCGTTGAGGCGTGCGGTGGTGAGAAGCGTCAGCATGACAGCGGCGCGGTCTGCCCCGCGCTGAGAACCGGCAAAGATCCAATTGCGTCTTCCGAGAGCGATACCGCGCAGCGCTCTTTCCGCAGCGTTGTTGGTCAGGCAGAGTCTGCCATCATCAAGGAAGCGGGCGAAGTCGGCCCAGCGCTTGAGCATGTAGTCGATCGGCTCGCGAACCGCGGAGGAGCGCGAGAGTGTGGCGCGTTCGGTCGAACAGCGGCTTGCTCTTTTGCTGTCGCACGCTGAGCCGCTCGGCGGCGGTCAAGCCGTTGATCTCGCGCTCGATGACGAAGAGTGCATCGAGGCGTCTGACCGCCTCCAGCGCTATCGGGGAGATCGGCTTACCCTTCTTGCCCTCCCGGGCATTTTTTGCGATGTCGGCCAGCTCGAAGAACTTTCGCCTCGCATGCGCGAGGCAAAATGCCGGCATGATCGGCAGCGCTTTCTTCTTCGGATCGAACAGCGGCTCGAAGCCGTTGTAGCAGTCCGCCTGGACGATTCCACTGAACCGGGCCAGATGTTTTTGTGGATGCTCACGAACATCGGATCGCGATACGCACCCAACCTTGGGAAGCCTGCCAAAAGAATTGCCGAGATCGCGGTACATCGCATCCATAACGCGGGAGGTTTCGCGGAGGTAGGTGCTCCGTCCCTCCTCAGTATCGGGATAGACAAGTTTGGGGCTTGTTTTGATGTGCTCGAAAAAAGCGGCGAGGTCGCCACCAAAGCCAAGCGAGTTCTTTAATCTTTCCATCTCTCCGTGGATCCGGGCCGACCTCCTCCAGCCCGTACTCGTGGATTTGTGTCGCCGACGGCTCCGTCGTGGTCATGTGCCTGAGCGCCTGCGCGTAGAACTCAACCCCCGTTGGGGTGCTTCCAGGCGCCATCGTCACGTGCTGGACGAGGCCTCGAGCCGGCCCGCCGCCGCAATCAAATCGACGTAGGCCGGCTGGACGAACCTGATCATTGCTTCGATGGCTGCTTCAATAAGCTTGGGCTTCATCACGTAAGATATGGGCAGCGCCTCGACCTTCGCGCGGAAGTCCGCAAGCCACGTCGAGTCGTTTCCTGAACCATGAAAGGGCACGCCGCCCAGAAGAATGCGACAATCCCGGATGACCTTGTCGTAAACAAAACCGGGGAGCAAGGATCCCCTTGCGAGAACGCAACTCGACACCATCGATGACTTGTGCGACCAACCTGCGGACGCCCTCGAGGCGAGAGATGTACCCCCGCCACCATTCCCGCGTTGATCAGTGAAGTGGGTCATATGGCGAAAGAGATGGTTGTCACGACCACTGTAATTGGTCCACGGCAGGTAAGCGCGTCGGTGCTTAAGCGCCAACGCTCCGTGAGCATGGTTTCGGCGCTTAGACCGACACGAAATGCATCCCAGTTAGTATGCTGGCTGCCAATGATCCTGTCAGCCGGCGCCGGCATATATACATGGGGTTGGCGATTTGCACGCATCCCGTCGAGTCGGAGCTCTGGCCGTAATAGGGCCAGCCGATGAATGCGCCGACCTTATGGTTGGTGCCGCGCAGCAAATCGTAACCGGCGTCGGCCGTGTAGTATGTGAACCTTCCGTTGGCCTGGCCTGTTGATACAGGACAACGAGCGTTCGATGCCCCAATCTTCATTGTTTATGTTTCCTTTGTTGAAGCGCCCGGGGCCAATATTGCCCTTCAGGAATATTCCCCACGGGCTGTCAAGACCGCCAAATAGTTCTCCGGAAGTCTGTCCAGTCCGTGATAAGTGAGCCTCGAGATGAGAATGCTAGGATCTCCAGGTATATGAGGCGCAGCGCTATGGTCTCATTGGAATCGTCCCCGGCTGCGCCAGAGCCGCGATCCGCCTTCGAATGACTAATCGGCCGTGTACGCAATGGGCGGCACGCTGGTGGGTTCTTTTGCATACAGCGGCGCGTCAGACCATTGCGCCGCCCGCGGGTCGGCGCCAAAGTGGTAATTCAACCCGACCTTTCCAATGTGATAGTTGCTCGATAGGCTGGTTGTGTTCGCCGGAAGAATTGCAAGCGGTGGAAACTGCACGGTCGGAGCGGTCGCGACACTCGGCCCGCCAAAATGCAGGTAGTCATACTCAAATTTGACGGACCATGCAGGCGTAACCGCCTGCCTGCGATGCAGAAGACTTCATCTGGTGCGGCTGCCGGGGCCGGCTGATGGCCAAGGTGCCCGGCTTCGCCCAGGCCATTGCCGCTGGCGCATCACCGAAATGGACAACTGGGACAGCGACTTCCTCGATCTTGTCGAAGAGGCGCATCTCACCTTCGAGGGTAAGTCCGATTGTGAAATCGCCTTCGGTGCGCTGAAGCGCCTTCTCGACGTCCGCTACAGCGCGCGAGACGGTTCGGCCTGCTCGGAGTTTCTCATGGGAAGGACACGACGAAAATGACCCCGCCTGCGGTCGCGGATCGGTTATGATCGGCACTGCGGGCAGGCTCGTCGGCCAATTCTTCATACACAATGGCGACGATACAAGCTTCGTTTGCGAACGCGGCTGAGTGCTTCAACAGCCCTGGCAGGTCAGCATCACCTCATCGAGTGCTGCTTCGGTAAACCGAAGCAATTTCGCCGCGTGGCGACCGGCTACGAAAAGACGGCCAGAAACGACCTGGCCGCCATCACGATCTCGGCTGCCGTGTTATGGCTCGATAGATCTCCACTCGAAAGGATCAGGGTAGCGAAGCCGCACCGTGGCCCTGCGCAGTGTCCCAAACGAACTTCGCGCCGTCCGGCAGTTCGCAGATGAATTCGCCCTGATTCACGACTTCGGTCGCCCCGGCGGTCAGCTTGAAGGCCCGCACCGTAAGCTTGCCTTCGCGGCTGAGGCTGTGGCGGAATGTATTCCGTCAATCCACGGTTTGATGCGCATTGGCAAAGCTGATGCCGTTCTGGGCCGTCACCCTGAAGGCACTTATAACCAACCCGGCCTGCGTGGCCGGCCCGGGCTTGCCGCCATCGACGGTGGTACAGCGGTTCAGGTCCAGTATGAGCTTCACATTCTTGCCGGCCTGCAGGGCACTGAGCACCTCGGCGTATTTCGGCGAGGGCTCATCGGCCTTGGCGATCGTGCTCACGCTTACAGCCGAAAGCAAGGACAACAGGATCGAAAGGCGTCTGCCACTGAACTTCATACGCTCTTCTCCTCCACAACAACCGCAGGCAACGCAAGCGCCAACTTGCCCGATGTCGTGTTCGCAAACAGCCTGGCGGAGTCCGGACATATTCGGTCGCAACAACTACACGTGTCGCAACCGCGCGCAAGTCGTTGCGAAGGATAATCCAACCTCACAACCTCGGTACGTAAGGTATGCGAAGTGGCTTCACCATTTGTGACACCCTCTGCACTGTTTGGTCCAGCGGGTGGCAGCGTCGAAAGTACAAACGGCAATAGTGCGTGAATGCAAAGGAGGCCGATATGACCGAGAGGGTGCAGGCTCACATATAAGCGTAAGCGGAAGAGTTTCGAACGAGCATTCAAGAAACGGGCATCTTGCCGAGCACTCCGTGTGGCCGCCCGGCAGGGACGCACCGCCCGAAGAAATGGTCGGGGAATGGACCGCCGGCGAAATTGATGCGATGGGACGACGAGCAAAATACTTGCTCGGTCAAGGGACTTTGATCTCGGTATACCGAAACAAGCTTGGCGGAATGTCAAATGGCGCGACGGCAGCGTTGACTTCTTGACCTCGCGCTTTGCGCGGCTCCGGGTCCGCCCCGCTCATCGCAATGACTGGCTGACCCGCGGCGCTCCCGCTCAGAACAGAGGGTGACATGCCGGACTCGTTCGCTACCATGCGGCGGTGCCTCGCGAGCGTATTTGCTTAGACGCTACCTAGATGTCCGTGCTGCGCTATCGAAATGGAAGCTCATGCGCCGTCATGATTTGTGACGCAGTAAATCTAATCCGTTCGGATATCGGCGTCCCTCTGGTCACAGGCCGCGCAAAGGAAGTCTCCCCGACATCGAATTTCGGCAATCGTCCGGCCACCGATCAAATCGATCTTGATGGCGTAACGCAAACTAAGCCCGGAGGAGATGGCCCATACGTACGCGCGCCCGCCCGCAAATGAAAATCCGTGTGGCCGGACACCGGCGATTTCGACGCGGATCATCGGCACCTTTTCGTGTGGCATATTATTTGCACGGGTTTATCTGGGTTGGACACGGCCAGGTGCCGCGCCATGCCCCAACCGGCCCGACGCACCTCATACCCGGCAGTGTGCGTCGGGCCGGTGCTGTTTCAGCATAGGAGATCGACGCTCGACCGCATTCATCGGTGTTAAGTCGGATGCAGCCGTTTGTGCGATGACCGATACAACGGTGCCGTTTCACTCGCGCTGTGCGAGGTGTAACACTGTGCATTGCCGCGCGTGCAACATCAAAAGCGCTTTCTGTGGTTCTGGCATGGAGAGCGCGTTCGCCAACGCGTCTAAGCTGCACCGTTAGGACTGATTTGCAGAGCTCAAATGATGCGCGATTTTCCGAACATCTCGATCAGCCTGTCTGTCGTTCCTACTACCGGATGGGGGCATCTCCTAGTTCGATATCGCAACGGCCGCGCTTCTACGCGCGGTCCTGAACGGAGGCTGCAAAGGTTTCCCAGCACCAAACACCATAAAATCGATTTCCGTTTATGGCGATCTTCCGATGCGTTACATTGTAATCGATTCTGTGGCTGATCTTGGGATGGAGTCACATAGCGGCCACTTCAGGCTGTGTTACGCTTGGGGAATGTCACGGCTCGCCAGCATATTCAGCACGTATACTGAGATCTGACCCAAGACCCGTAGCAGCCTCGCATATCGCATAGGGGCCGCCACCTGGCCGACCACGCCGCAGGAGATATCGGCCTTTCGCGACAGCGAGGAGCGCGCCTCTTGCCGATCACGAAGGCGGGGATCAAGCCGGAGGGCGGGGGTTAGGGTAAGATCGATCGACCGAGCAGGCTCGGATAGCGCTCTGCTGATCCGGGCTATGCTTGTTTCGTTTCATCCGGCTGCTTGCTGCATCCGCGTGCAAGCACGAAGCAAACGCGTTGTTAAGAATTGGCCCGCACTGATCTGCGCGATTCCGATTCGTTCCTTGCGAACAAAATAGAGTCGAATGGAGAACAAAGCTGTGATGCTGCTTGTCTCCCTGCTTCAGGTAAGGATCGGCTGGAGTTATGATCATCCGGCCGAGCAGGGCGCGGCTTCATGGCGAAGAAAGCGGGCAAGCAAGCATCGCGGCATACGGTCCTCGTGATCGACATCGGTGGTTCGCGTGTGAAGGTCACGACCAACAGGGAGCGAACCAGGCGCGCGTTTGCGTCCGATCCCGAGCTATCAGCGAGAGTGATGGTCAGGAAGGTCAAGGCGCTGACGAAGGACTGGTCCTATGACGTCGTCGCGGTCGGATATCCCGGACCTGTGGTCAACAACCGGCCCCTGTCGGAGCCTCACAATCTCGGTCTCGGGTGGGCCGGCTTCAATTTCGAAAGGGCCTTCGATCGCCCGACCAAGGTCGTCAACGATGCGCTGATGCAGGCGATCGGCAGCTATCAGGGCGGCCGAATGCTGTTCCTCGGCCTCGGCACGGGTCTTGGCTCCGCGATGATCGTGGATGGCATTCTGGAATTGATGGAGCTGGCTCACCTGCCGTACCGCAACGGCAAGACATTCGAGCAATATGTCGGCGCCGCAGCCCTCAAGCGCGTTGGCAGGAAGAAATAGCAAACGCACGGTCGATGACGTCATCAGGCGCCTGCTCGCAGCCGTGGAGCCGGATTACATCATGCTGGGCGGCGGCAACGCCGGCAAGGTCGACAAGCTGCCGCGCAAGGTCCGCCTCGGCGTCAACACCAACGCGTTCGAGGGCGGATTTCGGCTGTGGAAGAAGGGGGTAGTTAGATCGTCCGGCGTACGGCGATAGAAAATGCCGCAGCTGCATAGGCGCGTGAGCTTTGCACCTGGATTTGAATGGCCTCTCAACGATCGACTGTCTATGGTGTCCGCATGTCCCGCCTTGTGTATCTCTTCACTGCTATCGTCCTGTCGCTGTTATCAGTCGCGCTCTGGCCGCACCGCTTCAAAAGCGGCCGGCTCCGCGCTGGCACGGCTATGGCTTCCTGCCGGGTGACCAGCAGCCGCTGAACAACAGCCTTCCACTTTACGCCCAGAAAGACGCGATGCGGCGATCGGCACGCCGCGACCGGCGCCCTTGGTACATTGACCCGGTCCCCCGTTACTACGGGTATGATGGCGCCTGGCACTATTTCGGCCGGCCCGGCTTTTACGACAGCCGCTACAATGGCGGCAGCTTTGGCCCGTGCTGAACGCGGACGCCGACCGGGCCGATCTGGAATTGCGGCTGATTAGGTGGTAGGGCGCAATGGCGAAGCGTATTGCGGCGTCTGGCGTTGGTGACGGCTTAAGTTGGGCTAATCCAACTGGCGTGCGTACGCACGTGCCTCCAATATTCGCGACCCGCTGAGAGAGGTCAGTCGATGACCTCAGGCGTGTATGCCAGATGGCGCTTGCCAACGCGCCCATCCTTGTGGCGCGAACTTGGCTGCTTTGGCCACGCCGCCTTGCTCATGAGAACGCGTAAATGACCCAGCAGATGCCGACCCACAGTAGCGCGTTGAGGAGGACCGCCGCAAGCGGCCAGAAGTTCCACACTATCCGCGGCTGTGAAGCATCAGCATGCAATGCGCGATCGGCCTTACCGCCTTCAATCACGCGCGGTTGTGGTTTGCCCCAGTGCGTCATCCGTATCCCATGCTTGCGCTGCGCTAGTCGATTTGGGTCCCAGCAAATCGAGATCACCAAGTCAAGTGAACGTCGCCATCCCGATGCCGATAGAATCACGGCCGTGAGGCTGGCGAGCCTGATCGTCCGCCTTGCCGACTACCAGATCCCAGCCGACCTGCGGTCCAGGGCTGGCTCTTCGAGCACCTAACCATAGCGCTCAATGATCACGTGAGCCTCAGGCCTTTCGGAGATGAACCCCAGCGTTGCTTCGCGGTCGGCGCTTCCCTTCGACGACGCGGCACCTTGCTCAATGGGACCATGGAGCTCCTGCGGCATCAGCCAGCGCGAGGCATCATCACCAATCAATTGAAATCTCGTGACGAAGGCGAGCTCGTCATAGCCGATCTCGTATTGATCCGCCCGCGTGACTGTCGCGCCCTCGATGCCCTTCGGCTGCATGGCCTCATGAACGCTGGGCGAACTCACTGACTCGATCACGGCTACCTTAAAAGGTGTCTCGGCGAGGCAGATCGATAATTTTACGAAGGCCATCCTCTTGGACATCTCCGCGCCGTTCACGAGATTCGCACTCTTCCAAAGTAGGAAGTTTCCGATCGTGTTGATGAAGCGGCCTTCCGGTAGTACGGTTTCATCCACGACCAGCTCCGTTGGTCGCGTGTCGGCCGAGATCTGAAATTGCGCACCTTGCGTGACGTGGTTGTAACATTGTCCATTCGCGCCCGATCTCATAGCTGCCCCGTGACCAGCCGTCCGCTTGATGGTCGAGGCTATCTCCTTGGTCGGTGCGGTTAAGTTGGCGGCGAGGGCCACATTAATGTCTGCCGCTTGTACAGTTACGACTAGCCTCAACGCCGCATTGATCAATATCAATCGAGCAAGTCTCATTGTGAATTCCTGGGTCGGTGACCAGCGCGCCGCCTTTTAACTGCGGCATCTTCATCTCAGCAATCGGCGTGCCGAACGCGAAAGTGCTGTGCGCGTCGCTTGAAGAAGAAAAAGCACGTGCCCGAAGCGGCACCCGCGGAATGATTTAGGTGCAGTAGTCGGATTCTCCACATCAACGTCCGCAACCGGACACGACTGGTACGACAAGATAGATGACAAATGACGCCGGTCCCCCTCGTGCCGCCAAGACGGCAACAATGCTTTCGCATTTTGGGTTCAATCCAGCGGCTACATTCAGGGCCGGCCTTTCACCTCCGGCTCGCCGTCGGATCGACTGAAGAATGACGTCCGCCACTGGCGCTAAAAGTACTTCCCTCATTCTCACCTAGTGGTTCATCATAGTGATTTTGACGTTTTGATACCGAGCCATTCGAGGATGGGCAAGTTTTCCGGTGGCAAGAGAATCTCGATGCTTCTGGGGACGCCGGGTTGACGTCGGATGAAGCCGTTCCGTTCGAGGGTGACGATCATCTGGTGGACAGTCGGCGGGCTGACGCGGAAATGGCGCTGGATGTCGGCTTCGGCGGGCGGCTGTCCGAACATGTACGAATAGGTATGGATGAAAGCGAGGTAGTGCCCCTGCTTCTCGGTGAAACGCGCGCCTGATTTTTGCCTCATCGTTGGATTGGCCCCGGCCTCCGCCAAGGAGGCAAAGCATGAATGTACGTTATCGGGTCGAATTGAGCCAAGCCGAGCGCGATGAACTGACGGCGATGCTCGGCGGCGGCAAGCACGCCGCCCGCAAGCTCAAGCGGGCGCAGATTTTGCTGGCGGCCGATCGGGGCCGCCGCGACGAGGAGATTGCCCGGACCGTGAGTGTCAGCCTCTCCACCGTCGGCCGGACCAAGCGCCGCTTCGTGGAAAGCAATCTGGAGCGGGCCTTGAGCGAGGAGCCGCGTCCGGGCGCGGAACGCAAGCTGACGGGCAAGGAAGAGACCCTGCTGGTCGCGACCGCATGCGCCAAGCCGCCCGCCGGCCGCAAACGCTGGACGCTGACGCTGCTGGCCGACACGATGGTCAAGCTCACCGATCACGACAGCCTGTCGGGCGAGACCGTGCGTCGCCGGCTGGCCGAGAACGACCTCAAGCCATGGCGCAGGGACATGTGGTGGTGCATTCCCCATGTCGACGGCGAATACGTCGCCCGCATGGAGGACGTGCTCGATCTCTATTCCGAGGCGCCGGATTCCGAGCGGCCGCTGGTCTGCTTCGACGAGACCCCCGTCCAGCTCATCGGCGAGGTGCGTCAGCCGATCCCGGCCAAGCCCGGACAGCGCGAGTGCTACGATTATGAGTACCGCCGCAACGGCACCGTCAATCTCTTCGTCACCTTCGATCCGCATCGCGGCTGGCGCAACGTCAAGATAACAGACCGCCGCGCGGCCGTGGACTACGCCCACTGCATGCGTGAACTCGTCGACGTCCATTATCCCGATGCCGCCTGTATCCGTGTCGTGCAGGACAATCTGTCGATCCATAAGCCTGGGGCGCTGTATCAAGCATTTGCGCCCGCCGAGGCCCGTCGCATCCTGCGTCGCCTCGAATTCCACTTCACCCCGAAGCACGCCAGTTGGCTCAACATGAATCGAGTGCGAGATCAGCGTGCTACAGCGCCAGTGTCTCGGCCGCCGCATCGACGATCCCAAACGGCTCCGAAAAGAGATCGCAGCATGGCAACGGCAGCGAAACAAAGCACGAGACCGCATCAAATGGATGTTCACAACCGACAAAGCCCGCGCCAAACTCGGCCGCGCATATCCAACCACCGCCAAAGAGTCAAAATCACTGTGATGAACCACTAGTTGGCCTTGCCTTGCCTTGCCTTGTCTCACTGATCCCTTCACTTCAGATCACGAAAGCCCATTCATGAAAGCGGCTTGCGGGAAAACTGCACGAGCCGTTTGAGCGGCGGGCGGAGGCAAGCCCTTCAATGGGCGACTCCCCCGACCCGACACTCCGAGGACGGGAAAGCCGGCCACATGGGGAAACGAAACTTGAACAGATAGCAGTGAAAGCTGTGAACCAACTGCCGAAGAGCGTGGTGCGGGAAATCCGCACGCCACGTTCTGTGAGAACCGGGGGCGGGCGACCGCCTCCGGTGACCCGGTGGGCGGAGCTGCGAGGCTCCTCCCTCTCGATCAATCACTTTCGGGGATCCCGTCAGCAAAGGGGGAGGGAGCCCGTAGGGAGTCCGTCCGCCAATGCGCCCCTTACTGATCCCAATGACTTCGGAGTCATCTGCAACGCGCTGTGAGGTGAGCGCCCCGTTCAGGTCCCCCCTTGCGGCCCCTCGCGGGGGAGGGGGTAGGGACAGGGATAAGCCGCAACGGAGGTGCGCCTAGAAAGCGTCAGTTCGACTTCGGGGTCGCCGCTGCCGGCTGGGCGGCCACCTGCGGGGCGCGGCCGACGATTACGGTGAGCAGGCCGTCGCCCCAGAGCTTCTTCGCGACCCGCCTGGTGTCATCAAGCGTCACCGCGTCGACGATGGCGTTGCGCTTCTCGATATAGTCGATCGGCAGCTTGTCGAGCTGATACTGCAGCATCTCCTGCGCCAGCTTGGAGGAGGTGTCGAGCGCCAGCATCTGCGAGCCCTTGAGATAGGACTTCGCCTCGTCGAGCTCCTGCTGCGTCGGGCCCTCCTCGGCGATGCGGCAGATTTCCTTCTCGACCGCATCGACGGTCTCGCCGGCGCGATCGGCGCGGGCGCCGGTCTCGCCGATGAACAGCGCGGAGTGATCCATCCAGAGCAGCGCTTCATGGATCGAATAGGCCAGCCCGCGCTTCTCGCGCACTTCCTTGAAGAGCCGCGACGACGGGCCGCCGCCGAGAATGTGGTTCACCACATCGGCCGCCATGAAATCCGGGTCGTGCCTGTTGATGCCGGGTCCGCCGAAGGTGACGACGGTCTGCGGCACGTCGAGCGGGATGAAGGCGCGCTGCGGCGGCTTGGCCGCCACGACGTCGGGGATCGGCGTCAGTTCAGCCTTGGCCGGCAGGGCGCCGAAGGTCTTGTCGAGCAGCTTGCCGAGCGTATCGGGATCGACGTCGCCGACCACGACGATGCGCAGCGTATCCTTGGCGAGGATCCGGCGCGCATAGTCCTTCAGGTCGGCGATCTCGATCTTCGGTACGCTGTCCAGCGTGCCGGTGGCCGGCCTGCCATAGGGATGATCGCCAAACGCGACTTCGAGGACCTTGCGGTCGGCCAGCGAGGACGGATTGGTCGATTCACGGCGCAGGGTGGAGATCACCTGGGCGCGGATGCGTTCGACGTCGGCCGGCTCGAACCGCGCGGAGGTCAGCGCCATCCGCAACAGGTCGTACGCTTCGTCCTTGTTGTCCTTGAGCATGCGAAGCGAGCCGCGGAAGTGATCGCGCGTCGCGGAGAAGCTCAACTTGATGGCCCGGCGGTCGAGCCGCTCATGGTAGGTCTTGTAATCGAGATCGCCTGAGCCTTCCTCAAGCAGGTCGGCGACCAGATTGCCGACGCCGGGCTTGCCGGCCGGATCCTGGCTCGCGCCGCCGCTGAAGGCATATTTCATCGCGATCAGGGGCACGGTCGCGTCCTGCACGAACCACGCCTCGATGCCGCCAGGCGACACCAGTCGCTGGATCTTGGCTGCAGCCTGCGAGGGCGCGGATGACAGCGTCAGCATCGCGGCGCAGGCGCCGCCGATCAGTGCCGCGCGGCGGGTGAGGGAATAGGTCACGAGCGCTTCTCCTTATGTTTCGGCGCAGTATCCTTGATCAGATAGCCGGTCACCGATCGCTTCTTGTCGAGCCATTTGGCCGCGGCGTCGCGCACCTGCTCGGCGGTGACGGCGCGGATGCGGTCCGGCCAGCTCCTGATATCGTCGATGCTGAGACCGGTGGTCAGGGCACCGCCATACCAGCGCGCCAGGGTCGCCTGATTGTCCTGGGCGTAGATCGCTTCGGCAATGAGCTGGGTCTTGACTCGCTCGAGGTCCTCGGCGCGTGCGGTATTCTGCGCGAGGTCGGCGATCACCTTGTCGATCGCCTCCTCGATCGGCGCGAACTCGACGCCTTGCTTGGGGGTCACCGAGATCGAGAATTGCGACGGGTCGAGCGCCGTGCCATCGTAGCCAGCGCCGGCGCTGATCGCGAGACCCCTGTCGATCACCAGCGCGCGGTAGAGATAGGAGTTGGCGCCGCCGCCCATCAATTGCGCGAGCACATCGAGCGCGGGGCTTTCGCCCGTTGCCGCCGTTGCGGCCGCCGGCACCAGATAATAGCGGCGCAGGCCGGGCTGCTCGACACGCGGATCCGACAGCGTCACGGTGCGCGGCGCCGCCGGCATCGGCTCCTGTGGCCGCACGCGCTTCGCGGGGATCGCGTGCTGCGCCGGGATCGGACCGAAGTTCTTCTCCACCAGCGGGCGGATGTCCTTGACGTCGACGTCGCCGGCGATGACCAGGATTGCGTTGTTCGGGGCGTAGAAGCGCTTGTAGAACGCGAGCGCATCCTCGCAGTCGAGCTTTTCGATCTCCTGGTGCCAGCCGATCACCGGGCGGCCGTAGGGATGGTTGAGGTAGAGCGCGGCCATGATCTGCTCGGTCAGCCGCTCGTCCGGCTCGTTGGCGACGCGCATGTTGTATTCTTCCAGCACGACGTCACGCTCGGGCAGCACGTTCTCGTCCTTGAGGATGAGGCCGATCATGCGGTCGGCCTCGAACTCCATCATGGAGCCGAGCTGCTCGCGGGGCACGCGCTGGTAGTAGCCAGTGTAGTCGACCGAGGTGAAGGCGTTCTCGTTGCCGCCGACCCGCCGCACGGTCTGCGAGAACTCGCCGGCCGGGTGCTTGGCGGTGCCCTTGAACATCAGATGTTCGAGGAAATGCGCGAGCCCGGATTTGCCCGGCGTCTCGTCGGCGGAGCCGAGCTTGTACCAGATCATCTGCGTCACGACAGGCGTGCGGTGATTGGGGATCACCACAACCTGCAGGCCGTTGTCGAGCGTGAAGCTGGCGGGGCGTTCGGAGGTAACCGTGGTCTGGGCGCGGAGGCCGCTGCTTGACAGCGAGGTCGTGCAAACAAGTGCGGCAACGAAAAGGGCGGTCGCTCGGTGTGAGGGCATCATGATCCTTATGGAAGCCCGAACATGCGGTCGGGGCGCGAAAGCACGGGCACCCTACACGGCACTGTCCGTGCCAGTCATCACGAAACGGAGAGAGACGCGCCGCCCCGCATTAAGCTTTGCTCATGTGAGGCCCGGCCGCGAGGATGAGATTGTAAAACCATACGTATCGCTGATTGACGTTAGGTTCGATCGTCTCCGCGCGGTGCGCCAGCGCCTCTCGTGGCAAACCTTTTACCTGCCGAAGTTTCCTCACGGTAAACGCGGTACCTTTCGGATAGTCACGCCCGAGAGGACGTCTCCTTCAAGAACTCTACACACGTCGCATCTAGTTTCTCCATGAATGGCTGTTGGGGCGCCGACTTGAATCTCCGTTGACACCGAGCTCCAGTACGCCAGTTCCGGGCAGAATTCGGCACGGCATCGTGTCCGCAACAATCTGCCGGGTACACCGGACTTCTGCCCGCTCGTTTTCAAGACGCCAGTACTGGTGGGTCTGTTGCGCTGGATATCAAGGAACGCGCCCGCGCCGTAGTGAGCCAGATTCCAAAAGATCTGCTCGCGAACCGCTGCCGTTCTTCTCCTCAAAGACTCAAAGTCGAGCTACGTCAATAGAAGGCGAGAGACCACCGCAGGACCGTATCCAGCGATGGGGAATGGTCATCGGGAAGGCGGGACGGGGACCGCTCGATGAGGCAGAGGTTCTACGCGTGCAGCGCATCGCGATCGGCGATGAGCGCTTCGTGAAGCTCGGCTTCCGTACCGAAGCTGGTTTCGTCGGCGACCACGACCGCGAGACGCAAAGACCGATCCCGGATCATATCAGCGCGCGCCACGAAGATATCGCCTCCCTGGTCCGCGGACCAATCGCATTCGATCATGCGGCGGAAAATGAGCTTGATCCAGTCGTCGCCGCCGCCGTGCTGGCCTTCGGTTTCGTCTTTATCCACCGCTTTGAGGACGGCAATGGCCGCATTCACCGATAGCTGATGCACCATGTTCTGGCACGACGAGGATTTCAATCCCGCTGGAATCGACATTCCGGTTTCGGCAGTCACTCTCGACAAGATCAGCGAATACAAGGAAGTGCTGGAAAGCTATTCGATTAGATTGCTTCCGTGTGTTGAATGGGGATCCGACGCCACAAGGCAACATGAAGGTCGTGAACGATACCGGGCGACTTTTACCGCTTCTTCGACGCGACGCCACACGCCGAGTTTCTGTACGAATGCGTGCAGAGGACCGTCGAACAGGATCTTCCGAAGGAAACCCGATTTTGCAGAGCTTCGATAACTTCCGCACGAGGGGTCGAGAATATCGTCGACATGCCGGAACGAACGCTAAATAATCTCTTCGGGTTTCTGCAACAGAATGCAGGCGGACTCTCAAGCGGGCCCGCGAGAATGAGTTTTCTGAACTGACTTCGGATGGAGTGACGAGAATTGCGGAGCTTTATCAAGCCGCCTTCTCTCCTTTGCGGGGCGGCAGGAAACGGACAGCACGGTTTTTAATCGCTCACTCAGACCGTTCGGCCATGGCCTTTTCGATTTGCTCGGCAAGCTGCCTGAAATGGGCGGCGAGGTGCTCGTACAGTTCGCGCTCCTTCTGGTGCGCGCGGCACCCTTGCGCAGCGCCGTCTTCAGCTTCGAGAATGCCATTTCAATCGGATTGAGGTCCGGCGAGTAGGCCGGCAAATAGCGCACTTTGGCGCCGACCGCTTCGACCGCCTGGCGAACGCCGTCGATCTTGTGGGTGCGCAGGTTTTCCATGAAGACAATATCGCCTTTTCGCAGCATCGGCGCGAGGATCTGCTCAACATAAGCGAGGAACGATGGCCCATCCATCGCGCCGTCAATGACATAAGGCGCCGTCAGGCCGTTGATGCGCAACGCGGCAACAAGCGTCAGCGTCTTCCAGTGGCCGTGGGCACGCTCGCAACGAGACGCTCGCCACGCGGTGAGCGGCCGCGATGCCGGACCATCTTCGTCGTAACCGCCGTCTCGTCGATGAACACGAGGCGCGGCGCATCAAGCTTGGATTGCTCGACCTTCAGCTCGGCACGCGCTGCAGCGACATCAGGACGATCCTGTTCGGCGGCGTGCAGAGTTTTTTTTGAACGTGATATCGTGGCGTTCGTAGAAGCGCCAGACCGAGGTCGTGCCGGTTTTCAGCCGCTTCTCGGACTTGAGCCGCGCGCGAATCTCTTCGAGCGTCAAGTCCGGCTCCGCTGCGACCAGATCAAGCAGCCATTGGCGATGCGCCTCGAGCGGCGAGCGGCAGTGGCCCGTGCCGGGCATGCCGCTACACTGCCCGTTGTCGCCCAGCGCTCGATCCAGCGGATTGCGGTCGAGGCGCTGAGACCGAGCACCCGCGCCGCTTCCCGTCTGCTCTCGCCGTCTTCGACAAGCGCAACCGCCCGCGCCCTGAGGTCCTTCGAGTATCCCTTCGCCATCGCGCGACCTCGCCGTTGCTGTCAAAGCAACTCGAATCTGATTTGCGCGCCTCTGGGAACCCCCTTACTGTTCCGATTCACATCAACCGAAAACCGCTCTCTAGGAGCCTGTCCCTATAATGGACTTAGGATTAAGCGAAGCGGGTTCTGAAGCTTTTTTTGGGGAGACAGGTTCTCCTCAGCGTGCGGCGGCGAGTTTTGCGAGGTTGTGGGCGATGCAGATCATGGCCCATTCGGCTTTGACCTTGTCGATGCTGCGCAGGAGGAACTGGCGGAAGCCTCTTGCCTGCTTGATCTGACCGAAGACGGGCTCGACGATTTGTTTTCGCAATCGATATCGGCTTCGATAGCCTGCGCGCTTGAGCTTTGTGCTCATTCTGGCGACGAGCGTGCCGGATTTGAGCTTTCTTTTTGTCGTGGCCGCCTTGGTGCCGTGCTTTTGCCGTCCGGTGGCGACGTAGCCCTCGATCCGGCGTCGAATGAGCGTGCGAAGATTGGCTTGCGAGCAATAGCCTGCATCGGCCGACGCTTCATCCGGGTTCTTCCCGAGATTGGCTTTGATGGCATCGAGCAATGGCGCAAGCTGCGCCTGATCGCTTGGCGAGTTGGTCAGCGTGTGCGCCACGATGATCTGATGGGCGCCATCGACGGCGGCCTGTGCGTTGTAGCCCTGGATGAAGCCGTTTTTGGTCGGCATCACGCGGCTGTCGGGATCGGTGAAGTTGCGCTGCGCCTTGTCGCTCGGCTCTGCCGTGACGGGCTTGGACTTGCGTCCCGGCCGGCCCTTGCCGCCGTCGCCGGAGCGGTCGTCGCCCGGCTTCGAGGCCGCTTTGGCTTTGGCTTCAGCTTCCAGCGCAGCCTTGGCGGTCCGGATCTTCTCCAGCCGCTTCTCTTTGTTGGCCATCCACTCGGGCATTTCGTCGCCACGCTTCGAGGCTCCGAGCTGACGATCCTCAGCCTTGTCGGCTTGGGCGGCCTGGGCCAGCCAGCCCTCGACCTCCGCCGCAAGCCTCGGCTCGGCCTCTTTCATCCGGCCATAGCTCATCGCCTTGTTGATCCCGGCATTGGCCTTGATCTTGGTGCCGTCGAGCGCCACGTGGCCAAGCTTCACGAGCCCCGCCGCGCGACACAGCGCAAGAACCTGCCGGAACAATCCGGAGAGCGCAGCCAAATGCCGCTTGCGGAACTCGCTGATCGTGCGGAAGTCCGGACGCTGCATCCCCGTTACAGCCGCAAAATCCAGCCGCTCCTCGCAGCCCCGTGCGATCTTGCGCGACGAGTAGATCCCCTGGCTGTACGCATAAAGCAGCAGCGCTACCATCATGCCAGGATGATAGGGCGGAAAGCCGCGCTCCTCGTCGTAGACATCCATGATCCGCGACAGGTCCAAGCCGGTGCGAACCGTGTCGCGCACAAAGTGGGCCGTGTGCCCGGAAGGCATCAAATCCTGGATCGATGGCGGCAGCAGCCAAACCTGATCAACGTCCCAAGGACGAAATGTCTTGCTCATCCACCGTTTGAATCACGACGCTTGTTCTTCGTCGAGAAAAATCCGATTACTCGGACAGGCTCCTAGGATCCCCGCCCTTATAGAGCACAAAATAGGGTAGCCGGCGCTCGCCTTGCTTTCGTGTCTGAATAAAAAAACGCGGCTTTCGCAGCGCAGGCACTTGGCCGTCAACCCGTCTTGTCTACCACGGGCGCCGTCCGTTAGCCGATCCCGAAGAGTACCCCACGTATCCTCGGACAAGGATGGAAGCTCGCGCGCCGACATTGAACCGATCGGCCGGTCAAACATGACCGCTTCGATGATGCGGCGCGGCGGGCGGTGCGGGGAGACTCACTTTTCAGCATTCCTAGTGGTTCATCATAGTGATTTTGACGTTTTGATACCGAGCCATTTGAGGATGGCAAGTTTTCCGGTGGCAAGAGAATCTCGATGCTTCTGGGGACGCCGGGTTGACGTCGGATGAAGCCGTTCCGTTCGAGGGTGACGATCATCTGGTGGACAGTCGGCGGGCTGACGCGGAAATGGCGCTGGATGTCGGCTTCGGCGGGCGGCTGTCCGAACATGTACGAATAGGTATGGATGAAAGCGAGGTAGTGCCCCTGCTTCTCGGTGAAACGCGCGCCTGATTTTTGACTCATCGTTGGATTCGTCCCGGCCTCCGACAAGGAGGCAAAGCATGAATGTACGTTATCGGGTCGAATTGAGCCAAGCCGAGCGCGATGAACTGACGGCGATGCTCGGCGGCGGCAAACACGCCGCCCGCAAGCTCAAGCGGGCGCAGATTTTGCTGGCGGCCGATCGGGGCCGCCGCGACGAGGAGATTGCCCGGACCGTGAGTGTCAGCCTCTCCACCGTCGGCCGGACCAAGCGCCGCTTCGTGGAAGGCAATCTGGAGCGGGCCTTGAGCGAGGAGCCGCGTCCGGGCGCGGAACGCAAGCTGACGGGCAAGGAAGAGGCCCTGCTGGTCGCGACCGCATGCGCCAAGCCGCCCACCGGCCGCAAACGCTGGACGCTGACGCTGCTGGCCGACACGATGGTCAAGCTCACCGATCACGACAGCCTGTCGGGCGAGACCGTGCGTCGCCGGCTGGCCGAGAACGACCTCAAGCCATGGCGCAGGGACATGTGGTGCATTCCCCATGTCGCGCGAACGATGGTGCGCAATTGGGGCTAGGGTGATGCGCCCCCTCTGTGCGTCAGCTTATTGTCAGCTCGGGCGCCTATCATTGTCCACAGGTCTTCGAGTAGGCCAGTACGTTGCGATAGGGAGAGCGAACCGCATGTATAGTAGCAGAATCACTGGTTCTTCCAGCCAAGTTCCAAGTGTGAGCCAGGCCGATGAATCGGAGCTATCAGCAGATGGCCGTAGGTTTACGGAAACGCTTACGGCGCCTGGTTCGTCCTCGGGGGCGACACGGCCGTACTCCCTCATTTCCGAACCTCCCATCGATGAGATTGACAGGGAGTCATTCAGGGAAGAACTGAGAAATTTTTACGGTAAGGACATCAAGCACATAGCCGATAATCCGCAAGAATACTCGGATTTTGTTTCCGAAAAGGCTGAGCGCACAGCGATGGTCGCCAGAGCCGGATCCACCGTAGAGGATTCGGACCATGCGCGATATTTCAGCTATCAATTGGGTGACAAGAGTGTCGGGCTTCTAAAGACCGAAGGTCGACGTCGCATGGGAGGGGAGGCGTGGGAGCGGCACTTTCCTGGGCGAAAACACGTCTCGTCCGTTGTCGGTCTCCGGGTTACTCATCCGCTCGTCGAGAACGCAGGCGATGTTCTGCTGGAACATCAACTTCGGCTTGACGGCAAGCGGGCGTTGGTCATGTCGCGTCCTGCCACGGATGAGGTGAAGCCCCGTCTAGAGCAGATGGGTTTTGTTCACGTAGGGGACAATGAAGATGACAATGAATATGTGCTTGACCCTAGGCAGCATCCCGACAAGTGGACGCTGAACGATGAGGGAAAATGGCAGCGGGCGGACAAGCCTCGGCTATATCTCTCCAAGGTTGAGAGTAGTGATGACGAAAACGAAGGAAGTGTCGAGAAATATTCGGGCGAAGAATACATCGAAACGGATTCGTCGGGGGACGATCCTTCTTGGTACTTCGACCGGCTCAATTTAGGCCCGGGGACTGGCTAGCAGAAGTCGCGCCGGGTGCGGCTTGGCCTGAAAGTGGCCGATTTCTCGTAGCGGCATGCACCGGGAAGGGGCGCTGCAACGGGAGCGCCCGCCACGCGCGGGTGTGCTCTCGATGCGGCGCGCGAGCGGAATAAATTGGAAGCGGCGGCGGTTCTCGAATTTGGCGGCAGAGCAGCTTCTTTGGAAGCCCTAGTCAGCCGCTCTGAGCTACTTTTTGCCTCATTGGCAACTCTCTGGGATTTGAACGCTCCACCATCGATGTTGCGCGACTCTTGCAGGGCGCTTCGCCGGACGATCAATTGAGGTGTGCCTCCTCATGACCACCAACGGCCAAGCCGAATGTCGCTGCCGACTGCGATCTGCGGCTTCAACGACATTAATCCGGCGCGCTAGGGGAGGAGCAAGCGATGAAACCAGTCTGGGTCTAGATCGATGAAAAACACCCGCGCGTGATGCAAACCAGATCGCGCTGTTCGTGGATCAATACCGCCAATTGTCTGGACACTTGGTTGTCGAGCCGAGGAGGGGCTCAGCTGCTCGCAGCTCCGCTTTCCGCGCCTCATCCAGACGTCATTCACGGATAGCGAAATGTCTTGCCCTCAATTGCTGATCTTAGTGCTCGCTCGGACGCCATTTCGCGATGCTCTGCCTGCACATTCTTGTTCAGTGGACCGCTTATCCTCAGTCAAGGGCTGCTTCGATCGCTCCCAATTCAGTATCGTTGCAGCAGTCCTTGAGTATGTTGGAAGACGGCGCGAGTGAGCGCAGCGCCAAACCAAGCTTGCGCAGTGTTTCAATGATGCGCACTGCGATCTCATCACGAGTAGCATTTAGAACTGTATCAAAGGGCAATTTGAACATTGGTCTGTTCGTCGATAAAGGGTCTGAGGTGAGCATCCTGCGGAAGCGCAAGGGTTGGCCGTCAATTGCCGTTACATGTTACAGCCGACCCGACTGTGCGTTGGCGCGGCCGCTCGCTGGATCACTTCACCAGCTGTTTAGCGCTTGGTAAGTGTAAGCAGCGAGCTCGTCGGCTCGAAGAACATCACGAGCGATTGCGACTGAGGCTTGGGGGAAGCCTGGCTCGTCCGGCCACTTGCCGAGACCGTTCACCAGGTTCGACGGGCACCGCTGCGCCTTCGACGGCGGGATCAAGCTTGGAAACGGTCGCCTTATGATCCCGGCATTCAAGGGAGCTCATTCCGTCGGCCGGCCGTGACTGAACTGGAAGAGCAGCTGTTTCCCGCGGTGCGTTGATGTGGTGAGGTGAAAAAGGAAAATCTGGTGCTCTGAACCAAACTCGCAAGCTGAAAAGCACCATTGTGACCATATCCGTGAGGAAAAGTACGCGTTCTTCTCAGTAAAGGTGAAGGAGATAGCGAAAGTTTGTACCGGCCTCTCGATGGAGGTTCTTTACCGGTTCAAGGAGAAGCGAGCGCCCGGTTGCATGTGCTTGCCGGCATTGGAAGCGGAAGAAGAGAGATGATCTACACTACGGTTTGCTCAGCAGTTTGTTCGAAATCAAGCGAGGCAAAGGAGGTGACGTGAGAGCACAAGTTCTAGAAAAGCTCGAGGCTGGCCGCGTACGATATGGCCAATTCGCCAGCGCGCCGGAGTCAGGTCCTTGCGGCCTCTTTTTTGTCCAGGGGCCTTGTGGCTGCAAGCTCAGGATAATCGGACTTGTTCGCCCAGGTTGGGAGCATGTCTCCGTCTCTACGCCGCGACGTTGTCCGAACTGGAAAGAGATGTGCTTCGTCAAAGACCTGTTTTGGGATGAAGAGGAGTGCGTGATGCAGCTGCATCCTCCTCATTCGCAATACGTGAATAACAGCCGGTATTGCCTGCATCTCTGGAAGCCGACTCGTCGGGACATTCCAATGCCACCGGCTAGCTTCGTAGGCGTCGTCGGGCTTGATCCATCTGAAACGGCAATGTTGCTTGCACAGATTGGGGGGCTATCATGAGACCCGTATCTACAACGATTTGAGGGCCCCAACAGGGGCGCCGCCGCATCTATTCCGGTAGGAACGACAGCTGCGATAGACGAACAACTCCCTTCAATACATCTAAGATGCTTGTTGATGTTTGTTCGGGGAGTTTTCAGATCCCTTCGGCTGATCAACAAGGGCTGGGACTCCCGCCAGACGATATCGTTGCCGTGGGGAAACTCGTCAGCTTGGCGTCAGCTCGCATCCTTAGGGTGCCGATCCGTCAATAGGCGGTGAACGATGAGCCTTATCACGCATCGAGAAGAGCAGCGGGTTATAGCGAGCATGTCTGGCCCTACGGAGGACACGGCACGTCTGGATTGGGTGCCGTTCTGGTTGCGATCGGCCTTGGATATAGCCGCATTGTGCTGTGTGGCGTGCCTTGTGATGACGGCCGTTATAATAATGACGAGCCTTTTTGGCGGCGTACTGCTTTTGCTTCATCTGAGGCGGCGGGCTCGGTGTGTGCAAATCGCAACGTCTATTGTGGAAGGTGAACCAGATCGCTTTCGAGCCAAAAATGAGAAGCATGTCGGACCGCACCAAGAAGTGGTTGGGTGGCGCACACAAACTCGACCCGCAGCCTCAGGAGATACGATCGAGTAGAACCCGCAGTAGTCGACCGCCTGAAAACAGCAGATCGCGCCACATGAGATGCGCTCCTGTCATAGTTTCAACTTGCAAGAACGGGGAAACGGGTTCGAGCCTCTGGACGGCACCGGAGGTCAGCCGATGCCGTTGCACTGCATCAATGAGGCGCGCCTGAGCAGGGTAGCGCCTCTCAAAGCAGAGAGTATACTCATCGCAGCGTGCCTCAACACTGAGTACCGTGACACAAGCTCAATCCGGCATACGGTCAATGAGCTAGCGCGTGGCTGCCTCGCGGGCGCTGACTACACGATTGAGGATACATATGTTCTTACGCCGGTGTCGGTAAGAAGGGTGGCAGGAATCCACAGGGCGGATCGTCTTAGGGATTCATGCATAGATCAGCCACGCCTCGTGGCGGTCTGAGCTTGAGACGGAGCTGGTTGATATCTGATCGCGCACCGCCGCTTCGAAGTAACCAGGGAGAATGATGGGCGGAGAGCAGCTCGTTCAAGGGCTTAAGGAAGCAGGAACAAGGGCGCGCAGGGAATGTCAGATATTTGTGTAAGGGGCCTCTGTGAAGCTGGATTGCAGTCGTTTCTGGCATTAGCCGGACATTGTCATTTGATCCTATGGTGGCTAAACAGTGGCCGGGCAGCAAGCTCTGTCAAAGCCGCAGCCGTCGCAGGCGGGGCCCGCAGGCCCGCCTTTTCAGAGCTTGCTGATCGGCCAAACTCGGTCCGCCGGATAAGGCGGACATTTTGGTCATCGCGCTGATCCCGGAAAACGCGAGCCGAAGTGAATGGCGAACTGGCCCATGGCGGCAGTCCACTCGACACCTCGCCGCCACCTATCCGGCGTTCTTGTGCGAGATAAAGCAGCTTCAACGCGTCGTCGTCGTTGGGAAACTGCCGCGGGTCTTAATGATCTTGCGCAAGCTAACGCGCGCGTAGAGGCTCAGGATTTTGTCGTCGAAGCCGTCGAACGGGTCTGGCCCTTGGCGATCAATAGCGGCTCGAACCTGCCGGCCCGGTCGCGTGGCAAAGCTATGTCGATCTCGCCGTCCTCGGTCAGGATCGTCTTCGCGCTGGTCCCGTTACGGCTATTGCCGCTGCCGCGGCCGGCCCGGTCCCCTTCTCGTAGCCAAGATGATCGCTCAGCTCCGCACCAAGCGCCCGCTCAATCAGCGCCTTCTTCAGCTGCTTGAAAAGCCCGTCCGTACCTGTGAGGTCTTCAGGCGTCTCATAGTTAGCAAGCAGTTGTTCCAGTAGTTCAGGTGTAAACGTCGTCTCGGTCGTCATGTGAGTCTCCTCGGTAAGGTAAACTCACAGAAGCCTGCTTACACATTCTTTCTGGCACCCTCTTGAGCCGGCATCAATTCGGCTTCCGAAAGCAGGAGATCAAGCAGTCTTCGTTAGCCGACTGACCTTGGCAACTCACTCGCTCCACTTCGACCAAAGATTCCTTCAACATGAGCATGCAAGTCTCAGCTCCAGCGGCATGGCCCCAACGCCTGCAGTTGGTATCTCGGGCTGACCCAAAAACCAGCTGTCCATCTGGCGCCAGCATCTGCACCAACTTGCGGATAGTCGCGCGCATCTCGGCCACGCCTCCAAGGTAGTAGAGGACTTCGGCCAGTACGATCAAATCAAACCGCTCGGCGGTCGAAAACTGCTGAACGTCCGAAGCCATCCAGGTTATGTGCGACCACCGTTTCGTCCGCAGGCTAGCTCGACGAATCGCTTGCGGCATAACGTCGATGACTGTGAGCCGTTTGCAATGAGGTGCTAGTATTTCCGTAAATGCGCCGGCCGCGCACCCGACCTCGAGGGCGTGCGAAATCACGCCTTGCGAAAGCGATAGCCGGAGCATTTGCGAGTGACGCTCGCGTTCGAATGGATTACCGTCGAGCCTCCACGGATCGTCGGCGGCTAGTTCCTGCTCTAGCGATTGATGCTTGCTGTCCGAACTCATGAGTCACCTACCTACTGAGAATGCACGATCGGGTGCCCGTGCGGATGCTGTCAAACGAGACCAGCCTCGACGAACTACGGGAAAGCTCCGCCTCCGCGGGTCTACCGACCATTGAAGAGCCTCCAGTCCAGCTTTCGCAGACCTCATGCTCAATCCAGTACGGCGCACACCAGGACGCAGCTGGGCAATCATCCGTTCGCGCTTGCCTATCATCCAGCAACTGTGTTGAAACCAACAGTCATTTCACACGCATTTTCCTGATTGATGCTTGAGTTAGCCAGCGTCTGACTATGGGGATTGCGGCAAAATTGGTAAAATCTATTGTTTGGATGGAACATATCCAGTCCGGTAATGGTCCGCGAAGAACGCATTGGCGTTAAGCGCATGATGATCCGGCCGCCTTGACGTAGCAGCACATGCTGAACGGCCCCCACGACGTTGGTCCGGCGAAGATCCTCGCCGGACATCGAATGCCTCGAAAGCTCACGTCATGACGCAGAGCTGGACGCGCTCGAACACTGCTCGCGGCGAACGTTCAAGCCGATGCCACTGTTTGATGAAGGCCAGCGGCGGCTCCTCCGATGATCGCGTCAGTTACACACCGAGCAAGCCGGGTGAGTTCGTCGCCGACAAGCTTGCGGGCATCGCCACGCTCGCCAGCGGGCGCTTTGCCATGATCGACGACGGCCTCGGCTTCCAGTTCGTCCCCTGGCAGTAGCCTGTGCTCGACAAGCGCAGGCCAGCATCAGCGGTGTGATGCGCGATAGCGGCGGCATCGAGTGGAGCTTCGGACGCAAACACGTTAGGCTTGTGAAGCAGCGGAAAGCCTTGCGTGCTTGGCGCGAGTGGGCCGGATCAACGACGACTCTTCAAGGGCCGCTGTCGCGCCTCCTCTTCGCGGCTGACGGCCTGGACCAGCCGTCGCCGCCCCGGCTTGGGCTCTCCAAGCAAGTAAGGCTAATTGAGGGCGCGAGCGCTCCAATGCCCGAGGTGGAAGGGGTTCGCAGTGGTAGGTTGCGGCTTATAATATGACCCATAGGGTGGTACATAGGCTCTATGTTGGGGCCTTGGAATGATCGTTGGCTTTCGGGATGAATGGCTACGCGCCTTCTTTGTGGATGATGTCCGCTCGCGGAACGTCCCGCCCGATCATGAAGCCCGGTTATGCCGCAAGCTTCAGATGATCGACGATGCGACGACCGATCAGGACTTACGCGTGCCGCCCAGCAATCACTTCGAGAAGCTGCGCGGCAATCTGGCAGGGTTCCATTCGATCCGCGTCAACCAGCAATGGCGGTTGATCTTCCGCTGGGACGGCAAGCGAGGCGAAGCGGCGGGCGTCTATCTGATCACTGCTACCGATGAGAGCGAGGCAAACCATGCTGACGACAAAGCGCAAGCCGGCCACCGGTCGCCGAGATACTGACCGAGGAGTTCATGGAGCCGATGGGCTTGACCCAGGGCGCGCTTGCCGAGGCGATGGGCGTTCAGCGCAAGCACGTCAACGAGTTGTGCAACAACCGCAGGAACGTGACGGCGGCGACCGCGCTGATCCTCGCCCGCGTGTTCGGCAACAGCCCGGACTTCTGGCTCAACGTGCAGCGGCGCAGCGATCTCTGGGAAGCGATGAACAGCCCCAAGGAGCGTCAGCGGATCGAACGCGCTCGTCCGCTGAAACGCGCCGCGTAGTCGACGATGAATTGCGATGAATAGCTCTGGTCCCGCGCCACGCAAGTATTTTCAAGCTGCGCGGCTTATCGCGCAGCTTAGCGTATCGTGGCGTAAAATTACGCTACTTCTTGCTTTCGACAGATCGCGCGATCCTGGCGGGATGTCCCGAGCGCGCGCCAAACCCAGCAAAGACCGTCGCATCCCGGCATCCTGCCGGATGATCTTTTCGACTATGCCAGCATCGAGCCGTGGCCGCGTGCCGGCAGGCCGCCAAAGCATGATCTTGCTGACTGGACCGTCACAATCGATTGGCTCGACCGCGTCGCGGTCACGGACACCGAGGTGGACGTATTCGAGGCGTGGTTCGCCGATCTCTTCGACGACTGTTCGGGCCATGCCGATGATCTGACAAGGAGACGCCCGCCATGACCGTGCCCCAATGTTCGAAAGGGGCGCGCGCCGCCCTCTATCTGCGCGTCTCGAAGGCGCGGGAGGCCGAGCATGATGTCTCCATTCCTGATCAGAAGCGGCAAGGTGAGGCTTATTGCTCGGCGCGCGGCTATGCGATCGTCGAGACCTACGTGGAGCCGGAGCCTCCGCGACCAACGACCGCCGCCCTGAGTTTCAGCGCATGATCGAGGCGGGCACATGCAAGCCCGCACCCTTCGACATCGTCGTGGTTCATTCGTTCAGCCGTTTCCTCCGCGACCATTTCGAGCTTGAGTTCTACGTCCGCAAGCTGGCGACGAACGGCGTCAAGCTCGTCTCCATCACGCAGGAGATGGGCGATGACCTGATGCACGTCATGATGCGCCAGATCATGGCGCTGTTCGATAAATATCAATCCAAGGAGAACGCCAAGCACGTGCTGCGCGCGATGAGCGAGAATGCACGGCGGGGCTTCTGGAATGGCGCCCTACCGCCAATCGGCTATCGCATCGTCGCGGCCGAGCAGCGTGGCGCCAAGACCAAGAAGAAACTGGAGATCGACCGACTGCACGCCGACACGGTGCGAATGATCTATCGTCTGTTTCTGGAGGGGGACGGCGTATCCGGCCCGATGGGCGTGAAGTCCATTACCTACTATCTCAATGAACGCCGCACCTTCACCCGCGATGGCGGGCGCTGGGGTTTGGCTCAAATCCACAGCATCCTGACCCGCACGACCTATATCGGCGAGCACAAGTTCAACAAGCGCTCGCACAAGGACGGTAGCGCAAACCCGAGAGCGAGGTCGTGACCGGTGCAGGCCGGTCTGAAATCTCGTCACCCCATGGTGACGCCGACCCGCGTCACCAGCGGTCCCACCCTCCTTACCGGCATTTGCTTTTGCGCCAAGTGCGGGGGAGCGATGACGCTGCGGAGCGGCAAGGGCAGCGCAGGCGGCATGTATCGCTAGTACACCTGCTCGACCAAGGCCCGGCAGGGGGAGACCGGATGCAAGGGCCGTTCGATTCCCATGGACAAGCTCGACGATCTTGTCGCCGGTCACCTTGAGAGCCGTCTGCTCCATCCCGACCGGCTGGAGGAAGTGCTTGCCAGCGTCCTTGACCGTCGCCAGGAGCGCTCAGCGCGCCGCCGAACACATCGCCGAGCTCAACAAGCGGATCACTGAAACCGACCAGCGGCTCAACCGGCTCTACGACGCGATCGAACCGGGCGTAGCCGTACTGGACGCCCCAGGTCTGAAAGAGGGCATCGCGGGCCTCAACGCGATTCGGGATCAGGCCACGGCTGACGCCGAGCGCGCCCAGGCCGCGCTCGACAGCGTCGGCAATTAGGCTGTCAGCCCGATATGGTCAAGACGTTCGCAGACGTGGCCCGTGAGCGGCTCCGGCTTCGCGACGGCGGCTATCGCCGCGATCACCTGCGCGCGCTCGCTCAGCGCATTGAGGTGGCGGAAAAAGAAGTCCGCATCATGGGATCGAAGTCAGAACTGCTGCGACCCTGGTCGCCGCCTCAAGCGAAAAATCGGCGGCTCTCGGCGTTCGCGGTTCTGTACTGAAATGGCGCAGCCGACGCGATTCGCACGGGTGGCCTCCACCTTGGAGGGTCGCGCTCTATCCAGCTGAGCTACGCGTGCATCTCGCAGTACTTGCGCGCATTTGTTGCAAATGTGAAGCGACGGCATAACGCTCTCGCAAGTCGTTGAATTACGACCTCTCAAAACTCTTTTTTTTGCACCAACTGGTTTGACACGTGCATTCGGGGGGCAAGCGTCTGGGCTGTCAATCGCGGAACTCGCTTTCCATGATCCGCTAGAATTGGGGCACGGAGATTTCGCACAAGACACGCGATGCATCGTGGGCTTCGCAGCTGCGCTTGACCCGCACTCTGGAGGCGATCGAAGCGTTGATGCCCGGGCTCTACGAAATGTGCGTCAAGGACATTCAGGAACATGATGGACGAAAGTGTTTCAGTGTTGAACTGGTCAGACGCAGCTTCAAGGACATCCGTGCATTTAACGACAACTATAAAGACGAGTTTCCTTTCGGCGCCGTCGACCGCACATCTCAACTTCAGGCACAGATCTATCACACCACCCCAGCGGCCGACCGGAGACAATATCTGGGGCCAAGCAAGCATTGGCCGCACCGAGAATGACACAACTTTATCGATTCCTTTGGTTGTGTTTCTTTCTCGACGCGCTCCGAAAGTTCAGAGACGAAGAGGAAAGCCGGTAAGTTAATACGTCGACTTCATCCATTGGATGAATGGACCGAGTTACGACGGAGATCATGGTGTCGGCATCGCGGGCGAGAAGATGAGGCGCGCCGTCCGCTTCGAACGATGGCACCATCCGACTGAGGGCAATAGTATATGCGGCTTCGCAGTTGGCACGTGCTTTGAATGTCCGACCTTACCAGAACAGCTCAATGGGGGGACGAGGTGATCCGTTATAAGATCGTGTGAAAGATCGTTAGTCATCTGCGACCTCAACGTGCGACATTTGCTAACCTGGACGCCCGATGCATCCGACGAAAGCCTCTGTCGGTGTATCCTTTCTCTGCTCTCGTTCAGAGCCATTTGTCCTGCACCCTTGTAACTGTGACGCCTAGATTGAGACCCGGAAATCACATTATGCCAGCGGAGTCGGACATCAAATCTGCGAACGCAAACAATCGCACAAGCACCGTCTGGACAATTGTGCTCGGCTTTGCCGCCGATTCGTTGATGCGGTGGAGTTGGCCTGACGCAAGGCGATATCTTCAGAGCATGCCTCAGTTCATCAACGCCTGTGGCGGACGAGCATTCGAGCATGGCACAGCGTACGTCACGGGAGGGATTCGCGCCGCGGCCCTGTGGCTGCCTCCCGGCGTGCAACAAGACGAGGAGGCGCTGGACGAAATCATGGCGCAGTTCCTGAGCCCGGGGATTACCGAGGATATGGTACACCTGCGGCGGGGAATGGCCCCGCTCACGCCAATGTTGCGAACGGCTATTAAGCGGAATTCGGAGACGCTGAAGCGTTGGCCCAGCGCTTTGGCGTCGGCCAGGAAGCCGTGCTGCGGCGGCTGCTGACGCTCGGTCGCACCACCAGGCCTTCTATGACAGCAAGCGCGCTGATTTCCAGAAGATCTACGCCCAGCTTGACGAACAGAAAGAACCGTCCGAAGGCGGCCCCAAGTATCATTACGTGGTGCTGAGTCAGCTCGGTCGCACGTTTACCCAGCTTATTTCCAGGGCTATCACGATCGATATTTCACACTGCGCGATGTCGCGGATCTCTTAAATATGAAGGTTACGACCGTTGCTCCAATGGAAAAAGGCGGCCTTTGGCATGGCGCCCTAAACCGGAATGGCCAAGAAGATTTACTGCATCGATACGAGTGCGCTGATTGCCGCATGGTACGAGCGTTATAAACCGAAGCGGAAGCTTTCAGTCTACCGGCCTGCTGAAGACCCATGATCTGATCACAGCCTGCTGGCTCCGGATTTCGGAGGTCTGGCTGATGGTGTCACCACAATCGGCACTCTACCGCGAGACGCCCCCGACTACATCCCGTGTCGAGCGGCCTGCGTCGACCGGTGCTCCGCCTCGGCAAGCGGATAGCGTGGGTGGCCGCCAAGCACTGTGCTCAACAAGGACTTACAGAACGCAGGCGTAAGCTTGCCGCGGTGGACCACGACGCTCTCGTGACCCGTCGCAGCCCGGGCGTTCTGCCACTGCCGATTGTAGCCGCGCTGTTCATTGGACTTGACGTGGCAAGCGGCGAAGTCCACGTCATCCAGCGTCGCCAATTGCCGCGCAAGTACCGGCCGCTTCGTATGGATGTGCACCCACATCGGACTCGGCATTGCACCATTGCGCAGCGCCTTGGGTTGCAGCTTGATCTCGAACAGCGTCCCTGGCTCGCCCTTTAACGCGCGCGGTAGATCCGCAGGCGCCAACTCCTCGGCCGCCCGCAAGTGTTCAAGGTACTTCTGCGACGGAAAGGCGTAGGTTTTCATGCAATCGATCCTGGTCGTGGCCTTTCGCTCGTTCAAAGCCTTGGCCAGCCCCTGCGCCTGGGACAACATCATCTTGAGCCGGACTGTCTTGTCGTGCACTTCGGGCACTTGCGCAGGCGTGAGTAGGCCGCTTCGGCGAGGCTCCTCCAACGCGGCCACACAGGCCTGCATCTCGGCGGCCTGCGTCTGCAAGCGCTCAACTACGGTGTCCACGACGTGGTCGGCGTCCTCGGGTTTCATCTGGCGCGCTTGCGAGACGGCCCTTTGGTGACCAGACAGATCGAATTGCAAAAGTTCGTCCAACCGCTTGAGGAGTTGCGTCAGTGCCTCGATCGACGGCGGGGCCTGCCAGATCGCCAAGCGTGCCGTCGCCGACGATGACGCCCTCGCATGCGCCTCCTCCGCGCTCACGAGGCTCTTCGTACCTAGATCCGAGAGCACGAGAACCTTGGCTGCTGGCACTGTGGCGTTGTCGGCCGTAGCGACCTGAGGCTGCGTCCGCCCGGCCGCCGAACTCCCAGCGCCAGCGGCCGGCGCGCGCTTGCCTTTCCCCTTCCTCCGCGCTGTAGTGCCTTCGGCCACTACATCCCTGCCGGTAGTGTTGGCCGGTATCGCAGCCCCAGCGTCGGCCGGCGGTGCAATGATGGCTGGCGTCTTCGGCTGCAGTGACAGGAGGCGCATGACCTCATGCGCAGTGACCCACGTGCCTTCCACGATCTGGCCCAACAGTTCCAATGGGAGGTCGGCACCTGTTCCGACATCGCCTAGCTTGGCAATGATGTCGTGCAACGCCAACGCAAATTCCGAAAGCCGCTCCATGACTCCTTCCAGAACGGCGCAGTGCTCTGCGTCGAGCGCGCGTCCTTTACTGTTTAGAACAGCGTCGGCCGTCGAGCGGAATGCCGGAAAAACGTCCTCGATGAATGTTCCCAACAGACGCACCCGCCCGTTCTCACCCATGAGGATTTCCCTCATGGCTGGTTCGAACGTGCTCGCCTGCGGCTCAATCATGACCTGCGCGAGAGCGACCCGCGATTGCAGATGCATGCACTTCATATTAAGTGCCCAGCCGGTGTGTAGCCGCAGTGCGGCCTCTTCGGCCTGCCGCATCTCGGCCGTTGTACTTGGTAATTTGGCAGTGGCGGCGCAGACGGACTGCATCCGTTCCGAGCGCAATGCCTTCTTTCCCCACCACTCCATGCAGGCCGCATAGCGGTTCGCCACACTGGAAACCGCTCGGCTCAGCTGGTCGGGGGGAGCGTTGGATCGGAGCATCCGGTCGAGCACGGTGGCCGCACTCTTCCTGCTCTGCTCCAAGGCGTAGATAGTCGGGGTGGCCAGTGTGTTGCATTGGTCCGCCGCATGGAGCGCCTCGTCGCGGAGTCCGCGAGCCTGATCATCGGACAGAATGCTACGCGCTACATGCGGGGGCAGGCTTGCGCGGTAGTCCAGAACTTTTGAGCTTGCCTTGACGAGCTGGTCGATCAGCTCTTGCGCCTCCGACGAGTTCTGCGCTTGCATGGCTGCATTACGGCAAGCGTCAAGTTCCTCAACCAGGCGGTCCATTTGTCGCTTTGTTGCCTTGATCTCGTCGCCTGTCGAGGAAATGGGAACTGCCATACCCGAAGTTCGCGGCTGGCTGGCGACCGGCGCCGTTCTATCTTGAGGCCCAGAGCGCATCCGCTCCACGACGGAAGCGAACCGTTGGCTGCCTTCCCTAGGGGCAAGACTAGACTCCGAGCGCGAACTGCTCAATCCCCACGTGCTGTCGGCTCCAGCAACCCCAACGTGCGATTTGCCAGGTCGGCCAATGCCCGTCATATTCCAATCTCCGATACAGGCGAGAATGCGCAGCCTGTCTAGATAGAAGGCCCGGCTGACAATTAGCTGACGAAGAGCATTCTCACGGATGCACAAAGAAAATCCGAATCACCGTGGCTCCAATTCCATGGAAGATGCCGTGGTGCTAGTGTCCCGAGTCACAAGTTCGCAATCGTAGCTTCGCGTCGCTGTGCCAAAGATGGCGTGCTGGCAACAGCGACGGCGGATCTGATCGCGGTCCAGCAACTTGCGCCCCTGATATAGAGCGATGACGAGCGTGCCGAACTGAAGTCGCTGACAATGCGGCGAAAGAAGGCGCTAGTACCCGGAATCATAGCTGAGTGATACGGCGGCCTTCGAACCTGCGTTGACGGACCTTTTTCTTGGTCCAGGCGAAGGGCTCAGCCCTTTCGTTGTATGCGTCGATGTAGGCATCGATGTGCTCCTGGAGCTGCCTAAGGCTTGTGAAGGAAGCGCCGCTGAGCGACTGTCCCTGCAGGATCGAGAACCATACCTCGACCTGATTGAGCCAGGACGCGCTTGTCGGCGTGAAATGAAATTGCACATTGGGATGGGCCTTGAGCCAGTGCTCGTTCTTCTTGTGGGTGTTGAGGTTGTCGAGGATGACGTGAAGCTGGCGTTTCGGAAAAGCCGCGGTGACGCTGTTCATGAAGTCGAGAAACTCGACGCGGCGACGGCGCTTCGAATGAGTCGCGATGATCTTTCCGGTGGCGACTTCAAGCGCCGCAAACAGCGTAGTCGTGCCATGCCGCTTGTAATCGTGGCTCTGGCCTGTCAAGGCGCGGCCATTGGGTAACTTCAGATAGCCCTGCGCTCGCTCCAAAGCCTGGATCGAAGGCTTCTCGTCCACGCATAGCACAATGGCCTTCTCGGGCGGGGCGATGTAGAGGCCAACGACATCGGCGGCTTTGGCGGTAAAGTTCGGATCGTTGCTCTCGCACCAGGATTTGCGAACCACAAGGTCGATCTTGTGGTTGCGCAGGAACCGCCAGACATATTGGACGTCAACGTCGCCCAGCGCCCCGGCCAGCAGCGGCCCGGTCCAGCGTGCGAACCCTTCCGGCGGCGGCTTATCCAGCAGCTTCAGAATCCGCTTATCGGTGGCCTTCGTATAGATCGGCTGCTTGCCTGGCCGCGGCTTGTCTTGCAGCCCTTCAAGGCCATGATCGGCATAGCGATGCCGCCAAAGGCTGACAATCCGCGGCTGGACCCCAACCTCCTTGGCGATCGACCGGGTGCTGCGCCCGGCCGCCGCCAACAGAACGATCCGAGCCCGCTTTAAATCGCGCTGCAATGTCACCGGTGAGCGGCAACATGCCTCAAGCACCTTGCGATCTTTCTTCGAAAGCTGGACTTCTCTTGCTTCGGGTATCATCCCGATGTTGAATCACGACTCACGCTCTATGAAAAGTGGGTACTAGCGCTGGCTCTGAGAGCTCGGATTGTGCTGACCTGCGCGGAGAGCGGTGAGAACGAGGAAGTGGCGGCCAAGTTGGGCCTGGACACGCAGACGGTAGGCAAATGGCAGCGTCGTTTTGTGAAGCGGCGCGTGGCCGGGCTGCACGACGAGCCGCGTTCCGGGGCGCCGCGCACGAGTGACGACGCTCGCATCGAAGCGGTGGTCGTGCGGACGCTGGAGAAATGCCCCCGAGAACGCCACCCATTGGAGTTCGCGCGACATGGCGAACGCCAACGGCCTGTCGGTGTCGACGGTGCAAGGCATCTGGCGAGCCTACGTCTCGGCGCCGTGTGGATGAAAAGTCCCAAATCCAGGCGCTGGGCCTGTTGGAATACTCATCGGGGCTCGGTTGTGATTCAAGCTTCGGGTGGAACGATTCGTTTTTGACTGACGCCCAATGGACGAAGATGGAACCGCTGTGTCTCGGCAAACCGGGCGATCCCGGACGCAGCGGCAAGGACAACCGGCTGTTTGTTGAGGCGGTGTTATGGATCGCGCGCCCGGGCAGTCCCTGGCGCGATTTGCCGCGCGCTTTCGGCCAATGAAATAGCGTGTACACGCGTTTCCGCGACTGGGTGAAGGCGGACGTGTGGACGCCTGTTCGGCGCGATCTCGGACGAGCCGGACATGTTATACGCCATGGTCGACGCCACGATCGTCAAGGTCCATCGCCACGGACGGGGCGCAAAAAAAACAAAGACAGGCCATCGGCCGTTTGAAAGGGGAATGTCAGATATTTCGTGTAAGAGGCCTCTGTGAAGGTTGAATTGTAGTCGTTTCTTGCATCAGCCGGACATTGTCATCGATCCCATGGTGGCTAACCCGCATTTCTCACAGGGCCAATTGATTTGCGACGGCCATTGGTGGATCGGCGCGAAGGCGACGAGGACCGTGGCGCCGAAGGCGCTGGGGCGATTTGGTTTGTGTGTCTCCGCTGGGGCTTCTTAATGATGCCGCGGATTGGGCGCGGCGGCGCGTGTCAGGCCGGCTAGGCGCGGGCCTTGGCGGCTTCGGCCAGGCGACGGGCAGCACGGCCCCATTGTTCGGCGGCTGGGCAGGCCGAGGCCATGGCGATCTTGATGCGGCGGCAGGAGATGCGCACCAGTGCCCCGATCTTCAGCAGCTTGAGGCGGATGGTGCCGCAGGTGGCGTCGGCAAAGGCGGTGTCGGCAAGGCCGATGCGCCGCAGCGCACAGATCAGCACGTAGGCCATCGCGGCGAACCACAGCCTGAGCTGGTTGGCCCGCATGGTCTGAGCCGAGGTGCGGTCAGCGTAGAGATCGAGCTGGCATTCCTTGATCCGGTTCTCCATGTCGCCGCGGGCGCAGTAAATGTCCTCATAGAGCTGCCGCGCGCCCGCCTCGCTGCGCTTGAGCGAGGTTACGACGAAGCGCGGGTTGGCCTCGCCGTGCGTCCACTCCGCCTTGGCGACGACGCGGCGCTCCTGGCTCCAGCTATCAAGCGTCGTCCACTGGAAGTCCCTGAAGCGGCGCGCCGGGCGGCCGGTCTTCTCGGCCGCGGCTCTTGCCGTGGCAAGCTCCTCTTCGATCATGGCTACCAGGCGCGTGTTGCGAGCGAGCCCGAACAGGTAATCCACGCGGTTCTGCTCGCACCATGCCATCAGCGCCTCGCGCGCAAAGCCTGAGTCCGCCCGTAGCAGGATGCGCACGAACGGCCAGCGGGCACGGATCTGCCGGACGATCCGCTCGACCTCCGCGACGCTGCCCGCGCTGGCGTCGATGTCGGAGGGGCGCAGTTTGGCTGCCAACAAATGCCGGCCGCAGAACACGTATAGCGGCAGATAGCAGTAGCAGTCGTAATAGCCGTGGAAGAAGCGCCCCTCCTGCTGCCCGTGCAACGGGTCGTCGGTGGCGTCGAGATCGAGGATGATCTGGCGCGGCGGCTGCTTGTGCGCCTCCAGGAACAGCGTCACCGGCAACGCCTCGATCGCCGCCGCGTCGTAAGCGATCTTGTGATAGCGCGAAGGCTCGTTTCGGCTCAGTTCCAGCCGGTTCAGCGTCGACTTGCCGGCCACCGGTGCGCAGTCCTCGCGCCGGGCCGAAAGCTTGCCCGAAAGCACCGCCATCAGCGGATCGTGCCGCAACTCGTCGTGGTCGTTGAGATCTTCATAGCCGAGCGCGATGCCAAATACCCGCTGCCCGATCAGTGTCGCCACCGTGTGCTCGATCAGGTCCTGCCGGCGATGATCGCGAAAGCAATCCGCAAAACGCCCCACCAGATCGATCGCCCGATCGGCCGCGCCCAGAAGCAGCGCGCCGGCATCCGACGTCACCAGTCCAGCGTCAAAGGCCGCTTCCACGAGGCGTCCTTCCACCCTTCCAAAATCAAACCGGTCTGCGCTACACTCTGTCGGCATCGGGGCGCTCCTCGAATCATCGCAAAGTCCTTCTCGCAAAAGAACCTTCGCTGATTCGGCGCCCCGATGCGCCTAACTCTGTGAGAAATGCGGACTAACAGTGGCCGGGCAGCAAGCTCTGTCAAGGCACCGGGTCCCCCTTCTCGTAGCCAAGATGATCACTTAGCTCCGCACCAAGCGCCCGCCCAATCAGCGCCTTCTTCAGCTGCTTGAAAAGCCCGTCTGCACCTGTGAGGTCTTCAGGCTTCTCATACTTAGCAAGCAGTTGATCCAATAGTTCAGGGTGTAATCGTCGTCTCGGTCCTCATGTGAGTCTCCTCGGTAAGGTAAACTCACAGAAACCTACTTACACATTCTTTTGACAGCCTCTGGGCGCATCAGGAGCGGCACTCACCGAACCTGTGGTGAGCTGCCCTGAGACGATTTCGCGCTGGACCATAGCCGCTCGATTTGCCGGCTCTCGATGAGAATAGCCGGCGCGCTCTTTTGTCCAACCAGCACAACCAGCGCTTACCGCGCGTGAGGCCCGTGTAGGCGATGAGTCTTCTTGAGTATCCTGAAGTTGCTGCATGGCGACGGACACCAAAGACGGGTATTCTGACCCACTGGCAAATCCGGTCTCGCTTCGCATGATCTATCTTCTTCGGACCAGTCTACATAAAGTCATCGTCGTCCCAATCCGGCATGGTATCTGGGGCACGCTGGGCCCCCCTGGTTTCACTGCCGTCACTGGGTTCAGCTTTAGAAAGATACAATTGAGGCTTGTTTTTCCGCTGCCATTCGCCGTCATCATTCTTCGTCCACTTGTCGGAATGCCGGGTAGGGTCAAGCACCATCATCGAGTCACTCACCTCAACAAAACCCAACGCCGCTGCGCGGGCTTTCGCGTCGTCGTTGACAGCATGAGAGAGGAGCAAAGGCCGTTCGCCGTCGAGCCGAAGCTGATGTTCCAACAGAATATCGCCTGCGTTCTCGACAAGGGGATGAGTAACCCGAAAATCCACCGTGGATGTGAGTTCGGTCCGTCCGGGAAACTGTTCCCGCCAGCGCGCGCGTGCCTTTTCCTCTTTGAACACATCACTCATGCTAGCTCCGCCTTCCGTTCGCAGAAGTCCAACACTCTTGTTGCCTAGCTGATAGCTGAAATAGCGTGCGTTTTCCGAACCAGATTTCCTGCCGTGGTCATAAGCAACTTGTGCCGTGCGTTCGGCTTTCGAGGATATGGGAAGCGAGTATCGCTGTGGTTTCGCGGCGATATGCTGGATTTCATCGCCAAAACAGTCCTTCACGTTCTCCTCGAATGAAGACCTTGTGATCTCCACCACAGGAGGTCGCCGAACGAGGGAGTACGAGGGTGTTGCTCCCGAAGACGAGCTAGCGCTCGGCGCCGCTATGTGCATCCCAGCAAACATGTCCGCAAAGCGCTGGCTGTCTGCATCAGATTGCGTGTGGTTGGTGGCGGATTGTCTCATTTCATCAGTGTCGGAAGCACCGGGTAAGCTATTGATTCGGCCATACATGGTGATTGGGTTTCCTATCCGTGAAGTATTCTCCCACTGAGTTCAGACTCGTCGGGCACCGCGAATTTGATAGTCAGCCCAGCTGACGACGAGCTGACGCGCAGGCGCTAAGCGTGTACGATCCGGCGTTCTACGCGAAGGCCACGCTATGGCGAACGGGCCAGCGCACCCGGCTCGTGCGAAAGCGGTTGCAGGCTGGCGTTTCCAGTATCGGCATTCCCAGCAAGTGCGAGCGATAGGCCGAGATTGTTGCGCAACATCTGATTGCCTGGGGCCGCTGCGAGAGCCTCGCGATATAGCGCTTGTGCTTCATCATGACGCCCCTCGGCGTCGAGGACCACCCCTTTTGCATTCAGGGCACGCAAATTACCAGGAACTGTAAGCAAGATCTTGTCGGCTACCTCAAGTGCTTCGCCCGCGCGTTTCTGTGCCAGAAGGGCCTGCGTAAGCGAGATTGCCGCATCGACATTGTCTGGCTTTTGCTTCAGAGCCTCACGCAAACTCTCCTCGTCGGAAACCCGCAGGAGGGCGTGTGCAATGCGCTCGCGCATAGCAGGATCGATGTCCTTGGCGCCCAGCAACTCTGGCCGCGGCGTCTCTTGAACTGAGCTAGCTTGCTGATCCAGACTGGCGCAACCACCAAGCACAAGAGTGGCGAATAAAGCGAGGAGAGTAAAGCCCGAGGGCGGATGGAACGCATACAATCGAGCAGCGAACCTTGTTGTAGGTGAATTCATGCCATCCTCTCACGACCGACTGCTGCACTCTGTTAGCCGTTTGTGGCATGCAGGTTGCGTTGTTCTCCTGCCGGAGCTTTTTCCTTGGGACCTGTAAGCTTGAGCGACCCCACCGGCTGGACCGTGAAATCGGAGGCGAGATCCTGATAAGACAGAACAGGAAGATCGAACCCGTTGCGGGTGAGAAAGCCGCGGACGAAGCGCCTGATATCCAGCGAACTCAGGATGACGGGCTGGCTCTGACCTGGTGGCATGCCTGAATGAATCTGGCGCAGTTGCGACAGCAACATCTCGCTATGCCGGTCCTCCAGCGCGAGGTACGGCCCGACGGCGGTCTCTCGGACCGCACTGCGAATCACATCCTCAGTTTCACGTTCGACGATAAAGGCGGGCAGAACACGGTGAGCGTTGGCATGGCGATAGCAGATTTGCCGTCTTAGGCCGGAGCGGACATATTCGGTGAGCAGGACGGCGTTCTGCTCGCGTTCGCTCCATTCGGCGAACGCTTCCAAGACCAGCCGGGTGTTACGAATCGGGATGCCCTCGTCGAGCAGGCGACGCAGGACATCGGCGATCCGGGGAACTGGAGTCGTGCGTAGCACTTCCTTCACCAGGTCGGCATATTCCTGCTCCATCCGGGCGAGCAATTGTCGCGTCTCTTGAATGCCTACCAAGCGCTGCGCATATCGCGTCAGTACGGAACTGACGCGCAGGGCTATGATTTCGCTCGGACGGTGATGCCCGATCCCGGCCGCTTTGAGAGCCGGTGCATGGCTCTGTTCGATCCAGATCCGGTCGGTGTCTGGATCTTGCCGATGCGGGATGCCGCTCAATTCAATGTTCGCTCGGTCGTCGGTGAGCGCGAGCTGCGTCGGATCCACCCGATCCCGTTCAACCGGTACTCCTTCCACATCTAGCCTAAACTCGGATTGGGCCAAACGTTGATCGACCTGGACTGGAATGCGGGGAATCGTGATGCCAAGATCGGCTGAGACCAGTGCCGAAATGCGAGCGATGTGCTGCTCAACTTCCTCTCTGTCAATCGCGTTTACCAGGTTAGGTGCAAAGAATACCGCGACCGGAAGCGCCTCCGCAGGTATGGTTTGCCGTTGAGCCTGCGCTGGATTTGAAGTCGGAGTACTAACGTTAGCGCTCGTCTTGGAGCCCGTGTTCGCGCCTTGCACACCGCCTTTGACATAGCTCGTCCCGGCAAAAAGTGCGGCCAGCATGAGAAACGGGGGCAAAGGGAAACCTGGTATGAGCCCCATGAGAAGTAAGACGCCGGCCGCTAGCCGCAGTGCCTGGGTACTGGCCGTGAGTTGGTTGATGATATCGGCACCAAGCTTGAGCTTGGAAGGCCCATTCACACGTGTGACGATGGTTGCGGCCGTAACCGACAGCAGGAGCGCCGGAATCTGAGAAATCAACGCATCGCCGATGGTGAGCAGCGTATATTGGTGCAACGCCTCATCGACGGACATGCCCTTGGAGAGCAGTCCGATGCTGATTCCTCCCAGCATGTTGATGCAAATGACTATGAGTCCGGCAATGGCATCCCCTTTCACGAACTTCATGGCGCCATCCATCGCACCGTGAAGTTGGCTTTCTCGCTCCAGTGAGGCTCGCCGGCTGCGTGCCTCGTGCTGATCGATATGACCGTTGCGTAGCTCCGCGTCGATAGCCATCTGCTTGCCCGGCAGAGCGTCGAGCGTGAATCGTGCCGAGACTTCAGCAACGCGCTCGGCGCCCTTGGCGAGAACCATGAACTGCACCATGGTCACGATCAAAAATATAACAATGCCGACCGCGATGTTCCCTGATATCACGAACTCACCGAAGGTGTGAATGATGCTGCCGGCGTCTCCTTCAGCGAGAATCAGCCGGGTTGTCGCGATGGTCAGCGCCAGACGAAAAACGGTAGAGATCAGGATGACGCCGGGCAAGGACGAGAAATCCAGTGGCGTACTGAGATACAGTGCAACCATCAGCAGCAATACGGCAAAACCCAGATTGAAGCCGATCAGCATGTCGACCACGACGATCGGCATCGGCATGATCATCATTGCGATTGCCAGAAGCAGCATGAACGCGACCATGAAATCCGGGTGGAATGGCGCGCGCACGATAAGCTTACGAAGGAGGTTTGCCATGGAGACGATTCTTATTGTTGTTCCGTTGGGGCTGTCCTGCCACGCAGGGACACATAGTCTTGGAAGACTGCCCGCGCCTCGTCCATACGGCCGGCCCGTCGTAGCGCGTGACTGCGGAGAAGCGTCAAAGGCAGACGCGAAGAGGGCTCGTCATCAAGCGTGTCTAGTCTATCCAGCACGGCAAGTGCTTCATTGCCAAAGCCCTCCGAGATGAGAGCATAGGTAAGAATGCGAAGCAGGTCGACGTCTTGCGAATCGTCATGGGCAATGAGCCGCAACAGAGCGAGAGCTTGTGCGCTCTGTCCACACGCAAGGTGGACGAAGGATATTGCGCAGACCAAATCACGCTCCTGCCCTGAGATTGGCAAGACATCGCCGGTTTTGGAAGCATCGGCCGGCGGCGGTGGACTGGCGAACTGCGCTCCGCCCGAGTCGATCATGCTAGCCCCCAATCAAACTGTTCTGGTTCTGCCGGAGCAGGATGAGCCGCCGGAGCTCCTGCTGCAGGGCTTCGGTCCCTTCACGCGCCGCCGAAGCCTCCGGTTCGGCGCATAGCCTATCGGCCAAGCGCTCGAGAAGAACACCATGCTTCTCTGCTCGCAGCACGTCCGGGTCACGCAGGCGTGGTGTCACGAAGGAGAGCAGGCCAGTTGCGAGATTGCGGCCATAAAGTGAAGCGAGTGCTGCACGGGGATCGATCTCAGCTATCCGTACGCGCCTCTCGTTGAGACTGACGCGCGAGACGGCATTGATATCGTTTACCTCAAGCGCGGCCTCGATTGGCAGATCCGGCGCCTCGGTATCCGGCCAAACCGACCCGTGCCTCTTCTCGCCACCGCCATCGGTGCCATGGATCCCTAAATTATGGACTTGAGGGAGGGCCGGCTTGTTCGCTGGCTCATGGTCGTGCGTGTTGAGCCTTTGCGAAGAGGTGCCAAGTCCGACAGGATGCTGGGGCAGCTTGGTCATGACGTTCTCCTTTCCTGCGGCGGTGGAGCTCTAATAGGGAAGAGCAGCAAGCCGTCCATTCCGGCTGAGCAGTACGCGTCCCGTCTCGATACGATCGACCGTCCATCCATCGTTCAACAGCGCGCCCACGAAGTACTTTTGGCCACCAATAAGAAGATAGGGGTGGGCTCCGCGCCACACCGCCTGGACAGCAATTGAGGAGGGCGGCTTATCCTCCTTCACGACCACTCCATTTACGAGTGTCAGCGATCCGTTCGTATGCTGATCGAACCATTGCTGAACCTTCTGCCATCTACTGACTGACGCAGGCGTCACGGTGCCCTCGGCGCTGACCACACCTGGCCCAGGACCGATCTTGATATTGAGAAGTCCCGCTTTGTTGACCTCCTCTTGCAGCTGTTCGGCGGCCGCATGGAGGGGGCGATCATCAGGACCGTTGAGCGTCAGCTTCGGTGGAAATGCGGCGACAGGGGGCGCATCGGGGCTCAGTGCACCGGCACTGCCGTCAAAGAGGAAGCTGACTGCAAGAGTGGCGATCCCGACAGAGCTCAGCAAGACCAAGGCGGCTGCTATTATCGAGACACGCGACAGGCCGATTGATCCTTGCTCCGAATCCTGTGTGCAGCGAATGGACATCGTGCCCGCATGAACGACGGCAGGAAGAGAAATAACAACCCGCTTGCCTACGGCAATATCTCCGTTTCCTTCTATGCTGACTCCGGCTGCTAGAGCCTCGATCTCCATCGAATCGTGCAGGGGGGTGAGACGGAAGTGATTCGGCTCGAGCCCCTGGTCGACGAAGACGATATCGGCATCGAGGCCACTTCCGATAAGGCTCGTTCCGACGGGCGCTTCACCGGTCACCCCGGAATAGAGCCCTGATAGCACTTCGAAATCAACGGAGGCCGGTTCGTTCACGGAGAGGCTCCCTGAGCAACGAGAAGCCGTACGGCGTTGCCGTACGGCTGGTTCCGAATTCGTCAGGCTGTAGAGAGCATCCAGCACGCGAAAAAAGCGGCCGTGAGCCCCTCTTGCAGCGCTAACTCACGCGCTCGTCGGCAACCTTCTTTTCGGACGAGAGCTCAGTCGTAATTCTGCGCATCACGATGCTATTGGCCTGAGCTTCTTTGCTAACACGCTCGAGCTCGGCGAGCTGCGCCGCGAAATCGCCAGCCCCGGTTTGCTGATTCGTAGGGACTTCAGACGGAGTGGGGAAACGGCCAACGGGAGAAACCATATCGACTCACCTTTCTGTTTGGAAGTTACTGCTACTGATGACCTGCCTCACGCCTAACCAACTGGCGTGACGACGGCAGGAAATGAAATCATTACATGCGCGCCTGGCGGGCCATTCAAGAGAGTCAATTCGCCGTTGCCGTGGTTACACTGGGGGGTGCTTCCTGCGGCAGGGCCATTGTCCTTGGCGACCTTGTCAGCATCAGCCTTCTCAGGCTCCAAGCTGTGAATAACCTTCTCGAAGGCTTGGTCGAGTACTCCACCGACAGCGGAACCAATTGCCGCTCCCGACGGTCCACCGAGCCATCCACCAGCCGCGCTTCCGATCATTTCTCCAATCATCGCATTCTCCTGTGTTCATCTCCACTAAGATCAATAGACGACTCGTCGCCTAGAGATCAGCGCTCTCATCCTAAGAGGATTACCTTTCGAGAAGCTGACGAGTCTCAGAAAGGCCGCGGAATGAGTCGTGGTGGCCCAACTTTTTCTCTCACGGAAATGTGTCGGTTCTCTAAGGCACCGAAAGACCGCCTGGAGCATTCACGCGAGAGGCTCGGCCGACGTTCTTTAGAGAGCGTGGACGCTTGCTGGCCGCGCGTCCCAAGATGTCGTTGTTCCGACGCCCATCACGAAGAGCGATTCGTCGCGATCACATGCTCTCAACATTCAGATGATCCGAAAGCTGATGTGCTGGTGGGCGATTATCTTATCGTCAGCTTTTCGACAGGTACTCAGGATAAACTTCCTGCGACTTGGATGCGCTCGACGTGAGAGGCCCGCATTGCCGAAGGCAAGGGTAAGAGAAGTGGTCCGCCGATCAAGGCTGTTGTCACCTGCAACAAGAAACGCGAGGGCGGCCTGCTGCTGGTCATGACGTGGGATTGGTTTTTGAATGGCCTCGGCGCAACGTGCCAAGTTGATTGTGCGGGTGGTCCTCGCAGTCTGTCGCTTCCTTCAATGCAATAGGAGTGAATGAAAATGGCGTATCTTCCCGTGGTGGGCGGCTTCAATCCGGCGGTAGGGCTAGTGCCTGAAGGCGTGCCCGCCGCTCCAATGTTCAACGTGGTGATGGGGCAGTACGCCGGCACTGCCGGCGTCCCGGTTGGGGCCTACCAGTACCTGCCGGTAAATGGTCCGGCCGTCGTCGCTCACGCCGTACGCAGTCGGGCCCACGTTTCCGTTCTCGCCCTGCCGCCGCCTCCTTCGTTCGCGCCGGTCGCGCAGAACCAAAGCTCGTCGTCCTCAATTGATCCGGTGTGGACGCATGAGGTCCATGACGGCAAGGCCACGATCCACCTTGGCGATAAGTATACAATCACGGCGGACGAGAAGGACGGGACCTGGACTGTCCGCAATAACGAGACCGGGCATGTCACGAAGATCCACGGCGATCCTCACTTCGATGCTGATGGGGACGGGAAGGACGATTTCGATTTCAAGAAGGGCATGACCCTGAAACTCGATGATGGTACGAAGATCACCGTGGATACGGCCGACTACGGCAACGGCAAGAGCATTTCATCGAAGCTCACCATCACGAATGGCAGCAACGCCATGGTTGTCGAGGGCCTCGGTGACGACAAGGATGGTGCCAACAATCTGAAGGTGACGCAGTCTAATGCTGGCCTCACTCTCGATGAGCTGACAGCCGATGGTTCACAAACGATCCATGAGCAAGGTCAGGGTTGGGTCGACGGCGCCGGGCGTGAGGTGGACCAGGCGAGTATCGATGCTGGTGAAGAGGGGCGCGCCCCGGGCGCCGGCTCCCAATCCCAGTACACTCCTCCGCCGCTCGCTACTCCATTGTACTACTACACGCCAGTTTTCGTTCCTCCTCCCCCGCCTGCGTCGATGACCCCAGTTGCGGTGAACCAGAGCCCGCCACCTAAAACTAATCCGGTGTGGTCGCATGAGGTCCATGACGGCAAGGCAACGATACACCTTGGCGACAAGTATACAATCACGGCCGACGAGAAGGACGGCACCTGGAGTGTTCGCAACAAAGAAACCGGCCATGTCTCGAAGATTCATGGCGACCCTCATGTCGATGCTAATGGAGACGGCAAGGACGACTTTGATTTCAAGAAAGGCATGACCCTGCAACTCGATGATGGCACGAAGATCACCGTGGATACGGTCGACTACGGCAAGGGAACCATTTCGTCCAAGCTCACCATCACGAATGGCGACAACGCTATGGTTGTCGAGGGACTCGGTGACAAGAGGGACGGTGCCAACAATCTGAAGGTGACGCAGTCCAATGCTGGCCGAACCCTCGATCAGCTTACGGCGGATGGTGCACAGACGATATATGAGCAAGGTCAAGGGTGGGTCGATAGGTCCGGATGGCGGGTCAACCAGGCGAGCATTGACGCCAATGAGCGGGCTGCCGGGTAAGGCCGATCTGAGCACAGTTCAAAATAACGGGAGCGGGCGCTGTCGCCCGCTCTCCCATGCTCCTCAGCGCGAGTGCGCAGGGAAGCGCCTCGCTTCGGGATACTCATGCGTATTCCGCGCTCTCACGCTATCGATGATCTGGCTGTCATATCTCTGCCGGTAACAGTCTGCAACGAAGGCACGACTGGACGAGTGGGGGCGTCTCAACCAGCGAGAGTTGGTCCAACCTCAAGTCGACGATGCACAGGATTCTACCAGTAGTTCCATTGCAAGGTCGATTGATTGACAAGAGGGCCTCGGCGGCCGGATGCGCTATGGCGGCGAACGCCAGGCGGCAGGAATGCGCGATTTATCGGGTTTACGGCCAAGAGCGACGCGCCGAGTCGTTAGGCGCGTCCAGCCGCTACGCAGCGCGCGAGGAGAGGAAGATCCTGTTCGGTCTCTCACCCGTATAAGACACCTTATGACGTGCAAGTTTGTAAATGCGCGATTGCCTGAAGCGAGGCGCGTCCGTTAGGTATGTGAGCCAGACGTCTTGGGCTACCGAGATGCGGATGACCGGAGTGGCCCGGAGCGACAAGAACCCTAAGGACTGTCACGCCAAGCTTACCGCAACCGATCAGAACGATCAGACACTATTGTGGTGCGGATCCTCCAGCTGCGGAGAAGCTCCTCTCCTTTCTCTCTTCTCACCGTTGCTTGGATGTGCCGTGTGCCGCTCGTTGTTCCCGACTCGACGGGGCGGAGTCAAACATCCTCTTCTGTGTCGTCCATGACAGAGTCTAGATCGGCCTGCGCATCGCTGACAATTCGCATTGCGATCATGCCAAGTGCCGATTCGAAAGCTTTGCGTTGTTGCGCGGCCTGCGAGTTGGCGTCATCGGCCCCTTCGGTTCCGTCAAAATTCGCACCGTTATTGCTTCCCGTTGCTCCGATATCGGGTGCACCTGCGTTCATGTTCGTAACACCGCCTGTAGATAACCACTCTCTCATCCTAGCAACGTTAGCTTTCGAGAAGCTGACGAGGCTCAGTGCGTTTCATGATGAGCCATTGGAGACCACATCGATGCTTCCGTCAGGTGAGGCGTCGGGGTCTGCCAAAGAAGAGCTAGGTGTTTAGTCCCGAGCTTTGATGGTGCATTCTTATCGCACGATTCGAAGGATGCGCTATGGGACAAGTTTTACACGGCTGCGCCACCACGACGGAGGCAGTCCGTCGAGCAATACAGAATAGTCAAGAGAGCCTGAGGGCGCTCGCCAAGCGCTACGGGATCAACCAGAAGACCGTCGCGAAGTGGAAGGAGCGCGAGACTGTCGCCGATCTCCCGACAGGCCCGAAGGAAGCCAAATCGACCGTGCTTTCCATCGAGGAGGAGGCGATCATCGTCGCTTTCCGGCGGCATACGCTATTGCCGCTCGATGATTGCCTCTATGCGCTCCAGCCGACCATCCCGCATCTGACGCGATCATCCCTGCATCGCTGTCTCCAGCGCCACGGCATCAGCCGATTGCCGGAGGTCGAAGGCAGCAAGCCTCCGAAGAAAAAGTTCAAGGCTTACCCGATCGGTTATTTCCACATCGACATTGCTGAGCTCCAGACCGCTGAAGGCAAGCTCTACCTCTACGTCGCCATCGATCGCACCAGCAAGTTCGCCTTCGTGCAACTGGTCAGGAAGACGGGAAGGACCTCCGCCGCGGCCTTCCTCGAAGCTCTGATTGCGGCTGTCCCCTACAAGATCCACACGGTTCTCACCGACAATGGGATCCAGTTCACTTTCCCGCCGCGCTACGCAGACGGCCCGACGGCAAGATACGTGACACATATGTTCGATATGCGCTGCCAAGAGAATGGCATCGAACATCGGCTAACCAAGATCAAGCATCCCTGGACCAATGGCCAGGTCGAGCGCATGAACCGCACGATCAAGGAAGCGACCGTCCAACGCTACCATTACGATCGACACGATCAGCTCGAAGCACACCTTGCCGACTTCATTAACGCCTACAACTGCGCTCGGCGGCTGAAGACCCTGAAGGGTCTCACGCCCTACGAATACATCTGCAAATGCTGGACTTCCCAGCCAGAACGATTCAAACTTAATCCGCTCCAGAAAATGCCGGGACTAAACACCTAGTGCTGGCCGGAGAAGAGTTTGAGGTGGGGCAAGACGGTCTCGGTGGACGCTAGCACGCCGGCAATCCGAAAAGCCTGTTTCGTTTAGAAGAGCTCCTCCTGCAGGACGGCAGCTCTCGGCAGTGGCCGCCAAGAGGGTGCGTCCGAATTGGCTGAGGCGCTCAAGCACCTACGTAAGTTGTGGGGGAAGAAGACGATGGCGGCCGACACGCTGCGTGAACCGGTGGAGCACGGTCGGGCAAAGAATGAACTACGTGATCGTCATCATTGCCGGAGCCAATAGTTTGTGATGCCGAGGAGGGACGTGAAACTCGATGCAATCCGAGCACCTGATCTCGCAGGTCGCTAAAGTAGCGCTTGAACGGCGCAGCGGCTGGTGCTGGAGGGCGAGCTGATTGAACTCAAGGTGCGGTGCGAGGTGCAGGACAAAATTCGCCGGGCCTGAAACCTTCCACATGATCTTGTCGCGTATACGCTAGGACATTTCGGGTCATTCGGATCGAAGAAATGGCAAGATCGTCAAAGCTCGTCGCGTCGAAGCGCGGCCGGGTACTCCTGGTGCGGCGGCGCCGCGACAAGCTTTGTATGTCTCCTGGCGGGCGCCGGCGCGGCCACGAAACGGCGGAGCAGTGCCTCTGGCGCGAGATCAAGGCGCCATTATGTGGCGTCGCAGGATTTAGGCAAGCGCGAGGCGGCGAGTTATTGTGCGTTTTCGTGTGCAACGTCGTGTTCGCAACATGTTGGCGGATACCAAACAAGTGCGGCTTTGGCTTTCGGAAGAGAAAGCACGCGCCACGCTTCGTTTTGCGTCCAGCTGCCCGCGCAGCGGTCCGTGCGCGGGAGCATTAGGCGCGATTGGCCCGGCTTTTGCTCCCTTGTTTGCCAACGGCGTGCGGCTCTCTGCTTTGTCGGGATCGGCCGTTGCAGAATGTGTATCTCGATGTGACCAAAGGCGATGCCATGAAGAATTGGAGTTCCGTGACAACCAAGGTGCTAGGCACGGCCACTGTTGCAATGGCCTTGACGACACCCACCGCGCTGGCGGTCGAATACAAAGTCGAATACAAAAGGGATAATAGCAGCAATCCTAGCCTCCGGGACGTTCCTGAAAACAGCAGCGTGCTTACCCAGATCACAGTCACCTCGGAACGACCAGCAAGCTTCACGCTTGCGAACGGCCTGCAGGTGGTGGTGATCCCCGATCATCGCAACCCGGTCGTGACTCATATGATTTGGTATAAGGTCGGCTCCGCCGATGAGACGCCGGGCAAATCGGGGCTTGCGCATTTCTTCGAACACTTGATGAAAAAGGGCACAGCGAAGCATCCGCCCGGCGAGTTCTCCCAGACCGTGCTGCGCGTCGGCGGCAACCAGAACGCCTTCACCTCGATGGACTACACCAGCTATTACCAACGCGTGCCGCGCGAGCAGCTGACGAAGATGATGGAATTTGAGGCCGACCGCATGACCGGTCTCGTTCTCCAAGATGAGGACGTGCTGTCCGAACGCGATGTTGTGCTCGAAGAATTCAACATGCGCGTCGCCAACAATCCCGATGCGCGGCTCACCGAGCAGATGATGGCGGCGCTTTACCTCAACCACCCCTACGGCCGCCCCATTATCGGCTGGCGGCAGGAGATCGAAAAGCTCGACCGCGAGGACGCGCTCGCCTTCTACAGGCGCTTCTACACGCCGAGTAACGCGATCCTGATCATCGCCGGCGACGTCGATCCCAAGGACATCCGCACGATGGTGGAGAAAAATTTTGGCGACATCCCTGCAGATCCTTTGATTCCTGCAAAACGCCTGCGGCCGCAGGAGCCGACGGCGGCGGCCCCGCGCACGGTGACGTTATCCGATCCGCGAGTCGAGCAGCCGACCCTACACCGCTATTATCTCGTGCCGTCGGCTCACACCGCGGCCGCCGGCGAGAGTCCTGCGCTTGACGTGCTCGCGCGATTGATGGGCGGCGGCGCCAATTCCCATCTCTATCGTTCGCTGGTGATCGACAAGCAGCTCGCGAGCAGCACGGGCGCGAACTACCAGCGCACCTCGCTCGATCCCTCGCGATTCATGATCTCTGTCACGCCGAAACCTGGTGTCGAATTCGCCCAGATCGAGGACGCGATCGACAAGGTGATCGCCGACCTCGCGCAAAATCCCGCGCGCGCCGAGGATCTCGAGCGCGTCAAGACCCAATTGATTGCGGAAGCCATCTACGCCCAGGATGACCAGGCGACGCTTGCGGGCTGGTATGGAAGCGCGCTCACCACCGGGCTCAGCGTTGACGATATCCGAAGCTGGCCGGACCGCATCCGGGGCGTCACCCCCGAGCAGGTGCGCGAGGCCGCGCAAACATGGCTCGACAAGAAACGCTCGGTGACCGGCTATCTGATCAAGGATTCTGCGCACAAACGCGAGGAGAAGCGCTCGTGACCTGTTCCTTCACACGGCGTGCCGTCCTCGGTGGAGCCTCGCTCGCGATCGCGACGCCCGGCTCTGCACCATCGCTTGCCGCCACGAAAGTTCAGCGCCTGGTCTCCCCCGGCGGCATCGAAGCCTGGTTCATGCACGACGCCACCGTCCCGCTGATCGCGATGGAATGCGCCTTCGGCGGCGGAGCGACCCAGGACCCCAACGACAAGCCCGGTGTCGGCCACATGGTTGCCGGCCTGCTCGATGAAGGGTCCGGCGATCTCGACTTCAAGACCTTTCACGAGCGGCTCGACCGCCGCGCCATTGAGCTGAGCTTTGACTCGACTCGCGATCAGTTTCGCGGCTCCTTGCGCATGCTCAAGGACAACAGGGACGAGGCCTTCGACCTGCTGCGAATGGCGCTGACCTCGCCGCGTCTCGATGCGGCCGATGTCGAACGGATCCGTACCGCGGTGCTCGCGAAGCTTCGGCGTGACTCCACGAATCCTTCAACGCTCGCCAATCGCAAGTTCCTTGAAGTCGCCTTTAACGATCATCCTTATGCTCGCCAGGCCGGAGGCACGGTCGAGAGCGTGCCGAAAATCGACGTCGCCGATCTGAAGGACTATGTCCGCCGCGTGATCGCGAAGGACACGCTCAAGATCGCGATGGTCGGTGACCTCGATCCAGAGAGCCTCGGAAAATTGCTCGACAAGGCCTTTGGCAGCCTGCCGGCCAAGGCGGAGTTGACACAGGTAGCCGACGTGGTCGCGGCAAAGCCGCCGCAGCGCGTCTTCATTCCGCTCGACGTGCCGCAGACCGTCGTGACCTTCGGCGGTCCCGGCGTCCGCCGCAGCGAGCCGGATTTCATGGCGGCCTATGTCGTCAACCACATCCTCGGCGGATTCGGACTATCGTCGCGGCTGTTCCGCGAAGTCCGCGACAAGCGCGGGCTCGCCTATTCCGTCCATGAGACGCTCTTGTGGATGGATCATTCCGCACTGTTCGTCGGCAATACCGGCACCCGCGCCGATCGCGCCGGCGAGACGGTGGAAGAGATCGAAAAGCAGGTTCGTCGCATGGCTGAGGAAGGCCCGACCCAGCAGGAACTCGATAATGCCAAGTCGTACCTGAAGGGCTCGCAGATGTTGGCGCTCGATACCTCGTCAAAGCTTGCGCGGGCGCTGCTGCAGTATCAGCTCGATAAGCTGCCGATCGACTATATCGAGAAGCACAGCGCGCTCGTCGATGCGGTGACGCTGGAGGATGCCAGGAAGGCGGCGCAGCGGCTGTGGGGCCGGGGTCTGCTCAGCGTCATCGTCGGCCGCTCCCCACCGGCCCCAGCCCAGTCGACCATCGCGCCATCGGCCACGACGCCGCCGCCAGCGGCAGTACAGCCAGGCGCCGCGCCATCCGCCGCAACGCCGGCAACACCCAATTAATTTTGTATTCGTGAGGTGACATGCGCTCTGAACTTCTTTTTTGCGGCCGAGACAGCTGCGGTCGCGGCAAGCGATGCCGTCAATGCGACGGAACGTACGCAGGAGGTGTTTTCAAAAACCTCTGCCGGTTGAGAACCGGAAGCTTGCGGGGATATCTGCGTCGTCTCAGCCAGGATGTCCTGGCCGCGCCGACTGCCTGACCAGATCTCTTAAAGTGACACATAATTAATTGACCGCGTACAATCATCTTGGCGCGAGGCCAACATAGCCAAGATAATCGACGCCGGCACAAAAGGGACACCGCCAAGTGCTCCTGCCATCGGCGGCATCCCAAAGGTCCGTTTTAGCGGGGAGGGCATGGCTCTGCCGCAAGCTGGGCTGTGGAAACGCCTACCCGGTGGGGGAATCCTCACCCGAGTATCCAGGCCAGAGGCTAGGGTCAAGCGACGGGTTGAGACGAACAAAATCCTCTTCTCGCCATTCGGCTGTGTGGGGCACACCTAGGATAGAGAAAGTTGTCGGTGAGTCCTTGCTCGGCATGAGTCCGACGGTTCTTAGCATGTTGAGCTGGGCGTTCGATGCCGTTTGGGGACAGAAGACCCAGTACTCGTAGGCGCGACGTCCGTTTTCCATGACGAAGTTTCCGAGTTCCAGTGGCGCATCCCCCGTGGACGACGATGGCCCGGCTTGTGATGGCGCGGCATGCGATGGCCCGGCCTGTAACAGCCTGGGTTCGAGCTCCTCCCAAACCGGGTCCTTATCGGGGGCTTCCGCGAGCGACTGAGCAGGCGGCTGCTGCGAGCTGGGCTGCAGAAACCGGTCGCCGGCGGCCGAGGATGGCTCGGCTTGCATTGGACCGGGTTCGACATTCTGCCAAATCAGATCCTGATCGAAATCTGGGGCTTCCGCCAGCGATTGAGCAATCGTCTGCTGCGAGCTGGGCCGCAGCAAACTTTCGCCGGCGGCCGATAATGGCCCAGGGGGGCCGCAGCCGGCGTATGCAGATCATCGTCCCAACTCAAATGTGACGAATAGGGATGCTCGGCCTCCAAATATGGCGAATAGGCTTCCCCCTGCGGCACTGGCGACCACGCAGCATATGGCGGGGGACTGTCTTGCAACTCGCTCAGCTGGTGCTCAAAGCCCGTTGGATCCGCGGGCGTTGGCAGTGAGGCGGGCTGTGGGTCCGTGTTCAGTGGGTCGATTGAGTTGAAATCCATCCTGTTCCTCCTTTGATACAGGGAGCGGCTCGAGCCCTTCTTTGAAGAAGGCCACTTGCATCGCGACTACGGAGAACAGCTGAGAACTCTCGCCTTGAGCTGTAGCCTCCAATCTGCCAGCAACAATGGCGCCAACCAGGTTTACGGCTATTCCGAGCATCGGGTGCCCCGACGTTGCATGAGGTGGATAGACGGCATCGCCGCCGAGACATCCGCGCTCTCATGCTAGGAGGGTGAGCTTTCGAGAAGCTGACGAGCATCAGAAGGATTCAAAATGAGCCAATGGAGACGGCATTGACTTTCGCCGAAAGCTGCCGCGCATTCTAAATTTCATCTCTGGCCCGGCGCAGGCTCGCGCACGATGCTGTCCTGACGCGGCGCGTCGGAAGAATAGGGGGCTTCCGGTCGTCCATCGCGAACGACCGTGGTTGAGGAGCCACGAAATAACTTCAGCACCGATTCCCGCGACTGCTTTTCGACGGCAGCGTGCGGCCGCGCCTGCGCCTCCGCTACAAGGCCGTTGAGCGTTTGGTCTAAGAGCGCGATGAAGCGTGGTGGACCAGAAACTAGGACGAGGCCATCTCCTGGTGCCGGTCTCACAAGATAGCGCTCGTCGGAGATATTGAGTGCATCGAGGGCCGCTTTGAATGCATCGAAGCTGATCGGCTTCAACACAAGCAGACGACTTTGCGCCTCATTTGCAGCAGATACATACAGCACGAGCCCATCGTAGTACCATTGAAGATTGTAGAGATTGGTCAAACGGTCCAGGAACTCGCGCGGTGGCAGATCTGGCATGCGCCCGCGAATCCGACCCCTCACCTCCGCGCTGACGTTCACTCTGATATTGAGGTTGTTACCGAATTCCAGCAGTGCGGCAGACAGGTCCTGATCCAGAACCGTGTAGCTATAAGGTGCCGAAGGCAGCGAGAGCGGAGCCCCAAACGCCGTGAGTACCCCGGAGCAAAGGAAAACTCCTGCGCCCGCAACTCGGTTCAAAATGTTCAGGATCGTGCGTCGGCTTAGCATTCCCAAGTCCCTTCGGCCTGAGAACAAGTATTAAGACTTCGCCCAAATTGGAAGCCAAGCGTGATCTTTAAAATGGCCTTATGGCTCGCATGTTCGTCAGCTTGCGGTCAGCTGGCCTCTTTACGGTATTGACCATCAATTCTTAACAAGGGCGATGTCTCATCGCAGCCCAAACCAATGACACCTTCGATCACGCTAGGCGCTACGCCGATCTCTCTGAAGCCTAACGACGGTCTGTCCGGGCTCTGCCAGCCGGCAGCCATCGGCCAGCAGTGCCAGTTTCAGCAGACTCTTCTGCATGTCGCTTCGACATCAGACGCTGCCTCCTCAGTTACCGATAGAGCAGCGTCCGTTCCTGCGGTGTCAGAGGTTCAGCGTGCAGCAGTGCAGGCGAGCCCGCCTGGCGAGCGCGTGCTCCAGGCTCTCTCTTCGATGTATCGGAGCAATCCCATTCCTTCTGCAACGAGCGGCGGTGTGACCGCCATTTCGAAGACCGTTCAACCTGGGCCGGCCGCTCAGCCGCTTTCACGGTCGCAGCTAGTCGGGGCGAGCCCCGCGGGCAAGCCGGAAGGGGTGCTCGACTTCGACGCGATGGTTGCGGGTCTGCGGGACGTTTACAAGGGTGTCGTCGAGGTTTCGCTTGTGTCCAAGAGCACCAGCGCCGTCAGCTCATCTTTGAACAAATTGCTATCGGCGGGCTGAGTTCGTTGACGTCTGCTTTCATCTATGGACAAAACGGCCATGCCCGCCTATCCGGTCAGTGGTTGCGTGTTTTTGCCGTGCTATCGCTTCTCCTCCCCTTGATTGGCTGTAAGGCCGATCTCTACACCAAAGTGCAGGAGCGCGAGGCCAATGAGATGCTTGCTCTCCTGCTTAGCAAGGGAGTCGATGCGGTCCGTGTTACTGCCAAGGACGGGACCAGCACGATCCAGGTCGAAGAGAAGCAGCTAGCCTTTTCGATTGAGCTGCTAAATCTCGAAGGGTTGCCGCGCCACCCTTTCAAGAACCTCGGCGAGGTGTTCAAAGGATCGGGCCTGGTTGCCTCGCCGATCGAGGAGCGCGCCCGCTACGTTTATGCCCTGAGCGAAGAATTGTCGCGCACGATTAGCGATATCGACGGCGTCATATCCGCGCGTGTCCACGTTGTTTTGCCAAAAAATGATCTATTGCGCCAGGACACGATGCCGTCCTCAGCGTCGGTGTTCATTCGACATAACTCCAATGCAAAGCTCTCGCTCCTGCAACCGCAGATCAAGATGCTGGTCACCAACAGCATCGAGGGCCTATCCTATGACAAGGTGGTGGTGGTCTTTGTGCCGGTTGAGCGGGCTCCGCTTGAGCAGCCTGCCCCGCGAGCTGCGTCCGCTCAGTCGACCAAATCCATTTCAGACCCGCTACTTGCGGCCGGTATCGGAGGGGGCGGCGCTGCGATTGGCCTTCTGTGCTACATATTCCTGGGCTCTCGTATGCATCAGCGCGCCCAGCAGTCGCGCGCGCGATCCAGACTTGGCAACCGTTCGAACACGCCCGCTATCCCGCCTCCCGGTAAAAAGATCACCTCCGACAAGGCATAGGAGTGCGCAGATGCCCATACCGCTGCCATGCTCCGGTTCTCATACGATGTCCGAATCGACCTCTGAGGGGCTGCGCGAGCTTGCTGCCTCGACCCATCTGACCCGATTTGCTGCCCGTCTTGACGGGCGGCTGTCGGCTTCGACTTTGGTCCGGCTACAGAAGAGCTCAAGGCTGCAGGTAAGACTTGCTGAAATGCTGCTTGGTAATGAAATGGACTCCAACGGCCGTAACTGGGGAACTGATCTTCTGCTCGGCCATGATCCGAATAGGGCTGCTTTGCTTGCCGGCAGTATCTGGCATGCTGGCTCGCTCCTAAAGCTCGTCTCAAAGCAGCATCTCGCGATTCTGCTCGGGCGTATCGGGGCAGAAGCGCACGCTTTCGGTATCCGGAACTTGGCCAGCGCGGTCGCAATCACCGCTACCGCTGATCCGGAGCAACTTTCGCAACAGATTGAACACGATGGCCATGCCTGCCTAGGTGCTTGGCTCGACGAAGCCTCGGCACTTGATCGCACGCGCGTGCTGTTACGCTTGCCCATGGGCACTGCTGCCGAGAATCCAGCGGCCGAACACCGCAATGCCGCGGGCCCAGTGCTTTCCTTGGTGATAGCCCATTTGTCGAGGGAGACGCCACGGCATGACAGCTGATGACCCAGCGCCGCCGGTGGCCCCCGAGATACGGCCGCTCGGGCCTCTCATATCGGCGGCCGAGATCGGGATCTGGTGCGATGCCGTAGAGGCGCGCGCGGCTGCCGAGCGGCATCTGCAACGCGTTCGCGGCTGGGGACGGACAGCTTATAAGCGGGAGCGGGCGCGCGGCTGTGCGGATGGCTTCAAGAGCGGCGCCGAGGAAATGTCTCGGCTGATTGCACAGGCTGCTTCCGCACTTGCGCAGCGAAAAGCCATTCTGGAGCAGGAGTTGCCGCAGCTCGTCATGGAGATCGTGAGCGATCTTCTGGGCGCGTTTGATCCAGGCGAGATGTTGGTGAGGACCGTTCGTAACGCGATCGAGCAAAAATATGGTAGCGCGGAAATTTGCCTTCATGTCTCTCCTCTGAAAGCCGATGCGCTAGCGCGCGAGTTCGCTACGTGCGATGGACAGGAGGGCCGGCCGAAAGTGCGGGTTGCTCCGGATCCGGCTCTAACGACAGAGCAGTGCGTGTTGTGGAGCGAATTTGGCAATGTAGACATTGGAGTTGCCGCGCAGCTGCGGGCTCTACGTCTTGGCCTGGGTTTGCCATCAAAGGAAGACGGGCCATGACCACATCAGCCACCGATGCGGCGGGAGAGAGGAATCTGCACGCCGCGCTGTCGTCTCTGAAATCTACAGCAAAGCATATCGACACGCGTGCTGTACGAGGGCGGATCACACGGGCGGTCGGCACCTTGCTCCATGCCGTCTTGCCAGAGGCGCGTATAGGGGAGCTTTGCCTGTTGCAGGATCCCCGCACCGGATGGTCGCTCGAGGCCGAGGTGATCGGCCTATCGCAAGATGGGGTATTGCTCACTCCCATTGGTGACATGGCGGGCTTATCCAGCCGAGCAGAAGTGGTCGCGACCGGACGAATGCATGAAGTTCCGGTCGGCCCCGATTTGCTTGGCCGGGTGATCGACAGCTTCGGCCGTCCGATCGACGGAAAGGGTCCAATCAACGCCGCTCAAACTCGCCCGCTGCGCGGCAAGGCCCCCAACCCCATGACAAGGCGCGGTATCGAGCGAACATTGCCACTCGGCGTCCGTGTCTTGGATGGGCTTCTAACATGTGGCGAGGGGCAGCGGATCGGCATCTACGGAGACCCAGGGTGCGGTAAGTCGACGCTCCTGTCGCAGATCGTAAAAGGCGCGGCTGCCGACGCCACCATAGTCGCGTTGATCGGTGAGCGCGGTCGTGAAGTGCGGGAATTCATCGAGCAGCACCTTGGTGAGGCAGCGCTTCGCCGCACCGTCGTTGTCGTTGAGACCTCCGATCGCTCGGCAATGGAACGAGCGCAATGCGCTCACATGGCGACGGCAGTCGCCGAATATTTTCGTGATGAAGGACTTCGCGTCGTCCTGATGATGGACTCATTGACGCGCTTTAGCCGCGCCATGCGCGAAATTGGCCTTGCGGCAGGAGAGCCGCCGACGCGGCGCGGCTTTCCGCCATCGGTTTTTGCGATGCTTCCTGGCCTGTTGGAGCGTGCCGGCATGGCCGAGCGCGGCTCGATCACGGCCTTCTATACTGTGCTTGTCGAAGGCGACGGCTCGGGTGATCCAATCGCCGAAGAATCACGAGGCATTCTTGATGGCCACGTTGTTCTCTCACGCCTTTTGGCTGCGCGCGAGCATTTTCCAGCTATTGACGTATTGTCAAGCCGCAGCCGCGTGATGAATGCGGTCGTCTCTGTGTCGCATCGAAAGGCGGCTTCCTTCTTCCGTGATCTGCTCTCCCGCTACGGCGAGGCCGAGTTCTTGGTGAAGGTTGGCGAATATAAACAAGGCAGTGATCCTCTGACAGACCGGGCAATCAATTCGATCGAGGAGTTGCGGAAATTCCTGCGTCAGGGCGGAGACGAGGCGTCAAGCTTTGAGGAGACGGTCACATGGATGTCACGTCTGACCGCGTGAATCGCGTCCATGCCTCGAAATTGCGGCTAGTGAAGGACATGAGACAGCGGAGCGCCCTTCGTGAGGTGTACAACATGGAGGCCAAGCGCCGCACCGCGCTTCAAGCGGTGGAACAAGCTGTCCGGGATCTTGCAACGGCCGAGAAAAACCAAGCGGCGCTAGAAGCGGAGCTTTACCGAGAACTGGCATCTTTTGATTCGCTATCTGTCGAAGAGCTCGATCGTCGCTGTCACATCGTCATTGGACGGCTCAAAACTGAGATCGCAGGAGCACGCCGAACGCTTGAGGAAGCGCGCGCCGCTCAAGAGCGTGCCGAGACGGCGGTCTTCGATGCGCGGACCACTTTGACCAAGTGCTCGGCGGCGAGTCACAAATGGCAGAAAATTGAAGGCGACGTTCAGCGCGCGAGTGATGCCCATTCAGAGGCGGAAGCCGAGATGGAGGCCGATGATGAGGTTTTGCTTCGGTATCGCAGTGGTTCGCGTACTCACACGGCTAGCTACTGAATCTGATGGCTTCTTCTATGCTAGGGAAGGCGCCTTGTCTTGTAGACGCGCCTGTGACCATGGCTACGGGTGAACAATCGGGATTTAAACCGGCGCTAACCCTGTCCCCTGCGGTCGTCTCTTGGCTCAACGAGATCGCGGCTGCCCGCAAGCCTCTGCAAAGCCGTCTCCGCGATAAGCCGCTATCCGTACGGATGGAACGGCTGGTCTGGGAGCCGGAGCCGTGTGCCGTATCGATGCTCGACTGCGTTTGGGCCATCGGACATGAAACAATCATCTTATCGTTGGCCCGTCCGGTTGTAGAAGGGCTGATCGCGACGGTGCAAAGTGAGCTTGGCCTACCTGCCGAGCCCACTCGTTCGCTCCTCGTCGAATTTGCACTCGATCCGTTGCTCGATCAACTAGAGGGTCTGACACAACAGAAGTTGCAGCTGATCTGTTTGAGCGAAGCAACGGCTCGGGGTCCTTATCTGGAGCTCGAAATCACCTACCGCCCATTCAAGGGAAAAGCGCGCCTGCTCCTGTTCTCACCTCTCGATGGGTC